>NZ_CP115464.1:0-2400000 GCF_027912515.1 Brevundimonas sp. NIBR10
ATGCAGGGGGGCTTGGCGGTGGCGAGCATGACGGACCCGGACCGGATCTGGACCGAGGCGGCGGTGCGACTGCGCGCGGAAATCGGCGAGGGGCCGTTCAGCTCCTACATCGCGCCCTCGGCCGTGCGCGCCGATGCGGCCGGCCAGCTGATCTTGGTCACCCCGACCGCCTATGCCCGCGACTGGGTGCGCAAGAACGCCCTGCGTCGCATGAACGAGCTGTGGCTGGGCCTGGACGGCCTGTCGCGCCGGCTCGAGGTCCGTTGCCGCGCCGAGGTCGGTTCGCCGGCCCCGGCCATGTCCGTAAACATCGCCAATGACACCGCTTCCCCGGCCTTGGCCCCTGCCCCGATGGCGACCGTGGCCCCGGTCACCGACGGCCCGCGCGCCGTCCGTGCCGCCGGTCTGCAGGAGCGGCTGACCTTCGACAGTTTCGTGGAGGGGCAAGGCAACGCCTTCGCCTTGGCCATCGCGCGCCAGACCGCGTCCTGGGCCGACGGCCATTTCAACCCGATCTTCTTCTGCGGCCCCTATGGCTACGGCAAGACCCATCTGCTGAACGCCATCGCGTGGGAGGCCCAGCGCCTGCGGCCCGAGGCCAAGGTGGTCTATCTGACCGCCGAACGCTTCCTGTCGACCTTCGTGCGGGCCATGCAGGACCGTTCGACCGCCGCCTTCAAGGAGAGCCTCCGCTCGGCCGACATGCTGCTGCTGGACGACGTCCAGTTCGTGGGCGGCAAGGCCTCCACGCAAGAGGAGCTGCTCTCGACCCTGACCGCCCTGATCGAGGACGGCAAACGGATCGTGCTGTCGGCCGACCGTCCGCCCATGGCCCTGTCCGAGGTCGAGCCCCGGCTGCGCAGCCACCTGGCCGCCGGCCTGACCTGCCCCGTAGAGCCCGCCGACCGGGCGCTGAAGATCGCGGTGGCCCAGAACCGCCTTGCGGCCTTTGCCCGCCTGGGCCTGGTCCAGGGCGAGGCCCAGCGCGAGGTGCTGGAGCAGATGGTCGATCGCACCCCCGGCTCGGTCCGTGAGCTGGAAGGCGCCGTCAACACCCTGGCCGCCGCGGCCGGTCCTCGCCTGTCGAGCCTGGGCGTCGATGAGGCCCTGACCCTGCTGGGCGCGGCCCTGCGCGGGGGCCCAGAGCGCCGGATTACCGTCGACGAGATCCAGAAGACGGTGGCCGAACATTTCAACATGAAGCAGGTCGATCTGCTGAGCGAACGCCGGACCCGGGCCATCGCCCGGCCGCGCCAGATCGCCATGTATCTGTGCAAGCAGCACACGACCCGGTCCTATCCCGACATCGGCCGCCGCTTCGGTGGGCGCGACCACACCACCGTCCTGCACGGGGTTCGCAAGATCGAGGAACTGCTGCCCGCCGACGACCAGATCGCCCGCGACGTCGAGGCCCTGACCCGCAAGCTGCGGGGCTAGGCCAGCCTTCGCGCTGCCTCGAGGTCGGCCGGGTTGTCGACCGACAGGGGGGCCTCGCCGATAACGGCGGCCCAGATCGACAGGCCCATCTCCAGGGCCCGCAACTGCTCCAGCTTCTCGCGGGTCTCCAGCGGCGACGGGGGGGCGGCGCAGAAGCGCGTCAGGGCCTCGCGGCGATAGCCGTAGATGCCGATGTGACGCCAGACGGGGGCGTCGCCGTACAGGGTCGAGCGGGTGAAATACAGGGCCCGGCCGTGCCGCTGGCCCTCCTCGATCGCCAGCACCGCCTTGACCACATCGACATTGGTCCGGTCCGAAGGATCGGCCTCCGTGGCCACCAGGGTGGCGATGTCGCAGGTGGGCTCTCCATGCAACAGGGCCGCGCAGGCGGTGGCCAGGCCCGGATCGGCGAACGGCATGTCGCCCTGCAGGTTGATGACGGCGTCGTATTCGCCGTCCGGGTCCAGGGCCTCCAGCGCGGCGCGGATGCGATCCGATCCCGAGGGCAGGCCGGGGTCGGTCAGGACGGCCGTGCCGCCGATCCCGGTGATGGCATCCACGATGGCCTGGTCCCCCGCCGCGACCGCGACCGGCAGGCCCGAAGCCAGGGCCCCCTCATAGGCGCGCACGATCATCGGCTTGCCGCCGATGTCGGCCAGGGGCTTGTTCGGCAACCGGGTCGCGGCCATCCGGGCGGGGATCAGGACGAGGGGATTCATGCGGGTCTTTCGCAACTGGATTAGGCTGCGACGCTAGAGCGTCATCGTTTCAGGGGGAAGCCGCTCCCGGCCGGTTGCGAACCTCGCCGGGCCGTGTCAGAGACGCCCACGCAAGGATATCGCCCATCCGTGCAGCGCAATCGTGCTGTACGTCCGGGCCCAGAGACGGGATGCGACGACGCGTATGAGCGGCGATCTGAAGTGGAACAAGATTTTCGGCGCCGGTCTGGCGACGGCTTTCGTGATTATCGGCGTCCAGCAGGTGTCCACGCACCTGTATGCGACCCATGAGCCCGAGAAGATGGGCTATTTCATCAACGCGCCCGAAGAGGCCGAGGGCGGCGCCGAGGAAGTCGAACTGCTGCCCGACTGGGGTACGGTCCTGCCGATCGCCGACGTCGCGGCCGGCGAAGCCGCCTTCGCGCGCTGCAAGGCCTGTCACACCGATTCCAACGGCGGCCCCAACGGCATCGGTCCCAACCTGTGGGGCATCGTCGGTCGTCCCGTCGCGGGCCACGCCGGCTTCGCCTATTCCGACGCCATGAAGGGCCATGTCGCAGACACTGCGACCTGGACGCTGGACGCGCTGGACGAGTTCATCAAGGCCCCGCAGAAGGTCGTCGCCGGCACCAAGATGTCGTTCGCCGGCCTGCGTGACACCCCGACCCGGGTCAACCTGATCGCCTATCTGATCAGCCAGGGCTCGACCGGCTTCGCCATTCCGGCACCGGATCCCACCCGTCAGCCCGGCGCCGCCCCCGCCGCCGCTCCGGCCGAGGGTGCCCCTGCCGAAACCACCCCCGATAGCGCAACGGCCCCGGCCGGCGCCGCTCCGGCGGATGCTCCCGTCGGCGCCGCCGCGACCCAGACCAGCCCGGCCGCTCCGGCGGCCGCGACCAGCCCGGCGCCGCCGAACAGCTGATCCCCCGGACCCGACGCGGATGACGGTCGATCCCGATCCCGCCGCACAGACCGAAGGCCGCGCGCGTCTCTCATGGCGTAGCGCGGTCTTTGTCGTTCTGGGCAATCTGATCGTGGCACTGGCGGCCTGAAAACCGACCGCCAGACCGCCAAACCGCCAGGCGCGCTCCATACAAATCAAGGACTTGAACGGCCGGCACGGACTACACCGCCAGATTATGAGAAATTCAAATCGCTGATGCGGTGTTCGGACCCGAACCTTTCAAAGACCTGTCGGGGCAGGTGGGAGCGGGCACGATCCAGCGCAAGGCCGAGGGGAGAATTTATTCCTGTCTTTCGGTGCGCGGCGAATCCGGCCCGGGATCAGGCGTCCGATCAGAAGGTGTCCAGCCGGCGGAACACAGGCGGCTGGAACCCACCCTCGGCATAGCGGGCCTCGGCTTCCGCCAGGGGCTCGGTGACGACCGCGCCGTGATGGCCGGTGGCGTGGATCAGGGTCTGGCCGTCCAGGGCCATGGCGGAATGGCCGGTGAAGGCGGTTTCGCCCGACGGGGCCAGCCAGATGACCAGATCGCCGCGTCGCAGGTCGGCGCGGTCCACCGCGCGGCCCAGTTCGGCCTGCCGGTCCGAATGACGCGGCCCCTCCCGGCCGCAGGCGTAGAGCGTCTGTTGCACCAGGCCCGAACAGTCGGTTAGGGTCGATGAGCGCGCGCCCAGGGCATGGGGCACGCCCAGCATCCGTTCGGCGACCGAAACGGGATCGGTCTCGAACTCGCCGATGGGCGACAGGTCCTCAAGTGCGACGCCCGACCACTGATGATGCACCAGGGCGTTGAGCGGCAGCACCGCCGAGACCGAGGCCACGCGGTGGGTGGCCAGGGGCGCACCGGCCGCCAGGGCCCAGCGGTTGACCCAGCCCACCGTCCCGTCCCGCCGCGCCCGACCCCAGACCCGGTCGCCGTCCCGGTCCAGCACGTCGAAGGCCTCGCCGAACAGCAGCTGATCGACGCGGGTCGCGGTCGCGGGATCGACGCCGTCATGGATGTCGAGGACGCCGACGGTCGCGTGCATGGCGCTGAGCGGACGGTAGGCCTTGGCGCGTACGAGTCCCTCGAGCCCCAGCTCGGCCAGATCGGGCCGAGCGAGCACGGTGCGCTCATCGAGGGCTGCGGATAGGGTCAAGCGAAGGCTCGTGCAGTTGGACCGGCGTTGTCGCACGGGAATCCCAAGGTCCGGTTAAGGGCGGGGAGTTCTCGATGCATTGCGGGCCGAATTCAGCGTCTGCTACTTCCGAGGGAATGCGGACCTTCGCGCAAACTCACACATACCAGTCCTGGCCGTGGAAGCCGCGTGCGCCCTCCAGGTCCAGCATGTACCGGCCGCTGTGCGGCGACAGGTCGAAGGCCATGTCCGTGTCGAACACATCGATCTCGTCCGCTCCCGGCAGGGTCTGGGGCCCGGCATCCTTGACCGCCGGTTCCTCGCCGATCGCCCCGGTTGCCCACAGGATGTCGGACGCCACCAGCGTCGTGTTGGCCAGGCCGATGACCATGTCGGTCGAGCCGTTGCCGCCCAGGTCCACGAACAGGAACGACCCCCCTTGCAGATAGGCGATGCCGAAGGTGTCCGCCGCCCCGGTCCGCACCAGACGCAGGTCCAGCCTGTCCGTCCCGGACACGAAGCCGAAGATGCCGTCCGTCGCCGCCGCCGTCGAGTCCGAGGCCGCCACATAGACGAAGGTATCCGCCCCCGCGTCGCCGAACATGGCGTCGGCCCCACCCCCGCCGGTGATGGTGTCGTTGCCCGCACCTCCAGCGATCGGATCGGCCAGCGACGTCCCGATCAGTACGTCATTGACGCTCGACCCGACCAGATAGATGCCGAACCCGTTGCCATAGGTGATGTCGGTGGCCTGCACCGTCCGTCCCGCCGCCGTGGTCAGGAACACGCCCTGGGCCGTCTCGGCGTAGATGAAGCTGGAGCCGTTGTCGGTCCTCAGGATCGAGATCGAGGTCGCGCCGATCAGTTGCAGGTCGACCCGGTCCTCGCCCGTGACGAAGTCGTACAGGTTGTCGAACCCGGTCGTCTGGTTGGAATCTCCCTGCGATACATAGCGGAACACGTCACGCCCGGCCCCACCCGCTATGGCGTCCGCGCCACCGCCGCCGGTGATGGTGTCGGCCCCGTCGTTGCCGACAAGAGGATCGGGACGTGACGAGCCGACGATGGTGTCATTCCCCTCCGAGCCGATGACATAAACTCCGAACGATCCCGTATAGGTGAAGTCGTTCGCATTCAGCGTCGCACCCGTGGCGAACAACTGGAACGCCCCGCCCGGCGTCTGGGCATAGACCACAGAGGCTCCGTTCAACCGCGCCACGCTGATCGAGGTCGCGCTCAGGGCGGTCAGGTCGATGGCGTCGAACTGGGTCACGAAGTCGGTGATGATATCCGACGACTCGGCCATCGAGTTCGATGAGATCTGATACTGAAATATGTCTGAGCCAGTGCCCCCCGTGAGGATGTCAGCCCCCCCGCCGCCAGCCAGTAGATCGTTGCCTTGGCCGCCGGCAATAACGTCTGTACCAGCCGCTCCATAAAGGAGGTCATCGCCGAGGCCTCCATCAACTATGTCATCGCCAGCAGCACCCAGGATCGTATCGCCCAACCGACCTCCGATCAGCAGGTCTGACTCTGAGGACCCGCTCATGAACGCCTGAAGAAATCGGTCGCCGCTTCCTGTTACGTCCCCCGCCTGAACCGCACCCGTGACGACAATTTCCGTCTGGCTACCCGGATGATCCACTCGCACCAATGTCGTCCCATTCGGATTTCGACCGATGTACAGGGAGTTCACGGAGTTGGGGACTTGAGAGAGAATTTCTCCTTCAACGATGATCGTGTCTATGCCGGTTTCAAAATCCGAGATTGAGTCAGCGCTCCCATTGGTGGAATCGCCAGCCACAAACACGAACACATCGCGACCGGCACCGCCCGATATCGTGTCGCTGCCTCGTCCTCCGCGCAGGACATCATCACCATCGCCGCCATTGAGGATATCGCTAGCGTCGAGCCCGATCAGGACGTCATCTCCAGCCAGTCCAGTGATCGTATCAGGACCAAGGGATCCAGTGAGCGTATCGTTGCCGCTTGTTCCGGTAAATGTCGGCATGAACTGCTCCTGAGGTATTCGGTACCCTACTTCCTGGTGATCCCGATGTTCAACCTTGAGGCTTCCAGGGCTTTCTCCATCGCGTTTGCCGTGACCGGCACGGGCACACGCATGGACAGCGCGCTAACGGTTTCAAAGTCAGACCGGATACCGCCGCTTGAGCATCTCGTAGCAGGCGCGCATCGCCTGGGCCTCGCCGCCTTCGGGCCAGCCGGGGCGGTTGCGGCTGTTCCAGGCGAAGATGTCCATGTGGGCCCAGGCGCCGGTGGCGGGGGCGAATTTCTGGAGGAAGAGGGCGGCGGTGATCGAGCCGCCTTGGGCCCAAGCGGCGGAATCGTTGCGGACATCGGCGATCTCGCTGTCGATCGAGGGCTTGTAGCCGGCCCACAGCGGCATCCGCCACAGGGGATCGCCGACTGTCGCCGAGGCGCTCAGCAGGTCGGCGGCCAGAGCCTCGTCGTCGGTATAGAGCGGTGGCAGGTCGGGACCGAGGGCGACGCGGGCGGCACCGGTCAGGGTGGCGAAATCCAGCGTCAGGTCCGGCGAATGCTCGCCCGCCCGGGTCAGGACGTCGGCCAGGATCAGGCGGCCTTCGGCATCCGTATTGCCGATCTCGATGGTCAGGCCCTTGCGGCTCGACAGGACGTCGCCCGGGCGAAAGGCGTCGGCCGAGACAGCGTTCTCCACCGCCGCGACCAGCACCACCAGCCGCACGCCCAGCCCGGCCTGCATGACCAGACGTCCCAGGGCCAGGGCGTGGGCGGCACCGCCCATGTCCTTTTTCATGTTTCGCATCCCGGCGGCGGACTTGAGGTCCAGCCCCCCGGTGTCGAACACCACCCCCTTCCCCACCAGGGCCACCAGCGGCAGGTCGGTGCGGGTCAGGTTCCAGCCGATCTCGATGACCCGAGGCGCGCGCTGGGTCGTCGCAGCGCGGCCGACCGCGTGGACGGCGGGATAGTTCTCGTCGAGCAGGGCGTCGCCCTCGATCACCGCGATGGAGGCGCCGACGCTTTCGGCGATCTCGCGGGCGATGGTCTCGATCTGGAGCGGACCCATGTCGGCGGCGGGGGTATCGACCATCTCCCGGGCGAGAGCACAGGCGGCGGCGATCCGCAGCGTCTCCTCGACATCGACGCCGGGGGGCGCGACCAGCCGCGCGGCCTCGCCGCCGTCGCGGGTCTTGTAGCGATCGAAGCGATAGCCGCCGAGCAGGAAGGCCAGGGCGGCCGCCGCCCCGTCCGCCTCGGCGAGGCCCTCCAGCCGATAGACCCCGCCGGGCAGTTTCGCCGCTAGGCCGCGCATGGATTTCGGATCGAACGTCTTGCCCGTCCCGAACAGGACCTCTGACAATGCCCCGTCATGGCCGGGGACCAGCAGCATCTGCCCCGCCTTGCCGGTGAAGGCATTGGCTGCGGCCCAGGTTCCGACGTGGCCTTCCAGCGCGGCGTCCGGTCCAACCAGACGGACCGGAACGGCGACGACGTCGGTTTCGGCGATCAGGATCGGAGGATGAAGCGACATGGCGGAACCTCAGAATGCAGAAGGGTCCGGACGCGAAACGTCCGGACCCTGTAAGGTCTAGCGGGTCGCCGCGATCATTTCGACCGCGACGAGGATCGCCGTGCCTATTGCTCCATTTCCGTGATGCGGATCTGGGCCGGGGCCGGGGTCTCGCCATAGGTGCCGACCCAGATGTCATAGACGCCGCTGAGCGGGGTCCGGTAGATGACGCCGGGGTTCAGCGACCCTTGCAGGTCGTCGCCGCAGTACCACTGGCCGTCCGGGCCGTTGACCACCAGGGTGGTGTCCTCGCGCGAGTCGACGCGGATGGTCAGGGCCAGGCCCTGCTGTGCGCCGTAGGTGATGCGGAAGTCGGGGGCCTCGGTGATCATGCCGACGCACTCGCCGCCCAGTGAGGAGGCATCGTTGGCGTTGCGGTCGCCGCCCGCCGTGATCCGCACCGTATAGGGGTCGGGCGTGAAGCCGGCATTCAGGTTCACCGAGCCGAAATTGGGCCGCAGCGACGGATCCTGGGCCGCTGCCGGCATCGCCGCCGCCATCATGGAACAGGCGATCGCAGCCGCGCCGAGGCGCATCGAAATTGTTGATTTCATGGATAGTCCCCCAGCGGGCAACAGGCCCGAATACCATCGTAAGCCGGATGCCGGATGAACGGAAGCTGAAGGGGCGGTCGTTAACCAATGCTTGACGCCGAAAGGGGATTCTCGACGCTCGATTTACGCAGGGATCGCCCATGTCGCGCCTCGCCATCCTCGCCACCGCCATCGCCCTTCTCGGCAGCCCCGTCCTGGCCGAAGAGCGCACGCCCGCGCCTGCCGCCACCCCCACGCCGGCCGGTTCCGTCGAGCGGGCCAACTATGACCGCGCCGACCCCCTGACCCGCTCGGTGTTCTGGGGCCGTCAGAACGAGATCGATCCGTCCGACCCGGTCGCCGGGGTCAAGGCGGCCCAGGCCCTGAGGGAACTGGGTCAGTACGATCAGGCCGCGACCCTGGCCCAGAGCGTGCTGCTGACACAGTCGTCCAACGTCGAGGCCATGCTGGAAGTCGGGCGCGCCCATATCGCGCGGGGCCAGGCCTTCTACGGCATCGGGCCGCTGGAACAGGCGCGGGCCCTGGCGCCGAACGACTGGCGGCCGCTGTCGCTGCTGGGCGTGGCCTATACCCAGGTGCGGCGGATCGAGGACGGCAAGGCGGCCTGGAACGAGGGCCTGCGGCTGTCGCGCGACAACCCCGACATCCTGACCAATGCCGCCATGGCCCTGACCGCCCAGGGCGATGCGCGCGGCGGCGAGGTCCTGCTGCGTCGCGCCGTGGCCCAGCCGGGCGCGACCCTGAAGACCCAGCTGAACCTGGCCCTGGTCCTGGGTCTGCAAGGCAATATGGGCGAGGCCGAACAGATCGTCCGCCGCGCCCTGCCGCCCGAGGCCGCCGACCGCAATCTGGCCTGGTTGCGCGACAAGACGGCGGGGGCCGCGGTACCGGTGCAGACGGACGGCGCATCGCCGGCCATGGCCCGGACCTGGGGCTCGTTGCAGGGGCAGTAGACTCATCGTCATTCCGGGCGCAGCGAAGCGGAGACCCGGAACGAGGCGGCGCGCGTGAGCGCGAACCTGTAACGCACGGGTCTGCATCCGGCATTTCGCCTGCGCTTCGCTTCGGCGCCGCCCTGTTCCGGGTCTCCGCTTCGCTACGCCCGGAATGACGAAAGGAGGATCGGTTTGATCGCCGGTTCTGATCACACTATCTACGCCCCATGATCGACGAGCTCTACAGCGCGCGTATCCTGTCGCTGGCGGCGAACCTGCCGCACAGCGGACGGCTACCTGCACCCGAGGGCACCGGAGAGCGGGTGGCCAAGTTGTGCGGGTCCAAGGCGGTCGTCGATGTCGTGCTGGATGATGCTGGTCGCGTCACCGACTTCGCTCAGGACGTGAAGGCCTGCGCTCTGGGTCAGGCCGCCGCGGGGGTGTTGGGCGAGGCTGTGATCGGGTCAACGGAGCCCGAGATCGAGGCCGCCCGCGACGCCACCCTGGCCATGCTGAAATCCGCCGGCGAGGGGCCTGTCGGTCGGTTCGAGGGCCTGCGTGCGCTGAAGCTGGTCGCCGACTATCCGGCCCGGCACGCCTCCACCCTAGTGTCGATCGAGGCGACGCTGGATGCCGTGCGTATGGCCCGGACGTCGCGAACTAGCCTCGCCGGCGCCGCCTGAGTTCCGCCCGGCCCCGAAGCGGGGTATGCGCAGACATCATGGCCCGCTCCGGCACATCCTTTTATGAACGCGGCGTCCGCGCGGCCCATCGGGGCTACAAGCTGACGCTGTCCCCCTGGTTCGGGCAGTCCTGCCGGTTCCTGCCGACCTGTTCGGACTATGGCCGCGACGCCCTGATCCAGCACGGACCGGTCAAAGGGGGATGGCTCACCGTGCGCAGGCTCTGTAAATGCCACCCCTTCGGCGGGTCGGGATACGACCCGGTTCCGCCTGTTGAGACCAAGCTTCCATGATCGACCTGACCTTCCCCGACGGCGCCGTGCGCCAGTACCCCGCCGACGCCACGGGCCGTGACGTGGCGACCTCGATCTCGCCATCGCTCGCCAAGAAGGCGGCCCTGATCGCGGTGGACGGGACCCTGCTCGATCTCGACGCCCCCGTGGGCCGGTCGGGCGCGCTCAAGATCATCATGCGCGACAGTCCGGAGGCGCTGGATACCCTGCGCCACGACGCCAGCCATGTGATGGCGCAAGCGGTTCAGGAGCTGTTCCCCGGCACCCAGGTCACCATCGGCCCGGCGATCGAGGACGGCTTCTACTACGACTTCGCCCGCGACGAGCCCTTCTCGACCGACGACTTCGCCAAGATCGAGAAGCGGATGGCCGAGATCGTCGATCGCGACGAAAAGATTCGCCGCGAGGTCCTGCCCCGGGACGAAGCCATTGCGCGGTTCGAGGCCATGGGCGAGACCTACAAGGCCGAGATCATCCGCGACCTGCCGCAGGGCGAGGACATCAGCGTCTATCACCAGGGCGCGACCTGGCAGGACCTGTGCCGGGGGCCGCACTTCCCCTCGACGAAGTTCGTCGGCAAGGCCTTCAAGCTGACCAAGCTGGCCGGGGCCTATTGGCGCGGCGATCATCGGAACGCCCAGCTGCAGCGCATCTATGCCACCGCCTGGGCCTCGAAGGAGGATCTGGACGCATACCTGCTTCGCATCGAGGAGGCCGAGAAGCGGGATCACCGCAGGATCGGCAAGGTCATGGGCCTGTTCCACATGCAGGAAGAGGGCCGGGGCATGGTCTTCTGGCACCCCAAGGGCTGGGTGCTGTGGCGGGTGCTTGAGGCCTATATGCGCCGCCGCCTGGACGCCGCCGGCTATGTCGAGGTCAAGACGCCCCAGGTTCTGGACCGGACGTTCTGGGAGAAGTCGGGCCACTGGGACAAGTACCGGCCAAACATGTTCGTCTGCGAGACGGTCGAGGGCGAGGTACTGTCGCTGAAACCCATGAACTGTCCGGGCCACGTCCAGATCTTCGATCAGGGCCAGAGGTCGTATCGCGAACTGCCGCTGCGGATGGCCGAGTTCGGGGCCTGTCACCGGTACGAGCCGTCGGGGGCCCTGCACGGCCTGATGCGGGTGCGCGGCTTCACCCAGGACGACGCCCACATCTTCTGTCGCGAGGACCAGATCGTCGAGGAGACGGCCCGGTTCATCGAACTGACCCGGATGATCCATTCCGACCTCGGCATGGAGACCCACCGCATCAACTTGGCCACCCGCCCGGAAGAGCGCGCGGGCACCGACGAATTCTGGGACAAGGCCGAGGGGCAGATGGCCGAGGCGGCGCGTCTGGCCGGGGTCGAACCGGTCATCGCCGAGGGCGACGGGGCCTTCTATGCGCCCAAGCTGGACTTCATCGTCAAGGACGCCATCGGCCGCGAATGGACCTGCGGCACGCTGCAGCTCGACTATGTCCTGCCCGAGCGGCTGGGGGCGGAATATGTCGGCGAGGACGGCCAGAAGCACCGGCCGGCCATGCTGCACCGGGCCATCCTGGGCTCGTTCGAGCGGTTCATCGGCATCATGATCGAGAACTACGCCGGAGCCTTTCCGCTGTGGCTCGCGCCGGTCCAGGCGGTGGTGGCGACCATCACCTCGGACGCCGACGGCTATGCCGAGGAGGTCGCGGCGAAACTCCGCGCGGCGGGCCTGCGGGTCGAGACCGACCTCAGAAACGAGAAGGTCGGCTACAAGGTGCGTGAGCACTCGGTCGGCAAGGTACCGGTGATCGCCGTGGTCGGCCGCAACGAGGCCGAGAAGGGCGAGGTGGCGATCCGTCGCCTGGGCTCACAGGCCCAGCAGGTGGTGTCGCTGGACGAAGCGATCCGCATCCTGACGGAAGAGGCGACGCCGCCGGATCTGAAATAGCGCCTCTCCCCGTTTAGATCCCCGCTGCCGCCGTCTCCGTCTCCGCCTCGTCATCCCCGGCGATGATCCGGGTCGCGGCCAGGTCGGCGGTGACATTGCCGATGGTACGCAGGATGTCGGGGATGACCTCGACCGCCAGCAGCAGGGGCAGGACGCCGATGGGGACGCCCATGGCCAGGCAGATGGGGCCGACGGAGGCGAAGAAGCTGACCTGGCCTGGCAGGCCGACCGAGGCGATCGAGACGGCGATGGCGGTCAGCCCCCCTGCGATCAGGGCCGCGATGCCGAGCGGCACGCCGTACAACTGGGCCGCGTAGAGACAGACGGCCAGGTTGGCGACGGGGCTGGTCAGGCGGAACACCGCCACCGCCAGCGGCAGGACCAGACCGGCCGAGGCATGGGAGACGCCCAGATAGTCCCGCGCGCGCTCCACCATCACCGGCAGACTGGCGAGGGACGACTGGGTCGAGAAGGCGACGACCTGGGCCGGGGCGATGGCCTGGCTGAACCGGCCGAAGCCGATCTTTCCGAAGACCCGCACCGCCAGATAGACCAGGATGATGACGCCGATCTGGCTGAGGCAGACGATGGCGATGTAGTGGCCCAGCACCCCGGCCGCGCCCACACCCGCCCTGAGGCCGACGCCCAGCGCCAGGGCGAACACCCCGATCGGGGCGGCCAGCAGGACCCAGTGGACGATGACCACCACGGCCTCGGCGGTCGCCTCGAAGAACAGGGCGAGCGGGGTGCGCAGCCGGGGTTCAAGCCGGGTCGCGGCGAAGCCGAAGGCGATGGCGAAAACGACGACGCCCAGAACTCCGTCGTCGGCTGCGGCCTTGATCAGGTTGGAGGGAGCCAGGCTGTTCAGAAAGGCCCGCAGGCCGTCGGTGTGGGCGGCCTCGCCCACGGCGGCGATCGTATCGCCGGGGATGCCCGACAGCAGGGCCTGGCCCGCCACCGGATCGATCGGCCAGAGGTTCAGCAGACCCAGCCCCGCCAGGATGGCGTAGATCGTCGACGCCGTCAGCATGATGCCGAACACCACGAGCGCCCGCACCGCCAGCCGCCCGGTCGAGGCCGCGTCGGCGATCGAGACGATCCCGGTGACCAGCATGGCGAAGACCAGGGGGATGACGGTGATCCTGAGCGCGTTCAGCCAGACCCCGCCCAGGGGTTCGACCGCCTCGATCGCACCGGTCAGCGCCGCCGACCCTGACACCTCGACAAGGGCCCCTACGACCAGGCCCAGGATCAGGGCCACCACCACCCACAGGCTCATCGACGACAGAAGGGCGCGCAGGCGCGATCGGGGGCGAGACATCGGCATTCGTCATCCTTAACATTCCCGCGTCAGGACGCCAGAGAGCCCGTTGCACGCGTCACGCGCGACCCCCCATGGCCACGGGCCAAAGCCGTGATAGCATCGCGACATGCGCGTATCGTTCCCGGTCCTGGCCGCCCTGTTGCTTACCGCCGCCACGGCCCCCCTGGTGTCGATGCTGGCCGCCGGGCCCGCCGCCGCCCAGTCGATCGGGCGGACCTGGGCCAACCCGGTCGACATCGATTACAAATACAATTTCGAGCAGACCCACGAGGGCGTCAGCTATCGCACCGGGGCCGAACCGACCGTGGTCCTGCATCAGGACCGCTATTATCTGTTCGTGACCCAGGCCGATGGATACTGGGTGTCGCGCGACTTGGCGGAATGGAGCTTCGTCCAGCCCAGTCGCTGGCCGCTGGACGGGTCTGTCGGGCCCGCCGCCGTGTCGGACGGAGAGCGGCTGTATCTGATGCAGTCGTCGCTGGATCCGCTGGGCATGCTGGCCAGCGACCGGCCCGAGACCGGGCGGTGGGACTTCTATACCCGCCGCATGCCGCGCATCCCCGGTGCCGTGACCGGACGCGACCCGGCGCCGGGCCCCAACACCGACCTGCCGGCCGGGCCGTGGTCGCCCGACCTGTTTATCGACGACGACAATCGCTGGTACCTGTACTGGGGGTCGTCCGACGTATTTCCGCTGTACGGATCGGAGATCGATCCGATCTCGCCCATGGCCTTCATCGACGAGCCGACGACCATGTTCCGGCTCGATCCGGCCCGTCACGGCTGGGAGCGGTACGGCCAGGACCATTCGGGCACCCTGCCGGACGGCACGCCGGTCGCCCCCTATATCGACGGGGCCTCGATGACCCGCAACGGCGGGCGCTATTACCTGCAATATTCGGCACCCGGCGCGGAATACAACGGCTCGGCCAACGGGGCCTATGTCGGGACGTCACCGCTAGGACCCTTCACCTATGCGCCGTGGAACCCGACCAGCTACAAGCCCGGCGGCTTCGTCCAGGGGGCCGGCAACGGCTCGACCTTCCAGGACCGCTACGGCAACTGGTGGAACACCGGCGGGGCCTGGATCGGGCTGAACTGGAGCTTCGAGCGCCGGGTGGCGATGTTCCCGGGTGCCTTCCACACCGACGGCCAGCTGTATTTCTCGAGCCGGTTCGGCGACTTCCCGCAGCGGACGCCGGACGGGCCGGTGCTGAACCCCGAGACCCTGTTCACCGGCTGGATGCCTCTGTCGTACAAGGCGATGGCGACCGCCTCCTCGACCGAAGGCGTGTTCACCGCCGACCGGGCCGTGGATGAGGATCCCCGCACCTTCTGGGTCGCGGAAAGCAACACCCCGGACCAGACCCTGACCCTCGACCTCGGCGGCGTGAAGGTCGTTCAGTCGGTCCAGGTCAACTATGCCGACTACCAGTCCGGGATGTTCGAGAACGCTCCGAACCAGCGGACCCGGTTCCGTATCCAGTGGTCGCTGGACGGCGAGCAATGGTTCACCCTGGCCAACCGGATGTCGTCCAACCGCGACAGCCCCAACGCCTATGTCCAGGCCGAGCGCCCGACGCGGGCGCGCTTCATCCGCTATCAGCACGGCGAGACGCCCGGTGCCCATCTGGCCATCGCCGACCTGCGGGTCTTCGGCAATGCGACGGGCTCCGTTCCCATTGCCCCCGCCGAGATCACCGTCACGCGCGGCACGGACCAGAGGAACGCCACGGTCAGGGTCGCCCCGGTCGCCGATCCGACGGGGGGGCGTATCCTGGGCTACAATATCCGCTGGGGGGTCAGGGCCGACAGGCTGCACCTGACCTATCAGGTCTGGGCCGACGAACTGGCCGCGCGCGGTGGGCAGGTCGAGATCGGGGCGCTGAACGTCGGGGTCGACTATTTCTTCGCGGTCGAGGCGTTCGGCGACACCGGCGTCTCGCCGTTGAGCGCGGTCGCCTCGGTCCCTGCGGGGGGGACGACGGCGGTGCGGGCCCAGACCTCGCCCGGCCCCTCCACCGAGGGTGCGACAACGGTGCGGCCCGACGGCACGATCGTGACCGTGATCCCGCCCGTCTACATCAGCGGCGGCCCGGCCGTGTCGGGCACAGGCTTGCCGGCCAGCGGCAATGCGGCGACACCGCCTGGATCGGAGCCGGCATCGACGGCACCCGCGACCACGCCATCCACGCCAGCGCCTTCCACAACAGCGCCGGCCGCCGATGAGCCCGCCGATCCCGAGGTTCCTCCCCCCTCCCCCGAACCCTCCTCCGACCCCAAGGACGATTGATGCGCACACTGGCGACGACCGCAGCCCTGATGATTCTTGCCGCGGCCAGTTCCGCCACCGCCCAGACCTCGAACAGTCTCAAGGACGCAATCCAGCGGGATTACGAGACCAGCCTCAGCGCCATCTTCGACGACTTCCATCGCCACCCTGAACTGTCGGGCATGGAGGTGCGGACCTCGGCCCGGATGGCGGCGCTGCTGACCGGTCTGGGCTATGACGTCACCCCCGGGGTCGGCGGAACGGGCGTGGTGGCGGTTCTGAGGAACGGCGACGGCCCCACGGTCATGATGCGAGCCGACATGGACGGCCTGCCGCTGAAGGAGAATTCCGGCCTCGCCAATGCCTCGACGGTGACCCAGGTCGATGCCGACGGGACCGAGAAGCCGGTCATGCACGCCTGTGGCCACGATGTTCACATCACCGCCCTGGTCGGGGCGGCGCGCCAGATGATGGAGCGCAAGGGTGACTGGTCCGGCACCCTGGTCCTGATCGTCCAGCCGGCCGAGGAGCGGATCTTCGGTGCCCGGGCCATGATCGAGGACGGCCTGTATTCCCGCTTTCCCAAGCCCGACTATGCGATCGCCTTCCATGTCGCGGCGGACCTGCCGACGGGCCGGGTCGAGGTGCCCCTGGGCATCGTTTCGTCCAGCTCGGACAGCGTCGATATCGCGGTCCACGGCGTGGGGACGCACGGTGCCTATCCGCACCTGGGCGTCGATCCGGTGCTGGTCGCCTCGTCCATCGTCGTCAATCTGCAGTCGCTGCGCAGCCGCGAGATCAATCCGCTGGAGGGGGCCGTGGTCACCGTCGGCGCCGTCCACGGCGGGATCAAGCACAACATCATCTCCGACCGCGTCGATCTGCAACTGACCGTCCGGGCCGACACGCCGGAGGTCCGGGCCCGGCTGCTGGATGGTATCGACCGGGTCGCGCGCGGTACGGCCGAGGCCTTGGGCGTGCCCGAGGACAAGCTGCCCGACGTCGTCCGGTCCCCGACCGAGACCACGCCGGCGACCCACAACGACCCGGCAACGGCGCAGCGGGTTCGCGACGCGATCGTCGCCGCCATGGGGAACGGCGTCCTGATCGACCAGCCGCGTACCGGGATGGGGGCGGAGGACTTCGCCTATTTCGTCACCCCCGACAGCGATGTGAAGGGCGTCTATTTCAGCGTCGGAGGCACCCCCGCTGCCGAGGTGGACACCGCCCCCGGCCACCACTCGCCCCTGTTCAAGATCGACCCCGAACCCTCGGTCACCACGGGGACGGAGGCGATGGTGGTCGCAGGGCTGGCGCTGCTGGCCAAGAGCTGATCCCACAGGCTGAGGCGTCTTGCCGCTTGGGCTGAACCTTTGCCGTCGGATCGGCGTTGATCCCGGCAATCTGGAGAAGACCCATGGCCCTGTCCCGTATCGCCACTGTCCTCGGCGGCCTGCTGATCTCGAAGGGCGGACGTCGGTTCGCCGGACGTCATGCGGGCAAGCTGGCGCTCGCGACCCTGGCCTGGGAGTTGTATCAGCAGCACCGCAACAAGGCCGTGCCGACCGGGCCGCAAGCGACGGCGGCCCCGCCTCCGCCTCGCCCGCAAAGCCGGACCCGCTGGAGCGGACGGCGCGTCTGACTCACGAGGCTTGCGCTCCCTCGCGTCAACCGGCGTAAGCTGGCGAAAACGAGGAAGCGCGCCATGATCACCGTCCACCACCTGAACAACTCGCGCTCGCAGCGGGTGCTGTGGCTGCTGGAGGAACTGGGCGTCGCCTACGAGGTCAAACGCTATGAGCGGGATGCCCAGACCATGCTGGCCCCGCCAGAGTTGCGCGCCATCCACCCCCTGGGCAAGTCGCCGGTGATCGAGGACGAGACCGGCACCACCGCCGAGACCGGGGCCATCATCGAGCACATCCTGGCCCAGAACCCCGGCAACGCCCTGATGCCCGCCGCCGGGACAGAGGCGGCCAAGCGGATGACCTACTGGCTGCATTATGCCGAGGGGTCGGCCATGACACCGCTGCTGCTCAAGCTGGTGTTCGGGGCCCTGCCCGGACGCGCGCCCGGCCTGGTCCGCCCGGTGGTCAAGGCGGTGTCGTCCAAAGCTCAGTCCGGCTTCATCGACCCGCAGATCGCGGCACACACCGCCTATTGGGAAGGCGAACTGGCCAGATCACCGTGGTTTGCGGGCGATGCGTTCAGCGCCGCCGACATCATGATGAGTTTCCCGATCGAGGCCGCCTCCAGCCGCGTGCCGTTCGGTCCCGAAAAGCCGAAACTCAAGGCCTTCCTCCAGACCATCCACGCCCGCCCGGCCTATCAGCGGGCGCTGGAACGGGGCGGGCCCTACGCCTACGCCTGAGGCGGCGCGTCCGACATTGCGGTGATCTGGGCAACCGGCGGGGTCGGGCCGCGTTAACGACGGATGCGTATCCAGACCCTCCAGATCACACTCGGCGTCGTCGCCGCCATCGCCTTCGTCATCGCCTTCATCTCGGCGGGGGTGGCGCTGGTGTCGTTCGTCTTTGCCCTGGTCGGGGCGGCGGCGCTCGGCTGGGTCACCTACAGCATCGCCAAAAGGATGCTGAGCCAGCGGCGGTCGCGCGATGTGACCCCGTCCTGACGGCAAATCCGCCTCTGACTTGAGTTTTGCCGTCAGGCGCCCTAGTCTCTTTGGCCGGTCGCGCGCGCCCAGCGACCGCTCCTTTCTCGAGACAATCCCTTCAGTCCGCCTCCGGTACCCCGGGCGATATCCAAGAAACTCCTGATCCCTATGGAAAAAGTGCCTATGACGGGCGAGGGCTATCGCGTCCTCGACGACCAGTTGAAGCAGTTGAAGTCGGTAGAGCGTCCCAGCGTCATCGCGGCGATTTCCGAAGCGCGCGAACACGGCGACCTTTCGGAAAACGCCGAGTACCACGCCGCCAAGGAACGCCAGGGCTGGATCGAAGGCCAGATCGCCGAGATCGAGGACAAGATCAGCCGCGCCCAGGTCATCGACGTCTCGAAACTGTCGGGCAGCCAGGTCAAGTTCGGCGCCACGGTCACCGTGGTCGACGAGGACACCGAGGACGAGGGCCGCTACCAGATCGTCGGCGAGCACGAAGCCGATGTGAAGGCGGGCAAGATCTCAATCTCCTCGCCCATCGCCCGCGCCATGATCTCCAAGGAGGTCGGCGACGTCGTCGAGGTCAACACCCCCGGCGGGGTCAAGGCCTATGAGATCCTCAAGGTCGAGTGGAAGTAGGCTCACCCCTGCGAATCCAGGTCGTCTCGGACGGCCGCGCGGGAATCGAGAATCAGGCGCTGGGCCTCGCCGAGGCGATCCAGCGCCTGACCCCCGCAGAGATCACTAACAAACGCATCCGCTGGCGGCCGCTGTTCGACCGGCTGCCGGTCGCGTTGAAGACGCCGGCCATGCTGGACCCGACGTCAGACCACCCCTTCCCCGCGCCCGGCGAGGCATGGCCCGACCTGTGGATCGCGACCGGCCGGGCGACCCTGCCGCTGTCGCTGGGCGTGCGCCGCCTGAGCGGGGGCAAGACCTTCGTCGTCCAGACCCAGGACCCTCGCTTGAACCCCGCGCGGTTCGACATGGTCGTGGCCCCCGCGCATGACGACCTGGAGGGCGACAATGTCTTTCCTATCACCGGCTCGCCCCATCGCGTGACGCCCGAGCGAATGGCGGAGGCCGCCCCGGCATTTGCCGATCAGATCGACCCCCTGCCCCACCCGCGCGTCGCCGTCCTGATCGGCGGGCGGTCCAGGGCGTTCGATCTGCCCGAGGCCCATGCGGCAGATATGGCGGACGAGATCGCGGGAGCGGTCCGGGCGGTCGGGGGCTCCCTGCTGCTGACCTATTCGCGCCGGACGCCGGATGCGGCGCGCGCCGCGATGACAGAGCGGCTTAAGGCCCTGCCCGGACTGATCTGGGACGGGACGGGGGCCAACCCGCTGTTCGCCTGGCTGGACGCTGCCGACCACATCCTGGTGACCGAGGACAGCGCCAACATGGCCGCCGAGGCCGCCTCGACCGGCAAGCCGGTGCATATCCTGCCCATGGTTCCGCTGAAGGCCCCCGGAAAGTTCGCCGCCCTGCACGCCGACCTCGAGGAACGCGGCGCGACCCGGCCGTTCGACGGGGTGCTGGAAACCTGGACCTATGGGCCCCTGCGCGAGACCGACCGTGCGGCCCGCGCCGTGCTGGAGGCGATGGGCGCGCGGGGTTAATCCCCGCCCCCTCCACCATCTCCGCCGCCGTCGCCACCATCCATCGCGCCGTCATTGTCGGCCGACTTGTCGCGTCCGCCGCTGTCACTCGTGGTGACAACCCCGCCGTCGCCGCCGTCATTCTTGCGCGCGGCCGCCTTGTTCTTGCTCGCGTCGATCGCAACGCCCAGTCCGGCCCCGATCGCAACGCCGACCCCCAGGCCCAGCGCCAGGTTGTCGGTGATGATCCCGAAGGCCGCGCCCAGGGCCAGGCCCAGCCCGATCCCGACGCCCATGAAACTCGACTGCGCCATACGCGCCTCCGCCTGTGAACAGTTTGTCGTCACAGCATCGCACGAAACGGAATCAGCCACTACATAGGCGGCCATGACCCAAGTCCGCTCCGAACCCCGTTCCGTCCGCCTTGCCGTGATCGGCTCGGGCCCCGCCGGCTGGACCGCCGCCATTTATGCGGCGCGCGCCATGCTGGAGCCGGTGATCATCGCGGGGCTTCAGCCGGGCGGCCAGCTGACCATCACCACCGACGTCGAGAACTATCCGGGTTTCGCCGAGACCATCCAGGGCCCCTGGCTGATGGACCAGATGCGCGCCCAGGCCGAGCATGTCGGGGCCGAGGTGATCGAGGACATCGTCGTCTCTGCCGATCTGTCGTCGCGTCCGTTCCGGCTGAAGCTGGATTCCGGCACCGAGCTCCTGGCCGAGACGGTGATCATTTCGACCGGCGCCCAGGCCAAATGGCTGGGGCTCGACAGCGAACAGAAATACCAAGGCTTCGGCGTCTCGGCCTGCGCCACCTGCGACGGCTTCTTCTATCGCGGCAAGACTGTCGTCGTGGTCGGCGGCGGCAATACCGCCGTCGAAGAGGCGCTGTTCCTGACCAATTTCGCGGCGAAGGTCACGGTCGTCCACCGCAAGGACGAGTTCCGGGCCGAGAAGATCCTACAAGACCGTCTGTTCGCCCATCCCAAGGTCGAGGTGATCTGGAACCACAAGGTCGAGGAAATCCTGGGCCAGAGCGACGGCATCGCCTCCAACGTCACCGGCGTGCGACTGTCGGACGTGACGTCGGGTACTGAACAGGTCGTTGCGGCGGACGGGGTCTTCATCGCCATCGGCCATGCCCCGTCGTCGGAGCTCTTCGAGGGCCAGCTGGAGACCAAACAGGGCGGCTATCTGGTGGTAAAGCCGGGCTCGACCGCCACGGCGATCGAGGGCGTCTATGCTGCCGGAGACGTGACCGACGACATCTATCGCCAGGCCGTGACCGCCGCCGGCATGGGCTGTATGGCCGCTCTGGACGCCGTGCGGTTTCTGGCCGAGGTTGATCACGCCAAGGCCCACCACCCGATCAGCCACCACGAGGCCCAGAAGATCGGCGTCTGGTAGGCCCGATCAGATTTCGGGTTCGACCCTGTCTGCCAGGAAGCCGGGCTCGGTCAGCGCAGCCTGACCGAGCGGGCGATCGCGGCCTTCCATCACGGCCTCCTGCCGCTTCAGCGCGCTGGACAGGACCTCGATCAAGTCATCCAGCGACGGCGCTCCGCTCGCCAGGAGCTTCGACAGGGCGGTCAGCTCGGCGGGTGCAAAGCGGGGACTGACCATGTCCCAGTCGCCGAAGGCGCGATCGTCGGTCAGGCGACGATCCACGACCTCGAGATCGGTGTGGCGTCGGTCCTGGGCCAGGCGGACCAGCAGGCCTTCGATGTTTGCGACCGGGCCCTCGATCAGTTGCACGAACATGCCATCGACAGCCGTCAGGATCCCCGTGATACCCAGCTGGGCATTGCGCGGACGGGCCTCGGCCAGGATGTCGGACATCTCCAGTGCGCTGGTCACGCCGGTGACGCTGGTGCTGCGATAGACGAGTTGGGCCAGCGCGCCGTTGTCGGACAGGCCGCCGATGGACAGTTTGACCGTCACGCGAACAGCTGCAGTTCAGGCGGTGCGTATTCGACAGGGACGCCCTGACGTCGGCCCAGAGCGTAGGCGACGGTCTGCTCGACCGCGCGCTCGTCCGAAGGCTTGGACAGGACACCGATGGTGCCGGCCACGCCGTTGCGGACCATGCCGGGGTTCGCGGTCATATAGACGACGGTCACACCGTCTTCCTGGGCCAGGTCGCGGCCGAGGTCCACGCCGGTGGGCCCATCTGACAGATGGATGTCGACAAGCGCCAGATCGACCGCAGCCTGTTTGGCCAGATCGCGCGCGGTCCGGGCATCAGCCGCGCTGCCGACGACCTCATAACCGAGATCCTCCAGCACAAACCGAAGTTCCATGGCCACGAGGGCCTCGTCTTCGATAATGAGAATGCGCGCAGTCATTACAGCCGGGTTGCTTGATCGACGTTCCGCCAAATAACGCGGAATGCCCTTGCGGGTTTCACGCTGTTCGCATCTGCGAGATGTTTTCCGCAGCCTTGCGTCGAGACAACGCGGTGGACGGTAGATCCGCCACGACGGTCAAACCCCCAGGCGCCCAGTTTCGTTCCAGCCGACCGCCCAGTTGCCCCTCGACCGACACGGTGGCCAGGGACGAGCCGAAACCGCTGCGCTCCGGCTTGCCGGCGACGGGCGGACCACCCCTCTCCTTCCAGGTGAGGACGAACCGGTCTTCGATCAGCCGCGTCTCGAGGTCCACATGGCCGTCCGGCAGGGACAGGGCTCCGTATTTGGCGGCGTTGGTGGCCAGTTCGTGGAACAGCAGCGCCACAGACGTCGCCGCCTGATCGTCGAACCGGGCGTCGTCGCCACTCAGGCGCACCCGCGCCGACCCGTCATCGGCTGCGTAGGGTCGGAACAGGGCCTCCAGGAAGGCGTGCAGGGTCATGGCCCCGACCGTGGGGCGCGACACCTCGGTGTGGGGCCGGACGAACTCGTGCGCGCGCGCCAGGGCGGCGATCCGGTCGCGCACGGCGACGGCAAAGGCCTTGGCCTCGGGATACTCACGGGCCGACAGGGCGATCAGGGCCGATACGACGGCGAAGATGTTCTTGATACGGTGGCTGAGCTCCTGGCTGAGCAGTTCCTTGCCCTGCTCCATCCGCTTCAGGTCGTCGATGTCGGTACAGGTGCCGAACCAGCGCACGATGGTTCCATCCGCGTGACGGATCGGCATGGCCCGGCCCAGGGTCCAGCGATAGAGACCGTCATGCCGTCTCAGCCGGTATTCGATCTCATAGGGCTCGCCGGTCGCCAGACAGTGCCGCCACAGGGTCCAGGCGCGTTCCTGATCCTCCGGGTGGAACATGCCGTTCCAGCCTTCGCCGTCGGTCGATCCCGTCGGCATGCCGGTGAACTCGTACCAGCGCGCGTTGTAGTAGTCGTGAAATCCGTCCGGCCGGGTCGACCAGACCATCTGGGGCATGGAATCGGCGATGGCCGCGAACCGGGCCTCGCTGACGTCGAGAGCCGCCTCGCCGATGGCCCGCTCGCGCTCGGACCGGCGCAGGGTGATCTGTTCCATGACCAGCTCGGCCAGGACGTCCAGGGTCTCGGCCTGAAGCGGCGTGATCCCCTCGGGCCGCGCCTTGTCGTCGAGCACGCACAGCGTCCCCAGAGGCAGGCCCTCCGGCGTCTTCAACAGCCGGCCGGCATAGAAGCGCAGACCCATGTCGCCGGTGACCAGGGGATTGCACTGGAAGCGGGGGTCCTCGGTCGCGTCGGGCACGACCATCCCGTCCTGCTGAAGCAGGGCATGGGCGCAAAAGGACGTTTCCAGCGGCGTCTCACGCACGCCCAGCCCGGTCTCGGCCTTGAACCACTGCCGGTCGGTGTCGATCAGATTGACCACCGCGATCGGGGCGTCGAACACCCTGGCGATCAGACGCACGACCTTGTCGAACGCCTCCTCGCGGGGTGTATCGAGAATCCCGTAGCCGTGGAGGGCCGAAACGCGGTCGGCTTCGGTCCAGATCGGTGCGGGTTGATCAAGCTTCACGGCGGGCACCCGAACATAACCGGGCGAACGCGCCTTCGTTCCCGAACAGATGCGACTCTCTGTCCATATTGGCAAGCCTGAGGCGGGATCAGCGGCTCAAGACGCGGGCTTGCCGACCTCCTCGACGTCCATCGCGACAGCCCCCGGAACCTCGATGCGCGGCGCAGGCGCAGGCGTCTCGAAGGCCTTGATCCGCGCATTGATGGCCGCGACTTCCTCCGGGGTCGGCAGACGACGCCCGCCCAGGCTGACCACGCCGACGACGCGGGTCTGGCCATCGACCTCGACGGTCTTGAGCACAGGCGCGCCCGCCGCGATCTGGGCATCGGTCGGGGTTTCGGCGGAGGCCAGCATCAGGCGCGGACTCGAGAAGCGCGCCTCGTCGATCACCGGCTCGCGGGTCGCATAGGCCTGGGCAAAGGATGCGGTTTCGCCCGCTGCCCCCTTCCACCGATAGAAGATGTGCGCCCCGATCTGGGTGATCTTGGCCAGGGTCGGCGACCACCAGGGATGCACATAGTCGGCGTGATAGTGGGTCGCGGTCCCGACGCGCACGGCGACGTGGCCGGCCAGGGCGCGCTCGGCGACGCTGCGGGCGCGCTCCCAGGCCCAGCCGACGGGGGCATTGGCCAGGGCGCCGTCGCAGGTGAAGCTGAACTGGCAGCCGGTGGTGCGCTCGGCACCCTGAAACACGACGCCGCAGATGGTGTTGGGGTAGTTGGGATCGCGGACACGGTTCAGGATGACCTGGGCCACGCCTTCCTGGCCCTCGGTGCTTTCAAGAGCCGCCTCGTAATAGATGCCCTGCGTCAGGCAGCGCAGCGCGCGCCTGCGATCGGCCTCGCTGGCCGCCTTGAACACGAACGGCAGGGCGGGGCGCAGGGCCCCCGTCATCGAGGGCATGGCGGCGTTCAGGCGCTGGGCGTCCAGGCCGGTCGGCCCGAAATCCAGCGACGGCTTGCCGGCCAGGGTCAGGCTCTCCCACCCCGGGGTCAGGCCATACAACGCCGGGTCGCGGCGGCTTGGATCGGCTCGCATGGCCTGGGCCAGTTGGGAGGGATCCAGCCGCGCCGCCAGGGCCGCGAGGCCCTTGTCGGACAGGTCGCCGTGGGTGACCCGCGCCACCGCCTCGGCCGTGCGGTCAATCTCCGGCCGGGGCGCAGAGCTCGCCGCCATTGCCACGCCCAGGGCAGCCAGCATCGCGGGCAGGCCGGTGGCGGCTCTGCGGGCGGAAGCCTTTGTCCTGGTCCAGTCGATGGGCATCATGGGTCCGAATGACGGCGGGATGCGCCGGAAGGGCAGAGCCCTTGCACGGGCATAGCGGCGGTTTTCGGGCCGCCGTCGCGTCGTTGAACGCGTCCGCCGGCCCGATCCGTCAGCTTTTCTTTCAGGCGATGGAGGCGCGCAGCATCCAGGCTGCCTTTTCGTGGGCCGCCAGCCGTTGGGTCATCAGATCGACCGAGACGTCGTCGCCATCCTTTTCGGAGGCCTCAAGAGCAGTTCGTGCGGTGGCGATCAGGGTCTCGTTGTCCTTGACCAGTTCCTTGAGCATGGCCTGGGAATCCTTCTCCGGATCGCCGTCCTTGATCGAGGTCAGGTTGGCGAAGGCCGACCCGCCCATGGGGGCCAGTTCGCCCAGAGCGCGGATACGTTCGGCGATGGTGTCCAGCGCGTCCCAGATCTCGCGGTACTGCTGTTCCAGCAGCCCGTGCAGGGAGAAGAACTCGGGGCCACGCACATTCCAGTGGTAGCCGTGCGTCTTTAGATAGACGGCATAGCTGTCGGCCAGCACCTTGCTGAGGTGGCCCGCCACGTCGGTGCGCTCGGCCTTGCCGATGCCGGTGTCGATTTTTTCGGACATGCTTGCTCCTGGATGACGAAACTTCGTAACGTCAGACGCAGGTAGTCATTCGCGGTTCCATCGCCAACCGGCCAGGCTCGACATTCGTGCCAGCGACGGTGATGCAGTCAGGGAACGGCAGGCCAACGGCTGGCGTTGCGTTGATCTCGCGGGCGCGCTTGCGGGTCGGGGGATGAATGGACTGGGTCGGGTTTATCAGGCGGATCGCCGACACGGACGCAGGCCTGCTTCGTCTCGCGAGGTCCAGGCCCGTGTCCCCGTGGCGCTCGGCCGTGATCGGCCTGCTCTGGGCCATCGCCGTCCTCGCCATCCGCTATGCCGCCAGCACCCTGTACCAGGAGATCAGCGGCTTCATCATCCTGTTGCCCGGGGTGATCCTGGCGGCCCTGGCCGGAGGTCGGATCGCCGGCCTGACCGCCACGGCCGCCTGCCTCGGCGGCGGCTGGCTGATCGTGTCACTCAGCACCGGCGACGCCGGCATGGGCACCCGGCTCAATGCCGTCGCCACGGTCAACTTCATCATTGTCGGAATCTTCTGCACCTGGGTCGGGGCGTCGCTGCGCAAGATCATGGCCCGGCTGACCGCCGTCCAGGCCGCCCAGCAGGCCGCCGATGCCCGCATCGACGAGACCGAGGTCGAACTGCGCGCCATGATCGACCAGGCGGCCGCCGGAATCGTCCGCGTCGACCTGGATGGGGCCATCATCAGCGCCAACGCCCGCTTCGCCGAGATGCTGGGGCTGGATCCGGAGCGTCTGGTCGGCATTCGCACCCGCGACGTGACCCATCCCGACGACATCGAGCCTACCCGGGCCCTGTTGGCCTCAGCCCTGGCGGGCGGGGCGGGTCAAGTGGAGAAGCGCTATATCCGACCCGACGGCTCGATCGTCTGGGCCGTGACCAGTTTGCAGCGACTGCTTGATCACGAAGGCCGCCCGCGCGGTTTCATCGCGGTCATCCTGGACATCTCCGAAGCCAAGGCGACCGAGGCCGCCTTGCGCGAGAGCGAGGAACGGTTCCGCCTGATGGCCGACACCGCCCCGTCGCCGGTGTGGCTGACCGACGAGGCGGGCGACGTCGAGTTCGTGAACAAGGCCCTGGTCAGCTTCTACGGCCGACCGGCCAGGGAGCTGATGGGACAGGCGTGGCGCATGACCATCCATCCCGATGACATCGCCGCGGTCGCGCAGGCGCAGGAGGCGGCGCGTCCCTATCACCTGCCCTATGGGTTCGAGTGCCGGTTCCAGCGCCATGACGGCGCCTGGCGCTGGTCCAGTGTTTCGGTCAATCCGAGGTTCGACGGGCTTGGAGCCTTCCGCGGCTATGTCGGCATGGCGTTCGATGTCACTGAAAAGCGCGACGCTCTCGACGCCCTCGCCGTCCAGGAACGCCGCCAGAGCTTCCTGCTGGCGCTCAGCGACCGTCTGCGGCAACTGACCGGCACCGAGGCGGTGATGGCCGAGGCCTCGCGTACCCTGGGCCAACATCTCGGGGTCAGCCGCGCCGGCTTCGGCGAACTGGACCGGATCGACGGGGTGTTTCGGCTTTATCCCGACTGGACCGACGGCGCGGCGACCAGCGCCGGCGAATGGCCGCTGTCCGACGCTGCCGGCGCCCTGGAGCAGGACCTCCAAGCCGGCGTCATGGTCATGGTCGAGGACGTCGATCTCGACCGGCGCACCGCTTCAACGGCCGACGCCTATCATGCGATCGCGGTGCGTGCCTTCGCCACCACGCCGCTGATGCGGGGTGGCAAGATGCACGCCTTCATGAATGTGCACAGTTCAGAGCCGCGCGTCTGGACAGCGGAAGAGATGGGCTTGCTCGATGATGTCGCCGAACGCACCTGGGCCGAGGTCGAGCGCGCCCGCGCCCAGGCCGAGGTGGCCGAGAGCGAGGCCCGGTTCCGCGCCATCGCCGACACCGCCCCCGTCCTGATCTGGGTCACCCGCGAGGACCGCACCCGCGCCTTCGTCAACCAAGCCTATGTCGCCTTCATGGGCGGGGACTACGAGACCGTGCGCCTGGCCGACTGGCGCAGCTTCATCCACCCGGAAGACCAGGATCGGCTCGTCGCCGAATCCCTCGCCGGGGAGGCCACGCGAGAGCCCTTCTCGCTGGAGGCCCGGTACCTGCGGCACGACGGCGAGTACCGGTGGCTGAAGTCCTTCTCCCGGCCCCGGTTCGGCATCGCCGACGAGGTGATCGGCTTCGTCGGCGTGGCCTTCGACGTGACCGACATCCGAGAGTCCAACGCCCGCCTCGCCACCCTGGCTGCAGAACGCGATGCCATCCTGGGTCAGTTGGGCGAGGGCGTGATCGTCACCGATTGCGAGGGCGCCATCAGTTTCGTCAATGACGCAGCCAGCCGCCTGCACGGGGTCGCAGACCTGGGCGTCACGCCCGAGGCCTATTCGGAGACCTATCATCTGCTGACCGATGACGGTCGGCCCTATCCGCCGCTGGAGCTGCCCCTGGCGCGGGCCGTCCTGCACGGCGAGATCGTCACCGACGCCCGCTGGCGCATCCGACGCCCGGACGGCACCGAGGTCATCGCCGTCGGCAACGCCCGCCCCGTGACCGGCCCGGACGGGGCCCGGATCGGCGCGGTCCTGACCCTGCGCGACGAGACCGCCCGCATCGACGCCGAGCACCGCATCAGCGAATCCGAGGCCCGGTTCCGCACGGTCGCCGACAGCGCGCCCGTGTTCATCTGGATGACCGATGCTGACACCCGGATCGTCTTCGTCAACCAGCGCTACACCTCCGTCTTCGGGGTCGATACCGGCGAACTGATGGGGGAACGCTGGCAGAGCCGGGTCCACCCCGACGATCTGGAGCCCTTTACCCGCGCCTTCATGACGGCCCTGAAGGCCCATGGGCGGTTCGAGGCGATCATGCGGGTCACCCACCCGACCGAGGGTCTGCGCTGGCTGCGCAGCGAAGGCATCCCACGCTTCGACGCCGCCGGCGTGTTCCAGGGCTATGTCGGTGCAAGCCTGGACATCACCGAGGCCCGCCGGGCTGAGGACGACCTCAAACGCATCAACGAACTGCTCGAGGAGCGCGTCGGCGAGGCCCTCGCCGAAAAGGCCAAGGCCGAGGCCGACCTGATGCACGCCCAGCGGATGGAGGCGGTGGGTCGTCTGACTGGCGGGGTGGCCCACGACTTCAATAACCTGCTGACCGTCGTCATCGGCGCGCTGGACATGATGCTGCGCTCGCCCGACGACGCGGCCCGGCGCAAGAAGCTGGGCGAGGCCGCCCTGGCCGCCGCCCGACGCGGCGAGGGCCTGACCCATCAGCTTCTGGCCTTCTCGCGCCGCCAGGCCCTGCGCCCCCAGGCGATCGACCTGAACGCCCAGATCCACGAGGGCGAACCCCTGCTGCGTCGCGCGGTCGGGGAGACGATCGACCTGCGGTTCAAGCTTCGTCGCGGGGGGGCCCGGGTCAATGTCGATCCGTCACAGTTCGAAGCGGCCCTGATCAACCTGCTGGTCAATGCGCGCGACGCCGTCGCGGCCCGGATGGGGGACAAGCCGGGACACAAGGGCCGGATCACGGTCCAGACCCTGCGCTGCGAAGTCGCGCCGGGCGAGGTCCTTGACCTGGCACCCGGCGACTACGTCTGCGTCACCGTCGCCGACAACGGGGCGGGCATGGACGCCGACACCTTGGTCCGGGTGTTCGAGCCCTTCTTCACCACCAAGGCGATCGGCAAGGGCACGGGTCTGGGCCTCAGCCAGGTCTATGGGTTCGCGCGCCAGAGCGGCGGGGCTGCGCGCGTCGTCTCGGCACCGGGGAAGGGGGCCGAAATCCACCTCTATTTGCCGCCACTCGACCCGACCGACAGCCTGGCCAGTGAGGACGAGATCGCGGGGTCCGGCATCATCGCCCCGGGGACGCGGCTCTTGCTAGTCGAGGACGACCTGAACGTCTCGGCCATCGCCGTCGACCTGCTGACGGGGCTGGGTTTCGAGGTCGAGGCGGTCGAGACGGGTCCGGAGGCGCTACAGACTCTGGCAGAAGGCCGCTTCGACGTGATGGTTTCGGACGTCGTCATGCCCGGCGGCATGACCGGGATCGAGTTGGCGCGACTGTGCGGCGAGCGGCACCCCGGCCTGCCGATCCTGCTGACCTCAGGCTATGCCGGCGACGACGTCGACGAAGCGCTGGCCGACGCGCCCTGGCCCTTCCTCAGGAAGCCCTACTCCAGCGAGCAGTTGCGCGAGGCGCTGGGCGATCTGCTGGCACGTGGCGAGGATCCGTCGGCAGGATAGGCACGAAAAAGCCCGCCGCGTCGTCGCGGCGGGCTCGAAGGATAGAGGCTCAGGTCGGTTTAGCGACGCGCCTTGCGGGCGGCGTAGCGGGCGTCGCGGGCGGCCTTCTGTTCTTCCTTGGTCAGCTGTTTGCGCTCCTTGCGGGCGGCGCGCTTCTCGGCATCGACCGCTTCCTGGGACGCGGCCTCGGCGGCCAGGCGCGCAGCTTCCTTTTCCGCCTTCTCGCGGCGCAGTTCGGCCTTGGCCAGTTCATGCTGCTGGCGGAGCGCTTCCTTTTCTTCGGCGCGCTTGAGGGCGAGCTTCTCGAATTCGGGGTCGGGCGCGGCGGGCTTCGGCTTGAACTTGGCCAGAAGGGCCTTCTTGGCCTCCTGCTGAGTGCTGATGCGATCGCTGAAGCCGGTTTGTTTGAGGTCTCTCATGCGTAGGGTCGGGCGTCCTTGGTCAGATCAATGGAGCGACCGGCGGCGGATGCGGCGGATCGCAGAGGGTGTCAGGCGTGGCTCACACAGCCCGGGGCGCTGGCAAAGCGGAAACCGGGCCGAAAATCAAGGTTTGCCGTCCGCTAAACGACAAGTCGGGCCCCTATGAGGCCGGAAGTCATCGCGAAAGCACGCCCTGAACGACGGCCTTGACCCATATGGGCACCGTTTACCCGTTTTGAAGGGCCGGCTATCGGTTGGGCTTCTGGGCCTGACCAATCGCGGCTCCCGCGGCCCCGCCGACGGCCGCCCCGACAGGCCCGCCCACGACGGCACCGGCTACCGCGCCGGTCGCGGCCTTCTGTTCGATCGTATGGCCACAGGCGGCCAGCACGGCGGTGCCTGCGAAGAGGATGGCGTACAGGATGGGACGTTGCATGGAGGGTCTCCCTGAATGGTCCCGCTTCAACGTGGCGTTCCGGAGACGGTTCCGTCGCCTGGAAGCCACAGCAACCCGTATCCTGCACCAACGGCCGAAGACAACATATCCGAACGGCGAGAGTTGATCATCCAACCCATGGCGACACTCTGAGTTGCTCAGAGCAATGCCAATACAGTATCGAGCATACGGACTAATGCATTCACTCTGGCCGCCTCGAACATCTTGGATCGGATGCACTGATGGGACGCGAAATTGCTGCACCGCACCCCTTCCTTGCGAATCAAACACATTGAGGCCATAAATGGGTGGCTTAAGGCGCGGCCTCGTCGGTCGGCCCTAACGCTGATCGTCGAGTTTCCGCGTGTCCGGGGCTCGTGCCTTGGCTTCGCGTGATCTGCCCAGGGGCTGCGTTTCTCGCCCTGCTGAACAGGACGACGCCTTTGTTTCAGGATCCATCCGTGCTGACCGACGCACCCTTCGATCGCAAGGCCCGAATCCGGCCGGCGACCGCGGCGGCGCTGTTCGGAGCCTTGATGGGTCTTGTAATCGGTTGCGCCTATCTGGGCGGGTCGGTGGCCAAATCGACGACGATCCGAGCCCAGGCCGAGCGCCTGGATGGGGCCACCTCCGCCGGATTCACCGAAGAGGCCCTGGCCGCCGCCGCAGGGGGCCTGGACGACAGCGCCCTGACCATCGCCCGCCGCCACGATCCCTATACCGTCGCCGGTGCCGCCCAGCGTGACCGCCAGGCCGCCCTTCTGACCGCCCGCCTGGAACAGCTTCGCGGCGTGCCCGCCGAGACCGCCCTGCGCCGGGTCAGCCTGACCACCGATGCGGCCCGCCCCTTCCGTCTCGGCAATGCGCTGGACGCCTCGCGCGATCTGGAATGCCTGACCCAGGCCGCCTATTACGAAGCGCGCGGCGAGGGTTCGGACGGGATGCAGGCCGTGGCCCAGGTCGTTCTCAACCGCGCCCGCCATCCCGCCTTCCCCAACAGCGTCTGTGGCGTGGTGTTCCAGGGGGCCGGTCGTCGCACCGGCTGCCAGTTCAGCTTCACCTGCGACGGATCTATGCGTGCTCGCGTCAATCCAGCAGCCTGGAACCGCGCCCGCGACGTGGCGTCAAAGGCGCTGTCCGGTGCCGTCTATGCCGCCGTCGGCAACGCCACCCATTTCCACACCACCGGCGTTTCGCCCGGCTGGCGCAACTCCCTGATCCGGGTGGGTCAGGTCGGCCAGCATCTGTTCTATCGCTTCGGCGGCCGGTCGGGCTCCAGCGCGGCCTTCAGCTATGCCGCCCGCCCGTCGACGGCCGGGGATCGTTCGCAGCTGATGCAGGCCAGCCTGAACCCCGCCGACACCGCGCGTCAGGTCGGTCAGGCCGTCGCCTATCAGGCGCTCCTGGCTCAGGAAGGCCGCGCCGCGCCCGAGACTGCGACCCCGGCCCCCGAGCCCCGCATCGAGGTCGTCCCTGCACCGACAGCGCCGGCTCCCGGTGCATCGGCCGCCCTGGCCTCGACCGCCTCGCCTTCGGCCTGAGCGCTTTCAGCCTGCCGTCAGCGCTGATGGACCCGCCACCGGGCCGTCATGTTGTGCCACAGATCGCCGTAGCGGCGCATTGGTTCGCTTTTCGGAACATCGCCCGGCTGTCCCTGTTCGGCGACAGGGAGGGACACGCACCGGCTGGCGTCGTCTGCCCTCCCGGTTAAAGAACGCCCCCGACCTACCGGATGGCGGCGGTCCTTTGAAATCTTCGGGGTTCTGATCATTCCGGGGCTCCATGCGTCGGCACGGACAACCCGCAGCCCCCGCCCCTGTTCCAGACCGCCGGTCTTCAGACGGCGTCCAGACCGATGTCCAGCACGCTGGCCGAGTGGGTCAGCCCTCCGACCGAGATCACATCGACGCCCGTCTCAGCGATGCCACGGACCGTCGCCAGATTGACGCCGCCCGAGGCCTCCAGCGTCACTCGCCCCGCCGTCCGGGCCACAGCGTCGCTCAACATCTCCAGCGTGAAATTGTCCAGCATCACCACGTCCGGCCCGCGCCCCTGATCGACCAGGGCCAGCGCCTGATCCAGCTGGGCCAGTCCATCGACCTCCAGCTCGATCTTCATCAGATGCCCGGCCATGGCCCGGGCTCGCGTCACCGCCGGCTCGACCCCGCCGCAGACCACGACGTGGTTGTCCTTGATCAGGATGGCGTCATCCAGGCCGAAACGGTGGTTGATCCCGCCCCCACAGACCACCGCATGCTTCTCCAGCGCCCGCAGGCCCGGCGTCGTCTTCCTCGTATCCGCGATTCGCGCCTTGGTGCCCTCGACCGCTCGCACATAGTCCCGCGTCAGGGTGGCGATGCCGCTGAGCCGGCCCAGCAGGTTCAGTCCGGTCCGCTCGGCCGACAGGAGGGCCCGGGCATCGCCCTCGATCTCGGCCAGGGCCGTGCCCGCCTCGAACGCCTCGCCGTCGGCGACATGCTCGACGATCTTCGCCGCCGGGTCCATCGCCAGCACGGCCAGCCGCATACAGCCCATCCCGGCCAGGACGCCGGGCTTTCTCGCCCCCACGATGGCCCGCATCCGCGAGCCGGCCGGAATACAGGCCTGGGCCGTCACATCGCCCGCCCGACCCAGATCCTCGGCCAGGGCCATGCGGACGACCGGATCGATCATGATGTCGGGAAGCTGGCGGATCATGCGGCGGGAAACAGGTCGGCGAGGACGATCGCGATCTCCGGCGAAAACAGAGGACTGACCGCGCCCTCGGTCACGGTCTGGATGTCGGCCCATTCGCCGTCGGGACGTGGACCACGATACACCGTCACCGACGTCTGTTCCGGCTCGACAATCCACAGTTCAGGAATACCCGCCCGCGCGTAGAGCGGTGCCTTGACCGTCTTGTCCGCGTCGGCGGTGGAGATCGACACCTCGACCACCAGGACCGCGTCGGCAGCCTCGTAGTATTTTTTTCCTGCCAATCTGGGCCGGGCCACGAACACGTCGGGCTCTGGCGCACTATGATCGCCGATCTTGAGGGTGCCCTGGGTCAGCACCTTGAGGCCGAGGTTGGGCGAGCGTCTAACGGCCAGACCGAGGCCCAACACCATATCGCTGGTGACATCGGTATGTTCACCGCTGGGTGGAGCCATTTGGACGATTACCCCTTCGATAAGTTCAATCTGACCTTCACGGTCCGAGAAGACGCCCAGTTCGTCCAACTGCTCATAATCGGCGAAGTCGAACAGGAAGGGTCGGACCCCTTCCGCCACGCCCAGAATGTTGTGCGGGTCAGCCATGGCCGGGACTATGCCCAACCCGCCGCGCGAGGCAAGGCGGATTCAACCTCCGGCTTTACCACGCGCGTGTGTCGCGCCGCCATAAACGTCTCGGGATAGTCGGACCGATAGTGCCCGCCCCGACTTTCGTGCCGCGCCAGAGCCGCCTCGGCGATGAGGCGCGAGACCACGAGCGGCAGGGCCGATCCATGCGCGGCCTCAATTCCGTCGATGCGCGTCAGAAGACGCGTCAGACCCTCGGCGTTGCGTACGACGCCTGCCTCTGCACTCATCGCCTTGCGAAGCGCGAGCAGGGCTTCAGCGGGGAGATGGGCCATCGCTGGCGTCCCATCGACAGGCGCTCCACCGGCCGTTTCCGCCGCCGCCATCCGCCCGGTCCGCCGCCCGAAGGCTGCGGCCTCCAGCAGGGAGTTGGACGCCAGCCGGTTGGCCCCATGCACCCCGGTCGCGGCGCATTCGCCGACCGCGAACAACCCCTTCAGGCTGGTCCGGCCCTCGGGATCGGCGGCGATCCCGCCCATGTGATAGTGAGCCGCCGGAGCGACCGGGATCGGCTGGACGCGCGGGTCCAGCCCTGCCGCGATGCAGCTGGCGAACACCGCCGGAAACGCCTGCGGGAAGTGATCCCCGATGGCCGTCCGCGCGTCGAGAAAGGCGCCTCGCCCCTCGGCCCGTGCCTGATGCACAGCCCGCGCCACCACGTCGCGCGGGGCCAGATCGGCGTCCGCCGCCGGGCCGAGAACGAATGCACCGTCCCGGTCGATCAGCCGCGCCCCGTCGCCTCTCAGCGCCTCGGTCGCCAGAGGCATGGGGTCCAGACCGACGTCGATGGCGGTGGGGTGGAACTGCACGAACTCGGGATCGAGGATCTCCGCCCCCGCCAGCCAGGCCAGGCCCAGCCCTTCGCCCAGCAGGGCGCGCGGGGTCGTGGTTTCGCCGAACAATCCGCCCGCGCCGCCGGTGGCCAGCACTACGGCCGTCGCCAGAACTTCGACCCGGTCACCGCCCCGCTCGATCACCGCCCCGACCACCCGGCCGGTCGAGTCCTGAAGCAGGCCGGTCAGCCGACCGTCTTCCCAGACCGTGATGTGCTCGGCCGCCCGCGCCGCGATGGCCAGGGCCGACAGGATGGCCCGCCCCGCCCCGTCGCCGCCGACCCGTGCCACCCGCGCCATCGAATGCGCCGCCTCGCGCGACACGGAAAACCCGCCGTCGGCCTCGCGGTCGAAGGGTGCGCCCAGCGCCGCCAACCACTCCACGGTCGCCCGACCGTCGTCGGTCAGCACCTCGGCCGCGTGGTGGTCGACCAGACCGGCACCCGCCGCCTCGGTGTCCTTCAGGTGCAGGGCCGGGGCATCCGATGGCGAAAGCGCTGCCGCCACTCCGCCCTGGGCCCAGGCGCTGGACGCCGCTTCCAGCAGGGGCGTCGGCGACACGACCAGAACCCGGGCCGGCGCGGCCTCCAGCGCGGCCGACAGCCCGGCCAACCCCCCGCCGATCACGAGGGGGCCGTCGTGATGAAGGCGGCTCATCGCGTGAAGCCCAGATAGTTCAGCCCAAACGCCACCGATCCCTCGATCGACCCCGCCAGCGGCGTCAGCGCCGCTACCGCCACGGCCGCGCAGGCCGCCAGGCTGGCCAGGAACAGCCCGACGCTGAACCAGGCCTCGCGTACGGTCAGCACGCGTCCGCCTTCCTGAGGCAGGCCGCGCTTCAGCGTCCCGACCACGGCGATGCCCAGCACGATGGCGAGGAAATAGAAGCCGTTCAGCAGGCCCCAGGCCACGACCATCAGTCCGACGATGACCAGGGCGATCTTGTCCAGACCGGGATGCACCTTGGCCATGACCGGCCCGAGCGCCCGCGACCCGTCCAGCGGCGGGGCGGGGGCCAGGTTGATCAGATTGACCATGGCGATGGCGAAGGCCCCGACCAGCCAGTCAGGTTGCCGCGTCAGCGCGAAGATGCCGAAGAAGGGCACGGCTGCCAGCAGGCCGAACAGCGGCCCGGCCAGGGACATCTTGACCCCGTCCCACTGGCTCTGCGGCGGCCTCTGGCCCCGCGCATAGCCGCCGAAGAAGGGCACGACATAGATCCGCGCCGGACCCATGCCGTAGCGATTCATCGCCAGCACATGGCCGTATTCGTGGACGAACAGGCCGACGATCACCGCCAGGGCGACGATCCAGCTTCCGCTCACGAACCAGATGAAGCCCGCCAGCAGGGCCGTGGACACGATGGCCCAGACGGGATGCTGGCCCTTGTCGAGAGGCGCGGCGTCAGCGGCCGGGGCCTGGACCTTTTCGACCCGCACCCCAATGGGCCCGAGCCGCCAGGACTTCACCTCACGCGAAGGCGATGACGGAGCCGACGGCGGGCTCGACCCGTCCCGCGCGCCCCAGGGGCCCTGTTCGGCGCTCATCAGATCAGCTCCACGGCGACATGGTGTTTCGCTTTCACCAGGTCGTACCGCGCCGGAATCGCGGGCGGCGGCAGGTCGATCATCCGCTGCACGGCCAGGGCCGCCTTGACGATCATGTCTTCCGGCACCGTCACCTCGAACTGCATGTGCAGCAGGCAGTCGCGGATGTTCTCGAGCGTGATCCGCTTCATATAGGGGCACATGTTGCACGGGCCGATGAAGTCGACCTCGGGCACGTCACCCTTGATGTTGGACGCCATCGAGCATTCGGTGATCAGCACCACCTGTTTCGGCTTCTTCGCCATCACATAGTCGGTCATCGCCGCCGTCGATCCGGCGAAGTCGGCGGCCGACAGGACGTCTTCCGGGCATTCCGGGTGGGCCAGGATCTCCGCGCCGGGATAGGCCGCGCGCATCTCCGCGATGTCCTCGCCAGTGAACCGCTCATGCACGATGCAGCGGCCCTTCCAGGCGATGATGCCGACATTGGTCTGAGCGGCCACATTGCGCGCCAGGAACTCGTCGGGGATCAGGATGACGCGGTCGACGCCCCATTCCTTGGCCGCCCACTCCACCACCTGGACGGCGTTGGCGCTGGTGCAGCAGATGTCGGTCTCGGCCTTCACGTCGGCGGTTGTGTTGACATAGGTGACGACCGGCAAGCCCGGATAGCGCTGCTTGATCAGCCGCACGTCCGCCCCCGTGATCGCCTCAGCCAGCGAGCAGCCGGCTTTCAGGTCGGGAATCAGGACCGTCTTGTCGGGGCTCAGGATCTTGGACGTCTCGGCCATGAAGTGGACGCCCGCCTGGACGATCACCTTCGCCTTGGATCGCGCCGCCTCCTTGGCCAGGCCCAGGCTGTCGCCGACAAAGTCGCCGACCCCGTGGAAGATCTCGGGCGTCATGTAGTTGTGGGCCAGGATGACGGCGTCGCGTTCGGCCTTCAGCCGATTGATCTCGACGATCAGCTCCGCCTGGGCCGGCCATTCGATCGGCGTAACGTGCGACTTGACCTTCTCCCACACCGGCGCGGTCGCGCGTTCCGTGCTTTCCGAAAGTCCGAACATACCGTCGGCCATCGCCGTCTTCCTCCGGCGAACTCCGTCGCCTCCCGACTTATGCTCAATGTGAACATAAGAGCTCTCAATGTAGGCCGATGACCGGGGGATGCAAGGGGTGCGGCGCGTCAACCGCGCCGCTCGACGCCACCGTCCCGCCCCTCTACAACCGCCGTTCCCGTCACGGCGTCGCACCCGCGAACCGTGCAGCCGCCTGTCGGAGCGTTTCATGATGTCCCCCCGCCGCCTTCTGCTCGCCTGCGTCTCGGGCGCTGTCCTGTTGTCGGCGACCGCCGCCCCGGCCGTAGTCCTCGCCCAGGCCGCGCCGGCCTCCGCCACGCAACAGGCCGCCGCCTGGCCCCAGGCGTCCAGCGACCTGCCCGCCGACCCGGCCGTCCGTTTCGGCAGCCTGCCCAACGGGATGCGCTATGCGATCATGAGGAACGCCACCCCCCCGCGTCAGGCCGCGCTGCGCCTGCGCATCGACGCCGGATCGCTGTCGGAGAACGACGACCAGAAGGGTCTGGCCCACTTCCTCGAACACATGGCCTTCAACGGCTCGACCAACATTCCCGAAGGCGAGATGACCAAGAATCTCGAACGCCTCGGCCTGTCGTTCGGCGGCGACACCAACGCCTTCACCTCCTTTGACCAGACCGCCTACACCCTGAACCTGCCCAACACCTCGGACGAGGTGGTGGACGCCAGCCTGTTCGCCCTGCGCGAGGTCGCCGGCGAGTTGCTGTTCACGCCGGAGTCGGTCGACCGCGAACGCGGGGTCATCGTCGGCGAGGAGCGCACCCGCGATACGCCGTCCTTCCGGGCCACCAAGGCCATGCTGCCCTTCCTGGCACCGGGCCAGCGTCTGGCCGACCGCCTGCCGATCGGCGATCTGGACATCATCCGTACCGCCCCGCGTGACCGGTTCGTCGACTTCTACCGCGCCTATTACCGGCCCGAACGCGCGACCTTGATCGCGGTCGGCGACTTCGATGTCGATGCAATGGAAGCCAAGATTCGCGAGAAATTCGCCGACTGGACCAACCCCGCCCCCAACGGCGCCGATCCGGACCTGGGCCAGCTTCAGCCGCGCGAGGCCGAGACCCGCATCCATGTCGAGCCGGGCACCCAGTCGACCGCCCAGATCTACTGGACCAAGGTTCATGACGCGGCCCCCGACTCCGTTGCGACGCGCCGCAAGGACCTGGTGCGCGGCCTGGCCCTGGCCGTGCTGAACCGGCGGATGTCCGAGATCTCGCGCTCGGCCAACCCGCCCTTCCTGGGCGGCGGCGCGGGCTATCAGTCGCTGTTCAACGCGGTGGATGCCGCCACCCTGGTCGTCGTCTTCAACCCCGGCGGCTGGCAGCGCGCCATCGAGACGGCGGAACAGGAACAGCGCCGTCTGGTCCAGTACGGCGTGGGTCAGGACGAGCTGGATCGAGAGATCACCGAATACCGCACCGCCCTGACGGCCTCGGTCGCCGGCGCCGGGACGCGCCAGACGACGGGTCTCGCCGGATCCCTGCTGAACACCGTCAACGATGACGAGGTCTTCACCGCTCCGGCCGACGATCTGAAACTGTTCGAGGCCGCCGTCGCCGGCCTGACCCTGGCCGAGGTCAATGCCGCCGCCGCCGAGACCTTTGCCGGCAACGGGCCCCTGGCCTTCGTGACCACCCCCGTCGCCATCGAGGGCGGCGAGGCGGCCGTCACCGCGGCCATCGAGGCCTCGCGTCAGGTCGCGGTCACCGCGCCCGCCGTCGCCGCCGCCGTCGAATGGCCCTATTCCGACTTCGGGACGCCCGGCACGGTCACGGCCAGGACCGAGGTCGCCGACCTGGGCACCACCTTCGTCACCTTCGCCAACGGGGTGAAGCTGACGGTCAAGCCGACGACCTTCGACGACGACCAGATCCTGGTCTCGGTGCGCGCCGGCAACGGCACCCTGGACCTGCCCAGTGATCGCGCCGTGCCGATGTGGGCCGCCGGTTCGGAAGTCACCGAAGGCGGCCTGGGCAAGCTGACCAAGACCCAGCTGGACCGCGTCACGGCGTCGAACGTCGTGGGCGCGGGCTTCGGGGCCGATCCCGACGCCTTCCAGTTCTCGGGCGGCACCCGTCCCGAGGATCTGGCGCTGCAGATGCAGCTTCTCGCCGCCTACTTCACCGACGCCGGCTGGCGGCCCGAGCCCTTCGATCAGGTCAAGGGCCAGATCGGCACCCAGCTGGACCAGATCGCGGCGACCCCCGGCGGAGCCTTTGGCCGCTACGGCGTGCCCATGCTCTACAGCGGCGACAAGCGGTTCGGCCTGCCGACCCCGGCCGATATCGCGGCGGCGCAACTGAGTGACCTGCGTCAGGTGATCACCGACTCGATCGCGCGCGGCCCGGTCGAGGTTATCGTCATCGGCGACGTGACGGTCGAGGACGCCATCGCCCAGACGGCAGCCACCTTCGGCGCCCTGCCGACCCGTCCCGTGGCGATGACTCCGTCGGAGGCTTCGGCCCGCATCCGCTTCCCGGCCCCGACCGCCGAGCCCGTCACGATCCATCACACGGGTGCGGCCGCCCAGGCCCTGGGCTATGTCGCCTGGCCGACCTTGGACGCCATCGGCGACCGCAAGCCGTCGCGCACCGTCAGCCTGCTGGCGCGTGTGCTGCAACTACGTGTCACCGACGAACTGCGCGAGAAGCAGGGCGTGGCCTATTCGCCGGGTGCCTCGGCGACCGCCTCGACCGTCTTCCCGGACTATGGCTACGCCTTCGTGCAGGCCGAGACCCCGCCCGACGCCCTGCCTGGCTTCTTCAAGAGCGTGGACGATGTCGCCGCGGCGTTGCGGGATGCGCCCGTGACCGAGGACGAACTGAACCGCGCCCGCCTGTCCGCCGTGGAGTCCATCCGTCGCAGCCAGGCCACCAACGGCTACTGGCTCGGTGCGCTGGAGAACGTCCAGGACGATGCGACCCAGCTGGCCGCCATCCGCACCTCGATCTCGGACCTGGAGGCTATCACCCCCGCCGACATCCAGAAGGCGGCCCAGAACTATCTGCTGCCCGACCGCGCCTGGCGGGCCCAGGTCACCGCCCAGGCGGCGGCCCAGTAAGAAAAAAGGCCCCGGCGTTCGCACGCCGGGGCCAGTTTCTTTCAGGATCGGCGATGACCGACACTGATCAATCTAGAGGGTCGTGCCTGTCGCCAGGCTGAACGGGTCCGTTCGAGCGGGTTCAGAACACCCGGCCGCCGACGCCGCCGTCCAGGGTCAGGCTGTAACCCACCGACATCGACGACGAGGCCTGGACGACCTGTTCCTCGTACTCGGTGTGGATCTCCTCGCGCCACAGGGTCAGGATCTTGATCCCGGCTCCGTAGCGACGCAGCAGCGACCGCTCGTTGCAGTCCCGCTCGTTGATCTGGGGCCTGCATTCGACGATGCCGCTGCCGACCGGCCCACCGGGGCCAGGCTGGCCGCCATACTGGGCCGCATAGGCGGACGCGCTGCCGGCCGCGGCACCTTCGGAATACCACAGGCTCTCGCCCTTCTGGCACATCACGGTCTCGCCGTGGTCGAAGCTGATCTGTTCGGCGAACTGGGCGATCGTGTACTGAAGCCGCGAGCCGGCGATGCAGCGATAGATCTCGCCGTTGTAGCCCGCCGCGATGTCGCGACCCGGCTGCACCTGGGACGCCGGGTGGGGAATGTTACGGTCGTCGATGCACAGGGCCTGGATCACGACGCGCGTCGCAGCCCAGCGCGACCGTTGCACCGCCTGCTGGATGACCTGGGCGGCCGCGCCGCCTTCGACGTTCAGCCCCTGGATCACCGTCGGATAGGGCTGGTCGACCGTGAAATAAGCCCCGCCCCCGCCACTGACGTAGACGTCACCGGCCCCGCGCGCGCGGATCAGATTGTCGCTGGAGTTGCTGTTGGAGTTCGAATTGGCGTTGGCGTTGATGTTCACATTGACGTTGAAATTGCCGTTGATGTTGCCACCCGGATAGTTGGGCGGCGGCGGCATCTCGCAGCAACTGTTGGGGGGCGACGGCGGGCTGGGCGGCGGCGGCGGGCTTTCGCAGCACGACGGCGTCGGCGGCGCGGTGCAGCACGGCGGGGGCGCAGGCGTGCAGCCCGAGGTACACTGGGCCGCCGCTTCGCCTCCGATCGCCGCCAGGACGAACGCTCCGAAGGCCGCGAGCAGCCAGGTCTTGATCCTCACCCGCATGGGCTGGGCTCCCGAAAAACAGTCAACTCAAAGCCATCCGTGCAAGGCGCGCGGACGGGTCCAAAGCGTATCTGCGGGCAAAACCCTTGCGTTTCCGTTGCGATTTTAACGCTGTTGCCGATCGGCGCAGGGCTTGCGGCGAGGTCTGCGAAGGACCCGTCCATGTTCCATTCCGGCACGCAGACCCTGATCGACCACTGGCTGGCCTTGCCGCAGGCCGCCCGCATCCCTGCGCGCGCCGCCTTCGATCCCATGGCCCTGGCCGGCCTGATGCCGCAGTTGTTCATGGCCGACCGCACCGATCCGGGCGCGCGGCTCCGCCTCGCCGGGGGCTGGATCGAACGCGCCCATGGCGGGTCCATGGGGGGTGTCGACTGGCTGACCCTGTGGCGCGAGGACGGTCGCCCCATGGTCGCCGCCGCCATCGTCCAGACCTTTCGCGAAGCCCGTCCCGTCGTCCTGGTCGCCGAGGCTGAGGGGCTGAGCGGACCGCTCGAGATCGTCATCGCCCCCCTGCGCAGCGCCTCCGGCGAGGCCGACCGGATCCTGGGCCTGTATCAGCCCCCCCATGCTGCGGATCGTCAGGCCGACGGCGTCGGCTCACTCTCGGCCCGGCTGTCGATCGGCGTCGGCCCCGTCGCCCGCGCCCCCCTCACCCTCGCCGCCATCGACGGCCGCCGTATCGCCTAGAGTTCGCGCAGGTTGGCGGCGAACCGCTTCCAGTTCTGCACATAGTGGGCCGCGCTCATCGTGATCCCCGCGACCTGACTGTCCGTCAGTTCCCGGACGACCTTGCCGGGCTGGCCCATGACCAGCGACCCGTCGGGGATCACCTTCCCCTCGGGGATCAGGCTGTTCGCCCCGATCAGACAGTTCTTTCCGATCACCGCCCCGTTCAGCACCACCGCCCCGATCCCGATCAGCGCGTTGTCGCCGACGGTGCAGCCGTGCAGCATCGCCTTGTGCCCCACGGTGACGTCACGCCCGATCAGCAGCGGCACACCTTCGTCCGCATGCAGTATGCTGCCGTCCTGGATATTGCTGTTCTCACCCACGCTCAGCGTATCGGTGTCTCCACGCAGCACCGCATTGAACCAGATACTGGCACCGGATTCGAGGATGACATCGCCCAGCACCACGGCATTGGGCGCGATCCAGTATTCCCCTGGCGGCGGAAGCTGCGGTTTCTTGTCACCCAGCGCATACACAGTCATCACGACACCGTCATATCTGAACGAAATGCGCCCTTTAACACTTCATGAACCACGATAGGCTCAAGGTGTTGAAGTGATTCGGGGCCTGTCTTTCGACCCCTTATCCGAAGCCGGATCAAGCCCGGTCCGGTCATATGCGGGGGCGAGTGCGTGGTGCGTTCGGTTCGGCGGCGAGTCCTCTCGCCGGAAGTTGGCCCTTCTTCCGATCCCGGATGCCCTGTCGGCGTCGCCCAAATCCTTCCCGTCTTCGTCCGAGGCGATGCTTTTGCAGCATCGCCTTTTTTCATGCCCCGCGCCGAGCGGCTCTCCCCGCCGGCGTCCCAAGGAATGAGGCAACCATGACCAAGCGTGCAGCCATGAAGCGCCAGACCCGTGAAGGGGTCTTCGATTCGCGCCAGTTCTCGGAGGATTCGAAAGTCCGCCGCCTGCCGACGCCGCACACGACCTCGGCCTGGTCGCCCCACCCCTCCAACGACGACCGGGACCAGAGCTATCTGAAGACCCTGAAGCCCAAGTCTGAGGGCCAGGCCGAACTGCTGAACGCCATCGACACCCACAATCTGTGCGTGGCGCTCGGGCCCGCAGGCACCGGCAAGACCTATCTGGCCGTCGCCAAGGCGGTCGAGGCGCTCGAGGCCGGCAAGGTCGGCCGCATCGTCCTCAGCCGTCCCGCCGTCGAGGCCGGGGAATCGATCGGCTTCCTGCCCGGTGCCATGGAGGACAAGCTGGCCCCCTATCTGCGGCCGCTCTACGACGCCCTGTCGGACCGGCTGACGATGAAACGGGTCGGGGCCCTGATGGCCGAGGGTCTGATCGAGATCGCACCCGTCGGATACATGCGCGGTCGCACCCTGAACAACGCCTTCATCGTCATCGACGAGGCCCAGAACTGCACCTACGTCCAGCTCAAGATGCTGCTGACCCGGCTGGGCTGGCACTCGACGATGGTCGTGACGGGCGACCCCGGTCAGACCGACCTGCTGCCGTCCCTCTCGGGTCTGGCCGACGTCGCGAACCGGCTGGAAGCGGTGCCTGAGATTGCCGTCGTCCGCCTGGCCGAACAGGACATCGTCCGTCATCCGCTGGTCGCGAGCATGATCGGGGTTTTGTAGGCCCGGTCCGCAATCGACAAGGCGAGGGCCGCCGGAGACATCCGGCGGCCCTTCATTTTTTACGCCGTCGCCGGGTTCGGCTTCTTCGCCTCGGCCGCCGTTTCGACCGCCAGAGCCTTGGCCCCCGGCGAGCCGGATTTCGGCCTGCCACCCAATCGATCCGTCAGCTTGAAGACGAACGGGTTTAGCGAGATCGACAGCAGGGCGGCGGCCAGGATCAGGTCGTGGGTCTGGGGCGTCAGGGCCCCCAGAGATACGCCGAGCGCGGCCAGGATGAAGCTGAACTCGCCGATCTGGGCCAGAGACGCCGCGATGGTCAGGCTGGTGGCGCGATCCAGCTTGAAGGCGAAGGTGATGACGAGCGCCGCCAACGCCTTGCCCAGGATGACGATGCCGAGGATGCCCAGCACCGTCAGCGGCTTCTCGACCAGGATCATCGGGTCGAACAGCATCCCGACCGAGACGAAGAACAGCACGGCGAAGGCGTCCCTCAACGGCAGCGACCGCTCCGCCGCATTGTGGCCCAGCGGCGACGAGTTCAGCACCAACCCGGCCAGGAAGGCCCCCAGGGCGAACGAGTGGAACATCGCATAGGCCACCCAGGCGATGCCGAGCGCGATGGCCAGGACGCCGAGCGTGAACAGCTCCCTGGACCGGGTATGGGCGATCTTGACCAGCACCCAGGGCAGGACGCGGGGCCCGATGACCAGCATGGCCCCGACGAAGACGGCGACCTTGCCCAGGGTCCAGCCGATGGATTTGGCGAGTTCCGGTCCGCTCAGGGTCTCGCCCGGCTGTACGATCAGCAGGGGCAGCAGGACCAGGGCGATGACGATGACGAGGTCCTCGACGATCAGCCATCCCACGGCGATGCCGCCGACCTCGCCCTTGACCTGTTTGCGTTCCTCCAGCGCGCGCAGCAGGACGACGGTCGAGGCGACGGACAGGGTGAACCCCATCAGGGCCGCCTCCAGATCGCCCATGCCCAGAAGTCGGCCCAGACCCCAGCCCAGGGCGGTGGCCGCCAGGATCTGGAAAATAGCGCCCGGCACCGCGACCTTGCGCACCTTCATCAGGTCGGCGGGCGAGAAATGCAGGCCCACGCCGAACATCAGCAGGATCACGCCGATCTCCGCCAGCTGAGGCGCCAGTTCGGTGTCGGCGACGAAGCCGGCGGTGTGCGGACCGACGAGGACACCCGCCACCAGATAGCCGACCAGGGGCGACAGTTTCAGCCGGTGGGCCAACATGCCGAACACGAAGGCGAGGACGAAACCTCCGACCAGGGTGAGGATCAGGCTGTCGGCGTGCGGCATCGGCGCTCCTGTGCGGGCGGGGTGTCTCTCTTGAGGTGAACGCTCCAGATGGGCGTCCGGGCCCCTTACGGCAAGGCTTTCGCGCGTCCCGGACCGGGTGATTCAACATCTAGAAGTCTGTGGACGACTGATTCGCACATCTTGCGTCCCTTAACGTTCCGTTTACGATTAGTGGTAGGCGAAACGATGTCAGGGCTGACGTCGGCGCCATATGTTGAATCCAATACCCCGGAGGGTGCCATGACCGCAGGCTGGACCGAAGACCGCGTAGGCGCTCTCAAGAAGCTCTGGCTGGAGGGGCAATCCGCGTCCCAGATCGCCAAGCAACTGGGCGGGGGCGTGACCCGCAACGCCGTCATCGGCAAGGTGCATCGCCTGGGCCTGTCGGGCCGCGCCACCCCGTCGCAACCGGCCCGCGCCGCCACCACCTTCCGCCCGGCCAAGACCCGCACCACCCCGCCGGTCCAGCCGACCGCACCCCGTCGGGTCGAGGCGGGGCGCATCGAAGCCGTTGCGCCGCGCCCCAATGTTCCGGTTCCCCCGACGCCTCTGGCCGTCGTCGCCGAACTGCCCGGCACCGCCACCGTCCTGACCCTCGGCGCCCATATGTGCAAATGGCCGATCGGTGATCCGTCCTCGCGCGAGTTCAGCTTCTGCGGCCGTCGCGCTTCCGAAGGCGTCTACTGCGGCGAACACGCCCGCGTCGCCTACCAGCCCCAGATCAAGAAGAACGGTGCCACCGAACTGGCGCGTTCGCTGCGCAGGTATGTCTAGGGCGCTACCGCTCGCGAGGCGGTCGCGCGCTGCCTGAGCGCGACGGGTCTCTTCACCAGAAGGGCCGCCGCCAGATCATCGGCGCTCGATGGCGTCTACAAGCCACCCCGCACCGGCTCCCCAGTCGGCGGGACACGGGGCGGGGCTGCGGTTATCCGGGTTGACGCAGCCCCAGCCACCGCTCCTTTTTGCGCTATCGCTCGCCGCGCGGTGGCTCCGCTGCTTGAGCGCAGGTTTTTTGCGCTACCGCTCGCCGCGCGGCGGCTCCGCTGGTTGAGCGCCGGATTTTTGCGCTACCGCTCGCCACGCGACGGCTCCGCTGCTTGAGCGCGAAGGCGCGGGCGTCGTCAGTTCAGCACCCGCTTATGACCCGGCACATCCAGGCTGAAGGCCGGGATCGCCGCCTCGAACACCCGGCCCGCGCTGTCCGTCATCGCATAGGTGCCGACCATGGAGCCTGACGGGGTCGGCAGCGGACAGCCCGAGGCATAGGAATAGCTGTCGCCGGGCGCGATCACCGGCTGGTCGCCCACCACGCCAGGCCCGCGCACCTCCTCGACCCGCCCATGGGCATCGGTGATGATCCAGTGGCGCGAAATCAACTGCACGGGTGCCGCGCTCAGGTTGACGATCTCGATCTGATAGGCCCAGACCCAGCGCCCCGCCTGCGGATCGGACTGGCCCGCCAGATAGCTGGGCCGAACCTTGACCAGGACGCCTTCGGTTTCGGCGGTGTAGGCGGGCGTATCGTACATTCTTTGGGCCTATCGCGCGGTCGCGCTACTTGAGGCCGTCAGGGCCCAATGCGGTGTCGCGCCGTCAGGCTTTCGCTTCAACCCTCTTCCTTTGCGCCGTTGCCGTGTATTGGCTTCAAGGATGAGCTCCATCGACCTTTCCCGACCGGGCATCCTGCCCTGCCAGTCCATCGAGGCCCTGATCGCCACGGGCGCGATCACCTCGCAAACTCCGTTCGACGCCGATCAGGTCCAGCCCGCCAGCCTGGACCTGCGCCTGTCCGACCGCGCCTGGCGGGTGCGAGCCTCCTTCCTGCCGGGCCAGAGGCTGGTCGCCGACCGGATCGCCGACGTCTCCATGCATTCGATCGACCTGTCGGGCGGCGTCGTGCTGGAAAAGGGCTGCGTCTACATCGCCGAGCTTCAGGAGCGGCTCAGCCTGCCCAAGGGACTGATCGCGCGCGCCAACCCCAAGTCCTCGACCGGCCGCATCGACGTTTTCGTGCGCCTGCTGACCGACCGGGGCGCCAGTTTCGACGATGTGGCGGAAGGCTATGACGGGCCGCTCTATCTGGAGATCGCGCCCCAGACCTTTTCCATCCTGGTCCGGCCCGGAACCCGGCTGAACCAGCTGCGGCTCAAGGCCGGCGAGCCGCCCAGGCTGGAGACCCGCAGCGTCGGCGTCGATCTTCAGGGCGGCGATGTCGTCGGCTTCCGCGGCCGTCGCCACGCCGGTGTCGTCGATCTGGACCGCATCGACGGCCACGACCCGCGCGACTTCTGGGAGCCCCTGACCCTGCGGCGCGGCGAACTGCTGCTGGACCCCGGCGAGTTCTACATCCTGGCGTCCAACGAGGCGGTCGAGATCCCGGTGCTCCAGGCCGCCGAGATGACCCCCATCGACCCCAGCGTCGGCGAGTTCCGCGTCCACTACGCCGGCTTCTTCGACCCCGGCTTCGGCACGGACGAGGCGCATGGCGCGGGGTCAAAGGGCGTGCTGGAGGTTCGCACCCACGACACCCCCTTCCTGCTGGAACACGGCCAGATCGTCGCCCGGCTGGTCTACGAACCCCTGACCGAAAAACCGACACGCCTCTATGGCGAGGGTGGCAGCCACTACCAGCGCCAGGGCCTGAAGCTGTCGAAACATTTCAGCCCCTGGGCCTGACCGGGTGGGCGGCCTGAAGCGCACCCTCGCCCGGCTGACCCGGCGGTTCCGACCGGCGGCCCAGGCGGTCACGACCGACCACTATGAAGCCCTGGGTCCCGATCTGGGTCGCGTGCGGCTGGCGGGCGGGCTCTCGCTCTACGTCGATCCCCAGGACGGCGACATCAGCGGCAGTCTGATCCGGCGCGGCTATTGGGAGCGGTGGACCACCCTGTCGGTGCTGTCCCTCATCCGTCCCGGCGACCGGATCGTCGAGGTAGGCGCCAACCTCGGCTACTACACCGTACTGATGGCCGATGCCGTGAGGCCGACCGGCTCGGTGCTAGCGCTGGAGGCCAATCCCCGGCTAGCCGACCTGGCCCAGCGGTCGCTGGCGCTGAACGGGTTGGACGATCGTGCGCGCGTGCTGGCCCAGGCGGCGCTTGACCGAATGGGGACGGTGTCCTTCGTGACCTCGCGCACCGTCTCCGGCGGCGGCCATGTCGCCGTGCTGGACCAGCCGCCGTTCGCCGATTCCGAAGTCATCGAGGCCCCGGCCGCGCGGCTCGACGACCTGATCCAGGGTCGCGTCGACCTGATCCGCATGGACGCCGAGGGCTCCGAGCCCTTCGTCATGACCGGTGCCGAACGCATCCTGAGCGACAATCCCGACATCGTGGTCTGCATGGAATGGAGCCCGGTCCAGATCGTGTCGCGCACCGACCCGGCCGCCTTCGTCGATCGAATGGCCGCCGACGGGTTCCGGTTCTGGCGGATGGAACGCGACGCCAGGCTCACACCCCTTTCGATCGATGCCCTCAAGGCGGCAGGCCACACCGACATCGTCGCCTGCCGCCGCGATCCGCGATGCAGATAACTCTCTCCTCCGCTCATCCAGGCGAAAGCCGGGACCCCGTGCTTTGGGCGATGGACAACGACCGTGGGGTCAGCCCTCCATCCCGGACACAGAGCTTCGCGAAAGAACTGGGCCCCGGGTTTCGCCGGGGTGAGCGGAAGTGTGGTTTCAGCCGTTCGCCAGCCCTACACCGCGGCCACCGCCCGCTACAGGCTCGACGGCAAGAAGCTTGATCCGGAACACCATCACCGAGTTCGGCGGGATGTCGCCCTTGTCCTGATCGCCGTAACCCAGCGCCGGCGGCACATAGAGCACCCACTCGTCACCGGCCTTCATCCGTTGCAACGCCTCGGTCCAGCCGGGCACGACCTCATCGACGTGGGTGGCATAGGGCACGCCCTTCTGGAACGAGGAATCGAAAACCGTCCCGTCGGTCAGCGCGCCCTCGTAATCCACCATGACCAGGTCGTTGCGGTCCGGCGTCGGGGCCCCCGGCGGTCCCGACTGCACGACCTTGTACTGCAAGCCACTGGGCAGGGTCTGCACCCCCGCCGCCTTGGCGTTGTTCGCCATCCACGCCGCTGCGACCTCGGCGTTCTTCGCCGGATCGACGCTGGGCACCGCCTCGTGAGCCCGACCACAGGCCGCCACGGCCAGAATCGCCGCGGCCGTCGCCGCCGCAAAGATTAGTTTGGTCGCGTTTTCTTGACGCGAACCGGTGTCCAATTCGCTTGAAAACGCTCTAACCCATCCGAAGCGCATAGCCCTTGTCCTTCAACGCCTGCCCGATCTCGTCGGCGTGGGCGCTATCGCGTGTTTCGACCATGATGTCGAACTCGGCACCCTTGGCCGGGACGTCGAGCGCCAGACGGTTGTGGACGACGTCGATGATGTTGCCTCCGAGCCCCCCGATCACCGCCGCCATGGCCGACAGCATCCCCGGCCGGTCGTCGCCCAGGATGCGATAGGTCAGCAACCTCCGTTCACGGACCATCTCGCGGTTCAGCACCACGGCCAGCATCCGCGCGTCGATATTGCCGCCACACAGCACCAGTCCGACCTTCATCCCCGCGAACTTTTCGGGATAGCGCAGCAGGGCCGCCAGCCCCCCGGCCCCCGCCCCTTCGGCCACCGACTTCTCATAGGTCGCATAGAAGGCGACGGCCTTCTCGAAATCCTCCTCGGCGCAGACCAGAACGTCCTCGACCAGGGGATTGGCGATGGCGAAGGGGATGTCGCCGACGTCCTTGACCGCGATCCCCTCGGCGATCGTCGCCCCGCCGCATTTGGAGTCCACGCCCGCGCGCCGCGCCGCGAAGGACGGATACATCTCGGCCTCGACGCCGAAGATGCGGATGTCCGGCTTCATCGCCTTGGCCGCCACCGCGCATCCGGCGATCAGCCCGCCGCCGCCGATGGGAATGATGAGGACATCGAGATCCGGCGCATCCTCCAGGAACTCGATCGCGCAGACACCCTGGCCCGCCACGATGCCTTCGTCGTCAAAGGCCGAGATGAAGACCAGCCCCTCCTCGTCGCGGAACCGGTGCGCCTCGGTGGTCGAGCCGGTGAAGTCCGAGCCCTTGATGACCACGGTCGCCCCGTGGCTGCGTGTGCCGTCCACCTTGGTGAAGGGCGTACCCTCGGGCATCACGATGGTCACCGGCACGCCCAGCCGTCCGCCGTGATAGGCGAGGGCCTGGGCATGGTTTCCGGCCGAGGCCGCCACCACGCCGCGCCGCCTCTCGTCCTCGGTCAGGGACAGCAGACGGTTCAGCGCGCCGCGCTCCTTGAAGCTGCCGGTGAAGTGGAGGTTGTCGTACTTCACCCAGACCTCGGCCCCGGTCAGCTGGGACAGGCGGCGAGAGTGACGCACGGGGGTCCGGTCCACCTGACCGGCGATCCGCCCCTGCGCGGCCTGGATATCGGCGAAGACGACGCTCATGGGACCACACTCCGACACCGGGCCTCGTTCTCGCCCGACCCGACTTGTGGCGCGCGTCATCGGTCCTCGCAACCTTGACCTTGGGCCCCGCGTTTGGCGTATGTCGCCCAAGGTCCGGTCGCGCAGAATCGGACGGGTTTAGGGAACCGCACCATGACCACGCGTTTGCGTCCACCGCTGGCAGTTCGGCCGCTGACCGTTCTGTCGCTCGCCGCCATGGCCGTGATGGGTGCCGCCTGCGCCCCGACGACGATGAGCGGCCCCATGGTGCCGCCGCCGCCACCCTCGACGGCCTTCAGCGCTGAAGCCTTCGCCTGGTCCACGGCGGGCGGGCGTAACGGGATCGAGGGCAGGGTCAGCTTCCAGCGCGAGGGCGCGGCCTATGCCTGCACCGGCTCGGTCGCCCTGACGCCCGACACCCCCTACACGCGCCAGCGGTTTGCGACCCTGTACGGTTCGACCAGTCAGGCAGCGGTTCCCGAGGCCGTGGTCCGTGCCCGCACCGTCGCCGATCCGAACGCCGACTATCGTTCCTTCGTGCGCTCCACGACCTGCACCGAGGGCCGCTTCACCTTTGCGGGCCTGCCGGACGGTGGCTGGTTCATCATTACCCCCGTCAGCGCCGGCGGAGAACGGGTGATCCTGATGCGCCGGGTGGTGACCCGGGGCGGCCGCGTCTTGACCGTCACCCTGTAACGCTGTTCCATGGTTAACGGAGCCAGAACGGCTCCGCCTGGCCTGAGGCGTTCACCATGATTTCGCGTATCATCGTCGCCGCTGCGGCCCTCATCCTCGGGACGTCCTCGGCAGTCCAGGCCCAGGTCCATACCAGCCAGGCCTATGCAGCGCAGTCCTATGGCGCGCAATCCTACGGCTATTCCAGCCAGACCTACTCCAGCCAGGGCTACGGCTATGGCCAGGGTCGTGCCTCATCCTATGACCGGTCCTGCGGTTCCTCCTGCGACCGTCGCCACGATCGTGGTCCACGCCGACCCTATGCCTTCAACGGCCAGCAGGACGTGCCGGGAGACTTCCGCTGCGACGCCTACTGGGATCGGGGCCGCACCGACTGCGACGCCCGCTGGCGGGACCAGAGACAATATCGCGGCACGCCGAGACGCTCCTATTCGACCAGCCGCCCCAGCTATGGCGGGCCCGCGATCTATCCCGGCGAGTACGGCCGCCCCGACGTCGTCTATTCGGGGGGCTACAGCCATGGCCAGACCTATGCCGACCCGCACGGCCATAACCACACAACCTACGCCCAGTATGGCCGCGATCCTCAGCGCATCAACTGGTGCTGCGCCGAGTACCGATCCTACGACCCCGCGACCGGCTATTACACGGCCTACAGCGGCCAGCGGGTCTTCTGCGGCTGATCCGTCCACGGAAAGGTGATCGGTCGAGCGCCGTTCGCCTTTGTTTGGCCTTTCCGGGCGTCCCTGACTGAACCTTCAGTTCAGTGGGGAGCGCGTCCATGTCCCAGCATAACATCAGCGGATCCGAAGCCTTCGACCGCACGCCCAAGGTCTATATCCGTAACGTCCGCACCGGCGGCATGCGTCGCCGACGCACCCGCACCGCCATCGCCTTCGTGGCGGGTGCAGCGGCGGCGATCGTCGGCGGAGTCGTCGGCGCGATCGTCCTGTTCGGACCGGGTCTGGCGGGCGGCTGAGCCGTCACGGCAATGACGCATCACGCTCTGGACAACACCGTTCGACCATGATCGTCTAGGGTCCTACTCGGGGGTCTGGACATGATCGCAGCGGTTGAACCACGCGTTTCCGCCAGGCCGCGATTGCCTCGCGACCGGATATTCTTCACCACCATGGCCATCATCGTGCTGATCAGCACGATCGTGGGCTTCGCGCCGAGCTACTATCTGCGGGGAACCCTCCCCCCGGCCCACCCTTATGAGCCGCTGAATCTGCTGGTCCATCTGCATGGACTGGTCTTCTCCCTCTGGATCCTGCTCTTCGCGGTTCAGGCGGGGCTGGTCGCCGGCGGCAAGGTCGCTGTCCACAGGCGGTTAGGCGTCGCAGGCCTGGTCTTGGTCACATTGATGATTCCGCTGGCGATCCTGGTGGCGCTGCACGGCGTCGACCGGCCGCTCACGGCACCACCCGGAATTCCGCCGCTGTCTTGGCTCGCGGTGCCGCTGCTCGACATCCCCGTCTTCTGCGGACTGATCGTGGCGGCCTTGGCCTTCCGTAGGACACCGGCGACGCACAAGCGGCTGATGATGCTGGCGATGTTCGACATGCTCCAGCCCTCTCTCGGTCGGATGACACTGCCGATCGATCAGCCGTTCAAGGGGCTGCTACCTCTGCTGTTCGTCGTCGCCCTGGTCCTATGGGATCTCTACACGCTCAAGCGTGTGCATCCCGCGACCCTGATCGGCGGACTGGTCGTGGCCGTGGTCATGATCGCGACCCCGATGGTCTGGATGACGCCGGCGTGGCTGGCCTTCGCGGGATGGGCGGCCGGCCTCGTCGGCTGACCTCCCGACTGTCCACGCGTCAGGCCAGCCAGACCATCATCCGCGTATCGGTGGGTTCACCCCGCGCGCGGCTGAACTGACGCCGGGTCTCGCCGGTGTACAAAAACCCCGCCTTTTCCAGCACGCGGCCCGAGGCCGGGTTGTCCGAGAAATGGCCGGCCATCAACGCCCGCCTGCGCCACTTGCGGCTGGCCCAGACGGTGGCCGCCTCCAGCGCCTCGGTGGCAAAGCCCCGGCCCCAGAACTCGCGCCCGATCCAGTATCCCGTCTCGGGCACCCGATCCCCGCTCTCGAACAGGCCGATGACCCCGACAGGGCCCGCGTCCTCATGCTCGATCAGGAAGGTGTTGGCCCGCGCCGGGTCCTGGCCCGCGACCGAGATCACGAAGTCCTCGGCGTCGCCGGTGCCGAACGGATGGGGCATCCGGCAGGTCATGCGGGCGATGTCGGGATCATTGGCCAGGGCGGCGATGCGGCTCACGTCCTGGGGCGCGGGCGCACGAAGGACCAGTCGCCGGGTCTCGATGACCGGGGAGGTTTCGATGATGCACATGGCGTTCGCCTCTCTCATTCGGTCCGCCTCCTTTTGAGGGCTCGGGCGGACTTCGAGGCGGGGAAACGCAAACGGGGAGCCTGTGATCCAGACTCCCCGCGGAAAATTTCCCTGGTCCGGATCGGCTGCTGTTTCAAGCAACACGATCCGGGATTTCCAGTCGTGCTACTCGGCGGCGAGCGCCACTTGATCGTCGTTCGCCGGAAGGATCGACACGTAACAACGGCCGTTGGCTTTCTTGGTGAATTTCACCGCGCCGTGCTCGAGGGCGAACAGGGTGTGGTCGCGACCCATGCCGACGTTGTCGCCGGGGTGGAAGGTCGTGCCGCGTTGGCGCACGATGATGTTGCCGGCCACGACCTGCTCGCTGCCAAACTTCTTCACGCCGAGGCGCTTGGAATGGGAGTCGCGACCGTTACGCGACGAACCACCGGATTTCTTGTGAGCCATGGGTTTGCTCCTCTTTCTCTGCGCTACCGGCCTTGCGGCCTGGTTGAGCGCGTCTCGTGGGGTCGCGCTGGGTAGCGCGGTTGTTCTTTAGGCTTCGTCGGTCTCGGCGGGCTTGGCAGCCTTCTTCGCCGGGGCCTTCTTGGCGGGTGCGGATTTCTCGACGACGACGGCGTCGACCTGAGCTCCGTCATGATCGGCGACGACGGTTTCGGTCGAACCCAGGTCCGAGGTCGCTTCGCGCTTGGCCAGGCCACGGGCGCGCAGGTTGATCTCGGCCTTGGTCATCAGATTGACCGTGCCGTCCCACTTGGCGCTCTCGCCGGCGCCTTCGATGCCGGTGATCTGCAGGACCGATTCCATCTGGCGATGGCCGTTGGTCCGGCGATAGCCCTGACGACGGGTCTTCTTGAAGATCTTGATCTTCTCACCCTTGCGGGTCTCGATCAGGGTCGCGCCGACGAAGGCACCGTCGATCATCGGAGCGCCCAGCGTGACGCCGTTGTCGCCGCCCAGCATCAGGACGCTGTCGAACTTCAGTTCCTGGCCAGCGTCGCCGTCAAGCTTTTCGACAACGATCGTGTCGCCCGGTTGGACCCGGTACTGCTTGCCGCCGGTTTTGATCACCGCGTACATGTTGAGCCTCAGCGTAACGCAAAAAAGATAGCGCCCGCCGGGTGACCCCGCGGGCGAAGAGCGGCGACATATACGGACCGACCCCGACGAGTCAACGCAAAAGGCCCGGGGCGTGGCCCGAAAACAGCCTCGCCGCCTGAAATGACACGACTCTCTAGCCCGTCCGCGCTCCACCGTGCAAAGAGCAGTCAGGCCATAGAGATATCAGCATGACCCCCGATACCGACAAGAGACTGGTCGCCGCGCGACGCATCACGGCCCATGTCGCCGACCTGCTTCAGGCCGACCTGTCCCTGCGCCTGTGGAACGGCGAGGTCCTGCCGCTGGGGCCCAACGCCCGCGACGACATCCAGATTGTCATCGCCCGCCCGTCGGCGGTGCGCCGCCTGATGCTCAAGCCCGGCCTGATGACCCTGTTCGAGATGTTCGCCACCGGCGACATGCGGATCGAGGGCGGATCGCCCCTGGACGCCGCCGACCGCTGGGACCACGGTCGCGCCATCCACCTGGCCAAACGCGCCGACAAGGGACTGATCGCCAAGGCCGCCCTGCCCTTCCTGTTCGACGGCTCGGACGCCGGCGCGACCCAGCTGCCCGAATGGGACAAGACCGGCAACGACGGCATCGGCGCCGACAAGGCCGGCCGCAGCGACAAGGACTTCATCCAGTTCCACTATGACGTCGGCAACGACTTCTACGCCATCTTCCTGGATCCGGAGATGGTCTATTCCAGCGCCTATTTCACCGACCATAACGCGACGCTGGAAGCCGCCCAGGAAGAGAAGCTGGACCGGATCTGTCGCAAGCTCCGTCTCCAGCCGGGCCAGAAACTGCTCGACGTCGGCTGCGGCTGGGCCGGCCTGTCGTGCTGGGCGGCAAAAAACTACGGCGTCACCGTCCACGGCGTGACCTTGTCCCAGGCGCAGCTCGACTACGGCCGCGCCAAGGTCGAGCGCGAGGGCCTGTCCGACAAGATCACCCTGGAGCTCAAGGACTACCGCGACGTCGTCGGCGAATATGACGCGATCAGCCAGGTCGAGATGTTCGAACACGTCGGTTTCGCCAACCACGAACGCCACTTCCTGGAGATGAAGCGGCTGCTGAAACCGCGCGGCCTGTATTTCCACCAGGCCTCGGTGCGGCGCGGCGGGCTGAACCCGATCAAGGCCACCAACACCACCAAGGTCATCACCCGCTTCATCTTCCCCGGCGGCGAGCTGGACACCATCGGCATGACGGTGACCAACCTGGGCCGTCTCGGCTTCGAAACCCTGGACGTCGAAGACATGCGCGAGCATTTCGAACTGACACTGAAACACTGGGAGGACCGGCTCTATGCCCGGCGCGAGGACGCCTATGCCATGGTCGGCGAGGCCCGCACCCGGCTGTGGCTGATCTATTTCGCCCTGTTCAAGAAGAGCTTCGAGCGCGGATCGGTGCTGGTCTATCAGACCGTAGCCCAGAAGCGCCGTCCCGGCCCGTCCGGCCTGCCGCTTGATCGCGCCAGCCTCTATGCACCGCGCAAGTCGCCCGCCGTGGTCAAGACGCCGGTCGCCGCCGTCAAGCGCAGTCTCAAGACCAAGGTCGTCGACGCCATCGCCAAGGCGACCCGGCCGAGGAAGCCGAAAGCCTAGGCCCGACCCGCCTGCCCCGACAGCATTCCCGCATCGACGCCCAGGCCGGCGAGCGCGCGCGCCCATTTCGTCTCGTGGGCCTCATCGAAGATGACGTCCATGTCGGCGTCGGCGGTCAGCCAGACGTTTTCGCCCAGCTCGTCCTCCAGCTGGCCCTCGCCCCAGCCTGCATAGCCCAGCAGCAGGGTCGAGCGTTTCGGTCCCGCCACATCGGTCATGGCTATCAACGCGTCCCGGGTCCCGGTCATGGCCAGGCCGTCGACGAAGGGCACGCTGGTGTCGCGGTTCATCCAGTCGTCGGTGTGCAGGACGAAGCCCCGCTCCTTGTCCACCGGCCCGCCGACCAGTACCGGCCGGCCCGCCGCACTGTCGGGCGCCGGGATCTGCAGCTTCGAGAGCACGGACTTCAGATCGACCATCGGCGCAGGCCGGTCGAGCCTGAGGCCCATCGCGTGTCCCGGCTCATGCACGCAGACCAGTATAACTGCGTGCTCGAAACGCGGGTCCCCGATGCCGGGCATCGCCACCAGCAACCGTCCCACGAGCGAGTCGAATTCAGCCATGACCGTATGATTGGCGCCCCTCCGGCGTTTCGCAAGGCGTGATGGGGCGTTCGCGGGCTTGGCGGCGGGATCGGGCGCGCCTATCTGCGGTCCGCGACCCCTTCTCACACCCTCAAAGCCCCCGGAGCCTTCCATGACCATCCAGATCGGCGACACCATCCCCACCGCCACCCTCGGCACCCCCACGGCGGAAGGCCCCAAGCCGATCACCACCGACGAGATCTTCAAGGGCAAGACCGTCGCCCTGTTCGCCGTCCCCGGTGCCTTCACCCCGACCTGCTCGGCCCGCCACCTGCCCGGCTATGTCGACAACGGCGCGGACTTCAAGGCCAAGGGCGTGGACACCATCGCCTGTTTGTCGGTCAACGATCCCTTCGTCATGGGTGCCTGGGCCAAGGCCACGGACGGTGCCGAGGATATCCTCATGCTGGCCGACGGTTCGGGCGACTTCACCCGCGCGGTGGGCCTGACGCTGGACGCGCGCGGCTTCGGCATGGGCGAGCGGTCGCAACGCTACTCGATGCTGGTCAAGGACGGCGTCGTTACCGAGCTGAACATCGAACAGGGCGGCGAGTTCAAGGTCTCCGCCGCCGAGCATCTGCTGGCGCAGCTTTAGTTGGGGCGCTTCGCGCCGCGCTAACGCTCGCGACGCGGTCGCTCGCTGCTTGAGCGCGTTCTCCTCCCCGTCGTGCAGCGATGGGGAGGTGGATCCGAGCCTCTTGGCGAGGAGACGGAGGGGGCGACACGGTGTCGGACCGGAGCGACAGGAACCCTACAACTCAGGCCGCTACGGTCTCCACGGCATCGTCCTGATCCGCGCCGGCCGACAGCACCTTTTGCAGGGCACCCAGCAGGGCCGGCGGGGTCAGGGGCTTGGACACGAAATAGGTCATTCCGGCCGCCATACAGGCGGCGACATCGTCGGGGCTGGTGTCGGCCGTGACCGCGATCACGGGCACATCCGCATTGATCCCGCCGCCCGCGCGCAGCCGTCGGGTCGTCTCGCGGCCGTCCAGTTCGGGCATCCGCACATCCATGAAGATGACGTCGAAGGCCTCGACCTCGCACAGTCTCAACGCCGCCATCCCGTCGGCCGCCGTGGCAATGTCGCAGCCTAGCGGCGTCAGGATCAGCTCGACGGCGCGGCGATTGATGTCGTGGTCATCGACCACCAGAACCCGCAGAGGCCGATCCGCATCCTTGTCCTCGACATCGGTCGGAGCGGCCTCGATTGTGGTGGCGGCCGCCACCGGCTCGACCTGAGCCGCCGGCACCACATCGGGCCCTCCGAGCTGACCCAGTATCTCGTCCAGGCTCGGCGAAGCGGCCGTTGCGGGCAGGGCCTGTGACGTCACCTCGGCCTTGACGGGCTCAACGACAGCGACCGGCGCTGCCACCCGCCGTTGCGCCGCGCGCGAGGCCGCGATCAGGTCGGCGGAGATGTCGGCGCGGGTCTCCGCATCCAGCGGCGCCATCGCGGAAATCTCATGCGTCGCCTCGCCCAGGACCAGCGACAGGGTGAAACAGGCTCCCTCGCCCGGCGCGCTGCGCGCGGTCAGCCGACCGCCCATCAGGGAAGCCAGTTCGCGGCTGATGGACAAGCCCAGGCCACTGCCGCCATGGCGCGCGCTGATCCCGTCTGCCGTCTGGTCGAAGGCGGCGAACAGACGGGCCATCTGGTCGCGCGTCATCCCGGGGCCGGTGTCGGCGACCTCGATCAGCAGGGCGTGACCCGAGGGCTCTTCCGGCCAGGCCTTGAGCCGCAGGGTGACCGATCCCGTCTCGGTGAACTTCAGGGCGTTGGAAATCAGGTTGTTCAGTATCTGGCGCAGACGCATCGCATCGCCGCGCGCCATGGCCGGCATGTCGCGGGCCCCCTCGACCCGCATGCTCAGCCCCTTGGCCCGCACCGGACCGGTCCACAGACGCAGGGTCTGGGCCAGCATGGCGCGCAGGTCGAAATCCTCGGCCTCCACCGTCATCCGTCCGGCGTCGAGCTTGGAGTGGTCCAGAAGGTTGTCGAGCAGCGCCTTCATCATCAGGCCGGCGTCGGTGATCAGGGCGGCGTGGGCGCGCGCGCTGGCGTCGGTGGCGACCCGGTCCATCTCGGCCGAACCGGTCAGGATGGCCCCGATCGGGGTGCGCAGGTCGTGGCCGATCGCAGCCAGGAAGGCCGACCGGCCGGCCAGCGTCGCCTCGGCCTGTTCGCGACGTTCCTCGGCGATCCGGCGCGCGTGGTTCTCCGAGATGTAAGCCTTCTCGATACTGCGCCAGGTCGACAGGCAATAGGCGCCGAAGACGCAGATCGCGATCACTGAGGCTGTGACGAAGCTGGGCGCGGCGCCGTGCAGCGTCATCAGGATCGGGGTGGCCAGCAGATACAGGAACTGTGGCGTGATCGTCAGGGCCAGCACCGTGGCCGAACGCGGCGAGTTGACCACCGCATAGATGGACCCGGACGCGAGCACGATGGAGGCGCAGACACCGCCCATGACGCCGCCGGTCAGCCACAGGATCACCGACAGACTGCCGAAACTGGCCGCGTTCATGAACAGGATCAGACCGCCCAGCGCGATGCGCCAGGGCGGCATCCGCCCCACGGTCGTCTTGGTGATCGGCGCGAAGATCATGGCGTCGACGAGTTGAACGGCGAAATAGAAGACGACCCAGGGAATCGACACGGTCCACCCCAGGATCGGGGTGAAGATCAGGGCCGTCGCGGCCCCCATGCCCATGCGTTGAAGCAAGGCCTTGCGGCGCTGACGCACGGCCTCGGCCCAGTTGTCGGCGGTCGTCTGGATCGTGACCTCCGTCATGCGCGTCCTCACCGGCCATTTCGGCCACCTGGACGCAGTATGGCGGAGCGGCCCTAACGCTCCGTCAACGACCGGCGCGCGAGGCCTCGAAAGTGCTCGCAAAGCCGTCGGCGCGCAGGCGCGCGGCCAGGTCGCGCTTGATCCGGCCGACCAGTCCGGGCCCTTCATAGACCAGGGCGGAATAGATCTGGATCGCCGCCGCACCCGCCCGGATCCGCGCATAGGCGTCCTCGCCGGACGCGATCCCGCCGACCCCGATCAGGGGCAGACGCCCCGCCGCCGCCTCCGCCGCCGCACGCAGCGCGGCCAGGGCCAACGGCTTCAACGGTGCCCCCGACAGCCCCCCCGATTGTCCGGCATCCGGCGACGTCAGGCCCGGTCGTTCCAGGGTGGTGTTCGACACGATCAGGGCGTCGATCCCGTGCGCCAGGGCCGCTTCGACGATCATTCCGACCTCGGCCGAGGTCAGGTCGGGCGCGATCTTGAGGAAGACCGGCGCACGCCCGCCGTCTGCACCCCGCGCCTCCGCGACCCGGCCCAGCAGGTCGTCCAGCGCCTCGCGCCCCTGGAGCGCACGCAGCCCCGGCGTATTGGGCGACGAGATATTGACCGTGAAATAGTCGGCCAGGCCATCGAGCCTTTGCAGGTCCGCGACATAGTCCGCCGCCTTGTCCTCGGTATCCTTGTTGGCCCCCAGATTGCCGCCCACGACCACGCCCGGCGGCCGGTCGGCGAGCCCTGCCGCAAAGGCTTCGAGCCCGCGATTGTTGAACCCCATTCGGTTGATGACCGCCCGATCCTCACTGAGGCGGAACAGACGCGGACGGGGATTTCCCGCCTGGGCCAGGGGCGTGACCGAGCCGCATTCGATGAAGCCGAACCCTAGCCGCGAAAGCCCCCTCAAGGCCTCGGCGTTCTTGTCCAGTCCGGCCGCGAGTCCCACCGGATTGCTCAGGTCCAGCCCGGCGATCCGGGTCGCCAGGATCGGGTCATCCGCCCTGGCCCGCGGCAGGGGCAGGGTCTTCAGCGCCGTGATCGCCCAGCCGTGCGCATCCTCGGGATCGAGCCGCCGCAGGGCCGCCGCGCCGAGATCGGACAGGCTCACGCCGCATCCTCGAACTGCACGGCCCCGTCCGTCCCGACGCCGAACCCCCGCCGCCCCGTCACCGCCGCGATCGGCAGCGGCCCATAGATGTGCGGGAACAGCTGGCCACCCCGCGACGGCTCCCACACCACCGTCTCACCCAGGGCCGTGAGGTCCACGGTCAGACACATCAGGTCGGCGCGCCCGGCGTAATGCTTGCCCGCCGTCTCGGCGAACTGATCCCCGGTCGACAGATGGATATAGCCGTCGGCGTGGTCGACCTCCGACCCGGCATAGGCACCGTCCGCGACGATGCCGTCCCATTCCTGGGCCGCGATGATCTTGTAAGCCGTGGTTTCGCTCATTCGTCCGCGCCGCCGCCGAAGGCCTTGGGCGTCAGATAGCCGTCGTAGGCGCAGCGGCCCGCGACATCGACCTCGAACACCGCCGCCGCCGCGGTGGGAAAGCCCGCCGCCATCCGGTCCAGCACGCTGGGCGAGGCCGCGCTCTCGACCAGAAATTCATGCGCCAGCAGATGGATTCCCGGATTGTGGGCCAGCACCAGCAGGCATCCCGCCTCGTCCTCGGCGCCCTCGACGAAGCGGCGGATCACATCGGCCGTGGCGTTGTAGAGGTCGGGCAACAGCCGCACCTCGACGTCGCCGAACGCCTCCTGCAACAGATCCCAGGTCTGGCGCGTGCGGGTCGCGGACGAGACCAGGGCCAGATCGGGCCGCAGTCCCTTCTCGAAAAGGACCCGCCCCATCAGCAGGCCATCCTCCCGTCCCCGCGCGGTCAGGGCACGGTCGCGGTCGTGGCCCGAGGCCGCCGCCCGTTCGGTCTTGGCGTGTCGCATGAGAATGAGGCGGTGCATGGATCGGCTTTAGCCCACGAATCAGGCCCGCGCCTAGAACTCCGGCCTGCGACTTGCGGGCTGGGGGACCAGATCGGGCGACGCGACCCTGACCTTGGCCGCCGATCCCGACGGCCGCACTCGCGCATAGGCCTGGCGCGAGGCCTCCAGCAGGATCAGCCCCGCCGCCCCCGGCGCCACCATCCCGCCCATCTGCTCGATCCCGTCGGCCAGCCCCAGCAAAGGGGTCCAGGGCGGCGTGTACAGGGTCTGGGACCAGGCCGTCGGCTCCAGCCCCACCTGACGCACCAGCCGCTCCAGCTGACGGCGTGTGAACGGCCGCCCATGACCGAACGGCGTCGCCTCCGCCCGCGCCCACAGGCCGCCCCGGGCCGCCACGGCCAGGATGATACGCCCCGCCGGGGCCATGGCCCGCACCGCCTCGGTCAGCAGGGCCGCCGGATCGTCGGCCTCCTCCAGCGCATGGATCAGCAGGATCCGGTCAAAGGCCCCCGCCGCGAACGGCAGGCGTTTCTCGTCGACCAGAAGGGTGCGGTTGCGCCCGGCGGCGGGCCAGAGTTCGACCCCCTGCCCGCCCGGCATGGCCGCCACGATCCGGCGCGCCCCGACGAAGGCGTCCAGCCACGGCGTCGCATAGCCGATCCCCAGGATGTCGCTGCCCACGGCCTCGCCCCAGGCGTCATCCAGCCGCCGCGCCACCAGCCGGCGCACCAGCGCTCCAGTAGGCTCGCCATAGAAGGCGCGAAGATCCTCGATGCTGCGACGCATGGGGCGCACTATATGCTAAACACCCTCACCCCGTCGCCCGGAGAAACCCCATGGCCCTGACCGTCCACATCTTCCCGGTCCTCAGCGACAACTACGCCTTCCTGCTCCGGGACGATGCGACGGGCCAGGTCGCCACCGTCGACACCCCGGACGGCGACGCCATCCTGGCGGAACTCGAGCGGCTCGGCTGGGGCCGGCTCGACCTGATCCTGAACACCCACTGGCACCCCGACCACGCCGGCGGAAACGCCGCAATCCAGGCCGCGACCGGTGCTCGCATCATCGGCCCGGAAGAGGTCCGCCGCATCGCAACCGTCGATCAGGTCGTCACCGGCGGCGACCTCGTCATGCTGGGCCAGACCCGGTTCGAGGTCACCTCCGCCCCCGGCCATACCCTGGGGCATATCCTGTATCGTTCGACAGCGGATGCCATCGCCTTCGTCGGCGACACCCTGTTCCCGCTCGGCTGCGGGCGACTGTTCGAGGGCACGGCCGAGCAGATGTGGTCCAGCCTGTCGGCCATCGCCGCCTGGCCCGACCGGACGGTCCTGTACGGCGCCCACGAATACACCGCCGCCAACGCCCGCTTCGCCCTGTCAATCGACGACCGGCCCGAGATGGCCGACCACGCGGCCGAGATCTTCGCCATGCGCGAGCGGGGCGAGTTCACCGAGCCCACGGTCCTGTCGGTCGAAAAGGCGTTCAACCCGTTCCTGCGCGCGCGCGATGCCGACGACTTCGCCGCCCGCCGCGCCGCCAAGGACGCTTTCAAAGGTTAGTCGCGGACCACGGCCTGGATGATCCGGGTCGAGGACGGGCGGCCGGTGATCCCCTGGTTCGGATGCACCGTGACGCGCAGGTCGCCGTTGACATAGGCGACCGAGGCCGCCCGCCCCTCGGTGATCGTCACCGACTGCAGTCCGTTCAGCTGGGCCCGCGTCGTCGGCGACCCCGCCATGCGCAGCACCGCGTCAGTCGAGACCATCAGGGCGTCGACGCACAGGGCCTCGTCCCGCTCGCCGTCCAGTTGGACCACGACCAGACGGCCCAGGGCGCGGCTGATGGCGGAACTGCGCTGGTACATAAGATTGGCCAGGGCCACCGGCCCCAGCATCGGCCGTTCCAGCGCCGGCGCCGGTCCGGCCATCGAGGCGGGCGAACCGTTCGGCGCCCGCGCCGAATACAGGGTCACCCCCCCGTCCGGCGTCACCCTCAGAACCTGGGCCCCGCCGTCGTTGCGATAGATGATGTCCCCGCGCGGCGCCGCATTGGGCCGCAGGGCCCAGACCTCGTTGCGGCTCTGGAAGCGGAACAGCGGCCGCGCCCCCGACCGGTCGAAGATGAAGGTCTCGCCGCTCTCGGACACATAGCGGCCGGTCGGCGGCTGGGTCCGGTTGGGGCGGGGGATGGACCGGTTCTGCTCGGCCTGGGCGTTGCTGCGGACCTGGGCCTCGACCGGTGTCGCCACCGAGCCACAGGCCAGCACGACGCCGACGACCACGGCGAACGCCATCGTCGCCGGAGCGGGCGTCAAAGCCGTCTCTCGCCGTGTGAACCTCATGCCCTCACGGATGCGATCGCCACACGGCGGTTTTGGGGCAGGCCGGGCTCAGCCGACCAGATATTGGCCGCCGTTCAGGCTCAGGGTACAGCCTGTGACATATCCGGCACGCTCCCCGGTCAGCCAGGACACCATGTCGGCGATCTCCTCGCCCTTGCCCAGGCGGCCGACGGGAATCTGGGCGATGATGGCGTCCAGCACCTTCTGGTCCATGGCCCCCACCATCTCGGTGTCGATATAGCCGGGCGCGATACAGTTGACGGTCACGCCTTTGCGAGCGTTTTCAAGCGCCAGCGCCTTGGTGAACCCGATCATCCCGGCCTTGGCGGCGGAATAGTTGGTCTGGCCCACCTGGCCCTTCTGGCCGTTGATCGAAGAGATGTTGACGATGCGGCCGAAGTTCCGGTCGCGCATGCCGGTGATCACCTGGCGTGTCATGTTGAACACGCTGTCCATATTGACGCGGATCACGTCGGACCACTGTTCCGAGCTCATCTTGTGGAAGAAGCCGTCGCGGGTGATGCCGGCGTTGTTGATCAGGACGTCGATGGGGCCCAGCTCGGCCTCGACGTCGGCCACGGCGCGGGCACAGTCCTCGAACGAGCCGACATTGCCCTTGACCACCATGACGCCCAGCTCGCGCGCCGTCGCCTCGGCCGCCTCGGTGTTGCCCGAGTACCCGGCCGCCACGGCCATGCCGTCTTCCTTCAGGCGTTGTACGATCGCCTTGCCGATGCCGCGCGTCCCGCCGGTCACCAGAGCCACTCGAGCCATATTGCGTTTTCCTGTCCTATGCCGGCGCGGTCTGACGCCCCGCCTGGTTCCTAAAAACCCTAGCCCACCGGACGTTGCGCCGAAAGCGGTGTTACGCAGGGTGATCGGGGTCTTCGGCCTCGTCCGGCCACGGGTTGATGCCGAGGTGCCGGGCTACGAAGAGCGTGGCCGCGTCGGTCCTGGCCCGGGCCTCCGCGTCATCGGGGCCACACCGCTGCTCACGCTCACCCAACCGGCGATAGCTCTCGGCCAGACCGGCGAGCGCCTTGGCCTCGGCCCACAACCGTCCCTTCATCGCCCGCCCGGACGCCAGCAGCGCCACCCGCGCCAGCACCCCCGCATCCCCCTCGTCGTCCCCCAGGTCGACCCCGACGAACAGCCGCGCCGCCACGGCCTCGGGCGCATTCCGCCGCGCCTCCTCCAGCTCGGCTTCGCGCGCCAGCGCCTGCCCGATCGCCTGCGCGTCGCCCCAGTCCCGCTTGGTCGATCCATGCCGGGTCGCGCGCTTCCTGATCGCATGCACCGACACCCGCCACTTCCGCGACAGAAACGGCGCCGTCGCCCCCTCCCGATACTCCTTCAGGATCAACGCCCAGGTCTCGTCCCCGAGACGATAGTGGGCGGGCCGGTCGACGGCGATGGAAGAGGCTGCGGTGGTCATGCGGGCAGCATAAGCCACCCCCGAACGCGGAGACTTCGCCCCGCCCGATGCCTTGACCCGTAAGGCGATGCGACCGGGATTGTCGTCAGGTCGAGGGGGATTGGCGAGCCGCCGAGGGTGCCTGGTCACGCCGACCCGCCCGTGCCACCTTCGCCTTCGGGAGACGCCGTGGCCGACGCAACGAAAACCGGAACCGACTGGGGCCCCGACGAGCTCGACGCCATCGTCGTCGACTATTTCGCCATGCTGGCCCTCGACGCCGCCGCCCAGCCCTTCGTCAAGGCCCACCGCGCCCGCGCCCTGATGGAGCGGACCGGCCGCAGCCACCGCTCGGTCGAGTTCAAGCACATGAACATCTCGGCCGTCGCCGCCGAACTGGGTCTGCCGACCGTGCGCGGCTATCGCCCCCTCGCCAACTACCAGGCCGCCATCTTCGACGCCATCGACCGTCACCTCACAACCCACCCGGAGGTGCTTCGCGACGACCATCTCCTCCCCGTCGCGCAGCGATGGGGAGGTGGAGCGTCGCCGCTTGGCGACGTGACGGAGGGGGCGACCCGGTCTGTCCGTGGAGTCTCCGAACCCGCCGCAACCTTTGACTCAGCGGGTAGGATTCGAACCCTCACCCTGACCGAGGCCCCTCCCCCCGGCCCGCCCCGCACCCCACGCCCGGAGGGCCTCGCCCGCCTCGTTCGTAAATACGATCCCGCCGCCCGCGACCATGCCAACCGCACGCTGGGCCGCCTCGGCGAGGAACAGGTCTTCCACCATGAACGCGCCCGCCTGATCGCCGCCGATCGCCCCGACCTCGCCCGCCGCATCGAATGGACCAGCCAGGAACGCGGCGACGGCGCGGGCTATGACATCCGCAGTTTCGACCCCACCGGCTCCGAGCGCCTGATCGAGGTCAAGGCCACCCGAGGCGGCCCCACTACCCCCTTCTGGCTGACCCGCACCGAGCGCGAGGTCTCCATGGAACGCCCCGATAACTGGCGTCTCTACCGCCTGCACGACTTGTCGGCCGCGCCGGGCCTGTTCGTCCTGCCCCCGCCGCTGGAAGCCTCGGTCACGCTGGAGGCCGAGAACTGGCGGGCAGCCTTCTGATCGGACGCGGCTCGAACCGGATCAAATCGTATTTCTCGGCAAACCACGTGACGAACTCAGCCGGCGTAGCCCCGTCGCGCCAATGTTGGTCCAGTTGCGCGTCATCGATCCCTGCATCCCCGACGCCGATGCACCAGTCCCGCTTCAACAGCCGATCCACGGCCTGACCCCAGCACGCCCGGTCCATCACGCCCCCTCGCCCGACGGGCCTTTCAACGCCTTCGCCTTGGCCCGTTCCAGCTGCCCTATGCTGGTCTCCGGAGTCGGCAGCTGTTCGGGCATGGTCCCGCCCAATTCCTCGATCGTGCGGCGAACCTTCCGGCCCACCGCATGATGGATGTCGTTCGCCTGCCCCTTGGTGCTGGCCCCGTCCCGCCTCAGCTTGTCCTCGGCCTGGGTGGCGCGGAACAGGTTCGCCGCCAGTTCGGTCGAGCCCATGTGATCCAGGATCTTCTGGCTCTTCTTCAGGCCCTTCAGCGCATGGATGTCGCGCATGGTCCGCCCGCCGTACAGGCCGCGATAGCCGTGATCCTGAAACACCGCATAGTCGAGGCCGGTCTCGACCCCGGCCTGTCGCGCAGCCGAGGCCAGCGCCGTATTGTGCTGCGCCATCTCGCGCCTCAGCATCAGCCGCCGCCCGTCCTCCGACAGCGCCCCGAACGCCGGATCGTCCGCGATTTCCTGCCGCCGTGTCTGGACCGCGAAATAGGTCTGGCCCGCCGCGATCACCGGCTTGGACGGATCGCCGTTCTGGACGATCAGGTAACAGGCATAGCGCGACAGCCGGACATCGGCGACCTCGCGCTGCGCGCCCGACCCCAGATCGACCATTCTGGTGACGTCACCGAAATGGTCCGCCTGATCGAGCCCCGCCGCCGATGCCGACACCCGCGCCTTCTCGATCACCGACAGGAAGTTCCGGTAGTCCTGATAGCCCAGCACCGGCGCCAGCTGCCGCGCCAGCCAATACTCCGCACCCTCGTCCTCATGACGGATCGACTCGAACGCGTTGCCATGCGGAAGGGCGATGTTGGTCATCGAGCGACTATCGCGGACACGGAACAGATTGGCAACATACCGTTCGTATGGGGCCTGAGTGCCTTATCGAGGTCAAGGCTGCGCGAGGCAGTCCGAACCCTCTACTCGTCCCGCGCCGAGCGCGGGGCCTCTCTGGAACAGTCCGCCGCCTGGCACCACTACCGCCTCCACGAATTATCAGACGCGCCAAGTCTATTCGTCCTGCCGCCGCCGCGGGAGACGTCGGTCACGCTGTAAGCGGAGACTTGGCAGGCGGGATTATGACGAGCCACCGGCCGACTTGATTGTAGAGCCGAGTCAAACCTAACCATAGGCTGATGGCAAGGGAGCACGGCGAATGGCGGATGTGACAGCGGCCTCCGCTCGCGAAGAGTGGTGGCAAACTTGGTGGCGCGCAGACTTTTCTTGGGAGGGCCTCAAATCGCGTCCAGCAAATGGCTGGTATGTCAGACCCGATGGCAAGATGACCCGCGACCCTAAGGATACTCCCAAAACACGTGCCGCAACTCTTCAAGACGTCTGGCGGTCAGAAGCGAAGCGTTTGGTGACAGCGCCCGATCTCAGTCAATGGACGGTCGCTCACGTGCCTCAGAAATGGGCTGATGGTTCTCCCGCAAAATCCAACTGGACCTCTGAGCAGAAGTCCTCAGTCGACATATCTCTCGCAGACGCGATCGCTCGATTCCCAAATGACGGGAGCGATCTGATACCGACGGTTCCAAGCAGCCTTGGTCAAAAGACGAGAACATCAAAACGCTTGGCAGGCATTCCACTCGACGGAATCATTCTAACGGATTTGCCGTCTGCCGTTCAAAGTCTCGCCCTCCTTAGAAGCGATTACTTCGGATTCTTGGGCGAGAAAGCTGCCGTCGTCGGTGCTCAGTCGGCGTTTCTCCGGTGGGCTTATTTTGAGACCACTTTCGCTATAGAGGGCAATCATAGAACTGGACAAATTATCGATCTAATGAGGCCTGTTTTTCAATCTGGATTTGTTGTTAGCAATAGCAAGCCAAGGTCAGTCATAGCACGGAATATTATTTCATTCGGCGCGATTGATTTAGATCTTGTAGACGCATTTGATCAGATTAATTTCCGTGGATCAAAAATCACGGGAGATGTATCTTTTGAAGATGTGAAGGCTAGAAAAATTGACTTAGCGAGCTGCGAAATTGATGGCGACTTTCGCATATCTGACGCGGAAGCAAATCTAGATGTTTCTCGGACAAAAGTTTCTAACAATATATACTTCACTGAACTTCTTTGCGCGTCTATAAGCGCTACAGAGATTCATGTTAAAGGATCGGCCGAATTCAGAGGAATTCGAGTTAGTGGGATAAGTGATTTTACCAAATCAGTATGGGATAAATCTGTCGATTTTGACGAGACTCGGTTCTGCCCCGTTCGATTTGATGACGCTGAGTTCGGGGGAAAGGCTAGCTTTAACCGAGCCCGCTTTGACGGACCTGTCAGCTTTGTTCGCGCTCATTTCCATCACGCATCGGACTTCAAAAGTACGACATGGCCTAAATCAATCGGCGACCAAGACGGGGCATTTCGAGAAGCGCATTTTGATAGCTTTGTTGACTTTCAGAACGCCAACTTTCGCGCTTTTTCTGCATTCAATGGCGCAACTTTCAAGAGCGAAATCCGCTTCGACCGCGACATTCTGCAGGGTTATGAGGTTGTGCGGGAGGCACTTCGATACGCGAAGGACGACAGTCAGAAAGTTGCATTGGAGCATGGCTTCAGATCACTCAAACAAGCTGCCGAGAGCGTGCGAGATAGAAATCTGGAGCAAGCGCTATTTCGCTATGAACTAATAGCCCGCCGAAGCCAGTCGACCACTAACCGAGGCGAAAAATTCCTGTCTTGGATTTATGGCTTCGTAGCAGCATACGGCTCTTCGTGCCGCCGCCCCCTGTTCGTAGCTCTCGCGGTTTGGGTAATTTTCGCGTCAGTATATTGCTGCATCGGCCTAGCTTTTGGAGCGCCTGTTCTCGATGGCGTTGCATTCCATGGCAGCACCGTTCATCCGATCGTGGCTGAATCACTGAGTCTGTCGGCTCGCTCAATGTTCAATCTGTTTGGAATCTGGAACGTTCGCCACTTGAACGAGGCTGATTCCACCGGCACTCAGCTTCGATTAGAAAATTTTCTACTACATGGAAACGCGTTGATCGGCTTGGTCACAAGATGCACTTCGTCCATACAGTCGGTAGTTTCTGGGATTCTGTTCTTCCTAGTTGTTCTTTCGGCGAGGAGAAAGTTTCAAATTAGCTAGATACTACCTGCCAATGGGGGCAGGCTTCCATGAGACCTACTTTAGCCAGCCTCAATCCTCGTCCATCTTCAGCGCCGCGATGAACGCCTCCTGCGGGATTTCGACCTTGCCGAACTGGCGCATCCGCTTCTTGCCGGCCTTCTGCTTCTCCAGCAGCTTCTTCTTGCGGGTCGCGTCGCCGCCGTAGCATTTGCTCGTCACGTCCTTCCTCAGCGCGCGCACGGTCTCGCGGGCGATGATCTTGCCGCCGATGGCGGCCTGGATCGGGATGACGAACATGTGGGGCGGGATCAACTCCTTCATCTTCTCGACCATGCCCCGGCCGCGCGTCTCGGCCCGGCCGCGGTGGACCAGCATGGACAGGGCGTCGACGGGCTCGGCGTTGACCAGGATGCTCATCTTGACCAGGTCGCCGACCTTGTAGTCGGTCAGCTCGTAATCGAAGCTGGCGTAGCCCTTGCTGATCGACTTCAGCCGGTCGTAGAAGTCGAACACCACCTCGTTCAGTGGCAGCTCATAGACCACGAGGGCGCGGGACCCGACGTAGGACAGCTCGACCTGTGACCCGCGCCGGTCCTGGCACAGCTTGATGACCCCGCCCAGATATTCGTCGGGCGTCAGGATGGTGGCCTTGATCCAGGGTTCGGCGATGGTCTCGATCTGCATCACGTCGGGCAGGTCGGCGGGGTTGTGCAGGTCGATCTCGCGCCCGTCCCTCAGGCCGATCTTGTAGACCACCGAGGGCGCCGTCGCGATCAGGTCGAGGTTGAACTCGCGGCTGAGACGCTCCTGGATGATCTCCAGATGCAGCAGGCCCAGGAAGCCGCAGCGGAAGCCGAAGCCGAGCGCCGCCGAGCTTTCCATCTCATAGGTGAAGGAGGCGTCGTTCAGCCTCAGGCGGCCGATGGCGGCGCGCAGGTCCTCGAAATCGGCGGCGTCGACCGGGAACAGGCCGCAGAAGACCACCGACTGGACCTGTTTGAAGCCTTTCAGCGCCTCGGCCGTGGGCTTCTTTTCATCGGTGATGGTGTCGCCGACGGCGGCGTGGGCCACCTCCTTGATCTGGGCGGTGATGAAGCCGACCTCGCCGGGGCCGAGTTGGTCCACCGGGGTGTTCTTGGGCAGAAAGACCCCGACCCGGTCGATCAGATGGGTCGAGCCGTTCTGCATCATCTTGACCCGCATCCCGGCCTTCAGGACGCCATCGAACACCCGAACCAGCACGACGACGCCCAGGTATGGGTCGTACCAGGCGTCGACCAGCAGCGCCTTCAGCGGCGCATCCGGATCGCCCTTGGGCGCCGGCAGCCGGGTGACGATCGCCTCCAGCACCTCCTCGATGCCGATGCCGGACTTGGCGCTGCACAGGACGGCGTCCGAGGCGTCGATCCCGATGACATCCTCGATCTGCTGACGGACCCGCTCGGGCTCCGCGGCGGGCAGGTCGATCTTGTTCAGGACCGGCACGATCTCGTGGTTGTTGTCGATGGCCTGGTAGACGTTGGCCAGGGTCTGGGCCTCTACGCCCTGACTGGCGTCCACGACCAGCAGGCTGCCCTCGCACGCCGCCAGCGACCGCGACACCTCGTACGCGAAGTCGACGTGCCCCGGCGTGTCCATCAGGTTGAGGACGTAATTCTCCCCGTCCCTGGCCCTGTAGTTCAGACGCACCGTCTGCGCCTTGATCGTGATCCCACGCTCCTTCTCGATCTCCATCGAATCAAGAACCTGGGCCGACATTTCGCGCGCGGTCAGCCCGCCCGTGAACTGAATCAGCCTGTCGGACAGCGTCGATTTGCCGTGGTCGATATGGGCAACGACCGAAAAGTTGCGGATTCGGGAAATGGGGGGCGTCGTCATGGTGCGGCGCGGTTAGCATGGGGCGCCCGCGAACGCCAACGCGGCCAGCCCCCGCGCGTCGAGACGGTCTGCCGCAGGTTACATCCCCGTAATGGCGACGCTGGGCGTTTGAGGCTGCCACGCGAACGCGCTAATGAGCGATGATGCTTCCGGCGCCGATGCGCCCCTAGACCCGCGCTCCCCCGCGTGGCCCGCGACAGGATGAACACCGTGGCGATCAACACCCTGACCCGGGCGGCCTTGCTGGCGACCGCGACCTTCGTACTGGCGTCGTGCGGCAGCGGAGAAGCGAAGAAGGCCGAGGAAAAGGCTGCGGCCGAAAAGGCTTCTGCCGGACAGACCGTGACCGTGGCGACCGCATCGGTGACCTCCCTGCCGCGCATCATCACCGCCTCGGGCAGCATCACGGCCTGGGAAGAGGTGCCGGTCGGCGCCGAGACCGGGGGGCTGACCGCCGTCGGCCTGTTCGTGGACGAGGGGTCCTATGTGCGTCAGGGTCAGGCCCTGGTGCAGATGAATGACGTCCTGCTGCGCGCCCAGCTGCGCCAGCAGCAGGCGTCGGTACAGACGGCCGAGGCCAATCTGGCGCGCGACGAGGCGGCGCTCGGCCGGTCGCAGGAACTGAAGGAGCGCGGCTTCCTCAGCCAGGCGTCGCTGGATACGGCGCTTGCCAACCAGCGCGCCTCGGCCGCCAACCTCGCCGCCTCCCGCGCCTCACTGTCGGAGACCCAGACCCGCCTGAATCAGGCCACCATCCGCGCGCCCGTGTCCGGCCTGATCGCCAGCCGCAGCGTGACGCGGGGCCAGATCATCCAGGCGGGGGCCGAGCTGTTCCGCATCGTCCGCGACGGCCGGCTCGAACTGGACGCCCAGGTGCCGGAGACGGAGCTCGGCCTCGTCCGCGCCGGTCAGTCTGCGACCATCTCGTCCGACCAGCTGGGTCAGGCGACCGGCCGCGTCCGCATCGTGACGCCCCAGGTCGATGCGACCAGCCGGCTGGGACTGGCGCGGATCGCGCTGTCCGGCACCAACGGCTTCAAGCCCGGTATGTTCGCCAAGGCCCAGATCGACGTCGGGGCCCAACCGACCATCACTGTGCCGACAGCCTCGGTCCTGTACCGCGAGAACCGCGCCGGGGTCTTCGTGCTGGGTGCCAACAACCAGGTCCGTTTCGCACCGGTCGAAGTCTTGTCACGCGGCGCAAGCCAGACCTCGGTCAACGGCCTTCAGGCCGGTGCGCGCGTAGTGGTCGACGGGGCCGGGTTTCTCGGTGACGGCGACCGCGTAACCGTCTCGGGCGCTCTGGTCACCACGCCTGCTCCGGCCGCGCGCTAGGACCGACCATGAAGAACATCTCCTCCTGGTCGATCAAGAATCCGATCCCGATCATCCTGCTGTTCACCCTGCTGACGATCGCGGGGGTGCTCAGCTTCATGAGCATGCGGATCAACAACAATCCGGACATCGATTTTCCGCTGGTCAACGTCTACGCCGGGCGGCCCGGCGCAGCCCCCAGCGAGATGGAGATCCAGGTCACCCGACTGATCGAGGACTCGCTGGCCGGCCTGTCGGGCGTGCGCCACATCAACTCCCAGATCACGGACGGCTCCTCGTCCACGACGATCGAGTTTGAACTCGGCACCGATACCGAACGCGCGACGAACGACGTCCGCAATGCCATGAGCGGCCTGCGCGCCGACCTGCCGCAGGATATGCAGGAGCCGTCGGTTCAGCGCATCGACATCACCGGCGACGCCCTGATCACCTGGGTCGTGTCGTCCTCGACCATGACGCCGGAAGAGATCAGCTGGTTCGTGGACAACGAGGTCAGCCGGACGTTGCTGGCCATCAAGGGGGTGGGCGAGGTCAATCGCGGGGGCGGCGTGGACCGCGAGATCGCGGTCGAGCTGGATCCCGACCGGCTGGCCTCCTACGGGCTGACGGCGGCGGCGGTCAGCCAGGCCCTGACCAGCGTCAACGCAGATCAGCCCGGCGGACGCGTCACCATTTCCGGCTCAGAGCGGTCGATCCGCACCCTGGGCGCCGCGACATCGATCGACGCCCTGCGCGAGACCCTGATCCCCCTGTCCGGCGGCCGTCAGGTGCGGCTGGGCGACCTCGGCCGGGTCGAGGATCACTGGTCCGAACCGCGTCGTCTGGCGCGCTACAACGGCCAGGAAGCCATCACCTTCAACTTCCTGCGTTCGCGAACCGCATCCGAGGTCCGGATCGCCGAAAAGGTCCGCGAAGCCGTCGCCGAGATCGACGAGAGCCACCCGGAGCTGACGATCCGCCAGGTCAACGCCAGCGTCGAACAGATCGAGGAAAGCTACATCGCCTCGCTTGAGGCTCTGCTGCTGGGTGCCGTGCTGGCGGTGATCGTGGTCTTCATCTTCCTGCGTGACTGGAGGGCGACCTTCATCACCGCCATGGCCATGCCTCTGTCGCTGATCCCGGCCTTCGCGGTCCTGGGGCCGATGGGACAGTCGCTGAACGTGGTCAGCCTGCTGGCCCTTTCTCTGACCATCGGCATCCTGGTCGATGACGCCATCGTCGAGATCGAGAACATCGTGCGCCACATGCGCGACGGCAAGCCACCCTACGACGCCTCCATGGAAGCGGCCGACGAGATCGGCCTGGCCGTCGTGGCCACCACGGCGACGATCATCGCGGTCTTTGCGCCCGTCGGCTTCATGCCCGGCATCATCGGCCAGTTCTTCAAGGCATTCGCCCTTGCCGCCTGCGTGTCCGTGGCCTTCTCGCTGGTCGTGGCGCGAACGCTGACCCCGCTGATGGCCGCATACCTCCTCAAGCATCACAAGCATGACGACGCCGATCCGTTTTGGATGTCAGGCTATCTGAAGGCCCTGGGGTGGAGCCTGAGGAATCGCTGGAAGGTCTTCGCCATGGGCACGGCGCTGTTTGTCGGCTGCGGATTCCTGGCCACCAGGGTACCGTTCGAATTCTCTCCCGGCGGCGACGTCGGCCGGGCCGGGTTTTCGGTCGAACTGCCGCCGGGTGCAACGCTGGCCCAGACCGACGCGATCGTACAGCGCATAACCCGGGACCTCCGCGCCCGGCCTGAGGTGACGTCGGTCTATGCCTCCGTCGGCGGCCAGGAGGTCAACCAGGCCAACGTCTTCGCCGACCTCGTCAACAAGGGCGACCGCGACCTGAGCCAGCAGGAATTCGCTCGCGCCATGGTCGACGGCTGGAAACCCATTCCCGGTGCCCGTATCGGTGCCGGCGTCGCCCAGCAGGGCGGGGGCCCCAGCGACGGCACCTCCTATCAGTTCGCGATTCTCAGCGACGACGGCGCCGCCCTGACCGCAGCCGCCCGCAAGGTCGAGGCGGAGATGCGGACCGTTCCGGGCCTGGCCAATGTCGTCAACACGGCCTCAATCGCCCGGCCGGAGATCCTGGTCACGCCGCGCCCGGATCAAGCCGCCCTGATGGGTGTATCGACCAGCGCCATCTCCCAGGCCGTCCGCGTCGCCACGATCGGCGACGTCGATCAGAACCTGCCCAAATACAATCTGGGCGACCGTCAGGTGCCGATCCGGCTGAGACTGACCCGTGACGCCCGAGAGGACCTGTCCGTCATCGAGAACCTTCAGGTGCCGACGTCCAGCGGGACGGCCGTGCCGTTGAGCGCCGTCGCCGACATTCGCTTCGGCGCCGGGCCCTCCCAGATCCTGCGCCAGGACCGGAGTCGCGTCGCCACGATCTCTGCCGAACTTGACGGCATCCGCAGCGGCGAGGCGGGTGTGGCGGTCAACCAGCTGCCCTCGGTAAAGAACCTCCCCGCCGGCGTGCGCCAGGTGCCGGCAGGCGATCAGGAGTTCATCCAGGAAATGATCACCGGTTTCGCGATCGCCTTCGGCACCGGCATCCTGCTGATGTACGCCGTCCTGGTCCTGCTGTTCAAAAGCTTCGCCTCTCCGATCACCATCATGGCCTCCTTGCCCCTGGCCATCGGCGGGGCCTTCGTCGCCCTGGTGATCGGCGGTTCGAGCTTCTCGATCTCGTCCCTGATCGGCATCCTGATGCTGATGGGGATCGCGGCCAAGAACTCCATCCTGCTGGTCGACTACATCATCATCGCCGAGCAGGAGGGCCAGAGCCGGCTCGAGGCCATCGTGGACGCCGCTCACAAGCGGGCGCGACCGATCCTGATGACCACCTTCGCCATGGGTGCCGGGATGATCCCGGTCGCCGTGGGATGGGGTGCCGACGTCGAGTTCCGCCAGCCCATGGCCATCGCCGTCGTGGGTGGGCTGATCTCGTCCACCTTCCTCTCCCTGTTGTTCATCCCTCCGATCTTCACCATCGTGGACGACGTCAGCGGCTGGGCCAGACGTCGGCTGGGCAAGACCTTCGCCAGTCAACGCGAGGTCGCGCCGGGGTCCAGGGCGGCGGAAGCTCCGGCGGAATAGTCGCGATCCGGCGGTCAGGCCCATGCTCGGCCGCCTTGCGACTTGAACCCCGGCCCGCCCGTCTATATAGCGGCGCCTCGCGCGCGGTTAAGCGCATGACATTGGGTCGTGGCTGGGTAGCTCAGCTGGTTAGAGCGGTGGATTCATAACCCACAGGTCGGCGGTTCGAGCCCGCCTCCAGCCACCACCCAATGTCATGTTTCGCCTTGTTAACGCAGGGAAATCGGCCGCTCCGCTTTGTTCTCGCGGGCGACCCGCCTGGGACCAACCGGGAACGGTTGGGGCGGTTCGGGACTAAGTATCCCGGAATAGTCCCGAACCCCGGATGCGCAAAAGCCCGCCAGGTGTGACCTGACGGGCTTGCGATCCAGCTAGCAGATTGGTGTCGGGACAAAAATCGGCGCGCCCCTGCCGCCTTCGCTAGATCCACGCCGGCGAACTTAGTCCCTACCAAATCTGGTGATCGCTGATATGGCGAGGGAATGGGTAAGAACGAAGTTATTGTCGGCGGGGCAGGAGCCTTCGTGGGCGTCGGTGGCGGCGCTGTGATGACGCTTGGCCCAGAAATCTTCGAAAGCCTGAAGCCTCAATTCTTTTGGGGCGGAGCAGGACTTGTAGGCATCGGACTGCTTATGTTCGTGGCAGCGTTCGTCGTGAGCGCGGTCAGGCAGAAACAGCCCATGGCGAATTTTCGAAACAACAGCTTTATCCGTTGCAAGAACTTTGGCGGCGGCCCCGGTTCATCCCTGTTTCACTCCACGGGCGATGTCGAGGGGCTGCTGTTTGAGGATAACCAGACAGATGCCACCCATCTCGCCAAGATCGATGGGAACAGCAAGAACCTGACGTTTAGGCGAAACGTCCACAAGGTCGGACCAATGTCATCGGGCCACGCAGCTAAAGCGCTGGCGGCCGAGCGCGAGTTCACCAGAGAGAATTTCGTTAGGCTGGTGGCTTGCATACCGAAGGCCACGCCGGTCCTTATGATCTTCGACCAAACATCGCCCGGCGCAGAAGCCCTCTGTGGGCAAATCTATCGAGCCCTCAAAGACCAAGGCTATGACGTAAAGGAGCCCATCAACAAGGCCGGAGGCCCGGCCGGGGTGACCGTCGATGCCCGTACCAACCCAGCGACGGTATGGGTTGGCCCATAACAGCGGCGCTAATCGCCTAAACATCTCGAAGCGCTAGAAAAGGCCGGGTTGCGTCGCCGCCGGCGCGAGGTCCACGCCCCTGCCGATCAACAGCTCCGCCGCCTTCACCCCCTCCCCGCCGGCGATCGTATAGGTCGTCGAGACGGCCTCGATGTCGGCCCAGGCGAAGATCTCGCGCAGCTCCGGCCGGTCGTTGATCGACAGCAGGAACTTCCCCTCGGCCGAGCGGAGCTTGTCGGCCATGCGCTGGAAGTCGCCCTGGATGAAGACGCCGGCACCATAGTCGTCTTCGCTGCCCCAGTAGGGCGGATCCAGGTAGAACAGCGTGCCTGGCCGGTCGTAACGGCTGATGAAGGCCAGCCAGTCCAGGTTCTCGATCACGACGCCCGCCAGGCGCGTGTGCAGCCGTTCGATCCGTTTCTCGATCCGGGCCAGGTCGAAGTTGTGCGGAGCCCGGGCGTCGACGCCGAACGATTGGCCCGTCGCCTTGCCGCCAAAGGCCAGGGTCTGGAGATAGAGGAAGCGCGCGGCGCGCTCGATGTCGAGCAGGTCGATCGGCCGCGTCTCGAGGAGGCGGTCGAACTCAGACCGGATCGCCGGCCGCCAGCGCAGCTCGCGGATCAGGGCCTCGGGGAACCGCTGGAGCACCCGGAACAGGGTGACCACGTCGCCGGAGATATCGTTCATCACCTCGAGCGGCGGCCGGACACGCCGGCGTAGGAAGACCCCGCCCATGCCGATGAACGGCTCGGCATAGGCGTCGTGGGCCGTGGCGGCCAGGGCAGCACAGATGCGCCGGGCCAGTCGCCGCTTGCCGCCGATCCAAGCGGCGGGCGGGTCACAGTCACCCACAGGCGACTGTGTAACGATGAGAACATTACGTGAACTTTTCATTGCGGGCAGACCTCTCGCACGGTTAGGAGTCGCACCGCTCACGTGAGCGGGGGCGGCGACCGGCCGGGCGGCCGATCGGTCCTGTCGTGCGAGGGTCTGCTCGCAGATCGGCGCGCTGCAACGCGCCGATCCCGCCCCGGACGTGGGGCATGGGATGAAGGTGAAGGAATGAGCCAGCCGCTGCTTGTCGATCGACGCGTGTCGCAGTCCGTACCGGAGGCCCGGTTCGTGATGCTCTGCACGCGACCGGGGTGCGACGGCTGGAAGTCGCTCGGGCGTCAGTACCTGCTGGACAGGATGGGTGACATCGTCCCCTCGACCCTGAACGGGCGGCTGCGATGCACGGCCCCAACAGGATCAGGCCACAGGCCCTGTGGCTTCCCGATGCGCGCCGACGTCGAGTTCTGGACAGGGCCGCGCGACCCCGATCGCGTCCGTCGATCCGTGCCCGGCCATGGGGCGTAAGAACCTCGACCGGTACAGTATCGCGGACTGGCGCGCCGCCTGCCCGACCGTCGCTTCGATTCGTCGGGCGCGCTGGACAGTCACGGCGGTCTGCGCCGTCTGTGATCTGGAGATCATCGCCAACCTGGACGCCATCATCGCCGCCAAGGGCTCGGACTATCGGCTGTGGGGTGCCTCGGCAGCCTGCAGGCGGCGATGGTGCGAAGGCAAGGCGGCCTTCTTCGTCAAGCCGCCCGGCGCGACGGTGGAGTTCCGGATGACCGACGAACGGGAGCCGAGCTGAGGGTCATCCTCAAATGAAAAGGGCCGCCGTCCCTTCGCGGGGACGGCGGCCTCGGATCGGAGCGGCGCATATTGCCGGGCCACCGCTCGCATCAGCCGGCTCTGGCTGGTCAATCCCTGTTCTGGGTGTAGGTTCCCGGCATGTGCAATCTCTATTCCCTGCGCAAGGGCCCGGCAGCGATCATCGACCTGACCCGGGCGCTCTCCAACAACGCCGGCAATGTCGAGCCCCGTGATCTCTATCCGGACTACGCTGCGCCGATCGTCCGCACCGATGCGCACGGCGTGCGCGAACTGGCGACGGCCCGCTGGGGCATGCCTTCGTCCAGGAAGGCCCTCTTGGACGCCGCGACCCGGCGAGCGGACAAGCTACGGGCCAAGGGCAAGCCGGTGGATTTCGACCGGCTGCTGGAGCTGGAGCCTGACGCCGGCACGACGAACGTCCGCAACTCCAAGTCGGCCCACTGGCGCCCGTGGCTCTCACCCGCCAACCGATGCCTGGTCCCGTTCACCGCCTTCAGCGAGCCGGGTCGCGACGCCGAGGGGCGCTACAAGCCCGTGTGGTTCAGACTGATCGACGACGATCCCGAGCCACTGGCATTCTTCGCAGGCGTCCACGTCCGCGACCACACCTGCGTCCGCAAGATCAAGACGGGCCTGGAGACCTGCGACCTCTTCGCCTTCCTGACGACAGACCCGGTCGAACCGGTCCGGACGGTTCACCCCAAGGCCATGCCTCTGATCCTGATGACGGAAGAGGAACGCGAGACCTGGATGCGGGCGGACTGGACCGAGGCCTCCGAGTTGCAGATCCGCGCCCAGCCGGAGGCCTTGCTCGAGGTGTTCAATCGAGGCGCGATGACCACATGACCGACCTTCCAGTGAAAACCTTGAGTCGCTCTACGATCGTGATCACCGCTGCGATTGTGGTGCTTGTGCTGGCTGCGGGAACGATCTTTTGGGCCGGACAGATTCGGGCACAGCGCGTTGCGGTTTTTGAGCGGGCAGCTGACTGTACGAGCCACAGCGCTTGCACTGAAGAGGCGGGCCTTCGTTCCGCAGCCATGGCCGAAGTCGCCCTGGATGTTAGTCTTCTCCAAATGTTCCTGTCTGCGGCGAGCGTCGTCGCGATTTTTGCCACGGTCTATTATACCGCAAGATCAGCTGGCGCTGCAGCAGACAGCGCTAAGACAGCCGCCGATCAGTTGGCGAAGAACCTTGAGAAAGAAGTCATTTCGAGCCGGGCATACATCGTCGGGTCACGCCCAGTCAGCCAAACCGTCTGGCTTCATGGAGATTATCCAATAGGGATTGAAGTGAACTTCAGAAATGCGGGTAGGACGCCAGCGAAAAATATTCAGTTCTGGGCTGACCTTGTGGCTCAGAGAGAGGGTGACTTGATTGAGGATGTGTTCATCGAACTGCCTCCTGCGCCCCTGCCGTTTACTGTACTGATGCCCGATCAAAGCGAGAATATCCGGCTTTGTCAGTCTTACGTGATGTCCCAGTCAGATCGTGAGAAAGTCGAACAGCTCAAAATCACACTCATGATCGCGGGTATAATTCGGTACCAGGATGCGTTCAACTTTGAGCGAGAGTCTCGGTTTTCCTACCTGTATCGTCACGGCACAGGTTGGAACGCTTCTCGGCAGCACGACACATTCACCTAGTTGCCCCAAGGTTCATCGCCGCCTGCTGTTGACGGACCCAGTCCTGAAGGGCTGAGAACCGCGCGGCGTCCGCGTGACAGACGCCGTAGTTTTCCGCGATGACGGTGCCTAGCCGGGACGGGGCGACGTCACTGGGCTCAAGGAACCCGGCGGGGTCATCAGGCCTGCCGGAGGCGTCGGAAAACGGGCGGCCGGCGGTGCCGGTGGCGGCCGCGTCATGCAGGCGCACAAGGCCGACAGGCAGAGCGTAGCGAAGATCAGCTTCAGCGGGGACATAGACGGGAACCTCCTTGATGATGGTCTGGGTGACGGTGCGGATGCGGGCCTGTTCGGCCGTGGCGCGGGTGTCGATCGCCGTGGTGATGTCGGCCTGGTCGCGCTCGCGATCGAGCGCGTCGCGGATCGCCGCCGCGCGGACCTCGGAGGCGTGGATGCGGACGCTGGCGGTATCAGCCGAGGCTTTCCAGTCGCGCACCGTCCAGCCCCCGGCGAAGCCGATGGCCAGCATGACGGCCGCCGTCAGCGCATAGCCGCGCCAGCCGGCGACGGCGGAGAGGAGGCGGGTCATTTCAGCACCTTGCGGATGAACGCGCCCATGAGGGCGATGGGGGTCAGGAAGCCGAGCGCAAAGCCCACGGCGAAGGCCAGGGCGACGGCCAAGGCGACGATCACGACCGCGCCGCCCGGGCGTAGGCCGCCGCCAGCTTCTCGTCGTACTTGTTCTTGCGGTAGGCCGTGCCGTTGTAGCCCCGCGCGAAGGCCGCCCAGTCCAGGCGGCGCAGCGGGGCGATCAGGCCGTTGGCGGCCAGGAAGCCCTCGAACGCCTTGAGCTGGGTCGGCTCGTCGCGCGCCATGGCTTCGGCGAAGTCGAACGGCGAGCCATAGCCGCAGGCCACGTGGTTCTCGCCCAGGATCTGGAAACGGCCATAGGAGGCGCTGGCGAACCCGGCGTCGATGTCGAGCTCGATCATGCTGACCAGCTGGTCGTAACGCGCCGCCTGAAGGCGGGGGTAGGGGCGCTGGCCCCAGGTCGGGTAGCTGAGGGTTGGATGGCTGCGGTCGAACCGGTGCTGGGTCGCGCGGCTGAATCGATGCGGCTCCGGCAGGATCTTGGGATAGCCGTCCTGGAACCCGACCCCGGCCGCCTCGGCCTCATCGACGGCCTTGATCGCGGCATAGGGGACGCCCAGGCGCGCGGCCGAGGCTTCCAGGTCCTGTCGGGTCAGGCGGGTGTCCGGGCCATCCTCAAGTGCGCGCAGGATCGCGGCTCGCGTCAGACGGCCCCACATGCCGTCGATCGCGCCGGCGTAACGGCCGGTTTCGGCCAGGCGTGTTTGCAGGGCCCTGAGGTCCATGGGTCTCTCCAGATTGTCGAGGGGTGGATCGGTGTGTCAGGGTCGGCGGATGACCGACCCCGAGATCGTGCGAAAAGCGGTGCAGGCCGCGATCAGAGAGGCGAACCGTCCGGACGGCCGCCGCATCCCGTGGCTGGACGAGCGGGCGCTCGAAGCCGTGGCGATCGAACGCTATCTGGCCGAGACGGACCATCGTGCGCCCGAATGAAATCGCTCACCCTCGCCGTGCTGTTCGTCCTGACCGGGTTTGACCCCATCGCCGGCAGCATCGCGGCCGTTCAGGAATGGCGCGCGATCGAGGCCTATGACCGGTGCGCGGCCGGGGCTGGAGCGCTGAACGATTGGGCCTGCGAGTGAGGGACCGGCGCGAGGCGTTGATGCTAGCCGCCCTGGTCGTCGTCACGCTGGCGATGGGCGCAGTGACCGCGTGGCAGGTTTGGCAGCGGTTCGCCTGGTAGAATCGAGGACGGCCCCAGGGCCGAAAGAGGGCGCACGGCGTGCGCCGAGGCGGTCAGCACTCGTCCGACAGTTCCGGCGGTGAGTTGCGCGGACGCGATGGCCGACGGATGCGATAGTTCGGCACAGGCTGATCCGGCGTCAGCCGGTCCAGCATTCGCGTGTTGGCGGCGTCAAGGGCCTCGGGCAGGGTGTCGCGGACCGCCTCCTTGACCGCCCCGACGTCGGCCGCCCGGACCTCGGCAACGACCAGCCGCCCGTCGTGGATCAGCATGCTGGCCAGCATGATCGTCGAGGTGATCGCGCAAAGGACCAGAAGCCAGACGAGGCCTTCCGGGATCTTTCCGGCATAGCCCCAGAGCTCGAACGCGGCGAAGGCGCAAGCCAGAGCGACTGCGTCCATCAGGCGGCGGACCAGGACATTCGTCGAATAGGCTGATCGCACCATAGGCCGGAACAACTCGGCACGGGCGAAGACGGTCAGTCCGACGATGACGACGGAAACCAGGGTGGCAATGGCCGTGATGCTCATGGCGTTGGCCTCATGGAGGTCAGCCACCGCAGGGCAAGATCACGAAGGGTGGCGGGGTTGGAGAGAAGTTTCAGGGCCCCGAAGACACCGGGCGCGAAGCGCCACGCGCCCATGCCGATGCCGAATCCGACCGCGCGCAGGTCGGAGGGCGTGGCGTCCTGGAAGAACCGGCCGGCCTGTGGCCCCAGATAGGCGGCGACGATCCCGCCGACCAGGACGGCGAACAGGCCCTCGATCGCGGCCCTGACCACATCCCGACGCTCGACCGGCTCGGGGCCCAGGGACACAACGCCGATGTGGACCATGGCCGAGACCAGGCCGCCCGCCGCGCCGGCGACCGCGATCCATTCGGGGTCCACGGTTCGCGGGCTGATCACCCCGGCCCAGGCTGCCACGCTGACAGCCAGGTTCAGGACGAAGCCGATCCCAAGCGCAGAGCAGGGCTCCAGCCATCTCACGACGCGATTCATGGGCGATACTCCGCGCCGGTTTTTACAGAAAGGTCAGGCCGCCGCCGCGACCAGGGCGTCGATCGCCGCCTGGCGGTCGGCGAAGGGCTCGGCGATCGCGGCCCCGCGCAGGGTGCGGAAGGCCATCCACCGGCTGGCCCCGGTCATGCCTGCGAAGACGTCCTCGCAGCGAACATAGCCCAGTACCCGGTTGTCGACCGACACCTCCCAGACCTGATAGGCGACGACGGCGTTCCAGAGTTCGCGGGGGAAGTTCAGGACGATCATGCCGGGTCGCCTCTGGTGAGCATGTTGCTGATCCCGCCCGTCACCGAAATCTGGCCGTGAAGGATGGAACCGTGATGGGGGGTCACGGCCCGGGCCCGGAAGGTCAGCTCCAGGCCGTCGGGCACGACGTCGAGGGCGATCCCGCCGAACGGCGAACCGTCGCCCTTGACCGAATACCAGGGATGGTTCGGCGCGGGGTTCCAGGTGGCGACGCCCCCATCCTGGCCCAGGGCATAGTCGCAACAGGCGGTGCCGTATCCGACCTGTTGGACCGTGCCGTCGGCCTCGACCGAGACCTTGCCGCCGCCGGCGGGCCGCCCGTCGGCCGGGCTGCCGAGCAGCACCTTGCCGATCTCGATATAGCCCATGGCCGCGACGCCGGGAAAGCTGCCCTCGGCCGGGATGCCCCTGTGGGTGCCGCCGGCCATCTGGAGCCCGACACCCTGTTCCAGGGTGATGCAGCCGGTGCGCAGACCCAGAGGCCCGGACATGTCGGTGTCGCCGCCCTTGTTGCCCCAGTCGCGCACGCCGGACACCGGGCCGTCGCCCATTGGATAGCGGCCGAGCGTCGCGGTCGCCGCGCCGTCCGACTGGGACTCGGCCAGGTTGATGATGTTCGTCTGGTAGACCATGGCATCATCCCAGGTGAAGGTGCCTGCGTTCGCCCCGGTCAGGTCGGCCGTGACCTTGATATCGCCCACGACCACGTTCTCGTCGCGCTGGTCGGCGCGCACGCCGCGCGGGAAGGGATTGATGTCGCCGTCGACCAAGCCGTTGCGGGCGAGGTTGCCGCGTACGTGAACCTTGCCCTTGGTGCCGGTCCCGTTCCTGAACCACACGCCGTACTTGGCATTGACCTGTTCGTCGCTCGCATTGTGGCAGGTGACGTCGATGTCGAAATCGCTGAACAGGCTCTCGCGACCGGCCGGGGTGGCGAAGGTGTCCATGTCCACCACGACGGCGGCGTAGCAGCCCTGGCTCTCGAAATCCTCGATCCGCACGTTCAGCAGGGGCTGATTGCCGGTGATCCTCAGACCGAAGGACGCCGTGTTCAACAGGCTGTTGCGCGGGTGATGGATCGACACCCGGCTCAGGGTCTGGCCCCGGAACAGATAGGGGGTGGTGATGTGGAAGTGGAAGACGTCGTCGTCGAACCCCGTCGTCACAAGCCGGGCCCCGGTCGAGAAGGCCAGGTTGCACCAGCCCTCGACCTCGATCGGACCGGCGACCTCGCCCCCGCCCTCGGGATCCGTGAACCACAGGGTCGCATTGTCGTCGGCGCAGGCCTGAGCCAGGGCCGTCAGGGCGGCGGTGTAGGCGGCCGGCTCGAGGCCGCGCGGGATCTCGCCCTCATAGCGTTCGCCGCCCATGCCGAGCCGCTCGCGCCCGGCGGACGCCGCCGCCACCTGGACCCAGTCGCGGCCGAAGTCGCTGGCCGCATAGTTGCCCGGCATGCCGATCGGCCCGGCCGAGCCGCGCACGATGCCGACCCCCTGGGCGTCGCGGTTGATGGTCAGCTCGCCGCCCTGACCGCCGGGCGGCGGCGCATCGCCCTCGACCGGGGCGCCGTTCAAGGCGGGGTTGATCGGCAGGACACCCAGGGCCAGCACCGCCACCGTGTCATCCTGACGATGTTCGCGCAGCCGCCACTGGTAGCTGAGCGGCGCGCGGTCGGCCATGGCGGCGGCGGGGACGCGCAGGCTGATCCGGCCGCCCGCCTCGAACAGATAGCCGGACGCGCTTTCGATCGAGAACCCGGCGTCCTCGAACAGACCCGAGACCGGGGCCATGGTCAGGCTGAAGGTCGAGCCGGTAAAGTCCGACGCCTCGCCGTCGTCGCTGAACAGGAAGTCCTGAACCCAGTCGGCGTCGGCGAAGACGGGCGTCATCAGGCGCGCGGGTACGGTCGCGACGGACATCGGCGTCTCCTCAGAATTTCTGGATGCTGAGACGGGTCGTCAGGACGACGTCGATCAGGTCGGCGCCGGTCGCCGACATCTTGAGGACGAACCGTTCGGCCCCGCCGTGCCGGAACCGCCACTGGCGCGACAGATCCGACCAGTGGTCGCCCTCGCCGTCGATCTCCAGGCTCTCGATGTTCTGGGGCGAACCGCCGCCGCCGATGATGGCGCTGGACCAGGTCCCGGAATCCACCTTGCGCTGGTTGGTCGTGCCCGAGACCGGCAGTTCCCAGATCTCCCAGGCACCGGAGGGGGCGACCGTCGTCGAGCTGGACCGGGTGCGCGGGGTCGGGGTGCTGATGTTCAGCCCCATCGACACGTTGAAGATGGCCGTGGTCGTCACCGCCTGGGCCAGGGTGAAGGTCACGATGTCGGCCATGGCGCCCGAAACCGTCACCGGGCTGGAGGTGAACATCTCGGAATAGAGTTCGTCCTGGGCGATGCCCTGGCGATAGGTCTTGCCGTCCGTGCCAAGGGCGAAGTCGGCATTCGCCACCTCCGCGTCGGCCGCCTGGACCGTGTCCGACCCGAACCAGAACAGGACGTCGCCCGACCGGCCTGCGACCAGACGGTTGCCGTCCAGGGTCAGGTCCAGCGCCGGGTCCGTGGTCGGATCGTTGACCACGCGTTCAATGGCGATGGCCTCGACCAGCAGGGGTTCCGAGGTCTGACCCGACGCGACGACCACGACCAGCTCGACGTCGATCGGCGCATCCTCGACCTCGCCGGTCAGGGCCGGGAACAGTCGGGGCGGTGGGGTGGTCAGGTCGCGGGCCGAGGCCGACAGCATCGGCAGTTCGACCCAGCCCTGGTCATTCGGGGTCTCGGGCGTGACGCGCCAGCGGGCAGCGATCCCGGTGATCGGCGAGCCGGCCCAGGGCGGGATGGAAAAGCTGACCCGGACGCCGCTGGCCGCGCCCTGGACACCCAGCAGGACCGGGGCGGGCGGCCGGGCGGTGCGGTCCCCCGTCAGGGTCGAGGGCGAAGGCGTGCCCGCCGCGTCCTCGGCCGCGATCAGGGCGGGGGCGACGTATTTGCGGGCCGTGATCCGCGCGGTCAGATCCTCGGACGGTTCGATGCCGACGATCTCCAGATCGCTCGACAGGGTGGTGGCCACACCCCAGGTGATCAGGTCATCGGGCCGGGGGCAGTCGGCGACCGCGCGCGGCGTGGCGAAGACGATCTCGCGCGAGGATCCCGGCGTATTGACCAGGTCCACGCCGCGCACCGCCGTCGGCCCCGAGCCGCCCCCCGAGCTAACCATGAACCGCATGTCGCAGGCATAGGCGACGCCGGTCGTCATCTCGACTTCCTGGTCGAGGCGCAGGCCGGTGACCAGTCCGCCCGCCGTGCGCACCGCCCGGACGCGGGCCTCTCCCAGGCCTTCGCCGACGGCCCGCCAGCTGACCAGCACCCGATCGCCGAAGCTGCAGGCGACGTGTTCGACGTCCGTGGTCCAGGTCTCGACACGGCGTTGCAGGGTGCGGCGCGTCAGTTCCCAGACCCCGTCCTTCAGGGCGCGCGTCCGGGTGCATTGCCCCTCGACCCGCCAGGCTTCCAGCCGGGACGCCGCCAGCAGGCCGCCGCCGGCCACAGCCGCGTAACCCGTGGCATAGACGATGATCTCGTCGGCCTCGCCGCGCCGGTCGATATTGGCGAACTCGACCCGCAGGGCATGGACCGGCTCGGGATAGACGATGGTCCCGGAGCGGTCGCGCAGGTTGCGGCCGTTGAAGATCTGTTTCGGGGCCGGGCGTTCGGCCCAGCAGGCCGCGACCATTCGCGAGCCGTCCCACCACAGCCCCGCCCGGCCCGCCGTCTCCAGCAGCTTGAGCGCGTCTCGCTGGCTCTTGCGATCGGTCAGATACAGGCCGGCCGTCCAGCCGCGCGTGACGCAGGTCTCGGACCAGGCGCGCAGTCCGGTGTCGGCCTGGCTGGTCAGCAGCGGTTTGGCCGGGGCGGGGCCGGTCAACAGCCAGCGAACCAGGGCGGCCGGGTTGCTGGTCGCCGCCGTCGTGGACCAGTTCGACCCGTTCCAGACCGAACAGACCGGTTCGATCCGGCAGGTGATCGGGGCCAGCGTGCCCTGGTTGACGGCCGAGGCCTTCACCCGGAACTCGATCACCGACAGGGTCTCGTCGACGATGGGCTTGCGGAAGGCGATGGCGCGGATGGCGGTCAGGATGACGGTGTCGTGGCGCTTCTCGCTGGCGTCCGGCGGGGCCGACCGCTTGAGCTCGAACTCATATCGACCCAGCGGGAGGCTGACCGAATGGGTCGCACGGACCGGCTCGCGCGTGCGGTTGGACAGGGCCGTCGTGCCCGCCGCCGTCCAGGATCCCGTCGGCACCCCGAAGGCGTCGATTTCCCGGCGACGCACCGTCACGGTCACAGAGGCCGTCTCGACCCGGCCGTCGTCCTTGGCGAAATACAGACCCTCAGGCAGGAACAGGTCCAGCTCGAACAGCTCACCCTCGGCGCCCGCCGCATGGACCACGACGGTCGTGCCGTCTTCGTTCAGTTCGTCGGTGAAGCCCTGTTCGTCGGTGTCGTTGGGATAGAGGGAGAAGGTGCGCGGCCCGGGCGTCAGATGCTCGACCGTCTCGATCTCCCCCGCCGGCAGGCTTGAGACCAGGGTGTCGCCGATCCGCATCTCGGTCGCCACGCAGGGCCCGTAGTGCAGGCCGAGGATGCCATAGATCCAGACGTCGTCGCCGATCGCCCGGGTGAAGGTCTTGACCGCCAGGTCCGGGGCGACGACGCAGGCCCCCAGGGCCAGCGGCATCGAGGACCAGGGGCGATACTGGTTGGATGCCGACTGCAGGGCGTAGCGGTCGCCCGAGGCCCCACCCTGGCTTTCCGGTTTGAAGATCGCTGCGCCGATGAACTGACCAGCGGTCGTGATGGCGGCGGCCGCAGCAGCCTGTGTGAGCAGGAGCGCCGTGCCTTGCAGCGCCGTCTGGGTCGCGAGCGCTCCTCCCGGCCCGGCGATGGCGAAGGCGGCGACCATGACGGCGATCTGGAACAGGGCCTGGCCGACGTCCTTCTTGCCGCCGCCTCCGCCGCCCAGGGGCTCGACCACGATGTTCAGGACGTCGTCGGCCTGGAGGATCGTCGCCAGGGTCTCCGACCGCGCGAGGGGCTTGCCGTTCAGATGCACGACGGTGCAGGCCAGATCGGTCTGGGTCAGCATCCCGGCATTGATCGCCTGGACCAGGACGTCGCGGACCAGACCACCCGGGCGGGCGACCAGGGGGCCGGCCACGGGGACGAACGGCTGGGAGACGACAGCCTGAAGGTCAGACATGAATGACCTCCGTGACGAAGCGAGGGACGAAGAACCCGACGGCGCGATAGGGGCAGTCGCGGTCGTCGAGGTCGGCCAGGGTGGTCCCGACGCCCATGTCGGCATGGACGAACCCGGTTCGCGAGGTCATCAGCCCGACATGGCCCGAACGGCCGAGCCAGTTCAGATGCACAACCGCGCCGGGCTGGGCCTCGACCGGCCGCCAGACGGCCAGCCGGTCGGCGATCAGACGCGCACGCCGTGCGCGGCCGCTGGACGTGAGGATCAACGCGTCATACGCGTCGCTGTACGTCTCGATCGCGACGTCCAGATGGGTTCGGTAGATCCAGCGAACGCAACCCCGGCAGTCCCAGCCGTCTGGCCTGTCGCCCTTGCCCAGAAAAGGCGACCCGATCACAGGCGCGATCCGAGCCAGCAGGTCGTGCGGCACCACCATAGGGCCGGGCGCATCAACCGAGACGACCACCTAGAACTGCCCCGGAGTGGTGGACGGCGTGTAGCTGACGGCGCAGGCGGGTTCGAGATCGAAGTCTTTGGGCCGCAGGACCGCCGAGGCCTCGACGTCGTTGAAGTCGGACTGGCCCAGGGTCGCGCCCTCGATCGCGGTCTCGACCACGTCCGGCGCAGCGACGCGCACAAGGCGCAGCGAGATGGTCGGCGGCTCGACCGCCGCCTCCATCGCGCCCTCGATCCGGCTGTCGACGTTGGCGATGGCCACCTTGCCGGTGCCGAAGGGCTGGTCCTCGGATGCCCCCGCCCAGGTCAGGCGGAACGGCAGATAGGGATACTCCTCCCCGTTCGACGCGATGCCCTGGCGCAGGCCGGACAGCAGCCGGTCGGGGCAGTCGCTGACCCGGATCGGATCGACCAGACTGTCGGCCGAGATCTCGACCAGCTGGGCCAGGGGCTCGACCTCGCTGGCCCACAGGGCCTCGACCATGGCGGCGGTGACGTCGGGCATGTCAGGCGACCGTGAGCTGCAGGCCGACGTCCATGATGGTCGTCAGGCCGAGGTGGGCGGAAGGCTTCGGTGCGCCGTCGGGCAGCCAGGTCGCGACGCAGAGTTCGTCGGTGTCGGGCCGCACGATCCAGAAGCGGTCATGTCCGGCGCGATAGAACTGGTCCAGCACATCCAGTTCCGGCGGCGTGCAGCGCACCGAACCGCGCAGATCGACGGGCGGCTCGCGGTACAGCAGCCGCGTCTTGTTGATCCCGGACGCCGACTGGAACCCCGTCCGGTTGGCGATGGGGGTGACCTGGGGCGGATTGCGGAACGGGCGCAGCGGCGGCCAGGCCGGCAGGTTCAGGTTGGTGTCGGTATGCGTCCCCGGATCCCAGGGATGGGGATGGGCCGCGCCCGTCGGGGTGACGATCAGGGGCTTGAGATAGGTCAGGGCGGCGGCGCCGGCCGAAGGCGCGACCATCCGGGCCTGGAGCATCAGCTTGGCGGTCGTGGCCGGGGCGACCACCCGGCCCCAGGCGCGAAAGAAGGTCTGGCGCAGGCCGCGCACCCCGACCCCCTCGGCCGAGTATTCGACCGGCGAGACCGTCAGGGGCGTGGTCGAGATGTCGCCCTCGCCCGCATTGACCCAGACCACCTCGGCGAAAGGGGTGACCGGCACCCCGTCCACCGAGGCCGCCAGCAGCAGCGACACCTCGGCCGTCTGGCCGACGGTGATCGTGGGCCGGTTGCCGACGGCGTTGCGTGTCAGGACGGTCCCGCCGCTGGACACCGACCCGGCGGCGACCAGTCCCGCCCGGCCGGGCGCGCCGCGAACCGAGGCGTCCAGGCTCAGGGCCAGGTTGGATTCGTATCCGGACGTCAGTTCCAGGAAGCCGGCATTGCGCAGACGGTTGGCCATGGTTCAGCGCCTCCGGGCCTGGGGCGTCATGGACAGGCTGCGCATCAGGGAGCCGTCGGCGCCCATGCCCCGCACCGCGCCCTTGACCGCGTCCTGAAGCACGATCTGAAATCCACCGCCCGGCATGGGCCGGGGTTGGGCCTCGACCTGGGCGCTCGACTGGTTGACGACGGTGATCGGCATGTTGACCGTGGGTGCGGCGGCCGAACCGCCGCCACCCTGAGACCGCATCCGGGCGTCGAAATCGGACATGATCCGCTGGGTCCGATCGGTGTCATAGATGCGGGCCCCGGCGGGCAGGTCCATCAGCTCCATGCCGTACTCGCCGACCTTGTGCAGGCCGCCGCCTCCGACCACGCCGCCCCGCCCCCGTCCGGGCAGGCTCAGCAGGCGCATGGTGGCGAGCACGCCCGAGGCATTGCCGACCGAGGCCGGGGCCCCGCCGGTCGGAAGGCCGCCGCCCGTGGGGGCCAGGCCCCCTGACGCGCCGCCGAAGACACGCCCCGTGAAGTTGGAGATGAACGACCCCAGCAGACCCTGCGATCCGCCTTCCTGACCGCTGCCGAACAGGGCATTGCCCAGGGGTTCGATCAGCATCCTCTGCAGGGCGATCTTGAGCAGCGCATCCGCGACCTGGTCCAGCGCATCGACCGCGACGCGGCCCATGTTCGAGAAGGCCTCACCCGCGTTGTCGGCGTTCCTCCAGGCGTCGATGAGACCGCCGTTCAGATTGTCGAGCGCGTCGAGCGCCTGGCCGGTGACATACTCCCCGGCTTCCCCGGCCGACTTGAACTGGGCATCCCGCCAGGCCTCGACCGGTCCGGCCGTCCGGCGCTGCATGTCTCGGGTCTGACCGGCCTGGATTTCGGGCAGTCGCGACAGGGCCTCGACCAGGGCCGCGCGCTTGGCCGGTTCCTTCTCGGCCTCGATCGCGGCTTCCAGGTCGGCCTTCTGCCGTCGCTGCGCCAGCTCGAGGATCTGCGTCTCGATCGCCCGACGCTCACCGGCGGTGCGGGCCTCGGCCGAGGCGAACTGGAGGATGGTCTGGAGCGTATCGGCATGGATCCGCTCGGCCTCGGCGGCGGCCTGTCGCGCACGCTCCCGATGCTCGGCTGCGATGGCCTCCTCTTTGTCGGCGCGCATCGTCGCGCGCAACGACTTGAGCTGGACGATCCGACGTTCGATCGCCTCATCGTCCATGTCGGCAGCCTGAAGTGCCGATCTCAAACGGGCAACCTCGATGGCAGCCTCACGTTCGTCCATCTGGAGCAGGGCCAGGGCGGCGTCCGCGCGGGCCTCAGCTGTGTCCAGGCGTTCAGCCTCGGCCGAGACATTGGCCCGCTGAATCTGGATCTCCAGCCGGGTCAGTTGTTCAAGAGCCCGCTCGCCCTCGCGTCGCTTCTGTTCCTGCTGTCGCTCGGCCTCGCTAGGACCGCCGCCGCCACCGCCGCCGCCGTTCCCGTGACCTTCCAGCTCGAAGCCCGAATCACCTGAACCCTGCAAGGCGGCACGCATGCCGGCCATCTCATGCTCGTCCGAGTACATGTCGCCCTGACCCGCTGACGGCGGCGCGATTCCTCCGGTGGCAAGTTCTCCGATCCTCTGAAGCCCGCCGGTCCCCGGCATCGCCCGGCCCAGAGCATTGAGCCACCGAACCCAGGTCGGGGCCTTGGACTCGATATTGTCGAACTTCACCGACAGGTTGCCGAGCATGGCCCCGGCGTTGGCCAGGGCCGTGGTCAGCGGCTCGACCGCCGAGAAGGCCAAGGTCTTCAGCTGCTGTCCGGCCAGTTCGGCCTTTCGCTCGGCGGCGTCGAGCTTCTCGACGGTTTCCTTTTCCAGGACGACGCCAAGCTCTTCCGAGGCCGCGAGCAGATCGCGGAGCGCTTCCGAGCCCAGTCGCAAGGCGGGCAAGGAATCCTCGACGCCGAACGCCCGGGCCGCCGCAACCTGTTTCGAGCGATCCGTGATCTGACCCAGACGATCCGCCAGCAGGAGCATCATCTGATCGGCCGTCTCGATACTGTCGAGGTCCTCCTTCTTGATCCCGAGTTCCTGGAACCAGGGCTTCAGCTTGGCATCCCCGATGCCGATCTTGAACTTGCCGAGGGTGCCGTTCAGCTTCTCCAGGTCGCTCTCAAGCGTCTGGACCGGAACGCCGGCCTCGTCGGCGACGTAGCGCCATTGCTGCAGCGCCTCGACGCCGATGCCGATCCGCCCCGCCGTGTCCGTCAGACTGGCGGCAGCCGTCGCCGCCTGGTTGGATACCTGGACCGCCGCCGTCGCCGCGACGACGAGGGCGGCCATACCGGCGGCGGCGGCCAGGCCCCAGGGTCCGAACTGCTGAAGGAGGTTCCCGACAGGCCCGGCCCGGCCCGCGAAGGCTTCAAGGCCGGAGTTGACCTCCCGGACGCCGCCATCGAGAGCCCGCATTCCAGCCGTGGGCTGGCGCATCGCCCGATCCAGCTCGCGCGCGGCCTTGGACCCCGCAGGGCCCAGGGTCGCCAGTTCGCCTCGGACCTGTTCAGCCCCCTTAAGCGAGAGCCTGAGATTGATGCCGCCGCCGTCGGCCATGGTCAGCCTGCATCCCGGGCGAGACGTTCGGCCTCGGCGCGCTCGGCCTCGGCCTCCATCCGGCCCTGTTCGATGGCGCGGAACACGGCGAAGGCCGCGCCGACATCGGGCCGTTCCTCCACCCGACTGCGATCGGCCTCGAAGGCCAGCAGGGCGGCCTGATAGTCGAGCCCGGCGATGGCCCCGCCCATCCCCGCCCGCAGCCAGAGGCCATAGGTCGAGGTCGCGATCGCCCAACAGGCGATGCCTTCAGGCGTGCGGGGGGTGAGCGACAGGCGGGGGCAGAGTTCGCCCTCGACCGACGCGCCCTTGACGCAGCCCTCGCCCATCTCGACGCAGGCCCGGCAGCGCTCGGCACCGCCCGCCCAGTGATCCTTCGCCAGCTTGCGCAGCCGCACGGTCTCGGCCGCCATCGGGCGGCGCGGGCCTTCCAGCCAGGCGAGGAAGGGTGTCAGCAGGGGCGTGCCGCCGGGCGGGGGGCCGTACAGCAGGGCGTTGCGGATGGCGTCGGGATCGGTGACGTCGAGGGGTTGACCCGTCTCCGGGTCGTCGATGCCCTCCCAGTCGGTGAGGCACCGCTGGGCATAGAGGCACGCGGTCAGGACCGAGGCATAACCCGCGATCTGTTCCAGCTTCAGCGCGCCGCCGGTGTCGGACTCAGGGTCCAGGCCCAGAGCCTCCAGACCGGCGCGGCCCTCATAGACCCGCGCCATGGCCGTGGCGACGTCCGACGCGACGACGGTCTCGATCCCGCCGTCCGGGCGGGTGAGACGCCAGCGCACGCCGGGGGCCAGGCCGACCCACTCCGGCGCCGGGGCGGACCATGCGGGATGCGTCGGACCCATCAGGCGTAGCTCGACACGCCGTTGGTCAGCTGGGCCACGATCATGGCCGCCCCGACCCCGACCTCAGCCCGGCCGCGCAGTTGCACGTCCAGACGTCCGGGTCCGGCGCTGGCCACCCCGACCTTGGCGAAGCGGACGTTGCGGATACTCAGGAACAGGTCGAGCGAGGCCGACAGCGGCATCGACAGGTCGATGTTGACCGGGGTCGGCAGATAGGCGCCGCTGGCCAGCTTGCCCATGTCGCGGATCGCGGCCCCCTTGAACCGGGCCGTGATGTTGACGGCCGCCGTGCGGCCCTCCAGCTGGACGTCGTCGATCCACGGCGACCCGGCATAGCCGTCCTCGCCCAGGACATTGGTCAGGGTCACGTCGCCGGAGATGACTGCGCCCATGGTCACGCCGTCGGCCAGGACGGTGCCGATCGTGCGCGGCACCCGGTTGGTCAGGCCCAGGGCCGTGGGCGTCCCCGCGACCGTGCTAGCGTACTGGTCGCGAAGCTGGCGGGTGACATAGTCGGCGTTGATCCGGGTGTAGCCCCGGTCGGATCCGATCGGGAAGGACAGGGACCGCATCACGGCCCCGATCGCCCCGTCGAACTGACCCGACGCCAGTTTGCGCTCGAAGGTCTGTGTCGGGATCTGGGTCGTCGCCGAGGAGAAGGTGTGGACATAGGGGCCGGCCCCGGTCGTGACCGGCGCGCCGAAGAACTCGGTCAGGACATGGCCGACCTGGACGATGTCCAGGGGCCAGACCACGCGCACCGAGCCGCGCTCGATGTCGGGCGCGGCGGGACGGGCATCGATCGAGTTCTGATAGCCGCCGCCCAGGACGTCGTCGTCCTGGGGTTCCTGCTGGGGCGAAGGGGTCCAGTCGTAGAAGTGGCGGCGGGTGAAGGTCTGGTCCGGCGAGACGGCCGGGGTGATCAGGTTCGTCTGGGCCGCCGAATAGAGTTCGGCCAGACGCCCGCGCGGATCGTTGGTGGTGGTCATGATCTAGCCCTTCGTCCAGAGGCGCACGCGCGGTTGCGCGAGCTCGATGTCGGCGTCGGTCGCCGGACGCGCGAGGCCGTCGGCCTTCAGCGTCTTCGCCACCTTCGAGGTCACCCCGATCACTTCACCCCGCGACAGGCCGCGATCGGGGTCGGTCGTCAGCACGACCAGCCAGGCCTGGGCCTCGGGCAGGGTCGAGACGCCGGGCTCCGCATCCGCCATCGGATCGACGGTTTCGGGCGCGTTGTCCCCGGACGGGGCGACTGGCGGGACCGGCAGCTCGGCCGGATCCGGGGCGGTGTCGGGGGCGGTGTCAGGCATGGGCGAGGTCTCCTCAGCCGGCGGCGTGCGCGGCGGTGTAAAGGACGCGGATGGGGCCGACGGCCGTGGCCGTGGCCGGAGCATTGGGGAAGGCGACGTCGTCGTCGCGCTGGGCCGGCTGGAGCTCGGCGTAGACCTCCGGGCCGAGACCCAGGGTACGGTCGGCCGCAATGAGGGCGGCCAGATTCTCGACGCCTTCGTCACGACGCGCACGCCGTGCGCTGCGGCCGGTCGCGTTGGTGTCGCCCGCCCCGATCTCTGCGCGGACGGCGTAGGCGACAGCGGCCTCCAGTTCGAGCTCATAGAGGTTCTCGCCTTCGGGTCCCGACAGGACCGAGAGAACATCGGGCGGCGGGCCGTCCTGAACCGCGACCGCGTGCAGCAGGCGCAACGTCCCCGGCGGCTGGGCGGCGACCTCGTCCCAGTGCGATGGCTCCGGTTCGTCGATGACGGCCGCCGGGAAGAAGCCGTTGCTCCCGGCCAGCATGGCGACCAGTGCCTCCAGGATCGCCTCGCGGGTCGTGCTCATCGGTCGCTCCTGAGGTCGGCGGGCAGCAGGGTTGTCAGGGCCTGGGCGAAGCCGCCGGGGAAGCCCGCCTCGATCTTCTCCAGCAGGGCCCGGCCCTCGACCCGCTTCTTGAGCGTCGCCGTCTTGGTCAGGGCGAACAGCACGGTGGCCCTACGGTTCTGGTTCCTGGCCAGACGGCCCGTCGGCGTGAGGGTGGACCGATCCTTGGCGATCAGGACGCCGGTCTGGCGGTCGGGCGCGATGATCGGCACCAGATCGACGCCCAGCATCATCGCGACCTGGTCGGCGTAGCTGTCGTCCTTCATGAACTTGCCGAAGGCGTTGCGGCCGACGACGCCCCTTTTCTTCTGCTGTTGCAGACGACGGACGATGGCCTTGGCCGGGCCGGTCGGGATCGCGAGGAACTGGGCGTTGCCGCTGACCTTGATCACCGTCGACATCGAGAAGGCGTCGATGATCAGGCCCGCGCGGGTGTAGATCCAGCCGGCGACGTTCAGGCTGTCTTTGTCCTTGGGATAGGTGTTGCCACGCCAGGTCTTCGACAGGGCCGCGCCCTTGTGGAAGCCGCCGGCGACGACGTCGGCCCGCAACCGGTTCTTGCCGTCCTGGACCACGACATCCATCGCAGCCCAGTAGATGCGCTCCAGCGCCCGGTATTGTTCGTCGATCGAGGCCTGCAACCGGCCCTGAAACGCGAGGGCCAGGTCGCTGTTCTCGCCGTCGATCGTCAGCTTGAAGCCGACATTCTCGCCGTTGTTCATGCGCCCGCCGCGCAGCAGGCCGGTCGTGCGCATGTGCGCCGGGATGCTACGGCCGGTCGAGACGCCCCAGGCGGAGCGGGTGGACATCAGCCGGTCACCGGACAGAGCCAGTCCCGCCGATCCATCCGGTCGTCACGCCAGGGCTGCCCATGGATGACCAGCAGCCGCGCCCCGACCAGAAGGGTGTCGCCGTCGCGCGGCGAGACCCCCGGTGCCGCCGCCTCGGCCGCCGCGACCGAGATCCGCGCCACATCCGCCATCTCGATCAGGGTCATCCCGGCCTGACGCGACGGCCGCTCGACCTGTTCCAGGATGACCGGCAGTGTGGCCACGACCGCATCGGTCCGGCTCCAGGTCGCGGCCGTGTCGTCGGCCAGGGCGGCGAAGACGGCCGTATCGAGTTCGGCGGCGAGATCGGACCAGGGCATAGGACTCAGTCGAGGACGAGGCGGGCCTGGTCGGCCTCGGCCTCGGTCGCCGGGCGAGCCCAGCCCCGGCCGACCAGGTCGTCGGCGCGGGCCGCCGCCGCCAGGACGATGGTCCGGCGCGGCACGGCGCGGCCGTCGGGTCCGGTGACGCGAGACGTCAGGAGTACGATCGCGGCCGGGCGACCCGCAGCCTCCGCAGGGGCCTGGGATCGGGGCTTGCGCGAACGCGCGCCGGCGCGCGGCGCGGCGCGGACGGCGGGATCGATCCGGGCCTGGGTGCGGGGCGAGGCGTGGGGGCGCGATTCGGGCGAGGCAGGGCCCACAGCGGCCTCGGGGGCTGGCGCTTCAGGAGCGACCGGCTGCGGATTCTCAGGCTCCGGAGCCGATTGCGGCGCGGGTGGGGCGAGGTTGAACGGATCCATGGTCGTCTCCAGTCGGAAAGGGCGGGCTTGTCGGAGCCGCCTGCGCGGCGGCTCAGAAAAGCCCGCCGCCCGGGGGACCGGGCGGCGGCAGGTTCAGGAGGAGAGGAAGGCCTCAGGCCGCGCCGAGGTTGACCCGTTGGAGCACCTTGGGCCGGGTGCAATAGGTGATCGGGTTGGACTGGGCCTCGAGCTCGAGGAACTTGTTCTTGCCCGAGGGGTCAGGCACGGCGAGGGCATATTTGATCTGCCCCAGGGTGTTGACCGCCTCCATCGTATCCGCCGGAGCAAAGAGCTGGGCGAACAGGCCGGGAACGCCGAGGGGGAAGATCCGGGCCTCATCGGTCGGGATGGCGACGGCGCCCTGGCCGCGATAGTTCTCCCAGGTGACGTTGCCGTAGTTGAAGATCCGCGAGCCATTGCCGCGCAGCTCCTGGGCCGCCGCCGTCGCCAGATAGAGGGCGCGGGTTTCCGGATGGGAGATCAGGGCGTCGAAGAAGTCGTCGCCCGCGAAGGCGTGGTAGCCCGTCGGGGTGAAGCCCCCGAGCTCGGCCTCGATGCGACGCAGGGCTCCGGTGATGATGCGCTTGACGGGCGAGCCGTCCGACTCGGTCCAGGCCGCCTCGAGCAGCAGGCCCACGTCGGCAGGTTCGGCGATCCCGAACTTGTCGAACAGGTCCTCGATGACCGATCCGTCGGCGTCGAGGACCAGGCCCTGGATGGCCCCGAGGCGATGGTATTCCAGGGTGAGGTCGAGGGACCGCGACATCTTGAGCAGACGCTTGTCGCGCACCTCCTGAACGCCGACCAGCTGGTTGGCGGTGCCGAAGCTGCGCACGTTCTGGATCTCGTCGGCATAGATCCGGTCCTCCAGTTGCAGATGGACCGACTGGAACGCGACGGCCTCGCGGCGGTCGATGGCCACGGACTTGCCGGGACCGCCACGCGGCGTGGATTGCACCAGGGCGAGGGTCTCGCCGATCTTCTCGATGAAGGCGCTGGTGGTGTTGATGCCCTCGACGTCGAACACGTCCAGTTCCATCAGGCGCTGGGGGACGTAGGCGATCTCGTTGATGGCATGGGTGAGGGAGGTCGTGCCGAACAGGTTCGACTTGAAGACGTCCGCGACGGTCAGCATGGCTGTTTCTCCGGGCTGTGTTGAGCTGAGCCGTCACGCGGGTGCGGACGGCGGATTTAGGCGGCAGGCGAGTTGAAGGCGGTGGGGCGGCCTCGGCTTGCGGAGACCGCCCCGTGGGGATCAGGCCCGGACGATGACGCCCATGGCCTTGAGGGCGGCGATGGCGGCCGTCTTTTCCCCGGCGTCGTGGTCGTCCCAGACCAGGCGGGCGGCGATCACCTCGGCATCGCGGACGATGGCGACGGCGCGGGCCGTTTCGCCGACGCCGGTGACGACGCCGTCGTAGAGGATGCCGGCGACGTTCTGGGAGCCGTTGACGCCCTCGGGATCGTGTTTGACGTACTGGCCCTCGCCCGTCGCAGCGGCATCGGTCACCGTGATGGTGAACTGGTCGCCGATGGCCGGATCGGTCCCGGCGTCGGTGATGGTGAAGGGCCCGATCCCGCCGATCGTGGCGGCCGTTCCCGTCGTCGCCTCGCCAAGCGCGACCCCATCGGGCGATTCCAGAAGGAAGGCGGCCGTGGCACCGGTGCTGACGGCGGTCAGTTTGTAGACGCCCGTCGGGGTGCCGACCGCGACGGCGGGCGAGGCCGTGATGGTGGCCGCGCCGGTATTACCCGCGACGGCCGCCGCCGCCGCCGACAGGGTGCCGATCGAAATCAGGCCCAGGACAGCGCCGGCCAGCAAGGTCTGGCTGGCCGCGACGACGATGTTTTCGCGCGAGCGATAGTGGTTGGCCTCCGACAGGAGGAATTCCGGGCCGACGCCCGCTTCGATGAGACGATCCATGATGGGTTTCCTTCAGGTTTGGATCACGCGCTCAGACAGGCCGGGGCCGGTTGCGCAGGGATGGGCGAGGCAGGTCAGCGACGGGCGGCGGGGCGGTTCTTCGCCCAGGTCGAGGAGGCCGAGGCCGGGCCCTTGTCCTTGCCGGTGTCGGCGTCGGGACCCAGGCGCTGTGACCCGGCGAGGACCGAGGCGAGTTGACCCTTGCCGGCACCCTTGGGGGCCTTCGACAGCAGACGCACCGCGCGGGCCTCGGTTATGCCGGGCGTGAAAGCCAGGTCTTGCGCCATGTCTTCGCGGCCCTTGGCCTCGGGATGGTTGAGGATGGCCTTGGCGACCTTGGCATCGACCTCGCCTTCCTCGTCCTCGTCGCCGTCGGCGGCGTCAGAGGTGGCCTCCTCATCGGTTTCGTCTTGGTCCGAGACCTCGTCGTCCTCGCCTTCGTCTTCATCGGCGGGAGCTTCGTCCTCGGGCAGCTCGGCGCCGAGTTTGCGGATCTGGTCCTTGGAAAGGCCGGCCTTGCGGGCGGCGGCCATCACGGCGCTACGCTTCATGTCAGTGTCCTTCGTGGCTGCGGGTGCCCGGTTCGGGGCGGGGGAAGTGGAAAGGCGGGCGGCGGCGAGATCGCGGATGGCGGCGAACGCCGTGCGTTCCGTCGCGATCTCGTCGACCAGGCCGTGGTGCAGGGCCGAGAGGGCGGGGTTGTCGGAATCGCCGAAGAAGCACCCGGCCTCGGTCGCCAGGACGGCCTCTTCGGTCAGGGTCGGGCGACCGGCCAGGACGTCGGCGACGAACCAGCGGCCGCACTGATCGATTTCGGCCTGTAGGGAGGCCTCGGCGGTTTCCGACAGGGGCGCAAAGGGGCTGGCGTCGGCCTTGCGCTTGCCGAAGGTGAAGGCGCGGATCTCGAGGCCGTCCTTTTCAAGAGCCCCGGCCATGCCGCACCAGGTGACGACCGCGCCGATCGAGCCGACCCCGCTCTCGCGCGCCGCGACGATCCGGTCGGAGGCGCTCGGCTCCCAGTAGGCGGCGCTGTAACCATCGCGCAGGAAGGCGTGGATGGGCTTGCCGCCGGCGGCATCGCGGTTCGCCCGCTTGAAGGCGGCGAGTTCGGGCAGGCCCGCATCGACGACGCCGCCGGGCGACCGCACGACCTCCCAGATCGCGCCGACGCGAGCGTCCGCGAACATCTCCTCATAGGCCCGGTAGAGGGTGTCGTAGCCGTGATACCAGGTTTCGCCCCAGCCGAAGCCCTCGGCCATCAGGGGCCCTTCGATCTCCAGGATGCCGACGCCGTCCTTGAGCACCCAGCCGGAACCGGTCGCATCAGGTTCACCGACCCAGCGCGGGGCGGTGGCCAGGGGTTCGGTGCGGACCTGCTGGTCCTCGCGGCCCGCGAAGGCGCGGCGAGCGCGGCCGACGAAGGTGGCCAGGGGCGAGCCGCGTTCGCCGGCCTCGACCCCCAGCATACGGGCCAAGGCCGGAACCGAGGCCTCGCGCATCAGAAGGGGGCGGCCGGACAGGGCGGCGGCCAGACGGGCGGGATTGCGCATTGAGTTACCGGACAAAGAGGCGCCTCGCTTTCGAGAAATCAGGCCGCGACGGGACGGGCGTCGAGGAAGGCGTTGTGGTCGGCGCTGTCGGCGATCTCGGCGACGCGCTGGAGGGCGGTGCGTGCCCGGCCGCCGGGACGTTCGTCGCGCTGACGGTCGCCCTCCGGATCCTCGCCCGACGCCTCGACCGCGTCGGCGACGATGCCGAGGTCGCGCTTGCGCGCGGTCTCGCGGGCCTTCTGTTCCAGCTTCTCTTCCCAGCTCGAGCCGTCGTAGTCGGCGCACTCGTCTTCCATGGTCGTAATGCCCGCCTCCATGCGGGCGGCGGCGGCCAGGATTTCCTTGGTCGGGTCGATGTGCCCGCGACCGGGGCCGCGCCAGCGACCTTCGACATAGGCGTCGATGGCCTCGTAGAAGTCGGGCGCGCCGTCGGGAATCCGCAGGGCGCCGATGTCGAACGCCTCCTCCAGCCAGGCAGCGAAGAAGGGCCAGGCGATCTGCTGTTCGATCAGGCCGCGCAGGGCCAGGGTTTCCTTCCAGGCGATCAGCAGGGCAGCCCGCGCGGACGAATAGTTCGTCTGCGAGAAGTCCATCGACAGTTCTTCGTAGGTGACGCCGAGCGCCGCCGCGATCAGGCGCAGGATCGCCCGCGTGAACCCGTCGAACCCGGAGGTGTCCCGGGCCGTGGTCTGCATGGTGATGTCGTCGTCGGGCCCCAGGACGGGGAACTGGACGCCGTCCACCTCGACCGGATTGTCCTTGTAATAGTCCTCCCGGCCTTCAGCCCATTCGGAGACATCGTCGGCCGAGAAGGATTCGCTGGTCGCCGAGGGCCCGGCATTGGATTTGACGAAGCCGAGGAAGAGGGCGTTCAGGGCCGCCGCCTCGATCGTCTTGTCGGTGTATTTCGACAGGCTGCGGAACAGCTTCAACACCGAGGCGAAGCGGGTCACGCCACGGGTCAGACCGGCGCGGAGCTTGTCGTAGGCGTGCAGGACCTGGGGGCGGCCGAGGTTGGTCGAGTACCGGGGAACGGCGCGCCAGACCATGCTGGCGTTGGCGCCCAGATCCGAAGGGTGCCCCTCACGGATGTGGTAGAGGACCGGGACGCCGTCGCGGTTCTTTTCGACGCCGCCGCGCAGGGTCGGGCTGTCGGGCAGGCCGTTGGGATTGGACAGGCGATCGGGGTCGATGACCCGCAGACGGGTGCGGAACCGCGTCGGTTCGTCGTGGGCGTATTCGACGATGCCGACCATCTCACCGTCGTTGAAGATGTGTGCTGCCGACATGCGCAACAGGCCGCCGAAGGTCAGCTGGCGTTCGGCGTCGCAGGTGAAGTGGATGCCGTAGGCCGAGGCCTCCCACAGGGCGTCGATATCGGCACCGAGCTCGCGCGCCGCCTCGTGGCTGATGCCGAGAAGGCGGGCATTCGGCTTGGACGTGAAGTCCCAGCGGAAGCCGACGGCGGCGTTGACGACCCGCATCGAGGCCGAGGCCCCGACGCCCTCGTTCCGACCGACGTCGCGCGACCGGGCGATGACCTCGTCGCGATCGTAAAGCCAGGTGTCCGCCGAGGTCAGGCCGGGCCGCCAGTTGGTCTGGAAGGCCCCGGTGCGGCGCGCACCTTCATGGGCGCGATCCGGGCCCAGACGACCGCCGGGCGCGGCGGCCTCGGCGCGCATCAGGGGTCGGCCGGCCGTATCAACGAGGCGGGGCATCGCGGTCATGTGGCCCCCTATCGAAAGCGGAAGGTGATCGCGCCGCGCTTGCGGACACGGCCGGACGGGGTCAGCGAAGCCGCCTCGAGGGCGGCGATTTCGGCGTCGATCCGCTTCAGGTCGGGGACGGCCTTTTCGATGGACCGACCAGCCTGGGCGATCTTGATCGCGCGGTTCGGATCAAGCGCCGAGGCCCGATCCGCCCGCAGCCGCGCCAGGCGGGCGGCGTCTTCCGTCGAGAGGGCCATGGTCAACTCCTCTTGCGGAAGAAGCGGCGGGTCGTGCCGGTTGACGGTGTCGGTGCCGACGGCGCTTCCGAGGGGCGCACAGCGTGCGCCTTGGGCGCGATGAACAGGTCGGACTGGGGGGCCGAAGGATTGCGGCGGGCGGCCAGGGCGGCCCAGTCGGCCAGCTCTCCGGATCCGTCCTTGCGGGGGGCTCCGACGCCGAGGTTGTAGGCCAGGGCGCGGGCACCGACCCAGATGTCGACCCACTCATTGCGCTCGCGAAGCTTGCGCCACCAACGCTTGAGCTCGCCGCTCTTCTTGTCCTTTTCCTCGGCCAGGCCCTCGGCGGTGATCTGCATCGCCCAGGCCTCGTCCTCGCGACGAGACCAGTGACCTCGACCCTGGAGGGGCGTCTGATAGCCGGCCTCGGTGGATATCTTCAGCGACCACATCAGGGCCGCCTTCAACTCCCAGGTGCCGGTCGGATAGAGTTTGACGCGCCCCTTGATGCGGCCGTTCTCGATGACCTTCTGCGGCTTGCCCTTCCCGAAGGCGGGCTTCTTCCATCCCGGCTGGCCGTCCAGGGCCAGGACGTTCGGACGGCCGCGACAGAAGGCGTAGACCTTCTGGGTCCGATAGCCGGTATCGACGCCCCAGAGCGGCAGGAGCTCGCCCCCGTCCGTATGGGGATAGGTTCGACGCGTGACGCGATCGAGCTTGTGCCAGACATCGTCACCGGAGGTGTCGCCGGTGATGACCCCACGATCGACGACCCACCATTCGCCACCCGGCCCCCAGCCGATCACACCCCATTCCAGATAGCCGCCCTGGACGTCGCAGAAGCCGGTCAGAAGTCCTGCACGCGCAGGGACGATCTCGGCCTCGTAGTCCTCGCAAAGGCGGTGGAGATCCTCCCAGGCCATAGCCTCGACCGACGGGTCCCAGGCGCGACCGAAGGTCTGTTGTTCGAGGGCCTTGAGATCCGCCGGGGTCACGGCCTCGGCGATCGAGGCGGCGATCTTGGCCCAGCTGATCAGACCGCACATCGCCTGCCAGATGTAGTAGCTGGGCTCACGGCCCTCGCAGTCGCGCGAGGACTGCCGATAGGCGAAGCCGGCGGCCGGGACGAGATGCGCCTCGATATCCTCAACGGCGACGAAGGGGCCGGGGGCAGGATTGTCGTCCTCATCGGACAGGAAGGTCGGGAGCCAGAAGCCTGCTTGCCGGAAAGCCGGCATGTCCGATTCCTCGAGCACTCCGCCGCATCCACCGTCGGCCGGCGGGCAGACGAAGTGGTGAGGTGTCCCGTTCCGATCTCCGCCCCTGAACCCCTCGGGCATCAGGTGGAAATGGCCAAGGCACTGCTGGCACTGCCCGTAGAAGCGGCGCTGATCGCCCTGCTGCTCGGCCCGGGTGATCTCGCATTCGCCGAGCTCGGACGGGGTAGAGAGCATGGCCTCCTTCGAGCCGATCGCCGAATAGGCGGCCTGGCGCTCTCGAGCCTGTTTGACCGGGGCACCCCGGGAGCCGACTTCCCGCAGGGCGTTGCCGACCTCCTCCAGGATCAGGTTCCCGGCCGAGATCATCTGCAGTTCCTTGGGCGAGGCCAGGTTGAACAGGGCCAGGGTCGCGCCGTTGAGGAGCCGCTTCTTCTTGGTGCTCGATCCCTCGCTTGATTTGGTCGACACCGGTTTGACGCGACGGCGGAGCTCGGGGCTTTCCTCGATCAGAGGCGCGAGTTTGACGTCGTCGTATTTGGTGATCTCGCCGGCGGACGGCAGGCCGATCGCGAATGGGGCCGGGCGGTTGACGATGGACCAGGCGACCCAGAGCTGACCGATCGACGACTTGGCCGTCTGGGCCCCCCCGAGCACGGCCAGGCGTGTGCAGGGGTCGTCGGGGTGAAGACGGTCGAGGGGCTCGCGAAGGTATTCGACCTTTTCAAAGCCGAACGGGACGGGGCCATTCTGCGCCAGCGGCGAGCCAGTGCGCGGCGACAGGATGACGTGGCCCTGTTCGACCCACTCCGAAATCCGGACGTCATCGGGCGGGGCGAGATCTCCGGCAACGGACAGCACAACGAGCGCTGCGGCGCGGGTGAGCGTGCTGGGGAAGACCACGTCAGGCTGCAGCTTCGGTCGTGGCACTGCCGGTCAGGCCGGCGACAGCGGCGGGCCGCAGGATTTCATTGGCCGCTTCGATCAGGCGTGTTGCGGCGGCAGCGCGGGCGGCGCGGTGAGCCTTGCGGATCCGCGCGCCAGCTTCCCGGCCCAGGGCAGCAGTCAGAGTGGTCTCCTGGCGGGCCAGCTCGGAGGTGAAGGCGTCCATCATGCCCATGACGACGGCTTGCAGGTCGTCGGCCGGGATCAGCAGGCCCGCGTCGACCGCTTCCTCGCGTTGCTTCTTGCGAAGCTCGATGAGTTTGAGCTCGATATTCGCCGCCTGCAGCGGTGATGCGATATCGCCGCGCGGCTCGTCGTCCAGCTCGGGGACCGGGCGCACGGCGTGCGCGGACACAGGCTCAGGTGCCGGATCAAGATCCCGCACATGGCGCTTGTCGTGGACGAAGACCGACGTGTTGCGGTGCGCTTTCAGCGCCGCGAGGTCCACGAAGCGGCACTTGCCGATCTTCTCCTGGGGAATGTCGACGTTTCGCGCCAGATAGCGCGAGACGTTCGACGCATCGATACGATCGCCCGCCCTGGTGAGCGCCGTCGCGGCTGCGACGACGGTCACCCACCCCGGCGGGGGCGAGTTCCGTGCGCTCATGCGTGCAGTCCCGTGCGCTAGAGGCCCACCCGTGCGCGATCCGTGCCACGGCGCAGGATTTCTCTGATTTCAGAACGAAGACGCCTCGCCCGACCGTATAGGTTTTGGGGGAGGGGGAAGGACCCGCGACCGTGCCGCGAGCGCGCTTACCTGCTGATAGGTAAAGGAAAACCCGCCCGACTTTGCGTCGGGCGGGCTTCAATGGCTGTGCTGGACTAGGACGGCTACCGCACTGCGCGTCAGTCTGACGGCAGCGAAATCACCTGAACCGATTCGCGGCCCAACAAGGTGAATATGACCTTCGCACGGTCGCCGTCAACCATCTCCTGGAAGATCAGGTCATAGTCGGCCGTCGGGCCGCTGAACCGCAACTTGTCGCCTTTGCGGTAGCGAGGCGCTGAGGCCGCCTTCTCGGCCTTGGACCGGTGCGGCAGGATCACCAGGCCGTTGATCTCACGGTTCTGGATCTCTTCGATGAACCGATTGGGGATCGGGCTCGGCTTGGCGGTTTCGCCTGACCCCTGCATGATCACGTCATGGACGCCCATCGTTGATCGGATCGCGCTCCAGCCTGGCTGGTTCACATCGACACTGACGAACAGATAGCGGGGCACCATCGGCCGGGGCGTGGGGGAGATCCCGTTCCTGACGCGTGCTCCGAGAGGCGGCGGCACCATGGGCAGGTAGACGTCAAAGCCCTGACGCTCCAGCTGGTACTTGGCCAGACGCTCTTGCCCGACGTGGGTGATCACGACGTACCAGAGGTAGCCCCCCTTGGCGGCGGATGGATTGAACGCGCTCACTGGACAGGCCCTTTCGAGGATGCGGAAAAGGGAGCGGCCGTCAGCGTACCGCCGCGTACCTGCTGACCGTCCCTTTTAGATTTCTGATTTTCTTGAAGTTTATAAAGAAAGGTACGCCGGGTACGCTGGGTACGGACCTGTGGCGTCGTGTGCATCTGTGTGTGCGCACGCCTCATGCATGGGCGCGGCGGATCGAGCGTACCCAGCGTACCCGCGTACCGAATCACCCGGAGAAGCCCGTCATTCATGACTTTCTCCCGGGTACGATGAAGGGGACGAATCACGGGACGCGGCGGCGCGCATGTGCCATTTCGGGGGTTCAAACGGTGACGCCTCGACGGTGACGCCGACGCCGGCGGGCCTGACGAGCCAGGGGGTCAGGGGGATCGCCAGGGCCCGGCTCTGCTGCCCCACGCCGAACTTGGGCGCATAGGGTAGGGTTCGCGGCCGGAACTCCTCGCCCAGGTCGCCCAGGTGCTGGAGCGCGCTTCGCCAGTTCTTGTATTCGGTGGGCGCCAGCCCCGCCTTCAGCGCCGGGTGTCGGTTCGCGACGATCAACCAGGGTCCGGGATGGTCTGCGCCCGGCGGATTGTTTTCGATCAGGATGCCGAATGTCTTCAGCACCTTGTCGTGGGTGCCTCGGCTCTCGCATTCCTCCTGGACCATCTCCCCCACATTCCAGAACCGGTCACGGATGTGCTGTTTGGTGACCAGGTTCATGATCGCCGAGAAGCACCCCTGACCCACGTTCAGCGCCGTCGAGGTCTCCTCGCGAGACACGATCAATGGCGTCCATAGGGCCAGCTCAGCTCCGACGCTGCCCTCGGTCAGCGCCTCGTCCTTGAGCAGCAATCGCCGCCCGGCCGCCAATGCCGCGATCAGATCGGCCCCACGCGCATCGGCCCCGCTGCGACCCAGGGCATCCTTCATCAGCGAGACATCGGATCGATACCGGGCATGATCCCGCATCGCGCGAGCCAGGAACGCAGGCGACGTCTTCTCCGCCCATTCCCGATACTCGCGCAGGGTATCGTCCGCACCGCCCTTGGCCTTGCCGAGCGGCTTCAGCCGGACCTCGACCATCCGCGAATCCATGGCGTCGCTGAGCTCGACCGACAGAATGGCGCCCAGCCAGGCCGCACCCACGGCCGTCTGGTTCACCGGCTTGCCGTCCTTGCCGATCATGACGCCCTTGGACCCGTCACCCGTGGTCATGCGCCTGAGCATTTCCATCGCCTGTTCGACGGGGCCCTGCCCGCCGATCGACGGTTCGGCCTCGTCCAGATACCGCGCCCGGGCCTCGCCCGAGATCTCCCCGCGCATCCCGGCCTCGGTGAACCGGTCCTCGAGCTCGCCACCGTTCGCGCTGCCGACGGCCGCCATCAGCATGGACAGGGCCGTCTTGCCGGTTCCCCGCCCGCCGATGCACAGGATGTGCGGCCGAAAATGCGGCACGGCCCCCAGCAGGGCCGACCCCTGCCAGGCCAGGGCCACGTCCGCACCCGTCAGCCCGCCTTCGGCCAGCTCGTACCAGTTCCACTGATCCAGATGGTCCCGAAGCTTCTGGGCATCGGCGATCGAGGCGGCCTTCACGGGCCGGGGGGTCGGGGGGGCGAGAGTATAGATCGGGCCCCGCGTTCGCGTTCGCATGGCCTGGGCGATCGGCGTCCAGTCCGCTTCCTTGAAGGGCCAGCGGCCCAGAGCGTCACCGGCATGCAGCACCGGGCCGTCGGGCGTCGCCCAGACCCCGGGCCCACGGAACAGCCGCATCCGGTTCCACTTCCCCGCCTCGCGGCATTTCTGGTTGAACCAGATCGCCATCGACAGGGCCTTGAAGTCGCCCTCCCCGTCGATCCAGTTGTTGGCGAAGGCCTGCCCGGCCGGATCGACAAACAGGTCGGTCCGCAACAGGTTCTGGACCCGACCGGCCGTCACGAACCTCAGCTCGCCACCGGGCAGCGCCAGAACCATCTGGTCGCCCTCGTACCCCATCGGCACGACGGGGCAGTCCTCGATCGGCGGATCGACCAGGACGCCGTCCGCCTTCTTTTTCTTGCGACGGCGGCTCTTGTCGTCGTTGGCCGGCGGATCCACCGGCATGTCGTAATCCTGCTCACTCACGCTGCAGCCCCGGAAGTCTCGGCCTCAATGGCGGTCTCGGCCGCTTCGGCGGCCCTGCGAATGTCGTTGAAATCCAGACCGGGCGGTGGGCGGCTGGCCTTGACCACGGTCTCGCCCCCGAGCGTCAGACGACGCCGCCAGCCCTGGACGGCCAGGGCCCCGCACACCTTGGCCCGCCCCTTGGCGTCACGGGTGAAGCGCACGATGCGACCCCGCCCGTTCCGGCCCTTGACCTTCAGGGGGCTCATGTCCGCATCACAGGCGATATCGACGATGCCCCAGGGGGACGCCGGATCCTCGGGCCAGGTGAAGGGCGGCCGCATCGGATCCCCGGTTGGGGTCCAGACGTCAACGGCGCCGTCCGCGTCCTTCAGCTCCCCGCCCTGCAGCCGATTCAAAGATCCCGCCGCGACCGCCCGCACCGGCAGGCACAGTTCCCCGGCCAGCATCATCGCGCGAGAGAAGGCATTCTCGTACCCTTCGGCGACCGCAAGCGGCCCGGGGCTGTCGGGACGGCTCAGCCAGACCCCGCCCGGCAAGCGGACTTCGGCCAGATCCTTGCGGTCGTTCCGGTCCGGGGGCCCGACACGGTCGCCCTGCCGCGCGAGCAGGACATGGCCCTGAGGCCCCCACATCTTCTTGGCCGGATCGCGATGCGTCTTCCCCTTGCCGTTGGGCCGCAGATAGACGCACAGCACCCCGCCCGTCGGCCCCAGTTCGGTCATCACCAGCCCGATGACGGCGGGCAGGAAGACGCCGTGTTTGGGGGGAAACAGGTCCCACTCGGGCGGCCCCGAATAGTAGGCGCGAGGATTGAACCGCAGCACCTCAAGACCTCGCGCCAGGACCGGCCCACGGATCGCCCGATGCTCGAAATAGGTCTGTGCCAGGGTGCCGGCGGCGGGCACGGCTTCCCGCCACAGATGCACGGCCAGCCGGGCCTTCCACGCCTCCGCCGCTCCCTCATCGGCCTCGGCGACCGCGCGGGCCTGCGCACGCCGTGCGCGCGATTCCTCGCTTTCCTCACGCCCGACATGGCCCAGGATCCGGCGCGCGGCATCACCCATGGTCTCACCGTTCCGCGAGAACAGACGGTGTTCCAGATCGACCGCATCCCCGCCGCGATCGTCGCAGGAGTGGCAAATCCAGCGGGATTTGCCGTTGTAGACCACGAAGGGCTCTGACTTCGACGACGTCCCGCAGTCACTCAGGGGACAGACCCCGCGCCAGGTCGCGCCCCGAACATTCAGGGTGACACCGGCGGCTAGGGCGATCTCGACGCAATCGCCCTCTTCATTGGCCTTGTCGATCAGGTCGGGCTTCATGCCAGCCACGCCCAGCCGCCATCCGCCCCTGTGGCGGGAATAGTCGAGATGCCGGCCTCGAGCAGCCAGGCTCGCGGCACGTCGTTCTCGAACCGGTTGCAGCTGTCCTCGCCGTCCTGGCGGCGGCGCTTCATGAACGCGACGCCCTCGCGGGCCGAGGCCTCGAGGTCGAACCGCCAGTAGTCGAGGCTGCGGATATGATGGCGCGCGCAGGCGAGTTTCGCCGGGCACCCCCAGTCCGCGCAGAGCTTGCGAGACGCGCCCTTCACGGCAGCACCAGGCTGTCGCTGTCCCAGCGGATCAGGACGCCCTCGAACGCCTCGAGGCCCGGATGCTCCCGAGCCCAGAACCGCTTCAGATCCGCCCAGTCCTCAAAGCCGTCGCTCCGGGCGAAATGATCCAGGTCGGCCAGATGCATGGTCGAGACGCCGTGGACCTCGATCCGACCCGTCATGGCCGGGTCGAAATCGAACCGGATCGGCGACACCGCCGCGCAGGTCGCCGTCGCCAGAAGCCGGCAGGACCGGGTCCGCATCCCGGTATAGAGCTGCAGGGTTTCTCCCGGGCGGGCGTGACGCTTCCGATCCGCACGGACGGTCTGAGTCTTTGCCCTGGACTGGATCAGCGGCCCGAACCGCGTCTTGAAGGAATAGGCCACCATCACCCGCGCCCCAGCCGCTTGAGCATCTCGCGACCGGCCTCGTTGATCCGCGTCCGCGTTCCGCCCAGGCAGTCGTTCGCCGGCAGGGGCATGTGTTCGGCCAGGCCCCACTGGCGCAGCATCCCCAGCGTCCCGCCGGGCGTCATGGGGCCGGCGCACAGACCCGCCTCCCCGGCGCGACCGAGGATATCCAGCACCTGGACCTTGGTTTCGGTTAGCACCTGGCCGGGCCCGATCTTGAGCGGCAGTTTCGTCATCATGCGGCCCCCAGCAGATCGAGCTGCGGCGACGGTGCCTCGCCGGCGAACTTCACCCGATCGTCGGCCAGGGTCAGCCGCGAACAGGTCCCAGGCGGGATGATCCGCTCCAGCGACGCGTCCATGGCCCAGGCGGCCTCGATGGCGGTGCGGAATGGACTGTCGGCCAGAGCCTCGGGCTGCAGCCAGACGAACCAGGCATAGGCCGTCGCCGACGACAGGTCCGGATCCCACGACCCCAGCTGTATGGGCACCCGTTCGGCGAAAGGGGCGGTCACGGCCTTGCGCCGCATCAGGGGATAGCGGCCGACGCTCTCGGTGAAGGCCAGCCGACACAGGACCGCGACGCCGCGCGTGGCGATCTCGAGCCCGCGCTGCACGAAGGCCTCTGCCTTGGCGAAAGGTGGATTGGTCACGATCCAGTCGATGGCCCAAGGTGGACGTGGCCTGTCCGAACGCAGGAAGTCACCTGTCCAGTCGCCATAGCCATGCGGATGAATATCGCTGGCCCAGACCGCGAACCCCTCCTGGTGAAGAGGTTCAGCCATATGGCCTGCGCCGCACGCCGGCTCCCAGACCGTCGATGCTTTGGGATCGAGCGCCCAAATCAGCTCTGCTCCCGCCCGCGCCGCCCAGGGCGGTGTCGGAAAGAAGTTCAGCTCGCGCATCAGAGCCGTGTGGGCGTCATCGCCGTCGATGACAGAGCCGGCCGAGCTTTCCATGCCAAAGGGCAGGGCGGGGGCTGATGGGAGAGGGCTATGGCGAGGCCCGCGCGCGCCCGTGATCGTGGGGCTCATGCCGCCACCAGATTGCCCCGCAGGGCATCCGTCAGGGCGTCGGGATGCACATCGAACAGGTCCGCCACCTCTTCGACGCCCCAGGCTGCCGCCATGAACCAGGAGGCCCAGCGCGTCACGCGCGGCGACACCGGCCTGACCCGAATGATGCCTGGCCCCGAGGGCAATGACGGGACGCGCGGTTCGGGTCGCGCCCGCGTCTTACGCGGCATCGCGGGAGCCCTGACCGGAACCGGCAGGGTGTCGGCCTGGACCGCAGAGCGGGGTTTGACGACGGCGGCGGCGATTGGCACCGCGACCGCCTTTGCGGAGGAGGGCCGATCCTGGATCACGATGCGGGCGGCCGCCAGATCATCCGGGGAGGCGACAGGCAGGGCCTCGGCGATCGTCATCAGGTCGTCGGTCGTGACCCCGGCCTTGGCCAGCATCGAGGGGGCCAGTTCCTGGGGCGAGATGGCCAGCAGATCGGCGAGCACGAAGGTGGTCTGGCCGAACCGGGCCCTGAGCGCCGCCCCGGCCAGGAACCGGACCCTGCGGGCGGCAGGACCACGACGATAGGCATCGGACGGCTCCACCCCGCGCAACCGCGCAGCCGCTGCGATCGCAGCCGTCAGCTGGCCCTGGGTCAGGATCGAGGCGGAGCGGCGCACGGCCTCTGGAGCCTCGACATCCGGCAGGGTCGCGACGGCCGGTACTGCGACAGGCGGCTCTGCGACCGTCAGCCCCTGAGCGCCCAGATCGCGACGCATCCGCGCCACCCACCCGACCGATCGGCCCAGCATCAGGCCGACGCTGGCGTCGCTCATCGAAGACGACAGGGCCCCGATCTGATGTTCGCTCAGGCGGCTCATCCGTCGATATCCCGGCGGAACCGCCCCGAGGCCGCCGCCAAGGCGGCGCGCACAGCCTCGGCCGCCTCGGCCAGCTCGGCCTGCAGGGCGACCCGGCCCCGCGTCGTCTCATTCAGATAGCGCCGGCACAGGCCGACCAGGACGACGCAGGGATTTTCCTTGTTCAGCACCCCGGCGACCGGCGTGCGCTTGGCCTTGCCGGTGACACCGGCCAGCCCGGTCTGGGCCTTGTCGGCCGGGGCCCGCGCCGCGATGGCCGCGCGATCGGCGAGCAGGGTCCAGACGGCGGCATCCTCGGGCGTGAAGGGATGGGGTTTCATGACCGCCCTTTCAGGATGTCGCCCAGGCTCGATGCGACGTCGCGGAACTCGGCCATTCCCTTTTCGACCAGGTCGAGGATCTCGCGCGCCTCATGGGCCTCGATGCGATTGTCGCCCGCCAGGGCCCGACGCACCGCGCCCTGCAGGCTGGCGGCCGCCTCGGTCGCCTCCGACGCTTCGTCGCGGATGTCCCCGACGCCGGCGACGGCGGGCCGGGCCTCGACCAGGGCGCGCGACACGATCGGCTCCCCGCAGAAGTCCTCGAGCACGGCGACGATGTCGATCGGCGCGAAGTCCGGCGCGGTCGGGACGCAGCACCGGCTCAGCTGGGCCTTGGAATAGGCCCGCCCCTGGCCCGACTCTTCGGCGGCGCGACAGGCTGCGACGGCTTCATCGAGACCGCCGCAGGCCTGGACCAGCGCCTTGAACTTGGCCTTGAGCAGAAGCGGGTTCACGACGCCGCTCCCCGCTGCTTCGCGGGGGACGGATTCGCATCCGTCCCCGACTCGGCATCCCCTGCAATGCACAAACAGCCTTTGGAGAGAATGCGATGGATCCAGACGAAGACGTCCGCCAGGCGATCAGCGACCTGCGCGCCGGCCAGGACTTTTTGGCCATAAGGGTGAGCGCCCACGAATGGCTGCTCGAACAACTCACCGCCAACGTGCTGCTGCAGTTCCCCGCCGACGAAGCCTTGGCGTTTTTGGACGGGATCAGCGACCACGAAACACCCGTTTGGCGACACACAGAAGAAGGGCCGCGAGAAGTACAGCCGACACGAGCGGCCCTGCTGAACGCTGACGTAAAACGGCTCGCCGAGAAAATCCGTGAACGGGTTTTACAAGGCCCGGCAACTCAACCATCTCGGGTCCCGCCGCGCCGATGACCTGAAGACACCTCACGACGCCGCCTCCGTTCGCGAGACGTTCACGTCGGGAATCCCGGCGCCAGCGGCGTCGGCGGGCGCCATTGGTGCGGGGTCATCAACCGCCGCAGGGGCAGAGCCTTGGACATCATCGCCGCCAAGTTCACGGCATACGCTCGCCGCACTCACCTTTCCGCCACTCCAAGCCTGGATGCGAAGGGCGAGCCGCAGGGACGCCTCCCGTTTCCCGTTCTCGATGTCGGACAGCCAGCCCTTGCTCGATCGGCTCAAGCCAAGCGCCTCGGCGCATTGCTCGAGAGAGAGCCCTTTTTCGATTCGATAGGCGGAGAGTTCCATGGTGCCGTTGGTTCACTCAGAATGAACGCGCAGTCAAGTGCCACAGTTCATTCTAGGGTCAACGACAACTCGCGCTCCAGTTCGCACAATATGAACATGAGCGCGAACCCCACCCATGACTGGTTTTTGCAGGAGTGGTTCGCCACGGCAGGGCTTCGCCAAGCCGATCTAGTCAACAAGCTAGGCTACCAGAAAGGCACCGCCTTCAAGCTGTGGCACGGCGTCCAGCCCTATCGACGCGACAACGTGGACGACGTCGTCGGCTTGTTGCACATCGCACCATACGAACTGTTCATGCATCCAGAGGAGGCCATGCGCATCCGACGTATGAGATCTGTTCTGGCGGAAGCGGCACGCTCGGGTGAACCTGAAGCGGCGATAGACGTCACCTCGCCATCCGTTCGGCGGACCGGCACCCTGGGATGATCCGAGTATCCGCCCTGTCTCTCGCCTTGCTGACTGCCGCTAACTCGGCCCAGGCCCAGTCGTGGACATTCTCGTCGGCCCGGGATCCGTTCACGGACAAACCCACCTATCGAGCGAGCCAGACCTCACGGCGACACTCCATGAACGTCCGATGCAAGGATGATCGCCTCGAGGTGTATCTGGTGATCGTCGGCTATCTCGGCGACGCTGCGGACGTGCGCTATCGCTTCGACAACGGCGAAGTCCGCACCAATACCTGGGACACCTCAACTGACGGATCCGGCGTGTTCGCTCCTGGGCCAGGCGAGTTTGCCAGGAGCCTGATGACCTCCAGTCGCCTGGTTTTTGAGGTGACGGGTGAATACGGGTCTCCCGACCAGATCGCCGTCTCTCTTGCCGGATCGAGCGGGCCGATCGGCCGGGTTCTGGATGGCTGCGGCGTCCCGCGAAGCGAAATCTATAGGCCCGATGGACCGATCTGGCGCCGGGCAGTCGAGGCGATCGACGCTGCCGATCGCGACACCATTGAACTCGTTTCTGGCTTTCTCGCGGCCTCCGATCTTTATGATGGATCGCCCGGCCGTACTCGCCCGGTGGGGCTTTATCAGGCCCTGTCCGACTTCTACAGCGGCTATTGGAGTATGTGCAGGTCCGGTCGAAGCCTTTCCCAATCTTGCGACACATGGACCGCCTCGCGGCGCTACAATAATGACGCCGACTATCCCAAAGAGCCTATCGAGCTCTTGGCGGAGATAGTCAGCGCGCCGCCGGCACCGGAAACACCGGCAGTAGCTTCCACGACACCCGCCGTCCTCACGAACGTGACCTGGAGTCGGCCGCCGAGAGTGACGGCCGATGATTTTCCTTCTCGGGCTCTGGACCGGGGCGTCGGCGGGTTTGCCACGGTGAGCTGCACGGCAGCCGCCACCGGCAGGCCGGCCAACTGCCGGGTCGTTTCTGAATCCCCGGCCGGATTGGGGTTCGGACAAGCCGCCGTTCGTGTAGTTCAGCGCGCGCAGCTCTCGCCGAGGAGTTCTGGAACGATCGCCGACCCGACCTTTACGACACGGGTCGAGTTCAATGTTCCGACGCCAGCCGCTCCTTAGGGCTCGATACCCTCAGGCACGTCACCTTCGGTCGCCAGGACTTCAATCTCAGTCCACACATCGCCGGCCGCGCTGGTCTCGATCCTATAGAAAACCATACCGTCGACCCGACCGGTCATTGCGCGACCGCGACGGGCGATAGCGGCCTCGCTTGGCCCCGGATACCGCTCCGACACCGCCAGACACCCAGCCCGGCGACGGTATCCCTCTACAACGTAGCTAGCGGCCTTTGCCATTTCGAGCCTCCCAATCGTTAACGGCCCACTGATTCCTTCACCGTGAACTAGAGTCGAGAGCTGGTACGTCAGTTCCGGACGTACGTTCACTTGTGATGAACTTTTGTCTTGACGGCTTTGGTTCACCTGTGATGAACCTGTGACTTCCATAACGGAGGTCACCGATGTCGCCGCCTGCCGATCCTGCCGCCCCATCCCTCGCCCGCTCCATCCGCGACGCGATGTGGAGCCTCACCCCGTCCGGCCGCCCCCGCCCTGTCGTCGAGGCCCGCGACGTTGCCGCCGAGCTGATCGCAGCCCTGGGCCACGGCCGCCCGATCGCCGGGTTCGACATGGGGTCGGCCGTCGTGATCGCCGGGCGGATGGCTGAGCCCCGCGTCTGGGTCCGGGCCGACGGCCGTACCTGGACCCTGACGACGATCGAGGCGGCGACCGTCGCCCTGCGCATCCGGATCGCCGCGTTCCGCGCCGCTGATCTCCTGGCCGACGCCTTCAACCGGGCGATCGTCGAGGCCGAGGGCCGGATGGACCGGCTGCACAGCCCATTTCCTGAGGGTCTGGCCCCGCGCATCGAGGACGGCGAGTGACCGCCGCCCCCATCACACCGGCCAGGGCCTCGAACCGGGCGCTCCCGGACTGGGCCACCCAGCTGCAGCGAATCTATGCCGGCGGACGCGACCGCTGCATCGGCAAGGTCCGCTACACCTCCGAACAGGCGGCGCGCGGCAACGGCCAGGGCTTCCTGCGCAAGACCGAGGCCCCTGTCTCCCGCCTCTGGCCCTACGCCTGCACCCATTGCCGGGGCTGGCACCTGACCAAGCGTGAGGGCGCGACGCCGGCCGTCACTGCCCTGTCGCCGCGCGAAGGGGTGCCGCTGTGAACGCCGCCGCCGTTTCCGCCGGTCCCGCCACAGTCGGTGCCGCCGCCCATCGCACGATCGCCGAGCAGCTGAGTGACCCGGCCGTCTATGTCGAGTTCGCGCCGGGGGCCTGCGCCTATCAGGCCTCCGACATCTTCGGCGGGCCCGAACGCGCCGGTCAGGGCCCCCATCCGGACGACGTGATCAAGAGCGTCTGCCGCAGCCTGCGGTGCGGGCCGCTCGACCTGGTCTGCGACCCCGATCCTGCCGACGCACGATGCGCCTACATCGCGGACGTCCACGGGGTCCGCCTGTGCCGGGTCAGCGGCCTGACCCCGGACCAGGCCAACTCCGCCCTGCTGTCGGTCTCCATCTCCGGCTGGGTTCCGGGCGACCGCGAGATCGTCACCGCGCCGACCCGCACGGTCGCCGACCTCATGCCTGGACAGCGCACCCCACTCGCCCAGGAGCGACTGCTGTGAAGCGCGGCCCCGTCCTTTCGCCCCACGGCCGCGACGTCGTCGTGGGCGTCATCATCCTCATCGTCGCCGCCGTCTGCGCCTTCGCATTCGGCGACATCCCCTGCTGACCGGACCCTTACGATGATTGAACCCAATGTCCTGGCCTTCCAGAACGCCGACGTCCTCGAGGCGATCGACAGCAAGACGGACGGCCTGTGGGGCCCACGCGCACTGGCGAACCAGATCGGTCGCGACGAGAGCAACCTCGGCAAGACGCTCAAACGCCTCTCCGCTGAAGGTCTTCTGCTGCCCTCGCCGCTGTCCGGCCTGACCCAGGCCGGCCGCGATCAGTTAGCCGCCTACAAGCGCGCCAAGCACGGCGGGGAGGCCCGCCGCCCGCGCGGCCGCTGGCCCCTCGACAGGTTCCGCCGCAATCCGGACAACCGGCCGATCGACCCCGCCCACGTCGAGGCGATCGCCGACACCGCCTCCGACGACGGCGTCGGCGACATCCTGCTGCCCGTCGTCGCCGGTGAGGCCGACGCGCACGGCGTGCGCATGATCCTGGCCGGGGAGCACCGCTGGGAGGCGGCGAAGCTGCTGGCCCGACAGGACCGCCTGCCCAAGGCCCTGCAGGGCGGCCTGCCCTTCATCGAGCGCGAGGTCGCCGCCGGCGAGGTCGCCATCATCGCCTGTATCGAGAACACGGCGCGCAAGGATCAGTCGCCCTGGGAAGACGCCAAACAGCTCCGCGTCGCCGCCGATGCCCTGAACCTGTCCGCGCCCGAGCTGGGCCGCCGCATCGGTCGGACCCGCGAGGGCGGCCGGGGCGGCCTGCGCGACATCCAGTCCAAGCTCAAGGTCGCACGCGAAGCGACGCCCGAGGCCATCGCGGCCTACGAGGCCGACCCGTCGGCCCCGGGCGCCTGGGAGACGCTGCGGGAGTCGGTCTCCAAACCCCGGGGCCCAAACTTCGACGATCTGCCGATCACCCGCCTGCACAAGCTGGCCCTGGCCGAGATGTTCGCCAAGGCCGAGCGGACCGTCGGCCTCTCGGTCGGCGTCCTGCCGGCGGCCTTCGCCGCCGAGGGCGGACGGCTCGCCCAGTACGACCTGGTCAAGCTCCATCGCAACGACAGGGGCGACACCGGCTTCGTGACCGGCACGGGCGCGGCGGCGCTCAAGCACTGGGACCTGGACACCAGCGACGTCGCCAGTGCCCGCGAGCGGTTGAGCTTCCCGGCGGGGTACGGCGTCACGACCTTCCGCACCGAATGGCTCAACACGCCCGCGAAGGCAGAGGCGACACCGCTTGCTGATCCCGTAGTGAAGACGCTCTCCGGCATCGAGGCCGTGACGACGGCCCCCGCCGAGCTGCCCCGATGGGCCTGTGACGATCCCTGGGAACGCCATCCCGACCGTGCCGTACAGCAGGGGCCCGGCTATCTGAAACTGAAGATCTACGCCGCTCCCGATCGCACACGCTGGGTCGTCACCCTCGACATCCTGTTCGGCGTTCATGGCGTGGGTGAGAGCGCAGCCATCGGCGATCGCAATCCGGGTCACCCGACCCTGTTCGCCGCCCTGCAGGCGGCGCGGCTTCGCGTCCTCGCGCACGATCCCAACGCACCCGACTGGGCCTTGTCCTGGTTGGACCAGCAGATGGGACCGTTCGTCGTCGCGGGTGTGGATCACTACAACGCCAGCCGGGCGGGGGAGGCCAGACGGGCGATCGGCCTCGAAAAGAGCCAGGCCAACTACGGCGCGTCCGCCCGGACGTCGGAAGCGCCGACGACGGCGGCAGAGGCAATCGCCAGGCTGCAGGCGGAACGCGCCGAGCACGACGCCTCCACGCTGGCGTCGCCCTCGACCGTTTCCCATCCGATCGCCGCCGCCGGCCCGCAGACCCACCCCACCAACGCCGCCCTGCAGCTGCTCGCGATCGAGCGCGCCCGTCAGGTCGAGGTCGAGAAGCGCCTGCCCGATCACGACGACGAGGAGAACGCCGACGGCCAGTTGGCCAATGCGGCCGCCGCCTACGCCGCCGCCGCTGCTGACGACCCCGATGCCGCCCTGTTCTGGCCCCGCGAATGGGACCCCGAAGGCTTCAAGCCGAGCGGACGGATCCGCGACCTGGTCAAGGCCGGAGCCCTGATCCTCGCCGAGATCGAGCGCCGCCAGCGTGCGGGAGAGGCGTGATGCCCAAACGCCCCAACCTCACTGCCGCCGAACTCGACCGGATCGCCGAGATGACCGAGGTGCAGAAGCTGCCGGCGTGGAAGATCGCACGCAGGATCGGCTGCAGCCTTGGATCCGTTACCTGGGCCCAGCTTCGGATCGGAGCCGACCCCCGGCCGGATCGGCCGCTGCCGCCCGTGCCGACAGCGCCGGTCGCCTGCGTTCGCAACGGGGCTTTGGTGCGGCGTTTCACCCAGGCCGACGACGACCTGCTGCTGGCGCTCGAGGCCCAGGGCCTGAACTACGGCCAGATCGGCCGGAGCTTCGACCCGCCCCGTCAGCCAAACTCGATCCAGGGCCGCCTGATGACCCTGTCCCGGCGCGCCGCACGCGTCGAGGCCCGCGAGATGGAGGCAGCCTGATGCCCGCTCGCCCCTGGATCGAGGCCACCGCCTTCCTCGCCGCCCACGGCTTCCCCGTCGCGGCCGAACACTCACCCCGCCGCCACAACCCCTGGAGATACCGAATGCCCGAACAGGCCCGCTTCGCCATCATCCGACCGACCGCCGCCGCCAAGCCGATCGTGTTCGACGACCTCAATGCTCTGGCCCGCTGGATCCAGCGCGAGCGCGGCGAACAGGGCCTCGACCTGGTCGAGACCGAGGACCTCGAGCTCGAGAACGACCTGGGCGGCCGCCTCGCCGTCCACGTCTACACGACCGACGCCGGCGACAACCGCGACCGCAATCTCGGCACCGCCTGGCTGGACGGCCGGGGCCTCGAGACCCTGCAGGCCGCCCTGCGCCGCAACCGCCTGGTCATCCAGTCCGAGGCCGCGTGATGATCGACACGACCCATGCCGCCCCTGCCGAGGCCAGGCCCAACCGCCGCGTCGCCGCCAAGGTGCGGACCCGGCTCGCCGTCCTCGATGAGGCCCGCCGCCAGTTCCGGTCCAAGGGCTACGGCGCGGTGACGATCCGCTCGATCGCGAAGGCGATCGGAAAGTCTACCGGTTCGATCTTCGCCAACTTCACCGACAAGGCCGATCTCTGGAAGGCGGCGATGGAGTGCGATCCGCCGATCGACACCGGCGACGGCCCGATCCGCGCCGCCCTGCCCATGCTGTCCGCCCTGCGCGGCCTGATCGCGATCCGACCTGCGAACTGGGACGACGACGAGGATCCAGACCAGGTCGCCGCCTGGCGCGCCGCCGACACCGCGATCGCCCTGGCCACGCGCACGCCGTGCGCCCCGGTGGAAGGGTCCGCACGATGAGCGCGCCCAAACTCTCCGACGGCCAGACGGCCGAGATCGCCCGCCTGCGGGAGGAACGGGGCTGGTCGCACCGCCGGATCGCGACCCGGTTCGGCGTCTCGACCGGCGCGATCCAGTACCACTGCCTCAAGCTCGGGGCCGTCTCTCCGCGCACCCGCGCCAACCGCAGCCGGGGACCGATGACCATGGTCGGCCGCGACGGTCGCCTGCAGCGCCGGTTCACCGAGGCCGAGGATGATCTGCTGCTGAAGCTCAGCCTCGCCAACATGCCGCTGCGCGACATCGCGATCGAGATGAAACGACCCCGGACATCCGTCCGCCTGCGCCTCTTCACCCTGGCCATGCGCGAGGACGGTCAGGCCGGAATCGCCCACCCGACCGAGGCCGCAACCGGCCTGCAGGTCGCCGCATGATCCTGCTCGCCCTTCACCTGCTGATCCTGATCTTCGTCCGAAAGGAACGCCTGCTTTGACCGACGCCGCCAACCCCTTCCCCGTCATCCCCGATCGCCACCCCCGGCTGCCCGCCTGGGCCCGCGCCTTCCGCCGCGCCGGATGGCCGCTGCGCCAGATCTCCGCCCTGTTCGAGATCGACCGCGGTGCCCTGATCGAGGCGGGAGTCGAGCCATGAGCGCCGCCCCAGCCGACCACCCCGCCTGGTCCCGCGAACAGCTCCGCCGCGCCGGCGACGCCTTCCGCCAGAACCCCGCCGACCGTGCCGCTGTCCTGGAAACTTTCGGCATCTCCCCAGAACACGCCGCCGCCTTCGAGCAGCAGGCCGTGGCGGAAAGCCGTCGCCCGGAGATGGAGCCATGAGCTTGCTCATCGACGAGATCTGCGCCGACATCGATCGGCGCCTGCAGGGCGCGAAGATCACCTTCGCCCTGGTCCTCTGGGTCCCCGGCCAGGCCGACAATCCGAAATCGGTCGCCCTGAGCGCGCCGCCGGCCAGCCAGGCCGAGGCCGCGAAGGCGCTTCGCACCGTCGCCGACGCGGCGGAAGGAGCAAGGTCATGAGACGCCCCGCCCAACCGCCCTACGACTACGTCACGCGGACCTATGGCGTGAACCCCATCATCGGTGCCCGGGTTCGCCTGGAAAACACCGACCGCGAAGGCGTCATCGCCCGACGCCGGTCCTACGATAACCACATCTGGGTCACCTTTGACGGGACGAAACACGCTTCGCCGTGCCACCCGACGTCGCTGATCTATGACCTCGGCGCGGGCACCGCCACAACCACCACTCAGCCGGAGCCGCCCGCGATCGGGACGCCGCTTTCCGAGCTTTCGGGCCGACCGGGTCACCCGGGCTATGACCGCTTTTGTGACATTGCCTCGACGTGGGGTTTCGACTGATGGCGGATCCGATCGAGCCCAAGTACCGCGCGACGCTGAACGACCTCGCCCACGAGCTGGACGATCGTTTCAACCCGCCGCCGCTTCCCGGCCTTCCCCGCCGTGGCGAGCGAAAGGTCGGGTTCTTCCTCGCCGTGTTCGACTTCAACACGAACGGCGAAGGCGGCCGCTTCAACTACATCTCGAACGCCGACCGTCTCGACGTCCGGGTCCTTCTCCGCGAGATGCAGGCCCGGTTCGAGGGTCAGGCCCAGACCGAAGGACACGCCTGATGGCTGACCAGACCCACATCGAGTGGACCGACGCCACCTGGAACATCATCACCGGCTGCAGCGTCGTCTCGCCCGGATGCACGAACTGCTACGCCATGCGCCTCGCCGGCACCCGGCTCCGGCATCACCCCAGCCGCCAGGGCCTGACGATCGACACCAAGGCGGGGCCGGTCTGGAACGGCCAGGTGCGGTTCAATGAGCAGTGGCTCGACCAGCCCGCACGCTGGACCAAGCCGCGCCGGATCTTCGTCTGCGCCCATGGCGACCTGTTCCATCCGGACGTGCCCTTCGGATGGGTCATGCGGATCCTGATGGTCATCGCGATGACGCCGCACCACACCTACCAGGTGCTGACCAAGCGGCCCGATCGCGCGCGTGAATTCTTTCGGCGCTGGGCCAACGTCGACGAAGAGAACGACTGGGGCTTCAGGAATGCGCGCGGGCCCGAGGAAGTCCGGGCAGCGCACCCCAGCGGCCGGGGCCAGCTGTTCGCCGACATGCTCGAGGCCATGGGCCAACCGCCCCCCGGGTGCGCCTATCCCGCCTTCGACTGGGCCAACGGGATGTCGCGCTGGGAGGATGTCTTTCCGAACCTCTGGCTCGGGGTCAGCGTTGAAGACCAGTGCCGGGCGGACGAGCGGATCCCGATCCTTCTCGACACCCCAGCCGCCGTCCGCTGGATTTCGGCGGAGCCGCTGCTCGGACCGATCGATCTCGAGGCCGCGTGGCATGGCGAGAACGCTCTGGACAGCGAATGCTGGGGCGACTGCGCCTGGTGCGAAAAGGGTCACCGCCCCCTCCACAACTGCCAGCGTGGAAAGCAATCCGAGGCGGATTCCGTACGCGGACGCTCGGGCCTCGACTGGGTCGTCGTCGGCGGCGAGAGCGGGCCGGGCGCACGCCCCATGCATCCCGACTGGGTGCGCCAGATCCGGGACCAGTGCGCGGCGGCCGATGTCCAGTTTCTCTTCAAACAGTGGGGGGCCTGGTCGCCAGTCGAGACCTGGCGTCCTGGGCGCGCGACGCAGCGGGCGATCATGCTCGACGGAAGCCCCGTCGCGGACGACGCCGTACCACAAGACGTCGGCGGGCAACGCTTTGTCCTGGACGGAAAGAGAGCCGCCGGCCGTAAGCTGGACGGCAGGCTGCACGACGGATTTCCGGAATGACAAGCTCTCTTGTCGATGCCGCTTTCGAGACCATCCGTACCGGAGCGCCTGGCCTAAGCGAGGCAACATGCCGAGTCCTCGCGGGGATCATCGCGCGAAAGTTTGCCGCCATGAAAGGCGCATCCCGCGAGGATCTCGCCCGCATCATCGACCCCGAGGCCTGGGCCTATCACGACGCCTGCCCGGGCTCCGGCGGCGAACCCTGGACGGCCCCGTCGCTGGCCAAGGTCGATCGGATTCTCGCGCTGCAGGGCGGAGCGGGCGCTTGACCATCCATACGCCCATCACGGCCGCGCCGATCGGTGCCGCGACCGAGGCGCGGATCCTCGCCGCCTTCAAGGACACCTGCCTGCTGTCGGCCGAGGCGACAGCCCGACTTCTCGGCATCGATGTAAGATCCCTGCGCGCCCTCAATGACGACGGCCTCATCCGCGCGGTTCGCCGGGGGCGGCGCGAGACCCGCGCCTATACCGAGGGTGACATCCGCGCCTACCTGACCCAGAGTGCCGCCCCATGTCCGTCTACAAACCCGCCAAGAGCCCCTACTTCCAATATGACTTCCAGATCCGGGGTCGCCGATTTCATGGCTCGACGGGCGTTGAAACGCGCCGCGCGGCCGAAGAAGTAGAGCGCCGCAAGCGCCGCGAGGCCGCCCTCGATGAAGGCGGCGACGCCGGCGCGATGACCCTGACCGCTGCCGCCGCCCGATGGTGGGATGAGCGCGGCGCCCTGCTCAAGGGCGGCGATCGCCTCGAGGCCCGTATCGAGCGTGCCGTCGCCCTGGTCGGTCCGGCCCGTCCCATTCGTGAGATCACGACCCAGGTCGTCTCGCGCGCGATCGAGAAGCGTCGAGGCCAGACCCGCACCCACGCCAAGGGCGACAAGCCTCGCGAATACCTCCCGACCGGCTCGACGGTGAACCGCGACATGATCGACACCCTACGGCCGATCCTGAACCGGGCGAGGAAAGCCTGGGGGGCGACCCTGCCGCAGATCGACTGGGCCGAGGTCCGCATGGACGAGCCCAAGCCCAAGCCGAAGGAGTTCGCCGGCGACGAGCTGGACCTGGTCCTCGCCAAGGTCCGGCCGCACTGGCACGACGTGATCCGCTTCGCCGCGACCTACGGCTGCCGGGTCAGCGAGCTCTGGTTCGCCTTGGACGACATCGACGTCAATGATCCCGGTGCCGCCCGCATCAAGCTGCGCGATCGCAAGGGCGGCGACGACCACATGATCCCCCTGCTGCCGGCGGACGCCGCGATGATCGCCGCCCGCCTCGGCCGGGCCCGGGCCGCCGAGCTCGAGACGGTGTGGTTTCGCGAGAAGCGCATGCCGGGCCCGGGCGGCCAGGTCATCCTCAAACCCCTCAGCCAGGCAGGGCTCGAGATCGCCGTGCGCCGCGCCATGACCGCCTCGGGCCTGCGCGCCGCCAAGGGCATGCGCGGGATCCACGCCACCCGTCACCACGCGGCCATGCAGATCCTGCGCGCGACCGGAAACCTACGCGTCGCCCAGCGCCTCCTGGGCCACGCCGACATCAAGTCGACCATGGTCTACGCCCACGCGATCGAGGACGACGTCCGCGCCGGCCTTGCTGCACTTTCCCGGAATAGTCCCGAACTGCCGACCGGCGACACCGAAAATCCCGCGCAGGATCAGTCCGCTAAGAAGGCCTGATCGGACCGTTCATAACCCACAGGTCGGCGGTTCGAGCCCGCCTCCAGCCACCACCCAATGTCATGTCGCCGCAGCCGGTCTGCCCTCGGCAACCTGCGGCACAGCTTTGCGTTTTCAGCCCAAGGTTCATACCGCTGGAGATTTTCCCATGACCGTCCGCATCCCCGCCCTGATCGCCGCTGCCGTCTTCGCCATGGGCATCGCCGCCTGCACCCCGGCTGAACAGGACGACGCCCAGGCCGACGCCAACCAGGCCGCGGCCGAGACAGGCCAAGCGGCCGAGAAGGCCGGCTCCGCCCTCGCCGAGGAAGCGTCCCAGCTGGGCTCGGCGGTGGCCGCCGGGGCCAAGGAAGCCGCTCAGGAGGTCGATGAGACTACCGACGCCCTCGCCCGCAAGGCCGACGAGCAGAAGGCCGAGACGGCCCGGGACAACCAGGGCAACGCCACGCCCAACTGATCGGTCTTCATCGCGCCCAGTCGCCCACGGCCGCCTGCCACAGCGTCAAGGCCGTGGTCGCGGCCGTGTCGGCACGCAGCACGCGCGGCCCCAGCGACACCGCCGTCGTGAACGGCAGAGCCCTCAGTCTCTCGCGTTCGTCCGGCGAGAAGCCACCCTCGGGACCAATCAGGATGGTCCAGGGCCCCGCCCCCGCCGCCTGGACCGCCGCGATGGCGGGCTGTCCCCCGGTCTCGTTACAGAACATCAGCTTTCGCGTCGCGTCCCAGCCGTCCAGGACCTCGGTCAGGCGACGGGTTGCATCGATGACGGGCACGTCCATCCGCCCCGTCTGTTCGGCGCTTTCCATGGCGATGGCGTCAAGTCGATCGAGGCGGACGTGCTGGACCTGGGTCCGGTCGGTCTGGACCAGACCGATGCGCGCGGAACCCAGTTCGGTCGCCTTCTCCACTGCGAACTCCAGCGCCGACTTCTTGACCACGGCGATCAGCAGATGGACGTCAGGCACGGTCGTCTGGGGCCTGACCTGTTCCTCGGCGCGCAGCAGGACACCCTTCTTGAGCACCTCGGCGATCGAACAGCGCCACTCCCCGTCCCGCCCGTTGAACACCAGCAGGTCGTCGGCGAGCTTCAGCCGCATGACCTGGGTCAGATAGCGCGACTGATCAAGCGTCGGGGCGACGGCAGTGCCGGGGGACAGTTCGGTGGTGACGTAGAGGCGGATCATGCCGCCAGCCTAACCTACAGTGAGCGCGCGATCAGCACCTTCATGATCTCGTTCGTCCCGCCGTAGATGCGCTGGACGCGGGCGTCCTTGTAGAGCTGGGCGATCGGGTATTCGTTCATGTAGCCATAGCCGCCGTGGAGCTGGAGCATCTCGTCGATGACCTCGCCCTGGATGTCGGTGACCCAGTATTTGGCCATGGAGGCGGTGACGGCGTCGAGCTGGCCCTTGAGGTGCAAACCGATGCAATGATCGACGAAGACGCGGGCGACGGTCAGCTTGGTCTTGACCTCGGCCAGCTTGAACTGGGTGTTCTGGAAGTCGATGACCGCCTTGCCGAAGGCCTTGCGCTGTTTGACGTATTCGATCGTCTGTTCGAGGCCCCGTTCGGCCGCCGCCACGCCCTGGACGGCGATGTTCAGCCGTTCCTGAGGCAGTTGCTGCATCAGCTGAATGAAGCCCTGGCCCTCGACGCCGCCGATGATGTTGTCGCCCGGCACCTTCACGTCGTTGAAGAACAGCTCGGAGGTGTCATTGCCCTCCATGCCGATCTTGTGGAGGTTGCGGCCGCGCTCGAAGCCCTCAGCACCATCGGTTTCGACGACAATCAGGGACGTGCCCTTGGCACCCGCCGTCGGATCGGTCTTGGCCACGACGATGATGAAGTTGGCCAACTGGCCGTTGGTGATGAAGGTCTTGGAGCCGTTGACGACATAGCCGTTGCCGGACTTGATCGCCGAGGTCTTCACCCCTTGGAGGTCACTGCCCGCGCCCGGCTCAGTCATGGCGATGGCCCCGACCAGTTCGCCCGAAGCCAGACGTGGCAGCCAGCGCGCCTTCTGCTCCTCGGTGCCGTAGTGCCAGATGTAGGGGGCGACGATGGCGTTGTGCAGCGAGATGCCAAAATGGTCCGCGCCCTTCCAGCCCAGCTGGCGCATCAACACCACCTCGTGGCGATAGTCGCCGCCCATTCCGCCGTCCTCTTCGGGCATCGACAGGCCCATCAGCCCGTCCTGACCGGCCTGGGTCCAGAGCTCGCGCGGGACGGAGGAGTTGGCGATCCATTCCTGGACCTTCTCGGGCGGCGCGTGCTCGTCGATCCATTTGCCGACGCTGTCGGAGAACATGACGATGTCCTCTTCCAGCATGAAGTCGGGCGACGGGGTGGTGATGACGTTCATGGTCTTACCTTTCTCCTCCCTGTCGCGCAGCGATGGGGAGGTGGATCGGCGCATCTTCGCGCCGAGACGGAGGGGGCGACACGGTGGTGGAGGTGAGGGCTGGCGATCGAGGATGGTGTTGTGGTGGGAGCCTTCACCGGCCAAACCCGGTCGCCCCCTCCGTCACGGCCCGAAGTCGGGCCGCGCCACCTCCCCATTCGCCAAGAGGCGAACAGGGAGGAGATTGATCAGAACGCCTCCGCCGGCATCGCCATCAGCACGTCCGCACCGGTCTTCATCTTGGCCAGATGCGCACCGGCGTCCGGCAGGATACGCTCGACAAAATAACGGCCGGTCTGCAGCTTGGTCGCATAGAAGGGATCGTCCGAACCCGCATCGACCTTGGCCTGCGCCGCCTTGGCCATCTGGGCCCAGAGGAAGGCCAGGGCCGTGATGCCGAACAGGTTGAGATAGTCCGTCGAGGCGGCGCCGGCGTTGTCGGGGTTGGCCATGCCGTTCTGCATCAGCCACATCGTGCCCTCCTGCAGCTTGGCCTTGGCGTCGGCCAGGCCGTCGACATAGGTCTTGATGGACTCGTTGCCGGCGTTCTCGGCGACGAAGGCATCGATGTCGGCGAACCAGGTCATGATCGCCCGCCCGCCCTGCGACGGCAGCTTGCGGCCCACCAGATCCAGCGCCTGGATGCCGTTGGTACCTTCATAGATCATGGTGATCCGCGCATCGCGCAGATACTGCGACGCCTGGAAATGCTCGGTGTAGCCACTGCCGCCGTGGACCTGCATCCCCAGGGACGCGACGTGGAAGCCCTTGTCGGTCAGATAGGCTTTCAGCACCGGGGTCAGCAGACCCATGTAGTCGTGGGCTTTCTGCGCGGTCGCGGCGTCGGCGGATTTCTGAAGATCGGCCTGGAGCGCGGTCCACAGGATGAAGGCCTGACCGCCTTCGACGAAGGCCTTGGCTTCCAGCAGCATCCGGCGAACGTCGGGGTGGACCATGATGGAGTCGGCGGCGGCGTCCGGGCTCTTGGGACCCGTCAGCGATCGACCCTGAATGCGGTCCTTGGCGAACTCCAGCGCGGCCTGATAGGCGGCCGAGCCGATGGCCAGCCCCTGAAGGCCGGTGCCCAGGCGGGCCTCGTTCATGACCACGAACATATTGTTCATGCCACGGCCTTCCTCGCCGATCAGCCAGCCGGTGGCCTCGTCATACTGCATCACGGCGGTCGCGTTGCCGTTGATGCCCATCTTGTGCTCGAGCCCGGCGCACATCAGCGAATTCCGCTCGCCGATCGACCCGTCGTCATTGACGAGGAATTTGGGCACCAGGAAGAGCGACAATCCCTTGATCCCGGCCGGCGCGCCTTCGACGCGGGCGAGAACCGTGTGGATGATGTTGTCGGTGAAGTCGTGTTCGCCGGCCGAGATCCAGATCTTCTGGCCACTGATCTTGTAGGTGCCGTCGCCCTGGGGCACGGCCTTGGTGCGCACCATGCCCAGGTCGGTGCCGCACTGGGGCTCGGTCAGGTTCATGGTCCCGCCCCACTCGCCGGTGGCCATCTTCGGAAGGTATTTGGTCTTCAGCTCATCCGAGGCATTGGCGTGGATGCCCGCATAGGCCCCCGCCGTCAGGCCTGGATACATCGAGAAGGCCGCCGAGGCGCCGGCGGTGAACTGGCCGAACGCCATCCCGACCACGGCGGGCATCCCCTGGCCGCCGTAGGCCGGATCGGCCGACAGGGCGGGCCAGCCGGCCGCGACCATGGCCTGATAGGCTTCCTTCCAGCCCTTGGGCCCGGTGACGACGCCGCCCTCGGCCCAGTGACAGCCTTCCTTGTCGCCCGAATGGTTGATCGGGGCGATGACCTCTTCCGCGAACTTGGCGCCCTCTTCGAGGATCTGCTGCACCAGATCGGACGAGATGTCCTCGAACCCGGCCTGATTGGAATAGCGGTCGATCTCTAGGACCTCGTTCAGGATGAAGGTGAGGTCGCGGACGGGGGCTTTATAGGCCATGAGGCTCAGGCTCTCGCTTTGAAGGGATGGCGCACCGGGTGGTGGTCGTGGTTGTCGGGGTTCAGGCGGGCACTCAGGACCGACTCATAGTCCTCGGCGCCGGGCAGCAGGTCGGGCCGCATCTGGGACAGGCGCTCCTCCATCGCGGCGCAGGCCTCCTCGGCCGTCTCGATGGCGGCGTCGAGGTCTTCGCGCTGCTGCTTCAGGGCCTCGATCTGGGCGCGGTGGCGGCGCAGGGCGATCGCCATCTGGTGCGTATTGCCGTCGTTGCGGTCGTACAGATCCAGCATGTCCTGGATCTCGTGCAGGGTAAAACCGATGCGTCGGCCGCGCAGGATCAGCTTGAGCCGGGCGCGGTCGCGGGCGTCATAGACCCGGGTCTGGCCCTTGCGCGCCGGGGTCAGCAGACCCTTGTCCTCATAGAAGCGCAGCGCCCTGGCCGTGGCCCCGAACTCGCGGCACAGCTGGCGGATGGAATAGGTGCGATGGTCGTCTGCGGTCGCCATGAAGGCTACATAGCCCGAACTTGACGCGCACGTAAAGGGAAGCTTTTGCGATCGCTCACAGCAAGAACGACCGATGGGGGAACTTCACTCTTCGACGAAGCAAGACAAGACTTCCCCCATCGGCCCTGGATCGCTACGCGATCGACAGGCCGCTTTCCCCCATGAAGGATGGGGGAAGAGCAGGACGAACAATGCCACGCAAACACGTCAACGACGCCGGAACCGCCAAACGCGATTTGCCGCAGAAGACGTGCGTCTCCTGCGGCAAGCCGTTCGCATGGCGCCGCAAGTGGGCGCGGGACTGGGATCAGGTGAAGTTCTGCTCCGACCGTTGCCGGTCGGTCGGCGAAGTCAGGCCCGGCGGCCCAGCAGCACGGGGATCGTGATCGCCAGCAACAGGACGTTGACGATCGACAGGCCGATGTCGCCGCCCAGGGCATGCACGCCCAGCATCACGGCCTCCAGCACGATCAGACCGGCGGCGGAAACGACGACCAGGGGTCGGCCGACCTTCCAGGACACCAGCGGCGTCAGCACGCCCACAGCCAGCACGATCTCGGCGATGCCCAGACCCCGGACGAACTGTTCCGACACCATGGCCGGCCAGGTCATCAGGGTAATCAGATTGGCCATGGATTCCGTCAGCTTGGCATAGCCGGCCGCGAGGAAGAACATCGCGATCCAGCCCTGGAGCGTCCACAGCGCCATGTTGCGATAGGTGGCGCGCAGGCGCGCGGCGGCGCTGGAAACGGGGGTGACCGAGGCGGGCGTGAAGGTGGCAGCCATGGCGGGGCTCTGGGATGAAAGTCATCGGGGAGGAAACTGCAACAGTCGCGATATCGGATCGCCTGCCGCCGTCTGCGAGGGGTAATGGCACAGCTTTTCGCACATGTCATCAGCCGTAGACATCAATTGATGACTTAGCCGATCAACGCGTGTTTCAGGCCGCGAAATCTACGCAGCTACGAGGCCGAAGCGAGGCCGTATGCATACGGTTTCGTAATCCTGAGCGGGACCTGTCAGCCCTCGAAGCCCCAGGCCTCGCGGGCCTGTTCGAGGCGCGCCAACTTCGCCTGAAACGGCGACCAGTCATCGTCGGTGGCAACGGGGGCCCAGAGCGCCTCGACCTCGTCGATGAGCATCTCTTCGGGCTCGCTTTGCGCAAACATCGGATGCTCCAGCCGTTCGGGCAGGTCCGGCTCATGCTCGAACAGCGCAAAGCGGAAGGCGTCGAAGGTCTCGCCCTGATAAAGCGTCGCACGGGGGCCGCCCAGCGCCCGCGCCGACGAGCTGAAACCCGCGAACCAGTCGAAGAACAGCGGCTCCCACCGCAGGGCCGCGCCGCCCTCACGCAACAGCGCCAGGGTGGTGTCGACCAGCCGCTGATCCGCCGCCTCGCCGAGTGACTGAACCCCCAGCCGCATCAGGAAGGCCGCGCGCAGATGGCGGATATAGGCCGGGCCGAAGCCGTTCAGGGCCTCGGTCAGGGGCTCGACATCGGCGACCAGCTTGAGGCACCCTGCCAACTGGGTCAGGTTCCAGAACACCGCCTCCGGCTGGCGCGCGAAGGCATAGAGGCCCGTCTGGTCGAAATAGGCGGCTGTGAACCCGGGCTCATAGGCGGGCAGGAACCGCCACGGCCCATAGTCGAAGCTCTCGCCCGTGACGTTCAGATTGTCGGTATTGAGCACCCCGTGAACGAACCCCGCCGCGATCCACCGCGCGGTCAGCCTGGCCGAGGCCTCGACGATCGCGGCCAGCAGGCCGGGCGTATCTCCCGCCGCGACATCGGGATGATAGAGGGCCCGCACATGTTCGACGAGCGCCTCGATCATGTCGGCGCGCTGGTGATAGGCGGCGCGCTGGAAGGTGCCGAACCGGACGTGGCTGTGCTGAAGCCGGACCAGCACCGCCGACCGCGTCGGCGACGGCTCGTCGCCGCGCTCCAGCGCCTCCCCCGTCTCGATCAGGCTCAGGGCCCGGCTGGTCGGAACACCCAGGCTTTCCAGCATGGTCGCGGCCAGCACCTCGCGCATCCCGCCCTTGAGCGTCAGCCGTCCGTCACCACCGCGCGACCAGGGCGTCGTGCCCGAGCCCTTGGTGCCGAGATCGAGCAAACGGCCACGATCGTCGCGAACCTGCCCCGCAAGAAACCCGCGCCCGTCGCCGAGGCCGGGGTTGTAGTGCCGAAACTGATGCCCGTGATACCGCATGGCGATCGGCCCAGGCTGGCCCGGCAACGGCTGGAACCGGCCGAAGGCGGCGATCCACTCGGCTTCGTCCAGACCCTCCAGCCCCACGCTCGCCGCCGCCCGGTCGTTGCGGTAGCGCAGGATGGTGGTCGGAAAGTCGGCGGGCCGGACGGCGTCGGCGTACTCATCCCCCAGATCGAAGAAGCGGGGCTCGGGCGTATAGGCTGGGGTAACGGGCATGGGGTGCAGATGCCCCTTCGCAGGCCCCGCCGCAACGCCTGTTCCGGCTTCACAGCAACCGTCCAGATGCGCTAGAACAGCCGCAGACATCAGGCCCCATCGGGGTCAGGCTGGCGCGGGCATTCCCGGCGAATCCGGTCCGGCGTCGTCGATAACCGGCGCCACGGCAGACATCCATTCTCGGAGGCCCCGTGGCACGCAAACTGACCCTCGATTTTCTCAAGACAGAGACCGCCTCCGGTGCGGCCCTGGCCCTGGCCACCGTCGCCGCCCTGGTCGTGGCCAACTCGCCGCTGTCGGCCGACTATTTCGCCTGGCTGAAGAGCGAGCACACGCTCCAGATCGGGCCGCTCATCCTGCGCGAGACCGTGTCCGAGTGGATCAAGGAAGGCCTGATGGCCGTCTTCTTCCTCGTGGTGGGCCTGGAGATCAAATACGAGATCGTCCGCGGCGAGCTCAGCGACCCCAGGAAGCTGGCGACGCCAGTATTCGCGGCCCTGGGCGGCATGGTCGCGCCGGCGCTGGTTTACCTGGCGATCACCGGGATGACGGGTGGTCCCCACGGCGGCTGGCCCATACCTCTGGCCACCGACATCGCCTTTGCCCTCGCGGTCTTCGCCCTGGTCGGCAAGGGACTGCCCGCGTCATTGCGGGTCTTCCTGCTGACCCTGGCCATCGTCGACGACCTGGGGGCCATCGCCATGATCGCCATACTGTTCAGCCAAGGAGTGCAGTGGATGCCCCTGCTGGGTGTCGCGGCCCTGCTGGTCGGCGGCGCGATCTGGGGCCGGTCGATGCGTATCCCTGCGCCCTTCTGGGTTGCAGGCTTCGCCGCCGTCTGGTGGCTGACGGTTCAGGCGGGGCTGAGCACCTCCCTGACCGCCGTGGCCTTCGCCCTGATCGTGCCGATCGCGCCGCGCGCCGAGGACAGGCAGTCGCCACTGAAGGAAGCGATGCACGACCTGCACCCCTATGTCGCCTGGCTGATCCTGCCGCTGTTCGCCTTCGCCAAGGCCGGCGTGTCGTTCGCAGGCCTGTCGCTCGATCAGGCCTTCGCGCCGCTGGTCTTCGGCATCGCGGGCGGCCTGTTCGTCGGCAAGCAGATCGGGGTGTTCGGCGCGGCCTGGCTGGCGACGAAGCTGGGGCTCGGCACCCGTCCCACCGACGCCACCTGGCTTCAGGTCTACGGCGTCAGCCTGCTGTGCGGGGTCGGCTTCACCATGAGCCTGTTCATCGGGGCCCTCGCCTTCCCCGGCGCCGTCGATTCACCCGAACAGGTCGAGGTCAAGCTGGGGGTGCTGGCCGGCTCGATCCTGTCGGGTCTTTGCGGGGTCGCGGCGCTCGCAATCGCCAGGCGCACGCCAGGCAAGGATTTGGCCGAAACCTGAAAGGTTACTGGGCAGTTCACGCCCAATATTGACCTTGGGTCAGCGATTTTTGTCGCTTTTGCGTCACACCGGCGCCCACCGGCGGGCAAAACGCGCGCCAACCCCCTGCCGCTGCTTGTCGCTCTACTCGGCTTGGATTACGGCAGGGGTTCGATTACCCGCAGCTCCGGCAAGAGAGCGAGGGCAGGGAAACAGGAAACGCCGCGATCGCCGTCCAGGCGGTCGGGCCATGAGCCGGGAGCCGTCCATGCGTCTTACTCAATCACTTCGCTATTCCGTGTCCGCCGCCGTCGTCGGCGCGGTCGCCTTCGGTCTCGTCGGCGCCGCCTCGGCCCAGGACCAGGAAGGCCCGTCGACCAGCGTCGACGACATCATCGTCACCGCCCAGAAGCGCGAGCAGAGCCTTCAGGACGTGCCGATCGTGGTCACCTCCCTGTCGGCCGAGGCGCTCGACAACGCGGGCGTCAAGGACATCAAGGATCTGCAGATCCTGACCCCCGGCATGACGGTCACCTCGACCTCGTCGGAAGCCTCGACCACCGTCCGTATCCGCGGCGTCGGCACCGTGGGTGACAACCCCGGTCTGGAGAGCTCGGTCGGCGTCGTGATCGACGGCGTCTATCGCTCGCGCAACTCGGTCGGCTTCGGCGACCTGGGTGAACTGCAACGGATCGAAGTCCTGAAGGGCCCGCAAGGCACCCTGTTCGGCAAGAACACCTCGGCCGGCGTCATCAACATCATCACCCAGGCCCCCTCGTTCACGCCCGGCTACAATGCCGAGTTGACGGCGGGCAACTACGGTGCCTTCGGCGCGTCGGGTTCGGTCACCGGCCCGATCAACGACCAGGTCGCCTTCCGCCTGTACGCCGGTCGCCGCGTTCGCGACGGCTTCACCGACATCAACCTCGGCGACGGTCCTCGCACCGACACCGACGACGGCAACCAGGACTTCTGGACCGCGCGCGGCCAGCTGCTGGTCCTGCCCAACGACAACACCTCGATCCGCATCATCGCCGACTACTCCAAGCGCGACGAATACTGCTGCGTCGGCGTTCAGGTCCGCACGGGCCAGACCTATCCCTTCATCGACGGCCTCTCGACCGGCACCGGCCAGGCTCCGCCCAACGCGACCTTCAGCGGCCTGCCCTTCTCGCGCCTCGGCTATGCCAACCGCGAAGACGGCCAGACCATCGAGGACAAGGGCCTGTCGGCCGAGGCCAACATCGACCTGAACCGCTGGGGTGACGCCACCCTGACGACCGTCTCGTCGTGGCGGCGCTGGAAGTCCTCGCTGGGCCAGGACATCGACTACACGGGCGCGGACATCAACTACCGCGTCAACGACGGCGACTATGGCTACGGCGTCGAGAACTGGACCCAGGAAGTCCGTCTGGCCGGGGCCACGGACCGCCTCGACTGGCTGGTCGGTGCCTTCGCGACCCGTGAGCAGGTCTCGCGCACGGACAGCTTCTACAACGGCGCGGACTACACCCCCTTCCTGTCCTTCCTGCTCAGCGCCAACCTGAACCGCGCGGTTCCGCAGTTCCCGGTCAGCCCCGGCATCATCGGCTGCTTCACGCGTCCGGGTCAGACCTCGGGCGGTACGGGTCTGCAAGGCTGCCTGGCCTCAGGCGGCACGGGTCAACTGCCTGTCGGCCCCGGCGGTGCGATCGTCACCATCCCAACGGCTCAGGCCACGGGCCCGGGCTTCATCGTCGGCCAGGGCTTCCGCGACCGCTACAACCAGACGTCCGAGTCGTTCGCGCTGTTCACGAACAACACCTTCCACCTGACGGACCAGTTCGATATCACCGTCGGCCTGCGCTACACGAGCGACACCAAGTCGGTCGACTCGCTGCAGACCAACCTGAACAACAACTCCAGCACCTGTAATGCGGCTTTGGCGAACGCCGGAGCCATCGGCGGCCTGCTGGGCGCGGCGACGGCCGGATCCATCGTCGGCACCATCTGCCTGCCCTGGGTCAACAGCGCCTTCCAGGACCGCGTCGCCCACCAAGAATTCGACGACAGCGAGGTCTCGGGCACGATCAAGGCCGCCTATCGCCTGAACGACCAGCTCCTGACCTATGTGTCCTACGCCCGCGGCTACAAGTCGTTCGGCTATAACCTGGACCGGACCCAGACCGGCGTGACGCCCAACGCCTCGACCTTCTTCCCCTCGGAAACGGTCGACAGCTATGAGGCCGGGTTCAAGGCCACCCTGTTCGATCGCAAGGTGCTGTTCAACGCGACCTACTTCAACCAGAAGGTCGAGAATTTCCAGCTCAACACCTTCCTCGGCACCGCCTTCACGGTGGAAGCGATCCCCGAGCTGAACAGCCAGGGCTTCGACGCCGACTTCCTGTGGTTCACTCCGATCGAAGGCCTGTCGGTCTCGTCCGGCCTGACCTACACGGATGCCGAATACGGCGTGTTCACCGCCGCCCAGCTGACCCAGCCGTCCAACTTCCCGCAGCTGTCGCTGCTGCCGGGCGGCACCCCGGCCTTCGCGCCGGAATGGTCCAGCACCAACTCGGTCAACTTCGAGCGCACCGTCGGCAACCTGCTGTTCGGCGCCAGCCTGTCGGCCAAATATTCCAGCGAATACAACACCGGCTCCGACCTGCTGCCGTACAAGGGCCAGGACGCCTACACCCTCGTCAACGGCCGCATCACGCTCGGAACGGCTGACGATCGCTGGACCGTCGAACTCTGGGGTCAGAACCTGACCGACAAGGAATACATCCAGGTCGGTTACGCCGCGCCGCTGCAGGGCACCGCCTTCCAGTCGACGCTTCAGACCGCCGGCTCGAACCCCGGCACCTTCTACAATGCGGCCGCCGACACCGCGACCTATGACGCGTTCCTGGGTGCCCCGCGCACCTACGGAATCACCTTCAAGGTCAAGTATTGATCATCCCGCCAAGAGGATGAACTTCAGAGCCGGCCGGGGTCCGCCCCGGCCGGCTTTTTCGTGGCCCGTGCCGTGGACGATCGGTCGCAGCAAGCGACGCTGTTCAGCGGGAACGCAGCCTCTAGCCTGCCGTTGATCCGTCGACCCTCAGCCTGTCGAGACTCGCCATGCGCATGATCCCCCTCGCCACCACCGTCGCCTTCGCCGCCCTGGCCGCCGCCTGCGGAGCCAGCGGTCAGAACGCCCCCGCCCCCCAGGCCGGGGCGCCCCTGGAGACCCGCCCGGCAAACGGCACAGGCCAGACCCCCGCCTTCCCCGGCCAGACTCGCGCACCCGCCGTCACCACCTCCGTCGCCATGGCCCACACTGTGGTCGCTTCCGGCCTCGACCACCCGTGGGGCATGGCATTGCTGCCCGACGGGCGCTGGTTGGTCACCGAGCGTTCGGGAAAGCTGTCGATCATCGGGCCGGACGGGACCAAGAGCCCCGCCATCGCCGGCCTGCCTGCCGTCGATGCGCGCGGCCAGGGCGGGCTGCTGGACGTGGTGGTCGGCCCGACCTTCGCCTCCGACCGCATGATCTACTGGAGCTATGCCGAGCCGCGGGAGGGCGGCAACGCCACCTCGGTCGCGCGCGGAGCCCTGTCGGCGGACGGCAGCCGGGTCGACAATGTCCAGGTCATCTTCCGCGCCCTGCCCATCTATGACGGCGACAAGCATTTCGGATCGTCACTGGCCTTCGCGCCCGACGGCAAGCTGTTCGTCACCCTGGGCGAGCGGTCGGACAGACCCATGCGGCCCCAGGCCCAGGACCTCGGCTCGCACATGGGCAAGACGATCCGCATCAATGCCGACGGCACGGTCCCGTCCGACAATCCCTTCGTCGGCCAGGCGGGAGCCCTGCCCGAGATCTGGAGCCTGGGGCACCGCAACGTCCAGGGCATCGCCATCGGTGCGGACGGCAAGGTCTGGACCGTCGAGCACGGCACACGCGGCGGCGACGAGGTCAATCTGGACCAGCGCGGCCTCAACTACGGCTGGCCCGACGCGGCCTACGGCGTCGAATACGCGGGCGGTGCAATCAACGCCGGAACGACCCAGAAGGAAGGCACCGAACAGCCCGTCTACTACTGGGATCCCGTGATCGCCCCGGGCGGCGCGACCCTCTATTCGGGGGCCATGTTCCCGGGCTGGCAGGGCAATCTGCTCATCGCAGGCCTCAAGGAAAAACACATCGCGCGGCTGGTGATCCAGAACGACCGCGTTGTGGGCGAAGAGCGCCTGCTGACCGATCTGGGTGAACGTATCCGTGACGTGGCCGTGGGTCCGGACGGCGCCGTGTGGGCCATCACCGACGAGGCGAACGGCAAGCTGGTGCGGCTGGCGACCCGATAGGCTCAGCCGCGGCGGAAGATCCGCGACGCCAGATACCCCATCCCCGCGGCCAGCAGCACGCTGAGCAGGCCATAGGACCAGGGCCTGCGGTGAGCGAACTCATAGATGTCTCGCTCGAACCCGACCTTTTCGACCGTCAGGGTCAGGTTCGAGACCGACGCTGGCCTGCCCTCCTGAAACAGCCAGACCTCGGCGTGGTATTCGCCGGTTGGTGCGGTGGTCGGCAGTTCGACCTCGGCGCGGAACAGACCCCGGTCCACGAAGGTGACGCCGTCGGGATCGGTGTTGTAGAGGGCCGCCGCCTCCTTCAGCCGGATCACGGCCCGGCGCCAGTCCAGGTAGTCGTCGCCGAGCCGCGAGATGACCACGTCACGCACGCCGTATCGGGTCACCGTCCGCGCCTCGTCCGGGGCCCCGATGCGCAGGTGATCGACACCGACGCCCAGACGACGCAGCTGACCAAAGCCGGCGATCTCGCTCAGCGGCCGGGTCGAGGCGGTCATGTAGAAGCCGGGTGCCCCCTCGAACAGCACAGGCCGGCTGTTGAGCCAGACGCCCATGTTGCGGGTCTTCTTGACCAGGCGAACGGGCGCGTCCGGCCCCCGCACGACCACCACGACATCGGCGGGGGTGTCGGTCGGGTTGAACACGGCTCCGTAGAGAACGATCGAGGCCCCCTGGAACCCGGTATCGACCTTGACCTGGGCGTCGGTCAGGGCAGCGGCGACCCGGACCTGACCGCTGGTGGCCTGCGACTGCTCCGACGGCGGAACGAACGGCTCCACCACGGCGGGGGGACTGGTCACGAGGTCCGGGGGTGGCGGGGCCTGGATCATTTGTCAGCGATCCCCGGCGCGATCAGGAAGATGTCATGCGGCCGCACGAACAGCTCCAGCCCCATATAGACGCCGACCCCCAGGACGATGAAGCCGAGCGCCGCGCGCAGTTCCTCGCCCCGAAACCGTCCCGCGGCCCTGGCTCCCAGCTGGGCCCCAACCACGCCCCCGACCAGCAGGATGGTGGACAGGACGATGTCCACCGTCTGGTTCCGACCGGCCTGCAGCACGGTCGTGATGCCGGTGGTGATGATGATCTGGAACAGGCTGGTCCCGACCACCACCCCCGCCCGCATCCGCAGCACATAGAGCATGGCCGGCACAAGGATGAAGCCGCCCCCCACCCCCATGATGGCCGACAGGATCCCCGCGAACACGCCCAGCGCCACCGGCGGGATCACGCTGATCACCAGGCCCGAGCGCGGGAATTTCATCTTGAACGGCAGGCCGTACAGGAAGATCGGCCGACGACGCTCCTTGTGCGGAGCGACCTCGCCGCGTCGCCTGCGGATGATTTCGGTCAGGCTCTCGTTGAGCATCAGCATGCCGATGACGCCCAGGAAGACCAGATAGGACAGGGCCACCACCAGGTCGGCCTGACCCAGCAGGCGCAGGTAGCGAAACACCTCGACCCCGAGCAGGGCGCCGACCGCCCCGCCCGCCGCCATTATCCCACCCATGCGGAAATCCACGGCCTTCTGACCGGAATAGCGGATCACGCCCGAGGTCGAGGAGGCCACGACGTGGCTGGCCTGGCTGGCCACCGCCACGGTCGGCGGAATGCCCAGGAAAATCAGGATCGGGGCCATCAGGAAGCCGCCGCCGATGCCGAACAGACCGGACACGAATCCGACCGCCGTCCCCAGCAGAACCAGGATCGGCCAGCTCACCGAAATCTCGGCGATCGGCAGATAGATATCCAAAGGGCGGGCCTTCGGCTGACGGGTTGATGGACGCCGGGAGAGGCGTGGAAAATGGGTCTAGACTCGACGTCGCCGCTTCACCACCCGTTGCATGGACGACGCGAACTCGGGCGGTCCGCGTCCCTCGATCAGGCGAGCGGTTCGGTCTGGAAGGCTTCGGCGGCCGCCCGTGCCGTGCGCCGTCCGGCGGTCGGCACCTGGGGCGTGATACGGGTCACGGCAGTCTGGGCGTCGGTATCGCCGGTCCGGGCAGCGATCAGATACCATTTGAAGGCCTCGGTCGGGTTGGGCGCAATGCCCTCGTCGCCGTTCTCATAGATGCGGGCCACATTGTACTGGCTGTCGACCAGACCGCGATCCGCCGCCTTGAGCAGCCAGTTCAGGGCCTCGGGCCGGTTCTTCGCACCGCCGACACCGTCGAACAGATACATGCCGAAGGCGTGCATGCCGCGCGGATCGCCGCCCTCGGCCGCGCGCCGGGCCCACAGACGCGCCTCGGTGACGTTGCGGGTCACGCCAGCCTCGCCGCCGCGCTCGTACAGGTCCGCCAGCTTCAGCTGGGCCGCCGGCAGACCGAGGTTGGCCGCACGGGTCAGGGTCGCGATCCCGCCGGGCTGGCCGGTGTCGATCTGTTCGACGGCCTGGTCGAACAGGCCCTGGGCTTCGGTCTGGTCCAGCGACACCGCGTCGGTCGGCGTCAGGGCCGAGGCCAGCAGGGGCGTGGTCTCGCCTTCCGGAGCCGGGGCGCGCTGAGCGGGCCCCAGGCCCAGGGCCTGGCCGACCGTTTCCATGCCCGGAATGTTGAAGGCTTCGGCACCCGTCAGACGCTGCATGGCGAAGACGCCGCCGACCACGGCGACACCGGTCACCGAGGCCAGGAAGGCCTTGCGCACCACCGAGCCGTCCCGGTTGGCCTGTTTGTCCAGCCGTTCCTGCAGTCGCGACTTGCCGCCGCGCTTCAGGCCGAAGGCGGATTTGGGCTCGTCGGTCACAACCGGGGCCGACATCATGGCGGCGCGTGCGGCGTCGATGGCGCTGCGGGTCGAGGCGGCGCGCGCGGTCGCCGCACCGGACGCCAGCCCGGCCCGCATCTGGCGCGGATTGACGAAATCGGTCTCGGCCGAGAACTCGTCGCCGCCGGCGTCGAACGCGTCTGCGGGCGAAGGTGCCGTCGCGTGACCGAAGGCCTGCGGCCGGGTCGGTGCCGTGGCCTCCAGCGCATCCTCGACATCGGCCCCGCCATAGCCGCCGAACGCCGCCGGCTGGGGCTGGGGCTCGACGTAGACCGGCGCAGGCTCCGACAGGGCTTGCGGGGCAAGGGGCTGGGTCGCGAACGGCTGGGCGGCGAATGCGGCTTCGACAGGAGCCAGCGCGGGCGTCGGTGCAGGCGCGGGCTCCGGCATGACAGCCGATTGTGTCAGCACCCGCTCGGCCAGGGCCGCGCCGAAATCCATCCGGGGCGGCGTGGGGCTCACCGCGCCCGGAAAGGGGGCCGGTTCGGGTCCGACCGACAGGGGATCGGCCGACCAGCCGCTGTCGGGCGCGTCCTCATAGCCGTTTCCGAAGGCGGCGGCGCGCCAGTCGGGCTGACGCAGATCATCGGTCTCGAACCGCGACGGTTCGCTGACGGGCTCGCGCAGCGATGTCCGCTCGACCCGGCTCGCCATGGCGTCACGGGCGTCGGCCAGCAACTGGGCCGTGCGTTCTTCCGACAGCCGCATCCTTTCGGCCAGTTCGCCGGACGCGCGGTCGTAGCGCTGCTCGATCCGCTCCGAGCTGTCGGACAGTTTGCGGCCGATCTCTTCCAGGGCCTGGGCCGACTTGCGTTCCGACTGGGCGATACGGTCGGCGAGCCGGTCCGAAATCCGCGTGATCTCGCCGCCCAGTTTTTCCAGGGCGATGGCGTGCTGATCCTCGGACCGCGTCAGCCGCTGTTCGACCGCCTGGGCATAGCGGCCCATGTCGCGATCCATCTTTTCCGACAGTTTGTCGGACAGGGCCGAGGCGACGCCGTCGACCTTGCGGGCCAGGGTGTCGGCCAGACGATCGTCGCGCCCGGCACCGTCGGTCTCGACCTTCTGGACGCGGCCGTTCAGGTTCTGGGCGATGCGCAGGACCTCGCGGCCCATGGCTTCGATGCCCTGGGCCGAGCGTTGTTCGGAGGTCTTGAGCGTGTCGCCGATGGCCAGGACGGCGCTTTCGAGCCGGCTCATCCGGCCTTCGTGCTCGGCGGTGTCCAGCCGGCGCATCATGTCGGCACGGTTGGCCTCGACCTGGCGACCCAGGGTCTCGGCCAGTTTCTCGAAGCGGGCGGCCTCGCGCGAGCCCTCGGGCTCGACCCGGCCCTCGGCGGCGCGCAGCCGCTGATCCAGCCCGGCGAAGGAGCGTTCCAGGCCGCGCAGGGCCTCGGTGGTCCGCGCCTGGGCATCGTCGAGGCGGGCACCGACCTGGGCCAGCAGGTCCGAACCGATCCCCGGCCCCGCTGTCTTCTCGACCGCATCCATGCGGGCGCGCAGTTCGTTGGTCCCGCTGCGCTGGCGTTCCTCGATGTCGTACAGGCGCGAGGCCAAGGCCCCGAGGCCGGTCTCGACCTTGCCGAAGGTCGCCTTGGTTTCGGGCCCGAGCTGTTGCTCGAAGGTGCGCAGGCGACGGTGGCCCTCGCGCAGTTCCTCGGAGATGTCGTCCAGACGCCGACCCTGCGTCTTGGCCGTCGCGTCCTGGCCGTCGAGACGACGGACCAGACCCGAGACAGCCTGATCGACCCCCTGGATGGCGACGGTAGAGCGCCGCTCGGCCGCTTCGAGGCGGGCGGCGATGGCATCGACCGAGGCGGCGACGCGGTGCAGCACGTCGTCCGATGCGTCATAGGACGACCGGCCCGGCCGGTCATAGGCGTCGTCCAGCCGACGCGAGCGCCCGCGCCGGTCGATGGCCTCGGCGGCGTGCGGTCGGCGGGGCAGCGGCGTGTAGGACTCGTCGTCCTCGCCGTCGTCCATGATCATGGTGTTGAGCCACTCGCCCAGCGTCATGCCGGAGCGACGGGCGAGGTCCTTGGCGACTTCACGCGCCTTGGGGTCGATGCCCTTTACGCTCCACGGCGCAGCTGCGCTCACTGATTCGCTCCTCGACCCATACGCGGCACGCTAATCGTCGATATCCGGGGTGTAAACGCATGGTTAACCCCAAGATATAGAGGTCTGGGTATCTTCCTGTGGACAGCCCCCGGGCCCGACCCGTTTCTCGGGCCGGCATGGTTAATGGGCCGTAAAGATTAACGACCCGGCAAGGATTTCGGCTTGCGGCCCAAGGGATGCGCCGCCACATGCGCGCGGTGCCCCTGATCCCGACACTGTTGCTGCTCGCCGCCACCCTGGGGCTGATGGTCTTCGCTGGCTGGCGCGGGGCCCAGCCGCCCGACGTCGTGCGCGGCCCCCGGATGGCGCCCTGGCGGTTCCTGATGCTGCTGTCGGGCGCCGTCGCCTTCCTGCTGGTGATCCACCTGGGGGCCCTGGCCGGGTTCGGCCCGCCGACCTGATCGGGAACCTCAGCGTTTCCAGCCGGTTCTCCTTGCCGACCCCACGCACAGGAGCATGACATGGCCGACGACCTGACCCCCGCCGAGGCGGAAAAGGAATTCTGGAAGAGCCTGAAGGAATCCAACACCGGCATGCTGGGCCTCGACCAGCCCGGCTATCACAGCCAGCCGATGACCGGCTATGCCGAGCCCGAGACCGGAACGATCTGGTTCTTCACCCGTGACGACACCGACTTCGCCCGCGACGTGGCGGCCGGCGGGGTTGGAGGCGGCGGCCAATCGGGCATGTTCACCTATCAGGCCAAGGACCAGAAGGTTCAGGCCTGCATCCACGGCGAACTCTCGATCGACAACGACCGCGAGCGGATCGAGAAATACTGGAACCCCGTCGTCGCCGCCTGGTACCCCGACGGCAAGGACGACGCCCACCTGACCCTGATCCGCTTCGACGGCGACGACGGCCGGGTCTGGGTCTCGGACAAGGGCGCGCTGGGTTTCGGCTATCAGGTGCTCAAGGCCAATCTGACCAAGAGCATCCCCGATGTCGGCGGCGTGTCCGACATCAATCTGAACTAGGCCTGTTTGGCCAAGCGAAGCCGCCGCGTCTAGGACGCGGCGGCTTTCGCGCGCCTAAACCTTCGTCAACCTCAGGTCCTGGTAGTCGTATGAGAAATCGGCGTCGGGGCTCAAGGCCTTCATCGTGGCGGTTCGACCTTCTACGGCGAACGTGATCAGCAGGTCTTCCTCTCGCTTGTCCGGAAACCGCGTCCGCATCGTCTCGCCCTCATACGGCTCAAGTGGGCCCTTGAGCGCGGGCGTCCGGCTGAACGACAGCCACAGCCCCTGACCCCGCGTCTCGATGACGATGTCGCCGTACCAGGGGTCTCTCCAGGTTCCGGCATAGGACGCCAGGGGCTGCGACAGCGGGGCGCCCGCCTGTTGCTTCGCATCGATCCCGGCGGCTGCGGCAATCGCCCTGGCCGTTGCGTCCGCCGCCAGTTTCCGGGAATCCGCGATCCAGTCGAAGCCCGCCTTTTCCATGACGATGTCGGCGATACCGCTGCGCAGGGCCCGCAGCAGGAAGCTCTCTTCCGCATTGGAGAAGATCGAGAAGCCGGTATTGCGGCCCGGGATCAACACCGTCGCCGAAATCCCGCCCGGCGACCCGCCGCCGTGGCTGATCAGCCGTTCGCCGCGATAGTCCTGGACCTGGAAGCCCATGGCATAGGTCGAGGCGATGGCGCGGTTGGGCAGCTCGGCGGTCGGGCCCGGCGACGAGCCGACGATGATGTTGGGCCGCCACATCTCGCGCGCCGCGGCCTCCGAGAACAGTCGCGACCCGTCCGGCAACGCCCCCATCGCCAGACGCAGCTTGATCCATTTGGCCCAGTCGACCGGGTTGGTGCAGAAGCCGCCCGCCGCCGCCGCAGAATCCCAGTTCCAGACCTCGGCGATCGAGTCCGCGATCCGGACCATCGGCCCGTGGGTCCGCAGCGGCGGCCCGACCCGCGCGTGCGGCAGGGCCGATTTCGCCGGATCGGCCATCGTGGTCATCGGCACGGTCTCGGTCATGCCGACCCGGTCGAGGATGCGGGTCTGGATGAACTGCTCCCACGTCATGCCGGAGACCTTTTCGATCACCGCCCCGGCGACCACGAACATCAGGTTGCAGTAGTGGTAGTTGGCCCGGAATCCGTCCTCGATCGGGACGAAGACGGCCTGACGCAGCACCTCCTCGCGGGTCCGGTCCGAGTTGGGCCAGAACAGCAGATCGCCGGCGCCCAGGCCGAATCCCGCCCGGTGGCTCAGCGTATCGCGCACAGTGATCCGCTCGCCGATCACCGGATCCGAAAGGGTAAAGCCGGGCAGATAGGTCCGCACCGGTTCGTCCCATTTCACCTTGCCATCGTCGACCAGGATGGCCAGGGCGGCGGCGGTGACGTTCTTGGTGTTCGAGGCGATGGCGAACAGGGTGTGCTCATCCACCCGACCCGGCGCATCCATCCGGCGCACGCCGTAGCCTTTGGCAAGCAGGGTCCGGCCGTCCTTGACCAGGGCGATCGACAGGGCCGGCTGATCCGGGAAGGCCGCCATGGCCTGGCTGACATAGGCGTCCACCGCTCCGGCGAGGGCCTCACTGTCCGCAGCCGCCGACTGGCTCCAGACCAGACGCGGTGCCGAGATCGCGCCGAGACCAGCGACCGACGACACAGCCTGACGACGCGAGAGGGACAGGGACATCAAGACGCTCCATGGACTGCCCACGGACGCTAGCGGGGCGTCGTCCGCCACGCCAGAGGGCGAGGCGGGTTTCCAGATGTCTACCGGTGTCATATACATCGCGAACCCGCCGTCAGAGCGGACCACCCCGGGAGCCTTCATGTCCATCCGCACCGCCTGGATCGCCGCCGCCGTCGCCCTGTCGCTGGGGGCCTGTGCCACCGCCCCCGTCCGCGCCGAGACCCAGCCCTTGACCTGGGGAACGAGCCTCGCGAAGCAGGACGCCGCCTGGTACGCCACGCCCGACGCGCGCCGGATCGCCGACACCATCATCCTGTATCAATCGGCCGAAGGCGGCTGGCCCAAGAACACCGACCTGCTGGTCGCGCCGACCGGGCCGCTGGATCCCGATCTGGCCAACAGTTTCGACAACAACGGCACCAGCCTGCCGCTGACGTTTCTGGCCAAGGTCATCGCGGCCGGAGGCGAGACCCCCGCCCGGCGCGCGGCCTTCGACAGGGGTGTGGATTACGTCCTGGCCGCCCAGTACGCCAACGGCGGCTGGCCTCAGTTCTTCCCGCTGCGCCGGGGCTATTACACCCACATCACCTACAACGACGACGCCCAGGTCCGACTCCTGACCCTGGTCAAGGACATCGCGGCGGGGGGTGCGCCCTACGGCTTCGTCGATGCGGCGCGCAAGGCCCGCGCGGCCGACGCCCTGGCGCGCGGCATCGATGTGATCCTCAAGACCCAGATCGTTCAGGACGGGAAGTTGACCGTCTGGTGCGCCCAGCATGACGAAGTGACCCTGGCCCCCGCCTGGGCCCGCAAGTTCGAGCCGCCGTCCCTGTCGGGCTATGAGAGCGTCGGGATCACCCGCTTCCTGATGTCCCTCGACCGCCCCTCGCCCCAGATCATCGCCGCCGTCGAGGGCTCCATTGCCTGGTTCCGCGCCCACGGTATTGCCGACATCGCCGTCGAGCGCTTCACCGATGCCAACGGCCATCCCGACCGCAGGGTGATCCCCGCCCCCGGCCAGACCCTGTGGGCCCGTTTCTACGAGCTCGGCACCAACCGCCCGATCTTCATGGGCCGGGACTCGGTCGCCAAGGGCTCGCTGGCCGAGATCGAGCAGGAGCGTCGGGCGGGCTACAACTACTGGGACGGTGCCGCCGCCAACCTGATCGCCCGCGACTATCCGGCCTGGCGCGCGCGGATCGCCGGATAGGCGACACTGGACTCAGGCTTCCGCGCGCGGCAAGGCGCGCGGATGGCCGCCGACATCCGTCCCTTCATTCGCGAGCGCGCGCAGGAACTCGGCTTTTCCGCCTGCCGCTTCGCCTCGGCCGCCGAGCCTTGGAGCGCCGGCGAGCGGCTGGCCCATTTCGTCGAGGCCGGTCGGCACGGCGACATGGGCTGGATGGAGACGACGCTCGAGCGCCGCGCCCACCCCACGGCGATGTGGACCGATGCGCGCACCGCCATTGTGCTGGGCGTCAACTACGGCCCCGACCACGACCCCCTGCCCGAGATGGCCGATGCCTCGGCAGGCTATGTTTCGGTCTATGCGCGCGGCGACGACTATCACGAACTGATCAAGGGCCGGCTGAAACAGCTGGCCGGCCAGGTCGCCGCCCGCACCGGGGCCGAAGTGAAGGTCTTCGTCGACACCGCCCCCCTGATGGAAAAGCCCCTAGCCCAGCGGGCCGGCCTCGGCTGGCAGGGCAAGCACACCAATCTGCTCAGCCGCGAGCACGGCAACTGGCTGTTCCTCGGCGTCATCCTGTCGGCCGCCGAGATCGAGCCGGACGCGGCCGAGGGCGAACACTGCGGATCCTGCAACGCCTGCCTCGATGCCTGCCCCACCAAGGCCTTTCCGGCCCCGTTCCAGCTCGATGCCCGGCGGTGCCTGTCCTATCTGACCATCGAGTTCGCTGGCCCCTGGCCGGTGGAGTTCCGCACGGCGACCGGCAGCCGCATCTACGGCTGCGACGACTGCCTGGCCGTCTGCCCCTGGAACAAGTTCGCCTCGGCCTCCAGCGAGGCCCGGCTGAAGGCGCGCGACAACCTGGTCAGCCCCCGCCTGTCGGACCTCGCCGCGCTGGACGACGCAGCCTTCCGCGCCCTGTTTTCCAAGAGCCCGATCAAGCGGATTGGCCGCGACCGCTTCATTCGCAACGTGCTGTACGCCATCGCCAACAGCGAAAACGGCGACCTGATCCAGGCCGCCGTTTCCTTGCTCGATGACCCCTCGCCGCTGGTACGGGGGGCCGCTGTGTGGGCGGTCGGGCGGCTGGTCGAGCCCGGCCGTTTCGCCCTGCTGAGGAACGGGCGGCGCGAAACCGAGACCGACCCCGTAGTGATCGAGGAATGGGGGAGGTTCGTACCCTCCCCCGCTCTCTGACCTACCAGATGCGGACGCGTTCTTCCGGCGGCAGGTAGTATTTCGTGCCCGGCTGGACGTTGAACGCCTCGTACCAGGCGTCGTGGTTCCGCACAGGGCCGATGACGCGGAACATCGCCGGCGAGTGCGGATCGGTGGCGACCTGCTGTTTGGCGGCCTCGTCGCGCATCTTGGACTGCCAGACCTGGGCCCAGCCGTAGAAGAAGCGCTGGTCGCCGGTCGTGCCGTCCAGCACGGGGGCCGGCTGGCCGTTCAGCGACAGGTGATAGGCCTCAAGACCCACCGCCACGCCCGAGGCGTCGCCGATGTTCTCGCCCATCGTCAGACCGCCCTGCACCTTGTAGCCCGGCAGGGGCTCGTACTGGTCGTACTGGGCACCCAGACGCGTGGTCAGAGACAGGAAATTGGTCTTGTCGGCGTCGGTCCACCAGTTGCGCAGCACGCCGTCGCCGTCGGACTTGGAACCCTGATCGTCGAAGCCGTGGCCGATCTCGTGGCCGATGACGCCGCCGATGCCGCCGTAGTTGACGGCCGGGTCCGCGTCCGGATCGAAGAAGGGCGGTTGCAGGATCGCCGCCGGGAAGACGATCTCGTTGTTCGCCGAGTTGTAATAGGCGTTCACGGTCTGGGGCGTCATGCCCCACTCCTGCTTGTTGACCGGCTCGTTCAGGCGGTTGCGCTGGTAATCCCACTGGAATTGGCTGGCCCGCCGGGCGTTGCCGAACAGGTCGTCGGCGCGAACCTGAAGCGCGGAATAGTCACGCCACTTGTCGGGATAGCCGATCTTGACGGTGAATTTGCGCAGCTTCTCCTGGGCTGCCGCCTTGGTCTCCGTGCCCATCCAGGTCAGGCCCTCGATGCGGTGCGACAGGGCGGTGCGCAGGTTGGCGACCAGGGTCTCCATCTTGGCCTTGGACTCGGCGGGGAAATATTCGGCGACGTAAAGACGACCCGCCGCCTCGCCCAGCATCCCCTCGGCGAACGAGATCGAACGCTTTTCGCGGCTGCGCTGCTCGGGCTGACCCGACAGGTCGCGCGAGCGGAACTCCCACTGGGCGTCCGAGAACCGCTTGGACAGCAGGGGCGCGGCACCGTCGGCCGTCTGGAACGCCTGCCAGGCCTGCAACAGCGCGACCGGCGTCTCGGCATAGATGGCCGCGATCTTGGGTACGGCGGTGTTCTGGGCCACGATCAGGCGGGGCGTATCACCCAGTTGCGCGGCGTCGAAATAGGCCTGCCAGTCGAAGCCCGGCGCTTCGGAGACCAGCTGGGCGATGGTATATTCGTTGTAGGTCTTGTCGCGGTTGCGGTTCTCGATCGGGGTCCAGTGGGCCTCGGCGATCCGGGTCTCGAGCGCCACGATGGCGGCGGCGTTCTCGGCGGGCTTGTCCCAGCCGATCATGGTCAGCATCCGCTCGACATAGGCCTGATACTTGACCTTCTTGTCGGCATAGAGCGGCGACAGATAGTAGTCGCGGTTGGGCAGGCCGATGCCGCCCTGGCCCGCGGCGACGACGTAGCGGTTCGGGGCCTTGGCGTCGATCGTGATGCCGGTGCGGAAAAAGGACGAGCCCAGCTTGCCGATGGAGTTGCCCATATAGGCGGCCATTTTCTGATGGCTGTCGGCGGCGCGGATGGCGGTCAGATAGGGCTGCAGCGGCTGGGCATCCAGCTGTTCGACCCGAGCCTCGTTGGCGTACGAGCGATAGGCGTCGGCGATCTTCTGCTCGTCCGAACCGGCGGTCAGGTCGGTACGGGCGGCCAGCCCCGTGACCAGCTCCTTCATCCGGTTGTCCGACAGTTCGCGCAGCAGGGCGAACGAGCCGTACGACGTGCGGTCCGACGGGATCTGCAGCGACTGCAACGCCGTGCCGTTGGCGTACTCCATGAAGCTGTCGCCCGGGTTCACCGAGGTGTCGCGACCGGCCAGGTCGAAGCCCCAAGTGCCGTATTTCGGCGCCGTGGTGCCCTGATAGCCCGACGCGGGGGCCGTGGTCTGGAACAGCGAGACGATCGTGCAGGCCTCGTCGACGCATTCATGGTCGTCGGATTGGGCGGAGAAGTCCTGGGCCATGGCGGGAAGGGCGGCGGGCAGCAGCAATGCGCCGATCGCGGCACCGAGAAGCAACGTCTTCATGGGGGATATCCTGGAACGCGAGAAAAGGGGGTCAGACCTCGGCGTGGACGCCGTTCGGCGGGGAAACTACGCCTCAGGACCGGCCCGTCGCCTTAAAAAAGATTCATGAATCTTCGGCGACGGTTTTGCGCTGGGCCACCGTTGAATGCCGAATGGGCTGGTGAAGACCGATCGCGTGCATTCGCCCTGCCGCGCATTCCCTTGGCCACGCCGGTGCGGCTATAGTGGCCCCGAACCCCATCTCGCCACCGTTCGCCCCCACGGGCGCAATCTCGCGCGTCGGGCGACCTGACGGGAGAGAGAATGGCGATCGGGCACGGCGGCGGCGGCGAATACAAGGACCTGGTCGTCTTCCTCGCGGCAGCGGGCGTCGTAGTGCCCCTGTTCAGCCGGTTGAAGATCAGCCCCGTGCTCGGCTTCCTCGCCGCCGGCGTCCTGCTGGGCCCGCACGGTCTGGGCAGCCTGGCCGAAAGCGCGCCCTGGCTGTCGTGGTTCACCATCTCCGACCCGACCCAGATCGCCCAGCTGAGCGAACTCGGCGTGGCCTTCCTGCTGTTCATGATCGGCCTGGAGCTGTCGTGGGAACGGCTGAAGTCCATGCGTCGCCTCGTCTTCGGCCTGGGGCTGATGCAGGTCGTGATCTGTTCGGTGGTGCTCGGGGCCGGTTTCGCCCTGCTGGGCCAGTCGCTGGCAGGGGCGGCCGTGCTGGGCATGGGCCTGGCCCTGTCCTCGACAGCGGTCGTCATGCCCGTCATGGCCGAGCGCGGGCGACTGAAGGGGGCGGTGGGCCGATCCACCTTCGCCGTCCTGCTGGCCCAGGATCTGGCCGTGGCGCCGATTCTGATCACCGTCTCCCTGCTGGTCGCCGCCGCCGCACCCGGCGGCTTGCTGGAGCCGCAGCTGATCGGCCGCACCCTGTTCGCCCTGGCCCCCGCCGCCATCGGCCTGGCCCTGGTCGTCGTCATCGGCCGGCTGGTGCTGCGGCCCCTGTTCCGATCGGTGGCGCGCAGCCGCAAGCGCACCAACTCGGGCCAGGAGCTGTTCGTCGCCCTGTGCCTGTTGATCGTGGTCGGTGCCGGCGTCGCGGCCCAGGCGGCGGGCCTGTCGATGAGCATCGGCGCGCTGATCGCCGGGGTCATGATCGCCGAGACCGAATACCGCCGCGAGGTCGAGATCAACATCGAACCCTTCAAGGGCCTGCTGCTGGGCGTCTTCTTCGTCGGCGTCGGCATCGGCCTGGACGTCCGGGCCGTCGCCGCCGATCCGCTGTTTATCTTCGGTCTCGCCGCGCTGATCACCGTGGTCAAGGCGGGCCTGATCTTCGGTCTGGCCCGGTTGTGGGGCATCGGCGCCCGCACCGCCATCGAGACGGCCCTGGTTCTCGGCCCGGCCGGGGAGTTCGCCTTCGTCATCCTGGCCACCGGCATGGCCGAGGGCGTGGCCCCGCCCGCCTTCACCCAGGGCGTCATGCTGTCGGCGACCCTGAGCATGTTCACCGTGCCCCTGATGGCCGCCCTCGGCCAGCGACTGTCCCGTCGGCCGGAGACCGCGACCGGACTTGCGGAGGACACCCCACCTCCGGTGGTTCGTGACGGCGCGGTGATGATCGTGGGCTATGGCCGGGTCGGACGGCTGGTCGGCGACATGCTGGCCGAGCACAACGTCCCCTTCATCGCACTCGACACCGATCCCGCCGCCGTCACCGCGGCGCGCAAGGCGGGCGTGGACATCTATTACGGAGACGCGGGTCGCGCGGAGATGCTGGAACTGTGCGGGATCGGCACCGCCCGAGCCCTGGTCGTCACCATGGACGCCCCCGGAAAGGTGGATGAGGTCGTCATCGCCGCCCGCGCCCTGCGCTCGGAAATGACCCTGATCGCGCGGGCCCGCGACGATCGCCACGCCGCCCGTCTGTACGGCCTGGGGGTCACAGATGCCGTCCCGGAGACGACCGAGGCCAGTCTGCAACTGGCTGAAAACACCCTGGTCGACATCGGGGTGCCCATGGGGCTGGTGCTCGCCTCCATCCACGAAAAGCGCGACCAGTTCCGCGCCGTGTTCCAGGCCGCGACGCCCGCCGATCGCCGGAACCGTCCGACCCGGGCCCTGCGCGGATCCACTCCGGGCAGCTGATTCAGGGCAGGCATCGCGACGGAATCGACGGCGTGCCGCGTTGCAAACCCCTGTAACCGACGCTGACGTCACGTCGCTCGGTGACCCTGTGTCACATCAACCGCTCATTCATGAATGGACCCCATTTTCGTCATCGTTTCGTGATGAACCCCACCTCCCCCCAGCAGCAGCCGGACAATTCGGGTCGGCTCCTGCCCTGTTCTTCGCCGAGACGGCGACCTCGAAATCGTCTCACGTTCGTTCTTCCACCGGTCGCTGTCAGCCGGTCCAGAGTCAGAGTTCCCCCTCATGTCCCAATCCCTCGCGACCGCTCTTCACGCCGACGATGCGGAGGCCGCGCCGCGCCTCAACCGCCGCCAGGCCGCCAAGGTCCGGACGCGCCAGAAGGTTCTCGACGCCGCTCGCAACCTGTTCGCCGAGCGCGGTTATGAACCCGCCACCATCCGCGACATCGCCAAGGGCGCCGGCATGTCGACCGGTGCCGTCTTCGCCAATTTCCAGGACAAGGCCGAACTGTTCGAAGCCGTCCTGACCGAGGACATGACCCGCCTGGCCGACACGGTGAAGACCGGTGCCGGTGAAGGTTCGGCCCAGGCCCGCCTGAACGCCGCCCTGGCCGCCGGCTATCACGGCTCGCTGGATCAGCTGCCCCTGTTCCAGGCCATCGTCGCCCGTTCCTGGTTCCAGCCCCTGGCCGCCGAAACCCGCGCCCGCGCCGTGACCAGACAGCTGCTGGTCGTGATCACCGACATCCTGCGCGACGGTGTGTCCAAGGGCGAGCTGAGCCAGGACGCCGATGTGCCGCTGCTGACCGAACTGGTCTGGGACGCCTATCTGTCCAACTACCGCCGCGCCGCCTACGACGGCTGGAGCGCCGCCCAGCTGACCGACCACGTCGCCAAACAGGTCGCGGTCATCCTGGCCGGTGCGCTGACCCGGAAGTAGGCCCCGGCCCTGACATCAAAGGGGCTGCCGACCGGCAGCCCCTTTTTCGTGCGCGGCACAGACCGGTCAGCTCTTCCACCTTAGTACCGCCGGTTCGACCGGATTCTGGAACGCCCGTCCCTCGGCGCGGCTTCGGATCCATTCGCGCTTGAGCTGCTGGTACCATTTCGCCTGTCGGTCGGCGTCATCGATCCAGATCAGGGCCGGGTCGTAGCGCAGGCCCTCGTTCTGCAGGTTCACCATCCCGCCGTCCTGTTTCAGGAAGGCCCGCACCCCCATCCGCAGGAAGGGCTTGGCGACGCCGAAGACCCAGTGGTCGGACCAGAAGATCTGGGTGATCCGCGTCTTCGTCTCCGTCACGGGCGTCAGGCAGGTCAGGGCGAGGACCTGTTTCTCCCCCACCTGGATATGCTCCCAGCGATAGCCGGGCAGGCGGAAGGTGATCTCCGTCGCCGGCGCCCCGCCCAGGATGCGATAGGCCCTGCTGTTCGACGACGGTGCGTGGCGCACCATGGCGAAGCCCTCAGGCCGCGGCTCGAAGGCCTTGGCCTTCTCGTGCATCGAATGGGCCGACCGCCACCACCATTGCTGATGGACATAGGGGCCGTGGGCGGGGTCCATCAGGCCGACGACGGCGTGGTCGATATGGCTGTCGAAATCCATCCACTCGACCAGTTTGGCCTCGCCGCCGACGACCCCGGGAAACACAGGCGGCTCATGGTCGGGCGCGGCGTCCGAGCGCGGGTCCGAGCGCATCCAGACGAACACCATCCCCTGGCTCTCGACCACCGGATAGGACCGCACCCGGATCCGCCCCGCCTCATAGGCCTGATCCTCGACCAGGGACGGAATGGCCGCGCAGACGCCGTCCGGCCGGAACCGCCAGCCGTGATAGCAGCACTCGACCGTCTCGCCCTCGCCCGGATGCTCGACCAGCCGCCCGGCCGAGAGGGGCGCGGCCCGGTGGGGACAGATGTCGCGCATCCCATAAACGGCACCGGCCTTCGTCCGGCCCACAAGCACCGGCTCGCCCATCAGCTCATGCCGCTTCAGCGACCCCGGCGTCACATCGCGCGACAGGGCCACGAAATACCAGGCGTCCAGCACGAACCCCTTGCCGAACGCACTCGGCGGGGCCTTGGCCTCGGGGGTGGTGGTCGGGATGGATGCGGAGTCGGCGGGCATGACGACATCCTACCGACCGGATCGCGACGCGTCATCACGCGTGGAGTTTGACAAACCTTGCCATAGAGCGGAGCATCACCCCATGGCCACGATGAACATCTCCCTCCCCGATCAGATGAAGGCCTGGGTCGAGGCCCAGTCGGCCGACGGCCGCTATTCGAACTCCAGCGACTATGTCCGCGACCTGATCCGCCGCGAGCAGATCAGGGCGGAGAAGATCGCCAACATGCAGCGACTGGTTGATGAAGGCCGTGCGAGCGGCGTGTCCGACCAGTCTCCGCGACAGATCATCGACGAGATTCGCGCCGAACTCCGCCAACGCGCCTGAGGTGGCGGTTCTCCGGATGAGTTTGGCAGCCAGGCAAGACTTGTCGACGATCTATCGGCATGGCGTGGAAGCCTTTGGTCAACGACAGGCCGACCGCTACATCGACGGGCTTCTCGAAACCCTCGACCTCATAGCTGATTTTCCCGAGATGGCCCGGGTTCGAGACTCGCTGAACCCTCCTGCCTGCGTCCATGGACATCGTCGTCACGTCATCGTCTATGATTTGCTGGCGGACGAGATCGTATTGATCGTTCGGATTCGTCATGCCCTGGAAGACTGGCAAGGCTTGTCAGGAGACATGGAACAATGACCCACCCCATCCACATCGGCATCGGCGGCTGGACCTTCGAGCCGTGGCGCGGAGTCTTCTATCCCGAGGGCCTGACGCAAAAACGCGAGCTGGAGTTCGCCTCGCGCGCCCTGACCTCGATCGAGATCAACGGCACCTATTATTCGACCTTCAAGCCCGACAGCTGGATGAAGTGGCGAGACGAAACGCCGGATGGGTTCAAATTCTCGGTCAAGGCCAGCCGCTTCTGCACCAACCGCAAGGTCCTGTCCGAGGGCGGTGAGAGCTTCGCCAAATTTCTGGATCAGGGAATGACCCAGCTGGGCGACAAGCTGGGGCCCATCAACTGGCAGTTCATGGGGACCAAGAAATTCGATCCCGTCGATTTCGAGGGCTTTCTCAAACTGCTGCCGCCCGAAAAGGACGGCGTACGGCTGCGGCATGCGCTCGAGGTCCGCAATCCCAGCTTCGACACCGAACAGTTCCGGGACCTGGCCCGCAAATACGGCGCGGCCATCGTCTATGCCGTCGATGACGAGGCGCCGGAATGGCCCCGGATCGATGCAGATACCGCCGACTTCACCTATGCCCGGCTGATGTCGAGCCGGGAAGACGAACCCACCGGCATGACCTCGACAGAACTCGACGCCATCGCGGCCCAGACCCGGGGTTGGGCCGAACGCGGGCCGGTGTTCGCCTACTTCATCTCGGGGGCCAAGGTCCGGAACCCGGCGGCGGCCCAGGCGCTGATCGACCGGCTGAAATAGACCGCCGAACCGGCCGCGCGGGTTGCGGCGGGAAGGTCCAGCCCACATCTGTGCCCGGCTCGACCGTTTCCAAGGACATCGCCATGCCCATCGCCACCCGCGCCTTCGCCGCGACCTCCGCCGAGGCCCCGCTGACGCCGTTCAGCTTCAACCGTCGCGATCCCGGCCCGGACGACGTCGCCATCGACATCAAGTTCGCGGGCATCTGTCACTCGGACCTGCACATGGTCCACAACGACATGGGCGGCTCGACCTATCCGCTGGTGCCGGGCCATGAGATCGCGGGCCTGGTCACCGCCGTCGGGGCCAATGTGACGAAGTTCAAGGTCGGCGACCGGGTCGGCGTCGGCTGCATGGTCGACAGCTGCCGCACCTGCGCCTCCTGCGTCGAGGGCGAGGAACAGTACTGCATCCCCGGCTTCACCGGCACCTACGGCAACCCGGACAAGCACAGCGCCGAATCGGGCCAGCCGATCACCCAGGGCGGCTATTCGGACAAGATTGTCGTCGACCAGGCCTTCGTGCTGAATATCCCCGACTCCATCCCGCTCGATGTCGCCGCCCCCCTGCTCTGCGCCGGCATCACCACCTATTCGCCCCTGCGCCACTGGGGCGTGGGGCCGGGCTCCAAGGTCGCGGTCGTCGGCCTGGGCGGGCTTGGTCACATGGCGGTCAAACAGGCTGTGGCCATGGGTGCCGAGGTCACCGTCATGTCCACCTCGGACCGCAAGAAGGCCGACGCCGAACGGATGGGCGCCAAGCATTTCCTGATCAACTCCGACAAGGCGGCGATGAAGGCGGCGGCCGAGAGCTTCGACCTGATCATCAACACCGTCTCGGCGACGCATGAAATCGCCAGCCACCTGCAACTGCTGGCGCGAGACGGAACGATGGTCATGCTGGGCCTGACGACCGAGGGTCTGCCCGTGTTCGCCGTGCCTCTGCTGTGGCGCCGTCGCAGCGTCGCCGGCTCCCTGATCGGCGGTATCCGCGAGACCCAGGAGATGCTCGACTTCTGTGCCGAACACGGCATCGCCTCGGACATCGAGGTCATCGCGCCCGACCAGATCAACGAGGCCTACGCGCGGCTGGAGAAATCCGACGTCCGCTATCGCTTCGTCATCGACATCGAAAAGCTCGACCTGGCCGCCTGATCGAGAGGACCGCCGGGGCTTTTGCCCCGGCGTCTATTCGGCGTCCGGCTGCACGTCCGGTCTGGCGGCGGCGAAGGCCGGCAGGGCGGAGCAGGCGGCGTCGATCGCCTCCAGCCGCGGCCAGCGCAACTCGACCCCGAACCGTCGCGCATTGCCCATCTGGGGGATCAGACAGACATCGGCCAGGGTGGGACTGTCCCCGAACGCGAACGGCCCTGGCCGGTCCACGACCAGCCGTTCCAGCGCATCGAAACCGTTGGAAATGACCGTCCGTGCCCAGTCCTGGGTCTGATCCGGCGTCTGGCCCAGCCCCGCCAGCGCCTTCAGCACCCGCAGGTTCTGAAGCGGATGGATGTCGCAGGCGATGGCCTGGGCAAAGCCACGAATCTGGGCCCGCGCGGCCGGATCGGAGGGCAACAGAGGCGGGTCGGGCTGGACTTCGTTCAGGTACTCGCAGATCGCCAGTGACTGGGTCAGCACCGTGCCGTCGTCCAGCACCAGACTGGGCAACAACCCCTGCGGATTGACCGCCAGATACTCCTGCGACAGCTGTTCGCCCTTGCGCAGATGCTGGTAGCGGCTGTCGGTCGTCAGCCCTTTCAAGCCCAGCACGATCCTGACGCGCCACGCCGCCGAGGACCGGAAATAGCCATGCAGGATCATGATCAGTTCGCCTCCGTGCCGATGGTGACGGTCAGTTCGCCCAGACCGTCTATCGCGCCCACCAGAACGTCACCCATCAGCACAGGCCCGACACCGGCCGGCGTGCCGGTGTAGATCAGGTCGCCGGGCTCCAGCCGATAGTAGCGCGAAATGTGGGCGACGACCTCGGGGACCGACCAGATCATGTCCGCCAGATCACCCTTCTGCTTCAACTGGCCGTTGATGCTCAGGGTGATGGCCCCCTTCGAGGCATCGAACCCGGCGGCGGGCTGGATCGGACCTAGCGGTTTCGACTGTTCGACATTCTTGCCGGTGTCCCAGGGCCGGCCCGCGTCCTTGGCGACGGTCTGGAGATCCCGGCGCGTCATGTCGAGACCGATGGCGTAGCCGTAGACGAGGCCCAGTGCCTCATCCTCGGACACGTCACGTCCCGACTTGCCGATGGCGATGACCAGCTCGATCTCGTGCTGATAGTCCGCCGTCGCTTGCGGATAGGCGATGACACTGCCGTCGGGCACGACCGTCTCGGCCCAGCCGGTGAAGAAGAAGGGTGGCTCGCGGTCCGGGTCCTTGCCCATCTCGCGCGCGTGGGCTGCATAGTTCCGGCCGATGCAGAACAGCCGCCGGACGGGAAAGCTGCCGCCCGTCGTGGTGGGAGCCATCACGCCGGGTGCCGGCTCGAAGGTCAAGGTCACGCGCTGTCTTCCTTATAGAGGTTCGGTTTTTCCAAGGCCCTTCGACCGGAATAGCGGAACCGGGCCGGACTGTCTCGCAGCGACACTTAAGTCCCCCACTGGCGTTTTGGTCCGCACCCCTGTAAGAGGCGCGCGCCTCCCCGCATGACGCACATTCCCCTAGCGGCCCCCGCACCCATTCCTGACTTGGGCGGCCGCCTTTTCGCATTGAACGACCGATATGAACCTTCGCAACGTCGCCATCATCGCCCACGTCGACCATGGCAAGACCACCCTGGTGGACCAGCTGCTCGCCCAGTCCGGCGTCTTCCGAGCCAATGAGGCCCAGACCGAACGGGCCATGGACTCCAACGATCAGGAGAAGGAACGCGGCATCACCATCCTGGCCAAATGCACCTCCGTGCTCTGGAACGGCGAGGCGGGCGAGACCCGGATCAACATCATCGACACCCCAGGCCACGCCGACTTCGGCGGTGAGGTCGAGCGGATCCTGGGCATGGTGGACGGCTGCGTCATCCTGGTCGACGCCGAAGAGGGCGTCATGCCCCAGACCAAATTCGTGCTGACCAAGGCCCTTAAGATGGGCCTGCGCCCCATCCTGTGCATCAACAAGGTCGACCGCGCCCACGCCGATCCGGACCGCGTCCACAACGAGGCCTTCGACCTGTTCGCCGCCATCGGCGCGACGGACGAGCAGCTGGACTTCCCCCACATCTACGCCTCGGGCCGCGCCGGCTGGGCCACGATGGACCTGAACAAGCCCAACGACACCCTGGCCCCCCTGTTCGACCTGATCGTCAGCCACGTGCCGCCGCCCAAGGTGCAGGCGAACAAGGACAAGCCGTTCCAGATCCTGAACGTGCTGATCGAGAGCGACCCCTTCCTGGGCCGCCTGCTGACCGGCCGTATCGAGAGCGGCAAGGCCGTCCCCGGCATGGCGATCCACGCCCTGGACCGCGACGGCAAGGAAATCGAGCGCGGCCGGATCACCAAGGTCCTGGCCTTCCGTGGCCTGAAGCGTCAGGCCCTGGACGAGGGTTCGGAAGCGGGCGACATCGTCGCCATCGCCGGCATGTCCAAGGCGACCGTGGCCGACACCCTGTGCGCCATGGAAGTGACCGACGCGCTTCCCGCCCAGCCGATCGATCCGCCGACCATCTCCATGACCGTCTCGGTCAACGACAGCCCCCTGGCCGGTCGCGAAGGCGACAAGGTCCAGTCGCGCGTCATCCGTGACCGTTTGCTGAAAGAAGCCGAGGCCAACGTCGCCATCCGTGTGACCACGACCGAAGGCGGCGACGCCTATGAGGTCGCGGGCCGTGGCGAACTGCAGCTCGGCGTGCTGATCGAGAACATGCGCCGCGAAGGCTTCGAGGTCTCGATCTCGCGTCCGCGCGTGGTCTATCAGGAAGGCGAGAACGGCGAGAAGCTGGAGCCGATCGAGGACGTCATGATCGACGTCGACGACGAATACACCGGCGTGGTCATCGAGAAGCTGTCGGCCCGCAAGGCCGAACTCAAGGACATGGGCCCCTCCGGCGCCGGCAAGACCCGCATCAGCCTGCTGTGCCCGTCGCGCTCGCTGATCGGCTATCAGGGCGAGTTCCTGACCGACACGCGCGGTTCGGGCGTCCTGAACAGGGTGTTCAGCCACTACGAGCCGTTCAAGGGGGCCATCGAAGGCCGCCTGAAGGGCGTGCTGATCTCCAACTCGGACGGCGACACCGCCGCCTTCGCGCTGTGGAACCTGGAAGACCGCGGCACGATGTTCGTCGGCGCCGGCGAAAAGACCTACGAAGGCATGATCATCGGCGAGAACGCGCGCTGGGACGACCTCGACGTCAACCCGATCAAGGGCAAGCAACTGACCAACGTCCGCGCCTCGGGCAAGGACGAGGCTGTGCGCCTGACCCCGCCGCGCATCATGTCACTGGAACAGGCCATCGCCTATATCGGCGAGGACGAACTGGTCGAGGTAACGCCCAAGTCGATCCGCCTGCGCAAACAGATCCTGAACCCGTCGTTCCGCAAGAAGCGCGCGCGTCCCGAGTAAGCCTTACGGCTTGCGGGCTACCGCTCGCCGATCGGCGGCTCGCTGCTTGAGCCCGACCCTGCCCTGAATGAGAAAAGGCCGCTCCTCACGGAGCGGCCTTTTTTGTTGCTTCGCCGTTGCGCTCAAGCAGCGAGGCTCCGCGAGCCGAGCGTTAGCGCGGCGCGAAGCGCCCCCAAAAAGTCACCTTGGCGTTTCGGTGATCCCCAGCACGGCCTGGGCCCCCGAACCGCCCAGCACGCCGATCCAGATGTCGTACTTTCCGCTGCGGGGGCGGCGATAGACCACTTGGGGGTCGCCGTCGCCGAAGCTGTCGTCGTCGCACGACCAGCGACCGTCCGGGCCATTGACGATCAGGGTCGTGTCCGAGTTTGACACCGCGCGGAACACCAGCGGCAGCCGCCCCGCCGTATAGGTCACGCTATAGTCCGGCGCGTCGGAGATGTTGCCCACACAGGCCCCCGGCAGGTCGGTGTCGGTATAGGCGTCGATCGAGCCCCCGGCATAGACGCTGACCGTATAGGGATCGGGCGTGAACCCGGCCCGCAGGCGCACGCTGCCGAAGTTCGGGCGCAGGCCCGAGTTCTGGGCCGAGGCCGTATCGGCGATGGTCGTCACAGCCCCGGCGACGAGAACGGCGCCGATGGCGGCGGCCAGCTTCAAGGATTTCATGGTCGTGTCCCCCACTCCATGGCGCGACATCGCACCGTGGTATGCGAAAATCATGCGGCCGCCGCCCCCGACCCGTCAAGCCGCCGCCCCCGTGGCGTCAGGATGCGTCAGTCCACGACCGGCAACTGCATCGGGAAGCAGCCGCACCCGACGCCCCCACCGTCATACCGTCAGATCGGCAACCCGGATCGCCTGTTCCAGACGCACGACACCGTTGACGTCGCGAACCTCGGCCAGAATGGTCGGGCTGTCGCCATTCCAGCCGATGGTCAGCAGGCCGAAATTCTGGTCGCGGAACACCCCTCCGACACGCAGCGCGTTGGGCGGCGTCACCGGCCAGACCTCGGTCAGGCCCGATGAGGTAATATCCCACAGTGGATAGGGGACGTTGACGTCCAGTTTCGAAATCTCGCCGTAATGGGTGTCGCCGGACAGACAGATCAGTCCGTTGGCACGTGTGTCGCGGATCGCCCCGATCAGCCGCTGGTGATCGTGGGCAAAGTTGATCCACCCTTCCCAGCCAGCAAAGTCCGCCACGACCTGAAGGCTCGAGCCGAAAATCCGGATGTCGGCCGGAACCGAGAGCTGCTCCTCCAGCCAGCGCCACTGGGTTTCGCCCAACTGTGTCGCGGCCAGATCAGGATTACGATCATAAGGGCCCGGGGTCGTCTCGCCGACGGCCGCACGCGCCCTGACCCAGGTCTCATAGTCCTGACCGCCCAGCTCCAGGGACTTGAGCGGCGTCCGGTTCCAGCGCAGGCCGGGCAGGATCACCTGGACCCGCCGCCCCTCGGGACCAAAGACATGGGCCGTGTAGATGCCGTCGCGGGTCCGTCGGGGGCTGTCGGCGGCCTCGCCGAAGAAATCCAGGAACTGGCGTCGGCTTTCCTCCTTCATCGGATAGTCGGCTCCGGCATCGTTCTCGCCGAAGTCGTGATCGTCCCAGATCGCGAGGATCGGCGTCGTCGCCTTCAGCTTCTGATAGCCCGGCTGGGCCGCCAGTTCGGCATAGCGTTGGCGCATCACCTCGGGGTCACGCGTATCCAGATAGACGTTGTCGCCCAGGAAGATGAACAGGTCCGGCTCGGTCGCCAGCACGGCATCCCAGATCGGCTGGGGCTTCTGGCTCTTGGCGCAGGAGCCGAAGGCGATCCGGGTCAGTGTCCGCGCCGACTCGGCATGGGAGTCAGCCTTTGCGGTTGCTGCACCGGCCGCCAGCCCGACACCGACCGTCCCGCTCATCAAGCCGCGTCTCGAAATCTGGGCCATCATCGTATCCTGATTCAAAACCGAAAGAGGGGCGCGTCCCCGAGAGACGCGCCCCACCGTATCGAAGCCGTCGTCGCGCTCTAGAAGTGGCGACGCAGCGTCACGAACGCCTGGCGCGGAGCGCCCGGCAGGAAGGTCTGACCGCCTGCCCCGTTCGAGAACCCGCCCGAACCGACCGTCGAGATATGATCCTCGTCCAGCAGGTTGGTGACGTTGAACTGGATCTCCGTCCCGTCCAGCAGGCTGCCCGTATCGACGACCCGATAGCCTGCGGTCAGTTCCACCAGCGTATAGCCGTCCACGCTCTCGTCGTTGAGATAGCTCGAGAACCGCTCGCCTGTGTAGGCCGCCGCCAGGGTGCCGAACAGCGAACCGTCGTCATAGGCCAGTTCGGCGCGGAACAGGGTCTCGGGTGTGTTGACCACGGTCTTGCCCGCCGTCGCCGCCACCAGGGCCCCCACGCCGTTGCGGACATCGTCCTCATAGGTCGAGTCGTTGTAGCTGAACGAGCCGAAGGCCGACCAGTCTTCGTTGAAGCTCCAGACCGCCGCCGCTTCGAAGCCGCGCGACTGGACCGAGCCCACGTTCTGGATGCCGTTGCCCAGACCCTGGATCGGAGCACCCAGGGCGACGCTCAGCAGGCGATCCTCGAACTCGACGTTATAGACCGCGAGCGATCCCTGAAGCTGGTCGAAGCGGAAGCGCCAGCCGGCCTCGATGGTCCTGGAGCTTTCCGGCTGAAGGGTCGTGCGCAGTGCCGCAAAGCCCGCCGCCGACGCCGAGAAGGGCCCGCCCGTGTTGGACGATTCGAACGCCCGGATGTTCTCCGAGTACGACACGAACAGCTGCTGGTCTTCACTCACGTCATAGGTCGCGCCGACCTGGGGCAGGAAGTTGTCCTCGGCCTTGATCGAGCCGGTCTTGTTGGGGCCGACCAGGGTGCGGGCCGTGTTCTCGACCGACAGCGACTTGAAGCCGCCGAACACCGTCAGGGCGTCGGTGACCGCCCAGGTGTCCTGGACGTAGAACAGACGGGTTTCGGTCTCGAACTCGTACTGCCACTGGGTGAAGAAGGGGTTTTCCAGGAACTCCAGCGAGTCGCGCGTATTGGCGGCGCGGCCCAGGCCGTAGAAGCGACGGGCATGGTTGAAGTCGTTCTGCTCCAGCCAGAACCCGGCCTCGATCGCGTGGGTGCCGAGGTCCAGATTGGCCGAACCGAACGCACCCTTGCGGTCCATGTCGTATTCGGTGGTGCGCACCGAGATCGGGCTGGGGATCGCGATCGCCGCGCCGTTCTGATCGGGGGCACCGACCGGCGTGCCGACATAGGGGGTCCACCACAGACCCTGACCCTTGTTGGTGTGGCCATAGCCGGTCAGCGAAACGGAGAAGGCCTCCGTGAACGGATAGGCAATCGTCAGGGCACCGATCGTGTCGTCGCGCAGGCCCGCGGCGTCGAAATAGGCATCGTCGACGGTCTGGATCGGGGTCGGATAGACGGTTCCGGCACCGGGGTTGGTCACGGCCGCGCCGGTGTCGCCGCGGTTGTTGGCGATGTCGGCGATACGGACGGCCAGGACATAGTCGCCCGAAATGTTGTCGAAGTCGCGGCCCAGGCGCGCGATCTGGGCCAGGGACATGTCCTGATAGTCGTTCTCGCGCCGTTCGGAATGGTTGATGAAGCCGGTGATCTCGCCTGCGCCGATCGGCTGGACCAGGTTGAAGTTGATCTGCTTCTGGTTCTGCTCGCCCACGCCCTTCCACTTGTCCATCGAGTGATCGACATAGGACAGCGACAGGGCCGTATCGGCCGGACCGAACGCGCCCGAGTCCAGGCGGATGAAGCCGCGCAGGGTCTCTTCGCTGCCATAGGTGCCGGCCACGTCCAGACCAAACTCGCTGGCCGGGCGGCGGGTGTTGAACTGGACCGTGCCCCCCAGGTTGCTGGTCGAGGCGGTGCCCAGCGCGCCCGAGCCCTGGGCCACGTCCACGCGGCCGACGTTCTCGGAGATGATGGCGCGCGAGATGTGCAGGCCGTTGTGGTTGCCGTAGCTCATGTCGCCCAGCGGCACGCCGTCCAGGGTGAAGCCGAGCTGGTTCTGGTTGAAGCTGCGCAGCACGATGCGTGCCGACCATTCATAGTTGCCGAAGGCGTCGGCCGACTGGAAGCTGACGCCGGGCAGGCGTTCGATCGCCTTCAGCGGGCTGGTGCCGGGGGCTTCGACGGCGATGGCGGCGGCGGTGATCGAAGCCTGCTGGCGGGTCTGGCCACGGCCGAAGACGACGATCTCTTCCAGCTGTGAATCCGCTCCGGGCTCGGACACGATCGACTGTGCGACGGCCGGACAGGCGGCGAGGATCGCACTGGTCAGTACGAGTGCGAGCTTGGAAACGCCCGTCAGAAGACGATGATTGGTCATGTTTGCCCCGAAATTCGTTCTGCGTCATGAAACGCAGCGGCGGCTTAGGGAGGGTCCGAGACGCCCCCGCAACGGCAAGGCTTCAGTTCCATGACGGGACGGCATCTGCGGGTGTTTGACACGCAGCGTGGCGTAACGGCTACGCTTGATCCGGGTACGGTGTTTGAGAAATCACGGTGCCGAAACGGCCGCCGATGGCTCCTGGCCCATGCCGTAAGGATAGGGCCTCTCAGGATCCTAAGCCGCTTCGGAACTCGCCCGGACGTCATCGGAACCACCGCGCCGGAAGACGCTGAAGGCCAGAGACATTCACTCGGGTAGCCGTCGCGTGTCGTAGCGCCGCCGGTGAGTCGAAGTTATTGCTATTTGACGCCTGGTGGAGCCGAGGGGAGTCGAACCCCTGACCTCGTCATTGCGAACGACGCGCTCTACCAACTGAGCTACGGCCCCTCTCAGAGGGTACAGGCGAGCGCGGGACATAGGCGGGGGGACCGGGGGGTGTCAACGGCCAACCGGCCCCGGCGAATCTGCGGCGACTGGGCGTTTGGCGGAACGGCACAGGTCGGCTAGAAGCGGCGCTCAGGGACGCCTCCTCGTCTCCTCGCATTTCTTTCGGAGTCTTCGCATGGGCGGTGCCATCGTCTGGCTGGTCAACGCGGTCATCAGCCTGATGGTCTGGGCCATCATCGGAACCGCCATCCTGAGCTGGCTGTTCGCCTTCGACGTCATCAACCACCGCAACCGGTTCGTGAACCAGCTGTCCCAGTTTCTGGACGCCGTCACCCGCCCGCTGCTGGAGCCCTTCCGCCGGATCATCCCCAATCTGGGCGGCATCGACATCTCGCCGATCGTCGTGCTGCTGCTGCTGGAGTTCGCGCGCCGGCTGTTCAACGGCATGGCCGCGCCCTCGCTGATCACCCTGCTGGGCTGAGACAGGGTGTGGCCTTCGGGCCGCGCGGGATGGTGCAAGGATGCTGCGCCGCACGATTCCAGCCTTGCGCCGTTCGCCGACCCTCTTAAGGTGCCGGCCTCTGGCGAAAACGCCGCTGCCGACCCTGACTTGATGACCTGCGCCGCATGACCACGATCGCAACAGTCGCCATCATCGGCGCCGGACAGATGGGCGTCGGCATCGCCCATGCGGTCGCGCTGGGCGGATATTCGGTCAGCCTGTACGACATCGACCCCGCCCGCCTGCCGCTGGCCTTGGGCGAGATCGCGACCAATCTGGCGCATCAGGTCGGCAAGGGCCGCACGACGCAGGATCAGGCCGACGCCGCCCTGGCCCGCATCACCACCGTCGAAACCCTGGCCGAGGCCGGCAAGGCCGATTTGGTCATCGAGGTCGCGGTCGAGGACGAGGCGGTCAAGAAGGCCCTGTACGCCCAACTGGTGCCCCACTTGGGCCCCGACACCCTGGTGGCGTCCAACACCTCGTCGATCTCCATCACCCGGCTGGCCTCGGCCACCGATCGGCCCGAGCGGTTCATCGGCCTGCATTTCATGAAACCGGCCCCCGTCATGGGTCTGGTCGAGATCGTGCGCGGCATCGCCACCTCGGCCGCCACCTATGAAGCCGCCGTCGCCTTCGCCGAGAGCCTCGGAAAGACCACCACCAATGCCGAGGACTTCCCCGCCTTCATCGTCAACCGCATCCTGGTGCCGATGATGAACGAGGCGATCTTCACCCTGTACGAAGGCGTCGGCGACGTGGCCTCGATCGACAAGGCGCTGAAGCTGGGGGCCAACCATCCGATGGGGCCGCTGGAGCTGGCCGACTTCATGGGGCTGGACGTCGTCCTGGCCATCATGAACGTGCTGTACGACGGCCTGGCCGACAGCAAATACCGGCCCTGCCCCCTGCTGGTGAAATATGTCGAGGCCGGCTGGCTGGGCAAGAAGAGCGGCCGCGGCTTCTATGACTATTCCGGTCCCACCCCGGTGCCGACGCGGTAAGGGGCCCGATGAACCTCTCCTTCGACAAGCCCGAGGACATCCCCGGCCAGACACGCGTCGTCTGGCGCCGGACGCCGGGTGCGAAAATCATCGCCGGGATCGCTGCCGCGGCCTGGCCGCCCCTGATCCTGACCCTGCCGCTGTTGCCGCCGTCGAACTGGCTGCCGGGTCGCGAGATGGACTGGCGGCTGATCGTGCTGATCCTTGGAGCCATCGTCGTGCCGGTCAGCCTGTGGCTGCTCGAACGCGAGCGTGAGCGGACCGGTCGCCCCGGATCGCGACTCGGCATCGTGTGGCGCTACATGCTGTACGGCGGCCTGCTGGCGGCGGGGCTGATGGTGCTGTTCGCCCTGATCAGCATGGCCTGGGGCTGGGTCCAGTCGGGCAGCTTCCTGGAGGCGCTGGGCTATACCGAGACCATCCTGCTGATCTACGGCGTCGGCGGCCTGCCGGTCGCGATCCTGCTGGGCGTCAGCTATGCGCTCTGGGCCGGACTTTGCGTCGCCTTCCTGGCCTTCGAGCCCCAGCCCGAGGTCAAGGACCGGCTGGGCCTGCTGAACGAGAACATTACGCCGAATTAAGCTTGCGCCGGCCGGTGGGTGCCGCATCCTGTCCCTTCGCACGAGGGGGCTCGCGATGACCACGACCGACACGGCACCTGCGCCGACTGGGCCTGCGCGCCCGCATCCCGTCACGGGTGGCGACCGGATCTTCAACCTGGACATGCTGCGCGGCCTGGCCGTGCTGGGGATTCTGGCGGTCAACGCCCTGTCCTTCGCCTGGCCGTTCGAGGTCTATGGCGATCCCGAGTCCGCGCCCTTCGCCATGGCCGGGGCCAACAAGATCGGCACCTGGGTCACCGACGTCTTCTTCCACGACAAGTTCCGCAGCCTGTTCTCCATGCTGTTCGGGGTCTCGATCTTCCTGGTCGGGGGCGAGCGGTCGGACAAGGTGCGCGGCAAGCTGCTGCGCAGCCGACTGTTCTGGCTGTTCGTGATCGGCCTGATCCACGGCCTGGGCATCTGGTACGGCGATATCCTGATGCACTACGCCTACACCGGCCTGCTGATGCTGCTGATGCGGTCGATGTCGGCGGGCAAGCTGTTGTGGATCGGCGGCGGGGTCAGCCTGTTCTGGGGCGTGGTCGGGGCCGGGATGGCGATCCTGATGGCGAATCTGCCGCCCGAGGTTCGTGACGGGATGGGTGGGCCCGAGATCAGCCCCGAGAAGATCGCCGCCACCATCGAGGCGGTGCGCACCGGCGGCTGGATCGCCGCCATGACCGAGAACCTCAGGGCCTGGGCCTTCGTCCAGGGCTTCAGCCTGGCCCTGATCCCCGTCACCCTGCCCCTGATGATGCTGGGTCTGGGCCTGTTCAAGAGCGGCTGGCTGGCCGGCAAGGGGGCGATCTGGACCTATCTGCTGGCCATCGCTGCGGGGGCCGCGATCCTGGCGGGGCTCGGCTGGTACCGCTGGCAGACCCTGGGCGTCGAGGACGATCCGACCGGCGGCCTGTCGGCGGCCATGGCCCAGTTCGGCTTCGTCATCACCTTGGGCTATGCGGCCCTGCTGATCCTGCTGACCAAGGGCGGCCTTCGGATCATCACCGGCCGGCTGGCACCGGTCGGGCGGATGGCCTTCACCAACTACCTGACCCAGTCGATCCTGATGGCCAGCCTGTTCTACATGCCCTGGGGCCCGCTGCTCTACGGCCAGTGGGGCCCGGCCATGATCTGGAGCGCCGTCGGCGGCATCTGGATCCTGCAGCTGATCTGGTCGCCGCTCTGGCTGTCGCGGTTCGAGATGGGCCCGCTGGAGTGGATCTGGCGCTGCCTGACCTATGGGCGGATGGTGCCGCTGCTGAAGCGGTAAGGCGGTCGGTGGTTTGTGATTAGTGGCTAGTGGCTAGTGGCTAGTGGCTAGTGGCGAGCAGTTGCGTCGACGGCAGCGCCGCACCGAGCCACAAATCACGAACCACTAACCACCAATCACACAGAGCCTTACTCGCCACTCGCCACTCGTCACTCGCCACTCTAAAAGCGCGGCCATGACCGACGCCCCCACCCCCGCCGCCCCACGCCCCGAAGCCCGCGCCCCCAGAGGGTTCGCAGACCGCCGCGGCACCGACCTGGTCGCCCAGCGCCGGATCGTGGCCCGAGTGTCGGAGGTCTACGAGCGTTGGGGCTTCGAACCACTGGAGACCGGCGCGTTCGAATACGCCGATGCGCTCGGCAAATTCCTGCCCGACGCCGACCGTCCGAATGAGGGCGTCTTCGCGCTTCAGGACGATGACGATCAGTGGATGGCCCTCCGCTACGACCTGACCGCGCCGCTCGCCCGGTTCGCCGCCGAGCAGTGGGAGACCCTGCCCAAGCCGTTCCGCCGCTATGCCTTCGGTCCCGTCTGGCGCAACGAAAAGCCCGGCCCCGGCCGGTTCCGCGAGTTCTGGCAGTGCGACGCCGACACCGTCGGCTCCGACCGCCCCGAGGCTGACGCCGAGATCATCGCCATGGCCTGTGCGGGCCTGAAGGCAGCGGGTCTCGAGGATGGTCAGGCCGTGGTCCGCGTCTCGAACCGCAAACTGTTCGACGGCCTGTTCGACGCGGGCGGCGTCACCGATCCGGTCCAGCGGCTGACGGCCCTGCGCGCCGTGGACAAGTTCGACCGGCTGGGCTGGGAGGGGGTCTCGGCCCTGCTCGGCGAAGGGCGACTGGACGAGAGCGGCGACTATACCAAGGGGGCCCGGCTGCCGGCCTCGGTCGCCTCGACCATTCAGGCTTTTCTGGCCTGCGCCGGCGACCCGACCCTGACGCGGGCCCAGACGCTGGGCGCCGTGGCGGCGACCGGAGGCCTTGGTGAGGCCGGAGAGGCGGCGCTGGCCGAACTGTCCGGCATCGACACCGCCCTGACGTCCATGGGCGTGGCCCAGGATCAGGTCCGCTTCGACCCGACCATCGTGCGGGGTCTGGAATACTATACGGGGGCCGTCTTCGAGGCCGAACTGCTGCTCGACACCACGGATGACAAGGGCCGTCCCGTGCGGTTCGGCTCGATCGGCGGCGGCGGGCGCTATGACGACCTGGTCGCGCGCTTTACCGGCCAGTCGGTCCCGGCGACCGGGTTCTCGTTCGGGGTCTCGCGCCTGGCCTCGGCCCTGCGCGCAGCGGGGCGCACGGATGCGGCGCGGCGCGGGCCCGTGGTGGTCATCGTCTTCTCGCAGGACGACATGGCCCACTACCTCGATGCGGTGGCGGAACTGCGCAACGCCGGCATCGCCGCCGAGCTCTATCTCGGTCGCGCGGGCATGAAGGCCCAGATGAAATATGCCGATCGCAGGAACGCGCCAGCGGCCGTCATGCTGGGCGGCGACGAGATCGCGGCCGGTCAGGTGACCATCAAGGATCTGGATGCCGGACGCATCCTGGCGGCGGGTGTGGCCGACAACGAGGCGTGGAAAGCGGCGCGTCCCGGACAGTCGACAGTGGCCCGCACCGACCTCGTGAGAACCATTCGCACGATTATCGACGAACCTTCGATAAATACCTCGTCTCACGGATGAGTTATCGACGATTACTCACAAAAGCGCCTGATTTCGCTTGGGCCTAGATTGACCCCACACGGCCGTTGGGGTCATTTCCCCTCACACCGGACGGCGAGGCGCGGAAGCGCACAAACGCTGAATGGAGGCGTTTCGGGGAGGAAACGTCCGCTCCACAGAGAGCGTGAAAGCCCGCTGCGATGTATCCCCCGCAGCGGGCTTTTTCGCGCCTGGACGCTTGTTTGGACTCATCGTGAGACGCTGTCGCTCGGCTCGCGGAGCCTCGCTGCTCGAGCGCATTCTCCCTCCCCTTCATGGGGAGGGACGGCGTAGCGAAGCGTAGCCAGGGTGGGGTCCGAACGTGCGGAGTGCGATCCCTGCACTTCCCCACCCGCGCTCGCTGATGCTCGCGCTCCCTCCCCACAACGGGGAGGGAGAGAATCACTCCAGCCTGTCCGCCTTCCGCAAACCCGGGAACATCGCGGACCAGATTCCCGTGGCGGCCAGGGCGCCGATCCCTCCGACCACCGCCGCCCCGACGGCGCCCAGGATGCGGACCATGACCCCCGAATAGGCCTCGCCCAGTTCGTTGGACGCCCCGATGAACAGCATCGAGACCGACGACACCCGGCCGCGCATATGATCGGGCGTGGCCAGCTGGATCAGGGTCTGGCGGATGTTGACGCTGATCATGTCGGCCGCCCCGCCGACGAACAGGGCCGCCGCCGACAGCCAGACGATCCGCGACAGGCCGAACGTCAGGGTGGCCAGGCCGAATACGGCCACGGCCGCGAACATCCAGATCCCGCCATGCCTGACGATCGGGAAGCGGCTAAGATAGATGGCCACGACCATGGCCCCGACGCCGAACGAGGCCCGCAGCAGGCCGAACCCTTCGGGGCCCACATGCAGGATGTCTCGCGCGAAGATCGGGGTCAGCAGGGCTACACCGGCCATCAGCACCACGATCAGGTCCAGCGAGATCGCCCCGAACACCACCTTGGTCTGCCACACATAGGCCAGCCCCTCCTTGACCGATTCGAGCGGTGACAGGGGGTTGGTCTGGGGGGCGGGCTTGCCGCCGGTGCGGATCATGATGAAGGCCGCCACCCCCATCAGGAACAGGCTCAGCGACACCGCATAGGCCAGGGGCACATTGACCCCGACGATCACCCCGCCCAGGGCCGGACCGGCGATGGCCCCGACCTGAAAGGCGATGGCCTGGGCCGCGATGGCCGGCGGCAGGGCGCGACGTCCGACCACCATGGACAGGAAGGCCTGGCTGGCCGGGGCAAGAAAGGCCCGTGCCGCCCCGAACAGGGCCGCAACGGCAAGCAGGCCCCACAGCGGAGGATCGCCGTGCAGCGCCATCAGAAGGAAACTCAGGGCGCAACTGGCCTCGACCAGGACCGAGATCCACACCGTCATCTTGCGATCGCGCCGATCGGCCATGGCCCCGGCGGGCAGGGTGAAGGCCAGCAGAGGCAGGAACTGGCAAAGGCCGACCAGGCCCAGATACAGGCTGGCCTGCTCGACCGGATGATCCCGGCGCGCGATCTCATAGACCTGCCACAACAGGGCCGAGGACTGGATCTGGATCGCCAGCACGGCGACCACCCGCCCGAACCACAACAGACGGAAATCGCGAATGCCCCACGGGCTTGCGGGGCCCTCGGGCGGTGCAGGCGGAAGGGGTGGGACGGCAGAGCCGGTCTCGAGTGTCTCGGTACTCACGTGCGCCGATCATGCTTGGGGTACGGCGTCCCGTCCCGGTGGAAATAGCGGTCCGCGCCGAGCGGCAGGACCATGTCGATACCGGGGTAGTCGGCCCCGTCGCCGGTCGGGTTGCGCGTCCCGACCTCCAGCAGAACCGCCTCGGCACACGATCGGTTCTCGATCCGGTGGCCGTTCGGCACGCCCGCCTTGAACCCGGCGCAGTCGCCGGCGACCAGCACCGTCTCGGTCATGGGCTCGTCCTCCAGGCCCTCGACCAGCACCACCTCGCCTGACACCACCCAGACGAACTCGTCCTCGGTCAGATGCCAGTGCCGCTGGCTCGACCAGGCCCCGGCCGGCAGGCGCAACAGATTGACCCCGAACTGGTCCAGCCCCGCCGCATCGCCCAGCCGCCAGCGACGGCGCGGCAGACATGGCCCGGCGAAGGCGTCGGGATAGGAGGTTCCGTGCCCGGTCGGGGCCGCATCCAGATCGATCTTCGGCATCGGCGTCCCCTTCCCGGCCGTCAGGGCCTTCTCGCAGTCGCGTAAGGTCCCTAAAGCATAGGTCCATGAGCGCCGCATCAACTCCTGTCATTGATCCTGTCGAACTGACGCAGGTCCTGATCCGCCGCCCGTCGGTGACCCCCGCCGACGCCGGGGCCATGGACGTCTTGCAGCGAGTGCTGGAAGGGCTGGGCTTCACCTGCCGCCGGATGCCGTTCGAGGGCCCGGGGGGCGAAGGCGTCCACGCCCGGATCGAGAACCTTTATGCCCGGCGCGGGACAGCCTCGCCCAACCTGTGTTTCGCCGGCCATACCGATGTGGTGCCCACGGGTGCCGAGGCCGGCTGGTCCGCCGATCCGTTCGAGGCCGAGATCCGCGACGGGATCCTGTACGGGCGGGGCGCAGCGGACATGAAGGGCGGCATCGCGGCCTGGGTCGCGGCGGTCTCCGCCGTGCTGGCCGACGGTGAACCGGGGGGGTCGCTGTCCTTCCTCATCACCGGCGACGAGGAGGGCCCGGCCCTGCACGGCACCAAGCGGGTGGTCGAGACCCTGATCGCCGAGGGTGAGGTCATCGACGCCTGCGTGGTCGGCGAGCCGTCGTCCCAGAACCTGCTGGGCGACATGATCAAGATCGGCCGGCGGGGCTCGCTGAACACCTGGATCACCGTCCATGGCAGGCAGGGGCACGTCGCCTATCCCCACCGGGCGGCCAATCCGGCACCCGTGCTGGTCCGGCTGCTGGCCCGGCTGGACGCCTGGGTCGTCGACGAGGGCTATGAGGCCTTCCAGCCGTCGAATCTGGAGATCACCACCATCGACATCGGCAACGGCGCGACCAATGTAATCCCGGCCCAGGCGAAGGCCCGGCTGAACATCCGCTTCAACCCGGCCCAGACCGGCGACGGCCTGATCGCGCATCTGGATGCCGAGGCGGCCAGGGTCGCGGCCGAGAGCGGGCTGGAGATCACGCTCGAGCACATGTGTTCCGGCGAGGCCTTCCTGACCCCGCACGGACCCTTCGTCACGGCGGTCCAGGACGCGGTCGAGACCGAGCTGGGTCGCCGGCCCGAGGCCTCGACCACCGGCGGCACCTCCGACGCCCGCTTCATCCGCGCCATGTGCCCGGTTCTGGAGCTGGGCCTGGTCGGCCAGACCATGCACCAGTTCGACGAACGGGTTCCGGTGGAAGAGATCGTGGCCCTGACCGGCACTTATCGAAGGATCATCGAGTCTGTGCTCGGCACTTCGGGGGCGACCGCCGCGACCACCGGCGCGCTTGCCGCTGAGGGGCGTGGCGCGTAAGCGAACCGCCATGTTCGGCCTCGCCAACCCCGCCCGCTTTATGCGCTTCACCGGCCCGCTGGTCCCGTGGCTGTGGGCGGTCGCCGCCGTGCTGCTGGCCGTCGGAACCTGGCTCAGCTTCACCGCGCCGGGGGACTATCAGCAGGGCGACACCGTGCGGATCATGTTCGTCCACGTTCCGGCGGCGTCTCTGGGCACGATGGTCTATGCGGCGTTGGGCGTGTCCAGCTTCTTCGCCCTGGTGTTTCGCCATCCGCTGGCCGACGCCGCCGCGCGCGCCGCCGCCCTGCCGGGTGCCGCCTTCACGGCCCTGGCCCTGATTACCGGTTCGCTCTGGGGCCAGCCGATGTGGGGGACGTGGTGGGTCTGGGATGCGCGGCTGACGAGCGTGCTTGTGCTGTTCCTGTTCTACCTCGGCTATATGGCGCTGCGTTCGTCGATCGACGACGAGACCAAGGCCGGGCGCGCGGCCGCCGTGCTGGGTCTGGTCGGGCTGATCAACCTGCCGATCGTGAAGTTCTCGGTCGATTGGTGGAACACATTGCATCAGCCGGCGTCGCTGCTGCGCGCGGGAGGCTCCAGCCTCGATCCGGTCTTCCTAACTCCGCTCCTGACCATGATGGCCGCTTACGGTGCCCTGTTCCTGGCCATCTGGCTGACGGCGATTCGTACCGAGGTGACCCGCCGCCGTGTCCTGACCCTGCGCGCCCGCGCTGCCGCAGGAGCCTGAAGCCATGCCCGATCTCGACATGACCCCCTACGCCGCCTTTGTCTGGCCCGCCTGGGGCATCAGCGCCCTGGTTCTCGCCGGCCTGGTCGCCCGCGTCGCCGTCGCCGCGCGGCGCTGGAAGGCCGAACTTCGCACGCTCGACAAAGAGGACAGTGAGTCGTGAACCGCTGGCTTGCCATCGTTCCGCTGGTCGTGCTGGTCGCCCTGACCGCCCTGTTCATCGGCTGGTCGCTGAAGCGCGATCCCGCCTACAAGCCCGACGCCGCCGTCGGCCAGACGGTGCCCGAGACCGTCCTGCCGATTCTCGCCGACGGCGTGGCGGGGCCTCAGAACGTGGACATCCGCACCGCCGGGGTCGGACGGCCGATGATCGTCAACCTGTTCGCGTCCTGGTGCGCGCCGTGCCGGATCGAGCATCCCCGGCTGCTGGCGCTGAAGGCGCGCGGCATCGCCGTCGTCGGCGTCGCCTACAAGGACGAGCCCGAAGCGACCCAGGCCTTCCTCGACGAACTGGGCGATCCCTATTCGATGGTCCTGGTCGATCGCGAGGGCCGGGCCGGTCTCGATCTCGGCGTCTCCGGCGTGCCGGAAAGCTTCGCGGTGGACGCCATGGGGCGGGTCGTGGCGAAGTCGTCGGGACCGCTGCTGACCGACGCCGACGTCGACCGCCTTGTCGCGGCTCTCGTGGCCCCGCCCCGCCTGCCGCCCACGGCGACCGAGCGGTCGCGGCCGGCGGAATAGGCCGGCCTTTCCGTTAACCCTTTTCCGCCCGGCGCACGTTAACCATAGCGCATGAGCACGATCCGTCCCGACCTGCCCGCGATTCCGGCCCCGTCACAGGGTGCCGCCCCGGCCGTCCGCGCGGCCCAGGCCGACTTCTTCCGCGCCGCCATGGCCCAGGTCGGCGGCTATGCACAGACGCCGGCCGCTCCCGTCCCGGCCGCCGAAACGCCAAAAGCCGCGCAGGGCGATCGCCCCGCCCGGCCCGGCAGTCTTCTCGATATCAGGGTCTGAACGTCCGCGCCGACAAGGCCGGCGTCAGTTGACGGGCGCGGCCTCGGCCTCGGTCACCGCCGGCTCGGCGTCTTCCTCGACGAACCAGTAGCCATAGGTCACCGGGCACATATCGACCGCCAGGATCCGGGGCTCACCCGGTCGCGACCGACAGACTCCAGGCGACACGAAATCGACGATCCAGTCGAGCACAGCCATCGTAACCTCCCGACCGCTCTTCGGCGGCCTGAAAGGAAATCTGTACCCATCGCGCCCGACTGTAAAGCCTGAGCCGTTCGGGGCCTGACGTCAGGAAACGGGCTCGACGGCGACGACCGGCGCCTTCGCCTTCTTGGGCTTCTTGTCCTTCTTGACGGGCCGGACCTCAGTGGCACCGGCCGCAGCCTTGTCGATGCCGTCCGCCTTGCGCGCCAGCTTCTCAGCCTTGCGGGCCTTCTTGGCTGCCTTGGCCTCGGCCTTGGCCAGATCAGGGGCGGCGTCGGCTGCATTGGCCAGATCCGACAGAAGTTCGATGAACCCATCGCGCTTGCCCTTGGGCAGCAGGGCCAGGATGCGCCGGTCGGCCGCCTCGACCCGGGGCCGCGCGGCCTCCAGCAGGGCCGTTCCGGCGTCTGACAGTTTCACGGCCTTGGCGCGTGCGTCGATCGTCGACTTCTCACGCTCCAGCAGCCCCTTGGTGGTCATCCGGGCCACCAGGTCGGCCAGGGTCGAGCGGTCGATGCCGGTGGCGCGCACCAGATCGGTCTGGGTCAGGCCCGACTTCGCCGACACCGCCTCCATCACCGCGAACTGGCGCTGGGTCGGGCCGTCGGGGCCGGCTTCCTCGGAATAGATGTCGAGCGCCAGTTGCAGCACCCGATGCATCAGGTGGCTGGGCGATTCGGCCAAGGCCCCGCTGCGCTTCGACTTGCCGGACTTCACCATGGTCGATTTCCCCTGAGACAAACTATGCCTCTACCGTGGACGGAGGGTTATCAGCGAGGCTTTACGGTTTCGCGACAGCTTTGCCTGTGGCGCTTCGCGCCGCGCTACGCTCGGCTCACGGAGCCTCGCTGCTTGAGCGCGCTGCCGCCCTCTAGGGCATCACCTCTGGCTCGATCGGCGCGGTCGCGTCGACCGGGGCGTCCGACACCAAGTTCTTCATGATCAGCGGCACATTGGCCAGTCCGAAGGCGGACGAGGCGATCCACAGCACGCCGCGGAAGCTGACCCAGACATCGGCGGGATCGACATCGGTCATGCCCAGCCGCCCGGTCGCCCAGCCCACCAGGGCCTCGGATCGGACAAGTTCGTTCACAATGGCGACCGCCGCGAAAAAGAATCCGTACCGGATCGTCAGGATGCGCCATGCCCGGTCGTTGACCGGAATGACCGACCCCAGAAGCGCCTTCAACGGCTCCTTTTTCAGCCAGACCCCGCCCAGCAGGGCCACGGCCAGGGACGCATTCAGAACCGTCACCTTCAGCTTCACGAACAGGTCGTCCTGGAACACCAGGGTCAGCACCCCGAACACCAGGGCGAATCCGCCGACAAGCAGCGGCATCAGGGCCAGGCGCTTTTCGACCAGCAGCCCGACCGCGATGGCCACCGCTGATCCCGCCACCAGCCCCCAGGTCGCCTGGACCAGGGCCTCGGAGCCCGGCATCCCCCTCAGCCGGAAGAACAGGAACACCGCCGCGAACGCCGCCAGCGCCCCGAAATCCACCACCTGGCGCACCCAGGTGGGATGTTTGGCCGTTGCATGGGTCTCGCTCATTCAGTCCTCCAGCCCGACCAGTGAACGAGAGAACGCACGAGCGTCGAAGGGTTGCAGATCCTCGATCCCCTCGCCGACCCCGATCAGCTTCAGCGGCGCATCCGACGCCTGGGCGACGGGCACCAGGACCCCGCCCCGTGCCGTACCGTCCAGCTTGGTCATCACGATGCCCGAGACGAAGGCGGTGCGCCCGAAGATCTGCTCCTGGGCCAGGGCGTTGCGCCCCACCGTGGCGTCGAGCACCAGCAGGGTCTCGTGAGGCGCCTCCGGCTCGATCTTCTTCAGCACCCGCACGATCTTGAGCAGTTCGTCCATCAGGGCCGACTTGTTCTGCAGCCGCCCGGCGGTGTCGATCAGGACCACGTCATAGTTCTCGGCCCGCGCCTTGGTATAGGCGTCGAAAGCCAGGCCGGCGGGGTCGGCGCCGTCGCGGCGGCTCTCGAAATCGGCGCCGGCACGTTCGGCCCAGACCTTCAGCTGTTCGCGGGCGGCGGCGCGGAAGGTGTCGCCGGCGACGATCATCACCTTGGCGCCCTTGCCCGTCAGGTCGGCGGCGATCTTGCCCAGAGTCGTGGTCTTGCCCGAGCCGTTGACGCCGACGAAAAGCACCACATAGGGCTTGATGCCGCCCGCCACGCCGTCGGGTCCCAGGGGATCGAACGTCGCCTGACGCGGCAACAGTTCGGCCGCGACGGCTTCCGCCAGCGCCTCCTTGACCTCGCGCTCGTCCGACACCTTGCCGAAGCGCAGGGCACGGAAGCGTTCGACGATCCGGTCGGTGGCGGCGGGGCCCAGATCGCTCTCGAGCAGATGCTCCTCCAGCCGCTCCAGCGCCGCCTCGTCGAGCGGCTCCTTCGTCATGCCGCCGACGACCGTCTCGGTGATCTGTTTGGAGGACCGGGCCAGACCGTCCGACAGACGCTGGAACCAGCCCTTCTTGGGGGTATCGTTCATAGGCAGGGCTTTAGACATCACCGGATCAAAGGTCACGTTCGGAGTGACAATCAGACCATCCGTGAAATATCCGCTCATCCCGGCGGAAGCCGGGACCCAGGTCTTTGGGCGATGAGACGATCAAGTTGCACGCAGTGGCGATCCCACACGCCGTGCCCTACAAAAGCACTGGCTCCCGGCTTTCGCCGGGATGAGCGGAACTGATTATGCCCGAGACCCATCCTTTTTACTCCGCCCGTACCCACGGCTTCGTCCGCGTCGCCGCCGCGACCCCGGTGGTCCACATCGCCGACCCGAAAGCCAACGCCGCCGAACACGAGGCCCTGATCCGTCAGGCGGGCGAGCAGGGCGTCGATCTGATCGTCTTCCCCGAACTGAGCCTCAGCGCCTACGCCATCGACGACCTTCACATGCAGGGGGCCCTGCTGGAGGAGGTGGAGCGGCAGATCCTTGAACTGGCGAAGGTCACGGCAGAAACCGGCGTGGTCGCCGTGATTGGAGCGCCGATCAAGAACGGGGATCGGCTCTACAACTGCGCCGTCGTGTTGGCGAACGGCAAGGTTCTGTCAGTCGTTCCGAAAACCTATCTTCCGAACTACCGGGAGTACTACGAGAAGCGGTGGTTCAGCCCGGCGACCCGACGCGACCCGCTCGTTTCAACGGTTTCCATTGGCGATGGTTGGGCCGGCTTTGGGCTCGACACAATTTTCGCGGCGGAGAACCGACCCGGATTCATCTTCGGCGTCGAAATTTGTGAGGACTTTTGGGCCCCCCTTCCGCCGTCGACGCGCCAGGCGCTGTCAGGGGCCCGAATACTGCTGAACCTGTCGGCGTCCAACATCGTCATCGGCAAGTCAGATGACCGGGCCCTGCTCTGCTCCAGCCAGTCGGCGAGGGCGATGGCCGCCTATGTCTTCACGGCCTCGGGCTGGGGTGAAAGCACCACCGATTTGGCGTGGGACGGTCAAGCCACCATTCATGAGTTGGGTGCGAAACTCGCAGAGGGTCCGCGCTTCTCGATGGAATCCCACCTGACGATCGCCGACGTCGATGTGGACCGCATCGGCCTTGAGCGTCTTCGCACGGGCACGTTTGCCGACTGCTCCCGCATGGAGTTGGAACAGGATGTTTTCATGCCGCTGGGCTTCGACGGCTCTTCTGAAGCCGCGGATTTCCCTCTCCTCCGCCCCCTCGACCGCTTCCCCTTCGTCCCCGACGATCCCGCGCGGCTGGATCAGGACTGCTACGAGGCGTTCAACATCCAGGTGCAGGGGTTGATGCGGCGCCTGAAATCGACGGGCTCGAAAAAGATCGTCATCGGCGTCTCGGGCGGGCTGGATTCGACCCAGGCCCTGCTGGTCGCCTGTCGCGCCTTCGACCGGCTCCAGATGCCGAGGACGGACATCCTGGCCTACACAATGCCGGGCTTCGCGACCTCGGACGGCACGAAATCCAATGCCTGGAGCCTGATGACGGCGCTGGGCGTCACCGGGGCCGAACTCGACATCCGTCCCGCCGCCGAACAGATGCTGAAGGACATCGGCCATCCGTTCGCGGACGGCCAGCCCGTTCACGACATCACCTTCGAGAACGTGCAGGCGGGTCTGAGGACCGACTATCTGTTCCGGCTGGCGAACCAGAACCAGGGCTTCGTGCTCGGCACCGGCGACCTGTCGGAACTGGCTTTGGGCTGGGCCACCTATGGCGTCGGCGACCACATGAGCCACTACAACGTCAACGGCGGGGTGGCGAAGACGTTGATCCGGCACCTGATCCGCTGGGTCGCGGGCCGCGACGACATGGCCAGCGCCGCCGACACCCTGAACGCCATCCTCGACACCGAAATCTCGCCCGAACTGGTCCCCGCCGGCGCGGACGGGAAGATCCAGTCCACCGAGGCCACCGTCGGCCCCTATGCCCTGAACGACTTCTTCCTGTTCTACATCACCCGGTTTGGGCTGAAGCCGTCGAAGGTCGCGTATCTGGCCCATCAGGCCTGGGGCGACGCCGCGCGCGGGGCCTGGCCGATCAACACGCCGGATGCGGAGAAGGTCGAGTACGACCTGGCCACCATCAAGTCCTGGCTGCGCAAATTCCTGATCCGCTTCTTCCAGACCAGCCAGTTCAAACGCTCGGCCCTGCCCAACGGCCCCAAGGTCGTCACCGGCGGATCTTTAAGCCCCCGCGGCGACTGGCGCGCGCCGTCGGACGGCAATGCGCGGGTCTGGCTGGATGAACTCGACGCGAATGTTCCGGAGGCGTAAGGGGCGCGGATGACCGACACCCCGACCAAGGATTCCAACGGCAACCTTCTCGCCGACGGCGACAGCGTGACCCTGATCAAGGACCTCAAGGTCAAGGGATCGGGCGGGGTGACGCTGAAGCGCGGCACCCTGGTCAAGAACATCCGCCTGACCGACGACGAAGCCGAGATCGAGGCCAATGTCGACAAGGTGCGCGGCCTTGTCCTCCGGACCGAGTTCGTCCGGAAAGCATAGTTCCTTCTCCCCTTGCGGGAGAAGGTGGCCGAGCGAAGCGAGGTCGGATGAGGGGTCGCGCCGATCTTTGATGTGGGCGTCGAAAGCACTCACGGTCGACACCGAACTACCCCTCATCCGTCAGCCTTCGGCTGCCACCTTCTCCCGCAAGGGGAGAAGGAAACCCGTCCGCCTGTAAATCGCCGCTCTCTTCGGCTATAGGGCCTGCGCTCAAGCAGCGAGCGACCGCGTCGCGAGCGTTAGCGCCCTGAAAAGTCTCCCCGATGAAATTCCTCGACCAGGCCAAGATCTACATCCGTTCCGGTAACGGCGGGGCAGGCTCCGTCTCGTTCCGGCGCGAGAAATTCATCCCCAACGGCGGCCCGGATGGCGGCGACGGCGGCAACGGCGGCTCGGTCTGGATCGAGGCGGTCGAGGGGCTGAACACCCTGATCGACTATCGCTATCGCCAGCATTTCAAGGCCGACACCGGCCACCACGGCCAGGGCCGCCAGATGCACGGCGCCAAGGGCGAGGACGTGGTGCTCAAGGTCCCGGTCGGCACCCAGGTGCTGGGCGAGGACAAGGAGACGGTCGTGCTGGACATGGTCGAGATCGGCCAGAGCGAATGTCTGCTGCGCGGCGGCAACGGCGGCTGGGGCAATGTCCGCTTCAAGGGGCCGGGCAACCAGGCGCCCCGCCACGCCAATCCGGGCCAGGAAGGCCAGGAGATGTGGATCTGGCTGCGGTTGAAGCTGATCGCCGACATCGGTCTGGCGGGCCTGCCCAACGCGGGCAAGTCGACCTTCCTGGCGGCGTCCTCGGCGGCCCGGCCCAAGATCGCCGACTATCCGTTCACCACCCTGGCACCCAACCTCGGCATGGTCGATCTGTCGCCGGGCGAACGGTTCGTCATCGCCGACATCCCCGGCCTGATCGAGGGCGCGTCCGAGGGTGCCGGGCTGGGCGTCCGGTTCCTGGGCCACGTCGAACGCTCGGCCTCCCTGATCCATCTGGTGGACGGGACCCAGGACGATGTCGCGGGCGCCTATCGCATCATTCGCGGCGAGCTCGACGCCTATGGCGAGGGCCTGGCCGACAAGACCGAGATCCTGGCGCTGAACAAGATCGACGCCCTGTCCCCCGACGAACGCGAGGCCAAGGCCGCCGAGCTCGAGGCCGCATCCGGCAAGCGGCCGATGCTGGTCTCGGGCGTCTCGGGCGAAGGCGTGTCCGAACTGCTGCGTGCCGCCTGGGCCGAGGTGCGCAAGAACCGTGGCGAGATCGACGAAGAGGGCGACGTGATCCCTTCGACCGCCGCGGGCTGGGCCCCCTGAACGCGTCCGTCTCTGCTGCACCGCGTCAAGGAATCTGACGCGACAGTCCGTTCCCGGCGTGTTAGCGCAAGACTGAGCATAAGCCGCCCTTCTCGTAACGCCGAGCGCCGACCGCCTTGTCCTTCTTCCACGCCGGTCCCGCGCCACAGACGTCCGGCCCCCGCGCCGGTGCCCTGCGCGACGGGCTGAACCTCGCGCCCGGAATGCGGGTCGGCCTGTTCGGCGGGTCGTTCAACCCCGCCCACGACGGCCACGCCCATGTCGCCGAAACGGCCATGAGCCGGCTGCAACTCGATCGCGTCGTCTGGCTGGTCTCGCCCCAGAACCCGCTGAAGGGCCGGCATGAGACCGCGCCCCTGACCGATCGCATGGCCTCGGCCCGGGCCCACGCCCACGGCCCGGCGATGGTCGTCTCGGACTTCGAGACCCGCGCCGGCACCACCTGGACCATCGACACCCTGCGCACGCTCAAGGCCCGGTATCCCAATGTGCATTTCGTCTGGCTGATGGGCTCGGACAATCTCGAAAGCTTCCATCGCTGGCGCGGCTGGACCGACATCATGCGGATGATGCCCGTCGCGGTGGTCGCCCGGCCGGGCTCTATGCTGGAGAGCCGCGCGGCCCCGGCGGCGCGCCGGTTCGCCGGTTTTCGGGTCTCCTCGGACGAGGCCAGGGTGCTGGCCGACATGTCCGCCCCGGCCTGGACCTATCTGACGGCGCCGCTGAATCTCAGCTCCTCGACCGCCATCCGCAGGGCCGCCCGGACCGGCTCCGCTTGAGTCACGTGACCCCGGGCCCCATCTGTGCTAGACACCCGCTTTAGTCACCACCCCGGAGCCCTCCGCTGACCCCCTCGCCCGCGTACGATACGCAAGACGACGCCGTTTCCAACACGGCCCACGAGATGGACGATTTCGAGCCCATCCACGCCGAAGACGGGGAAGAGGCTTCGGGTTTCGACGGTCCCCAATCCGGTGAGCACCGCGGCGTGCTTCCGACGGGCAGCAATGCCCTGGAAACCGCCATCCTCGCCAAGCTCGACGACGACAAGGCCCAGGACATCGTCCTGATCGACCTCAAGGGCAAGTCGCCCATGGCCGACACCATGATCGTGGCCTCGGGTCGGTCGCACCGCCACGTCGGCGCCCTGGCCGACCACCTGCTGCGCACCCTCAAGGAACACGGCCTGGGCAAGGCCAAGGTCGAGGGCCTGCCGCACTGCGACTGGGTTCTGATCGACGCCGAGGATGTCATCATCCACCTGTTCCGGCCCGAGGTGCGGATGTTCTACAACATCGAAAAGATCTGGGCCGTCGACAGCGCCCACCGCACACCCACGGCGGTCTAGGTTTCCTTCTCCCCTTGCGGGAGAAGGTGGCAGCCGAAGGCTGACGGATGAGGGGTCACACTGAACATTGGGGTCGAGAGCCGGCGCCTGAGCTGTCGCGACAGTGCGACCCCTCATCCGACCTCGCTCCGCTCGGCCACCTTCTCCCGCAAGGGGAGAAGGATAACCGATGAAAATCTCCATCCTCGCCATCGGCAAGCCGGGTCGGGGCCCCGAGGCCACCCTCGCCGCCGACTACGCCCAGCGCGCCGGCCTGTCGGGCCGCGCACTCGGCCTCGGCCCGCTGGACCTGATCGACCTTGACCCCCGCAAGCCCGGCAAGGCCCCCGAGGCCGAACTGATCCTCGCCGCCGCCGAGGGCGCACACCTGATCGCCTGCGACGAGCGGGGCAAGGCGTATTCCAGCCGCGCCTTCGCCGACCACATCGCCCTGCTCAGAGATCGCGGCGAGCGGCGGCTGGTCTTCGCCATCGGCGGTGCCGACGGGCTGGACGCCAGTGTGCTGGCGGCGGCCGGATCGACACTGGCCTTCGGGCCCCAGACATGGCCCCACGCCCTGGCCCGCGCCATGCTGGCCGAACAGATCTATCGGGCCGTGACGATCCTGGCCGGATCACCCTATCATCGCGATTAGCCCATGACCCCGAAAAGTGTCTGCGGTTTTCGGAACAGGTCATGGGCCAGACAACGATGAGAAAGCTGGTCGCCACCACCCTGTTGATCCTGCTCGCCGTCGGTCCGGCCGCGAGCCTGCGTGCCCAGGATCAGGCCCTCGAGACCGGAGACACCCAACCCACCGACCTGCGCTCGCTCCAGGCCGAGTATCGTGACGAACAGGTTCGCGCCCGCCGGCTGCGCGCCGACGCCGTGGACGCACAGACAGAACTGGCGGCACTGGAGCGCCAGCTGTCCGCCCTGCGCCAGGCCCGAGATACCGACGACGCCCAGTTGAACGCCCAGCGCGCCCGCCTGTCCGAACTGGCGCGCCAGGAGACGGCGCTTGTCGCGGACCTGTCGGGGGAGCGCGCCGTGCAGGGCCGGCTGCTGTCGGCCCTGCAGATGATGAGCCGGCGCCCGCCGCCACCCCTGCTGATCCCGTCCGACAAGGCCGTGGACACGGTCCGCGCCGCCATATTGATGCGCGCCATGACGCCGGAGCTCGCCCGCCGCGCCCGGGTTCTGGCGGATCGTCAGGCCGAGATTACCCGCATCCGCCGCCTCGCCGTCCTGTCCAGCGAACGGTTGCTGACCGTCGAGAGCGCCCAGGGCGACCGGCGCGGCGAGATCGAGGCCCTGAGCACACGCAAGACCGCCCTGCTGGCCGTGCTGCGCGCCGACGCCCAGCGCAGCGAGCGCGCCGCCGCCGTGCTGGAAGCCCGCATCCGGGCTCTGGGCGGCACCGTCGGATCAGCGCCCGACATGGACGCGGAGCCCGTCGCAACCCGCCTGCCCGGCGGTCGCGCCCGCCTGACCTCGCCCCTGCCCGGCCTGCCCAGCGGCGGTTTCGGCGACGGATCGACCGGCCTGCGCTGGAAGGGCGACGGCCGCACCGTCTCCGCCCCCGCCTCCGCCGTCGTCGACTACGCCGGCCCCCTCAACGGCTGGGGCCAGGTGGTGATCCTGGATCTCGGCCCCGGCTGGCGCGTCGTCCTGGCGGGATTGGACAGCGTCTCGGTCGAGACCGGTGCCCGCGTCTCCGACGGCCAGGGCCTGGGCAAGGCCGCCACCGACGGCGAGGTCTATTTCGAACTCCGCCGCGAGGACCGCCCCATCGATCCGGGACGCTGGCTCCAGTAGCGGTATTCAGATGGCGATGTTCTTCCCCCGCATGCGGGGGAAAGCGGTCCGTCGTCGAGCGAAGCGAGACCAGGACCGATGGGGGAAGTCTTACTTCTTCGCCCTGCATGACACTGCCCCCATCGTCGCTGGATCGCTTCGCGATCGACGCGACACTTCCCCCGCTGCGCGGGAGAAGAAGATTCTCGATTCACCCTCCCTCTCTGATCTCTACGCACCACTTTGATGCAGCATTTCTTGCGCGAACCGCTAGAAGACCGGTCAGAAATCACGCGCACACGCCGCCGCACCGCCTTCCAGAACACGACCCATGCAAGACACCGTCCGCCGCATCCTGACCGCCCGCGTCTATGACGTGGCGATCGAGAGCCCGCTCGATCCCCTGCCGCGCCTGAGCGCACGCCTGGGTCGGCCGGTGTTGCAGAAGCGCGAGGACCTGCAGCCGGTGTTCTCGTTCAAGATCCGGGGGGCCTACAACAAGGTCGCCGGGCTGGACGCGGCTTCCCTGGCGCGCGGCGTGATCTGCGCCTCGGCCGGCAATCACGCGCAGGGCCTGGCCCTGGCGGCGACCCGGCGCGGCGCGGTCTCGACCATCGTCATGCCTGTGACCACCCCGGCCATCAAGGTGGCGGCGGTCAGGGCGCGCGGCGGCAATGTCGTCCTGCATGGCGAAACCTTCGACGAGGCCTATGCCCACGCCCGCGCGATCGAGGCTGAAACCGGCGCCGTCTTCGTCCACCCCTTCGACGACCCGGAGGTCATCGCCGGCCAGGGCACGGTGGGGCTGGAGATCATGCGCCAGCACTCCGGTCCGATCGAGGCCGTCTTCGTGCCGATCGGCGGCGGGGGCCTGGCGTCGGGCGTCGCCGCCATCGTCAAATTCCTGAGGCCCGAGACCAGGGTCATCGGGGTCGAGCCGGTCGATGCCGCCACCATGAAGACCGCCATCGACGCCGGCCGGGTGGTCACCCTCAACAGCGTCGGCGTCTTCGCCGACGGGGTGGCGGTGCTGCGCGCGGGCGACGAGACCTTCCGCCTGTGCAAGGACCTGCTGGACGATATCATCCTGGTCGACACCGACGCGATCTGCGCCGCGATCAAGGACATCTTCGACGACAGCCGCGCCGTCGCCGAGCCCTCCGGGGCCCTGGCCCTGGCTGGGCTCAAGGCCTGGGCCGCGCTGAATCCGTGCACGGACAATGACGCCGCCCTGATCGCCATCAACTCGGGGGCCAACGTCAATTTCGACCGGTTGCGCCACATCGCCGAGCGGGCCGAGATCGGCGAGGGGGCCGAGGCCCTGCTGGCCGTCGCCCTGCCCGACGAACGCGGTGCCTATGCCCGGTTCCTGCGCCTGCTGGACGGCCGGTCGGTGACCGAGTTCAACTATCGCTGGGCCCCGGACGGCGCGGCCCATTTCTTCGTCGGCGTCGCCCTGCGCAGCGGCCCGCACGAGAAGGAAGACCTGATCGCCACCCTCCAGACCTCGGGCTACCGCGTCGAGGACATGAGCGACAACGAGACCGCCAAACTGCACGTCCGCTACATGGTCGGCGGCCGTGCGGCGGGACTGGAGGGCGAACGCATCCTGCGCTTCCAGTTCCCCGAACGCCCCGGCGCCTTCCTGCGCTTCCTGAATGCGCTCCAGCCCGCCTGGGCCCTGACCCTGTTCCACTATCGCAACCATGGCGACGATGTCGGCCGCGTCCTGGCCGGAATCCAGGTCCCGCCTTCGGAACTGAACGCCCTCACCGAAGCCCTGAACGACCTCGGCTACCCGTACGTCGACGAAACCGACAACCCGGCCAGCCGGCTGTTCCTGGACGGGGTCTAGCCGATGAGCTCTTCTCGAATGACCTGAATGAGCGGGGCGACGCCATCGGACCCGGGATAGACAACCCGACCTTCGTTGGCCGCTGCGCTCGTCCGTTCCAGCTTGACCCCGGTGATCATGCGAATCCGCTCATCCATTCGCGCCGAGACAGCTGTCGGGGCGTGTTCGGCCCGACAATCGGCATAGGCGGCGTCACGCACGATACAGCTGATGTCCACGGGCGTCGGTACGCGCGGGGCAGGCGGGGTCTCGGGCCGCTCCTGGCGTCGGGCTGTACCGCTGATGCTGCGGCTCCGCTGGCGCTGATTGGGACGGTCATCGGCGTGCTCCGCCTCCCACTCCGTCTTCAGATCGGGGCCGGCGCGCACGAGTTGGTCCCGCTCATCGCTGACCCCATAGCCACAGGCCACAAGGACGCGGTCGAGATTGGCATTCTCGGTCGGGAGGTCAAATCTGGCCCGCATCGGTGCCGGCGCTCCCGGTGCGGTGCGAACCTCGAACAGGCCGCCGCCTCTGAGAAACCGCGCGTCACGTCCGGAAACCAGACTGGTGAACACGGTCGCGCCGGGCTGGGCCGCCCAGGTCTGAACGTCGGTCCTTCCGTCGGCACGCGATGCCGACAGCGTACGGATCACCTCGGTCGAGGCCGGCAGGCCGACGAGGACGACTTTCAGAGCTCCCGCCTGACACTGCGCCACCACCGCCTTGCCGCCATCGTACCGGACCGTCGCGACAGTCAGTTGCCGGGCCGCATCCTCGCCGAACTCCCAGTCATCGTCCTGGGCGAAGGCCAGCGTCGGCGCGCAGATCGCCGCCGCCACCAACATCGCGACCCCGCCGCGTCCAGATCCGAAACCACCCATCGGAGACCTCCCCACGACCCTGTCCTTCCCGCACGCTAATGCGAGACGCCCGCCATTGCGAGCCGCACCTGTTCGTTCACGCATCGCCAGCAGCACCGCCCTGCCATCGGCGCATCCGGGCCGACCGATCGCGCAATCGCGGATGACGACGCGCCCCGCGGCCCTACACCGGGGCATCCCCTCATCCGGAGCTCGCCATGTCCTCGATCACCCGTCCCCTGCTCCGTCCCTGGCCGCTCGCCGGCATCGGTCTGATCCTCGTCGTGGCGGCCTGGGTCGCGCTGGCACAGGCCGGGTTGCTGCCTCTGTGGTCGCATCCCCATGCCCCGGACCTGGCCCTGCTGGCCGCCCAGCCGGTGGTGATCCAGTTGCATGTCGGCGCCGCCCTGTCGGCCCTTCTGATCGGCACCGTCCTGTTGCTCGGCGTCAAGGGCAACACCCTGCACCGGACGCTCGGCTGGTCCTGGGTGATCGCCATGGCGACCGTGGCGATCAGCTCCTTCTTCATCCGGACCAGCGGGACCTTTTCCTGGATCCACCTGCTCAGCGGCTGGACCGTGATCGCCCTGCCCATGGCCGTGTTCGCCGCCAGACGTCACGACATCAAGTCGCACCGGCGCGGCATGACCGGCCTGTTCGTCGGCGGCCTGCTGATCGCCGGCCTGTTCACCTTCGCGCCCGGCCGGCTGATGTGGAAGATCGTCTTCGGCTGAAGGAGCCTATTCGCCCTGGGCCGCCCTGATCGCGTGGTGGGCGCGAACGATGGAGTTCGCGACTTCCTGGGTCTGGCTGCCCGCATTGCCCAGGTTCCGCTCGGACTTGTAGAGCCCGTTCAGATAGGCCCTGTCCAGGTCAGTCAGGCCCGGCGTGCCCTGCGGATCGTCGAACAGGTTCAGGATGGTGGCATAGCCCCGCGTCTCCGCCTCAGGATCGACCTGGGCCAAGGCCAGGAAGCTCAGATAATCCGCCAGCTGATCCGGCGTGGTGCCCTCAAGCTTGCCCGCATCGACGACGATGTAGACCTTGGACAGGTTGTCGACGATCTCGCTGCGGAGCCGCGACGACACCGTGGTCCGCACCGAGGGGGCATAGGCAAAGGTCGTGTCCTGGCCGCCGACGCCCGCACCATTGCCGATGATATCGCCGGGCAGGCGGGTGGCGCGCTCGCCGGTGTCGGAAAAGACCGGCATGCTGGAATGCCACCAGCGGACGGGGGCGTCAGTGGTCTGGAACTTCGCAAGCTGGGTGCGGCCGCGATCGGTGCCCGATCCGCCGCTGACGAACCGGCGCGGCGCCTGGGCGACGAAGGCCTGGGTCACGGGGTCGGCGTCCACCGCGAAGATGATGATGACATTGGGGTCGCAGCCTGGCCCTGCGGGATTCAGGCCCACGCTCATCGCGGTCTGCGCGATCCGGTCGATGAAGTATTGCGCCTCTGCGGTCCTCAGATTGACCGTGCCCGGACAGACGCTGCGGCTCCAGCGGGCCAGGTCGCGGTTGCGCACCGGGGCCCCGACATCGACCACGAAATCATGCACCAGGTTTTCGAGCCGGCGTCCGGTGACCTCGAGGTCATTGAGCTGGAACGGGGTGTCCGGATCGACCTGCGGCGGCGCAGCGGCCGGGACAGGCTGTGCGGACAAGGCCAGGGCGGCGAGCGCGGCGATCAGCATGGCGGCATCCTCGTCGGCCGGGCGTACCCCGGCCGTCAGATCAGTCTAAACCCGTCACCGAATGGGGTCGAGCCCCGGCTCACACCGCCTCGTCACCGGGCCTCGTGCGCCAGCAGCCACCGCTTGCGTTCCAGCCCGCCGGCATAGCCGGTCAGGGTGCCGTTGGCCCCGATCACCCGGTGGCAGGGCACGATCAGGGCGACGGGGTTCTGGCCGTTGGCGAGCCCCGCGGCCCGCACCGCCTTCGGCCGCCCGATCGCCGCCGCCAACTGGCCATAGGTCCGCGTCTCGCCCGCCGGAATGGCGCGCAGGGCGGCCCAGACCTCATGCTGGAATGGCGTCCCGTTGGTGCGCACGACCAGCCCGTCCAACGCCCGCCGATCGCCCGCGAAATAGGCCGTCACCGCCGCCCGCGTCGTCTCCGGCGCCGCGCCCGGCTCGAGCACGAACGCCCCGTGATGCCGCGTCAGAAGCCGCATCATCCGCGCCTCATAGTCCTCGAAATCCAGCGCCACGACGGCGCCGTCGGCATCGACGACCAGCAGCACTTCCCCGACCGGGGTCGCGATCCGGTCCAGGATGAAGGTCTCAGGCTGCGCGCTTTTCATCGTCGTTCTCCAGGTCTCGCGCCGACACTCCTGCCGTCCGCAGGTGCAGGGCACCGTAAGCCCGCCAGGGCCGCCATCGCTCGGCGCGCGCCATGGCCCGCACCTCGAAATCCTCGGGCAACCGATCGCTCGGCGCCGTCTGTCCGACATCGATCCAGGCGCCGGGCAGACGCAGCCCCGGCCGCGCCTCGATCAAAGCCTTCAGTCCCGGGTCGGCCGACAGATCCCGCGCGATCGCGTCGGGATCGGCCGACAGGTCAAACACGCGCCGTACCCGCGCCAGCACCCCCGGCAGGGCCCTGAGGTCCGAGGCCTCGACCGTGACCTCGACCCGCCCGGGTCGCCCGAAGGCCACCACGATCCGGCCGTCCGTACCGTCGATCGCGACGGTCAGGGCCCGCAACCAGCGGCCGTCGTCCACCGCGTCACCGCGCGACGCCAGCGCCGCCAGCATGGCCTGACGGTCGTACGGCTCGCGGTAGGTCAGCCCCAACCGGACCCCCACCTCGGCCGCCCGCTCCTTGCGCCGCCGCAGCGCCGAGGGCGGTCGTCCGTACAAGGATTGAAAGGTCTCGTTGAACCGCCGCACACTGCCGAAGCCGGACGCCAGCGCCACCTCGGCCATCGACAGATCGGTCTCGTGGATCAGCTGTTTGGCCAGCAGCACGCGCCGGGTCTGGGCTACGCTGACCGGGGCGGCCCCCAGATGCTGCCGAAAAAGTCTGCGAAGTTGTCGCTCCCCTACCCCCAGCCGGCCGGCGAGGGCATCGACGTCGGCCTCATCCAGCGCCCCCGCCTCGATCAGGGCCAGCGCCCGGCTGACGGTGTTGGACGTGCCCCGCCAGGCCCCCATATCGGGCGCCGTCTCGGGCCGGCAGCGCAGACAGGCCCGGAACCCCGCCTCCTCCGCCGCCGCAGCGGTCGGGTAGAAGATCATGTTCTCGCGTTTGGGCGTCCGCGCCGGACAGACCGGCCGACAATAGATGCCGGTCGAGGTCACCCCGCCGAAGAACCGTCCGTCGAACCGCGCATCGCGGGTCAGCACGGCCCGGTAGCAGGCCTCCTGATCCAATGTGTCGCGCGCCGTTTCCATGACGCCAACATGGGGGCTGATCGCCCCCATGTCTCGCGGTTTTCGGACATGACGAGTCAGACGAGGCTGGGCTTGAGCCGATCCGCACCGGGCGACGGCTTGCCTGTCACCAGCCGCCACAGGGCACCGGAGGCCTCGAACACGCTGGTCACGAAGCCGATGGCCACCACCAGCATGATGATCGTCGCCAGGGCCCAGTCGTGGGTCTGCACCATGGTCGCCACCCGCTCGATAAGGGTCTGGAGACTGTCGGCGCGGATCAGCGGCGACAGGGGCGAGGCCATCCACAGCCAGCCGTAGAAGCAGGCCCGCGTCACGCTGAGAGCCAGGTCGCCGAGCCCGGTCAGCCGCACCGATCCCGGCATGGCCGCCCGCGCCAGCCCGAACACGATCCGCGCCACGGCATAGGCGATGACGGGCCAGTAGATCAGGCCCAGGGTCTGGATCACCAGTTGCGAATAGCTGACCCCGTCGATGGTCACGGCCAGGTCGATGGGCCGCAGGTCGCGCGTCGTCAGCAGCCCCGTCCACCACAGCAGGAAGACGGCCCAGGCGATGGCGCTGGCCACGCCGCGCGCGGCCGGCGACATCTGGCCGCTCACGCCCCGCACCCGCCCCCTGGCCCGATCGGCCGCGCCGCTTTGGGTCGGACCGTTCTCGGACAGGGCCCGTGATACGCTGTCGGCGTCAAAGGCCGCGATTTCGAAAAGGCCCAGGTCCTTGACCCGCCAGTCGCGGATGAAGGCCGGCTTCTCCTTCTGGCGCTCGATGATGAAGGCGGCCAGGGTGGCCAGACCCACGATGGTGATCGCGCCGTTGAAGACGTTGGCAAAGGCATGGCCGATCGCCTGGCCCGCCATCATGTCCCCCGCGAACACACGCACCACCAGGCCGATGACCGTGATCGCGGCCATGGCGACCAGCGCCACCTTCACCCCGAACATCCACCAGGGATAGAGCTCCGGCCCGACCACATGCTGGGGACCGGAGCCGTAGCGGGCGGCGACGGTCAGGGGGTGGCCCACCTCGCGCAGCACAGCCTCCTTTTCCGCCTCGGTCAGGGGTCGGCCGAGGCTCTCCTCGCGGTCCTCCATCCGGGTCTGGATGGCGTCGCGCAGCTCGGCGATGATGTCGTCGCGCGTGGCCCGGGGCAGTTGCGCCGCCACGGCCTTCAGATATCGGTCTGTCAGGGTCATCCTGGTTGCTCCAAGGTCGGGATTGTTCAGAGAATTCGGTCGAGCGAGGCGTTGATGCCCCGCCATTCGTCGGTCAGGGCCGCCAGCATCGCCTCGCCCATCGGCGACAGGACGTAGAAGCGCTTTTTCCGCTTCTCTTCCTCGCGCCATTCGCTGGCCAGCAGCCCCTGGCTCTCCAGCCGGCGCAGCAGCGGATAGAGGGTCGATTCCTCCATCTCCAGCCCATCGGCGGCCAGGGCCTGGCGCAGCGTGTAGCCGTAGCGTTCGGTCCTCAGGCAGGCGAGCACCGCCAGCACCAGCGACCCGCGCCGCAGCTCCAGCCGCATGGATTCAAAAAGTTCGGCATCGATCGTCATGGCTGATCCCGCTCGTCACATAGTGTGTGACATACAGTGTATGCCGCATACTGTGCGACCGAGTCAACCGCTTCGGGTATTACCCGGCCATCGCGACCCGATGGCCGAGGTGCCGAGGTCTACTTCGTCAGATAAAACAGTCGCTCCACCGTCGTGTCCAAAGCCTGGGCCAGGCTGAGCGCCAGCAGGGTCGATGGCACGAACACACCGTTTTCGACCGTGTTGATCGTTTTTCGCGATACGCTGGCGCGTTCGGCCAGTTCGGCTTGGGTCAGACCGGCGGCGGTGCGGATTTTCTTCAGCCGTGAGCCCAGCCGGGGATCACCCACCCCGACCGGCCTTCCAGTCGAGCCAGACGAACGACAGCCCGGCGGCCGAAACGGCCAGGCCCAGGGTCGGCGGCAGCGCCATCAGACCCCACACGGGCTGGAGTATCGTCAGGACAAGCGCCGTCGTCACGCCCAAGAGTAGCACGAAGAACGAAACCATCACCGCGCGCGTCCGCATCTGGCGCGACAGTTCGTCGTTCAGCCATCGGCGATCCCGTATCAATTGCCAGTCCCACCCCATCAGGATGATCGGCACCAGCCAGGCATAGGCGATCACAACACCCAGCAACCGCCCATCTCCATCCCGCTCCACCCCGGCCATGGATCGATGGATTTCCAGCGAGGCCCCGAACGAGGCCGCCATCAGGACGATCGAATAGAGCACCAGCATTCCGGCTCTCCGCCTTTGGGCCCTCGCCTCTTGGTGCGGGTCCGTTGGGGATCTCAGCCGCGAAGCCCGGGTCTGGTAGGTGGCGGCAAGAAGCAGGACGGCCAACGTCACAAGCGCCAGGCCGACGAGAATGGCCCCATTGGTCCACTGACCATCAATACCCGCCTTCAGCCCCGGCTCTAGCCCTTCGTCTCGGGCGACCACGCCCACGATGGTCAAACCCGTTCCGGCGAAGGTCAGTAGCCCACCAATCCTTCGAGACGTCGTGCGCCAATCAGCCATTCGCGCTCCGTTCATCGCCATTCCCCCCCCAACATCATGTCACCTTGGGGTTACAAATCACCTATAGGTTACATTGCGTCAAACACCGTTCGAACTTTGGAAGGCCCTGAGTAAGTGCTGACCCGCCCGAGGGCTGCGCCTCAGCGTCCTCTCGGAGAACGAGGAAAAGTGGGCGTCCCGACCTCGTGGGGCGAGGTCGGGACGCCGGGGCCGACAACCCCCTACGGTCAGGCGGAGGGTGATGCGGACCGCAGCCGGGGCGCTTTCGCGATCGCCCGGCCGGGCAGATCCACACTGCCGATTTCCCACGCCCCGCGAAACCTGCGGATTTCCATAGGTAGGGTCAGATCGGCTCGATTTGCTGGAACAGCAGGCCCCGCGCCACCGCCTCGGGCAGGCTTCGGGCACCCAGCTTCTTGCGGGCATTCTTCAAGTGCATCCCGACCGTCACCTCGGCGAGCATCAGGTCGTGGGCGATGGCGCTGATGCGGCTGCCCCGCGCGACATGTTGCAGACAGTCCCGTTCGCGCGCCGACAGCTCGGCCGCGCCATAGCGTCGCCGCATCAGTTCCCCGACGGCCCCGGCGTGGAACAGATTGGCCAGGGCCACCAGGCTGGGGCCGTTCTCGCGGATGAGACGGAAGGTGTCGTTGGCGGCCATTGAGGATCCGAACACGATCCCCGCGCCCGGCCTGCTCATGCCGATGGCACCCGGCAGGGAGATCAGCACCCCGGCGTTCAGCCCCGCCTCACTGGCCTCGCCCAGCACCTTGGAGGGTCCGAAATGCGACGCCGTCTCGAACAGCACCGGCCCCGGTCCCGAGGCCCGAACGTGATCGACCAGCGGGTCATCCAGGTCGTACTGGTGCTCCACATAGTGATCGATCCAGTCGCTGCGCATGGTCGACATGGCGGGCGATCCCCGCGCCTGCATCCGGTCGTGGGTCTCGATGTCGAGAAACGCGTAGTTGATCTGGTCCAGACCAATCCGGGCCAGGCCGCGCGTCATCACGTCCCAACGCCCGTTGGCATCCGTCTCGGCCAGGAGCGCCGAGAAGTCATCCGCGATGGAAGGTCCACTAGCCGACATACCAGAATTCCCCACAACTCACAGTGTTACGGGAAGGTGGCCGCTTCAAGTGAAAAGACGATTCGTCACATTCGCAGGCCTCCACCCGGTTTCCATTTGGCCGCCAGCCGCTAAACCGGACGAACCACCTTCGGGGATTTCCATGTCGCTTCGCCGTCTGCTGCCCTTCGCCGCCGCGCTCGCTCTGTCGGGGATGTCCCTGTGTGGAGCCGCCGCCGCCCAGTCCCTGATCCCCGGGGCGGCCTACGACACGTCCGTCCCGACGGTGACATCCGTCCTCGGCTACGACAGCGGTGAGAAGATCACCCGCTCCGCAGACGTGCTGCGCTATTTCGAGGCCCTGCGTGCCGCCGCGCCCGACCGCGTCGTCATCGGCGAGCAGGCCCGCACCCATGAGGGCCGGCCGGTGTTCTGGGCCGCCGTGGGCTCTCCCGCCAACATCGCCCGCCTGGACCGGATCAAGGCCAACTCCCGGGCCCTGGCCGACCCCCGCCTTACCAGCCCCGCCGACGCCGCCCGCATCATCGCCGATCAGCCGGTGATCGTCTGGCTGGCCTATTCGGTGCATGGCAATGAGATCAGCCCCGCCGACGCCGCCATGTCCGCCGCCCGCCACCTGCTGGCCTCGCGCGATCCGGCGGTGCAGGGGTGGCTCGCCAACACCCTGGTCGTCTTCGTCCCGACCCAGAACCCGGACGGTCGCGAGCGTTTCCTGAACGGCAATGCCGCCGGGTTCGGCACGGTCGCCAACCCCGATCCCCTGTCGGCCGAGCGCGACGAGCCCTGGCCGTCGGGCCGCTTCAACCACGACATGTTCGACCTGAACCGCGACTGGTTCATCCAGACCCAGCCCGAGACGCGCGGCCACGCCGCCCAGGTCCGCGACTGGCGGCCCCAGGTTCTGGTCGACGCCCACGAGATGGGCACCGACGATACCTTCTTCTTCCCGCCCGAGGCCCAGCCGCTGAACCCGCTGATCGCCCCCTCGACCCTGGAAAGCCGCGAGATCATCGGCCGCAACACCGCCCGCCGCTTCGACCAGCAGGGCATCCCCTATTTCAACCGCCAGGTCTTCGACGCCTTCTATCCGGGCTATGGCGACGGCTGGCCCGGCTATCTGGGCGCGGTGTCGATGACCTATGAACAGGGGTCGGCGCGGGGTCTGGCGGCGCGGCGCTCGTCGGGCGAGATCCTGACCTATCGCGAGACGGTGCGGAACCATCTGGTGGCCAGCCTGTCCACGATCGAGGCCTCCTCGGCCAACCACGACCGGCTGCTGAACGCCTTCTACGCCTTCCATGTCGAGGGGATGCGCGGACGCGGGGCCTATGTCCTGACCCCGCCCGCCTACGACCCCATGGCCGCAGACCGTCTGGCCGGGCTGCTGGTCTCGTCGGGCATCGAGGTCGGGCGCGCCGACGCCGGCTTCACGGCCTGCGGCAAATCCTATCCCGCCGGGTCCTATGTCGTGAACCTCAGCCAGCCCAACAGCCGCATGGCCGAGGTCCTGCTGACCCGCGACGTCCCCGTCCCCGCCGACTTCCTGGCCGAACAGGAGCGCCGTCGCGCGCGCGGCCTGGGCGACGAGATCTATGACGTCACCGCCTGGTCCCTGCCCCTGATGTTCAACGTCCCGTCGGACAAATGCGCCTCGGCTCCCGCCGTCGCCGTCACGGCCGCCACCGAGGATCAGGTCATCCCGCGCGGCGTGGACAACCCCGACGCCGCCTACGGCTTCCTCGTCGCCCCCGGTCTGGCCGGCACCGGCCTGATGGTCGAGGCACTCAAGGACGGCGTGCAGTTGCGCAGTCTGGACAAGCCCTTCACCCACGCCGGCCGCCGCTGGCCCGCCGGCACCCTGGTCATACCCCTCGCCGGCAATTCGGCCGACCTGCCCCAACTCATGGGCGAACTGGCCACGTCGAAGGGGGCCGAGGTCGTCGGCATCGACGACTCCTGGGTCTCCGACGGCCCCGGCTTCGGCTCGGCCGATGCGGTCGCGATCCGGGCCCCGCGCATCGCCCTGGCCTGGGACGACCCGACCGACCCCTCGGCCGTCGGCGCCACCCGCTATGTGCTGGAGCGGTCGCTGGGCTATCCCGTCACCGTGGTGCGGACCTCCAACCTGGCCTCCGCCGACCTCGACGGCTTCCAGGTCGTGATCCTGCCCGACGGCCGCGACTATGCCGGAATGCTCGGCGAGGGCGGCGTCGCCCATCTGCGCGAATGGGTCGAACAGGGCGGCACATTGATCGGCCTCGGCAACGCGACCCGCCTGCTGACCGCGCCGGAGTCGAAGATGCTGGCCGCCCGGCGCGAGACCGCCGTCGCCTCCGATGACGCCAAGTCCGACGCCCCCTCCGACAAGCCCCGCGTCCCCGGCACGGCCATCGCCTCCAGCGCCGCGTATGACAGCCTGATCCACGGCGGAGAGCGCGGCCCCGACAGCGTCGCCGGCGTCCTGGCCACCGCCGAGGTCGATCCCGAACACTGGCTCTCGGCCGGCGTCGCCCCGACCCTGAACTTCCTCGTCAGGGGCGCCGACATCTATACCCCACTGAAGCGCGGCGAGGGCACCAACGTCGCTCGTTTCACCTCCGCCGACACCCTGCTGGCCTCAGGCCAGCTCTGGGCCGAGAACCGTCGCCAGCTCGCCTTCAAGCCCGCCGTCATGGCCGCCCCCCAGGGCGAAGGCTGGCTCATCGCCTTCCCCAGCGACCCGACCTTCCGGGGCTATATGGACGGCCTGGAAGTCATCTTCGCCAACGCGGTGTTCAGGGGGCCGGCCCACAGTTCACCGGCGTGGTGACCCCCGGCCCGCGCTGGCAGGTCAGCTTCCCTAAGGGCAATTACGTAGTGCAACCTTAAGTCCCCCTTATCCACATTGTTCGAAAGGTTTTAGGACAAGGACGACCGAGGGCCGCCCTTCTCGGGAAAGAGAGCAAAGCCGTGTCCAATCAAGCCGTCGAGAGCCGCATCAAGTTCATGAAGCTTGATGAGGCGGCGCGTTCGCGCATCAAGTCCATCAAGCCGCTGATCATGAAGGAGATGCCGGCGGCTCTGGACGGGTTCTACGAACAGGTCCGGGCCACGCCCGAGACCAGGGTCTTCTTCAAGGACGATGGCCATATCGACGCCGCGCACAAGAAGCAGCTGGCGCACTGGGACATCATCTCGAGCGGGCTCTACGACGAACGCTATGCCGAGGGCGTCAACAAGGTGGGCGAGGTCCATGCCCGCATCGGCCTGGAACCTCGCTGGTACATCGGCGGCTATGCCCTGGTGCTGGAGGCCATGGTGGCCAAGGTCGTCGAGGCGCGCTGGCCCAGACATGCCCTGAACGTCCGTGGCGTGACGGCAGGATCGACGGCGGCCGAGCTGGGAGCCCTGGTCAAGGCGACGCTGCTGGATATGGACCTGGCGGTGTCGGTCTATCTGGAGGCCCTGGAGACCCGCCGGAAAATCGCCGAGACGGAGCGTCAGGAGGCCGAGGACCAGCAGAACCGGGTCGTCGCCGCGCTCGCCGAGGGCCTCAAGGACATGGCGGCCGGTGATCTGACCACCCGCATGGATATCGAGGTCGAGCCCCGGTTCCAGGGCCTCAAGGACGACTTCAACAAGACCGTGGAAACCCTGGCGGCGACGATGCAGTCCATCTCCGGATCCGCCACCGCCGTCCTCAATGGTTCCGAAGAGATCGCCTCGGCCTCCGAGGAGTTGTCCAAGCGCACGGAGCAGCAGGCCGCCTCGCTGGAACAGACCGCTGCGGCCCTGGAACAGATCACGGTGACGGTGAAGCGCACGGCTTCCGGCTCGCAGCAGGCGGCCCAGGTCGTGGCGACGGCCAAGGGCGACGCCCAGGCCTCGGGCGAGGTCGTCGATCGCGCCATCGCCGCCATGGGCCAGATCGAGAAATCGGCGTCCGAGATCAACCAGATCATCGGGGTCATCGACGAGATCGCCTTCCAGACCAATCTGCTGGCCCTGAACGCCGGGGTCGAGGCGGCGCGGGCGGGCGATGCCGGTCGCGGCTTTGCGGTGGTGGCCCAGGAAGTCCGGGCCCTGGCACAGCGGTCGGCCGAGGCCGCCAGGGAGATCAAGGGCCTGATCTCCACCTCGGGCCAGCAGGTCAGCCGGGGCGTGGCCCTGGTCGGCGAGACGGGCGAGAGCCTGACCCGGATCGTGGAACAGGTCGCCACCATCGACGGTCTGGTGTCCGAGATCAGCGCCTCGGCCCAGGAACAGGCGGCCAGCCTCAGCGAGGTCAATATCGCCGTCAACCAGATGGACCAGATGACCCAGCAGAACGCCGCCATGGTCGAGGAATCCACCGCCGCCTCCATGTCGCTGAAGAGCGAGGCAGAGGAACTGGACGGGCTGGTGTCCCGGTTCAAGGTCGGCGCCGCCCTGACCGCCAGAAGGCCGAACCCGGTGCATGCGGCCCAATCCCGGATCGAGACCCTCGCGCGGCCCCGGCCATCCCGCCCGGCGCCCCGCTCGGTCGGCAACACGGCGCTCAAGGCCGCCGAGTGGGAGGAGTTCTGACCATGACGCCGTTTGAAACCGAGGCCGCGTCCGCAACCGGCGTCATGCTGGAGCTGATCTCCTTCGAGATCGGGGGTCAGGAATACTGTATCGACGTCCGTTCGGTGCGCGAGATCCGGGGCTGGACCCCGGCGACCCCCATGCCCCAGACCCCGGACTATATCCTGGGCGTGATCAACCTGCGCGGGGCGGTGATGCCGGTCCTGGACCTGCGCTGCCGCCTGGGCCTGGGCCGGACCGAGCCCTCCAGCCGCCATGTCATCGTGGTCATCCAGCACGGCAGTCGCCTGGCCGGGATCCTGGTCGACGGGGTGCAGGAAACCTTCCAGCTGGCGGCCTCTCTGCTCCAGACCCCGCCCGCCATGGGCTCGGACGCCAGCGAACAGTTCGTCGACGCCATCATCCCGCTGGAAGGCCGCATGCTGTCGCGGCTGGTCGTCGGATCCCTGCTCCCGCTCGAAACGGTCGGCGAAGCCGCCTAGAGGCGGGTCACCTCACACCGCCCGCGTCACCACCGCCTTCCCCGGCACCCCGCCTGCCGGGGCTACAGGGACGGCCTGGAGGCCATCTTCGCCAACGCAGTGTTCCGGGGACCGGCGCACAGTTCATCGGCGTGGTGAGGGGTTCGTGACTGATCGGCGTCAACGCCTCACTTAGTCGGTCGAGGCGATTCCGGTATCTCTCACTATACAGGCGACGCAGACCGAGCGTGCCTTGCGCACTCTATTCTCTGAGGCTTGCGTGGGTCGCACCAAGGTCGGCCGCGACCGCAGCATGAACAGGTGAGGGAAGGCCGTACAGCAGGGTTGATCTGACGAGCCGACGCGCGGCTTCGATCGTCCTTTTCATCCAGATAGGGCACGCGGTGTCGCCCACCCTGGCCGGGCACTCGATGGACAGAGCCTGCACGCCGGAGCGTTTGAGTTGGCTCAAGGTGTCGGAGGTCGGGGGGTTGTGCTCGAGTTTCGCCACGACGAAAAGACAGTAGGGCTGGATCAGCGAAACGGCCTGAAGGAGCGCGCCCTGCGGCACCCCTTCGATGTCGCCGATCTGACAAATCACGCCTCTACTAACCAATCCCTTGGCCTCCACCAGGAGCCGGGCGATCTCGGCCCGTCCACGCTGACTTGAGAGACTGGTGTATGAGACGGGCATGATAAGACTAGGCTGGCGTTCGCCGTCTGGCAGGGCCCGCAGGCTGCTCATTCCGATCGCCGCCGTCGCCAGATCAATCCGCAGGATGTCCGAGCTGGATAATCTACGCACCATCGCGGTGGTCAGGGTGTCATCAGCGCCCGTGACGACCACCTGCCGCGTCAGGCGATGGCCGATCCGGCCGAATGATTTTAGCTCGAAGACGGGTTCCAGTTTGCCGATCACTTCCAGTTGGCGGCCGTCAGAAGAGACGAATGGCGTCCAACGATTCAGGGTCGGGGACGGATGCGCACGCTTGCTCGCCTCATGCTCCAACAGCGCTCCCCGTTCCACTTCGCTAGATTCCACCCTGCGCGCCTGAATCTCGGAGGTGGTGACCTTCGTGACCTGATGTACGCAATCGTCGGCCTGAGTGGCCTCGCCGATGAAATGGGTGAGAATCTCGCGCAGGATTTGCAGACATGCCGCCTGACCCGCATATCGCCCAAGGTCCGGCTGGCAGATGAGGATGTCCGTATCGGAAACCCGAAGGTGATACCCTTGAGAGCCGAGGCGGCGCTGAATCCTGCGATCTACGTGGTCGTGAATCTGATCTCGCCGAGGGCCCCATCGGGTACCCAGACGTTCGACGATGGCGTCCAATGCGATAAGATTGACCTTGCCTTCTATCAACAGGCAGGGCTCGCTGAACGGACCGACGGCGGTGGACAGGTCCACCGAGGTCATCCTCGCGCTATCGTGTGAGTTGGTATCCAGATCTACTTGCGACATGTCTCGCCACCAAATGCAGCCGCGGTCGCCGCTGGTGGGACGGGTATGGTCATGGATCGCCCGTGTCGTGGCGATCAGGGAACCCATTTTGGGCCTCCATCGAGTACCCTGGCCGCCTCTCGCCGCCTAGCAGTCCTCCGTTTGGAGGTGCCTATGGCTTTGGCGGTTTTGGTGGTGGACGGCGATATCGATGCCCTGGCGTCCGTCCGGGCAGTGTTGAGCGGCGAAGATTACGCAGTTCGGGAGGCACCGAACGGCCGACGGGCACTTCAGCGAATCATGGCCGACCCACCGAACCTACTGATCACCGAAATCCTCATGCCGGATGGAGACGGGATTGAGTTGATCTCGGCGGCTCGAACAAACTACCCGGAAATGCGCATCATCGCGGTTTCGAACCGCCGCTTTCTCGGTGATCTCGATTTGCTTAATCTCGCCAGCAAGCTCGGTGCCAACGCCGTTCTGAACAAGCCTGTTCAGGTCGAGACGCTCATCGCTACAATCAAGCGTCTGCTCGGCACGGCTGCCCCGTAGAGGCCTGTCCTTTCGTCGGAGTTCAATCGCGGCGGCGGACCAGATTGGCAACAATCTGAAAGTTGGTCACCGCAAGTTCCTCGATCGCGACACGGACGCCGGCCAGGTCTTGATAGGCCAACGCTGTGAAACGAAGCTCATTGCCCTGGCGGGATATCCAACCTGCCTCGACGAGTTCGCTGACCTTCCGGCGAACAGTTTCCTTGGGTGTCCCAGTCGATTCCGCGACAGACCGCACGTTGGTGCCGAGTGTCGGAAAAATGGGTACCTCGCCGCTGAGAAGTTGCGCCTGACTGTAGGTTGCGAAGCCCTCATGCTCGGTCGTCCGGATCGCGATCACAAGCATGATCAGAAATTTGTCGACATCCCCGCCACAAGCTTCGCGTGAAATGCCGAGTAGGTGAAGCAATGGTCGAAGAAGGCCCCGAGCGATCACAGGATAGCGGTCGGCAACCAGGTGAAGGAGTTCCTCCCGCCCGAGGCTGAGGTCGTGTGGTCGAACAGGCATCCCGTCTCTCCTTCCCCGCAAACCTTCGTACACCTGGCCCATGGTCACACTGACAGGACCCTTGGACGCCTCCTCAGTTTCACATCAGCATATATAGGATTTCATTCCTTCTTGCGCCTTGCCAGGACGCCCGCGCTTCCCCATTTTTCCCGGCGGTCTTTGACATCGAAGAAAACGGAGCCGCTGACACCCGCCGCGACGGATTTCAGACCATTCAGACCATTCAGACCATTCAGACCCTGTTTTTGACACCCGGCAAGGTCTGAAATCCACAAGGCGGTCAGATCAGCAGGGCCCCCTCGTGCCGCAGCAGCCAGGTCTTGCGCTCCAGCCCGCCGCCGAAGCCGACCATCGCCCCGTCGGCCCCGACCACCCGGTGGCAGGCCAGGACCAGGGGGATCGGGTTGCGGTTCAGGGCCACGCCCGCCGCCTGGGCGGCGCCGGGTTCTCCGGCCCGCCGCGCCATCTCGCCATAGGAGATCGTCGTCCCGACCGGCACCCGGGCCAGGGCGCGCCAGACCCGGGCCTGGAACTCCGCCTCTCCGGCCGCCCCGTCCAGCGACCAGGCGATCCGCGTCATGGCCTCTCGGTCGCCCCCGAAATAGGCCGACAGGGCCTCGGTCACCGCCACCGGAGCCTCGCCCCGTACGGTCGCCGCGCCCGGATACTCCCGCGCCATGATCCGGGTCAGCCCCTCCCCGAACGACACCCCCCGGACCGCCCCGGCCGCGTCACAGGCGAAGGCCAGCGGCCCGATCGGGCTGTCGACCGACGACAGGATCAGCCGGTCGGGCGCGCTCATTCAGCCGCGCGCCCCGGCCATCAGCCCGTTGAGCAGGCCATAGTCCATGGCCGCCGCGATCTGGGCCTCCGACCGCCCATCGGCCAGGAAGCCGCGCGTCAGGGTCTCGGCCGTCCGATAGGCCGCCGCCGCAAGGTTCGACCCGGCGCTGAGCCTGCGTACCCCCAGGGCCTCCAGCCCCGCCGCGTCGGCCAGCCCCGGCCGCGCCAGCAGGTTCAGCGGCAGGCCCATGGCGACCAGGGCCGTGATCGTCGCCGCCTCCGTCACCCCCGGCATGAACAGCCCGTCGGCCCCGGCCGCCCGGTACAGGGCCGCCCGGCGCGCCGCCGCCTCCAGCCGCCCCTCGACCGGCCCGATCCCCCTCAGCCACAGGTCGCATCGGGCATTGATGAACAGCTCGCCCCCGACCTGGGCCCGGATCGCGGCGATCTTGTCGGCCAGGACCTCGGCCGACCCGGCCCCGTCCTCGATGTTGATGCCGGCGATCCCGGTCTCGACCGCCCGACGCACGAAGGCCGCCGCAGTGCCCGCATCCTCGGAAAAGCCGCCCTCGACGTCGGCGCTGACCGGGACCGACCCCGCCGCCCGGACGATCCGCGCCACGGCCCCCAGCAGTTCGCGCTGCGGCGGTGCGGCGTCGCCGTCCGCCCCGTCCGGCCAGCCCAGGGCCCAGGCGATCCCCGCGCTGGTGGTCGCCACGGCCTTCGCCCCTGCCCGTACGCTGACCACGGCCGAGGCCGCATCCCAGGCATTGGGCAGGATCAGCAGGCCGGTGCGGTGCAGGTCGCGAAAAACGCTCATCGGGGTCTCCTCTTCGCCGCCCAGACTGCCAGCCCGGCGGGCTCACGTCTCGCGGCTTTCGGACGGCGACAAAAGCCGCGACCGAGCCTGGCCGCAACCTTCCCCGCCGCCCCCCGTTCTACCGGCTCAAGGCCCATAGCCGGAAAGACATCTCCCCATGACATCGACAAAGACCCTCACTGCGCTCGCCGCAGGCGTCATCGCGTTCTCGACCGCCGGCATGGCCGCCGCGCAGACCCCCTATGGCTCGACGCCCTATGGCCAGACCCAGACCCAGCCCGGCAGCCAGCAGGAGGCCTTCGGCGCCATCCTCGGGGCCCTGTTCGGCAATGGATCCTCGCTGGACGGGCAATGGCTGCGTGGCCAGCGTCCGCTGAACACGGGTCGCGCCCAGTTCGAGACCCGGCTGTCGGCCGACGTCCGCTCCGGCGCGCTGAACACCTCTTCGGCCGCCCGTCTGCGTGCCGACTATGACGCCCTGGTCCAGCAGGAGTCGGCCTATGCCCCCGGCGGCTTCTCGACCCAGGAACGCGCCGACCTGAACCAGCGCTACAACGACCTGACCGCCCGGGTCGATGCCGGGGGCGACTATGGCGGATCGAGCGGCCCCTCGGTCGCCGAGGGCCAGGCCGACTTCAATGCCCGCGTCGATGCCGGCGTGGCCTCGCGCCGCCTGACCCGCACCGCCGCCACCCGCCTGCGGGCCGACTACCAGACCCTGGTCCAGACCGAGGCCTCCTATCGCCGCGACGGCTCGATCAGCGCCCGCGAACAGGATGACCTCGATGCCCAGCTGGATGCCCTCGACGCCCGCATCGGCGACGTCGCTCCGGGCGGTGGCTACGGCAACGGCGGCTATCAGCCCGTTGCCGACCCCCGCACCCGCCTGTCCAACATCGACGCCGCCCTGAGCACCGGCGAACGCTCGGGCCAGATCAACCGCACCGAGGCCGCCGATATCCGTGTCGAGCTCGGCGACCTGACCCGTCTGGAAGCCGCCTACGCCCGCACCTCGCCGAGCCGCGACGACACCGACTACCTGGCCCGCCGCCTCGGCGAGCTGGAGGTCCGCGCCCGGGTCAACGTTCGGCGCTGACCCCTAGCGGCACAGGCGGCCACTCTCCGCCTCGAGGTGGAGGTGGTCGCGATGGGCCGCGTTGTAGTCGGGGCTCAGGACGGTCCCGAACACCTGGCACCCGTCGTCCCGGATGCGGCGCAGGAACCGCGCCTCCGGGCTGTTGTCGGCCCAGTCGCCCGCCACGGTGATCCGTCGCCCGTCCCTCAGCCGCACGCCGCTGAAGTCCAGCGCCGCCGCCCGCGAGTGGGCGCTGGGCCGTGCCGTGTAGCCCGCGTCGGTCCGCACCCCCCGACAGGCATAGACCCCCATATGCTCGATCTGGACCACGTCGGACCCCAGGATCTCCCGCGCCGCCGGCTCCACCGACTGCCTGCGCCAGACACTGACCGCCGCCGCGAGGGCGCAGGTCATGGTCACGTCGCTGGGTGCCATCCGCGCGACCGTCCCGTAGTCCGGGCCCAGCACGCCTGCGTCCGTCAGCCCGCAGGTCGCCGAGTTCACCCTGTCCGGTGTGGGCGAAAAGGTCACCCGCGCCTGATCCAGCTCGGCCTTGCAGGTCGCCAGGGTCGCCGTCGCCCGCGTCAGCCGCCCGAACGTCCCCGCATCGATCGGCCGGTCGATCAGCCCCTTGCCCGACGGCGCCGGCGTCCGCCCGGGCAGATAGGGTCGCGGCCCCGTCGCCTGCCCCGGCGCATCAGGGATCAACCGCCCGCACCCCGCCACGGCGAGGACTACGGCAAACATCAGGGCGGGAAATCTCGGTCGTCCAGAGAGCATGCGACTCGCTACACGGATTCGGCCGTCGCCCGGGAACGGAACAGGCGGACCGGGGCCGCGTTACGGCCAAGCTAGGTCCGCGGCGTTCTCGCCGACCGGCATCCAGGACACCACACCATGGCCTCTCGCCGCGCCGGCCTGCCCCTCACGGCCCCGTCCGTGCCCCTGTTCGCCATCGCGGTGATCCTCGCGGTCCTCGCCGCCCTCGCCCAGTACGGGGGCGTCTCCATTCCCTTCATCAGCGCCCACGCCTTCGACACCCTGGCCATGGCCTTCGGCATCCTGACGCTCGGTGTCCTGCTGCGCGGGGCCTGACCCCCTAGCCGAGACGGACCCCGGCCCCTAAGTTCTGTTCATGAACCGTTCCTCGACGCCCAAGGGGTCCGCCCCCGTGACCCAGAAGCCGGTGCACATCCCGAACCGGGGCGTGTCGGAGGCCCCCGCCGCCTTCATCCGCGATGGCGACGCCCTCAAGGGGCCCCTGCCCAAGGCGATGGCGAACATGCCGATGTTCGCGCCCGTCACCGGCCCGCGCCTGACGCCGGAGGAGGCTCCGACCGGCCCCGGCGACTGGGTGCCCCATCGTCCCGACCGGCCCGCCAAGTCCGCCGTCGGCCGCAAGAACAACCGCTTCCGGCTTGAGACCTCCTACACCCCCGCCGGCGACCAGCCCTCCGCCATCGCCGAACTGGTCGCCCAGGCAGAGGCCGGCGACCGGGATCAGGTCCTGCTCGGCGTCACCGGCTCGGGCAAGACCTTCACCATGGCCAAGGTCATCGAACAGACCCAGCGGCCGGCCCTGATCCTCGCCCCCAACAAAACCCTCGCGGCACAGCTATACTCGGAGTTCAAGTCTTTCTTTCCGGACAATGCAGTTGAATACTTTGTAAGCTACTACGACTATTACCAGCCCGAAGCATATGTACCTCGAACTGATACATATATCGAGAAAGACTCAAGCATCAATGAACAGATAGACCGAATGCGGCATTCCGCAACCCGGTCTATACTCGAAAGAGACGACGTCATCGTGGTGGCGTCGGTGTCCTGCATCTACGGCATCGGATCGGTGGAGACCTATACGGCCATGACCTTCGGGCTGAAGGTCGGGGACCAGATCGACGAGGCCAAGCTGCGGGCCGATCTGATCGCGCTTCAGTACAAGAGGAACGACGTCGCCTTCGAGCGGGGCATGTTCAGGAAACGCGGCGACACGATCGAGATCTTCCCGGTCCACCAGGAGGATCGCGCCTGGCGCGTCTCCCTGTTCGGCGACGAGATCGAATCCATCGCCGAGTTCGACCCCCTGACCGGCAAGAAGACCGCCGAGTTGGAGGAAGTCACCGTCTACGCCGCCTCTCACTACGTCACCCCGCGCCCGACGCTGAACCAGGCGCTCGGCGGCATCAAGGCCGAGCTGAAGGAGACGCTCGACTGGATGATCGAGAACGGCAAGCTGCTGGAGGCCCAGCGGCTGGAGCAACGCGTCCGCTTCGACCTGGAGATGATGGAGGCCACCGGCTCCTGCGCCGGCATCGAGAACTATTCCCGCTGGCTGACCGGCCGCGCGCCGGGCGAGCCGCCGCCGACCTTCTTCGAATACATCCCCGACAACGCCCTCCTGTTCGTGGACGAGAGCCACGTCACCGTGGGCCAGATCAACGGCATGTTCCGGGGCGACTACCGCCGCAAGTCGACGCTGGCCGAATACGGCTTCCGCCTGCCCTCCTGCATCGACAACCGCCCGCTCAAGTTCGACGAATGGGAGGCGATGCGGCCCCAGACGGTGCACGTCAGCGCCACCCCCGGCCCGTGGGAGATGGAACAGACCGGCGGCGTCTTCGTCGAACAGGTCATCCGCCCCACCGGCCTGATCGACCCCCCGGTGGAGATCCGCCCGGTCTCGGGCACCACCCGCAACCAGGTCGACGACGTCATCGACGAGGTCAAGGCGGTCGCCCGCGCCGGCTACCGCTCCCTGGTCACGGTCCTGACCAAGAAGATGGCCGAGGACCTGACCGAATACATGCACGAACAGGGCGTCCGCGTCCGCTACATGCACAGTGACGTCGACACGATGGAGCGGATCGAGATCATCCGCGACCTGCGCCTGGGCACCTTCGACGTCCTGATCGGCATCAACCTGCTGCGCGAGGGGCTCGACATCCCCGAGTGCGGCCTGGTCGCCATCCTCGACGCGGACAAGGAGGGCTTCCTGCGCTCCGAGACCTCCCTGATCCAGACGATCGGCCGCGCGGCCCGCAACGTCGACGGCCGCGTCATCCTCTATGCCGACCGCGTCACCGGCTCGATGGAGCGCGCCATAGCCGAGACGAACCGCCGCCGCGAGCGCCAGGAGGCCTACAACGCAGAACACGGCATCACGCCCGAGAGCGTCAAGCGCGACATCAAGGAAATCCTGAACAGCCCCTACGAGAAGGACCGCGTCCTGATCCCCACGACCGGGGTGCGCGAGGACGCCAAACCCTTCATCGGCAACAATTTCCAGGCCACCCTGCGCGACATGGAATCCAAGATGCGCGAGGCAGCCTCCAACCTCGAGTTCGAGGAGGCCGGCCGCATCCGCGACGAGATCAAGAAGCTGAAACTCCTCGACCTGGAGTTCGCCAACGAGGTGCTGACCGGGGCGGGGGAAGAGGTGGATTCATCCGCACCGAAGCGGTGGCGGAAGGAGGCGCAGGCGGAGAAGCAGGAGGCGTTCAGGAAGGGGAGGTTGTAGGGAGTAGGGGTGTAGGCAGTTAGTCAGATCAGGAAGGCGTGGAGTTCGCCTATCCTGTGGCGTTAGCGTTGCGGTCCAAGGTTCTCTGGCGCTAAGACTCCGCTCATGAAACTGCGCCGGATCCGAATTTCAGGCTACAAAGCATTGGCCGATGTCACCATCGACATCCCTCGAGACCTCTTGATTTTGATTGGAGTGAACGGAGCCGGCAAGAGTTCGATCCTCCAAGCTCTATCGTTCGTGAGGTATTTTGCAGCGGGAACACCAGCCCAGTTCTTCAATGATCGTCATTGGTCGCCGCGACAGGTCCGGTCCCAGTTCGGCCGATCTGCGTCGCTCAGATTCGACTTGGCATTTGAAACGGGTTCCGGGGAGATTTTGTGGCAGTTCACTTGGAGTTTGGGAAATGGAACGCTCCAGAAAGAATCGATTTGGTATTGGGACCGAAAAAAGATTGGACCTGAGCTTGTTCTTACTTATCGAGACCATAGCCTTTCTTCGCCTGAATCGGATGAAGTAAACTTCACGGGACTGAAACTACCCGGGTCTATATTGTCGATTCTTGAACTTAAGCGCTTGGATAGAGGAAATGAGGCTCTTGTTCCACTCAAAGAGTGGTCTGAGGGCATCAATTCATTGGAGCTGCTTAATCCATCCGCCATGCGTCAAGGTGACCGTGGTTCGCCTGTTAACATTGGCAACAAAGGCGAGAGACTGTCTGGTTTCTTGGCCAGCCTTGATGCGAATCAGAAGGCGCGGATTGTAGAGCGCCTTTCTCCATTCTATCCGCTCCGAGATATCAACACTACCCGCAAGCGCGCGGGTTGGGTCGACATGCGTATCGCCGAGCGGTACGACATGGGCGAAGTTTCAACCGCGCACATCAGTGATGGCTTCTTAAGGCTCTTAGCCTTGGCGGCGATCCCAGAGTTCCAAGACAAGACTGGAGTGGTGCTTCTGGACGAAGTAGAAGACGGAATTGAACCTCACATCCTGCCAGACATCATAAAATCGGTTTCGCGCGATTCCGGTATGCAACTCATCATGACTTCACACTCACCATTACTGGTGAACTTTTTCAATACGGATGAAGTCACGCTTGTCGCTAGGAACACTGAAGGGTCAACCGTGACCACCGTGCTGGAAGACTTACCAACTATAAAAGCCGGAAGTGAATATTTTGGCGGGGGCGAGATTTGGGCCATGATGGACGCCGACACTATCAAGCGGGAAGCGCTCAGCCCTCGCGATGCCGAAGATGCGTCGATTTCAGAGCTCGATACCGCGATCGGTGCGCGTCAGTTTCTCAGGCAGGGCGCGCTCGCTCAATGAAGGCGCTTTTGTGCGGTGAAGGGCCCCACGAGATTGGCCAGCGTCAATGGGCTCCCAAGACCTACGAATGGGTAGCCTCGCGTGGCTGGATGCAAGAGGTCGTTGACCTTATCTCCGAGCAGCCTCTTGAGCTCGACGGAAAGCTTCGCCGCGATCTGGCCATACTTCCCCGAGAGGAACGCCGATTTAAGCCACTTCCAGCGGGGCATGGTGCGAAAGCTCTAGCCTCTGCCCTACTCGCGCAGTCGGTCGGTGCCAGCATATCTGTTTTTATGGCCGATGCCGACAGTAGCGATCCTGCCCGAACCAGGCAGATACGAGACGAGATTCAGGCTGGGTTCGACGCGGCAAATGAAGCGGGGATTGCCATTAAGGGAATAGCCTGTGTGACTATGTCAACGTCGGAAAGCTGGCTCTTAGCAGACGCGAATAGTTGGCTTGAAGTTGCTGGTGTTACACCCAGCCTACCCAAAAACCCGGAACTGATTTGGGGTTGTCGCAATGACCCCGCCGGAGACCATCCCAAAAACTGCTTCCATCGGGCCGCAATCGAAGCAGGACTAGATGACTCAGTTGACACTCGAAATCGGCTAGCCGCAGCGGTGACGATCACGACCGTAGTGAAAAAATGCCCACACAGTTTCGCTCCGTTTGTCGCGGAATTGGCTGCAGAGACCGCTGCGCCTAGAGTATCCGCTCTATAGTTTTCAAAGGGACTCAATAGCTCGTCACTCAATAAGGTGGGTGGATGGCCGAAGATGACGCCCCCTGGAGCACGCTCGGCTTCGCCGAAGAGGCGGCGGTCTTCAGGGGGCCGACCCAGAACGCGCGCGTCCTGAGCGAGGGCTGGGTCGCCGCCAACGCCTTCTGTCCCAGCTGCGGCTCGACGCCCCTGACCGCCTTCGCGGCCAACTCGCCCGTGGCCGACTTCCACTGCGGCGTCTGCGCCGAGGAATACGAGCTCAAGGCCACCATGGGCCGCACGGACTGACCTGGCCCATCTCCCGTTGGGTGGAGGGCTTGAGGCTCGGAGAGCGTAGCGAGCCGCCAGCCGAAAGGGTGAGGGTCGGGTTTCTCAGTCGGCGTAAGCCGTTGCACGGGCGGGGATACGGCTGACGCCGATTTCGACGGTAGCCCCTCACCCTTTCGCGCAAGAACGACCGCTTCGCGCTCGTGCGCTCAAGCCCTCTCCCGCCGGGAGAGGGGAGCAGGACAGGCCGGAGTTCACCCTGGCCGAGGTCTATGGGTTCGAGGCGCGGCTGGCGGCGATCTATCCGGGCAACAACAATGTGCGGCCCAAGATCAGGCAGCAGTTGCAGGTGCTGCGGGACATGGGGTGGCTGGCGTTCAACGGGCGGGGGACGTATCGGCGGACGTGAGGCCGACCTCCCCCTTCCCTTCTCCCCTTGCGGGAGAAGGTGGCAGCCGAAGGCTGACGGATGAGGGGTCGCACGGCCTCGACGGTGGCGACCGAGACTGCGAGTTCAAAGATCGGCGTGACCCCTCATCCGACTTCGCTTCGCTCAGCCACCTTCTCCCGCAAGGGGAGAAGGAATCCCGGCTTGTCCAGCGCCTCGAACTTGCGAACTTCGCGCCTCCAATCCCTTGCCCTGCAAGGGATTGCCCCGAGAAACACCCCCTCCGACGCGCCCAGGGTCAAAAGCCCTCTATGATGCTTTCCGTCCCGTCGCGGGGAAGGGCGCAAGGCCTTGCGATCTTGTTGCGGCGGGGGTGTGTGGAGCGGGGCGGTCGAGGCCTCGTCCCTGGTCAGCCTTGGCGAGCTCCGAGGTCCGGTTTCGACCGGGCGCGGCGCCCGGGGGATCGGGGGCGGTGTCGCCGGTCGTGCAAAGGATCTGGCGCAGAGAGTCGGATCGTTCAGGGGATGGCTCTGCAAGGGGGCCACCTTCCCGCCGGGGGCGCGGTAGCGGCAAGGGGTTAACACCCCCGCTGGTTCGGGAGACCGAGCCGTACAGCTCCCGGAAAACCACATACGCGGAGCGTTCGTCTTTCGCCGAAACGGTAATCACTATCCCTATTCCGGGCGAAGGCCCGGACGCTCCGCCGGCCCTTCCCACCTCCCGACGCTTCGCGGCGGGAGCCCGTTGAATCACGTCATCCCCGGACAACGAGGCGCAAGCCGAGGCCGATCCGGGGAGGCGCGTGAGGGCGAAGAGGTGTGCGCGGTTGAGTGCTAGTGCCAGTGCTAGTGAGCCAGGCGTGAGGGGTTGGCCGCGGCCGTGCTTCGGACTGTTGCCACCGTGCTTGGGGTGACGCTCATTCCTTGCTCACTAGCACTGGCACTAGCACCCGCACTGCCGGACGCCCCTAGACCAGCGCCCCCCACGCGATCGGATGCACCCGGTCCCGGCCGAGCGCGGCCGCCAGCGGGGGGCTGGCGAACAGGGCGGCGATGGCGGGGTCGCGGACGTTCAGGCCGCCGGTGAAGGCCCCGAAGGCGGGCAGGATCACGCGCCGGCCGTCGGTGATGAAACAGGGGCGGCGGACGCGTCGCGCATGGGCGACGACGGTGGCCGAGGGGTGCAGATGGCCCGCGACCTCGCCCGGCTGGTCGCCCGCTTGCGGCTCGTGGACGAGGCGGAGGGCACCGAGGCTCAGGGTCTCGACCACCGATCCGGGCAGGCGGTCGAGGTCGGCGCCCAGCGCGTCGCGGTCGTGGTTGCCCTCCAGCCACAGCCAGTCGCGGCCGAAGGCCATCCGCTCCAGGCTGCGCAGATCGGCCTCGGCCATGCGGGGGATGGACCGCCGGTCGTGGAAGCTGTCGCCCAGCAGGACGACGCGGGCGGGGTTGAGCTCGGCGATCTCGTCCTCGAGCCGGGACAGGGTGGCGGCGCTGTCATAGGGGGGCAGCATCTGGCCCCGCGCCGCATAGGCCGAGCCCTTTTCCAGGTGCAGGTCGGCGGCGATCAGGACGTCGTGGTCCAGCACGTGCAGGGCGCCCGAACAGCGCATCACGCACCGCTCGCCCGCGATCGTGACGTGCAGTCCGCCGCAGCGGCTGCGGCTCGGCGACAGGGTCATGCGCCAGGTCTCCGTGCGTCTGAGGGCGGTCATGCGGCTTGCGGTTCCGGTTCGGCATCGGCCATGACCTCGGCGATCAGGTCCTCGGCCGCGCCCTCCAGGATCATGTCCGAGGCGTCGCCCCCGACCCGCTCGCGCCCGATCTGGACCAGCACCGGCACGCTGAACGGCGAGGCGCGGGTCAGGGCGCGCAGCTCGATATGGCCCGCGATCCGGCTGAGCAGGGCCCCAAGCCGCGCCACGTCCAGCAGCCCCGACGCTGCATCGGCCCGCGCCGTCTTGAGCAGCAGGTGATCCGGCTGATGCCGGCGCAGCACGTCGTAGATCAGGTCGGTCGAAAACGTCACCTGACGCCCCGTCTTCTCCGCCCCCGGCTGGCGACGCTCGATCAGCCCCGAGATCAGGGCGCAGTTGCGGAAGGTGCGCTTCATCATGAACGACTCCTCCAGCCACGATTCGAGGTCGTCGCCCAGCATGTCGGGCTGGAACAGGGCGTCGAAATCCAGGTCGTCCATCGGCTTGATCGACCAGATGGCCAGCGAATAGTCGGTGCAGACGAAGCCCAGAGGCCCGACGCCCAGCCGGTCCAGCCGCCGCGTCAGCAGCATGCACAGCGTATTGTGCGCCAGCCCGCCCTCGAACGGATAGGCCACCATATAGTGGCGGCTGCCCCGGGCGAAGGTCTCGATCAGCATGGAATCCGCGCGCGGAATCGTCGACCGCGCCTCCTGCAACTCCAGCCACTCCTGCACGTCGGGCGGCAGGACGCGCCAGCGGTCACGGTCCTGGATGATGTCGCGGACCCGGACGGCCAGAGACGTCGACATCGGGAATTTCGACCCGCCCCAGGACGGGATCTTGGGGTCCTTGTCTTGGGCGTGGGTGACCAGGGCGTCGGTGCCGTTGATGCCCTGAAAGGCCCAGGTCTGGCCGGCGAAGATGAAGGTGTCGCCCGGCGTCAGCTGCTCGAAATACCACTCCTCCGCCTCGCCGACCTTGCGCCCGCCGATCAGCTGTTTGGTCGCCCCGCCGCGCCGGGAGGCGACACGGACGTTCAGCGTGCCCGCCGCGACGATGGCCCCGACGTTCATGCGGTGGCGCTGGGCGGTCTGGGCGTTGCGGACCTTCCAGCGGCCCTCGCGGTCCCTGACGATCCGGGCGAACCGGTCGTAGGTGCGCAGCGCGTATCCGCCGGTCGCGACGAAATCGACCACCTCCTCGAACTGCTCGTAGGTCATGGCGGCGTAGGGTCCGCAGCCGACGATCTCCGTATACAGATCGTCCATGCGGAACGGCTCGGAACAGGCCACGCCCATGACGTGCTGCGCCAGGGTGTCGAGGGTGCCGATGTGATGCGGCTCCCAGTCGAAGGCGTTCTCGGCGACGGCCTCGCGGGCGGCCTGGCACTCCAGCATCTCGAACCGGCTGGCGGGGACCATCAAGGCCCGCGACGGCTCGTCCAGCCGGTGGTTGGCGCGGCCGATGCGCTGGACCAGACGGCTGGCCCCCTTGGGCGCGGCCAGCTGGATCACCAGGTCAACGTCGCCCCAGTCGATGCCGAGATCCAGCGTCGAGGTGCAGACCACGGCCCGCAGATCGCCCCGCGCCATCGCCGCCTCGACCTTGCGCCGCTGTTCGGCGGCCAGAGAGCCATGATGCAGGCCGATGGGCAGGTTCTCGTCATTGATCTCCCACAGGCGCTGAAACACGAACTCGGACTGCCAGCGGGTGTTGACGAAGATCAGGGTCATGCCGGACCGCTTGATGGCGTCATAGACCTCGGGAATGGCGTGCTGGCCGGTATGCCCAGCCCAGGGGACATGGCCTTCGCTGACCAGAACGTCGACGACCGGTGGCGCGCCGGGGTCACCCCGGACGATCAGAACCCCTTCTCCCCTTGCGGGAGAAGGGGGCCCGGAGGGCCGGATGAGGGGTCGTGCAGAGTCTGACACACGGGGCCCATCAGCAAGATGATCTTCAACATCGCGTGACCCCTCATCCGTCTCGCTCCGCGAGCCACCCGTCGTCGGATCGCAGTGCGCTCCTCCTCCACCCGCAAGGGGAGAAGGACTCAGCCAGTCGGCGATCAGTTGCGGATCGTCGATCGTCGCACTCAGCGCGACCCGTCGCATCGTCGGCGAAAAACTCTGCAATCGCCCCAGCGCCAGGTTCAGCAAGTCGCCGCGCTTGCCGCTCCAGATGGCGTGGACCTCGTCCAGGACGATGCATTTCAGGTCGGAAAAGTAGGCCCGCGCCCCGTCCCAGGCGCAGAACAGCGCCAGTTGTTCGGGGGTGGTCAGCAGGATGTCGGGCGGGAACTCGCGCTGGCGCTGCTTCTTGGATTGCTTGGTGTCGCCGGTGCGGCTCTCGACGTGGATGTTCAGACCGATCTCGCGGATCGGGGTCATCAGGTTGCGCTCGACGTCGGTGGTCAGGGCCTTCAGCGGGGAGACGTACAGGGTATGCACACCCGAGCCCGGCCCGAAGGTCGGACGCGGCCCCCGCTCGGCCAGTTCGATCAGCGACGGCAGGAAACCGGCCAAGGTCTTGCCACCGCCGGTCGGGGCGACCAGCAGGGCGTGACGTCCCGCCTGTCCCGCCGCGATCATCTCGGCCTGGTGGCGTCGCAGAGACCAGCCGCGCGTGGCGAACCAGTCGGCGAACAGGGGCGGAAGGTTCATCCCCGCCACGATAGAGGGGACCATCCGGCAGCGCCAGATGTTCCCCTTCTGTTTTCGCGCGGCCTACTGCTGCTCGACGGTGACGCCGCGCGTTTCCAGCATGGCCTGGACGCTGTCGGGTCCGGCGAGGTGGGCGGCGCCGACCGCGATGAAGGCGGTGCCCGATCCGGCCAGAAGGCCCTGGATATCGTCGGCGAAGCCGGCGTTGCGGCGCGTCAGCAGGGCGTCATAGATGGCCGGCGCGGTGGTCTTCATCTCGTCCACGCCCAGGGCCTGGATCTGGGCGACGTCGCCGGTGGCCCAGGCCGTGACGAGGCCGTCCAGTTCGGTCGTCGCTTCGTCGAAGGACTCCAGCGTGCTGCGCAGGAACTGCAGCTGGGCGTCTTCGGACAGGGTGGCCAGAACGCGGACCTGTTCATCGAGGGTCTCGAATCCGTGGACGGGCTTGCCGCCGGCCTGGGCGCGAGCCTTGAGGATCGCCTCGACGCCCGAGGCTGGATCGTAGCCGGCCTTGATCAGGGGGGCGACTGACAGGGTCAGTCCGGCCATCCAGGGACGCAGGGGATCGAGCTGGGCCGCCGAAGCGCCCATGGTCTTTGCGGCGGCGTCCAGGTCGGCGATCTCGGCGGGGGTCAGCAGGCTGGACAGGGGCGTCTGGGGCGAGATGCCGTACTGCTGGATCAGGGGCAGGATCGCGGCCTGATCGTCGGGGTTGGAGATCTCGAAATAGACATCCGAGGCCGCGGCGAAGGCGGCGTCGACCTTGGCCGAGCCCCAGGCCGTGGTGGGGCGCAGCACATGGACCGTGCCGAACAGATAGAGGGTCGAATCCGCGTCCTTGATCACCCACAGGGCCGGGCCCGATCCCGTGGCGGGCAGGACGGCGGCCGGGGCGGCAGCGGCGGTCGCCGGCGCGGCCTGGGCCAAAGCCTTTGCGGGGGCGGCCACGAGGGCGGCGGCCAGAGCCAGGCCGAGGATCGACCCTCCGGCGAAGCGGCCCAGATCGGCGACGGAAGTCTTGAGGCGAGCAAGCGTGGTCATGGCTGAAATCCTTGTGGTCAGCGTGAAGGATGGAAGAGGCGAAAAAGAAAGGGGCGGGCCGGACGGCCGTTCAGGTCATGCCCCGCCGGACCGAGGCGACGATCGAGGCGGCCAGATAGACCCCCATCAGGATGCCGGTCATGCCCCAGGCGGTCAGGCCGTCGATCAGGCCAAGCCGTTCGGCGGCGGCATAGACGAACAGGGCCGTCTGAAGCGCCCAGAAGGCCATGGCGCTGGTCTCGGACATGACCCGGCGCAGCATCTCGTCGGCGGCACGCCACAGCATCAGATTGGCGACGGTCTGGACGGCCAGCAGACCGAGGATGATCGCGAACACAAGGTTCGGGTCGAGCATTCTGGTCCCGAAAACCGGCAGGGCGAACATCACGCCCGCCAGCAGCAGGACGACGATCTGGAGCAGGCCGCATCCCCTGGGCACGTCCCGGGGTCGGGTCGCCATCACGCCGGCACTGACCACCGCCATGGCGGTCAGGCTGACGGCCATCAACATGGCCACCTCGTCCTCCCAGCCGCCAATGACGTCGCGGCCAAGCCCGGCCAGGGCGTATCCACTGAGCGCGCCCATTCCGGCGAGGGCGACGATGCCCAGCACTCTTTGCCAGACGGGCCGACGGGCGGTTGTTTCGGTGTGCATGAACGGTTCCTCCCTATTCCGAGAAAATGGCTTCGATGGGCTGGCCGAAGACGCGGGCGATCCTGAAGGCCAGGGGCAATGAGGGGTCGTAACGGCCCGTCTCCAGAGCGTTGACGGTCTGGCGCGACACGCCGAGCTGTTCGGCCAGCATGGCCTGGCTCCAGTCGCGTTCGGCGCGAAGGACCTTGAGGCGGTTGTTCATGACATCACCGCCGCGCCAGCCACCACCACGCCCAGACGATGGTGTAGCCGGCCAGCATGAGCAGCAGCATCAGCATGGCTCCGGCGGCCATATAGGCGGCGGGGTCCGTTCGGCCCGAGACGACGAAACGCAGCGCCTCGGCCTGGTCCAGGCCCGACAGGATGACGCCGACCCCGCCGACCGCCATTCCAGCCGTGCCACCCCAGTACCAGGCCGACTTGTGCGCCTCGCGCGCCGCCTCGTCGATCGAACGCATCCAGGCCACACCGACCCACAGCGACCCGATCATCACCAGCACGGCGAAAATGGTCATGATCCATACCACGGCGTCGTCCGAGGTCATCACGCCGTGAGCGGACATGTAGCCGAAAGCGACACCGGTCACGAACAGCAGAACCAGCAGGCCGAGCAGCCCCAGCACGCTCTTGCCGATCACACCCCAAAGCCCCTTGGCCATGACAAACTCCCCTGTCGTTTGGACAAGGGTGTTTTACATCACGCCATCGGACTGTCAAGCAGCCTTGTCAGACGAGTTTGCGGATTTCATCCGACGCCACAAGCTCGGGCCGGGTCAGGACGCGAGGGGACTGATCGATCGCGGTCAGTTCCGGCAGGGAACGGCCCTCATGGTTGACCTGAAGATCCTCGAACCGACGGGCCTGAACCATGACCTGGCTCTCCAGCGACCCCACCAGCTTGTTGTAGTGGGCGACCGCACCGTCCAGCGACCGGCCCACGGCGGCGGCGTGTCCCCCCATGGCGGCCAGACGCTTGTAGAGCTCCTGGCCGAGCCGGGCGACCTCGTCGGCGTTTCTCGACTGTTCCTCGGCCCGCCAGCCATAGGCGACGGCCTTGCACAGGGCGAACAGGGTGGTGGGGGTGACGATGACGACACGCGAATCCATCGCCTGGGTCATCAGGTCGGGCTCATGGTCCAGAGCGGCCGACAGGAAGGCGTCACCGGGCACGAACATCACCACGAAGTCGGGACTGGGCTTGAACTGGTCCTGATAGGCCTTGGACGACAGCTGGCGCACGTGGGTCTTCATGCTGGCGGCGGTGCGCAGGGAGGCGGCGCGGGCCTGGGCGTCCTCGTCGCCATCGGTCGCGTCGGCGAAGGCCAGCGACACCTTGGCGTCGATCACGAACATGCCGCCCCCGGGAAGCTTGACGATGAAGTCGGGCCGCGATTGTCGGCCTTCGTCATTGAGCTCCGACGTCTGTTCGGTGAAGTCGAAACGCCCGGCCATGCCCGCCGCCTCAAGCACATTGCGACAGGTCTGCTCGCCCCAGCGTCCGCGTCGCCCGGTATTGCCGCGCAGGGCCTCGGTCAGTCTGCGGGCCTCGTCGCGGGTCGCCGACGACGCCGTCATCAGCAGGCTCAACTGCTCCTTGAGGCCACCGGTCTCCTCGACGCGGACCTTTTCCAAAGCCGAAACATGTTCCTGGAACGCCTTCAGCGTGTCGGCGACGGGCTTGAGCTGGGCCTCCATCCGCTGCTGCGCGACGCGGTCCTGCGCCTGGAAGGTCTCGGTGGCGCGGGTCACCATCTGGTCGGCGATGGCCTGTGCCGACTGCGCCGCCTGGGCCCTGAGCAGATCGCCCATGGTCACGCGGCTTTCCTCGATCAGCTGGATGCGATGACCGGCCGCCTCAAGGCCCGCCTTCGCCTTCTGCCACCCCATGAAGGCCCACAGAAACGCCGCGCCGAGGGCGGCGGCGATGGCGGCAAGGACAGGGACCAGCGTGTTCATGCTCCGTTCCTAGACGGAGTCGGCCCTCCGGGAAAGGCGCATCGGTTCAGGCTTCGCCATACCGAGGTTCGGGATACCAGTCACGGTCGATGATCTCGGCCCAATCATATCCTGCGCGGATGCCTGTTACGTCATCGACGGATTTGATCATCCCGCCGGTCACGAGACCCTTGAGGACGTCTTCGAACGCCTCCGCAGTATCTGGCCGCAAGCGATTTTCGATCGTGAGCGTCAATCGCCTGTTCAGATCACGGCGAAACTGGCGAAGTTCCTTGCGCCAGTGCGGGATCGTCTGCATCGGCCCGACGAATTCAATCTTCAGAAGGTGCTCGAGGATGTTCTCGATCTGGCTTTCGCAGGCGCGGTATTCCGACTTGCCCAAATCCTCGATCTCCTCGGCGAGATTGTCGTAGTCGAGAGCATTCTCGCCGCCCGTTCGGGCACGCAACGCACGCGCCTGAACCTCGGTCCAGGCGAGATAGTCGCGCTCGTACAGGTCGGTCTGTGAGGCGGCTTCAAGCTTGTGCAGATCGTCGGCCATAGTCCGACTGTATCACGCCGGACGCCGGGCTCGAAGGGCCTGGACGATAGTGCCGTCATCGAGCCAGTCGAGGTCGCCGCCGACCGGAACGCCGCGCGCCAGGGAGGTCACCTCGACCCCCGAGCCCGCCAGCCGTTCGGCCAGATAATGGGCCGTGGTCTGGCCATCGACGGTGGCCGGCAGGGCCAGGACCACCTCACGAACGGCGCCGTCGGTTCCTACGCCGCTCCGCGCCCGGCCGACCAGTTCGGCGACCCGCAGGTCGTCGGGCCCCACGCCGTCCAGCGCGGACAGGAGCCCGCCCATGACATGATACTTGCCGCGAAACGCGCCCGACCGCTCCATAGCCCACAGGGCGCCGGCCTCCTCGACCACGCAGATCAGGCCGTTGTCGCGGTTGGGGTCCGAACAGATCGAGCAGGGGTTGCGGGTGTCGGGCGCGCCGCAGACCGAACAGGACGAGACCTTCTCCGCCGTCTCGGCCATGGCGGCGGCGAGCGGGACCAGCAGTTGCTCGCGCTTCTTCAGCAGTTGCAGCGCCGCCCGCCGGGCCGACCGGGGCCCAAGCCCCGGCAGTTTGGCCAGAAGCGAAATCAACCGCTCGATCTCGGGTCCGGCGGAGGCGGCCAAGACGTCAGAACAGTTTCGGCATGCCGGGGATGTTCATCCCGGCCAGCGGCCCGGCGGCGTCGCGCATCAGGCCGTTGTTGATCTCGTCCAGCTTTCGCTTGGCGTCGGCATGGGCGGCGACGATCAGGTCGGCCAGGATCTCGCCCTCGCCGGGCACCAGCAGACTGTCGTCGATGGTCACGCCGGTCATCTCGCCGGGGCCTTTCAGCGCCACGGTCACCAGCCCGCCGCCCGAGGTGCCGGACGCGGAAGATTCGGCCATCCTGGCCTGGGCGTCCTGCAGCTTCTGCTGCATCGCCTGGGCCTGTTGCATGAGGGAGTTGAGGTCTTTCATGGCCTTTAGATAGGCCGAAGTGGTGCGCTGCAACAGGGGGCGACGTCGGCGGACTTGATCCCCCGACCGGAAACGCTGCATTGCCGGGATTGGTCTTGCGCCGGCGCGTCACAGGACTATTTAGCAACCGCATCTGTTTCCAATTCACCGGAACTCCCCATGGCCTATGATCCCTCCACTCGCGACGTCGCCCTCGACGAGACCGCCCTGGCCCAGTTGTTCACCGAGGCCCGCACCCGCAACGATTTTTCCGATCGGCCGGTGCCCGAGGCCCTGCTGCGCAAACTCTATGATCTGACCAAGTTCGGCCCGACGGCGGTGAACTCGACCCCTGCGCGCTTCATCTTCCTGACGACGCCCGAGGCCCGGGCGCGGCTCTCGCCCTTCATGAGCGGCAGCAACCAGGCCAAGACGCTGAAGGCCCCCGTCAACGTCATCATCGCCACCGACAACGCCTTTCACGAACATCTGGACTATCTGTTCCCGCATGCGCCGGGCGCCAAGAACTGGTTCGCCGACGAGGCCGCGCGCAAGGAAGGCGCCTTCCGCAACGCCTCGCTCCAGGGCGGCTATTTCATGATCGCGGCCCGGGCCCTGGGCCTCGACGTCGGCCCGATGTCGGGATTCGACGCGGCGGGGGTGAAGGCCGAGTTCTTCCCCGAGCCGAACGTCGAGCCCAACTTCATCCTCAACCTGGGCTACGGCACCGACGTGAACCTGTTCCCCCGTTCGCCGCGGCTGGCGTTCGAGGACGCGGCGAAGATTCTCTGAACCTCGTTCAGTCCTCGTCCCCGTCGTCGTCCGGGATCGCCGGCATTTCGACGGCGGGGGCCAGGGCCTTGATGTCGGTGATCTTCGCGCCCGGGAAGGCGGCCATGACGGCGGTGACGAAGGGGTCGGCCTCGACCTCGGCACGTTCCTCGGCCCGGCCGCGCTTTTCCTGTTCGATCAGGGTCTCGCCGCCGCCCTGGCCGTTGGCGGCAATCAGCCAGGTTCGGCCGGTCCACTCCTTGAGCCGCCCGGCCAGCCGCTGGGCCAGGCCGACGGGCGCGCCGGGGCCGCTCTCATAGACGATGGCCCCCGGCTTGAACGACACCGGCTTCACATAGCGTTCGACGTCGAGCTTCAGCGCGATCTCGCGCTTCTCTCCGATCAGGGCGACCGTGGCCTCGAACGTCTGGGGGTCGGGCAGGCTGGGTCGGGCCGCCGCGCGCGGGGCCATCTGGGCCGAGGCCCCTCCCCCACCGCCACCTGAACCGCCGCCCAAACCACCACGCGGCCCCGCGCCACCCGGAACCTCCCCGTTCTGCAACGCCTTCAGCGCCTCCTCCGGTCCCGGAAGGTCGGCGGCATAGGCCAGGCGGACGATGGCCATCTCGACCGCATCGGCGGGGCTCGGCGCACGCCGCACCTCGTCCAGGGCCTTGAGCAGCATCTGCCAGGTGCGCGACAGGGTCCCGGCCGAGATCGCCGCTCCCAGCGCCGCCAGGGTCCGCGCCTGATCGGCCGGCAGCCGCGTCGCATCGGGCCCCAGCATCTTGGCCACCGAGGCCGCGTGGCAATGTTCCAGCAGATCGTTGGTGATCTGCACCGGATCGGCGCCGTAGCCGTAGAGCGTCCGGAAGCTCTCCAGCGCCTCGGGCGTGCGGCCGGCCATGATCTGTTCGAACAGGGCGATGGTCTGGCTGCGGTCGGCCAGACCCAGCATGTCGCGCACGACCTCGGTCTTGACCGTCTCGCCGCGCTCGCCCTGGACCAGGGCCTGATCCAGCAGGGACAGGCCGTCGCGCACCGACCCCTCGGCGGCCCGCGCGATCAGGGCCAGGGCGTCGTCCTCGACCTTCATGCCCTCCTTGCCGGCGATCCGCGACAGGTGTTCGACCAGAATCTCGGGCTCGACGCGGCGCAGGTCGAACCGCTGGCAGCGGCTCAGGATCGTCACCGGCACCTTGCGAATCTCGGTGGTGGCGAAGATGAATTTGGCGTGGGGCGGCGGCTCTTCCAGCGTCTTCAGCAGGGCGTTGAAGGCGTTGTTGGACAGCATGTGCACTTCGTCGAGCACATAGACCTTGTAGCGGGCCTCGACCGGGGCATAGCGGACACTCTCGATAATGTCCCGAATGCCCTCGATGCCGGTATGGCTGGCGGCGTCCATCTCCATGACGTCCATATGCTGGCCCGCCATGATCGCCGCGTCGTGGCGACCGAAGGCGGTCAGCTCCAGCGAGGGCCGGTCGATGACGTCGGTCTCGTTGTTCAGCGCCCGGGCCAACAGCCGCGCGGTGGTCGTCTTGCCGACCCCCCGCACCCCGGTCAGCATGAAGGCGTGGGCGATCCGGCCGGTGGCGAAGGCGTTGGTGAGCGTCCTCACCATCGCCTCCTGCCCGATCAGGTCCTCGAAGGTCCGCGGCCGGTACTTGCGCGCGAGGACCGTATAGGCCTCGCCGTCGCCCTCGACGGGCACGGGCACGGGCGAGGTGACGGGAACCGGCGCGGGTGCTGACTTGAGGTCAGCCACTACCGCCGCGACCGGCGCAGCCGCAGGCGCACCGAACATGTCGTCGGTGTTGTCGTCCCGCTCGGGCGCGTCGTCTTCCGCCCAGGGCGGATCGCCGGAATCAAGGTCGATGTCGGTCATGCGGCGAACCTACCGCGAACCCGCCCGACGATGCGACTCCGAACGCGTTCAAGCCGCCAGACGCCGCCCCGTAGCACCCCTGAATCAGGGGGTCAGGTCGCGGGGCAGTTGCCCGCCGTTGTCCACGATCTTCTGGATCACCTGTTTGTGCAGCCAGATGTTCATGCTGGCAGAGTCTGACTTATCGCCAGTATAGCCCAGTTCGTCGGCCAGTTCCTTGCGCTCCGCCAGCGAGCTTTCCAGCCCCAGCAGTTTCATCAGATCGACGATCGAGGTGCGCCAGTTCAGCTTCTCGTCGCGGACGCTGTTCTTGAAGTCGAGGATGCCGGCGACGTCGATCGGTTCAGCGGCAGCCGGCGATGTCGGAGCCGGGGCCGGCGTCGAGGCAGCCGGGGCGGTTGGTGCGGGCTGAGGCGTAGGGGCCGGGGCCGCCTTTGGTTCGTCGTCCTTCTTGCGCCCGAAGATGCCGCCGAGGATGTTGCCGAGAATGCTCATGAAGTCCGCTCCTGCCGTTGAGCGACAGGAGCGATCCGCAAGCGTAACGGTTCCCTCTCCGAAGACAGAGGGAACCTAAGTCGGCGGAAAGTCCGCGCCTTCCGTCACATCGGCCCAGGCGTCGAAATCGGCCCTCAGCGCCTCGATCTTGGCCCGGCCGCCCTGCAGGGCCATCTTGCCGAGCAGCAGGCGGAGCGGCGGGGTCTCGGCCTCGACGGCGTCGATGATCGCCTTGGCCGCGCGTTTGGGATCGCCGGGCTGGGCCCCGGACCAGCCCCGGACCTGTGCCCGTCGCGCGCCGGCGGTGGCGGCATAGTCCTCGATCGGATCGACGATCTCGTTGGCGGAACGTCCGGCCCAGTCCGTACGGAACGCCGACGGCGCGACGATCAGGACGCGGATGCCTAGCGGATTGACCTCGGTCGCCAGGGCCTCGGACCAGCCGTCGACGGCGAATTTCGTCGCGTTGTAATAGCCAACGCCCGCCGAGGCCCGGATGCCGCCGACCGACGAGATGTTGACGATCGTCCCGGCCCGCCGCACGCGCATCGACGGCAGGACCTTTTCGGTCATCCGGGCCAGGCCCCAGAAATTGATCTCGAATATCCGCCGAACCTCGGCCTCGACGCTCTCTTCGATGGCCCCGAAATAGCCGATCCCGGCGTTGTTCACGAGCACGTCGATGCGGTCGAACCGCGCCAGCGCCTGGGCGACGGCAGCCTCGGCCTGGGCGTCGTCGGTGACGTCGAGCGGTAGGGCCAGCACCCGATCACCCCCCATCCGCGCCAGATCTTCGATGTCTTCGGTGTTCCTGGCCGTCGCCACTAGGCGATAGCCGCCGGCGATCAACGCCTCGGCCAGTTCGCGCCCGAGCCCGGTCGAGCAGCCGGTAATGAGCCAGACGGGGGTGTCGTGGTCGGCCATGTGCGAGCTCCGTTTGCGGCAAGCCGCTCAGGTGGGGAAGGACAACGAATCTGGCAACCGTCCGTCGTCCGTATCGCGGAACCCGGCGAAGCCAGGCCTCATCCCACGCGGGGCATTTTCAGGCGTCGCTTGTTGGAATGGCTTTCCGGGGCCGCGCCGAGGTCTTCAGGCAGTTCGCCCTTGAAGTAGAACCGCTGCCAGGCCTCCTTGGCCGCATCGGGATCGCCCGACGCCAGCCGCTTGTTGAAGTCGGTCCTCTGGCGGTTCCAGGCCTCGAACTGACCCTTCATCACCGGGTTGGACTCCAGCGAGCGGATCACCGGCTGGAACTCCTCGACCTGTTTGTGCTGGACCAGGTTGATGAAGCAGAAGGGCTCGCCCTTCTCGAACTTGATCCGGCCCGGCCGGGTGAAGATCCAGTTCATCGTGAACGGGAACGGCAGCCAGTCGGTCTCGATCAGCCCGACCAGGGCCTGGATCCCGTCCTTGACGTGGTTTGGCGACCCCGAACAGGTCATGCCCCAGCCGGGCGGCGTCCTGAACAGATACTGGGGGTGCATGGTCAGCACCCCGCGCGAGAAGTGCGAGGTCACGAAATGGTCGGCCTGGGGGTTGGGCCGGTCGGGGGTGATGGTGATGTCGTTCTGGCTGGGCCCGCCGTTCCACTCGGCCGAGAAACCGAACGGGCACAGGATTTCCCACCCCGTCGTATTGGCCATGTTCAGCGGCAGGCAGCGATAGGGGTGCCGCGAGATGAAGGCGTCCATCCAGTTGCGCGACTGCCGCCCCGGGATCAGATCCGGCGGCGTCCCGGTCATCGGATAGCATTCCAGTTCCAAGACGCGTCTCCAGTCGGTATCGAGGTCGCTCAACCCTTAGCCCGGCTGCGCATGATCCCTCAACCTGCCTGTGATCGCGACGGCCTGCTGGCCTGGATGGCCGACAACGCCATCGCCCAGACGACGCATGACCACCCGGCCGTGTTCAGGGTCGAGGAGGGCCTTGAACTCAAGGCCGGGATGCCCGGTCTGCACACCAAGAACCTGTTCCTCAAGGACAAGAAGTCCAGGCTGTGGCTGATCTCCGCGGCCCAGGACACGGTGATCGACCTGAACCGCGTCCCCGCCCTGATCGGCGCGCCGCCGGGCACGGGCCGGTTCTCGTTCGCCAGTCCGGAGTTGATGTGGGCGACCCTTGGCGTCCGCCCCGGCTCCGTCACAGCCCTGGGCCTCATCAACGACACAGAGCGACAGGTCACCTTCGTCCTCGACCGCCGCCTTTGGGACGCGGACATCGTCAACTTCCACCCGCTCGTGAACACGGCGACCACCGCGCTGGATCAGGCGGCGTTCCGGCGGTTCCTGGCCCTGCTGGACCGCGAGCCGATCGTGGCGGATTTCGATCGACCTACCGGCGCTTGACGGAAGTACGGCCCGGCCGTACATTGTGCCTGTGCTGATCGTTGTCGCCCAGACCGCCGCCTTCACCGCCCAGGCCAGGGCCGAAGGCATGACGGAAGCGGAGATCACGACGGCCATCAACATCATTGCCGCCAACCCGACCGGCGGCGTGTCCCTGGGCGGTGGCCTCTACAAGGTCCGCGTCCCTCGTGAAGGCAGCGGCAAGTCGGGCGGCTATCGGGTGGTGACACTCTATGTGAGCGACAATGCCCCCGTGGTCCTGCTGGCGGTCTTGTCGAAATCCAATGCGGCCAACTTCACCCCGCGCGCGCTGGCGGCGATGAAGGATGCGGCCAAGACCCTGAAAAGCGGAAAGCGACCATGAGCAAGACGAGACGACCCGCCATCGACATCGGCGACGAAGACCACGATCGCATCATGGCCGGACTGGCCGAGGCCAAGGCCATTCTGGACGGCGTCGCGCCCTCGGACAGCTATGTCCTTCACAGGGTCGCTGTCCCCGACCGGGTGGACGTCAAGGCGATCCGGTCCAGAACCGGCCTGTCGCAGGTGGCGTTCGCGGCCCGATACGGTTTCTCGCCCGGTGCGGTGCGGGACTGGGAGCAGAACCGCAAGCCTCCGGAAAAGGCCAACCGACTGCTGCTCACCATCATCGAGCGACGACCTGACGTGATCGACGACCTGCTGACCGCCTGATCAGCCCTCGACCTTCGCCGACACCTTCCTGATCCAGCTGTAGAGGCCGAACACCAGTGCGGCGAAGACGACGATGCCCGACAGCATGGCCGGCCAGGCCGAGTCCTCGGGCAGCATGGCGAAGGGCGCGTCATTGCCGGTGAAGACGATGACCCCTGCCGTCATGACCAGGAACAGGCTCTCGCCCACGATCAGGCCGGATGCCAGCAAAACCCCCATCCGGCGGCCGACGTCGGCGAACCGGGTGGTCTTGATGGCCCGGTCATAGACCCAGCCGCAGACCGCGCCGATGACCAGCATCGTGGTCACGGCGGCCGGCAGGTAGAAGCCGATCCCCACGGCCAGAGGCGGCAACTTGATCTTGCCCTTGGTCGTGGCGTTTAGGGCGATGTCCAGCACGATGATGACGACGCCGATCACCGCGCCGATGCCGATCAGGTCCCAGCGCAGGCCGCCCTCGATCACGCCCTTGGCCAGGGCCGAGATAAGCGTCGCCTGGGGCGCGGCCAAGGGCGCGTCGGCGATCCCCGCCGGCCCGCCCTCGAAACCGAAGGCCTTGTTCAGCAGGTTCAGGATCAGGGGAATGACGATGGCACCGGCGCCCACGCCGACGATCAGGGCGGTCTGCTGCCGCCAGGGTGTGGCCTCGACCAGATGGCCGGTCTTCAGGTCCTGAAGGTTGTCGTTGGCGATGACGGCGACCGCGAAGACCACCGCCGTGACGATCAGGGCGAAGGCCACGACCGAGGGATCGGCGGGCAGTCCCGCGATGGCCAGCACCCCCAGCATCAGCACCGAGGCGATGACGATGGCCAGAATTCCGACGCCCGACACCGGGCTGTTCGACGACCCGATCAGCCCGGCCATGTATCCGCAGATGGCCGCCACCGCGAAGCCGATGATGACCACATAGATCAGGCCGCCGGCGACCAGCAGCGCCGTCGATCCCGCCAGGGTTGCGTTGCCCTGGGCGAACCAGGCCAGCAGGCCGCCGATGCCGATCAGACAGGCGACCGACAGGCCGGCGACGATGTTGATGGGGATATCCTGTTCGGTCCGGGCCAGAACCTCACCCGAGTTGCGGCGGCGGTTGGCGGCCAGGGCCGAGGTCAGCCCGCCGATCAATGGCCCGGCCAGTTTGATCAGGGTCCAGATCGCCGCGACGCCGATGACGCCCGCCCCCATGAACCGGACCTCACGCCGCCAGACGGTGGAGGCCAGTTCCTCGGCGGCCACGCCCGGCTCGAGCGTGGTGGCGATGGAGGGAATGCCGTGCGCCGTCAGCCAGGCGATGGTATCGGGGCTTGTTAGGATCGGCACCGCGATACCCCAGGCCAGCAGCAGGCCGAACGCCTGGGCCAGACCCACGGTCAGGCCGATCAGGTGGCCCGCGCCCAGCAGGGCGAACTGCATCCCGAATCCGAGTCCCGTCGCCCCGCCGCCGAGCGCCGCCGGAAGCTTGAGGAACCGCGCCGCCTCGCCCGCGAACACCCGGCCCGCGACCAGCAGGGCATATCCGGCCGAGATGACGGCACCGGTGATGACCACCCACAGTCCGGCCTTGTTCTCGCGCACGGCAGCGTCGGTCTGTTCGGCACCGCGCGAGCCCACGGTCAGGACCTCGGCCGCCGCGACGCCTTCGGGATAGGGCAGGCCCGCATCAACCACGAGCGCACGGCGCAAGGGAATGGAGAAGGTCACGCCCAGCACGCCGCCGAACACGCAGATCAGCACCGATTCCCAGAACGGAAACTCCAGCCACCACCCGACCATGACCAGTCCAGGCAGGACGAAGATGATCGAGCTCATGGCCCCGCCGACCGACGCCACGGTCTGGACGGTCATGTTCTCCCAGATGGTCGAGGTCTTGAACATCCTCAGGATGGCCATGGAGATGACCGCCGCCGGAATGGCCGAGGCGAACGTCAGCCCCACTTTCAGTCCCAGATAGGTGTTGGCGGCCGTGAAGATCACCGCCAGCAGACACCCCAGGACCAGGGCCCGGATCGTCAGTTCGACGCGTTTGACGGTCGATGCGGGGGCAAGTGTGTCGGTCATGTCGTGGGTCCCTCTCGAACGGCGGAGGTAAGCCGGAATTCCGGTCCGGCGCAACGCCCGGTCTTGCGGCTCAGGCGACGGCGATGCCGGAAACGCGGCGCTTCAGCACCGGCAGGGGTCGCCGGCCACGCATCGGGGCGGCGGCCATCACTCGGTGCAGAACCGCCAGCACCAGGGCGGTGATGGCCCAGGACAGAAGCACGTCCGACAGATAGTGACCGCCGAATGCGACACGGTTTAGCGACAGCGCGGCGCCGTAGACACAGGCCACCGAGACGGCGGCCAGCCTCCATGGTTTGGGCGTCATCAGCAGGACGGCGCAGACCATCCAGGTGGCGGATGACGCCTCGCCCGAAACGAACGAACAGTTGTCCCGGCACGCATCGCTGATCCGCCAGACCTCGGTGAAGGCGGCGTCGCCGCCGAACAGATCGGTCTGGATCGGTCTCGCGCGCCCCCATGCGGACTTCAAGACGCTGTTGACGACCAATCCGGGTCCGACCACGAGCCCGACCAACAAAAAGAGTCCGTTGCGTCGCCGGCCCGGCGATGTCCGACCCGCCGCCCGGGCCGACCATCGACGCGGGATCAGGATCACCGCCGCGACCACCAGCAGACCGGCCAAGACCCAGGTCGAACTCTTGCGCAGGCCGCGAAGGAGGGGATCGCCGGAGAGCGGAAAGCCCTCGTCGGCACGATGGAAGGCTGCCGTGACCGCCAGATCCACGCCCGGAAACATCAGGAAATAGACCGACAGGACCACGACCGCCACTAGGGCCAAAGCGACCGGGTCGCCCGGCCTCAGCCCCGCCTCGACCGAGACCCGCAGCCGGGCCAGCATCCGACGCGCGCGACGCGCCGCCGCCGCGATCAGGGCCCTGTCCGGCCTGACGACCTCACCGTGAATGGGTATGTCCAACCGATCCCCCCGAACCGCGCACTCCGGGATCGTGTGACGGGGTTCGGCGTCAGGGGCGCCACGGTTCGACGACGTGGCCAAGGCGGTTTGTCGACCGTCCCGCGACGGTTGCTCCGCCCCGGTCCGAATGGTCAAGCTTGAGACGACTTCTCCCCGAAGACGGCCCCGTCTAGGGTACGGACATGCCTGAACTTCCCGAGGTCGAAACCGTCCGGCGTGGCCTGGAGCCCGTTCTGGTCGGGGCACGGCTGACCCGCGTGCGCCAGAACCGGCCGGACCTGCGGTTTCCGTTCCCGGAGCGGTTCGTGGATCGGCTGGAGGGGGCGATCGTCGAACGGATCGACCGGCGCGCCAAATATCTGCTGGCTGCCCTGTCGACCGGCGAGACCTGGATCACCCATCTGGGCATGACCGGCCGCTTCACCCTGGACGGGGCCCAGGTCGGGGAGTTCGAGGAACCGGCCCCGATCGCGGGCAAACACGAGCACATGAGTTTCTGCGCCGTGCGCGGCGACACGACGACCCGGGTGGGGTTCGCCGATGCCCGACGCTTCGGCTTCATGGGCCTGATCCCGACCGGGGCCGTGGAGGATCATCCGTGGTTCAGGGCCCTGGGGCCCGAACCCCTCGGCAATGCCTTCTCAGGCGTGCATCTGGCTCAGGCCTTCGACGGCAAGAAGCAGAACATCAAGGTCAGTCTGCTCGACCAGCGCAATGTGGCGGGTCTGGGTAACATCTATGTCTGCGAGGCCCTGTACCGGGCGCGCATCTCGCCCCTGATCGCGGCGGGGAAGGTGTCAAAACCCCGGCTGGAGACCCTGTCTCGCGTCGTGCGCGACGTGTTGAACGACGCCATCGCGGCAGGGGGCTCGACCCTGCGCGACTTTGCCAATGCCGACGGCGGACAGGGCTATTTCCAGCACCGGTTCGACGTCTATGGCCGTGAAGGAGAGCCCTGTACGGCGGAGGCCTGCAACGGTGCGGTCAGACGCATCGTGCAGGCCGGCCGATCCACCTTCTACTGCCCCAGCTGCCAGAAACGGTAGCCGGGGCGACAGAGGATTATTTTCCGAACAGCTTGGCCCAGCGGCGCTTGTCGCGGTTCTTCCAGGCACCGCGATGATAGGCGTCGGAGCCGATCAGCGGCACGACGGTGGTCGCCTCGGCGAAGACCATCTGTTCGTGGGTGGTCTGGACCTTGCCCCACGAAGCCGCCTCTTTCAGCGTCGAGGACGAGCACGCCCCGTCGCGGACGTCGGCGACCGTGATCTGGACCGCATAGCGGTGCATCTCGGCCTCGATGCCGAGGATCTCGGCGCAGACGACCGTGTCCTGGGCGAAATTCTTCGGAACGCCGCCGCCGACCATGAACAGGCCGGTGACGCCCGCCGCGATCTTGATGTCGGTCAGTTCGCGGAAGTCGGCGACCGCGTCGATCATCAGATAGGGCTGGCCCGCCGCGATCCGCTCCTTCTGGTGCTTGACCAGACCGAAACCGGCGGAAGAGTCGACGAAGGCCGGGCAGAAGATCGGCACGCCTTCTTCATAGGCGGTCTGGATCAGCGAGCCCTCTTTCTTGGCGTTGCCTTCCGACAGCCATTTGCCCATCTCCCAGATGAACTCGCGGCTGGAATAGGCGCGGGGCTCCAGGGCGTTGCAGATCTCCAGGATGGTGTGATCGCAGTTCTGGAGCTCTTCCTCGTCGATATAGGTGTCGTAGATCCGGTCGATGTAGTTGTCGCGCAGGACGTTGTCGTCCACCTCACCGGCGGCCTGATAGTGTTTGAAGCCCAGGGCCTCGAAGAAATCCATGTCGACGATGGAGGCGCCGGTGGCCACGATCGCGTCGATCATGCCGAACTTCACCATGTCGCGGTACACATGCATGCAGCCGCCGGCCGAGGTCGAACCGGCCAGGATCAGCCAAGGCGAGCAGTCGGCGTCCTCGATGGCCATTGAGAAGATGTCGGCGGCCCGGGCCGTGTCGCGCGAGCTGAAGCTCATCTTGCGCATCGAATCGATGATCGGGCGGGCGTCGAAGGACGTGATGTCGATGTGCTCGACGACGTTCTGGAGCAGCTGAGCCTTGGTGTTGGACTGAACGGGAGCGTTCATTGCAAGGGTTTCCCTTTGGTTTGAGCGCCCGTCGTCAAAGTAAGCAGCGGCCCGGACGGAGCGACGGGCCGCTGCTGATTAGAACCGAAACATGACGGTTTAGCGCCAGGCCCTAGCGGCGGGCCTTCTTGCGCTGACCGGCCTTGCCCTTGGGCCGCGACAGACGAACGACCTTGCGGGCCGCTTCTTCTGCCGTGGTGCGCACGGTGGGGATGGAGCGCGGGGCCAGGCCGTACAGCGAGGCCATCGGGGCATCCTCGACGACGGCGAGATCGTGCTCGCCATAGCCGTTGAAGCCCGTCGACATCGCCACACCATAGGCACCCAGCATGCCGATCTCGATGAAGTCGCCTTCACGGATGTCGGCCGGCAGCCAGAACGGGCCGGGCATGTGGTCGATCGAGTCGCAGGTCGGTCCATAGAACTGGAACGGCTTGAGATCGGCCGAGGCCTCGCCGTCCCGGACCAGCTTGGTCGGGAAGGGCCAGCGCGAGTGGGTCGCGTCGAACAGCGAGCCGTAGGACCCGTCGTTCAGATACAGGGCGTCGCCCTTGCGCAGATCAACGCGCGCCAGGATCGACGAGGATTCGGCGACCAGGGCCCGGCCGGGCTCGCACCACAGCTCGGTCGTTTCCGACACGGGCATCTCGTTGAAGCCGCGATGAATGGCGTCGGCATATTCGCTCATGTCCGGCGGGACCATGCCCGGATAGACCGAGGGGAAGCCGCCGCCGACATCCACGATGTCCACGATGACGCCGGCACGGCTGATCGAACGCCCGACCTGGGCCATGGCGGCCTGGTAGGCGGTCGGACGCATGCACTGCGACCCGACGTGGAAGGACACGCCCATCAGGCCGTCGACCACCGCGCGGCGAACCGACAGCAGCAGGGCCGGAGCCTGATCGGTCGACACGCCGAACTTGCCCGACAGCGTATAGGCCGCGCCCTCTGCGGACACCGCCATGCGCACGATCAGGTTCAGATCGGTCGCCCCGCCCGTGCAGTCGAGAATCTTCTGCAGCTCGTCTTCGCAGTCGAGCGAGAAGGTCCGGACGCCGTGATCGAAATAGGCGCGCGTGATCGCCGACCGGCTCTTGACCGGATGCATGAAGGCCAGACGCGCATTGGCGCTGACCGAGCGGACCAGCTCGATTTCGGCAAGCGATGCGACGTCGAACCCGGTCACGCCAGCGTCGACGAGAGTCTGAATGACCCACGCGGACGGATTGGCCTTCACAGCATAGAAGACGTCGGCCTTGAGATTATCCTGGAACCAGCGCGCCGCTACGGAAACCGAACGCGGCCGCACGAGTGCGACGGGGCGTTCAGGGGACCGCTCGCGGACCAGGTCCAGGGGAAAATGATACGTGCGCAATTCACGTAAACCCCTGTAATTGTTAAACCCAGCCGGCGTTAGCAGCGCAACGTGTAGACCTACGGGGTCCGCCGGAAGGCGCGATTTAGGGTCACGGGACTGTCATGTAAAGCGGTTTTTTCGTGGCCTGCGCGAATGGTGACGCCCGCCAAACCCTTGCCGGGCCTGAAAAACTCCGGGACCGGACAATACGGAGGTCGCGCCGTGCCACGCCACTGGACGCCGCAGCGGCCCGCGTGGCATTAAGACTTGCCGGATCGCCCACGTCGCGCCCCGGCTCCCGAGCTTTCCAGCCGATCCAGCGAGCCTGATGACCGCCTCAAGCCCAGCCGCCGACGCCGGCCTCGTCATGGCGCGAGACGTCTCGAAGACCTTCGGTGCGCGCAAGGCGCTCGACGGCGTGTCCATCAGCGTCGCCAACGGCGAGATGGTCGCCCTGATCGGTCCGTCGGGGTCGGGCAAGTCCACCCTTCTGCGGTCCATCACCGGCCTTCAGTCGATCGACGGCGGCAAAGGCACGATCCAGGTGTTCGGCACGACGGTCCAGAAGGACGGCCGCACCACCAGTGCCGTGCGCCGCTGCCGCGTCCGGCTGGGCATGATCTTCCAGCAGTTCAACCTGGTCGGCCGTCTCAGCCTGTTCGCCAATGTGATGCTGGGTGCACTGGGGCGCCTGCCGTCCTGGCGGGGTCTGATCGGCGTCTGGCCTCTTGCGGACCAGCAGAAGGCGATGGCGGCCCTGCATCGCGTCGGCGTGTCCGACTATGCCGCCCAGCGCGCCAACACCCTGTCGGGCGGCCAGCAGCAGCGCGGCGCCATCGCCCGCGCCATCGTCCAGGGGGCCCACGCCATCCTGGCCGACGAACCGGTCGCATCCCTGGACCCCGTCTCGGCCCGCAAGGTGATGGAACTTCTGGTCGAGCTGAACCGGCGCGACGGCATGGGCGTCATCGTCACCCTGCACCAGGTCGACTATGCGATCCGCTATTGCGAGCGGGTCATCGCCCTGAAGGCCGGGAAGGTCGTCTATGACGGTCCTTCGACCGGTCTGGACACCAGGACCCTCATCGACATCTACGGCCCCGAGTTCGAGGACGCCTTCTGGGAAGCCACGGCGTGAACCGAGGCCACAGGTCCGGCTGGGGCCTCGTCGCAGGAACCCTGGTGGCCGCTGCCGGCCTGCTTCTGGCGGGATGTGGTGACCGGTCGTCGTCCAATCCGCGCGCGCCCGAACGCATCGCCTTCGCCATCCTGTCGGCCCAGGGCCAGGCCTCGGCCGCGCCCCTGTGGCAGCCCCTGCTGGATGACCTGTCGCAGACCATCGGCGTGCCCGTCGAGCCCCGCTTCACCGCCGACTACGCCGAACTGCTGGGCGAACTCGGGCGCGGACAGGTCCAGGCGGCCTGGCTGTCGCCCGGCCCGGCGGTCCAAGCCGTTGATGCCGGATCGGCCGAGGTGGTCGCGCGCACGGTGAATGCCGACGGCGAGGCCAGCTATCGCTCCACCCTGATCGTGCGGCGCGGCGCGGGCATCACGCTCCAGGACGTCCTGGCCTGTGGCGCGCGCTACAGCTTCGGCTCCGGCGACGCCCAGTCTACCTCCGGCACCCTGGCGCCCCAGGTCTTCCTGTTCAATCCGCGCAACATCCGCCCCGAGGCCTGCTTCAAGTCGGTCCGCACCGCCAACCATGAGCGCAATGCCTTCGAGGTCGCCACGGGCGTCCTGGACGTGGCCACCTCCAACACGGCGACCAGCGCGGCGCTGGAACGCCAGAACCCGGTTCTGGCCGCCCAGATCGAGACCCTGTGGTCGTCCCCGCCCATCCCCGAAAGCGGCATCCTGGTGCGCCCGGACATCGATCCAGTGGTCAAGGAAAAGATCCGTACCTTCTTCCTCGCCTATGGACGCGGCGACAGCAGCCGGGCCGCCCGTCAGCGCCAGGTACTGGCCGCGCTCAACTATTCCCGCTTCATCGCCGCCGATGACGACTATCTGGACCCGGTGCGCGAACTGGCGGCCGACCAGGCCCTGACCTCTGCGCGCGCCTCGGGCGACCAGGCGGCGGCGGCGCGTGCCGAAGCGGGCCTCAAGGCCCTGCGCGCCAAGCGGGAAATCCAGCCATGACGGCGATCGGCGCCCCTCTGACCTTCATACGCGACCTGGATCAGGCCGCACCCGGGATACCTTCGGCATGACCCGACTTCGCCTTCTCGTTTTCGGCCTTCTTGCGGCCGCCGCCCTGATGTTCGGCCCGGTTCCGGCCGCACTCGCCCAGGCCCAGCCGGAGCGGCCGACCAAGATCGTCTTCACCGTCCTGTCGGCTGAGGGCCAGGCGTCGTCCGGCCCGCTGTGGCAACCGCTGCTGGATGATCTGGAGCGCGAGATCGGCATTCCGGTCGAGCCCATCTTCGCCACAAACTACAGCGTTCTGGTCGAGGCCATGCGCGCCAACCAGGCCCAGATCGGCTGGTTCTCGGCTCTGCCCGCCGTCCAGGCCATCGACCGGTCGCAGGGCGAGGTCATCGCCCGCACCGTCGATACCGAAGGCAAGGATTCCTACACCTCGACCCTGATCGTGAAGAAGGGTTCGGGCATCACCGTCGATGACGTGGCCCGGTGCGGAAAACGCTACACCTTCGGCATCGGCGACGCCCAGTCGACCTCGGGCACCCTGGCCCCCCTGACCTATTTCTTCGGCCCCCGGAACATCACCCCCAGCGCCTGTTTCTCGACCGTCCGTTCGGCCAACCATCAGGCAAACTCCTTCTCGATCGCCAACGGCCAGGTCGATGTGGCGACGTCCAACTCGGTCAATCTGATCTTCCTGCGCCGCCAGAACCCCCAGATCGCCGACCAGATCGAGACCATCTGGGAGTCGCCGCCGATCCCGGAATCCGGCATCGTCCTGCGCAAGGACCTGCCCGCCGACCTGAAGGCGAAGATCCGCGAGTTCTTCGTCACCTACGGCCAGGGTGCCGGGCCTGACTCCGCGCGTCAGCGCACGGTCATGGAAGGCCTCAACTATTCGCAGTTCCGCGAGGCTGACGACACCTATCTGAACCCCATCCGCGAGATGAAGGCCGACCAGGCCCGGCGCGAGGGCCGGGCCTCCGACGTCGCGCCGCCCAAGGTGGATGCGACGAAGACCCTGTTCCAGTCGACGCCCTTCCTGCTGATCGGCCTGCTGGCCGTCTTCGCCATCATCATGAACCTGCTGCCCAAGAGGGCGGCGGTCGTCGGCGACCCGTCCGTCGTTCCGGCCCCGCCGACCAAACCGCTGGCGGCATGGTCGCTGGACATCCTGCTGTGGGGCGGGTTCGCCATCATCCTGATAGCCGCCTTCAACCGGGTCGACCTGCCCAACATCACCACCCTGTTCTCCAACACCGAGAACATGAGCAACTACGGCCGGGACTTCCTCAATCCCGACTTCACCGACTGGAAGCCCCTGGTCGGCCAGATGTGGCTGACGGTGCAGATCGCCCTGTGGGGCACCTTCCTGGCGGTCTTCCTGGCCGTGCCCCTGGCCCTGATGGCGTCGCGCAACCTGTCGCCGGCCTGGCTGGTCTGGCCCGTGCGACGGGTCATGGACCTGCTGCGCTCGATCCCCGACCTGGTCATCGGCACCCTGTTCATCGTCGCCGTGGGCCTGGGGCCGCTCGCCGGCGTCCTCGCCATCGCGCTGAACACCGCAGGCGTTCTCGCCAAACTGTTCTCCGAGGCGGTCGAGTCGATCGACAAGGGCCCGATCGAAGGCGTCAAGGCGACCGGCGCCAACCGGTTGCACGAGATCGTCTGGGGCGTCATTCCCCAGGTGGCTCCCCTGTGGACTTCGTTCGCCCTGTATCGATTCGAGTCCAACAGCCGGGCGGCGACCGTGCTCGGCCTGATCGGCGCCGGCGGCATCGGCCAGGCCCTGTTCGAGAGCCTTCAGGCGTTCGAATACCGCACCGTCTCGACCATCGCCCTGATCATCATCGTCGCCGTGACCTTGATCGACATGCTGAGCCAGGCGATGCGCAAGCGGCTGCTGTAATCCTTGGAACCCGCTCATCCCGGCGAAAGCCGGGACCCAGTTCCTTGGGCGATCAGCGGGCGTGGTGAGACGAGGTCCTGATCCGGCGCACTGACTCACGAAAGCTCTGGATCCCGGCTTTCGCCAGGATGAGCGGAGGTGAAAGTTCAAAGCGTCACAAAGCTGATCTAATGCGTCACAAGCCATGAACTTGACACTTCGCACCCTCTCCGCGATCGCGGGCCTCAGCTTGATCAGCCTCGCCGCCTGCGACACCGGCTCGGGCCAACGCACCGGCATCTGGGCGGCGGGGTCCTCGACCGTCTTCCCGTTCGCCACCCGCGTCGCCGAGAATTTCGCGCGCAACAATCCCGGCAACGCCAGCCCCCGCGTCGAATCGCTGGGCACCGGCGGCGGAATCCAGGCCTTCTGCCAGGGCGTCGGTCCGACCACCCCGGACATCGCCAACGCCTCGCGTCCGATGAAGAAGTCCGAGTTCGAGCTGTGCCAGAAGAACGGCGTCACCGAGATCGTCGAGCTCAAGATCGGCTACGACGGCATCGTCGTGGCCACGGCCCGGAACGGCAACAGCTTCAACTTCGAGCTCAACGACCTGTACGAAGGCCTGGCCCAGACCGTTCCCGACGCGAACGGTCAGTTCGTCACCAATCCGAAGCGGACATGGCGCGACGTCAATCTCGGCCTGCCCGAACAGCGCATCCAGGTCTATGGCCCGCCCCCGACCTCGGGCACCCGCGACGCCTTCCTGGAACTGGGCATGGCGGCGGGCGGCAAGCTGGTGCCGGCTACCAACGCCTTCGCCGGTGACTCGAAAAGGTTCGAGAGCCTGACCCACACCATCCGCGAGGACGGCGCCTGGGTCGATTCCGGCGAGAATGACAACGCCATCGTCCAGACCCTGACCCGGACGCCCGGGTCGCTGGGCGTGTTCGGCTTTTCCTTCCTGGAGCAGAACCTCGATACGGTGAAGGCCGAGACCATCGACGGCGTGATGCCCAGCGTGGACACTATCGCCGACGGCTCCTACCCCCTGGCCCGCAGCCTCTACATCTATGTGAAGAAGGCCCACGTCGGGGTCATCCCGGGGCTGCAACTCTATGTCGCCGAACTGATGAGCGACGCCTCGGCCGGGCGTGGCGGCTATATGCAGGACCGGGGTCTGGTCCCCCTGCCCGCGCCCGAACTGGCCGAGCAACGCGCCATCGCCATGGCGCTGACGCCGATGTCCGCACCGGCGAAATAGGGCGTCAGACGGCTGCCCGGGCCACGGGGGTGGCCGCATCCCGCCGTGCCAGCGCAGTCTCGATCCCGGACAGAAGGGCCTCGACCTGGATCGGCTTGGCGACGAAACCGTCCATCCCGGCCTGTCTGTAATCGTCAAGCTGGTGGGTCATGACATTGGCCGTCAGGGCGATGATCGGCACCCGCGCGCAACCCCCGGTCCGTTCGGCCTCGCGGATCAGGCGCGCCGCCGTGGGCCCGTCCATCACCGGCATCTGCACATCCATCAGGATCAGGTCCCAGGGGCCGTCCACCGCGCCGTCTCGCCAGGCCTGAACCGCCTGTTGGCCATCCTCGACGATATGGGGAACGATGCCGACCTGGCCGAGCAGGAGCGTCAGCACCTGCCGGTTCACCGGATGATCCTCCGCCGCCAGGACACGCAGGGTCCGCCCCGGGTCTGACGGCACGTCTTCCTCAGCGATCACGGCCACGGCCGCCCGGGAGGGACGCTGCGCGGCGATGCGGATCAGCGGAACGTCGAAGGTGAAACGCAGACCGTGCGGGACCACATGATCGGCGATGATCGATCCGTCCATCAGCAGGGCCAGCTCGCGGCAGATCGACAGGCCCAGCCCTGTCCCCCGTACTTCCGCGTCGTGGACGCATCGGCCTGGACGAATTTGGCGAACAGCTGCTGCATCTGGGCCGGGTCACGCCCGGGCCTGTATCCTCGACCACCAGACGCAGGCGCCCCGCCACGACACCGGCGGTCACCAGCACCCGCCCGGTCTCCGTGAACTTGACCGCATTCGAGATCAGGTTGGACAGGACCTGACAGAGTCGGGTCGGGTCCCCGCGCCATGTCCCCAGGGCATCCGTGTCGATCCGGGTCTGGAAAACGAGCCCCTTGGCCTCGGCATTGACGCGAAACGTCGCCTGGGCCGTCTCGACCAGACTCTCCAGGTCGAAGTCGGCCACCTCAAGCTCCACCTTGCGCGCCTCGATCTTGGCCAGGTCCAGGACGTCGCTGAGAATGGCCAGCAACGCCTGTCCTGACTGGGTCACGACATCCAGCCGCTCCCGTTGGCGATCTGACAGTTCGTCCGCCGCCATGGCCTGGGCCATCCCCAGCACGCCATTCAGAGGCGTGCGGATCTCGTGGCTCATGGTGGCCAGGAAGTCGCTCTTGGCCCGGTTGGCGTCCTCGGCCAGCGCCTGGGCGGCCTCCATGGCGACGAAGGTCTCAGCCAGATGGCGCCAGGTCGCCGAGCAGGACCCGATCAACAGGCCGCCGGCCACAAGAAGCTGCAAGGCGAAGAGAGGATCGTGGTGAACCACCACCGCGCCGACCGGCAGCATCAGGGCGTAGAAGACCTGGGGCAGGACAGCCGCCAGCATCATTTGCCGCGATCCCGGGTTGTTCAGCACGGAGTTGACGATAGAGCCGCTCAGCAACAGGCCGGCGCAGATCAGGCCGGCCATCGAGCCGGAGAAGATCTGAAGCACTCCCAGAGACCCGAACAGCACATTGCTCGCGATCACCATGCCGAGGCATGCGGCCGGATAGGCAGTTCTGAGCCGGGCCGCGAGCCAGCCGTTCGGCCCCATGGTGAGCTCGAGAGCATGCAGCAGGGCATAGGCCGCAAACCAGGCGGCCGTTGCCGGAATTCCCGCCAGGGAAAAGAACACGAGTGAAACCACCCCGGCGACGCCGACGCGCAGTTTCCATTGCCGGGAGCGGTTGAGCATCGCCTGGGCGATCTGCCGCTTCTGTTCAGGCGTCATCGGTTTCCCCCGCGACAGGAAACGCCTGATTTGGTTCAAGCCCGGTAAACTTCAGCGACCGTTGTGACTTTCGCCTACGCCGCCGCGCGCCGCCGTACCCGCGCGATCCGTCTCAGCCGGCGCCAGAACCGGCCGCGGAGGGGCTCGGGATAGGGTTCCAGGTTCTCGACGAACTGTTCGGCCGAGGCGCGCCAGCTGAACTTTTCCGCATAGGCCCGGACCGCGCCCCGATCGCACTCCAGCGCCTTCAGACAGGCGACCTTCAGATCGTCGTCGATAGCGCCCGCGTTCGAGCCCGGGATGATGTCGATGGGACCGTGCGCCGGATAGGCCGCGACCGGCGTCCCCGTACCCATGGCTTCCAGGATCACCAGGCCGAAGGTGTCGGTCCATGAGGGGAAGACGAAGACGTCGGCGTCGCGGAAGCATCGCGCCAGTTCTTCGCCGAACCGGGCCCCCAGGAATTTGGCCTCAGGGTACCGTGCCTCCAGGTCCGCCCGCGCCGGGCCGTCGCCGACCACGATCTTGGTCCCCGGCAGGTCGGTTTCGAGGAAGGCCTCGATGTTCTTCTCGACCGCCACCCGGCCGACGTTGAGGAAGAAGGGCCGGGGCCAATCGGCACCGCCCAACTGGTCATAGATGCGCTCGAGGTCCGGGTTGAACTGCTCGGTGTCCACGCCCCGCGTCCACGGCGAGACGTTCCTGAACCCGTGCGCCACCAGCTCGTCGCGCAGCGTCGGCGTCGCCACCATCAGCCGCCCCGACGGCTTGTGGAACCACTTCATATAGGCATAGCCGACCTGGACCGGGATCGGGAAACGGGCCGAGACGTACTCGGGGAATTTGGTGTGGTAGCTGGTCGTGAACGGCAGTTTCCACTCCACGCAGATACGCCGCATGGCGATGCCGATCGGGCCTTCGGTCGCGATATGGACCGCCTCGGGCTCGAAGGCGCGCAGCCGTTCGCGGATCTCTTCTTCCGCGCCCAGGGCCAGCCGGATCTCGGGATAGGTGGGGCAGGGTATGGTCTTGAACTGGCTGGGTTCGATGACCTCGACCTCATGGCCCATCGCGCGGCATTCGGCCACGGTGCGGGTCAGGGTGCGGACGACGCCGTTGACCTGGGGCTCCCAGGCGTCGGTGGCCAGTACGATGCGCATGAGGGCCGGGAGGCTCCGCCGTTATCCAGCCGCAAGCTTTAGCGGGTCCGTGCGACGATGGCGAGACGGATCGCAGCCCTTTCCCGAGCCCCGTCGAAAGGAGTAGAGAGCCGCGATGAACGCACATGTCGCCCCCGCCGTCGCCCTGTCTCAAGACTGGGACACGCTGGATCACGCCAAGTTCGCCGACGAAACTCATGCGGTCCGCGCCAATCTGACCCGCATCCCCTTCGACGCCGCCGGCCGCCAGGCCGTGGTGGACAAGGCGACGGCCCTGGTCGAACACGCCCGCGCCAGCCAGAAAAAACAGGGTGTCGTCGAGAGCTTCCTGCAGGAGTTCTCGCTCGGCACCCGCGAGGGCCTGGCCCTGATGTGCCTGGCCGAGGCCCTGTTGCGCACGCCAGACGAAGACACCCGCGACCGGCTGATCGCCGAGAAGATCGGCTCGGCCGACTGGGCCAGCCATCTGGGTCAGTCCGACAGCCTGTTCGTCAATGCCTCGACCTGGGGGCTGATGCTGACGGGCAAGCTGGTCGACGCCGACGAACAGGCCAAGACCGACCTGCCCGGCTTTCTGACCCGTGTGGCCGGCCGTCTGGGCGAGCCGGTGATCCGCCAGGCCGTGGCCGCCGCCGTGCGCATCATGGGCGAACAGTTCGTGGTCGGCCGCACCATCGAGGCGGCGCTGAAGCGGTCCAACCGCGAGGGCTGGCTATGCAGTTTCGACATGCTGGGCGAGGGTGCCCGCACCACCGCCGACGCCGAACGCTACGAACGGATCTACGCCGACGCCATCACCGCCGTCGGCAAGACAGCCAAGGGCCAGGGCCCCGAGGCCGGCCATGGCGTCTCGGTCAAGCTGTCGGCCCTGTCGCCGCGCTATGAGGCGACGCACGAGGATCGCGTCTGGGACGAACTGTATCCGCGCATCCATCGGCTGGCGAAGATCGCGGCCGGATACGAAATCAACTTCACCATGGACGCCGAGGAGGCCGACCGCCTCGCCCTGTCGCTGAAGCTGCTGGACCGGCTGGCGCACGAGGCCGACCTCGGTGCCTGGACCGGCCTGGGGCTAGCGGTGCAGGCCTATCAGAAGCGGGGACCGGAGGTCATCGAACGCGTCGCCGCGCTGGCCCGGACATCGGGGCGGCGGCTGATGGTCCGGCTGGTCAAGGGCGCCTATTGGGACACCGAGATCAAGCGGGCCCAGGTCATGGGCCGCACCGACTATCCGGTCTTCACCACCAAGGCGGCGACCGACCTCAACTATCTGATCTGCTCGCGCGCCATGATCGATGCGGCGCCGCATCTCTATTCCCAGTTCGCCACCCACAACGCCCACTCGCTGGCCGCCGTCCACCGCATGGCGCGCGACAAGGCGGTCAAGATCGAGTTCCAGCGCCTGCACGGCATGGGCGAGGCGCTGTATGACGCCGCGCGCGCGACCTTCGGCCCTATGACCGTGCGCGCCTATGCCCCCGTCGGCGGGCACGAGGACCTGCTGCCCTATCTGGTCCGCCGCCTGCTCGAAAACGGCGCCAACTCCTCCTTCGTCCACGCCCTGCTGGACGAGCGGGTGCCCGCCTCGGCCGTCGCCGCCGACCCCATCGCCTCGGTCGAGGCCCACCCCGACCGCCACGCCAAGATCCCTACGCCCAAGGACATGTACATGGACCGCCAGAACTCGCTCGGCCGGGACTATTCTCAGGCCGCCGACCGCGAGCGCCACCGCCTGGCGCTGGAAAAGGTCGATGCCGAAAAGCTGACCAGTGGCCCGATCATCGGCGGGGGCCTGCGCGCCGGGACGAACCCGACCGACGTGGTAAATCCCTATGACGGCGTGACCGTGCTCGGTCACGTTTCCGAGGCGACGCAGGCCGACATCGACGCCGCCGCCGACGCCGCCGCGCGCGCGCAAGCGTCCTGGGACCGGATGGGCGGATCGAAGCGGGCGCCGGCGTTGCGCGCCATGGCCGATGCGCTGGAGGCCGACCTCGACCGCCTCGTCGCCCTGCTCAGCCGCGAGGCCGGCAAGACCCTGAACGACGGCGTCGCCGAGGTGCGCGAGGCCGCCGACTTCTGTCGCTACTATGCCCTGCTGGCCGAACGCGATTTCGGCGGCCCCCAGACGCTCAACGGCCCGGTCGGAGAGGTGAACCGCCTGGTCCTGCACGGGCGGGGCGTGTTCGCCTGCATCAGCCCGTGGAACTTCCCCCTGGCCATCTTCACCGGCCAGATCGCGGCGGCGCTGGCCGCAGGCAATGCGGTCCTGGCCAAGCCCGCCGAACAGACGCCCCTGATCGCTGCCGAGGCCGTGCGCCTCTTCCACAAGGCGGGGCTCGATGCCGACCTGCTGTCCCTGCTGCCCGGTCGCGGCGAGACGGTCGGGGCGGCGCTGGTCTCCCACCCGCTGGTCGATGGCGTGGCCTTCACCGGCGGCACCGACACGGCGCGGGCCATCAACCGGTCCCTGGCCGAGCGGCCCGGTGCCATCGTCCCCTTCATCGCCGAGACCGGCGGGCTCAACGGGATGTTCGTGGACACCACGGCTCTGCGTGAACAGGTCATCGACGACGTGATCAACTCGGCCTTCGGCAGCGCGGGTCAACGCTGCTCGGCCCTGCGGCTGCTCTATGTGCCCCACGACGCCGCCGACAGCCTGATCGAGGGTCTCAAGGGCGCGCTGGCGGTCCAGGTCGTCGGCGACCCCGCCGATCCCGCCACCGACATCGGCCCGGTCATCGACGCCGACGCCAAGTCCCTGCTGGAGGCGCATCTGAAGCGCCTGGAAGGTGACGCCAGGATCATCGCCCGAGCCACGGTCCATCCGGATGCCAAGGGCCACGTCTTCGCCCCCACCATCGCCGAGGTCCCGACCGCCGACTATCTGGAACGCGAGGTCTTCGGCCCGATCCTGCACGTCGTCCGCTATCATCCGAAGGACCTGCACACGGTCGCCGGCAAGCTGGCCGCGCGCGGCTACGGCCTGACGCTGGGCGTCCACTCGCGCATCGAGGCCTTCGCCGAGGAGGTCACCCGCCTCGTCCCCGCCGGCAATGTCTACATCAACCGCGGCGTCACCGGTGCCGTGGTCGGTGTTCAGCCCTTCGGCGGCGAAGGCCTGTCCGGCACCGGCCCCAAGGCCGGCGGCCCCAACTCCCTGATCCGCTACGCCTCGGAAAAAGCCATCAGCAACAACATCTCCGCCCAGGGCGGCGATCCGGCATTGCTCAATCTGTAAGGGCGCAGCGACGAATTGCCCCCACCGTCTTGACGGCAAAGGCGCTCCACGCGCTAAAGACGGCAACGCTTCCCTGCGGTTTCGGAGCCCGTCCCATGCGTCTCGCCGTCCTGGCCGGTCTAGGTCTCTCGCTGGTGCTGGTCGGTTGTGCGAGCGCGCCGCCACCGCCGCCTCCCCCGCCGATGTCGCCGGCCTATCCGGCACCGCCCCCTCCTCCGCCGCCCGGCGGACCCGGCGCGACCCAACTGGACTGGCGGGCGATCATCACCTCGGCCGACCGGGACCGGTACCAGCGTCGTGGTGCCGCCTGGGCCCTGGCGCTGGACCAGGCGCGGCGTCAGCCCGGATCGGGCGATCTGGCCGAGGTCGGCACCCTGATCGATCCGCGCGCCGCCCTGCGCGGCCCGGCCCTGTCGCCCGGCGACTATCGCTGCCGCACGGTCAAGCTGGGGTCGCAAGGGGGCCCCGAAGGGCTTGGTTACGTCGTCTACGGCTGGTTCGCCTGCCGCATCGACCAGACACCGCGCGGGCTGAAGTTCACCAAGGTCACGGGCTCCCAGCGTCCGTCCGGCCTGCTGTTCCCCGAGGACGGCGGCCACATGGTCATGCTGGGGTCGATGTCCCTGGCGTCGGAGCCCGCCGCCAACTCCTATGGTCAGCGGCCCGAGCGTGATCTGGTCGCCGTGCTGGAGCGGATCGGTCCGGCGCGCTGGCGCCTGGTCATCCCCTGGCCCGAGAACGAGTCCAACCTCGACCTGATCGAGCTGATCCCGGCCTCGTGAACAAGTCTGGATCAGGTCCGCGGTCGGTCGCGGTCGTCGGTGCCGGTCCCACCGGCCTCGCCACCGCCCTGATCCTGGCGCGGCAGGGCCGGCAGGTCGTGGTCCACGAACGGTTCGATGAGGCCAAACCCGTCGGCGCCGGCTTCATGCTCCAGCCCACGGGCCTGCATGTCCTCGACCGGCTGGGCCTGACCGCACAGGTCGAGGCCCTGGGCCAGCCCCTGATCCATGTCATCGGCCGCGAGGCGCGGCGGGGCCGGGTCGTGCTGGACGTTCGACTCGACGATCTGAGGTCGCCGCGACCGGCCCTGGGCGTCCACCGCTCCGCCATCTTCCATGTACTGCATCAGGCCTGTGTCGCGCAGGGTGTCGAATTCCAGACGGGGTATCAGGCCGCGTCCGCATCCGCCGGTCGCCTGACCGACAGCGCCGGTCGGACCGGCACCGCCTTCGACCTGATCGTCGATGCCTCGGGTGCCCGCTCGCCGATCGCAAAAGCCCATGGCGCGCGGCGGATGGATCTGGCCTGGGGTGCCCTGTGGGGCACGGTCGCCTGGCCGGGCGCGCCCTTCGACGAAGGGGCCCTGCAACAGGTCTATCGCGGTGCGTCCAAGATGATCGGCGTCCTGCCCTGTGGTGCCCGACCGGACGCGCCTGATCGTCTGGCGACCTTCTTCTGGAGCCTGAAGCACGGCGACCACGACGCCTGGCTCGAAGCCGGTCTCGATGTCTGGAAGGCGGAGGTGCTGTCGCTCTGGCCCCAGGTCGCACCGATCCTGGACGAGATCACCAATCCCGAGATGTTGACCCTGGCCCGCTACGGCCACCACACCTTGGCCCGGCCGGTCGCCGACCGCCTCGCCATCGTCGGCGACGCCGCCCATTCGACCAGTCCGCAACTGGGTCAGGGCGTCAACATGGGGCTGCTGGATGCGATGGCGCTGGGTGATGCGCTGAACACCCATGCCGATCTCGGCGACGCCCTGACGGCCTACGGCCGGACGCGCCGCTGGCACATCCGGCTGTATCAGGCGCTGAGCCTGGGGTTCACGCCCTTCTATCAGGCCGACGGCGGACTGCTGCCCTGGGTGCGCGATCACATCCTGGGCAAGGCGGCGCGAATGCCGTTCGCGCCGAGACTGCTGGCCGCGACGGTGTCGGGCCTTCTGCTCGATCCGCGCCTTAAGGCTTAGCCCGGCCTAGTTGCCCTTGGCTTCGTTGGCGGCACCAGTCACGGCCTGACCGGCTGCGGTGGTGTCCTCGCCCACGCCGGCGACGGTGTTGCAGGCGGCGGTGGTCAGGGCGGCGGCGGCGGCGAACAGGACGAACAGCTTGCGCATGGCGAATACTCTCGGAACTGGCGACGAAGAGGAGCCTGTCGCATCTGGCGGATCAACGCCGCGCGCGACGCTCCGTTCCGACCACATCGCCGGGATCGGTCGGGGTGACGGCTTCGGGCGTGGCGAAGGTCATCCGGGCGATGGTGCCGCCGTTCGGCGCACGCAGGGTTTCCGCCTCGCCCCTCAGCTGTTTGGCGAAGGCCCCCATCAGGGTGCGCCCGACGCCGCCCTTTACGGCCTCCTCGTCCGGGCCGGGCCCATCGTCCTGGACCTCGAGCACGCTGGTCGCGCCGTCGACCTTGAACCGCACCTGCAGATCGCCGCCCCGCCCCGCAAAGGCGTGCTTCTGGGCATTGGTCACCGCCTCGACCAGCCACAGGGCCAGGGGTGCCAGCTTGTCGGGATCGACGACCAGGCTGTCGGCCTCGATCGAACTCGACACCACCGGACCCCGCCCGGCGTCCGAGGCGACCAGCTGTCCGACCAGTTCGGTCAGGAACTCGCGCGCGTCGGCGTGGCGGATGTTGTCCGACTGGTAAAGCGTCCGATAGATCAGGGCGAGGGCCGAAATCCGCTGGCGCGTATCGCCCAGCGCCGCCTTGGCCGGCCCGTCCGTCAGGGCCCTCTGCTGCATCGACAGCAGGGACGAGATGATCTGTAGATTGTTCTTCACCCGGTGATGGATCTCGCGCATCAGCGCGTCCTTCTCGCCCAGGCTCTCGTTCAGCATGGCGTCGCGGCTGGTGATGTTCTCGGCCAGCTCGTCCAGGGTCTGGGCCAGCAGGCGAATCTCGGAGGGGGCGTGGGCCGCCTGCACCGGGCGCACGGAAAACCGCCCCCGCGCATAGATGGCCGCGATCCGCTCCAGATAGTCCAGCCACCGCACCACGATCCGCTCGGACACCAGCATGACCGCGGCAAACGCCGTCAGCCAGGCTCCCAGCGGCAGCAGCAGCGACCCGATCGGATTCAGCCGCGCCCAGGACAGCAGTCCCGGTGCCGGTGCGGACAGCAGCACATAGACATCGCGCCCCGCCAGGGCCGCGCCCGCATAGACCCGGTGCTGACCCCGCACGTCATCTGCCTCGAACAGTCCCGACCCACTGGTGCGTGCCCGCTCGACCCAACCGGTCAGCGGCGTGTCACCCTTCAGCGCGAACGCCTCCGGGTAAGTCGCGATCAGCAGATTGCCGTCGGCGTCGGTCAGCGCCGCCTGCGCACCCTTGGGCAGGGCCGGATCGGTGATGTCGGGCTGGAGACTTTGCAGCGGCAGCAGCGCCGTCATGACCCCGTCGAACCGCCCCATTGGCCGCTCGATCCGAACGGCCGCGACGAGCGCGGGCTCCTCACCATTGGCGCGGATGGATCGAACGGCGACCGTGTCCTCGCCCGCCCGGACGCGCTGGAACCAGACCCGGGCGCGTACAGTCTCGGCTGTGGTCGTGGGGGAAAAGGACCGGGAACCACAGATCGGCTCACCCGTCGCCGAGACCCGGTAAAGGGCTTCATAACCGTCCAGCCGATCGACCAGGGCGGTCAGTCGAGGACTGCAGTCGGCACCAAGCGACTCCGGGCTGAGCGCCTCGAGCAGCACGAATGCGCTGTCGAGCCGGGCTTTCGTCGTCGCGGCCGTTCGCCCTGCGGCAAGCTGCAGGTCGGCGCGGCGATCGGCATCCTGCCGGCGGAAGTCAGCCTGGGTCTGGACGGCACCCAGCAGGACGATCGGCAACAACGCCAGGGCCATGGCAAAGCCCAGCCGGAACCGAATGCCCTGAAAGCGTGTCGATTGGGGCCTGAGACCACGACCCAGGCCGCGCCCCCAGGACCGGGTCAGCCTGCCCACGCTCAGCCTTGCCTGACGGCGCTCAGACGATCCGCATCGGCCAGGATGGAACGCATGGCGTCACCCGCCGCACGGCCGTCCCGGGCGTATCCGCCGCGCTCCAGCGTGGCCAGCAAGGCCTTCCGGGCCCGGCTGACGCGGCTTTTCACCGTTCCCACCGCGCACTGACAGATCTCGGCCGCCTCTTCGTAGGCAAAGCCGCCGGCACCGACCAGGATCAGGGCTTCGCGCTGTTCCTCGGGCAGGGTGTTCAGGGCCATGCGCAGCTCGTCCAGAGCGACCGGGGCCTCGGGATCGTCCACGGCCACCAGGGTGCGTTCGGCCGCTTCCTGGTCCAGCTGGGACTGACGCCAGGACCGGCGCTTCTCAGAGTAGAACTGGTTGCGCAGGATCATGAAGGTCCAGGCCTTCATGTTCGTGCCCATCTGATAGCTGGCCCGTGCGTCCCAGGCCTTCATCATGGCATCCTGGGCCAGATCGTCGGCGGCCGTCGGATCACCGGTCAGGGTGCGTGCAAAGGCGCGCAGGTGCGGAATCAGTGTGACCAGCTCGCGCTTGAACCCGGCGTCATCGGCGGATGGGGGCTTGGGCGGGGCGGGGGGCTTGGGAACGGCCGTGCTCATTCGCCGCCCTTGTCGCCGTTGGCCTTGTCGTCTGCCGACCGCAGGATGGCCAGGAACTCGTCCGGCACCGGCTCATTGACCACTTCGTCGAACAGGTGACGCAGTTTCACGCCGATCGCCTGCTGTCGCAGACGCGCCTCCTCCAGCCCGGCTTCGCCGCCCAGTGGGGTTGGCTTGCGCCGTGAAGAGTCTGGATTATCGATCATGGACAAGTCGCCGCCACCCGTTGCACGCATTCAGAAAGACCGCCGACGTTATCTCGCCGGCTGCTTGTGGACCTCCCAACGTCGGCCGCTGGACAGAGTTCCTGACAACAACGCATTTTATGGTCAAGGTTGACGCTCAGCCATGGAACCGTGGCGGTTGTGATACGTTTGACGCCCATCGCACGGCCGGGTTCCCGGCGTGCATGACTGATATGTCGGGGATTTCTACGATATGAGCCTACTGGCCAGACTTGCGCCGCACCTGCCCTATGTCCGCCGCTACGCCCGCGCCCTGACCGGCGATCAGGCGACGGGCGACAATTACGTCCGTGTCGCCCTGGAGGCGCTGGCTGCCGGTGAGCGCCAGCTGTCGCCCGACATGACGCCCCGCGTCGCCCTGTATCAGGTCTTCCACGCCATCTGGTCCTCGACCGGTGCCCAGCTCGAAGACGCCAGCGGTCTCGAAAGCCGCAGCGGCGACGACGCCTCGGGCCGCCTGATGCGCATCGCGCCTCGTTCGCGCCAGGCCTTCCTGCTGACCGCGCTCGAAGGCTTCACCCCCTCCGAGGCCGCCCAGATCCTGTCGGCCGACGTTCATGACGTCGAGCGGCTGATCGGTTCGGCCCAGGCCGAGATCGACGCCGAACTGGCCACCGACGTCCTGATCATCGAGGACGAGGCCATCATCTCGGCCGACATCGAAAGCCTGGTCAAGGAACTGGGCCACAATGTCACCGCCACGGCGACGACCCATGACGAGGCCGTCGATGCGGTCGCCCGTCACCGGCCGGGCCTGGTCCTCGCCGACATCCAGCTGGCCGACGGCTCGTCGGGCATCGATGCGGTCAAGGACATCCTGAAGCGTTTCGACGTGCCGGTGATCTTCATCACCGCCTTCCCCGAGCGGCTGCTGACCGGTGAGCGTCCCGAGCCGACCTTCCTGATCACCAAGCCGTTCCAGCCCGAGACCGTGAAGGCCGCCATCTCCCAGGCGCTGTTCTTCCACCCCTCGCGCCAGAAGGAAGCCGCCTGACCCAAGGCGAACACCCGATACGAAAAGCCCCGGCCGCTCACGCGACCGGGGCTTTTTCTTGCGCTCAGCCAGACTTCAGTTCGAGGGCTGGGTCGGGGCGTTGACGTTGGGCGCGTCCCCGGTCGCGACCGGCGCGGCCTGACCGGTCGCGGTCGTCGGGGCATCGGCGGCAGGGGGCGTCGGGGCGTCGTCGGAAAAGGCCTGGGCATCGACCGCCTGCTGGCCGTTGTTCGGGTTCTGGCTGGCGAAGCCGCCGTTGGACAGGAACCACATCCCCAGCAGCAGCACGGCCGCCGCGCCTGCGGATACGATCAGGATCAGCAGGATACGGCCGCCCGGTCGCCCGCCCCGGACATATTCGGAGCCGACGGGACGCAGTTCGTGGACGGCATCGGCGGTCTTGGTCGCGCGATCGGTTTCTTCTGGGGTCATGGTCGTTCCGCCCGTTGATATTGAAGCTGACGAGCAAACGGATGGGGAGCGTTGCCGTTCCGCTCCCCCTGCCGCTCACGCGGCGGGCGAAAAAAGTTCGGTTCTGGGGGAACGAGAGTCGGCGGACCTCGTTGTATGTCTGCGGAGGCGGCGACGCCCCCCGACTTGAGACTGGCGAGAGCCAGTCTGTCGCCTCCGCGCCTCATTCTCGATGATGCCACTTGAAGGCGATCCGCAAGGGTCGCCTTTTTCTTTGTCCTCTCGACAGCCGGGTCACGTTGCAGGACAAGTGGGTCTGGAAACGCAACGCGCATCGGGCCGAACGGCCGGGCGCTTCACGGGAGACGACCATGCCCCTCAATCGTCAATGGATTCTCAGGAAGCGGCCGCAGGGTCTGGTCCAGCACGACGACCTGGAACTGATCGAAAGCCCGACGCCCGCGCTGAAGGACGGCGAGGTCCTGATCCGCACCCTCTATCTGTCGCTCGATCCGACCAACCGCACCTGGATGAACGATTCGGTCGGCTATCTGCCGCCGGTGGGGCTGGGTGACGTCATGCGTGGCCTGACCCTGGGCGTGATCGAGGACAGCCGGTCGGACCGGTTCAGGACCGGCGACATCGTCACCACGGCCATGGGGGGCTGGGCCGACTATGGCGTGGTGCCCGATACGGGCGTGTCCAAGGTCCACCGCGCGCCCGGCCTGCCGCTGACGGCCAATATGTCGGTCATGGGCATGACCGGAATGACCGCCTATTTCGGCGTCACCGACGTGCTCAGGCCCACCCCCGGCCAGGTCATGGTCATCTCGGCCGCCGCCGGGGCCGTCGGCTCGATCGCCGGCCAGATCGCCAAACAGAAGGGCGCCCACGTCATCGGCATTGCGGGCGGGCCCGACAAATGCCGCTGGCTGGTCGAGGATCTCGGCTTCGACGCCGCCATCGACTACAAGGGCGAGGATGTCGGCGAGGCGCTGGACCGGCTGGCCCCCAACGGCGTCGATCTGAATTTCGAGAACGTCGGTGGCGACATCATGGTGGCGGTGTGGAACCGGTTGAACATCGGGGCTCGCATGGCCGTCTGCGGCATGGTGTCGGCCTACAACGCGACGAAGCGCCCGCCCACGCCGGACCTCAGCCGCCTGATCACCCACCGGATGACCATGCAGGGCTTCCTGGTCATGGACTATTCGCCCCGCGCCCGGGAAATGGTCGCCGAGCTCGGCCCCTGGCTGGCCGAGGGCAAGGTCAAGTGGAAGGTCCACGTCGATAATGGCCTGGAAGGCGCCGTGACCTCGCTCAATCGCTTGTTCACCGGCGACCATGACGGCAAGCTGCTGGTTCGCGTGTCGGAAGAACCGGCCGCTTAGGAACCCTGCCCATGAGCGACGCCCTCCATGTCCATTTCGAGGATCTCGAGAACGGACAGGTGATCCAGCTGGGGGCCGTCGCCGTGGACGAACCGGCCATCGAGGCCTTCGCAGAACGGTTCGCGCCGGGCTGGGACGTCGCCTATGGGGCCCCCGACGCCATGACCTATGCCCTGTGGTCTCGGCTGGCCGCGGAGAAGGCGGCGGGCTGGGCCCAGTCCAAGGTCCTGGCCGTCGACGGCCTGCGTTTCATGCGCAATCCGCCGGCCGGTGAACTGCTGCGCGGCCGCATGACCGTGATGGGCAAGGACCCGGTCGGCGACGAAAAGGGCATCGTCATCGCCCAGCACGACCTGCTGGATGAAGGCGGCCGGCTGGTCTTCAGTTGCCTGACCCGGGCGTTGTTCGTCAGGAGATAGTGGCTGGTGGCTAGTGGCTAGTGGCTAGTGGCTAGTGGATCGTAGCGTGTCGGCCGCGCCGATCACCTACCACCAGCCACCAGCCACCAATCACCAATCACCAATCACCAATCACGCATTGGCCGCCGTCGGCATCGCCGCCGCGCGCGCAAACGCCAGCGCGATCAGCCGGTCCCAGCCCAGCAGCGACACCAGGTGCGCATAGATCTGGCCGAGGGCACCGTTGTCGCGCAGTTCGGCCAGCTTCTCGGCCGGCAGTTCCTTCAGCTTCTCTTCCGACACGGCGAAATAGTCGGCCAGCTTCTGCGGCGTGCCGGGGTTGCCCTGCTCATCGCGCGGCGTGAACACGGCCTCGCGGGTGTGGAACAGGTCCAGGTCCGTCAGCAGCTTGACGAAGCTTTCGGTGCGCTGGCGCTCCTGTTCGAAATTGTTGCAGAACTCCATCGCCTGGTTGACGTAGGCCGACGGCTGGCCGTTCTCGAACAGCGGCACCTGGCCGCCCTCGACGATGAATTTGGCGTCGCGGTCGATGCACAGGATCATCCGGCCCTGCTGCTCGTCATTGGCGAAGACGAACGGATAGCGACGGGCATAGGCGGGAATATAGGCGTCGGACTTGAAGTCGCCGGCGGCGTCCACATACAGGTTTTCCGACTGGCGCAGGCCCATGACGGCGACCGGCTGCTTGTTGTCGCCCAGGAAGACCACCGGGAAGGACAGGGCGGCCGGCGCGAACTCGGTCACCGTCAGCGGCACGACGTGGGTCTGGGCCACGAAGGCATAGGGCTTCTCGACCGGGTTGGCGCCCAGCGAACCGTGGGTGTCGGCCGACAGGGGCTCGGGCCGATTGTAGAACAGGACAGTCCCGGCCAGCTGGCCTTCGGCGGTAGGGGCGGTGGTGTCGGTCATGGACGCGCAGGCTCTGGATTAAGAGGAAGGCGGGCTGTCTAGCGGATCGCGGACGAGGTCGCAAACGGGACGGTTCAGTCGCTGCATCTCCCTCCCCCTCGGGGGAGGGCAGGTCGCGTAGCGACCGGGTGGGGGCGGCAAGCCAAATCAGCGCCGTTTCGCTCTGCCCTCCCCACCCGGTCTTCGCTGCGCTTCGACCACCCTCCCCCGAGGGGGAGGGAGAAGCCGCATCAGAACCGGTACGCCACCCCGACGCGGAAATTCCGGCCCGGCATCGGCGCGATGTCCTTGAGGAAGGACACATGCTCGCGCGCTTCCTCGTCGGTCAGGTTCCGCGCCTCTGCGAAGACGGTGACGTTGCGATCCGCCAGCGGCCTCCACGCTCCCGTCAGATTGACCAATGTATAGGCGTCGGTCGGCCGTTCCAGATCGGCGACCCGGTCCTGTTCGGCGACGTGACGGACCTCCAGCGTCGTATCGAACGGCCTGGACGTCCAGGCCAGTCGCCCGGTCACCGACCACGGCGGAATGCGCGCTGCGGGCCCCAGATCGGTTTCGGCGTGGACGTAATCGACCGCGCCTTCCAGAGCCAGTTTCGACGCGCCCGCCTCCCACAACGCATACTCACCCTCGGCCTCGAAGCCGTAGAAGGTCGCGTCGGTCTGCACGAACTGGAAGATCGGGAACTCTTCGCCCTCGTCGGAGGTGAAGACCCCGCCGGTCGGCCGCTCGTCGATGAAGCCGTCGTACTTCGATCCGTACAGATGCAGGTCGCCCGAAAAGCGCCCGTCGTCGTAGTGAGCCGTGGCCTCCAACGTGTTGACCTTCTCGGTGTCCAGCGTCAGGTCGCCGGTCTCATAAGCGCCGGTGGCGATGTGCAGGCCGTCGGCGAACAGCTCGACCTCGGACGGTGCCCGCTCATTGTGCGCCAGGCTGAGGCCCAGGGACAGGCCGGGTGCCGGCCGCAGGAAGCCGGCGATCGAGGCCGAGACATTGTCGAACTCCCGCTTCAGCTCGGTCACGCCGCCCAGGGGCGTCGCCGACACCGTGTGGCGGTCGTAGCGCAGCCCGCCCTCGAACCCGACACGGCCTCTATCGATGCGCTGGACCGTATAGATCCCTGCTTCGTCGGTCGTGGAGGTCGGCACAAAGGCTTCCTCGCCGATCGCCTCGAAGGTCCGCGTCAGGCCCTGGAACCCGATCGCCCCGTTCCACTCGCCGCCGAACAGCGAACTCTTGCGCTGGATCAGATCGACCCGGCCCTCCTGGCCGTCGGAGTTGAAGACGGTGCCCGGCTCACCCGGCCCCTCGAACTCGGTGTGGGTATATTCGGCATGGCCATAGCTGCCCCGCAGTGTGCGGAAGGGGCCTGCATCGAAATTGTATTCGCCGCGCACGTCCTCGCGCGTCTGATGCAGCTGGATGAAGACCGTGGGCTCGGCCACCGTGCCGTATTCGCTCTCGGTGTCCTTGTAGGAGACGCCGAAGAACCCCTTGTCCCCGATATAGCTGCCGCCGACGCCCCAGGCCTTGAGATCCGTGTACGAGTTGGGCTGGGTTCCGCCCGGTCCGCGCGGTTCGCCGTCCTCGTCCGCCAGACGCTGCGAGCGCGCGGGCGAGGGGATGTCATAGTCGTCGGTGGACCGGCTGACCCCGTCGATGTTGAAGGCGAACGGGCCGGCGCCCACCGTCACCCGACCGAAGATCGAACGGCCGTCGTCGACACTGGAGGCCTGGGTCGAGATCACGCCGTCGATGCCGCCCTCAGGCATCTCGGTGGGAATCCGGTTGTCGAGGATGTTGACCACCCCACCGATGGCCGAGCCGCCGTAGATCAGGGTCGACGGCCCGCGCACCACCTCGATGCGATTGGCCTCGGCCGGGTCGGTGGCCACGGCATGGTCTGGCGACACCGAGGACGCGTCGATCAGGCCGATGCCGTTGGTCAGGACCTGGACCCTCGGCCCCGACAGGCCCCGGATCACGGGCCGGCTGGCCCCCGGCGCGAAGCTTGTCGAGCGCAGGCCCGGCTGGCCGGCCAGCAGATCGCCCAGGGACTGAGCCGGGGCGGTGGCCAGGGCCTGTTCGTCGATGACGTCGGTGGCGATGGTCGAGGCGCGCTGGCTGACTCCGAACGGGGATGCGGTCACCACCACGTCGTCGAGCACGGCGTCGGGCTGGGCGGGCGGGTTCGACTGGGCCGCTGCGACGCCGGCCAGGGCGGACGCCGCCGCCGTGAGCAGGAGAAGACGGGCCGTCGAGACGGCGGGGCGATACACGGACATGGGAACCTCGGTCGGGGAGACGATCAAGTGTTATGAGATAACATCACACGACGTCAAGCGCCTTTGGTTGCGGCGGGGCGGCGGAGCCCCTAGCTTCAACCCATGAGCTGCGGCCACGACCACGACCACGATACCCTCGACGCCGCCGCGATCGACCGGACCCTGGGGGCGGCCGAGGCCCGCTGCACGGCCGAGGGCGAGCGGATGACCGCGCCGCGCCGCCGGGTGCTGGAACTGCTTCTGGCGGCCGGGGAGCCGGTCAAGGCCTATGACCTGATCGCCCGCTATGGCACCGACGGCCAGGCCGCAAAGCCGCCCACCGTCTACCGCGCGCTGGAGTTCCTTGAGCGCAAGGGGATGGCCCACCGGATCGCCTCGATCAGCGCCTATGTCGCCTGCGCGGGATCCAGCGACGGGGCCGACCACGCCGCCGCCTTCCTGATCTGCGACTGCTGTGGCGCGGCGCAGGAAGTCACCACTCCCGTCGGCCAGACCTTCGCCCTGGCCGCCGACGCCGCCGGCTATGCGATCGACCGCATCACCATCGAGGGCCACGGCCGGTGTTCCGACTGCCGGACCGCCTGATCCCGGCGATGCTGGCGCACGCGACCCGGCGCGCCTAGATTGAGCCCATGGACGCCGCCCTCCTGACCCCGCCCCGCCGCATGACCATCCCGGTCAGCCACCGCTGGGGGGCCGGCGAGATGTCGGTGCTGGATTTCGGCGATGCGCGCCGTCCCGTCGATCTGGTCTTCGTCCATGCCAACGGCTTCAATGCCGCCACCTATCGGTCCCTGCTGGCGCCCCTGTCGGCCTCGCTGCGGATTCTCGCCCCCGACCTGCGCGGCCACGGCCAGACCGCCCTGCCGACCGAGACCCGCAACCGCTGGACCTGGCATGACCACCGCGAGGATCTGGTCGCCCTGCTCGACACGCTCGACGGCCCGCCGGTCGCCCTGGCCGGCCACTCGATGGGCGGCACCTCGTCCCTGCTGGCCGCCGCCGAGCGACCGGACAAGGTCGCGCGCCTGGTCATGTTCGACCCGGTCGTCCTGCCGCGCGGCCTGAACCTGATGATGGCGATCCCGGGTCTTCGCCAGTGGACGCGCCACTGGCCGATCACCAAGGGCGCGATCCGACGCCGTGAGCGGTTCGACACCCCGCAGCAGGCCCTCGACTCCTGGCGCGGTCGCGGGGCTTTCAGGGGCTGGTCCGACATGATGCTGGCCGACTATGTGTCCGGCGCGTTCACCCCGGACGGGGACGGCGTCCGTCTGGCCTGCCCACCCGAGTGGGAGGCCTCGAACTACGCCGCCCAGGGCCATGACCCGTGGCGGGCCCTGCGCCGCTTCGACAAACCCGTCCGGGTGCTGAAGGCCGAAAAGGGCTCGGTCTGCAGCCTCGCTCCAGATCCGCGCCGCCTGCCCCACCTCACCGTCGACACGATCGCCGGCGGCCACCTGTTTCCCATGACCCACCCCGACATCGCCAGAGACGCCCTGTTCGACGCAGCGGTGTAGGTCTCCTCCACGCCAGCCACTTGGCCGATGGGGAGGAGAAGGCACGGCCCGCTTGCGCTCAAGCAGCGAGGCACCGCGGGCCGAGCGTCAGCGCGCTGCGAAGCCGCCCAAGCCTATTGGCAGGCCAGGCACTCGTCGTAGTCGGTCTGGGCGGCCGAAAAGAGGTCCGGCTGGTCCGGGTCGATCTCGGCCTCGGCCTTGTCCTCGGCGCCCGCGAAGGCGGCGCGTTGCACCGACTTGGAGCGCAGGTAGTAGAGCGATTTGACGCCCTTTTCCCAGGCCGACCAGTGCAGCATGTGCAGGTCCCATTTGTTGACGTCGCCGGGGATGAACAGGTTGATCGACTGGGCCTGGCAGATTTCGGGCGTCCGGTCGGCCGACAGCTCGACCACCCAGCGCTGGTCCAGTTCGAACGCCGTCTTGAAGATGCCCTTCTCGTCGTCGTTCAGGATGTCGAGGTGCTGGACCGAGCCCTCGTTCTCCAGGATCGAGTTCCACACCGCATCGGTGTTGTGGCCCTTCAGGTCCAGCAGTTCCTCAAGGTAGGGGTTCTTGACCGCGAACGACCCGGACAGGGTCTTGTGGGTATAGATGTTGGCCGGGATCGGCTCGATGCCCGCCGAGGTGCCGCCGCAGATGATCGAGATCGAGGCGGTCGGGGCGATGGCCAGCTTGTGGCTGAACCGCTCCATGACGCCGCGCTCGGCCGCGTCTTCGCAGGGGCCCTTTTCCTCGGCCAGGACGCGGCTGGCCTTGTCGGCCTCGCGACGCAGATGCTTGAACAACCGCATGTTCCACGACTTGGCCATGGCGCTCTCGAACGCCACGCCCTGCGCCTGCAGGAAGGAGTGGAAACCCATCAGGCCCAGGCCCACCGACCGCTCGCGCTTGGCCGAATAGACCGCCGCCTTCATCTCGGGCGGAGCGCGGGTGATGAAATCCTCCAGCACATTGTCCAGGAACCGCATCAGGTCCTCGATGAAGCGGGGCTCCTCGCGCCACTCCAGGAATTTCTCGGCGTTCACCGACGACAGGCAGCAGACCGCCGTCCGGTCGATGCCCAGGTGGTCGATGCCGGTGTGCAGCATGATCTCGCTGCACAGGTTCGACTGTTTGACCTTCAGGCCCAGGTCCTTCTGGTGCTGCGGCATCTGCCGGTTCACCGTGTCGGAGAAGATCAGATAGGGCTCGCCGGTCTGGAGCCGGATCTCCAGGATCTTCTGCCACAGGGTGCGGGCGTCGACGCGGCGCAGGACCTCGTTGGTCTTGGGCGAACGCAGGCCGAACTGGGCGCCGGCCTTCACTGCCTCCATGAACTCGTCGGTGATGTTCAGCCCGTGGTGCAGGTTCAGGGACTTGCGGTTGAAGTCGCCCGAGGGTTTGCGGATCTCCAGGAACTCCTCGATCTCCGGATGGTGGACGTCCAGATAGACCGCCGCCGAACCCCGGCGCAGCGACCCCTGGCTGATCGCCAGCGTCAGCGAATCCATCACGCGGATGAAGGGGATGATGCCCGAGGTCTGGCCGGCACCCTTGACCTTCTCGCCGATGGAGCGGACCCCGCCCCAGTAGGTGCCGATGCCGCCACCGTTCGAGGCCAGGGACACGTTCTCGTTCCACACCTGCTGGATGCCGTCCAGGCTGTCGGACACCGCGTTCAGGAAGCAGGAGATGGGCAGGCCGCGGTTCGCGCCGCCGTTCGACAGCACCGGCGTCGAGGGCATGAACCAGAGCCTGGACATATAGTCATAGACCCGCTGGGCATGGTCATGGTCGTCGGCATAGGCCGTGGCCACCCGGGCGAACATGTCCTGATAGCTTTCGCCGGCCAGCAGGTAGCGATCCTCCAGCGTCTTCTTGCCGAAGTCGGTCAGCAGGTCGTCACGCGAGCGGTCCAGATCCAGGCTGCGGACCACGGAAAGCTGCGGCCTGGCCGTCCCTCGATCGCCCGAAAGCGAAGCGAATTCCGAGGTCTTGTACGCTTCTAGGCCAGCCATGTTTCGTCAACGTCCTGAACAAAATCGCAAGTGAAGCCGCTCATGGCCGGACACAGCATCTTGTGGCCGAACCATCCCCTGAGCCCACATATAGGGCACAGATGGCTAACGACCCGTCAACGGGGTTGACGATCACTTTGTTCGCGAATCAGTCAGGGAAGGCGGGACAAGCCTGTGGAAACACGGTGACGCGCATACGACCCCGCGATCACGAGCGCGTGAGGGGAACGGCGGGCCAGCTTGGCCGTTAGGCGACGATGCAAAGTTCCGACCTGATGCCCTTCGCGCGCCGCGCCTACCGCCTCGCCCGCACCGAATTCGCCGTCCTCGGTGCCCTGCTCATCATTGCCTTCGGGATCATGACCTTCATCGAGGTCGCCGACGACATGACCGAGGCCGACGGCCAGGCCTTCGACCAGATGGTGCTGTCCGCCCTGCGCCCCTTCGCCGACGATCCGGGTCGCCCCTGGGGGCCGTGGTGGCTGAAGGAGGCGGCGGCCGACCTGACGTCGCTGGGCGGGATATCGGTCCTGACCCTGTTCGCCGCCATCGTGATCGTGTTCCTGATCAGCCAGAGAAAACGCCTGTCGGCCCTGCTGCTGGTGCTGGGCCTGATCGGCGGTGTCGCCCTGTCGGAGGGTTTGAAGGCCGTCTTCGCGCGCGCCCGCCCGCCCGCGATCTATCAGGCGACCGAGACCATCAATGCCAGCTTCCCCTCGGGCCATGCCCTTCTGTCGGCGGTCTTCTACCTGTCGCTCGGCGTCATGCTGACCCGCGCCTTCCCGGAGAAGCATTTCAAGGCCTACGTCCTGGGCGTCGCCATCCTGATCGCCCTTCTGGTCGGCCTGACCCGGATCTATCTGGGTGCCCACTGGGCCTCGGACGTGTTTGCGGGCTGGAGCGTGGGCGCCGCCTGGGCCATGGCCCTGTGGCTGGTCTCCTACGCCATCGAGCGCCGCCAGAAGACCCACCACGCGGCGCTTCAGGACGCCCCGTCCCCGACGGCCGAGAGCGGGTCTGTCGCCTGAGATCAGGAGAAGTCGCGACTGATCTCCCGGCAGAAGGCTAAAACCAGCCCCCAGGCCCAAACCCAGGCGCAGCCCATGACCACCCACACCGCCGCCTGCGACTGCGGCCAGTTGTCGATCACCGTGGAGGGCGAGCCGCGCGGCGTCGGCCTGTGCCACTGCCTGTCCTGCCAACGCCGGACCGGCAGCGTGTTCGCGACCCTGGCTGGGTTCCGACCGCCCTGGACCGTCACCGGAGAGGCCACGGAGTACGTCCGTACCGGCGACCAGGGCGCGCGGTTCCGCTTTCGCTTCTGCCCGACCTGCGGCTCCAACGTCTTCCATACCGAGGACGGCTACGAGGATCGCTCGGTCTCGATCGCGGTGGGCTGTTTCGCAGACCCGCAGTTCCCGCCGCCGTCCGACAGCGTTTACGACATCCGCCGTCACCCCTGGGTCGTCCTGCCGGCCGACGTCGAGGTGTTCGAGCGCGATCCCGACTGACGGATTCAGCTCGCCGCCGTCTCCAGCACGCCTGCCGCCTGCGGATCGGGAGCCGTCTCGGCGTGGCGCGTGTCCTGGCGGCGCGGTAGACGCCAGGTCTGGCCGCGTTCCAGCACCGAGCCGGTCCACTGGATCACCGTCACGATGATCTCGTGCGGCGTCCACACGACCTCGTTGAAGCTGGGCGGCGCGCCCCGCTCGCGGTGCGACAGGGTTCCGCACCCGACCGCATAGGAACAGCGGTCCGACAGGTCGATCGGCAGGGCGAAGGGGATGTGGGTATGGCCCGTCATGATCAGATCGACCCCCGCCTCGGCGAAGATGACGGCGGCGCGCTCGCCGCGCTTGACGTCGCCGGTCATGGGGGTGCCGATCATCTCGATCAGCGGGTGGTGACAGGCCAGGATACGCAGGGCCCGGGGCGGGGCCTGACGCAGGGCCGTCGCCGCCCGTCGCGTCTGGCCCAGGTCGATGACGCCCTTGGACCAGTTCAGCCGAGCCTGCCATCCCCGCGCCGTGGTCACGCCGCGCACCATCAGGGTGTCCGAGCGGAACTCGCCGTCGTGGGCCGGATGGCCGGTCGCCGCCTCGAACGCCCGCCACGGCCAGAACAGCCGGTCCAGGGCGCTGTAATAGGGCACGTCATGATTGCCGACGACAACGAAGCTGGGTTCCGGCATGGCCCGTATCCACTCGCCGGCGGCGCGAAACTCGTCGGGCAGGCCCTTCTGGGTCACGTCGCCGGTGATCAGGATCAGGTCGACCGGGTCGGCGTGAGCATAGTCGAGCGCGGCGGCGCAGGCGCGCTTGTGCTCGACACCGAAGTGAACGTCGGAAAACTGGATCAGGCGGCCACTGCTCACCCGCTCAAACGCTGTCTTCCGCCGCCGGCGGATTGGGGGCCAGGGCCTGGAAGGCGCGGGGGATGAAGGTGATGCGCGTCTCGTGCGGCAACAGGGTCGGTTCGCCGTCGATCACGGCGGGAATCTTCGAGCGCCCCCAGACGTCGATGATGCGCGCCGGCTTGGTGGTGACCGAGGCATCCTTGCGCCAGTCGCTGAACAGGGCCGTCGCCGCCAGACGGAAGGCCTGAGACGTATCCGACGGGTCCATCGCGGCGGCCTCCAGCCCGACCGGCTCGTCCAAGGCGCGAGAGATCATCGGGCTGATCAGGACCAGGGCCTCGGTCTTCTTCCTCGGCGCGCCATCCAAGGAGAACCGCAACCGGCCGGTAAACGCGCGGCGCAGGGCGCGTCGCCCATAGGCCCAGGCCAGGGAGAGCTTGCCGGTCCGCATAGCTTCCCGCGCCGGTGCCCACAGGGCGGGCGACCCCAGGATCGCCGCACAATAGAAGGCCTCGCCCTGGACCATGCCGCCGGAGACGGACTGGGGCGCGCCGTCCTCGAGGGCGCTGCGCAGGGCCGCCTTCCAGTCCGTGGTGCCGTACAGGGCCTTGGGCAGCATGTTCATCGTGCCGCCGGGCAGGGGGGCGACCAGAGGGCCCTTGGGTCCGGCCTTCGACGCGACTGCGCGGGCCGTACCGTCTCCGGCCAGCACGAACAGTACATCGGGCTTCGACGTCAGGGCCTCGTCGATCTGGGCGTCGATCCGGCTGCCGTCCAGCGACACCACCTCGGACTCGCACGGATACTCGGCCAGGATGGTCTCGACCTCTCCGGCCGCCCTTGGCCCCACCGAGCCGGACAAGGGATTGACCAGAACGACCACCCGCTTGATCTCGACGTGGGTCGTCAGGGTGCGGACCTCCATGGCAGCGGCCTCGGCCATCTGCGCATCGGTCGATGAATCATCCGCCGTCGATGCGGTCGGCCGGTCGGTGAATGTCTCGGTCATGGCGCACGAACGCGCCGTGACCGCCGCCGTTCCGCCGCCAAGCGTGACTATTGCTTCTTGAGCGCGTCGGCCGTCTGGGCGGCTTCGGCCTGGACCGCGTCGCCGGTGGCGGCGGCGGCGTCCCCGGCCTTCTCGACCGCGACGTCGGCGGCGGCGGGCGCCTTGCCGATGGCCTGCATGACCGAGGCCTTGCCGGTCGCGATCCAGCCGTCGATGGCCGCGCCACCCCCGGCGACGGACCGTTCCTTGATCGACATCCCGATCACCACGGCCCCGAAAAGGGCCAGCAGGAAGACCAGGAACCCGAAGAAGGCGCCGCCGCCCCCACCACTGCTGCGGCGGCGTTTGCTGCGCGCCCAGACCGGGCTGTGTCCGGTGTCGCTGTCGGTCATACGGACCGGCTCAGGAAAATGCATAATCTACCCCTCTCGTCGAACGTGCCCCGGACCGTTTTCACCCCGCCGGCCCCCCAAGGACAGACTATGGCATCGTTCTGACCGCGCATAGGGAGGGAACCTGTGCCATAATCCAGCGTTCTCCCCCTCGGGGCGAACATAGGGCCCTGAACCGGGCCTCATCCGGGATGAAGGATCAGAGATCATGAACAAGGCAATCATCGCCATTGGCGCCGCCGGCCTGCTGGCTTCCGCCTGCGCCAGCGACCCGTACGGCACACCGAACCAGACGGTCCGCCAGGGTGCCATCGGCGCCGGCCTCGGCGCCGTCGCCGGTGCCATCATCGGCAACAACGTCGGCAGCGGTAACGCCGCCACCGGCGCTCTCATTGGTGCAGCCGCCGGCGGTGCCGTCGGTGCCATCCGCGGCTCGCAACAGGACCGCAACAACCAGCAACGTTACCGCGATAATTCGGGCAACTACTACTACTGCTACGACGGTCGCCAGAATGAGTGCTACTGGGAAAACGGCCAGCGCCGCCAGTAGTCGTCGTCAGCCTCTCGGCTGATACGAAGATGTCTTGAGGGCGGTGCGTCGGGACGGCGCGCCGCCCTTATGGCGAGATGAACAGGCCTATGCGGCCTTTGGGAGATGCGGACGATGGGGCGGGCTGGCATGATGAGGGGCGTGATCGCTATGGGCTTGCTGGCGGTGGGGCTGGCGGGTTGCGGGACGGCCAAGGGGATGCTCGACCGGGGTCCGGTCGTGGCGGCGGCTCCGACCTGCATCCCCATGAAGTTCGAAATCTATTTCGCCGATTCCGAGGCGCGACTGACCGAACCGGCCCGTCAGGCGATCGGCATGACGGCGACCCAGCTTCAGGGTTGCGACATCAGGTCGGTGCGGGTCGTCGGCCTTGCCGACGCGCGGGGCGGGGCCGAAGCCAATCAGCAACTGTCGGCCCGCCGCGCCACGGCCGTGGTCGAGGCCCTGGAAGGCGCCGGCTGGCCGGCCCCCGTGTTCGATGTCACCGCCGTCGGCGACGAGGGCGCGGCCGATCCCAACGGCATTCGTGAACCCCTGCGTCGTCGCACAGAGGTTCTGGTCGAGGCCGCGCCCCGCCTATGATCCTCACGGCCCCGCGGCTCAACCGCATCACGAACCTGAGGCGTTTCGGCGCGATGGCGCAGGCGCGGGCGGCTGGCTATAGGTCGAACCCCGCATTCCTGCGCCGGACCGTCGCCCCTTGCGCCTGCTTCTGCTGTTCCTCACCGCCTGGCTGACGCTCGTCGCACCGGCGGGTGCTCAACCGGTCCAGCCCGGCCCCCAGCGCACCGAGCGGATCGAGGCCGAGCTCGTGCCCATGTCCGCCTGGGCCGCGCCGGGCTCCACGGCCATCGTCGCCGTCCGCCAGAAGGTCCAGCCCGGCTGGCATACCTACTGGCGCAATCCCGGCGATTCCGGCGGCCCGACGACCCTGTCGTGGCGCCTGCCGCAGGGTGTCCGCGCCGGTGACATCGTCTGGCCCCTGCCCCAGCGTCAGCGGCTCCAGGGCCTGACCAACTATGGCTATGAGGGCGAAGTCTTCCTGCCCGTCCCGGTCGAGATCCCGGCATCGGCCCGACCGGGTTCGACCGTTCGGCTGACCGTCGAAGCCGGTTTCTTCGTGTGCAGCGACGAGATGTGCGTCCCCGACACCCTGACCCTGACGCTGGACCTGCCGATCCGCGAGGGTGCCGCACCCCCGGCCGGAGCCTGGGGCCGCAGGGTCCAGTCGATCGTCGAGACGGCCCCGCGCCCGGCCGGGATCACCGCCCATGCCACCCTCGACGGCCAGACCCTGCGCCTCACGGCGACCGGCGGGCCACTGGCCGGTGCCGACCTGACCCAGGCGGCCTTCTTCCCCTACGATCCCGATGTGATGGACCACGCCGCCGCCCAGTTCGGCCAGCGCGGGTCGCAAGGCGTGACCCTGTCGCTCGCCGCCAAACCGGGCGTGCTCGGCACGGGCCTCGCAGGCCCCGTCATCGGCGTCCTCGCCACCGACGCCGGGGCCTGGGAGATCACCGCCGAACCGGGCCCACCCTTGCCGGGCGCAAGCGGCACCGGCGGCCTGACCGCCATCCCCGACGCCTTCGGCCAGACCACCGGCCCGGGCGCGACGACCTGGACCGCCGTGTTGCACGCGGCCCTGCTCGCTTTCCTGGGCGGACTGATCCTGAACCTGATGCCCTGCGTGTTTCCCGTCCTGGCCATGAAGGCGGCCTCCCTGACCCGGACCGCACATGATCCGGCCGAGGCCCGCCGCGACGGCATTCTTTTCACTGCGGGGGTGCTGACGACCTTCCTCGCCCTGGCGGCGGCGCTGCTGGCGCTGCGTGCGGGCGGCCAGGCGATCGGCTGGGGCTTTCAACTCCAGTCACCGGCCGTAGTGGCCAGCCTTGCCCTGCTGATGCTGGCCGTCGCGCTCAACCTTTCGGGCGCTTTCGAGATCGGAGCCGGCCTTCAGCGATTGGGCGGATCAAGGCTGTCCAGACTGTCGGGTGCAGCAGGGGCCTTCTTCACCGGCATGCTGGCGGTCGTGGTCGCCGCCCCCTGCACCGCCCCCTTCATGGCCTTTGCGCTCGGCGCGGCCCTGTTGATGCCGACCCCGGCGGCCCTGGCGGTCTTCGGGATGCTCGGGCTGGGTCTGGCCCTGCCCTATCTGGCGATCAGCCTGTCGCCGGGCCTGCTGCGCCGCCTGCCCCGACCCGGCCCGTGGATGGTGCGACTGCAACGGCTGCTGGCCCTGCCGATGTTCGCCACCACCCTGTGGCTGGTCTGGGTTTTCGCGCGCCAGACCGACGCCCTGGCCACCACCTGGCTGGCCGCCGCCTGTGTCGTCGCCGCCCTCGCCGCCATCGCGATGGGCCCCCTCGCCGACCGGATCGCCCCGCGCCAGCGTTGGGCCCCCATCGTCGGCCGCCTCGGCGTCGTCGTCGCCCTGACCCTCGCCGTCCTCGCCGTTCGTGCCGTCCCCGCGCTCGAGGCCGAACGCCCCATCCCCGCCGACGCCTGGTCCCCGGCGCGGGTCGAGGCCGCGCTCGCCCAGGGGCGACCGGTCCTGGTCAATTTCACCGCCGACTGGTGCGTCAGCTGCAAGATCAACGAGCGCACGGCTCTGTCCACGGCCGCGACCCGCCGCGCCCTGGAGCGATCCAACGCCGTCTATCTCGTCGCCGACTGGACCCGCCGTGACGACGTCATCGCCCGCGAACTGTCCCGCCACGGCCGCTCCGGTGTGCCGCTTTATCTCGTCTATCATCCGAACACGCCCGGCCCGCGTATCCTCCCTCAGTTGCTGACCGCGGGGGTGGTCGCCGAAGCCCTTCAGACCCCCGGACCAGCCTAGACCGCCATCGTCCGGAGCCTGCCCATGTCGCCGCTGAACCGCCGTCGCCTGTTGCAGCTTTCGGGTGCCGCCTGCGCCGCCGCCGTCACGCCCGCCTGGTCGCGCGATCTTGCCGACGACTGGAGCCCCGACGTCGCCATCCTGCGCCAGGCCTGGGAGACGATGCATCCGGGCCTGTATCGCTACAGCACCCCCGCCGAGATCACCGCCCGGCTGGACGATTTGGCCCAGACCTGGCGCAGTCCAGCTTCGTTCCGCGAGCGGTTCCTGGCCCTGTCGCGGGTCACGGCCTCGGTCCGCTGCGGCCATACCTATCCCAGCCCTTACAACAGCCCCGACGAGGTCGCCGACGCCCTCTATCCCGACCGGGCCCTGGTCCCGTTCCGGTTCCGCTGGATCGACGGGCGGATCGTCGTCACGGACGACCACAGCACCGGTAACCTCCTGCCGCGCGGCAGCGTTATCACGGCGATCGACGGCCGCGACACCCGCGCCCTGCTGGCCCAGCTGATACCGCTGGCCCGCGCCGACGGCGGCAACGACGCCAAGCGGATCAGTCTGATGGAGGTGCGCGGCGACGACCGGTTCGAGACCTTCGACATCCACCTGCCGCTGATCCTGTCGCTGAGGGACGAGGCGGTCTTCACCCTGGCCGACGGCCGCCGCGTCACCGCGCCCCTGCTGACCCTGGCCGAACGCCAGGCGAAGCTGTCACCGGCGTCCAGTCCCACCGGCGACGCCAATCCCTGGACCCTGGCGTCGCGCGACGACGGCGTCCGCATCCTGACCATGCCGGGCTGGGCCCTGTACAACTCCGACTTCGCCTGGGAGGCCTGGCTGGGCCAGACGATGGACGGTCTGACCGAGGACGGCGCGCGCGGCCTGATCGTCGACCTGCGCGGCAACGAGGGCGGGCTGGACTGCGGCAACGTCATCCTCAGCCGCCTGATCGAACGCGACCTGCCCCTGTCGCAGGATCAGCGCTGGACGCGCTACCGCCGCGCGCCCGAGGTCCTGCACCCCTATCTCGACACCTGGGACAAGAGTTTCCTCGACTGGGGCGAGGCGGCTCAGGCCTCCGACGACCGTCCGGGCTTCTATCGCCTGACCCGCTATGACGACGACGCCGACGGCTCGGTCATCCGGCCCCAGGGACGGCGGTTCTCCGGCCCGGTCGTGATCCTGTGTGACGCCTCCAACAGCTCGGCGACCTTCCAGTTCGCGCGAACCACCCAGGCCGCCGGCGCGGCGACCCTGATCGGCCAGCCGACCGGCGGCAACCTGCGCGGCATCAACGGCGGAGCCTTCTGTTTCCTGCGCCTGCCGGCCTCGGGGCTGGAGGTCGATCTGCCTCTGATCGCGACCTTCCCCGCAACGCCCCAGCCGGACGCCGCCGTCCTGCCTGACGTCGTGGTCGAGACCACGCCCGAAGACATCCGCCTCGGCCGCGACCCCCAGTTGGCCACCGCCCTCGCCGTGATCGCGGCCCGCTGAGCCCTACAGCTCGCCCCACTTCCTCAGCAGGTTGTGGTACAGGCCGGTCAGGCGGATGACCTCGGGATCGCGGCCGCCGTGCCGGGCCGTCAGGGCCTGAACCGCCCCATCCAGCTCGAACAACAGCCGCCGGTCGCCGTCGTCGCGCACCATGCTCTGCACCCAGAAGAAGGAGGCGACCCGCGCCCCCCGGGTCACCGGCGTCACCTCATGCAGGCTGGACGCCGGATACAGCACCATGTCCCCGGCCCCCAGCTTGACCCGCTGTTCGCCATAGGTGTCCTGGATAACCAGTTCGCCGCCGTCATAGCTCTCCGGGTCGCTGAGGAAGACCGTCGCCGACAAGTCGCTGCGGATGCGGAAGTCCGATCCCGCCTGGGCGCGGACGGCGTTGTCGACATGGACCCCGAACGCCTCCCCGCCCTCATAGCGGTTGAACAGGGGCGGATAGACCTTGAACGGCAGGGCGGCCGAAACGAATAGCGGGCTCTGGCCCAGCCGGTCCAGGATCAGGCTCCCCGCCTCACGCGCGGCGGCCGAACCTTCCGGCAGCTGGCGATTGACCTTGGCCAGGGCCGACTGATGCCCCGAGGTCGCATTGCCGTCGGTCCAGTCGGCGGCGTCGATCAGCCCGCGCAACCGCGCCACATCTTCAGGCGACAACAGAGCGGGAACGCGGACCAGCATGACGAAAGACCCTGACGACGACGTGGTGACGCACAAACATCGCACCATCGTTTTTGTGAATGGTTCTCATTGACAGAGGTATTGCAAAGCCGCAATCGAGCAGCCGTAAACGCGACTTATTCGCAAGTGCAACTCAAGGCCCTCCCCGATGTCCTCCCCCTCGCCCCGCCCCACCGCCGTTTCGACCCTGGCCTTCGCCATGCTGGGCGGCGTCGTCCTGTCGGCGGGATCCGTCCAGGCGGCGACCGGCGCGCCGGACTCTGCGGCGACGCGTGCTCCCATCGTCACCGCCCCTGACATCGACCTGCAACAGGCCACCGAGGTGGACGCCGTCGACGTCAACGGCCGCCGCCTGCGCCGCGAACCGACCTCGCCGGAGTTCGTCGCCCCCCTGGTCGACACGCCGCGCTCGGTGACCGTGATCTCGCAACAGGTCATCGAACAGATCGGGGCCACCTCGCTTCAGGATCTGCTGCGGACCTCGCCCGGCATCACCTTCGGCGCGGGCGAAGGCGGCCAGCCACTCGCCGACCGCCCTTTCATCCGGGGCCAGGCCTCGGGCAACAATTTCTTCGTCGACGGCATCCGCGACACCGGCGGCCAGCAACGCGAGGTCTTCAACCTGGAGCAGGTCGAGATCATCAAGGGGCCTGACTCGGTCTATTCCGGCCGGGGCTCGGGCGGCGGCTCGATCAACCTCAGCTCCAAGGCGCCGCACCTGACCGATTTCACCAACGTCTCGCTCGGCGGCGGCACCGACAGCTATTTCCGCGGCACGATCGACCAGAACTGGCAGATCGGAGAGACGGCGGCCCTGCGCCTGAACGTGCTGAGCGCCTCGGCCGACATCGCCGGTCGCGATTCGGTGGACTACGAGAAGCTCGGCGTCGCCGCCGCCCTGGCCGTCGGCCTGGACACCGACACCTCGGCGACGCTGAGCCTCTACTATCTGGATGCGGACCAGATGCCGGACTACGGCATTCCCCTGTTCACCAAGATCGGGGTCCGGACGACCGAGACCGGCATTCTGGACGTGCCCTACGACAGCTTCTACGGCCTGGAGGCGCGCGACTATCTGAACAACGAGACCCGCTCCGCCACCTTCGAGGTGGAGCACCGCCTGCTGCCCAACCTGACCCTGCGCAACGTCACCCGCTATTCCGAAACCCTGAACGACTATGTCGTCACCAATCCGGGCGACGGCGGCAACATCACCACCGTGCCGTCGGCGACGGCCGGGGTTCGACTGATAAGCGGCGAGTACTGGATGAAGCGAGGTCTGAAGTCGCGCTGGAATCCGACCACCACCCTGGCCAACGTCACCGAACTGTTCGGCACGGCCCAGACCGGCATGCTCAGGCACAGCTTCGATCTGGGCCTGGAACTGACGTCGGAGAAGAATGAGAACGCCTCCTACACCGTCACCACCCTGTCCGGGTCGGCCTGCCCGGCGCCCCTGATCGGCTTTGACTGTACCCGCGTCTATGATCCCGACCCGAAGGACCCTTGGACCGGCACGATCGTCAGGGGCGTGGTCAGCGACTCGACGACCCAGACCCTGGGCCTGTTCGCCTTCGACTCGATCGAGATCGGCGACAAATGGCTGCTGAACCTCGGCGTCCGCTATGACGAATACAGCGCCGAGGGGACCAATGCGACCGGTACGCCCGTCGCACCCGTCTATGCCCCGGCCCCGCGCGGCGACTGGGACTTCGTCAACTATCAGGTCGGCCTGGTCTACAGGCCGACGTCCAACTCCAGCGTCTATGCCTCCTGGGCGACCTCCTCGACGCCGCCGACCATCTCGGCCGGGGACCAGAACGCGGCCGGCACGGCGGCCACGGTCCTGCTGGACCCGGAAGAGACCACCAGCTTCGAGATCGGCGCCAAGGCCGCCCTCTTCCGCGAACAGCTGCAACTCAGCGCGGCGCTCTTCCAGACGACCCGTGAGAACGCCGTGGTCCTGGTCGATGTCGGCATTTCGGCCCAGGTCGGCGAGGTCGAGGTCAAGGGTCTGGAAATCGGCGTCTCCGGCAACATCACGGCCCAGTGGCAGGTGTTCGGCGGCTATACCTATCAGCAGAGCGAACTGGTGCGCGGTGCCTACAACAACATCAATACCGGCGATCCCCTGGCCAACACGCCCGAGCACAACATCAGCCTGTTCTCGACCTATCGCGTGACGTCGAAACTGACGGTGGGCGGCGGGGTCTACTATGTGGGCAAGACCTTCGGCGGCAACCAGGGCGGCGCCGGCGGCGGGGCCAACCGCATCTACGCTCCCGACTATACCCGCGTCGATCTGTTCGCCTCCTACGACCTGACCGACCGGGCGACCCTGCAACTCAACGTCCAGAACGCGACGGACGAGGAATACATCCTGCGCACCAACGGCGTCCACCACGCCGACCCCGCCCCCGCCCGCTCGGCCACCCTGGCGTTGAACATGCGGTTCTAGAGGGGCCGGGCTTCGGACGCCGGGAACACTCCTTCCCCCCTTGCGGGGGAAGGAATTGGCTTGTCCGACGCCTCGAACTTGCGAACTTCGAGCCACCAATCCCTTGCCCGGCAAGGGATTGCAGATTTCTGACCCTCTCAAACCCGCCCAGGTCCAAAAGCCGCCTATACTGCCCTTCGTCCCGTCGCGGGGAAGGGCACAAGGCCTTGCGATCTTGTTGCGACGGGGGTGTGTGGAGCGGGATCGGTACCGGTCGCGTCACGGTCGTAAGCGCCCGTGTCAGGCCGGGATCGTACAAAGGGTCTGGCGCAGAGAGTCGGATCGTTCAGGGGACGGGCACGCAAGGCGCCCGCCTTCCCGCCGGGGGCGCGGTAGCGGCAAGGGGTTAAGAGCCCCGCTGGTTCGGGAGACCGAGCCGTACAGCTCCTGCGAAAACCACATGCGCGGAGCGTCTGTCTTTCGCCGAAACGGTAATCACTACCCCTATTCCGGGCGAAGGCCCGGACGCTCCGCCGGCCCTTCCCATCGCTTCAGCGAGTGATCGCGTGAGGGCAAAGAGGTGTGAGTAGAGAGTGACTGGTGATTGGTGGCTGGTGACTGCTGGATTTGGCAGCGCGCGGGCTGACCCCGATAGGCGTGGCGTCGAGGATGCGACAACCACCAGCCACCAGCCACTAACCACCAACCCATCCCGTGACACCCCGGAACAGATCGGGCACAACCCGCCGATGCTCCCCGACTCAATCCTGCGCGATCCACCGGCCCGGCCGGGCCTGGACCAGGCGCGCGAGACGCTCGACCGCGTCTGGGGTCATGCCGATTTCCGGGGGCTTCAGGCCGGGGTGGTCGAGGCCGTCATGGCCGGGCGCGACGTGCTGGCGGTGCTGCCGACCGGTGGGGGCAAGTCGGTCTGCTATCAGATCCCGGCCATGCTGCGGCCCGGCCTGGGTCTGGTCGTCTCGCCCCTGATCGCCCTGATGACCGACCAGGTCGAGGCGCTGAAGCAGCAGGGGGTGGCGGCGGCGCGGCTGGATTCCGGCGTGTCGATGGACGACCGTTCGGCCATCTGGCGGGCGGCGCGGGCGGGCGAGCTGGACCTGCTGTACGTTTCGCCCGAAGGCCTGGCGTCCGGGGCCCTGCTGGACCGGCTGCAGGAACTCCCGCTGTCGCTGATCGCGATCGACGAGGCCCACTGCGTCTCCCAGTGGGGCCACGACTTCCGCCCCGACTACCGGACGCTGGGTCGCCTCGCCGAGATGTTCCCGGGCGTGCCGCGCATCGCCGTCACCGCGACCGCCGACGCTCGCACCCGCGACGACATCCTGCGCTCCCTGCGGCTGGAGGGTGCCGAGGTCTTCGTCGACAGTTTCGCCCGGCCCAATCTGCAACTGTCCGCCATCCGCAAGGAAAGCGCGTCACGGGCCAGAACCGACGCCGCCGTCATCGATCTGGTCCGGCAGCGCAAGGGCCGCTCAGGCGTGGTCTATTGCGGCTCGCGCGACGGCTGCGACCGGGTCGCCGAGGCCCTGCGCAGCGCCGGCACCAACGCCATCGCTTATCACGCCGGCATGGACAACCGCGAGCGGGACCGGCGGCTTGAGCGGTTCCTGGCCGAGGACGGCGCGGTCATGGTGGCGACCATCGCCTTCGGCATGGGGGTCGACAAGGCCGATGTCCGCTTCGTCATCCACGCCGATCCGCCGGGCAGCCTTGAGGCCTACTGGCAGGAGATCGGCCGGGCCGGGCGCGACGGCGAACCGGCCGAGGGCATCACCCTGTATGGCCCCTCCGACATCGCCTGGACCCTGAAACGCCTCGAGGGCCGGCCCATGGCCGAGGAGGTCAAGGCGGTGCAGACGCAAAAGGCGCGGTGCCTGTTCGCCATGCTGGACGGTGCGATCTGCCGGCCCCAGGCCGTACGCCGCTATTTCGGAGAGGTCGGGGCCGAACCCTGTGGCGTCTGCGACGTCTGCGCCGACCCGCCCATGATGTTCGACGCCTCCATCCCCGCCCAGAAGGCGCTCGCGGCGGTCCAGCGTCTGGGCGGCCGGTTCGGGCGCGGCCGGGTCGTCGATCACCTGCTGGGCAAGAACAAGGAGGTCCAGCCCTGGGAAGCCGCCCTGTCCACCTGGGGTATCGGCAAGGATACGTCTCCGAACAGCTGGCGCGACATTATCGACCACCTGCTGTTCGAAGGCCTGCTGCTGGAGGACCCCAACGACGGCAAGCCCCTGCTGGGTCTCGGCGAACCGGAGGCGGTACGCGCCGTCTACCGGGGAGAGCGGACGATCGAGGTGCGCCGCGCGCCCGCCGGCTTCGACGCCTCGACCCGGTCGGGCAATCCGCGCGCCGGCCGCGTTCGGAATGATCGCAACGCCGCGCTTGAGACCCTCGACGCCGACGTCCGCGCCCGGTTCGAGACCCTTCGCGCCTGGCGCCGCGACCGCGCCGCCGAACAGCACGTCCCGCCCTACGTCATCTTCCAGGACAAGACCCTGCTCGAAATCGCCACTCGCCAGCCTTCGACACCCGATGCCCTGGCCGCGATTTCCGGCGTCGGTCAATCCAAACTGGACCGCTACGGAAAGGGCGTTCTCGCCGCCCTTACTGAAGGAACCGGTTGAGGGCCGCCATGAAACGCGCGGGCTGGTCGATCATGACCATATGCTCGGCGCCCTCGATCGGCTCGAAACGGGCGGGACGGGGCAGGTTGCGGTAGCTGTCGCGGAACAGGCGGTCGACACGGGCGCGCGGCGAGGCGTCGTCGGGGCTCCAGCCATAGACCACGGTAACCGGGGCCCGGACGGCCGGCAGGCGGGCACGAAGGTCGGTGGTCATCACCTCGTACAGGCCCTGCGCCAGGGTCCGGCGGTCGCCGCCCTGCCAGCCGACCGAGTTGAACAGACTGTCCGACGCCCCGCCCAGCTGGTCGCCGATGGCCGTGCCCTGCATCCGCAGCGCCTCGTCGCCGAGGAAGGTCAGGGCCTGATAAGCGATACGGGCCAGGGGCTCGACATCGCCGACCGTGGCCCCCGGGCTGATCAGGGCCGGAAAGAAGGGAGCGGCATCGACCACCATGACCCGGCCGATTCGGTCGCCCCCGTCCGCCGCCATCCGCAGCGCGACCAGCCCGCCCAGCGAATGGCCGACGACGGACGGCCGATCGAGACGCCGGTCGGCGACATAGCGACGGACCTCGTTCGCCGTCGGGCCGATTACCGCGCCCTGCGCATTGCCCGCCGGTGCGATGTCGCCGAAGCCCCGGATCGAAACCAGATGCACCCGGTACCGGTCATCCAGCCGATCGGCCGTCCTGCGCCACACCTCGCTGGTCGAGGCCAGGCCGGGGATCAGGATGACGTCGGGCCCCTGACCCTGGACCGTCACCACAATCCGGTCCGACTGAAAGGGTGCATCCGCCGGCTGCGCCCGGGCCAGAACGGGAGCCAGCGTCAGGATCGCAAGAAGGGCAAGGAACAGGCGGGTCATATCAAGGCCCCTAACGCGCGATCGTGGCGGAAGTCGCGCAGCCATCGTCGCGCTTGCCAACCGGGCCGCACGCTGATGATATCGCCGCAACGACAGGGGCGTCAGGGGAAACATCCATGCGATCCACATCCGTCATCATCGCCACGCTCGCAGCCTTGGCGGCCGGCCCAGCCTTCGCCCAGGACACGCCGCCGCCCGCAACGCCTGCACCGGCACAAGAGGTGCCGGCGGCAACTGCCGGCCAGGACTGGAACGCGGTCTCGCGCAGCGCCACCCGGGTCTACATGGTCGATGTGTCCAGCCTGAAGATCACGGGTGACATGACCTCGATCACCCTGGCCCGCGTCCCGCTCAGCGCCGAAGCGGCCGGCGATCAGAGCCACATCACCGTCGAGATGGAGTTCAAATGCCGCGCCAAACAGTCCCGCGCCCTCGCCGAGACCGAGCATGATGCGACCGGTGCCGTGACCGGGCGGTACGAGCTCGGCGAGGACTTCACGCCCTACGACGACAACTCTCTCGACAGCTATATCGCCACCGTGGCCTGCGAAGGGGCCCGGGGCACGCCACCGACCTATCCGTCGATCAAGGCCTTCATCGACGCAGGCCGTCGCTGACCTAGAGTACGGCCCCGGTCGTGCGCATGATCTCGGCGCGCAGTTCGGGCATCCCCAGACCCTTTTCGGCCGAGGTGACGATCACGGCGGGAAAGGCGGCCGGGCGTTTGGAGATGGCCTTCAGCGTCGCCTCGCGCACCGTCTCGCGCTCATGGGCCTTGATCTTGTCGGCCTTGGTGAGAACGATCTGATAGCTGACGGCGGCGTTGTCGAGTGCGTCCAGCGCGTCCTTGTCCACCGACTTCAGCCCATGGCGGGCGTCGATCAGCAGATAGACCCGCTTCAGCGTGACCCGGCCCCGCAGATAGTCGCGGCCCAGGTCCTGGAATTTCTTCACCGTCGTCTTGGACGCCTTGGCCCAGCCGTAACCCGGCAGATCGACAAGCCGCATCTTGCCGTCCAGGTCGAAGAAATTGACCTCTCTGGTGCGCCCCGGTTCGTTGGAGGCCCGGGCCAGCTTGTGCATCCCCACCAGGCCGTTGATCAGGCTGGACTTGCCGACGTTGGACCGGCCGGCAAAGGCGATCTCCGGCAGGTTGGGCTCGGGCAGCTGCTCGATCTTGGCGGCCCCCATGACGAAGGTCGCGGGCCGCGCGAACAGCACCCGCGCGGCCTCGACCTCGGCCTCGTCATATTCGCCGACCTTGAAGTCGGGAATTGGTGCGGCGTCGGTCACGTCGCCTTCTTCAGGCGCGAGAAGAACTGGTCGATCGGGTTCTCGGCCTTGAAGCGGTGCATGATGAAATACTGCTGGATGATCGACAGGATGTTGTTCCACGACCAGTAGACCAGCAGGCCCGCCGGGAAGGGTGCCATGATGAAGGTGAAGATCAGCGGCATGAACATGAAGATCTGACGCTGGACCGGATCGGCGGCGGGCGGGTTCATGGCCGTCTGCAGCCACATCGTAAGGCCGTAGAAGATGGCCAGGACGCTGAGCCCCAGGGTGAACATGCCGCCGGTGGAGTCGGACCCGATGAGATCGCCGATCAGGGGCGCGGTCGAAGGATCCCACGGGATCAGGCCGAACAGGTTCCAGATGTTCGTCGTGTCGCGTGCCGACAGGTCCCGGATCCAGCCGAAGAAGGGCGCGTGCCGCATCTCGATGGTGACGTACAGCACCTTGTACAGGGCATAGAAGACCGGGATCTGGACCAGGATGGGCAGGCAGCCCGCCAGCGGATTGATCTTCTCACGCTGATAGAGGGCCATCGTCTCCTTCTGCTGGGTCGCCGGATCGTCCTTATGCTTGGCCTTGATCTCCTCCATCTTGGGCTGGAGCAGACGCATCTTGGACAGGCTCTCGTAGCTCTTGTTGGCCAGCGGGAACATAATCAGCTTGATCGACAGGGTCAGCAGCAGGATGGCGACGCCGAAGTTTCCGACCCAGTTGTAGAAGAACTCCACGATGGTGAAGATCGGCCGCGTCAGGAAGAACAGGAAGCCCCAGTCGATCGCATAGATGAAGCGCGGCAGGTCGAGCGACTTCTCGTATCCGGCCAGGATCTCGTTGCGCTTGGCACCGGCGAACAGGCGCTGGGTCTCGGTCGCGCTCTGGCCCGGCTGGATGGTACGAAGCGCCCCCGACAGGCTGGCTTCGTGGATATTGTAGGTCGAGGCGTCGCGGATGCGGAACTCGGTGGACACGGCTTCCTTCTGATCCGGGATCAGGGCGGCCATCCAGTATTTGTCGGTGATCCCCAGCCAACCGCCAGTCGACTCGGTCGCCACGACCTCCTTCTTGGTCCAGTCCTTGTACTTCAGTTGCTGGGTCGCATAGCCGTCGCCCTTGGAGAAGGTGCCGATGGCCCCCTCGTGCAGGATCTGGTTCTTGCCCAGGGTCTCGGGCACGCCCTGGCGCTGGACGCGGCTGTAGGGACGGATGGTGATGGCCTGGGTGCCCAGGTTCTGGACGTCGTCGCGGACGCTGAACAGATACTGGTCGTCGATCGAGATGGTCCGCGTGAAGCGCAGGCCCTGGCCGTTGTCCCAGGTCAGGGTCACCGGCGTCGTCGGCGTCAGGCGCGACCCGTTGGTCAGGCGCCACGGCGTATTGTCGCCGGGAACGCCGCCGGGAACGTTTGTGGCCAGCCAGCCGAAGTCGGCGAAATAGGCGTGCTCCATGCCCGAGGGCCGGAACAGCTCCTCATAGGGGGATTTCGGATCGATCGTGGTGCGGTAGCGCTTCAGGAACAGGTCGTCGATGCGGCCACCGTTCAGCGACAGCGAGCCTTGCAGCGTCGGCGTGTCGATCGGCACGCGCACAGCCGAGCCCAGGGCCTGGGTGCGGTTGGTCAGGAAGATCGCGCTGGACGGTGCAGGGCTGGCGCCCGGCAGAGCCGCCGCCCCCGCGGTCTGACCCGGAACCTGTTGCTGCGAGGCAACCGCGGCGGCCTGGGCGGCCTTCCTGGCGTCTGCCTGGGGCTGCATCACGAAGACCTGGTACAGGATCAGGATCACCGCCGTGCAGGCGATGAAGATCACCGTATTGCGTGCGTTCTCGGATTTCATGCGGATCAGTGGTCCTGGCCGGGCGTAGAGCCGGTCGTGGGGAAAGCGGGCGTCACCGCCGAAATGGGGGCGGGGCCCGCCGTCGTCGAGGTCGCGAGCCTTGTAAGCGCCGATTTCACATCGTCAAGCAATCGGTCCCAGGGACGGGCCGTTGTGCCCATGCGCGCGATCAGCACATAGTCGCTGCCCGCCTCGCCATGTGTCCCGACCAGGGCCCGGGCCGCCTCGCGCAGACGGCGCTTGGCCCGGTTCCGGACCACGGCCCCGCCGATCTTGCGTGTGGCGGTGAAGCCGACGCGCACGGTATCGTCGCCGTCGCCACGATCCAGCCTCTGGACCACCACGGCACCGCGTGCCTGGGAAACGCCTTTCGCGGCCGCCAGAAACTGGGGCCGCGACGTCAGGCGCTCGATTTTGAGAAGGTTCGTCATGGATCCCCTCCGGGCGGAGAGGACTTTCAAGAAACTGACGGTTAGGCCGTCAGCTTCTTGCGGCCCTTGGCGCGACGACGGGCGACGATCTTCTGGCCGTTCTTGGTGGCCATCCGCGAACGGAAGCCGTGACGGCGAGCGCGAACAAGACGCGACGGCTGATAGGTCCGCTTCACGGTCGGCTCCTGGGGCTAAGGGTTTGGCGCATGGACAAGAAGGCGTCCACAGCCGGAGGCGGGCGTATAAGGGGCGAGGCCTCCTGTGTCAACGCCGCTCACGCTCGCGCAGGCCGCCTTCATTCAGGCTGGGCCTCCCCACCGGACACGAACCCGTCTAGGACAGGTCAATGAACCGGATCAGGCGTTTTGCGCCCCTCATCATCCTTGCCGGAGTGATCGCCCTGATCTTCGGCATGGGCTGGAACCGCTATCTGTCGCTGGACACCCTGCGTGTCCACGGCGGCGCGCTGACCGCCTTCGCCCACGACCACTACATCCTCTGCCTTCTGGCCCTGATGGCGATCTTCACCATCGCGACGGCCAGCGTGGTGCCCGGCGTCTTCTTCGTGACCATCACCGCCGGCTATCTGTTCGGGCCGTGGGTCGGGGGCGTGGCGACCTCGATCGCCGCTACACTGGGGGCCCTGATCGTCTATGCCGTCGCCCGGTCGGCCCTGGGTCAGGCCTTGCGCCAGAAGGCTGAGCGCGACGCCGGGCTGATGGCCCGGGTCTGTGCCGCCATCGACAAGGACACCTTCTGGTATGTGCTGGCCTCGCGGCTGGCGGTCGTGGTGCCGTTCCACATGATCAACATCGCCGCCGGGGTCATGGCGGTGCGGCTGACACCCTATACGGCCGCCACCGTGATCGGTCTGTTGCCCGCCCACATCATCTATTGCTGGATCGGGTCGCGGCTGAGCACCCTTCTGGCCACCGACCCCGACCCCGACTTTCAGGCCCTGTTCGGTCAGTTCTGGGCGCCGATGCTGGGCGTCTTCGTCCTCGCCGTCGTTCTGCCACTGGCGCTGAAGACGGCCCAGGCCCGGATGTCGCGCGGGAAGGCCGCCTGATGCGTCGTCTCACCTCCTTCAACACTGGCCCAAACCTTGCGAGACCCGCCCCATGAGCGGGGGCGAGGATCTGTTCGACAAGATCAGGCGGGCGGTAAGCCCGGGCGGACGCCTGTCCTGGCCCGAGAAACTGACGCCCCATGCGCCGGACGGCCTGTCGTCGCGCCTGCTGCTGCTGACCGTCGTCTTCACCCTGGCGGTCGAGGCCCTGATCGTCGGCCCCTCGGCTGCGTCGTTCCACGAGCGCTGGCTGATGGATCGGCTACAGGGCGCCGAACTGGCCTCGGTCGGGGTCGAGGCCCTGCCCTACAACGCCGTCGACGACGATACGGCCGAACAACTGCTGCGCATCGGCGGGGTCTCGGCCGTGGCCATCTCGGACCAGGGGGTGATGCGCCAGCTGCTCCAGGCCCCCAACCTGCCCCGGGCGCCCGACTTCATCGACCTGCGGGGCCGCAGCTTCGCCACCCGCCTGTGGGACCCGGTCGTGACCCTGATCGGTCATCCCGATCGCCAGATCCGCGTCCGGGCGAAACCGCGCTATCGCTCCGGCGACTTCATCGACGTGGTGGCCCCGGCCCAGCCGCTGAAGCTTGAGCTGCGCGCCTTCCTCCTGAACAGCCTGCTGGTCTCGATCGTCATCTCCCTGGTGGCGGGGGCGCTGCTCTATGCCGGCCTGGCCTATCTGGTCCTCCAGCCCCTGCGCCGCGTGACCCGCTCGATCGAGGGCTTTGCCGCCGACCCCGAGACCGTCGCCCCCACCCCGTCCGACCGCCACGACGAGATCGGCCGGGTCGAACGAGAACTGGCACGGATGCAGGACGAGGTGCGCCAGTCCCTGCGCGCCCGCTCCCGCCTCGTCGCGCTGGGCGAAGCGGTGGCCAAGATCAACCACGACCTCAGGAACATGCTGACCTCGGCCCAGATCGCGTCCGAGCGGCTGGCATCCTCCGACGATCCCCATGTGGCCAAGGCCATGCCGCGTCTGGAGCGGGCGCTCAGCCGCGCCGCCGCCCTGACCCGCAACGTCCTCGACTACGGCAAGTCCGAGGAGCCGCCGCCCGTCCTGACCCGCATCCCCTTGGCCGCCGCCGCCGCCGCCGCCGGAGAGGACGCAGGCCTCGAGACCTCCGGCGTCCGGCTGGTCAAGGCCATCCCGGCCCGCTTCATGGTCAATGCCGACACCGATCAGCTGCACCGCATCCTGGTCAACCTGATGCGCAATGCCCGTCAGGCCGTGGAGGGTGATCCGGCGCGTGACGCCGGGCGCGGCAAGGGCACGGTCCGCCTCAGCGCCGCGCACGAGGGCGGCGTCGACATCATCCGCATCGAGGACGACGGCCCGGGCATCCCCCAGCGCCTGTCCGAACGCCTGTTCGAGCCCTTCGTCAGCGGCAAGGCCTCGGACGGCTCTGGCCTGGGCCTCACCATCTCTCGCGAGCTGGCGGCCAACCACCGGGGCGAACTGCGCCTGCTGCGCACCGGCCCAGAGGGCACAACCTTCGAGCTGCGTCTGCCGGGCTGACGCCACGGCCGCGTCGGGCGCTCAGTGGGTCCGGGCCTGCCCCTCGCGGCGCGGATCGGCCCCGCCGTCCCAGCCCCAGTCATTCGCTCCGCGCCGCCACAGGGCCCCGTGCAGGCCCGAATTCTCGGTCGTATTGGGCTGGATCGCGATGCCCCGTGCCGCCATGCCGTCGCGCAGGGCCTGCGAGAACATCTCCGTGTCCGCTCCGAACCCCGGCCCCTTGGCCACCAGATTGGGCAGGTCGATCGCCGCCTGCATCGGCAGATCCCATACCAAGGCACCGATCAGGGCCTTGGCGTTGTAGGCCAGGATGGAAGACCCACCCGGCGACCCCAGGGCCCCGACCAGCCGCCCCTGATGATCCAGCACGATCACCGGCGACATCGACGACCGGGGCCGTTTCCCCGCCGCCACGGCATTGGCCATGGGTGACCCGTCCGCCGCCGTAGGCGCGAACGAGAAATCCGTCAGCTGGTTGTTGAGGAAGAACCCGCCCGCCATCCGGCCCGAGCCGAAGATGCTCTCCACCGTCGTGGTCATGCTGACGGCGTTTCCCTTCGCATCGACGATGACCATGTGACTGGTCCCGGCGGGCTCGGTGGTCCGATCCGGGGCCATGAACACCCCGCCCGGCGGCGTCCCCGCCGTCGCCGCCCCGGTCAGGCCCGGCGCGAGGGCCGCGCGTTCGGCGACGTAGCTCTCGTCCAGCAACCCCTGCACCGGCACGCCGACGAAAGCCGGGTCGCCGACATAGCGATCCCGGTCGGCATACATCAGACGCTGCAACTGGGCGAAGGCGACCCAGGCCTGCGCATCCTGGGGCCCGCCCGCCAACGACGGCGTGACCTCCGCCATCTCCAGCAACTGCAACAGCGCCACACCGCTGGACGGCGGCGGCGGCACGCAGACCACATAGACCCGGAACGGCCGGCACAGGGCCCCGCGTTCGATGGGCCTGTAGGCCACCAGATCCGCCTCGGTCAGCCCGCCCGGACGGGGCTCCGCCTGCACCGCCGCCACGATTGCCTTGCCGATCTCCCCCGAATAAAGCGCCTGCGCCCCCTGCGCTGCCAGGGCTCGCACGGTCGCGGCATAGGCCGGATTGGTCAGGACGTCGCCCGCCACGGCCCGTCGTCCGTCCGGCAGGCTGAAATAGGCCTCGGCCGCCGGGGTTCGACCCTGGGGAGCCGCGCTGGCGATCATCCCCGCCAACCGGGGGCTGACCACGAACCCATCGCGGGCCAGCCGCTCGGCGTCGTCAAACAGGGCGCTCCAGGGCAGGGAGCCGTGATCCTTCTGCGCCATCGCCAGCATGGCCACCGCCCCGGGAACCCCCGTCGACCGGCCGCTCAGCACCGCCTGGACGAAGGGCAGCGGTCGGCCGTCCTCCTGGAACATCTCCGGCGTCGCCGAGGCCGGCGCAATCTCCCGACCGTCATAGGCGGTGACCGCCTGCGTCGCCCCGTCATAGACCATCATGAAGGCGCCGCCGCCGAGCCCCGACGACTGGGGCTCGACCAGCCCCAGAACCGCCTGCACCGCCACCGCCGCATCCACCGCCGAGCCGCCCCGCCGCAGCACGCCCAGCCCCGCCTCGACCGCCAGCGGATTGGCCGCCGCCACAAACGGCCCCACGGCCTGGGGCGCACCCTCGACGGGGCTGGCCACGCGTGACGGTACCGCACCGGCCTCAACCCTTGCGCCCGGATCAACCGGTCCGACACCGCCCGACACCCCCTGACAGGCGGCCAGCGACAGAAGCAGGAGCGCGGCCAGGGGCTGGCTGAGCACAGGACGACGAAGGCGGGAAAGACGCATCAGGGTCCGAACGCTGGATCGAGGGGAGATCCCACGACTAGGCCGATCCCCGCCCCGCGCCAACCCTGCCACCACCCCGCCCCCACGCAAAGGTGCCGCCACGATCGCCAGAATCCCCTCAAAACCCGCTTGCGCCCCCCGACCCGCTCCGCTAAAGACCCGCCCTCGCCGAAAGGCCTGTGCGCGCCCGTAGCTCAGCTGGATAGAGCATCAGACTACGAATCTGAGGGTCGGACGTTCGAATCGTTCCGGGCGCGCCATTTTCTGTCGGACGTCACACCCAATTGGACGTCGTCAAAGAAAATTGGACTCGTAAGCCAGTAATCGCGAGCTCAGAACCACATCCCCAGCAGTTCTGGATCTCCAGCCACTTCGCAGACTGTGACACGCCCCCTTCCTGATCCCTCGGTTTGAGAGAGTCCTTCAACCTCAAGGGGACGGACATGAAGAAGAGCAGGTTCACCAAGGCGCAGATCATTGGCGTACTGCGCGAACTGGAGTCTGGCTGGCGAACGCCGTCGGTTCTGCGCATCGGCGGCTAGGCATCCGGTTGGAGCGGGAGGGCGTCAGCCTGACAAGAAGAAGCTGTTCCGGCTCTATCGGGAACAGGGCCTAGCGGTGCGACGGCGACGGCGGGGGGGGGGGGGGGGGGGGGGGGGGCAAGCGGGCGACCGGGATGCGGACGCCTGTGGCGGTGCCGGACGGCCCGAACCGGCGGTGGAGCCTGGACTTCGTTGCCGACGCCCTGTCGTGGTATCGACGCTGCCGCATTCGGTGCATCGTAGACGACCTCACGCGTGAGGCCATGGCGCTGGTGGTGGACACCTCGATCGGCGGCGGCCGCATGGCGCGCGAGCGGGATGCGCTGATCGCCCGGCGAGGCGCGCCGGTGCTGATCGTCAGCGACAACGGCACGGAGATGACGTCGAAAGCCGTGCTGGAATGGGCCAACAGGACCGGGGTCGGCTGGCACGACATCGATTCCGGCAAGCCCCACCAGAACGGGTTCGTCGAAAGCTTCAACTACTAGTTCCGGGACGAGTGCCTGGACGAGCAGGTGTTCACGACCCTGACGGAAGCCCGGGCGGGTGATCGACGGGTGGTGGCACGACTACAACCAGGTCCGACCGCACTCCGCCCACGGTGGGCTCGCACCGGAAACAGTGCGGCTGAATTACGCGGACTCCCATTATGACCGCGGGACCAGAGGGGGGCAGGTCAAGGTTTCGGCGTAGGTTGAAGAACCGCCTCGTTGCTAGGCCATACGCGCAAAGGCGGCAGCGCCGGGCATCCCTGAAGGCGTAATCGGGGCAGGCATGCTGCCGATAGCGACTGAGAGCGCGGCGGCCGCGTCACGTGAGCCGCCGAACATCGCTTCGATCCCCTTCACGCAGACCGTCACATTGTCGTCGGCCAGGCGATAGTAAACCTGCTTGGCTTCGCGCCTTGTCTTGACCACATCGGCGCGTCGCAGCTCGGCCAGCTGTTGACTCAGAGCCGGTTGGCCGATGCCGGTGGCTTCGTCGATCTCGCTGACTGTGCGTTCGCCCTCGATCAGACGGGAAAGGATCATCAGGCGCTGAGGCTGGGCGTAGGTCTTGAGCCGTTCGGCAGCGGCATCTGCGGCGGGACGCGAGGCATAGAGTGTCATCGGGCGTCCACCTCCGTGCGGCAGAACCATGCCCTGTTGCTACCGGCGAGGACCGCCTGCTGATCTTGCGGTGCCGTCGCCAGAAGATCATCGCCCGGACGCCACGCTTCGGGCGCAAGGGCATCGCCCCCGGCTGTTCGCTGGAGCGCCGCCACCATGCGCAGCGTCTCGTCGACCGAACGGCCGACGTTCAGTGGATACCAAGTCATGGCACGAATGACGCCGTCGGGATCGATGAAATAGGTCGCCCGCACAGCGGATGAATCGGCGGAGTCCGCGTCGATCATCCCGTAGGCGCGGCCGATCGCCATCGAAGGGTCCTCGACGATGGGGAACGGGATGGTGACGTCGAACCCGTCGCGGATCGCCCGAACCCAGGCCAGATGAGAATAGAGGCTGTCCACTGACAGTCCCAGCAACCCACAGTCCAGCGCGGCGAAGGCCTCGGCAGCCTTGGCGATCGCCACGAACTCGCTGGTGCAGACCGGGGTGAAGTCAGCCGGGTGCGAAAAGAACACCAGCCATCGGCCGCGATAGTCCGACAGCTTGACCGGCCCAAGCGTAGAGCGGGCCTGAAAGTCGGGTGCGATGTCGCCCATGCGCAGCGGGCGCTGGTCCGTAGCGGCGGGGGTAGCAGGCGAATCCATCATTATTTCTCGTTGCCACCCCGGCCGGGTTGACGCAACTCATATACACGATTACACAGATATTGTAATTATGATGTTGAGACGAGACGACAGTGACTCCTTCCTCTGCCCTTCTGCGGATCTCGACCTTCACGAGAGAGCTCCGGCCTGCGGTTGATCTGCGTCAACGACCGATGGCGGACATGCCTGTCTGTTTCCCGCTCACGGCAGGAGTGTGCCGCCCATGAACGCCCCCTCTCTCCCCAGTCGGCTGGAGTCCACTATGATCGGCGCACACCTCGGCGCGGCAACGACGATCATCGAGCGGGCCCGGAGCGGCTCCGGGCAGGTTCCGGTCGTTCAGAGCTTCTTCGATGAACCGACCAACACCGTCAGCTATGTCGTCCACGATCCGGCAATCCGCGAGGCCGCCGTGATCGACAGCGTGCTGGACTATGACGCGGCGGCGGGTCGGACCTCCTTCGCCTCGGCCGACGCCATCATCGCCCATGTGAAGGCGGAAGGCCTGACCGTGACCTGGCTGCTGGAAACCCACGCCCATGCCGATCACCTGTCGGCTGCGCCCTATCTGAAGGAGCATCTGGGTGGGCAGTTGGCAATCGGTCGCGAGATCATCCACGTCCAGAACGTCTTCGGAAAGATCTTCAACGAGGGCACCGAGTTCGCCCGCGACGGGTCGGAGTTCGACCGGCTGTTCGAGGACGGCGACCGCTTCCAGATCGGCGGGCTGGAAGCCGTCGCGCTTCATGTGCCCGGACATACGCCGGCGGACCTGGCCTATGTGATCGGCGACGCTGTGTTTACCGGCGACACTCTGTTCATGCCCGACTATGGCACGGCGCGCGCCGACTTCCCCGGCGGCGATTCCCGGCAGCTGTATCGCTCGATCCGCCGCCTGATGGCGCTGCCCGAGCGCACGCGACTTTTCCACTGCCACGACTACAAGGCCGCCGGGCGCGATACCTTCGCGTGGGAAACCACGGTCGGGGCCCAGCGCGCAGGCAACGTCCACGTCCATGAAGGCGTCGGCGAGGACGAGTTCGTGGCCATGCGCGATGCCCGTGACGCCACCTTGTCCATGCCCAAGCTGATCCTGCCTTCGATCCAGGTGAACATGCGCGGCGGGCACCTGCCCGAGCCGGAATCCAACGGCACCCGCTATCTCAAGATCCCGCTGGACGTGCTGTGATGGGCGACCTTCTTGCCAACGCCATGCCGCTTCAGGGGCTGATCGGCGGCCTGATGATCGGCACGGCCTCGGCCATCATGCTGCTGGGCCTCGGCCGGATCGCGGGCGTCAGCGGGCTGGCGGCGCGAGCCACGGGGATCACCGTCGATGGCGCGCCGCGGCCACTGTCGATCGCCTTCGTGGTCGGACTGCCTCTGGGTGCCCTGCTCGTGGCGCTGATCCTCGGCCCCGTCGAGGCACGGTTTGAGCAAGGCTTCGCCGCCCTCGTCATCGGCGGTCTCGTCGTCGGCTTCGGCACCCGGCTCGGCAGCGGCTGTACGAGCGGACACGGCGTCTGCGGCATGTCCCGACTGTCGGCCCGGTCGCTGGTGGCGACCGCCAGCTTCATGCTTACGGGCTTCGCTACGGTCGCCGCCATGAACGCGATGGGGCTGGGACAATGAAGCGCTCGATCTTTTTCGCCCTGATCGCGGGCACCCTGTTCGGGGCCGGTCTGGCCGTGTCCGGCATGGCCGATCCGCAGCGCGTGCGGGGCTTCCTCGACCTGTTCGGTGCCTGGGACCCGACGCTGGCCTTCGTCATGGGCGGGGCCCTGATCCCCATGGCCATCGCCTGGCGAATCCAGAAGCGGATGCCTTCGCCGATGGCGGCCGAGCGGTTCGCCCTGCCCACAGCCCGCGATCTCGACCCCCGCCTGGTCGGCGGGGCTGCCCTGTTCGGCATCGGCTGGGGCGTCGCCGGCCTCTGCCCCGGCCCCGCCATCGCCGACCTCGCCATTGCCCCTGTCCCCGCCGCCATCTTCGTCGTGGCGATGCTGGGCGGGATGATCCTGCATCGCCTGCTGCCCGCCACTTCGGCGAAGGTTTGATCGCCGCCAGCCGCATCCAACACTGAGGATTATCATGCCGTTCAAGGCCCTCACGCCCTCCCTCTCGATCTCGCCACAACTCAGCGAGGCGGACGTCGCCCAGGCGGCCCGCGACGGCTTTCGCGCGATCATCGACAATCGGCCGGATGGTGAGGAGCCGAGTCAGCTCAGCGCCGCCGAGATGCAGGCCCTGGCCACCGCGCACGGCATGAGCTTCGCCCATGTGCCGACGGTGGGCGGCAAGATCACCGACGGCGACGTCGCCGGCATGGCCGACGCCCTGATGCGCCTCGACGGACCTATCCTGGCCTACTGCCGCACCGGCACTCGCTCGACCACACTCTGGGCCCTGACCCAGGCCGGGGCGCAACCGGCGGAGGCCCTGATCGCGATCGCCGCCGGAGCGGGCTATGATCTTTCGGCGCTGCGCCCCCGGCTGGAAACCCGAATGACCGCACCGACGGGCGCGCGCCCCCAGCAGGCCGACGTCGTCATCGTCGGCGGCGGATCGGCGGGTCTGGCCACGGCCGCCTCCCTGAAGGAACGCGATCGTAACCTGGACATCGTGGTGATCGAGCCGCGCGAGACCCACGACTATCAGCCCGGCTGGACCATGGTCGGCGGCGGCGTCTTCGACGTGAGGGACACTCGCCGGGCCGAGGCGTCTGTAATTCCAGCCGGCGTGCGCTGGATCAAGGGCGCGGTCGCCAGCTTCGAACCGGAGCAGGACCAGGTCACCCTGGAAGACGGCAGCACGGTCGGCTACCGCGCCCTGGTCGTGGCTTCCGGCAACACCCTGGACTGGGCCGCGATCGACGGCCTGCCCGAAACGCTCGGCAGGAACGGCGTCACCTCCAACTACAGCTACGAGACCGCCCCCTACACCTGGGACCTGGCTCAGAACCTGAAGGGCGGTACGGCCCTGTTCACCCAGCCTGCGATGCCGATCAAATGCGCCGGGGCACCGCAGAAGGCGATGTATCTGTCCTGTGACCACTGGCTACGGACCGGCGCGCTCAAGGATATCGACGTCCAGTTCCACAACGCGGGCGCGGTCCTGTTCGGCGTGAAGGAGTTCGTGCCGCCTCTGATGGAGTACGTCAGCCGCTACGGCATCGACCTTCAGTTCGAATCCACCCTGATCGCCGTCAACGGTCCCGACCGGACCGCCACCTTCAAGGAGAAGGCGGGCGAGGTCACGAAATCCTTCGACATGATCCACGTCACGCCGCCGCAAAAGGCACCGGCCTTCATCGCCCGCAGCCCGCTGGCCAATGAGGCGGGCTACGTCGACGTCGATCAGGCCAGCCTCCAGCACGTCCGCCACGCCAACGTCTTCGGCCTGGGCGACGGCGGTTCGACCCCCAACGCCAAGACGATGGCGGCAGCGCGCAAACAGGCACCGGTCGTGGCCGACAACGTGATCGCCATCCTGGCCGACAAGGTGCCCACGGCAGTCTACAATGGTTACGGCTCCTGTCCGCTGACGGTCGAGCGGGGCAAGATCCTGCTCGCCGAGTTCGGCTATGGCGGCAAGTTGCTGCCCAGCTTCCCCAGCTGGATCATCGAGGGAACCAGGCCTCAGCGCCTGTCCTGGCTGCTGAAGTCAGAAGCCCTGCCGTGGATCTACTGGAACGGCATGCTCAAGGGCCACGAGTGGATGGCCCAACCCCAGCATCGTGACGCGGCCTGAAATGTCATCCCTTGCGCGCTACCTTCCCGTCCTCGATTGGGGCCGACGCTACGACCGCGCGACCCTGACCAGCGACCTGGTCGCGGCGGCGATCGTGACCATCATGCTGATCCCGCAAAGCCTGGCCTATGCCATGCTGGCGGGGCTGCCGCCCGAAGTCGGCCTGTACGCGTCCATCCTGCCGATCATCGCCTATGCCGTCTTCGGCACCAGCCGCACGCTGGCCGTTGGCCCCGTCGCCGTGGTGTCCCTGATGACCCTGGCAGCGGCCGGAAGCGTGGCGACGCCGGGAAGCGCGGAGTTCATCGCGGCGGCCCTGATCCTGGCCTTGCTGTCCGGCCTGATCCTCGTGGTCATGGGCGTCCTGCGCCTCGGGTTCCTCGGCAACCTGCTGTCGCATCCCGTGGTTTCGGGCTTCATCACGGCCAGCGGCATCATCATCGCCACCAGCCAGTTGAAGTCGATCCTCGGCGTCAGCGCGCACGGCGAGGCGATGCCTGAGCTGGTGACCAGCCTGATCGCCAATCTCGGCGACATCAACGTTCCAACCCTGATCATCGGGGTGACCAGCGCGGCCTTTCTGTTCTGGGTCCGAAAGGGCCTGAAGCCGCTCCTGATGCGCCTCGGCCTGGCGGCTCGTCCGGCCGATCTGATCGCCAAGGCCGGCCCGATCGCGGCCGTCGCGGCGTCCACCCTCGCCGTGATCCTGTTCGATCTCGAGGCCCAGGGCGTGAAGGTGGTCGGAACTATCCCCCAGAGCCTGCCGCCCTTCACAGTGCCCTTGATCGATCTCGCGCTCTGGCAGCAACTGGCCGTGCCGGCCCTGCTGATCGCCGTCATCGGTTTCGTCGAGTCCGCCTCGGTCGCCCAGACCCTGGCCGCCAAGCGTCGGCAGAGGATCAATCCGGACCAGGAACTGATCGGCCTCGGCGCCGCCAATGTCGCCGCCGCATTCTCGGGCGGCTATCCCGTCACGGGCGGTTTCGCGAGATCGGTCGTCAATTTCGACGCCGGCGCCGAGACGCCGGCCGCCGGAGCCTTCACCGCCATCGGCATCCTGATCGCTGCGCTGCTTCTGACACTGCTGCTCTACGCCTTGCCTATCGCGACACTTGCGGCGACCATCATCGTGGCCGTTCTCAGCCTCGTCGACTTCAAGACCCCTCGCGCGATCTGGAGATTCTCGAAGCCCGACTTCGCCGCCCTGGCGGCGACCATCGCGGTCACCCTGTTGGCCGGCGTCGAGCCAGGCGTCGTGACCGGCGTGGTGCTCAGTCTGGCGCTCTACCTCTGGCGCGCCTCACGGCCTCACGCGGCGATCGTGGGGCGGGTGCCCGACACCGAACATTTCCGCAATGTGAAGCGCCACGCCGTGATCACCGATCCGAACGTCCTGACGATCCGCATCGACGAAAGCCTGACCTACCTCAATGCCCGGTGGCTGGAGGAGTTCGTGCTGGAGCAGGTCGCCGAACATCCCGACCTGCGGCACCTCATCCTGATGTGTTCGGCGGTGAACGGCATCGACGCCTCGGCGCTCGAAAGCCTCGAAGCCATCAATCACCGCATGATCGACGCAGGCGTCCGGATGCATCTGTCCGAGGTGAAGGGACCGGTCATGGACGCGCTGCAACGTTCACATCTGCTGGAAGCCCTCGGCGGCAAGGTCTTCCTGTCGCAGCATCAGGCCTTTGACGAACTGACCGCTGGAGCCTTTCTCCGCGCGCCATAACGCGCAATCCCGCTGGTCTCAGCCGACAATCGAGGCGACCGGCCATGTTTGATCATCTGGACGCCGTGTTGCTGGCGCGCATCCAGTTCGCCTTCACCGTCAGCTTCCACCTCATCTTTCACTCCTTCTCGATCGACCTCGCCGGCTATTTGGCAGCGCTGGAGGGGCTCTGGCTGAGAACGGGAAAGCCCGTTCATCTGGACCTGTCCCAATACTGGCTCAAGATCTTCGCCGTCGTGTTCGCAACGGGCGTCGTGTCTGGCATCGTCATGTCCTGCCAGTTCGGCACAAACTGGTTGGTCTTCGCTGTGAAGGCCGGGCCGGTGCTCGGCCCGCTGATGGCTTATGACGTTCTGATGGCCTTCTTCCTCCAAGCCGGTCCTCGTGTCATGGCTGGCGATCATCTTTAATTCCAGCTTCCCTTCCGGCTGCTCGGTCATCTGGGCCTTCATCATCGTCTTCGCCCATGTCGTCATGGACGGCTTCGATCTCGGGATCGGCATCCTGTTTCCGATCAGGGAAGGACGGAAGGAAAAGCGGGCCGGGTATGAGGTCCCGTCAACTTCGGCATGCGGCTAAACGATCATTTAATGACGATCATGTATTTATTATCGTTGTTATGAAGCGAAACTCCATCCAGATAGGAAGCAGCCGACCGGCAGGTCCTCGCGAGGGATCGGCGGCGATCGAGTTCGCGCTGGTGGCACCGATGCTGGTTCTGCTGCTGGCGGGGATGGTCGTCTATGGTGGCTGGTTCTGGCTGGCGCAGTCGGTGCAGTCGCTGGCGACCGAGAGTGCGCGGGCGGCGCTGGGGGGAATGGACGATGCCGAACGCCGGGACCTGGCGGCCGCCTTTGTCGCCCGCGAGGCCACGACGGGGTCGGGACTCGATCCCGCTCTGGTGACTACCACGGTCACCAGCGACGCCGAGGCGGTGAGGGTCAGCGTCGCCTATGACGCGCAGGCGCATCCGATCCTGCAACTGGCCGGACCCTTGCCCAAGCCGCCGACCCTGATCGAGCGGACGGCCGTGGTGCGGATCGGGGGCTACTGAGAATGCGCCGCCTCGCCACATTCCGGGCCGACCGGCGGGGCGGGGTGGCGATCATTGCGGCCCTCGGCGGAGGACTTGCGTGCGCTTTGGCGGCCCTGACGGTCGATGTCGGATCCCTGGCGCTCCATGCGAGGAACCTTCAGGGGGCGGCCGATCTGGCGGCGATGTCGGCGGCCATGGACATTCCCCGTGCGGAGGCGGCGGCCCAGGCGACGGCGACGGCGAACACCGGTGGTACGGTCAGTGTGGCGGTGGTCCGGGGGCGCTACACGGCCGATCGTGCGGTGGCCCCGGCGGCGCGGTTCAGCGCCGGTGACGTCGATCCGAACGCCGTGCGTGTAACCCTCAGCCAGCCGTCGCCGCTGTATTTCGGGCGGTTCGTGATGGGCCGGGACGCAGTGACATTGACCCGGTCCGCGACCTCGGCGGCGACGGCGGAACCGCCGCGCGCGATGTTCTCGATCGGATCGCGGCTGGCGGCCCTGAACGGGGGGCTGGCCAACCAGCTGCTAGGCGGGCTGACCGGCGGATCGGTTTCGCTGAGCGTCATGGACTATGACGCCCTGGCCAAGGCCGACGTCAATCTGAAGACCCTCGGCGACGCCATGATCGCCGACCTGCATCTCCAAGCGGGCGACTATGACGGCCTGCTGCAACAGAGCGTCGACCTCGGGCGGGCGCTGGACGTCATGCGGCCCCTGGTCGGCAGCCAGGCGTCCAGCGCCCTGTCGAGACTGACGTCGGCAGGCGCCGGAGTGGAGGTGAAGCTGGGCGACCTGATCGGTGCGGAGGCCGGTGCCGAAGACGGTCTGGCCGGTGCGCTCGACGCCTCGGTCAATGCCCTGGATCTGGTCGTGGCCATGGCCGAGATCGGCGGCGGAGACCGGCAGGTGGCACTCGATCTGGGAGCCCAGACAGGGCTGGCCGAACTGAAGGTCTCGCTGGCCATCGGGGAGCGGCCCAACCGGTCGCCCTGGCTGACGGTCACGGGGGAGGGATCGCCGATCGTCCGCACCGCCCAGGCGCGGCTGTATCTGAAGGCCCGCACATCGCAGAAGCTGTCGGGCCTCGCCCAGGTCAACCTGCCCATTCTGATCGAGCTGGCCTCGTCGGAGGCCCGGCTGGACGCCATCGACTGTACGCCCGGGCGCTCGGTGACGCTGGGCGTGCGTCCGGGGATCGCCAGGGCCTCGATCGGGGTGATCGACGAGACCCGGCTGGGGGATTTCAAACAGATCCTGGACCCTACCCCCGCGACCCTGATGTCGGTCCTGGGGTTGGTCAGCCTGACCGGCTCGGCCGAGGTCGAGGCGGCGGATCAGGGGTTCACGGCAGTGCCCTTTTCGGACGCCGACATCACGGCCCAAACGACCCGGACCGTGCGGACGACCGGGGCCCTGAACGGGATCGTGGTCAGTCTGTTGCAGCGGCTTCAGGTCAACGTTCAGGTCGTCGGCCTCGGCCTGGGGTTGGCAGGTATCGTGCAGGCGCTGGGCACATTGCTGGCACCGCTGGGCCCGGTGCTGGACGCGGCGATCAATCCGGTCCTGGACCTGCTGGGCCTGTCGTTCGGTGAAGCTGACGTGACGGTGCATGGCGCGACCTGTCCCAAGGCCGGGGGACGCGCGGCGCTGGTGGGTTGAGGTGGCCAAGGCTTGAGGCAGGGCGCGGCTGGGTGCGATAGACGGGCATGACCCAGATCGACACGCCCCCGGCGACACCGTCCGACATGACCTATGCCCGCTATCTGGGGCTGGACCGTCTGCTGTCGGCCCAGGACCCATTCTCGGACGAACACGACGAGATGCTGTTCGTCATCATCCACCAGACCAAGGAACTGTGGCTCAAGCAGATCCTGCATGAGGTGGCCCTGGCCCAGTCGCTGGTGCGGAACGGCGATCTGGTTCCGGCCTACAAGTCGCTGGCCCGGGTCAGCCGCATCCAGTCGGTGATGACCCAGAGCTGGGACATCCTGGCCACCATGACCCCCGCCGACTATCTGCGGTTCCGGGGCGTGCTGGGGTCGAGTTCTGGCTTCCAGAGCGACCAGTTCCGGCGCTTCGAGGCCATGCTGGGGCTCAAGGACGCGAGGTTCCTGAGTTTTCAGGAGGACCGGCCCGAGGCGCATGCCGCTCTGGCCGAGGCGATCGCCGCCCCCAGCCTGTATGACGACACCCTGGCACAGCTGGCCAAGGCGGGATTGCCGGTTCCGCCCGACGTACTGGGCCGGGACGTCAGCCGGCCCTACCAGCCGTCGGAAGGGGTCGAGGCGGCCTGGCTTGAGGTCTATCGCGACACCGAGCGGTGGTGGGCCTTCTATCAGCTGGCCGAGAAGCTGGTGGACCTGGACGACGCCCTGCTGACCTGGCGGCACAAGCATGTGGTCACCATCGAGCGGATCATCGGGCGCAGGCGAGGCACGGGCGGCACCGAGGGCGTGGCCTATCTGACCTCGACGCTGGAGAAGCGGTGCTTCCCCGAACTGTGGTCGCTCCGCACGAAGCTGTGATGGCGGCTTGATCGTCGCAGCCCCGATCCCGCCGCAACCGAGGGCCAGCGTGACCGTTACCGTCATCAAGACCGGAGGTTACGATGTCCAACAAGCACGACATTCATGTTCTGAACGAGCTGATCGGGGCGACCCTCGACAGCGCAGAGCGGCTGGAGAAGGTCTCCGGCGACAGTGACAGCACGGGGCACAGCACTCTGTTCGCGAGCCTGGCGTCCGAGCGGCGCGAGATGGCCCAGAGCCTGGCCGATACGGTGCGGGCCCTGGGGGGCCAGCCGCACGACGGCGGGTCGATCCTGGCCAAGGCGCAGCGGGCCGTGATGGACATCAGCCAGGCGATCATGCCCGCCGAGGCCGGGATCGTCGGTGCCGCCGACCGGGGCGAGACCGAGCTGGACCGCCGGTTCGAGGCCGCCATCAAGGACGAGCGGCTGGCCGCGACCACGCGCGAGACCCTGCGCCGGGCCCACGCAGCCATCCACCGCGAGACCCGCGAGGTCCACGACCTGCACACCAGCCTGGAGAGCCAGAGGGATGTGAGTTCGGGCCTCTACCCTCAGTAACTCACTGATGTGCAATGAAAAAAGGCCCCGATCGCGAGATCGGGGCCTCTGTCATTTGGACGGGTCACGCGACCCGCAACATCATGCTTCGTCGGTCGACTTGTCGGCGGTGCCGGTGACGGGGACGACGGCGCCCTTGGCGGGGCGGACGGTCTGGCGTTCGGCGATCCGGGCCGACTTGCCGCGACGGTCACGCAGGTAATAGAGCTTGGCGCGCCGGACGACGCCGCGACGCTTGACTTCGATCGCGTCGATGTTCGGCGACAGGATGGGGAATTTGCGCTCGACGCCTTCGCCGAACGAGATCTTGCGGACGGTGAAGCTCTCGTTCACGCCGCCGCCGTCGCGGGCGATGCAGACGCCTTCGAAGGCCTGGATGCGTTCGCGCTCGCCTTCCTTGATCTTGACCATGACGCGCAGGGTGTCGCCGGGCTGGAAGTCGGGGATCGCGCGGACGGCGATCAGGCGGGCTTTTTCTTCGGCTTCGATGGTCTGAAGGATGTTGGCCATGGTCTTCTATTCTCCTCGGGCTTTGGCGCCCTTTAGCTTTGATTTGGCGGAAGATTCCGCAGGTTGATTTGCCAGATGCGCCGCCCAGAGATCCGGCCGACGCTCCCGCGTAGTTTGCTCCCTTTGTTGCTGCCGCCACGCGGCCATCTTGCGATGGTCGCCGGACAACAGCACCTCGGGGATCTCCAGCCCCTCGAACGTCCGTGGTCGCGTGTACTGCGGGTGTTCCAGAAGGCCGTCCTCGAAGCTTTCGGTGGACAGGCTGTCCGCCTGGCCGAGCACTCCGGGGATCAGTCGTACGCACGCCTCGATCACCAGCATCGCCGCCGCCTCGCCACCGGCGAGAACCGCGTCTCCGACAGAGACCTCCTCGAACCCGCGTGCGTCGAGCACCCGCTGGTCCACCCCCTCGAACCGGCCGCACAGGACGGTGATCCCGTCCGCCGCAGCCCACTCTTTCACTCTCGCCTGGGTCATGGGCCGACCGCGTGCGCTCATGTACAAAAGCGGCCGGGACGACCCCTCGACACTGTCCAGTGCCCGGGCCACCACGTCCGCCTTCAGAACCTGTCCTGGGCCGCCACCCGCAGGGGTGTCGTCCAGGAAGCCGCGCCTATCCTCGGAAAAGGCCCGAATGTCAACCAGATCGAGACTCCACAGCCCCTTCTCGCGCCAGGCCGTGCCGATCAGCGACACGCCGAGCGGCCCCGGAAAGGCCTCCGGGAACATGGTCAGGACGGTGGCGGTGAAGGGCATGGGGAGGATCGGGGAGCCGAAGAGAAAAACAGGGTCTGAATGGTCCGAATAGTCTGAAATCGCCGGGCGGCCCCGGTCCACTCAGGCGCGAGACGCCATTATAGTCGAGCCGGAAGCTACGCTATGTCGAAGGCACCAGAATTCTGCTCAAGCTTTGTTTTATAAACAGAAAATCCAGCAGCTTTGGCTTGTTGATCGAGGCTGGGTGCGCGACTGGGCAGTCATCATGATCTGATCGGCCCGAGACTACCCGCCCTCGTAAGCGCGTTGGAGAAGGGGCTGGGCCTTAGCGAGGTCATCCAGAGTGCGCATGGAGACCTCCAGGTCCCCGGTGCCGAAGTGGCCGATCTTGCGGACATCGCGTGTGAACCCTTCTTCCAACACCACGGTGTCAGGGTTGAGCTTGAGGAAGGCGGTAACGACCTTGGCTTGAGGAAAAACTTCAACGCACGCAAAATTCTTGATCCGCTTGAAGGCAACGTAGAGCTTCACTTCCTTCATCTGAACGTCGTCGCCCATGCCAAGCAGCGACGCGGCCAAGCTATCGTAAATCTCCCGCAGTTCCGGGGAGGCATTGCCAATCCGGTAGGCGATCAGTTGCGATTGTGATGGACCTTTGCTGATCGCATTGGCGGGAACGGACGCCACCTCAACTGAACTCGATGCCGGCACAGTGATCTTGGCTATCCGAGGCGTGTGGACTTGCTCGATCATCAATAGCTCGTCCGCAAATCGCCGATAGCGGATCAGTTCAATGCTTCGATTGATCTGCTTCACGGCGTGGCCGTCATAGCGGGTGAAGTCGCCCGCGATGCAGATCAGGCGCGGCGCGCTCCACTCCACCTTGGTCGCCACATCCTGGCCGAGAACGTCCATGACGAGCCACTGGAACTCCTTTTTGTGATCCATCAGCCAGTCGAGGTAGAACAGGCCCTGATTGATCACGTTCTCATTGAGGGAACGCTTGTATTCGATGATGACGGGGCTGCCGTCTTCGTCGATTCCCAACGAGTCGATCCGGCCGCCGTGCACGGGGCCGGTGCTGTATTCGGACGCAAGGAAGCGAACCCCGAGTATCGTTTCGAGATTCTTCTCAAACAGGTTTTGAAGTGATTTCTCGACTTGCGGACTTTGTGTCGGCAACTCGGTCACGCCGGGCTGGCCAAGCCGAAATAGTTTGATATCGCTCATGATGTTTTCCCCACTTCGACCTCATGAGACATGATCATCCGCCCCTCAACCCCGTGATCGTCCGGCCCGGTGCGATGTCCTCGGCCGAGGTGATCAGGTGGACGATGGCGGGTTGTCCGGCGTTGCGGGCGGCGGCGAGGGCGGCGGGGAAGCCTTGCGTGGTTTCGCATCGGATGCCGAAGGCACCGAAGGCCCGGGCGTACTGGACGAAGTCGGGGTTCTTCAGGTCGGTGGCGATGACGCGGCCGGGATAGTCGCGTTCCTGGTGCATGCGGATGGTGCCGTAGGTGCCGTTGTCGACGATGACGGTGACGGTGTTGATCCCGTACTGGACCGCCGTAGCCAGCTCCTGGCCGGTCATCAGATATTCGCCGTCGCCGGCGACGCAGATCACGTCGCGATCCGGATACAGGCATTTGGCGGCGACGGCGGCGGGGTAGCCGTAGCCCATGGCCCCCGACGTCGGTGCCAGCTGGGTGTGCATGGCGGTGTGCGGAAAGAACCGGTGCAGCCAGGCGGCGTAGTTGCCGGCGCCGTTGGTGATGATCGCGTCAGCGGGCAGGACGGCCCGCAGATGGGCCATGCATTCGCTCATGTTCGCCGCGCCGGTGACCGGGATGGGCGTGGTGAAGACTTCCCACGCGGCGTGGCCCGCGTTCGCCTGATCGTGCCAGGTGCGGCCGGGCTCGATTTCCGACAGAGCCAGGGCGGCCAGCGACACGTCGGCGGCGGCGCTCATCAGGGGCGGCCAGACGCGGCCCAGTTCCTCGGGGCCCGGGTGGATGTGGATCAGGGAGGTCGGGGTCACCTCGCGATCCAGCAATGTGTAGCCCTGGGTCGGGTTCTCCCCCAGCCGGGCCCCGACGGCGATGATCAGGTCGGCGTCCCGGACCCGCTGGACCAGCGCCGGATTGGGACCCAGGCCCAGGTCGCCGACATAGTTGGGCCGGTCGTTGGAGATCAGGTCCTTCCTGCGGAACGACAGGGCGAGCGGCAGGCCGATCCGCTCGGCCCAGTCGCCGATGGCGGTCGTGGCTTCCTGCGTCCAGCCAGAGCCGCCAAGAACTAGCAGCGGCCTTTCCGCCTTCGCCAGATGCGAGCCAACCTCGGCGACGAAGGCGGGATCCAGCGCCGACCGGGCGGGGGTCACAGGGCGGATCGCGGCGGGGCCTCCGTCGGCCTCCAGCACATCCTCGGGCAGGGCGATGACGACCGGGCCCATTCGGCCCTGTAGCGCGGTGGCGAAGGCGCGCTCGACGACCTCGACCGTGCGCGTGCTCGTTTCCAGCTCGGTCGCCCATTTGGCCAGGCCACCGAAGACTTCGCGGTAGTCTACCTCCTGAAAGGCGCCGCGACCGCGATCGGAGATGGCGATCTGGCCCACGAACAGGATCATCGGGGTCGAATCCTGATGCGCCGTATGGACGCCGATCGAAGCGTGTGTGGCGCCCGGCCCGCGCGTGACCATGCAGACGCCCGGGCGGCCGGTCAGCTTGCCATAGGCCTCGGCCATGTTGGCCGCGCCGGCCTCGTGGCGGCAGGTGATGACCTGAATGCGGTCGGTGACGTCAGCCAGGGCGTCCAGGACGGCCAGATAGCTCTCGCCGGGCACGCAGAAGACCCGGTCGATACCGTTCATGACGAGGGTTTCGACCAGGCGGCGGGCGGTGGTGACGTGTGCTTTCTCGGACATGAAGCAGGATTAGCAGAGGACCGGACGGCTTGGCGATGGAACCTGCGGCCAAGCTCGCCGTTGTGGAAGCGTCACCATTCAGGAGTTCTCCCCATGCGCAAGATCATCGCCCTCTCCATCGTCGCCGCCGCCCTGGCCGTTTCGGCCTGCAACACCGTGTCTGGCGTCGGCCGTGACGTCTCCGCCGCCGGTTCGGCCGTGACCCAGGGTGCCGAGACCGCCAAGAACTGATCTTCGACCCGGTTCGAGGATGGAAAGGCCCGCCCCACGGCGGGCCTTTCTGCGTTTCAAGCGTCACAGTATCGGGATAGGGTCGCGGCCCTGACCTTCTGTGGAGCACGAAGATGGGTATTCTGGACAGCGTCCTGGGCGGACTGGGCGAACAGGCGGGCGGCGGGATCGCCGACCTGCTGAAGGGTCAGGGCGGGGTCGCAGGGATCGCCGAAAAATTCGGCCAGAAGGGTCTGGGCGACGTCGCGGCGTCCTGGATCGGCACGGGCGGCAACATCAGCATCACGCCCGAACAGATCCAGTCGGTGATCGGCCAGGGCCCAATCGCCGACTTCGCGAAAAAGCTGGGCGTGTCGCCCGAACAGGCCAGCCAGACCCTGGCCGGTCTTCTGCCCGAGGCGATCGATCGTCTGACCCCGAACGGCAATGCCGCCGAGGCCGGCGGCCTGCTGGATCAGCTGCCGGGCGGTCTGGGCGACATGATCGGCGGCTTCCTCAAGAAATAGCCGCCGGCCGCGTCAGTCCTTCGTGGGGCTGACGCGGCTGGTGTCGCCATAGGTCAGGGCCAGGAAGACGTCTTCCAGGTCCGGGTCCTCGGTGGTGATGTCGGCGATGGTGACACCGGCTGCGCGCACGGCGGCCAGCACCTGTTCGACCGAGGACTGGCCCTTCTTGTAGGTGATCGAAAACGCGCCGTTCGGGCGGGCGACGACGTCGAAGCCGGGCACGGTCGGCAGGGCACTGAGTTCACCCTCGGGGGTAACGATGACGTTCCTCGTATCCAGCCGGCGCAGCAGCACAGGGGTCGGCTCGCAGGCCACGACCTCGCCCCGGTTCATGATGGCGATCGTGTCGCACAGCGCCTGGGCTTCTTCGAGGTAGTGGGTGGTCAGCAGGATGGTCACGCCCTCGGCATTGATGCGCCGGACATAGTCCCACAGCTGGCGACGCAGCTCGACGTCCACACCGGCCGTGGGCTCGTCCAGGATCAGCACGGGCGGGTTGTGGACCAGGGCCTTGGCCACCATCAGCCGCCGCTTCATGCCGCCGGACAGGGCGCGGACATAGGCATGGGCCTTGTCCGACAGACCCAGAGCGGCCAGCAGTTCGTCGGAGCGGCGCTCGGAGGCCGGCACACCATAGAACCCCGCCTGGACCTCAAGCGATTCACGCGGGGTGAAGAAGACGTCGGACACGATCTCCTGAGGTACGACGCCGAGCGCGGCGCGGGCGTCACGCGGGCGCTGGTCGATGTCGCGCCCCCAGACGGCGGCGGTGCCACCCGTCTTGTTGACCACACCGGCCAGGATGTTGATCAGGGTCGACTTGCCCGCGCCGTTGGGGCCCAGCAGGCCGAACATCGAGCCGCGCGGGATGACCAGGTCGACGCCGCGCAATGCCGTCTTGGGCGGCGCCTTCTTGGTGCCGGCGTAGGTCTTTTCCAGCCCGCGCACCTCGATGGCGTTGACGGGGAGGGCTTCGGTGTCGGTCATGCGGTCTTTCGGTAGAGCCACGCAGAGGTTCGTTTGACGGGGGCGGGGCCTCGGCCCTAGTTATGCGCACCTCCCCGTCCCGCCAAGGTCACGCGTCGAAAATGGTCCAGTCCGCCACCTCCGTCATCGCCCCGCCCGAAGAAGTGGTCGTCAGCTCCAAGCGCGTCGCCTGCGACGGCGGCAACGGTCATACCGGAGCGGTCCTGGGCCATCCCCTGGTCTATCTGGACATGGGCGAGGACGATTTCGTCGAATGCGGATACTGCGACCGCCGCTTCGTGCTGTCTGCCGACGCCCATTCCGAGAGCGAATACCTGGACCCTGCGGCACGTCCGCCCGAGGCGCACTGAGGATTCACACGGCCAGCAGGGCCTCGACCTCGGCGCGGGTCGGAAGCGACGGCTGGGCCCCGGCGCGGGTGGCCGCGACCGCACCGGCCGCACAGGCGAAGCGCAGGGCGTCGGCCGGCTCCATCCCTTCCAGCAGGGCCACGGTGATCGCGCCGACGAAGGCGTCGCCCGCGCCCGTGGCATCGACGGCCACGATCGCGGGCGGGGTGGCCCAGGCGACCTTGACCCCGCGATGATACATCTCCGCGCCCCTGGCCCCTTGCGTCACCACCACCCGGCCGCCGCCGTGGTGCAGGATCTCGCCATAGAAGGCGGCCTCGACCTCATTGACGACGATCAGGTCGGCCCGGCGTAGCAACTGTTCCGACACCGGGGCGGCAGGGGCCAGGTTGGCGCAGACGAAGCCCGTGGCCCTCCCCACCGCCGCCTCGACCGTCGCAATGGGCAGTTCAAGCTGGACGACCAGGGCCGTCTCGATCCGGGCGGGGAGCTGTTCGGGCGTGGCCAGGTGATTGGCCCCGGCGGCGACCACGATCTGGTTCTCGCCCGAGGGGTCCACGGCGATCAGGGCGACGGCGGTGGGGGCAGCGATATCGGTCTCGACGCCGGACAGATCGACGCCGAATTCTTCCAGCAGGGCCAGGGCCTCGCCGGCCATGGCGTCGTCGCCGACCCGGCCGATCAGACAGACCTCGGCCCCCAGCTTCTCGGCCGCGAGGGCCTGGTTCGCACCCTTGCCCCCGGGATGACGCGCCAGGGTGGCCCCCGTCACCGTCTCCCCGGCCGCCGGCAGGGACGGTGCCGAGGCGACGAGGTCCAGGTTGATCGAGCCCACCACGGTGATGTTCATCGCGCCGCCTCGAGCCTTGCCGCCTCCAGCGTTGTGGCGATCAGATCGAACACGCCCTCCCCGTCCGCCGACAGGGCCCAGTGATGCCGGGCCGTGTCCGGATCGACGCGGAACTCGACCGCCGTATGGCCCCGCGTCAGGTCCGAGGTCGTCTCGACCGCGATCCGACAGGGCCGGGTCTCGAACAGGTCGGGCCGCAGCAGAAAGGCGATCGTGCAGGGGTCATGCAGGGGTGCCGCGTCCCAGCCGACGATGGTGCGCTCGACGCCTTGCGAGAACCTCAGCATGGCCGCCGCCGCAACGGACGACGGCGTGCCGATTGCCTCGATCCGGGCGATCCGGTCTTCGGTGGCGCGGACCACATGGGTGGCGTCCAGGCCGATGGCGGTGATCCGGCAGGCGCTGGCGAACACCTCGGCGGCCGCGTCCGGGTCGGCCCAGATATTGTACTCCGCCGAGGGGGTGATGTTGCCACCCTCGCTGCGCGCCCCGCCCATGACCACCACCGGCCCCAGCCGCTCGGCCAGATGCGGGGCCTGGCGCAGGGCCAGGGCCAGGTTGGTCATCGGCCCCATGACCGCCAGGGCGACCGACCCCTGCGGCCGGGCCATGACCAGATCGACGATGGCGTCCGCTGCATGGCCCTCGGCCAGGGGGGCCTCCGGCTCGAACGGTGCCAGATGCCCTAGCCCCTCCGGCCCATGGAAGTCTCCCGCGTCAATCGGATCGCGCACCAGAGGCCGCGCCGCCCCGGCGAAGACCGGCACATCCTCGCGCCCGGCGATCTGGCGCATCATCCGGGCATTGCGCGCGGTCTTCTCGACCCCCGCGTTACCGCCCACGGTCGTGATCGCCAGCAGCTCCAGCTCGCGCGAGGCGAAGGCCAGCATCAGGGCCACCGCATCGTCCACGCCGGGGTCGCAATCGATGATGAGGGCCTGTCGCGTCATCGCCCCTCGATAGGCGCGGTGACCCGGCCTGGGCAAGCCGCACCATGACAGGACTGTAACGCCAAACCGTCTTTACCGAGGCCGCGCAACCCTTCTAACGTCGTCACAACCCTCAGGAGTTTCGCTGATGATTGCCCGTCCGACCGCCCGTACCCTGTTCGCCTCGGTCGCCGCGACCGCGCTCCTGTCCGGGATCGGAGCCGGAGCCGGAGCCGCCCAGGCGTCGGAGCCCGCTGCGGCCGTCGCCGTCGCGCCCGCCGCCCCGACCGGAACCCTGATCCCGCAGGAGAGCTATCGGCTCGACAACGGCCTGACGGTGATCTTCAACATCGACCGCTCCGATCCTGTGGTGGCCGTGGCCCTGGCCGCCAAGGTGGGTTCGGCGCGCGAGACGCCGGGGCGCACCGGCTTCGCCCACATGTTCGAGCACCTGTTCTTCCTGGATTCGGAGAACCTCGGCACGGGCGGCCTGGACAGGATGAGCGCGCGGATCGGCGGGTCGGGGGCCAACGGCTTCACCACCAACGACATCACCGTCTATCTGCAGACCGTGCCCAACGACGCGCTGGAGAAGATGATCTGGGCCGAGGCGGACAAGCTGGGCTATTTCATCAACACCGTCACCGACGCCGTCCTGACCAAGGAAAAGGAGGTGGTGAAGAACGAGAAGCGTCAGTCCTACGACAACCAGCCCTATGGTCAGGAATGGCCGGTCACCGCCGCCGCCCTTTATCCGGCGGACCACCCCTACAGCTGGCCGGTCATCGGTTCGATGGCCGATCTGAACGCGGCGACGCTCGAGGATGTGCGGGCCTTCTACGCGCGCTGGTACACCCCGGACAACGCGACCCTGGTGATCTCCGGCGACTTCGACCCGGCCCAGGCCCGCGTCTGGATCCAGAAATATTTCGGCGAGATCGCGCGCGGCTCCGGTGCCCCGCGACCCGCTCCCCGCGCGTCCGGCCTGGCCGAGACCCGACGGCTGATGCACGAGGACAATTTCGCCCAGCTGCCCCAGCTGACGCTGACCTGGCCCGGGGTGGAACGCAACCATCCCGACGTGGCCGCCCTCGATGTGCTGGCGACCTTGCTCAGCGACGGAAAGGATGCCCCGCTCAACCAGATCCTGGTCGATGACAAGAAACTGACCGCCGAGGTCAGCAGCTACACGGACAACGAACTGATCGCCGGGACCTTCGGCCTCGCGGTTCGGGCCTTCGACGGCGTCGATCTGGACGCTGTGCAGGCGGCCCTGGACGAGGGCTTCGCCCGGTTCGAGTCCGAGGGCGTGGACCCCGAGACGGTCGCCCGCATCAAGACGATGATGGAGGCCGGCTTCTATGCCGGCATCGACAGCGTCCTGACCAAGGCCCAGACCCTGGCCTTCTATGACTATGCCGGGGGTTCGGCCGACGCCGACCTGGCCGCCATCCGCGCGGTCACGGCCGCCGACGTCATGCGGGTCTATCGCCAGTACGTCGCCGGCAAGCCCCACATCGCCACCTCCTTCGTGCCCAAGGGCAAGCCGGAACTGGCGCTCGAGAGGTCAGAGGTCGCTGTGGTCGCCGAGGAGGTCATCGTCGCGGGCGCCGAACCCGCCGTGAACCAGCGCGCCGACGACAAGCCCTATGAGCGGACGGCCTCCAGCTTCGACCGCACGGTCGAGCCGCCGTCCGGGCCGGCACCGGTCCTGACCCCGCCCGCCCTGTGGACCGCGGCCCTGCCCAATGGCCTGAATGTTTCCGGCATCGTCTCGACCGAGGTTCCGCTCGCCACCTTCGAACTGTCGATCGAGGGCGGGCGACTGTTCGATGATCCCAATAAACCCGGCGCGGCCTCGCTGCTGGCCCGCGTCTTCGATCGCGGCACGGCGACCAGGACCCCGGCCGAGCTGGAGAATGCGTTCAAGGCGCTCGGGGCAACCATCGCGGTGTCGGCGGGCGACGAGCGGTTCTCGATCTCTGGCCGGACGCTGGACCGCAACCTGGCGCCGACCCTGGCCCTGGTCGAGGAGATGCTGCTGCATCCGCGCTGGGATCCGGCCGAGTTCGAACTGGCCCGCGCCGCCGCCCTGTCCGATATCCAGGATCAGAAGTCCCAGCCCAACGCCATCGCCGGCCGTGTCTTCGACCTGGTCGAATACGGCCCCGACCATGTGCTGGCGACCAGCGCCCTGGGCACCGAGACCTCGGTCGCGGCCCTGTCCATGGACGACCTCAAGGCCTTCCACGCCAGGAACCTGGCCCCCGGCCTGGCCCATTTCCGCATCGTCTCGCCGCTGGACCAGGCGGCGGTGACGCAAGCGGTCGCCGGCCTGGGTCGCGCCTGGGCCCCGCGCGAGGTCGCCGTTCCCTCCTGGCCGACGCCTGCGGCGCCTGCGGCGTCGAAGGTCTATTTCTACGACGTGCCGGGCGCGAAACAGTCGGTGCTGGTGTTCGGTGGCCCGGCCTTGCGGCGCGGCGATCCGGACTTCTATCCCGCGACCGTGATGAACTACCGGCTGGGTGGGGGCGGTTTCGCCTCGCGCCTGACCCAGCAGCTGCGCGAAGGTCAGGGCTATACCTACGGTGTCCGGTCGGGCTTCGCCGGGGCGGAACGGTTCGGGGAGTTCACCCTGTCCAGCCCGGTGCGGTCAAACGTGACCCTGGAAGCCTCGACCCTGGCTCGCGACATCATGCGCGACTATGGCGGGACCTTCACGGCCGAGGACCTGGACGTCACACGCGCCGCCATGAGCCGCAGCCGCGCTCGCGCCTTCGAGACGGCCGGGGCAAAGCTGGGCGTCCTGGCCAATGTCGGAGAGATCGGCCTGCCCGCCGACTATCTGACCCGCGAGGCCGCCGTCATCGACGCCATGACGATCGACCAGATCAGAACCCTGGCCGACCGCTACATCGACACCGACCGCATGATCTATGTCGTCGTCGGGGATGCGGCGACGCAAGCGGCGCGGCTGGAAGGGCTGGGCTATGGCGCGCCGGTGATGATGAACGAGCGGCTGGAGGCGGCGGACCGCTAACGGAAGCGGGCGCGCCGTCGCCGACGCGCCCTCGGCCGTTTCCGTAGAGAGTTGGCGGCCTAGAGGCCGACCACCCCGCCGTCGTTCTTGGTGATGACGATGGTCGCCGAGCGCGGACGGGCGTTGTTGCCGGCGCCGGACTGGCTGGTCGGCCAGTTGGACGACGGGGTCGCCGTGGGGCCGCCCTCGCCGGGGTGCTGGATGTTGACGAACACCGTGCGGCCGTCGGGAGTCGAGTCGATCCCGGTGATCTCGGCGTTGCGCGGACCGACCAGGAACCGCTTCAGCGTCAGACCGGGGGTCTTGCCGACGAACGTCGCCTGCTGACGGGTGGCGCCGCCCACGTCGGTGTTGGTGATGGTCCGGGCCGCCCCGTCGCCGACGCGTCCCGGCAGGGCCAGCAGCATCTGGTTGTTGGTCTGGTCGGTGAAGGAGCCGTCGTCGGTCTGGATCCACAGCAGGGGGTTGATCTGGCCCGACGGATTGGTCGGCCGGCCGAACCACAGGCCGTCCGGGCTGGCGAAGTCGTTGGTGGCGTCCAGGCCCGACAGGTTGATGTTGGCGTTCAAATCGGACCCGGCCCCGAACAGATAGATGTCCCACTGGAAGGTCAGGGCGACCGGATTGTCGCCGGTCTCGCGCAGCCGGATGATGTGACCGTTCGGGTTGCCGGTCTGGGCGGTGTTGGTCGCGCCGCGCGGGTCGTTGTAGTGGCGCGGATTGGCGGCGTCCGTGCCGGCCAGTGGCCGGAAGGCGGCGTTGGAGTTGGTGAGGGTCAGATACACCTCGCCGTTGGCCGGATTGACGCTGCACCATTCCGGACGATCCATCTTGGTCGCCCCGACGGCGTCGCCCGCCAGACGCGCGTTGATCAGGACGTCGGCCTGGCTCTCGAAGCTGTACAGGGTGTTTGCGGCGGTCAGAACGCCCGTGCCGAACACCAGCGGGATCCACACGCCCTGGCCCGTGGCGTCGAAGCGGGCGACATAGATGGTGCCGTTGTCCAGATACTTGTCGCCAACGGCCAGACGATCCGTACGCAGAGCATCGGCCGCATCCCAGGGCGTGGCCGAGACGAACTTGTAGAAATACTCGCCGCGCGAGTCGTCGCCCATGTAATAGACGGGCGGGCGACCGGCGACGAAGTTGGCGGGCCAGGCGCCTTCGTGCGCCAGGCGGCCAAGAGCCGTCCGCTTGCGCGGCGTCGAGGCCGGGTCGTAAGGATCGATCTCGACGACCCAGCCGTACTGGTTCGGCTCGTTGCGGAAGTCACCCGTGCCGTCGGCCGGCTGGCCGGCGATCGCCGAAGCGTTCCACTTGCGGTATTTGGTCTCGGCCGGGTCCGAGACCACCAGCGTACCCCAGTTAAGCCCGGCGACCGGGCCGCCCGCAACGCCGTAGCGGGTGAAGGCCTGGCTGACCTTGGCCGGGCGGCTGGCGTTGTCGCCGGTCGCGCGGTTGAAATAGCCGGCCCAGTTCTCTTCACAGGTCAGATAGGTGCCCCAGGGCGCATAGCCGTTGGCGCAGTTGTTGACCGTGCCACGCCCCGCCACGCCCGTCGGCGAATACAGGGTCCGCATCTGGGCCGAGCCGCGCGCCGGGCCGTTGATCGCCATCGGCGTGTTGGGCGTGATCCGCCGGTTGAAGGTCGAGGTCTGGCTGTAGGCCCAGGTGCCGGTCGTGCCGCGAGACACCTCGATGATGCCGACGCCGTGGCATTCGATCTCGCGGTCCACCTCGACCTGGCTGGTCCGGGCGCCGCCGACGACGGTCAGGGTTCCGCCGGCGTGCAGGTATTGCTCGGTGACGTTCTCGTGGTTGATGCACAGGATGCCGCGACCGTTGGCGCTGTCGTCGCGCGTCCCGGCGGCGCTCAAGCCGAAGAAATACATCCCGTCATGGTGGTCACCCGCGCGCTGGGCGAAGTTGGTGTCATTGCCCTGGTTGCCGAAGGCGGGGACGCCCGGGGCGATCGGGTCGCCGAGCGCGTACAGGACCGAGACCGTATAGCCGGCCGGCACCGTGACCACGTCGTTCAGAAGCTTGGGAACGGCCGTAAAGTCCAGGGTCGCCGGATTGACCGTCACGGTGGTGCTGGCGATGGCCAGCTGATTGTTGTTGCCCGGCGAGGTGAAGGCGAAGACCAGCGGGGTCGAGGTGGCCACGGCCGGGGCGATGAAGCTGGCGTTGTTGGTGTTCGGGTTGGTCAGGGTGACCGTGGGGCCTGAGACCTGAACCCACTGGACGCTGGTGGCATTGGTCGCCGTACCCATCAGGTTGACGTTCTTGCCCGTCGTGGTCGTCGCCGCGGCCCCGGCCGACACAGTGACGTTCGACTGAGGCTCGCCGCCGTCGCTGTCGCAGGCCGACAAGCCAAACAGGCCCGCCACCGCCGCCATGCCGCCCAGGATCTGGCGACGCGAGTTCCGGGCGTGGATGATGTCGTCGATGTGCGGATTGGACGAGAAATTGACGCAGATGTCGCCGTCGTCGTGGGTTCCGGCGCGCTTCAGCTCGGTCATGGTGGTCTCCCCCTGGATGTCAGGAGGTCACGGGTATCCGAAGTGTTTGAGGAAGATGCGTCAGGTTTCTTACTGTTTTGTATTGCGAACAATTCTCAAAAAAGGCTTTGAATACAGTCATTCCGTGGCCGGAACATCGTCACAGTCAGCTCAAGCAGCGATCGACGCAGATCCTGGCCAGTACCTCGGCGGAATCCACAAGGGGAACAGTCACATCTGCGGCGGCCAGCAACAGCGGAACCTCCGTGCACCCCGCAATCACCGAACGTGCACCCAGATCGATCAGCCCTTGGGCCAGGGACCGCATCGCTGCCCGCTGGTCGGTGCCGGCATCGCCGCTCTTGACCGCATAGATGCAGTCCATGAAGCCGGTTCGCGCGTCGCCCTGCATCAGCACGGGCTCCAGACCCGCGTCGGTGAGGGCCTGTCGATACAGAGCCTCGCCACCCGGCGTCGCGAGGATGCCGATCCGCGTCGCCCCGGTCGCGCTCGCGACCGCCACCGTCTCGGCGATCATGTCGATGAAGGGCAGGCCGGCGGCCTCTACGCCCGCCTTCTGGGCATGGGCGGTGTTGCAGGGCATGGCCAGGATATCGGCACCGGCCGCCTTGAGACGCAGAGCCATGGTCGCCAGTTCCGCCTCGGCCTCGCCCGGCCGGGTGTTTCGGTCGGGCACCTGGGGGTTCATGTCCATCAGGACGCGGATGTGGTCGGCATCGCCCTGAGCCGGGGTCAGGGCCTGGACCTGGGCCAAAAAGGCCACCGTCGCGGCCGGGCCCATGCCGCCTAGAACCCCGAGAGTTTTCACGGTCGCGTCTCCGGGCGATCATCGCCGACGCCGGTCTATCGCCGTCAGGAACCGTCTGTCCATCGGCGCGGGAGCCAAGTCTAGAGTGTCGCCAATCTCGGAGTCAGCAGAATGGTCGTCGAACTTCTCGCCTTGTCAGCCCTCGCCGTGGCTCAGGTCCGCGCGGAGCATCCATGGTTCAACATCGGGATGCATCGTGTGAGCGACACCGCTGATCGGTCACTCTTGATCAGCGACCCACAGCCCGGTCGGGCCGGCGTCACGACCGTTTACCGGCTGGATCTGATGCCCAGTCCGCTCGTATCCAATGGCCATGTGTTTGACGCCGTGGGTCAGAAGGTCGAGGTCGACTGCCGCGCGCGGACCCTGGGCGCGAGCCACATCCTGCTGATGATGTCGGGCGACGACCCGTTTCAGTCTCCGCGCCCGTTCGAGATCGTGTCGGACAGCGGCCCGCTGGAAGTCTCGATGGCCGCGCCCGCCGCTGAGACTTGGCCGGCTGTGGTCGTCGAAGCCGCCTGTGATCCCGAGGCCTTCCGCAAGCCCGAACCCGCCTCCAGCTGGGGTATAGCCCTCGGCTCTGCGCGCATAGCGTGGGCTTTGGACGGTGCGATCGGACAGTAGATTAAAGCTGCGGACCGATTTCTGAGCCATAGCCGAACAGGCCCTGGGCCCCGCCGGTGTGCAGGAAGACGACGGTCTCGTTCTCGAAACGGCCGGCGCGGGCCAGGGCGATCAGACCCTTCATCGCCTTGCCGGTGTAGACGGGGTCCAGCACGATGGCGTCGGTGCGCGCCGCCAGCACCAGGGCGTCGATCACCGCCTGATCGACCAGGCCGTAGCCCTCGCCGACATAGTCGCAGTCGGCGACGACCATGTCATCGGTCACCGCATCGGGGCGGCCCAGCAGGGCTGCGGTTTCGCGCGCCAGCTTGAGGACGTTCGCCTCCTGCTTTTCCTTCGGTGCCCGGACGCCGATGCCCAGCACCGGGATGTCGGCCCCCATGACGGCCAGACCGGCCACCAGTCCGGCGTGGGTTCCGGCACTGCCGGTCGCGGTCACGATCCGGTCGATCGGCATGTCCAGTTCATCGGCCTGGACCACGATCTCGCGCGCGCAATCGACATAGCCCAGGGCACCGATGGCGTTCGATCCGCCGCCGGGGATCACATAGGGCTTCCCGCCGCGCTTCCTGACATCGGCGGCCGTGGTTTCGAGCTCGGCGACCATGTCGGACCCGCCCGGCACGCGCCGGATCGTGGCCCCGAACAGCCGGTCCATCAGGACGTTGCCGTTCCAGACATAGTCCTCGGCCTTCGACCCCGTCCGTTCCTCCAGGATGATCTCGCAATTCAGGCCGTGGGCCGCGGCGGCCGCGGCCGTCTGGCGCACGTGGTTGGACTGGACCGCGCCCTGGGTCACGAGGGTGTCGACACCCTCGACCATGGCCTGACCCAGCAGGAACTCCAGCTTCCGGGTCTTGTTGCCGCCCCCGGCCAGGCCGGTGCAGTCGTCGCGCTTGATCCAGAGCTCTACGCCCAGCGCCTCGGACAGACGCGGCAGAGGCTCCAGCGGGGTCGGCAGATGAGCCAGGCGGACGCGGGGAAAGCGGGCGAGATGCATGGGGGACGCTCCGGGTCGGGGCCCCGTGCTTAGCCCGTCAGGAGGGCGGCGCGAAGGCCTTTCAGGCGCTGCCCTTGGCCGTAAGCGCGTCACGCAGCAGTTCCACGACCCGGGCCGCGGACGGCGCATTCTCGGCCATCAGATCGGTCAGGGCCCGACCGGTCGCGGGCTCGATCCGGGGGCTGGCCATGCTCCATCCGGCGAAGGTTCGGGCCTCGATCGGATAGCGGTCGAGCAGTTTCAGATCGCGATGACGGGGATCGCTTTCAAGCCGACGCAGCAGGGCATCCAGCCTTTCGCCCTGACCCTCGACGACCTGGACATATCTCTCCTCGTGCGCCGCCAGGGCACCGGTCAGGCCGTCCCGATCATTGTTGCGCTGCGACTCCGCCAGGATGGTCGCCAGGTTGAGCAGCGATCCCGTCGAGCCCGTGGCACGGCTTTCGTAGACGAGGCGTTCGAGGCGGTGGGGCATGGACTCACTCGGACTGAACAGAAACGGAAATTACTGGCGGCGAGACTAGACCTCGCAAATAGCTGTTTCCAAGAGGAAAAATGCAGGGTGTCCAGTCTGTACGGCGGCTGACACGGGCGCAAATCCTAGCGCTTGAAGGCGCGAGGTGACGTTGGACCCGTTTCGCCGCTAGCGTGGCCGCAGACCCACGGAGCCCGCCATGACGCTGGAACGCACACGCCGCGCCGACTATCGCCGCTTCGAGCCGATCGAGACGCGGTGGTCGGACAACGACGTCTATGGCCACGTCAACAACGTCGTCTACTACGCCTGGTTCGACACGGCGGTGAACCGGATGCTGATCGCCGAGGGGTTGCTGGATATCCAGGGCGGCGACGAAAGCATCGGCCTCGTGGTCGAGACGGGCTGTCGGTATTTCGCCTCGACCGCCTTTCCCGACGCGATCACGGCCGGGATCCGGGTGGCCAAGCTGGGCACCTGCAGCGTCCGCTACGAGATAGGCCTGTTCCGGGGTGACGAGGACGAGGCGGCGGCGGTCGGCTTCTTCGTCCACGTCTATGTGGATCGCGAGACGCGGAGGCCCAAGGCGCTGGGGGAGGCAATGCGTGCCTTCCTAACTCGCCTGACCTAGTCGTCCAGATAGCCGATCAGGGTCAGCGCCCCGACGGCCGTCAGCACGCCCAGAGCGAAGGCCGCGACGATGGAGCCGGTGGCGACGGCGGTGGAGACGTTGATGGGCCTGGCCTCGTACCATTCGACGATGTCGGCCTCATCGAGGTCGTCGTCGGCGTAGTTGTCGGCTTCGGAGGCGTAATCGGGTGCGGACATCGTTTCTTCCCTTCGGGAGGCGCTACCGCTCGCGACGCGGTCGCTCGCTGCTTGAGCGCCCTTTGCGGTAGTGTGGTCGTCCTCGCTTAATCCACGTCAGGCTTGGCGGTTCCGCAAAGGTGACAGGCGCACGGCCATCGGCTAGACGCGCTGCCTGATCCAAACACGGAACGCGCTCAAGCAGCGAGCGACCGCGTCGCGAGCGATAGCGCCCTAAAGAGACAAGCATGGCCGGTCATTCCAAATTCAAGAACATCATGCACCGCAAGGGACGCGCCGACGCGGTGCGGTCCAAGCTGTTCTCCAAACTGTCGCGCGACATCACCGTGGCGGCCAAGTCGGGGATGCCCGATCCGGCCCTGAACCCGCGCCTGCGCCTGGCCGTCAACAACGCCAAGGCCGAGAGCCTGCCCAAGGACGTGATCCAGCGCGCCATCAACAAGGCGGCCGGCGGCGACGTCGATACGATGGAAGAGGTCCGCTACGAGGGGCGTGGCCCCGGCGGCGTGGGCATCATCGTCGAGGCCCTGACCGACAACCGGAACCGCGCCAACTCCAACATCGGCACGGCCTTTAAGAAGAACGGCGGGGCATTGGGCGAGATGAACTCGGTCGCCTTCATGTGGGACAAGGTCGGCCAGATCATCTACCGCGCCGAAGCGGGCACCGAGGACGCCGTGATGGAGGCCGCCATCGAGGCCGGCGCCCAGGACGTCGAGAGCGATCTGGTCAAGCCCGACATCTATGAGGACGCGCCAGGCCACACCATCTGGACCGCCTTCGAGGACCTGAACGAGGTCGCCGAGGCCATGTCCAAGATCCTGGGCGACGCCAAGTCCACCGCCATCGTGTGGAAGCCCCAGTCGGAGGTGCCGATCACGGGCGAGCACGTCACGACCCTGATGAAGCTGCTGGACGCCCTGGACGCCGAGGACGACGTGCAGAACGTCTATTCCAACGAAAGCATCTCGGACGAGGACCTGGCCAAGCTGGGCTGACGTCAGGTCCCGTGGGCTGGTGGCGGCCGGCGGTTCGGCGCAGGCTGCGACGATGACAACGTCGCACTGCTGGGCCGCCGGCCTCCTGCTGGTCACCACCCTCGCCCTCGGATCGCCTGCCCTCGGCCAGACGGAGCAGCAGCGTTCCGGCTTCGACGTGGCGGCGGCGCTGGACCTCAGTGAGGAGCAGCTCTCCTGGATGGCGGCGGTGGACGAGCTGGGACCGAACCATCCGGTGAGCCTGGACCGTGAGGCGATCTTCGCCATGACCCTTAGCGACGCGGGGGACTTCGACACGGCGATGTTTCGCTGGAGACGGCTGGTGGGGGTGTTCTCAAAGCCGGCGACCGCGCCGCAAGACCCCCGCATGCTGACCCTGGCGCGCATCTTCCTGGCCGAGGCGATGCTGAAGCTGGGCGACAGGGTTCGGGGCGAGCCCCTGGCCCAGGCCGCTTACGAGGAGTCGGTGCGGATGTTCGGCGTCTCGGACCAGCGGTATACCGACCGTATCCGGGGGGCGCTCACCGAACAGGCCCTGAGGGTTGGAGATTTCGACGCGGCGGCGCGATGGCTTGTCGAGACCGTGGAAGCCGAGATCGCGGATACCGGCCCGAGCGATCGCACAGCCGGCTTTGGCGGCTCGGCCGCCGACATATTGATCGAGGCGAACAGGCCCGCAGATGCGCGCGCCATCCTGATCCGTAGCGCGGGACCGGAGGGCGGGCCCTATACGGAGGCCAACCGGCTGAAACTCCTGGAGCTTCAAGAGGACTGGGAGTCTCTTGAGTCGGCAGCGGCCGCCTATTCCGCGAAACGCCGCCAGGACGCAACGCCTGCCGCGATTTCCGACGCCCAGTCGGCGGATCTGGCGCGAGTTAACGCCATGATCCATCTGGCCCGGCGCGGACGACCGGCAGACTACGCGACGGCGGTGACGGTGCTGGATCGGGTCCGCACGGAGCAGGAGGCCGACCCGACGAAATCGGGTCTGACCGGCACACTGACACATCAGGCCGATGTTTACGCCCTATGGCCGGGACACCAGGACCTGGATCGCGCCGTTGAGGTCTGGACGGCCATCGTCGATCTCAGAAGAAACACATTGGGCGACAACGCTCGACTGACCTGGTCGGCGCGACTGGGTCAGGCGATCGCGCTCAAGAACGCCGGCCGTGCGGACATGGCGGAACGCGTCTTTCGGACCGTGCTGGGGGCTCCGCGCGATCTGACCACCGCCGAGGATCGAATGTACGCGTCAATCGGCGTCTCGATCCTGCGCGCCGACGCCGGGGATCCGCCAGGGGCCTATGCGGTCCTGAGGTCTGCAGGTCGCGACTATCTCGACTACGTCCGCCAACCTGCGCAAAGGCGGGAGGCGCGATCCTCGCTTGACGGGTTCAACGAGGTCTATCGCGCTCAGGTCAGTGCGGCCTGGGGATATTCCGGTCGTCTTGCGAAGGCAGGATGAGCAGAGGCCTTCCGGGCAGGAACGGCCGGTCCGGAGACGTCAGGTCCGGTCGGTTGATCGGCTGATCCGGCGGAGGCATGACTGCGGCATGCGCGCCCTGCCGGCCCTGATCGTTCTGCTGTCCGCCGGGACGCTAATCCCATCCGGCGCCCTTGCGGCCACTCAGGCCGTCGCGCCCGCCGAAACCCCCGCCCTGATGGCGGCGCGCCGGCTGTACGCCAAGGCCTTGAAAGAACCGCAGGGCGAACAGGGGACGGCGGCGATCAACGCCCGTTGGACCCTGGCCACCCAGTTGGTCGAGAACAGCCTGTTCGCAGAGGGTGAGGCCGAGTTTCGCGGCCTTGAGGCGATCCTGCTGCCGAGACTCGGCGCGGATGACCGCAACCTGATCGCGATCCAGTCCCAGATCGCCAACGCCCGACTGGGACAGGAAAAGTGGGCGGAAGCGGCCGAGATCGCCCTGCCGGCCTATGAGCGTGCTCTGGCCCTGTATGGCCCAGACCACGCCACCACCCACGACCTGCGCATGGCGATGGCCAGCAGCCTGGCCAATCTGGAACGCTACGCCGAAAGCGAACCCTATGCCCGGGCCGGGTTCGACTATCTGAGGCGCACGGGCGGCGATCAGGACGCGGCCGACATCGCGGCCACACTGGCCCTGATCTACGATCGTCTGGACCGGCCCGACGAGGCCCGGGCGGTCATGCGGCTCGTCGAGGGCGACGACCCCATACGTCGGCTGTTCAACGACGCCGAGCGAACCGAGGATCCGGCCGACGAGGCCCGGGCCTGGCAACGGGTTCTCGACGCCCTGCCGGCCGACGACGCGCGACGGACCGATGTGGAGGTCAAACTGGCCTTCGCCCTGGCCATGTCGGGCAGTGCGGAGGATCCCGGACCCGCGCGAGAAGCCGTCGCCCGCGCACGGACCCTGCTGGCTCATGCCGAGGCAAACGGGCTGACGGAACTCAGGGACCAGGCAAACCAGATCCTGGCCCTGGGGCTGGCGCTTCTCGATGATGAGGATGCCGCCGCAGGAGAACAGGCCCGGGCGATCGCCCTGGAGCGTCTGGAGACCGCACGGCGTACTATGGGCGACAACCACAAGAGCACGATCGACGCCCGTCTCTACTACGCCATGATGGCCAGTCTGCAGCTTCCACCGGAGATCGTCCTGGCGGAGCTCGATATTGTGGATGCCTGGATCGAGGCCAACCCCGGGGCCTTCGACGCCCAGACGGTCGCCTTCGCCGCGATGGCGCGCGCAGCCGTCCTGGGTGAGAAGAAGGATCTCGGTGGTGCCTATCGCGCCATGGCGCGCGCGACCGGGGCGATGCAGAGCGTCGCACTGGAGCGGATCGACCACAGCCGCAGAGCCTACCTCGACCACTGGGGGCGACTGTTCCAGGTCCAGGTCAAATGGGCGTGGCGGTATTCCGACGCTCTGGACGGCGGGCCCGTCGCGTCTGCAACCGGAACCCCGACGGCACAGGCGGATTAAGGCAGGCCCGATACCGCCAAGCCTGGACCCCGCCCCATGGATATCACCCAGCTGATCCTCGACGACCACGCCGAACAGCGCCGCCTGTTCGCCATTCTGGAACAGATCGACGCGACGGATGTGGACGCCCTGACCAAGGTCTGGGGCCGGCTGTCGGCGTTTCTGGACGTCCATGCCGAGGCCGAGGAACGGTTCTTCTATCCTGAACTGCTGAAGCGCGGCGAAGGCGCCAACGACGCCGAGGACGGCACGGTCGAGGGCGAGACCGAGGACGCCATCGAGGACCACAACAAGCTGCGCGACGCGGTCGCCGCCGCCAACCGTCTGCCGGTCGGATCCGGTGCCTGGATCGAGGCCGTGGGCAAGGCCAATGTCGTCAACTCAAAACATATGGGCGAGGAGGAACGTCAGGGGCTGACCGACTTCCGCCGCCGCGCACCGATCGCCGTGCGCCATGAGCTGGCCGTCAAGTTCGCCGCCTTCGAGGCCGATCACCTGCTCGGGATCAAGCCGGTCAACAAGGACCCCGAGGCCTATATCGAAAAGCACGGCTGATCCGGATCAGATTTCGACAGTGCCCATACGGCCTCGCCGTTGTATCCGACATCATGGGTACGAGCGGCATGAGACGAGCGGGGCGGTCGGCGATCGCCGCACTATTGGCCGCAACCGTGGCGGTTGTCCCACCGGCGCTGCCGGCACCGGCGGCGGCTCAGCAGACACCGACGGGGGCTTCAGCCGGACCCGTACGCATCCGGACCTATCTCAACCAGTCGGCAGTCGCACCCCGTCCGCCCGCCGATGACGGCGGTGCCAACGCGATTCTGGCCCGGGCCCAGAACGATATGGCGGCAGGCCGAAACGCAGAGGCCGAGGCCGGGTTTCGCCGGTCATTGGACATCCTGAAAACCCGGCCCTCCACCCCGTCGGATCAGGTCGAGGCGGTGACGAGCATGCTGGCCTTCTTGCTGGCCTCGACCGGACGGACAGCGGAGGCAGAGGCGTTGGCGCGGCCGATCGACCTCGGTGGCCTGCCGCCCGCCCATGCCGCGCGCCAGCGCGCCAGCTTCGTCCTGGCCATCGCCGCTGCCACCCAGGGGCGGTACCTGGAGGCGGCCGAACGGCTGAAGGGACTGGTCGACATGGCCCTGGCCGGCGACGATCGGGAAACGGCGGGTCAGGTGTCGGTCATGCTGGCGGCGGCATACCGGACCTTGGGCCGAAACCAGGACGCCATCGACGCCATGGCCGTGGCCACCCTGCCCACCGGGCCGATGACCGACCTCGCACGGCTGCGCCAGGCGGCGGACAGCGGCGACACGGACGCGGCCATCGCCGCCGCCGACGCCCTGATCGCCTTGCCGCGTCGCCAGGATCTCCCAGACAGTCTGCGCGCCTATGCCCTGGCCGAGCGGGCCAGGATGCTGACGCGACGGGCCCGGCAAGGGTCCGGGCCGGGGGCGTCGCCCGATCTCGCCGAGGCCGAACGATCCTTGCGCTCAGCCCTCGCTGCCGGGCTGGCCGCCGACACGCCCTTGATGAACGTCAGCCTCCAGGAGGCGCTGGGGATGACCCTGTTGGCGGGCGCAGGCGAAAGCCCGACATCGGCCTCGACCCTGGAGGGCCTCGACCTGCTGAAGACGGTGGCCGAACGGCGCGAGCAGTTGCTGGGGATCGACAACCCGGCGGCGGTGGGCTCGCGGGTCGACTATGCGGTCTGGCTCTCGGTGGCGAACCAGGGAGATCAGGCCCTGAAGATCATGGACGCCATGGCCGCAAGGGCCGACGCGGCACCCGGTTTGATGTCTCGCGAACGTCGCGGCATCCTCGACGTGTCGCGTGCCTCGATCATGATGAGGGATCTGAGGCTGGGCGACAGCTATCTGACGCTGCGCGCCGCGGGGCTCAATCTGCAGGCCTATGCGCTTGCACCCGAACGCCGCGACGATGCGCGCGAGACCCTGGCCGGCCAGTCCAGCATATACCGGACGCAGGTACTGTTGGGCTTTCTGACGGCACGAGAGCTGGCCTCCCAATCGGCCCGGAAACGCTGAAGTCGCACCACAGATCGGTTCGGCTCAGTGGTCGGCCCCGTGATCGGGAATGCAGAGAATGTTGCCGCACGCCTTGCAGTGGACGGCGTCGGGGTCGTGTTTGGTCAGGCCGCAATCCTCGCACGGATAGGTGACCTTGTGCGGCCGGAACAGGGTCTGGCCAAGGCGCAGGAACAGGGTGATCCCCACCAGCATGATGGCGATGGACAGCAGCCGTCCCCACGGCCCCGGCAGGGTGACGTCGCCGAACCCGGTCGTGGTCAGGGTCGCCACGGTGAAATACAGGGCGTCGATATAACCGACCAGGCCGGGATGCCCGCCGCGGAAGCTGGTGTAGACGAACCCCGTCGCCACGAAGATGAAGGTTACCAGGGCGGCCAGGGCGCGGGTCACCGCCTCCACCTTGGTGTTGTCGAACCGGTGGCCGACCGTGCGCCAGAACAGGTCGGAATTCAGCAGGGTCCAGAGCCTGAGAATCCTCAGGAAGCCAAAATTGAGCGCCCAGGCCGGGAACAGCAGGGTGGCCAGCACCACGATGTCGATCCAGTTGATCGGCCGTTTGAACCAGTCCTTCCAGTCCGAATAGGCCGCGATCCGCGCCACCAGATCGGCGGCCAGCAAGGCGGCGATGGCATAGTCGATGATATAGAAGCTGCGCCCCTGCTCCTTCAGGAGCGGGGCGGCGATGAAGAAGGCGATGATGGCGAAGTCGATCACGACGACGGTCAGCCGGAACCGCACGGCCAGGGGCGACGCGCCGTGGTAGAGGTAACGCAGCCGCGCGCGCAGTTCGAGGCCGTGACGCTTCATGGTCCGGGGCGGCGGGGTTCTGGCGGGGGCCTTCATCACGGCCATCGTTAGACGTTGGGAACCGGGCGCGCCATGCGTATATGGTCGCCATGATGTCCCGCCCTTTCGTCAAGATGAACGGCGCCGGCAACGACTTCGTCGTGGTCAATGCGCTGGATCGGCCGTTCACGCCGACGACCGAACAGGTGCGCGCTCTGGGCGACCGCAAGACCGGCGAGGGTTTCGACCAACTGATCTCCATAGAACCGTCGGAAACAGGCGACGCCTTCATGCGGGTGTGGAACAGCGACGGGGCCATGGTGGAGAACTGTGGCAACGCCCTGCGCTGCGTCGGCTGGATGCTGCTGGAGGCGGGATCAGGCGAGCGGGTCGCGATCGACACCCTGGGCGGCATGACCACGGCCAGCCGGGCGGGCGACCACCGCGTCACCGTCGACATGGGCAAGCCCCGGCTGGACTGGTCGGAGATTCCGCTGTCCGAAGAGATGGACACCCGCAACATCGAGCTTCAGGTCGGGCCGATCGACGCGCCGCTGTTGCATACGCCGGGCGCGGTCTCGATGGGCAATCCGCACGTGGTCTTCTTCGTGGACCAGACGCCGGACGATGCCTTCGTGCGCGGGTCGGGGTCGCTGGTCGAGCATCACCCCCTGTTCCCGGAAGGGGTCAATGTCGGCTTCGCCCATGTTCTGGCACCCGACCACATCCGCCTGCGGGTGTGGGAGCGGGGCGCAGGCCTGACGCGGGCCTGCGGTACCGGGGCCTGCGCCGCCCTGGTGGTCTGCGCACGACGCGGGCTGACGGGCCGGAGTGCGCGGATCGACGTCGATGGCGGCGAACTCCACATCCGCTGGGACGAGGCCACCGACCACGTCTTCATGACCGGCCCGGTCGAGATCGAGCGCACGGGCACGCTGCCCTTCTGAACAGGCCGCGCCGATCGCATCGTCTGCGGGCTTTTCGCCGCGCCGTTTCGCCTGCTAAGCCTGACCCAGCGCGCCCGCAGACGGCGCGGGGGAGACGATGCGCATGACGACCGCCGACACCGCCACGACCGAAGCCGCCAAGGACGGTCCGAGCCTTAAGACCGTGGTGATCGCCTCGGCGGCGGGGACGGCGTTCGAATGGTACGACTTCTTCGTCTTCGGATCCCTGGCGACCATCGTGGCGCGGCATTTCTTCGCCGATGCGGGCGAGACGGTCGCCTATATCCTGGCGCTGCTGACGTTCGGCCTCGGCTTCGTGGTGCGGCCGGCCGGAGCTCTGGTGTTCGGCTGGTTCGGGGACCGGACGGGGCGCAAGACGACCTTTCTGGTGACCATCACCCTGATGGGCGTCGCCACCGTGGCCATCGGCCTGCTGCCCGACTACGGCCAGATCGGCATCCTCGCGCCCATCCTGTTGCTGGTCATGCGGATGCTCCAGGGCTTCGCCCTGGGCGGCGAGTACGGCGGGGCGGCCATCTATGTCGCCGAACATTCGCCGCGTGAAAAGCGCGGCCTGCTGACGGGCTGGATCCAGACCACGGCGGCCCTGGGGCTGATCGGCGCCCTGTCGGCCATATTGATCACCCGGGCCATCGTCGGCGTGGAGGCGTTCGACGAATGGGGCTGGCGCATCCCCTTCCTGCTGTCGGCCTTCCTGCTGGCCGTGTCGCTGTGGATCCGGCTGAAGCTGCACGAGAGCCCGGCCTATCAGCGGATGGAGGCCGAGGGTGGTGAGCGGCGCGCGCCGTTCCGCGAGGCCTTCGGCACCTGGAAGAACGGCAAATTCGTCCTCATCGCCCTGTTCGGCATCATGATCGCGCAAGGGGCGGTCTGGTACTGCGGCTATTTCTACACCCGGTTCTTCATGGAGCGGGTGCTCAAGATCGACGTCGCCATCGTGGATCAGCTGGTGCTGATGATCACCGTCGCCTCGGCCCTGCTGTACGTCTTCTTCGGCTGGCTGTCGGACAAGGTGGGGCGCAAGCCGGTGATGATCGGCGGCATGATCCTGGCGCTCGTCGCCTTCTTTCCCGGCTTCCAGGCCCTGACCAAGGCGGCCAACCCGGCCCTGGCCCAGGCCCAGGCGTCCTCGCCCGTGACGGTGACGGCCGATCCGGCGACCTGTGCGCTGCAGTTCGATCCGGTCGGCAAGACCAGCTTCGCCTCCAGCTGCGACATCGCCAAGAGCGTGCTGTCCAACGCCGGGGTCTCTTACGCCAATGTCGGGGCCCCGGCCGGCACGGTCGCCAGCGTCCGCGTCGGTTCGACCGAAATCGCCTCCATCGACGGGCTGGCGATGTCGAAGGCCGATCTGAAGACCGCCCGCGCGGGCGTCGAGACCCAGGTCAAGGCCGCCCTGGTCCAGGCCGGCTATCCGACCAAGGCCGATCCGGCGCAGATCAACCGGCCGCTGGTCTTCGCCATCCTGATGATCTTCATCGTCGCGGCCTGCGCCCTGTACGGCCCCCAGGCTGCGGCCCTGGTCGAGCTGTTCCCCACGCGGGTGCGCTATACGGGCATGAGCCTGCCCTACAACGTCGGCACCGGCTGGATCGGAGGGCTGCTACCGGCCGCCAGTTTCGCGCTCGTGGCCTGGTCAGGGAACATCTATTTCGGGCTCTGGTATTCGGTCTTCTTCACGGCCGTGGCCGTCCTGGTCGCCATCTTCTTCCTGCCGGAGACCAAGGGGCGGGACCTGGATACGGTCGGGGACTGATCCCTCACCGCCCCACCACATGCAGGGCCTGGCCGTTGGCCCTCAGCCAGGCGCGAAAGGGCCGGTGATCTCCGACCAGGCGGTGGACGACCGACCAGTAGGCTGGGCTGTGGTCGGCGTGGACCAGATGGGCGACCTCGTGGGCGGCCAGGTAGTCGAGCACGGCAGGCGGGGCCAGGACGACGCGCCAGGAATAGCGGATCGAACGGTTGTGCGGGCTGCATGAGCCCCAGCGCGAGCGGGTGTCGGCGATCGAGACCCTGACCGGCTTCTGGCCCAGAGTCTTCAGATGGTGATCGGTCCGGGCGATGAGGGCGGTACGGGCCTCGCGCTTGAGCAGGGCCTCGACACGACGTCCGAAGGCCACGCCTTCGCCGCCGGAACGGATCACCGGGCCTAAGGCATCCTCCGTCAGGCGAGCCGCGCCGTTCGTGCCCGTCGCCTCCAGTCGGACCTCGCGGCCATGCAGGCTGACGACGGTGCCGGGCTCCAGCGGCACGCACGGGGCGCGCGCCTCCAGCCGTTCGGCGATCCAGCCGGCCTTTGACCGGGCGAAGGCCACGGCCTCGCTCAGTCGCCGCTCCGACGGTGCGACGGCGACGACCTCACCCGACTTCGCATCGATCCGTATCGAAATCCGCCGCGCCCGCGGATTGACGGACAATCTCAGAACCAACCTCTGATCGCCCTCGCCCCCGGCCCCCTTATCAAGGCTTTGGCCCGGGTTAAGCGGCAGACGCTGATTGGTTCGGTACGGCGCAGAGCTTTTCATTGGCGGCGATGAAGTCCCGGGCGCGCGGATAGATTTCTTCGCGGAACCGGCGGCCGTTGAAGACGCCGTAGTGGCCCACGTCCGGCTGGACATAGAGCACGCGGCGCTCGACGGGAATGTTCGGCGTCAGGATGTGGGCGGCCTGGGTCTGGCCGACGCCGGAGATGTCGTCGTTCTCGCCCTCGACCGTCATCAGGCCGATGTCGGTCACCGCCGAGAGGTCCACGAGCTTGCCGTCATGTTCCAGCAGGCCGCGCGGAAGCAGGTGCGACTGGAAGACGATGTCGATGGTCTGGAGATAGAATTCCTCGGTCAGGTCCAGCACCGACAGGTATTCGTCATAGAACTGGTCGTGCTTCTCGACGCCGTCGCCGTCGCCCTTCACCAGGTTCTTGAAATAGTCCCAGTGGGCGTCCTTGTGGCGCTGCTCGTTCATGGACATGAAGGCGTAGAGCTGGACGAAGCCCGGATAGACCCGGCGGCCAAAGCCCGGATAGGGCCAGGGCACGGTGTGGATCATGTTGGACTTGAACCAGGCGAAGGGCTTTTCCTCGGCCAGCTGGTTGGTCACGGTCGGCGACAGGCGGGCATCGATCGGCGAGCCCATGAAGGTCATGGAGGCCGGGCGGTTTGGGTCGTTCTCGGCGGCCATGACGGCGGCGGCGGCGAGAACCGGCGGGCCGGGCTGACAGACGGCGACGACGTGGGCGCGCGGACCGATCTGGGCCAGCATCATCCGGACGTGGTCGATATAGTCGTGGAAGTCGAAGCGACCCTCCAGCACCGGCACCGTGCGGGCGTTGACCCAGTCGGCGACATAGACGTCGTGGTCCTGGAGGAAGGTCTCGACCGTGCCGCGCAGCAGGGTCGCGTAATGGCCCGACAGGGGGGCCACGATCAGGACGCTGGGGGCGGCGACCGGCTTCTTGGCGCGCTTCAGATCACCGACATTGCGCGCGAACCGGACCAGACGCACCCAGGGTGTGGACCAGACCACCTGTTCGACGGTCCGCACCGGCTTGCCGTCGATGGTGATGGTTTCCAGGCCCCAGTCCGGCTTGCCGTAACGGCGGGTCACGCTCTCGAACAGTTCGGCCGAGGCATAGGCCGTGCGACCGATCGCCGTCTCACTGGCCGGGTTCAGCGGCGATTTCCAGAAGCCCCGCGCCAGTTGTGCTGCGAGGCGAAAGGGCTGGGCCGAAGTGTAGGCCATCTCATGAAGTGCGTAGAGCATAGGATCCTGTCGACGGTCCCCACCGAATGCGGCAGGGCACCATAGAACGCGCCGCACTGCAAAAGGATTTATTCCTCAGCCCCGCTTCATCACCCGCTCGATCAGCTGTGCCGACCGTTCGGGTCCCAGATCGTAGGCCAGGGCCGAGCGGAAGCGGCCGTCGGGACCCATCAGATAGACCGTCAGGGAATGGTTCATGGTGTAGGCGTCACCCTCTCCGACCTTCTCGTAATAGGCGCGGTAGGCCTTGGCGGCGGCGGCGACCTGTTCGGGCGTGCCCGTCAGGCCGATGACGCCCTCGGGGAACCCGTCCGAGGCCAGGTAGTCCTTGAGCGCCTGAGGCGTGTCGCGGGCCGGATCAATGGAGATGAAGACGATCTGGAGGTCCTTCGCAGCTTCGCCCATCTGCGCCTTGGTCGCCGCCAGGCCGTTCAGCGTGGTCGGGCAGTAGTCCGGGCAATAGGTGAAGCCGAAGAAGACCAGGCTCCATTTGCCGTCAAGCAGGGTCTGATCCACCGCCCGACCGTCCTGGTCGACCAGCTGGAACGGCCCGCCGACCTGGGCCGCGTCGGACGATGCCCCGCCCGAGGCCTCGACCGTCGCCCGCTCGCGGCTGGTCACGACCACGACGGTGATGACGGCCAGGGTCGCGGCGATGACGATACAGGCTGCGGCGAACAGCAGGATGGAACGACGCGGCATCTTGGCTTCTCTTCGACAGGATCGCCGACACGACGGCGCGAGCGGTCTATAGAACGCAGGTGAGCATCCTGGAAAACGCTTCATCGTCGCAATCGGGTCAGGCACCCGGCCTGATCGACTATTCGATCGCCAACTGGCGCGATCTGCCCCGGCGTGGGCGGGGTCTGACGCTGCGGACCCTGATCATCCTGCGCTGGCTGGCGATCCTGGGCCAGAGCGCCACCGTCGTGGTCGCCGCCGGGATGCTGCATTTCCCGCTGCCGATCTGGCAGTGCCTGCTGGTCATCGCGGCCAGCGTGATCGTCAACATGACCTCGGTGGCGCGGCTGCGTCAGACCGACAGCCGCCTGCCGGACGGACGCCAGACCGCGATCCACCTGGGATTCGACATCCTGCAACTGTCGGTGCTGCTGGCCCTGACCGGGGGGCTGGAGAACCCGTTCTGTCTGTTGCTGGTCGCCCCGGTGACGGTGGCGGCGGCCTCCCTGCCCGGACGGCAGGCGATCGGCCTGGGGCTGCTGGTGCTGATCGCGACGGGGGTACTGTTCAAATGGTCTTTGCCCCTGCCCTGGCAATCGGGGACGGAGCTGGAACTGCCGATCCTGTACCGGTTCGGCACGGGCCTGGCCCTGATCACGGGGGTGGTCTTTACCTCGGCCTATGCTTGGCGGGTCGCGGCGGACGCCGAGAAGCTGGAGCTGGCCCTGGCCACCACCCAGGATGTGCTGCAACGCGAACAGAGGCTGGCGGCCCTGGGCGGTCTGGCGGCGGCGGCCGCGCACGAGCTGGGCACGCCGCTGGCGACCATCCAGGTGGTGGCCAAGGAGCTGCTGCGGGACGCCAAGGCCGGCGGGGCGGTGGCCGAGGACGCCACCCTGCTGCTGCAACAGGCCGACCGGTGCCGTGAAATCCTGAAACGCCTGTCCCAGCGGCCCGAGGACGGCGACGCCCTCTATGCCGACGTGGGGCTCAAGGCCCTGCTGAACGAGGTGGTCGAACCCCACGCCGGCTTCGATCTGGAGATGTCGGTCTATGTCGGGGGACAGCCGGGCGCGGCGGAACTGCGTGTGCTGCGACTGCCCGAAATCATCCACGGCCTGTCGGCCATCGTCGAGAACGCCGCCGACTTCGCCACCTCGGAGGTGAAGATCGACGCCACGGTCGCCGCCGACTGGATCGAGGTCGAGGTGATCGACGACGGCCCCGGCTTCGCGGCCGACATCCTGCCGCGCCTGGGCGAGCCCTATGTGACCAGTCGGCCGCAGGGCAAGGCGCGCCGGGCCCTGGCCGCCCAGATTCGCGACGCGACCCGGCCACCCAAGATCACCGTCGGCAAGGGCAAAAAGGCCCCGCCTCCCCCGCCTGAACCGGTCATCCCCAGCCAGGGCGGGATGGGCCTGGGCTTCTTCATCGCCCGAACCCTGCTGGAACGGACGGGCGGGGTGGTCACGGTGGGAACGGGCGAGGCCGGACACGGGCCGAACCGGGGGGCGCGGGTCACCGTGCGCTGGCCCCGTGCGGCGTTGACGCCCGCTTGATCCCGGGAGCGGGCAGGTGGACAAGCGACAGATCGCCGCGCCGCTTGACCTTGGCCGTGCGACGACCGACCTGAGCGTGATGGAGACCATTGAAATGTCGAGCATCGAAGACCGCATCGCCGGTCTGTCGGATCGCACCCTGCTTCTGCTGGACGATGACCAGGCGTTGCGCACGCGGCTGGGCCGGGCGCTGGACTCGCGAGGGTTCCAGGTCACGACCGCCGGGTCGGTGGCAGAGGCGACCGAGGTGCTCAGGACCCTCCTGCCCGCCTTCGCCGTGCTGGACATGCGGCTGGACGACGGCAACGGGCTGAAGATCGTCGAGACCCTGCGCGAGCGGCGCGAGGACGCCCGCATCGTCATGCTGACCGGATACGGCGCGATCGCCACGGCGGTGGCGGCGGTCAAGGCCGGCGCCGTCGACTATCTGTCCAAGCCCGCCGACGCCGACGACGTGGTCAAGGCCCTGCTGGCCATCGGCGACGCCACGCCCGAACCGCCCGAAAATCCGATGAGCGCCGACCGGGTCCGCTGGGAGCATATCCAGCGGGTCTATGAGCTGTGCGACAACAACGTCTCCGAGACCGCGCGGCGGCTGGGCATGCACCGTCGGACCCTGCAGCGGATATTGGCCAAGCGCGCGCCGCGGTAGGGGTGATTGGTGGCTAGTGGTTAGTGGTTGATACTGCACGGCATGCCCGGCGATAACCGGCTTGCGGGCTGGCAGTCACCAATCACCAATCACTCTCTCAGGAGCCGCATCGCCCCCAGTCGTCCGAACGCGACGGTCAGCGCCTTCCTGCGCGCCGGGGCCAGGGCCAGTACCGGCGCGTCCCTGACCACCGCCCCGCCGAAGCCGTCGGCGACGATCAGCCCCGGTTCCAGCGGCAGAACGTCCTGGGGAAACTCGGGGGCCACGGCGAAGAAGAAGGCGTCGCAGAAGGGGGCGTACTCGGGCCATTTGCGATCGACCCGGTAGTCCTCGATCCCCGACTTCACCTCGCAGATCACGATGTCGCCCTTGCGCCCCAGGGCCATGACGTCGGCACGCCGACCGTTCGGCAGGCAGACCTCGAGCAACGGCGCATAGCCCATGTCGGCCAGCAACCGCGCTGCGCCCCGGGTCACCGACTGGGTGGTCTCGGGACGGCTGAAGACGAGTTCGAGGTGGACGGCGGCGGCGGGCATGCGGTCAGTATGTTCCGGGTGTGTTCTCGAATCAACGCAGCGCGGTAACCACCTATCAGAATCCGTAGGTAGCCGCCGAACGGGCCGCATTGCACCGTGGCATCATGGAATGGGCGGCGCGTGCGATCGGGGTCTTCTATGTGTTCGCGGGCCTCGTCGCCCTGCGGCAGATGGTGTTCAACTGGCGGCTGGAGGCCGCGTTCGGCAAGATCTTCCCGACGCCGGCGAACGAGCGGGCCGCCGACATCATCCTGACCGTCGGGTCTATGCTGGTGCTGGTTTCCGGCATCGCTCTGGTGCTGCTGACACGCTGGGCGGTTCCGGCGTTTCTGGCGTGCTGGGGGTTGCAGGCCGGTTATCTGCTTTGGGCCCAGCGCTGGTACTCGCCGGAGACCGAGGAGATCGCCCGGGGGCGACGCCAGACCATCAACGCCTTTGCCGTCTACAGCGTCGCCACCGGCGCGGTCCTGGTGTTCGGACACATCGCGGTTCTGCGCTAGAGGCCGGGATCGAAGGCGCCGGTGTCCTGCATCCGGCATTCGCGGGCGATTTGGGCGCGGTAGCCGAGGTCGTCGGCCATCCGCTTGATCTCGTCCGACACCGTGGTCTTGCAAACCCCCGGCACCACCGCGTGCAGGAAGGCGGTTCCCGACAGCCGCGCCAGCCGCAGACCGCAGCGGGCGGCCGTGGCGAAATGGTCGATGTAGCTTTCACCGACCTCGCGCGGGTGGTCGGCGAACAGGCGGGCCGAGGTCTGGATCAGGGTGCGGATCAAGAGCGCCTCCGTTCGCGGCCGGGCCGACCCCTACCGCATCGGTCCATTCTGGCCTAAACCGGCCGCTGAAACAGGGGGCGGCCGTCACCATCGCGTGACGACGGCGAAAGACCCCCGCAATCTCGGGAAGACCTCATGGCCGACGGCGCCACCGCCCCTGTTCAGACCTTCAAATGGGACGATCCCTTCGACCTGACCGGCCGGCTGACCGAGGACGAGCGGGCGATCCAGGATGCGGCCCGGGCCTATGCGCGCGAGAAACTGCTGCCCCGCGTCGTCGCAGCGTTCCGCGACGAGACCTTCGATCGCGCCATCATGACCGAGATGGGCGAGATGGGGTTCCTCGGGGCGACCCTGCCGGAACAGTACGGCGGATCGGGCGTCAGCCATGTGGCCTATGGACTGATCGCGCGCGAGATCGAGGCGGTCGACAGCGGCTACCGCAGCGCCATGTCGGTGCAGTCTTCGCTGGCCATGTATCCGATCTATGCCTTCGGGTCCGAGGAGCAGCGGATGCGGTTCCTGCCCCGGATGGCGGCGGGCGAACTGATCGGCTGTTTCGGCCTGACCGAGGCCGACGGCGGTTCGGACCCGGCCTCGATGAAGACCAACGCGGTCGCCGTGGACGGCGGCTATCGGCTGAACGGCGGCAAATACTGGATCACCAACTCGCCGGTCGCCGACCTGGCCGTGGTCTGGGCCAAGCTTGAGGGCGTGATCCGCGGCTTCATCGTGGAGCGGGATTTCGACGGCTTCACCACGACCAAGATCGGCGACAAGCTGTCCCTGCGCGCCTCCATCACCGGCGATATCGGGCTGAACGACGTCTTCGTGCCGGAGGCCAATCTGCTGCCGGGGGTCAAGGGTCTGCGCGGGCCGTTCAGTTGCCTGAACAAGGCGCGGTACGGCATCGCCTGGGGGGCCATGGGGGCCGCCGAGTTCTGTTTCCACGCGACGCGCGACTATGTCGCCGAGCGGATGCTGTTCGGCCGCCCGCTGTCGAGCCGGCAGCTGGTGCAGAAGAAGCTGGCCGACATGCAGACCGAAATCTTCCTCGGCTTCGAGGGGGCCTATGCCCTGGGCCGGCTGATCGACACGGGCGCCTGGGTTCCCGAGGCGATCAGCCTGATGAAGCGCAACAACTGCGGCAAGGCCCTGGCCATCGCCCGCGAGGCTCGCGACATGCACGGCGGGGCCGGGATCACCGGCGAACTGCACGTCATGCGCCACGCCATGAACCTGGAAACCGTCAACACCTATGAAGGCGCACACGACGTCCACGCCCTGATCCTGGGCCGGGCGATCACCGGAGAAAGTGCGTTCTAGGAAGCGCCGCGCGCCGCGCTGACGGAGTGGCTATTCCTTCGGCTTCTCCGCCGCCGTGCCCGTGTTGATCTGGGGCACATAGAGGCCTGTGACCATGCGGGCGACGAAGCCGGCGGGCTGGGTGCGGGGGCCGTAGGCGGCGCAGGGGTCGGGATCGGCGATGTCGCGTACTGGCCGGTCGTGCTGGGAGATGGTGTCGCCGACGGTGTCGCCCAGGGGTTCGGCCAGTTGGAGGGCATCGCCGATGCGCGACAGGGACGGGGTGTCGGTGCCCACGACGTTGGCATTGCGTGCCCAAGCCAGGGCCGCGATCTGGGATCCGCTCTGGCTCAGCAGTTCGCTCTCGACGGCCAGACCACCGGTCGTGCCGGGCACACGGAAGGTTCCGGGGCCGGGGATGAAGGCATTGGCGACGGCCGAGACGCCACCCGCAGCGCCGCCCGTCGGACGGATGCCGACGACGGCGGTGCGCAGCCGGGCCGAACCGGCCGGGGCGTCGGCGAGGGTGAACCGTTCGCTGACCTCGTAGCAGATCTGGCGATCGACCTCGCGAAGGACCTGGGCCTTCTCCGCCTCGCTCAGGCCGGCACTCGCCTCGCCGACCAGGACGGACGGTTCCAGGAAGACGGTCTCGACCTTGGCGGCCTCGGCATCGTCGCGGCGTTGGCGGATCGAGGCCCGGATGGTGTCTTCGCGTGTCACCAGCCCGTCGTAGCGGCTCAGGAATCCCGCATTGGCGACCGGCGCCGTCTGGCAGGCGGTGACGGCGAGGCCTGCGACGAGGATGAGCGGCAAGGATTTCATGGCGTATTCCGGCAAGAAGGCAGACCGCGTCGAACGCGCGACCGTCAGAAAGGATCAGCCAGCTTAGCATTGTCATTCCGGTTCAGGGATTTATCGTAGCACCGGGCGGAGACGATCGGGGCGATGGACAGCGGACAGGATTTCAGACCGGACGCCGACGGCGATCCGTTCATCGCGCTGTCGGCCATGTTCGCCGGCCGCAACGTCCTGTTGCTCGAGGACGATCCGGCCCTGTCGGAACACGTCGCCGAACGTCTGTTGAAGGCCGGGTTCGCGGCCGTGGACCGGGTCGATCGCGGCGAGGCAGCGCTGGAGGCCGCCGCCGCCACCGCCTATGACGTGCTGATCCTGGATCGGCTGACCGCCGGGCTGGACGGGCTGGAGACGCTGAAGCGACTGCGGGGCACGTCCGGACCCTCGTCCGACGCGCCGGCCCTGATGCTGACGGCGCTGGGCGGTGAACGTCAGAAGGTCGAGGGGCTGCTGGGCGGGGCCGACGACTATCTGTCGAAACCCGTCGGCGACGAAGAGCTTCTGGCCCGGATCGCGGCCCAGCTGCGGCGCACGGTGCGCCACGCGAAGCCTGCGGGCGCCGACATTCTGAACGGGCCTTTCCGCCTGTCGCCGGGTGCCCGCACCCTGAAGCTGGAGATGCCGGGACAGGCACCGCATCTGATCGACCTGTCGCCGCTGGAGTTCGCCATCGTCTGCGAGCTGATGAGCGCGCGGGGTCAGCCGGTGACCAAACAGATGCTGTGGGACCGGTGCTGGGTCGAGTGGAATTTCCTGCCCGATAATTTCGTCAACATCATCGACGCCCGGATCAGCGCCCTGCGGCGTCGGCTGAAGGAACAGGCCCCCGAACTGGGCGAGGACCTGCATCCGCTGATCGTCTCGGCGCGCAGCCAGAGCCTGGTGTTCCGCGATCTCGATATCGGGCGCTGACCGCCGATGGCGCTGTGGCAGGGGTTCCGGGACTGGCTGGGGCAGCGGACCTCGACCCAGCTTGCCTCGGCCCTGGCCGTCATGGCCGCCGTGGCCCTGACCGGCTCCCTGTTCGCCACGGGCCATGCCGTCCGCACTGACCAACGCCAGCAGGCGGCCCTCGCCGCTTCCGCCGACTATGCCGCCATGGTGTCCAAGCTGGGGGCCGAATCCAGTCTGACGGCATCCAGTCTGACGGCCGGGGACGCAGCCTATCTGTCGGCCTGGCTCAGCGTCTTCCAGAGCGGGCCGGAGCGCGACGGGGCGACCCTGGAACAGACCTGCCGCACAGGTCGGGGCGGGGCGGGCGTGCGCTTCATCAGGGCCCCGGTCGGCAAGCCCGCGGGTCTGGCGGCGCTGGAAACCGCGCCCACCGCCCGGATGCCGGGGCTGGGGCCGGACACCTATCGCGTCACCTTGCACCGGGGCGTGCTGTGTCCCGGCCGAGCGGTCGAGGTGGTCATGGTCCGGCGCAGCGTGGGCTCGCTCGACATCGCCGTGGGGCGGGTCGTGGACCGTTCGGGCCAGGCCTGGGGCTGGGCCGTGCTGGCGGTTCTGATCACCGGGGCGGTGATTCTGATCTCGGGCCTGACCGCCGCCACCTATGCGCGGCGTCGCCTGACCCACGCCATCACCGAGGTGTCACAGGCCCTGGACCGCGCCGCCGTGGGTGACTTTTCCCGACGCGCGCCCGAGGTCGGGGTCGCGCCCGAACTGACCGAACTGACCGTTCAGGCCAACCGCACCCTCGACCGGCTCGAGGAACTGCTGAGCTGGCTGCGGGATTCGGCCGATCAACTGGCCCACGACTTCCGCACCCCCCTGGCCCGCGCGACGGCCCGGCTGGAACGGCTGTCCGAGGCCGGGGATACGGCGGAGCGCAGTCGGCTGGGGCTGGAGGCGGCCCAGGATTTGCGCGCCCTGACCCGGGCCATGAACGAAGCGATGGCCCTGCGCGAAGGCGAGGCCTGGCGGTTCGAGACGGTGGCGCTGGACCGGATGCTGGCCTCGGTCGCCGATCTGTACGAGCCGCTGGCCGAGGAACAGGGCGTCCGTCTGGTGGTCGAGGCCGAGGCGGTCAGCGTGCTGGGCGTGTCCTCGCTGTTGCAGAGGGCGGTCGCCAACCTGGTGGACAATGCGATCAAATACTCGCCGCCGGGCGGGACGGTGACGCTGCGCGCCTTTCACGACGGCGAGCGGCCGGCCCTGTCGGTGGCGGATCAGGGGCCGGGGATCGATCCGGAACGGCTGGCCGACGCCGCGCTGAGGTCCGCTGCGGCGGATGCCGAGGGTCGCGAAAGCCATGGGCTGGGCCTGACCTTCGTGCGGGCCATCCTGCGGCGGCACGGAGCCGAGATGATGATTGATGACGCCGCGCCGGGAGCCATCGTCACGGCGCATTTCACACGCTAGGTTGCCGCATCGGCGCGCGGAATTGCCAGCGCGGCCCGGGGGATGACGATGCGGCGCACTGTGTTTCTGGCGGGTTCGGCGATGGCGCTGGCGCTCACCCTCGTGCCGGTCTCGGCCAGTCTCGCCCAGGCCCAGACGGGCGGACTGCCCCGGTTCGCCATCCCCTATGACGAGCGGCGCGGGGTGTTCAGCTTCGCCAACGGTCTTGAGGATGCGCTTCCCGCCGTGGTCCAGGTGACGACCCTGGGAAGCTCGCGCGGGCCGACCTCGGGCGACAACGAGGCCAAGCCTCTGCAGACCGGCTCGGGCGTGATCATCGACGCAGGCGAAGGCATCATCGTCACCAACAACCACGTCATCGACGGCGGCACCAAATACACGGTCGACATGAGCGACGGCCGGCTGTTCGACGCCGAACTGATCGGCACCGACAAGGCCACCGACGTCGCCGTTCTCAAGATCAAGGCGACCGGTCTGGCCGAGGTCGAGATGGTCGATTCCGACACCTTGCGCACCGGTGATCTGGCGTTCGCCGTCGGCTATCCGCTGGGGCTGGACCAGACCCTGACCATGGGGGTGATCTCGGGCCTGGGTCGCACAGGGCTTGGCGATGCTGTCGAGGACTATATCCAGACCGATGCGGCGGTGAACTCGGGGAATTCCGGCGGGCCGCTGCTGGACAGCCGGGGGCGATTGATCGGTATCAACACCTCCATCCTGTCGGGCGGGTCGGACATGTTCGGCGGCGGCGGCGGAAACGACGGCATCGCCTTCGCCGTGCCGACCCGGATCCTCAACTATGTGGTCGGCCAGATCCGCGAGAACGGCGAGGTCAAGCGCGGCCGGACGGGTGCGATCATGGGCTCCCTGACCGCCGAGCGGGCGCGGGACTTCGGCCTGGGCATCGTGCGCGGTGCCGTCGTCGAGGACGTGGCCCCGGGCTCGGCCGCCGAGCGGGCGGGCCTGCGTCGTCGCGACATCATCACCCGGATCCAGAACCGTCCGGTCGCCAACGCGGGCTCGGTCAACGCCACGGTCGGGATCGCGCCTCCGGGAGCGGCCCTGGCCCTGGTCTATCTGCGCGATGGGCGGGAGCACACGACCTCGATGACGGTGGAGGAGATCACGCCGATCACCGTGGCGAACGGCGTCAGCACCACCGAAGCCTTCGGGGCCCAGTTCCGCACCGTCGAGGCGAGCGATGATCTCGAAGGCGTGACCGGCGTCCTCGTCTCGTCGGTGGGCGGAGGGTCGCAGGCCGCTCAGCAGGGGCTGATGGCCGGTGACGTCGTCATCTCGGTGGGCGAGACGCCGATCGCGGACATGACCGGGCTGAACTCAGCCTTGTTACAGTGGATCGTCCCCGGCGGGCCGGTCGTGCTTCACGTCAAGCGCGGGGATGAGACCATCGATGTCAGCCTGGGTGATACGGCCGACACGGCCCCGACGCCCGAGGTGCCGGCACCCGATGCGGCCTTGCCGGAGCCGGAAGCCCCGTCGGACGACCCCGCGTGATCCAGACAGCAAAACGCCCGCCGTGCCATCGGGGGGAGGGAGGCAGGACGGGCGTCTCGCTTTGGAGGAAGCGCCGGCCCGTCGGAGCCCATAGCTGGAAACATCCAGGGGGGCTGGGGGGGCTGTTCAGGATCCGGGACGCTTCCGAACTCCGAGGGGCCGACAAGAGCTGTTTCGCCGTCCAAGCGGGCGGGCGCTGGACCGAAACGGGGCCATTTCGTGTCGCGTGCATTTTTCCGGACCGCATGATTCAGCCGGTCTGCCCCGTGGCGTCGGGCGTGCGGCCGTCCTAACTTCAGGGGGATGAGCCTTGATCCCCCCTCCTCTGACAGCCGCCCCCAGGCCGGTCCGGTCTTCTTCGAGCGGCGCGAGCTGGACCTGATCCTGCGGGTCTATGGCCGGATGGTCGCGGCCGGCGAGTGGCGCGACTATGCGATGGTCGGCCACAAGGACGTCGCCGAATTCGCCGTCTATCGCCGCTCGGGCGACGCGCCCCTGTACCGGATCGAGAAGCGGCCGGCCCTCCAGACCCGTCAGGGCCAGTGGGCGGTGATCGGCGAGGGCGGTGTCGTGCTCAAGCGCGGTCGCGAGCTGCCCCAGGTGCTGCGCGTCTTCGACAGCCGCAAATTCCAGGTGGTGGAGTAGGGCCGAAGAAAAGGCCCCGGTGTTTCCACCGGGGCCTCTGGTCTCATCCCTCGGCGGGTTCGCCGATCAGCGGCGACCGCCGAACAGGGCCAGCAGGAACTGGAACATGTTGATGAAGTTGATGTACAGGCTCAGCGCACCGTAGCTGGTGGCCATGCCCATCGCATTCCGGTCTCCGCCCAGCTGGTAGTAGGTCATCTTCAGGCGCTGGGTGTCATAGGCCGTGAGGCCCGCGAACAGCAGGACGCCGACCGCCGAAATGATCAGCTGCATCAGGCCGTTCTGCAGGAACATGTTGACCAGCGAGGCGATGATCAGGCCGATCACGCCCATGATCAGGAAGGTCCCGAAACCGGACAGATCCTTTTTGGTGGTGTAGCCGAACAGGCTGACCGCACCGAACGCGGCGGAAGTGATCAGGAAGGTCGAGACGATCGAGGCTCCCGTGTAGCGCAGGACGACCGTGCCCAGCGAGGCCCCGATCAGGGCCACGACCAGCCAGTAGAGCCCGCCGGCCGAGGCGGCCGTGGGGTTCTTCATCACAAACCCGGAGCCCAGCAGTACGACCAGCGGCGCGAAGGCCACGATCATGCCCAGAATGGTGAAGCCGGCGAACCGACCGTCGGCGGTGACCTGATACATCAGGTCACGAACAGGCGGATAGGACCCGGTAATGAAAGCCAGGGCCGCCGAGACCAGCAGGCCGAGCGCGACCTTGTTGTAGACGCCCAGCATGAAGCTGCGCAGGCCGGCATCGACCGACATGTCGGCCGAGGCGGGCGCCACATTGGTGAAACCGTTTCTGAAGTCGCTCATCGCGAGATCAATCTCCCATGATGCCGGGGCAAACCCCCGGCCTAGGCGTGAATATCGGGGCAGATCGCCCCTCACGCAAGGGAATGCGGACTTTCCGATTCTGATCCCGGCCGCTACCAAGGGTCGCATGATCCGGCTGTTCACCGCCCTGTCCATGCCCTGGGATGTCGTGGAGACCCTCAAGCGCCGCCAGACCGGCCTGCCCGGCGCGCGCTGGAGGCCTGAGGAGGCCCTGCACGTCACCCTGGCCTTCTATGGCGAGGTCACCGAGACCCAGGCCGACGACCTCGCCGCCGAACTGGCCCGCATCCCGTCCGGCCGGTTCGATATCGAGCTGAAGGGCGTGGGCGCATTCGGCGACGACCACCGCTCGACCACCCTCTGGGCCGGGGTGGAGGCGAACGAGCGGCTGAACGTCCTGGCCGGGCGCTGCAAGGCGGCGGCGGAGCGGGCGGGGATCCGGATGGAGAAGCGCACCTACAGGCCGCACCTGACCCTGGCCTATCTGAAGACCCAGACCAATCCGGACCGGATCGCGGCCTGGATCGCCGGTCACAACCTGTTGCATTCGCCGGCTATCCCGATCGACCGGTTCGGCCTGTATTCCAGCACGGTCAGCGACGACGGCAGCTTCTATCAGCTCGAACGGGAGTACCCGCTGTGACCCCTGCCCTGTCGCAGGCCCCCGGTCCCGTGATCGAGACCGAACGGCTGATCCTGCGCCCGACGGCGGCGTCGGATTTCGAGCGGTGGTGCGACTTCCAGTCGGACCCGGAGACCACGCGCTTCATCGGCGGCCCCCAGACCCCGGCCCAGGTCTGGCGCGCCATGATGTCCGTTGCCGGGGCCTGGACCCTGACAGGCGTCGGCTTCTTTTCGCTGATCGAGAAGTCGACCGGCCAGTGGATGGGCCGGATCGGGCCGTGGCAACCCCACGGCTGGCCGGGCACGGAGGTCGGCTGGAGCCTGCATCGCGACGCCATGGGCAAGGGCTATGCGATCGAGGCGGCGGTGGCGTCGATGGACTATGCGGTCGATGTCCTCGGCTGGACCGACGTGGTCCACACCATCGATCCGGCCAACAGCGCGTCGGCCAGGGTCGCCGAGCGGCTGGGTTCGACCAACCGTGGCCCGGGCCGCCTGCCGCCCCCGTTCGAGAGCGCGACGGTCGATGTCTGGGGTCAGACGGCGGACGCGTGGCGCGAGAACCGCAGACGCTTCATCGACGGGACAGGCATCGGTCGCCCTCAATAGCCCCCGGCCATCATCACGCAGCTGAAGACCGGGAAGACGACGAAGGCCAGGATCAGGACGATCGCACCCGCCTTTTTGACCTGCGTCAGGACACCTCTGATCTCGCCTTCGTCGAGATCGCCGACGCGACCCGGGATGGCCTCGATCGTCCAGTCGCCGGTCTCGGGCTCCGCCTCCTGCGCGAACTCGCCGGCGCGGACACGGGCGATCAGATCCCGCCCCGCCTGAACCTGGTGATCAGGCGCAACGACCCGGACGTTGCCGATGGCGATCAGAAGATCGGGATTCATCGTCGCCATGTCGCGGTCGGGCAGGCGCGCATCGATCCCGTGATTGCGCAGGATCGCGACGGCCAGTTCGCCTTCAGGCAGGGTGGAAAAGCGGGCGACTTCCAGCTCGGTCATCGCCCGCCTTTTCGCCTTACAGGTCCAGCAGGAACCGTTGCGGGTCTTCCAGGTGTTCCTTGACGCGGACCAGGAAGGTCACGGCTTCCTTGCCGTCGACGATGCGGTGATCGTAGCTGAGGGCCAGGTACATCATCGGGCGGATCTTGACCTCGCCGTTGATGGCCATCGGGCGCTGGACGATGTTGTGCATCCCCAGGATGCCCGACTGGGGCGCGTTCAGGATCGGCGTCGACATCAGCGACCCATAGGTGCCGCCGTTGGTGATGGTGAAGGTGCCGCCCTGAAGCTGGTCCATGGTCAGGGCGCCGTCGCGGGCTGCCTTGCCGAGGTCGGCGATGCCCTTCTCGATGCCGGCGAGCGACAGGGTGTCGGCGTCACGGAGGACCGGAACCACCAGACCCTTGTCGGTGCCGACGGCCACGCCGATGTCATAGTGGTTCTTGTAGATGATGTCGGTGCCGTCGATCTCGGCGTTGACGGCCGGGATTTCGTGCAGGGCGTTGACCACGGCCTTGGTGAAGAAGCTCATGAAGCCCAGCTTGACGCCGTGGCGCTTTTCGAAGGCGTCCTTGTAGGCGGTGCGGAGCGCCATGACCTGGGTCATGTCCACCTCGTTGAAGGTGGTCAGTTGGGCGGCGGTGTTCTGGGATTCCTTCAGGCGACGCGCGATGGTCTGGCGCAGGCGGGTCATCTTGACCCGCTCCTCGCGCGGCTGATCGGCGCGAGGCGTGATGGCGGCGGCAGGCTTCGGAGCCGGGGCCGGCGCAGCGGCCGGAGCGGGCGCGGCGGCGGCAGCCAGGGCGTCGCCCTTGGTGATGTTGCCCTTGGGTCCCGTGGCGGCGATGGCCTTGGGATCGAGGTTGTTCTCGGTCACCACGCGCTGGACGGCGGGCGACAGGGTGGCGCCGCCCGACTTGATCTGGGCCGAACCGGCGTTGGCGGAGGCGGCCGGCGCGGCAGCGGTAGCTGCGGCCGCCGCACCGGCACCGGCGGCGATCGATCCGATGCTCTGGCCCGGCGTCACGGTCGAACCTTCGTCGGCCGCGATGGTCAGGACGCCGTCGGCGGGGGCGGAGACCTCGACCGCGACCTTGTCGGTCTCGATCTCGACCAGGACCTCGTCCTTCTTGACGGATTCGCCGTTGGCCTTGAGCCACTTGCCCATCGTGCCCTCGGCGACGCTCTCGCCCATGGTCGGGACGGCGATCGAGACCGAACCGCCGGAAGCAGCAACAGGGGCGGCGGCGGGCGCAGCCGGTGTGGCGGGAACGGCGGTGGCCGCGGCGGCCGGGGCGGCCTTGGCAGGCGCAGGGGCGGCAGAGGCGGCAGCGCCTTCGGTCACGACGCCCAGAACCGTTCCCGGAACCACGGTGTCGCCGTCCGCGGCCTTGATGTCGGACAGGGTGCCGTCAGCGGGAGCCACGACCTCCAGAGAGACCTTGTCGGTTTCCAACTCGACCAGGACCTCGTCCTTCCTGACCGGATCGCCGACCTTCTTGGTCCATTTGCCGATGGTGGCCTCGGAGACGGATTCACCAAGCGTGGGGGTCAGGATGTCGGCCATGGGAAGGTTCCGGTCGTTTCGGGCGTGGCGGTATATAGGGCAAGCTCGCCCCTAAGGGGAGCCGGGGCGGTCATTTGTCATCCCGGAAACGGCCAGGCCGTTATCCGGGACGGGCGGTCAGGCGAAGGCCTCGTCGGTGAAGGCCTTCAGTTCCTTGAGGTGGCGGCTCATCAGGCCGGCGGCGGTCGAGGCCGAGGCCGGGCGACCGACGTAACGGGCGCGCTTGGCCTTGATCTTCAGCTTGTCGAGCGTCAGCTCCAGCCACGGATCGACGAAGGTCCAGCCGCCCATGTTCTTGGGCTCTTCCTGGCACCAGACCAGTTCGGCGTTGGGGAAGCGGGCCAGTTCGATCGACACCGACTTCATCGGCCACGGGTAGAACTGTTCCAGCCGCAGCAGATAGACGTCGTCGCAGGGTTCGCCGGCCGCGACCTTCTTCTCGCGCACGTCCAGCAGGTCGTAATAGACCTTGCCCGAGCACAGGACGACGCGGCGGATGTCCTTGTCGGCCTTGATCTTGATGCCCGAGATTTCGGGGCGGGTCTGGGCGTCGTCGTGCAGGACGCGGTGGAAGGACGAACCCTCGGCCATCTCGGCGATGGAAGACACCGCCTTCTTGTGCCGCAGCAGGCTCTTGGGCGTCATGATCACCAGCGGCTTGCGGAAGGGCCGCTGCATCTGGCGACGCAGGATGTGGAAATACTGGGCGGGCGTCGTGCAGTTGGCGACCTGGATATTGTCCTCGGCGCATTGTTGCAGGAAGCGTTCGAGGCGGGCCGAGGAGTGTTCCGGACCCTGGCCCTCATATCCGTGCGGCAACAGCATGGTCAGGCCGCTCATGCGCAGCCATTTGCGTTCGCCCGAGGTGATGAACTGGTCGATCACGACCTGGGCCCCGTTGACGAAGTCGCCGAACTGGCCCTCCCACATGACCAGGGTGTTCGGATCGGCCAGCGAATAGCCGTACTCGAAGCCCAGCACGGCCTCTTCCGACAGGGCCGAATCGATCACCTCGAAATGGGACTGGCCCTCGCGCAGGTTGTTGAGCGGGATGTAGCGCTCCTCGGTCGTCTGATCGATGATGCCCGAGTGGCGCTGCGAGAAGGTGCCGCGCACCGAATCCTGGCCCGACAGCCGGATCGGGAAGCCCTCGTCCAGCAGGGAGGCGAAGGCCAGGCTCTCGGCCGTGGCCCAGTCGATGTTTCCGGTATCGATCGCCTCGCGACGCGCCTCGATGACGCGCTTCAGCGTCTTGTGCATGTCGATCGAGTTCGGGATGGTCGTCAGGCGGTGACCATAGTCGCGCAGCTTCTCGGCCGGGACCTCGGTCTTGCCGCGACGCTCGTCGTCCTCGGGCATACCCACGCCCTTCCACTGGCCGTCCATCCAGTCGGCCTTGTCGGCCTGGAAGGTCTTGCCGGCCTCGAACTGTTCGTCCAGCCAGGCCTCGAACTTGGTGACCAGGGCGTCGGCGTCGGCTTGAGACAGCACGCCCTCGCCGACCAGCTGTCGCGCATAGATCTCGCGCGTCGAAGACAGGGCGCGGATCTTGGAATACATCAGGGGCTGGGTGAAGGTCGGGTCGTCGCCTTCGTTGTGGCCATATCGGCGGTAGCAGAACATGTCCACCACCACGTCCTTGTGGAATTTCTGGCGGAACTCGGTGGCCACCTTGGCGGCGAAGACGACCGCTTCAGGGTCGTCGCCGTTGACGTGCAGAATCGGCGCCTGGACCATCAGGGCGACGTCCGAGCAATAGGGCGTCGAGCGCGAGTTGCGCGGGCTGGTCGTGAAGCCGATCTGGTTGTTGATGACGAAATGCATCGTCCCACCGGTACGGTAGCCCTTCAGACCCATCAGGGCGAAGCATTCGGCGACCACGCCCTGACCCGCGAACGCGGCGTCGCCGTGGATCAGCAGGGGCATGACCTTGGAGCGGTCGAGCGCCCACTGGCTTTCGGGCAGACCCGCATTGGCCTCGCGGATGTCGAACGCCTGTTTCGCCCGCGCCTTGCCCAGGACGACCGGGTTGACGATCTCGAGGTGCGAGGGGTTGGCGGTCAGCGACAGGTGGACCTTCTTGCCGTCGAACTCGCGGTCCGACGAGGCCCCCATGTGATATTTGACGTCGCCCGAACCCTCGACGTCCGACGGCACGGCCGAGCCGCCCTGGAACTCATGGAAGATGACCTTGTAGGGCTTGCCCATCACGGTCGCGAGGGTGTTCAGACGGCCCCGGTGGGCCATGCCGATGACGATCTCGTCGACACCCAGGGCGCCGCCGCGCTTGATCATCTGCTCCAGCGCCGGGACCATCGCCTCGCCGCCGTCCAGACCGAACCGCTTGGTGCCGGGGAAGCGCTTGTGGCTGAACCGCTCGAAGCCCTCAGCCTCGATCAGCTTGTTCAGGATGGCCAGCTTGCCTTCCCGGGTGAAAGTGGTGCGATCGAACTTGTCGGCACCCTCGAAGCGCTGCTGCAGCCAGGCCTTCTCCTCGGGCTCGGCGATATGCATGTACTGGATGCCGATCGGACCGCAGTAGGTCTTTTCCAGGATGGCCATCAGCTCGCGGACGGTCGCGTACTGGAGCCCCAGAACGCCGTCGAGATAGATGGGGCGGTCGAGGTCGCCCGGGCCGAAGCCGTGGAATTCCGGGGTCAGTTCGGCGTTCTGGATCGGCTGTTCGATGCCCAGCGGGTCGAGCTTGGCATGCAGGTGGCCGCGCACCCGATAAGTGCGGATCAGCATCAGGGCGCGGATCGAATCGTGGGCGGCGGCGCGGACGGCGTCTGCCGAAGGAGCCGAGGCGGCCTCGACCGGGGCCGGGGCGGTCTTGGCGACGGGCACCGGCTTCTTCGGATCGGGCTTCGGTGCCGGCCAGACGCCGTCGAACACGCCGGTTTCCTCGGTCGGTTCCAGGATCGCGCCGCGACCCCAGCCACCGGCGGCACCCGACGCCGTCACCGTTGCGGCCGTGTCCTTGAGCTGGTCGAAGAAGGAGCGCCACTCGGCCGTCACCGAGGCCGGATCGGCGGCCCACTGCTCGTGCAGGCCCTCGATGAAGGCGGCATTGGCTCCGTAGAGGAAGCTGGTCTCGGCAAAGACCTGGTTCAGCCGACCGGCATCGTCCGCCATTGTATTCGTCGTCCCGACTTTTTTCGTATCGTGGCAAGCGTCACGGTCACATCTGCGTGAAGCTGCGGTTCATATAGGCGCTGTTTCCTGACGGGTCATGACCGAACCGGGGCGAAAGGGATAGAAAATGCCCTTTACCACCGCAAAAATTGCAACGGCTCGTGTCGGACGGGGTCGGCGACGCAGAATTCGCGAACGAACGATGCCGAAGCGCCGGTCAGTCGGCGTCCTCCTCAGCGTGGTCGTGCGACTCGTCATCCGGGACCGGTTCCGGTTCGTCCGGGTCTTCCGTTGCCGATCCCATGGTGATGGCCACGCCCGAGAAGCCGGTCCGGGCCTCGAAATCGCTGCCCTCGGGGATGAAGCCGACCTTCACGTCGGCCGTTCCGGGCAGCATGTGATACAGGTTCCAGGTGCCGCCGATCATCTCGCCCGGCAGGTCGAAGGTCTCAACCGCAGGCGTGCCGACCCAGGCATCGACGACTGAGGCCGGTATCCGCTCGGTCGTGTCGAAGTCCCACAGACCGCAGCCCAGCAGGGTCATCTCGTCGCGATCCTCCCACTCCTGGATTTCGCCGTCGCCGTCGTCGTCCTCTTCCTCGCGCAGGACCGCGTGGATGCGATTGAGGACGACGTAGAAGGTCCGCTCGCCCCAGGCCTTGCCCCAGATGGTGAAGTCGGCGGTCATCTGAAGCTCCGGATCGACCGCCTCGGCCCGCGCCTTGCCCATGGTCGCCATCAGCTCGGGATGGTCGTCATCGGGCACGATCGCCCAGCCGTCGGCCGCCATCATCGCGGCCGTCGCAACGATGTCGCGGCGATGCGGCACGCAGGCGGCTCTGAACGCCTCCAGCCTCAGATCGGTCGGCGGCGTCGCCGGAGGCGGCGGCCCCTGGGTCACGATACTCAGCGCAGCCAGCAGTTCGATCATGGCGACCCCTCCGTTCGGAGCCCACAATGACGACAGGCCCGCCGAAGCGAGCCTGTCGAAACCTGTCCAAACAAGGTGGCGCTCAAGCAGCGAGCGACCGCGTCGCTAGCGCTAGCGCCTCGCGCCTCGCGCCTCGCGCCAGAGGCGCGACGCTCAAGGGCTGCCTAGCCCTTGAGCACTTCGACCAGCGTCTTGCCCAGGCGCGCGGGCGATTCCGACATGCGGATGCCGGCGGCCTGCATGGCGGCGATCTTGGATTCCGCATCGCCCTTGCCACCCGAGACCACGGCGCCGGCGTGGCCCATGGTGCGGCCCTTGGGTGCCGTACGGCCCGCGATGAAGCCGGCCATCGGCTTCTTGCGACCCTTCTTGGCCTCGTCGATCAGGAACTGGGCGGCGTCTTCTTCCGCGCCGCCGCCGATTTCGCCGATCATGATGATCGAGGTCGTCTCCGGGTCGGCCAGGAACAGTTCCAGCACGTCGATGAATTCGGTGCCCTTGACCGGGTCGCCGCCGATGCCGACCGCCGTGGTCTGGCCCAGGCCCTCGTTGGTCGTCTGGAACACCGCCTCATAGGTCAGGGTGCCGGAGCGCGACAGGATGCCGACCGAGCCCTTCTTGAAGATGGAGCCCGGCATGATGCCGATCTTGCATTCGTCGGGGGTCAGGATGCCGGGGCAGTTGGGGCCCAGCAGGCGCGACTTGGAGCCTTCGAGGTGACGCTTGACCTTGACCATGTCCAGCACCGGGATGCCCTCGGTGATGCAGGTGATGAAGGGGATCTCGGCGTCGATCGCCTCGATGATGGCGGCGGCGGCCCCCGACGGCGGGACGTAGATCACACTGGCATCGGCGCCCGTGGCCTCCTTGGCCTCGGCGACCGAGGCGTAGATCGGCAGGCTCTCGCCGTGCGAGCCGGTCCAGTTGGTGCCGCCCTTGGTCGGGTGCACGCCCGCGACCATCTGGGTGCCGTGATAGGCCAGCGCCTGTTCGGTGTGGAAGCCGCCCGTCTTGCCGGTCAGGCCCTGGACGATGATCTTGGTGTTCTTGTCGACGAGAATGGACATGGCGGTTCGCTTCTTTGTTCAGGCGGAGAGGAAGGGATTTTCGACGCGGACCGACCCGTAGGTCTGCCCGTGATTGAGGTCTTCGGAATAGAGCACCTTGGCGCCCAGGCGTTCGGCCGCTGCGATGATGGCCCCGTCCCAGTAGGACAGGTGATACCGGCGAGCGTGGTCGATGCCGGCCCGGATGATCTTGAAGTCAACCGGCTGGAAGGCCTTCTTGGACAGGCGCAGAACCCACTCCTGTGCCTCGTCGGCCGTGAGAGGGACGGAGCCCTTGCGCTGGGCGTTGACGTAGAATTCCGCGAGGACCTGACCCGACGTGCCGAATCGCGTCGTCAGGAGTTCGACCGCACGCTCGTACTTGACCGGCTCATCGACGGAGCCGAGCGCGGCGTAGATCAGCACATTGGTGTCGAGAAAGACCTCAGTACTCGCGATCAAACCGAGGTTCCCCGCTGTAGATCTCGTCACGGCTGCCCGGCCGCCAGTCGCCCATCCGGCCCTTGCTCTCGCGGGCCAGCTTCAATAGCGCTTCGGTCGCCTCGTCGTGTTCGCTTTCCTGCTCGACCAGTCGGGCCAGAAAGCCGCGCACCATCTCGTTGACGCTGGTCCGCTTCATGGCCGCCAGCACCCGCACCTTGTCGAGCAGGTCGTCGTCGATGGCGAGGGTCAGATTGCGGGTCATGCTGCGCTACACGGGTTATGTGTAGCACATAGCCTGTGTTGTCGATCTAGTCGAGGCGAGGCCGGAAATAGATCAGGGTTGAACCCGGCCCCGAACGATCCAGGGCCACCAGCCGCATCTGTCCGGTCCCAGCCATGGCGACGAACTGGGCGTCCGACAGGCTGCGGCTCGGCGCGCGGCCCTCGGGCGTCTGCAGCCAGGCATAGGCCTCCAGACCCGCGGCCCGTACGGGGGCGAAGCCCATCATCCGCTGCAGCGTCGCATCGAGGGCCCGGTGGTCGGTGGGCCGGGCGCTGACGCCGCAGAAATCCATGACCACCGTGTCGCGCCCGACCCGACGCGTCATCCGGCCGGTCATCACGAAGGTGATGTCGGTCGCGTTCGATCGCATGAAGCCGGCGCGTTCAGACGCATTGCGCAGGCGCGGCACCATGGTCTCCGGCACCGGCGAATACCCCGCCTCGGCCGCCAGGGCCGCAGCCCTCGCCGGATCGCCTCCGGCCGCGACGCAGACGGTGTTGAGGGTGGCGATTACGTCGGTGGGAGCGGGGGCCGGCGCGGCCTGGGCCGCAACGAGAAACGGCGACGCTGCAAGCAGCGCCGCCGTCACAAGGCCGCGAAAGCCTCTCATGATTTAGCCGACCGCCGCGACGATCTTCTGGGCGGCGTCATCGAGGTCGTCGGCGGCCTGGATGGTGAGGCCGCTCTCGTTCAGGATTCTCTTGCCCAGTTCGGCGTTGGTGCCTTCGAGGCGGACGACCAGCGGCACCTTCAGGCCCACTTCCTTCACGGCCGCCACCACGCCCTCGGCGATGACGTCGCACTTCATGATGCCGCCGAAGATGTTGACCAGAATGCCCTGGACGGCGGGGTCGGCGGTGATGATCTTGAAGGCCGCCGCGACCTTCTCCTTGCCGGCACCGCCGCCGACGTCGCAGAAGTTGGCGGGTTCCTTGCCGTACAGCTTGATGATGTCCATCGTCGCCATGGCCAGGCCGGCGCCGTTGACCATGCAGCCGATGTTGCCGTCGAGCGCGACGTAAGCCAGATCCCACTCCGACGCCTCGATCTCCTTGGCGTCTTCCTCGGTTTCGTCGCGCAGGGCCTTCATGTCGTCGTGGCGGAACAGGGCGTTGCCGTCAAAGCTGACCTTGGCGTCCAGGACGCGCAGATGGCCGTCCTTCATCACGATGAGGGGGTTCACCTCCAGCATCGCCATGTCCTTCTCGACGAAGGCCTTGTACAGGATCGGGAACAGCGACTTGCCGTCTTCCGCCGCGTCGCCGGTCAACCCATAGGCCGCGTTGATCGTGGCCACGTCGGCCTCGGTCACGCCCGTCTGCGGGTCGATGACGATGGTGACGATCTTCTCGGGCGTGTCGTGGGCCACGGCCTCAATGTCCATACCGCCCTCGGTCGAGACGACATAGGCGATACGGCCGTGCGCACGGTCGACCAGCAGCGAACAGTACAGCTCGCGCTCGATGTCGGCACCGTCCTCGATGTACAGGCGGTTGACCTGTTTGCCGGCCTCGCCCGTCTGGGCGGTGACCAGGGTGTTGCCCAGCATCTCGCCGGCGTGCTTGACCGCTTCCTCGACCGAGAAGGCCAGGCGGACGCCGCCCTTGGCATCGGCCGGCAGTTCCTTGAACTTGCCCTTGCCGCGCCCGCCGGCGTGGATCTGGGATTTCACGACATACAGCGGACCGGGCAGGGACTTGGCCGCGGCCTCGACCTGATCGACCGAGGTGACCGCGACGCCTTCGGCCACCGGGGCGCCGAAGCTCTTGAGGACCTGCTTGGCCTGGTATTCGTGAATGTTCATGTGCGCCCGCGATCTCTTAGGGAAGAATGGCCCTTGGGGAAGATTTGGTCGCGCTTATAGGCGCGGCTCCTTCGCAGGTGCAACAGCCCCGGAGCGATATCGCACCGAGGCTGGGCACCTTAATCTACCCAGTCGCGTTTCAGCGTTCTTGATGCCCCGAACAGGAGAACCGACGCCAGAAGATAGAAGCCCATGCCGGTGTAGATCGCCCAGCGCAGGCTTTCCTCCCCGAAGGTGGGGGCCAGCAGATCGCTCATCCAGCCGAAATAGAAGAAGCCGACGGCGATCCCCAGCAGGTTGTTGATCAGCAGGAACAGGGCCGAGGCGGTGGAACGCATGGGCGCAGGGACCAGATGCTGGATCGATGCGGTGATCGGCCCCAGCCAGGCCAGGTTCAGTCCCGTGGGGATCAGGAAAATCAGGAAGGCCAGGGTCAGGGCCAGGGGCGAGTTCAGCACCGCCTCGCCGGGTACGAACAGACCGATCAGCCAGGTCGAGTTCATCGCGAGAATGAAACACGGGGCCGAGATCAGGAAGGCGACGGCGGGCACGAGCGGATAGGCACCCTTGCCGCGTTTCGCCAGCCTGTCCGCGATCATGCCGCCACCCCAGATGCCGACCAGACCGCCGATCAGGGCGATGCCGGAATAGTACCAGCTGGTCTGGGCCAGGGTCAGGCCGAAGCTGCGCATGAAGAACAGCGGCAGCCAGCCCGCCACGCCATAACCACACACCGAAGACGCCGCCGCGCCGAGAGCCAGCAGCCAGAAGCTCGGCTTGGGGATGACGACCGAAGCCGTGGCGCGGGCGATATAGAGCGAGGCACCGATCACGAGGGCGAGAATGGCCGCGAAGACGAACAGCATCGTCTTGCCCGCCAGCGCCACGCCGGTCGCGCCGAGCGCCGCGCCGATCAGACAGGCAACCCCCAGACCCAGCATGATGAAGGCGGCGGCCCGCCCGGGGCCCTGCGCCGCCTGATCGATGATGGCCTGGGCCTCGGCCGTGACAGGAGCCACCGGGGCGACCGTCGCCTTCGCGGCATCAGTCCCGCCGCGTTTCGGGTCACGGACGGTCAGGCGCAGCACGGGCGCGACCAGCAGGCCCAGCAGACCCACGACGATAAAGGCGGTCTGCCAGCCGTAACGGGCCGCGAGAAGGCCGCCGACCAGGGTTCCAGCGGCCGTCCCGAGCGGAATGCCGAAGGCGAAGGCGGCGAGCGCGCGCGCCCTCTGGTGCGGCGGGAAATAGTCAGCGACGAGGGAATAGGCGGGAGCGACGCCGCCCGCCTCTCCCACGCCGACACCCATCCGGAAGAGGAACAGCTGGGTGAAGGAGCCGGCCATGCCGCAAAGCACGGTGAAGGCCGACCAGACCGTCAGGGCACCAGTCATGATCCACACGCGACTGAACCGGTCGGCCAGCCACGCAAGGGGAATCCCGAGGGTCGAATAGACCGAGGCAAAGGCGATGCCGCCCAGAAGGCCGAACTGGCTGTCCGACATGCCGAAATGCGCCTTCAGCGGCGCGGCCAGGATGCCGATGATCTGGCGATCCAGAAAGTTCAGCATGTAGACGAAGATCAGGATCGCCAGCACATAGAAGCGATAGCCCGGCTTCTCGATACGCGCGGTCGGGCTCGTGGCGTCGGTCATGCGGTTTCCTCGGGGCGTTCTTGTTGTTGGGAGCGACCCTAGCCGCCCCGCCTGTCGTCGCAACGAAAAAGGGCGGCGGTCCTCACCGCCGCCCCGATCCGCAAACTGTCGTCTGTTTCTAGAACTTGTACTGCAGCGATGCCGAGAAGGTGCGCGGCGGGCCGTAGTAGCCGATCAGCGAGTTGTCGAAGGTCGCGCCTGCGAAGTTGTAGGCGCCGACCCTGTATTCCTCGTCCGTCAGGTTCCGGCCGTACAGGCCCACGGTCCACCGGTCCGACGGATCGGTCCAGATCACGGTCAGATCGACCAGGCTGAAGGCCGACTGGTCCAGGATCGGGTTGGGGAACTCGAACTGGCTGTAGTCGTCGCGGTAGCTGACCGAAGGCGTGACGGCCAGGCCGCCGCCGAACACCTGGCCGGTCCAGGTCAGGCCGAAATAGCCGGTCCATTCCGGCGCGTTCTGGAGCACGACCTGATCGGCGATGTTCTCAAACAGGCGGGTGGTCAGGTTGAAGCGATTGAACTCGTCGAACTCGGCCTTCAGGTAACCGATGGCGAAGTTGGCCGTCAGGCTGTCCGACAGATAGGCCGCGCCCTCGAACTCGGCGCCGTAGATGGTCGAGGACCCGACGTTGTCGACGAAGGAGGCGATGCCGGTGGCGACGCCCGATGCGTTCAGGATTGGAACCTGGGTGGTGACCTGCTGGTCCGAATACTCGTTGTAGAAGACGGCGGACGAGAACGACAGGCGGCGGTCGAACAGCGAACCCTTCAGACCGGCTTCGTAGGAGTCAACGGTTTCGGGGTTGTAGCCGTTGACGGTCTGGGGCGTCGAAATGGCGTCGCCGCGCATGTCGAAACCACCCGACTTGAAGCCGCTGGACCAGGACACATAGCCGGTGACGGCGTCCGAGAAGTCATACGACAGGGCCACGCGTGGCGAGAAGTCGTCGAAGCTCTTGGAGTTGGTGTAGTCGGTCCGGGCCGCGCCCAGGGTGGCGCGCGGCGTGCCGCCCAGCAGCGGGCTGCGAGCCGCCGTCAGATAGTTGGCGCGGAACACGTCGCCTGTCTTGCTGTCGCTGGTGTAGCGGGCGCCGATACCCAGGTGCAGGCGCTCGGTCAGGTCGAAGTTGACGTCGGTGAACAGGGCGACGCTCTCGGTATCGACATAGCCGGCCGTGCCGATGACGATGCCCAGGGCCCCGGCGATGGTGTCGAAGGCCCCCGAGGCGGTGCCGTTCAGGTAGTACAGGCCGGCGACGCCCTGGATCCGGTCGGTCTCGAACAGGAACTGGAACTCCTGGGTGAACTGGTGGTCACCATAGATGGCCGGGATGTCGAGGGTCGGCTGTGGCGTGTTGTCGAAATCGATGACAGTGTTGGTATCGCCGCTGCGATAGGCGGTGATCGACTTGAAGGTCCAGATGTCCGACAGGTTGATCTCGGCCGTCAGGGAGACGCCCTCGGTCGTGACCTCATTGGTGTCGCCAATACCGGCGCGGGTGTCATAGACACTGCCCGGGATACCCGAACCGGCGGTGACGCCGGCGACTTCGCGGTGGCCGTGGCGGGGGTTGGAGTTGTCCTCGACCCGGTCGTAGGCCAGGCGGAAGAAGGCGTTGTCATAGGGCTGGTACTCGACGCTGATCCGGCCGCCCAGGACGTCCTTGTTATAGTGTTCCGCGCCGGTGTTCAGGTTCTTGCCGAAGCCGTCGCGGTTGTAGCTGGCGATGGCGCCGCCGATGCGCAGCTGGTCGGTGATCGGGACCGAGCCGGCGATCATGCCGTCGACCTGGCTGTAGGAACCGACGGTCCCGCGCAGGGTCAGCGACGGGTCGGTCGAGAGTTTCGAGGTCACATATTTGATGGCGCCGCCGACCGTGTTGCGGCCGTACAGCGATCCCTGCGGGCCACGCAGAACCTCGATACGGGCCACGTCATAGATGTCGAGCACCGCGCCCTGGGGGCGGGCGACATAGACGTCATCGACATAGAGGCCGACGCCGGGCTCGAAGCCCCAGAGCGGATCCTGCTGGCCGACGCCACGGATGAAGGAGATCAGGGTCGAGTTGGAGCCGCGCGCGACCTGGACCGTGGCGTTCGGGGTCTGTTGCTGCAGGGCGGTGATGTCGGCGGCGCCCGTCTGTTCCAGGCGCTCCTCGCTCAGGGCCGAGACGGCGACCGGGACATCCTTCAGCTGTTCGTCGCGGCGGCGCGCGGTGACGACGACGTCGTCCAGCGAAGCGGCGTCATCCTGGGGCACGGCATCCTGGGCATAGGCACCCGACGAAATGGCAGCCATCGCCGCGCCGGCCAGCAGCGCGCTCTTCATGAATCGTTTCATGTGGGTCTTTCCGTTCCTGTTGTTTCCAGCCACGACGCTTTTATTCAGCGTTCGATGATTTTCCTGAAACTGACCTCGTTTGAGCGCGGTGTCAAACGGCCCCGCTTGTCTGCGCAGCCATCGGTCCGCCTCTGTGGCGCCGTTGCACAGGGGGCGGATGCGAGACTAGCGTGACCGGATGACCAAGTCGGACGCTACACACCCGAACCCCGCGCCTGCCCCGGCCCGACGCGGACGCCCGCCAAAGGCCGCGCCGGGGGCGACGCCCGACACCCGCGAGATGATCCTGGATGCGGCCGAAGACCTGTTCTCCAAGCATGGCTTCTATGGTGTCACCATCCGCGAGGTGGCGCGCGAGGCCGGCGTCGATACCGCCCTGGTCCACTATTATTTCGGGGCCAAGCGGGGCCTGTTCGACGCGGTCTTCCTGAGGCGGGCCGAGGTCTGGAACACCGACCGGGTCGACGCCATCAACCGCTATGCCGCCGAGATGGGCGAGGCGATGACGCTCGAAGGCCTGCTCGAGGCCTTTCTGCGGCCGCCCTTCGAGTGGTCGCTCAAGGGCGGGCCGGGCTGGAAACACTATGCCGCCCTGGTGGCTCAGACCAACGCCAACCCCGCCTTCGGGGGCGAGACCATGGCCCGCTATTTCGACCCGGCCATCCATCGGCTGATCGAGCTGATCGCCCGGGTCATGCCGTGGGCGCGGGAGGTCGATCTGTACTGGGGCTATCACAACCTGTCGGGTGCCCTGACCCTGACCCTGGGCGAGACCGGGCGGCTGGACCGGCTGTCGGGCGGGCTGGCCCGGTCAGGCGACCTGGAGAGCGCCTGCGCCTATATGGTCCGGTTCGCGGCGGCAGGGTTCCGGGCGGTCTGCGGGGAACCGGACACCGTCTAGTGCCCGCCTGAGGGATAGGGCGAGGTCACCGCGCCCGAGAACATGCCCGGGATCGCTTCGCCCAGGCCCGCCAGGATGAACTGGATCGCAAGGGCGCACAGGATCAGGCCCAGCACCCGCACCACGATCGCCATCCCGACCTCGCCGATAAGGCGGCTGATCGGCCCGGTCAGGGTGAAGACCACGAAGGTGGCCAGGCTGGCGGCGCCGATGGCGATCACGCCGGCGACAGTGCCTGTCGCACCCAGTTTGGTCGCCTCGCCCGCCTGGATGATGATGGTCGAGATGGCCCCAGGCCCGATCAGCAGGGGCATGGCGAAGGGCACGATCAGCCGCTTGAACCGCCGCCGGGCATAGCCCCGCACGTCCTTGGCGTCGGCCTGGGCGTCCGCGTCGGCGAACATGGTCAGGAAGTCCTCGCGGGTCATGTCGAGGCCCAGCAGCAGCAGGAGGATGCCCCCCGCGATCCGGAAGGCCGCCAGCGAGATGCCGAAGAACTGGAGCAGCCCCAGGCCGGTGAAGAAGAAGAAGGCCAGGAAGGCCGCGATGAATAGGCAGATCAGGGCCGAGACCGACAGCCTCTGGCGCATCGTCGCCCCGGCCGTGGCGGCGGCGAAGATAGGGATGTTGCCGATGGGGTCCAGCAGGGCGAACAGGGCCACGAACAGGTTGACCCCCAGATCGAGCGCGTCCATGCCGTGTCCTCAGCCCCAGTCCCACGCCGGCCCTAGCGCGACGTCTCAGAGCGCAACGCTTAGCCGCTCCGCGCGAGTCCGTCGATGACCCCTGCCGCCGAAGTCCGTCCCAACCGGCCGCCCGATCCCCGCCTGATCTGCGCCCTGGACCTGCCGACGGTGGCCGAGGCACGGGCCCTGGTGGAGGCGACGTGGGACGCCGTGGGCTTCTACAAGATCGGGCTGCAGCTGTTCGCCTCGGACGGGATGGGCCTGGCGCGGGAGCTCAAGGCCGGGGGGCACCGCATCTTCCTGGACTGGAAGCTGCACGACATCGGGGCGACGGTGGAGAAGGCGGCGGCGGTGCTGGCCGAGGCGGGGTGCGACCTGCTGACGGTCCACGCCCGGCCCCAGGTCATGGCGGCGGCGGCGCGGGGGGTGGCCGGGTCGGGGCTCAAGGTGCTGGGGGTCACGGTCCTGACCAGCCTGGACGCAGACGACCTGATCGCCGACGACCACAGCCTGTCCCCGGCCCTGCTGGTCGAGCACCGGGTCCGCCAGGCGCTGGAGGCCGGGATCGACGGCGTGGTCTCCAGCCCCCACGAGGCCGCCCGGGTGCGCGAGATCGCCCGGGCCAGCGGCCGCGACGACTTCCTGATCGTGACGCCGGGGGTCAGGCCCGCCGGAGCCGCCCTGGACGATCAGGCCCGGGCCGCGACCCCGGAACAGGCCCTGAGGGACGGGGCCACCCACCTGGTCATCGGCCGCCCGATCAGCGCGGCGACGGACCCGAGGGCGGCCGCCCTGGCCATCGCCGGGCAGATGGCGCTGGTCTAGCCCCCTCCCCGATCAGGCCTGGCGCGCGTCGCGCTTGGCCAGGACGCGCAGGCGGAGCGCGTTCAGCTTGATGAAGCCGGCGGCGTCGTTGTGGTCATAGGCCTGGACGCCTTCCTCGAAGGTGACCAGGTCCTGGTCGTAGAGGCTGTAGGAGCTCTCGCGGCCGATGATGCCCACATTGCCCTTGTAGAGCTTGACCGTGACCGTACCGGACACTTTTTGTTGTGAATAATCAATGGCTTGCTGAAGCATCAGGCGCTCAGGCGCGAACCAGAAGCCGTTGTAGATCAGCTCTGCATATTTGGGCATCAGCTGGTCCTTCAGGTGCATGGACCCGCCGTCCAGGGTGATGGATTCGATGCCCCGGTGCGCGGCCAGCAGGATGGTCCCGCCGGGGGTCTCGTAGACGCCGCGCGACTTCATCCCGACGTAGCGGTTCTCGACCAGGTCGAGACGGCCGACGCCGTTGGCATGGCCCAGTTCGTTGAGCTTGGTCAGGATGGTGGCGGGCGACATGGCCACGCCGTCGATGGCGACGGGGTCGCCCTTCTCGAAGGTCATGGTGAAGACGTGGGCCTTGTCGGGCGCGTCCTCAGGGCTGATCGTGCGCTGGTGGACGAACTCGGGGGCCTCGACGGCGGGGTCTTCCAGCACCTTGCCCTCGGACGAGGAGTGCAACAGGTTCGCGTCGACGCTGAAGGGGGCCTCGCCGCGCTTGTCCTTGGCGATGGGGATCTGGTTCTTCTCGGCGAAGTCCAGCAGGGCCTCTCTGGAGCGGTATTCCCATTCGCGCCATGGGGCGATGACGCGGATGTCGGGCTCCAGCGCATAATAGCCGATCTCGAACCGGACCTGGTCATTGCCCTTGCCGGTCGCGCCGTGACAGACGGCGTCGGCGCCGACCATGCGGGCGATCTCGATCTGGCGCTTGGCGATCAGCGGGCGGGCGATCGAGGTGCCCAGCAGATACTGGCCCTCATAGACGGTGTTGGCGCGGAACATCGGGAAGACGAAGTCGCGCACGAACTCCTCGCGCAGGTCGTCGATGAAGATGTTCTCGGGCTTGATCCCCATCTTCAGCGCCTTCTCCCGCGCCGGCCCCAGCTCCTCGCCCTGGCCCAGGTCGGCGGTGAAGGTCACCACCTCGGCATTATACTCGGTCTGCAGCCACTTCAGGATGATCGAGGTGTCGAGCCCGCCCGAATAGGCGAGGACGACCTTCTTGACGGGGGCGGACGAGGCTTTGGACATGGAAGAGACCCTTGATCGCGGGGAGGCGGTTGCGCGCGCTTAAACGGCGTGAAGGCGGCGGATGCAAGACCTGTGGGTCAAAGGGGTGGGTGGGAAAAGCAGGGTCTGAAAAGTCTGAATGGTCTGAAACGCGAGGGATAAGGGGTGCGCCGGGGCCGGCGGTGGATCAAAAACGAGGTCTGAATAGTCTGAACAGGCTGAAATCCGGGTCGGCGGTCGGTCCCGCTGGACTGTCCGGGCTCCGAAAATAGAGTCCGAAGAGTCCGAAGAGTCCGAAGAGTCCGGACCGTTCGGTGTTATGCTTGAAATACCCCCTCGATCCATCGAGCGACCGCATCCTACTACGGTCTGGACGCATGCTAGATCGAAGCCTTCGAGCGACGAACTGCGTGTAGGCGGGACGGGGGTTTGGGGGCGAAAAGGGGTGTTTGTGGTGGGCGAGAAAAAAGACAATTTTCTGCCCGGAGCGGCCGTTGGTGCCGCTATGGCGTGCTCGACTGGGCGCTGCTCCCGGGCGTTGCTTTAGCCGTCGGGTGGCGGCAGGGGCCGGATGTCCGGGAGGAGTCGGCCAAAGCCCTCCGCCTCGGCCCCTGCACGCGCCCTAGCCGCTTCAGGGCGTCTCGGTGATCTGAAGCGTGGCGCTGGCCGAGTTGCCGCCGAAGACGCCGACCCAGACGTCGTAGGTGCCGCTCTGGGGGCGGCTGAAGCGGACCATGGCGTCGCCGTCGCCGTAGCTGTCGTCGTCGCAGTACCAGCGGCCGTCCGGGCCGTTGATGATCAGGGTGGTGTCGGTGCCGGACAGGGTCCGGAACACGAGCGGCAGAGACCCGGCGGAATAGGTCACCTCGAAGTCGGGCGCATTGGAGATCATGCCGGTGCAGGCACCGGGCAGGGCACCCCCGTTCACGCTGCCGCCCGCCGTGACGGAGACGGCATAGGGGTCGGGGGTGAAGCCGGCGCGCAGCGAAATCTCGCCGTAGGTCGCGTTCAAACTGGCGTCCTGGGCCGTCGCGGCACCGGCCAGCATCAGAGCCACCATCGTGGCGGAAGCAAACATCTTCATGGTCTTGGTCCCTAAGCGGACGATCCAGGCGATGTCGCATACGTCCGATGTCGACATCATCCCCACGGCACAGCTTGTTGACGAGCACCATAGGTATGGTGGTCGCGCCCGGCGTCTCTTCGGCTAGGTGTCCGGAAGATTCGCCTTGCAAGCTTTGCCGCGGCGAACATGCTGAAGGGCGGACCGATCCGGGGTCCGGCGGAGAAGACGGGGCGGCATGACGATTCAGGGCGATACGCATTCGGGCGGCGTCCGTCCGCCCCGGCTGGACGCCACCCTGGTGACCCTGGTGCCCGCCCTGTCCGCCCGGTGGCGAGGTGTGCTGGCCTTTCTCCTGGTCGTCGTCGCGGTGCAGGCGGCGTACTGGGGCGTTGTTCAGCCGCTTCTGCTCTCTTCACCACGGACCGCAGAGGTCGACCGGATCGCCTTTGTCCGGACGCAACTGGCGGAGCTGGCCGAGCCGACTCCCAAGGCCGCTTTGACCGCCGCCTTCGCCGACGCCGAACTGCCGCTCACGGATTGCTGCGATCCCAGCTATCTGGCGCTCAGGCTCACGTTCGATCTGCCCGCCGTTCCGCCCGAGGGGCTCGGCATGGTCACATACCAGCAGGTCGACAACCTCATGGTCATGGTCAACGGCTCGATCGTCCTGTCGCAGGGTCGGATGGCGTTCGGCAGCCAGACCTTTGACGGCCAGCGACCGCATCTGATCCGGCTGCCGTCCGGTCTGGTGCGTGCGGGTTCGAACGAGATCGTGTTCATCACCGTCCGGCAGGGTTTCCCCTATACGGACCTGGTGCCACCGGTCCTGGGGCCGTGGGAACAGGTGTCGCCCTGGGCGGCGCAACGGATGTGGCAGTTCACCGACCGGGTGTTGATCTCCGGCTGGACGACCTTCCTGCTGGGCCTGTTCGCCGCCTTGCTGCTTTGGCGGGCACAGGACAGGCACTTCGCCTTCTGGCTGATGGTGCTGTGCTGGAGCTGGTCGGGACTGGCCGCCTATTCCCTCGTGCTGGATCCGCCGTTCGGCGGGATGGGACGGATGATCGCCTTCTTCGCCGTCAACAGCCTGGTGTCAGCGGCGCTGCTCGGCTTCATCGACGCCTGGACCGGAAAGCCGATCCGGGGGATTCAGGCGGCAACGGCCGCGGCCTGGCTGGTCTTCACCGGCGGGGTTGTCCTTTGGCTGCGGACGCAGCCCATGCCGCAGGGCTATGACGTGCCGGCGACCGTCTGGACCTGGTTCACCCTGGCCCTGGGCGTGGCGGTCGTGGGGCGGCTGGTCTGGCATTTCGTCCGACACGCCGAGCCGCGGCGGCTGGAAGCCGCCCTGCTGTCGGTCTGCGCGGTCTGCGCCGTTCTGGACGCAGCCGGCGACGGGTTCGGCCTGAACAGCGGCGGCTACCTCAAGGACGCGGCCCCCATCCTGCTGCTGGCCCTGGTGGCCGCCTTTCTCCAGCGGAACTTCACCCTGTTCCAGTCGTCGGTGACCCTGAACGCGATGCTGTCGGAGCGGCTGACCGCGCGCGAGACCGAACTGGAGGCGGCCCACGCCCGCGAACGTGAGCGGGTCCGTGACCAGGCCCATGACGAGGAGCGTCGCCGTATCATGCGCGACATGCACGACGGTCTGGGCAGTCAGTTGATGGGGCTTCTCCTGTCCGCACGTCGGGGCAAGGCCGATCCCGAGCGGATGGCGGAGGGCCTTCAGGCGGTGATCGACGAGATGCGGCTGATGATCGATTCCATGGATTCCGTGGGGGAATCGCTCGGGTCGGCGCTCACGACGTTCCACGAGCGGATCAGGCCGCGGGTGGAGGTCGCGGGGTTTGGCCTGGACTGGTCGAGCGGGATTGATCAGCCCCTGCCTGACTATCCGCCCCGCGCCGTGCTTCAGGTGTTCCGCATTCTTCAGGAGGCGGTGACCAATGCGCTCAAACACTCGGGTGGCGATCGCATCACGATCAATGTGGACCGGAGCCTCGACGGCGCAGTCCGGCTGATGATCGCAGATAACGGTGGGGGCATCCGCCCCGGTGGAACGGCCGGGCGAGGCCTGGCCAACATGCGGACCCGCGCGGCCGTCATCGGCGCCGCCCTGTCGATCGACAGCGACGCGCCGGGCGGTCGCATCCAGCTGGTCCTGCCTGCGTTAGGTGATGCGCCATGACGGCCCCGGACGTGCGCCGGATCGCCATCCTCGAGGATGATCCGGCGATCCGGGACCATTTCAGCGAGATCATCGGATCGTCCGACGATCTGGCGCTGTGCGCGACGGCATCGATGATCGCCGAGGTCTCCTTGCTGATCGCGGGACGGCCGGATCTGTTGCTGACCGACATCGGCCTGCCGGATGGAAATGGTCTGGACGTTCTTCCCGCCATCAAGGCGGCGACGGGGTGCAGAGCGCTGGTCATCACCGCCTTCGGCGACCGGGATACGGTCGTGGCGGCCATGAAGGCCGGGGCCGACGGCTATCTGCTGAAGGACAGTCCGGCGACGGTGATCCTGGACGGCATCCGGGTCACGCTCGACGGCGGCGCACCAATCAGCCCGGCGGCGGCGGTCTATCTGCTGGAACGGTTGCGCGCAGCCCCGACCCCGAGCCGACGCGAGGACCCCTCCGAGCCGTTGACCACGCGAGAGACCGAGCTCCTGACCATCTTCGCGCGTGGCCTCAGCTACAAGGAGGCGGCGCGTATCCTGGGCATATCGCCCCTGACGGTCGGCAACCACGTCAAGTCGATCTACCGGAAACTCGAGGTCAACTCGCGCGGAGAGGCCGTCTATGAGGCGGTCCGGCAAGGCCGGCTGGACATCAGGGACGGTTCGACGACCCGAGGCTGACGCTCAGCCCTATTCCACCGTCACCGACTTGGCCAGGTTCCTCGGCTGGTCGACGTCGGCGCCCTTCACCACGGCGACGTGGTAGGCGAGGAGCTGGATCGGGGCGGACATGACCAGGGCGGAGATCAGGGGGTCGCACGCCGGAGCCGTGACGACGACCTTGGCGCCGGCGGGGGCGTGTTTGGCACCCTCCGGGTCGGTGATGAAGACGACCTGACCGCCCCGGGCCATCACCTCGCTCATGTTGGAGGCGGACTTCTCGAACCAGGTGTCGAAGGGGGCCAGGATGATGACGGGGGTGGCTTCGTCGACCAGAGCGATCGGGCCGTGCTTCAGCTCGCCGGCGGCATAGCCCTCGGCATGGATATAGCTGATCTCCTTGAGCTTGAGCGCGCCCTCCAGCGCGAGCGCCGACATGGGGCCGCGACCGAGGTAGAGGACGTCGCGAGCCTTGGCGATCTCGGCGGCGACGTCCTTGATGGCGGATTCCAGGCCGATGGCCTCGGCGATCAGGCGGGGGGCACCCAAGAGGACCTTGACGAGGCGCTGTTCCTCGGCCGCATCGATCTTGTTCCGCGCACGCGCGGCCGCGATGGCCAGGGCGATCATGACGCTGACCTGGGCGGTGAAGGCCTTGGTCGAGGCGACGCCGATCTCGGGCCCGCAATGGATCGGCCAGACGTGATCCACCTCGCGCGCCATGGTCGATTCGGGAGCGTTGACGACGACGGCGGACTTCATGCCGGCGGCCTTGCAGTGACGCAGGGCGGCCAGGGTGTCGGCGGTCTCGCCCGACTGGCTCATGGCGATGGCCAGGGCGTTGGGGCGCAGGCTGGGGTTGCGATAGCGGAACTCGGACGCGATCTCGACGTCCACGGGCAGGTCGGCCAGGGCCTCGATCAGATAACGGCCGATCATGCCGGCGATCCAGGAAGTGCCACAGGCGACGATCTGGATCCGCTCCAGATTTTGCCAGTCGATGTCGCCGGGGATGGAGGCGGTGCCGTTCAGGACATCGACATAGGCGGCAATCGTTCGTTGGCAGCCTTCGGGCTGGTCGTGGATCTCCTTTTCCATGAAGTGGCGATAGTTGCCCTTCTCCATGAGGGCAGCGGAGGCGGGCACGGTCTTGACCGGGCGGGCGACCTCGCCGGTGGCGTCGAAGATACGGGCGCCCTCGTGGCTGAGCAGGACGTAGTCGCCGTCCTCCAGATAGGTGATCTTGTTGGTGAAGGGGCCCAGCGCCAGTCCGTCGGAGCCGATGAACATCTCGCCGTCGCCGTGACCGACGGCGAGCGGCGGGCCGTTCCGGGCCGCCAGGATCACTTCGTCCTCGCCGCCGATCAGGACGCACAGCGCAAAGGCACCCGAGAGCCGGTCGAGCGTGGCCTTGAAGGCGGCGAGGGGGGCCAGGCCGGTGTTCAGGTTGGTGTCCAGCAGGTGGGCGACCACCTCGGTGTCGGTGTCGGACGAGAAGACGCGGCCGGCGGCGATCAGCTCGGCCTTCAGCTCGGCGAAATTCTCGATGATGCCGTTGTGGACGACGGCGACGCGGCCGGCGATGTGGGGGTGGGCGTTCCGCTCGGTCGGGGCGCCGTGGGTGGCCCAGCGGGTGTGGCCGATGCCGGTGGTGGCCTCCAGCGGCTGGGCGGCGAGGACTTTTTCCAGTTCCTTCAGCTTGCCGGGCGCGCGGCGGCGTTCGAGCACACCGTCGACCTTGGCGGCGATGCCGGCGGAGTCGTAGCCCCGGTACTCCAGCCGTTTCAGGCTTTCGACCAGGCGGTCGGCGACGGGGGACTTACCGACGATGCCGATGATGCCGCACATGAGTTCTGCTCCAGATGGGTCGCCGCGACGCCTGCGGACTTCGATCCGGACTCGCCTCTATGGGATATTAAGGGGCAAGACAGCTAATATGGAGTTTCGGAAGGTTTCCGTGTCAGGACGGCCGCCGAAACGATCAGGAGACCCGCTTTGGGCGACAGGAAATATTTCGGCACCGACGGCATCCGCGGCCGGGCCAACACCTATCCGATGACGGCCGAGGTCGCGCTGCGGGTCGGGCTGGCGGCGGGCAAGCTGTTCATGTCGGGCGACGACCGGCGACACCTGGTGGTGATCGGCAAGGATACGCGCCTGTCGGGCTACACGATCGAGCCGGCGCTGGTGGCGGGGTTCGCGAGCGTGGGCATGGATGTGCTGACCTTCGGGCCGTTGCCGACGCCGGGGGTGGCGATGATGACGCGGTCGATGCGGGCCGACCTGGGGGTCATGATCAGCGCCAGCCACAACGACTATGCCGACAACGGGATCAAGCTGTTCGGGCCCGACGGCTACAAGCTGTCGGACGAGACCGAGCTGAAGATCGAAGGGATGATGGACGCGGGCCTTGAGGAAGGCCTGGCCGGGTCCAGCGCGCTGGGCCGGGTCAAGCGGATCGACGACGCCCAGGCCCGCTATATCGAGATCGCCAAGGCGGCGTTCCCGCGTCACCTGAGCCTGCAAGGCCTGCGCATCGCCATCGATTGCGCCAACGGGGCCGGGTACAAGGTCGCGCCGACGACCCTCTATGAACTGGGGGCCGAGGTCTGTTCGGTCGGGGTGACGCCGAACGGCACCAACATCAACGCCGAATGCGGCTCGACCCACCCGCAGACCCTGTCGGCGGCGGTCAAACAGTACCGGGCCGACATCGGCATCGCGCTCGACGGCGACGCCGACCGGCTGATCATCTGCGACGAGAACGGCAAGGTGGTGGACGGGGACCAGATCATGGCCCTGATCGGTCTGGACTGGGCGCGGCGCGGCCTGCTGCAGGGCGGCGGCGTGGTGGCGACGGTGATGTCGAACCTGGGACTGGAGCGGGCGCTGAAGGCAGAGGGGCTGACGCTGGAGCGGACCAAGGTGGGCGACCGCTATGTGATGGAGCGGATGCGCGAGGGCGGCTTCAACCTGGGCGGCGAACAGTCCGGGCATCTGATCCTGCACGACCATGCGACGACGGGCGACGGACTGATGGCGGCCTTGCAGGTGCTGGCCGTCATGGTCGAGACCGGCAAGCCGATGAGCGAGCTCGCGCGCCAGTTCGACCCGGTGCCGCAGCTGCTGAAGAACGTGCGCTATTCGGCGGGCAAACCGCTGGAGGATGCCACGGTCATCGCCGCCATCGCCGCGGGCGAGGCGCGACTGAATGGCGCAGGCCGGCTTCTGGTCCGGCCCTCGGGCACCGAGAAGCTGATCCGCGTGATGGCCGAGGGCGACGACGCGGCGCTGGTGAAATCGGTGGTCGCCGATGTCGCGGGGGCGGTGCAGGCGGCGGGCTGACCCGTTCTTCCTGGGTCGGGGTTGCGCTCGCGACGCGGGAAATCCGGACCCGCGAGCCGCAGCCTTCCCGCCACCGTCAATGTACGGTAACGTGCATTTCTATTGATATTTCAATGCACAAATGATGTCCCCGAATTGGCGAAAACGCCGAACAACGGTTGACAGACTGTTTACAACCGGCCCACGTTTCCCTCAACAATAGGGAGAAACAACCATGCCGACCTTCACCGGAACGACCGGAATTGACGATCTGATCGGGGGGGCGGGCGACGACATCATCGACGGCTTCGAGGGCGGCGACTCCATCCGTGGGGGTGCCGGCAACGACGTCATTCGCGGCGGCGACGAGACCGGGGCGCTGGAAAATGCGGGCGACGGGGTCGACGGCGGCGACGGCGACGACCAGATCTCCGGCGGGGCCGGACGGGACTTCCTGATGGGCGGGCGTGGCCGGGACACGGTCAACGGCGATGACGGCGTGGACTTCATCACCGGCGGCCTGGCAACCCTGACCTTCACCGACGGCTTCCTCGGGAACGTGGCGGTTCGCACCCCAAGCTTGAGCAACTATGTCGACGACAACGAGATCGACACACTGAACGGCGGCGCGGGCGACGACACGATCACCGCCGGCCAGGGCGACATCGCCGACGGCGGCATCGGCACGGATCGGCTGCGCATCGACCTGTCCGCCCGGACGGCCGGCGTGACGATCGAGATGGCGGGCGATGCCCTGGCCGGGCAAGCCGCCTATGCAGGGGTCACAGGCGGGACCTTCACCAATTTCGAGACCTTCCAGGCCGTCCTGACGAACTTCAACGACCAATTCTTCGGGGGCGCGACCAACGAAGGCATCTCTGCCGGCGCGGGCAATGACCTGATCGAGGGTCGGCTGGGCGACGACAGCCTGAGCGGCGACGACGGCGACGACATCATCCTGGGTGGCGTCGGCAATGACAGCATCGACGGTGGCGCCGGGCGCGACATCATCGATGGCGGCGACGGCAACGACAACCTGACCTCCTCTTTTAATTTCGGCTCGCTGCTGCAGAATGCCGCCGGGCGGACCGTTTCCGGGGCGGAACTCGACGACGGAATTGCCGAAACGGTAACGGGCGGCGCGGGCGACGACACGGCGTTCATCGGCTTTGGTGACAGCTTCGACGGTGGCGACGGCAACGACGTCATCAACGTCAGCCTGATCGCCCGGACGTCGGGGGTAAATCTGGACCTGACGACCGACGGCGTCGCACGACTGGGTGCCGTGATCGGCGGCACCCTGACCTCGGTCGAGGTCCTGGGCAACAACATCCGCCTGACCAATTTCGACGATTCCTTCAACGTCGCCCGCAGCGGGAATTTCTACGGCCTCGGCGGCAACGACACGATGACCGGCGACGTCGCCACCCAGTTCTTCGGCGGCAATGCCGGTGACGACACCATCGACGCAGGCGGCGGCGCGGACCGGATCTGGAGCGGCCAGGGCGACGACACCGGCATCGGTGGCCTCGGCGACGACATCCTTTACGGCGACGAGGACAACGACAACGGCCTGAACGGCTATCTGGCCGCCGGCCGCGACACGCTGGACGGGGGCGCGGGTAACGACACCGTCTACGGCAACGGCGGCGACGACTTCATCCTGGGCGGCGACGGCAACGACTTTCTGTACGGCGATCTCTACAGCGGCGGTGCCGTCGGGCCACGAGGCGGCGGCGTGCTGGTTTCGGGCAATGACACCATCGACGGTGGCGCGGGCATCGACACCATCTTCGGCAACGACGGCGACGATCGTCTGACCGGCGGCCTCGGCAATGACATCATCGACGGCGGGGCCGGCACGGACACGGCTGTCTTCAACGGCGCCTACGCCAGCTACACAATCTCGACCCTGAACGGCCTGACCACCGTGACCGGGGCGGACGGATCCGATCGCCTGACCAATGTCGAGCGTCTGCAGTTCTCGGACGTGGCCTTCACCCTCGGCGGGCCGCAGCCCGTGATCCAGCAGGGCAACGCCGCGCCTGACACCCTGGCGGGCGGGGCCGGCGACGACCTGATCGTGGGCGGCGGCGGTGCCGACACCCTGACCGGCGGCGCGGGTGCCGACGTGTTCCGCTACACCGCAGCCTCGGATTCGTCGGCCGGTTCCCAGGACACGATCACCGACTTCCAGTCGGGCGTGGACCAGATCGATCTGGCCGCTCTGAACGCCACCTCGGTCAGCGTCGGGCGACTGGCCGACGGCAGTTCGGTGGTCTTCGCCGAAACCCCCGGCGGCCCGGTGCAGATCTTCGTCCGGGGCTCCAACGTCAATGCCGACGATTTCATCTATAACGGCAACTTCGGCGTCTATGTGATCGGTTCGGCGGGCGCCGACACCATCTTCGGTTCCAGCACCGCCGATCCCATCTTCGGCGGCGCGGGCGCCGATATTCTGATCGGCGGCGGCGGCGCGGATGCCATAGGCGGCGGGGCCGGGGCGGACGTGTTCCGCTATGACGGACGCGGCGATTCCAACCAGACCTCGGGCTTCGACAACCTGTACGACTTTACGACGGGCGAGGACCGGATCGACATTACCGCCCTGCGAGCGACCTCGGTCACCATCTATCGCGAAGCCAACGGCTGGAGCTATGTCTATGCCGAGACGGCCCAGGGGCTGTTCCTGACCACGGCGGTGGGGCGCACGGTCAACGGCAGCGACATCGACTATGGCGGCGGGTTCGGCGTCTACATGGAGGGCTCGGCTTCGGCCGACATCCTGGTCGGGTCGTCGCTGGCCGATCCGATCGTCGGCAACGCGGGCAATGACATCATCGCCGGTGGCGGGGGTGCCGACCAGCTGTTCGGCGGGGCGGGCGCGGATACGTTCCGCTACGACCGGGTCTCGGATTCGACCTCGGGCGCGGCGGACATCATCTATGACTTCGTCTCGGGAACGGACCGGATCGACCTGACTGCCGTGCGTACGGGGGCCAGCGACACCTTCGGCATCGCCTATCTGAACGGCGCGTCCTTCCTGTTCGTCGACCTGGGCGGCAACGGGACCAACGACATGGTCGTCGGTCTGACCAACACCACCCTGCGGACAGCCGACGTGATCTGGGCGGCCGGCGGAATCGGCGAGGAAACGGGCGTCAAGGACGCGGGCCCGTCTGTCCTGCCGGCCCTGGACGATCTCGACGCAGGATCCGGCCTTTCGAGCCTGTCCGGCCGGTTCATGCTGGACCTCGACCCGACCGCGAGCCAGGGCGCCTATCACGGCCAGGACTGGTACCTCTAGAAGGAGCCGGATCGGACAAGGAGGGGCCGCAGCGCGGTTCCTCCGAGGCCGTCCCGGTGTTCAGACGTCCTCGACCGCGACCCGCACGGCGTCGATCAGGCCCACGGCCCGGCGCGCATAGGGTTCGATCCAGCGGTCGTGGACGGCCTTGATCGGCAAGGCATTGAGGTGGTTCCAGCGTTCGCGGCCCTCGCGCCGCGCGACCACCAGCCCCGCCGCTTCCAGCACCTTAAGATGCTGCATGACCGTGCAGCGATCGAGACCGTCAAAGGTCTCGCACAGGTCGCCCGTCGTGCGCGGCCCATCCTTCAACGCATCCAGCATCCGGCGCCGGACCGGCGCGCCGAGCGCCTTGAAGACGGCGTCCGTCTCTGATTCGGTTGACACGTTATATTTTTATAACCTAACTGGCCTCGCAGCAAGGAGAGCCGGTCATGGAGTTCAGGTTTCAGGTCTCGGGCCGGATCGCCCGCCCGGTCGCCGAGGTGTTCGAGGCAGTGGCCGATCCAGGCAAGCTGTCGCACTATTTCACCACCGGTGGGGCCAGGGGCCGGCTGGAGACCGGGGCGACCGTGACCTGGGACTTTCGCGACTTCCCCGGCGCCTTCCCGGTCGAGGTGGTCGAGGTGGTGCCCAATGCGAAGATCGTGCTGCGCTGGGAGGCCAACGACGGCCCTCCCGAAGGCGAGGCGGCTCCGGCGGGCAAGGGATACATGACCACGGTCACCATGACCTTCGCACCGCTGGACGACGACACCCGCACCCTGGTCACCATCGCCGAGGAAGGCTGGCGCGAGACCGAGACCGGGCTCAAGGCGTCCTACGGCAACTGCATGGGCTGGTCGCAGATGCTGTGCGCCATGAAGGCGTGGATCGAGCATGGCCTCAACATCCGCGAGGGGATGTATCGGTAGGCCTCAGGCGGGTTTCGGCCGCGCCTGCATGGCCCCGGTCATGGGGATGAAGAAGACGCCGACGTCGCGGCGGGAGTGGACGCGACCCTCGGCGTCCTTGGTGTAGACGTACAGGACCTGGCCCCGCCTGAACGGCTGGCCGATCGGGATGATCAGCTTGCCGCCGGGCTTGAGCTGGCGGAACAGTTCGGGCGGGGCGTACTGGGCCACGCAGGTCAGCATGATGGTGTCGAAGCCCTCGGTCACCTCGGGCCAGCCGAAATAGCCGTCGCCGACCCGGCCGTGGACGTTCGTGTATCCCAGCGGCGCGAAGATCCGGCCCACCGCCCGGCCGATCGGCTCGATGATCTCGATCGTATAGGCATCGCGGACGATGCGTCCGAGCAGGGACGACTGGAAGCCCGAGCCGGTGCCGATCTCGAGCGTCACATCGGTGGGCTTGGGTGCGGCCAGCTGGGTCATATAGGCCTGGCCCAGATAGTCGGACAGGACGGAGCCGTGGCCGATGGCCCAGGGCTTGGGGTTGGCCTCATAGGCCTGGTAGGCGGTCGAGGCCTGTGACGCGTAGGCGTAGTGGAAATACTCGCGCGGCACGCTCTCGAAGGCGGCGATGACGGCCGGGTCGGCGACGCCGTTGAAGCGCCCGGCCAGATAGGCGCGGATACGTTCGATGGCGGCGGGCTTCCTGGCGTTGATCTCGGTCCACTGGGCCTCGGTGACGACGTGGGGACGACCGGAGGCCTGCATCGCGGCGTCGAAGGCGGCGTAGGTCCAGGGCGAGGCGGGGGCGCGGACGGTGGTCGAGACGGCGGAGGCGGCGGGTGCACCGGCGGTGGCCGCCGTGGGGGCGGCGGGTGTCGCGGCGGGGGCGGCCCCGCCCGGTGTCTGGCCGGGATTCAGGCGGGCCTGAAGCTTCTTCGTCGTGGCTTCGTCGCAGCCGACGAGGGCCGTGGCGGCAGTGGCGGCAGTGCCGGTAATCAGGGCACGGCGGTCGATCGTGGTCATGCGGGCGTCTCCAGCGGCGTCTGGCCAGGGCTGTCGAAGGTGGGATTGATGACGTTTCCGGCCGGGTGCGAGACGGTGCCGGTCCGGCGCACCGACACCGGCAGGGCCGTCGGCAGGGCGAGGAAGGCCAGGGTGTAGAGACCGGCCGCCGCGATCAGCAGGGACGAAAAGCCGATATCCCGGCTCATCAGATTGGCCAGGGGCGTGGCGACGACGGAAAAGGCGCCGTTGAGGCCCCAGGCCCAGGGCAGGGCCCGCCCCTCCCCCACCGAAATCAGGCCCAGCGGGAAGGGCAGGCCGAGCGCCAGAGACACCGGTGCGGCGGCCAGGAGAACGATCCCGGCGCGGGCCCACCATGGCTGGTCAAGCGTCCGCATGATGACGTCCTCGGCTCCCAGCAACATGGCCCCGATCCAGGCCAGGACGATGATGAGCCCCACCGCCGAGGCCGCCTTGGGGAAGCCCGCGACCGCACCCGCGACCATGGAGCCGAGGCCGGAGAAGATCAGCATGGCGGTCAGGACGATGGCGAAGGCCGAGGAATAGTCGTTCAGATAGAAGGCGGCCCGATCGATCAGCAGGATCTCGATGAACAGGAAACCGAGGCCCAGCGCCGGGAAATAGAGGACGGGCCAGAACCGGCGACGCTCAACCTTTCCGGCGGCCTTGTGGTGGAACAGGGCGGGGGCCAGCAGCACAAGCGCCGCGATCAGGATGGCCTGGCCCAGGACCGCGACATTGACCAGGGCGCCGATCTCGGCCTGGGGCAGGACCTCCAGCCGCTTGATCAGGGTCGCGGGATGTTCGAGCCGAAGCGACGAATAGAAGGCGGGACGGTCCAGCGTCGCGGGGCGGATGTTGAAGGCGGTGCTGGAGGGCGATGGTCGACCAGCGAGGACGGCGGCGACCTCGTTGGCGATCGCGTCGTCGGGGCCGCTGGACGTCATCTGGCCGGTCTCGAACGAGACGCTGGGCAGGTCGTTGAACAGGCGGGCACGGGCGGCGGTGACGTCGAGACCGGGGGCCCAGGAGACGTCGAAGGACCGGGCCTCGCAGAAGGTCCTCAACGCCGCGGCGTCGGCAGGCGAGAACGGCGTCGGCGAGACCAGGATCCGCGCGTTCCAGGCCGAGCGATAGACCATGACATGGGCGGCGGGGTCGCCGATGCCGCGCGTGGTCAGGGCCTCGCGCGCCGTGGCCAGCACGCGCAGGGCATAGACCGGAAAGTCGCGGATCGAGACCGAGACCGAAATGACGCCGCCGGGCCGCAGCGCCGCCAGATAGGCCTGCATCGCCTCGACCGTCAGGCCTGTGACATTGGCCGGGGCCGCGTCCACGAAGTCGGCGGAGACATCGACGATGTCGTAGCGGTTGGGACCGGCCTGCCAGGCGGCGGCGACGGGGCCGGTGTCGAGCAGGCGCACGCGCGGATCGGTCGGCAGGGCGGGTGACGGGCCGAGCCCCTGCATCAGGGCGGCGCGCAGCACGGGTTCGCCCTCGACCCCGTCGATCTGGTGAGCGCCCAGGGCCAGCGCCTCGGCGACGCGGAACCCGCCGGACATCCCGACCAGCAGCACCTCGGCCTCGGGGCGCAGGACATAGGGGGCGGCGCTGAGGGCGCTGGGGGCATAGGCGGCGTCGCGGCCGAACAGCTTGGGCAGGGAGGCGATCCGGTTGCCGTCGCGGTACAGGCCGAAGGTCGCGGGCGGGCCGGGGATGTTCATCATTCCGGCGTTGTTCGACACGTCGGCGTCGACCCGCTCGGTGAAGTCGTCGAGCAGCAGATAGTGGCCCCGGGGTGCGCGGATTTCGGCGACGACCTTCGCGCCCGGGGTGTTCAGGGGGGCGTAGATGGCCTTGAACTCGCTGAAGGCCGGGGCCGGACCGGTGAACAGCAGGTACTCGCCCCCAACGAGGGCGGCCAGCGCCAGAACGCCGCCGATCCAGCGGCTGCGGCCCGGCTGGAACCAGGGCGCGAGGGCCAGCGGGATCAGCAGAACGGGGGCCAGCAGGAAGGGATGGACGACGAACATCAGCCCCAGGGCCACCGCCGAGCCCAGTCCCGCGCCAATCAGATCATAGCCATAGACCCGGCCGATCTCGCGGTGATTCAGGACGAAGATCAGCGAGATATAGAGGCCGGCGAGGAAGAAGAAGGGCAGGAGCGCTGCGTAATACAGGCCGATGTTGCGGACCTGATCGGGCCAGGTGGTCGGGTTCTGGAGCTGGAGCGGATTGAAGGGATTGGCCGTCATGACCTGGAACCCGATCGCGGCGGCCAGCACCATGGCGGCGGGCAGGATGGCCCTCAGGGGCACGCCTAATCTGGCGGTCGTGTCGCGGAACAGGGCGACGAAGACCCCGCTGAGCGCGAACCCGGCCATGACGATGGAGATGATCCAGTAGCCATACTCCGACCATTTCGCGACGGCGAAATAGCGGGTCAGGGCGTTCTCGATCCCCACCACGCCGAGCGCGATCAGGAACAGGGGGATCAGGGCCGCGCGGGCAGCAGGGGCGGCGGCCTTCACGGGGTCGCTCCCGACGCGTCGAGGCGGTCGAGGAAGTCGATCAGCAAGGCGTTGAACCGCTCGGGTTCGTCCACGAACAGGGCGTGTCCCGCCGCATCGAACACGGCGACCGAGGCGTTCGATTTGGTGGCGACGAGGTTGGCCGCCTGTTCGCGCCAGCGTGGCCGGATAACGTAGAGGACCGGCCCCCGCACCGAATGGACGGCGTCGCGCCAGGTCTCGCGTGGCGTGTCGTAGGCCAGCAGCCGGCGCTCGTCGGCCTGGTCCATGCGCAGGGCCTGATCGGTCAGACGGGCGCGGTACTCGGCGCCGGGATCGCGGGCGAACATGGAGGCGACGAAGGCGGCGCGCCGACGACGGCGTTCGGCCTCGGGGATGGGGGCCGCGTCGGCGGGACTGGCAGTGGACGCCCCTTCACGCGCGACCGGCGCGGGCGGCTCACCGATGGAGTTGTCGATCAGGACGAGGCCGGCAATCCGGGCATCACCCGCCTGATGCACCCAGGACAGGGCGTCGAGCACCCCGAGCGACCAGCCCACCAGCACCACCGGCTGTGATCCTCCTGCGGCGGCGATCAGGTCGCCGATATCGGCACCGCGCCGTTCCCAAGCATAGCCGAAGCGGGTGACCTCGCTGTCACCCTGGCCGCGCGGATCCAGGGCGAGGACGTGGAAACGGTCCGACAGGGCGGCGATCTGGGGCTCGAAGATCCCGCCGGGCATGGTCCAGCCGGGGACCAAGATCACGGTCCGGGCCAGCGAAGGGCCCGCCTCCAGATAATGAAGACGGGCCCCGTCGCTGGTGATGAAGGTACGGCTCGCAGGCGGTATCCCCGAGGCCATGGCGACGCCCCCCGACGCCATCATGACCCCAACGGCCAGCCACGCAGCGCCGAGGGCGCGCGTGAAGACCTTGCGCCTCTGTGTGCCGTTAAGCTCCATCGCCGCCCATCTGGACCCGGGATAACGCCGGTGTCGAGAGGGCGCCGCCTGACAGGGGAACGGTGTGGTTAACGGGCTTCAGTGCGCGCTCGCGTCAGAGGAATGAATAGGGGTCCACGTCGACCGTCAGCCGGACCGAGCCCGGGACCTTCACCCGGGCCAGCCAGGCGCGCAGGAAGCCTTGCAGGTCCACGTCCCGGTCGGCCCGGACCAGCAGCCGCTTGCGTCGCCTTCCCCGGATCAGCCCCAGGGGTGCATCTGCGGGGCCATAGACCTCCAGCCGCTCGGCATTGGGAATGGCCTCGGCCAGCATCTGGGCCACCCGTTCGACCGCAGTCGCGTCCTCGCCCGACAGGATCAGGGCCGCCAGACGGCCGTGGGGTGGAAGCGACGCCGCCTCCCGCTCGGCCATCTCGGCGGCGACGAAGGCGTCCCGGTCCCCCGCGGCCAGGGCCATCAGCACCGGATGCTCGGGCGTCCAGGTCTGGAGGATGGCGCGGCCCGGCTTGTCGTGTCGCCCGGCCCGACCGGTCGCTTGGGTCAGCAACTGGAAGGTCCGCTCGGCGGCCCTCAGGTCCCCGCCCCTCAGGCCCAGGTCGGCGTCCACCACCCCGACCAGGGTCAGGTTGGGAAAGTTGTGCCCCTTGGCCGCGGCCTGGGTCGCCACCAGGATGTCGATCTGCCCGTCGATCATAGACTGGATCAGGGCTCGCGCGGACTTCGCGTCCGGCACGGTGTCGGAGCTGAACACGGCAGTGCGCGCCTCGGGGAACAGGGCCCGGACCTCCTCCTCGACCCGTTCGACGCCGGGTCCGACCGAGACCAGCGTGTCCTCGGCCCCGCACGACGGGCACAGCCGGGGCCGCACCATCGAGAACCCCGTCAGGTGACAGACCAGACGTCCGGTATAGCGGTGCTCGACCAGCCAGGAGTCGGTGTCGGGTGCCGTCAGCCGGTGCCCGCAGGCGCGACACAGGACCACGGGCGCATAGCCTCGCCGGTTCAGGAACAGCAGGGTCTGTTCCCCGCGCGCGAAGGTCTCGCCGATGGCTTCACGCAGCGGCTGGGACAGCCATGTCTGGGGGTCGGGCGGGTTCTGGCGCAGGTCCAGCAGTTCGATCGAGGGCAACACCGCCGCCCCGTGCCGCGCCGACAGTTTCAGCCAGCCATAGCGGCCGTGCTGCGCGTTCCACAGGGTCTCCAGCGACGGCGTCGCCGAGGCCAGGACCACCGTCGCCCCCTCGATCCGGGCCCGCGCCACGGCCAGGTCGCGGCCGTGATAGACCAGCCCGTCCTCCTGTTTGAACGACCCGTCGTGCTCCTCGTCGACCACGATCAGCTTGAGGTTGGCGAACGGCAGGAACAGGGCCGATCGGGCCCCGACCACGATGTTGCAGCGGCCGGCGACCACCGCCTCCCACACCATGCGGCGACGGGGCGGGGCGATGCCGGAATGCCATTCGGCGGGGGCCGTGCCGAACCGGTCGGTGATCCGCGCGATCAGGGCCTGGGTCAGGGCGATCTCGGGCAGCAGGATCAGGATCTGCGCGTCCGGATCGGCCCTCAGTGTCCGCGCCGCCGCCTCCAGATAGGCCTCGGTCTTGCCCGACCCTGTGACCCCATCCAGCAGGAAGGGGGCGAATCCGCCCTTCGCCGTCGCACCCGCGAGCACATCGGCCGCCGCCGCCTGGTCCGCGTTCAGCCGGGCGGGCGCGTGATCGGGATCGGGAGGGTCGAAGGCGGCCAGGGCCTCGACCTCGAACAGTTCCAGCACCCCCTCGTCGATCAGTCCCTTGATGACGGCCGATGACGCGCCGGACAGGGCGGTCAGCGCGGGCCGGGTCATGGCCCGGTCGCCGATCGCCTCCAGCACCGCCGTGCGTGCGGCGGTCGGCCGGGCCGGGGTCCGGTCGCCGACCCGGCGCAGGCGGCGTTCGGGCCGGGGACGCGGGGCGCGCAAACCCTTGAGCGCCATCGCCGCCATCTCGCCCGGCGGACTGAGGGTCCAGCGGGCGGCCCATTCGACGAAATCGACCGTTCGGGGCGGCAGGCGCGGATCGTCAAGCAGGCCGTCGACCGCCTTGAGCCTGCGGTTCGACCCCGTCGTCTCGCGCACCTCGGTGACGATCCCGCGCATCAGCCGGGGACCCAGCGGCACGGCGACCTGGTCCCCGCGCGTCAGCGTCATGGCCTCGGGGACCTCGTAGTCGAAGGCCTCCTGCACCGGCAGGGGGATCAGGACGGAGGCGACGATCAACCTTCTCCTCCCCGTCGCGCAGCGATGGGGAGGTGGCAGCGAGCCTCTTGCGAGCTGACGGAGGGGGCGACACCCAAGAAGACGAGAGGGCTCGCAAGGCCAGACACCGTGTCGCCCCCTCCGTCACGGCGCGAAGCCGCGCCGCGCCTGAGGACGGCTCGTATACGAGCCGCCCGCAGCCCCATCGGCCAAGCGGCCGACGGGGAGGAGAAGGCTCGCCAACCGCCTTCGCCCCCGCTAAACACCTGCCCCATGAAACTCTTCCTCGACACCGCCGACGTCACCGTCATCAAGGACATGCTGCCCACCGGGATGGTGGACGGCGTGACCACCAATCCGTCGCTGATCGCCAAGTCGGGGAGGAACATCGCCGAGGTCATCGCCGAAATCTGCGCCCTGGTCGAGGGGCCGATCTCGGCCGAAGCCGTGGCGACCGATTTCGAGACCATGGTCCGCGAAGGTGACAAGCTGGCCGCCATCGCCCCCAATGTCGTGGTCAAGCTGCCCCTGACCTGGGACGGACTGCGCGCAGCTCGGAACTTCGCCGACAAGGGCATCAAGACCAACGTCACCCTGTGCTTCAGCGCGGCCCAGGCCATGCTGGCGGCCAAGGCGGGCGCGACATTCGTCTCGCCCTTCGTCGGGCGGCTGGAAGACCACGGCGCCGACGGCATCGGCCTGCTGGAGGAAATCCGCGTCCTCTATGACGTGCATGGTTTCGACACCCAGATCCTGGCCGCGTCCTTGCGCAACCCCAACCATGTCTCGGCCGCCGCCACGGCAGGATCGGACGCAGCCACCCTGCCGGCCGACGTTTTCAAGGCCCTGGTCAAGCACCCGTTAACCGACAAGGGTCTTGATCAATTCCTGGCCGACTGGGGCAAGACCGGTCAGTCCATCCTGTAGCATCCGACCCCGGCGTTTCCGGGAGGAGACGTGACCGTGAGCGGACCCAAATGAGCGGACCCCGGGACCTTTTCGCCGAAGTCGAGACCGATCCGGCGCCGCACTGGCCGGACGTCCGGGCATGGTTGCAGGCCAATCCGCAGACCCTGCTCGACGACCGGTCCCTGCTGGAGGAGATCGGGCTGAAGCCCCACGGCCGCAATGTGGTCGAGTTCGGGGCCGCCGCCCTGACCCGGCTGGAGGCCGTCGTCACCCGCGAATCGGACGCGCGCAAACAGATCGAGGCCGTGGCCCGCGCCAATTTCGCCGCCCAGACCCAGACCCATGTCGCCTCGCTGGACCTGCTGGAGGCGCGCAACCATTCCGACCTGGCCCGGCGGCTGGACGCCTGTGCCCAGGGTCGGTTCGGCCTGGCCGGCGCCGCCATCGCCATCGAGAAGCCCGGCGGCGTGCCGTTCGGCTGGCGCGCGCTGGAGCCGGGCGGCGTCGATGGGTTGCTCGGCGATCACGGCCTGACCTGGCTGGGTCCCAACTTCGCCGGGCTGGATCTGTTCGGCGCGAACGAGGACCAGGTGCAGTCCGTCGCCCTGATCCGCATGGCCCCCATCTTCGGCGGCGGCGCGGCGCAGATCGAGGTCACAGGTGTGCGCCACGCCATCTGCGCCTTCGGCTCGCCCGATCCCGAGGGTTTCACGCCCAGCATGGGTTGCGAACTGGTCGCCTTCATCGCCCGGGTGGTGGAGCGCACCGCCGAACGCTGGCCGATCCTGACGTGAAGGGCGCGGCGTCGGGGCCGAAACCATGACATCCTCCGAGGCCCTGTTCGCCTGGCTGGAACATCTGGCGCACGAACGCCGCCTGTCGCCCCGGACGCTGGAGGCCTATGGCCACATCGGTCGAACCTGGCTGGCCTTTCTGGAACAGCATCGCGGCGAGGCGCAATCGCTCGCTGATCTGGGGACCGTCACCGCCGCCGAGGTCCGCGCCCATCTGGCGGCGCGGCGCAGCGGCGACCATCCCTTGAACGCACGGTCGCTGGGCCAGACCCTGGCGGCGATCCGGTCGCTGCACGGCTTTCTCGACCGGCGCTGCGACACCCCGACGCCGCAGCTGGCCCTGGTGCGCGGGCCCCGGATCAAGGCGACCCTGCCCCGGCCGGTCACTGCGGTTCAGGCGCGAGAGATGCTGGACGATCCGGACGCCGATCCCGACCGCGCGCCCTGGGCTGCCGCGCGCGATCGGGCCGTGCTGACCCTGCTGTACGGATGCGGCCTGCGGATTTCGGAGGCGCTCAGCCTGATCCGCGCCGATGCGCCCCTGCCCGAGACCCTGCGTATCGTCGGCAAGGGATCCAAGACCCGGCTCGTGCCCGTCCTGCCGGCCGTGCGCGAGGCGGTCGATGCCTATCTGGCGCTCCAGCCCTTTGTGATCGGACCGCGCGAGTCCCTGTTCCGGGCCGTACGGGGCGGGCCGCTGAGCCCGCGCCATGTGCAGGCGACGGTCCAGGCCCTGCGCGGGCGGCTGGGCCTGCCGGCCTCGACCACCCCCCATGCCCTGAGGCACAGTTTCGCAACCCATCTGCTGGGGGCCGGGGCCGACCTGCGCTCGATCCAGGACCTGCTGGGCCACGCCAGCCTGTCGACGACCCAGAAATACACCGCCGTCGATTCTGCCCGCCTGCTGGGCGCCTATGCGGCGGCGCATCCCCGGGCCTGACCGCCGCCGTTTGGACTCACCGCCCGATTTGGGCCTAGACTTCGCACCAAAGCCGCTGGGGAGGCGGGGATGAGGGCGGAAAACGTCACGTCGGACAGAACCACCAGCCGCCGCGCCTTTGCAGGTGGGCTCGCGGCACTGACCGGTCTGGCGGCGACCCCGGCCCTGGCTCTGTCCCAGGTTACCGGAACCCGCCTGCCGCCCACCGAAGACCGCACGGCCTTGCTCTCCAACCTGCTGACCCGGATGTCGGCCAAGACCAATATCAACGGCCATGCGGGGTCACAGTTCGTGCTCGACACCGGGGCCGGCCGCACCGCCATCGCCGCCGACCTGGCCACGGCCCTGGCCCTGCCCGCAGGTCCGTCGATCCTGGTCCACGGCGTGACCTCGGCCGAGATCGCGCCGACGGTGAAGATCGCGCGGCTCAGCTTCGGCGGGCGGCGGTTCAACGACGTCTATGCCGCCGTCTTCCCGCGCGAGATGCTGGCCGCCGACGGCCTGCTGGGGCTGGACGTGCTGTCGCGGTTCGAGCTGCAGTTCGACATGGTCCGGCGCACCATGCTGCTGCGCCCGTCGGGGCCCGACATCATCCAGTTCGGCCGCGCCTTCGGGACCTCAAGCCGCATCCGGCGCGGCGACTGCAGCCGGATCCGCACCGGCGAGTTCGGCCAGATGATCCTGCTCAACGCCCGCGCCGACGGGGTGCCGGTCGAGTGTTTCGTCGATTCCGGGGCCCAGTATTCGATCGGCAATATGGCCCTGCACCGGGCGCTGGGCGGTCGCGGGGGCACGACGATCCAGCGCGCCCTGACCCCGGTTTACGGCGTCACCGGCCAGACCCTGATGGCCGAGCGGGGCTCGGTCGGGATGCTGGACATCAACCGCCAGCGTCTTGGGCCGACCTCCCTGCTGTTCGCCGACCTGCACGCCTTCGGGGCGCTGGACCTGATCGAGGCGCCCGCCCTGCTGCTGGGGGCGGACGTCCTCTACCGGTTCCGGACGGTGTCGCTCGACTTCGGCCGCTCGCGGATGAGCTTCACGGGGTTGAGGCGGGCGATCGCGGGGCCGACGCGGAGTTAGGCCTGCATCGTCCAGCCTTCGACGCCCATGGCCGCCTGTTTGACGGCTTCGGAGCGGGTCGGGTGGGCGTGGCTGGTGCGGGCCAGGTCTTCGGATGCGCCGCCGAACGCCATGGCGACACAGGCCTCGCCGATCATCTCGCCGGCCTGGGGACCCATGATGTGGACGCCCAGGATCCGGTCGGTCGTCGCATCGGCCAGGACCTTGGCATAGCCTTCGGTCTCGTGGTTGATCTTGGCGCGCGAGTTGGCGGTGAAGGGGAATTTGCCTGACTTGTAGGCGACGCCCTCGGCCTTCAGCTGGTCCTCGGTCTTGCCGACCCAGGCGACCTCGGGGAAGGTGTAGACCACGCTGGGCACCAGGTTGTAGTCGACGTGACCCGCCTTGCCCGCGATCAGCTCGATGGCCGCGACCGCATCCTCTTCCGCCTTGTGGGCCAGCATCGGACCGGTGGTGACGTCGCCGATCACCCAGACGCCCGATGCCACCTTGAAGTGATCGCCGACGATCACGCCGCGCTTGTCGGTCTCGACTCCGACGGTCTCAAGGCCCAGTCCGGCCGTGTAGGGACGACGGCCGATGGCGACCAGGACGACGTCGCCCGTCAGGGTCTCGGCCGCGCCGCCGGCCGCCGGTTCGACGGTCAGTTCGACCCCGGTCTTGGTGGTCTTGGCCGCCGTGACCTTGGAGCCCAGCTTGAAGGTCATGCCCTGTTTCGTCAGGGCGCGCTGGAAGGCGGTCGCCAGATCGGTGTCCATCCCCGGGGTGATGCGCGGCAGGTATTCGACCACCGTCACCTCGGCCCCCAGACGCCGCCAGACCGACCCGAGTTCCAGCCCGATGATCCCGGCGCCGACGACGATCAGCTTCTTGGGCACGGCCGACAGCGACAGGGCACCGGTCGAATCGATCACCTTGCCGGGAACGAAATCCACGCCGGGCAGCGGGGTGGGCTCCGAGCCCGTAGCGATGACGATGTCCTTGGCCGTCAGGGTGGTGACGGTGCCGTCGGCAGCGGTCACTTCCACCTTGCCGGGACCGGAGATCTTGCCCTTGCCCTTGATCCAGTCGGCCTTGTTCTTCTTGAACAGGAACTCGATCCCCTTGGTCAAGGCCGTGACGCTGTCCTGCTTCTGGCCCATCATCTTGGCCAGATCGATCGTCGGGGTGCCAGCGTTGATGCCGATGTTGGGAAACTCCTTGACCGCCGTCTCGAACAGTTCCGAGGCGTGCAGCAGGGCCTTTGAGGGCATGCAGCCGACGTTCAGGCAGGTCCCGCCCAGGGTCTCGCGCATCTCGACGCAGGCGACCTTGAGCCCCAGCTGGCCCGCCCGGATCGCCGCATTGTACCCGCCGGGCCCACCGCCGATGATGACGACGTCATAGGAAGTTTCGGCCATGGGAGTATCCTTCGAGGGTCTGTCGCGCGGGTCGAGGAGGGCGCGCGCGTGTCCTAGAACATCGGGACGCCACGGGGAACCGGCAAGCGGCGCCTTTTCGATCGCCCGTGATCGCGTGCGGCAAGCCCTGGCTTGAGCCGGTTTGATCCAGGCCCTAAGCCATGGCGGCCAAGCCCTAACTCCAGGAGGCCACAATGGCCGACCGTCTGAAGACCGCCATCATCTATGATTTCGACGGCACCCTGGCGCGGGGGAACATGCAGGAGGTAACCTTCATCCCCTCGCTGGGCATGGGGATCGGCGACTTCTGGGGCGAGGCGGACCGGCTGACAAAGACCGCCGACGCCGACAACATCCTGATGTACATGCAGCTGATGCTCCAGCGCGCGCGCGAGCACGGCAACCCCATCACCAAGCGGCTGCTGGCCGGGCACGGCGAGGACGTGAAGCTGTTCGACGGGCTCAAGGCCGACCTGACCGGACCGGGCTGGTTCGAGCGGATCAACGCCAAGGGCGCCGAATACGGCCTGGACATCGAGCATTACATCATCTCGGCCGGGCTGGAGGAGATGATCGACGGCTGTCCGATCCGCGACGCCTTCCACCACGTGTTCGCGTCCAAATTCGTCTATGACGACCACGGCGTGGCCATCTGGCCGGCGGTGGGGGTCAACTACACCACCAAGACCCAGTATCTGTTCCGCATCAACAAGGGCGTCCTGAACCACTGGGACCACGAACAGATCAACAAATTCATGCCCGACGACGACCGGGCCGTGCCGTTCGATCGGATGATCTTCCTGGGCGACGGCGACACCGACGTGCCCACCATGAAGATGATGCACACCAAGGGCGGCTATTCGATCGCCGTCTATGACCCACGCAACTCCGAACGCGACCAGCAGAAGATCTATGGGCTGATCAGCGAGGACAGGGTCAATTTCGTCGCCGCCGCCGATTACCGCGAAGGCTCGGCGCTGGACCTGATCGTCAAGGGTCTGGTCGGGCGGATCGCCATCAACTCGGGGACGATGCCGTCGGGGGTCTAGCGCCCACCGGCCCTGACCCAGGCGTCGCGGGCGGGGGCGAAGCGGGCGGGGACCAGGCCTCTCAGGCTGTTGGCGCGGACGCGGCATTTCAGGCCCGCCTCCATGCCCTTGCACCAGGCGACGTCGGCCTCGCAGGCGGTGCCGGCGGCGATGTCCACCAGCATGACCTGACGCGGCAGGGACAGGCCACGGTCCAGGCGGACGCGATAGCCGCCGCCCGACAGGTCCACGATCATGCAGACCAGTTCGAGACCCGGCGCCACCAGCACGCCGCGCGCATTGGCGACCTGGCGCGGCTCGAGCCGTCGTTCGCTGGGAGATGAGAGCAACGCCATACTGGGGACCGTAACGCCTGACCGGCGACGACCGTGCCCCAGACTTCGTAAAGGCGGGGTGTCAGTGCTGGCTTTGCGGCAGGCGGACGATCAGCCCGTCCAGATCGTCGGACACCCGGATCTGGCACGACAGGCGCGAGTTCGGCTCGACCTCTTCGGCGAAGTCCAGCATGGACTCCTCCATGGCCGAGGGCTTGCCCGTCTTCTCGGTCCAGTCGGGATCGACATAGACGTGGCAGGTGGCGCAGGCGCAGGCCCCGCCGCAGTCGGCGTCGATGCCGGGAACGTTGTTGCGCACCGCCCCCTCCATCACCGAGAGACCGGGCTTGACGTCCACGGTGCTCTCGCCGCCGTCGTGCTGGATATAGGTAATCTTGGCCATGGGACGCGTCATATCAATGTCCGCGCCCCGCACAAGCCGGGAAGACGAACTCTCGTCGTCGACACCGGTGTCTCAGCGCATGGGCGATCCGGACCGGATCACCCGGCCGGGCCTCAAGCCTGGCCCGGCTGGGCGTCGCGATTCTGGGCCATCTGCTGCTGGCGCGCCATGTAGATCCCGACGAAGTCGATCGGGTCCATCATGAAGGGGGGCGAGAAGCCGCCATCCGAGGTGGCGCGGGCGATGATCTCGCGCGCGAACGGGAACAGGTAGCGCGGGCATTCGATCAGCAGCAGGGGCTCGATGTCGGCCGGAGCGACGTTGTTCAGCTGGAACAGGCCGCCGTAGTGGAGCTCGACGTTGAACACCGGACCGGCGTCGGTGGTCGCCTTGACCGACAGCCGCATCTCGACCTCGAACAGATTGTCCGGGCGGCCCTGGGCGTTCAGCTCGACGCCCATGTCGATGGCGGGCTTGCCCTCCATGCGCAGGCTCTCGGGGGCCTTGGGGTTCTCAAACGACAGGTCGCGAACATATTGCGCCAGGATGCGGAAGCCGCCGGTGGGCGGGCCACCCTGGGCATTCTCGCCGGGCGCGGGGACGGTGCTGTCGGTGGGGGAAACGTCGGTCATGGGCGTGGGGCCGTCGAATGAAGCTGTGGGGCTGAGGCCGGACGCGGCCTCGCATGAGGCGCGGCGACTATCAGAAGGCGGGCCCTGCGGCAACGGCGCACGACCCGGCGGGGGTGCGCCGCGCCTTGCGCGCATCCATATCAGCCCCTAATCGTTCCGCTTGAAGGACGCAGCCCCCTCAGGCCGCGCCGACGCCCATCTCAGGATATCCAGATTGCCGGCCCAGGTTCTCATCGTTCTGTTCGCCGTGATCGCGGCCATCGTGCTGTTCCAGCTGTACAATGTGCTGGGCAAACGCGTCGGCCGCCAGCCGCAGGAGGACGCCAAGACCCCCGTCCTGCCGTCCGGCGAGACGCCCCCGGCCCCTCGCCCGGCGCTGGATTCGATCACGATGCAGGCGATTTCCGGCCTCCGCGCCCGTGATCCGGCCTTCGATGCGGGCAAATTCCTCGACGGCTCGCGTCAGGCTTATGAGACCATCGTGCGGGGCTATGCCTCGGGCGACAGGGCGGCGCTGAAACCCCTGCTGGCCCCGGCGGTGATGGAGTCGTTCGAGCACGGCATCGCGGCGCGCGAGGTGCGCGGCGAGACCGAACAGGTCGAGTTCCTGCATCCCCCCCGCGCCGATCTGGAAAGCGCCACGGTCGAGGGCGACCGCGCCATCGCCAAGGTCCGTTTCCTGGCCGAGATCCGCTCCAACATCATTCCGCCCGAGGGCGAGGCCACGCCGGGGGCGCCGGGCGAGCCCCGGATCGAGGAACGTCGCACGGCCGAGCACTGGACGTTCGAGCGCACCTTGGGCGCGACCGATCCCAACTGGGTCCTGGCGCGGGTCGAACCCGCCACCGCCTGATGCGCCGCTCCGCCGTGCGGTCGATGCCGGGTCTGGCCCGGATCGGCCCAGTCCGGATCGGCATGCTGTGCGGCCTGCTGATGGTGGCCGCCTGTTCGACGACGGCCCCGTCACCCTCGGCACCGCCGCCCGTGGTCACGCCCCAGGAACCGGCAGCACCCCCGCCCGAACCCGTACCTTACGAAACCCTGCCCGCCGACAGTCCCGCCGGCCTGCCCGGCTGGTCGCGGGAAGATCACCTGGCCGCCTTCATGGCCTATGCCGAGGGTTGCCGTGCGGCGCGGCAGCCTGCCGCCATGGCCCGTTGCGACGAAGCCCAGGCGATCCGCCAGACCTCGAAACCCGTGACCCCGGCCGTGGCCCGCAGCTTCTTCGAGCGCGGCTTCCGCGTCGAGGCGGCCCGGACGCCGGACGGCCGCCCCGGCCTGCTGACCAGCTATTTCGCGCCCGAATATCCGGCCCGCCACGCACAGGGGGGCGAGTTCGACATGCCGGTGCTGGCTCGGCCGCTGGATCTGGAAAAGACGGCGGCCGGCGTGGTGCAGCGCCGTCCAGACGGCTCGACCGGCCCTTATGCCGACCGGGCGGCGATCGAGGCGGCGGCGGCGGCCGGATCGCCCTCCGCGCCCGTCCTGGCCTGGATGAGGGCCGAGGACCTGTTCTTCCTCCAGATCCAGGGCTCGGGCTATCTGACCTTCGAGGACGGAGCGACGGGGCGGGCCGCCTATGCCGCCGACAACGGCCGGCCCTTCACCGGCATCGCCCGGCCCATGGCGGCGCAGGGCCTGTTGCCCGAGAACGGCACCTCCGGCGACGCCATCCGCGCATGGCTAGCCGCGCATAGAGGACGCGAGGCGCGGGCGATCACGGCCCTGAACCCCCGCTATATCTTCTTCGACCTGCAGCCCGACGACGGGGGTCACCCGGCCGGGGCGGCGGGGATTCCACTCACCGCCCGCCGGTCTATCGCCGTCGATCCCGCCCACTGGACCTACGGCGACCTGGTCTGGATCGAGGCGGACGCAGGCAATCTGAACGGCGCCCCCCTTCTTGCAGGAGCCCGCGGGGGCTATCAGGGTCTGGTCGTGGCGCTGGACACCGGATCGGCGATCCGGGGGCCGGTCCGCGCCGACTTCTACATGGGGCGGGGCGAGGCGGCGGGGGCCGAGGCCGGCACCGTTCGGCATCCCTTGCGGATGTGGCGACTGGTACCGCGCTGATCGACCGCATCGGGACGACGGGGTGCCATGCGGAGCGAATCCCGGCGAACGACGTTAACCCTGTATCAGGCCGCCGCTAAGGCGCGCCGAACGGAGCGTCCCTATGGAAAGTCTCATCGATTCGATCGGCGGCCTGCTGAACGGCCTGTTCGCCCTGGCCTCGGGCGGGTTCGACAGCGTCAACCAGGTGACCGGCCTGATCATCGCCTTGATCGCCGCCCTGATGATGGGCGGCTGGCGCGGTCTGGGCGGCAGCGCGCTGGGGGCCGTGATCGTCGACCGGTTGATCATGATGATCAGGCCCATGCTGGACGGCGGTTCGATGGTCCTGCCGGACATCATGAGCCTGGAGTTCTGGATGACCTGTCTGGCCCTGTTCCTGGGCTATGCGATCGCCATCGCCATCTTCTTCTTCATCAAGACCCTGCTGACCGGCCGCGCCTTCCGCAGCCGGCGCTACGCCCACTGAGACTCTGCGGCCGGTTCACATATCGAAGATGTGACAGATTCTCCGTCACGGGATGGATTGTCACACCCCCGAAGAGAAACCGCGAAACAGGCGTCGTGGAACCGTCGCGGTGACGTAGCTGCGCAGGGCTAAGGGCCGCCCCATCGGATCGAGGCGAAATATCGCCCGGTCGCGCGTGGGGATCATGCAATGAAACTGGCTCTTCTTCTGGGCGCATCCATCGTGCCGCTCGCCTTTGCCGGCGCCGTGTCGGCCGCCGAAACCGCACCGTCCGTGGCCGAGGCCCCGCCGGCGGGCGAGGTCCTTTCGGGCCGGATCACCGGGCCTTCCGGTGCCGCCCTGCCGGGCGCGGAGATCGTGGTGCGCGAGACCGGTCGCCGGGCGGTAACGGACACCCAGGGGACGTTCAGCCTGTCGGGCCTGCAACCCGGACCCGCGACACTCGAAATCCGCTACCTCGGCCTGCCCGATGCGACACGACCCGTCACGGTCGCCGCCGGCACTGTGACCACACTGGACATCGCCCTGATCGCCGACGCTGACGCCGTGTCGATCGAGGACGTGGTCGTGACCGGGGTGATCACGGACGGGATCGCCCGCTCGCTGAACCAGCAGCGCAACGCCCAGGGCACCGTCAACATCCTGTCGGCCGACGCCATCGGCCGCTATCCCGACCCCAATGTCGCGGAATCGCTCCAGCGGGTCCAGGGCATCGCCATCCAGCGCGATCAGGGCGAAGGCCGCTACATCAACGTGCGTGGCGCGCCCGCCGCCTTCACCGCCGTGTCCGTCGACGGAGTCGCCGTCCCTGCCGTCTCGCCCACCACGCGCGCCGTCGACCTCGACACCCTGCCGTCCGACATCGTCTCGACCGTGGAAGTCTCCAAGACCCTGTCGCCCAGCCAGGACGCCGACTCGATCGCCGGCGCCGTCAACATCAAGACGCGCTCGCCCTTCGACCAGCGCAGCCTGGCGGTCAGCGCCTATGGCGGCGGCAGCTACAACGACTACGGCGGTTCGGATGTCCGCGCGGGCGGCACCCTGTCCAACGTCTTCGGACCGGACCAGACCTTCGGCGCCCTGGTGTCGCTGAGCTTCTCCCAGACCAACCGCCGGCCCGAGAACGTCGAGAACGCGTGGAACTACAACGCCACCACCAACCGCTATTATCTCGATGAGACCCTGTTCAAGGACTATGAGACCGAACGCACCCGCAAGGCGATCACGGCGGCGCTGGAATGGCGGCCGTCCGACGCCACCCGGGCCTGGCTGCGCGGGTCGTTCGCCGAGTTCAACGACAACGAGTTCCGCGACACCCTGCGCTTCACCTATTCGGACGGGGTGCTTCAGGCTGGATCGACCGACCGGACCGCGACCTTCACCGGCGCGCGCATCTACAAGCAACTGCGTCACCGCGAGCAGGACAATCAGATCGCGACCCTGAACCTGGGCGCGGAACACACCTTCACCAACGGGGCCGTGCTGGACGGCGCGGTGTCGTGGGCCCGCAGCGAGCAGACCTATCCGCACCGCGACGAACTGGTCTATCGCTCGGGGTCCCAGACCCTGAGCTACGACACGACCAACCACTATTCGCCGACCTATTCGCCGTTCGCCTCGACCTACTATGCGACGCCGACCAACTACAGCTTCCGGGAAAACACCTTCCGCTCGAACACGACCGAACAAGAGGACGTGGCGGTCAAGGCCAATCTGGAACTGCCGACCGTGCTGTTCGACCGCGACGTGACACTGAAGTTCGGGGCCAAGTACGCGACCCGCGACATCACCGCCGACGAGGAACGCTATCGCGACCGGACCACCACCGCCCCGGTCAACCCCGGCCTGCTGGCCCCTCTGCTGAGCACCTCCCCGTCGCAGAATTATGACTACGACCTGGGTCTGAAGTTCGATCACGATCTGGTCGAGACCTATCTCGACGGCGTGCGCGCGGTCTCGACCAATGCCGCGTCACGGCGCATCCCCCAGTCGCTGAGCGCCGACTACACCGCGCAGGAAGACATCCTGGCCGGCTATGGCCAGGCCCGGTTCGATATCGGGGCGACCAACGTCCTGGTGGGGTTGAGGCTGGAACAGACCAGCTTCGACGGATCCGCCCTGGTGGTGCCGCCGGGTGGCACGACAGGGACCTTGCGCACGGTCGGACGCGAGCAGACCGACTTCTTCCCCAATCTGACGGTTCGTCACAGCTTCAACGACAACCTGATCGGTCGTGTCGCCCTGACACGCGCCATCTCGCGTCCCGAGTATGCCGACATCGTCCCCCGGGTGCTGGAAACCACTGACGCTGGCGTGACCACAGTGGCGCGCGGCAATCCCGACCTGCGACCCACCCTGTCGAACAACTTCGACGCAGGCCTGGAATACTATCTGCGGCCGCTGGGCGTCGTCTCGATCAACGCCTTCTACAAGGACCTGTCGAACTACCGCTTCACCCTGAACTCGGTCGAGCCCTATGTCCTGCCGGGCGGGACCGTCAGCGCCATCGTGACCGAAACCCGCAATGCGCCCGAGGGTCATCTTTCGGGGGTGGAGTTGAACTGGCAGCAGACTTTCGATTTCCTGCCGGGCTGGGCTTCGGGTTTCGGGGTGTTCGCCAACTACACCCTGACCGATGCGGAGATCAAAACCCGCCGCGCCTATGCCGGACGCAACACCTTTGTCCTGCCCGGTCAGTCGGACACCACCTGGAACGCCGCGCTGTTCTACGAGAAGTACGGCTTCAGCGCCCGGGTGTCCTATACCCACCGCAGCGACTTCCTGGAGGCCATCGACGCGACCCGGCCCGGGCTCGACCTCTATGTCGAGGGTCGTGGCCAGCTGGACTTCACCTCCAGCTACGATTTCGGCAACGGGATCGAGGTGTTCGGCGAGGCCAAGAACCTGACCGACTCGGCCGGCGTCCGCTACTACGGCTCGACCGAGCGGACCTATGAGTACGAGAAGTTCGGCTACAACGTCTTCGTCGGCGTGCGCTTCAAGCTCTGAAGCTGACGAGACCTGACGAAAGAGAGGCCGGGCGGCGACGTCCGGCCTTTTTTCATGCCTCCTTCAGGGGGCGGTGCGTCATCTGCGGGCGGCGGCTTGACGGACGGGGTTCAGGCGGTCGAGTGATGGGCGGCGTTTCGCCTGCCGGGCGAGAACAGGCTCGCACTTTGCAACGTGCGGCCTATGCGGCGCGGGGCTGCGCCGAAATGGGACGACCGAACGATGTTTCTGGAGGGCGAGGTCAACTGGGTGTGGGTGCTGGCGGTTCTCGCCGGCATCATGACCCTGATCGCCGCCTATTCCACCTGGTTCGCCCTGACCCACAGGAGCCGGGTCGTGACCACCACCGGCGAGCTGGACGTGGTGCAGAAGGTCGCCGAATCGGCCGACAAGCGGCTGTTCGAGACCCTGAACGCCATTCCCGTCGCCATCGTCGAGACAGACACGCAAGGGAAATTCGTCTTCGCCAACCGGGCCGCGCACCAGCTGATGGGGCGACGCGACGCCGAACTGCTGGGCTTGCGGTTCCACTCGGCGACCTGGGGCATCACCTTTCCGGACGGACGGCCGATCCCGCCCGACATGCTGCCCAGCGCCCGGGCCCTGCGCGGCCAGACGGTGCGCGGTTTCCAGCACATCCTGGCCAATCCGGCGACGCGGCGAAAGATGCTGGTCTCGGTCACCGCCATGCCGATCGAGAACGACATGGGCCAGATCGTCGGATCGACGGCCGCCATCGTCGAGACCGACGGCCTGACCACGCCCGACACCGTCGTCGTCGAACCCACGGTCGATCCGGTCGCCGAGATCACCGGCCGGGTGTTCGAGGCGGCGTCCAGCGCCCTGGTGGTCGTGACCCTGCAAGGCGAGATCCGGCTGGCCAACGGTCAGGCCCTGGACCGGATCGACGGCCAGCCCTGTATCGGCGCCGACTTCGCCGACCGATTCGTGGCCCCGGTGAACAGGGTCGAGGCACGCCAGTCCCTGCGCGCCGCCCTGCGCGTCGGCCCCGGCGAGGCGGGTCCGCTGATGGTGCCCGGTCCTGACGGCGTTCCCATGCGCTGGAACATCCTGCCACTGGCGGGGCCCGACGGCGTGACCGAATCCCTGTTGCTGGCCGGTGAGGCCGTGCCAGCTGAGGTTGAGGCCGATGCCCCCTCCGAAGCCGTCGCCTCCGAGGCCGATGCCGTTGTCGCGCAGGCGGTCCGCGAGCGTGATGAGGCCCGCACACTGGCCGAAGACGCCCTGGACCAGGCCCGCGCCGCCCGCGCCGAGGCCGACACCGCCCTGGCCGAGGCCGAAAGGTTGGCCGCCCTGCTCCACGCCGAGAGCGACGCCGGGCGGGGGCTGGAGACGGTCGGACGCATCACCGGCGACGTGGCTCGAGACTTCAACGCCCTGCTGGGCGTCATCACCTCGGCGCTCGACATGATCCTGAAACAGGCGGACGACGCCGGGCGCGTGCGCCGCCTGGGCGAGGCGGCCCTGGCGGCCGGGCGTCGCGGCGAGGCCGTGACCCAGCGTCTGTCGGCCTTCGTCGAGACCAGTGAGAGCGAGGTCCGAACCCTGGACGTCGGCGTCCTGTTGCGCGCCATGGAAAGTCGCCTGCGCGCCCAGGCGGGGCCCGGCATCGACCTTCTGGTCGAGGCCCCGTCCGGTCCCGCCCCTGCCCGGCTGGACCCCGTCGCCTTCGAGGCCACGGTGCGGGCGCTTCTGACCAATGCGGTCGAGGCGGTCGGCGGCACGGGTTCCGTCGCCGTCCGGCTGGAGATGACCGATCAGGGGCCCCGGCTCAGCGTCCGCGACACCGGCCCCGGCATGGACCGCGACGTCGCCGCCCGCGCCGTCGAACCCTTCTTCACGACCAAGACCGGTCAGGCCGGGCTGGGTCTGGCCCAGGCCGCCGCCTTCGCCAGTCAGTCCGGCGGGGCACTGTCGATCGAGACCACGCCAGGCGAGGGGGCCGAGGTCGCCGTGTCCCTGGCCGATCCCCACGCGGCCTGAGCGACGCTAGACGCATTCCAGCTCAGACGGGAGGCGGGGGTCCGAACTTGCCGGCGTTGTAGTCCTCGATCGCCTGGATGATCTCCTCGCGCGTGTTCATCACGAACGGCCCATGGGAGAACACAGGCTCGCCGATCGGTGCGGCATGACCCAGCAGGACGACGGCGTCCGTACCCGCCTCGATCGCCACCGCATCCCCGTCGTCGTTCAGCGTCACCAGATGCCACGGCTCGACCGATGCGCCACCGACCGAGACCTGGCCCCTGACGACATAGAGGAAGACGTTACGACCGCGCGCGATCGGCGCCGTGAACGTCCCGCCGGACCGGAACCGCACCACCGCCATCTGGACGTCAATCAGCGACTGGATCGGGGCGGTCGTCTCGCCCCAGCGACCCGAGACGGCCTCGACCGTGACCCGCCCATCGTCGGTCGTGAAGGTCGGGATGTCCTCGGCCTGGAGCCCGACATAGGCCGGTGCCGTCATCTTCAGCCGCGAAGGCAGATTGACCCAGAGCTGGAGGATCTCCATCGGCCCGCCGTCGCGCTTGAAGCCGGCCGGAGACAGTTCGGCGTGGATCAGGCCCGATCCGGCCGTCATCCACTGGATCCCGCCGGCGCGGATGATGCTCTCGCCGCCGCCGGAATCGTTGTGCGCCAGCTCGCCCTCCAGGATGAAGGTCACGGTCTCGAACCCCCGATGCGGATGCGGCCCGAACGGCAGGCCGCGATTGCCGGGCGCATAGGTCTGGGGCCCATGGTGGTTCAGGAACAGGAAGGGATCGACCTGGTCCAGACCCGGTCCGGGCAGGGGCCGACGGGTGATCAGGTCGCCGATGTCGTCACGGACGGCCTGATGCCGACGGGCGACGGTGCGGGGAGTCAGGGATGTCATCAGCAACATCTAATGTGCCGGATCACGGGTCGCCAGCGGCTTCCGGCGCGTTTCGACGGCACCACCCGCCGCCCCGAGGGTGACGAACGCCGCGCCAGAGGCTAGACGCTGCCGACCATGTCCCATTCCGACCTTCCCCAGCTCGAACTCGACCTGATCAACGCGATCGGCGGCGCGACCACCGTGGCCGAGGTCGAGGCCGTGCGGGTCTCCGCCCTCGGCAAGACCGGCGTCATCTCCGGCCTGTTGAAGGGGATGGGCACGATGAGCCCCGACGAGCGGCGCGAACAGGGGCCGGTCATCAACGGCCTGCGCGACCGGGTCGCCTCGGCGATCGCGAACAGGAAGGCCGAGCTGGAGGCCGCCGAGCTGGACGCGCGGCTGCTGTCCGAGCGCATCGACCTGACCCTGCCGTCGCGGCCTCGCCGAAAGGGCGCGGTCCATCCGACCATGCAGGTGATGGACGAGATGGTCGCCATCTTCGCCTCCATGGGCTTCGCCGTCGCCGAAGGGCCCGACATCGAGGACGATTTTCACAATTTCACCGCGCTCAATTTTCCGCCCAAACATCCGGCACGGGAGATGCACGACACCTTCTTCCTGAGGCCCGACCCCGAAACGGGCGAGCGCAAGGTGCTGCGGACCCATACGTCGCCCGTGCAGGTCCGCACCATGATATCGCGGCAACCGCCGATCCGCATCATCGCGCCCGGCCGGACCTTCCGTAAGGATTCCGACGCCACCCACACCCCGATGTTCCATCAGGTCGAGGGCCTGGTGATCGATCGCGACATCCACATGGGACACCTGAAGACGACGCTGCAGACCTTCATCGCCCGGTTCTTCGAGCTGGACGCCGTGGATGCACGCTTCCGCCCGCACCACTTCCCCTTCACCGAGCCCTCGGCCGAGATGGACATCCGCTGCGACCGCTCCGGCGGCCAGCTCAAGTTCAACGAAGGTGACGACTGGCTGGAAATCCTCGGCTGCGGGATGGTGCATCCCAATGTGCTGAGGAACTGCGGCATCGACCCGGACGAATACCAGGGCTTCGCCTTCGGCATGGGCGTCGATCGCCTGGCCATGCTGAAGTACGGCATGCCCGACCTGCGCCCCATGTTCGAGGCCGACACACGGTGGCTGGCCCACTACGGCTTCTCCGCCTTCTCCGCCCCCAATCCCGCCTCCGGCCTGAGCTGATCGTCATGACCCAGAACCCCCTCCACGACGAAGCCCTCGGCCGCGAACAGGTCGCCCGCACCACCTTCGAGAAGGAAGCCGTCTGGCTGCCCCTGCTGGGTGTCCAGCACCTGAATGCCGGGGAGACCGTCATTCGCGGAAAGACCTTCACCGACTGCGTCATCCAGGGTCCGGCCGTGATCGCGGCCATGGGCGGGGTGTCGCTGGAAGGCTGCAACCTGGGAGCCACGACCAATCCCAGAAGCCTGATGCTGCGGCCGCTGGGCGATCACATCATCGGGGCGATCGGCCTGGTGGATTGCCGTTTCGTGCGCTGCAAATTCGTCCAGATCGGCTTCACGGGACCCGAGGCCGTGCTCGATGATCTGGCGGCCGGCCTGACCGGCCTGTCCACCGAAGGGACCGGCGCATGACCCCGGGTTTCCAATTCGCCGCCTATGGTGCCGGTCCGATCTACACGGGTCAGCGGATCTGGCTGCCGCTGCTGATGCATGAGGTCGCGCTGGGCGGTGCCTCGGTGATCGAGGGCCGGACCTTCATCGACTGCGAGCTTCACGGCCCCGCCGTGATCGTGCCGGTCTCGGGCTGCGACTTCGCAGGCTGCAACCTGGGTTCGGCCGACGGCGACATGGCCAATCTGATGCTGCAACCCCTGGGGCCGACCAAGATCACCGGCTGCATTCCGTTCCGCGACTGCCGGTTCGAGCGGTGCGGGTTCTTCTCGGTCGCCTATACGGGCGCGCCGGACTTCCTCGACGGCCTGCGCGGCATCGGGGTGCAGCCGTGAAGTTCACGCTCGCCTGGCTGAAGGACCATCTGGAGACCACCGCCGATGCGGCCCAGGTCGCCGACGCCATGACCATGGCGGGGCTGGAGGTCGAACACGTCACGGACCCCACCGTCGCCCTGGCGCCGTTCACGGTGGCCCGGATCGTCTCGGCAGAACGCCACCCCAACGCCGACCGGCTGCAGGTCTGTCAGGTCGAGACCGTCGACGGGATGAAGGAGATCGTCTGCGGCGCCCCCAATGCGCGCGCGGGCCTGACCACCATCTACGCCCCGATCGGCGCCTATGTGCCCGGCCTGGGGGTCACCCTGGTCGAGAAGCCGGTGCGCGGCGTGGTGTCCAACGGCATGCTCTGTTCGGCGTCCGAACTGCAACTGGCCGACGACAGCGACGGCATCCAGGAACTGCCGCCGGAGATCCCCGTCGGCACGCCGGTCGCCCGGCTGTTCGGGGCCGATCCCGTCATCGATTTCGAGGTGACGCCGAACCGGCCCGACTGGCTGGGCGTCGCCGGGATCGCGCGTGATCTGGCCGCGACAGGCCTGGGCAAGCTCAAGCATTTCGACATCGCCATGGTGCGCGGGGCCTTCCCTTCGCCGATCGCGGTGCGGATCGAGGCCCCCGGGATGTGCCCGGTGTTCGCGGGACGGCTGATCCGGGGCGTGACCAACGGCCCGTCGCCCGACTGGCTGAAGCGGCGGCTGGAAGCGATCGGCCTGCGCTCGATCAACCGGCTGGTCGATGTGACCAACCTGATCGCCTACGACCGCTGCCGGCCGCTGCACGTCTATGATGCCAGGAAGTTGGTCGGGTCCGAGATCGTGGTGCGGGCGGGGCAGCTGTCCGCCGGTGCCGCCCACATCGCCGAGGGCACCCACGAGCATCTGATCGCGCTGGACGGCAAGACCTACACCGTCGATCCGGCCATGTGCGTCATCGCCGACGCAGGCGGCGAGCGCCCCATCGGCCTGGGCGGCGTCATGGGCGGTGAGTCCACCGGCTGTTCGGACCAGACCACCGACGTCTTCGTCGAGAGCGCCTGGTTCGATCCCATCGTCACGGCCCAGACCGGCCGGACCCTGACGATCAACTCCGACGCCCAATACCGGTTCGCGCGTGGCGTCGATCCGGCCTCTGTCGTGCCGGGGCTGGAACTGGCCACCCGGCTGATCCTCGACCTGTGCGGCGGCGAGCCGTCGGAGATCGTGCTGGCGGGCGAGCACCCCGCCAATCCGGCACCGTTCGCCTTCGATCCCGACTATGTGAAGCGGCTGTCGGGTCTCGACCTCGCCCACGACCGGATCGGCACCATCCTGGGGCAGCTCGGCTTCCTCATCACGGCCGGAGAGACCGCCGGGACCTGGACCGTGACCCCGCCGTCCTTCCGCCGCGACGTCGAGGGGCCAGCCGACCTCGTCGAAGAGGTGGCCCGGATCGAGGGCTTCGACGCCCTGCCCGACACCCCCCTGCCCGACCAGACGCCGTCGTCGAAAGGCGTGCTGTCGCCACGTCAGGCGCGGGTGCGGCTGGCCCGCCGCGCCCTCGCCGCCGCCGGTTACGCCGAGGCCGTCACCTGGTCCTTCACCAAACAGTCCACGGCCGCCCTGTTCGGTGGCGGTGACGACCGGCTGGTGCTCGAGAACCCGATCGCAGCCGATCTGGACTGCATGCGGCCATCGGCCCTGCCCAATCTGATCCAGGCGGCGGCGAGGAACGCCGCGCGCGGCCACCCCGACGCCGCCCTGTTCGAGATCGGCCCCATCTATCTGAGCGACCAGCCGGACGGCCAGCGCACGGTGATCGCCGGTCTGATCGCCCCCTCGCCCGCGCGTCACTGGAGTGGCGGCGCGGAAGACGCCCTGTTCGGCCTCAAGGGCGACCTGATGGCGGTTCTGGAGCAGATCGGCGCGCCGGTCGGGTCGTTGCAACTGGTCCAGGGCCAGAACCGCGACTGGTGGCACCCGGGCCGTTCCGCACGCCTCCAGCTCGGCCCCAAGACCGTGATCGCCGAGTTCGGTGCCGTCCATCCGCGCGTGCTCAAGGCGCTCGACGCCGACGGCCCCATGCTGGCCTTCGAGATCGTGTTGGACAGTGTTCCGGAGCCCAAGGCCCAGAAGGCGGGGGGGTCCAAGACGCGCGGCTCGGCCAGCCTGTCACCCCTGATGCCCCTGACCCGCGACTTCGCCTTCGTGGTCGAGGACGGCCGGGCGGCGGGCGACCTGATCAAGGCGGCGGCGGGCGCGGACAAGGCGCTGATCGCCGAGGTTCGGGTGTTCGACGTCTATCGCGGCACCGGCGTGCCGGAGGGGTTCAAGTCGGTGGCGCTGGAAGTCGTCATCCAGCCCCAGGCCGCAACCCTGACCGAGGCTGAGATCGAGGCCGTGTCGGCGCGTGTGGTGGCGGCGGTCGAGAAACTGGGTGGCAAGCTGAGGGGCTGACCCTCAGACCACCCCCCGCGCCCTGAGCTCCGCGATCTCATCGGCCGACAGGCCCAGACCGCCCAGAACCGCGTCCGTATGCTGGCCCAGCACCGGCGGGGCGTGGCGGTATGCGACCGGGGTGCCGGACATCCGCAACGGGCTGGCGACGCCGGGGGCCGTGCCGCCGGCCTCGTGGGCCATCTCGACCCGCAGGGCGCGCGCCCGGACCTGGGGGTCGTCGAAGACCTCGCCGATGACGTTTATGGGGCCGCAGGGGACGCCCGCCGCCTCCAGCGCCCCGACCCACGCCTGCGTCGTCCGCATGGGCGTCAGAGCCTCGATCAGGGGAACCAGCACATCGCGGTTGGCGACCCGCGCCGGATTGGTCGCATAGGCCGGGTCGCCGCCCCATTCCGGATGACCCAGAACTCCGGCGAAGGCGCGGAACTGGCTGTCGTTGCCGACCGCCACGATCATGAAGCCGTCGGCGGTGGGAAACTCCTGATAGGGCACGATGTTGGGGTGGGTGTTGCCCATCCGGCCCGGCGACACCCCCGAGACGAGGAAGTTCGACGCCTGATTGGCCAGACAGGCGACCTCGACGTCCAGCAGGGCCAGATCGATCTGCTGCCCCTCGCCGGTGCGTTCCCGGGCGGCCAGCGCAGCCAGAACCCCCACCACCCCGTACAGGCCGGTCAGAAGATCGACCACCGCAACACCCGCCCGCTGGGGCCGCCCGTCCTTCGGCCCCGTGATGCTCATCAACCCGCCCATGCCTTGCAGCAGCAGGTCGTAGCCCGGCCGCGCCGCATAGGGTCCGGTCTGGCCGAAGCCGGTGATCGAGCAATAGATCAACCGTGGATTCACGGCCTTCAGACTGTCGTAGTCGAGGCCGTATTTGGCGAGTCCGCCGACCTTGTAGTTCTCGATCAATATGTCCGATTGCGCCGCCAGCCGACGTACCAGGGCCTGGCCCTCCGGCTTGGTGAAGTCGATGGTGACGGAGGTCTTGTTGCGGTTGGCGGCCAGATAATAGGCGGCCTGATCGGTCGGTTCGCCCGCGCCGTCGGCCAGCCAGGGCGGCCCCCATTTGCGGGTGTCGTCGCCCTCGCCCGGTCGTTCGACCTTGATGACCTCGGCCCCCAGATCACCCAGAACCTGCGATGCCCACGGCCCGGCCAGGATGCGCGACAGGTCCAGCACCTTGATCCCGGCCAGGGCACCGCCCGCCGTCTTCTCGCCGTCCGCCATCGTCGTCTCCGTCATCGTCCTCGTCTCGCACGACAGGCCGCCGCGTGGAACCTTTGGCGCCGATCGCCGTCCTGGGGCATTAGGGAACCATGAGCCGCATGACCGCCCTTCCCGATGGAACCCTGATCCCCGTGCTCGGCCAGGGGACGTGGGAGATCGGCGACAGCCTGAGGACCGGCGACGCCGAACAGGCGGCCCTGTCGCGCGGGCTCGACCTGGGCCTCAGCCTGATTGACACGGCCGAACTGTACGGCAACGGGGCGTCCGAGCGGCTGGTCGGGGAGGTGATTCAGGGTCGTCGCGACGAGGTCTTCCTGGTCTCCAAGGTGCGACCCGAGAACGCCGGCGAGATGTCGATGATGCTGGCCTGCGAGCGCAGTCTGGAGCGGCTGGGGGTCGACCGGCTGGACCTGTATCTGCTGCACTGGGAAAGCCGCCACCCGATGGACGAGATCATCGCCGGGTTCGAGGAACTGGTCGACGAGGGGATGATCGCGCGCTGGGGCGTATCGAACCTGGACATGCGGGCCATGACCATCATGGAGGGGATCGACGGGGCCGAGCACTGCCAGACCAATCAGGTCCTCTATCACCTGGGCTCGCGCGGGGTGGAGTTCGACCTGCTGCCGTGGATGCAGGAGCGGACCATGCCGCTGATGGCCTATTCGCCGCTCGGGCGGGGCGAACTGCTGGAACATCCCGCCCTGATCGCCGTCGCCGATCGCCACGGCGCGACCCCGGCCCAGATCGCCCTGGCGGCCCTGATGCTGCGTGAAGGGGTCGTCCTGATCCCCAAGGCATCGACGATCGCCCACGTCGAGGACAATGCCGCCGCGCTCGACATCCAGCTGGACGGCGAGGACCTCGAGGCTCTGGATCGCGCCTTTCCGCCGCCCACTAGCGAACAGCCGCTCGACATCATCTGACGCGGTTCGCCTGACGCGCGAACCTGTACGAAAGGCGCAGGTTTCGTTCAGATCGCGTTCATTCGATGAACGTCATTCCTCGGTTCGCCGATCAGCATCGGCCCTTGGGGGGAACCAGGGACAACAGCATCGGTCAGGCGAAGGGCGTCGTTGGGGGACAACGTCCGAAGCGCTTGATTGAGGGGCCGGCGCCCACACGCCGGCGCCATGAGCGGCGGCCTTGTCGGGGGACGGGGCCGCCGCTTTCTATTCTCCTCCCCGTTCGCCGCTTGGCGAATGGGGAGGTGGATCCGAGCTCTTGCGAGGAGACGGAGGGGGCGACTCGGTCTGTCCGAATCGATCAAAAAGCCTCCACATTACGCAGCGTGTCGCCCCCTCCGTCACGGCGCTGAAGAAGCGCCGCGCCTGAGGACGGCTCGTATACGAGCCGCCCGCAGCCCCATGCCTTCGGCACGGGGAGGAGAAGATCAGGCCGCGGCTTTCTGAGCGCCTTCGAAATTGCCGTAGAAGGTCTCGCCCTTGGCCGCCATGTCGCGCAGCAGCTGGGGCACCTTGAACCGGTCGCCATAGGTCGCCGTCAGCCGGTCGCAGGTCTCGACGAACGTCGACAGCCCCGTCTGGTCGATCAGGGTGATCGGCCCGCCGGTCCAGGGCGCGAAGCCCCAGCCCAGGATGGCACCCAGATCGGCCTCGCGCGGATCGTCGATGACCCCCTCTTCCCAGCAGCGCGCGACCTCGACGGCCTGGCGGTAAAGCAGACGGGTCTTCAGCTCGTCGATCTGGGCGAAGGCTGTGGGCTCTTCCGGACCGTCGATGCCCTTGGTGGTCGGGGCCAGTTCGGCGAGGCCCGGCCAGATGGTCTTGGGCTTGGAGGCATAGTCATAGAAGCCCATGCCGTTCTTGCGGCCGAAACGACCTCCCTCGACCATCTTGGCCACGATGTCGGCTCCCTCGGCCGGGACGAACTTGTCGCCCAGGTCGAGCGCCGTCTGTTTGGCGATCTTGTAGGACAGGTCCAGAGCGACGTCGTCGTGCATCTCCAGCGGGCCGCGCGGCATGCCGGTCATCCGACCGATGTTGTCGATCAGGGCCGGGGCGTAACCTTCTTCCAGCATCGCCATGCCTTCCATCAGGAAGGTGGAGAAGCAGCGGCTGGTATAGAAACCGCGCGAGTCGTTGACCACGATCGGGGTCTTCTTGATCTTGAGGATGTAGTCCAGCGATTTGGCGATCGCTGCCTGACCGGTCTTCTCGCCCAGGATGATCTCGACCAGCATCATCTTGTCGACGGGCGAGAAGAAGTGGATGCCGATGAAGTCTTCGGGGCGAACCGACGCTTCGGCCAGGCCGGTGATCGGCAGGGTCGAGGTGTTGGAGCCGAAGATGGCCCCCGGGGCCAGCTGGGCCTCGGCCCGCTTGGTGACGTCGGCCTTGATCTCGCGGTTCTCGAACACGGCCTCGATGACCAGGTCGGAGCCCTTGATCAGGTCATAGTCGGTGGTCGCCGTGACCGAACCCAGCAGGGCGTCGTATTTGGCCTGATCGATCGCGCCCTTGGACAGACGCTTCTTGAGCAGGTCGGCGACGTGCGCCTTGCCCTTGTCGGCGGCGTCCTGATCGCGGTCGATCAATATGGTCTCGATCCCGGCCAGGGCCTGAACATAGGCGATGCCCGCGCCCATCATGCCCGCGCCGATGACCGTGACCTTCTTGGGATCGGACTTGGGGATACCGGCGGGACGCACGGCACCCTTGTCGAGCTCCTGCTTGGACAGGAACAGGGACCGGATCATCGCCTGGGCCTGGGGCGTCATCAGGGTCTTGATGAAATAGCGGGTCTCGATCCGCAGGGCTGCGTCCATCGGCACCTGCAGGCCCTCATAAACCGCCTTCATCAGGTTGATGGCGGCCGGGAAATTTCCATACGACTGCTTGCGGATCATCGCGTTGCCGACGAGGAAATTCTGCATTCCGGCCGGGTGGTAGGGGCCGCCGCCGGGGATCTTGAATTCCTTGGTGTCCCAGGGCTGGACGCCCTTGCCGCCGGCCTTGAGCCAAGCCTTGGCGGCCTCGACCTCGGTGCCCGGGGCGACGACCTCATGCACCACGCCCGCACCCTTGGCGTCATTCGGACGCCACGAGGAACCCGCCGTCATGGCCATCAGTGCCGCCTGGACGCCGATCAGGCGCGGCAGACGCTGGGTGCCGCCACCGCCGGGGAACAGGCCGACCTTGATCTCGGGCAGGCCCAGCTGGATCTTGGGGCTGTCGCCGACCACGCGGTAGTGGCAGGCCAGAGCCAGCTCCAGACCGCCACCCAGCGCAAGGCCGTTGATCGCGGCCGCCACCGGCTTGCCGCAGGTCTCCAGCGCGCGCAGGGCCCCGTTGAAGCGCCAGCCGGCGTCATAGGCGCCCTGAAGGCCCCCGCCGCCCGCCAGCATTCCGCCGGAGATGTCGCCGAGGTCAGCGCCCGCGCAGAAGCCCGAGGCCTTGCCCGAGGTGATCACCGCGCCCTTGATGGCGTCGTCGGTCTTGAGACGTTCGACCAGGGTCGGCAGCTCGGCCATGACGCCATTGGTCAGGGTGTTCATCGACTGGCCTGGCACGTCGAAGGTGACGAGCGCGATACCGTCGGCGTCGACGTCGATCTTGAAGTTTTCCATCGGTGTGATCCTCAAACGCGTTCGATGACGGTGGCGGTGCCCATGCCGCCGCCGATGCACAGTGTGATCAGGGCGGTGGACTGGTTCGACCGCTCCAGCTCGTCCAGGGCGATGCCGGTGATCATGGCCCCGGTGGCCCCCAGCGGGTGGCCCATCGAGATGCCGCCGCCGTTAACATTCATTTTCGCGTGGTCGATGTCGAGCGCCTGCATGTAGCGCAGCACGACGGCGGCGAAGGCCTCGTTCAGCTCCCACAGGTCGATGTCGGCCGTGGTCATGCCCAGCTTGCCGAGCAGCTTGCGGGTCACATATTCCGGTCCGGTCAGCATGATCGACGGCTCGGAGCCGATCGAGGCGCCGCCCAGGATCTTCGCCCGCGGCTTGAGGCCGAGGGCCTTGCCGGCCTCAAGCGTGCCGATCAGGACGCCGGCCGATCCATCGACGATACCGGACGAGTTGCCGGGGGTATGGACGTGGTTGACGCGCTCGACCTCGGGGTAACGCTGGCCGATCACGGCGTCGAAGGCCATCTCGCCCATCATGGCGAAGGAGGGGTTCAGCCCGCCCAGGGACTGCATGTCGGTGGTCGGGCGGATGGTCTCGTCATGGTCCAGCCGGACCAGGCCCAGCTGATCCTTGACCGCCACGACCGATTTCGAGAACCGGCCCTCGGCCCAGGCGCGGGCGGCGCGCTTGTGGCTCTCGACCGCATAGGCGTCCACGTCGTCGCGGCTGAAGCCATACTTGGTGGCGATCATGTCGGCCGAGACGCCCTGGGGCGCGAAATAGGCCGCGATGGCCGCCGAGGGGTCGATCGGCCAGGCGCCGCCGTCCGAGCTCATGGGCACGCGGCTCATGGCCTCGATGCCGCCGCCGACCGCGAAATCGGCCTCGCCGGATTTCACCTTGGCGGTCGCCATGTTCACGGCTTCCAGGCCCGAGGCGCAGAAGCGGTTGACCTGAACGCCGGCCGTCGTCTGGGCCCAGCCGGCCGCCAGAACGGCGGTGCGCGCGATGTCGGCGCCCTGTTCCCCGATGGGCGTCACGCAGCCCAGGATGACGTCGTCGACCCTGGACGTATCGAGATCGTTGCGATCACGCAGCGCCTCCAGAACCTGCGAGGCCAGGCTGAGCGCCGTGATCTCGTGCAGGGAACCGTCCTTCTTGCCCTTGCCGCGCGGCGTGCGCACCGCGTCGTAGATATAAGCGTCGGCCATGTGACTCAGTCTCCATTCAGGACGGTTCGAGCGTGAGCGCCACAAAGCCTACGTTTACGTCAACGTCAAGTAAGAAGCGTCAGACGTCGAACCGCACCCCTTGCGCCAACGGCAGTTCCGCCGAGAAATTCACCGTCTGGGTCTGGCGGCGCATATAGGCTTTCCAGGCGTCGGAACCGGATTCGCGCCCACCTCCGGTGTCCTTTTCGCCACCGAAGGCCCCGCCGATCTCGGCGCCGGACGGGCCGATATTGACGTTGGCAATGCCGCAGTCCGAACCCCAGGCCGACAGGAAGGCCTCCGCCTCACGCACCGAGTCGGTGAAGACGCAGGAACTCAGCCCCTGCGGCACCGCATTCTGCATCTCGACCGCCTCGTCGAAGGTCTTCCAGGTCACGACATAGAGGATGGGGGCGAAGGTCTCGTGCCGGACCACATCCGTCTGGCCCGGCATCCGGACGATGGCGGGCCGCACATAGATGCCCGGCGACCGGGGCCGGGTCCCGCCGACGAGGACCTCGCCTCCTTCACCCTCGGCCTGTCTCAGAGCGTCGTCGAAGGCCGCGCCGGCGTCCTCGTCGATCAGCGGCCCGACCAGAACGCCGGCCTCGCGCGGGTCGCCGCAGGGCAGGGTCTCATAGGCCTTGACCAGCCGCTCCAGCAGGGCCGGGGCCACGTCCTCATGCACCAGCAGGCGTCTCAGGGTCGTGCATCTCTGCCCGGCCGTGCCGACGGCGGAAAAGGCGATGGCCCGCACCGCCATCTCCAGATCGGCCGAGGGCGTCACGATCATGGCGTTGTTGCCGCCGAGTTCCAGCAGCGACCGGCCCAGCCGCCCCGCCACCACCGTGGCCACTGCCCTGCCCATCCGCGTCGAGCCGGTCGCCGAGACGAGCGCCACGCGCGGATCGGCCGACAGGGTCTCGCCGACGCCCCGCTCGCCGATCAACAGTTGCGCCAGGCCCTCGGGCGCATCGCCAAATCTCGCCATGGCCCGGTCGAACACCGCCTGCACCGCCAGGGCCGTCATCGGCGTCTTTTCCGACGGCTTCCAGATCACCGGGTCGCCACACACCAGAGCCAGCGCCGCGTTCCAGGCCCAGACCGCGACCGGAAAGTTGAACGCCGTGATGATCGCCACCGGCCCCAGGGGCTGCCAGGTCTCGCGCATATGGTGGCCGGGCCGTTCGCTGGGCAGAGTCAGGCCGTACAGCTGGCGCGACAGGCCGACGGCGAAGTCGCAGATGTCGATCATCTCCTGAACCTCGCCCAGGCCCTCGGACACGACCTTGCCGGCCTCCAAGGTGACCAGCATGGCCAGGTCGTCCTTCGACGCCCTCAGTTCCTCGCCGAGTAGCCGGACCAGTTCGCCACGTCGGGGCGCCGGCACGCGCCGCCAGCTCAGGAACGCCTGCACCGACCGATCGATCGCGGCTTCGACCGCATCCGGCGTCGCGGCGGCCAGCGTCCCCGCCTCTGACCCGTCGATCGGCGAACGCGCCGTGACGCCGCCCTCGCTCCAGACGGCGTCCGGCACGCCCAGGCGGGACAGGATCGCGCGCGCCTGATCGGCGGCGGTGGAGGTCTGGGCGGGGGTCGGATCGGTCATCGGGGCTCTCTCGTCTGGTCCCCGGCTGTAGCGCCGTCGCGGGCGACAAGGAACCGCACGTGTTGGGCCGGGTTCTGACGCACACCCCCTTGAAGGAGACGATCGATGCGAATTCGCGATGTGATGAGCAAGGATGTCCAGGTCGCCCGGCCGACCGACAGCCTGCGCGAGGTGGCTGCCCGGATGGGCGCCGGAGACTTCGGCTTCATCCCCGTCGCCGACGGCGACAAGCTGGTCGGGGCCATCACCGACCGCGACATCGCCATCCGTGCCGTGGGTGCCGGCCTCGGCCCCGAGGCGACGGTGAGCCAGGCCATGAGCTCGACCGTGACCACGGTGCTCGATTCCGACCCGCTCCAGGCCGCGCTCGACGCCATGGCCGCGGGCAAGATCCGCCGCCTGCCCGTCGTCGACAAGCACGAGCGGCTGGTCGGGGTCGTCTCGCTGGGCGACCTGTCCACCCGCGTGAAAGAGAAATACGCCGGCGAAACCCTGGAAACCATCTCCCGCCCGAACTGAGGTCATCAGGGGGCGTTCTCCGCGCTGGTAAATGCCCCCTTAACCCTGTCCGCGCGACACTCGCGGCTCGACCCTTCCGGAGAGCTGCGCCCGTATGTCCGCCGTCATGATCATCGGCAATCGCGCCTGGTTGAGCGCCCGCGTGCTGTGGGACGCGCCCTTCATGGTGCGGTTCCGGGGCGTGCTTCAGGCCCTGCTGGCGACCCTGCTGGCGGTGGCGCTGGTGTCGTGGAATCCGGCCGATCCCAGTTTCAACGCGTCGTCGGGCGCGTCCGCGACCAATTGGCTGGGTGACAACGGGGCCCTGTTCGCCGATCTGGCCATGCAGTCCCTGGGTCTGGCCGCCTGGCCGATGACCGCCCTGCTGATCGCCTTCGGCCTGGCCCACGCGATCGGTGAGGCCATCCAGCAAAGGCTCAAACCCACGCCGCTCAAGGCCCTGTCGGCGACCGGCGGCGTCCTGATGCTGTCGGCCGCGCTCTCGGCCCTGGCCGCCCCCGCCGCATGGCCGCTGGCGGCCGGCATGGGCGGCCTGTGGGGAGACGCCGTGTCCGGCGTGACCATCGGCGGCCTGACCGCCCTGCGCATCCCCGGCGCGGCGATCATTGTCGGCCTGCTGTTTGGCGGTCTGGGCCTGTGGGCCACCGGCTATGCCGTGGGCCTGCGCATTTCGGATTTCGGCGAGGCCACCGCCTGGGCCTCTGGCCTGCGCCGTCGGCCCGCACCGGTCGCAGCCGCCCCCGTTCGCAAGCCCCGTGCGCCGCGCGCCGCGCCGACGGCCGCTCCGCTTATCATGCCCGAGGTCGAGCCTGCGCTTTCGACCCGCACCCGCGCGCCGGTCGAGGAGCCCGCGCTGGAAGATGTCGACGCCGCCCCGCCCTGGGACGAGCCCGCGCCGTATGCCCCGGCTCCCGCCCCCCTCGCCTCGACCGAACCCCGCGTCGCCGCCCCCAAGGCCCCCAAGAAGCGCGCCGTTGACGACGACCAGATCGGCTTCGAGTTCACCCGTCCCGAAGGCGCCTTCGACCTGCCCCCGCTCGGTATCCTGACCAAGCCGCTGGCCCGCGTCGGGGCCGTGGACGAACACGCGCTGAAGCAGAACGCCAAGATGCTGGAGGGCGTCCTGGCCGAGTTCGGCGTACGCGGCGTGATCGACCAGATCCGCCCCGGCCCCGTCGTCACCCTGTACGAACTCGCCCCGGCCCCCGGCGTGAAGCACGGCCGGGTCGTGGCCCTGTCCGACGACATCGCCCGTTCCATGTCGGCCCGCGCCTGTCGCATCAGCGTGGTTCAGGGCCGCAACGCCATCGGCATCGAACTGCCCAACGCCAAACGCGAAACCGTCTATCTGCGCGACCTGCTGTCCAGCGCCGAATACGACAAGAAGGGCCATCTGCTGCCGCTGGCGCTGGGCGAGACTATCGGCGGCGAGCCCTATGTCGCCGACCTGGCCCGGATGCCCCACCTGCTGATCGCGGGCACCACCGGATCGGGCAAGTCGGTGGGGGTCAACGCCATGATCCTGTCGATCCTGTACCGGCACTCCCCCGCCGAATGCCGCTTCATCATGATCGACCCCAAGATGCTGGAGCTGTCGGTCTATGACGGCATTCCGCACCTGCTGGCCCCCGTCGTGACCGATCCCAAGAAGGCCGTCGTCGCCCTGAAATGGACGGTGCGCGAGATGGAGGACCGCTATCGCCGGATGTCCAAGCTGGGGGTCCGCAACGTCGCCAGCTACAACGACCGCGCGCGCGAGGCCCAGGCCAAGGGCGAGCATTTCGAGCGCACGGTCCAGACCGGCTTCGATGACCAGGGCCGCCCGGTCTATGAGTCCGAGAAGATCCGCCCCGAACCCATGCCCTATCTGGTCGTGGTCATGGACGAGATGGCCGACCTGATGCTGGTCGCCGGCAAGGATGTGGAAGGGGCCGTCCAGCGCCTGGCCCAGATGGCCCGCGCCGCGGGCATCCACCTGATCATGGCCACCCAGCGTCCGTCGGTGGACGTCATCACCGGCACCATCAAGGCCAACTTCCCGACCCGGATCAGCTTCCAGGTCACCTCCAAGATCGACAGCCGAACCATCCTGGGCGAACAGGGCGGCGAACAGCTGCTGGGCCAGGGTGACATGCTCTACATGGCCGGCGGCGGCCGCATCACCCGCCTGCACGGCCCGTTCGTGGACGACAAGGAGGTCGAGGACGTCTGCAAACACCTGAGGGCCCAGGCCGAGCCCGACTATCTGGACCTGATCACCGACGATCCCGACGGCGACGGCGACGCGGCCATGGGTGGCGAGGACGGCGGAGGCTCCGGCGACGACCTCTACGACCGTGCCGTCGCCGTGGTCACCCGCGACCGCAAGGCCTCGACCAGCTACGTCCAGCGCCGCCTCCAGATCGGCTACAACCGCGCCGCCTCCCTGATCGAGAGAATGGAACAGGAAGGCGTCGTCTCGGCCGCCAATCACGCCGGCAAGCGTGACATCCTGGCCGGACCCCCGCCGATGGCGTAAGGCCGGGGCGACCGAGCTAGGCCGCCTCGACGGTCGCCTGTTCGGCCTTCCTGACCGCCGACGCCCGCAGCTTTTCGCTCTCTGACTTCAACTGCCCGCAGGCGGCGAGGATGTCGCGGCCGCGGGGGGTGCGGATGGGGCTGGCGAAGCCGGCCTTGTTCAGGATGGCGGCAAAGGTCTCGATCGTCTTCCAGTCCGAACATTCATAGTCGGTGCCGGGCCAGGGGTTGAACGGGATCAGGTTCACCTTGGCCGGCAGGCCGTCGATCAGCCTGACCAGGGCACGGGCCTCGGCCGGGCTGTCGTTGACGCCCTTGAGCATGACGTATTCGAACGTCACCCGCCGCGCGTTCGACAGGCCCGGATAGGCGCGGATGCCGGCCATCAGCTGATCCAGCGGATATTTCTTGTTCAGCGGCACCAGCACGTCGCGCAGGGCATCGTTGGTGGCGTGCAGGCTGATCGCCAGCATGGCCTGGGTCCGGGTCCCCAGCGGCTCCAGTTGCGGCACCACACCACTGGTCGAGACCGTGATCCGGCGGCGCGACAGGGAAATGCCCTCGGGGTCGGAGATGATGTCGATGGCGTCGGACACCGCGTCCAGATTGTAGAGCGGCTCGCCCATGCCCATGAAGACGATGTTGGACAGGCGGCGATCCTCACTGGGGGACGGCCATTCCTCCAGGTCGTCGCGCGCGACCTGGACCTGGGCCACGATCTCGGCGGTGGTCAGGTTGCGGACCAGCTTTTGCGTGCCCGTATGGCAGAAGGTGCAGTTCAGGGTGCAGCCGACCTGTGACGACACGCACAGGGCCCCGGCGCGGCCCACGTCGGGGATATAGACCGCTTCGACCTCGATGCCCGGCGCGGTGCGGATCAGCCATTTGCGGGTGCCGTCCTTGGACACCTGGCGCTCGACGATCTCGGGCCGGGCCAGGGTGAAGGTCTCGGCCAGCTTGGCCCGCGTGTCCTTGGCGACGTCGCTCATCAGGGCGAAGTCGGTGACGCCATAGTGATGGATCCAGCGCCACACCTGGCTGGCCCGCATCCGCGCCTTCTCCGGGGGACAGATGCCCCCGTCGATCATCGCCTGACGCAGGTCCGGACGCGTCAGACCGGCGAGGTTGACGGGCGACCTGGGGGCAGGCGTCGTGCGCGTGAGATCGAGCGTGATGCTCAAGGGGATGTCCTGATGGGGAGGCGGATGGGCCTTATAGCACGGATCGCGCTGGATTTAAGGCGTGGCCTATCCGGCTTTTCCCGTGGAAACCCAATCGGCCGGCAGCGCATGCCACGGGACGTCAGGAAACTGCTGCGCCAATCGCTCCTTCCCCCGGCGAACGCGAAGAATCGGCCCTAGCAACGGCTCCTCGCGAGCCGGGTCGAAATCCGCTGGCAGACGGTCCGGAATATGGCAGTCGGCATCCCACGCGGCCACGATCTCGAGCGATTGGATGGCGGGATCATCAGGCCGCGCATCATACGGGGCGCCGCCATCTCCCGGCCATACCGTAAGGGTCGAGTTTCCAACTGGCCACTGGACCTGGTCGCGCGGAACGGCGAGGTCCGGGTGCATCTCCGCCTTTCCGATCCTCTTCCATACCCCATTGCGTAGGGCATTTCCGATCGAGGGGTAGCTGACAGTGACCTCGCTCATAATCGGCATGGACAAAATCCGCCGGGGACTCTCGATCTCCCGACTGCGGTAACGAAGAAATCCAATACGCCTCAGCGGCGTGACCTGTCCAAAATAGATCCATCCATCAGTCCCGACGACTGCATACAGTGTTCCCGCAGCAAGAACGGCGCGCGCGTTGGGGTCCGGTTCAAACATCACCCCTCCCCATCCTCGATCGCGTGGATCTGGTCGTCGTCGAGGCCGAAGTGGTGGCCGATTTCGTGGATCAGGACGTGGGCGATGATCTCGGACAGGCCGACATCGCCGCGCTCGCACCATTCGTCCAGGATCGGCCGGCGATACAGGAAGATGCGCGACGGTTCAGCCGCCGGGCCCAGGGCGTCGCGGCTGCCGATGTCGACGCCCGAATACAGCCCCGTCAGCTCGAACGGGTCCTCCATGTCGAACGAGGCCAGGGTCTCGTCGTCGGCGAAGTCGTCGATGCGGATCACCACCTCGCCCGCCGCCGCCCGAAACGGCGCAGGCAGGTCGGCAAAGGCCTGCTGCGCCAGACGCGCGAAATCGTCGAGCGAGGGGGCAGACTGGTCGGTCCAGGTGGGTTTGTCCGGCACAGTGCGGTCCTGAGTGGTTAGTGACTGGTGATGAGTGGTTGCTCGTCGCGGATCGAACAACGTCCCCAGCCACCAATCACTAGCCACTAATCACCAACCACCCCAACCCCCATGCAATCCGCGCCAATTCGATTATGGTGAACGCCGAATCGGCGGGTGAAATCCATGGCGGAAGCCGAAATCGCCTATGTGGCGGCGGCGGGAGCGGCGGGACTGGCGCTGGCGGTCAGCGCCTGGGCCTTGCGGCTGCGCGCCGGTCTGGCCGCGCGCGAGGCGGCGGTCGAGGCCGCAGCGGCCCGCCAGCAGCGCGCCGAAGCGGAGCGCGACGGGGCCCTGAGCGCCTTCGACGACATCCGCATCGGCCTGGTGGCCGGCGGCGGCGTCTTCTCCTTGGCCGGGGCCGCCGAGACCGTCGCCGCCGCCCGCCTGGCCCTGGCCCCCGAGACCCCGACCACCGAGGCCGACGACGATGCGGTCATTCTGGCCGCCGCCGTCCACGCCAACTACTCCGAGGCCGTGCGCGACCTGGTCGAGCGGGGGGTTGCCTTCGACCTGACCATCGATGACTGGGCCGTCGAGGGCCGACCGGCCGGTGGCCTGGCCTGGCTTCGGCTGTCGCCCGGACAGGCGGCGTCCACCGGCGTGGACCCGGGCCTGGGCCTGCTGACCGACGCCTCGCCGGCCCCGACCTGGGTCGTGGATGCGAGCGGGGGGCTGATCTGGGCCAACCGCGCCTGGCTGGCCGAGGTGGGGGCCGACACCGTCGATCAGGCGCGCGAGCGGGCGCTGAGCTTCGACCGGGGGGCCGAGCCCATCCTGGCCGAGGCCGGGCGGATCGGCACCCGACAGGAAGGCTTTCGGTGGACCACCGGCGGCGGCCGTCGCCGTGCCTGGCGGATCGTCGCCGAACCCCTGGCCGTCTCGGTCGAGGGCGGCGGGGCGGTGCTGGCCTTCGCCATCGACATGACCGAGGCCGAGGAGACCCGCGACACCCTGCGCCGTCACGTCGAGGCCCATGACGAGACCCTGAACCACCTGGCCGACGCGGTCGCCATCTTCGGTCCGTCCAAGCGGCTGGCCTTCCACAACACCGCCTTCCAGACCCTGTTCAACATCGATCCGGCCTGGCTGGATGAGCGACCGACCCATGCCGAACTGCTGGATCGCCTGCGCCAGAAGCGGCAGTTGCCCGAGGTCATCGACTATGCGGGCTGGAAGGCGACCGAGCTCGACTTCTATGGCGCGTCGGAGGCCGCCCCCGACGACAGCTGGTCCCTGCCCGACGGCCGAACATTGCGCGTGGTGCGCCAGCCCCATCCCTTGGGCGGCATCCTGCTGCTGTTCTCGGACATCACCGACGAGCTGAAGCTGCGCAGCCGCTACAACGCCCAGATCCAGGTCCAGACCGCGACCCTGGACAAGCTGAACGATGCGGTGGCCGTGTTCGGCTCCGACGGCCGTCTGCGCCTGCACAACGAGGCGTTCGAGACCTTCTGGGGCCTGTCGAACGACCAGCTGGTCGAGGCCGGCGATTTCGACGCCGTCGCCGAACTGGCCAAGGCCGCCATGCCCGACGCAGGCCTGTGGCTGGGGCTCAAGGCGCGGGTCGCCGATCCCGACCCCGAAAGCCGCGTCGCCGTCTCGGGCGAGGCGCGGACCACCGATGGCCGGATCGCCGCCTGGCAGACCCGGCCCCTGCCCGACGGCGCCACCCTGGTCGCCTTCTCCGACGTCACCGCGCGCCGCGAGCTGGAACAGGCCCTTGCCGCCAAGGCCGCCGCGCTCGAGGAAAGCCAGGCCCTGAAGCGCGAGTTCGTCGGCTCGGTCAGCTATGAGCTGCGTACGCCCCTGACCACCATCGTCGGCTATTCCGAACTGCTGGAGACCCTGGGCGACCTCAACGAGCGCAACCGCCAGCACGCCGGCGCCATCCGCGTCGCCGCCAGCCAGCTGGCCCGATCCATCGACGACGTGCTGGACATGGCCCAGATCGACGCCGGCGAGATGGAGCTGACGCTGGGCGACGTCCGTATCAGTGACCTGTTCGCCGATGCGGTCGAACGGTTCCGTCCGCGCGTCGAGGGCCGGGGCGGTGTGCTGCGGGCGCTGGCCGCCGCCCGCCTGCCTGCGATCCGCGGCGACGCCCGTCGCATCGGTCAGGCGCTGGACCATCTGCTTGAAAACGCCGTCCGCGCGATCTCCGAGGGCGGGCTGGTGACGCTGAAGGCCGAGGCCAACGAGACGGAGGTCCGCATCCGGGTCGAGGACACTGGGCGCGGCATCCCCTATCACCTCCAGGCCCACGTCTTCGATCGGTTCGTGCGCCGCGACCGGGGTGGCCCCGGCGTCGGCCTTGCCCTGGTCAAGGCCCTGGTCGAACTGCACGGCGGCTGGGCCGAGGTCGAGAGCGAGCCCGGCAAGGGTGCCGCCTTCATCCTGCACCTGCCGATCGAAGCCGTCAGCGACGCGGCGGCGCCGGAGTTGCTGCTGGGTTAGCCGGGCCACTCCCTGCCCGTTTCGCGACCCGATCCTCTGCGTCAGGGAACCTTCCTGCCTGAACAGGGCTTCATCGGGCCGCCGGAATATGGTCAGGCTGGCGTCATCACCTCGCCGCGCCGGACCGCCAGAACGGCAGGATCGAACCATCATCCCGAACGGGAGGAGACCCCAGATGACCCTTTCACGCCGCGACCTCGGTTTTGGCCTCGCCGCCATCGCCGGCCTGGCCGCCCCCGGCCTGCTGACCGGGCCCGCCGCCGCCCAGGCCCCCCTGTCCGCCGAGGACCAGGCCACGCTGGCCCGCGCCCAGGGCTATCTCCAGGCTCTGACCTCGGCCCAGGGGACCTTCGTCGAGACCGGCGCGGGCGGACAGCGGCGCGAGGGGCGGTTCTATATCCAGCGCCCCGGCAAGATGCGGTTTGAATATACCAACCCGGCCGGGCTGCTGGTCGTGTCGGACGGCTATAACGTCAAACGCTACGACCCCCGGCTGGAGACCTTCCAGCAGGTGCCGCTGGGCCAGACGCCGCTGTCGACCTTCCTGGCCCGCAACGTCCGCTTCGACCAGGGGGTCCGCGTCGACCGCGTCACCCGGATGCAGACCGGCGCCTTTGCCATCACAGCGCGAGACAGCCGCCGCCCCAACGACGGCTCGGTCATCCTGGCCTTCGCCGGGTCGCCGCTGAGGCTTCAGGAATGGACCATCACGGACGCCCAGGGCTCGCGGACGCGGACCCAGCTGACCTCCATGGCACCCGCATCAGGTCTGGCCGCCAGCCTGTTCCAATTGCGCGATCCGACCCGACGGCCGGGGCGGAACTGACGCCCCACGTGCGGTGGACCGACTCACTGATCGTGGTTCTGCGACAACAGCAAAGCGTCACATTGTAGTGTTTGACATTTTTTTAGGGCCGTGACACTTTGACCACAGGACGACGGCGGTCGTCCTTCCGCGTCGGACGTCATCCCCTCCCGATAGCGGCGTGTGAGAGAGACCACTTCAAAACGCCCGGCGAGCGATCGCCGGGCGTCTTTTTTATCGCGCGCGTCTCAGCGTCAGATTGAGCCGCCCGCCGCCGGGCACGACCTGCGACGACCCTTCCAGCACCCGGTCGATCCCGTGCCGCGCCAGTCGTGCCGGGCCCGTCAGGGCGCAGACGTCGCCGGAGGTCAGCCGCACTGTCCGCGTCGGCCCACCACCTGCCGGGCCGATCCGGAACACCGCCGTATCCCCCAGCGACACCGACAGCACCGGCGCGGTCGTGTCCGCCTCGTCCCGATCCTGATGCAGCCCCATCTTCGCACGCCCCCGGTACAGGTTGACCAGACAGGCATCGGGCGGCGCGGGCCAGCCGGTCAGATCGTCCCAGAGGCGCAGCAGTAGCGGCGGGATCGGCGGCCATGCGCGGCCAGTCTCGGGGTGGGTGGCCTGGTATCGATAGCCTGCCCGGTCCGAGACCCAGCCCAGCGGCCCCAGATTGCTCATCCGCACCGAGAACGGTCGTCCGCCCGGCGTGGCAGGCTGATAGAAGGGGGCGTCCTCGATCGCCGTCATGACCTCGGCGACCAGCGCAGACTGCGCCGTCACCGACAAGGCCTGGGGCCAGAGCCGAAAGCCCGGCAGACCGGTATCGATCTCGGCGCAGGCCGCCACGATCAGGCCTGCCGGAAGCCCAGCACGTCCTGCATGTCATAGAGGCCGGGGCGGCGCGTCCGGACCCAGGCGGCGGCGGCGACGGCCCCCTTGGCGAACAGGGACCGATCGATGGCCGAATGGCTGAGGGTCAGGGTCTCATCCTGGGAGCCGAACAGAACGGTGTGATCGCCCACGATGCCGCCCGCGCGGATCGACGAAAAGCCGATCTTTCCGACCTCGCGTTCGCCGGTGATGCCGTCGTAGGGCCGCGAGCGCACGTCGGCGAGCTCGTGGTTGCGACCGTTGGCGGCGGCCTCGCCCAGCATCAGGGCCGTGCCCGACGGGGCGTCGAGCTTGAGCCTGTGGTGGGCCTCGATCACCTCGATGTCCCAGTCGCGGGCGTCCAGCCGCTGGGCCGCGTGCTCGACCAGGCCGATCAGGATGTTGAGGCCCAGGGAATAGTTGCCGCTGCGCACGATGGCGATCTTTTCGGCGGCGGCGCGGATCGCGGCGTCCTGTTCGTCGGTGAACCCGGTCGAACCGATCACCAGGGCCGGCCCGCCACGCTCTGCCGCCCGCGTCGCCAGGGCCGCAGACGCCTCGGCCGTCGAGAAGTCGATGACCACGTCGCACAGGCTCAGGTCCGGCGTGTCGCCCCAGTCGAACCGAACCGCCACGACGACATCGTCGCGGGCGTCCAGCACATGATCGACCGCCCGGCCCATCCGCCCCTGCGCGCCGGAGATACCGGCGTGAAAGATCGCGCTCACGCGGCGGTTTCCCGCTTGCCGGCTTCTTCGGACCCCAGGATGTCGGCCCAGAAACGCTTGGCCTTGCCGGCGAAGGAGGTGTTGCGCGGGTTCTGGCTCTCGCCGAACGACAGGGCCAGTTCCTGCATCAGTTCCTTCTGGCGCGCGGTCAGGTCGGTGGGCGTCTCGACGAACAGCTCGACCACCAGATCGCCGCGCTGGCGGCCGTTCAGATGGGGCATGCCCTTGCCCTTGATGCGGATGGTCTTGCCGGTCTGGGCACCCGCAGGCACGTCGACCGGGGCCTTGCACTGGCCGTCACAGGCCTCGGACACCAGACAGGGCGCCTCGATCTCTCCGCCGAGGGCCGCCACCGTCATCGGCACGGGAACGGTACACAGCAGGTCCAGGTTGTCGCGCTCAAACAGCTCGTGCGGCTGGACCGACAGGAAGACATACAGGTCGCCGCGCGGGCCGCCGCGCGCGCCTGCGTCGCCCTCGCCCGTCAGCCGGATGCGCGAACCGTCGTCGACGCCTGCCGGAACCTTCAGGTTCAGCGTGCGGGTCTTGCGGACTTGGCCATGGCCATGACAGCTGGGGCAGGGTTCGGCGATCATCTGGCCCGAACCGCCGCAGCGGGGGCAGGTTCGCTCGACCTGGAAGAAGCCGTTGGCCTGACGCACCCGGCCCTGGCCGGCGCAGGTCGAACAGGTGGTGGCCTTGGTGCCCGGCTTGGCACCCGATCCCGAACAGGGCTCGCAGGTCATGGTCGAGGGCACGCTGATCTCGACCTCGGCGCCCTTGTAGGCCTGCTCCAGGGTGATCTCGAGGTCGTAGCGCAGGTCCGAGCCCCGGCGCGGCCCGTTCTGCTGACGCCCGCCCTGACGTCCGCCGAAGACGTCGCCGAACGCGTCGCCGAAGACCTGGGAGAAGATGTCGTTGACGTCGTGGAAGCCCTGCTGGCCTCCCCCGCCGCCACCGTTGACGCCCGCATGACCGAACCGGTCATAGGCCGCGCGCTTCTGCTCGTCCGACAGGACCGTATAGGCCTCGGAGATTTCCTTAAACTTCGCCATCGACTCTTCCGAGCCGCCGTTGCGGTCGGGGTGATGAGCCATCGCCAGCTTGCGATAGCTGGATTTCAGCCCCGCAGCGTCGATGGTCCGCTCGACCTCCAGAATCTCGTAATAGTCACGCGCCATCGGGCGAACTCGTCCTCTAATCCCTCGCGTCTCGGCGTCGCCTCTGCGGGCAATCGATCCTCTGACGCCGACCCTGTTCACATGGGAAACGGGTCTTGTGATGCAACCTTCATAAAAGAAGGCCCCGCCTGCCTGTGGCAAGCGGGGCCCTGCAATTTTCAGACCGCGTGTGGCTTACGCGCTCTTCTTCTCGTCGTCGCCCGAAACGTCCTCGAACTCGGCGTCGACCACGCCGTCGTCGGCGGTGGCCGTGACGTCTTCGTCAGAGGCGGCAGACTGGGCGTACATGGCCTCGCCCAGCTTCATCGAGGCCTGGACCAGGGTATTGGTCTTGGTCCGGATGTCCTCCGGGTCCGTGCCGGCTTCCTTGGCGGCCTTGAGCTCGGCCAGGGCCGTCTCGATGGCGTCCTTGTCCGGGCCCTGGATCTTGTCGCCGTGCTCGGCCATGGCCTTTTCGGTCGAGTGGATCAGGCTTTCGGCCGCGTTGTTGGCCTCGACCAGGTCCTTCTTGGCCTTGTCGGCCGTGGCGTTGGCCTCGGCTTCCTTGACCATCTTGTCGATGTCGGCGTCCGACAGGCCGCCGTTCGCCTGGATGCGGATCGACTGTTCCTTGTTGGTCGCCTTGTCCTTGGCGGTCACGTGAACGATGCCGTTGGCGTCGATGTCGAAGGCGACCTCGATCTGCGGCAGGCCGCGCGGTGCCGGCGGAATGCCCATCAGGTCGAACTGACCCAGGACCTTGTTGTCCGCTGCCATCGGCCGCTCGCCCTGGAACACCCGGATGGTCACGGCCGACTGGTTGTCGTCGGCGGTGGAGAACACCTGGCTCTTCTTGGTCGGGATGGTAGTGTTGCGCTCGATCAGGGGGGTGAACACCCCGCCCAGGGTCTCGATGCCGAGCGTCAGGGGGGTGACGTCCAGCAGCAGCACGTCCTTGACGTCGCCTTGCAGAACGCCGGCCTGAACGGCGGCGCCCAGGGCCACGACTTCGTCAGGGTTCACACCCTTGTGCGGCTCCTTGCCGAAGAATTTCTTCACGGCTTCCTGGACCAGGGGCATCCGGGTCATGCCGCCGACCAGCACCACCTCGTCGATGTCCGAGGCCTTGAGGCCCGCGTCCTTCAGCGCCTTGGCGCAGGGCTCGATGGTGCGCTGGACCAGGTCGTCGACCAGGGCCTCCAGCTTGGCGCGGCTCAGCTTGATGTTCAGGTGCAGAGGGCCCGAGGCGTTCATGGTGATGAACGGCAGGTTGACCTCATACTGGGCCGTCGAGGACAGCTCCTTCTTGGCCTTTTCCGCCTCTTCGCGCAGGCGCTGCAGGGCCAGCTTGTCCTGACGCAGATCGACGCCCTGTTCCTTCTTGAACTCGTCGGCCAGATAGTCGGCCAGGCGCACGTCGAAATCCTCGCCGCCCAGGAAGGTGTCGCCGTTGGTCGACTTCACCTCGAACACGCCGTCGCCGATCTCCAGGATCGAGACGTCGAAGGTGCCGCCGCCCAGGTCATAGACGGCGATCTTCTGGCCGTCGTTCTTGTCCAGACCATAGGCCAGCGCGGCCGCGGTCGGCTCGTTGATGATGCGCAGGACTTCCAGACCGGCGATCTTGCCGGCGTCCTTGGTGGCCTGACGCTGGCTGTCGTTGAAATAGGCGGGCACGGTGATGACGGCCTGGGTGACCGTTTCACCGAGGTAGGCCTCGGCGGCTTCCTTCATCTTCATCAGGGTGAAGGCGGAAACCTGCTGGGGGGAATAGTCCTTGCCGTGGGCCTTGACCCAGGCGTCGCCGTTCGGACCCTTGACGATCTCATAGGGGACCATGGCCTTGTCCTTGGCCACGACGGGGTCCGAGAACTGGCGGCCGATCAGGCGCTTGATCGCAAAGAAGGTGTTGGACGGGTTGGTGACCGACTGGCGCTTGGCCGGCTGGCCGACCAGGGTCTCGCCGCCGTCCTGGATGGCGACCACGGAGGGCGTCGTGCGGTTGCCCTCGGCGTTCTCGATGACCTTAGGGTTCTTGCCGTCCATGACGGCCACGCACGAGTTGGTGGTGCCCAGGTCGATGCCGATGATCTTGGCCATAGTCTGTATCGTCTCTTTCGTGTGGCGGGCGGTGCGGCGGCCTTTTGAAGCGAAGCGCCGCGCTTGACCGTCCCCGTGTGGATTGCGCCGTGCCCGTCTGGGTCCGGCAGGGTGGCTGTCTAATGGAAAGCCCTGAAAGATACAGGGCCAATCCGGTGGCTGCGGATATGGGAAAGCCCTCATGGCCCGCAAGGGCTTGATGCGTCTCGCAACAAAATCAGCGGCGGAACAGAATCACCTCCGCCGTCAGGCCGCGTCAGATGCCATACGTCCGCCCGTAGGGCAGGATAGGTCATCGACGGGCGCTGCGGGGGCGGCGCCGCCATCGGAAGCTGACCCACAATGTCGAAACTCCCCACCTTGTTGATCGCAGGCCTGATGGCGGCGGCGGTCGCCATTCCCGCCCCGGGCCTCGCCGCATCCCCCGCGCCTGGAGCCGCGCCCACAACCCCGGGCCAATCCCGCGACGGCCAGAACCGACGCGTCCGCATCCACAACCAGACCGGCTGGACCATGGTCCGGCTCCAGGCCGCCGATGCCCGCTCACGCGCCTGGCAGGGCGACGTGGTCGGCGATCAGGTCCTGACCACGGGGGCCAGCCGGGTCGCCACCATCGACGACGGTTCCGGGGCCTGTACCTATGTCTTTCGCGCCGAGTTCTCGAACGGACAGGCGCTGGAGCGCGGCCCGATCAATGTCTGCGAGATCGCCGACTACTACCTGACGCGCTGAACCTTTCAGGCAGCGCCGGGGCGGGCTAGACCCTTCCCATGACCCACACCGCTTCGTTTCAGGGCGTCCAGGACGCCGCCCGCCAGATCGCCGGCGTCGCCGTCCGCACCCCCCTGATCGAGAGCCCCGCCCTGAACGAGCGTCTCGGCGGAAGGGTGCTGATGAAGGCCGAGACCCTGCAATACGCCGGGGCCTTCAAGTTCCGGGGCGCCTACAACCGCATCAGCCGGCTGACCGACAACGAGAAGGCGCGCGGCGTCGTCGCCTATTCGTCGGGCAACCACGCCCAGGCGGTCGCGGCCGCCGCCCGGATGGTCGGGACCTCCGCCGTCATCGTCATGCCCGCCGACAGCCCCCGAGTGAAGGTCGAGGGGGTCATCGCCTTCGGTGGCGAGGTTCGCATGTACGATCGCTACACCGAAAGCCGCGAGGCCATTGGCGAGGAGATCGCGCAAACCCGCGGCTCCGTCCTCGTCCGCCCCTTCGACGACCCCTTCATCATCGAGGGCCAAGGCACGACGGGGCTGGAGATCGTCGAACAGGCGACGGCGGCCGGGATCGACCGGATCGACCGGCTGCTGTGCGGAACCTCTGGCGGCGGGCTGATGGCGGGGATCAACCTGGCCATGGCCGCCCTGTCGCCCGACACCCTCGTTCACGGGGTCGAGCCCGCCGCCTACAACGACACGGAAATCTCGCTGAAGGCCGGCGAGCGGCTGACCCACGCACCCGCGTCCGGCACCATCTGCGACGCCCTGATGACCGACCGGCCGGGCGAGCTGACCTTTCCGATCAACCGGCGGCTGGCCGGCATCCTGACCGTCACGGACGCCGAGGTCGCCGAGGCCGTCCGCTTCGCCTTCCGCCACCTGAAGCTGGTGGTCGAGCCGGGCGGGGCGGTGTCGCTCGCCGCCCTCCTGGCCGGAAAGCTCGACGTCGCGGGCCAGACCACCGCCATCGTCCTGTCGGGCGGCAACGTCGATCCGGCCCTGTTCTCGGCCATCATCGAGGACTGGTTTGAAGGCTGACCGGGGTCTTGTCCGCATCACCCCCGCCATCGCGGAGACGATCGGCGCAGGGGTGGCCTGCCGTGACGGAAGCTGGTTAGCCTTGCCGAAACATCAGGGAGACGACGATGACCAAGCCCAGCGACCTGCCCGGAATGATCGGTGACGAGACCGTCTCGAAATGGTTCGAGATAACCCAGGCCCGCATCAACGCCTTCGCCGACGCCACCGAGGACTGGCAGTTCATCCACATCGACCCCGGGGCGGCGAAGGCCAGCCCCTTCGGCGGCACGATCGCGCACGGCTTCCTGACCCTCAGCCTGATGTCGGCCATGACCTATGACGCCAATCCGGGGCTGGAGGGCGTGGTCATGGGGGTCAACTACGGTTTCGACAAACTGCGCTTCCTGGCCCCGGTCCCCGCCGGATCGAAGGTGCGCGGCCGCTTCAGGCTGATGAGTGCCGACGACAAGGGCGGCGGTCGCTGGCTGATCAAGCACGAGGTCACCGTCGAGATCGAAGGCTCCGAAAAACCCGCCCTGATCGCCGAATGGCTGGGGATGCAGTTCGTGGGGTGAGGATTGAATTGGACCATCGATTGGTCCATTCTCGGATCATGATCGAAGTAGCCGTTTCCGCCGCCAAATCCCAACTCACCGCCCTCGTCCGTCAGGCTGAGGGCGGGGACGACGTCTTCCTGACCCGGAACGGTCGTCGCGTCGCCCGGATCACGGCGGCCCCCGCGCGAAGCAAGCATCTGCTCTCGGTCGAAGAGAAGATGAAGATCATCCGGGAAATCCAGGAGTCCGCCCGAGGCAAGTTCGAGCCGGGCTTCGATGCGGCCCGCAGCGCGGACTTCCTGTACGGCGATGACGGTATGCCGGGGTGATCGCACTCGACAGTTCGGCGCTGATCGAAGTAGTCGCCCGGCAATCGAGGGCGGATGCCTGTTCCGCCGTCCTGCTGCGGAGCGAACTTATCATCTCGGCGGCGACCCTCGCGGAGGCGCTGATCGTGTCTCGGCGCAAGAAGGTCGCGAGCGAGTTGGACGGCCTGCTGGAGTTGCTCAACCTCGAAGTGGAAACCGTGGACGAGGCTTTCGCCGAACGTGCCGCCTATGCCTACACCCGTTGGGGCAAGGGGTTTCACAAGGTTGACCTGAACTACGGCGACAGCTTCAGCTACGCCCTGGCCGAGATGTACCAGTGCCCCCTGCTCTACGTGGGCAACGACTTCGCCCAGACCGACATCGTCAGCGCTCTGGGCTGAAACCGTGCAGCGCCGCCTCGATCGCGGCCAGGGAAGCCTCCCGCGCGACCTCTGATCCAAACACCGGCGACGCCACCGCGGCGACCGGCACCTCATATTTCGAGGCCGCGCGGCGATAGGCGGGGTCGTAGTGGGTCTCCAGAAGCTCGGCGATCAGGGCCGACAGGTCGCCGTCCCGCGCCAGCCCCTTCCACCGCTCGATCACGGCCCGCCCCAGCCGCAGCGGCAGGCGCGACAGCACCGCATCCAGCGCCTCCGGATCGGCGGCTATGTCGGCATAGGCGGCGCGGCTGAAGGCGGTGCGGTCGTCCAGCGATCCGGTCAGGGCGATGCGCGGCGCGGCCTTCATCGCGGCCCACAGCCGGGGCGGCAGGGTCAGGGCACCAATGCGGCTGGCCTCGGCCTCGACCAGCACGGGCCGCGTCGGATCGAGCCCCTCCAGCGCCACCGCCAGCCGGCTGTCGAACAGCTTCTGGGGCGGCTGCGCCTGAGCCGTCGCCCCGAACAGAGACCCGCGATGCGCCGCCAACCCCTCGAGATCCAGCACGGCCGCGCCGCGCTCGGCCATCAGGGCCAGCACCGCCGTCTTGCCGACCCCGGTCGGGCCGTCCAGCAGGACCAGCGGAGGCAGGGGCTCGGCCTCGCTTTCGACATCGTACAATCGGGCCAGCACCCGTCGTCGCCAGGTCTGATACCCGCCCGTCAGCTGCGCGACCGGCCAGCCGACCTGATCCATGACCGTGGCCATGGCGTGCGACCTCTGACCCCCGCGCCAGCAATAGACCAGGGGCTTGAAACCCCCCTCCCGCTCGCCCAGCGGCCCTTCCAAATGCGCCGCGATATTGCGCGCGACCAGGCCCGCCCCGCGCCGTCGCGCCAGGAATTTCGAGCCCTGGACGTATTCCGTCCCCACCTCGGCACGCTGCGCATCGTCGAGGACCGGCAGGTTGATCGCGCCGGGGATGTGATCTTCGGCGAACTCGGCCGGGCTGCGCACATCGATCAGGGCGTCGTATCCCGCCCGCGCATCCGTTTCGAGATCGGTCGTCAGCCGGATCACGAGACGCGCACGACCGCCGGTCCCGCCGCGATCCGCCCGATCTCGGCGGCCAGGCCGAAGCTTTCGCCCCGGACCAGATCGAGCACTGCCTCGCACCGGTCCTCGGCCACCGCAATCAACAGGCCGCCGCTGGTCTGGGGGTCTGTCAGCAGGGTGCGCCGCCAGCCCTCGATCCCGTCCGGCAACACCACGCCCTCGGCATAGCTCGACCAGTTGCGCGCCGACGCCCCCGTCGCGACGCCATCCCGCGCCAGCGCCTCGACCCCGGCCAGCATGGGCACCGCCGCCTCGTCGATCTCGACCGTGACCCCCGCCCCGCGCGCCATCTCCAGCGCATGACCCAGAAGGCCGAACCCGGTCACGTCGGTGACGGCATGAACCCCCGGCGTCCCCGGCAACAGGGTGCCGACCGCGTTCAGCTGGGTCGTCGAGGCGACCAGCGCCGCATAGCCCGCGTCCGACAGCCGGTCCTGCTTGAAGGCCGCGCTCAGCACCCCGACGCCGATCCCCTTGGTCAGGATCAGCCGATCACCGACCCGCGCCCCCTTGTTCGTCAATACCCGCGCCGGATCGACCAGCCCGATGGCCGCCAGTCCATAGATCGGCTCGACCGAATCGATCGAATGGCCGCCCGCGACCGGGATCCCCGCCCGCCCACAGACCTCGGCCCCGCCTGCCAGCACCTGACGGATCGTGGCGTCTGACAGGACGTTGATCGGCATCCCCAGGATGGCCAGGGCCAGGATCGGCCGGCCGCCCATGGCATAGACGTCGGACAGGGCGTTGGTCGCCGCGATCTGGCCGAACACGAAGGGGTCGTCGACCATCGGCATGAAGAAGTCGGTGGTCGCCACCACCGCCTGATCCTCGCTGATCTTCCACACCGCCGCGTCGTCCGAGGTCTCGGTCCCCACCAGCAGCGACGAAAAGGCGGCCGCCGACGGCATCTCGGCCAGGATGTTCCTCAACCGCTCCGGCGCCATCTTGCACCCGCACCCGCCCCCGTGGGCGAGCGAGGTCAGACGGGGTTCGGGGGTGGTGGCGCTTGTGGTCATGGCCACCGTCTAGACCAGCCGCGCCCCGGAGGCATCACCCCTCGCCGAGGCACCTCAGCGCGACTTCGAGATTCCGCAACCCGTCCTCGCCGGTCACCGCCGGCGTCTCGCCGGTGCGGATGGCGTGGGCGAAGGCTTCGAGTTCCTTCTTGAGCGGCTCGTTGGGCCAGCTCATCAGGCCGCGCGTGGAATAGGAGCCATCGGGCTGCTGGCCGAAATATTCGGTGACCTGACGGGTCATCAGGTCGGCGACGACGAACTTGTTGTGGGTCGCGACCTGCAATGTGCGGGTCTTGTAGGGGGTCACCCAGTTGGTGGTGATGTGGGCGATGGCGCCGTTCTCGAGCCGGAACTGAAGCAACGCCGTGTCCTCACGGTCGGCCCGGGTGCGGGCCAGCTGCGGCTGGACCTCGGCGATCTCCGACCCCGTCAGGTGGCGGATGATGTCGATGTCGTGGACGGCCAGGTCGATGACCACCCCGACCTCGCCCATCCGGGGCGGGAAGGGGCCGACGCGGGTGATCTGGATCGAGATCACGTCCTCGCCCGCGATGGCGCGCTTGACCGCCTCGACCGCCGGATTGAACCGCTCGACCTGACCGACCATCAGGACCCGGTCGTTGGCCTTGGCCGCGTCGATCATCCGCTGGGCGTCGGCGACGGTGGCGGCGATCGGCTTTTCGACCAGCACATGGACGCCGGCTTCCAGCAGGGCCACCGACAGGTCCGCATGGTGGCGGTTGGGGGTGGAGACGATCGCGGCCTCGAGCCCGCCTGCGACGAAATCGGCCGCCGCCGTGACCGGGCTGGCCCCGTAGGCCTCGGCGACGCCTTGCGCGGTCACCGCATCGGGATCGAACACCAGGGCCAGGTCGAACTCGCGCATTTCGGACAGAACGCGGGCGTGGTTCCTGCCCATGACGCCGACACCGGCGACGCCGGCGCGGAGGGGAGCGTGCAGCTGGGTCGGGTTCATGCGGTTCAGCCCTTGTACGAGGCGACGGCGGCGACGATCCGGTCCTGGGTCGCCTCGTCCAGATCGGAGTGCATCGGCAGGCTGATGACCACCTTCATCTTGGCCTCGGTCACCGGAAGACCCTGCGGTCCGCGCGGGTGCATGTCATAGGCCGGCTGAAGATGCAGCGGGATCGGATAATAGACCGCCGACGGCACGCCCTGTTCGCGCAGGTGAACCGCCAGACCGTCCCGGTCCGGATGCTCGATCGTGTACTGGGCCCAGTTGGAGACATTGCCGGCCGGCGTCTGCGGCACCGAGGCGACGTGCGAGGCCAGCAGGTCGTTGTAGCGGGCCGCGATCCGGTTGCGCCATTCGATCTCCTGACCGAAGACCTTCAGCTTCTCGATCAGGACAGCGGCCTGGACGGTGTCGAGGCGCGAGTTCATCCCGACCCGCATGTTCAGATATTTGGTGTCGTGCTCGAAGGTCCGACCAACCAGGTCCTGCGACACGGCCTTGCCGTGGACGCGGAAGCTGTCGATCAGCTCGGCCAGGGCGTCGTCATTGGTCAGCACCGCCCCGCCGTCGCCATAACAACCCAGCGGCTTGGCCGGGAAGAAGCTGGTCGTCGTCGCATCGGCCCATTTCAGCGGATGCTCTCCGTCAATCGTACAGCCGAACCCTTGCGCCGAGTCCGATATCAGCTTCAGCCCGTGTCTGTCGCAGATGGCCTTGATGGCCGGATAGTCGGCGGGCTGGCCGAACAGGTCGACGGCGATGACCACCTTCGGCTTCAGCTTCCCCTCGGCGATCGTCGCCTCGATGGCGGCCTCCAGATGGCCGGGGTCCATGTTGTAGGTCGTGGCGTCGATGTCGATGAAGACCGGCGTCGCGCCTGTCCACGGCACGATCTCGGCGGTGGCGCAGAAGGTGAAGCTGGGCACGAAGACCGCATCGCCGGGGCCCACGCCCCAGGCCTTCAGCGGCAGGACCAGGGCATCGGTGCCGTTGCCACAACCGAGGGCGTGTTTCGCCCCACCGAAAGCGGCCAGGGCGGTCTCGAACTCGCGCACCGGCGGGCCCATGACATAGGCGCCGCTCTCGACGGCGGCCATCATGGCGGCCTCGATCCTGCCACCGAGACGACGCCGCTGGGCCTGTAGGTCGATGAAGGGCAACATCGGCGATCGCTTTCTTCTGGGGCCCGTTCCGCAGGACCGGCCGTGAGCGTTCCGGCGGTCACCTGGGACCCAGCCGGCGTTTTCGTGTCGCGTCCCTATCGCATGACGGTTCCTGACACCAAACCCGATGGGGTCACATCGCGTTGCGACTTGCAACGCAGGGGCCTAGACCTGCCCGGCCATGACCACGCAAGCGCTTGTTCCGGCGGTCTTCCTCGACCGCGACGGCGTCCTCAACGAGGACACCCACTATCCGCATCTGGAAGAGCATCTGACGCTGATCCCCGGCGCGGCCGAGGCGGTGCGGCGGCTGAACGGCCTGGGATACATGGCGGTGATCGTGACCAACCAGTCGGGCGTGGCGCGCCGGCTGTTCACCCTGGACCAGATGAACGCCTTCAACGACCTGCTGGTGCGCAAACTGGCCGTCCAGGGGGCGCGGATCGGGGCGGTCTATGCCTGCCCCTGGCATTCCGACGGCTCCGACCCCGACTGGATCCACCCCGACCACCCGGACCGCAAGCCCAACGCCGGCATGATCCTGAAGGCCATGCAGGATCACCCTATCGACCCGGCCCGCTCCTTCCTGATCGGCGACCGCGATTCGGACATCGAGGCGGCGAAGCGGGCAGGCATTCCGGGCTTCCTGTTTCCCGGCGGCGACCTGTCCCAGTTCGTCGACGAGCTGCTGGGCACCTGAACTTTCGTCGGGTTCGCATTTCGTCACGCGATGAAATAGAGTCGCGACAAATCAGGAGTTTGGTCTTGCCGACATCGACCGTTCCCTATGCCGAGCGACGCTGGACGTCGCACGACGGGCTCAGCCTGTTCGCCCGCGACTATGCCCCCGGGTCGGGCGCGACCCATCTGCCGGTCATCGCCATCCACGGCCTGACCCGAAACAGCGCCGACTTCGACGCCATCGCGCCCCTGATCGCGCGGGGCGGCCGACGCGTTCTGGCCGTCGACGTGCGCGGGCGGGGCCGGTCGGACCGGGCCCCCGACCCCATGACCTATTCGCCCGAGGTCTATGCGAAGGACGTGCTCGCCCTGATGGACCAGTCGGGCATCGACCGGGCCGTCTTCCTGGGCACCTCCATGGGCGGGCTGATCACCATGGCGATCGCGGGCATGAAGCCGCGTATCGTGACCGCCGCGATCCTGAATGACATCGGCCCGGAGGTCTCGCCCCAGGGCCTGGCCCGGATCGCCGCCTATTCCGGCCAGGCGGTGGACACCCCGACCTGGGCCGCCGCCGCCGACTATGCCCGGTCGATCAATGCCGTCGCCTTTCCCCACTACGGCGACGCCGACTGGGAGGCGTTTGCGCGCCGCATCTTCCGCGAAGGCACCGAGGGGTCGCCGGTGCTGGACTATGATCCCGACATCGCCGTGCCGATCCGGGCAGCGGGGGCCAAGGCCCTGGTCCCCAACCTGTGGCCCTGGTTCCGCAAGCTGGCCAAGAAGCGGCCGGTGCTGGTGGTGCGCGGCGCGACCTCCGACCTGCTCAGCGCCGAGATCGCCGCCAAGATGAAGAAGGCCGCCCCTGCCATGATCCTGGCCGAGATCCCCGGCATCGGCCACGCCCCCATGCTGGACGAGCCCGAGGCCAAGGCCGCGATCTTCGAGTTCCTGTCCGATCTCCCCTGATCGGAGCGCGGGTTCGACATCCTGACAAACCCCCGTAAGGTGGCGTTCAGACGCCGTTCAGAGCGGCTCGCCCATAAACAGCCCATGATCCGCGCCCGCACCCTTCTTCTGGCCCTGTTGATCGCCGCGACCCCGGTCGTGGCGTCGGCCGAGGGCGCGCGCTTCGGCTTCGGCGGCGTAGCCTCGGGCCAGATCGACGGCGGTCGCCGCGACAAGGACCGCGAGGAGGCCGAGAACGGCCGCCGCCTGTCGCTGGGTGAGGTCGTCCGCATCGTCCAGTCGGGCCGCGAGGGCCGGATGCTGGGGGTTCGTCCCTCCGGCGATACGGCGGTGGTGCGCTGGGAATATCCCAACGGCCGGATCGCCGACATCACCGTGGACGCCCGCTCGGGCCGCATCATCGGAGAACGATAAGCCCATGCGCATCCTGCTCGTCGAGGACGACGTCGATCTGTCGCGTCAGTTGAAGACCGCCCTGTCCGACGCCGGCTATGCCGTCGATCACGCGGCCGACGGCGAGGAAGCCCATTTCCTGGGCGACACCGAACCCTATGACTGCATCATCCTGGATCTGGGTCTGCCCAAGATCGACGGGGTCTCGGTGCTGGAACGCTGGCGGCGCGACGGCAAGGCCACGCCCGTGCTGATCCTGACCGCGCGCGGGGCCTGGTCCGACAAGGTGTCGGGCTTCGACGCCGGGGCCGACGACTATCTGACCAAGCCCTTCCACACCGAGGAGCTTCTTGCCCGGCTGCGCGCCCTGCTGCGGCGTTCGGCGGGGATCGCGTCGGCGACCCTGTCGTGCGGGGGTTTGCGCCTCGATCCGCGCGCGGCCCGCGCCACCGTCAACGGCGAACCCCTGCGGCTGACCTCGCTCGAATACCGGCTTCTGCATTACATGATGATGCACCAGGGCCGGGTGATCAGCCGGACCGAACTGGTCGAACACCTGTACGATCAGGACTTCGACCGCGATTCCAACACCATCGAGGTCTTCATCGGCCGGGTGCGCAAGAAGGTCGGGTCCGACCGGATCGAGACCGTGCGCGGCCTCGGCTATCGCCTGACCCCCCTGGCGGGCGAAGCGGTCGAGGCGTGAGCCGCAACGATTGATGAATCAGGCCGCGCGCGAGACCCCCGTGGACGAAACGACGGGCGTCGAGACACCGGCTCCGACAGGGTCGCCGACTCCCCTGTCGCGCGGATGGCGGCGCTGGCAGCTGGGGGCCGGCCGGTCCCTGACCCGGCGACTGGTCCTGCTGGCGGCGGCCTGGATCGCGGCGGCCCTGGTCATCACCGGCTTCGTCCTGACCTCCCAGTTCCAGGAATCCGGACTGCGGCGCCTCGGCGGCGTGCTCAACCAGACCATCGACACCCTGGCCCTGCGGACCACCGCCGCACCGACCAAGGTGGTCACGCCCCAGATCCTCGACGAACGCACCCAGCAACCCCTGTCGGGCAAATACTGGTCGGTCGCCGAGCCGGACGGGCAGGGCGGCTTTCGCGTCCTGGCCCGCTCCCTGTCGATCTGGGACAGCGACATCCCGGCACCGTCGAACCTGGTGGAGCGTCTGAACGCAGGCTTCGGCCAGACCCTGACCTACAATGACGTCGGCCCGATCGGCGAGCCGCTGCGCGTGGCCGCCACGATGAAGATCCTGCCCGGCCGCCAGACGCCGGTGATCTTCCTGGCCGCCATCGACCGGTCCGAGATCGACGCCGACACCCGCGACTTCGCCACCCTGACCTGGATTTCCCTGGCCCTTCTGGGGCTCGGTCTGATGGCGGCGGTGTTCATCCAGGTGCGGATCGGGCTGAACCCCCTCTATGACCTGCGGGTCGAGATCGCCAACGTCCGCCACGGCAAGGCGGCGCGGATCGAACGGTCCTATCCGATCGAGATCGCCCCCCTGGCCGAACAGGTCAACCGGCTGCTGGACCACAATCAGGAGGTGGTCGAGCGCCAGCGCACCCACGTCGGCAACCTGGCCCATGCGCTGAAGACCCCCCTGTCGGTCATGCTGGCCGAGGCCGACGGCCGCGACGAACCCCTGGCCAATCTGGTCCGCCGTCAGACCGAGATCATGAAGGGCCAGGTCGATCACCACCTGCGCCGCGCCCGCGCCGCCGCCCGCGCCGCCCACGGCCTGGGCGAACGCACCCCCGTCGACGCGGTGCTGGACGAAATGGCGGTCATGCTGGAGCGGGTGTTCCAGTCAAAGGACGTCGAGATCGACTGGCGCGCGCCCGACGACCTGGCCTTCCTGGGCGAGCGCCAGGATCTGCAAGAGATCCTCGGCAATCTGATCGAGAACGCCTGCAAATGGTCGAAACGTCGCGTGCGCATCTCGGCCGGGGCCAGCGGACTGGGCCAGATGATCGTGGTGGTCGAGGATGACGGCCCCGGCCTGCCCGAGGACCAGCGCGAGGGGGCCTTGAAGCGCGGACAGCGGATGGACGAGGAGGCGCCGGGTTCGGGCCTGGGCCTGTCCATCGTTGACGATCTGACCCGCGCCTATGGCGGCCGCCTGACCCTGGCCGCCAGCGACATGGGTGGCCTCAAGGTCATCCTCGAGCTTCCCGCTGCGGACGCCTGATCACTTCGGACAGGCAGGAGAAACCGTTAACCTTCTCGTTTTACGCTGAAGCTCTCTGTTCAGCGGTCGTGGGGGCCGCCCCTTCATGTCCGATCTGTCGGTCGCCCATCGCGCCGCCCTGGCGCAGCTGATTGAAAACGTCCCCGACCGGACCTTGCGGCAACTCGCCCTCGCCGTCGCTGGCATGCCGGGCGACAAGGCCCGCACCCTGGAATCCATGCTGGCCCAGGCCGGGATCGACCGGGTCCGCCGCACCCACGCCCTGACGGCCATAGCCCCCATGTTCCGGCCCCGCCCGGACGGCGTCGTCGCGACCACCTTTCCAGCTCCGGTCCTCGCCCGGCTGTGGAAGGCGGCCTCGGCGAATCAGGGCGACGTCCTGGCCTATCTGGACCCCGACGAATACGGAGAGCGCGATGCCTATCGCGTGGCCGCCGTCTGCACTCGCCTCTATGCCGCCGGGGCCGCCGCCGTCCGCGATCAGGCCGAGGCCGTCTGGCCCGCAGGCCTGGCCCCTGCCGAGCGTGACACCGGCCTCGTTGCCCTGGCCCGTGTCTGCGATCTCGGCGGCCTCGTCCACCGCGCCCTGCCCTCGCTCGGGGCCTGGGTCGGTCGGCCGGACGGGGACCAGGTCGCAGAGTTCCGCCTGCTGCTGCGCGACGCCGCCGCCATCTCGCCCGACGGGGCCCAGGAACTGCTCGACATCCTGTTCGCCCATCTGGACGACGCGCCGATGATCCTGCGGCTGGTCACCCATTCGTCCAGCGCCGCCGGCCGCGACAGCTTCCTGAGCGGATCGGAACTGGCCGTCTTCGTCGACCGGCTGATCGACGCGGCCGAAGACCGCGCCCGCAGCGTCGACACCTGGAAGCCCGGCCAGCCGGTCGAGACCCTGCATCACGCCCTGACCTGGATCGCGACCTTCCTCACCGAGAGCGACGCCACGGTCCAGATCCATCCCGACACCGCCTGGGGCAAGCGCATCCGTCAGGTCCGGCTGGGGGTGTCCAAGACAGTCGGGGCGCTTTTGGGTCGCGTCCAGCGCGCGGTGACGCCCGCCCTTCCCATGACCAGGGTCCAGACCGCCGGACGGATGACCCGCGAGATGCCGCAGCTGGACGTACCCCTCGACCCCGCGACGACGGCGGCCGCCGGGGATGCCCTGGACCTGGTGCGCATCCTGCGGGCCCCCGCCGGTGTCTTCGGTTGCGAGGCCCAGCGCAGCGGCCTGGTGACCGATCTGACGACCCAGGCCTTCAACTACGCCGATCTGGCGCTGGAAGAGATCAACGCCGGCGACGTCACCGACGAGGCCCTGGCGATCCGCCGGGTCGAGCTGGCGGCGGACTTCCTGGATCGTCTCGAAGCCGTCGATCAGGCCCGCACCATGCGACGCCGCGTCGCGGTGGCGGGCCATGGCCCCCAAGCCCACTCGCCCCGGGCCGCCTGACCCGCTAGAGGGTCTGCGATGATCGCTTTCTGGATCCTGGCCGCCCTTGCGACCGCGCTGGCGGGCTGGCTTGTGCTGACCGGCGCGCGCCGGGGCGTTGACGCCGGTGCCCTGGGCGCGCCCGACCTCGCCGCCGCCGAACTGGGCGAGCTGGACCGGTTGAAGGCCCGCGGACTGCTGGCCGAGGATGCCTTCGCCGCCGCCCGCGCCGAGGCCGCCCGCCGCCTGATCGCCACGCCCGAAGAGATCGCCCCGACCGCGACCGGCAGCCGGATCGAGCAGCGCATCCTGCTGGCCGGGCTGGCCCTGACCGCGCTCCTCGCGGCCGGCCTCTATGTCCTGAGCGGAACGCCCGGCCTGCCGGACCAGCCCTATGTCGCGCGGGTCAATGAGTGGGCGACGGGTGCCACGCCGCTCGAACCGGTCCAGGTCGCCGCCGTCCTGGCCCGCGACGCCGCCGCCGAACCCGAGAACATGCAGCTGCAGTCCATGCTGGGCGCTGCCCGCTTCCAGGCCGGAGACTCTATCGGCGCGGCCTCCGCCTTCCGCCGCGTCCTGGCCGCCGACCCGAACGACGCCCGCAGCTGGGCGCGGCTGGGCGAAAGCCTGGTCCGGTCCCAGGACGGCGTCGTCGGCGTCGAAGCCGAGGTCGCCTTCCGCGAGGCGGCCCGCCGCGACCCCGGCCAGCTCGGCGCCCTGTATTTCCTCGGCGAGGCCGCGATGGCGCGCGGCGACGTCAACGGGGTGCGCGTGACCTGGACCCCCCTGATCGCGGCCCTCGATCCCGCCGACCCGCGCCGCGCCGATCTGGTCCGTCGTCTGGCCCGCATCGAGGCCGGCGAACGCACACCCCCGTCGGAGGCGACGTCATGAGCTGGCTTCCCCGATCGCCCAAGGCGCGCCGTCGGCTGTGGATCGTCGCCGCCGCCGCCCCGATCCTGGCCCTGGCCGTCGGCCTGTCGCTGTGGGCCATGAACGACAGCGTGACCTATTTCTTCTCGCCGTCCGAGGCGACGGCAGAGGCGGCCCCTCCCGGCCGCGACGTCCGTCTGGGAGGTCTGGTCGAGGCCGGTAGCGTCGAACGTCACGGGGCCGAGACCGTGTTTTCGATCACCGACAATGCCGCCGTCACACGCGTCGTCTTCCAGGGCGACCTGCCCGACCTGTTCCGCGAGGGTCAGGGCATCGTGGCTGAAGGGTCCTTCCGCCCCGACCGCACCTTCGTGGCCCGACAGGTCCTGGCCAAGCACGACGAAACCTATATGCCGCGCGAAGTCGCCGACCGCCTGAAGGAAAAAGGCGAGTGGCGGCCGGCCCAGACCCCCACATGATCATAGAATTCGGGGGGTTCATTCTGGCGCTCGCCCTGGCGCTGGCGGTCTTGCAGACGGCGATGGCAACAGCGGCCCGCCTGCGCTCGAACGCCGTCCTCGCCGGCGCGGCGAACGGCGCGGCCCTGGCCTGCGCCGCCGCCGTGGCCCTGGCGTTCGGGACCTTGATCCTGGCCTTCGTCAGCTCGGACTTCTCGGTCGCCAACGTCGCGGCCAACAGCCATACCGACAAGCCCATGCTCTACAAGGTCGCCGGGGCCTGGGGCAGCCATGAGGGGTCGCTGCTGCTGTGGTCGCTGGTCCTGACCGGCTTCGGCGCGGCGCTCACCCGTGCCAGAGGATTGCCGTTCGGGCTCAAGACCTGCGCCGTCGCCGTCCAGGGGGGGCTGGGGGCCCTGTTCCTGGCCTTCGCCCTGTTCACATCCAACCCCTTCGGCAGGCTGAACCCCGCCCCGTTCCAGGGCGCGTCGCTCAACCCCCTGCTCCAGGACCCGGCGCTGGCGATCCATCCGCCCCTGCTCTACATGGGCTATGTCGGGTTTTCGGTGACCTTCTCGCTCGCCGTCGCCGCCCTGATCGAGGGCCGACCGAACTCCAGCTTCTGGCCGGCCTGGGGCCGCTGGGTCCGGCCCTGGGCCCTGGCGTCCTGGGCCTTCCTGACCGTCGGGATCACGCTGGGGTCGTTCTGGGCCTATTACGAGCTCGGCTGGGGCGGCTGGTGGTTCTGGGATCCGGTCGAGAACGCCTCCTTCATGCCCTGGCTGGCCGGCGCGGCCCTGCTGCATAGCGCCGTCGTCACCGAACGGCGCGGAGCCCTGGCCGGCTGGACGGTGTTTCTGGCGCTTCTGGCCTTCACCTTCTCCATGCTGGGGGCCTTCCTGGTCCGGTCGGGCGTCCTGACCTCCGTCCACGCCTTCGCCGTCGACCCGGAGCGCGGCCTGATGCTGCTTGCCATTCTGGGGCTGACGGCGGGAGCCGCGTTTGCCCTGTTCGCCTGGCGCGCGCCCAATCTGAAGGGCGGCGGGGTGTTCGCCCCCATCAGCCGCGAGGGGTCACTGGTCCTCAACAACCTGTTCCTGACGGCGGCGGCGGCGACGGTCCTGCTCGGCACCCTGTATCCCCTGATCATGGAGGCCGCGACAGGCGCCACCATCTCGGTCGGCCCCCCCTATTTCGCCCTGACCTTCACCCCCCTGATGGTCGTCGCCTTCCTGATCCTGCCCGCCGGGCCGCTCATGGCGTGGAAGCGCGGCGATCTGGTCGGGGCGGGCCAGAGACTGGCTCTGGCCGGAGCTCTGGCCCTCGGCTGCGGCTTCCTCGGCTGGCTCGCCTTCGCGCCGAAGAAGGCCATGGTCGCCGCCGGGATCGCGGTTGGGGCCTGGCTGATCCTGGGGGCCCTGGCCGAGGTGGTCGAGCGCATCCGCCTGTTCCGCGTCTCCGGCCGTGAGACCCTGCGCCGCATCCGGGGCCTGCCGCTCGGTGCCTGGGGCATGACGCTCGCCCACGCCGGCCTCGGCGTCTTCGTGCTGGGGGCCGTGGTCGAGACCGGCTTCAAGGCCGAGACCGCCGCCGCCCTCCCCCTCGGCGGCCAGATCACCGTCGGCGTCTATTCCATCCGCCTCGACAGCGTCCGCATCGTCGAGGGTCCCAACTATCTGGCCGAACAGGGCACCCTGACCGTCACCTCCGCGCGCGGTCGGATGGAAACCGTCACCGCCGAGCGCCGCTTCTTCCCCGCCGGCGGCCAGACGACCACCGAGGTCGGCCTCGACTTCCGGGGGCTGGACGACGTCTATGTCGTCATGGGCGAACGCCGCAGCACTCCCGACGCCGCCCAGGCCTGGACCGTCCGCGCCTACTGGAACCCCTGGGCCCGGCTGATCTTCCTCGGCCCCATGATCATGGCCCTGGGCGGCCTGCTGTCCCTGCTGGACCGGAGGCTCAGGATCTGCGTGCCGGGGCGCAAGCGGGTGGCGCGATGAGGCGCGCGATACAGGTCATGGCCTTGCTTGTGGCCCTGGCAGGCACCCCCACCCTCGCCGAACCCGCCGCCGTCCCCGACCAGCCCCTGGCCTCCCCCGCCCAGGAAGCCCGCGCCCAGGCCCTGTTCGAGGAGGTCCGCTGCGTCGTCTGCCAGCACGAATCCATCGCCGACTCCCCCGCCGGCATCGCGGCCGACATGCGCCGTCTGGTGCGCGAGGAGATCGCCTCGGGATCCAGCGACGACGCCGTCCGCGCCGATCTGGTCCGGCGCTGGGGCGACTTCATCCTGTTCAAGCCGCCGGTGAACCCGGCGACCTGGCTCCTGTGGTTCGGCCCGATGCTGGCGGTCCTGCTGCTCGCCGGCCTGTTCGGCTGGCGCGCCCTGTCGCGCCGCCAGCCAGAGACCTCGGCCCCGCTTTCGCTTGAGGAAGAGACCGAACTGGCCGAACTTCTCGCGCACGGGGATGTTCGCCCCGATACGGACGCAAACCCGCCCCACGACGGGCGTCAGGCGGGATCAACCATCGTTCCGGCCCCGGATTGAACCCTGTTGGTTCTCTGCGGAACGGCTCTATATCTCAACGCGGAACGGCGTCGCGAAGACGCCGACAAGAGGATCGCTAAACGACGATGCTGAAGCGCAAGGAGTTCATTCTGGGGGCCGCCTGCGGCCTGCTGGTCGCCGCCGGCGCCACCGCCGGGGGCGTCATTTCCTGGCCCGGAGCCCATGCGGAGGTGGCGGGCGCGTCGGGCCGGCTGACGCCGAGCGCCGGAGCCGGACTGGCCTTCGCCCCGCCGCAAGGCGCGCCCCTCAGCTTCGCCGACATCTTCACCCAGGTGTCGCCCGCTGTCGTACAGATCAACGTCGAATCGACGATTGAACGTCCGGCAGGCGGCCGGGTGCCGGTTCCCGGTCTGCCCGGTTTCGGCTTCCAGCTGCCCGAGCCCGACCCTGACGCGGAACCTCCGACCCAACGCGGCGCTGGATCGGGCTTCTTCGTTTCGGCTGACGGCTTCATCGTCACCAACGACCACGTCGTCAAGAATGCGACAGAGATCACCGTGACCCTGGCCGACGGACGCGAGCTTCCGGCCCGTCTGGTCGGTCGTGACAACGCCACCGACCTGGCCGTAGTCAAGGTGGATGGCGGCGACTTCCCCTTTGTCACCTTCGAGGAACAGGCCCAGCCCCGGGTCGGAGACTGGGTGATCGCCGTCGGCAATCCGTTCGGCCTGGGCGGCACCGCCACGGCCGGCATCGTTTCGGCGACGGCGCGCGAATATCCGTCGTCCGACAACCCCTACACCGACTTCCTGCAGATCGACGCTGCCATCAATACCGGAAACTCGGGCGGGCCGACCTTCGACATCTACGGACGCGTAATCGGCGTGAACTCGGCGATCCTGACGCCGACCGGCGGGTCGGTGGGGATCGGCTTCGCGATTCCGGCGTCGATCGCCAAGACGATCACCGATCAGTTGATCCGCGGCGAAACCATCGAGCGGGGCTATCTCGGGGCCCAGATCGGGACGGTATCGCAGGCCGATCAGCGGGCTGCGCTCGGCTTGCCCGACGGGCTGAAAGGGGCTTCCATCGAATCCCTGACCCCCGGCGCTCCGGGCGAGCAGGCCGGGCTGCGCGAAGGCGATGTCGTCGTCGCCATCAACGGCGAGTCGGTCGATAGTTCCACGGCCTTGACCCGTGCGGTCGGCAGTGTCCGCCCTGGCCAGACCATGCGGCTGGACCTCTATCGCGACGGCCGCCGCCAGACGGTCAATGTTCGCGCGGGTACACGCCCGGCCGACATCAATGCGGCATTCGAGGAGGGCTCCCGGTCATCCGGCGCTCCCGGCCAGCCGCAAGCCGAGAAGGGCGAAACCGTTCTGGACATGACTGTGGGTCCGGTTCCTTCGGCCATGCGCGAGCGTTACGGCCTTTCAGCCACAGAAGGCGGCGTCCTGATCACGGCCGTCGAGGCCCGGTCGCCTGCGGCTCGCGAGGGCGCTGTCGCCGGCATCCTGATCGAGCGGGTCAACTACGTCCGGGTCAACAGCGTCGCCGAGTTCAAGGCTGCGGTCGAGGCGGCTCGCGCGGCGGGTCGACCCAGCGTCCTGCTGGCCGTGCGCGCCCCGACGGGTCAGGAAGGCCGCATCATCGTGCCATTCGCGGCCCCCGAATAAGCCTGAATAATCCCTAACTCTCCAAATCGCCGCCGATGCGCTAGCATCGGCGGCGATACTGATTTGGGAGGGGCTCGCATGAAGATTCTGGTGGTCGAGGACGACGCCGAGGCGGCTACGGCGATGGTGCGGGGCCTGACCGAGGCGGGGCACGAGGTCGCCCATGCGGTCGATGGCGCCTATGGCCTGCTCGAGGCCCAGCGCGGCGGCTATGACGTCTATGTCGTGGATCGGATGATGCCGCGCCTGGACGGGATCGGCATGGTCGAGACCCTGCGCAAGGACGGCGACCAGACCCCGGTGCTGTTCCTGTCGGCGCTCGGCGAGGTCGAGGACCGGATCACGGGCCTCAAGGCCGGCGGCGACGACTATCTGGTCAAGCCCTATGCCTTTGCCGAACTGGTCGCCCGGGTCGAGGCCCTGTCGCGCCGTCGCGAGACCGGCGGGGTCCAGACCGTGCTCAAGGTCGGCGACCTGGAGATGAACCTGATCGCCCGCACCGTGCATCGCGGCACCACCGAGATCGACCTGCAGCCGCGCGAGTTCCAGCTGCTGGAGTTCCTGATGCGCCACGCCAACCAGTCGGTGACCCGTACCATGCTGCTGGAGAAGGTCTGGGAATACCATTTCGACCCCCAGACCAACGTCATCGACGTCCACATCAGCCGCCTCCGCTCCAAGATCGACAAGGGCTTCGACCGGGCCATGCTGCAGACCGTGCGCGGGGCGGGGTATCGGCTGGAAGCCTAGGGGCGGATGAAACTCCCCTCCCTCTTCCGCCGCACGCCGTTCCGGCTGACGCTGCTGTTCCTGGCGCTGTTCGCCACGGCGGCCAGCGCCATCCTGGCCTATGTCTATGTGGCGTCGGCGCAGGAGGCCCAGGCGCGGGCGCAGGGCCAGGTCCAGGTCGAGGCCGACAGTCTGAAGGCCATCTATGACGCGCGCGGCGTCGATGCCCTCAACGTCGCCCTGATCGAGCGGATCAGCCGGGGTGGCAGCTATCTGTATTTCCTGACGGACAAGGTCGGCCAGAAGATCAGCGCCAACCTCGACAGCTCGCCCATCGCCGCCGTGCCCGGTGCCACCGAGGGCCAGTGGGGGACCTTCACCCTCACGGAGACAGACCCGGATGGTCGCGTCAAACGCCCCCAGGGCTTCGGCGTCGAGATGGAGCTCAGCGGCGGGGAGCGGCTGTTCGTCGGGGAATCCATGGGCGACACCGAGGCCTATCTGGCCCGCCTGACCCAGGCCCTGTGGATGGCCATGGGTCTGGTCCTGATCCTCGGCGCCGGCGGCGGTCTGCTGATCAGCCGCAATGTCGAACGCTCGATGGGTCGGCTCAATCGCGTGGTCACGGCGGTGCAGGAAGGCGACCTCAAGGCGCGCGCCCAGGTCCGCACCTCCGGCGATGAGCTCAACGAACTGGGACGCGGCCTGAACGGGATGCTGGACCGTCTGGAGGCCTCCATGGCCTCGATCCGTCACGCCGGGGATGCCGTGGCCCACGACCTGCGCTCGCCCCTGACCCGGATGCGGGCCAAGCTGGAGGTCGCCCTGATCGACGCCGATTCCGGCAAGGTTTCGGGCGTGGAGGCCCTGGAGGTCGCCCTGGCCGAGACCGATCACCTGCTCAAGACCTTCAACACCGTGCTCGCCATCGCCCGGCTTCAGGCGGGGGGTGCGCCCGACCCCGTCGTGTTCGACGCCGCAGACCTCGCCGCCGACATGGCCGAGCTTTACGAGCCCGCCGCCGAGGACAAGGGGCTGGAATTCTCCGCCGAGATCGAGCGCGGCCTGATGATCGAGGGCAACCAGCCCTTCCTGGCCCAGGCCCTGGCCAACGTCATCGACAACGCCATCAAATACACGCCCAGCGGCGGCGCGGTGATGCTGCGCGCGCGTCGGCGATCCTCGGGCGACATCGAATACTCGGTCACCGACACCGGCCCCGGCGTGCCCGAGGCCGACCGTGGCCGCGTCATCGATCGGTTCGTCCGCCTCGACAACAGCCGCACCGAGGCCGGGTCGGGCCTCGGCCTGTCCCTGGTGTCCGCCGTGCTGGAGGCCCATTCCGGCCGCGTCCAGCTCGACGAAGGCCCCGGTGCCTATGGCGGCTTCGGCCCCGGCCTGAGGGTGGCCCTCGTTCTGCCGCCTGCGACGGCGGCGGTCGCGTGATCGGCCCGCTCGTCGATCGTCTCGTCCCCTGCGGACCCGTGCTGAACCCCGAGGTCGCCGCCCGCGCCCAGGCCCGCCTCGCCGAGGCCGCCGACATCGCCGGCTGGCGCGCCCTGTTCGACCGGGCCTGGCCTGCGCTGGAGCCGGTCTTCGCCGCCTCGCCCTACCTTTACGGCATCGCGCGACGCTGGCCCGAGCGGCTGAAGGCCATCCTCGAGGCCGATCCCGACGCCCGGCTGGCGGAGATCCTCGCCGAAACCGAGGCACTGACCGGCGGTGCCGACGAGGCCCGCAAACCCCTGCGCCTGCTCAAGGCTGAACTGCACCTGCTGACCGCCCTGGCCGACCTCGGCGGCGTCTGGGATCTGGACCAGGTCACCAGCGCCCTCAGCCGCTTCGCCGACGCCGTCACCCACCGCGCCCTGTGCGCCGTGGCCCACGACCAGCGCGAGAAGGGCCGGCTGATCTCCGAAGCCGAAGACCCCGGCGGCCCCATCCCCGGGCTGTTCGTCCTGGCCATGGGCAAGCACGGTGCCGACGAGCTCAACTATTCCAGCGACATCGACCTCAGCCTGTTCTTCGACCCCGACGTCCTCGAACCGGCGCTCGCCCCCGGCGTCGAGGCGCAGGGCTTCGTCAACCGCGCGGCCCAGGCCCTGGCCTCCCTGCTCTCGGAACGGACGGCCGACGGCTATGTCTTCCGCGTCGACCTGCGCCTGCGCCCCGACCCGTCCTCGACCCCGCCGGTGGTCACCACCCCCATGGCCCTGGCCTATTACGAATCGGTCGGCCAGAACTGGGAGCGCGCCGCCTTCATCAAGGCCCGCTGCGTCGCCGGCGACCGGCGCGCCGCCGCCGACTTTCTCAAGGCCCTGATCCCCTTCGTCTGGCGCCGCAGCCTGGATTATCAGGCCGTCCTCGACATCCAGTCGATCAAGCGACAGATCCACGCCCACAAGACCGGCGAGGGCATGGTCGCCATGGGGGCCAATCTGAAACTGGGCCGCGGCGGCATACGCGAGATCGAATTCTATGCCCAGACTCAACAGTTGATTCTCGGTGGCCGCGACCCCCGCCTGCGCTGCCCCCGCACCGAGGCCGCCCTGGCCGCGCTCGCCGGCGCCGGCCATATCCCGATCGAGGTCGCCTGGGAGCTGACCCAGGCCTATCGCGAGCTGCGGGCCCTGGAACATCGGGTCCAGATGCTGGACGACGAACAGACCCATTCCCTGCCGATCGACGGCACCCGCCGCGCCGCCGTCGCCGTCCTGGCCGGAGAGGGCGACCTCGCGGCCTTCGACGCCGGGGTCGAGGCCCTGCTGGTCGGGGTCAATCGCCGCTACGGCGAACTGTTCGAAGGCGAAGAGGACCTGTCCTCGTCCTGGGGCAGTCTGGTCTTCACGGGCGTGGACAACGACCCGGAGACACTCAAGACCCTGACGCGCATGGGTTTCACCGAGCCTGCTTCCGTCTCCGACACCATCCGCAGCTGGCACCACGGCCGGATCGGCGCGACCCGGTCGGCGCGGGGCCGCGAGTTGTTCACCCGCCTGGCCCCCAAGCTGCTGGAAGCCGTGGCGGCGACCGGATCGCCCGACGCCGCCTTCCGCCGCTTCGGCGTCTTCTTCTCGGGCATGAGCTCGGGGGTCCAGGTCCAGGCCCTGTTCCTGAACCAGCCCCAGCTGTTCGAGATGATCGTCGGCGTCATGGCCTTCGCCCCCCGGCTGGCCCGGACGCTCGGCCGCTATCCGGCCGCGCTGGATTCCATGCTGGACGCCCGGTTCCAGACCCCCCTCGGCCCCAACACCGGCCTGTTCGACCAGATGGAGGCCGAGGCCCGCGCCGCCGGCGATTTCGAGGGAGCCATGAACGCCGTCCGCCGCCTGCACCGCGAGCAGCAGTTCCGCATCGGGGTCCAGACCCTGACCGGCCGGATCGGGCCCGAGGCCGCGGGACTGGGCTTCACCAACCTGGCCGACGCGGTCATGCGCACCCTGGCCGATGCGGCGCTCAATGAGACCGTCCGTCTGGGTGGGGCCATGCTGGGCGCGGTCGCGGTGATCGCGCTCGGCAAGGCCGGGTCGCGCGAGATGACGGCCGGCTCGGACCTCGACCTGATGACCGTCTATGACGCCCCGCCCGAGGCGACCTCGGCGTCGAAAGGCTGGACCGCCGACGTCTTCAACATCCGCTTCACCCAGAGGCTGATCTCGGCCCTGTCGGCCCATACCGCTGAGGGGGGCCTGTACGAGGTCGACATGCGGTTGAGGCCGTCGGGATCGAAAGGGCCGGTGTCGGTGCCCCTGTCTGCCTTCGCCGACTACTATGCGACCGAGGCCGCGACCTGGGAGTTCATGGCCCTGACTCGCGCCCGCGTCGCCTGGGCCAGCGATCCGGACTTCGGCGCCCGGGTCACGGCCGGGATCGAGGCGGCCCTGCGTCGGCCCCGCCCCGGCATCGACGTCGCCGCCGACATCCGGGCCATGCGCTCGCTGATGGAGCGGGAACGCCGCCCGTCCGGTTTCTGGGACCTGAAACTGTCACCGGGCGGCCTGGTCGACGCCGAGTTCGTCGGCCAGTACCGCCAGCTCCAGGCCGCCGCGTCCGGCGGCCCCCTGACCGTTCGCACCCTCGACCAGCTGGCCAACGACCCGGCCCTTGCCGAGGCCTGGCGGTTGCAACAGCGGCTGGGCCAGCTGTTCGCCGTCGCCTTCGACGACAAGCCGGACCCCGATACCGAGTCCACCGCCTTCCGTCGGCGTCTGGCCGAGGCGGCCGGAGAGACCGGTTTCGAGGCCCTGATCGCGCGTCTGGAGCGCACGCGTCGCGAGGCCCGCGCGGCCTTCGACACCGTCCTGCCGGCCCCGCAATAGGCCCCGCGACGGATTCGTCGTCGATCCGTCGTTGAACGGTACAGGTGGGCAATCGGGTCATGGACCCATGGGAGACTTGCAGATGAGCAGATTTGGTTTCGCCGGCGTGGCCGCTGTGTCGCTCGCCGCCCTTCTGGCCGGATCGGCCATGGCCCAGACGTCCGCGCCTCAGGGCCCGGCGGCGGCCCGACAGGCCCGTCTGGATCCCGACGCCGACGGCAAGATCAGCCAGGCCGAGTTCGTCCAGGCCCGCACGGCCCGCCTCACCGCGTTGGACACCGACCGCGACGGCCAGGTCACGGCCGCCGAACGCCAGGCCGGACGTCAGGCGATGCGCGCGACCCGCGCCGCCGCCCGCTTCGACCGGCTGGATGCCGACAAGAACGGCGAGATCAGCCGCTCCGAGTTCGACTCAGCCCGCACCGCCCGCGCCGAGGCCCCCCGTCAGGCCCGCCGGGGTGACGGCCGTCGCGCCCAACGCATGCACAATGCACGCCCCGGCGGTGCCCGCTGGGCCCAACGCGCCGAACGCCGCATGAACCGGACGCCGGGCCGCGCCTCTGAGACCCGCCCGGCCGCCGTCGTCATCGCCGACGTCCAGACCCGCGCCGCCGCCAACTTCACCCGTCTGGACAAGGACAACGACGGCTTCCTGACCGCCCCCGAGGTCATGGGCCGTCGCGCCATGGCCGGTCATCGCATGGGTCGTGCCGCGCATCGCATGGGTGCCGGCCGCATGGCCCCCCCCCGCATGGCTCAGCGCATGAACCGACCCATGCATCGCCAGATGCACGCCCCCGCCGTTACGCCATCGCCTTCCGCCCCCGCTTCGGAGTAGTCAGGGTGGCGCGGGAGGCCCGGATGTCGCCGGTCCCAGCCTTGGACAGAGGAAGAGGCCGGATTGGCTCTGAGCGCCGACCCCGACGAGGATCTGGTGCGCCGCGTGGGTCAGGGCGACCCTGCGGCCATCCAGGCCATGGTGGCGCGCAAGCTCCCGCGCATGCTGGCCCTGGCGCAGCGCATGCTGGGCGATCCGGTCGAGGCCGAGGATGTGGCGCAGGAAGCCATGCTCCGGGCCTGGAAACAGGCCCCGCGCTGGGTGCCGGGCAAGGCACGTTTCGACACCTGGCTGCACCGGGTGGGGCTCAACCTCTGCTACGACCGGCTGCGGCGCCGCCGCGAGGTGCCGACCGAGACCCCGCCCGATCGTCCCGACGACGGCCCGGCCCCGGATCAGGGTCTGCTCAGCGCCGAGCTGGGCGTCCGGGTCGATGCCGCGCTGAGGCGGTTGCCGGACCGGCAGCGCGAGGCCATCGTGCTGTGCCACTATCAGGAGCTCGGCAATATCGAGGCCGCCTCCCTGATGGAGGTCAGCGTCGAGGCGCTGGAAAGTTTGCTGTCGCGCGGTCGCCGCACCCTGCGACAGACCCTGGCGGATCTCGGACCCGCCGCCGGGCGGGGGGTTGAACGAGGATGACGATGACGACCGACAGGCTGAAAGCCCTGACCGAGGCCTATGGTGCCGACCCACGTCGCTGGCCCCAGGCCGAGCGCGAGACCGCGCGTGCCGTCGTGGCGCGTGACGGCGACTCCGCCCGTCTCCTGCTGTCCGACGCCGACCGCATCGATGGGGCGCTCGACGCCTCGCCCCGACCCGTCGTCTCGACCGCCCTGCGCGACCGGGTCCTGGCCTCTGCCGTCGCGGCCGGACTGACGCCGAAACAGGCGCGTCGGATCTGGGATCGGCTGGTGGTCTGGTTCGCAGCCGGCTGGGCCGCAGCGGCCTGCGCGGGGGTCGTCGCCGGGGTCAATCTGACCAGCCATCTGACCGCCGACGACCAGACCGACGCCGTCATCTCCCAGTCGATGTCGGGCGTCGTCGACGACACCGAGGTGCTGGGATGACGGGCCGCACCCTCAAGATCGCCCTGGCCCTGTCGGTCGCGCTGAATGTCTTCGGCCTGGCCGGTGGCGTCGCGGCCTGGGTGGCGCGCGAGAAGGTCGAACAACGCACCGGCGCGCCCTCGCAACCGGGCCGACCCGGCTTCCGCCAGATCATGGACGGCCTCGACCCCGCCGTCCGCGACCGCGTCCGCACCACCTTCCGCACCGCCGCCCAGGCGGCCCGGCCCGACTTCCAGGCCTCGCGCGAGGCCCGCCAGGCCGCCATCGCCCTGGCCGCCTCCCCGAACGGCGACCCGGCCCAGGTCGCGGCCCTGCTGGACCAGTCCCGCGCCGCCGAGATCCGCGGCCGCGAACGGATGGAACGCGACGTCGTCCCCCTGTTCGCCACCCTGAGCCCCGCCGACCGCCAGTCCCTGTCGGTACTTCTCAACAAGCGCAGCCGCAACGACGGCCCGCGCGAAGGCGGCGGCGAGAAGAAGTAGTAGGGCGCGCCTTTTCTTCCCCCGCTTGCGGGGGAAAGCGATCCGTCGTCGAGCGCAGCGAGACCAGGACCGATGGGGGAAGTCTTTCTTCTTCGCCCTGCGTGACACAGCCCCCATCGTCGCTGTTCTCGCTTCGCTCGAAGACGCGACCGTCGTCCGACCGGCTTCGCCGCTCGTTCCTCCACCCCCGCTGCGCGGGAGAAGAAGAAATCCGGCTCGTCCGACGCCTCGAAGTTGCGAACCTCGAGCCACCAATCCCTTGCCCTGCAACGGATTGGAGATTTTTCGGCCCCTCGAACGCGCCCAGGGTTCAAAGCCCCTTATGATGCTTCCCGTCCCGTCGCGGGGAAGGGCGCAAGGCCTTGCGATCTTGTTGCGGCGGGGGTGTGTGGAGCGGGATCGGTACCGGTCGCGTCACGGTCGTAAGCGCCCGTGTCAGGCCGAGGCCGAACAAAGGGTCTGGCGCAGAGAGTCGGATCGATCAGGGGACGGGCACGCAAGGCGCCCGCCTTCCCGCCGGGGGCGCGGTAGCGGCAAGGGGTTAACACCCCCGCTGGTTCGAGCGATCGAGCCGTACAGCTCCCGGAAAACCACGCACGCGGAGCGACGACGCGATGCCGAAACATACTCTCTCTACGGTCACCGGGCGTCGCGCCCGGCGCTCCGCCGGCCCTTTCCATCACTTCAGCGCCTCGGCGCGTGAGGGCAAAGAGGTGTGTGTGTGGTGGGTGATCAGTGGCTGGTGATTTGTGGTTGCTGCATCTGGCAGCGCGCCCGGCTGGGGACGTCGTCGTGGCGTCGAGGATGCGACAACCACTAATCATGCAGAAAGGAGGAGCGATCCGACCCCGACCTAGCTGACGATGGAAATATTCGGCCGACCCGCCGTCTGGGGTTCCAGCCACGGCGGGGCGGGCATGGCGCGGTGGGCCTGGGCGAGGGCCTCGGACCAGCGGCGGCCCAGGTCCTTGAAATAGGGGTCGTCGCTCTCGATGCGGCGTTGGTGGCCGTGCAGGCTGTCGCGGTTGATGACCACCATGTCGAAGGGGGGCCCCACGGCGACGTTGGAGCGGATCGTCGAATCGAACGAGATCAGCCCCAGCTTGACCGCCTCGGCCATCGGGGTGTCGGGCCGCAACGCCCGGTCAAGAATGGGCTTGCCGTACTTGAGCTCGCCGATCTGCAGATAGGGGGTGTCCAGGCCGCACTCGATGAAATTGCCCTGGGCATAGATCAGGTACAGCCCCATCCTGCCGCCCCGGATCTGGCCGCCCAGCAGCATCGAGGCCGTCACCTTGAGCGCATCGGCCGACAGGGAGGGAGCGATCTGGTTGCGTACCTGGTTCAGGGCATAACCGACCAGCTGGGCCGCGCGGAACAGGCTGGGGACGTTTTCCAGGGTCTCGACGTCGTCGTGGCCGGGCATCTTGATGCCCTCGGCGACCATGGCCAGGGCCGTCTGAGTCACCGACAGATTGCCGGCGGTCGAGATGGCGATGACCCGCTCGCCCGTGATCTCGGTCACGTGCAGTTTCTTGTAGGAGGAGATGTTGTCGACACCCGCATTCGTGCGCGTGTCGGCGATCATCGCCAATCCATCGTTCACCAGCATTCCGACGCAATAGGTCATCGGCTCAGTTCAGACCCCCAAACGCACGACATCGCCGCAAGGACAGGAAACGCTAACAGATTCGTGTCGCACGGCGACCCTTGCCAAAGGGTCACCAACCAATTCCTTGCTGTTGCTGCTGAAGCTGTTGCATCTGGCGCACACGCAGGGCCACGGTCATGGTCTCCATCCCACCGCCATAGCTGGTCCCCCGGAACGGCGTGGCCCCCAGCGCATCCAGCCCCGAGGCCACCCGGACATAGTGTTCGGTGGGCGCGATCCCGTTGGCGGCGTCGAACCCGACCCAGCCCAGATCCGGGACCCAGCCCTCGGCCCAGGCATGGGCCGCGTCCTGGTCTTCCAGCCCGTCGGTGCGGTGCAGATGGCCCGAGACGTAGCGTGCCGGGATGCCGATGCGGCGGGCGCAGGCAATGAAGATCTGGGCGTGGTCCTGACACACACCCTTCTTCTGGGCGAAGGCGTCGGCGGCGGTGTGGTCGGCCGTGGTCGACCCGACCATGAAGGCCACCTCCTCGTGGATCATGGCCATCAGCCGGTGCAGCCGGGTCAGGTCGTCGCCCGGGCCCACCCGATCGGCGAAGGCGCGCAGGGCGTCGTCCGCATGGGTCAGCGGGCTGTCCCTCAGATAGACCCGCGGCGACAGCCGCTCGGGCACGCCCCGCAGGACGCCGCCGGTCTCGGTCGTCGCCACCTCGCCGGTGACCCGCACGGTCAGCCCCTCCGTCGGACGCTCGGTGTAGAGGGTGTGGACGATGTTGCCGAAGGAATCCTCGGCGCGGCGCAGCTTGGTGTCCACGTCGGTCTCGATCCGCCACTCCCGCACCTGCTGGCTCTCGGTCGAGCGCGGCGTGACGCGAAGGGTCTGGACGATGAACCGCGCCGGCCGGCTGTAGGAATAACGGGTTTCGTAGTCGATCCGGATACGCATGATCTAAACCAGATACTGGTCCTGGATCGCCGCCGCGAGCTTGTTGTTCTCGCCGAGGAAACCCAGGATGTATTCGTGCAGGCCGGACTGGAAAATGTCCTCGATCCTGGCGTCGTTGAACTGGGCCAGCCGCGCCGAGGCCAGCCGCTGGGCGGGGCCGCGCCGTCCGTAGTCGGTCGCCAGCCGCTCCAGATACGACACGATCATCCCCTGGCACGAGGCCAGCGAACGCGGCATCTGGCGGTTCAGCACCATCAGGTCGGCGACCAGCCAGGGCCGCACGGACTCACGGTAAACCCACCGATAGGCGGTCAGGGCCGAGACCTCGCGCAACAGGGTGGTCCACTGGAAATAGTCGAGCTGCCCCCCGACCCGCTCGCCCGCCGGCAGCAGCAGATGGTATTTGACGTCCAGCAGACGGGCGGTGTTGTCGGCCCGCTCGATCGCCATGCCGAGGCGCAGGAACCAGTAGGCGTCGTTGCGCAACATCGTTCGCGACGAAGCGCCTTCGACGTTCAGCGACGTCGACTTGACCCACTCCAGGAAGCGCACGAAGTCGTCGCGCTTGCCCGGCTCGCCCAGTTCGTTCAGCCCGTTCCAGGCCCCGTTGATCGCCTCCCACAGCTCGATGGTCAGGGCGGTGCGGACGGACCGGGCATTGGTGCGGGCGGCGGTGATACAGGCCCGGATCGACGACGGATTGTCCGAAGCGAAGGCCAGGTATTCGCGCACCGACTTCTCGGTCGGCGACCGGCCCGAGGCGGCGAAGGCGCGACTGACCCCGGCCGAGGCGATGGCGCTGGCCCAGGCGGTCGCGGCCGCCCCGTCCTTGGCCGGCAGGGCGGCCAGACGCACGGCGGCCTCCAGGATGCGCGCCAGGAAATCGGCCCGCTCCATATAGCGGCCGGTCCAGTACAGGCTTTCGGCAGTCCGGCTCAGCATGGGCGATCACTCATCCAGCACCCACGTATCCTTGGTCCCGCCGCCCTGGCTGGAGTTGACGACCAGCGATCCGGCCTTGAGCGCCACCCGGGTCAGACCGCCGGGCGCCACCTTGACCCCCGCCGGGCTCGACAGCACGAAAGGCCGCAGATCCACGTGGCGCGGCGACAGGCCGGACCCGTCCAGCGTCGGGGCCGTGGACAGCGACAGGGTCGGCTGGGCGATGAAGTCGTCGGGGTCGGCGATCAGCTTTGCGCGGAAATCCTCGATCTCGGCCTTGGTCGAGGCCGGGCCGACCAGCATGCCATAGCCGCCCGATCCCCCGACCTCCTTGACGACCAGCTCCGGCAGCTTGTCGAGGACCTCCTTGAGCGCATCCGGCTCGCGGCAGCGCCAGGTCGGCACGTTCTTGAGGATCGGCTCCTCGCCCGAGAAGAACCGGATGATCTCGGGCATGTAGGTATAGACGGCCTTGTCGTCGGCGACGCCCGTGCCGACCGCGTTCGACAGGGTGACGTTGCCGGCCGCATAGGCGTTCATGATGCCGGGCACCCCGACCGACGAATCCGGACGGAAGGTCAGGGGGTCCAGCCAGTCGTCGTCGATGCGGCGATAGATGACGTCGACCCGCTTGGGCCCCTGGGTGGTGCGCATGAAGACGATGTCGTCGTTGACGAACAGATCGCCCCCCTCGACCAGCTCGACCCCCAGCTTGTCGGCCAGGAACGAGTGCTCGTAGTAGGCCGAGTTGTACGGCCCGGGCGTCAGGACGACGATGTTCGGATCGCCGCCCGCCCCTTCCGGCGCCGAGGCCTGGAGCGAGGACAGCAGCATGTCCGTATAGGTCTCGACCGGCCGGATGCGGTGCTCTGCGAACAGGTCCGGGAACAGCCGCATCATCATCTCGCGGTTCTCCAGCATGTAGGAGACGCCCGACGGGGTACGGCAGTTGTCCTCCAGCACGATGAAGCCGTCCTCGCCCGTGCGGACCAGATCGACGCCACAGATATGGGTCCAGATGTCGCCGGGCGGACGGCGGCCCTGCATCTCGGGCCGGTAGTGCGGGTTGGTGAAGATCAGGTCGGCCGGGATGATCCCCGCCTTGATGCATTCCTGGGCACCGTAGATGTCCTTCAGGAAGGCGTTCAGCCCGTTGACCCGCTGGACCAGGCCCTTTTCAAGGGCCGTCCATTCGGCGGCGCCGATGATGCGGGGCACCACGTCGAAGGGGATCAGCCGCTCGTTGGATTCGACGTCGCCATAGACGGCGAAGGTCACCCCCATCCGGCGGAAGAACAGTTCGGCCTGGCGCGAGCGCGAAGTCAGTAGGTCAGCCGGCGCGGCATCCAGCCACCGGGACAGGGTCCGGTAGGGGTGACGGACCTCTCCGGGTCCGCTCGTGCCTGTCATCTCGTCGAACGTGGCCCTGCTCCCTTTAAGGCTGAATGTCAGATTGGGCTGGAGGCCACGGTTCGCGCAACAGAAATGTTGCAGCGCGAAGACGATAACCGCCGATTCCGTGTCAGCGCGTGACCACGTCGGGCTTCATCGGGGCAAGCTTTGCCAGAAAACGGTTCTGCACCGCGAAGGGCACACCCTCCTCGCGCATGGCGGCCTGAAGGTTCTCGACCAAGGCCCCCATATCCGCCGCCTGGGCCCCCATCTCGGCATGGGCCGCCGCCATGTCACGGCCCGAATAGGCACAGCCGCCGCCCAGGATATAGCAGAACTGCTCCTTCAGCGTCCGGCGCAAGCGCACCAGATCCGAGGCCGCGAAGATGCCCGAGATGCGGGGATCGGCGACGCTGCGCGCGACCAGCCCGTCCACGATGCGTCCGACGCCGGCCTCGCCGTGAAAGGCCTCGTACATGGCCGTGCCCTCGAAGGGCGTCGCGCCGGCATGGGCGTTGGATTGGGCGTAGGGGGCGACGGCCAGCTCACCGGGGTGCTCGGTGGACATGACGTCGGCGGGAGCCGACGGGGCTGCGTCCTGGGCCAGGACCGGCGCAGCGATCAGGGCGAAGGCGGCGACAAGGGCGAAGCGGATCATGGTTCAGAACCCGACCTGGAGGGACAGATAAAGCCCGCGCTGATCCTCGAAGGTCGCGATCGACCCGAGATCGGCCCAGGCGGCCGTGACGGACAGGTGCTTGTTCAAGGCATAGGCGGCATAGACATCGACCCAGTCGTCTTCGCTGGCGAAGCCCAGATTGTCCGGCTTGGTCCGGTATTCGGCACCGACCACAAGGTTCGAGCTCAACAGATATCCGACCGAACCCTCGAACTGGGGCTCCAGGTCGTCGTTCCGATCGCCGCCGTAGCCGAGCAGGCCGGTCTGATTTGCGTTCGTCCAGCGGACTGCCCCCGAGACCAGCAGGCTCTGGCCCAGGAACAGTTTGGTCGCGGCGACATAGACGTCGGTTCCCTCGTCGTCCTGTCCGCCGACGGCCGCGATGATCGCGCCCTGGTCGTTGGACTTGAACTGGGCCCCCACGGCGATCTGGGGCATCCAGCTGTCCGAGGCATAGACGGCGTCGCCCAGGACCTTGACCTTCACCCCCACGATGTCCTGGGTGAAGGTGAACCCCTTGCCCAGGCCCAGCAGGGCACCGGTCGCGCCGGTGTCGAACTCCTGCCTCGCGATCGACACCTCGACCCGGTCCCACAGACCGACGGCGGCTCCGACCGAGCGAAACTCATAGTCGGGCAGGTTGATGTAGGTGGCGTGCAGATTGGCCCCGACGCCGTCTTCGGCCCCGTACCCCGTTGTCACGGCCCATGTCGCGATCCCGCCCCCGCCCGACCCCTCGACCGAGGACACCCCGCCGGTCAGCAACAGCTTGCCGCCCGTCCGCGATTCCGGAACCCAGTCGAAGACCTGGGCCGCGACGGGACCGGCGGCGCTCATCACGGCGGCGGCAATGGCGAACGGTGCCGCAGGTCGGGCGGCACGCCCGGGTGCCCTCCGGAGGGAGAAGACAGGGGGGAAGAACACGGTCAGCCTCGATGCCGGGAAGGAGCAGCAAGGCCGAAAAAGCCAGAGTACGGTTAACGACACTTGAACGCCGTCGCCTTTGCTACCCCAAAGACAAGGACGCCAAGCCACACAACAACTCCTGATTGTATTATGGTTTACGGCAAGTTCACGGCCGTCTGTTACTCAGAAAGAATGCGCTTTGTTCTCGCCCTGGCCTTGGCCTTGCTTTTCGGGTTGCCTGCGGTCGCCGCTGATCTGACGGTCAGCGTCCGCGATACCGCCGGGCGGCCCGTGCGCGACGCCGTGATCACGGTGGTTCCGAACTCGGGTGTCCCACGCGGACCGATCCGGTTCGCCTGGCCTCTGCGCGTCACGCAGTCCAACGTCCAGTTCGACCCCTTCGTCCTGGTCGTGCCCGTCGGCGCGACCGTCAGCTTTCCGAACCTCGATCGGGTCCGCCACCACGTCTATTCCTTCTCGCGCGGCAACCGGTTCGAGATCGAGCTGTATGGCCGCGACGAGAGCCGAAGCCACGTCTTCGGGGCGGCCGGGGTCGCCGCCCTGGGCTGCAACATCCACGACCAGATGCTGGCCTATGTGAAGGTCGTCGATACCCCGTGGGCCGCCAAGACCGGGGCGACCGGCGACGTGACGGTGACCGGCCTGCCCGCGGGCGGTGCCACCTTGCGCGTCTGGCACCCGCGCCTGACCGGACGCGGCAACGAGATCGCCACCATCTATACCCAGGCGGCAGCGGGTTCGCGCCAGCTGATCACCGGCGACTTCTCCGGTCGGGCCGCCGTCCGATGAAGATCCGCTTCAACCGTCTCCAGACCCGACTGACGGTCCTCTATATGGGGCTGTTCGGGATCGCCCTCGTGCTGGTCGCGATCGCCGTGGTCACGGCGGTCACGTCCAGCGCCCACCGCGTGGTGCGCGACGAACTGACGGCATCGGGCGCCGTCTACAACCAGATCTGGGCCGGTCGGTCCGAACAGCTGCGTCAGGGCGCGTCGGTGCTCGCTCAGGACTTCGGATTCCGCGAAGCGGTCGCCACCAATGACGAGGCCACCATCCGCTCGGCCCTGGACAATCTGCGCGCCCGCCAGAAGGTGGACGGGGCCATGATCGTCGGCATCGATGGCTACGTCACTGCCGCCGGCCTGAACCCCGATGAAGCCGCGATCGACACCCTGTACGCGGGTCTCGAATCCGGTCGGCTGGACGCCGGGGTGATGACCATCGGTACCGGACCCTATCAGGTCGTCGCGGCCCCGATCATGGCTCCGGTCCTGATCGGCTGGGTCGTGTTCGTCGATCCCCTCGACGTGGGCCAGATGCAGAACCTGGAGAGCCTTTCGGCCATTCCGCTGAACGCCACCGTCGCCACCCGCGCAACCACCGGCTGGCGCGACATGGTCGGGGCCGCGAGTCCGCTGGGCGCACTGCTCGACCGCCAGACCTTCAACGGCGCAGCCCAGGCCGTCACGACCCGCACGCCCGAAGGTTCAGCCATGGTCCTGGCCAGGGCCCTGCCCTCGTTCGACACCGATGCGCCGGCCGTGCTGGTGCTCAACTATCCCCTGAAGCGGGCGATGAAGCCCTATGAGCCGCTGTTTCTGGCCCTAGCCGTGATCGGCCTGGCTGGTCTGGCCCTGCTGATGGCCGGAACCTGGGTCCTGGCGCGCGGCCTGACCCGGCCGATCAGCGCGCTCGACGACGCCGTCCACCGGCTGCAACAGGGCGAACATGCCGAGGTCGAGGTCGGATCGACCGACGAGATCGGCCGCCTGGCCGCCAGCTTCAACCTCATGGCGGGCGACATCCGCGACCGCGAGGCCCGCCTGACCCACATGGCCCTGCACGATCAGGAGACCGGACTGCCCAACCGGCTGTCGCTGGAGCGCCAGGCCGCCGCCCATCCGGGCGTCTACGTCGCCGTGGTCGGGGTCGACCGGTTCGAGGTCGTGCGCAACGCCATCGGCTATGATTCCATGGCCCAGCTTCTGTCCGCCCTGGGTGGCCGGCTGGCGACCCTGACCGAAGGATCGGCCATCGCCCGCGTCAGCGGCGGGACCCTGGGTTTCAGTTTCGCGGCCGGCGACGACGCCGAAGCCATTGCCATCGCCGACGCCGTCTGCGCCCAGGCCGAAACACCGGTGCGCCTCAGCGGCGCGACCGTCGATGTCTCGCTCAGCGCCGGCCTGGCCCGCGCAGGCAAGAGCCTGTCCGGGGTCGATTCGACCGTCGATCGCGCCGCCATCGCCCTGGATCAGGCGCGAGCGGCCCGCCGTCGGTGCAGCCTGTTCGATGCGGCCAGCTACGGCGATCCCGGCGGCAACCTGTCGCTGATCTCCGAGCTTATGGCGGCGGTCGAGTCCGGCGACGTCTGGATGGCCTATCAGCCCAAGCACGACCTGCGCGCCGATGCGATCACCGGCGTCGAGGCCTTGATGCGGTGGCGGCACCCCCGGCGCGGCTTCGTCTCGCCCGACCTGTTCATCGGCATGGCCGAGGAGACGGGCCATATCCGTCCCCTGACCGAATGGGTCATCCACCAAGCCATCGCCGACCAGAAAATTCTGGCCGATCAGGGCCACGACCTGATGATGTCGGTCAATATCTCCGGCCGGTTGCTGTCCGACGAGGCCTTCGCCGACTTCGCCCTGAACGAAGTCACGGCCAGCGGCGCCGACCTGTGCTTCGAGATCACCGAGACCGCCGTCATCGACAATCCCGAACTGGCCCTGGCCATCATCGACCGGTTCTCGGCGGCGGGGATCAAGGTCTCGATCGACGACTATGGATCGGGCCTGTCGTCCTTGGCCTATCTGAAGCGAATCAAGGCCGACGAGCTCAAGATCGACAAGGCCTTCGTCCTGGCCCTGGACGAGAGCTCGCGCGACGCCCTGCTGGTCAAGTCCACCATCGACCTGGCCCACAGCCTCGGCCTCAAGGTCGTTGCCGAAGGGGTCGAGACCGCGACCGCCATGGCCCTGCTGCAAGGCATGGGCTGCGACATCGCCCAGGGCTATTTCATCGGCAAGCCGATGGCCCTGAAGGACCTGAGCGAGCGGCTGGCCGCGCCGGTCGGCGAGGCACGGACGGCCGCCGCCTAACCGACCGGACGCTTACCCGAGACCAGGGCGTCGACCACCGCCTCGATCCGCTTGCGGATGTCGGGCACCGCGATCGTCTCCCAGAAGGCCGCGCGGGCCGGCGGCCCAAGCACGAACAGTCTCGGATCGGCGACGCCCTTGATGTCCAGCACCCGGCCGGACGGATCGAGATCGAGACCGAGGCGCAGCGGATCCAGCCGTGCTCGCCCCGAGGCCAGCAGCGGAGCGGTCAGCGGGTCGGTCGCCGGAGAATGGGCCGGGCCCGTGCAGTCGATCAGCCAGTTCGCAGTCAGCGGCGGCTGTGCCCCACCGCCGCGCGGCGACCAGCCGGCCCAGACGCCATCCCGATCCGTCTCGACGACGCCCAGCCGGCCGGCGACGACTCGTAGCCGCCGTGACGCGATCAGTCCGGTCAGGGTCTCGGCGATCCGGGGCGCGATCCGGTGGCGGTGAACGTCCCACCAGGGCCGCAGGTGCCGAACCATCCGGGCACGCTGATCGGTGTCAGCCATCGCCCACAGGTCGGCGGTGATCGGTCGATAGGCCTCCATCACGCCGCGCCAGCCGCTGGCGCAGGTCGTCGCGCGCGCCGCCGCGAGACGGTTCGACACCGGCCCGGTCAGGGCATCTGCGGGCAGGTCGGCGGGAAGGTCAGGTGTGGCGGCATGGGCGCGCGGAACCAGGCCGCGTCGCGACAGGGCCGTCGCGCGCCCCTTCCAGCCTCTCGCCAACAGGCTCTGGATCATGTCGACCATGGTCAGGCCCGTGCCGACGATCAGGATGCTGTCGTCCGCGCCGACAAGGTCCAGCGCGCCGGGGGCCCAAGGGTCGCTCACGACCCTTCCGCCGGGCTCGGCCGAGGCTGTCGCAGGTGCCGGATTGCCCGTGGCCAGAACCACGGCATCGGCCGCGATCGTCCGTCCGTCGGTCAGGCCTATGCCAGTGCCGTCGATCGCGTGAGCCCGTGCGACGATGCGCTCGATCCGACCAGGAAACGTGCCCTCGATCATGGCCAGGCGGTCGCGCACATAGTCGCCGTAGACCTTCCTCGGTGCAAAATCGATCGGGTCGGCAAGCTCCGGCCGATTAGCCCGCAGCCACGCCACGAAGTCGTCCGGTCGGCCATCGACCGCGCTCATCCGCCCCGTCCGCACGTTGAGCAGATGGCCCTCGAACGCCGTCGAATAGGCGACACCCAAACCGGCATCGGCGTTGTCGTGGATGAGGACGGACGCGACGCCGCTTTCGGCCAGCCGCGCCGCCAGCATGGCTCCGGAAAAGCCGCCACCGACGATCGCTACCGGGTACGCCGCCTCAGCCACTCGACCTCCAACTCAGGCGGTGACAGTGGACCCGCCGCCGCCGCCGCGCAATCGGAGTCAGATTTCCTGATTGTAGGCGCCGATTTCGGGGTGGGCGGCCAGGCGCGGCTTGATCTCCTCGCGGAACAGGGCGCGCATGTCGTCCTCGGACCGCATGGACTCGACCACCACGACCATCTCCGGCTTGTTCGACGAGGCGCGAACCAGGACCCAGGATCCGTCCTCCAGATGCACCCGGGCACCGTTGACCGTGATGACCTCGAGGATCTTGCGCCCCAGGATCGAGCCGCCCTCGGCCGCAAGCTCCTCGTACTCGGCGACGATCTTGTCGAGCACCCCGTACTTCACCTCGTCGCCGCAGTGGGGCGACATGGTCAGGCTGGTCCAGGCGTCCGGCAGGGCGGTCTTGAGTTCGGACAAAGCCTTGCCGGGATTGCGATCCATCATCTGGAGCACGGCGGCGGCGGCGACCAGGCCGTCGTCGTAGCCACGGCCGATCGGGTTCGCGAGGAAGAAGTGCCCGGACTTCTCGAACCCGGCCAGGGCCCCCAGTTCAGCGGTCTTGCGCTTGATGTAGGAGTGGCCCGTCTTCCAGTAGACGGTGGTGGCACCGTTGGCCTTGAGCACTTCGTCGGTCTTGTACAGGCCGGTCGATTTCACATCGACGACGAAGGTCGCGTCCTTGTAGATCGCCGACAGATCGCGGGCCAGCAACAGGCCGATCTTGTCGGCGAAGATCTCATTACCCGTATCGTCGACCACGCCGCAGCGGTCGCCGTCGCCGTCGAAGCCCAGGGCCAGGTCGGCGCCCGTCTCGCGCAGCCGCTCGGCCATGGAGACCAGCATCTCGTGGTCCTCGGGGTTCGGATTGTATTTGGGGAAGGTGTAGTCGAGGTCGCAGTCCATCTCGATCACCTCGGCACCCATCATCCGCAGGGCGTCGGGAGCGAAGGCACCGGCCGTGCCGTTGCCGCAGGCGGCGATGACCTTGAGCGGGCGGCTCAGCTTGATGTCGCCGACCACCTCCTTGAGATAGGTTTCCCGGAAATTCTCGATCCGCTCGACCCGTCCGCCCGGGCGCGAGACGCCCAGGCCGCCCAGCACGATTTCCTTCAGCCGGCCCATCTCATCCGGTCCGAAGGTGACGGGCGGATTGGTGCCCATCTTGACGCCGGTCCAGCCGTTCTCGTTGTGCGAGGCGGTGACCATGGCGACGCACGGCGCATTCAGGGCGAACTGTCCGAAATAGGCCATCGGCGACAGGGCCAGGCCGATGTCCAGCACCTCCATCCCGCCCTCGATCAGGCCCAGGATCAGCGCCTGCTTCACCATCAGCGAATAGGAGCGGAAGTCGTGGCCGACGACGATGCGAGGCTGAACGCCGCTTTCGTGGACAAAGGTGGCCAGGCCCAGACCCAGGGCCTGGATGCCCAGAAGATTGATCTCCTTATCCAGGATCCAGCGGGCGTCATATTCCCGGAACCCCGTCGGCTTGACGAAGGGAATGTTCTCGAAGTCGATCGTGTTCGGCGTCAGGTCCTGGCGCGGCTTCATCATGGGACGGGTCCTGGCGGTGATGGTGTGGGTAAGCGAAGAGCGGAACCGGATACCGGCCCCATGCCTCGCCAAGGTCGCGACGGTATAGCCAATGCCCCTGCGGGTCACAACCAACCTGCTGAAAGTCCTCGGATTGCGACTTTCGGATGACACGGTTCGGCCCCGACCCGCTTGACCCCCGGCGAGGTGCGACCTACGCCGGAGCGCTGAACTTCGCGGAGCCGCCCATGCCTCGTCTGATCCTGTTGCGCCACGGCCAGAGCCAGTGGAACCTGGAAAACCGCTTCACCGGCTGGGTCGACGTCGATCTTACGCCTGAGGGCGAGGCCCAGGCGCGGCGGGGCGGCGAACTGATCGCCGGTGCGGATTTCAAGCCGACCGTCATGTTCACCTCGGTCCTGACCCGGGCCAAACGCACCGGGGCCCTGGCCCTCCAATCGGCGGGGCTGACCGGGGTGCCGGTGATCGAGGACTGGCGGCTGAACGAGCGGCACTACGGCGGGCTCACCGGGCTCGACAAGGCCGAGACGGCCGCCAAGCACGGCGAGGATCAGGTCAAGGTCTGGCGCCGAAGCTATGACGTCCCGCCGCCGCCGCTGGCCCCGGGCGGGGAATGGGACTTCAACGCCGACCCCCGCTATGCCGGCCAGACCATTCCCGACACCGAGAGCCTGAAGACCACGCTCGACCGCGTCCTGCCCTATTGGAACGAGGCCATCGCACCGCGCCTGAAGGCCGGCGAGGATGTGCTCATCACGGCCCACGGCAACTCGCTGCGAGCGATCGTCAAACTGCTGTTCGATGTGCCGGACGACCAGATCGTGGGCGTCGAGATTCCGACCGGGAATCCGCTCGAGATCACCCTGGGCGCTGACCTGAAGCCCACGGCGGCCCGCTATCTCGACGAAGGACGGGCTCAAGCCCTGCCGCCGGTCGCATGACGGCGTCCTCAGCCGAGGTCGGATCGAACGATACGGCCCATATGGGGCGGGCCATCGAACTGGCCCTGTCGCGGATGGGCGAGACCTGGCCGAATCCTGCCGTCGGCTGTGTGATCGTCAAGGACGGCGTCGTCCTGTCCGAGGCGGCGACCGCGCCTGGCGGCCGTCCGCACGCTGAGGAACAGGCTGTGCCCGGGGCCGGACCGGACGTGCGTGGCGCAACAGCCTATGTGACGCTGGAGCCCTGCGGGGCGCGGTCGTCGGGCCGACAGTCCTGCGCCCAGTTCCTGGCCGAGGCCGGGATCGCGCGGGTGGTGGTGGCCTGTCTGGACCCTTCGCCCTTCGCCTCGGGGCGGGGCACCGAGCGGCTGCGGCAGGCCGGGCTCACCGTCGAGACGGGACTGCTGGGATCCGAGGCCCGGGTGCTGTGCGAAGGCTTCCTGCATCGGCTCGAAACCGGCCGGCCAATGGTCAAGATCAGCACGGACGGGGCCGGCTTCGACGCCCGCTTCGCGGCCTCGCCCCGCGCCGATCTGGTCACCGAACTGCAACGCCTCGGCGAGGCCGGATACACGCGCCTGTGGACCGGTCCCGGCGAACTGGCCGACGCCCTGTCGGCTCAAGGGTTGCTGACCGTTTAAGCGTGACAAAACGCTGATTGCGCAAGCCTTCCTTAAGTGAGGCGGGTGCAAACTTCGGTCATGACTCCGCTTGCCGAGCATCCACCGAGACGCCGCATCAGCCAGTCCGAGCTGAACGCGATCTGCGCACGCCATGATCGGCTCTGGCAGGCGAAGCCGGGCGGGGCTCGCGCCGTCTTCGCCTGGATGGATATCTCGGGTCTGGTCCTGACCGGCCGGAACCTGGCTGACGCGGACTTCACGGCAGCCTGCCTGAGCGGTTGCGACCTGACCGGGGCCAAGCTCGACAACGCCATCTTCTTCGGGGCCGACCTGCAAGGTGCCAGCCTGACCGAGGCCAGTCTGCGACGGGCCGACCTGCGCGGCGCCTGTTTGCGCGGTGCCGACTTGTCGGGGGCTGATTTGTTTGAGGCCGATCTGCGCGAAGGAACCCTGGCCACCGCCCGACCCGAAGGCGGCTTCGCCATCGTCGAGGCGGCGCGATCGCACGATACCCAGGCCCAGGGTGCCTGTCTGGCCGGAGCCAATCTGCAACGCTCGCGTCTGTCGGGGATCGCCGCCCAGGCCGCCGACTTTTCCGACGCGATCATGAAGGACTGCAAACTGGTGCGGGCCAATCTGAAACAGGCCTGTTTCCGGGGCGCGGACCTGGCCGGTGCCGATATGTCGGGTGCCGACCTGTCCGGCGCCGACCTTCGCGATGCCGTCCTGGTAGGGGTCACGGCCTCGATGTGGCGGACCGACGGAGCCAATCTGGACGGTGCTCTGACCGACGACCGGTCCTCGGGATCGCGGGTCGCCGACCTGCCCGCCGCCGACATGCTGCACGACCATGCGACCTGGTGCGAGACCGGCGGAGCCAAGGGCCAGCCTTCGGTCTTCGACGACGTCGACCTGCGACCGCTGCGGTCGATCACGGGCCTGAACCTGACCGCCCTGTCGGCCCGCCGCGCCGTCTTCTACGGCCTCGACATGGAGGGGGTACAGCTTCAGGGGGCTCGCCTGGAAGGTGCCGACCTGCGGCAGACCCATCTGCGCCGGGCCGACCTGCGGGGCGCCCGTCTGACCGGCGCGAAGCTGTCCGGTGCGGACATGCGCGAGGCTCAGCTGGGCCCGCTGATGATCGGCCCGGACCGGTTGCTGGCCGCCGATCTGACCGGCGCGACGATGAGGGGCACCGACCTGGGCGGGGCCGATCTGCGACGGGCCTGCCTGGCGAAGGCCGACCTGACGCGCGCCATCCTGCACGGCGCGCAGACACGACATACCGATTTCGACGGGGCGACCCTGACCGGCGTCAAGGGTCTGGATATCGAGGAGAAGGCCGCATGAGCGTGGTGCGACGCAAGCTGGGTCAGGGCGACCTGGATCTGTTCGTGACGGCCCATGTCCGCTTCGTCGAAGGCAAGTCGGGCGGCCGCCGCCTGTCGCTGAAATTCGTCGATCTGACCGGGCTGGACCTGACCGGTCGCCTACTCGATGACGCAGACTTCACAGGGTCCTCGCTGGAGGGGGTCAGGATGTCGGGTGCCCGGCTGGAACGGGCGATCCTGTTCGGCTGCGACCTGCGCGGCGCGGACCTGTCGGGGGCCTGTCTGCGCCGGGCCGATATCCGGGGCACCTGCCTCCAAGGGGCCAACCTCAGCCAGGCCGACCTGACCCAGGCGGACTTCCGCGAAGGCGTCATCGCCATCCCCCACGCCACCAAGGGGCTGGCGGAGATGAAACACGAACAGCGGCCGGGCCTGGCCGACGGGGCCCGGTTCGCCGGTGCCACCCTGGACGGCTCGCGCTTCGAAGGCGTCAGCGCCTTCAAGGCCGACTTCACCGACTGTTCGATGAAGGGGGCCCGTCTGACAGGAGCCAACCTCAAGGATGCCGATCTGTCGGGTGCCATGCTCGAAGGTGCCGAGGTCGGAGGTGCCAACCTGGCCGGGGCCCGACTGATCGGGGCCGACCTGTCGGGCGTGGTCATGGAAAGCGCTCGCCTGGACCGGACCGACATGACTGGCAGCCTGAGGGCACCGAGCGCGGCCGCAATCGACCGGGCCGAGACCCTGATGGAGATGGCGCTGGATGCCAACGCCTGGGCCGAGAGCGGCGGAGAACTGGGGGCGCCGGCCTGTTTCGACGGCGAGGATCTGCGTCCCCTCGGAGACCGCCTGACTGGTCTCAAGCTGCCGGCGCTCAGCGCCAAGGGGGCCTGTCTGGTCGGCTTCGACCTGCGCAAGATGTTCCTTCAGGGGGCCAATCTGGAGAACGCCGACCTGCGCGGGTCCGATCTGCGGGGCGCGGACCTGCGCGGCGCGCGGATGTCCGGCGCCATCCTGAACAAGGCCAATCTGGGCGGCGCCCAGCTGGGGCCCCTGCCTCTGGGCCCAACCCGGTCGATGCCGTCGGTCCTCAAGGGCGCGCGCCTGCGCTATTCCAGCCTGCATGGAACCGACCTGACGCGCGCCAATCTGGACGGAGCCGACCTCGCGGGAGCCGATTTCACCGGGGCGACGGTGATGGAGGCCACCTTCGTCGAGGCCCACCTCGACCACGCCCTGGGCCTGCCTGCCCAGCGGATCGCGGCATAGAAAAGGGGCGACGCACCGCGCCGCCTCTCGCCTTCTTTTCTGGCCTGTCGCGCGTTCGGGCGACTTGAGGCCGGTCACTGCCTTATGCGGCGGCGGCTTCGCCTTCGATCAGACGGGCTGCGCCCGTGCCGATCTCGATGCGGCGGGGCTTGAGGGCCTCGGGCAGTTCGCGCTTCAGGCTGATGGACAGCAGGCCATTGTCAAGGTTCGCGTCGGTGACGACGACATAGTCGGCCAGCTGGAACCGGCGCTCGAAGTCACGCTTGGCCAGACCGCGGTGCAGATAGGTCTTCTGCGCGGCGGTGGCGTCGTCGTTGGCGGCCTTCTTTCCGACCACGGTCAGCAGGTTTTCCTTGACCTCGAGCGACAGCTCGTCGGGCTTGAAGCCGGCGACGGCGATCTCGATCCGATAGGCGTTCTCGCCGGTCGTCTCGATATTGTAGGGCGGCCAGCCGTTCTCCTGGCTGGTGCGCGCGGCGCTTTCCAGCATGCCCGCCAGACGGTCGAAGCCGACGGCCGAGCGATAGAGGGGGGTGAAGTCGATGGTACGCATGTCGATCTCCTGATCATCAGCAAGATGGAGCCGCCCCGCGTTTTGTGCCCGGGCCGGCGGTGGTGATCAAAGTTCCGGTCCCTGATGGGCCCCGGCGCTCTGGAAGGCCCGCGAGCGGCACCTTCGATTGACGATGTGGGAAGCGGTTTTCGGCGCGCAAGAGGTCAGGTCAGGACGTTTCGCCGCCTTTCCTTCGCCGACATGACCGGGCTATCTGGGCGCTACCCATTGGAGTTCCCCATGCGCCTGATCGCCCCCGTCCTGATTTCATGCGCCCTGCTCGCGGCGGTTCCGGCTGCTGCGCAGCAAGCCACCCGGCTCGACCTGCCGACGCTGGGCGAGACCCCGGCCCAGCGTGTCGCCCGTCGCGCGGCCATGACCCCGCCGGTGCTTCAGGAGGACGAGGCGTTGCAGGCGGCGATCGGTTCCGACACCCGGCCTGACGCCGACGTCGCCCGCGACGGCCAGCGCCGGCCGTTGGAGACCCTGACCTTCTGGGGTCTGAACCCCGGCACGACCATCGTCGAGATCGAGCCCGGCGCGGCCGGCTGGTGGCGCAACATCCTGCAACCCTATGCCGCCGCGACCGGCGGAACCTATGTCGGGGTGGCCAAGCCACTGGAGGGGATGGGGGTCGCCGACGGCACGGCCGACATCGTCATCGTGGCCCGCGCCCTGCACAACTGGGCCCGTGACGGCCGCACCGAGCCCTATCTGGCGGCCTTCTTCAAGGCGCTGAAGCCCGGCGGCATCCTGGCCATCGAGGAGCAACGCAGCGTCGACGGCATCAATATCGCGACCGTCGCCTCCACCGGCTATGTGCCCGAAAGCTATGTGATCCACGCCGCCCAGGACGCCGGCTTCGTGCTGGAGGCCCGCAGCGAGCTGAACGCCAATGCGAAGGACGACCGCGACCACCCGTTCGGCGTCTGGACCCTGCCGCCCGCCCGTCGCTCGGCCAACCGCGACGGCACGGGAGCCCTGACCCCGGAACAGCGCGCCGAGTACGATGCGATCGGCGAGGCGGACCGGATGACGCTGCGCTTCCGCAAACCGGGCTGATCGGCCCCTTTTGACCGCACGATAGAACCCCGTTAAGCCCTCACCCTTGGGCGACCGTGGGTCAGCACGGTTGGGTGGGAGACCTTGATGCGACAGCGCGCGCCAACCTCGCGGACGACGCCCTCGCGGCGATCCATGCTGATGATGGCGGCGGCGACGCTGGTCCTTCCCAGCGCCTGTGACCGCAAGCCCGAACCCGCCGAGACCAAGGCCCCGGACACGCCCGCCGGTCCGCCCGAAGGCACGCTGGAATGGGCCATCCAGGGGCCCTGGCGCGCGGCTGACCGGGTCCGCGATCCGGCGCGGCACCCGATGGAGACACTGCGATTCTTCGGCCTGCAGCCCCGGATGACGGTGGTGGATTTCTGGCCCGGCAGCGGCTGGTACACCGAGATCCTGGCCCCCTATCTGTCGCGGGGCGAGGGCACCTACTATGCGGCGGGCTTCCCGACCGGACCGGGTGCCGATCCGGCGCAGGCGGCCCTGATGGCCAACTACGAACAGCGGTTTACGGCCGACCCGAAACTGTATGGAGAGGTCAAATTCTCCGCCTTCGGGCCGACCACGGGTGCTGTCGCCCCGGCGGGGTCGGCGGACCTGGTCCTGTTCATGCGCAACATCCACGCCTGGATGGCCGCGGGTATTGCCGAGAAGGCTTTCTCCGACGCCTTCGAGGCCTTGCGACCCGCCGGGGTGCTCGGAATCGAGCAGCACAGGCTGGCCCCCGACGAGGACCAGGACCCGTCTGCGGCCAATGGCTATGTCCAGGAGGCCTTCGTGCGCCAGCTGGCGGCCGAGGCGGGCTTTATTTTCGTGGCCGCCTCGGAAATCAACGCGAATGCAACGGATACCAAGGATCATCCGTTCGGCGTCGAAACCCTGCCGCCCCAGCGTCTGACGGCGCCGCAGGGTCAGGCGCCCGACCCGACGTTCGACCGCAGCAAATACGATGCGATCGGTGAAAGCGACCGCATGACCTTGAAGTTCAGGAAGCCTGAGTGAACCGAGCCCAAGCCTTTGCCGCTCAGGCACCCCTGATGGGGGTTCCGGGTGCCTCCTCGCCTCCGGGCGGACAGGGAGACTGGTTCCGGGGGGCCGGGGGCTTGCGGCTGCGCGCTGCCTTCTGGACGCCGTCGACCATGGTGGCGAAGAAGCCGCGCGGCACGGTCATTCTCTCGCCCGGCCGCACCGAGCCGATCGAGAAATATTTCGAGGTGATCGGCAATTTTCTGGCCCGGGGTTTCTGCGTCCTGGCCCACGACTGGCGTGGACAGGGGCTGTCGGCACGGCTGCTGCCCGACCGGCTGAAGGGCCATGCCCGGGCGGTCGAGGAGTTCCTGGACGACTACGACCGGCTGCTGAACGCCTTCGAGACCCGCGCGCCCAAGCCCTGGATCATGGTCGGCCATTCGATGGGAGCGGCGCTGAACCTGCTGACCCTCGAGAACGGCGAGAACCGGTTCTCCGGCGCTGTCCTGGTCGGACCGATGCTGCGCATCAAGACCGGCAAGCGGTCGATGTGGTCGGTCAAGCTGGCCGTCCGCTGGAACCTGCGTCACGGCAAGGCGGGCGAGTTCGTGCTCGACGACGCCGACGATCCGTTCGACCACACCTTCGAGAAGGACGCCCTGACCTCGGACGAGGGCCGCTACGAGCTGTGGCGTCAGCAGCTGTACGCCTGTCCGCACCTGGCTGTCGGTGGCCCGACCTGGGGCTGGCTTGCGTTTGCGCTGGACGCCGGCGAGCGGGCGCTCAAGCCCAAGGCCCTGAAAGCCGTCAAGATTCCGACCACCTTCGTCCAGGCGGCCGAGGATGACCGGGTCTGGAAACAGACCAACAAATGGGCGGCCAAACGCCTGGGCCGGGGTCGCTATGTCGAGGTTCCGGGGGCCAAGCACGAGGTCATCATGGAGACCGACGACCTGCGCGCCCACTTCCTGAGCGAGTTCGACGCCATGGCCGACTATATCTCGCCCGTCGAGGACCTGCGCCCCCTGCCCCAGCCCGATGATGCCGAGGTCGGCGCGGCCTGAGCCTTCCGGTCCTTGCGATGACGTTCCTTCCGCTGACGTCGGAACGAAACAGGGTCGCGCAATCGGGTTGCTGACGCGGGCTGCATTGGCGGTGGCGCAGCGAAAACACACCGCCAAACCGCCAAACCGCCAAGCCGCCTCGGGCGGCTCAGCGAAAACAATGGCTTATCCGGGCGACGTCGTGGACGACCGCCAGATCTGTCGGTTCTCACCCTGGCCGCGGCGAGCCTCTGGACCTGCACATTTCAAAGACCTGTCGATCGATGTGGGCACGTCGCAATACGGGCGCAAGAGTCCCAGAAGAATTTAATCCTATATCCACGGCCCGATGTCGATCCGACCTGAAACCCCGAGGCCCAAGAGGACAACAAAAAGGGGCCGCGATCGCTCGCGGCCCCTTTCGCAGTTCTGATCCTGAAGCGTGTCCTTAGAAGGAAACGCGCAGGCTGGCCATGACGGTGCGCGGAGCACCGACACCGGCGAAGCGACGGCCGTAGCCCAGAGCGCCCGGGGTCGCCGAAGCGCCCGTGCCCAGGTTGGCGTAGTAGTCTTCGTCCGTGACGTTGGTGACGTTGAACTGCATATAGGTGCCTTCCAGGCCGAAGGTGGCCAGGTCGAAGCGGGCATCCATGTCGACGATCGTATAGGCGTCGGTCTTCAGGTCGTTGACGTCGGTGACCCAGCGTTCGCCGGTGTACTTGGCCTGAACGCCGGCCGAGAACACGTCGTTGAACTTGTAGCTGGCGCGGGCCGAGAACATTTCCTCAGGTGTTTCCACCTGCTTCTTGCCCTTGGTCTGCAGTTGGGCACCGGCGGCGTTGAAGACGTAGTTGTCTTGCAGTTCGCTGTCGAGGAACGAGGCCGTGGCGTACAGGCTCAGGTTCTCGATCGGCTCCCAGCCCACCGAGAACTCGGCGCCCATGGATTCCACCGAGCCCACGTTCCGGTCCACGAAGGTGTCCAGGTCGGGGTCGAAGGTCGAGACGATGCGGTTGTCGAACTGGTTCGAGAACACCGAGGCCTGAACGACCAGGGTCGAGGCCGTGTAGCGATAGCCCAGGTCGATGTTCTTGGACTGTTCGGGCTGGACCGTCGGGTTGCCGATGGAACCGTCGGCCAGACGACGCACGACGTACAGGCTGTCGGTACGCGGGGCCGACAGGGATTCGCCGTAGCTGGCGAAGACTGAGTGACCGTCGCCGAAGCGATAGGTCGCACCGACGTTGGGCAGGATGTCGTCGTACTTCTTCGTCAGCGAATAGGGACGGATGTACTGGGTCGTCGAGGTGCCGAAGGTCACATTGCCGTTGGCCAGGGGCGCGTTCGGCAGCTGGCTGGTGCAGAGCACGTTCGAGGACGAGTTCTGCGAGAAGCAATACTGGTTCAGTTCACGCTCGAAGAAGGGCGCGCGCACACCGATATTGACCGTCAGGGCGTCGGCCAGGAAGCGGCCGCGATATTCCAGCGAGAACTGGTTCAGCATGGCGATCGACTTGCGGTCGCGGGCCTGCAGCTCATAGCCGTCCAGGTTGGTGACGCGGTTGTCCTCATCGTTGCGACCACCGAACACGTCGACGAAGACGGGCTTGGTCGGGATGGTGAAGTCAACGAAGCCGTAGTGGCCGTTCTGGCGGTGACGACCCCAGTCCAGCGCATAGGCGGCGCGCAGGCGGTGGCTGTCGTTCAGGTCCCAGATCAGCGAGGAGTTCAGGCCATAGCGATGGGTGTTGGTGTTCGACGGCGTCATGACGCGGACGCTGTCGAGGGTGTCGCCGTCGCCGTTCAGATCGACGCCGCCCGTGGTGCGGGTGCCGCGCAGGAGCTGGTTGGTTTCCGACAGAACCGCCTGCTGGGTGCCGCCGTTGGCCAGGGTGTACTGGAACGACGGGTCGACCGTCAGGACCAGGCCTTCCATCAGGGTGAAGCGCGAGTTGCCGCGAATGTTGCCGGTGTTGGACGGGTTGACCCGCAGACCCCAGTAGCCGGTGCCGTTGGTATCGACGTCAGCGACGCCCGTGCGGACGGTCGGAGCGACATAGGTGCGATCGAAGTCGATGTTCCAGCCGAACGGGTTGGCCGGATCGTTGACCTGATCACCGCAGACCTGGGTCCGGGCGACGTCGCAGAAGCCGGTCGAGGTGGCCAGGTTCGGGCCGTTGTAGTTGTTGTTGCGGTTCTCGTTGTAGTGACCCGACAGGGCGACGAAGTCGCCGTTGTCACCGAGCGGCTGATAGATGCGGCCGTTGAACTGGGTCTTCTCCAGCTCGCCGATGCCCTTGAACTTGTCGTAGTTCTGGTACGAGACGGCGAACCAGGCCGTCGTGCCCCAGGGGCCGATTTCGCCGGTGTCGACGAGGCCCATGATGCGGCGATAGTTGAAGTCACCGAGCGAACCCTGGACCCAGCCACCGAAGTCCGCGGCCGGACGGCGCGTGACGTAGTTGATGGTGCCGCCGGTCGCCGAGGCGGTCGGGCTATCGACGTCGGTCGAGCCCGTGTTCACCGAGGCGCGCTCGATCAGTTCCGGGTCCAGCTGCTGGTTGGTGTAGGTGGCGTAGTTGCCGGTGTCGTTCAGCGGGATACCGTCGAAGGTCAGCGAGACGCGGTTGCCGTCGAAGCCGCGCAGACGGATGTTGCCGCCCGACGAGCCGTAGGGGTCGGCGTTGGTGAAGCTGAGGCCCGGCGTCAGGTTCAGGACCTGCAGGATGGTCTGACCGGCCTGCTGGGTGGCGATGAATTCCTGATTGATGGTGTTGCGCGTCTTGGCGACGTTCTCGGCGATGGCGACGCCGGCGGCAGCGGGACCGCGCGCGCCCGTGACGACGACGGATTCGACTTCGGTCGCTTCGGTGCCGGTCGACTGAGCGGAGGCGGCACCGGCGGCGAGCATGCCGGTGAAGAGGGCGGTCGTCGCCCAGAACACGCGTTTGCGGTTCATCATGGTTTCTGTATCCCCAGAAAGATGCGGGCCAATGCCCATGCCCGGCGAAAAGGAGGCAGCCGGTCGAAATCTCGCCCCGTCTACGTCCCGTATTGGAACGAGCGACGACAGTGATGTGACAGTGATATGACAAGGCCACAGGGTGACCCTTGGGCCACAGTGCTGTCCGTACCTCGCCCAAGTCGATTCGTGACCCGGATGGGGCGGTCCATGGGCGAGGTTCGAGGTTAGAGGGACGAAGGTCAGTGTTGAGGACGAGTATGAGCGTCCGGTCGCGGGGCCGCCCCTCGCCCCTCACCCCTCGAACCTTCAGAGCCCTTCCGGTCAGGCCCCCCAGACCTGCCTCAGACGGGCGGCGCGACCGCAGAAGCGGGTGTAGCCGCCGTAGCGGACCGGGTTCAGGCGGGCGAAGTCCTGATGATAGGCCTCGGCGGGCCAGAAGCGGGCCGTGTCGCGGACAGGTGTGACGAAGCGACGCGCGCCGATCACGGCGACCGCAGCCTGACGCGAGGCCAGGGCGGCGGGCTTCTGGGCAGGCGTCGCGAAGACGGCCGTGGCATAGGTCGCGCCCTGGTCGCAGAACTGTCCGTCGGGATCGGTCGGGTCGATGGTGCGCCAGAACCGGTCGACCAGCTGGCGATAGCTGATCCGGGCGGGGTCGAAGGTGACCTGGACCGCCTCCAGATGGCCCGTGCCGCCTCGTACCACCTGGTCATAAGTGGGATTGGTCACCCGCCCGCCCGCAAAGCCCGACACGGCGGAGACCACGCCCGGTATGCGCTCGAAATTCGCCTCGACGGACCAGAAACAGCCGCCGGCGAAGACCGCGACCTCGCGCCGGCCGCTGTCGGGCCCCGACGCCTGGGCCGAGGCGGGCGGGGCAGCCGGGGAACATGCCGCCGCGGCGGCGATGGCTGTGGCGATGAGGATGGATCGAAGGGACATGGCGGGGCTCCGAAAAGCAAAGGACGGCGTCTGCAATCAGATACGTCCGTCCCGACCCTTCGGATACATCATCCGACACCTTGGCCCGGCTCAGCGGCGCTTGCGGCCCTGGAAGGCGTCGGCGATGGCCTGGGCGGTCGGGCCCAGAGCGCGCGGTTCGTGATAGTTGCCGTTCAGCTGGCTGCGCGCGATCACATGGGCGCGGAAGCGGTGGAACAGGTCGGAGTCCGGCGTGGCGGGCCGGGTCCAGAAGCCGTCCAGCGGCTGCTGGTCCGTCAGGCCGTCGAAGTCGAAGAAGGCCTCGCCCAGCACCTTGACCGGGGTGTGGAAACCCAGGGCCGACAGGGCGGCGCTGGAGTTGTTGACCACCATGCCCAGCGACGCCCGGCACAGCTGGGCCAGATTGCCGCCGTCGATGAAATCGACCCGGCTCTCCAGCCCCCGGTCCACCGCCAGCCGATAGGTGATCCGGCCCAGATCGACCAGGCCGGGATCCAGCGGATGGTTCTTGACGATCAGCCGGGCATCCCTGGGCGCGTTGGCGGCGAAGCTGGTCATGACCTCGGCCAGGAAGGCCGTGTTGTCCGCGAAATGCGAATAGCGCAGAAGTTGGGCGTCGCCCTCGCGTTGCAGGCAGGCGATGAAGAAGGGTCCCTTGCGGCGGATCGCGACGGGGTCGCAGGCATCGCCCCTCTGGAAGGCCAGGCCGATGTAGCGGCGGATATGGCCGGCGCACTGAAGCCAGGGCGCGACGGTATAGGGGGCCTTGTAGCGCGGGAACAGCCACCGGCCCGGCAGCTGGATCAGGTGATACAGGCTGATGTTCAGCACATGGTGGGGCAGGATCTTGCCGACGGCGCGAGTCACCGGAATCTCGGGCGTCGGCGGCTCATAGGCGACACGGGTTCGCGGCAGGTTGGACGAGGCGTTGACGCCGTTCCTTTCCAGCGTGACCCAGTCGGGGCGGAAATAGCCGTTCTCGAGTACCCAGACGGTGGCGGAGAACCGTTCGACGTCGCGCAGGACGGCCTGGTTGTAGGCCCCACCCTCACCGAAGACGACGATGTCCGTATAGTCCGGAGCCATGGCGTCGAGCGCGGCGGGCCATGCCGTCGCCTCGCCCTTGAAGGTGATCCCGCCCGGTCCGCGCCAGTAGAGCAGGTCACCGGCGTTAAGCAGCATCCGCGACACCTCGGCGCCGCGCGCCCGCAGGGTCTCCGCCAGAACGCGGCCGAAAGGCCCGAAAGGCGCCGTGACGATCAGGAACCGGCGGCCGGCCAACCCGAGGGCGTCGACGACCGTGCTCTCTGAGGCCGGGACCTCGGGATAATCAGGATCGAGACTGGCGAGCAAACCTTGTAAATTCCTGAGCTCAGCACGGCGGTTCATCTTCCTAGAGGCCGCAGACGCCGCATGGCAAGGCTCGCGACGCCCCCTCTCGCAGAACTTGTCGAATCCGTCATGTCAGCGGCGGATTTGTGACGCAGAAACCCGTTCTGAAACGGCCGTTTCCGGAAAAAACGCTCGCCAGGACTGAAATCAAACGAAAAATCGCCGGCCGCGTGAGCGACCGGCGATTCTTCAGTATCAGATCGTCCAGGCCGGGACCGCGCCGAAACGCGGTCCCGTTCGTCCTAGAAGTTGATGTCGATCGTGGCGCGACGGTTCAGCGGCTCGCGCACGCCGTCGGCCGTGGCCTTGGCGAGTTGCGTTTCACCCACGCCGTTCAGCGACAGGATGCCGCCGGGGACGCCTTGGGCGACCAGGGCGTCAGCCGTGGTGCGGGCACGACGGTTCGACAGGCCGATGTTGTAGGCGGCCGAGCCGGAGGTGTCGGCGTGGCCGACGACCAGGACGCGGGTCGGACGACCGGACTTGGCGTAGTTGGCCGCCGAGGTGATGACCGTGCGGGCTTCCGGCGTCAGGTCCGAGCGATCCCAGTCGAAGTAGACCACGAACTCACGACGCACGGGGCCCTGAACGGGAGCCGGGGGCGGCGGGGGCGGGGGCGCGACGACCGGCGGAGCGGGCGGCGGGACGTAGGGCGGGGGCGGCGGTGCGACCGGCTCGGCGTCGGGGCCGAAGGCGTAACGCAGGCCCAGGGTCACGGTGTGCGAGGAGTCGTAGTCGCCTTCCATCGTGCCTTGCGAGAAGGCCGCGACCGACGAGGTCGTGAAGAACTCGGCGTCGCCCGTCAGGTAGCGATAGGTCAGGTCGATGTTGGCGCGGTCCGAAACGGCCCAGGCCAGACCCGCGATGGCTTGCGCCGCGAACTTGGTGGACGAGTCGTCGGCGGCGAAGCCGACCGTGCGGTTGTTGCGGTGACGGCCGATCAGGTCGGTGTTGACGTGGTTCACACCGGCACCCAGGCCGACGAAGGGACGGATGCCCCAATATTCCCAGCCGAAGTCATAGATGACGTTGGCCATCAGGGTCGTCGAGGTGATGTCACCTTCGGGCGAGTAGCAGGGACCGATGGCGGGATCCAGATTGCAGACGCCGTTCGGGCCGGTCGAGGCGCGGACGCGGCCGACATCGCCAGAGCGATATCCACCTTCAAGTTCAACGCGCCAGTTCGGGTTGAACCGGTAACCCAGGCGCCCGAAAGCGGCCCAGCCGTCGTTGACCTCGAAATGGAAATTGTTGCCGGTGGTGGCCGACTCCATGACCATGTCGCGGTCCATGTGATGGTAGCCGGCGTCAACGGCACCGTACCAGCCGTCGGGCTCAGCCGCCGCAGCACCGGCTGCGAACAGCCCCGCAACAGCAACACTCGCGAGAAGTTTCAGCTTCATGGTCGTCCTCATACAAAGATAATGTCGATGGGCCTCGCTCGCCGCGAAGCACTCGACTGCCGGAACGGTGACCCGTGTGCAGGGTTCCGTACCGATCCACATTTTGACCCTGAATGTGGCGACTGTGGCGCCGTTTCAACACATCCGGCGCTCTTGGCTTACGTAACGACGCACGCTTAAACGCGATCCGAAGCTTCAAGGAGGATGACCATGGCAATCCGGTTCGACGGCAAGGTGGCGATCGTGACGGGCGCAGGCGGCGGCCTGGGTCGACAGCACGCCCTGGCGCTGGCGGCACGGGGGGCCAGAGTGGTCGTCAACGATCTGGGGGTCGCGCGCGACGGCGAAGGCTCATCCGCCAGCCCGGCCCAGGCCGTTGTGGCCGAGATCGTCGCGGCGGGCGGCGAAGCCATCGCCAACGGGGCCTCGGTCACCGATCCGGTCGCGGTCCAGGCCATGGTCGACGACGCAGTCGCCAGATGGGGCTCCGTCGACATCCTGGTCAACAACGCCGGCGTCCTGCGCGACAAGTCGTTCGCCAAGATGACGCTCGAGGATTTCCGCTTCGTCGTCGACGTCCACCTGATGGGGGCGGTCAACTGCACCAAGGCGGTCTGGGACGGGATGCGGGCGCGCAACTATGGCCGCATCGTCATGACCACCTCGTCGTCGGGCCTGTACGGCAATTTCGGCCAGGCCAACTACGGCGCGGCCAAGATGGCGCTGGTCGGGCTGATGCAGACCCTGTCGATCGAGGGGGCCAAGAACAACATCAAGGTCAACTGCCTGGCCCCGACCGCCCACACCCGCATGACCGAGGATCTGGGTGCCGCCCTGCCGCTCGAGGCCCTGGGGCCCGAACTCGTGTCGCCGGGCCTGCTGTACCTCGTCAGCGAGGACGCCCCCAGCCGGGTCATCCTGGCCGCCGGGGCCGGTGGATTCGAGCGGGCCTATGTCACGATCACGCAAGGCGACTATGCGACGGGTCCCGACGCGCTGGAACAGATCGCCGACCGCTTCGACGTCATCTCGGCTCGCACCGGCGAGATCGTGCCCGAGATGGGTGCCGCCCAGGGCATGATCGAACTGACCAAGGCGCAGGCTGCCCATGGCGGCTGACGCCGCCGCGCCTACGTTCGCGACGCGGTCGCTCACTGCTTCAGGCGCATGCTGCTTGCGTTGACGCCACGGCAGGTGCGTAGGTTCGACACGAAAGCGCGCGATCCCGGACACAGAAGCCGGACGCGAAGAGGAAACCCGCGCTCAAGCAGTGAGGCTCCGCGAGCCGAACGGTAGCGCCCTAGAACAAGGATGCATCCCCATGCGTGAAGCCGTCATCGTCTCGACCGCCCGGACCCCGATCGGTCGAGCCTATCGCGGGGCCTTCAACGACACCGCGCCCCAGCAACTGGGCGCTCATGCGGTCAGACACGCCGTCGCCCGCGCCGGTGTCGATCCGGCCGAGATCGAGGACGTCGTCATGGGCGCGGCCCTGCAACAGGGCGGCACCGGCACCAATGTCGCCCGCCAGGTCGCCCTGGCCGCCGGGCTGCCGGCGTCGGTGCCGGGCATGAGCCTGGACCGCCAGTGCGCCTCTGGCCTGATGGGGATCGCGACGGCGGCCAAACAGGTGGTCTTCGACCAGATGAAGATGGCGGTCGGGGGCGGGCTGGAGTCCATCTCGCTGGTCCAGAACCAGCATATGAACCTGTACCGGATGAAGGACGAAGAGCTGCTGAAGCTGTCGCCCCACATCTATATGTCGATGCTGGAGACGGCCGAGGTGGTGTCGCGCCGCTATGGCATTTCGCGCGACCGTCAGGACGAATACGCCCTGCGCTCGCAGCAGCGCACGGCGGCGGCCCAGGACGCCGGTCGCTTCGACGCCGAGATCGTGCCGATGACCACCACCATGCAGGTGATGGACAAGGCGACAGGCCAGGCCTCGGCCAAGGAAGTGACCCTGTCCAAGGACGAAGGCAACCGCGCCGACACCACGCTGGAAGGCCTGAAATCGCTGAAGACCGTCTTCGGCGGCGGCGAGGAAATCCAGCAGGGCGAGTTCATTACCGCCGGCAATGCGTCCCAGCTGTCGGACGGCGCCTCGGCCTGTGTGGTCATGGAGGCGGGGGAGGCTGTGAAGCGGGCGCTGCAGCCGCTCGGTGCCTATCGCGGCATGGCCGTGGCAGGGTGCGAGCCTGACGAGATGGGGATCGGCCCGATCTATGCCGTGCCGATCCTGCTGCGCCGCCACGGTCTGACCGTCGACGACATCGGCATCTGGGAGCTGAACGAAGCCTTCGCGGCCCAGGTGCTGCATTGCCAGGACGTGCTGGGCATTCCCGACGAGCGGCTCAATGTCTCGGGCGGCGCCATCTCGATCGGCCACCCCTATGGCATGTCGGGCGCGCGGATGACCGGCCACGTCCTGATCGAGGGCAAGCGGCGCGGCGCCAAATATGGCGTCGTCACCATGTGCATCGGCGGCGGCATGGGCGCAGCGGGTCTGTTCGAGATCTATTGATCGAACGGCGGGGAACCGGCGGCCTGATGCCGTCGGTGCTCTTCGTCCATCTTGGCCTGCCAGCGGGCGCGGAGTTGGGCCGGGCGGCCCGGATAGCGATCGTCCAGGAAGATCGCCGCCACCACCCGGTCCGTGCGGAAGGTGCGGAAGTCGGCGCGGCTCTCGCACCAGCCGACCAACAGTCGCGTCGTTTCGCGATAGCCGATCAGGAAGGGCCAGATGACGCGCCGGCTGGCCCGCCCCTGTTCATCCGAATAGTCTAGCGTCAGCTTGCGCCCCGCATGGATCCAGGCCCGGACCTGAGCCATGTCCAGTCGATCCGCCTCCGCCGGCTTCCAGACCGGCCCGGACGACACCGCCGGCTCCAGCACCACAGGCCGCAGTCGCTCCGGCACGGTCGCCGCGATCTTGGCCACCAGATCACGGGCGGCGCGGGCCAGGGCCGGGTCGCCGCGCCCGGCCACCCACTGGGCACCGAGCACCGCCGCCTCGATCTCGTCCGACGTCAGCATCAGGGGCGGCATGTCGAAGCCGCCCTCCAGCACATAGCCGATACCGGCCTCGCCCCGAATAGGCACCCGCTGGCCCATCAGGGCGGCGATGTCGCGATAGACGCTGCGTTTGGACGTCTCCAGCTCGACAGCGATCGCCTCGGCCGTCAGCGGTCGCGAACTGCGGCGCAGCAGCTGGACGATCTGGAACAGGCGGTCGGCGCGTCTCATGAATTCAGGGCCCTGACGCTCGGCTCGCGGAGCCACGCTGCTTGAGGGCGATTCCCTCCCTGAGGACGGCGATTGAGCGCGTCCGATTTCACCCTGGATCTTCGCTGCTGACAGCATGCTGGCAGCAGGGTGGCAATAGTCAATCCCTGCCGCCGGGGAGGGCTCGGCCGCCATCGCGCTCAAGCAGCGAGCCGCCGCGCGGCGAGCGATAGCGCACAAGGAGGGTTTCATCATGCTGACGCTGTTTCACGCCCCGCAATCGCGCTCGTCGCGCCTGGTCTGGCTGATCGAGGAGTTGGGGGCCGAGGTCGATATCCATTATTGCGACATCCTGCGCGGCGACGGTTCGGGCGCCCGGGATCCGCAAAACCCGCATCCGGACGGCAAGGTGCCGGCCCTGTTGCATGACGGGGCGCTGATCACCGAGTCTGGAGCGGTCGCCGTCTATCTGGCCGGGCTTTATCCCGAGGCGGGTCTGGGTTTTCCGCAAGGGTCCCCCGAGCGCGGCGTTCTGTTGAGCTGGATGTTCTGGGCGGCGGGCGAGATGGAGCCGGCCTTCTGGGGCAGGATCAGCGGCGCGACGGGGACGGACCCGATGGCCCAACGCCGCTATGAACAGGCGACCAATCGGCTGATCGAGGCGCTGTGGGAGGGGCCGTGGTTGATGGGGGAGCGGTTCACCATCGCCGATGTCATCATCGGCAGCGCCCTGACCTGGGGACGGGCCTATCTGCCGGACAGTCCGGTGTTCGACCGCTATATCGGGCAGCTGAACGCCCGCCCGGCCAAGGTTCGCGCCGACGCGCGCGACGGCGATCTCACCCTGACGCGAGCCGCCTGATGGCACCTGACGCGACGAACCGGCGAGACCTATACCGAGCGCTTTCCTGACGGATAGGCGTCAGGCCGCGTCGGCCTGGCTGTGATGGTGGAACGGGTCCTGATGGAACAGGGCGTCGCCGTCGCCCGTGATGACGACGTTCAGAAGGTCGCCGACGAAATCATCCCGCCATATGGCCACGTCCGTGTCGCGGACGACCTTCATCAGGGCCTGCCATTTCCGCACCCGTTCCTCCCGCGGCATGGTCAGGGCGCGTTTGATGGCGTCGGCGACCTCCTCGCGGCTGAAGGGATTGACCAGCAGGGCCTCGCCCATCTGTTCGGCCGCCCCCGCGAACCGCGACAGGATCAGCACGCCCGGATCCTCGGGGTTCTGGGCCGCGACATATTCCTTGGCCACCAGGTTCATGCCGTCACGCAGCGGCGTCACCAGACAGACCCGCGCGGCGCGGTAGATCCCGGCCAGCTGGTCCCGGCGATAGCTGCGGTTCAGATAGCGGATCGGCTGCCAGTCCATGTCGGCATATTCGCCGTTGATCCGCCCGGCCAGGGCGTCCAGCCGGGCCCGGATGTCCTGATAGGTGTCGACCTCGTCCCTGCTGATGGGTGTGACCTGGACCAGGAAGACGTCACCACGCATGTCGGGATTGTCGTGCAGGAACTGCTCATAACCGAGCATCCGCTCCTCCAGCCCCTTGGAATAGTCGAGCCGATCGACCCCGACCATCATCGAGCGGAAGGCCGATGACGCCGCCATCCGGTCGTAGGTCCGATTGCCCTGGGGTGAATTCCGCGCGTCGATGAAGGCGTCCACGTCGATGCCGATCGGATAGACGCCCGCCTGGACCGTGCGGCCGAAACATTCGAGCCCGCCGTCGCCGACCAGATCACCCCTCGCCTCCGACACCACATAGTCGCGGAACAGGTCGAGCCATTCCTGGGTCTGGAAGCCGATCAGGTCATAGGCGAACAGGCTCTCCACCAGCCGACGATGGTGCGGCAGGGTCACCAGCAACTGCCGGGCCGGCCAAGGGGTGTGCAGGAAGAAGCCGATCCGGTTGGTCACGCCCAGCCGCCTCAGGTCCCGCGCGATGGGGATCAGGTGATAGTCGTGGATCCAGATGATGTCGTCCGGCTGGATCTGGGGCCGGAGGACCTCGGCGAACCGGGCGTTCACCCGCTCGTAGCCCTCGCCATAGGACCGCTCATAGGCGGTCAGGTCGACTCGGTGGTGGAACAGGGGCCACAGGGTCTTGTTGGCATAGCCATTGTAGTATTCGTCGACGTCCTGGGCCTCCAGATCGACGAGGGCGACGGTCACACCGGCGCGGTCTTCCCATTTGATGTCGCCGGTGAAGTGATCGACGGTTTCGCCGGACCATCCGAACCACAGGCCGTCGTACTTGCGCAGGGCGGCGGACAGGGCCATGGCCAGGCCACCGGCCGAGCCGGCGGCGGGGTCGGCGGGGGCCGACACCCGGTTCGAGACAACGATAAGTCGAGACATGCCCCTATAACGCCAAGCTCGGCGATTGGATCACGCCGATGAACCGGACGTGAACGGACTGTGCGTCAGCGGACATCAGTCCACGACCGGCTGAGCTCGATGGCGCAGTTGATGATCCCGACCAGAGAATAGGTCTGGGGGTAGTTGCCCCACAGTTCGTCATCGCCCAGCGAGATGTCTTCGGACAGCAGGCCGGCGTTGGTCCGGCGCGACAGCATCTGCTCGAAGATCTCGCGCGCCTCTTCGGTGCGCCCGTTCTGATGCAGGGCCTCGATGAACCAGAAGGTGCAGAAGTTGAACGCCGTTTCCGGCTCGCCGAAGTCGTCGGGGATCACATAGCGGAACAGATAGGGGCCCTTCTTCAGGTCGCGCTCGATGGCCTCAAAGGTAGCGACCTGGCGTGGATCGTCTGGCGTCAGGAAGCCCAGATCGACCAGTTGCAGCAGGGAGGCGTCCAGCTCGTCACCGCCGAACGAGGCCCCGAAGCGGCCCTCTGCGGGGATGAAGGTCTCCTTTTCGACCCGCGCGTGGATGATGCGGGCGCGGTCGGTCCAGAAGGCGGCGCGCTCGGCGAGGCCCAGATGATCGGCGGCCTTGGCCAGCCGGTCGCAGGCGGCCCAGCACATCACCGACGAATAGGTGTGGACCCGGGCGATGGTCCGAAACTCCCACAGACCCGCATCGACCTGGTCGTGCATGGCGAAGGCCCGCTCTCCGACCTTTTCCAGCGCATAGAAGTCGTCGATCGTGCCGGGACGCAGCAGGCGGGTGTCGTAGAAGCTCTGCACCAGCGGCAGGACGATCTGGCCATAGACGTCGTGCTGGAGATGTTCGCGGGCCTGGTTGCCGACGCGGACGGGCTCCATACCGCGATAGCCGGCGACCGAGGTGACGATCCGCTCGTCGATGTCCTCTTCCAGCCCGACGCCATAGACCGGCTGGACGTGCCCTCCGGCCGACTGATCGACCAGGTTTCGGAGGTAGACGAGGTAGTTCTCGAGGATGTCCACCGCCCCCAGCCGGTTGAGCGCGCGCACCGTGTAATAGGCGTCGCGGACCCAGCAGTAACGATAGTCCCAGTTGCGGCCGCTCTCGGGGAACTCGGGCACCGAGGTGGTCATGGCCGCGACGATGGCTCCGGTCTCTTCGTAGACGCAGAGCTTGAGGGTGATGGCGGCGCGGATCACCGCATCCTGATAGTCGAGCGGGATATAGAGGGTGCGGACCCAGTCCTTCCAGTAGGCGATGGTCCGGTCGAGCGTGGCGTTGACGCCGGGCCCGACCTCCTGGTCGTAGCCCTCGTCCGGACCGAGGAAGAAGGCCAGGGGCCGCTCCAGCCGGAAGGTCCGCTCCTCCAGGATGTGCGACACCGGGCAGTCGGTGGTCAACCTCAGGGTGATGTCGGTGCACAGGTAGCGGATATGGTTCGAGCCCGAGGTCACCTCGGCCCGGCGCGCGCCCCAGTCGGCCGAGGGGCGCAGGCGGATGGTCACACGCGGGGCCCCGGCCAGCGGACGGATGATCCGGCTGAAGGCCAGCGGGCGGTAGGTCCGCGCATGCTTCATGTGCCGGGGCGCGAAATCGATGATCTCGACCGAGGCCCCGTCCTCGGCGGTCAGGACGGTCCTGAGCACGGGCGTGTTGCGGACATAGGCCTGGGAGACATCCTTCAGCCCCTCCAGCTCCACCGTCCAGAAGCCGTGCTCGGGCGTCTCACCGTTCATCAGGGCGGAGAAGACCGGGTCGCCGTCGATGCGCGGGGCGCAGGCCCAGACGAACCGGCCCTGACGGTCGATCAGGGCGCTGATCGAACAGTTGCCGATGGGGGCCAGGTCCAGGTTGGGGCGAAGGGGGGTCATGCCGCTCATGCCGCCTTCTCCCCGACCGCGGCCTCAACCCCGTCGGCGACCGCCTCCAGCCAGGTCAGGACTGCGTCCACATTCTCAAGCATGTGGCTGGCCAGGGTTTCCCGCATCGGCCCGACCAGGACCCCGAAGCCCCCGAGGGCCGTCACGGCCCGGAACGCGTTCTCGTCCGTCAGGTCGTCGCCGAGCATCACCGGGGTTGCGCCCTGAAACGGCGGCTCAGCCATGAAGGCGGTGATCGCCGAGCCCTTGTCCGACCCGGGCGTCTTCAGCTCGACCACCATGACGCCGGGCTGGACCGACAGCCCGTGTTCGGCCGCGAGCGAGCGCGACAGGGTCAGGGCAGCCTGGCCAGCCTCGGGAGCCTGACGATAATGCAGGCCGACCGAAACGCCCTTTTCTTCGACGATCACCTCCGGGTGCTCGCCCTGGAAGGCGCGCAGCACCCGGGTCGCGGGCGCAATGCCGGGCGAGGCCGACGCGATCACCGTCGAACCGTCCCGGCGACGACGTTGCAGCCCATGCACCCCGGATGCGGCCAGGGGGCCGGCCGCGCTGATCCGGTCGATCTCGGACAGGGTACGACCGCTGACGATGGCCAGCCGGCCCTCAAGCCGCTCATCCAGACGGCGCAGCACCGCCGTCCGCCGCGCGACAGGGCCGACCGCGTCAGGGGTCTCGGCCAGAGGCGCGAGCACGCCGTCCATGTCCAGAAACAGGGCCAGCCGATCGAACCGCACCGGCGGAGGCGTCAGGGCGAGCGGCCCCGTGGACGCGGCGTCGGGCGCACGAATTCCGGCGTTCGGCATTGGATCTCCCATGGTCTTCAAGTCCCCTTGCACACCCCAACGCGCCACGACGGCAAAGGTTGGCGATTGGGCGAGCTTTGCCGGACTACGACTTTCCGTAGGATTGTGCCGGGGGCCGATCTGGGGCAATTCCGGACCCGGAACGGGGCGATGGCCTCGGTCAGGACGCCTCGACCATGCCCGAACTGCCTCACTCATCGCCCGCCGACATCGCCGTCATGACCGGCCGGGCGCGAGAGGTGATGCAGCTCAATATCGAGGCCTTGCAGGCTCTGGAGCGGACCATCGACGCGTCCCTGGCCCGCGCCTGCGAGGTCATATTGTCGCGGCCCGGCTATGTGGTGGTCACCGGCATCGGCAAGTCCGGCCACATCGGCGGCAAGATCGCCGCGACCCTGGCCTCCACCGGCACCAACGCCTTCTTCGTCCACCCCGCCGAGATGAGCCACGGCGACCTGGGGATGTTGCGGTCCGACACGACCTTGCTGGCCATCTCGGCGTCCGGCGAGAGCCGCGAGTTGCGCGATCCGCTGATCTTCTGCCAGCGCGCAGGCATTCCGGTCATCGGCATGACCCAGCGCAGTTCCAGCTTCCTGGCGCGGATGTCGGCGGTTCCCCTGATCATGCCCAACGTCGCCGAGGCCTGTCCCAACGGCCTGGCACCGACCACCTCGACCCTGATGACGCTGGCGCTGGGCGATGCCCTGGCCATGGTGCTGATGGACCGGCGCGAGTTCACCGCCACCGATTTCGGCCTGCATCATCCCGGCGGAGCCCTGGGCATGAGCCTGCAGAGCGTGCGCGAGTGGATGGGCGACAACCATGCTCCGCCGGCCAGCGTGCCGCTGGACGCCTCCTTCGCCGACGTGGTGGCTACGATCACCGCGGGCCGCAAGGGGGCCGTGGCCGTGCTCAACGCCGAAGGGGCCCTGGCCGGAATGATCACGGACGGCGACGTGCGCCGCGCCTTCGCCAACGACATTTCCAGCATCACCGCCGCCGACATCATGAGCCGGACCCCGATCACCGTGAACCCGGACCAGCGGATGAGCGACGTCGTCGACCTGCTGGCGGCCAACAAGATCGCGACCCTGTTCGTGATGGAGAGCGACCGACCGGTGGCCATCATCCATGTCGCCGAACTGATGCAGGCGGGCTACGTCTCGTGATCGGAAACCGTCAGGACACCGCGATTGACCCTTCCCCGACAAGGGGTTACGTCAGTCAAAAGGCTCGCGGCACAGACCGTACGGGCACCGGACGCAACGGACGGAACGGGGAATTCTTGGACAAGGTTTGCCCTTCGCGCCACGGGCGTTCGCCAGCGTATCCAGTCGCCCGGCGGTTGTCCGCTACAGCGAGGCCGGCACTCCGCCTCTACCCGTTCGGGTCTCACGGGTCTTGCAGTCAGGTCGGCGTATCATGATCGAGGGCGTGCTGTTCGACGCCAGCCGGCTGATCAGCCGGACCGAGCGTACTGCGCCCACGGGCGTCGATCGGGTCTGTCTGGCCTACGCCGAGTGGCTGCTGGCCCGGCCCGACCTGAAGATGATCCCGGTGCGGTCAAAGCACGATGAACTGGTCGCCGTTGACGACGCCTGGTTCCGGACCTGCGTCGAAACGCTGCGGGCGCGCTGGACCGGCCTCGACGCCGAGCACGCCCTGACCGGCAATGCGACCCGGCTTCTGGCCGCCCTGAACTCCGAGAGACCCGCCGCCCAGTCGGTGATCGGCGCGCCGCCGCCGCCGCCCTCGAACTCCGGAGGCGACAAGGGTCGTCGTCGCCAGTTGCGGGTCTTCAAACAGTTCTTCCGGTCCCGCCGGATGCTGGACCTGCCGCCGAGCCGGGTCTATTTCAACGTCGGCCACACCAGCCTGAACACGCCGCAGATCCTGACCTCGCTGAAGGTGCGGGCGATCCCCAGCGTCGTCCTGCTGCATGACCTGATCCCGATCACCCATCCCGAATTCTGTCGGCCCGGCGACGGCGCCAAACACCGGCTGCGGGTGCTGACGGCGCTGAAATACGCCTCGCGGATCATCGTCAATTCCCAGTACACGGCCGAGGAGCTGTTGCGGTTCGCCGCCTTCGAGCGAGTTTCGGCACCGCCGATCGATGCGGTGCATCTGGGTCTGGAATCGGTCTTCGTGGCCAAGCCCCAGGCCGCGCCGCCCCGCCCCTATTTCGTCCACGTCGGCACGATCGAGGCGCGCAAGAACCTGGCCTTCCTGCTGACCGTCTGGCGTCGCCTCCAGGAGCGGATGGGAGCCGAGACCCCGCAACTGGTGCTGGTCGGCCGCTACGGATGGGAGAACGAGGCGGTCCTGGATCACCTCGAGCGCTCGCCCAATCTTCGCGGACTGGTGCATCAATCGGCCAACCTGCCGGACGCCTCTCTCGCCACCCTGATGAACAACGCCCAGGCGGTGCTCGCGCCGTCGTCGGTCGAGGGTTTCGACCTGCCGGCGGTGGAGGCCTGTGCTCTGGGCGTGCCCCTGATCGCCTCGGACATCCCCGCCCACCGCGAACTGGTGCCTCACGCCCAGCTGATCGATCCGCTGGACGGGCTGGGCTGGCTGGCGGCCCTGGAAAAGGCGACCCGAGTGCGTCCGCTGGCGGCACCGTACCGGGCCCCGACGTGGACGGACCACTTCCGTCTGGTCGAGGAACGGACAGGCCTGAACCGCGATCTCGTCGCCGTATGAGGCCTGCGGGTCTCGCTGACGATCGAATCATCTCGCGGGGTCTGGCTCCAGGCCGCAAAGGCCGGTAATCACTGGCGTATGACCATGCCCAACGCCCTGACCCGCACCGTCTCGACCCTGGCGCTAATCGCCATCCTGGGAGGGTGCTCGACCCTGCCGCGCGACGGACCCTCGGGCCGCGCGGTCGCCCGCGGTGCGTCGGCCGAACAGGCCAACTATGTGATCGTCGATCTGGACTATGCGTTGACCGAGCAGATCAAGGCCCAGCCGTCCCAGTTCCTGGGCTCGCTGACGGACGCGACAGAGCCTGCGGCCGGCGGAATGATCGGTCCCGGCGATACCCTGGCCGTGGCCATTCTGGAGCCCAGCGGCACGCTGTTCGGCGGCGGATCGGGAGGCGAGGGCATCCGTCCCGGCAATCAGAATCTGCCCGCCATCGTGGTCAACTCGGCGGGTTCCGTGACCATCCCCTATGCCGGGCAGGTCAATGTCGCAGGTCTCAGCGCCACCGAAGCCGGTCAGGCCATCCAACGCGCGCTTCGCGGCAAGGTCGGCAACCCCCAGGTCGTCGTCTCCGTGGCCAACAACGCGTACAACACCGTCACCGTTCTGGGCGAGGTTCGCCAGCCCGGCCGGGCCCTGCTGAGCGGCAACGCCAACACCATCCTGGATGTCATCGCGGCCGCCGGGGGATCGACCCGTACCCCCGAGGATGTGATCGTCAACATCCAGCGCGACGGCCGGACCTATACGGCACCGCTCGGCGTGGTCACGACCGAGTTCGGCGAGAACATCCGCCTGCAACGCGGCGATCAGGTGAACCTGACCTACCGTCCCCGTCGCTATTCGACGTTCGGGGCCCTGGGCGCGATCTCACAGGTCGAGATGGCGGCCGGTCCCCTGACCCTGGCCGGAGCCCTCAGCCGCGTCGGCGGGTTGAACTCCACCATCGCCAATGCACGGTCGGTCCTGGTCTTCCGCTTCGAGCGGCCCGAGGTCGCCCAGGCGATCGGCCTGACGCAAACCGCCCTGCCGCGCGGGGTTCCGGTGGTCTATCGCCTCAACCTTGAGGAAGGGACCGGCTTCTTCACCGCCAACAACTTCATGATCCAGCCGGACGACATCCTGTACGTCCCGAACTCGGATTCGGCGGAACTGAGCAAATTCTTCACCCTGGTCCAGACCTTCACGCGGGTGATCTACGACATCTCGGTGACCAACACCCTGAACCAGTAGCGCCATGGGCTGGCGTCCGCCGCGCATTCCATGGGCCTGGCCGGGGTCTCGGCGTCGCCGGGCCGAAGCGTCGCCAATCGATCCCTGGGAGGCCGCGCCGCGCCGTGAACGCGTGCCCGACGACACCCCGGCCGCGCGCCTCCTGTCCGAGATCGAGGCCGGGGCCCTGGCCGTCTATGCCGCCCACGATCTGCCGACACGGCCGGGTCAGTACGCCCGGTCACCGCGCGCGACCGGCTGGCGCTATCTGGCCGACGACCTGACCGCTGAGGAGCGCTGGGCTTTGGTCCTGGCCCAGAAGGACGGGTCGGGCTGGCGGTTCGGCTCGCTGGAGGACATCGGCGACCAGCCGGACAGTCCACCGGACCTGAAGGAGGCGTCGCTCATGCTGCGCGATTGTCACACACTGCGCACCCGGCTGGCGGAACGCAGCGGCCCGGACTTCGCCAACGATGTCGAGACGGCCATCGACCTGGGCATGGCCTGGCGGCAACTCCAGCTTTCGCCGCCCCGGTCGGTCGAGGTTCGGATCGCCCCACCGGCCAAACCGAAGAAACCTCGGAAATCCCGCGCCAAGCCCAAGCCGGCCAAGGACAGCCAGGACTGATCGACCTTCACGTGACGCGAGGACCGTGAGGGTCAGCAAATGTCACCGTGACACAAGCGACGTGCCATACCGTGCCAGGTCATGGCGGGTTATCAGAAATCAGACTGTTAACAGTTTGGCGGGCCCCGGACGGGCTGGACTGTAGAGTTCGGACGCGTCACCTCGTAACGGCTGGCTCCCATCGCATTGTCAAAGACCCCGGTGCCGAGATGGAGACAGCAAGTCCAGACCGCAAGGGATAAAGAGGATTATATTCCTTTTCCTTCGCCGCGCCGTCGACCGGGCAAATCCGGACATCCCATACGACCGAGGGGTCCTCACAACAGGCCCGAAGATCGTCGAACACACAGCCCGACTGGACCCACGACGGCCTAAGCCGCTATCGCCAGTCCACCCATCGCGTCGGCCAGCAGTTCCAGCGAGCGGACGCGGTCGGCGTGGGACCAGATCTGGCTGGTGATCATCAGCTCGTCGGCGCCGGTGCGGGCGACGAAGGCGTCGATCTCGCGACGGACCGTGGCCGGCGACCCGACCGCCGAACAGGCCAGGGCCTGGGCGATCATGCCGCGTTCGGCCTCGCCCAGTGCCTGCTCATAGCCCTCGACCGGCGGCGGCAGCTTGCCCGGGCGGCCCGAGCGCAGGTTGACGAAGGCCTGCTGGACCGAGCTGAACAACAGTCGCGCCTGATCGTCGGTCTCGGCCGCAAAGACGTTGAAACCCAGCATCACATAGGGCTTTGCCAGCCGGTCGGAGGCCCGGAAGGTCCGGCGATAGGTCTGGATCGCCGCCATCATCTCGGACGGGGCGAAATGGCTGGCAAAGGCGTAGGGCAGGCCCAGATGCGCCGCCAGCTGGGCCCCATAGGTGGATGAACCCAGGATCCAGACCGGGATGTCCTGGCCCTCGCCGGGATTGGCGCGGATGCGCTGGTCCTCGGTCGCCGGGGCGAACCAGTGCATCAGCTCCATCACATCCTGGGGGAAGTTGTCGACGTCCCCCTGGAGCGTGCGCCTCAGGGCCCGCGCCGTGGCCATGTCCGAGCCCGGCGCGCGACCCAGACCCAGGTCGATACGGCCGGGATGGAGAGCCGCCAGGGTGCCGAACTGTTCGGCGATGACGAGGGGCGCGTGGTTCGGCAGCATGACCCCGCCCGCTCCGACGCGGATCGTCTTCGTCGCCGCCGCCACGGCCCCGATCACCACCGAGGTCGCCGCCGAAGCGATGCCCGCCATATTGTGGTGCTCGGCCAGCCAATAGCGGTTGAAGCCCAGCCGCTCGGCGTGGCGGGCCAGATCGATCGTGTTGGCGAGCGCTTGCGACACATCCGAGCCTTGCGGCACCGGGGCGAGATCGAGGATCGACAGGGTGGTCATGGACGCCATATGGGGTGGCGGCCCCTGATCGAAACCCCCGCCACAGTCACAGTTGCATTCGCGCCTGCGGTGTTCTTGCGCGACCGATTTCGCTACGGAGGGTTAGGTTGGGTTGAATGCTCAAGCTGGAGCCGCCTGTCGAATGCGTCGTTTCCTGATCTGGTCTGGCCTGGCGGTCGTGATCGGCCTTGTCCTGGCCGTGAGCGGATACCTGGCCTACGACCATTTTTACGCGCGTTTCCAGCCCGTTACGATCGCGCGAAACCAGGGCGAGATCCAGCGGCTGCTGGACGAGGCGTCCTGGGTGTCGCCGGGTGGCGGCGACCAGCCCCTCTATATCATCGGCTATCGCGGCAGTGCCTCGACCCATGCCTATGAGGCCGAAGAGGCCGAGAAACTGCGTGCCGGTGGGGCCGATGTGCGTGTGCTGATGTTCGCCCGGTCCGACCGCGAAGGGGCGACCCAGTCGACGCCGGCCGAACGGGCCACGATCGCCGAGCTGTGGCTGAACCGGGACTGGAACCTGTACCGCCGCTGGGCGGATACGCCGAGCGCCGGCTGGAAGGCCGAGGGCATCGCACCCGCCGACGGCAACCTGGCCCGCACCGCCGTGGTCGATGCCAGCCGACAGTTCGTCGCGCGGCTGGACACCCTCATGCGGGACGCTGGAGTCAAGCCGACCTGGCCTCTGGTCATCTGGCGCGACCGCGAGGGATTCCTGAAGGCCTGCGCCTGTGCCGACCGGCGGTCCTGGGCCTTCATCCGCGACGACCTGGATGCGCCGGACACCATCGCCGTCGAGGCCGCGCCGGTCGCCCCGGCCGGACCGATGACGCCGACGCCCGTGCCCGAGACCCAGGGTCTGCCTTATCCGGACCTGCCCGCTACACCCCCGGCGGCCACGCCACCGACCACAGCGCCCCAGCCAAGCCAGGCGGTGCCGGCCCCGACAGGTCAGGCGTCAGGCTCTTCTGCTCAGCGTCCGACCTCGCGGCTGGAGACCAACCGTCCGCGACCTCCGCGCGCCCAGACCCGGCCGACGACCCCGCCGCCGCCCGAGCCCGAAGACACCCAGTTCTACTGAAACGTCAGAACAGGCGTCGGCAGATGGAAATCAGGCGTTCGACGTCCTCGGCGTCCTGATACAGGCCAAAGCCGAAGCGGATGGTGTCGTCGCGCACGTCAGTCACGACATTGGCGGCCAGCAGCGCCGCCCGCCAGGTCTGGGCATCCGGGTGCCGGAGGGCGATGAACCGTGCGCGGGGTCCCTCGCCCCCGACCGGATTGAGCACCGTCGCCTGACCCAGCGCGCGGCACTCACCGGCCGCCAGTGCCTGTGAGAACCGCTTTTGCAGCGCCAGCGCATGGGCCGAGACATCGGCTGTGGTCAGCCCGGCCTCGTCCAGCATCCGCCGCACGCCGTTGAACCGGTACAGCGGTGTGGAATCGAAGGTCGCGCCCCAGAACCGGCCCGCGTCCTCGCGGTACTGAACCCCACCCGGCGGCCCCATCAGATTGCCGAACTCCGCGAACCAGCCCGTCACCACGGGCCGCAGACAGAAGCCGTCCGGCGCGTGCAGGAACCCCGCCCCCTCGCCGGTCATGGCGTATTTATAGCCGCCCGAGACGTAGAATACACGGTCCGCGACGCCCGACAGGTCCGTCGGTGTGGCCATGAAGCCGTGATAGCCGTCGACGACGACCCATGGCCCATCAGGCTGCGCCAGAGCCGCCAGATCGGCGATCCGGTCGAAGGCCTGACCGGTCTTGAAGAAGACCTGACTGACCACGATCAGGTCATAGGCGCCCCGTTCGGCCTCGGCGACGAACCGGTCCGCAAAACTGGCGAACGGCTCCAGCGGCACCCGCGTCACCACTGCCTCGCCCGCCTCCTCCCAGCGTTCGGCCTGACGGCGAAAGGCGTGGAACTCGCCGTCCGTGGTCAGGATGCGGAGGGGCTTTTTCGACAGGCCCGAAAAGATGCGGATCAGGAAGTCATGGGTGTTGGGGGCGAACACCACTGTCTCGGGATCCGGCAGGCCGAGCTCGGACGCGATATGCCTCTGCGCCTCGGGCACCACCTCACCGAAGACCAGATCCCATTTCCGGTCCGCGAACCGGTTCGCCTCGTCCCAGGCCCGCACCTGTCCGTCGAACGAGGCGTCAGGCCACAGGTGATGGCTATGCGCCGCGAAATGCAGCCGCGCGGGGTCGAGGGCTAGAGCGCGGGAGAAGAGGGGTTTGTGGGTCATGGCTATGCCGATACACAACGACCGAAGACACCCTCATCGATATGGCGCGAAGAGGAGAGGATGCGTTCGATCAACACATGATCTTCTCGCACGGAATAGAAGATGCGGTATCGCCCCTCAACGGCCTGACGCACCGGTGGGTCCAAAGAGTACACGATGCGAAAGCGCAGCGGGCGTTTGGCCAACCCCAGACAGCGCGCCTCCAGAACATCCAGGAAGCGGTTGGCGGCTTCGTTGCTGCTCTCGCTGATATGGTCGCCGATCTCGCGAAGATCACGTTTGGTGGCTCGCGAGAAGACAACCCTCATTCCTTGATACTCACGGGATCGGCATATCGCGCCCGAAGCTCCGCGAAGACCTCCTCCATCGGATAGCCGGGGTGAGAATCCCTGCGTGACTCTTCGATCATTGCAAGAGCGTGCGCCCTGAACTCGGGTGAGTCCGCCCGTCGGTTTGTGGACCACTCTGTCGCCAGAGTGGTGACGGCGTCTTGGACCGAGCTGAATTCTCCGGCCGAGACGGCCTCTTCGATGTCCGCAAAGACATCCTTCGGAAGCTCGGCGACGACCCGTTCCATCTTGCCCATCACGGACCTCCGATCCCTTTCAGGATCGGTCATCCCCGTTGATTGCGCAAGGCTGCGGCTAAACCAGACTGCCGTGGCAGTGCTTGAACTTGCGACCCGACCCGCACGGGCAGTCGGAGTTGCGCGAGGTGCGTTCCCAGCCCTCGGGCAGGAGTTCGACCGGGAAGCGCGAGCGGTCGTCGCCGGTGAACTGCTGTTCCGGGTTCTGGGCCCGGGCGTTCAGCATCTCGTTCTCGCCGGTGCCGGGGTTCAGGTGGATTTCCTGGAAGACGGGCATTTCCATCTCCGGCGGCGGCTGGAACCGGAACTCGACCGTCATCAGCCAGCGGGTGACGTTGTGGCGCAGGTCGTGCAGCAGGGCCTCGAACAGGGAGAAGGCCTCGGTCTTGTATTCGTTCAGCGGGTCGCGCTGGCCATAGCCGCGCAGGCCGATGACCCCGCGCAGGTGGTCCAGATGGACCAGGTGCTCGCGCCAGCTCATGTCGATCTGCTGCATCAGGAACTGCTTCTCCAGCCCCCGGGTCTGGCCCTCTCCGATCAGCTCCAGGCGCTCCGTGGCGCGGGCGTCGGCGGCGGCCTGAAGCCGTTCCTCGACCTCCTCGTTGGACACGCCCTCCTCGGCGGCCCAGTCGTGCAGGGGCAGTTCGAGTCCCAGGGTGGAGCGGACCTTCTCGTCCAGCCCGTCGATGTCCCACTGTTCGGCATAGGCCTTGGGCGGCATGAAGCGGTCGACCAGGTCGGTGACCACGTCGCGGCGGAACTCGCCGACCAGTTCGGACAGGTCGTCGGAATCCATGAACTCCTGGCGCTGCTCAAAGACCGCCTTGCGCTGGTCGTTGACGACGTCGTCGTACTTCAGGAGGTTCTTGCGGATGTCGTAGTTGCGGGTCTCGACGCGCTTCTGGGCGGTCTCGACGGCGCGGTTCAGCCAGGGGTGGGAGATCGCCTCGCCCTCGGCCACCCCGAACGACCGCATGATCGAATCCAGCCGGTCACCGGCGAAGATGCGCAGCAGGTCGTCCTCGCAGCAGAGGAAGAATTTCGAGGTACCGGGGTCGCCCTGACGGCCGGTCCGGCCGCGCAGCTGGTTGTCGATACGGCGGCTTTCGTGGCGTTCGGTGCCCAGGACGAACAGGCCGCCGGCTTCCAGCGCGATCTGTTTCTGGACGGCGATGTCAGCCTTGAGCCGGGCTTCCTCGGCCTTTTCCTCTTCCGGCGTGACCGGGATGCCCAGGTTGCGCTGGTCGAGGCGGAATTTCTCCAGCCGCATCTCGAGGTTGCCGCCCAGCTGGATGTCGGTGCCGCGACCGGCCATGTTGGTGGCGATCGTCACCGCGCCGGGCAGGCCCGCGTCGGCGACGATGAAGGCTTCCTGCTCGTGCTGGCGGGCGTTCAGGACGCTGTGGGGAATGCCCTTGAACTTGGTCTCCCAGACGATGTCATAAGCCGCATCGCCGAGCTTCTCGGCCTCCTTGGGCTTGCCGACGAACTCGGGCTTGAGGGTGCGCGACACCTCGACCTTGTGCTCGTACTCGTCCAGCATCCGCGACAAGGTCTCGGACTTCTCGATCGAGACCGTGCCGACCAGGATCGGCTGGCCGCGATCGCGGCAGTCGGCGATCTGTTTGGCGATGGCGATATTCTTCTCGCGCTCGGTCCGGTAGACCTCGTCGTCGTAGTCGATGCGCTGGACGGGACGGTTGGTCGGAACCTCCAGAACCTCCATCTTGTAGATGTCGCCGAATTCCTGGGCCTCGGTCGCGGCGGTGCCGGTCATGCCCGACAGCTTGGAATAGAGCCGGAAATAGTTCTGGATCGTGACCGAGGCCAGGGTCTGGTTCTCGGGCATGATCTGCACGCCCTCCTTGGCCTCGATGGCCTGGTGCAGGCCTTCGGACAGGCGGCGTCCGGTCATCATCCGGCCCGTGAACTCGTCGATCAGGACGATCTCGCCGCCCTTGATGATATAGTCCTTGTCCTTGGTATACAGGGTGTTGGCGCGCAGGGCCTGGTTGACGTGGTGAACCAGGCTGATGTTGGCGGCGTCGTACAGGCCCGTCGTGTCCTCGGCAAAATGGCCGCCATCCTCGAGGATCTGCTCGATCTTCTCGGAGCCCTCCTCCGTCAGCAGGGCCTGTTTCTGCTTCTCGTCGAGGTCATAGGTCGTCTTGTCGACGATCAGTTCCTTCACGATGCCGTCGAGGATCTTGTACAGGTCCGAGCGGTCCTCGGTCGGGCCCGAGATGATCAGGGGCGTGCGGGCCTCGTCGATCAGGATGGAGTCGACCTCGTCCACGATCGCGAAATTATGGCCGCGCTGGACCATCTCGTCGCGATTGTAGACCAGGTTGTCCCTGAGATAGTCGAAGCCGAACTCGTTGTTGGTGCCGTAGGTGATGTCGGCCGCATAGGCCGCCTGACGCTGGCCCGACGACAGGCCGTTGACGATGACCCCGACCTCGAGCCCCAGGAACCGGTAGACCCGGCCCATCCAGTCGGCGTCGCGCCGGGCCAGATAGTCGTTGACGGTAATGACGTGGACGCCCTCGCCCGAGAGCGCATTCAGATACACCGGAGCCACGGCGACCAGGGTCTTGCCCTCGCCGGTGCGCATCTCGGCGATGCCGCCTTCGTTCAGGATCATGCCGCCGGCCAGCTGGACGTCGTACTGACGCTGACCCAGGACCCGCTTGGAGGCCTCGCGCGCCACGGCGAAGGCCTCGTTCAGGATCTTGTCAGGGGTCTCGCCGCCCGCCAGCCGGTCCCGGAAGGTCTGGGTCATCATCCGCAGCTCGTCGTCCGACAGGCCGGCGAACTTGGGCTCCAGAGCGGTGATCTTCTCGACGCGGACCAGGAAGTCCTTGACCTTGCGGTCGTTGGAGGAGCCGAACAGTTTCTTGGCGAAGCCGAGCATGGAGTATCCGAGGGCGGTCGAGCGTCTGAAGGCTCTTGAACAGGGTGGCCGAGAAAGGCCGTCAGCGCCTGGGTCCGAAAGGCCCGGTCATCGACGACCCGGCGCGCCTGAAACAGGGCGCTGCGCGGGGCCGCGCGAACGATCGAAAACCCCTCGACTTGGGCGCAGGCGGGACTTAAGCACCGGCCATACCCCTGTCAACGCGAGGGCCTTTGCGGTCCGGGACGGAGAGCCTCCCCTTGTCCCTTTTTTCCACCGGGCGTCATTCGCGCAACCCCCTGATCCTGATCGCTTTCGTCGCCGTTCTGGCCGTCGCGGCCTGCGGTCGGGGCAGTGGCGACGATGCACCGCCGGAACCCGGCGATCGGGCCGTGGCCAAGGTCCAGGGCGAGACCCTGTGGGCGTCGGACGTCAAGCGCGAGGCAGTGGCCCAGGGGCTGGTCGGCGAGGGCGAGCCGCTGGACGTGACCAGCGACCTGTTCCGCCGGGTGCTGGACGAGGTCATCGACCAGAAGCTTCTGGCCGCCGAGGCCGAGCGGCGGGGGCTCGACAACTCCGCCCTGGCCCAGCGCCGGCTGAAGGCGACGCAGGAGCGGATCCTGGGCGACATGCTGGTCGAGAACGAGGTCAACGGCCGGATCAACGATCAGGCGGTCCAGACCCTGTATCAGGAGCAACTGCGCCTGGCCCGGACGTCGGAGGAGATCCGCATCCGCCTGATCCTGTCGCGCACCAAGCCCGAGGCGGACGCGGTGCTCGGCATCCTGGCCCAAGGGGCCCAGTTCGGGGCGGTGGCGCAGGAGCGGTCGGTGGACGAGGCGACGCGCTTCTCGGGCGGCGACCTGGGCTATTCGACGATCGACGTGATGCCCCAGGCCTATGCCAACGCGCTGCGCGACGCGCCGGCCGGGTCGACGGTCGGCCCGTTCCAGACCGACGGCGGCTGGGCCGTGCTGCGGGTCGAGGACCGGAGGAAGGAAAGCCCGCCGACTCTGGAACAGGCGCGGCCCCAGATCGTGCGCTATCTGACCTATGAAGGCGTACGCCAGTTGCTGGAACAGCTTCGCGGTCGAGCCAAGGTCGAGGTGCTGCTGGCCGGCGAGACCACGACCGGGCCGGAACCGCAGGAACCCGCCTCGGCGCCTGCGCCTGCGCCCGCCGCAGCGACATCCCCTGCCGCCCAACCCACCGCCGGAGCCCCGAAATGAGCCGGACGCCACCGCCCCCCGGCAAGCCCTCGGCCGGCCAGAAGTTCGAGGCGGCGGTCGGCAAGGCGCTGGATCCCTTCGCCTCGGCCCTGAAGCGCGCCACGACGCCGACAGCCCCCGCGCCTGCAGCGCCCGGCAAGCCCGGTCTGGCCGTCTCGCCCCTGGCCGTGCCCTTCCCGACCATCCCGCCCATCGGTGGGGTCGAGATCGCGACGGCGCGCGCGGGCTTCTACAAGCACGAGCGTGACGACCTGGTGGTCTTCTCCTTCGCCAAGGGCACGACCTGCGCCGGCGTCTTCACGCGGCACAAGATCGGCTCGGCCCCGGTGGACTGGTGCAAGCGGCACCTCGACGCGGCCGAGGGCGGCAAGGATGTGCGCGCCCTGGTGGTCAACGCGGGATGCGCCAACGCCTTCACCGGCAAGGCCGGGGCCGACGCGGCCCGCCGCACGGCCTCAGAAGTGGCAAAACGTTTCGGCTGTCGCCAGCGCGACGTCATGCTGGCCTCGACCGGGGTCATCGGCGTGGTGCTGGATGACAAGAAGATCGCCGCCCGGATGCCCGACATCGAGGCGGGTCTCGACGCCGACGGCTGGGCTCGCGCCGGTCGCGGCATCATGACCACCGACACCTTCCCCAAGGGGTCCTATGCCGAATGCCTGATCGACGGCGAAAAGGTCAGGATCGCCGGGATCGCCAAGGGGTCGGGCATGATCGCCCCGGACATGGCGACCATGCTGGCCTTCATCGTCACCGACGCCGACATCCATCCCGGCGTGCTGCGCGCCCTGCTGGGCCTGCACGTCCGCACCACCTTCAACTCGGTGACGGTGGATGGCGACACCTCGACCAACGACACCTGTCTGATGTTCGCCACCGGAGCCTCCAACGCGCCGCGCATCGGCCGGGTCGGCGACCGGCGGCTCAAGGAGTTCTCGGCGGCCCTGGACAAGGTCATGCTGGACCTGGCGCACCAGCTGGTGCGCGACGGCGAGGGGGCGACCAAATTCGTGCGGATCACCGTGGACGGCGCCGCCTCGCCCGCCTCGGCCCGCAAGCTGGCCAAGTCGATCGCCGACAGCCCCCTGGTCAAGACCGCCATCGCCGGCGAGGACGCCAACTGGGGCCGGGTCGTCATGGCCGTGGGCAAGACCGAAGAACCGGTCGACCGCGACGCCCTGGCCATCCGTTTCGGCCCCAATATCGCAGCCATCGACGGCGCCCCGTCCCCGACCTACGACGAGGCCGCGATGTCGGCCTATATGAAGAACCCCGAGATCGACATCACCGTGGACGTCGGCTCGGGCCGGGCCTCGGCAACGGTGTGGACCTGCGACCTGACCAAGGGCTACATCGAGATCAACGGGGACTATCGGAGCTGACCAAGGCCCCCATTCGGTTGTAGCGACTTGACTCAAGCGCGAACCGTGTTCGACGATTGAGCAAGTTTTGGGGGAACGGTGTGCGCTGGGAGGATTTCCGGGAAAATTCGGGCTGGCTGGTCGCGGTATCGGTGCCGTTGATCGCTGGAATCGGCTTCCTCGTCCAACGCCACTATGCCGCCAGGGAAACGGCACCGCCCGCCACGTCGCTGCCCGCTGTCTTGAGGCCAGCCGCGCCCGAGTCGCCGGCGACAATACCGACCGTGACGCCGCCACCGCCTGCGCCGAAGGCGGCCGCCGTTGTTACCGTGCGTGACGCTCGCATCGTCAGACAATCGGAAAACTCGTTCCGGCTGACCTACAAAGCTACATTTTCGGGCGACTTCCGGGGCGCGGAGGCCATTCGCTTCACCTCGGCCTCCGGTCTGTTCCACGGCATTTATCTGGCGGATTGCACGACGATCGACCTGTTGACAGAGACCGCTGAAAGCCGCTGGCCAATCATCCGCGGCCCGGTCGGCACGGAGGTTGCCATCCGGGCGAACGCCCCCACGACCGTTTCAGTGATCGCTGAATGTGCCGAACCGATCACCGAGGGGAAAATCGCCTTCCGGTACGACGCCGTGCTGCCCGGAGGTCGATATTTCACCGACATCTTGCCGGACGTCACCGTTCACCCTCGCTCCTGATCGAGGCCCGCCGCCAGCCCCGCCGTCTCGCCCTCCGCGCGCGGCACAGAAGCGCCCCGGCCCCAGATCGGATCGGGCCAGAGGGGATCGTCGTGGCGGCGGCCGACGATGTGGATGTGGAGCTGGGGCGTGACATTGCCGAGCGCCGCGGTGTTCAGCTTCTCCACGGGTCGTTCGAGGGCTTCGCCGACACGGCGGACCATGGCACCGACGGCAACAATCTCCTCGATCAGCACAGCGCGCTGGCCCACATCGAGGTCGTCGAGCTGGGTCGCGCCGGGGACGCGCGGGATCAGCACCAGCCAGGGGAAGCGGGCGTCGTCCATCAGCCGCAGGTCCGACAGCGCCATCGGCGACAGGGCCACCGAATTGGCCAACAGGCGGGGATCGATCTCGAAGGTCATGCGGCGATCCTAGCCTTAAGGGCCTTGCAAGGACGAGGCCCTAGACTGGTGCCATGTCGATGATCGACCTCATTCTTCCGGCCGGCTGCGCGGTGGGCTTCGTCCTGCTGGAGCGGCTCGTCGCCTTGAAGCGGGGCCAGAAGGTCCTGCGCAGTGGCTGGCTGACGGATGTGCTTCACATCTTCGTCGGCGGGGCCGTGATCCGGCTGGGCATGATCGCCATCGCGGTGATGCTGAGCCTGATCGCCGCCCCCCTCGTCCCGGGCCCGGTAGCGGACGCGGTCCGGGCTCAGCCGGTCTGGGCGCAGTATCTGGCGGTTCTGATCACCGCCGAGCTCGGCATCTACTGGACCCACCGGATGGCCCATGCGGTGCCGGTCCTGTGGCGCTTCCACGCCGTTCATCATTCCAGCCGCGAGCTGGACTGGATGAGTTCGCACCGCGAGCATCCGGTCGAACAGCTGATGTTCTCGGGCGTGGCGCTCGCCCCTGCCATCGTGTTCGGGATCGAGCCCCTGCCGCTGCTGATCTATGGGGTGACCTATCATGTGCATGCGCTGCTGCTGCATGCCAACGTCCGGCTGGATTTCGGGCCCCTGGCCCAGGTCATCGGGTCGCCGCGCTTCCACCACTGGCACCATGCCGATCAGCGCGAGGCCTATGACATGAATTTCGCCGCCCAGCTGTCGATCCTGGACCGGATCTTCGGCACCTTCCGCCTGCCGCAGACGGGGCATCCTGAGCGGTACGGGGTCAGCGATCCGGTGCCGGAGGGGTTCGTCGGGCAGTTGGGTTATCCGATTGGGTCTCCCTTCTCCCAGAGGGTCGACGAGGGATCGCATGCGATCCGAGGAGGGGTGGCCGCGAAGCGGACGGATGAGGGGTTCCGGCCTCAACGGGACGCACCGTAACCCCTCACCCTTTCGCGCAAGACCGGTCGCTGGCGCTCCCGGGCGCTCAAGCCCTCTCCCGATGGGAGAGGGAGGCTAGCTCAATCCGTAGACCACGCAGGCGCTGTCGGTCATCGTCTGCAGCGGCGGTTGCAGGGCCAGGCGGGCAGCCTCGATCTGGGCCTCGTCGGGTGCTTCGCCGGGCCGAACGGGCCTCGGCGGAGGCGGTGGCGCTGCGGGCGGCGCCATCAGGGCTTCGGACCGGGTCATGCGTGATCCCGTGACCACAACCTCATCCACATCGGTCTGCATCTGCCCGCCGCCCGCGCTGTAGGAGGGCCAGCCGGCCAGGACGTCGGTCTGGCAGGCCCGGCCCGTGGGGTCGATGACCCGGACCGAACCCAGGGTCGCGCCCGCGTTCTCGGCCGCCGCGACGGCCCGGCGGCGCGCATCCTTCATGGCCTCGGCTGCCAGGGCGGTCTTCCAGGCGTTCTCGGGCTCGAGGTTGAAATAGACGGGGCTGAGCGTCGTCGGCTGGGTCGCCACCACCGTGGCATAGGCCCGTTCCAGCACCGCGATGTCGCGGATGGTCAGCCGGACCGAGGCCTCGGTCTGGTAGCGGACGATCTTGTCGGCGCGCACGTTGTCGCGCATCACCCCCGCCTCGTCGCGATACTGTTCATAGATCGGCCGGGTGGTCAGGCTGGTCTCGACCCGCACCTTGTCGGCGCCATAGGTCGCCAGTTGCTGGGACAGGGCGCGAACGAGGTCGGCGGCCTTGCGCGACGCCTCGGCGGCCGAACGGTCCAGGGCGGTGAAACCGGCGGTGAAGCCCGCCCGGTTGGCGGCGATCTCGGTCCGCACCTGGCCGATCGAGGCGATCACCGGATCGCGCATCCACCAAGGGGCGGGGACATACTGCTGGCCGATGGTCGCAGGTGGAGTCTGGGCCAGGGCCTGACCGGGCACCAGCGGGGCCGCGAGACCGGCCGCCAGAAGGCCGAAGAGGATGGGACGCATGCGAATCTCCCTGTCTTGATTGGCTCAACCGTCCCGCGTTTTGCCGGAATGGGGAAGCGGTTTCAGACCGTCGGTCACGCGACAACGGGTCTGAAAGATCTGACAGGGAGTCTGCGGCCCTGGAAAAGGCGGAGGGTCAGGCGAAGGCGGCGGGCGTCAGATCAGCCCGCTGACATGATCGAACATGCCCTTGAAGGGCGGAGCAGGCGACAGGTCCGCCCGGTCGAACTCGGCGTAAGCGGCATAGGATTCCCAGACGAAGCCGGCCAGGTCCGTATGGCGGAAGACCATGTCGCGCTTGAAGTTGTAGGAACCTTCGATCCCCAGGACCTCACCGATTTCGGGATAGACCGGCCAGCAGGGGCCGTTTCTCAGACCGTCGTAGGGCCGGAATTCGGAATCCTGAACCTCGACGCCGCCGGCGACGAGAAAGGCCTTGGCGACATCATAGATCACCTCGATCTTGGGGTGATCGCTCGAATGCATGAAGGAGCCGTAGCGGCCCCAGCGCACGAACTGCTCGGAAATGTCGATGCCGTGGGTCTTGAACTGGTTGAGGACGGTGGCCTTCTGCGGCTCCCAGTAGTCGAAATAGCCGCATTGCTCGAAGAATTTGGCGTTGAACAGCGCCACGGCATCCTCGAACGACAGTCCCTTCATATAGGCCGCGAAGGCGATCAGGGAGTGGTAGTTGCCCAAGGGCCCGCGCACCGCGCCGGCCGGGCCGTTGACGTAGCTCAGGTCAGGATGGAAGCCGGAGAACGACAGGGCCGGCACCCGCGTCAGGTTGGGCGCGTTCGGCAGGCCGTTGGGGATGAAGGCCTCGACCTCGGGTGAAACCACCACGCGGAAATAGTCGGAGAAGGACGCTTCCCATTTTTCGACGTCGTTCAGATAGCCCCAGATATCCAGGCCGGTCACATCGAAACGCCGATTCAGGAGCTGGAACGAGTTGGCCAAGCCGACAGTCTGGCAGTTGGAGATAAGTAGCCAGCGTTCCATAATCTCTCGCGCACAATTTCCGGTGAGTTAGGGCGTAACGTCTCGTCAGGCAAGGACCGGGCCTAGCATGGCGCTTGACAGGCTGGCGGCTTGCCTGTGATCGGGCGTGCGTCTAGACCCCTCGCCATCGCGGCCTGTCCTCGGCCGCCCAGCTAGAGACACATCCCATGGCACGCGCCAAGATCGCCCTCATCGGCGCCGGTATGATCGGCGGAACCCTGGCCCACGTGGCCGCGCGCGAGGCGCTCGGCGACGTGATCCTGTTCGACATCGCCGAGGGTACGCCCCAGGGCAAGGCGCTCGACATCGCCGAGGCCACCGCCGTGTTCGGCTCGTCGGTCTCGCTGAAGGGCGCCAACGACTATGCCGACATCGCGAGCGCCGACGTCTGCATCGTCACCGCCGGCGTGCCCCGCAAGGACGGCATGAGCCGCGACGACCTGGTGTCCATCAACCTCAAGGTCATGAAGGCCGTCGGCGAGGGCATCAAGGCCCATGCCCCCAACGCCTTCGTCATCTGCATCACCAACCCGCTCGACGCCATGGTCTGGGCCCTGCAGAAGTTTTCGGGTCTGCCGCACGAGAAGGTCGTCGGCATGGCCGGCGTGCTCGACTCGGCCCGCTTCGCCTACTTCCTGTCGGAAAAGACCGGCGTCTCGGTTCAGGACATCCACGCCTGGACCCTGGGCGGTCACGGCGACGACATGGTGCCGATGGTGCGCCACTCGACCCTCGGCGGCCTGCCCCTGCCCGACGCCGTCGCGGCCGGCTTCCTGTCCCAGGCCGATCTGGACGCCATCGTCACGCGTACGCGTAAAGGCGGCGGCGAGATCGTGGCCCTGCTGAAGACCGGCTCGGCCTTCTATGCGCCCGCCGAGAGCGCCATCGCCATGGCCAAGTCCTACCTGCTGGACCAGAAGCGCGTCCTGCCCTGCGCCGTCTGGCTGTCGGGCGAGTACGGCCTGTCGGACCTCTATGTCGGCGTCCCCGCCCTGATCGGCGCCGGCGGCGTCGAGAAGATCGTCGAGTTCACCACCAACGACGAAGAGAAGGCGATGTTCGAGAAGTCGGTCGCCTCGGTCCAGGGCCTGTTGCAGGCCTGCAAGGATATCGAGCCGTCGCTGGCATAGCCAGCGGGCGCTAACGCGCGCGACGCGGTCGCGCGCTGCTTGAGCGCCTTTCGATCAAGAATGGGGGCCGCGGTGCAAACTGCGGCCCTTTTCTATTGTGCCGCAGGAGCCGCCGCCGCCCCGCCCACCGTCAGCCGGGCGAACTCGGGCAACAGGCCACGCCAGATGGCGAGGTGGTCGATGAGCTGGTCGGGGCCGTCGCCGGTCAGCAGGACGTCGTACTGGACCACCGCCGAGGCGGGGGTGGTGCCGTCCGGCGCCTCATAGATGGCCTTCAGGAATCGGCGGTCGCGGTTCCAGCCGTTGATCTTGTCGGGGGTAATGGTGGCGCTGGAGACGCCGGTCGAGAACTGCAGGTCCGAGCACATGCCGGCTGCGTCGCAGGACTGGAAGAACAGCAGCCAGCTGAGCCCGTCGGCCGAGACGCGCACGAAGGTGCGGCCCTCGTCGGTCTGGACCGGGCCGGGGGTGGTCCCCTGGGTGGTCAGCCAGGCGATGACGGCGGCGGGAGAAACCCCCTGGACCATGCGGGCCGGTGCGGCGGCGGCCGGGCGCGCAGCGGGGGCGGCGGCGACAGGCGCTGTCTGGGTCTGGGCCAGCGACAGGTCGGGCGTGGTGAGGGCGAGCACCGCGACGGCGGCGAGGGCGAGGGTCATGTGCGGTGTCTCCAGCGGTCCGGCTCAGCCTAAGCTACAATACGGCGAAGTTGTGAGTTCTCCCTCCCCCGCGGGGGAGGGTGGTCGAAGCGCAGCGAAGACCGGGTGGGAAGGGCAAGGCAAGACAGCGCCGTATCACCTTGCCGCCCCCACCCGATCGCTTCGCGATCTGCCCTCCCCCGCAGGGGGAGGGAAGAACCGAATGCGCTACTCATGCGTCGCCTTCTCCAGCCAGCTGGCGCTGGCCATTTCGCGCAGGCGCGACGCGGTGCGCTCGAACTCGAAGGTGCCGTCGCCGGCGGGATACAGAGCCTCGGGCTCGGCGGCCGAGGTGGCGACCAGCCGGGTTCCGGCCTCGTACAGGGCGTCGATCAGGGTGACGAACCGCGCCGCCTCCTGACGGTTCTCGGGGCCGAGGCGGGGGATATCCGACACGAACAGGGTGTGGAACCGCTGCGCCACCGCCAGATAGTCCTGCGGCCCCAGCGGCCGGGCGCAGAGGTCGGCGAAGGGGCTGCGCGCCAGGGACCCGGCGGTACGCTCGACCACGACATCGCGGCCCAGAACCGTCAGATGGGCCGGTTCCTCGGGCTCGCCGCCCTTGAGGTCGTACCACAGGGTCTCGAACGCCTGACGGCCCGCCACATCGTCGGCGAACCACACCGGTGAGCCCATCAGCCGATCAAGCCGCCAGTCGCGCGCCCCGGCGATCTCGATCACCGCGCAGCGGCTTTTGATCTCGTCGATGAAGGGGGTGAACAGCTGGCGGTTGATGCCGTTCCTGTAGAGTTGATCCGGCGCCCGGTTCGAGGTCACGGCCAGCACGACCCTCCTCTCGAACAGGGCGTCGAACAGCCGACCCAGGATCATGGCGTCGGCGATGTCGGTGACCTGAAGCTCGTCGAAGCACAGCAGCCGGGCCTCGGACGCGATCAGGTCGGCGACCGGCTCGATCGGATCGTCGCCCTTGTGGCTACCGAACACGGCCTTGCGGCTCTTACGGTCGCCCTCGCGCCACTGGCGGACCAGGTCGTGGACCCGGGCCATGAAGGCGTGGAAATGGGCGCGCGTCTTTCTCGGCTCGGGCGAGGCCGAGACGAACAGGTCCATCAGCATCGACTTGCCTCGCCCGGGAGGCCCCCAGATGTAGAGACCGCGCACCTCGGGCTGTTTGCCGAACAGGCCCTTCTTCGCGAGGTCCTCCTCCAGCCGCTCCAGGGCCGCGATCAGCGGACCCTGCGCCGGATCGGGGGCGATGACGCCTTCCTCGACGCGGATGTCATAAGCGGAACGAATACGGGAGCCCATCGAACTGGGGCATAGTCTTGCGCAAGCGATGTGAAAAGCGATGACTTCGCCCGCGCGAAGGCTTACATGCCTCGCCCTGCCGCAAGAAACCTTGCAGCAGACACGAAACCAACACCCACGCACCAACCGCGCTCAAGCAGCGAGGCTCCGTGAGCCGAGCGTTAGCGCGTCCGAAGGACTAAGATCATGGGCTATCGCGTCGCCGTCGTAGGCGCCACCGGCAATGTCGGCCGGGAAATGCTGACCATCCTCGAGGAACTGAACTTCCCCGTCGAGACCATGCACGCGATCGCCTCGCGAAAATCCAAGGGGATGGACGTCGCCTGGGGCGACAAGACTATCAAGTGCGAGGACATGGAGACGTTCGACTTCTCCACCGTCGACATCGTCCTGATGTCGGCGGGCGGAACGGTGTCCAAGGCCTGGTCCGAGAAGATCGGCGCGGCCGGTCCGATCGTGATCGACAACTCCTCGGTCTTCCGCATGGACAAGGACGTCCCCCTGATCGTGCCCGAGGTGAACCCGGACGCCGTCAAGGATATCCGCAAGAACATCATCGCCAACCCGAACTGCTCGACCGCCCAGCTGGTCGTGGCGCTTAAGCCCCTGCATGACGCGGCCAAGATCAAGCGCGTCGTGGTCTCGACCTATCAATCCGTGTCGGGTGCCGGCAAGGAGGGCATGGACGAGCTGTGGAACCAGACCAAGGCCATCTATGGCCTGGGCGATGCCAAGCCGAAGAAGTTTCCCAAGCAGATCGCCTTCAACGTCATCCCCTACATCGGGTCGTTCAACGAGGACGGCTACACCGACGAAGAGGCCAAGATGTGGAACGAGGTCCACAAGATGATGGATCCCGAGATCAAGCTGACGGTCACCTGCGTCCGCGTGCCGGTCTTCGTGGGTCACTCCGAGGCCGTGACCGTCGAGTTCGATAAGCCCATCAGCCCTGACGAGGCCCGCGCCATCCTGCGCGAGGCCCCCGGCGTCCTGGTGGTCGATAAGCAGGAGCACGACGGATACATCACCCCCGTCGACGCGGCCGGCGAGCACGCCGTCTATGTGTCGCGGATCCGCAAGGACCACACGGTCGAGAACGGCCTGTGCTTCTGGGTCGTGTCCGACAACCTGCGCAAGGGCGCCGCGCTCAACGCCGTCCAGATCGCCCAGCTGCTGGACGAGACGGGGACGATCAAACCGTCGACGGGGTATCGTTCGATCGCGGTGTAGGTGATTGCCCAACATCGCCGTCACCCTCGGACTTGATCCGAGGGTCGGACGTCGGGCTGCTCGAACAGTGAAGTGGGGTGAGATCGCGGCCCAAACGGCTTTCGGTCTCGCCCCACGTCCGATCCTCGGATCAAGTCCGAGGATGACGGAGTAGAATGTGAACCCCGCCCCCACCGAGACCCGCAACGCCCTGATCGCCGGGCTGGTCTGCTACGTCTGCTGGGGCGTCTTTCCCCTGCTGTTCATGGCCATGGCCAGGGCGGGGTTTTCCGCGCCCGAGATCCTGGCTCAGCGCGGGCTGTGGGCCGTGGCGTTCGCCGCCGTGCTGGTTCTGGTCACGGGGCGGCTTGATCAGGTCCGGCGCGTCCTGACCACGCCGGCGACCCTGGCCTGGCTGGCCCTGTCCACGGTGATGATCCTGATCAACTGGGGGGCCTATGTCTGGGCCACCACGAACCATCACACCCTGGAGGCCAGCCTCGGCTACTACATCAATCCGCTGCTCAACATGGTGGCGGGTCTGGTCGTGTTCCGCGAGCGGATCGACCGCTGGGGCTGGATCGCCATCGGGGCGGCGGCGGTCGGGGTGGTGTTGCAGGCGATCGCGCTGGGCCGGGCGCCGTGGCTGTCGCTGGTCATCGCCTTCAGCTTCGCGGCCTATGGCATCATCCGCAAACGGGTCGATGCGGACGCCCAAACCGGACTGTTCGTCGAATGCCTGCTGATGATCCCGGTCGGGATCGGTCTGTTGCTGTGGCTGAACCAGACGGTCGGCGTCGCCGGCTTCTCCAACCCGGCGCACTGGGGCTGGGCGATTTCCAGCGGGCTGGCCACCGTCCTGCCCCTGGTCCTGTTCGCCTGGTCGGCGCGGCGACTGCCGCTGTCGACCATCGGCTTTTTGCAGTTCCTGGCCCCGACGCTTCAGTTCGCCATCGGGGTCGCCTCGGGCGAGCCCCTGACGCCCCTGAGGATCGCCTCGTTCGCCTTCATCTGGACCGGTGCCGCCGTCTTTGCGGGGGCCGCCCTGTGGCGCAAACGGGCCGAGCGTCAGGCGATCCGGCTTCAGATCCCCGAATAGAGGGCCTCGATCAGCCGGCGTGCGCGCGGATCGCCGATCAGGTGGTGCGACTGGCGGGTCATGACATAGGCGGCCGACAGCTTCGCATCGGCGTCTGCGAAGGCGCACGAACCACCCCAGCCGCAGTGACCGACAGCGTCCGGGTTCGGGCCAAAGATGCCGATCCCGGCGTTGCGCGTATATCCGGCACCCCAGCTCAAGGTGAAGGGCAGGACGCGGTCCAGGCCGTGGATGCGCTCGCTGCTTACCGCCTCGACCACCTCCGGCGACAGGATGGCCTTGCCGTCCAGCAGCCCGTCGTTGGCGAGGACGTTGAGGATCCGCGCGAGGTCCAGCGCCGTGCCATGCAGATTTGCCGACGGAATCTCCATCGTGCGCCACTCGGCCGACCCGCGCCCGCCGGGGGCCGAGCCCTTGTCGAGGAAGGCGGCGGTCTTGACCGCGTCGATGGGCCCGAGGTCCACGGCCTTGCCCGGCTTGCGCATGGTGGCGACGCGACCGTGCTCCGTCTCCGGCAGCCCGATCCACAGGTCCAGACCGAAGGGTTGGGCAAAATCCTCGCGCAGGGCCCGGCCCATGGTCCGGCCGTCGGCGCGCCGGAACACCTCACCCGCCAGATAGCCGATCGTGATCGGGTGATAGCCGGACGCCGTCCCCGGCGGCCACATCGGCGCCTGGGCGCACAGCCGGTCCAGCACCGCCTGTCGGTCGAACCAGATGGTCGGATCGACCGGCGCGTCGAAGCCCGGCAGACCGTCCTGATGCGACATCATCTGGGCCAGGGTGATCGCCGCCTTGCCCGCCTGACCGTACTCGGGCCAGATCTCGGCGACCGGCCGGTCGTAGTCCAGAAGACCGCGCTCGACACAGGTCGCGATCAGCAGGGCCATGACCGCCTTGCCGGTCGAGAAGACCGGCGTCAGCGTCGTCTGGACGAAAGGCGTGGCGCTGCGGGGATCGGCGAGCCCCGCCCACAGGTCGATGACCGTCTCGCCCGCCAGCACGACGCTGAACCGCGCGGCCTGCTCGTCCAGGCCTTCGGGCGCATCGGTGAAGTTGGCGGCAAAGGCGTCACGGACGGCGGCGAACCGCGCCGGGCAGACGCCGTGGATCTCGGGCAGGTCGGTCATCGGAACGTTTGCGGCGTCAGTCCTGCATCAGGTCCGGGTCCGGCCCCTCGCCGGCCTCGAAGGCGGCCTGTGCGGCCTTGCGTTCAGCCTTCTTGGCGGCCTTTTCGGCGGCCTTCTTGGCGTCGGCGCGCTCGCGCTCCTGGCGCTCGAAACTGTAGTTGGGCTTCCTGGCCATGGATCAGGCTCTCTTTCCGTAGGTCGTACCGCCTGACGAGCCGTCGTCGGCGCGTTAGCCGACCTGTTTGAGCCAAGTCGGCCTTGGGGACAACCGCAACCGCTGTTTCGGACGATCGTGCAGGGATAACTGTCAGTCGTCAGGCCGACCATGCGGGAATCGTCGGGGCAGGCGGCCGATAGCCGTCTTCGATCAGAGCGGACTGTCGCCGAGACACCGGGCCTCCGATCCCCAAAAACAACAGACCGGCCGCGACTTGAAGCAGAAGCGACACCGCCATCGCGACATCAACCTGCGCCAGAAGCTCTGCGGACATCGCGTTTCGGCTGAAGACGTTGGCGATGTTCGAGACGATCCCGCCGACCAGGACCAGACCCCACCACCAGCGCAGCATGGCGGGGTCAGGCAGAGCCTTCCAGCCCTCGGGCTTCAGGCTGCTCCGCCACAGTTCGCTGGTCATCGAATAGGGCCGGAACAGGGACAGGATCGGAATGATGAAATACCACACGGCCCAGCGCGGTCGCGTCTCCATCCCACGGGTCAGAACCTGACCGTTCCGCACGGAGCGCAAATACCATTTCAGCACCAGAATGACGCAGACGACATAGGCCAGGACAAACAGGGCGATGACTCCCAGGTAGGCCAGATCCTGAAGGGGGGCGTGGCCGAAAATATCGTTCTCGGTCATGTAGACGTCGCCGAGTTCGAACAGGCCTGTCGCCCGCCAAACCGACACCCCAGCCAAAGCCAGGGCGGACAGGATGAACATCCAGGCCCAGACACGGATCGCGCCCCACAGCTTCAGGCTCGATCTGGGTTCGACGGATTTCGTCTTGCGCGCCATAGTGGTGTCTCCAACCAGCAGTAGAAGGCCATTTCAGGCAAAGCTTGGCAAGTGCTTGAGGCTGAGGCCGTGATCCGTCACCCTGTCGCCATCCCATGAACGCTCCGATCCAACATCCCCCCGCCCTGGAAGACGTGACGCCGGTCATGGCGCAGTTCCTCGCGGCCAAGGCGGCGCAGCCGGATGCGATCGTCTTCTTCCGCATGGGCGACTTCTACGAGCTGTTCTTCGAGGATGCGGAGGTCGCGGCCGGCCTGCTGGGCATCACCCTGACCAAACGGGGCAAGCATCAGGGTGGCGACATCCCGATGGCCGGGGTGCCGGTCCATGCCCTGGACGGATACCTGGCGCGGCTGATCCGGGCCGGAAAGCGCGTCGCCATCTGCGACCAGATCGAGACCCCGGCCGAGGCCAAGAAGCGCGGCTCGAAATCCATCGTGGCCCGCGACATCGTCCGCGTGGTCACGCCGGGCACATTGACCGAAGACACCTTGCTGGACGCACGGGGTGCCAACCGGCTGGCGGCCGTAGCGATCCGCAAGGGACGGGCGGCGGTCGCGGTGGTCGAGCTGTCGGCGGGGGCGGTGGATTCGGTCGCCTGTGATCTCGCCGACCTGGCCGCGACGCTGGGGGCGTTCCGGCCGTCCGAGGTTCTGGTCACCGACAAGGCCTTCTCCGACCCCGATCTGAAGGCCGCGCTCGACGGGTCGGGCGGCATCGTCCAGGCCCTGGCCTCGGCGGTGGCCGAGCCGGTCGCGGCGCGCAGCCGGGTCGAACGGCTGTACGGCGTGGCCTCGCTGGACGGGTTCGGGGCGTTCGAGGAGGCGGAGGTTTCGGCGCTGGGCCTGATCGCCGCCTATCTGGAGACGACCCAGGCGGGCCGGGTTCCGGCCCTGGCTCCGCCGCGACGCTCCGGCGACGTCGGTTTCCTGGCCATCGATCCGGCGACGCGCCAGAGCCTGGAGATCGACCGCAGCCAGAGGGGCGAGCGGGAAGGGTCCCTGCTGGCCTGTATCGACCGGACCCTGACGTCGGGCGGCGCGCGGGCCCTGGCCGAGCGGATCGCACGGCCGCTGCGCGATCTGGCCCGGATCAATGATGGGCTCGACGCCGTCGAATGGCTGCTGGAGCGCCGCGACCTGCGGCGCGACCTGAGGGACGGCCTTCGCGCCTCAGCCGATGTGGCGCGGGCGGTGTCTCGCCTGGCGCTCGGACGCGGCGGACCACGCGATCTGGCGGCCATCCGGATCGGCCTGAGCCTGGCCGAGGGGATCGCCGGGCTGTTCGTGAGGTCGCCCGATCCCCTGACCGGCCCGCCGTCGCGGATCATCGCCTGTCTGGACGGCCTGACCCTGTCGCCCGAGGTAGCGGGGCTGAGGGTCGAGCTGGCCGAGGGGCTGGTCGAGGAGCCGCCGCATCTGGCGCGGGACGGCGGTTTCGTGCGGCCCGGCTTCCGCCCCGAGCTCGACGAGGCCCTGGGTCTGCGCGACGACAGCCGCCGGGTCGTCGCCGATCTGGAGGCTCGGGCGGTGCGCGAGTCGGGCGTGCCGTTCAAGGTCCGCCACAATGCCGTGCTCGGCTACTTCCTCGAGACCACAGCGAAACACGCCGAACCCCTGTTCCGGGCCGGGCCCGACAACCCCTTCATCCACCGCCAGACCCTGGCCGCCCAGGTGCGGTTCACCACCGTCGAACTGTCGGAACTGGACGCGAAGATCAGCCAGGCGGGGCATCGCGCCCTGGCCATGGAGGGCGAGACCTTCGAGGGCTGGCGACGCACGGTCCAGCGTCTGGCCCAGCCGCTTCAGGCCGTGGCGGATGCCCTGGCCGACCTCGACGCCACGGCAAGCCTCGCGGAATGGGCCGAGGAAGTCGGGGCGGTGCGCCCGGTCGTGGACGACAGCCGGGCCTTCGAGGTCCAGGCCGCGCGGCATCCGGTCGTGGAAGCCGCCGTGAAGAAGGCCGGAGACCCCTTCACCCCCAACGATTGTCGGCTGGACGGAGCCCCCCTGCCCGGCTCCGGCTGCCCGCGCCTGTCGATCGTCACCGGACCCAACATGGCCGGCAAGTCGACCTTCCTGCGCCAGAACGCCCTGATGGTGGTCCTGGCCCAGGCGGGATCTTTCGTGCCGGCGCGATCGATGCGGCTGGGGGTCGTCGATCGGCTGTTCAGCCGGGTGGGGGCCGGAGATGACCTGGCGCGCGGGCGCTCCACCTTCATGATGGAGATGGTCGAGACCGCCGCCATCCTGACGCAGGCCACGGATCGCAGCTTCGTCGTTCTGGACGAGATCGGGCGGGGCACGGCGACCTATGACGGCCTGGCCATCGCCTGGGCCTGCGCCGAGGCCCTGCACGAGACCAACCGGTCGCGGACCCTGTTCGCCACCCACTATCATGAGCTGGCCCGGCTGGAGGACCGGCTCGACCACGTCTGTAATCTGTCAATGAAGGCACGCGAATGGAACGGCGACCTCGTCTTCCTGCACGAGGCGGCGCCCGGCGCGGCGGATCGGTCCTATGGGGTGCAGGTGGCCAGGCTGGCGGGGGTGCCGGCTTCGGTCGTGGCGCGGGCGAAGGCTGTGCTCGGCCGGCTGGAGGCTGAAAAGGCGGCGCACGACCGCCTCGACGACCTGCCCCTGTTCGCCATGATGGAACCGGCCCCGCCGCCGATGCGATCGGCCATGGACGAGGCCGTCGCGGCGCTGGACCCCGACTCCCTTAGCCCCCGCGAGGCGCTGGAGGCGCTGTACAGACTGAAGGCGATGAAGGGGTAGCAGACGGCGTCACTTCTCCTTCAGCCGCTTCACCGCTTCGCCGGCCTGATCCCGGTGCCGGCGCTTGATGTTCGCCCCGAGTGTGGCGATCAGGGCGGCGAACACCGCCGCGTCATCCGTGAAGCCGATGCCCGCGAAGATGTCGGGGATGGCGTCCAGCGGCAGGACGAAATAGGCGAGCGCCCCCAGCATCATCCCCTTGGCCGCCGTCGGCGTCTCAGGGTCGCGGGCGGCGTAGTAGACGGAGAACAGCTGATCGAGGAAGGGCACGCGGGCGGCGGTCGAGACCACCTTGGGCCAGAAGCCGCGCTTCACCTTGACCTCGTTGGCGCGCACCACGGCAGGTACCAGCGCCTTGGCCGGGTCCAGCACATCGTCTGGCGTAACAGGTTGTGATCGGGACGGCATCGCCGCTAAACCCTCCGCATCGGCCTTCGATCCCGACAACATAGGAACTCCCGCGATGAAACTCGACTCCTCCATCTCGGCCGTCGTCACCGGCGGGGCCTCGGGCCTCGGCGAGGGCACGGCGCGCGCCATCGCCGCCACCGGCGCCAGGGTCGCCCTGTTCGACATGAACGAGGAGAAGGGCGAGGCCATTGCGGCCGAGATCGGCGGGGTCTTCTGCAAGGTCGATGTGACCAGCGACGAAGAGGTCGCCGCCGCCTTCGCCAAGGCCCGCGCTGCCCACGGCCAGGAACGGCTGACCGTCAACTGCGCCGGTATCGCCACCGGCCAGAAGACCGTCTCGCGCAAGAGGGACACGGGCGAGATCCGCGCCCACGACATGGCGTCGTTCGAGCGCACCGTGCGGATCAACCTGTTCGGCACCTTCCGCGTCCTGTCGCAGTCTGCCCTGGGCATGGTGACCCTGGACCCGATGGAGGACGGCGAGCGCGGCCTGGTGGTCAATACGGCCTCGGTCGCGGCCCAGGACGGCCAGATCGGCCAGGCGGCCTATTCGGCGTCCAAGGGCGGCGTCTATGCCATGACCCTGCCCATCGCCCGGGACCTGGCCCAGGAGGGCATCCGGGTGAACACCATCCTGCCCGGCATTATGTGGACCCCGATGATGGCCGGCATGGACCAGAAGGTTCAGGACAGCCTCGCCGCCGCCATCCCCTTCCCCAGCCGCCTCGGCCGCCCCGCCGACTATGCGTCCCTGGTGCTGGAACTGGCCCGCAACGTCTACATCAACGGCGAATGCATCAGGCTTGATGGAGCCATACGGCTCGCGCCGCGCTGATCGGTAGAGCCGATCAGCCGGCCTCCAAGGGGGCTGCCGCCCGGCTCGCGGAGCCTCGCTGTTGGAATTCTGCGTTAGGGGTCTTGCGGTAAGGTTCGCCCCTCCGCTATACGCCCGCCTCCGACTGAAGTGCGGGCGTAGCTCAGTGGTAGAGCACAACCTTGCCAAGGTTGGGGTCGAGAGTTCGAATCTCTTCGCCCGCTCCAGTCGAGATTGCCAAGGCAATCAATAGGTTATGGCAGGGCGATCCCAACGGGATCGCCCACCCTATTTTTTACGCCGCTACCACACCGCTACCAAAAATCTTTTGCTGGCGAGCGTTCGTCTGTCCACTGGCAAGGCGCATTGCGGTGAAAGCCCCTGAAATCTGCTGAAAAGATCGCATTAATTTCTGAAGATATCGGCTCGCGAGCAGATCTCGGGAAATAGTGCCTTGGAGACGATGCCATACGCTTCGTCCGCTTCTGGTCCGCCGAGATTGCTCCCCCTGGTCACCCCGGCCCGTGTGTTGCCGAAACAGCATGGGATCCTGTGACCGTAGAGGCCCGGTGGTCGCCTTCCGCGCACAGGTCGTGATCGTGCAGCACCTCGATCACCTTGCAGGCCGACACCCGGCCGCCGGCGCATTCCGCCGACATCCGCGACAGTTCGGTTCGCAGGGCCTGGAGTTGCGCGATCTTCTCCGTGACGTCCGCCAGATGACGCTGAGCGATCGCATTGGCATCGCCACAGGGCCGATCGGGATGGTCCGACAGATCAAGCAGCGAGCGGATGGCGTCCAAGTCAAACCCCAGCTGACGTGCATGACGGATGAAGGACAACCGACGCAGGGCGGCGCCGTCATAGAGGCGACGGTCGCTGGCCGTGCGAGGCGGCGGCGCCAGGAGGCCAATCTGTTCATAGAAGCGGATGGTCGGGACCTTCACGCCCGTGGCCGCGGCGAGCTTGCCTATAGATTGGAGAAGCGAGGGGACGGAAGAAGCCATGACGTGAGAATAAGCGCTTGATCCTCTAGTCGCTAGAGGATGCATAAGTCGCCCGACGTCCAGCCGGAGCCTCCGATGACCGAGCCCCTGATCCAAGACGGACCCGCCGCCGCCTGTTGCGGCGCGACCGTCAAATTCGACGGCGCCTCGCCCGCCTACCGCCGCATCCTGCTCGCGGTAATCGCGATCAACGCGGTGGCCTTCGTGGCCGTCGCGGGCGGCGCCCTGGCCCAGCGCTCGGCGTCTCTCGGGGCCAATGCGCTAGACTTCCTCGCCGACAGCGCGACCTACGCCATCAGCCTGTGGGCGATCGGCAGGTCCGTGCGGGTCCGTTCCCGGGCCGCTCTGCTCAAGGGCGCGAGCCTGGGGCTGCTGGCCGGGTTCATCCTCGGTTTCGCCATCTGGCGGGCTGTGTCGGGTGCGCCGCCCGAAGGGACGGTGATCACCGGCCTGGGCCTGTTTGGCTTCCTCGCCAACGCAATCGCCGCCCTGCTGCTCGTGCAGCATCGCGATGGCGACGCCAATGTCCGTTCCGTCTGGCTCTGCACGCGCAACGATCTGATCGAAAGCCTCGTGGTCGCGGCGGCCGGCGGCCTCGTCTGGTTGACCGCCTCGCGCTGGCCCGATCTGGTTGCAGGCGGCATTCTCGCTGCGGTGTTCCTGCAATCCGCCTGGTCTATCGTCAGCCAATCGCGGGCGGAGCTCAGGGCGGCCGCACGCCAACCGGAGACCCAGTCATGAGGAAAAGGCGCAAAGGGTCTGCGACGAAGTTGCGATTGCAGTGGCGGCGGACCGTGTTATGGGAGGCCATGGGATTCTCCTCGGCCAGACAAGGTTGGATGGCGGCGCTGCTCGCGTCGTTCATGGCCCTGTTTGTCCTCGCGTCCGCTGTCGAGGCCGCTACCTGCGCCCCGGATATGGTGACCGCGCATGCCTCGGAGAGTGTCAGGGAGACCCCGGCCGATCCCGTCAATGATCTGGACAGTCACGTCATCTGCTCCCACGGCCACTGCCATCACGGCGGCACCGCGATGCCGTCCTCGCCCCAATCCGTGGCGGTGACGGCGGCCGTCGCGCCAAGTCTGCTGCGCCCGGCTGACGAGCCGATGGCGTCTCGCGCGCCCAGCGGCCTGGAACGCCCTCCCAGAGCCTGACGATGCCCTGCGCCTGCTGGCGCGCGTCATTCGTCTGGAACTGCTGGGATATGGAACATGCCACCCCTGAAATCTGGTCGGTCGCGTCTCGCGATCGGCTGTGCCGTGGTCGCGATGGCGACGGCGGTCACCGGCCCCGCCTGGGCCGAACCCGCGCCCTCGTTCGAGGCGCTGCTTGAACGCATCGGCCTGACGCCGACGACCGTTGAGGCCGGCGCTCTGCTCGACGCGGCCGAGGCGCGCGTCCGTCAGGCGCGCGTCCGCCCCAATCCCGAACTGGGGCTGGAGGCGGAGAACGCCTTCGGTACCGGTCGCTTTTCCGGCTACGACAACGCCGAAACGACCCTGTCCTTGTCCCAGGACCTGGAACTTTGGGGACGGCGCGGCGCGCGGGTCGAGGTCGCGCGGGCCGACGCCGGCACGGCGGGTCTGAGGCGTGACCTGGCGACCGTCGAGGCGGGGGCGAGGCTGGCCCTAGTGTATGCCGAGGCAGAAGCCGCCCAGCGGCGGTTCATGCTGGCCGAGGAGGCCCTGACGGTCACCATCGCCGACACCCGCGCGGCATTGATGCTGGTCGAAGAGGGGCGCGAGCCGCTGCTGCGCGGCATTCAGGGCGAGAGCGAAGCCGCCGCCGCCCGCGCGACCCTGGACGAGGCCGAGGCCGAACGGGACGCGGCGTTCGCGCGGCTGACCGCCGTGGCGATGCTGCCGACGCTGGTTACCTCGATCGACGTCAGCCTGATCGACCGGGTGCCTGCAGCAGCAGGCGTGACGCCGGACGCGACGCCGCAGGTCCGCGTGGCCGAGGCCGAGCGGGCGGCGGCCGAAAGCCGTATCGAGGTCGAACGCATCCGCGCCCGGCCCGATGTCCGCGCCTCGGTAGGCTTCCGCCGCTACGAAGCGGAGGACGCGACGGCTTTGACCTTCGGCCTCAGCATGCCACTGCCGCTGTTCGACCGAAACCGGGGCAACATTGACGCTGCGCAAGCCGACTTTAGGGCTGCGGACGCTCGACTTGCCGGTGCCAGACAGGAGGCCGAGGCTGACCGTAACGCGGCTACGGCGCGTCTGCGGGCTTCGGCAAGCCGTGTGTCAGCCACCGACGCCGGGGTCACGGCCGCCGAGGAAGCCTATCGCCTCTCGCGGATCGGGTTCGAGGCGGGACGGATTTCGCAACTGGAACTGCGGTCTTCCCGCGCCGCCCTCATCGCCGCCCGCAACGCCGCCGTGGACGCCCGCCTCGCGCGGGTCCGGGCCGAAATCGATCTCGCGCGCCTGCAAGGCCGCGCCCCGTTTGGAACATCGCTATGAAACGCACACCACAGATCAATAAAACTTGGCTGATGGCCGGGGTCGCCGCCGTCGTCGTCCTGGGTGGCGCGGGGCTCTATGCCATGACCCGCTCACCCGCCGAGGCTCCGGCGGCGGAGGGTGAAGCCGGACATTCCGAGGAGGAGGGCGAGCACGCCGAGGGCGAGGAAGCGGGCGGCGAAGAAGGCGTCGTCCTCCTGACGTCGGCTCAGATCACCGCCGCCAACATCGCCATCGTCGCCGTGACCGGCGGTGGTGGCGGCGAAACCCGCCTGTCGGGCCGGGTCGAGCCGATGGTTGATGCGAAGGCGGCCGTCGCCGCGAGCGTCGGTGGCCGCGTCGAACGGGTTTTGGTCGCGCCGGGTCAATCGGTGCGCGCCGGACAATCGCTGGCAATCCTGGTCAGCGGCGATGCCGCGACCCTCCGCGCCGATGCGGCCGCGGCGGCCGCATCGTCTGATGCCGCCCGCCGCGCCTATGAACGTGACCGAAATCTGGAGGAAGCTGGCGTCGTCGCTCGTCAGGAGGTCGAGACGTCTCGTGCCCAATCGCTCAGTTCAGAAGCCGCGGCCCGCGCCGCGAGGGCGCGAGTCTCCGCCGCTGGATCGCCCAACGCCTCCGGACGTCTCAGCGTGACCAGTCCCATTTCAGGCGTGGTCACCAGCGTTCAGGTTGGGCCGGGTGGGTTTGCCGCTCAGGGCGGTGTCATCGCCGAGGTCACCAACCCAGCGCGGGTCGAGATCGTCTTCAACGCACCCCCGGCGCTTGCAGCCCAAGTTCGAGCCGGTTCATCCGTGCGCGTGCAAGGACCGGCCGGCGAGTTCGATGCTGTGGTCACCGGCGTTGCGGCGGGCGCAGGCGGTGAGGGCGGCGGAACTATAATTCGCGCGCGCCCGTCAGGAGGCGGTCTGCCGCCCGCCGGATCGGCGGTGTCGGGGACGGTCGTCACCGGCGGCGACGCTGTTAGTGGCCTAACCGTGCCATCAGACGCGATCCAGACGGTGGAAGGCGCGAGCGTCGTGTTCGTGCGAACAGCCGAAGGTTTCCGCGCAGTCCCGGTGCTTGCGGGTCGGCAGGCGGGAGATCGCACGGAAATTCTGAGCGGCCTGACGGGTTCTGAACGTATCGCCGGGGCCAACGCCTTCCTCCTTAAAGCCGAACTCGCCAAGGGCGAGGCCGAGCACGGCCACTAGGGGCGACGATCATGTTTACAGCTATCATCACAGCGTCCGTCAGGTTCCGCTGGTTCATCGTTCTTGCCGTCAGCCTCGTCGCGGCGCTGGGTCTGTTCGAACTGACCAAACTGCCGATCGACGCGGTCCCCGACATCACCAACCGTCAGGTGCAGATCACCACGGTCGCCCCCGCCCTAGCCCCCGAACAGATCGAGCGTCAGGTCACCTATCCATTGGAAACGGCCCTGGCCGGCATCCCAGGGCTGACCAGCACGCGGTCGCTATCGCGCAACGGCTTCAGCCAGATCACCGCGATCTTCACCGACCAGACGGACATCTATTTCGCGCGTCAGCAAGTCGCCGAACGTCTCGCCGCAGCGTCGGAAGGACTTCCCGAGGGCGTGGAGCCGGGCCTTTCACCCATCACCACGGGCCTCGGTGAGGTTCTGATGTGGACCGTCGACTATGTGCCCTTCAACAGCAATAACCTGTCCAAGCCCGGCCAACCCGGCTGGCAGGCCGGCGGGGCCTATCTGACCCCCGAGGGCGAGCGGCTGACCACGCCCGAGCAGCGCGCCACCTATCTGCGCACGGTCCAGGACTGGATCATCGCGCCGCAGATGCGCACCACCACCGGTCTCGCCGGGGTCGATACGGTCGGAGGCTACGTCAAGGAATACGCCGTCCGACCCAATGCGTCGCAACTGGCGGCCTATGGGCTGGGCCTCAATGATCTGGTCGAGGCGGTCGAGCGCGCTAACACCCAGGCAGGCGCGGGCTACATCCAGCGCGCGGGCGAAGCCCTGGTCGTGCGCACCGACGCCCTGGCGCTGACGATCGACGATCTGGCGCAGGCACCGGTCGTCAATCGCGGGGGTCTGGTCGTTCGGGTCGCCGATGTCGCGACGGTCGAGATCGGCCAGGCTCCGCGTCTGGGCGGCGCCAGCCGAGACGGTCACGAGGCGGTGCTCGGCACGGCGCTGATGATCGCGGGCGGCAACAGCCGCACCGTGGCTCAGGCCGCCGCCGAACGTCTGTCGGTCGTGGACGACAGTTTGCCTCCCGGTGTCGTCGCTGTGCCGGTGCTGAACCGCAGCGAACTGGTCAACTCGACCATCTCGACGGTCGCCCGCAACCTTGCCGAAGGCGCGCTGCTGGTCATCGTTGTTCTCTTCCTGCTGCTGGGCAACATTCGAGCGGCGAGCATCACCGCCTTGATGATTCCGTTGTCCTTCCTGTTCGCCGTCATCGGCATGAATCGGTTCGGTATCAGCGGTAACCTGATGAGCCTGGGCGCCCTCGACTTCGGTCTGATGGTCGATGGCGCTGTCGTGGTGATTGAGAACACCCTGCTTATGCTGACCCAGCGCCGGGCGTCTCTGGGACGGATGTTGACTCGCCATGAGCGATTGGACGTGGCGGTCCAATCCGCCCGTCAGATGGTCAAGCCGGCCGCCTTTGGACAACTGATCATCCTGCTGGTGTTCGCCCCGCTGCTGATGCTGGAAGGCGTCGAGGGCAAGACGTTCCAGCCCATGGGCGCGACCGTCATGCTGGCCTTGGTCGGCGCCTTCATCTTCTCCTTCACCTTCGTGCCCGCAATGACGGCCCTGCTCGTGCGTGAGCCCAAGTCGGTTCACATCGGTCCTGACGGTCGAGCGGTGGAACACGAGACCTGGATTCTGCGGTTCGCTCGCCGGTTCATCCAGCCTGCGATCCAGGCGGCGGTCGCACGTCCCAAGATCGTGCTGATCTCCGCCGTGGCGACCCTTGCCATCGGCGCGGTCACCTTCATGTCGCTGGGCCGAGAGTTCATTCCGACGCTCGACGAGGGCGACATCGCCATGCAGGCGCTGCGCGTGCCCTCGGCCTCGCTGGAGCAGTCCCTCGCCATGCAGATGGCTTTGGAACGCGCCATCAAGGCGCAGCCGGAGGTCGAGACCATGTTCTCGCGCACCGGCACGGCGGAGGCGGCGGTGGACCCCATGCCGCCGAACATCTCCGACAGCGTCATCGTGTTGAAGGATCGCAAGGACTGGCCCGATCCGAGCCTGGAGAAGGAGGCTTTGATCGAACGGATCGAAGGCGTTGCGGCGCTACAGATCGGTAACAACTTCGAGTTCAGCCAACCGATCGAACTGCGCTTCAACGAGTTGATCTCCGGCGTTCGCACCGATCTCGCCGTCATGGTCTATGGCGACGACTTCGAAACGCTCCAGCGCGTGGCAGATCAGGTCGCGACTTCGCTTAGGGCGACGACCGGCTCGGCGGACGTTCGGGTCGAGCAGGCTTCCGGCCTGCCCACCCTGACCGTCAGCGTCGATCGCATCGCCGCCGCCAGCTACGGCCTGTCCGCTGCAGATGTCAGCGAGGCGGTCTCGGCCGGTGTCGGTGGTGCCGAAGCCGGGCGGATCTTCGAGGGCGACCGACGCTTCGACGTCGTCGTCCGCCTGCCTGACGACGCCCGCAATGATCCGGCGTCTCTGGCGGCCCTCCCGATCGTCTCCGACACGGGGGTCATCGTACCGCTGTCCTCGGTGGCGCGCATCCAGGTCGGAGAAGGCCCGAACCAGATCAGTCGCGAGAATGGCAGCCGCCGCATGGTGGTTCAGGCCAATGTTCGCGGTCGCGATCTGGGCGGCTTCGTCACCGATGCCCAAAGCCAGGTCTCGAAGATTGACCTGCCGGCGGGCGTTTATCTGAAGTGGGGCGGGCAGTTTGAGAACCTTGAGCGTGCGGTGCAGCGCTTCGGACTCGTGATCCCGATCGTCTTCGTGCTGATCGGCGTATTGCTGTTCCTGGCGCTGGGGTCGTTCGCGGAGGCCGGCCTGGTCTTTGCCTGCGTGCCCTTGGCCCTAGTTGGCGGCGCGCTCGCGCTGCTACTGCGCGGGATGCCGTTCTCGGTCTCTGCGGCGGTGGGCTTCATCGCCGTCTCCGGTGTGGCGACCCTGAACGGCCTCGTCCTGATGCAGGCGATCCGCGAACGGCTGACGGCGGGTCTCACGCCCTATGATGCCGCCATAGAGGGCGCCTCCAGCCGCCTTCGCGCGGTGCTGACGACTGCAATGGTCGCCATCGTCGGCTTTATACCGATGGCGCTGGCGCACGGGGCCGGGGCCGAAGTCCAGAAGCCGCTGGCGACAGTGGTGATCGGGGGTCTTCTGACCGCGACCATCCTGACCTTGCTCGTTCTGCCGACCTTCGCAGCCAGGGCGGTCAAGCACAGAGCCTCGGAAGGAATGGACGATTGACGTCTCGATCCTCGGAGGACCACCAGCAGCGCCGTACGCTGCTGGTGGTCCTCATCCTCAACGCTCTGCTTTTCGTGGGTCTGGGCGCCGGCGGCATTTTCGCGGACTCCAGCGCCCTGCTGGCCAATGCGGTCGATAATGGAGCGGACTCGGTTGTCTACCTGATCAGCTTCCTGGCCGTAGGCCGAGCCTTGTCCTGGAAAAGAGGTGCAGCCCGTCTGTCCGGTGTCCTGTTGCTGCTCTTTGCCGCCGGCGTCGTTATCGACGTCGGCCGGCGATGGTGGTTCGGCGCGGAACCTGTCGGCTGGACCATGATGGGGATGGCTCTCGTCGCAGCGGTCGTGAACCTCGTTTGCCTGTTGCTGCTCAAAAGAGTCACCTCCGACGACGTCAACATGGAGGCTGCCGAAACCTTCAGTCTGAACGACTTCGCAGCGAACGGCGGGATTCTCGTCGCCGGCGGGCTTGTGCTGTGGCTCGATCAGTCGTGGCCGGACCTCGTGGTCGGACTGTTGGTCGCCGCGCTCGCGATCAAAGGCGGCGTCGAAATTTTGCAGAACGCGGCTCGCGCCGAAGACAATAAGGAGGCGGTCCGATGAGTTCGTCCGCTACCGACCATCAAGCCGGGGACGGCCACGACCATGCGAGCGAAAAGGCAGGGGCCGATCCGCATGCACACGGCGGCGTGTTCGGGCCCAACACTGAGGTGATTTTCGCCGTGGCAAGTGGCGGGGCCCTGGCCTTGGGCTTCGCCCTCGAAAAGCTCGCGGCCGGCGTCACGGCTTGGCTGCCTCTCGGTCTGTATCTGATCGCCTACGGCTTCGGCGGCTTCTTCACGGTCCGCGAGGCTTTCGAAAATCTCCGCAACAAGCGTTTCGAGATCGACACGCTGATGCTCGTGGCCGCCGCCGGGGCGGCGGCTCTCGGGGCCTGGGCGGAGGGCGCGCTGCTCCTGTTCCTGTTCAGCATCGGCCACGCCCTTGAGAACTACGCCATGGGCCGTGCCAAACGCGCGATCGAAGCCCTCGCCGACCTCGCGCCTCGCACGGCCCACGTGCGCCGCGGCGACCAGATCGTGGAAGTGCCGGTCGAGGAGGTCGAGGTCGGCGACACGGTCGTTGTGCGGCCCAACGAACGGCTGCCGGCCGACGGCTTTGTCGTGGTGGGCGCGACCAGCATCAATCAGGCCCCGGTCACCGGCGAGAGCATGCCGGTCGACAAGCAACCGGTTCCCGACGCCGCCACGGCCCGCGCGCGCCCAGCGCAGGTCGGTCCCGCCTCCATCGTCTTCGCAGGCACCATCAACGGGGCTGGCGCGATCGAGATCGAGACGACGCGCAAATCCACCGACACGACCCTGGCCAAGGTCGTCCGTATGGTGAGCGAGGCCGAAACCCAGAAGTCCCCCACCCAGCGATTTACGGACCGCTTCGAACGGATCTTCGTCCCGGTGGTCCTCGGCCTCGCCTTCATCCTGCTCTTCGCCTGGGTCGTGGTCGATGAGCCGTTCCGCGACAGCTTCTATCGGGCCATGGCGGTCCTGGTGGCGGCCAGCCCTTGCGCCCTCGCCATCGCCACGCCCAGCGCCGTTCTCTCGGGTGTCGCGCGTGCGGCCCGAGCTGGCGTCCTGATCAAGGGGGGAGCCCCCCTTGAAAACTTGGGATCGCTTAACGCCATAGCTTTCGACAAGACCGGCACCCTGACGGAGGGACGGCCTCGGATCACCGACATCGTGCCCGTGGGCGGCGCGAAGGAACTCGACCTTCTGACAACCGCCGTCGCGGTCGAGCGCCTGAGCGATCACCCCTTGGCGGAGGCCATAGCGCGTGACGGCCTGGAGCGCCTTCAAGGCACAGCGATCCCGGCTGCCTCAGACCTGCAGAGCCTGACTGGGAAGGGCGTCACCGCACGGTTCGACGACGGACAGGTGTGGATAGGCAAGCCGGAGATGTTCGGCGTGGACGGGATCAGCCCGCTCAGCAACGAGGCGCAGGCCGCTGTCACCCGCCTGAGGCTGGCCGGTCGAACCCTTATGGTCGTACGACGTGACGAACGCGATCTGGGCGTGATCGGCCTGCTGGATACGCCACGGGCCGCAGCCCGCACGACGCTCGATGCCCTGCGTGGGCTGGGCGTCTCACGAATGATCATGATCTCGGGTGATCATCAGAAGGCGGCTCAGGCCATCGCCAGCCAGGTTGGTCTGACCGAAGCCTGGGGCGATCTCATGCCCGAGGACAAGGTCGACGCCATCAAGCGGCTTCGCGCCGAGGGCAAGATCGCCATGGTGGGCGACGGCGTGAACGACGCCCCCGCCATGGCCACGGCGACCGTGGGCATCGCCATGGGCGCCGCAGGGTCCGACGTCGCGTTGGAGACCGCTGACGTCGCCCTTATGTCCGACGACCTCTCGCAACTGCCGTTTGCGGTCGGGCTGAGCCGTCGAACCCGCGGCATCATCTTGCAGAACCTGGTCGTCAGCCTCGGGGTCGTCGCCTTCCTTGTGCCCGCCACCATCTTCGGATTGGGCATCGGGCCGGCGGTGGCGATGCACGAGGGCTCGACCCTGTTGGTCGTGTTCAACGCCCTCCGGCTCCTCGGCTACCGCGACCCTACCAGCCCCGCTGGGCCTTCGAATGGCGTAGCAACCGTGGCCGCTCCAAACCTGAAGGGAACTGTCGCATGAAGCGCATCGGATGGGTTTCGGTCGTCGCCGTCTTTCTTGCGCTGTCGGCCTTCGCCTACGGCATGCTGTCGGGACGGTCGCGGCCTGACGCCGAGGCTCCCCCACCATCGGCCCAGGATGTCGGTGCTCACGACACTCAGGGCGCGAGGCCGGGGGAGGCTCCCTCGACCCAAGCCTTCCGGGAAGCGAACGACCTGATGCATCAAGGCATGGCCATCGCCTATACCGGCGACGCCGACATCGACTTCCTGCGGGGCATGATCGCGCATCACGAGGGCGCCATCGCCATGGCCAGGATCGCGGTCGCGCACGGTGAGGCCGCGGACGTCCAAAGCCTCGCCCGCGAGATCATCGCCGCCCAGGAGGCCGAGATCCTCCGGATGAGGATACTGCTGGCGCGGCACGAAGACGACCCGCCCAGTGGCGTCAGGCCCTGACGCCGTGGCAGGGAAGCGGTTCACTGTCCGGGGTCGCGACCTTCGCTGGAAGGAGGGCCGCGCAAAGACCAGGCGGTCGCGGCCGAAGGCCCCGACCAAGCCGAACCTGACCCTGGACCTGGGCGTCGCGGCGGTCGCAAGCCTGCTGGCGGCCGGCGTCGTCTTCTGCCTCGCCTTCATTCTGTCTGGATCTCACGGCGTCCCCCTGTATCTGGGCTACACCGTGATCCTGGGCGTCGTTGGCGTAGCCTCTTATGCGGTAGGACCTCGGGACCGCGGGGGTCGGATGATCGCCGGCGGAATCGGCGTGTTGTGGCTGATCGGGACGGCCGCCCTGTTCGCCGCCCGGGCCGATATCGTCATACCGGTTCATCGGCATACGACGGTCGCACAGCCCGTCATTGCGGGTACGGCGAAGGACTGATGCACCCGTCGGCCCACGTCGGGCCCGGCGCTAACCTTTCCTTGGCCGCTCCCCGCGTAAGGTCCGGCATGCTCCGCGTCGCCGAAGAGCCGATGAACCCGATTCCGCCGCGCATCGCCCGCGGCGGCTGGCTCGACGCGCTCCGCTTCATCGTCGGGGCGCTGATCATCCTCTATCATTTCCGCGAGGCCTCTCCGGTCCCGCTGCCGCAACTGCATCCGGTGTTCGACCGCGGCTATCTGCTCACCGACTTCTTCATCATCGACTCCGGTTACGTCCTGGCCCGCATCTATGGCGACCGGCTGGCCGCCGGTGAGGCCTCGCTGCGCGCCTATGCGCGCCAGCGCCTGTTGCGGGTCATTCCGGCCCACCTCGTCGTCAGCCTCATCCTCGTGGCTCTCGTCGGCGGCGCCGCGCTCGCGGGCGTCTCGCCCAGCAATCCTCAGTGGTTCGACTGGTCGCAGCTGCCGGCGCAAATGTTGCTGGTCCAGGCCTATGGCGTGCCCGGCGGACAGGGGTGGAACGCGCCGACCTGGACCCTCTCAGCCCTGATCGGCTGCTATCTCCTGTTGCCGTGGATCTGCCGCGCCCTGTGGCGCTGGCCGCCGGCCGTCGTGGTGATGGGCGCGGTGATCTTCGTCCTCGTCGCCAACCTCGCTGCCTCCCAGTGGCTGGGCGATCCCCTCTATCGCCTTCCGATGCGGTTCGGAATCCTTCGCGCCCTGCCGCTCTTCCTGCTGGGCGTCGCGGCGGCCTTCTACGGCTCGCGGGTCTATGTCGCGCCTCGCCTCGCCGGCGCAATCGGTGTCGCCGCGGGCTGCGCGCTGGTCATTCTCCAGACCTTCGGCACGTTCAGCCTGCTCGCCCTCGGTCTGATGACGGTGATCATCTGGGCCGCCGGCGCCGTACCCGTGCGCAAGCCCTCGCGTCTGATCGAACATCTCGCCCTGATGTCATTCTCGATGTTCCTGACCAATGAGGTCAGCCGCATCGTCTGGTTCGGACTGCTTGAGGCTGTCGGTCAGGACGCTCTGTCAGCGGGGGACCGCTGGGCGCTTTGGTCCGTCGGTTTCGTCGGCGCCTTCGCCGCCGCCGCAGTGTTCCGCTACGGCTTCGACCGGCCCGTCCAGACTTGGCTCAGTGCCTCGCGTCCCCCCGGGGGGAGGGCAGGTCGGTCAGGCGCCGTTGTGTCGGCCGAACACGCGGGTTGAACCGTCATTGAGGATCAGCACGGTCGTATAGGGTTCTCGCCCCGCAGCCTCCATGCCCGGCGAACCTGCCGGCATGCCGGGCGCGCTCAACGCCTTTGCGGCCGGGCGTTCGCGCAGCAGCCGAGCGACGTCGCCGGCCGGGACATGACCCTCGATCGCATAGGCGCCGACGACGGCCGTGTGGCAAGAAGCGAGCGGATCGGGAATCCCATGCTGCGCCCGGATCGGCGCCAGGTCCTCGCGCTCGACGACCTCGACGGTCCAGCCCGCCTGACGCATGTGCGCGATCCAGCCGCCACAGCAGCCGCACCAGGGCGTCTTGTAGGCGGTCATTCGCCTGGGCGGCGCCGCCAGGGCGGGAGCGGCGACCAGGACCAATCCGGGCAATGCCACGAGCATGGTGCGGCGCGAAGGTGCAGGTGCAGGTGCAGCCATGGCATGACTCTCGATCACTGAAGGATCGCCACCCTGAAGGATCCCGCGAGGTTTGGCGACGGGCAGGGTGTCGCGGGCGGTGCAGTCTCGAGTGATTGCTGTTCACCGTTCTGTGGTGACTTTAATAGGACCAGCCCGGTCTATCGCTCGCCCACACGCCGGACTGCGGCAAGACGGAGCAGATGCGACGATGACTTGAGTCTATTATGCGTAGGTCGGCAACGGCCCGCGCGCCTCAGTCTCCAAGCGACCCGGGACCGCGTGATGCAGGCTGGCGGGATGGTCTGGCGTCCGAGCCTAATCCTAAGCGATGAGAGAAGAAGACATGGCCGTGGCCAAATATACGCCCCTCGCAACCTTCCTGCGACGCCAGAAGCGCGACGAGATCGAGCTGACTTTCAGGGACATCGAACGGATTGTCGGCGGTATTCTGCCGAAGGCGGCGACCATGGACGATTGGTGGCGATGCGATCCTTCCGGACTCCAAAAACCTCAACACGTCGCCTTCGCGGACGCCGGGTTCGTCGCCGAGCCGCAGACCCGGGCCGAAACCGTCCGCTTTGTTCGAGTGACGCCCGATGGCCGAAATCCGGCTTTGGCGCTCGCGCACGAGCGAGACCCGCAGGCCTGATCTCTGTCCGCTTCCGGCGGCGCCCTTTCTGAGAGGGCTGGCCGGAAGCGAGTCAGATGCAGCCGATCAGCCGTGGTCAGCGTGCCCTTGCGGCGCCGGCGTATCCAAAGGAGACGGGGCGGGCGGCGCGGGGTCGGTTGGGGTAGGCTCGGTCTTCATCTCGTCACAGCACGTCATGGCGGCGTCGGCAGCCATGTCCTTGCAGCAGTCGCAGCCTTCGGCGGCCAGAGCCGCCCCGGCGCTCAGAGCGAGGAGCGCACCGGCGGCGGCCAGCAGGTTGGAAACTTTCATCGTCGTTCTCCTAGTGAACCATGAAGTTGACAGAGCCGGACATCTTGTGGCCGTCCGGACCTTCGGCGGCCCAGGCGGCAGCATAGGTTCCCGGTGCGAGACGCGGCAAGGCCACGCTCACGGTCGCGGCGGCTGGCGCATCTGGAGCGGTGACGACGATCGGCGCCTGGCTTTCGGCGGTGAGGGTCACGGTCTTCAGCATCATTGGGTGAGGGAAGGTCGCGCTGAACCGTTCGGGCGAACCGGATGTCATGGCGCCGTCGGCCGAGGTGGTGACGATGCCGGATGCGGCCGGAGCCTGGTGCTGCATTCCGGCGTGGCCGGCGCGCGGGTCCTGGGCGGCGGCGGCGCTCGCGAAGGCCAAAGCGGCGGTGAGGGTGAGGACGCGGATCATGGGGTAGTCTCCTTCGGTTAGAACCAGGCCTTGAGGCCGACGACGACGCGGGTGTCTTCTGCCTCGCCGCCTCGGGCGTCGATGTAGTCGGCGGTGTTTCCGAGCGCGCGGCTCCACTCGACGCCGACATAGGGGGCGAACTCCTTGCGGAATTCGTAGCGCAGTCTCAGGCCAGCCTCGATCGAAGAGAGGCCCGAGCCGATCTCCAGTTCCGGAATATCGCTGGCCGAGGCGTCGATTTCGAGGCGCGGCTGAAGGATCAGGCGCTGGGTGAGGCGCTGATCGTATTCGGCTTCGACGCGAGCGGTCAGGTCGCCTTTCGTGGACAGGAAGGCGGCCGCGTCGATTTCGAACCAATAGGGGGCCAGTCCCTGGAGTCCCAGGACCAGATGGCGGTGCGGGCGGCCCTGCTGCGCGTCGAGAGCGAGGTCCTGAAGGACCACCTCGACCACTGCGTCATGGGGGCGATGACGGGCGACGACCTCGCCGATCGACAGGCCAAGGCGAGCGAGTTGATTGAACTTCTCTGCCGCGCCTCACGCTAGCGAGGGACGGGCCCTCAGACGTCCCGTCGGAACGGTTCGGCGAGTTGCCTCAGATAGTCCCTCGGATAGTCGGGCCGACCGGACACTCCGATCTGGCCCGCCTTGGGCGTGTCGGACCCCGACCGGAACGTTCCCAGCAAATGATCCCACAGGCTGGTGAACAAGCCGAAATTGACATCGCCGTCGATCGGCGACGCAAGATGATGGTGCCGGTGCGCGGGGGCGACCGCCCAGACATAGGCCAAAGGCCCGATCTTCATGTCGACATTGGAATGCTGAAGGATCAACTGGATCGCCACGGCGAACGCTACCAGCCAGGCGACGTCCTGGGGCATGCCAAGCAGCACCAGTGGCGCTGTCCCGGCGGCAAGTTCGATCGCCTGATGAAGCGGATGCTTCAGCAAGCCGTTGAACCCATACATCCGTTCGACGGAATGATGCACGGCGTGCAACGGCCACAGCGCCGGGATGCGGTGGCTGACATAGTGGGCCAGGGTGATGCCGAAATCCGCAACCAGGATTGCGACCGTCAGCTGTCCCCACAACGGCCAGCCGGTGGGCCAGAGACCGAAATTCGGGATCAAGCCGGAGACAAGCGGCAGGGCCAGCACCGACAGGGCGATCGAGACCTCATTGACCACCGCGTGCATCAGATCGCGTCCGCGGTCTCCGTGCGAGCGGTTCCAGGCCTTCTCGTAGGGCGCAAGACGCTCAGCCACGAAGGACACGGCCAGCGCTGAGCCGAGCAGGATCGGCAGGGCCCAAAGCGGGGCACCTTTGTGGGCCAAAGTCACGGCGAACCATAGATAGCCAACAAAAAACGCGGGCGCATAAGCGAGACGGATAACAAAGCGGATCTGAGGCATCGCGAGGGCTCCTATGACGCCCAAGATGATGCGGTTCGATCGCCACCTATTGAATGAACCGATTGCCCACGGATCGCGCGACGCTTGACGCCTGCAAGGGCGTCAAGCCGAACATCCGTTTCGTGACGCGGTTCAGGTGGGCCTGATCCGCGAAGCCAGCGGCCGCTGCCGCCTCCGCCAGTCCCGCGCCCACCGCCATCTCGCGCCCGGCCCTTTGCAGCTTTCGCCACAGCAGCCATTGAGACAGCGGGGCCTGCATCTGCGCCTGAACCAGGACCCTGAGGCGCGCGGGCGACAGGCCGACCGCCAGGGCGGCCCGGGCGACGGCGCCGGGGGCCGGATCTTCGGATGCCTTCAGGAGCGCGCCTTCAAGCCGTGGATCCAGCCTTGCCTCCTCCACACCGAGCCCGCATCTCAGGCCTGCGACGATGCGGTCCGGCGGGGCCCAAGGATTAAACAGCGCCGCCAAAGACGGAGGAGCGACCGCCGCGTCGGCCGGCGCGATCAAAGCCAGAAGTCTGGACGCCAGCGTCGTATGCGTCTCCAGATACAGCAACATGACCGGCCCGCCCATGTCCGTCATCCGATGGCGCACTCGGGGACCGATGATGAGCGCCTCGCCGCTAAGGGCGCGATGGTCGTCCAGAACGGCGCGGATGCAGCCCGTGCGGGCCACGGCCAGCTGGATCGCGACATGGGCGTGCGTCACATGGTCCGCATGCGGGCCCGCATAGGCGGCCCAGCCGTCGCCAAAGGCGAAATTCGTGCTCGATGAGGCCCAGGCCATGAACTCGCAACGTTCGCGCCGGTCCCATGACCGGAGCTGATGGCAGGCGTAATCGCGCCTTCCTCCAAAATCCGCAAGCCACCCGGCATGCCCGGGACGGCGCAGATCGGTACATGCCTGGCCCCATGCGAATTAGGGCTCCACGCATCGTGGGCCTGCAGCCCCAGCTATCATAAATGACGGCGAAATGCGCCGGCGGCCGCGACCCCTCGGCGTCACATAAGGCACGACAGTTTCTGGGGCGAGTGCTAATGCGAGCCACTCACAACTGGCTTCCCCCCCCATGCAATTCCTGCTCCGTCTGCTCGCCCTGCTGTTCGCGATGGGGCTGGCCACCCCGGCTCCCGCTCAGACGCGGTCCGCCTCGGAGGCGCAGGTCGCTTGGCGGCTCCTCGACTATGTTGCGGTCGATTACGCCGGCGCGGTGGCGAATGGGCAGGTGACCAACGCGGCCGAATACGGCGAGATGGTCGAGTTCGGCGGCCAGATCCGGACGCGGCTGGACGCTCTGCCGTCCCATCCGGCCAAGGCGAGCCTGCTGCGCGATGCGGTCGCCCTGCAGGCGGCTATTCGAGACAAGCGGGCCCCGGGGGTCGTGGGGGATCAGGCCAAAGCCTTGGCCGCCGCGGTGCTGACGGCCTATCCGAGCCCACTGGCGCCGTCGTTCCCGCCTGATCTCGCCCGGGGCGCGACGCTCTATGCGGAGCACTGCTCGGTCTGCCACGGCGTTACGGGCCGCGCCGACGGACCGGGCGCCGGGGGGCTCGACCCGCCTCCGATCGCCTTCGCGGATGTGGAACGCGCCCGTCAACGCAGCGTGTTCGGCCTTTATCAGGTCATCGACCAGGGCCTCGACGGCACGGCCATGGCGAGCTTCGCCCACCTGCCGGCCGAGGACCGCTGGGCCCTGGCCTTCTATGTCGGCCGTTTCGCCTTCACCGACGCCGAAGCCGCCGAAGGCCAGCGCCTTTGGGAAAGCGATCCGGCGATCCGCGCCGCCTATCCCGATCTGGCCGCCGTCACCCTGGCCACGCCGGCGGACCTGGCCACACGCTTCGGCGAAACCAAGGCGCGCGCGGTCACGGCGTATCTGCGCCGCCATCCCGAGGCGGCGAGCCGCCCTCAAGGCTCGACCCTGACCCTGGCCCGGACGCGTCTGGCCGAAAGCGAGACCGCTTATCGCCGGGGCGACCGCAAGGCCGCCACCGATCTGGCCCTGTCGGCCTATCTCGACGGCTTCGAGCCCGTGGAACCGGCGCTCGGCGCCCGCGACGGCGCGCTGCTGCGGCGGGTCGAGACGGCCATGACCGACCTGCGCGCCTCGATCGGCAAGGGTGCTCCGGCCGAGGAGGTCGCGGACCGGATCGCGCGCCTGAACGCCCTGCTCGACACGGCCGAACGCGCGCTCGCGCCCCAGGAGGCCGACAATCTTGCCAGCTTCCTCGGCGCCTTCACCATCCTGCTGCGCGAAGGCTTGGAAGCGCTGCTCATCGTCGTGGCGATGATCGCCTTCCTCCGAAAGGCCGAACGGCCGGAGGTGCTGCGTTACGTTCACGGCGGCTGGGTGGCCGCACTGGTCGCCGGCGGCGCCACCTGGGCGGCCGCGACCTTCTTCATCTCCATCAGCGGCGCCAGCCGGGAACTCACCGAGGGCTTCGGCTCGCTTCTGGCGGCTGTCGTGCTCGTCTCCGTCGGCATCTGGATGCACGGCAAGTCGCATGCCGACGCCTGGCAGACCTATATCCGCGACAAGCTCTCCAAGGCGCTGTCGAAGCGGTCCGCATGGTTCCTGTTCCTGCTGGCCTTCGTGGTGGTCTACCGCGAGGTGTTCGAGACCATCCTCTTCTACGCGGCGATCTGGAGCCAGGGCGGCCATGTCGGCATGCTGACCGGCGCCCTTACCGCCGTGGTGATCCTGGCCGTCGTGGCCTGGGCCCTGCTGGCCTACAGCAAACGTCTGCCGATCGGCCGGTTCTTCTCGTTGAGCTCGATCCTGATGGCGGTCCTGTCGGTCGTCCTCGTTGGCAAAGGCGTGGCCGCGTTGCAGGAGGCGGGGTGGATCGACATCCACCCGGTTTCGTGGGTTCCGCGCATCGAAATCCTCGGCCTCTATCCGACGCTTGAAGGACTGGCGGTTCAATTAGGCACGGCGACTGTTCTGGTGATCGGGTTCGCGCGCGCATCTGGTCCGCGCGGCGGCGGAGCTGTGTCCCGATGACGGCTGATGTCCGTCGCGGACCTTAAGTCTCGGCATGGGTCATTCGCCAATGCTGGCGCCTTTACTGGGCGTCTGTCCTAGCACCAGGCCGACGACGAAGCATCTGACGCCGTAACGCCTCGTGAGCGTCCGCGCCCCGGACCGCCTGACATAATAGGCTGAACTGACCTTCAGTTTGCGGGTGCAAGTGCGGGCCAAAGCGCTGGTGATCGCGTGCATCGGCCCGGAAGCCCAGGACCGGCTCCGGCCGTTTCATGTACTCGGTCAACTGACCGTGGAGTGTCGCTGACGCGGGCCTGCCCGGCACACACTGCGGGTTCTTTGTGTTCATGCGCGCGTGTCGCGCCAAAACCGTCTGCGTCTTCCCGACCTCGTTGGACGAAGTACAAGGAGCCTTTCTGATCCGTAAGACGGGTCTGCGACGCGCCGGCGCAAGCTCTGGCCGGTCGTTATGCCACCCCGGGCCAACGTCTCGCAAGCGCGCCAGTGTTGAGAAAGCCGTTCGGCCGAGTGGGAGCGCGATGCCTTCCCTGTAAAGCGGGTGGACCGTTCGCGAGTGCATCCCGGGCGCCTCAAGGAGGGATTGCCTGAGTGAGCGCGTAGGGCGGGTCTTCCGCAGCCTAAAAAAGTTGCGGAGGAGCGAGGGGGCGTCCTCTTGTGCTGCGTAGTTCAAGATTGGGGGCCACAATTCGGCCGGAAAACTAACGAGGAAAAGCCTTTGGCCGACGTCTCTTTTCGAAGCCGACTTATCACGTCTTCCTTTCTGTCCGGCTTGGCGATCGCCGCTACCGCGTTGGCGGCAATGCCCGCCGCAGCGCAGGACCAAGAACCCACGGCAACTCAGTCCCCAGAAGCTGCCGTCGAAATAGACACGGTCGTCGTCACCGGCTCCCGCATCGCGCGCCAGGATTACAGCGCCAACAGCCCGATCGTCACCGTGACCCAGGAAGACTTCCGGGCGACGGGATCGGTCAACATCGAGAGCCTCATCAACGACCTGCCCCAGTTCACCGCCTTGGGGAACGCGGCTTCGAACAGTCCGAACCTGGCGGGTCAAGCCAATGTCCAACTGCGAGGGCTCGGCGCGACGCGGACGCTGGTGCTCCTTAACGGCCGCCGTATCGTGCCGTCTAACGCCTCGTCCGTCGTGGACCTGAACCTGCTGCCGACGCCGCTGATCTCCAGCATCGAGACCATCACTGGCGGCGCCTCGTCCACCTATGGATCGGACGCTGTAGGCGGTGTCCTTAACTTCCTGCTTAACCAGAACTTCGAAGGCATCCAGCTGGACCTGCAGTACGGCGCCTCGGCTCGCGGCGACGCGGGCGCGGAAGCGGTCAGCCTGACGATCGGCGGGGACATCGCCGAGGGCCGCGGGAGCGCCGTGGTTTCGGCGAGCTATTCGAACCGCGCCTCGGTCCTTAACGCCGACCGCTCATTCTCGTTGATCGGGGGTTTCGCGGGGACCTCTCCTCTGGGCTCGACGGTGTTTGACGCCACCAACCTTCCCACGGCCGTGGCCGTCAACGCCGCGGTGCCCGGGGCCGCGCGTGGCGACACCTTCGGCTTCAACAACAACGGGACGCTGTTCACCTATCAGGGCGCGCGCGACTACGTCAGCCCGGGCGGCATCGACTATGAAGGGTTCCGGACGCCGGGTCCGCTGCAGCAGACCGATTTCACCTACGCCACCGGTGACCGCAACTACATGATCATCCCGCAGACGCGCTACAATGTGTACGCCGCCGCGGACTACGAGATCACCGCAGCGGCGGAGCTCTACGCCGACTTCATGTTCTCCCAGTACGAGAGCGGCAATCAGCTCGCGTCCAATCCCGCCACGGGTCCGACCACCGGGTTCCGCATCCCGTCGACGAACCCGTTCATTCCTGCCGAGTTGCGTGGCGTGCTGAACTCCCGCCCAAATCCGGCCGGGAACTTCCGCCTCGACAAACGCTTCAACGAGCTCGGCCCGAGACGCCAGACTGAGAACTACAACGTCTATCAGATCACCACAGGACTGCGCGGTGATCTGGTCGGCGTCCGCGACTGGACGTACGATGCCTATGTCTCCTACGGGCGGGTGGACAACGGCACCGTCTACACCGGCTACCTCTCGCGCTCCGCGCTGCAGCGTCTTCTGGACGCTCCGGACGGCGGTGCGTCGATCTGCGCTGGCGGCTTCAACCCGTTCGGAACAAACCCGCTGAGCAGCGCATGCATCGGCTACGTCGGTCGTGTCGCCAAGAATACGACGACGAACGATCAGAGGGTCGCGGAGCTCAACCTGCAGGGCGGCGTCTTCACCCTGCCCGCCGGCGAAGTCCGAGCCGCCGTCGGGGCCTCCTACCGCGAGCAGAACTACGACTTTGTTCCCGACAACCTTCTGCTGAGCACCTTCACTCTGAATGGAGTCGTCGGGCCCGAACTAGCCGGAAACTCCGGCCTGCCGCTCGCGGGCTCGGATCAGGTTTCAGAACTCTACGGCGAGATCCTGATCCCGCTGCTGAGCGATTTGCCCTTCGTGCGAAACCTCGAGACCAACCTCGGCTACCGCGCCTCGGAGTACGAGACCATCGGGCGCGTGAGTTCCTACAAGGCGGATCTCAGCTGGGAGGTGGTGACCGGGCTGCGGTTCCGCGGCGGCGTTCAGCGGGCGGTCCGCGCGCCCTCGATCGGCGAACTGTTCGCAGCGCAGAATTTGAGCTTCCCGTCGATCGGAGTGCCGGTCTCCTCGACCGGTGTGCGCCAGTTCTCGGGCGACCCCTGCGACATCCGCGGGGCGTACCGTGCGCCGGGCGCGCCCGACGCCAACGCTGTGCGGGCCCTGTGCCTGGCGCAGAACGTCCCGGGCCAGGTCATCGATTCGTTCACATTCTCCAACTCGCAAGTCTCCGGGCTCACCGGCGGCAACCCTCTGCTTGAGGAGGAAACCGCTGAATCCTTCACCGTGGGCGTCACCTGGCAGTCGCAGTTCGCGAGCCCGTGGCTCAGCCGACTCTCTGCTTCGATCGACTACTATGACATCGCCATCGAACAGGTCGTCGGCACGGTCTCGACGACCGAACAACTGCGTCGTTGCTACAATCAGAACGGCACCTCGAACCCGACCTATGACCCGAACAACGTCTTCTGCCGATTGTTCAGCCGCGACCCGAACTCGGGGCAGATCACGAGCACCCTCGAAACCAACGCCAATCTCGGGACGCTGCAGACCCAGGGGATCGACTTCCAGGTCGATTGGAATCTCGATCTCGGCGACATCGGCGCGCCGGATTGGGGCGCTCTGGCGTTCAACATTACCGGCACGAAGCTTCAGGAATGGCAGCGTCAGGACATCCCTGGCGGCGCCTTCACGGATCGGAAGGGCACGGTCTCGAACAGTTTCGGCCTGACGCTGCCGGAGTGGAAATTCTTGTCGACCCTGAACTGGATCCAGGACCCCTGGAACGTCGGCGTCCGGTGGCGCTACCAGGGTTCGGTCGAGAACTTCAACAACCGCAGCCAGGTCATCGACGCCATCCACTACGTCGACCTGAATGCCTCTTTCCGGGTGAACGAGAGGGTCTCGCTCCGGGCCGGCGTGAACAATCTCACGGACGAGCAGCCGCCGGTCTATTCCCCGGCAATCGCCGCCAACACCGACCCGTCGACCTACGACCTGATCGGTCGTCGGTACTACGTCGGCCTGACCGCTCGTTTCTGAGCATGTCAGGAGGGCCACACGCTGAAGCGCCGCCGCGAGCCTCGTGCAGGCTCGAGGGGAGCGAACGGAATCCACAACCCTGCTCGGCGTACGCCGGCGGAACACCTGATCGAGTGAAGGATAGAACAACATGAGAAGACGTATTGCACTGCTGATGGCGACTGGATTTGGGCTTTTCGCGGGCGCGGCGGCCGCCCATGATTTCTTTCTGATCCCGGCGAGTTTCGTCGGTCCGAGCGGGCGACCGCTCATCGTCCATGCGACGTCCTCGTCGGACTTTCCCGCGCTCAACGTGGGTTCGCCGCGCACCCGCCTCGCCGAGGTTCGGGCGATGGTCGATGGCCGCCCGGCCACCGTCACGGTTGAAGCCCAGACGGCCCAATCCCTGCGTCTCGCCGTCTCGAGCGAAAGCACCGGGATGGCTGTCGTCGCGGTGGAGACGATCTGGGGCGAGTCGAACTGGCGGCCCGATCAGGTCGACACCTACCTCGAGGAGCATCCGTTCAAGGCCGAGGAGGTGTCTGCGGTTCGTGGAATTCTGCCCCGGGGTGCGACACTCCATGTGCAGTCTCGCCGGCTGGCCAAGACGCTCGTTTGCTTCCAGACCTGCAGCCCCGCTTCGACGGGTCCCGCAGGACTCGAGGTCGAGTTGCTCCCCGAGTTCGACGCCGGGGAGAGTTCTCCCGTGAGATTCCAACTCGTCAGGAACGGCCGCCCGCTGACAGCGCACCCGGTCACCGTGAGTTTCGGAGAGGGGGAGCGGCGCGAGGTTCTGACCGATCAGGAGGGCCGCTTGCGCCTTCCCGAGGGGGTGACCGGGCCGGTGATGCTTGTCGCGGCGACCCTGGATCGGCCGACAGAGACGGGCGGACGCTTTATCACCAACAATGCGTCGCTGACGTTCGAGGCAGCAACGCGTCGTGACGGCAGCCCCCGGTGATCTTGCGCAGCTAGACAGACGAGCGTGAGGCGACCACGACGCTCCGGCGCCAAAGCCCGCACGAGCCCTTCGCGCGACGCCCAAAGTGTTCTCAATGCGTCCCTGGAGCGAGGCTTCATCGTCTCGCTCCAGTCGGATCTAGGGACCGTTGGGCCGCGACCCGGAAGACGCGCTCGGAATCGTTGTCAGCGTCGATACGCCGGCCCCTGGCTGAGTCAGTCGTCGGGATGGCGATGACGGTGGATTTCGTCAACGAGCGAGCCAGGCCCCCGCGCCCCCGGCGCCCGCGGCCCCGGATCGTCAAGTTGTAGGTAAGCGCTCAGGACGTCGTGACTGTCTTCGAGTCGGGCATCGGCTGCCAAGCCAAGTCCGCTTTTTTGTCAAAGCGTCACCGTACCTGGAAGACAGGGGAAGGCCCAGGCCGAGTCGGGTTTCTACGTCTCCGGGCGGCTCAATACGCAACAGGCCGCCAAGGTACAAATTTCATCCCCTCAACCGCGCAAGACATTACAGAGCGCGGCTAAGCAGGACTGGTGTCGTCTTTCGATCCGAGCACCGCGACACAGCCCGCATCCTGGGTCGGCAAAGCACCAACGTCCCACGCACTGCGTTGGTCCGTCCCCTCATCGCCGGACAATGCCTCCGAGGATCAATGGGGGTAGATCGCCGTCACTTCTCCTGCTCCATCACGAACCGTCAGATCGAACTGAATGCGGTCACCGACAGTAGCCTCCTGCAATGCAGCCGGCGATGCCTTGAACTTCATGGTCATTGCGGGCCATCCGATCGAACGGATTGGTTCGTGGTTAATGGTGATCGTCGCCGCCGCCGGGTCCACGGCCGTGATAACGCCCGCACCATCTGCCGTTCGCGAGCCGGCGCCCGGGGACGACGATGCGCCACCCGCCTCAATGCTTGCCCTCGGTGATCCGGGCTCGGCCATCGGCATCGCCGGGGTTTCGGGCTCCGCCTGCTGGCCGCAGGCGGCCATAACAGCAGCAAGGCCGGTCAGCAGGATTATGCGGCGCTTCATTGTGTGTCTCCTCGAAGGACTGGGGTCGAACGGAACCTGCGGCCTCTTAGAAGAAGAAAGCCTGCGGGGATAACGAGCATGGAGAGCAAAGGCGCCGTGATCATGCCGCCGATAACCGGGGCGGCGATCCGGGTCATGACTTCTGACCCCGCGCCGTGGCCGATCAGGATCGGGAACAGACCGCCCAGGATCACCGCGACCGTCATCGCCTTGGGCCGAACCCGCAGCAGCGCGCCGTCGCGAACGGCCTCTTCGACCTGTTCCCGGTCCGGGTCAGGCCCCCGGTCTCTGAGAGCGTGCTTGAGATAGATCAGCATCACCACGCCGAACTCGGCCGAAAGGCCGGCCAGGGCGATGAAACCCACGCCGGTCGCGACCGACTGGTCGAAGCCCATCAGATAGAGCAGCCAGAATCCGCCGGTGAGGGCGAACGGCAGGGTGCCCATGATCAGCAGTGCTTCGTCGAAGCGACCGAAGGTCAGATAGAGCAGGATGAAGATGATCACGAGCGTGGCCGGAACCACGATCTTCAGCCGCTCGGCCGCCCGTTCGAGATATTCGAACTGGCCCGAGTAGGCGATGCTGACGCCCGGCGCGAGTTCCACCTCGCTGGCGACGGCCTGACGCAGATCGGCGACGACGGACGCCAGATCGCGGCCGCGCACGTCGACATAGACCCAGGTGGTTAGTCTGCCGTTCTCGGATTTCAGCATCGGAGGGCCGTCCGCGATCTGGATATCGGCGACCGTGCCCAGGGTGATCTGCTGACCCGACGGCGTCAGAACCGGCAGGGCGCGCAGTTGCTCCAGGCTGTCGCGCAGTTCTCTGGGATAGCGGACGCTGATCGGATAGCGGGCGAGCCCCTCCACCGTCTGACCGATCGTCTCCCCGCCCACAGCCCCCGAGACGATCGACTGGATATCGGCGATGTTCAGGCCGTAGCGGCCCGCCGCCTCTCGGTCGATGTCGATGTCGACATAGCGCCCGCCGGTCAGGCGTTCGGCCAGGGCCGAGGTCACGCCCGGCACGGTCTTGGCGACCTCGGCCACCTGGGCCGCGATACGGTCCATCGCGGCCAGGTCAGCGCCGGAGACCTTGACGCCGACGGGGCTCTTGATGCCCGTCGCCAGCATGTCGATGCGATTGCGGATGGGAGGCACCCAGACGTTGGACAATCCGGGAACCTGAACCGCGCGATCAAGCTCCTCGACCAGTTTCTCCGGGGTCATGCCGGGCCGCCATTCATCGCGAGGCTTGAACTGAATGGTGGTCTCGAACATCTCAAGCGGAGCCGGGTCCGTGGCCGTCTCCGCCCGGCCCGCCTTGCCGAATACGGTCGCCACTTCGGGCACGGTTCGGATCATCCTGTCGGTCTGCTGCAGCAGTTCCGCGGCCTTGGCCGGGGACAGGCCCGGCAGGGCCGAGGGCATATAAAGCAGGTCGCCCTCGTCCATCGCCGGCATAAACTCGCCGCCGAGCTGGCTAAGGGGCCAGGCCGTGGTGGCGAATACCAGCAAGGCGGCCACCAAGGTCTTCCTGGGATGCCGTAGCACCCAGTCCAGCGGCCCCCTATAGATGTGGGTCAGCCAGCGGTTGATCGGATTGCTCTGTTCGGCCGGGATTCTTCCCCGGATCAGATAGCCCATCAGAACCGGCACGAGCGTGATCGACAGGATCGCCGCGGCCGCCATCGCATAGCTCTTGGTGAAGGCCAGCGGCGCGAACAGCCGGCCCTCCTGGGCCTGTAGGCTGAACACTGGAATGAACGAGAGGGTGATGATCAACAGGCTGAGGAACAGCGCGGGTCCGACTTCCACGGCCGCCTCGGTGATGACCTTCCACCGGTCCTCGCCGACGAGCTTGTGGTCCGGGTGGTCGTGTTCCCATCGCTCGATATGCTTGTGGGCGTTCTCGATCATGACCACCGCCGCATCGACCATGGCCCCGATGGCGATGGCGATGCCGCCCAGCGACATGATGTTGGCGTTCACGCCCTGAAGATTCATGATCAGGAAGGCCGCCAGCACGCCCAGCGGCAGGGTCAGGATGGCGACTAGCGCCGACCGGGCGTGCCAGAGGAACAGGCCGCAGACGAGGGCGACGACAATGAACTCCTCGATCAGCTTGCCGCTCAGATTGTCGATCGCCCGGTCGATGAGCAGCGACCGATCGTAGGTCGTCACCACCTCTACGCCCGGCGGCAATCCGGCCTTGAGTATCTGGAGTTTTTCAGCGACCGCCGCGATCGTCGCGCGGGCGTTTGCACCGGACCGCAGGATGACGACGCCGCCGGCGACCTCGCCTTCGCCGTTCAGCTCCGCTATGCCGCGCCGCATCTCCGGGCCGATCTGGATGGTCGCGACGTCTCCGAGGCTGATCGGAACCCCTCCAGCCCCCGTGCGAAGCGGCACGGCCCGGAAGTCGTCGAGCTCGGTCAGATAGCCGTTGGCGCGCACCATGTATTCGGCCTCGGCGAGCTGGAGCACCGAGCCGCCCGTCTCGCCGTTGGCGCGCTGGAGCGCTTCCACCACCGCCTGATGGGTGATGCCGTATGACGCGAGCCTGACGGGGTCGAGCACGACCTGGTATTGCCGCACCATGCCGCCCAGGCTGGCGACCTCGGCGACCCCCCGCACGGTTTTCAGCTCGTACCGGAGGAACCAATCCTGCAGGCTTCGCAACTGCGCCAGGTCGGTGCGGCCAGTGCGGTCCACCAGGGCGTATTCATAGACCCAGCCCACGCTGGTGGCGTCCGGACCCAGCGCAGGTTGGGCGGTCGCGGGAAGCCGCGCCTGGACTTGGCTAAGGTATTCCAAGACCCGCGAGCGCGCCCAGTAGAGGTCCGTTCCATCCTCGAACAGCACATAGACGAAGCTGTCGCCGAAGAAGGAATAACCCCGAACCGTTCGCGCGCCGGGCACCGACAGCATGGTGGTCGCCAAAGGATAGGTGACCTGGTTCTCGACGATCTGGGGGGCCTGCCCTGGATAGCTGGTGCGGATGATGACCTGCACGTCCGACAGGTCCGGCAGGGCGTCGACCGGCGTGGTGCGAACAGCGAAGAGGCCGGCGGCGAGCAGGGCGAGGGCGGCCACAAGGATGAGGAAGCGTCCCTTGACCGAGGCGCGTATGATCGCGGCGATCATCGCCCAGACCTCCCGCGCTGAGCGGGCGCGGCCATGGATTCGCCCGTTTGGGCGGCGGCGGCAGGCCGGCCGACCGTCGGCGACGCCGGGGCGCGCGCGGGCCCGGAAGTCTCGCCGATCGGCCGCGCCGCGACGCCTGACAGGCTGGCTTCGGAATCGATCAGGAACTGCCCCGACGCGACGATCCGTTCCCCTTCCCTGAGACCGGCGAGGATCTCGGTCTGCCCCCCGGCTTCCCGTCCGATCCGGACCTGGGCCGGTTGATAGCGGCCCTCCGGCAGGGCTAGCATGACGATGTCACGTTCTCCGGTCCGGATCACCGCCTCGGTCGGCACGATCAGATCCGACGTCGAACCGCCGCCGAAGGTGACCCGACCGAACATGCCGGGGCGCAGACGCCCCCCTCTATTGGCCATTTCGATCCGTCCGGTGACCGTGCGGCTGTCGCCGACGAGTTCCGGCAACAGGGTGGTCAGGCGGCCCGTGAACGGCTCGCCCGGGAAGGCGGCCAGGGCCACCTCGACAGACTTCCCAACCCTCAGCTGGCTCGCCAGGGCCTCCGGGATGGCGGCGTTGATCCAGACGGTGCTCAGGCCGTTGATCTCGGCCAGGGTCATGCCCTGGGCGACGCTCATGCCGGCGCGCACGCCCAGCGTCTTGATCACGCCGCCGGTGGGCGTCGAGATGGTGATGGTGTTCCGCGCCCGCCCGCTGCGCTCGACCGACGTGATCAGGCTCTCGGACATGCCCATCAGCACTAGTCGCTGCCGCGCCGCCTGGACTAGGGGCGTATTGCCGGTGCGCCGCACGGCCAGATATTCCGTCTGGGCTCCTCCCCAGGACGGAATGAGCAAATCGACCAGGGGCGCGCCCGCGGCGATCACGTCGCCCGGCGCGCGGTTGTAGACCCGCTGCACGAAGCCGTCCGCGCGCGACTGGACCACGGCGATGTCCCGTTCGTTGTATTCGACCACCGCTGTGGCGCTGAGATCGCCCTCGAGAACGCCACGGCGGGCTGTGGCATACCGGACCCCCAGATTCTGGCTCAGCGCCGGATCGATCCGGACGCCCGGGGTGGCGTTGGTTCCCCCCTCATCCGCATATTTGGGGATGGTATCCATGTTCATCGACGACTTCCCCGGTCCCGGGTATCGTTCGTTCGGAACCATGGGATCGTACCAGTAGAGGATCTCGCGCTCCCCTCCTCCCTCGGCGGTCCCGTCGGCGGCCCCGTCCAGGCGCGGGGCGATGACGACGCCGGCCCCGACGCCGACCCCGACCAGAAGAAGCGCGCCCATGGCGATGCCCAGGCGTCTGTTGCGAAGGGCGTTCATCGGTCGGTGTTCCCATAGGTGAGACTGATCTGGACCACCTGGCGCATCACGGCGGCCTCGCGATCGAGCGTGTCGAGCCGGGCGTTCGCCACGGCGGTGAAGGCTTCGAGAACTTCAACGATGCCCGCCCTGCCCGCCGCATAGCTCGCGGTTTCGAGATCGGAACGCTGAAGGACGTTGGGCAGAACGACGTCGCGCGACCGGAGCCATTGATCCTTGGCCGTCGCGTGTTCGGCCAAGGCGCTCCTCAGCGAAGCAGTCAACAGACGCTCGGCGTCCTGACGCTCGGCGGTGACCCGCAGCGCGTCAGCGGCGCGCGCCGCGATGACGGGATCCTGCCTCTGCCCCGGAAAGATCGGCAGCCGCACGCTCGCGCCGACGGAGAACAAGTCGCCGAACCGCTCGTCGCGGCGGCCATAGCTGGCCTCGAACGACCAGTCCGGCCGACGTCCTGCGCGCGCCAGATCGACCTCGGCGTCGGCGCGCCGCGCCGCGGCGCCATAGACGCGCACGGCCGGCAGCCGGGCGATGCCGTCCCGCAAGGCGGCCAGGTCGAGATCGTCTTGCGGCGGCGCGCCCGCCGTTTCGGGATCGTTATCGCCCGTCCAGCGCGCCAGCTCAGACCGGGCCTTCTCCAAGTCGGCGACGAGCCGGCTGCGGCGATCGTCCAAATTAGCCTTGAGCTGGACCGGACCGAGGGCGTTCGCCGACCGATAGGCGCCCGATGCGACTCCGGCGGGCGCGGTGTTCCACAGCGGCTCAAGGGTTTTCAGAACGTCATCCAGGGCCGCGAGGCGGCGTTCGGCGTAGAAGAGGTCGATCCAGGCCAGTCCCGTTGCGATCTGGACCTCCCGCCGCGCGACGGACTCCTCGGCGCCGGCGATGCCGATCTGCGCCTCGGCGATGTCTCGCTCAGCGCGACGGCGCGCGCGGCTCGGCACGTCCTGCTCGACGCCGATCCTGAGCATGGTGAAGTCGTCCTGGTCGAATTGGCCCGTGAACGGCCCGGTCACCGGAAACCCGTCGAGGCCGAACGTGAGACGCGGATCCGGCAGCCGGCCGGCGGCCCGCGCCGCCGCACGCGCGGCGTCCACCCCCAGGGCGCTGGCTCTGAGGCCGGGCGCTCCGGCCGCCGCGCGGGCCAGGGCCTCGTCGAAGGTCTGGGGGTCGGCCTTGGAAGGCGCGGTCCAGACGCTCACGAGCAAAATGGAAGCCGGGAGGATCGCCCAGCTTGCGATCAGAGCACGGCGCGCGGACGGCGCCGAAACCTCGGCGCGTCGCGTTAGGACGCGCGGCCGGCGGACACGGGGCGGCGGACACGCAGACGCGCGTATCGCCGACCTCAAACGAATGGTCATGGAATTCCTCGAAACCACTTGACCCGCCTTGAGGGCGGGACATCGGCGAAGGGCTCGGATCGATCGATCGGCGGTCGCCCGCGCAACGGCGCTCACGGCCTTCGATCAGCGGAAGCGGTCTACGCCAGCCGTTTCGGCGGATTCTTCAGTGGAAGCGGGCCTGCGCCCTCTCGCACGACATCGACGGCTGCGAACCGGAGTCCCCGCGGAGCCGAAGGCCGTTGAACGGTCGGCGCCGGCGGCATGGGCGCCGCGACGGCGGCGCAGCCCATCTTGGCGATGCAGTCGGGCGTCATCTCGTCGCAAGGGCTAGTAGCGCCGCCGGAAGGCCCGTCCGCCATCACCATCATCTCGGCGCAATCCATGTCCGCCATGCCGCCCGTCGCTTCGAATACCTGGAACGGCGTGGCGTGCGCGGACGACTGGCCGACGAAGCCGGCCACCGCCAGGGCGAACAGAAGGGTGCGGACGAGGTTCCACATGCGCGGTCATCCCACGCCCGTCGGCCGGCCGTGTCAAGCGACCGACGGGCTGGCGTCGGGCGCGCGCAACGCAATGCTCCGGATCAGCGCGCGCCCGCCCGCAGTTCGAACGAGGGATTCAACCCCGGCGCCCGTATAACTCATTGAACCCCTCTGGTTTCGGAGCCTCCCTATGACCACTCGCAAAATCCTTTCCGTCGTCGGCGCGGTCGGCGCCCTGCTGTTGGGGGCGACGCAGGCTGCCGCCCACGCGCGCGTCGTCGCCTCCAACCCGGCGGCGAGCGCGAGCATCGCCTCGCCGCGTTCGCTGACGGTCACCTTCAGCGAACGCGTCGTTCCCGCTTTCTCGGGCCTCGAGGTCGTGAACGCCGCCGGTGCCAAATTCCCGGTCGCGACCACCGTCTCCGATGACGGCATGACCGTTTCGGGACGGACGGCGCGACCGCTCGCGGCCGGCGCCTACAGCCTCAACTGGCATGCCGCCTCCGCCGACGGCCACCGTATGACCGGCGCCATCGCCTTCACGGTACGCTGACCCATCGTGCTCGACGTTCTGGTCATCCTGCTCCGGCTCGCGCAGTACGGCGGCGCGGTCGTCCTGCTCGGGACGCCGCTGTTCCTCCTCTACGGGTTGCGCGGGTCGGACGCGGTGGCCCTCGGCTGGACGAGATCCTTGCTGGTCAGCGCGGCGGCCGTGGTCGCCATAGGCTCCGCCGCCGCCTTCGCGGCCCAGACCGCTGTGATGGCGGGCTCGCTGACTGAAGGTCTCAAGCCGGCGACGCTCGGCTTCATGCTCACGGGCACGAGCCTCGGACCCGCCTTTCTCGTCCGGACGCTGGCCGCGTTGCTCGCGCTTCTTGCGCTCATTCAAGACAAGCCGTCCCGCGGCCTGTGGAAATTCGTCGCTGTCGCCGGTCTTATCGTCGGCGCCAGCTTCGCCTGGACGGGACACGGCGCGGCCACCGAAGGCGCGGGGCGCTATGTTCATCTGACGGCCGCGATCCTGCACAGCTGGGCGGCGGCGGTGTGGCTCGGCGCGCTCGCGGCCTTGCTGATCCTGACGTTGCGGCGGCGGTCAGAAACGGTCGATGGCGATAGGATCCTCTATCGAGCCCTTCACGGATTCGCCGGCGTCGGATCCGCATCGGTCGCCGTCCTGGTTCTGAGCGGACTGGTGAACAGCTGGTTCATGGTCGGACCCGATCGTATCGCTGGCCTCTTGAGCACGCCCTACGGTCTGCTGTTGACGGGCAAGCTCGTGCTCTTCGCGCTCATGCTGGTTCTGGCGGCCGCGAACCGCTTTTATCTGACGCCCCACCTCGGCAGCGCCCTGGACGATCCCGAGTATCTTGGCCCCGCCATTTCACGGCTGAAACGCAGCTTGGTGATGGAGACCCTCCTCGCCCTGGGGCTGCTGGCCCTGGTGTCCATCATGGGAACCCTGGCTCCGGTCTCGGCCATGGAAATGGCGATGTAGCCGTTGGCGCGCGCCGAACGCGCTGGAGCCAGGTGCGTCGCACGCGCTCTTGGGACCGGCTGCGAATGGCCGTTGGCCCAGCGACCTGGACCCGCCTAGACTGCTCAAGAATTGAGGGGGCGCGCCGTGTCAGATCGAGTTCGTGATCTTATTGAACAGTGGCGGCGCGACCCGGCTGCGACCTACCAGACCTGGTTCTTGTGGGACGAGCGTCTGAAGAATTTCCGCTCCATCCGTCGCGGCATCGGCCAGGTCGTCAAGGAGATCGAAGCAGGCCGGTTCGGCGTGGCCTATCGCGGGTCGTCGCTGGAGACGATCGTTCATTCGGTGGCCGAACAACGGCAGATCTTCAAGGGCGCGGACCATGCCTTCCTCTGGAAGCCCAAACTTCGCATCCCGGACATCTACGAAAACCCGGCCAATCAACGCGCTTTCGGCCGGCTCCTGCATCACTGCAGCTGTTGTTCGACAGCAACGGAAATTCTCGCGGGCATCCGCACGATCGACCAACTCCGAATCAAGGGACTCGGGCCTGCAGTGGCCAACCTGATCTATTTTCTCCATCCCACCCACGTTTCGCCGTTCAATACCGCGATCGTCAACGGCTACAACGCGATCACCGGATCAAAGGTCAAGCTCGGGAGCTGGGAGCACTACCTTGCGATGCGGCAAGGAATTTTGGCCCTCAACGCTCGCTACAGCGATCTTCTGTCCAACGATCTCGGGGCGATCGCGGGCTTCCTGTTCGACGTGGGCTCCGGCCGTTATCCCGCGCCGCCCCTGGACGACGAGAGTCTGTCCGCCAGCGGCTGGGACGCGCGGCTGGCCGAAGCGCGCGCCGAAGCGGTCAAGTTCGAGAAGACCGCGCTCCAGCAGGGCGAGACGGACCGGACCCACACAGAGATCCAGGCCTGGGTCCGTGATCTGGGTCGCGCGCTGGGCTACAGGGTCTGGATCGCGTCCAATGACCGCGGGCGCCAGCACGAGGGCGCACGCCTGAGCGAGGGCTGCCTAGAACAACTACCGCCGTCGCTGGCGAACGGTCCAGGCGCCGAGTCCATCCGGCTGATCGACGTACTCTGGCTGGAGGGAGACGCGGACCGCGTGGCGGCCGCCTTCGAGGTCGAGCATTCCACCACGATCTACTCCGGTGTCGTGCGAATGCTGGACCTCGCCCTGTCAGGCGAACTAAACATCTCCGCCGGCCTTTTCCTGGTCGCTCCCGACAGCCGCGAAAACGATGTGCGGGCGCAGTTGCAACGTCCGGCCTTCAGCCGGATCGCCGATCTCAATGTGCGCTATCTGCCCTACGGAGAACTGGAACGGCACCGGGCATCAATCGCCCGCTTCGGAACCGGTCTCAGGGCTCTGACCGAGATTTCGCACCGCGTGACCTGATCGTCGGTGACTGGCCCGCCTCGCATCCAGGTCGTTCTGGCTCACAGGCCTGATAGGCAAGAGCGCGATCCTCCAGCCGCACCCGCCAGGTGATCAGCATGGCATTAAGCGCGGTGAACACCACTGCTATCCAGACCTGGCCGAAAACCAGCGGCAACATGGCGATCTCAAGAGATGCGATCCAGTAGTTGGGATGACGAATGACCCGGAAGGGCCGGATCGGACTAGCGGCGCGCCGGGCAGGTGATGATCCGAGTGGTCCAAAACCGGCCAAGGTCGCGATCACCCCGCTTGCTCCAGCGCGCTCGTCGTGCTCTCGGCCATCAGGGCGACTGCGTGTTCCAGGAACAGGTCGTTCCGCTCCGCGAAGCTGTGCGGCTGCAGATACCAGTCCATTGGGACGCACGAATGCCGTGTGTCGATCAAGGCGTTTCGATAGATAGGCGCCAGCCGCTCGAAACCGCCGTGGGTCGTGGCGAACATTTCGGCCCCGTTGGCCGCGACGTCCTCTTGCCGCAGGATGTGCGGCGGCCAGGCGGTGGTCAGGGCGGCGAGACGCGGTGGTGAAGTCCGGTCGTTGTCTCTTGGCAGAGCTTCCTGTGATCGAGCCGTCGCCTGCCTCATGGCTCCCGCTTGCGAACCGCACGCGCCATTTTCAGGTCGCGGGAGATCCGTATCCACAGCAGGATGAAGCCCGAAATCACAATGCTCAGGGTCAAGGCGGTAGTGATGATGATCAGGGGGTGATTGAAGTCCTCGCCGTCGTTCCAGTCCATGACGTGCAGTCGCCAGAAGAAGTCGAAGATCCGCCACACGCCCGAGCGGCGCGTCACCACTTCGCCTGTCGCTGGCGACAGGTAGAAGGCCGTCTTTTCGCGGTCGGCGAAGTCTACCCGCCACAGCGGTCCGGTGCGTCCCGTCTCCTCGGGCGCCGTCGCCAGAAGAACCGCGCCGGAAACCCGCGCCTCGCCCTTGTACGCGCCCTTGGCGAAGGCCGAGGCGTCGGCGGCCGACATCGGTCCGAACGGCCGGCCGGTCGCGGCGGACACGACGACTGGCTCGCCCGACGCCGGCTTCAAGGTCCAGGCCGCCCCCCGCGGCGTCGTGTGAAGCTCCGCCTGGACAGGCGCGACGCCCGCTCGGCGCGCGATCTCGCTCAGTGCCGGAAGCGCGCCGAGCTCCAGCGGGCTCGGCTTGAGGTCAACCGCCCGATGTTCGCCGCGCACCGTCTCGATCGGAATGGCCGTCATCACCAGACCGCCGCCGACCCAGAACAGCACCTGAAGGCCGACGACGAGCGCAATCCATTTGTGCAGCTGGGTGGAGAGCTTGAGAACCTTCATCCCTGGGCCTCGCCTAGCCGTGACGCGCGAAGACGCGCGTACCGCCGCCCTTGAGGATCAGCAGGGTCTCATAGGGCTCACGTTGGCCGTCTGGCGTCTCCATGCCGGGAGACCCCAGCGGCATCGCCGGCACTGCGAGGCCCACGGCCTCGGGACGTTCGGCCAGAAGCTTGCGGACATCCTCGGCCGGCACATGGCCCTCGAGGACATAGCCGCCGATCATGGCCGTGTGGCAGGAGGCGAGCGCCTCGGGCACGCCCTGGGTGCTGCGTATAGAGCGAAGGCTCGGGAGTTCGTTGACCCGCGCCTTGAAGCCGGCGGCGCGCATGTGATCCACCCAGGCCGTGCAACAGGCGCAGGTCGGGGTCTTGTAGACCGCGAGCTCGGTCGATGAACGGGCGCCCGGAGCGCAGGCCGCGACGGCGACGGAGCCGGCCCCCGCGGCCAGAAACGCACGGCGTGAAAGGGTGGGCATCGATCTCATGGGTCCCTCTGGCGAGCGATATCTGGAGGCCGCCGATGACGGTCGCCGCCGCGATCAGGCGGCGGGGCGGAAGGGCCGGGCCGAGGAGTGATAGACGTCGAACCTCCACTCGTCACCCCGCTTGCGCAGGACGCTCGTGGCGGCGCCGCGGCGCTCTATGGGGGCCCGGGCTCCGTACTTGAAGGTGATGTGGAAGGTGTAGGTCTCGCTCACGAAGGCGGTGTCGCCGTCAACCTCGACTTTCATTTCGTGGTTGCGGAAGTCGAAGCCGGCCAGATCGGCGAATTCGGGCCCGAGATGGTGCTCCAGATAATAGGCGAACGATCCCTCCACGCCGCCGTTCTCGAAGATCTCCGAGTCGGTCCAGAACAGGGCCGGCGTCTGCGACACGTCCATCCGCTCGATGGCGTCCTTGTAGGCGGTGACGACCGCTCGGACCTGGGCCTCGTCAGCGGATTGCGCATCGCCGGGGGCGTGCGCCGAGCCTGGCGTATGGGCCGAGCCGGGGGCGTGGGAGCGGGCCGGCGCCTGTGATTGAGCTTGCGCTTGGCCGGAGGTCGCGAGGAGGGCGGCGACCGCCGATCCGGCGAGTGCTGAACGGAACATCATGGTGCAGTCTCCTGGTTTGCCGCGGCCGCAGTAGAACCCGGTCCGGCGAAGTAGATGAAGAACGAGGCGTTCGGGCGACGACGGACCCCAAGGCCGTCAGAACATCAGATGCCTCATGCCATGGGTCAGCATCCCGCCCAGCAGGCCGTTGACCACCACGGCGGCGGCGGTCACGGTCAAAAGACCGATGTAGATCAGCTCGCGCCCGCGCCCCGGCCGGCGGACCCATTGTTCCTTCGCCCACCAGCTCAGCAGGCCGAGCGCGGCGATCGAGGTGCCGAGCCACCGATGGTAGAGGTGAGTCACATCGTCCTTCCCGGGCAGCCCCATAGCGAACCATCCCAGCGCCACCGCGGCGACCGCGGAGATCGCCGCCAGGGCGATGATCACCCGCGTGCCCTGGGTCAGGACCGGCCGACGCAGCGTCAGGGCGGCGATCTCGAGGAGCGCGGCGACGAGGAACAGCGCGATCGGGAAATGGACGGCGGCGGGATGCATGGCGCCGAGCCAGCGATACAGGCGCTGGGGCATTGGCTTGGGACCCTCGTCCGCCGTCATGGCCCCGTGGTCCATGTCCATAGCCATCCCCGGCATGGCCATCACGCCGCCTTCTGGCACGGCGCCCGCCGGCGCGGCGGCCTGGGCACGGGCCGCGGCCTGCTTGTCATGATCCTCGTGCGCGAACGCGGGCGCGCTGACAGACAGCGCCACCACCAGGGCGATCCCCGACAGAAGTTTGCGTATCGACATTGTTCTCTCCCATCCCGTCCCTTCTGCTAACTACGCACCGGGGAGGCCGTCCCCTCGTTTGAGGGATTTGGCTTGTTTCGGCGTAGTAGGGATTAGGGGCGCAAGGAGAGTGTTCGATGGCGCGTAATTTGGATGATCTTTTGGCCGGATCGGCGGCGACGCCCTTGGGCCGGTCGCTCGACGGGCTCGAACCGCTCGTCTGGAGCCGGGTCGACGCGCTTCGCGGCGAAAGGCTCGCGTCGCAACTGCGTTTGGGGGCCGTCGCCATGGCCCTGGTCACCGGCCTGACGGCAGGCGGCGTCGGCGCGGTCGCCGCCCCCAGACCGGCCGGGGAGATGGCCATTTTCACGGTCGACGCGGGCCTGTCGCCTCTGGTGAGACTGGAAACCGGCCGATGAAGCGCGGCTGGCAGGCCATCGCCCTGACGGCCGTCCTGGCGGCGGTCGCCAGCGGCGCGGGCACTTGGATCAGCGCCAGCTGGGTGCTGAGCCGGCGCGAACCGCCATCCCTGCACGACATCGTGCACCACGACCTGAAGCTCTCGCCCGACCAGCTGACCCGCATCGACGCAGTCGAAGCCCGGTTCGCCGCGCGCCGGCCCGCGCTCGAAGCGGACGTCCGCGCGGCCAATCAGGAACTGGCGCGCGCGATCGCACGGAGCGACGGCGACGGTCCCCAGGTCCAGGCGGCGGTGGACCATTTCCACGTCGCCATGGGCGCCTTGCAGAAGGAGACGATCGCCCACGTCTTCGAGATGCGGTCCGTTCTGACGCCGGCCCAGGCCGAGGTATTCGACGACCGTATCGTCGAGGCCCTCGCGCCCGACGAAGGCTAGCGTTCCGCGTGGACAGCCCCAACGACCTGTCAGCCCGCGCCGCCGGCGGGGACCGGGCGGCCTTCAGCGAGTTGATGCGGCAGACCAAGACTTCTCTGTTCCGTTTCGTCCGGCGCTATGTCGGCGATGAACAGGACGCCTGGGACCTGTTGCAGGACACCTATGCGGCGGCCTGGATCAACATTCGCCGCTACGACCCGGTCCGACCCTTCGAGGCCTGGATCCGGACCATCGCACTCAATAAATGCCGGGACTGGAGCCGTCGCCGCTTCGTTCGGCGGCTCATCCGGGGCGACGTCGACCTGTCGTCGCCGGAAGCCATGTCCGTGCCGGACGGGGCCGAGGCGGTGGATGACCGGATGGATGCCAGCGCAAGGCTGGCGCGGTTGAACGAGGCCATGAGCCGTCTGCCGCCGCACCTCAAGGCTCCGCTTATGCTGACGGCAATCGAAGGGCGCAGTCAGGCGGAAACGGCCGGGATGCTGGGTGTCTCCATCAAGACCGTGGAGACCCGCGTGGCGCGGGCTCGTCGCAAGCTGTCCGAGGCGCTGGACGACACGCCCGCTGTCCGGGCCGCTCTTGAGTGATCAGCTCGAGGGTCCTCGGAACCTTCGTCGCGCCTTAGCCCCGCTCGGGCCGCAGCGGCGCTCCGTCGATCGACCTCCAGGCGGCGAGGGATGCGGCGCCCGTCCGCGTATTCTAGTATGAGGGCGTCGCGGGAAATCGACCCGATCATCGCCCTTTTCTTTCAGGAGCTTGTCACATGAGAGTCCCGATCCTAGCCGCCGCAGCGGCGATCACCTTGGGCGCCTGCCAGCCGGCCGCCGACCCTCAACCGGTCGAGGCCCAGACGGCGCCGGGCGCCTCGGCGACGACCCCGATGGAGGCCGCGCCGGTCGCCACGCCCGAGCCGACCCCGCAGCCGCAGGCCGCCGCACCAGCCCCGGCGCCGTCCCCCCGGGCCTCGACGCCCCGACCGACCCGCCCCGCGCCGGCGCCAGCACCCGCCCCGACGCCGCCGCCGGCCGATCCGATGGCCGGCCATGACATGTCGAAGATGGACGGCATGACCATGCCGCCCAACCAGTAGTCCACGTAAGCATCAGGAAGTCTCTCATGAACCGTTCAATCCTCACCAGCCTGGCCGCTCTGGCGGCGCTGGCTCCCGTCTCCCTCGCCCAGGCCCAGAGCCATTCGCACGCGGGCATGTCGGCGCAGGATCACGCCGCCATGCAGGCCCCCGCCAACGGCGTCGTCACCGCGCCCGCGGACAACGCCATGCTAGCGGTCGCGCCGACGACCTTCTCGGCGACGTTCCCGCACGCCATGACCCTGACCTCTCTCAGGCTGACGGGCCCTGACGCCCGGTCCATCGACGTGGCTGTGGTCGACGACGCGGCGCCGGTCACCACGGTCAGCGCGCCCCTCCCCATCCTGGCCCCCGGATCCTATTCCGCCGCCTGGGCCGCGAAGGGCGCCGACGGCCACCAGATGAACGGCCTCGTCCGTTTCATGGTTCACTGAGGGATCGGCCTCCCGCCTCCTGAGGGGCCGAAGCCGGATGTGGAAGGAACGCCGCGCGACCTGCCGCGCGGCGTTTTTCCGTCGTCGATCAGCGGTCGGCTCCCCGGCTGACCCCTCGCGATGGTCTTTCAGCCCTGGGCTCAGTCGGCGCGCCGTGATCGCCGGCCGGCGCGATCCATCCGGCCGGGGGGCGAACTACGCTCCTGAAGGTGGGGCGCCAAGCTCGCCAATGTCCGGGTCACAACGTGGGCGTCGCCGAAACCGCGTCCTACAGCTTGGCCAGCCTCCGGGTCGTACAGAATGGTGAAACAGCCCAGCGCCTTGGCCGGGCGAATGTCCCATTCCAGACTGTCTCCGACGACACAGACCTCGGGCGGATCGACGTTCAAGGCGGCAAACACTCGCCTGAACGCGCCCGGATCGGGCTTGCCAACGCCGACCTCGCCTTCAATCTGGATATGATGGAAACGCGAAGCCAGACCGAAACGCTCGATCTTGGCGCGCTGCAGTGGACCGGCGCCGTTGGTGAGCAGCGCGAGCCGGTATCCAGCGTCCCGCAGTTGGACCAACACGGCGTCCGCCTTGGGTTCGAGCCGCATCTGCCGGTCGCGATGGAGGCTGAAGGCGTCGGCGATGCGCTCTGCGATCTCGGGAGATACCGTTGGACTACTGTCGCGCCGCAAGGCCTCGAAGGCTTTGGCTGCGATGACGCGCCGGGCCTGCTTCGGGTCTGCGCGGCCCACGGCGTGGCTGTCCGGATCGCTCCAGAAGGCCCGCCCCGCCTCCGTCAGGGCGCGCGCTGCAACGTCCGGAGCGAGGTCGCCAAGCTCGGTCTGGTATACCTGACAGACGCTGCGCCACGCCAGATCAGGGCGGCGATAGGCTGAGAGCAGGGTGTCATCCAGATCGATCACGACGGCCCGGATCCGCCGCCCCGCTGTCATTGGACAACACCGGGCCGGTCACCGGCCGGCGCAAGGCACAGGCTGTAGCGAGGCCCTGGCCCCGGCGGGGGCGTCCTGACAACCGACCCGTTGCGTGCCTGTGGGGGCGCCGGCGTCAAGACAAGACCCGCCGCCGCTTCGCTAGAACCACGCCCGAATGCCGACGACCAGCCGGGTGTCTTCCGAGCTTCGCCCGTCAGCTTCCAGGAAGTCCGCCGTATTGCCGAAGCTCTTGGTCCATTCGACGCCGACATAGGGTGCGAATTCCTTGCGGAACTCGTAGCGCAAGCGGGCCCCGATCTGGAGCGTCGACAGGCCGGACCCGATCCGGAGTTCGGGGATGTCCTCCGCCGACAGCACCACCTCGGCCCGGGGCTGCACGATCCAGCGATTGGTGATCCGCTGATCATATTCGGCCTCCGCCCTCGCCGTCAGTTCGCCCTTGTTGGACAGGAAGGCCGCCGCATCGACCTCGAACCAGTAGGGCGCCAGACCCTGAATGCCGACGACCAGATCGGTCCGGTCGCCCTCGGGCCGGTAGGTCTGCCGCAGGCCGGTCTGGAAGTCGAAGAAGGGTCGGAACGCCCGGCTGTAGAGGGCCTGGATCTCGGCCTCCTCGACCTCGCCGTCAAAAGCGCCCTCCCCTTCCGACTTCCACCAGAACCGATTGATGTCGCCGCCGGTCCAGCCCTGGGCGTCCCAGGCGTAGCCTTCCTCGTCGTCGCCAAAGGTCGCTTCGAGCTGGTCGATGATGACCGCCGTCGTGCGGACGTTTCCGTGCTCGACCAACAGCTGGGCGCGGGCCGCCGCCATTTCGGCGGGGTCGAACAGCAGGTCGGCGGCATTGGCCGGCCCGCTTGCCGCGCCCGCCGGAGCGGGGGCTTCCGGTGGACGTCCGGGATTGTTCGCGCTGGTCGGGACGTCGGGCGGCATGGCCATTCCGGACATGTCGTGTCCGGCCGGCATCTGACCCATCGTCGACATGTCGTGCCCCGCCGGCATGGCCGGCGCGGGCGGGGTCTGACCCATGGTCGACATGTCATGGCCGGCATGCGGGGACGCGGCGGCCGGAGCCGGCTGGGTCTGGCCCATCGTCGACATGTTGTGTCCCGCCGGCATGGCTGGCGCGGGCTGGGTCTGACCCATGGTCGACATATCATGACCGGCATGCGGGGACGTGGCGGCCGGAGCCGGCTGAGTCTGGCCCATCGTCGACATGTCGTGCCCCGCGGGCATGGCTGGCGCAGGCTGGGTCTGACCCATGGCCGACATGTCATGGCCGGCATGCGGGGACGCGGCGGCCGGAGCCGGCTGGGTCTGGCCCATAGCCGACATGTCGTGCCCCGCCGGCATGGCCGGCGCGGGCTGGGTCTGACCCATGGTCGACATGTCATGACCGGCATGTCTAGACGCGGCGGCTGGAGCGGGCTGCGTCTGGGGCATCGTAGACATGTCGTGTCCCGCAGGCATGGCCGGCGCAGGCCGGGTCTGGCCCATGGTCGACATGTCGTGCCCCGCCGGCATCGCCCCAGCCTGCAGACGGACGGGCACCGCGCCCGTCGGGCACGTCGGCGCTCCGGCCGTCCCTATCCGGGATGCATCGGCGGTGGAGGAGCCGCGCGCGACGCAACCCTCCGGAAGCGTCTGGCGAACAGGCGCGGGCGTTGCATGCCCGGCGTGGCTCTGCGCCAGCGCAGGCGTTCCCGCCGCCGCGGAGGCCGCGGCGAGGATCAGGGGAAGGACGGCGACCGACGTCTTCACGATGCAGCTCCTTCCATCGGACGGACCGTGACCACATTGAACATCCCGGCATGCATGTGCAGCAATAGGTGACAGTGGAAGGCCCAGTCGCCGGGGTTGTCGGCGGTCAGGTCGAAACTGACCTTGCCGCCCGGCGGAACGTTGACAGTGTGTTTGAGCGGCTGGTGCCCGGCAGGGCCCCCGGTGACCAGTTCGAAGAAATGGCCGTGCAGATGGATCGGGTGCGCCATCATGGAATCGTTGACCAGGGTCACGCGCACCCGCTCGTCCCGCTCGAACCGGATCGGCTCGACCAGCTCGCTGAATTTTCGGCCGTCAAAGCCCCACATGAACCGCTCCATATTGCCGGTCAGATGGATTTCCATCGTCCGGGACGGGGGACGCTGATCCTTGTTGGGCTGGAGCGAGACGAGGTCGGTGTAGACGAGGACGCGATGCGGAACATCCTGAAGCCCGATCGGACGCTCGCCCATGCGGTTGGCCGGCGCCATCGCGATGGCATCGACGCCCACACCGACCGCCATGTCGGGCGGCGCATTCTCGGGATCGCGCATGTTCATTCCGGCCATGGAGCCGTGATCCATTCCAGGCATCGCCCCGGCAGGCTGGGCAGGCACGGCGCCGTGATCCATGCCCGCCATGGCTCCGCCGGAGGCTCCGGTCATGGCCCCGTGGTCCATCCCGGCCATGGCTCCGCCCGGCTGGGCTCCCATGGACCCGTGATCCATTCCGCCCATGCCGCCCATGTCCCCCATGCCCATGTCCTTCATGGTCAGGTTGGGAACCTCCCGCAGCGGCGGAACCTCGGCGGTCATTCCAAGACGCGGCGCCAGGGTCGCCCGCCCCATGCCCGATCGGTCGATGGCTTCGGAGACGATGGTGTAGGCGCGGTCCTCGGTCGGCTGGACGATGACGTCATAGGTCTCGGCCACAGAAATCTGGAACTCGTCGGTCTCGATCGGGCGCACATTCTCGCCGTCGGCCTGAACCACGGTCATCGGCAGTCCGGGAATTCGCACGTTGAAGATCGACATGGCCGAGGCGTTGATGATGCGCAACCGCACCCGCTCGCCGGGCCGGAACAGACCGGTCCAGTTCTCCCGCGGCCCGTGGCCGTTGATCAGATAGGTGTAGGTCGAGCCGTTGACGTCGAGGATGTCGCGCGGATCCATGCGCATCTCGCCCCACATCCGGCGCTCTTCCAGGCTCATCCGGTCGCTGCCGTCCAGCAGGCCGGCCAGGGTGGTGCGCTGGCGGTTGAAGTAACCGGGGCTCTTCTTGAGCTTGTCGAAGATTTCGTGCGGGTGCATGAAGCTCCAGTCCGACAGGACCAGCACATGTTCGCGGTCGTAGGCGACCGGGTCGGCGCCCGCCGGGTCGATGACGATGGGCCCGTAATGGCCGAGCGCCTCCTGCAGTCCTGAGTGGCTGTGGTACCAGAAGGTGCCGGACTGCCGGACCGGGAATTCGTAAACGAAGGTCTCGCGCGGGCGGATGCCGGGGAAGCTGACGCCCGGCACACCGTCCATCTGGAACGGCAGCAGGATGCCGTGCCAGTGGATGGATGTGTCCTCATCAAGCTGGTTCGTCACCGCGAGGCGGACGTTCTGGCCTTCGCGCAAACGGAGCACCGGCGCGGGAAGCACGCCGTTGATCGTTGTGGCCGTGGCGGTGCGCCCGTTCACGGTGAACGGCGACTGACCGATCGTCAGGTCGATGTTCGGGCCGGTGAGGGTCGGCAGGTCCGCCCGCAACCCCGGCGAACCTGTCTGGGCCCAGGCGGGCATCAAGCCCTGCAGGGCCGCGAGACCGCCTCCGGCGACAGCGCCGCGCAGCAGTAGTCGACGATCCAGCTTCATGGGATACTCCTGAAAGTCATGACCGCGCCTCCGTACGGCGACGATCTATAGGGATTTACGCAGGCGACGCGGTCGGCCCTCGCGACACGCTGCCGCAGAGCCGACCGCGCCGGCGGCCCTCGCGGCCGCCCGCCGAATTACCGCCGCGCCAGAAGAGCCTTCATCTGGGCGATCTCCTGTTCCTGGGAGCGGACGATTTCCTCGCACAGACCGAGCACTTCCGGATCCGTCAGCGAGGCTTGCTGGCACATCAGGATGGCGCCGGAGTGGTGCGGGATCATCGAACGCAGGAACTCCGTGTCTCCCACCGCCGCCTGGGTCCGCATACCCCAGAAGCTGACCGCAAACACCAGGGCGGCAGCCCCGCCGATCAGCAGATTCGTCCGTTTCGACGGATACATCGACCGCATGAACACCAGCATGAGGATCGCCATAGGCGAGACCATCATGAGGGTCATGTAGACGTTGTTGAGGTTGAAGTAGAAATGATTGAGGGACGCGATCATCGTGTACATCACGAGGTACATGATGATGAAATCCAGGACGAGCTCGATCGCGAACGACCGATAGCTCCCCTTCATGGCGTGCATGGTCTTCATGTTTTCCATCGATTGTTCTTCCTCTACTCGCAAATCTGCAACGGGACTTCTCGCCGACGCCGGATCATCCTGCGCTGGCGGGATGAGCCTCCAGCCAGGCGCGCAGCTCCGCGATGTCCGCGGTCTGCATCTCGATCGTCTTCTGCGCCATGCGCCGGATGTCGGCGTCCTGGCTTTCGCGCAGCACCACCTGGGCCATGTCGAGGGCGCCCTGGTGATGCGCGATCATCTTGCGAGCCCAGGTCTGGTCCGTGTCGACCCCGGTCGCGGCCATCATGGCCTCCATCATTTTCGCTTCGGCCGGCGCGAACGGCGGCTCACCGCCTCCGCCCGGCGCTGCCGCACCGGCTGCGGCCCCCACGTTTGTTTCGAGCCAACGCTGGAGCTCGGCGATGTCCCCGGTCTGCATCTCGACGGTCTTCTGCGCCATCCGGCGAATGTCGGCATCCCGCGTGTCGCGCAGCAAAATCTGGGACATATCGAGGGCGCCTTGGTGATGGGGGATCATCTTGCGGGCCCATGCCTCTCCGGCGCTGGCTCCCGTCGCCGACCTCATGGCCTCGTGCATCCTCGCCTCGGCGGCGGAGAAGGGCGTCTGCGCCATCGCCATGGGCTCCGGAGTCTGCGCCGACTCGTCGGCCTTGGAGGCCGCCGGCGGCTCGGCGGCCGGGCTGCACGCCGCCACGAGGAGAGCGGAACAGCCGGCGAGCAGAACGGACGAGCGTGTGAAGGTCAGGTTGAACATCGGGTGTCTCCGGCGTAGGGCGGCGCCGGCGAATCGGCCGGCGGCTAGTTGAAGAGGGCGCCGGCGAGGCGGCGGCGGGACGCGGACTTGAACCGGGATCTCGGCGCCGTTGCGCAACCGGACATGAACGCCAGTTAAATCCGGGTCCTCCGACACGGTTCCGCCTTGATCAAATATACCCGAACGCTGTTGGATCAGGCGAGGGATCGGCTGCCGGAGTGCGTAATGGCGCAAACGCCGATCGTCGCCTTCTCCTGGCCCCGGTCCCCCATGCCGCCCCCGTTAAAGTCTGACCGCACGAAGCCGCAGCGCATTGCCGATGACGCTCACGGAGGACAGGGCCATCGCCAACGCCGCCAGAGCCGGCGACAGCAGGAGGCCAAAGATCGGGTACAGCAGCCCCGCCGCGACCGGGATGCCCAGGGCGTTGTACCCGAAGGCGAAGACGAGATTCTGGCGGATGTTGCTCATCACCGCCTTCGACAGCTTGCGCGCCCGGACAATGCCCTGGAGATCGCCCCCCAGCAGGGTGACGCCGGCGCTCTCGATGGCCACGTCCGACCCGGCGCCCATGGCGACCCCGACATCGGCGGCGGCCAGGGCCGGGGCGTCATTGACCCCGTCGCCGGCCATGGCCACGATGCGGCCCTCGGCCCGCAGACGCTCGACGACCGCCGCCTTGTCCTGCGGCAGGACCTCGGCCTGGACATCGTCTATGCCGAGCCGGCGCGCCACCGCCTCGGCCGTGGTCCGGTTGTCCCCGGTCATCATCACCAGGCGCAGGCCCGCGGCCTTCAGAGCGCGAATGGCCTCGGCGGTCGTCGCTTTGACCGGGTCGGCGATGCCGAGGACTCCGGCCGCCACCCCGTCAACGGCCACGAAGATCGCGGTGGCGCCGTTCTGGCGTAGCGCCTCGGCCTCGGCCTCGAGCGCCGCGACCTCGACGCCGATCTCCTTGAGGTAGCGGCCGTTGCCGAGCGCCACGCGGCGGCCGTCGACCACCCCGGTGACGCCGCGCCCGACCGGGCTGTCGAACTCCGACGCCTCCGACAGCACGAGCTTGCGATCCGCCGCGGCGCGGACGACGGCGTCGGCCAGCGGGTGCTCGCTGCCCCGCTCCAGACTGGCGGAGAGTCTCAAAAGCTCGGCCTCGTCGAACCCGGCGGCGGGCCGGATGGCCGTCACCGACGGTCGCCCCTCCGTCAGGGTACCGGTCTTGTCGAGCACCAAGGTGTCGACCTTTTCGAAACGCTCCAGCGCCTCGGCGTTCTTGATCAGCACGCCGGCGTGGGCGCCGCGCCCCACCCCGACCATGATGGAGATCGGCGTCGCCAGGCCCAGGGCGCAGGGACAGGCGATGATCAGCACCGAGACCGCGGCGACCAGCGCGTAGGACAGGCGCGGTTCGGGACCGACCAGGCCCCAGACGAGGGCGGCGAGAACCGCGATGCCGATCACTGCCGGCACGAACCAGCCGGACACCTTGTCGGCCAGACGCTGGATCGGCGCGCGGCTGCGCTGGGCCTGGGCGACCATCTGGACGATCTGGGCCAGCAGGGTGTCGGCGCCGACCTTGTCGGCCCGCATCACGAACGAGCCGGTCTTGTTGAGCGATCCGGCAACCACCCTGTCGCCGACGTCCTTGGTCACCGGCATGGATTCACCCGTGACCAGGGACTCGTCGATGGTCACGCGGCCGTCCAGAATCTCGCCGTCGACCGCCACCTTCTCGCCGGGACGGACGCGCAGCCGGTCTCCGACGGCGACCAGGTCGAGCGTGACGTCCTCGTCGCCGCCGTCGTCGCGGACCCGACGCGCGGTCTTGGGCGTCAGATCCAGCAGCGCCCGGATGGCGCCGGACGTCTGTTCGCGCGCGCGCAGCTCAAGAATCTGGCCCACCAGAACCAGGACGGTGATGATGGCCGCTGCCTCGAAATAGACCGGCGCGCTGCCGTCCATCCGGCGGACCGCCGCCGGGAACAGAGCCGGCGCCAGCACCGCGACCACGCTGTAGATCCAGGCCGCGCCGACGCCGATGGCGATCAGGGTGAACATGTTGAGGCTGCGGTTGCGGAGGGAAGCCCAGCCCCGCTGGAAGAACGGCCAGCCGGCCCACAGCACCACGGGCGTCGCCAGCGCGAACTGGATCCAGTTGGAGGTTTGGCCCGAAATCCGCATCGCCAGTCCGGTCAGATGGCCGCCCATCTCGAGCGCGAAGACGGGCAGGGTCAGGACCGCGGCAACCCAGAGGCGGCGGGTGAAGTCGATCAGTTCGTGATTGACCGGCGCCTCGGCGGTGACGGTCTCCGGCTCCAGCGCCATGCCGCAGATCGGGCAGGAGCCCGGGCCCTCCTGGCGCACCTCCGGATGCATCGGGCAGGTGTAGATGGCGCCCGGGATGACAGGCGCCGGTTGCCGGGCCTCGCCGAGATAGCGGTCCGGATCGGCGATGAATTTGGTCCGGCAGCCCGCCGAACAGAAGAAATAGTCCTTATCGTCGTGGGCCGCCCGATGCGCTGTGGTCGCCGGATCGACGGTCATGCCGCAGACCGGATCGACCGCCTTCGCGCCGCTGTCCGCCGATTTGGCCGAACAGCAGCTGTGGTCGGGCGGATGCGAAGGGGAGGGCATGGACATGGCGGGCTCCTTGAAACAGCTGGACGCCATATATACCCTAAGGGGGTATCGCGCAAGGCGCTGTCCTGGGGTATGGTCGAACGGTCAGAGCGAGGAATTGGATGCAGACGGAAACAAAACCCAAGGTGTTGAACCGCCTGAACCGGATCGAGGGCCAGGTGCGCGGCATCGCCCGGATGGTCGAGGAGGACCGCTACTGCGTGGAGGTCCTCACCCAGCTCCAGGCCGTACGGGCGGCCCTGCTGCGCGTCGAGAGCGAGGTGCTCAGAGACCACCTTGACCACTGCGTCATGGGGGCGATGACCGGCGACGATCTCTCCGATCGCAAGGCCAAGGCCACAGAACTGATCGACCTTCTCGGACGCGCCTCGCGGTAGCGCAGGACATTTCCCTAGACATCCCGTCGGATTGGTTCGGCGAGCGTCTTAAAATATCCTCTCGGGTAGTCGGGCCGACGGCCGATCTGGCCTGCCCGGGGCGTGTGGACCCCGGACCGGAAACTTGCCCAAGAGATGATCCCACAGGCTGGTGAACAGGCCGAAAAACCCACGGAAAATCACGGGAGCGTAGCAAAGACGTGGAGCCTGCATCTGCGCCTAGGCCAGGACCTTGAGGCGCCGACCGACCAGGCCCCACGGGCGACGGCTCCGGGCGCCGGGTCCTCAGACGGCTTGAGGAGCGCCCCTTCAAGGCGTGCATCCAGCTTACATACCTTGACGCCGAGCTGTTCTTTGAAGCCCGCCACGATGCGGTCCGGCTGGGCCTCAGGGCTCGACAGGGCCGTCGGAGAGGGCGGAATGACGAGGCGAGGGCCGGCCGATCAGCGCCAGAAGGCCCGATGACGATCGCCTGACGGCTCAGGGCGGACGGTCGTCCAGAACCACGCGGACCGAGCCCGCGCGAGCCACGGTCAGCTGGATTGCGACATGGGTGGGCGACGTGGTCTTCGTGCGCGCCCGCATAGACGGCCCATCCATCGCCCATGGAGAAAACCGCGCTCGATGAGATCCAGGCCATCGTTCACCACGGCCCGCGCTGAACTGTGGGCTGAGCCGGTGGCACGCGTCATCCCGCCTTCCGATGAAACCTGCAAGCCGACCGCCATGAGCCCGCGAGCGGCGCAGGATCAGATCATGGCCTTTTCTCCAGCGCGGCAGGCCTGACCCCCGGATGCGAGAGGATGAGGGATGGCGGCGACCGATGCGTAGACCAATTAAGCGGTCCGTCCTGTGCCGCCCGCCGTGGGGGCCATCGTTCATGACGTCCGTTTCTCCGACTCACGAAGGCTACCCGGCTGATCTGAGGGCCCTGACCAGCCTGCGGGCCTTCCTGGCCATGGGCGTGGTGCTGTTCCACTACCAGCTTCAGTGGGATCCGGCCCTGGGCTACAGCCCGATCATCGAGCGAAGCCGGCTGGGGGTCGACGCCTTCTTCATGCTGTCGGGCTTCATTCTGGCCCACGTCTACGGCCCCGCTTTCGCCGCAGGAACGTTCAGCTACAGGCGCTTCCTCGTGGCCCGCTTGGCTCGGCTCTATCCCCTCCATCTGGCGATTTTAGGCGGTGTTCTGATCATGGTGCTCGGAGCTTCAATCTCTGGCGTTCCGTTCGATCTCTCGACCTACACGACAGAGGGCTTCTTCAAGACCCTGTTCCTGGTACAGGCGTGGTTTCCAAGCGAAATCGGATACAATTGGAGCGGCCCGTCCTGGTCGCTCTCGGCGGAATGGTTCGCCTATCTGCTGTTCCCGGCCTACGCCCTTCTCTCCATCCGGATGAGACATCGTCCTTGGTTCCTGCTCGGCTTGGGCATCGTCAGCTATGTTGTCATCGACGCGGCCTACGTCTCAACCTTCGGCAAGGTTCTGCCTCGGGCCGAGGACGACATGGGCATCTTGCGCATAGCGCCGGCCTTTCTGATCGGCATGGCGCTCTACGGCTTGGGCCATCGCTGGCGCTGGAGCCGGCCCGTCGCCATCGCCGCCGCCCTGGCTGCTACCCTCGTGTTGCTCGGCGCTATGCAGCTGTCGTTGGACGACCGGATCATCGTCGCCCTCTCAGCCCCCGTTATCCTGACCTGGTCCCTGCTCGCACGCGCGGACTGCGAGGGGCCTCTCGCCGCCCCTGCGCTGGTTTTCGCCGGTGAAGCCTCCTTCGCCCTCTATCTCGTGCACATGCCCGTCCTCGTCGCCTTCAAGGGCGTGGTCGCCGAACTGCGCGGCATCGACAGCGCCTTCCGCATCACGCCAGTCGAACTGGCAGGGTTGTTCGTCGTCACGGCGCTGATCGCGGCGGCCCTGCATCTGCTCGTTGAGAAACCTGGGCGAACCTGGATCCGACGCCGGTTCGAAAGCCGGCGAGCCCGGCCCGCAGCGCCGGCCTGACCCCGGGCCACGAGACGTGGGTACTGCCTCGGCGTCGGTCAATCCCGACCGGTCGGCGCCGCACTGGCGCCGCAGCGACCCGCAGCCCACCAAGAAAACATTTTGAGAATGATAGTGAGTCACTCCCATGCCGCCCCTTACCACGACTGGCGGATCGATCAATGTTCGCATCGTCGCAGCCGTCAACGGAGCTCCCGACCTCCGCCATCACGTATCCACCTGAAGGACGAATCCTAGCCATATCGTGATGCGGCAACCTCGACCGTTGCCATTGGGATCGGGTCGCACTATGGCGGATGAAGGAGCCGTTCAATCTTGTCTCGCCTGTTTCGCACCATTTGCGTCAGCCTGTGCGCCGCCCTCGTGGCGACGTTGAGCCTGCATGGGGTTCAGGAAGGGCGGCACCAGATTGCCCATGCGTCGGATTGGCCGGCAGTCGCGATCGGCCACGGTGATCACGCAGAGATCGCGGACGTCGATCATGGCTCGCTGCACGTCCATATCGCCCCCGACGCGCCGGCCGAGGATCCACTGGATCAAGCCGAAGACGGCGAAGACGAGGGCGAGGCCGGGCGTCCAGCAAGCCATCACCACCATACGAGCGGCGACAGCCACACCGCCATCCCGATCCTCAACCGCGATCTGAGCCCCCTCGTCGCCATGAACGCCGTGCTGATCCAGCCGGCGGGCGATGGCGCACGTCCGGCCCACGACGGCGACGGGCCTGAATACCCTCCCAGACGGACGCGCACGATCATCTGATCCGACGCGGCCAATCGGTCGCGCGTGCACCCCCGTTTCCCGGAGAGAATCCCTTGAAGACCCCATCGTCCGGCATTGCCGGGCCGTGGGCGCGACTGACGGCCGTGTCGGCCCTCGCGCTCATTCTGGCGGCCTCGCTGCCGCCGACCCTTGCTGTCGCACAGGATGCGGCGGCCACGTCCACCGCGCCTGTACTGTCGCTGGACGAGGCGCTGCGTCGAGCCGCCCTGGTCGATCCCTCACTGGCACCGACCCAGGCCCGGCGACAGGCGTCGCGGGCAGCCGTGCGTCAGGCGGACGTTCGTCCCAACCCCACGCTTGGGGTGATGGTCGAGAACTTTCCGACCATCGGCGGAGGCGACCTGTTCCGTCGGACCGAGACCACGCTCACAGTCGAGCAACGGTTCGAGCGGGGCGGTGACAGGTCCGCCCGTGTCTCTCTCGCCGAAGCCGAAGGGCTGCTGGTCGACGCCACCGCGCGCATTCGCCAGTTGGACCGGCTCGAACAGGTGCAGCGCGCCTGGGCGGAAGCTCTGGCGGCTCAGGCCGAGTTGGAGATCGCCCGCGAGCGCCTTGACCTCGCCGAACGGTTCCAGACCGAGGTCGGTCGCCGCGTGGACATGGCGCGCGATCCTCTGTTCGCCGGGGCGCGCGCCGAGGCCGAACTGGCTCAGGCCCAGATCGACTTCGATCAGGCCGGGATTACCGTCCGGGTCGCCAACATTTCGCTGGCCCGGTTCTGGGATGGGTCATCGGACTTCACCCTTGGCGCCGAGACCTTCGCCGACACCCGGTCGGCGCTCGACGTCACGGATGGGGTCGCCCAGGCGGACCTGGACATCTTCGTCGCACAGCGCGACATCGCCGTCGCCCGGGTGGCGGTGGAGACGGCCCGCGCCCGGTCGGACGCCACGGTCAGCGCCGGCGTCCGTCACTTCGGGGACGGCAACGACCTCGGCTTTGTCGTCGGCGCGTCGATTCCCCTTGGTCGCTACGACCAGAACCTCGGGGCCATCGACCGCGCCCGAGCGGAGGGGCTGGCCGCCGAGGGTGATCTCGCCGCCGCCCGCATCGACCGTGAACGTGAGATCGCGCGCCTGCAGGTTCAGGTCATGGCCCGAGCCAGCGAAGCTCGCAGGATCGGGCAGGAAACCCTTCCCCAGGCCGAGCGCGCCGTCGTTCTGGTGCGCGACGGCTTCAACAGGGGCGGCTTCACCTACAACGACGTCATCTCCGCCCAGACCGCCCTGCTGCAGACCCGCGCCCGCCGCGTCGCGGTGCTCAAGCAATTCCATATCGATCGCGCCCGCCTCGACAGACTGACCGGCGCGCACGGCGCCCTGATCCTCGCCCTGGAGACTCAACCATGATCCGCCTGACACCTTCGCGGCGCTGGCTCGTTGCGTCCGCGATCGTCCTCGCCTTCGCCGCCGCCGCTTGCGGAGACAAGCCCGCCGAAAAGGCAGGCGAAAACGGCGAGGCTGCCGCCGCCGACTATGAGCGTGGCCCTCACCGAGGCCGGATGCTCCGCGACGGAGACTTCGCCCTTGAGATCACCATCTTCGAGGAAGGACCAGAGCCCCTGTTCCGGCTCTATCCCTATCTGAAGGACAAGCCGCTCGATCCACGTCAGGTCCAGGCGACCATGGCCCTGACCCGTCTCGGGCCGAAGGTCGATCGGTTCACCTTCATCCCGACCGAGGACTATCTCGCCAGCCCCGGTGTCGTCTCCGAGCCGCACTCCTTCGACGTGGCGGTCGCGGCGACCCAGAACGGCAAGCGATCGACCTGGGCCTACCAGTCCTATGAGGGTCGCACCGTCATCTCAGCCGACGCCGCCCGCGCCGGTGGCGTCACCACGCAGCGCGCCGGTTCCGCAGTCCTGGGCGAGTCTCTGCCGTTGAGCGGTCGGGTCGAGATCACGCCTGAGGGCCAGAGCGATGTCTTCGCCCGCTATCCGGGTCGGGTGATGGCGTTGAACGTCGAACTGGGCCAGCGCGTATCGCGAGGCCAGGTTGTGGCGCGGGTCGAGTCCAGCGAGAGCCTCCAGACCTATTCCGTCACCGCGCCGATCTCCGGCGTCATCATGGCCAAGAACGTCAACGCCGGGGCCATCACCGGCGCGGGCGGCGAGCCGATGCTGGTGATCGGCGACCCAACCCGCCTCCATGCCGAGTTCGCCCTCTATCCGCGCGATGCAGAACGTGTCCGCCGGGGCCAGCGGGTCGAGGTCACCAGTCTGGCAGGTGACCACCGTTTCAATGGCGTCATCGAAACCATCCTGCCCGGCTCTGATCCGATGAGCCAGACCCTGATCGCCCATGTCGAACTGGCCTATCAGGGCGGCGTCTGGCGGCCGGGCCTGGGAGTACAGGGCACCGTTCAGGTCGGTGAGGGTGCAGTGCCTCTCGCCGTCCAGACCAAGGCCATCCAGCCGTTCCGCGATTTCCAGGTCGTCTACGCCAAGGTCGGCAACACCTATGAGGTGCGGATGCTCGAACTGGGCCGAAGGACCGACGAGTGGACCGAGGTGCTTGGCGGGCTCGAACCCCGAACCGAATACGTCGTGGACGGCGCCTTCCTCATTCGCGCGGACATCGAAAAGTCCGGCGCGAGCCATGATCACTAGGGGGCGCGAGAACCATGCTTGCACGCATCATCGCCCTGTCGATCCGCTTCCGATGGGCGGTCATGGGGCTCGTCCTCCTGGCCTGCGCCATCGGCGTCTGGAGCTTCCAGCGCCTGCCGATCGACGCCACTCCGGACATCACCAACGTCCAGATTCAGATCAACACCGAAGCCCCCGGCTATTCGCCGCTGGAGGCCGAACAGCGCATCACCTTCCCCGTCGAGACCGCCGTCGCAGGCGTTCCGGGCCTTCAATACACCCGCTCGGTTTCGCGATACGGGTTGAGCCAGGTGACCGTCATCTTCGACGACGGCACCGACATCTATTTCGCACGCCAACTGGTGAATGAGCGCCTCCAAAGCGCCCTCGGTCAGCTTCCCCCCGGCGTCACCCCTGAACTTGGCCCTATCGCCACCGGCCTCGGGGAGATCTTCATGTATACGGTCGAGGCCGAGCCGGGTGCACGACGTCCCGACGGCCAGCCCTATACGACCGAAGACCTGCGCACGCTTCAGGACTGGGTCATCCGGCCCCAGCTTCGCAACACGCGCGGTGTCACCGAGGTCAACACCGTCGGCGGCTACGAGCGTCAGTATCACGTCACACCCGATCCGCAGCGGCTGGCGGCCTACGGGGTGACCATGGCCGAGGTGGTCGAAGCGCTGGACAACAACAACGCCAACGTCGGCGCGGGCTATGTCGAGCGCTTCGGCGAACAGTATCTGATCCGGGTGCCGGGGCAGGCTTCGACGAGTGAAGACCTGGGCAACATCGTGATCGCCACGCGTGGGGGCGTTCCGATCCGCATCCTGGACGTCGCCGACATCGGAATGGGCCAGGAACTTCGCACCGGCGCCGCGACCGAGAACGGCAAGGAGACGGTCCTTGCGACGGTTCTCATGCTGGCTGGCGAGAACAGCCGTATCGTCGCCCAGGCCGCCGCCGCCAGCCTGCAGGAAGCCGCCAAGGCCCTGCCGCCCGGTGTCGTCGCCACGCCGGTCTACGACCGCACCGAACTGGTGGAACGCGCCATCCACACCGTCGAAAAGAACCTCGTCGAGGGCGCCCTGCTGGTCATCGTCGTGCTGTTCCTGCTGCTCGGCAACATCCGCGCGGCCCTGATCACGGCGGCGGTCATTCCCGTCACCATGCTGATGACCATCACCGGCATGGTGCGGACCGGAACCTCCGGCAATCTGATGAGCCTCGGCGCGCTCGACTTCGGCCTGATCGTGGACGGCGCCGTCATCATCGTCGAGAACTGCCTCAGGCGCTACGGCGAGGCCCAGCATCGCCTGGGTCGTATCCTGACCCGCGAGGAACGGTTCGATCTGGCGGCGACCGCCTCCAGCGAGGTAATCCGGCCCTCGCTATTCGGGGTCATGATCATCACCCTGGTCTATGTCCCCATCTTCGCCCTGACCGGGGTGGAGGGGAAGACCTTCCACCCGATGGCGATCACCGTCGTCATCGCCCTGACGGCAGCGCTCCTGCTGTCCCTGACCTTCGTACCCGCCGCCGTCGCCATGTTCGTCACCGGCAAGGTCGAGGAGAAGGACAGCTTCCTGATGCGCTGGGCCCGGGTGGGTTATCAGCCGGCGCTCGACTTCGCGCTCAGGACCCGCAGCCTGATGATCGGCATTGCGGTCGTGCTGGTGCTGCTCGCCGGGTTCGGGGCGTCGCGGATGGGCTCGGAGTTCGTGCCCAATCTCGACGAAGGCGACATCGCCATGCACGCCCTGCGCATCCCGGGCACCAGCCTGACCCAGGCCGTGCAGATGCAGACTGCGTTGGAAGCCCGCATCGCCCGCTTCCCCGAGGTGGAGCGGGTCGTGGCCAAGATCGGCACCGCCGAGGTCGCCACCGATCCGGTGCCGCCCTCGGTCGCCGACACCTTCATCATGCTGAAGGACAGGAAGGATTGGCCGAACCCTCGCAAGTCTCGCGGCGACCTCGTCGCCGAGATGGAAGAGGCCGTGAATGAGATTCCCGGCAGCAAATACGAGTTCACCCAGCCGATCCAGATGCGGTTCAACGAACTGCTGAGCGGGGTGCGGGCCGACGTCGCCATCAAGGTCTATGGCGACGATCTCGACGAACTGCTGCGCCTCGGCGCCGAGATCGAAGCCATCGTGGCCTCGGTGGACGGGGCCGCCGATCCCCAGACCGAACAGATCACCGGCCTGCCGGTGCTCCAGATCACACCCAACCGACCCGCCATGGCGCGCCTTGGCCTGAGCATCGAAGACGTCCAGTCGGTTATCTCCACCTCGATGGGCGGCACGACCGCCGGGCAAATCTTCGAGGGTGACCGTCGTTTCGACGTCGTTGTCCGCCTGCCCGAGCGTCTGCGCGCCGACACCAACGCCATCGGTCGTCTCCAGGTCCCGCTCCCGGCGGGCGAAGGACAGCCGCGTCAGTTCGTGCCCCTGAATGAGGTCGCCACGATCGAACTCACAAAGGGTCCGAACCAGATCAGCCGAGAGAACGGCAAACGCCGCATCGTGACCACGGCCAATGTCCGCGACCGCGACCTGGGTTCGTTCATCCGCGAGGTTCAGGACCGGGTCGATGCTGAGGTCGCCATACCGGCCGGCTATTGGGTCACCTATGGCGGAACGTTCGAGCAGTTGATCTCGGCCGCCAAACGATTGCAACTCGTGGTTCCCGCGGTGTTGCTGCTGATCTTCGGCCTGCTGTTCGCCTTGTTCCGCTCGGTCAAGGACTCGGCCATCGTTTTCTCCGGCGTGCCTCTGGCCCTGACCGGAGGGGTGGCCGCCCTGATGCTGCGTGGGCTGCCTCTGTCGATCTCGGCGGGGGTCGGATTCATCGCCCTGTCCGGGGTCGCCGTGCTCAACGGTGTCGTCATGGTCACCTTCATCCGCAGCTTGATCGCCGAAGGGAAGCCTCTTGGCGAGGCAATCCGGGAGGGGGCGCTGACCCGTCTTCGCCCGGTGCTGATGACGGCGCTCGTCGCCAGCCTCGGCTTCGTGCCCATGGCCTTGAACGTCGGAGCCGGCGCCGAGGTCCAGCGCCCGCTGGCCACGGTCGTCATCGGCGGGATCATCTCCTCGACCCTGCTGACCCTGCTCGTGCTCCCCGCCCTCTACAGCCTCGTCCACGGCCGCCCGTCTTCGCCGAACGGCGTCAGACGGTCGTGGCGTGAGCGGCTTCCCTTCGCATACTCCCGGAGGACTTCATGAACCCGCGTCTCCAGCGCGCGACCGCCTGGTTGCGAACGCCCATCGGCCTGCTGAGCGCAGGCCTGTTGGTGCTCTTCCTCAACGGCCTGTTCACCGCCACCCTGGCGCACGGGGTGGCGGCAGGGGACAAGGGCTACATCCAGGAGACGTCCGGCATCGTCTTCTGGCCCTTCGTCTATCTGGGGGCCAAGCACATGGTCACCGGTTACGACCATCTGCTGTTCCTGTTCGGGGTGATCTTCTACCTCTACCGCCTCAAGGATATCAGCCTCTACGTCACCATGTTCGCCGTCGGGCATTCGACGACCCTGCTGCTGGGCGTGATGCTGAACGTCAACGTCTCCAGTTATCTGATCGACGCCATCATCGGCCTGTCCGTCGTCTACAAGGCGCTCGACAACATGGGGGCCTACCGACGCTGGTTCGGTGTCCAGCCGGACGCCAGGGCCGCGACCCTGGCGTTCGGTCTGTTCCACGGCCTGGGTCTGGCGACCAAACTGCAGGACTTCCAGCTGTCTTCAGACGGCCTCTTGGTCAACCTGATCGCCTTCAACATCGGCGTGGAGATCGGCCAGCTTCTGGCGCTCGGAGCCATCCTGATCGCCATGGGATTCTGGCGCCGGACCGCCAGCTTCGGGCGCCACGCCTATCTGGCCAACGTCATCCTCATGATCCTCGGTTTCATCCTGACGGGCTATCAGCTCGTCGGCTTCTTCGTCGCCTGACGGGAGACCTTCCATGCAAAATCTCAATCAACCCGATCCCGCCGAACTGCCGTCGACGGCCAAGCTGCTCAAGTCTACCGGCGTCGCCGTCGTCATCGCCTCGGCCCTGCTGGTCACCGTGGTCCTTCCAGCCGAGTACGGCGTCGATCCTACCCGCATCGGCTCGGTCTTCGGGCTGACCGAGATGGGCCGGATCAAGCGCCAACTCGCCGTTGAAGCTGCGGCTGAAGCGGCCTCAACGGCGGCGATCATTACATCCACGAGGACCGCGCCTGCCTTGCCGGCAGCCGCACCAGTGGGCTCACCAGACACCGCAACTCAGGAGCCGGCCAGGTCTGCCAAGACCGAAGCCGTCCCGCCAGCGGTCACGACCCAGACGGCAGCCGCAGCTACGACAACCAATGGCGCATCGGCGGGTCGCAGCCATCGCACGTCCCTGACCCTTGAGCCTGACGAGGGGGCCGAGATCAAAATGGCCATGGGGGACGGCGCGAAGGCGAACTTCACCTGGTCCACCAGTGGCCCGGCGGTGAACTATGACACCCATGGTGACGGCCAAGGGATCACCTATCACGGCTATAGCAAGGGAACCTCCGCCCGCGAGACGGGGGTGCTAACGGCCGCTTTCGCGGGTCATCACGGCTGGTTCTGGCGTAACCGCAGCGGCGAGCGTGTCACCATCACGCTTCAAACCTCGGGCGACTACGAGAGCGTCGATTTCGTCGACTGAGGCTTACGGTCGGATGTCTCCCGCCTTGGGCTCACTCCTTCGTCGTCGGCCATCGCGGGTGGCGCTCGTCGATGACGAAGGGATGGCTGTGCAACGCCTCTCCGGATTGACCGTCCAGATGCGGATCGTCTTCGGCCGGTGCGTCATGCCGATGCGGCAGGTCCGTCGGGTCGTTCGCAGGCCAGACTACAAATCCTAGGACCGTTCCGAACGCGCACAGGGCGGCCAGCACCAGAAAGGCCGCGCTGGGGTCCGCAGCCGCGCTGACCAGACCGGCGACCGGATAGGCGATCAGCCAGGCGGCGTGGGACAGGGCGAACTGCGCCGCGAACAGGGCCGGACGATCCTGTGCGTTGGAAGACCGACGCAAGGCGCGACCCGCCGGTGTGAGGGTCAACGAATAGCCGACGCCCATGACGGCCCAGAGGATGAGCAGGGCGACATAGGTGGTCGCCAGCACCGATCCTCCAAGCAGCACCAGGGTCATGATCGCGGCGCCCCACAACATGGCGGTCCGGTCTGCGACCCGGTCCAGCAGGCGAGGCAGGGCGATCGCCGCCGCCATCGACCCCGCCCCGAAAGCCGCTAGCGCCCAGGCGGCGGCTTGGCCGGACATGGCGAAGCGGGACTGCACCAGGACGACCGTGTTGACGAACACCATGGCCCCGCCGGCGGCCTCGGCGATGCTGATGGCGATCAGACCGCGCAGACGTGGCGTCAAAGCGAACAGGCGAACCCCGCCCGTGAGCCGCTGGATGAAGGGTTTCTGAGCCGTCTGCGTCAGTACCGGCAGTGCAGCCGTGACGACGAAAAGGGCCGAGATAACGAAGCCGAGGGACGTCCCGGCGAACAGATTGTTGTAGCTCATGAAGGCGAGGAGCACGGCCGCCAGCACGGGACTGGCCACGCTCTCGAGATCGGCCGCGAGGCGCGAGAGCGACAGGGCCTTGGTGTATTCCGCCTCGTCAGGCAGCAGGTCGGGGATCATCGCCTGGAACGCCGGGGTGAAGGCCGCCGAGGCGACGTACAGCACCGTCATCAGGGCATAGACCTCCCAGGCCTCGCCAACGAACGGCAAGGCGCCGGCGACACAGGCCCGGACGACATCCAGCGAGACCAGCAGGGCCTTGCGGGGAAGCCTGGCCGCCAGGGCGCTCGCGAAGGGCGCGACGCCGATATAGGCGATCATCTTGATGGCCAGGGCCATCCCCAAGACTTCGCCGGCATTGGCCCCGGCCAGATCATGCGCCAGCAGACCCAGCGCCACCGTCGCCATGCCCGTGCCGAGCAGGGCCGCGACCTGGGCGATGAACAGATGCCGGTAACCGGCATGGCGAAGCGGTGAAAACATCGAACGTCGTCCTGCGGCGGGTAACCAAGAGAGGCTGGTCTTATCCCCTCCAGGGGGATAGCATAGCCTCATGGCTCACGTCGTCCACGAATCCCACCCCGAGATCATCAATCGGCTGAAGCGCGCCGAGGGTCATCTGCGCAAGACCATCGCCATGATCGAGGGTGGGCGAACGTGTCTGGATCTCGCCCAGCAGCTTCATGCGATCGAGAAGGCCGTGGCGGCGGCCAAGAAGACCCTGATCCACGATCACATCGACCATTGCCTCGCCCATGCGGCCGAGGGCGACCCGGCCGAGGCCCGTCGGGCCATGGCCGAGTTCAAAGACATCACCAAATACCTGTGAGACGCCGATGACCCCGTTTGCAGACCTGCTCGCGCAGGGCTCGGCCCATGCCTGGCTGTTCATTCCTTCCGCCCTGCTGCTGGGAGCCTTGCACGGGCTGGAGCCCGGCCACTCCAAGACGATGATGGCGGCCTTCATCGTCGCGGTGCGCGGTACGGTCTGGCAGGCGATCCTGCTGGGTTTGTCGGCGACGCTGTCCCATACGGCCATCGTCTGGGCCATCGCCCTGACCGGGCTCTACTTCGGCCAGTTTTTCGACATCGAAGCCTCGGAGGGCTGGTTCCAGCTGGCCTCGGCCGTGATCATCCTCGGTGTCGCCGCATGGATGCTCTTCGCCACATGGCGCGAGCAGAACGCCGTCCACAACGAGCATGATCGTGACCACGACCATGACCACGACGAGACGCGCTGGATCGACACCGGCCATGGCGTCGTCAGCCTGAGTATCTTCGAGGACGGCGTGCCCCCACGGTTCCGGTTCGCTCCGGAGAAAGGGCCGGTTCCGAGGGCCGACGACGTCATCGTCGCAACCACCCGGGCGGACGGCTCCGTCCAGACATTCCACTTCGAGACACGCGACGGTTATCTCGAATCGGCAGACGTCATTCCTGAACCCCATGCGTTCACCGCAAGGCTGGTCCTGGGCCACGGCAATCACACCCACGAGTTCGATGTCGAGTTCGCCGAACACGATCACGAACACGCTCATGACCACGGCGGGCTTGATGTCTCGGACCCCGGCTATCAGGACGCCCACGAACGCGCCCACGCCAACGACATCAAGAAGCGGTTCGCCAACCGCAAGGTGACCACTTGGCAGATCATGCTCTTCGGCCTGACAGGCGGCCTGATCCCGTGCCCGGCCTCGATCACCGTCCTGCTGCTCTGCCTGCAGCTGAAGCAGGTTGCCTTGGGTGCGACCCTCGTCCTGTGCTTTTCGATCGGATTGGCGGCGACCATGGTCACCGTCGGTGTCGCAGCGGCGATCGGGATGCGGCATGCGGAGAAGCGCTGGTCGGGAGGTTTCGCGGCTTTTGCACGAAAGGCGCCCTATTTTTCAGGGGTTCTGATCGCTGTCGTCGGCCTGGTCTTGACCTGGCAGGCCGTCGTCTCCCTGGCCCGGTAGACAGGTGGGATGGCCAAGACACCCTGTATCGATGTCTGCACTTTCGACGCCCGCTCCGGTTTTTGCGCAGGCTGTGGACGCACGCGGTTGGAAGTCGCGGGGTGGCGCAAACTCACTCCGCATCAGAGGAAAACCATCGAACGCGACTTGCGACGTCGCCTGACGGGACGCTCGTAGGGCGCCTCGCATCCACATACTTGCCGCAGCGATCCGCCTATGACCTTGGGCCCCCGCGAGCCGACGACTTCCTCCTAGCTGATGGCTCGCAGGGAACTCGGAAGGGAAGTGGCCAAGGGGTCCGACATGCGCGCGGATGGACGAGGGGACTGCCACTCCAAGTTGGATTTCGGCAGGGCTTGCGGGGTCCAGCAGGCTCGCGTCCTAATCTCCCCCTTCGCGTCCACCGGCGGCACGCAGCAGGTCGCCGACCCTTCGACCATTAAGGCGGCATGAGGCAATCACCCGATCATAGACGATGACGCGACCGTTACGACCGCGAACCGCCACGCACGTCAGGACACGTCCGCGAACCAAGCCCGACAATCGGTCCCGGTCAGCGCGTCCGGTCGGACTGTGGAGCTCGGGGGCGTTAAAATCCGACAGCCGGACCTCAATCCAGGTCGAGGGGTCACTGTTGGGGCCCGCACACAGGCTGTCACCGTCACCGATGTAGCGCACCAGACCGGAGAAGGACGCGCCCGCGCGGTCAGGCAAACGGCCCTCGCACGGATCCGCGTGGGCGACGGCGGGAGCGAGGAGAAGACCAGTGAGGATCAGGAGCCATTTCATGGGCGCAGCCTGAAGCCATCGCCCCTCTTAGCCAACGGGCATTGGAGAAAAAGGAAGGGCGGGGGGTGGTCGCCCCGATCCGGGGCCAGCAGCCCCTGGAGCCCCGCGATGCGACCCTTGTCCTCATCAACATTCAGGCCTTCCGGCCTGCGTTCGGGAGACCTGTTCGCGGCGTCGCCGGGCCTTGAGCAGGAGATGGACGACGCCACCCTTCTTTCCCTGCTGATGACACGCACCATGCCGGAGCGTGACATCGCGCAGGCTGCAGCGACCTTGCTGGCGGTGTTCGGCACGGTCGCCGCCGTCGTCGCGGCGGATCCGCACGAGCTGGCGCGGGCCGCCACGCTCGACGCGACCACGATCACGGATCTCAAGATGTTGCGCCGGCTGAGTATCAGGTTGGCCCGATCGGAGGCCTGCCGCCGCCCCGTCCTGTCATCATGGTCCGCCCTGGTCGCCTATGTTCGCTCGGCCCTGGCCCACGAACCGAGAGAGCAGTTCCGCGCCCTGTATCTCGACAAGAAGAACATCCTGCTTCGGGACGAATTCCGGGCCGAAGGCACGGTCGATCACGCCCCGGTCTACCCCCGTGAAGTCGTCCGGCGGGCGCTGGAACTCTCGGCTTCGGCGCTCATCCTTGTCCACAATCATCCGTCCGGCGACCCGGCCCCGTCACGGGCCGATATCGAGATGACCCGCAGGATCGTGGACGCCGCCGGCGTTTTCGGCCTGCAAGTGCACGACCATCTCGTCATCGGCCGTCAGGGTACGGCGAGCTTCAAACAGCTCGGCCTGATCTGAGGCGGCCATGACCCTTCACGCGATTGTCGCCGCCCTGGGCGGCGACCTCTATGCCGGAGGTTCGCGCGCCAGCATCCCCGCACCCGGCCACAGCACGGCGGACCGTTCGGTTTCGTTGATGCTGGCCGATGATCGGGTCATCATCCACGGATTCGGCGGCGCCGATTGGCGCACCGCACGGGATGATCTTCGCCTTCGCGGCTTTATCGATGACGCCGGTCGGCTCACCGGCGGCGGGCGCGGACGGTCCTCATCGCCGAGACCGGACCGGCGCCTTCGCGTCGAGACCGCATCGCGTCTGTGGACCGCGACGACGGAGCGACCGCCCCACGGTCCGGCCAGTCTCTATCTGCGACGGCGCGCAGTCATGACCGGAGCCGCCGCTTACAATCTTCGCCTGCACCCCTCCGCGCCACTGTCGGTCTATCAGAGTGGTAGGCGCGTGCGTCCCGCTCTGATCGCCCGGGTCAGCGACGCCGAGGATCGTCTGACGGCGGTCGAGCTGACCTATCTCGAGACCAATGGTCTGCCCGCCGGCGGTCTGCGCCTGGCCCGAAAGACTGTGGGTCAGGTCCCGCCCGGCGCGGCCGTTCGCCTCTCGCCTGCGGCCGAAGAGATGTTGGTGGGCGAAGGGGTGGTCACGACCCTGTCGGCCATCGACCGCTTCGGTCTTCCCGGCTGGGCTCTTATGGCCGCCAATAACCTCGTCGCCTGGAGCCCGCCCGCCTGGGTGCGCCGGGTCCTGATCGCCGCTGACCGTGGCGAGGCCGGTGAGGCGGCGGCTGCCCGGCTCCGCCGCCGCCTGGTGAATGACGGTCTCAAGGTTGAGGTGTCATGGCCCGAGCCGCCGTTCGGCGACTGGAACGAGGTCGCGGTCGCGGCGGCGTCGCAAAGGGGGAGCGAGGGCTCTGAGGGGCGCCGGAGTGACGGGGATGGCCCCCGTCGCCCGGCAGGAGAGACCTCATGACCGACCTCGTTCCCGTCATCACCTCAACAACCTCTGTTCCTGAAACCCCAACCCCGGCCGTCATCTTCACGCCCGTGGAACGCATCGTCCGCCTCGGGGATCTCGGCATCGCGCGAGAGAACCTGCGCTATGGCGAACCGCCCGACGACGATATTCCGACCCTGGCCGCCACCCTGAAGGCGGCCGGTCAGTTGCAGCCCGTGACCGTCAGGCCCGGTCGCGGCAAAAAGGAGCAGCCGTTCATGGCCCTAGACGGTCGTCGTCGTCGTCTGGCGCTGGCGAGCCTGCTGGAGGCCGGCGACATCGACGAGGACTATCCTGTCCGGACCTATGTCGAGACCGATCCGGCGCGCCAGGCGGCGGCGGTGCTTTTGACCAACACCGCCGTGCCGGTCCATGTGGCCGATGTCATCGCCGCCATTGGCCGGATGCTGAAGTCGAAACTGACGATCACCGCCATGGCGCGGGCGCTCGGTTATGACGAGATCGAGATCAAACGGCTGGCCGCCTTGTCCGGGGTCGCGCCGGCCGCTCTGGTGGCGCTGAAAGCGGGCCGGATCACGCTTCGCCAGACCCGGCTGCTGGCGCGCCTGCCGGACCTTCAGGAGCAGAAAGACATCGCCCAGATGACGCTGGACGGCCAGGGCTTCCAGGAATGGCGGGTGAAGGAGCGGCTCGACGACAGCCGGGTCACCACGCGCGATCGCCGCTGCGCCCTGGTCGATCCTCAGGCCTATGCTGACGCCGGGGGGCGGACGGAGAGCGATCTGTTCGGTGAACTGCCGCCGGTCCTGCTCGACCCCGACATCCTGACCGAGGTCTGGACCCGTCGCGCACGTGGGATCGCGGCCGTGTTCGAGGCCGAAGGGATCTCGGTTCACGTGACCGCCGGCCCGGAGCCAGAGCTTCCCGACGATCTGGAGGCGCTCGGCTATGTGTATGGCGGTTCACTCCCCGCCGAAGAGATGGCGCGCTACCGGGCGCAGAGGGAGGTGTTCAACGACCGGACCGAGAAGGCCCGCATCGCCCTGGCAGACGTCGAGCACCCCGACGTGGCTGATCTGGCGATCGTCGACATGATCCACGCCAAGATTGCATCAGACCAGACTGGATGCGGGGGCCGGGTCGTGACCACGATGGTCCTGTGGCCGGCCGCGGAGGCAGGCGTCGAAGTCCGCTGCTACACGCCGGAGGAACCCGAGATCGACGAAGAGGATCAGGACGCCGCGCCGGAGGCCGCGCGTCGGACCGCGGCGCCACCGGCCTATGTTCCGCCGGAAGTCGAGGCTCCGGAGCCGGAGACAGAAGGCGTCAACCATGCCCTTCACGCCGTGCGGACCGATGTGGCGACGCGGGGTCTGATCCGCGCGCTGGCCGACGATCCCGGGGCGGCGCTTACAGCCTTGATCGCGCGGCTGTTCACCGTCCTCGTTCGACGCGCGCACGTCGCGCGGTCGGACTCGGCCTTGCTCGAAGGCCACGGCGTCATGGTGGCCGCCGTGGCGTTTCCCGCGCGCGCCTTCGCCAAACACGGCACCTCGGTCGAGACCGGCCTGCTGGTTATGGATCGCGGCGGGATAGCCGTCTGGGACGGCCTTCTTCACCAGCCCGAAGATCTTGAGGCGACCGCCCGGATCCTCGCGGGCCTTCCGGATCGCGGCACAGCCCGCCCTCGCGTGCGGTTGACGCTGGACGCCGCCGCCTTCCTCGCGCCGCGCGAGCGGGGTCTCGCCCTTCCCGCAGGCCGACTGGCCTTCTTGGCCGGTGCAACACCCCTTGCCTATGAGGCGCGGCCTTGGGCCGGAGAGGGCCGGGACGTTGGCCTCTATCAGGCGCATGCCCTGACGAGGATCGTTCTGCCTGATCCCCGGCCGCATCCGTCCCCCCTGGTGGAGTCGGGCCCGATGGCCTCCGTTGCGCCACCCGGGCCGACGTACCGACCGGTGTTGCCGCCAGCCGTTCGTGACGAGGGCCGGATCTCCGACGCCCAGACGGAGACGGTTATCTACGCCGGCGAGGCCCATTCGGCCTTCCTGCCCGGCCGGTTCCGCCTCGGCGAAGCACCGCATGAGGTGGCACTCGTGCGCGATGATCAAAGCGACGCGTTCACTTTCCGTCGGGGTTTTTTCCTCGGCGACGGCACCGGCTGCGGCAAGGGGCGTCAGATCGCCGCCATCGTCGCAGACAACATGAGCCAGGGGCGCGTGCGCGCGGTCTTCGTCAACGGCCAGCAGGCCGGCGTCGAGCGCTGGCGCGCCCTGATCACGACAACGACCCAGCCGCCCCGCACCGAGGCCGAGCTGATGAAGAACCCCCTTGGATTGAAAATCGAGGACGTATCATGGACCCCCGACGCTTCCTGATCCTGGCCGGCCTGGGCCTCAGCCTGTCCGGCTGCGCCGTATTCGGCCGAACGACCATGCCGCCGACGGTTGCGCCCCTGCCTGTCGTGGAGGCCGAGGCTGCCGTCATCGCCGAAGCGGGAGCCCTGCCGCAATCGACGGTGCAGGTCGATGCTGCGCTGGTCGCCGATGCGACCCCGGCGCCCGCCGTTCCCGTCGGCACGCCCTATGAGGCGAAGCCGACGGCCGTGGCGCCAGCGACGGGGATGACCGGCCGCCGCGCCATCGTCGCCGCCAACCTCGACGCCCGGGCCGCCTCGCGATCGGACGCCTTCGTCGGCGGGGTCCAGGTGTTCGCCTGGTCTCCGGGTCGGGTGTTCGAGGTTTGGACCGCGCCTCTGCGGGTCACCACCCTGACCCTGGGGGCCGGCGAGACCCTGGTCTCCAAGGCGGCCGGCGACACCGTCCGCTGGCAGATCGGGGAGACCACGTCCGGGGAGGGCGCAGGTCAGCGAACCCACGTCCTCCTCAAGCCGCTGCAACGAGGACTCGAGACCAACCTGGTCCTGACCACCAACCGGCGGGTCTATTTCATCGACCTGAAGAGTGGTGACGCCTCAGGCTTCAACGCGGCGGTCGCCTGGGACACCGGGGCGATGGATCCCCTGGCCATGGCGCCGATCGCCGAGGCGGCGGAAATCCGCGTGTCGGACCCGGTGGCGATGCCGGAGGGGCCTATCGACGCCCGCTACCGGATAGAGCCGCAAGGGCGCCGTGCACGGTGGACGCCGGCTTCGGTCTTCAACGACGGGCAGCGCACCTTCATCGCCTTCGATCCCGATCTTCAGATCGACGAGGCGCCGGCCCTCTTCGTGATCGCCGCCGACGGCGAGACCCAGATGGTCAACTACCGCCAGGCCGGAGGTCTGTTCATCGTCGATCGCGTCTTCGATCGCGCCGAGCTCAGGCTCGGCGATCGTCGCCCCCAGATCGTTCGTATCCGCCGCCTCCAGGGAGCCGCCCGATGACCTCGTTCCAGGATACCCCCCACAATCCCGACGACGTCGATTCCTCGGCAGCGTCCGGCGTCGGCCCTGAGGTCAGACCCGACATCACCAGCAAGGCCAAGGCGCCGCCGCCTGGCCTGTCGATGCGGGCGCCGCGGCCGCCGGTCACCCGGCTGCGCAAGTCGGTCGTCCAGACGATCGTGATCGGCGGCGTGATCCTCGTCTCCGGCTCCCTGGCCTGGGCCTTCGTCGTCCAGCCGGAACTGCGCGACAGCGCCCGGCTCCGCGCCGTTCAAGGCCGGGAGGACCAGGCCCGGGGCTCCGTTCGGCCCTCCGAAGCGGTCACCGACCAGCCGGCGACCTATGACCGGCTGCCCGAGCCGCGCAATGGGGCCGGGCCCGAGACGGCTGAGCCGGGTGTTCCGCCGCCGCCGCCCGCGCCGGCCCGGTATAGCGCCGGTTATGCGCCATCGCGGACGACCCGGGCGACCGGGCCCAGTCCGGGCGACCAAGCGGCGCGATCGGGCTTGTTCTTCGAGGGGTCGTCGACCGGGGCCGGTCCTGCCCCGCGTGCCCCGGCGGGTTCAGCGACGGCCGGCGCTCGTGCGGACGCTGCGGACGTCGGCGCCACCTATAATGGACACACCCTGACGGCGCCGCTGTCGCCCTATGAGCTGAAGGCCGGCGCGATCATTCCTGCGGTCCTGTTGACCGGGGTGGACACCGCGCGCGCCGGGCCGGTCGTCGCGACGGTCTCGCAGAACGTCTATGACACCGTCAGCGGCCACCATCTCGTCCTGCCCCAGGGGACCCGGCTCATCGGCCGTCATGAGGGCGAAAGCGCCTACGGCGACCGACGCGCCTTCCTGACCTGGGACCGGCTGATCCTGCCCAACGGCAAAAGTCTCGTCCTCACCGGCGAGCCCGGCGTAGACGCGCAGGGCGCGGTCGGGGTTCGGGGCCAGGTCGATCGGCGGCTATTCCCCTTGCTGGTCGGGACCCTGTTCGCCGGCGCGATCACCACCCTCGGTCAGATCGCACGCGACGGCGATGGCGAGGGTTCAGGCGGCCTGCTCGGCGACGCCGGGGACGCCGCCGCCATTGAGGGCTCCCAGGTCGGGGGGCGGCTCGTGGACCGGGAGCTGGACGTCCGGCCGTCGATCCGTCTGCGCGCCGGGGCTCCAGTCCGCGTGATGATCACCCGCGACCTGATCCTGGAGCCTTACCAGCCATGACCTGGACCCCTCTCGATACTGGAAACCGCTGGGCCGTGCTCGGTGTCACCGTCTTCTTCCTCACCCTGGGCTCCCTGATCGCCGACCAGACGCCAGCCCTGGCTTTGGTCAACGAGAGCCCCAGCGTCCCGCGTGGCCTCTATCTGCGACAGCTTGGCGGCGCGCCGGAGAGGGGTGCGATGGTCGCTTTGCCCCAACCTCCCATCGCCCGGCGCTACCTGGGCGCACTCGGCATGCCGGACGAGGTCCTGCTGATCAAACGGGTGGCGGCCGTCGGCGGCGATCCGGTCTGCCGGCAGGGAGCTGCAGTTCGAATGCCTAGCCGCGTGGCCCCGGTTCTGGATCGTGATCGTCGCGGCAATGCTCTGCCCGCCTGGATGGGTTGCCGCCGTCTGGCTCCAGACGAGCTTTTCCTGCTCGGCGACACGCCCGGAAGTTTCGACAGTCGTTATTTTGGACCCGTCCGGACCCGAGACCTGGAGGGGGTGTTTCGGGAGACCCTGACATGGTGAAACCGTTTTTGGCCGCTCTGGCCCTGGCGCTTGCAGCGGGCAACGCATCCGCTCAAACGGTCGACTGGCGCAACGCCGGCGGCGATCTGTTCGGCCGTCCCGCCGCGCAGCCTGTGTCGGACGTGGTGGGCGGCGATGACCTCACGCCCCGACTCCCGACCCTTTCACAGCCGTTCATGGACGCGATCGCCGTCGCCGCCGAGCGCCACGGGATCGACCCCAAGATGCTTCATGCCCTTGTGATCGTGGAATCCGCATACCGGGTCGATGCCGTGTCTCCGGTCGGGGCCGGCGGCCTGACGCAGTTGATGCCGGGAACGGCAGCGGATCTCGCGGTCAGAGACCGGTTCGATCCGATTGAGAACCTCAACGGCGGGGCGGACTATCTGGCCCGGCAGCTGCTCCGCTTCGGCGACGTCCGGCTTGCGTTCGCGGCGTATAACTCGGGGCCGGATCGTGTCGCCCGGCTCGGGCGCATACCGAACATAGCGGAGACACAAGCCTATGTGGCCGCAGCCGTTGACTGCTACCTCGCGCTCTCGGCCGGGAGGGGCGCCCGCAATTCACGGGAGTGCCGGGCGCCGGAGGCTGATCGATGATCCCCGCGACAGAACCGGTGGCGGAGGTCACTGACGCCGCCGATGAGGATCTGCTGACTCGCAAGGAGGCCTCCGCCTTTCTGGTGCAGTTCGGCATCCGCATGAAGCCGGAGACCCTCGCCCGGCTATGGTCCACCGGAGGCAATGGGCCGCCCTGCCTCCACGTCCGGCACAGGCCCTACTATCCGCGTGGCGTGCTGCGCGACTGGGCCTTGAACCAGGTCAGCGACCTTCGCGCGTCTGCCCCGCCTGCGGCCAGGGGCCGGCGTCATGGCTGAGGCGGGATTGGAAGGCTTCAGAACGGAGTGGGCGCCCAGCGTGGCGGACCTGCTGAGCGATCCGGCGGTCAGCTTCGCCCTGAAGGACGTTCTTCGCACCTGGGAGGTTCGAGATCCAGTGGATGCGGCGCGAGACGCCCGGTTGCTGGCCGAGGTTCTGGAGCGCCGGGCAGACGAGGCGGTGTCATGGACAGCTTGAGCGAGCCGCCTCCGTTCGACGCGTTGGAAGACCGGATTCTGCCCTGGTCGCAGGTCAAGGTGATCTGCGGTCTGAGTCGGACGACGGTCTGGCGCATGCAGAAGACCGGAGATTTCCCGGCCTGTGTTCAGGTCTCTCGCAACCGGGTCGGTTGGTGGCAAAGCGAAATCCTGGCTTGGCGACGAGCGCGGACGCCGCGCCGCCTGCCGGAGCCGCGCGCCATTCCGGCAAGGCCCGAGCCCGTGAAGCCATCGTTCAGGCCCGTTCTGGAAACGCCCCAGCCAGAGCCGCCGCCGGAAATCGTGACGAGCCCGGACCTGTCCGCCAAGACTCGCCGCAAACGCAAAGCAGCCGTTCCTGAAAACCAGACGGCGTTCGACTTCGGAGGCTAGGGGCGGCAGGCAGTTGGTTCGACCCGCTTGAAACGGACCCGGTCCGCGCCGACGATCAGGACGGCGTCGAAGCCGGCGTCGCCCCAGGCCCTGCTCTGTACGGAGGGCGTCGCCGGGTCGGTCGGGTTGGCCCACCATTGCGGCAGGCCCGCGCTCTTGGGCAGCATATAGCCGATCTTGCGCTCCATCTCGGCGAAGGATAGCTCAAGCTCGTCGGTCTTCTGCCTGCGAAGATAGTCCCGAAGCGGATCGTATTTGGCCATGCGGACTCTCATAACGGATGTCGGCTTTTCCGTGAGCCCTGTCGCGGAAGCCTTTAGCCATCCGACCGGCATTTCTGTCTCTCGCCGTTAGGACAGCCAGGGCGCCACCTGAGCGCCGACCAAGGGGCGTTTGTCGAGAACGTAGAGATCGACGACATCAGCGAAACGGGCGTCGGCGCCGAAGGTCTCGCGCACGATGGGCCCTTGCCCGCCTCGACCACCTCCGACTCCCGCACCAGACGCCAATATTCAGAGAACCGATAATACCTGCCCTTGGTCAGGGCGCCTTCAGCCCGGTCCACATCTTTGATCTCCTGCCCGCGTCCGCGAAGCAGGGCGATCTGGTCAGGGACAGCCACAGGCTGTTTGGCATAGGGTGTCGGCATCAGCGCACCCCAGAAACACGAAACCCGGCCCGTACGTCCTGAGACGCAGAGGAGACCGGGCGTGCTGAGAGATAATCTAGTCGGGGTTCGTCATTTGTCACCCAAAAATGAAAGTCGGGCTTGCGGGCAACAGACCGGAGAGCCGTTCCCGCGGCCAGATCGGCGCGGTATTTTCGACTTTGGAGGTGAGTGGTGGCAGGCGGCGGTTCATAGCCTAAGCCGCTGCCGGATGCGCGCCGTCAGCGCCCCGAGCGGGCCTCTGCGATCCGCGGCGGGCCGATCAACGATCCGACCGACGCCGACCGGCTAGGGCCGGGGCCGTATCACTTGGTCTCGCGAACAGATGACGAGCCGTTTGGACCCGCGCGTCATCGCGACATACAGATGTTTGGCGTCCATGAGCTCCGGGTTGAGCACCACGCAGATTTCCGCCTCCAGGCCCTTGAGAAGAAGGGTGCTCCCCACGGTGCGTTTCGCGAGCGGTCGCCCGATCAGGCGTGACTGTTCCCGCACGATCGTCGCCGCGTCCGCCGGCAGGACGTCCGGCGACGCCATGCAGGCCTTCAGCATATTGTGCGCTCCACGGAGAATGGCGGGCCGGTGGGCGCGGACGCCGGGTTGCTCCGAGATCGCCCCGATCACCGCCGCCGCCTCGCGATAGCTTGGCGCGTCGATGAAGCCCGCGAGATGGTCGCCTCGCTCACACGATCGCTGAAAGCGTCGGGCGTATTGGCTCGAACCGACCATGAAAGGCTTGAAGCGCGCCTGGACGCCGCCTTCCCGGATACCGGTCATAGGGATCGCGTAGCCTTCGAGGGCGAGCGCTATGAACGATGGTGGTGCCCGGCGACCCGGTCGCTCTCCGGCCAGCCGATGACTTGGGACAAGGGCTGGACATTCGTTGAACCCACCGGCTCTGGCGCGTCTTGAAGTCAGAGGAGGTTGGACTGCGATGAACCGCGTATGCCGATGATTGTTCTGGAGGGCGACCCCTCAGGATGCGCGCGAGGAAGCCTATGCTTGCCTCGACGCCTTGGACGCGGCGCCGCGAAGCGAGCGATCCGCACTGGCTTTGGAGGCCATCCGCGCCGACCCGACCTTGATCGACGGCTATCTGGCTGCGGCGGACGTGTCGCCACCTGGGACTGTTGAGGCGGCGACGGCCTGGCTCGCCGCGCGGGAGCTCGCACGCCGGGAAGCGGGCGTTCGCCTGGACGCGGACCTCGGCATCCTCTGGAGCAATCTGCATGCTCGACCCTATCTGCGGGCCTGCGCCGGCTACGCCGCATGCTGTTTTGACCGGCGAGAGTATGACGCGGCGATCGCTCAGTGCCGCCGATTGTTGATCCTGGACGTTTCCGATCCTCTGGAGACGGCACCCCTGCTCGGCGCGAGCCTGCTTCTTGCCGGTGATCTGCCGGGGTTCGAGGCGCTCCGGGAGCATTGTGCGGACGATGATCGGCCGCAGTGGCTTTATGTCGACGCCTTCCATGCGGCGACCAGCAAGCTGCCGGCACGTGTCCGAAATTTGCGTATCGACCGGGCCATCAAAAGCAATCGCTATGTGCCGGGATGCTTCATCTCGGCACCGTCGGACGCAGATGGCATAGAATACTACGCGCCCGGAAGTGGGGAGGAAGCCCTCGTCATCGGGGCATCCCGGCCTGGTCGCCTGTGGCGTCTGCAACCGGGGGCGATGGGCGTCCTCGTCCGGCGGGTCAACGCACGACGCGATTGACTTGCGGTCGGGTGCGACGGCGTGCCCATCGAGCGCGACCCGTTGCTCGGTCGCCCGACCCTCCGGTCAAGATGCAGCGGGCGACGCGGCCTAGGGATTGTCAGCTAGGAGGTGACAGCCAGGTTCCTCGAAGCCGTTCGACCATGTCCGCTCGCCGGGCGGGCTCCAGACGGTCGAGGTTCTGCTGCTTCCAGCGCACGGCGGGGAGGTGGGCGGCGTCGGGCAGGCCGATCAGGTCCCAGTCGGGCGCGCCGGTCTTGAACCCGATCAGGAAGGTGCGGTGCGCCTCGGGCATGTCATCCACAACGGCGGTGATCAGAGCCGTGCGTGCGGCGATAAGATCCTCGAGGTCCACCGGGTCTTCGGTCATCCCGTCGAACCCGCGTTCAAACTCCTGGGCCACGTCCTTGGGATGGGCGCGGAGCACCTCGGCCATGGGCCGGTGGTGGCTGGCCAGATAGATCACGAAGGCCTGTCTGAGCTCCGGGGTGATCCCCTCATTGGCCAGAAGATCGCGGACATCGAACAGGTCTCGGGGATGCTGGCGGTCCAGCGCCGCCATGATCTTGCCGGCGTAGAGATCCGCGTGGGAGACCATCCGGGCTTCGGCATAGCCGAAGCGCTCTTCCACCGCCGCCGAAACCGGTCGGATCTCAGGCTCGAACACCACACCGCGCAGGACGGGCGTCACCTCGACCTTGATCACCGCCCCGTCGGCCCGAACAAGCAGCTTGTCGATCACAGGCTGGGCTCCGCCCTTGCCGCGGACGACGACAGATCCCGGCAGGGCTTGTTCGACCTCGTCGGCGATCCGCCTCAGGGCCGCATCGATCGCGGCGAGAGACGCATTACGATCCTCGACGGGGAGATAGGTCAGGTCGATGTCCACCGACAGACGCGGCAGATCGCGAACGAACAGATTGATCGCGGTGCCGCCCTTCAGGGCGAAGCAGGGTTCCTGGAACACGAGCGGAAGGGTGCGGACGAGAAGGCGGACTTGGCGGGCGTAGACGTCACTGACCGGCATCGAGCGACCTCGGCACGGTGATCCTGTAGGTCGGGTCGAGGCGGCCGCTCCTGACGAGCACACGGTTGCCGCTGCCCAGATCGATCGTGCTGCGGTCGAGGGCTTTGAGCCAGGCGTGACCGTGCCGGTCGGCGAAATAGAAGAAGAGGCGTTTGACCTTCACGCTCACGCAATCCTCAAGCAGACGCTGGAGCCGTCGCGGGCTGAGGGTGGCCAGGGCGCCCATCAACTGGTCCGCCTGGTCGAAGCTCTCATGATCCGGCAGTTCGTCCAGAAGCTCGAGGATGGCGCGCTCGGGCGTCGACTGGCGCAAGGGCCATTGCCAGTGGCCCAGCGGTGTGTCGACCACCGCGGTGCGGGCCCAGTCCGCCAGGAGGCCGGTTTCGCCGGAGTCGTCTCGGAGCCGGGCGACCTCGAAGTATCGGGCGTTCCGGAAGAGCCTTTGGGACGGGTGATATTTGAACTCTACGTCCAACGGCAGGTCGGCGAGCCAGGTCGGCGGGGTCTCGTCGCCATAGAGATGAACTTCCTTGCGGGCGGCAGGAAGGTAGTGGGCATAGCCCTGCAACTCGAGCGCGGTGCGGCCTCCGATCACAATGGAATAGTCGAGGAGGGCCTGGAGCGAGAGGACGGCTGTCGGCCAGTCGAGGGTTCCGCGTGGACGGCGATAGACCCGCCGCGCCGTCCGTTCCAGGCGTCCCGACGCGACGTATTTGGCACGGAGAGAATTGGGATAGCCGTTCTCGTTCATCCAGCCGGAATCGACCAGAAGGCCTTCCGGCAGAATGCGCTCGAGTTTGTTTAGCTTTCCTAGCATTTGGACACTATTAGTGTCCTAATATGAATATTGTCAAACTTACAGGTTTGGGAAAAAGCATATCAAGACACTCACAGTGTCTTCATATCCATAAAGTCAAACTAAAGCATTGAATCGAAGGAATCCAGCGCGTCGGCCGAGGTTCAAGCCTTGGGCTGAAGCGCTCACCAATCCGCTCCGCAAGCGCCCGAACCGGATCGTCGCTCAGATGCGCATACCGTTCCGTGGCGCGACTGTTGGCATGTCCGAGCGCCTTGCCGATCATGGGCAGACTGGCCCCGTCGGCCAGGGCGAAACTCGCGAAACTGTGGCGCAGGTCATGAATGCGCACCCCTTCCAGCTTGGCCTTGGGCAGCACCTTGTCGCGCCAGATCTTGGATTCGGACGTCGCATATCCGTTGTCGCCCTTGGTGGCCGGGAAGACAAACTGGCTTCGACCGCGGGTCTTGTAGAGACGCTGCAGGATTCCATACGCTAGGTCGTTCAGAGAAATCCGCCGATCGCCGGTGCGGCCGCCGGCCTTCGTGCGGCTCGGCGGCAGGACGAGCCGGCGCCGGTCGAAGTCGACCTCCGTCCAGCGCAGGCCAGCGATCTCGTTGCGCCGCGCGCCGGTCAGCAGAAGAAGGCGATAGACCGCGCCCTGCCGCTCCGAAATCGTCGCATCCGCTTCCAGGGCGTCGAGGGCGGCGATCAGGTCTTGGGCCTGGGCCTCTGACAGAAAGCGTTCGACCGCCGGCCGGAGCTTGCGCTCGACCTTGGCGCAGGGGTTCGGCCCGGCGAAATGCCCCCTGTCGATCGCCCAGTTGAAGGTCGCCCGCAGGGTGGAATAGGTCCGGTCAGCGATCCCGGCGCCACCCTTCACGATGGAACGACCTCGAAATTTGGTCTTCACATCCTTGGCCGTCTTCCCGGCCGAGATCGATCGGATCATCCCGGTGATGTGGTCCCGAGTGACCGTATCAAGAGCCATCTTCCCAAGCAGGGGGACGACATGGCGCTCGAGGTTGGTCCGATCCATGGCCCACGACGAGTCCCGTTTGGTCGGTTTGTCGTTCGGCCCCTTCTCCAGATAAAGCTCGACCAGGCCTTTGACGGTGAGCCCCTCGATGCGCCTGCGGGCTTCGCCGGGATCGATGCCGCGCCGGGCATCGACCACGACCGACGCCGCCTCCCTGCGAGCCCGATCCGCCGTGAGCTTGTCCGGCCCGTCTCCATGCTCGCCGAGCGTCAGCCAGCGCTGGATCCCGCGGACCCGGTACTTGATGGCGAAGATTTTTCGGACCGGCTTGGCGGCATGACCCTGTCGGGTCTCGGTTCCGGGATAGATACGAAGGCAGAAGCCAGCGATCTCGCTATCCCAGATTCGACCCTCGCCGGTCTCCGGAACGGGCGCGCTCTCAACCACGCGCTTGGTGAGTTTTTGCTTCGTCATGGTGATAGAAATATACGCTCATTTCCGAGCCACCGCTACCACTCCGCTACCAACTCAAACGAAACCGGCCGAAACGCTCCGCAATCGGATGAACGTAAAAACCTATGAAAAACAGTTAGTAAGAGCGCATTTTGGAGCGCCCTGAAAAGCCCGGAAATGCTGATCCCCAACATTGCCAAGGTTGGGGTCGAGAGTTCGAATCTCTTCGCCCGCTCCAGTCGTACCAAGAGGCCCGATCGCAAGGTCGGGCCTTTTTGCTGTCTACGCCCGGGCTGCGTGAGTTTGCCAAGGTTGGGGTCGAGATTTTGGAATCTGTTTGCCCGCCCGCTCCAGTCGTTCAGAAAGAGCCCGGTCGCAAAATCGGGCTTTTTTGTTTCTGCGCTGACGGGGTCTGACGCAGCCGTCATCCGCATTGCTCCGGTCGATGAAATCCTTCAGGTTTCGCGGCGGAGGGCGAGCATGAGCGTGGAGAAGGATCTGGGGTCGACGGTCAGGCCGGTGGAGACCGCGCGGCTTGACGCCTTCGTGGACGCATCCTTCGCCTTCGCCGTGACCCTGCTGATCATCGCCGGGGCCAATCCGCTCGAGAATTTCGCCGACTTGTTGCATGCGCTCGGCCGTGTGCCGGCTTTTGCCTGCGGGTTCGGGCTGGTGGTGATGTTCTGGCTGGCGCACAGGAATTTCGGACGGCTGGCGCCCATCCGTGACAGCTGGTCGGCGACGCTCAGCCTGATGATCGTGTTCATGATCCTGGTCTACGTCTTCCCCTTGCGGCTGCTGACCGAGGCGGGGGCGGGGTATTTCTCGGGGGGACGGCTGCCGGGGCGCGACCTGATCGCGTCGTATGCCCAACTGCGGATCATCTACACCATCTATGGGATCGGCTTCGCCTTCCTGAGCTGGCTGTATTTCCTGCTGTACGGCCATGCGCTGAAGCGGGGGACGGTCGCAGGCCTGGCCGAGGAAGACCGTGATGAAGCGGCGGAAAGCCGCGCCATCTGGGGCATGATCACCCTGGCCGGGCTGTTCTCGGCGGCGCTCGCCTGGATCATTCCGACGCGGATCGCACCCTGGGCACCGGGCTTCGCCTACTGGATCATCCCCTTCACCCTGTATTTCGCCAATCTGATCCACCGACGCCGCAGCGGCCGGGGCCTGTTCGGCGTGCGGCGCAAGGCGGCCGCGCCGGAGGGGCTGGCCTGATCAGGCGTAGAGGGCGGCAAACAGACCGGCTTCGGGAGACGAGGCGCGGATACCCCGGTCGAGGTCGTCCAGGGCCTTGTCGATCGCCTTCAAGCCCTCGTCGGCGTCCTCGAACGCCGTATTCGTCTCGTCATCCATGGGCTTGAAGGCCATCTGGACCTTCGCCTTGTCGAGCAACTCCTTGATCCATTTGCCGATGCCCCGGACCTCCTTGACGAAGGTCATGTCGGCGGCGGCCTCGGAGCCGGAAAGCCTGTGCTTCATGTCCTTGTAGATGTCGGCGGGTCGAACCTCGGCGCGCAGGGCGGTCCAGGCCTCGGCCGTCTGTTCTGCGTCCGGTCGGACAGCCGGCTCGGTCGGCGCTTCTGTTTCGACGGCGTCCGCATCCGAGCCCTCTGACACCGCAGGATCGGCGTCAGGATCAGCCTTCGCCTCGGCCTTGGTGGTCCGAGACGGGGCGGTCATGCCGGTGCTCGCGCCGGCACCGGGCGGGGGCGTGCCGCCGGCCTCGGCATAGGCCTTGAGCGCCGATTTCAGCTGCTTGACGATCTGGGCCAGCTGTTTGGCCATGACCTGGGGGTTGTCGGAGGCGAACTGTTTGAGGGTGCGGATGCGCTCGACCAGGACCTGGACCTGTTGGCGGGCCTGGTCCTTCCGCGCCAGACGCTGTTTGCGGGTCTGGTCCTCGACCGGAGACGGCTGTTCGGCGCGCGCGGCGGTCGCGGTCTTGATGCCCGTCAACGTCGCACGAGCCTTGGCGGCCCTGGCATCCGACGGTGCCAGGGCGCTGACCGCGCTCTGCGGCGCGAGCGTGCGGGGCTGTGACAGGGCGAGGGTGGCGAGCGACATCGGACCGAGCTTTCTGCTGGGACCGCCACCCTAACACAGAGAGCCTAAGCCAAGCTTGACGCGTTGACGCGCCATTTGGCTTACGCCCGGTCATCCGGTTAAACACGACGGATGCCGAACCTGATCCTCGCCATCGACCAGGGCACGACCTCCAGCCGGGCCATCGCCTTCGAGGTGTGTGACGACCATACGCTGAGGGCCGTGGCGATCAGCCAGATCGAGCTGGCCCAGCATTTCCCGCACTCCGGCTGGGTCGAGCATGACGCGGCCGAGATCTGGACGGCGACGCTGCAGACCTGTCGCGAGGTGGTCAAAAAGGCCGGCGGCATCAGCCGCTTCGCCGCCATCGGCATCACCAACCAGCGCGAGACGGCGGTGATCTGGGACGCCGCCACGGGCGAGCCCCTGCACCGGGCGATCGTCTGGCAGGACCGGCGCACGGCCGACGTCTCGGCGCGGATGGCGGCGGAGGGGCATGAACCGGCGGTGCAGGCGGCGACGGGCCTGATCCTGGATCCCTATTTCTCGGCGACCAAATACGCCTGGCTGCTGGACAAGACCGGGATGCGGGACCGGGCGGCGAAGGGCGAGGTGAAACTCGGCACGATCGACAGCTGGCTGGTCTGGAAGCTGACCGGTGGGGCTCGTCACGTCACCGACGCCACCAACGCCAGCCGCACCTCCCTGATGGATCTCAGGACGCGGGCGTGGCGCGAAGACCTGTGCGCCCTGTTCGACGTGCCCATGACCGCACTGCCCCGCATCGTCGGCTGCGCCGAGGTTTCGGGCGAGAGCGACCCCGCCCTGTTCGGCCGCCCCCTGCCCATCGCGGGGTCGGCGGGGGACCAGCAGGCGGCTCTGGTCGGGCACGGGGCGCTGATGCCCGGCGACGCCAAGATCACCTACGGTACCGGCGCCTTCCTCGTCGCCAACGTCGGGGCCGAGCCGGTGGCGTCGAAAAGCCGGCTGCTGGGGACCCTCGGCTATCAGGTCGGCGAGGCGGCCGCCCCCGAGGTGGCTTATGCGCTCGAAGGCTCCATCTTCTCGGCGGGGTCGGCGATCCAGTGGCTGAGGGACGGGGTCGGGATGATCTCGGAATCGCGCCAGTCCGAAGGGGTGGCGCAGGGGCTGAAGGACAACGGCGGGGTCTATCTGGTGCCCGGCTTTACGGGTCTGGGCGCACCCTGGTGGAAGCCGGACGCGCGCGGGGCCGTCGTCGGCCTGACGCGCGACACCGGCCCGGCCCATTTCGTGCGGGCCGCGCTGGAGGCCCTGGCCTATCAGACGCATGACCTGCTGGAGGCCCTGGCCGCCGACGGGGCCCCGCCGCTGAAGGTGCTGAAGGTCGACGGCGGGGTCACCGCCAATGCCTTTGCCATGCAGTTCGTCGCCGACATCTGTCAGGTCACGGTCGAGCGGCCGGCGTTCCAGGAGATGACGGCCCTGGGCGCGGCCAAGCTGGCGGCGCTCGGCGTCGGCCTGATCCCTGACCTGACCGCCCATGCCTCGGAGGCCCCCGCCGTCTGGACGCCCCGCATGGACGAGGCCGAACGCGACCGCCTGCTCAAGGGATGGCGCGGGGCCGTCCGCGCCGCCATCATCGCCAGCGAATAGAGCGTCCGCAAAGGACGCCGGAGGAAGCCCATGACCGACGCCGCCACGAGTTCCGAAGATGCCCAGGCCACGTTCGGCGGCACGCGCGAGGTCGATCCCCGCTATGCGCTGGACGCGGGGGCTCTCGACGCCTGGATGCGCGACAATGTCGAGGGCTATGCCGGACCCCTGACGATCCGCCAGTTCAAGGGCGGCCAGTCGAACCCGACCTATGAACTGACGACACCGACCCGGGCCTATGTGTTGCGTCGCAAGCCACCGGGCGTCCTGCTGGCCTCGGCCCACGCCATGGACCGCGAGTTCACGGTGATCTCGGCCCTGCACGCGCAAGGCTTCCCGGTCGCCCGGCCCTATGCCCTCTGCACCGACGACGCCGTGATCGGCTCGATGTTCTACGTCATGGACAAGGTCGAGGGCCGGGTCCTGTGGGACCTCAAGCTGCCGGGGCTGGAGGCCGCAGAACGGCGCGCCATCTATGAGGCCCAGACCGATACCCTGGCGCGTCTGCACGGCTTCGATCCCGCCGCGATCGGCCTGGGCGACTACGGCAAGCCCGGCAACTATTTCGAACGTCAGGTCGGGCGCTGGACCAAACAGTATCGGGCGTCCGAGATCGATCCGGTCCCGGCCATGGACCGGCTGATCGAATTCCTGCCCGCGACCCTGCCGGTGCAGGGGCCGACACGGATCGTCCACGGCGACTTCCGGCTCGACAACCTGATCGTCGCCGCCGACGGGCCCGAGGTTCGTGCGGTGCTGGACTGGGAACTGTCGACGCTCGGCGATCCGATGGCGGACTTCTCCTACATGCTGATCGGCTGGGTCCTGCCGGCCAGCCAGAGGAACGGGCTTGCGGGCGCGGACCTGAAGGCACTCGGCATCCCGACGCTGGAAGAGACAGCGGAGCGCTACGCCGAGAAGACCGGCGCAGGCGTGCCGGCCGACCTGAACTGGCTGCTGGCCTACAACCTGTTCCGGCTGGCGGCGATCTGCCAGGGGATCGCCGGACGGGTCCGCGACGGCACGGCGGCCAGCGCCCACGCCCGGTCCATGGCGGCCCAGGTCGGACCCCTGTCGGACGCGGCCTGGACCTATGCGAAGCGGGCGGGGGCCTGACGCCTATTTCGCGTAAAGCTTGACCACCTCGTAGAGGAAGTCGCGACCTTCATAGAGGGACCGCACGCGCAGCCGCTCGTTCAGGCCGTGGACCCCGTTGCCGTCCGGGTCGGTGAACATCCCGGTCATCCCATAGGTCGGGATGCCCGCCGCATTGGTGAAGCGGCCATCGGTGGCCCCCGTCGACAGGGTCGGCACCACCGGCACGCCCGGCCAGATCCGGCCCGCGACCTGGCGCACCGGGTCGAGGATCTCGGCCGTCAGGGGCGGCGGCGGCGCGATCGGGCTGGGCTCGCCGACCGTGGCGATCGTCACGCCCGGCACGACCAGGACCCGTTCGATCTCGGCCTGGGTCTCCGCGATCGTGTGGCCGGGCAGGATGCGGCAGTTGACGTTGACCTCGACCTTCTGGGGCTGGGCGTTCGGCGCATGGCCGCCCTCGATCAGGGTCGGGACACAGGTCGTGCGCAGCATGGCGTTCCACACCGGATTGGCCGCCCCGAGCCCCAGGGCTGCCGCCGCATCCGGCACCTCTGCGGTCAGCAGGCGCAGGTCGTCGGCAAACCGTGGTGAGGTCTGGATCAGGGCGGTGAAATAAGCGCGGGTGACCGGCGTGACCTCCAGCGGGAAGTCGTGCCTCACCAGACGGTCCAGCCCCGCCCCCATCGCGGCGATGGCATTGTCCTTCCTCGGCCGTGCCGAGTGCCCGCCGGGGTTGGTCAGGGTCAGGGTGAAGTCCTGATAGACCTTCTCACCCGCCTGGACGTTCAGGGCCAGACGGTTGCCGTCGGCGTCGAGGTTGCCGCCCGCGCCCTCATTGAGGGCGAAACCGGCGCTGAGCGTCTCGGGCCGATGTTCCAGCAGCCACTGGACGCCGTTCCAGTGATCGTTGGTCTCCTCCCCGCAGGTCAGGGCCATCTTGAGCGTGCGGCGGGGCTGGAATCCCTCCGCCTTCAGCCGGATGAAGGTGTCGACCCAGACCGAGGCCTGGGCCTTGTCGTCCGAAGCGCCGCGCGCATAGAAATAGCCGTCCTCCTCCACCAGGGTGAAGGGATCGCGCTGCCAGTCCGACCGCCGCGCCTCGACCACGTCGATATGGGCCAGCAACAGGATGGCGGGGGCCGACGCGTCCGAACCTTTCAGGGTGGCGACCAGCGAACCGAATTTGGGCTGGTCCTCGGGGACGATGACCTGGGCGTCCTCGGCCGAGTAACCGGCGGCGGTCAGCCGGGCCAGCATCCGGTTGGACGCGAGGGTGCAGTCGCCTTCGGACAGGGTGGTGTTGGTCTCGACCAGTTCCTCGTACAGGGCGCGGAAGGCCAGTTGGTCCGGACGCGGTTGCGGCGCCACGGTCGGCGTTTGGGCCCCCGCCTTGCTCACGAAGACGGCCGCACCGATGACCAGCACGGCGGCCAGGCCGAACAACAACAGGATCGCCCGGCTGGACCTTGTGTTGCGCATCTCCTGATAGGCCGGATCATCCAGCCAGTAACGGCCCTCGCCGGCCTCGACGACGGCGCTGCGACGCACCAGGCGACGCAGCGCCCCTCGCTGGATCAGGCGGCCTGGAGCCAGGGCGATGGCGGTGTCGGGCGAGACGGCTCCGGCGTCTCGCAGAGCCTGGGTGATACGCTTTTCGGCCTGGAGGGACATGGCCGCCACCGCACCGCTTGACCCGACCGTCATCCGCATCACCCTCTGTTGTCGCAACGAGCCTAGCGCGGCGCACAGCCCTTGTCGCCGGAGTTCAGGTCAGATCGGCGGCCCAGCGTTCAGCGCCGTCTCCAGCGCCGGGGCCAGGTCGCCACGCCCGACGACTGTGACGGTGTCGAGATTCAGCCATGGGGCCATCCGGCGCAGTTCGGTGGCGAGCCTGATCGGCGTGTCGCCGTCGGCTTCAGGCTCGCTCCAGGCGGCCTGAACCAGCAGGGCGCGTTTCTGACGATCGGCCTTCAGGTCGACGCAGGCGGTGATCGCCTCGTCCTGAAGGAAGGGCAGGACGTAGTAGCCGCGCTCGCGCTTGTGCGCCGGGGTGTAGATTTCCAGCCGCACCCGCACGCCGAACAGCCGCTCTGTCCGGTCCCGGAACCAGATCAGGTTGTCGAACGGCGACAGGAGCGCCGAGGCCTCGACGCGGCGGGGTCGCCTCGCCTCGGGATGCAGATAGGCCGGTTTGGACCAACCCCGCACGGTGACGGGAGTCAGGGCCCTCGCCTCGACCAGTTCGGCCAGCCGGGCTCGCGAATCCTCCAGCGACAGCCGGAAATAGTCGCGCAGGTCAGCGGCGGTGGCGATCCCCATGGCGCGGGCCGCGATAAGGATCAGCCCCCTCTGGGCCTCCGCGTCGTCCGGGGTCGGGGCGTCGGCGACGGCGGCGGGCAGGACCCGCTCGGTCAGGTCATAGACCCGCTCGAAACCCCGGCGGGTCCGGGTGGTGATGAAGCCCGACCAGAACAGCCACTCCAGCGCCCGCTTGCCGTCCGACCACTCCCACCAGCCGGGCTTTCCCCGCGGCCCGGCGGCGAAGTCCGCGCCCGTCACCGACCCACGACGCTCGATCTCGGTCAGGACGCCGTCGATATAGTCGCGCCGTTCGCGTCCGAACCGCGCCAGCCCGGTCCACAGCTCGCCACCCTGAGCCCGCGCCATTCGCCAGCGCAGCAGGGGCTGGCTCTCGACCGGAAGGAAGGACGCCTCATGGCCCCAGTATTCGAACAGACTGCGTTTGCCCGGCCCCCAGGCGGCGCGCTCCAGCAGACCCCGGTCATAGGCACCGAGCCGCGAGAACAGCGGCAGATAGTGCGTCCGGCTGACCACATTGACGCTGTCGATCTGGACCACGCCCAGCCGTCGGACCAGGTCGTTGACCTGACGCGTGCCCGGCTCGGCCGACGCAGGCCGGCCGAAACCCTGGGCGGCCAGGGCGATGCGGCGGGCCTGGGCTGAGGTGATCTCGATCGTCATTTCGCCATGGTGGCCCAAGTCTTGGGCCCCGTCATCGGGCGGTCTGGCCGAAATCGGACCTGACGGAACACGACCCCAGGCCGTCCGTTCACGGATCATGATCGAGGACTGGCTTTCCGACCTTCAGGCTCACGGCCCACCCATCATCGGCGCCGTGATCGCAGGCGGGGCAATCGGGCTGGAGCGCGAGTGGCGAGGGCGGTCGGCAGGGTTCCGCACCCACATCCTGGTCTGTCTGGCGTCGGCTCTGCTGATGCAGGCGGCCATGACCCAGGCCGACTGGGCGTTCCAGGCCCTGCCGGACGAGAACATCGTCACCGACCCGACCCGGATGGCCCACGGCGTCCTGACCGGCATCGGCTTCCTGTGCGCCGGCGTGATCTTCCGCACCGGCCTGTCGATCCACGGCCTGACCACGGCGGCGTCGCTGTGGATCACCTCGGCCCTGGGCATATTGTTCGGAGCCGGGCTGAATGGGCTGGGCGTCACGGGCACGGTCGTGACCCTGGCCATTCTGGTTCTGCTCCGGATGGTGGCCAAGGCGCTGCCCGGGCTCATCACGGTGGACGTCGCCGTCTCCTGGCCAGGCAGCGCCTCGGGTCCCCGCGCAGAGGTGGAGCGCCGGCTGGCCGCCGTCGATCCCGGCTTTCGCATCACCGAACAGAAGATCGAGCCCGACCGGTCCGCCCGCAGCGAGGCCTTTCGCCTGCGCATCAAGGCCGGAGACCTCGCCACCCTGGCCGACGACCTGGCGGCCGTTCCGGGACTGGGCGGGGTCACGATCGATCCGCGCGACGACTGAGCACGACCGGAATCATCGTGGTCATTGTCCGTCAACCTTCTGTCTGGCATGACAGGAACGAATGACGAACGCGGCGACTCAGTTTTCAGGTGGCGGAGCGGTCCGCATCCTCGGTCTCGACCCCGGCCTGCGCCGGACGGGCTGGGGCGTGGTGGCGGCCGAGGGCTCGCGTCTGCGCTGGATCGCGCATGGCGTGGTGACGCCGGACGACAAGGCCCCGTTCAGCGAGCGGCTGCTGCATCTGCTCGAAGCGGTCGGCGAGATCTGCGCCGCCCATGCCTGCGACGAGGCGGCGATCGAGGAGGTCTTCGTCAACGTCAACCCGGCCTCGACCCTGAAACTGGGCCATGCCAGGGCGGCGGTGATGCTGGCCCCGGCGCGGTGCGGCCTGTCGGTCGCGGAATATTCGCCCAACCTGATCAAGAAGGCCGTCGTCGGCGCGGGCCATGCCGACAAGGGCCAGATCGCCTTCATGGTGAAGCGGCTGCTGCCGGCCTCCGGCGACGTGAAGGCGGATGCGGCCGATGCCCTGGCCGTGGCGATCACCCATGCGCAACTGAGGAAGCGGGCCCTGCTCGCGCGGGTGGCGGCATGATCGGCCGTCTGCGCGGCATCCTGGCCGAGGTCGAAGAGGCGCATTGCCTGATCGACTGCGCTGGGGTGGGCTATGTCGTGGCCTGTGGTGCGCGGACCCTGCAACGGCTCCCGGCACCCGGCGACGAGGCGACCCTGCATATCGAATCCAGCTGGTCGGCCGAGAACGGACCGCGCCTCTACGGCTTCCTGACCCGCGACGAACGGCGCGCCTTCACGACCCTGACCGGCATCCAGGGCGTCGGCCCCAAGGCGGCCCTGTCGGTGCTGGACGTCCTGCCGCCCGGGGAACTGGCCGGGGCCGTCGCGCGCGACGACAAGGCCGCAATCGGCCGGGCCAACGGCGTGGGGCCGAAGCTGGCGCTGCGGATCGTCACCGAGCTGAAGGGCAAGCCACTGGGGGATGTGTCGTTCACGCCGTCGGCAGCGGGCATCCACGCCGAGATCGTGCCGCCCGCGCCGTCCGTCACCGGAGAGGCGGTGTCGGCCTTGCTGGGTCTGGGCGTCGCTGAAATCAACGCCCGCCGAGCGGTCGATCAGGCCCTGATCCGGCTGGGCGAGGACGCAGACCTGTCCGCCGTGATCCGCGCGGCCTTGCAGGAGTTGGGGCGGTGACCGACGACCGCATCATCTCCCCCGACCCCGCGCCCGGCGAGCTATACGACCGCGCCCTGCGGCCCCAGACCCTGTCGGAATTCGTCGGGCAGGAGCAGGCCAAGGGCAATCTGAAGATCTTCATCGACGCGGCGAGGAAACGCGGCGAGGCCATGGATCACGTCCTGCTGTTTGGCCCCCCGGGCCTGGGCAAGACCACCCTCGCCCAGATCGTCGCGCGCGAGCTCGGCGTCGGTTTCCGCGCCACCTCCGGCCCCATCCTGGCCAAGGCCGGCGACCTGGCCGCCATCCTGACCAATCTCGAACCGCGCGACGTCCTGTTCATCGACGAGATCCACCGCCTGGCCCCGACGGTGGAGGAAATCCTCTATCCCGCCATGGAGGACCATGTGCTGGACCTCATCATCGGCGAGGGGCCCTCGGCGCGGTCGGTGCGGATCGACCTGGCCCCCTTTACGCTGGTGGGCGCGACGACGCGGGCGGGCCTGCTGGCCACGCCCCTGCGCGACCGGTTCGGCATCCCGCTACGGCTGGAGTTCTACACCCCCGAGGAACTCGTCCGGGTCATCACCGGCGCGGCGCGAAAGCTCGGGGCCCCCATCGACGACGACGGCGCCCGCGAGATTGCCTCGCGCGCCCGGGGCACGCCGCGCGTGGCCGGGCGGCTGTTGCGCCGGGTCCGGGACTTCGCCGAGGCCGAGGGCGCGGCGGTCATCAACCGCATCGTGGCGGCCCGCGCCCTGGCCCGGCTGGAGATCGACGAGGCGGGTCTGGACGCCAACGACCGCCGCTTCCTCAAGGCCCTGATCGAGAATTACGGCGGCGGCCCCGTTGGCATGGACACCCTTGCCGCCGCCATCGCCGAGGCCCGCGACGCCGTCGAGGACGTGATCGAGCCCTACCTGCTCCAGCAGGGCTTCATCCAGCGCACGCCCCGCGGCCGCATGGCCTGCGCCCGCGCCTATGCGCACCTGGGCCTGACGGAACCGCCGAAGCCGCCGACGGTCGGCGATCTTTTCAGCGGCGGCTGACGGTCCGGACTTCACCGCGCGGCCGATCCCCGTCATGCTGACCGGGAAGGAGACGCCGATGGCGAGACGCCTGAATGTGCAACGGCTGATGCTGGTGATGGCAGCCCTGGTGCTGGCCCTGGGCGGGGTCTGCGCCTGGGTCATCTATGACAATGCCAGACCGGCACCCCAGCCGACCGCTGGCGAGCGCGCGGTGCGGCAGTTGCGCGAGCAGCGCGGACCGACCGCCGAGGTGCGCTACGCCGAGGCCGGGCGGGGCCGGGCCCTGTGCGGCTATGCCGGTGTGCGAGGTCAGGCGACGGCGGTAGCCTTCGTATCGCGGCCCAATCGTATCCTGTTCTCCGACGACCCGATGCCGGTCGAATTCCGCGAGGTGCAGCAACGGTTCTGCCCAGCCTTCCTGGCTCAACCCTCGGCTTCGAACTCCGTCAACTCGGTTCCAGCGTCATGAGTACCGCCGAGCCCGTGATGGACCAACCCACCGCCGGCCGGTTCGAGGGCCGGGACCATCTGTTGCCGATCCGGGTCTATTACGAGGACACCGATTTCACCGGCCTAGTCTATCACGCCAACTATGTGCGCTATCTGGAGCGGGGCCGGTCGGATTTTCTGAGGCTGACCACGGTGGGGCACGCCGCCCTGCTGGACTCGGCTGAGCCGACGGCCTTCGTGGTCGCAGATCTGACCCTGAGGTTCCTGAAGCCCGCGCGGATCGACGACGCCCTGGTGGTGCGGACCACCTATGACGCCATCAAGGGGCCTCGCCTGCTGATTTCCCAGACGGTGGAGCGGGACGGCGAGGTGCTGTGCCGGGCGCAGGTGACGGCGGTCTGCATCCATCTGGACGGTCGGCCGCGACGGCCGACCCGGGCGTTGCTCGACGGCGTCAAACCCTGGCTGGCACCGGAACCGGGGACGAAGCCCGGGTGACGGCCACAGAGATCTGGATGTTCGGGCGAACAGGCCCCCCGTCGGGCGGCGCGTTAAGCCTGTCGCACGCCTGAAGCGCGCGCGGGCATGACGCAGGGCCCGACGCACGCTAGACCGTGTCCCTGACCCCACGTCTACGCCACACTATGGTCACGCCCACCCGCACCATGGGCATGAGCCCTTCAGGACCGATCCGCCTATGACCGTGCCCGCCGCCGACCCCGGAATGCTGAACCCCGTCACCCTGTTCATGACGGCCGACTGGGTCGTGAAGATCGTCATGATCGGCCTGGCCGGGGCCTCGATCTGGTCCTGGGCCATCATCATCGACAAGGCGTTCCGCTTCACCGCCCTGAACAGCCAGGCCGACACCTTCGAGAAAGCCCTCAGTTCCGGCCGGTCGCTGGAGGATATCGCCCAACAGGCCGGGCCCAATCCGGCCCATGCCCTGCCCCGGATGCTGGTCGTCGCTCTGGCCGACTGGCGCGAGACCCGGGCGCGCGGAACCCTGACCGAACAGCAGGGCAATCTGCTGATCAGCCGGATCGACCGGTCGCTGGATTCCATTATCGCGCGCGAGGGCATCCGCATCGAGCATGGTCTGGGCGTGCTGTCGGTGGTGGCCACCGCCTCGCCCTTCATCGGCCTGTTCGGGACGGTGTGGGGGATCATGAATGCGTTCGGACGGATCGCCTCGGCCGGCAACACCAACCTGACCACCGTGGCCCCCGCGATTTCGGAGGCCCTGTTCGCCACCGCCATCGGCCTGGCCGCCGCCATCCCGGCCTATATCGCCTATAACAAGTTCTCGATCGACGCGGGCAAGTTCTCCGGCCGACTGGAGAGCTTCGCCGACGACCTCCAGGCCGCCGTGGCGCGGCGTCTGGGTGCCCCGAACGCTCCGGTCGCGCCGCCGCCCCCTCCCCCGTCCGACTTCGCCATCCGCCGGGCCGACTGAGATGGCGATGGGCGGAGGCGCAGGCCAAGGCCATGTGCGCGGGCGGCGCAGGGCAAAGAAGCGGCCGCTGAGCGAGATCAACGTCACCCCCCTGGTGGACGTGATGCTGGTGCTGCTGATCATCTTCATGATCTCGGCGCCGCTGTTGACGGTCGGGGTGCCGGTCGAACTGCCCCAGACCGAGGCCGGGGCCGTGGACACCGACAACGAGCCCGTCACCGTCTCCATCGACCGCGACGGTGCCATCTTCATCGACAAGGATGAGACGTCCTACGACCAGCTGCTGGATCGCGTGGGCACCGCCGCAGGGACCGACGATCCGTCGAGCAAGCCCGTCTTCGTGCGCGCCGACGGCCGGGCACCGTACCAGGCCGTGGCACGGGTCATGGCGCGGCTATCGGCGGGTGGCTTCACCAAGCTGAACCTCATCACCGACACGGCCCCGGAACCGCAGGGCTAGATCTTGGAACGGCCAAGTCCCGCCATCGTCGGATCGATCGTCCTGCACGCAGGCGTGCTGGCGCTCGCCTTCGTGTCCTGGCCGACCAAGGAGCTGCCGCCGATCGTCCCGTCCTCGGTGCCGGTCTCCATCGTCTCGTCCGAAGTGATCGAGGCCGCCTCTGCCGACAATCCGTCCGAAGAGGTCGTGACCGAAGACGCCGCCAGCGCCCCCTCCGCTCCGGTCGAGGCGCCGACACCGCCGGTTCCCACGCCTGTGCCGCCGAGACCGGCGCCTTTGCGGCCCGCGACGCCCGCCCCCAGACCGACACCGACGCCCAGGCCCACGCCCCCGCGCCCCAGTCCGCCGACGCCCGCGCGGCCTGCGCCACCCCGGCCGACCCCGACGCCGCCGCGCCCGACACCCCGGCGCAACGAACCGACCCTCGATCTCAGCACCCTTGCCCAGGGTCCCCGACGACCTGGCCCCACCGCCCCTCGCGCCACCACGGGCCAGCAGGGCACCGGCCGGGCCAGCCAGGCTTCGGGCCCTCAACTGACGGCGATCTTCAACCAGGTCTATCCGAACTGGACCCTGCCCTGCGACATCCCCGGGGCGAACCAGTTGAGGATCCGGGTCAACATCACCCTGTCTCCGGACGGTCGCATCACCGCCGGCCCCACCCTGGTCGACCCGGAGTCCAGCCCCGTCTATCGGGCCGCCGCCGACGGCGCGATGCGGGCTCTGCGCCAGACCGCGCCGTTCGACGTACCGTCCGGCTTCCCCGGCGGCCAGTTCGCTCCGGTCTTCAACACCGAGCGCGCTTGCCGTAATCGTTAGGCGGCGCTCAAACCTCACTATCCCGGGCAGGGTTCACCGTATCGAGGGTCACCGTTGCCCCGCGACGCGGGAGCAACGGCAAGCCGTTTCCTGGTTCGAGGACAATCCGGAACATCGATGTGGCAAGCGCAGACAACCCCTCACGCCACGTCGGATACCTCGGCCGCCACCCCAGTTCCGCCTTGGCCCGGGCGTTCGAGATGCGTTTGGAATCGAGGTAAAAGCGGCGGCTGACGTCGGAAACCGATGCATCGTCCCACGCGACCTCGGGCGGGCGGGGCAGGCCCAGACGATCGGCGGTCCATTCCATGACGAGGTCAGCGGGCGCCGGTTCGTCGTCCACCAGATTGTAGGCGCGGCCCGGATGGGGGCGATCCATTGAGGCGAACAGGCCCGAGACGATGTCGTCCAGATGAATGCGGTTGAAGACCTGACCGGGCTTCTTCACCCGCCGGGCGGTGCCGTCCTTCAGCTTGTCGATCACCGACCGGCCGGGGCCGTAGATGCCGGGCAGGCGAAAGATCTGCACCGTCAGCCCCATGCCACGCCCGGCGTCCAGCCAGTCGGCCTCGGCGCGCACCCGGCGCGCGCCCTCGATCGTGGCGGCGTTCAGGGCGTCGTCCTCGAACACCCAGCCGCCGGCCCGGTCGCCATAGACGGCCGTGGACGAGACATAGCCGATCCAATCGGGCCAGGCCGATCCGGCCGAAGGCGTCGCCGAGAGCGCCCTCAGCGCCGGACAGCCCTTGGCGTCAGGGGCGGACGTAACCAGCACGGCCGTGGCTTGGGAAAGAGCTGCGTCCAGCGCGGCGAGATCAGTCGGGTCGATCGCCTCGATCCCCTCGACCGACAAGGCCGCACGCCGTTGGGGATCGCGCGAGGTCGCCACGGCCCGACCGCCACGCGCAAGGGCTTCCATCGCGGCGGCGCGGCCGACATAGCCGCCGCCGAAGACCAGCAGGGACGGGGCCAAGGTCAGGCGACGCCCGCCCGGATCGGGATGACGGGGGCGGGCTCGGGACGGGTCGACTGCGCAGGCTCAGCGCAGGCTTCTGCGCGACAGGCGTTCCAGGTGGAGACGCAGGGGATCTTGGACCGATCGGCGCGGTCGGCATAGCGGCCCGCCACCTCGGCGACGTCGGCCATCAGGCCTTCGGCCAAGGTGATGGGCTTGAGCCCCAGGTCGCGGAACTGGTCGTTGGCGACGATCAGCTCATTCTCGTCGGCTTCCTGGCGCGGGTTGGGCAGGTGGGCGATCTGCGCCCCAGTCAGGCGCGACACCAGCGCCGCCAGATCGCGGACGCGGTGGCTCTCGGTCATCTGGTTCAGGATCTTGACCCGTTCGCCGCGTTTCGGCGGGTTCTGCAACGCCAGCTCGACGCAGCGCACCGTGTCCTGGATATGGATGAAGGCCCGCGTCTGGCCGCCCGCCCCATGCACCGTCAGCGGATAACCGACCGCCGCCTGCATCAGGAACCGGTTCAGCACCGTGCCGTAGTCGCCATCATAGTCGAACCGGTTGATCAGCCGCTCGTCCATCCGCGTCTCGGCCGTCTCCGCGCCCCAGACGATGCCCTGGTGCAGATCGGTGATGCGCAGGGCGTCGTTGCGGGCATAGAACTGGAACAGCAGGGCGTCCTGGGTCTTGGTCATGTGATAGATCGAGCCGGGGTTCGGCGGGAACAGGATCTCCTGCTCGGCCGGGCCGTTGTCGGTCTGGACCGTGACCTTCAGATAGCCCTCGGGGATGCGCAGGCCCGCCGTGCCGTAGCCATAGACCCCCATGGTCCCCAGGTGCGCCAGATGGACGTCGCGCCCGCTCTCGACGATGGCGGCCAGGATGTGGTGGGTGGCGTTGATGTTGTTGTCGACGGTGTAGAGCTTGTGCCGCGCCGACTTCATCGAATAGGGGGCGGCCCGCTGCTCGGCGAAATGGACGATGCTGTCGGGCGCTTTGTCGTTGATCAGCGCGACCAGGCGGTCGAACTCCTTGCCCACCGTCATGTTGACGAAGCCGATGGTCCGGCCGGTCAGATCTTTCCAGGCGGCGATCCGCTCGCCCATGGTCCGGATCGGGGTCAGGGACTGGACCTCCAGCTCGTTGTCGATGTTCCGGCGACTGAGGTTGTCGACAATGGTGACGTCCCAGCCCCGCGCCGACAGGTGCAGGGCCGTCGGCCAGCCGCAGAATCCGTCGCCGCCCAGAACCAGAACCTTCATCGGGTCGCCCTTCGCCGTTCGCATCAGGGGCCCTGACTAGACCATGCCGGCCACAGGGGCAAAGCGGAGCCGTTCGTTCAGCCCGGCTCCCCGACCAGGGTGAAGGGAGCCCAGAAGGCGGGGTGGGCCCAAAGGCGGTTGGCGCGGACGGCCTTCATTCCCGTCTGGAGCGCCTTGGCGCGGTCGCCGATGTCGGCACCGGGGGCGTCGAGCGCGGCGAAGGTGTCGGCGATCAGCTCGGTGGTGGCCACGTCTGACACCTCCCAGTGCGACACCAGCACCGACCGCGCGCCGGCATAGAAGAAGGCGCGGGCCAGTCCCGACAGACCCTCGCCGCCGGGTGTGCCGTCCGAGGCCGCAGTATTACAGGCCGACAGGACCACGAACTCGGCCCGCAGCCGCAGCTGGGCCGCCTCCGACGCGCTCAGATAGCCGTCGTCGGCCTCCGTCGCGGTCTCGGGCGGTGTCAGGACCAGACCGGGCTCGGACACGGTGGACCCGGCCATCAGGCCGTGGGTCGAGAAGACGACGAAGCGCGACTGGGACAGGGCCCCGGTATCCCCCTGACGGACGGCGGTCTCGGTGGCGGCCGCGCCGGTGCGCACAAGGGCGCGGGGATAGCGGGATTTCAGGGTGTCGAGCTCGGCCTTGGAGCCGGGCAGATAGGGAAGCGCGCGCAGCTTGGCGACATCGGCCAGCCGCCCCTCGCCCATGACGCCGTCGGCCGAGGGCGCGCCGCGCGAGCCGTTCTGGGGCGCTCCGGCCAGGATCGGTGCCCCAAAGGCGGCCATCGAGAACCCTCTCGTCGCCGCCTGGCGGGTCGAGGCCTGGGCGGTGCCCGCCATCGGCGGACACCCCGAGGAGCGCTCGGCCGGATCGGCGACCAGATAGCAGCGCAGAGCCTTCAGGCTCGACACCGACGGCAGGGTGGCCAGGGCGTAGCGGTCGATCAGCCAGTTAGTGGTGGAAAAGGCGTCCGGCCCGGTGTCGGATCCGATCGGGGCCTCGGTGGCCAGCACCGCCAACGGCAGGGTCGTCAGGGCGCCGGTGACGACGGTGATCAGGGTCGTCTTGCCCTCGAACACGCTCTCAACCGGCTGGACCAGCCGGGTATAGAGCCGGTGCGCCTCGGCCCGGTCAAAGGCCGTCACGGGCCGCCCGGCGAAGATGGCGGGATCGATGCCCGGATCGCTGCGCGAGGCGGCGGTGGTCAGGGAGGCGCGCAGCCTGGCCACCGAAGCGGTCATGGCCTCCTCGCCCAGGTCCTCGGCCCGCGCCCATTCGATCCGGTCGCGCGACACACCCCAGACATAGGTGGCCTCGGGGTTCACCAGCACCAGCAGCAGGCCCTCGTCGGGCTTCAGCAAACCTTGCGCCTCGATGACGGACAGGGCGCGCGGACTGGTCAGTTCGGAGTAGGCGGGAAACCGCGCCTCGATGTCGGCATCGACCGTCTTCAGCCGGGCGAGCGTCGTCTCATAGGTGGTGCGGGTGGCGGCGCGCTGGGTCTGGCCGTCGGCACCGTCCACCGCATAGAGCCGCTCCAGTTCCCGCTCCAGCCGGTCGCGCGTGGTGATCAGGGTCTCGCGCTCCTCGGCCAGCCGACCCAGGGCGTCGTCCCCTTGCGCGAACCGGGCGGAAACCTTGGCGAGGGCGTCGGCGGCGTCGGACGCGATGGCCCACTGGGCCGCCTCGAAGGCCTCGGCGCGCAGGGATTGCGGCGTGTCCTCGGTGCGGGCCACTGCCGATGCCGACAGGCCCGCGATCAGGGCCAGGCCCGCCACCACGGCGGTCAGTCTAAGCCAGACAGCCATGCTCAGTTGCTCAGGATCTGGACCTTGGTCCAGACCGCGCCCCGGTTGACGATATCGATCCTCACCTTGCCCCCCTGGCGTCGCTGGACGGTACAGACCGGATAGTGGTCGCCGAAACCGTCCTCGCACACAAGCGCCCCGCCCTCGTCGCGCACCGACATGTCGATATTGGTGTCGCCGTCACCGATGGCGGCGACCCGCAGCACCTCGCCGCCGCGCGCCTCGACCTCGAACCCATAGGTTTCGCGCGCCTTGATCTCGCGCACCTGGAAGATCGGGCCCTGGCCGAAGGGCGAGGACCGCACGCCGCGCGTGCCGGTGCGAAGCCGGGCGATGGCGTCCAGCACCCCCTGGCTGCCGTTGGCAAAGGTCGCGGCTTCGTCGAGCAGGCTGTCGGGCGTCAGCACGGCCTCACCGCTGTCGATGCCGGGCCGCACCGGCACCTCGGCCAGGATGCGCGCGGCCATGATCAGGGCGCCGGGATCGGAATGGGTCCGGCCCCAGGCGGCGACATGGGCGGCGGTGACGATCTGGGTCACCCCCTCGGCCTCGGGCGAAATGGTCATGAGTGCGTCGGCCTGGACCGCTTCGGCGACGGTGCGCGATCCGGCCGCACAGGCCACGGCAAGGCCGGCCATGAGCACACAGGCCAGCGTCGGCAGGGGGCGCAGGCGCGCAAAGGTCTTCATCATCGTTCCCCACAGCCGGGTCGGGACAAGGATCGGCCGCATCCGATCACTCTGAACCCAAAACGCTTTTCAGGGAAACTGACCGAACGTGATCGGGCGAACGCGGGTTCGGATCAGAGGGTGGCGGCCGTCAGGATCCTTCGATCGGCCCTCGCCTGGACCAGCACCGCAACCGCCTCGCCCGCCTCGGCTTCGGGCAGGTCGTACAGCACCGGTCGCCCGGTCCAGGGACCCAGCCGGTTCAGCGAGCGGACCACATTGACGTGGCGCACCACCCGGCCCCGGTTGTCGCCGCCGCCGACGGTGACGCTCTGCGGGCCCGGGCGATAGGTGACGGCCCAGACCTCGGCGCCGCCTTCGGGCGCGGTGCCGGAGCCGACGCCGACGCGGTCGCCGGCTTCCCGGAACTCGACCTGGGGCGGGAAGACGCGGCGCTCGGCCTCCTGGTCGACGGCCTGCTGGACGTCAGCGCGGCGCGCGCCCGATAGCTGGCGACGGCCGTCGATGATGACCTGGGGCGTATAGACGCCGCGCAGACGCATGGCCTGCAGATAGGCCCGCTGGCGCTGGGCGAATTCGGGTCGGGCGAAGGTGTCGGGCCAGCCCAGATAGTCCCAGTAGTCGACCGCATAGGTCAGGGCGATCACGCCGGGCTCCTGCGCCAGGGCCTCGACCACGCGGTTGGCGGCGGGGCAGCCCGAACAGCCCTGGGCGGTGAACAGCTCGACCACGACGGGCTCGGCGGGGGTGGCGCGAACGGGCGGCCGGGCGGGCGCGACCGGCTGAGCCGAGGTGCCGACCGACACGGCTCCGGCGGCGAGCACGGCCCCCGCGATGATCCAGCCCTTGAAGCTCATGGCCGGAACCGTAGCGGAGCGGTTCGATCACCGCCCTTCATATTCGCGTGAGAGGAAGATCCTCCCTACGGGGGAGGATCGCTAATCCATCAGCTGCTGGCTCAGATAGACGTAATGCCTGGCCCAGCGGCGGGCGTTCGCCACCGGGTCGGCGTCGTTGGAGTGACCGCCAGAGGTCTCCTCGTAATAGAGGTGGTCGTAGCCCATTTGCCCCAAACGGGCCGCGAACTTGCGCGCATGGCCCGGGTGGACGCGGTCATCGCGGGTGTTGGTGGTGATGTAGAGCCGGGGGTAGCGGGCCCCCTCGCGCAGGTTCTGGTAACCGGAATAGCGGGCGATATAGGCGGCTTCCTCAGGGATGCGCGGGTCGCCGTATTCACCGATCCAGGACGCGCCCGCCGGCAGGTCCGGATAGCGCAGCATGTCGATCAGGGGGCTCTCGATCACCGCCGCATTGTAGAGTTCCGGGTGCTGGGTGATCGAGACCGAGGTCAGCACGCCGCCGTTCGACCGGCCATAGATGCCGAGGCGACGCGGCGAGGTGATGCGGCGGGCCGCAAGGTCGCGGGCCACGGCGGCGAAGTCGTCAAAGGCGCGCTGGCGGTTTTCCTTGAGCGCCGCCTGGTGCCAGGCCGGGCCGAACTCGCCGCCGCCCCGGATGTTGGCGATGACGAAGGCCCCGCCGTTCTCGAGCCAGAGCTTGCCCATCTCGGGCTTGTAGGCGGGGGGGAAGGCGATCTGGAACCCACCGTAGCCGAACAGGATGGTGGGGGTCGATCCGTCCATCGGCGCGGCGATCGGACGGACCAGGAAATAGGGCACCTTGGTCCCGTCGGTCGAGGTCGCCTCGAACTGTTCGACGACGTGTTTCGAGGCATCGAACCGGGCGGGCGAAACCTTGATCCGGTCGGCGGTGGCGGCGGTCAGGTCGGCCAGGGCCAGGGTGGACGGCGTCAGGAAGCCTTCGAACGTATAGAAGACCTGGCCGGACTTGCGCGCCACGTCACCCAGATGCACCGCCGCATTGTCGGCGGCGGGCAGGAGGGTGGAGGTCCAGGGTCGGGTGGCGTTGTTGTTGAAGGCGATGATGCGGCCTTTGACGTTGTCGTTGACGACCGCGACGATCTTCTCGTCGGTGACCGCCACGTCCTCGATCGACTGGCGCGCATTGGGGGTGAAGACGACGTCGGCCTCGGTCGAGATGAACAGGTCCCCGGTGCGGGTCGGCGGGCGCAAAGTGTTCAGGGTCACGGCCAGCAGGGAGCCCGCCGTCCGCTTCTGGCCCTCGCGCCGGGTCCAGTCCTCGTCCAGGGTGAAGACCAGCCGCTTGTCGATCATGCCCTGGATCGAAATCCGCTCGGGCAGGACCAGCTTGATCATGTTCGACCCGTCCAGCATCCAGGTCTCGGCGCGGTAGGTGTCGAGCGGCCGGTTGACCAGCACGCCCAGGATATTGCCCTCGCCGTCGCGATAGACGGCCGGGCTGACGCCGTAGCCGCCGTCGGTGGCGGCGCCCCGGAACATCTCGCCGGCGTCGGCCAGGGTGCCGCCCCGGCGCAGGCCCTTGACGATGAAAGGATAGCCGCTCTCGGTCAGGGTCGGCTTGCCGTCCTCGAGCCCGAAATCGGTGGCGACCAGGAGCGTGCCGCGATCCAGCCAGGCGATGCGGTGCTTGCCCTCGGGCAGGACGAAGCCGTTGTTGGTGACGAAGCCCTTGGCCACGGTGTCGAACTCGCGCACCACCACGGCGTCCTTGCCACCGTCTGACAGGGAGATCAGGCAGCGGGTCTCCTGCGGCGCCAGACAGTTGGCGCCCTTCCAGACCCAGTCCTTGCCTTCGGCCGCCGACAGGGCGTCGATGTCGAGCAGGGTCTCCCATTCGGGCGTCGCCGTCCGATAGGAGGCAAGCGTGGTGCGCCGCCAGATGCCTTTCGGGTGCTCCGCGTCCTGCCAGAAATTGCCGATGCCGTCGCCGAGGAAGGTGGGGGACGGCGTCCGGTCGGTGGCCGACAGGATGTCGAAGGCCTGCTGGCGGAAGGTCTCGTAGCGCGGGTCGCCGGTCAGGGTGGCGAGGCTCTTCTCGTTCTCCGACGCGACGAAGGCCAAGGCCTCGGCGCCCTCGACCTCTTCCAGCGCCAGATGGTCGTCGGCGGCGCGGACCCCTGCGGGGGACAGGTCCGTGGGCATGTGCGGGGGGCGGGACTGGGCCAGGGCGGTGGTGGCGAGACAGCTTATTGCCGCGATGGACAGTATGGCCTTGGTCCCCGAACGCATCTTCAAACTCCGCTCATCCCGGCGAAAGCCGAGACCCAGTTCTGTGGGCTATCGGTGCCACCCTGTCCGCGCTGACATCAATCCCGGATGCTCGGTGCCTCAGCGAAAGCACAGGGTCCCGGCTTTCGCCGGGATGAGCGGTGAGGGCAGCCTATTCCTGCGCGGGGGCGTCCATCAACCGCCGCGTCAGATAGGTGTACTCCAGCGCCAGCCGACGCGCGGTTTCACGCAGATTCGCCCCCGCGGCGTGTCCGCCGTCCGTGTTTTCATAGAACAGCACCGGATAGCCAAGTTCCTCCAGCCGGGCGGCGGCCTTCCTCGCATGGCCCGGATGGACGCGGTCGTCCTTGGTCGAGGTGTGGATGAAGACCTCCGGATAGGGTCGCCCCGCCCTCAGGTTCTGATAGGGCGAATACTGCTGGATCCAGGCGCGTTCGACCGGCACGTCCGGGTTGCCGTATTCGGCGATCCAGCTGGCCCCGGCCAGCAACTTGTGGAAGCGCAGCATGTCGAACAGGGGCACCTGGATGACGGCGGCGTTGATCAGGTCCGGCCGCTGGGTCAGCATCGCCCCCATGAACAGACCCCCTTGAGAGCCGCCCATGATGCCGAGCTTGGGCTGGGACGTGATGCGCCGCGCCTCGAGATCGAGCGCCACGGCCTGGAAGTCCTCGTGGGCCCGCTGGCGGTTCTCCTGCAGCGCCGCCTCGTGCCACTTGGGTCCGAACTCGCCGCCGCCGCGGGTGTTGGCGATCACATAGACCCCGCCGCGTTCCAGCCACAGCTTGCCGACCGTGGCCGAATAGCCGGGCAGCAGCGAGCTCTCGAACCCGCCATAGCCGTACAGGATGGTCGGGTTCGACCCGTCCATCTGGATGTCGTCCTTGTGAACCACGAAATAGGGGATTTTCGTCCCGTCCGCCGAGGTCGCCTCGAACTGATCGACGCGCATTCCGGTGGCGTCGAACTTGGCGGGCAGGGACTTGATCACCTCCGCGCCCGTACCCGCCGCATCGGCCAGATACAGGGTCGAGGGCGTCAGATAGCCCGAAACGCTGACGAAGACGCGATCGTCGGTGTCGGAGCCGGACCCGACGCCGACCGTGACGTTCTCGGGCAGGGCCATCCGCTCATGGCTCCAGTCCGACGGATCATAGACCTGAACCGAACCCCGGACATTGTCGTACAGGGCGACGATCAGACGGTTGCGGGTCGTGCCGATGCCCTCGATCGCCTGACGCTCGGTCGGGCGGATGACCAGTTTGGCCTCGGCCCTGGGGTCGCCCAGCCAGGCGTCGAGATTCCAGGCGATGACGTCGCCGGTCTTGAAGTCCTGGCCCGATGGCGCGGTCCAGTCCTGCTTGATCGAGACGACCAGCTGACCCGCGACCAGGCCGTTGATGTCCGACTTGGCCGGCAGATCCAGCTTGCGCGTCGTGCCGTCGGTGTTCAGCAGCCAGGTCTCGCTCTCGTAGAAGGAGACGCCGCGATTGATCAGCACCGCCTTCACCGCCCCGTCGGCATCGCGCAGCGTATAGCCGCTGACCGAGACGTCCGTGGGCTGCCCGGTGAACAGGGTCTCGGCCTGGTCGATCGACTGACCGCGCTTGAGCCGCTTGACCACCATCGGATAGCCCGAGGTGGTCAGGGTGCCGGGGCCGAAGTCGCGCGAGATCAACAGGGTGTCGGCATCGATCCAGGCGGCACCCCCCTTGGATTCCGGCAGGACGAAACCGCCCTCCACGAAGGTCCTGGACACGGCATCAAACTCGCGCAGCACCACCGCGTCCTTGCCGCCGTCCGACAGGGACACCAGGCACAGCCGCTCCTCGGGGGGCAGGCAGTTGGTCCCCTTGTAGACCCAGTTCTTGCCCTCGGCGGTGGCCAGGGCGTCGATGTCCAGGATCGTCTCCCACTCCGGGGTCGCGGTGCGATAGCTGTCGACGGTGGTCTGGCGCCACAGGCCGCGGACGTGCTCCGCGTCCTGCCAGAAATTGCTCAGCGTGCCGTCGCGGTTCCAGCCCACGGCCGGGATCCGGTCGCGGGACTGGACGATGTCCAAGGCCTGCTGGTGCAGCCCCTCATAACGCGGGTCGCCCTGAAGCACGGCGAAGGTGCGGGTGTTGTGGGCATTGACCCACTCCATCGCCCGCGCCCCGTCCACCTCTTCCAGCCACAGATAGGGATCGGTCGCGTCCGAGGTGGCGAAAGCCCCCTCCGCCAGCGGCGGATTGGGCGGGGTCGGCGCCGAACCTGCGACCTGGGCCATGGCAAAGGTTCCCATTGCGACGGAAAGGGCGGCGGCGGAGACGAGCGAACGGATCATGAAAAGCTCCGGATACGGGGGAGCCGGCACCTTAGAGACGGCCGTGCAGGCGGCAAGCGGCGGGGTCTGAACCTTACCGATTTGTCACATGCGCGCGGCTGGAACCTGAGCCGGTCCGTTCACTTCCCGGTCTGCCCTTCCCCTGCCGGAAATCAGAAGGGCAGGACGTTCCGCTGGCGGCTGTAGGCCATGGTCCCGACGTTGGCACCGAGACGCAGGCCCACGCCGGTGCGCACCGGCGCGAGCACGATGCCGTCCGCGCGCTGATAGTTCACGCCCAGGCCGCCGATCAGATAGGCCGAGCCCTCGACCCCCGGATAGCGACGGTAGATGGCGTCCGGCGCATACAGGCCGTAGCACAGGGTGAAGACCCGCGACGCATTGCCTCCGACGTCCCAGCCGATCGAGATTCCCTGCCAGAAGACGTCCTGCGGGGCCTGGCCGTCCTTCATGTGCAGGGCACCGCGTCCGTAACGCAGGCCGATGCCGGCGGCGCCGGCGCCTTCTTCACCTGCGATATAGGCGGTCGGGCGGTCGCCCTGATCGGCGAAGATGCGCTCGATGACCGAACCCATGCTCTCGGCCGCGATGCCCAGCTCACGCGACCCGGCTGCGACCAGTTCGTCGGCGGTATAGGCGGGCGCGGCGCTGTCCGAGGAGATCGGATAGGCGGGGTCGTTGGGCTGGCGTCCCGTGGAGGCGCAGGCTCCGAGTCCCAGCGGAAGGGCCGTGGTCGCGGCGACGGCGAGACCGGAGCGGATCAGATTGCGGCGATGCATGAGAGGTCCCCGAGGAAATGACGTTCGCCCGTCGTCGCGGGCCTGAAACGCAGCCTGCGCGGGTTTTGAGTCAGCCTTGCGGCGACGAGGTTAACGAGAGGTTGCCGACGCAGGCCTGCGAACCCGCTATGAGGCCCCATGGACCTGCCCCTGATCCCCGGCCGCGAATGCGGGCCTTGCGTCGAATGCTGCCGCTTCATCCCGCTGGACCTGCCCGAACTGGCCAAGCCGACCGGTTCCCTGTGCGGATACTGCGTCGACGGGGCGGGGTGTTCCGTCCATTCGGTCCGGCCGCCGACCTGCCGGACCTGGTTCTGCGTCTGGCGGGTGGTCGAACTGTCCGAGGCCTGGCGACCGGACCTCAGCGGGATCATCGTCCGTCCCGACGGCCTGACCACCGGCGAGATCACCCTCTATGTCGTGCGTCGCACCGACTTCCTGACCGGCGACGAGATGTTCGACACGGTGGCCCAGTGGCTGTCGGAAGGGCTGAGGCTGGCGCTCAGCGTGCCCGGCCCGGTCGGAACCCTGCCCGTGCGGGCCGAGGTCACCGACTATCTGCTGCCATCAGTCGCGGCGGGGGACACGGCGCTGTTCCAGCAGCGTGTGTCGCAGTGTCTGGACAGCCTCGCCGCCCACGACTTCGAGCCGGACGGGATCGAGACCCGTTACGCGGTGGTCTGATCCTTACCAGACGCCGGGGATCAGCCTGAACCGGACCTTCTTCGCGTGCTCCTGATAGGCCGGGTCGCGCATCAGAATGGCTTCTTCGGAATAGATGCGGACGATCTCGAACCCGAGCCACAAGGTCAGCAGGACCGCGTTCCACACCGACGGGTTCAGCATCAGCGTCCCCGCATAGGCGATGACATAGCCCAGATACATCGGGTGACGGACGACGGCGTAGAGCCCCGACCGCTTCACGCCCCGGTTGGCGGCGATCAGTCCGAACGAGCGGCGCAGCGACAGCTTGGCCCCCATCGAGATCAGGAAACCCACGGCCAGAAACACCGCCCCGGCGGAAAGTCCGCCCGAGGCCGGGATCACCAGCATGGGCAGAAAGGCCCCCAGCGCCCCGGTCAGCCAGTCCATCGGCCGGACGCTGATCTGCTCGGTCGGCCGGCGCAGCAGTACCATGGCCGCGATCAGACCCTCGGACATCAGGAACATGATGTTGGCCGGGGTGGTCGAAAGGCTGGCGGCGAAACGCCACACCAGCCAGCCATACAGGACCAGCATGGCCACCCGCTCGCCGGCGTCGAGCCAGCGGTGCAGGCGGAAACGGCGATCGTCGGGAGCGGCGGCGAGGGTCATACCGTCCTCTCTGGCACGATCGTCTTGCTGTGTGATTAAGGGGCCCAGCCCGAGGGTCGCGCCAGGGTCACGGTACGCGTCGCACCCAGCCCGGTCAGTTCGCCGGTCCAGCCCGATCCGGCCGGATGCAGCCGAAGGGTCAGCGTGTCCGGGCCCAGTGCGGCGGTGACGGTGCGCGCGCCGTCCCCGGCCGACACGACCTCAACCAGCGCCGTGCGGTCCGACCGTGCGGGACGCAGCGCGCCCTCGACGGGCCCTGCGCCGTCATCGCTCAGCACCAGATCCAGCACGGGACGGCCCTCCGCATCGACCACGCGCCACAGGCCGTCGAGCGAACCCATCCGCGCGTTCTGGCGCAGGCGAGCGGCCTCGACGCCTTGCTGATAGCTGAGTTCGGCGGGGGTACGGCGGCCCTCGTAATTGTTGCGATAGGCCTCGACCGCGACCGGAGCGGTGATCGGCCGACGGCGTACCGAGGCATCGGCGTCCCCCTCCGCGATCTGACGGCCGAAGCTGGAAGGCGGTTCGTAAGGTCGGACCACCGGCGGCACATAAACCTCGGTCCGCGTCGAATAAGCGCGTTCCTGTCCTGAAAGCCCCGCGAGCATGATGACGAGCAGCAGCATGTCGCCAAACTGTCGCGAGACGGGACTCGTGACTAGTGCCGATGCGCAACACGCGAAAACGTGATCGGTTCCGACGTTCTGCAAGATTTTGCGCCGCAGTGCACAAGGGTCGCGTTGACACCGGCCCGCGCGCGTCACTAAAGCCTTGCCACCTGCCCGAGCGACTGAATTCGCTGGGTTTTGAGAACGATTCGCATGACGAGCTCGAACGACCCTACCGACGCCCAGACCGGTCGTCTTGTCCTTCAGCCCAACGGCCGCCCCCGCCCCCTCTCGCCGCATCTTCAGGTCTGGCGCTGGCACGTCACCATGACGGCCTCGATCCTGTTCCGCGTCACGATCGGGGCTGCGACCGTCGCCGCCGCGATTCTGGTGGCCGGTCTCGGAGCGCTCGCTTACGGTCCCGACGCCTATGCAACGGCCCTGGGCCTGATGGGATCGCCGCTGGGCCTGCTGGTCGGGTTCGGCCTGACGGTGGTGCTGTTTTCCCTGCTGCTGAACGGCGGGCGCCACCTCATCAACGACGCCGGCCAAGGCCTGACGATCGCGCCGGCCAATCTGTTGTCCAACATCGCCGTCTGGGGCCCCGTGCCGCTGGCGGTGCTGTTCTGGATCCTGTTGTTCGCCTCGGGGAGGGTGTCGCTGTGAGCGGTGCGGCCAAGTACAAGAACGGCGTCCGCGTCTCGGAACGCCACGGCGCGGGCGAGTGGACCACTGAAAAGGTCCTGCTGCTTCTGCTGATGCCCCTGGGCCTGTGGGTCGCCTCGAGCGTCTTCACCCTGACCGGGGCCGGTTACGACGCCACCCTGGCCTGGTTCGCCAACACCCTGAACGCGGGCCTGGCGATCGTCACGGCCATCGTCTTCTTCGGCTTCGCCAGCCTGGCCTGGAAGGTCATCGTCGAGGACTATATCCACAAGCCGGGGACCAAGACCCTGCTGCTGGCCCTGCTGAACATCGTCTTCCTGGCCCTTACGGCGGCCAGCGTCTTCTTCATCGTGCGGCTGGCGCTGGGATCTGCGCCGCTGCCTGCCGGTTTCGGAGCCTGAACGCCTGATGGCTGACTACAATCTGATCGATCACGAATACGATGTCGTCGTCGTGGGTGCCGGGGGCTCGGGCCTTCGTGCCGCGCTCGGCGCCGCCCAGCAGGGCCTCAAGGTCGCCTGCGTGACCAAGGTCTTCCCAACCCGCTCCCACACGGTGGCGGCGCAAGGCGGCATCTCCGCCTCGCTCGGCAACATGGGCGAGGATTCGTGGAAATGGCACATGTACGACACCGTCAAGGGGTCGGACTGGCTGGGCGACCAGGACGCCATCGAATACCTGGTCCGCGAGGCGCCCAAGGCCGTCTATGAGTTGGAACACTGGGGCGTGCCCTTCTCGCGTACCGACGAGGGAAAGATCTATCAGCGCGCCTTCGGCGGCATGACCCGCAACTACGGCGAAGGCCCGGTCCAGCGCACCTGCGCCGCCGCCGACCGCACTGGTCACGCCATCCTGCACACCCTGTACGGCCAGTCGGTGCGTCGCGAGGTCGAGTTCTTCATCGAGTATTTCGCGCTCGACCTGATCATGCAGGACGGGGCCTGCACGGGCGTCACCGCCTGGAAGCTCGACGACGGCACCATCCACCAGTTCCGCGCCAAGCTGGTGATCCTGGCCACCGGCGGTTACGGCCGCGCCTACTTCTCGGCCACCTCGGCCCACACCTGCACCGGCGACGGCAATGCCATGGTGCTGCGCGCCGGCCTGCCGCTCCAGGACATGGAGTTCGTCCAGTTCCACCCGACCGGCATCTACGGCTCGGGTTGTCTGATCACCGAGGGCGCGCGGGGCGAGGGCGGCTATCTGACCAACTCCGAAGGCGAGCGGTTCATGGAACGCTACGCCCCCTCGGCCAAGGACCTGGCGTCGCGCGACGTCGTCAGCCGCTCCATGACCATGGAGATCCGTGAAGGTCGCGGTGTGGGGCCGAAGAAGGACCACATCTTCCTGCACCTGGATCACCTCGATCCGAAGATCCTGCACCAGCGCCTGCCGGGCATCTCTGAAAGCGCCAAGATCTTCGCCGGCGTCGACGTGACCAAGCAGCCGATCCCGGTCATCCCGACGGTCCACTACAATATGGGCGGCATCCCGACGAACTATCACGGCGAGGTCCTGACCAAGGTCGGCGACAATGCCGATACCGTGGTGCCCGGCCTGATGGCTGTGGGCGAGGCGGCCTGCGTGTCCGTGCACGGCGCCAACCGCCTGGGCTCCAACAGCCTGACCGACCTGGTCGTGTTCGGCCGCGCCGCCGGCCTTCGTGCCGGTGAGGTGGTGGACAAGGCCGCGCCGGTGCCTGCCGCCCCGGCCTCGGCCACCGCCCCGCACCTGGCCCGCCTCGACAAGTTCCGGAACGCCTCGGGCACCCACTCCACCGCCAAGCTGCGCAACGAGATGCAGCACGCGATGCAGTCGGACGCCGCCGTGTTCCGCACGGGCGAGACCCTGAACGAGGGCGTCGCCAAACTGCGCGACATCCACACCCGTTCAGCCGACATCAAGACCACCGATCGCGGCCTGATCTGGAACACCGACCTGGTCGAGGCTCTGGAATACGACAACCTGATCGACCAGGCCCTGGTCACGATCGAGAGCGCGGCCAACCGCGAGGAAAGCCGCGGCGCCCACGCCCGCGAGGATTTCCCGGACCGTCATGACGAGCAGTGGATGAAGCACACCCTGGCCTGGCGCAAACCCGGCGAGGGGGTCACGATCGACTACCGTCCCGTCCACACCTACACGATGTCCGCCGACATCGAGTACATCAAGCCCAAGGCGAGGGTTTACTGAGATGGTTCAACTCACCCTCCCGCGCGGTTCCAAGCCCAGCAAGGGCAAGGTCTATCCGGCTCCGGCCGGCGCGAAGAACGTCAAGACCTACAAGGTCTATCGCTACGATCCGAACGTGAACGCCGACCCGACCTGGGACGAATACCAGGTCTCGTCCGACGACCACGGGCCGATGCTGCTGGACGCCCTGATCCACATCAAGAACGAGATCGACCCGACCCTGTCGTTCCGGCGTTCGTGCCGCGAGGGCATCTGCGGCTCCTGTTCGATGAACATCGACGGGCGCAACACCCTGGCCTGCACCAAGGGCTGGGACGAATGCTCGTCTTCGACCATCGCCATCGCCCCCCTGCCCCACCAGGCCGTGGTCAAGGACCTGGTCACCGACCTGACGCTGTTCTACGCCCAGTACGACTCGATCAAGCCGTACCTGCAATCCGACGACGAGGACCCGACCACCGAGCGGCTCCAGTCGCCTGAGGACCGGGCCAAGCTGGACGGCCTGTACGAGTGCATCCTGTGCGCCTGCTGCTCGACCTCCTGCCCCAGCTACTGGTGGAACCAGACCGAGTACCTGGGGCCGGCGGCGCTGTTGCAGTCGTATCGCTGGATCTCCGACAGTCGCGACGACAAGACCCAGGAGCGGCTCGACGACCTCGAGGACCCGTTCAAGCTCTATCGCTGCCACACCATCATGAACTGCGCCCAGGTCTGCCCCAAGGGCCTGAACCCCGCCAAGGCCATCGCTGAAACCAAGAAGCTGATGGTCGCCCCGGGTCGGAAGAAGCAGGCGGCGTAGTGCTTATCTGGCTCGCGCTGTTGGCCTTGTCCGATGCGGCGGGGCCGATCGCGCGTCCAGACCTGAGCGCCGCCGTCGCCCGCTATGGCAAGACAGGGTCGCAGGAAGAACTCGAAATCCTTATCGCCTCAGGAGTTCCGGGGGCACAGGCTTTCCTTGATGGTCTGACCGCGATCAAGGCGCGGGATTTCCCGGCCGCCTGCCGCGCTTGGGGTACGGCGGCGGACGTCTCCGCCGAAGCGGCCCATTTCACTGCCGAATGTTATCAGAACGGCTATGAAGGTGCCCCGAAGGACATGGCTCGCGCGGTTGCCCTTTATACGGCGGCGGGCGAGGGCGGCTATGCCAAGTCGCTGTGCGCGTTGGGCAACCTCTACGCCTTCGGCGAGGGAGTGCCTGCCGATCCGGCAAGGGGTTTCGCCCTGTGCCGTCGGGGTGCCGAAGCGGGCGATCCTGACGCCCAGACCGATCTCGGTAATTTCTATGGTCGAGGCGAAGGCGTTCAGCGCGACTACGGGCAGGCGCGCTTCTGGTATGAGCAGGCCGCCTCGCAGAACCAGAGGAATGCGGCTTTCCAACGCGCAACTATGGCGTGGAACGGCCTTGGCGGGCCCGTCGACCGGGTCGAAGCCGGGATCTGGTTCGAGAAGGCCTATTCCGTCGGTCGAAAGGACGCCGCTCTTCTCATCGGGCGATCTGCGCTCACCCGTGCAGTACCGAATGCTCCTGTTGGCCCAGTTGATCTTGTACTCCTCGCCGAGGCGAGGCGCTGGATATTGATCGCGACGACCGAAGACCCCGAGCCGGAAGGCCGGGCGGCGGCTGCGGTACTGGCTGCACAGATAAGCGGATACGAAGCTCTTGCGCGACAGGACAGCAGAGTACCGTCGACTTAGACCGCTGACAGGCAGCGCAGACCAGCGTCAGCCGACCCCGTAGCCGTCCCACAGCGAGCGGTCCTTCAGGGTCGCGGCCAGAAAGGCGAGGTGGCGGTCGCGTTCGGCCTCGGTCGAGCGGGGCGCGAGCGGGCGGGGGCGCAGGCCGTGACCGCCGGCGGCGGCGAAGGCGGCGGCCTGTTCGGCGCCCTTGCGGCTGGTCAGGTCCAGGACCCGTTCCTTGCCGCCGCGCAGCTCCAGATAGACCTCGGCCAGCAGGCGCGCGTCGATCAGGGCGCCGTGGAAGGTGCGGTCGGCCAGATTGATCTTGTAGCGTTTGCACAGGGCGTCCAGCGAGTTCGGCTGGCCCGGATGCTTGGCCTGGGCCAGGGCCAGGGTGTCGATCCAGCGGGTCTCGTGCAGCAGGGCCTGGCCGCAGCGGCCGCACTCATGATCGATGAAGTTGCGGTCGAACTGGGCGTTGTGGGCGATCACGGGCGCGTCGCCGATGAAGTCCATCAGGTCGATGACGATCTCCGCGAATTTCGGCGCGTCCTTGACCTTGTCGTCGGTGATGCCGTGGACCCGGATGGCGTCGGGCGGGATCAGACGCTCGGGATTGACCAGGCGGTGAAAGGTCCGCCCCGTCGGCAACAGGTCCAGGATCTCGATACAGCCGACCTCGATCAGCCGGTCACCCGTCCTGGGGTCAAAGCCGGTGGTTTCGGTGTCGAGGACGATTTCGCGGGCCATGAGCGAATTATGGGGCCGTTCGCCGCCTCAGGAAAGGCCGGGCCGCCGCGAAGACCAGCCTGGACTGAGGACAGTTTCGACGATCCGGCGCACCTGCACCCGCGCCGCGTCCAGCCCGCGCCCGGTATCGATGACGAAGTCGGCGCGGCGACGCTTTTCCGCGTCCGGCGTCTGGCGTTCCAGGATGGCGGCGAAACGCTCTGCCGTCATTCCGGGCCGGGCCAGGACGCGCGCGCGCTGAATCTCCGGGTCGGCGCTGACCACGACCACGGCGTCCATGGCCGCATCGCCGCCGGTTTCGAACAGCAGGGGGATGTCCAGCACCGCCAGCCGGACGCCCCGCGCCTCCGCCCGCGCCAGATCCTCCAGCCGCCCCTCGGCGACCAGGGGATGAACGATCCGCTCCAGCCGTTTGAAGGCCGTGTCGTCCCGGCCCAGGGCCTCGGCCAGCCGAGTCCGGTCCACGGCCCCGTCCACGACCACGCCGGGGAAGGCCTCGCCCACCGGCCCGACCGCTGCACCGCCTGGGGCATAGAGCCGATGGACCGCGTCGTCGGCGTTCCAGACGGCCGCACCCTCGTCGGCGAACATCGCCGAGGTCGTCGATTTGCCCATGCCGATCGAACCGGTCAGGCCGACGATGATCAAGCCGGGTCTCCGATCGCCGCCAGCAGCAGGGGCCGCAGGTCCAGCGCCGGCGGCTCGACGCGGAAGATGGCCCGGAACGACGGCCCCGCCTGGCCGATCAGCATCCCCAGCCCATCCACCGGCGTCAGGCCCCGTGCCCGTGCCACCTTGAGGAAATCCGTCTCGACCGGCCGATAGGTCATGTCCATGACCGCCGTCCCCGCCGCCAGCTGCCCCAGGTCCAGGGTCGGCGGAACGCTGAGCGCATTGACGATCAGGGCCGCGCCGTCGAAGGCGCTCGCCTCGTTCGCAACCGACACCGCAGGGCCCAGATCGGCGGCCAGCGCCTCGGCCCGGTCACGCGACCGATTGACGAGCCGGACCTGGGCTCCCGCCGCCGCCAGGGTCTGGGCCGCCGCCCGCGCCGCGCCCCCTGCCCCCAGCATGACCACGGTCGCGCCCTTTAACGTCAGCGAAGGGGCCTGATCGGCCAGGGCCGCCAGAAGGCCGAACCCGTCGGTCGAATCGGCGTGGACCCGGCCGTCCTCGAACACCAGGACATTGGCCGAGCCCGAGGCGGTCGCCTCCGCGCTGGCGCTGTCGGCCAGGGCGAAAGCCTGTTCCTTGAACGGGGCGGTGACATTGACCCCGGCCAGCATCCCGGCCCGGCCGAACGCTACCAGGGTCTCGAACGCGGCTTCGTCGGGCGGGGCGAAGGCCGCATAGACGGCGTCCATCCCCGCGGCTTCGATCCAGGCATTGTGGATGACCGGACTCAAAGAATGGGCCACGGGCCGGCCGACGATGCCGCCCAGCCTGGCCGCGCCGGTGATCAGACGGCTCATGTGCTCAACACGCCGCAGCGCCTCAGTTCGGTCAGCACCGGCCACAACGGCAGGCCCAGGACGGTGAAATAGTCGCCCTCGACCCGCTCGAACAGCTGGGCCCCCAGGCCTTCCAGCCGATAGGAGCCGACGCAGGACCGGATCGCCTCGCCTTCTTCGGCGACATAGGCATCCAGAAAGGCGTCGGACGTCTGGCGCATCACCATCCGCGCCGTATCGACCCCCGACCAGACCACCGCGCCGTCCCTGGCCAGGGCCGCGCCGGAGTGCAGGGTGTGGGTCCGGCCGCGCATCGTCGCCAGTCGCGCCCACGCTTCCTCGACCGACCCGGCCTTGGAGATCAGGCCTCCGTCAAAGGCTAAAGTCTGGTCAGCCCCCAGCACCCAGGCCTCGGGCCGGTGGCGGGATACGGCGAGGGCCTTCGCACAGGCCAGCTCGACCGCGAGCTCTTCAGGCGACGCATCGGCCATGGCGACCTTGATGGCGTCCTCGTCCACCCCCGCGACCTCGACCGTGAAACTGACCCCCGCATTCGCCAACATCGACGCCCGGGCGCTGCTGCCCGACGCGAGTACGAGGGTGTCGCTGGCGCCGTCGCGCCTCACCAGGCGGCTCCGAGGCGGCGGGTGCGTTTTTCGCTGAGCAGGTTGACGATGCCGGCGGCGGTTTCCTCGACCGAGCGGCGGGTGACGTCGATGGTGGGCCAGCCGCGACGCTCGAAGGCCCGCCTGGCCTTGACCGTCTCGTCACGGACGGCGTCGTGGTCGACATAGGCCGAGGACCGGTCGGCGTTCAGGCCGTCGAGGCGGTTCCTGCGGATCTGGATCAGGCGATCGGGCGAGACGGTCAGGCCGACCACCAGGGGATTGCGCAGGGCCACCAGCCGCTCGCCGTCCTCCTGGCCCGGGACCAGGGGAACATTGGCGGCGCGGATGCCCCGGTGGGCCAGGTAGATGCAGGTCGGGGTCTTGGAAGTGCGGGACACGCCACAGAGGACGACGTCGGCACCTTCCAGCTGTTCCAGCGTCCCTTGGCCGTCGTCATGGGCCATGGCGTAGTCTAGCGCCGCGATGCGGTTAAAATATTCGTGGTCCAGGGCGTGCTGGGCCCCGATCCGGGTCGACAGGGCCGCCCCCAGATAGCGCGACAGAGCCCCGACCAGCGGATCCAGCGCCCCGATGTGCGGCATGTCCAGGGTCCGGCAGCCCTTCTCGAGCTGGGCCCGCAGGTCGCGATCGACCAGGGTATGAAGCACCACGCCCGGAGCCACGGCGATTTCCTCCAGCACCCGCTCCATCTGTTTGGACGACCGGACCAGGGCATAGATGTGCTCGATCGGGATGACGCCGTCGAACCGGGCGGTGACCGCCTTGGCCATGGCGTTCAGGGTCTCGCCGGTGGAATCCGAGACCAGGTGGACGTGGAAATAGGTCGCCAGTCGCGAGACGCCGGGTCCGCGCGCGCCGTCCGCCGGGGCGGGGCTCACGACGGGGTCCGCAAACTGAGGTGGGGATGCATCCGTGGCTTCCTGTGGATCACCCCTGGGACGAGGCGTTCAAGTCGGGTCGAAACGTCCCGTCGCCGGGGCATCGTTCTCTATAGCGCCGCGCCCTCGGGACGGCGAGACGGGATCGCGGGCGCCGTTTGAACCGCCAGAGCCTCGACTGTCCCAAGGTTGACACGCGCCGTTCGCCTGCGTGGGGAAAGTCCTAACGAAAGGTAAACGGTGCCCGTCGTCATCAACCGCCCGAACGGCGCTCAAACGCCCGCGCGTTAAGGGTTGGTTAAGGATTATCCACGGTTTCGACAGGGTGCGATGAATGCGCGCAGAGACCGTCACGCGTCTGTTAAGGTTCTGTTTACGTTCATGGCAATGAGGCCATGTCATCCCCGCCATCCCGGGCCCTACCTTCTGCCTCCATCTTTTTTCTATTCTTGATCAGGTGAAGGGGAGGGTCAGGCTTGAGAGCGGGGCTTGAGACGCAGGCGGGGGTCTCGTAGAGGCGGGTCATGACAACGCCTGCCCTGCTCCAAGTCCTCGCCGGACAGACTACGCCCCGTCCGCCCGTCTGGTTCATGCGTCAGGCCGGGCGCTACCTGCCGGAGTACCGGGCTCTGCGGGCGGAGGCTCCCGACTTCATCGCCTTCTGCATGAACCCCGAGATGGCGGCCGAGGCGACACTTCAGCCCATGCGCCGGTTCGGTTTCGACGCCGCCATCGTCTTCGCCGACATCCTGCTGATCCCCCAGGCCTTGGGTCAGGATGTCTGGTTCGAGACGGGGGAGGGACCGCGTCTGGGCGAAATGCCCGTCGTCGGGCGGATGGCGGAGCTGGCGCCGGTGGCCGGCGACCACCTGGCCTCGATCGGCCAGACGCTGTCACGGGTTCGTGCGGCTCTGGAGCCGGAACGGGCCCTGATCGGATTCGCCGGGGCACCCTGGACGGTGGCGACCTATATGCTGGACGGCCACCACAACCGGATCGGCAAGGGCGAGCGCGCCACGGCCCGGTCCTATGCCTATGCCGAGCCCGAGAAGGTCGACGGGCTGCTCGACGTCCTGATCGAGGCGACGGCCCATTATTTCCGGATGCAGCAGGACGCCGGCGCCCAGGTGCTCAAGATCTTCGAGAGCTGGGCAGAAGGGTTGCCCGACGACCTGTTCGACCGGCTGGTGCTGGAGCCCCACAAGCGTCTGGTCGCCCGATCGCGCGAGCTCGGCGTCACCGTGCCCCTGATCGGCTTTCCGCGCGGCTCGGCGGCCCATGCCGAACGCTATGCCCGTGAGGTCGACGTCCAGGCCGTGGCGCTCGACACCGCCTGTCCGCTGGAGGTCGGCAAACGGGTCCAGGCGATCAAGCCGATCCAGGGCGCGCTCGATCCCCTGCTGCTTCGCGTCGGCGGCGATCTGCTGGACCGGCGGGTCGATCAGCTGATGCAGGCCTGGGGCGACGGGCCGTGGATCTTCAACCTGGGCCACGGCATCCTGCCCGATGTGCCGATCGCCCATGTCGAACAGGTGCTGAAGCGGATCGGTGCGCAGTGACCGGCCCGACCCCGGACCGTCGGATCGCGGTCGTCCTGTTCAACCTGGGCGGGCCCGATGACGCGGCCTCCGTCAAGCCCTTCCTGTTCAACCTGTTCAGCGACCCGGCCATCATCGGCCTGCCGGGATTTCTGAGGAACGCTGTGGCCCGGGTGATCTCGTCGCGGCGAGAGACCTCGGCCCAGGCCAATTACGCGATGATGGATGCCGGCGGCGGCTCGCCCCTGCTGCCCGAGACCCGCAAACAGGCGGTGGCTCTGGAGACGGTGCTGTCCGAGGGCCTGCCGGGCGACACGGTGCGCACCTTCATCGCCATGCGTTACTGGAACCCGCTGACGGAACAGGTCGCGGCCGAGGTCGCGGCGTTTGCGCCTGACGAGGTGGTTCTGCTGCCGCTCTATCCCCAGTTCTCGACGACGACGACCGAGTCGTCGCTCAAGGCCTGGAACGCCGCCTACTCAGGACCCGGCCGCACCCGCGCCGTCTGTTGCTACCCCCAGGCCCCGGGATGGATCGAAGCCCAGGTCAAGGGCATCCGGGCCGCCCTGATCCAGGCCGGCGACGAGCCGGTGCGGGTCCTGTTTTCGGCTCACGGCATCCCCGAGAGCCTGGTCCTGAAGAAGGGCGATCCGTATCAGGAACAGGTCGAATCCACTGTCGCGGCTGTGATGGCCGGGTTGGGCGAAGGCGTGGACCACGTCCTCTGCTATCAGAGCCGGGTCGGGCCGATGAAATGGCTGGGGCCGACCACACCCGACGGCATCGCCCAGGCGGCCAGTGACGGTGTCGGCGTCATCGTGGTGCCGGTGGCCTTCGTCTCCGAGCACATCGAGACCCTGGTCGAGCTCGACATCGAATACGGCGAACTGGCCCACAGCCTCGGCGTCGCCCCCTATCTGCGCACCCCCACGGTCAGCCTGGCCGCGCCCTTCATCGCCCAGCTGGCCGAGGCCGTGACCGGGGCGCTCGGCCGCGATACCATCGCCACCGCCCCCTGTGGTCAGGGCTGCAAGGCGCGCTGGAAGGCCTGTCCCTATCAGGCCGAGCAGGAAAGCCGCGCCGCATGAACGCTTATGACATCGCCCGGGGCCTGCACATCCTGGCCGTGATCGCCTGGATGGCCGGCCTGCTGTTCCTGCCACGCCTCTATGCCTATGACGCCGAACAGGCCGACAAGCCCGAGCCGCTGAAGACCGAAATGCGGACCCTGCTGCGTGCCTGGCAGGGGCGGCTGCTGAAGATCATTCTGAACCCGGCGGCGACCCTGTCGCTGATCTTCGGGGCTTGGCTGATCCATCTCGACGTGCAGATGCGGGGCCCCGAGTTCCTCGCCCAGCCGTGGATGGTCGTGAAGCTGCTGGGCGTCGCCCTGCTGTTCGGCTGGCACGGCTTCCTGTCGGCAGAGCGCAAGCGAATCCTGGCGGGGACGTCGGTACGGACCTCGAAATTCTGGCGCATGACCAACGAGATTCCCTTCCTGCTGGCCATCGTCATGGTCCTCTCGGTGACGACAGAGTGGACGCTTAGCTAGGCGGTCACGCTTGACCCCGCCCCCCGATCCGTGGTTTCGCTGCGCGTGAGGCGTGGCTTCGGCTGCGCTGCCCTTCTCTCTGCGCCGACCGGTGCGCCTGGCTTGTTAAGCCGCCGCCGGACCCGACGCCCTCCCTCCGGCCCACAAGGCCAATCTTTTCCAAGCCTCCCGTCCCGCGCCGCCTGGCGTCCGGGCGCGCGGCCGAGTGCTATCCCGACATGACCGACGCATCCGACACCGATTCCGCCGCTTCCGAGGCCGAGGCCCTGGATACGCCGTCGTCCGAAGATCAGTCGCCCGACGCGACCCCGGAAGAGATCGCCGCCGCTGACAGCGCCATCGAAGCCGCCGAAGCCGAGGACGAGGAGGAGGGCGAGGCCGTCGTCCCGTCAGGCCGGATCACGCTTCAGGAACTGAACGACAAGACCCCCGCCGACCTGGTCGCCTTCGCCGAACAGCTCGAGATCGAGAACGCCGGCAACCTGCGTAAACAGGACCTGCTGTTCGCCATCCTCAAGGCCCTGGCCGACGAGGAGGTCGAGATCATCGCCGACGGGGTTCTGGAAATCCTGTCCGACGGCTTCGGCTTCCTGCGCAGCCCCGGCGCCAACTACCTGCCGGGTCCGGACGACATCTATGTCTCGCCCTCGCAGATCCGCCGCTTCGGCCTCCGGAACGGCGACACGGTCCACGGGGCCGTTCGTGGCCCACGCGAAGGCGAGCGCTATTTCGCCCTGCTCAAGGTCGACACGATCAATTTCGAGAGCCCGGAAACGGTCTCGACCAAGGTCCTGTTCGACAACCTGACCCCGCTCTATCCCGACGAGCGGCTGCACATGGAAATCCAAGATCCGACGCTGAAGGATCGCTCGGGCCGGGTCATCGACATCGTCGCGCCTCTGGGCAAGGGTCAGCGCTGCCTGATCGTCGCCCCGCCGCGCGTCGGCAAGACGGTCATGCTTCAGAACATCGCCAAGTCGATCGAGAAGAACCATCCCGAGGTCTTCCTGATCGTCCTGCTGATCGACGAGCGCCCCGAAGAAGTGACGGACATGCAGCGCACCGTGAAGGGCGAGGTCGTAGCCTCCACCTTCGACGAGCCCGCCACCCGCCACGTCGCCGTCGCCGAAATGGTGATCGAAAAGGCCAAGCGGCTGGTCGAGCACAAGCGTGACGTCGTCATCCTGCTGGACTCGGTCACGCGTCTGGGCCGGGCCTACAATGCGACCGTCCCGTCGTCGGGCAAGGTCCTGACCGGCGGCGTGGACGCCAACGCCCTGCAACGGCCGAAGCGGTTCTTCGGTGCGGCGCGGAATGTGGAACAGGGTGGATCGCTGACCATCATCGCCACGGCCCTGATCGACACCGGTAGCCGGATGGACGAGGTGATCTTCGAAGAGTTCAAGGGCACCGGCAACTCCGAGATCGTGCTGGACCGCAAGGTCGCCGACAAGCGCATCTTCCCCGCCATCGACGTGCTGAAGTCCGGCACCCGCAAGGAAGAGCTGATCACGCCCAAGGATCAGCTGACCAAGACCTATGTCCTGCGCCGCATCCTGAACCCCATGGGGCCGCAGGACGCGATCGAGTTCCTGCTCGACAAGCTGCGCCAGTCCAAGAACAACGCCGACTTCTTCCAGTCGATGAATACGTAAGGCGACGTCTCCTCCCCATCGCCGCGCGATAGGGAGGAGACTACGGCACCAGGATGCTCGATCCCGTCGTCTCGCGGGATTCCATCGTGCGGTGCGCCTCCCGGATATCCTCCAGCCTGAACGTCCGGCCGATCTCGATCTTGACGCGTCCCGAGGCGATCTCGGCGAACAGCGCGGCGGCGCTGTCGTCGAGCTCTTCGGTGGTGGCGATATAGTCGAAGAGGGTCGGCCGGGTGACGAACAGCGACCCGCCACGCGACAGTCTCAAGGGATCGAACGGCGGGACCGGGCCTGAGGCGTTGCCAAAAATCACCAGCATCCCGCGCCGGCTGAGGCTGGCCAGAGACGCCTCGAAGGTCGTGGCCCCGACCGAGTCGTAGGCCACGGCGACACCCTTGCCGTCGGTGATCTCTCGCACTCGTGCGGCGATGTCCTCGTCGCGATAGAGGATGGTGTGGTCGCAGCCGCGCGTCCGGGCCAAGGTGGCCTTTTCAGGCGATCCGACTGTGCCGATCACCGTTGCGCCGATCCCCTTGGCCCACTGGCACAGGATCTGACCGACCCCTCCGGCGGCCGCGTGGACGAGGATGACCTGACCCTGTTTCACGTGAAACGTTCGCCGAACAAGGTATTCCGCAGTCATGCCTTTGAGCATCACGCCCGCCGCGACGGGGAGCGGAATCTCGTCCGGCACATGGACCGCCCGGGCCGCCTCGACGACATGAGCCTCGGCATAGGCACCGACCGGACCGCTGGCATAGGCGATGCGGTCGCCGAGCTTGAACCGGGTCACGCCTTCACCGATCGCCTCGACGACGCCGGCCCCCTCCAGCCCGAGACCCGTCGGACAGGGCAGGGGATAGAGGCCGGTCCTCTGATAGATATCGATGAAGTTGAGCCCCATGGCCTCATGACGGACGCGGACCTGACCGGGCCCGGGCTCGGGGGTCGGGACATCGATGACGGTCATAGCCTCGGGCCCGCCGGGTGCCTCCATCCTGACGGCGCGCATCAGGTCGGGTTCCTGGTGGGCGAGGGGTGCGAGGTGGGCATTGGCGGGTTCCTTTCGGGGGCCGGATCGGCCTATGAACGCATGAACTCTAGGTCGGAGCGCCGCCGTGAAAGTCAATATCGAGATCGAGTGCGAACCCGCCGAGGCGCGCGCCTTTCTGGGCCTGCCCAATGTCGAGCCGCTGAACGACCATCTGGTCGCTGAGATGCAGAAGCGGATGGACGCCAACATGTCGGCCATGCAGCCCGAGGAACTGATGAAGTCCTGGACCAGCTTCGGCCTCCAGGCTCAGGACCAGTTCCGCCAGCTGATGCAGGCGGCGGCGACGTCGGTGACCAAGCCGTGATGCAAGACTCTCCTCCCCGTCGCATAGCGATGGGGAGGTGGCGCGCCGCGCCTTCGCGGCGTGACGGAGGGGGCGACCAGGTTTTTCCGGCCACACGCCTCCCATTCACCCCAGCGTGTCGCCCCCTCCGTCAGCTCGCAAGAGGCTCGCTGCCACCTCCCCATTCGCTGCGGAAACGGGGAGGAGAGCTATGAGCACCATCTTCGCCCTCGCCACCCCGCCGGGACGCGGGGCCATCGCCATCCTGCGCCTTTCGGGGCCGGGGACGGATGCGGTTCTTGCGGCCCTCGGCGCAGGCAGGCTGGAGCCTCGCCTCACTTCCTTGCGCACCCTGACCCACGACGGCACCGTCATTGATCAGGCGCTGGTCCTCCGCTTTCCGGGTCCGCACTCCTACACCGGCGAAGACTGTGCGGAACTGCATCTGCATGGGGGGCGGGCGGTCGTTGAGGCGGCGTCAAGCGCGCTGATCGCGCTCGGCCTGCGCCCCGCCGATCCCGGCGAGTTTACCCGCCGCGCGTTCGAGAACGGCCGCATGGACCTGGCTCAGGCCGAGGCGGTCGCCGATCTGATCGATGCCGAAACCACAGCCCAGGCGGCCCAGGCGCTCGGCCAGCTCGACGGCGCGCTCAGCGCCACCTACGGCGGGTTCCGGCGTGATCTGCTGACGGCCCTGGCCCTGGTCGAGGCCGAGATCGATTTTCCGGACGAGGAGATCCCGGACAATCTGGCCCGGACCGCAGGGCCCGTGCTGGACCGGTTGACGGCGGATCTGCGGGCCGCCCTCTCCGACGCCGACCGGGGCCGTCGTGTCCGCGAGGGCTATCGCATCGTCCTGATCGGCGAGACCAACGCCGGCAAATCGTCCCTGTTCAACGCTCTTGTTTCACGTGAAGCAGCCATCGTGACCCCGATCGCCGGCACCACGCGGGACGTGCTGGACGCCGAGCTTGTCATCGGCGGCTATGCCGTCACCCTGTCCGACACCGCTGGCCTGCGCGACAGCGACGACCCCATCGAGGCCGAAGGCGTGCGCCGCGCAAGGGCGAGGGCCGCCGACGCCGACCTGCGTTTATGGGTCCGGGCTCCCGGTGATCCCGAGGGGGTGGCCGCCGGTTTCGCCCGTCCCGACGACCTGTTGGTCCTGACCAAGGCGGACCTTGCCGCGCCGGGGACGTCACCGGACCACGCCGCAATCACACTCAGCACGACGACGGGTCAGGGTCTTGCGGAGCTTCACGACTGGATCGCCGCCCGCTTGGCCGATGATCTGTCGGGCGCCGACTTCCCGGCCGTGACGCGCGAACGCCACCGCCTGCGCCTGACCGAGGCCCTCACCGCCGTCGAGGCAGGCCGCATTGCCCTCGACATCGCCCCCGAGATGGCCGCTGACGACCTTCGCCGCGCCGCCGACGCCCTGGCCCGCGTCACGGGCGCGATCGGCGTCGAGGACGTCCTGGGCGAGGTCTTCTCGACCTTCTGCATCGGGAAGTAGAGGACAGGTTCGAGGCTTGAGGTTTGAGGTTCGAGCAGGGGGAGCGTCGCCGTGATCGATGGCGAGTCTCGCTTTCCTCGATCCTCGCCCCTTAGCCCTCGAACCTCGAACCTCCCTCGGTCACTGGCGAAACACGCCCGTTTCCCCTATGTCCCGCGCCATGAACTCCCCTTCGACCTTCGACGTCATCGTCATCGGCGGTGGCCATGCCGGCTGTGAGGCGGCGGCGGCTGCGGCACGGTCGGGTGCGCACACCCTGCTGTTGACCCAGAAGCTCGAGACCATCGGCGAGATGAGCTGCAATCCGGCCATCGGCGGCCTGGGCAAGGGCCATCTGGTGCGCGAGATCGATGCCCTGGACGGCTTGATGGGACGGCTCGGTGACAAGGCCGGGATCCAGTTCCGTCTACTGAACCGCTCCAAGGGTGCCGCCGTTCAGGGGCCGCGCAGCCAGATCGATCGCCGCCTGTACCGCGAGGCCATGCAGGCCGAGCTGGCCCGGACACCGAACCTGACCCTGATGGCCGGAACCGCCGAGGGGCTGATCCTCGACGACGACCGCGTCTGCGGGGTGACGACCGGGGAGGGGGTGGCGATCCGCGCCGGGGCCGTGGTCCTGACCACGGGCACCTTCCTGAACGGCGTGATTCACTGCGGCGAGGAGCGGACGCCCGCCGGCCGACGCGGCGACGCGCCCTCGACCGGGCTGGCCGCCGACCTCTATGACGCAGGCCTGCTGATGGGGCGGCTGAAGACCGGCACCCCGGCGCGGCTAGACGGCCGCACCATCGCCTGGGACCGGCTGGAGATGCAGGCGGCCGACGATGTCCCTGTGCCGTTCAGCTTCCTGACCGACCGGATCGACTTGCCCCAGATCGCCTGCGGCATCACCCACACGACCCAGGCGACCCACGACATCATCGCAGCCAATCTGGGTGAAAGCGCCGTCTATGGCGGACACCTGACCGGACGCGGCCCGCGCTATTGCCCCTCGATCGAGGACAAGGTCGTGCGGTTCGCCGACAAGACCTCGCACCAGGTCTTCCTGGAACCCGAGGGGCTGGACGATCCGACGGTCTATCCGAACGGCATCTCCACCTCGGTCTCGCCCGAGACCCAGATGGCGTTTCTGCGGACCATGCCCGGGCTGGAATCGGTCGAGGTTTTCCGGTTCGGCTATGCGATCGAGTACGACTACGTCGATCCGCGCGAGCTGACCCCCATGCTCGAGGTCAAACGGCGGCCGGGTCTGTTTCTGGCCGGTCAGATCAACGGCACGACGGGGTATGAGGAAGCCGGGAGTCAAGGGTTGATTGCGGGGCTCAACGCGGCGCGTCTGGCTTCAGGTGCCTCGCAAATCCAGTTGGGGCGGGACCAGGCCTATATCGGGGTGATGATCGACGATCTGGTCACACGCGGTGTGACCGAGCCCTACCGGATGTTCACGAGCCGTGCGGAGTACCGTTTGACGCTCCGGGCCGACAACGCCGATCAACGGTTGACACCGCTCGGGATCGAACTCGGAATCGTCTCGTCCGAGCGCGCCGCACGGTACGGAGCCAAGGCGGCCGCCTTGACCGAAGCCTCGGCCCTGGTCCGGGAAACAACCTTCACCCCCAAGGAGGCGCAGGTGCTGGGAATCACCGTCAATCCCGACGGCCAGCGGCGGTCGATGCGTGATCTGCTGGCCTATCCCGGCGTGGACCTGTCGGCGTTCGTCGGGGCCTATCCCGTGATCACGAATTGGCCCGCTGCCGTGCGCGAGCAGGTCGAGATCGACGCGGGCTATGCCGTATACCTTGACCGCCAGGCGGCCGATGCTCAGGCCCTGCGCCGGGAGGAAGCCTTGGCCCTGGGGCACGAGATCGACTACGCGGCGATCGGCGGGCTGTCGAACGAGCTGCGCGAGAAACTCAGCCTGGTGCGTCCCACGACCCTGGGCCAGGCGGGGCGAATCGAGGGCATGACGCCCGGTGCCCTGACCGCGCTTTTGTCGCACGTGAAACGTTCCGCCAAAGCGGACAACGTCGCCGCGTGACCCCCGCCGAATTCCAGACGGCCACCGGGGCCTGGCCCGAGCGGATGGCGGACCTCGCCGTCTTTCTCGATCGGCTGACCGAGGCCAATGCGGTGATGAACCTCGTCGGGCCGGACAGCCTGCCGGACTTCTGGAATCGGCACGCCTTCGATTCTGCGCAACTGCTCGACCTCGCGCCCGATGCCCGGACCTGGGCCGATCTGGGGGCCGGGGCAGGGTTCCCGGGGGTCGTCCTTTCGATCCTGTTGAAAGGCCGCGCCGACGCCCATGTCTGGCTGATCGACTCGCTCCAGAAGCGCTGCCGTTTCCTCCAGACCATCGTCGATCAGCTCGACCTGCCGGCCACCGTCGTCTGGGGTCGGGCCGAGGAACAGGAGATCAAGGTCGATGTCGTGACGGCCCGCGCGGTCGCCCCGTTGGAGAAACTTCTGGGTTATGCACAGCCCTATCTGAAGCGCGGTGCACAAGGTCTGTTTCTCAAGGGAGAGAAGGCCGAAGCCGAGTTGCAAGAGGCCCGCAAGGTCTGGCAAGTGGATGCAGACCTCTCCGTCTCCCGCAGCGATCCGCGCGGACGAATCCTAACCGTCAGGACACTGCGCCGTGGCTCTTGAACGCGAAAAGCGAACCCGTGTGCTTGCCGTCTCCAACCAGAAGGGCGGGGTGGGCAAGACGACGACCGCCATAAACCTGGGCACCGCCCTGGCCGCGATCGGCGAGAAGGTCCTGATCGTCGACATGGACCCCCAGGGCAATGCCTCCACGGGTCTGGGTGTTCCACGTGAAACACGACGGATCACGATTTACGACGTGGTGGTCGACGGACGGTCGATCCACGAGGCGGCGGTCCAGACCAGCGTACCGGGCCTGTTCATCATCCCTGCGGACGCCGACATGTCGGGCGTCGAGATCGAGCTGAGCCAGGCGGACCGGCGGTCGTATCGGCTGCGCGATGCCCTCGAAAAGCCCGCCGATGCTGGCCATACCGCGTATGACTACGTCCTCATCGACTGCCCGCCGTCCCTGAACCTTCTGACGCTCAACGCCATGGCGGCGGCGGACGGGGTGCTGGTGCCCTTACAGTGCGAATTCTTTGCGCTGGAGGGCCTGACGCAGCTGATGAAGACGATCGAGATGGTCCGTCAGAGCCTGAACCCGTCACTGGAAATCCAGGGTCTGGTCCTGACCATGTACGATCGTCGCAACGCCCTGTCGGGTCAGGTCGCGGCCGATGTGCGCAGCCATTTTGGCGACAAGGTCTATGACGCCGTCATTCCCCGCAACGTCAGGGTCTCGGAGGCTCCGTCGTTCGGCAAGCCTGTGCTGATCTATGACCTGAAATGCACTGGCAGCCAGGCCTATCTGCGCCTCGCCAAGGAAGTGGTCGGCCGCGAGCGCCGTCGCCGCGCCCAACTCGCCGCCTGAACCTTAACGAACGGAATTGCCTGAAGTGTCTGAACGTCAACGCGGTCTGGGTCGCGGTCTGTCCGCTTTGATGGGTGAGACCATCAATGAGCCGGTGTCGGTCACGGGCGATGCGTCGCGCGGCGTCACCACCCTGCCGATCGAGCAGATCAAGCCCAACCCCCACCAGCCCCGCAAGATCTTCGCCCAGGAACAGCTGGACGAACTGGCCAACTCCATCCGCGACAAAGGGGTGCTTCAGCCCATCCTCGTGCGGCCGATCACGGGCCAGTCGGACCTGTACCAGATCGTCGCCGGCGAACGCCGCTGGCGCGCCTCCCAGGCCGCCCGCCTGACCGAAGTGCCCGTCGTCATCCGCGAAATGGACGACGCCGAGGTGTTCGAGGTCGCGATCATCGAGAACGTCCAGCGCGCTGACCTGAACCCCATCGAAGAGGCCGAGGCCTACAAACAGCTGATGGAACAGTTTGCGCGGACCCAGGACATGGTCGCGGGCATCGTCGGCAAGAGCCGCAGCCATGTGGCCAACACCATCCGCCTTTTGCAACTGCCCGACGGCGTCATCGACTATGTCCGCGACGGACGGCTCAGCGCCGGCCATGCGCGGGCCCTCGTGACCGCGCCCGACCCCGCAACCCTCGCCGAACAGGTCCATCGCGACGGCCTGAACGTCCGCCAGACAGAAGCCCTGGCCCGCAAGGCGGCTGCAGGTCCGGTCGCGCCGGTAACCAAGGCCGGAGGCGGTTCCCGCGAGGGTGCCGCCGACATCGCGGCGCTGGAGAACGACCTCGCCGACGCCCTGGGGCTGAAGGTTTCGCTGGCCGATCGGGGCGGGAAGGGCGATCTGGTCCTGTCCTACGCCACGCTCGAACAGCTCGATGATCTGTGTCGGCGTCTTATGCGCCTGTAGCGGCCATCCCGTGCTAGGCTGACGCCATGAACGATACGCCCGAGACCCCCGCCGAAGCCCTGAAACGCGTCCTCGCCGCCAAGAAGGCCGGTGCTGCCGGCGGTGGCGGCGGCTTCAAGCCCGCCCAGCACGCCGAAAAAGCCGCTCAGGCCAAGAGCGCCGCCATGGCCAAGCCCGCCTTCAAGAAGGCGTCGAAGCGGGGATGATATCTTCTTCTCCCGCGTAGCGGGGGAAGTGTCGCGTCCCTGAGCGAAGCGAAGGCAGCGACGATGGGGGTCGTGTGAAGGAAGCGAAGAAGCAAGACTTCCCCCATCGGTCCTGGATCGTTGCGCGATCGACGGACCGCTTTCCCCCGCAAGCGGGGGAAGAAGATCAGTTACAGCCCCAGCCGCCTGGCCCGCGCCGCGATCTCCAGCAGCAGCCGCTCGGCGATCAACGCCTCGGGCATGCCCGTGGTCTTCGTCGCCACGTCGGCGGTGTTGATACTGTCCAGCACCCGGTCGAGGTCGTCGAGACGCCAGGCGCGGGCCTGACGCAGCATTTCGGCCTCCTGTTTCCAGAAGACGCCGGCGGCCTTGGCGGCCTCCTTGGCCCCGCTGCCGGCTTCCTGAAGCACATTGATGCGGCGCAGCTTGCCCAGATGGATCGAGGCCTGGCGCACCGCCATGACGGCGCTCTCGCCCTCGGCCAGGGCGCGGCGCAGGCCGGATTGCGACGGCGCGGGACGGCCACCAAAGGCTTGCAGCGCCGCGTCCTGAAGCGAGGCGTCGGGCTCGACCCCCAGATGGGCCTCCAGCTCGGCGACATCGATCTGGCGACCGGACCCGGGGCCAATGTAGAGCACCAGCCGTTCGATCTCCTGACGCATCAGGCCGCGCTCGCGGGGCAGGCGGGACACGAAACGGTCCAGGGCGTCTGACGTCAGCGACACCTTCTCTCCAGCCAGGGCCTCGCGGGTCATGCGGGCCACGTCGCCGGTCTCGTCCTCGTAGCAGACGATGGCGGCGGAGCCCTTGCCCGCCTCGGCGGCCTTGCGAAGCGCCGAGTCGCGGCCCAGAGCGCCCGCTTCGATGACCAGCATGGCGTCGGGGTTGAAGCCGCCGTCGCCGTGGGTCTTGACCACGGCCGCCAGCATCTTGTCGATCGAGGCCTTGTCGCCGCCCAGCCGCACGCGGACCAGACGCCGCCCGCCGATCATGCTGAGCGCCGTCAGGGCCTCTTCCAGCCGCGCCTCGTCGCCGTCGATATCGCTGTCTGTCAGGACGGTGACGTTGAAGGGGTCGTTCAGGTCCGGCGTGACCGTCTTGCACAGGACGGTGGCGCGCTCGGAAACGCCCGAGCGGTCCTTGCCGTGGATGAGGACGGCCCGGATCCCTGCGTCCGGACGGGCCAGGAAGCGGTCGATCTCGGGCCGCTTGGCCAGGATCATCGGCGCGGGCTCATTCCGACAACGCCCTGAGGATATCCAGACGGATCAGACGGGCCAGTTCGGCGGCGGCGCGGTCCTCGCCGTCCTGCTGGGCGGCGATGGCGGCATAGGGCTGGTCTGCAGCGGCGTAGGTCAGGGTCGCGGTCTCGACGCCGGTCAGGGGGGTGCCGGCTCCGGTCGGAGTCAGCGTCCAGGCCGTGCGGACGGTCAATTCATAGCGGGTGGCGGTGTCGTCGATCCGGCGGCCAAGGGGGCGGCGGCTCTGTTCCGTCAACGTCGTCAGCCGCCAGGCCGGCTGCGATCCCCGGTCCCAGCCGAGGGAATCCTCCAACTGCTCGCGCAGCCGATAACCCAGGCGGTTGTCCTCGGCCGTCACCGCGATCCGCGACATGACCGGAACTCCGCCCGTGGCGTACATCGGCGTGAACCCGCACGCGCTGGTGCACAGACCCGCGACCGCGATCGCGACGAGGCTAAGCGCCGCCGGGTGCCCCCGGCTCATCCGGCCACCAGATTGACGATGCGGTCGGGCACGACGATGACCTTGCGGATGGATTGGGCGTTGGCTTCCAGATAGGCCTGAACGGCCGGGTTGGCGAGCGCCTCGGCTTCGACGGCCTTGGGATCGGCACCGCACGGCATCGTGATCTCGCCTCGGCGCTTGCCGTTGATCTGGATGGGCAGGACGACCTCGTCGTCGGCGGCCAGGCCCGCGTCGAAGACGGGCCAGGGGGCGTCCAGCACCATGCCGTCGTGGCCCAGCCGCGCCCAGGCTTCCTCGGCCAGGTGGGGGGTGAAGGGGGCGATCAGCCGGGCCAGGGCCGACAGGGCCTGCGCCTTCGCCTCGCCGCCGGCGTCCTTCGCATCGCGGACGGTGGCCAGGAAGGCGTACAGTTTTGCGATGGCCGAGTTGAAGCGGAAGCCTTCGACGCCTTCGGACACGGCCTTGATGGCCTTGTGGGTCTCGCGGACCAGGGCGGTGTTGGCCGTGGCGTCGCCCTCAGGAGCCGCATCATAGGCTTCGAACTCGGCCCAGACGCGCTGGACGAAGCGGCTGGCGCCCTCGACCCCACCGGGGGTCCACTGAACGTCACGCTCGGGCGGTGAGTCTGACAGGACGAACAGGCGGCCGGCGTCGACGCCGTGGCTGTCGAGGATTTCCTGGGGCGCGACGACGTTCTTCTTGGACTTGGACATCTTCTCGATGTCGCCGATGATCAGGGTCTCGCCAGTCGAGAGCTGGCGGGCGCTGCGGACCCCCGCATCATTGGTCAGGTCCACGTCGGTGGGCTCGACCCATGCCCCGTCGGCGCGGCGGTAGGTCTCGTGGACCACCATCCCTTGCGTGAACAGGCCGGCGAAGGGCTCGCGCACCGACAGCATGCCGGCGTCGGCCAGGGCGCGGGTCACGAACCGGGCATAGAGCAGGTGCAGGACAGCGTGCTCGACCCCGCCGATATACTGATCGACCGCCAGCCAGTGGTCGGCGGCGGCTGCGTTGATCGGCTCGGCGGCCGTCGGATCGGGGAAGCGGGCGAAATACCAGCTGGAATCGACGAAGGTATCGAGTGTGTCGGTCTCGCGCGTCGCGTCTGCCCCGCAGGACGGGCATTTGACGTGTTTCCAGGTCGGATGCCGCGCCAGGGGGTTGCCGGGCACGTCGAAGGTCACGTCATCGGGCAGGACGACGGGCAGTTGATCCGCCGGAACCGGAACGACGTCGCAGGCCTCGCAGTGGATGACCGGGATCGGGCAACCCCAATACCGCTGGCGGCTGACGCCCCAGTCGCGCAGGCGATAGATGGTCGCCCCCTTGCCCTGACCGGCGGCCTCGACGCGCTCGATGGCGGCGGCCTTGGCGGCCTCGACCGACAGGCCGTCCAGGAAGTCGGAATTGAAGATGGAGCCCGGGCCGACATAGGCCTCGGTGCCAATCTCGACGTCCTCGGCCCCGTCGGGCTTGACCACCGGGGTGACCGGCAGGTCGTATTTGCGGGCGAAATCCAGGTCGCGCTGGTCGTGGGCCGGACAGCCGAAGATGGCACCCGATCCGTATGTAGAGAGCACGAAATTGGCCGCCCAGACGGGCAGGGTCCTGTCCGGGTCGAAGGGGTGACGAACCCGCACGCCCAGGTCGACGCCCAGCTTTTCGGCCTTTTCGATGTCTGCTTCGGAGGTGCTGGTCCGGGCGCAGGCCTCGGCGAAGGCGGCGACGTCTGGGCGGTGGGCGGCGATCGCCCGGGTCAGGGGATGGTCGGGGGCCAGGGCCAGGAAGCTGGCCCCGAACAGCGTGTCGGGGCGGGTGGTATAGACCTCGATCGGGTCACGGGCGTGATTGGGCTCACCCTCAGGCGAGGCGGGCAGGAAGTCCGGCGCTTCCACGATGTCCCACCACAGGGTCGCGCCCTTGGACTTTCCGATCCAGTTCTCCTGCATCAGCCGGACCTTGTCGGGCCAGCGGCCTTCCAGCGTCTTCAGCCCTTCGATCAGGTCGTCGGCATAGTCGGTGATGCGCAGGAACCACTGGTTCAGCTTGCGCTTCTCGACGATCGCGCCCGAGCGCCAGCCGCGTCCGTCGATGACCTGTTCGTTGGCCAGAACGGTGTTGTCGACCGGATCCCAGTTGACCACCCCGTCCTTGCGATAGACCAGGCCACGCCGATACAGCTCCAGGAACCAGGCCTGCTGCTTGCCGTAGTATTCCGGGTCGCAGGTGGCGAATTCGCGGCTCCAGTCCAGCGACAGGCCCAGCAGTTTCAGCTGTTCGCGCATCGCCGCGATATTGTCGTAGGTCCAGCCCTTGGGGTGGATGCCGCGTTCCATGGCGGCGTTCTCGGCCGGCATGCCGAAGGCGTCCCAGCCCATGGGATGCAGGACATCGAAGCCTTGCGCCCGCTTGTGACGTGCCACGACGTCGCCCATCACATAGTTGCGGGCGTGGCCCATGTGGATGTTGCCCGACGGATAGGGAAACATCTCGAGCACATAGTATTTCGGCCGGCCGGTATCCTTCGCGACGAAGGCGTCGGCCTGGGCCCAGCGCGCCTGCTGGCGGGGTTCGGCGGTCTTGGGGTCGTAACGGGCCACGGGAATCCTGGAAGCGGAGAGGGCGATCCCCTCCGCGCTCACATAGCCCGAATGGCAAGACGGCCCAAGAAAATCGGGACGCGCGTCGCGCTCAAGCAGCGAGGCTCCGCGAGCCGAGCGTTAGCGCCCCAAAAGAGAGCGGATTGAGCCTGGCTCAGCCCGCGTTGGCGAGGTTCAGCTGACGCGCCTTGGTCAGGATGGCGTTCTCGAGGTCGGTCTCGGTCTGGGCGGCGACGGGCGCGCCGGTCCAGGCGCCCGAGGCGTCCTTGACCTCCTTCGTCACCGTCACGTTCAGCGCATCCGCCCGCAGACGGGTGTCGAGGATGAAGACCGTGGCCTTGAATCGCTCGTTGGGCGTCTGGGGGTTGATGTACCAGTCATAGTTCACGACGCCGCCCCAGGGATCGGCGGTCATCAGGGGCATGAAGCTGAGGGTGTCGAGGGTGGCGCGCCACAGATAGGCGTTGACGCCGATCCCCGCCTGGGCCGCGGCCGTGCGGGCCGCCGTGTTGTCGGGCTTGCCCATGAAGGGGATTCCGCCACAGGCGGACAGCAACAGGCCGGAGGCGATGGCGGCGATCGCGACGCCCCGGGTCAGGGTCGTTGACCGGGTCCTGGCCGTCGCTGTGTGGGGGGCCATCAAGAAAATCTCCGTCAAGTCTGTGGACGCCGAACCGCTTGGGCCAGATAGGCCGCGCAGGCGCGACAGCGCCGCCTGTGCAAGGTCGACGCCGTAGCGAGGCTCTATAACACGCTGAAAAGGGGCAATGACAAGGCGAAGCTGCCCCCGTGGCGTTGCAAGCGGTCGACCCGGCCCCCACCTGTCGCGTGACGCATGGGCCACAGCCCGGTCCAGAGTCACTGGAACCGGGGTGATTTGGGCTCGTTGCGTTGACCGAACGGTCGCGGGGTGTCTAATCGCGGCTGTTCACGGTGAAGACACCGGTTCGTCTGTAGCGCGGCACCCTTGCCGCGATGAAGGGTTGGAAATGCGGTTCGGCGCGATCATCGCAGGACTTATCGGGGCCGCCGCCCTTGTGACCGTCGCCGGAGAAGCCTCCGCGCAGACGCGTTCGCGCGCGCCCGCCGTTTCCCTGTCCGAAGCCTCCGCCGCCCAGCGTTCCCAGGCCGCCCCGCAACGTCGTGGCCTGCGCTGGAACGAGAACGGCCGCTGGGGCCTGAATTTCAACATGAACCAGCCCGTGGGCCGCGAAGCCCGCTGGGGTGACGCCGAAGCCGGTGCCTACTATTCCGTGACCCCGCGCATCAGCGTCGGTGCCGCTGCCACCCTGGGTCGCCCGGCCCAGGATCCGGCGCGCGCCGCCGAGACCGATCGCCGCTCCCAGCCGCGCATCCGTCTGGAATCGATCTTCCGGTTCTAGGTTTTCGGCCCGAACGCCCGCTGGATGGCGTCGACCCCAGCCAAGCCGCACGCGCCGCTCCCGGCCAACCGGCCCACCGTCTCCAGACCTATGCCACCCAGGGCATAGACCGGCAGGCCGGTTGACCGAACGACGGCCCCGATCGCCTCGACCCCCAGGGCCGGCTTCACGGACGATGTCCCGCCGGCGGGAAAAATCGGTGACAGCACCAGGGCGTCCAGACCCTGTGGCGCAGCCCCCTCAGGCCGATGGCAGGCCGCCGTCAGCAGCCAGTCGGGACGCCGCGCCCGCAGCGCCGTCGCCTGACCTGCCGCCCGTTCGGGCAGGTGGACCCCGTCCGCTTCGATCCGTTCGGCCAGATCGGCGTCCAGGCCGATAAGCAATCTGACGCCTCGATCGGTGGTGATCCGGCGCAGGCGTCGGCCCACGACATCGGCGTCCGGCGCTCCGAAGCCCCGATACACCACGCCGGCCCCCTCCGGCAGGCGCTCGGCCGTTCGCCACGGCTCCGGCGTGCGCACCGGGTCGGTGAAGAACAGCAGGGGCGGCAATCCGCGCGGGCTGACAGGCGCGGCCGCGCGGGCTAGAGCCACGGCGGCGTCCCACAGTGTCCTTGCGTCACCCGAGAGGTCCATCATGCCCTCATCTCCCGTCGAGAGCCCCGCGTCCATCGCCGATCGGCTGGCCGTCGTGCAGGCGCGCATCCGGGTCGCCGCAGAAGCCTGCGGTCGCGATCCTGCCTCCGTCACCCTGACCGTCGTGTCCAAGACGCAAAACCGCGAGGCGATCGACGCCGCCCTGGCCGCCGGAGCGAGCGTCTTCGGCGAAAACCGGGTGCAGGAGGCGCAGACCCGCTGGACCGAAGAACGCGCTCGGCCCGTCGATGTCGAACTGCGCCTGATCGGGGCCCTGCAGTCGAACAAGGCGGCCGATGCGGTGGCCCTGTTCGACGTCATCGAGACCCTGGACCGCGACAGCCTGGCCCGGACCCTGGCGGCGGCGATCCAGAAGGCGGGGCGAGCACCGCGCCTGCTGGTCCAGGTCAATACGGGCGAGGAGCCTCAGAAGGCGGGGATCATCCCCCGCGACCTCGACGCCTTCCTGAACAGCGTCCGCGACGACTACGGCCTGATCGTCGAGGGGTTGATGGCCATTCCGCCGGTGGACGAGGCGGCGGGACTTCATTTTGCGTTGCTGGCAAAGCTGGCCGAACGCCACGGCCTGAAGGTCCTGTCCATGGGGATGAGCGGCGATTTCGAGACGGCGATTCGGTTCGGCGCAACCCATGTCCGGGTCGGATCGGCGATCTTCGGGGAACGAAAGTCGCCCGAGGCACCCTCTAGGGTCTGATTCCGCTTCATTTTCCGGCCTGCCCTTGGCGGATCGGTCAAGCCTCGCCATTGTTGAAGACATGCCCACAGCCAAAACCCTGCTCATCATCGACGACGACGACGACCTGCGCGAGGCTCTGGCCGAACAGCTGGCCCTCCACGAGGAGTTCCGCACGGTCCAGGCCGCGACGGCGACCGAGGGCGTGAGGCTGGGGCGAGAGATCCGCGCCGATCTGATCCTGCTGGACGTCGACCTGCCCGACATGGACGGGCGCGAGGCTTGCCGGCTGTTGCGCAAGGACGGGGTATCGACCCCCGTCATTATGCTGACGGCCCAGGATTCGGACGCCGACACCGTGCTGGGGCTGGATTCGGGGGCAAACGACTATGTGACCAAGCCCTTCCGGTTCGCGGTCCTGCTGGCCCGTATCCGTGCCCACCTGAGAAGTCACGAACAGTCCGAGGACGCCGTCTTCGCCATCGGTCCCTACGAGTTCCGCCCGGCGGGCAAGCTTCTGCTCGACGACAAGGGCAAGAAGATCCGGCTGACGGAAAAAGAGACCAATATCCTCAAGTATCTGTACCGCGCCGGGGCCAAGCCGATCTCGCGCGAGGAACTGCTGACCGAGGTCTGGGGCTACAACGCCGGGGTCACGACCCACACGCTCGAGACCCACATCTATCGCCTGCGCCAGAAGATCGAGCCCGAGCCGGGCGCGGCGCGGCTGCTGCTGACCGATGCAGGCGGCTATCGGCTACAGCCGTGAGCCCAGAGCCATTTTCCTGCCGCGCAACTTATCGTGGCGACGCGACTGGTCCTCTGTGGCGACCCCGCTAGAATGACGTCGCCGGCCGTGTCGGTCGGAGCGTCTTTCGGGGAATCCATGTCCATTCGTCTCGCCAGCGTTACGGCCCTCGCCGCCGTCCTGACCCTCTCAGCTTGCGCAACGTCCGAAGACGTCGTGCCCGTTCCCTACACCGTCAGTCAGGCCGCGCCAGTGCCGGGTGCCGGATCGATCCAGGTCACGGTCGCCTCCACCGACGCGCGTACCGAAAACCGCGCCCGTATCGGTGCCCAGATCAACGGCTACGGCATGGAGATGGCCGCGATTCGCTCTGACACAGAGGTGACCGAGATCGTTCGCGCCGCCATCGCCGACGAACTGCGCCAGCGCGGCTATGCGGTCGGGGAGGCCGGATCGCGCATCAACGCCTCGGTCGAGACCTTCTACAACGACTTCTCGGTTGGGATGTTCGCGGGCAAATCGACGGGCACGGTCGCCATGACCGTCACCGTCGCCGGCCGTTCGGGGGCCGAGGTCTATAGCCGCCGCATCGAGGGCTCGGCCGAACGGAGCGTGCAACTGGCCAATGGAGGCAATGCCGCGACCAGCCTTTCCCAGGCCCTGTCGGCGGCCTTGGCCACCCTGATGGACGACCCGGCCTTTACCACCGCCCTGTCGAAATAATCGAACGACGGCCTCCCGATCCCGGGATGGGGAGGCCGATCCGTCAGTCTGCGAAGGCCCGATCGCACAGGGCCTTGCCGAACGCCCGGCTCATCTGTTCCTCGGCCTGACCCATGCTGACGGCCGCGATCAGGCCGCCGCCACCCGTGGACTGGTTGATCTCATAGTCGCCGACGATCTCTCCCGTGGCCGGATCGACCAGGGCGGCGGAGCCACGAATGACGTTGGAATCGCCGACCAGGACGGTCATCGCGGCGTTGGCACCCTTCATCTCGATGATGCGGACGTTGAGACGCAAGGGACTCGATCCCGTCGCGCATTTGGCCAGTTCCTCGCGCACCCGCGTCTCGAAGATGCCGGCGAACTCGGCCGACACCGTGTCCGGCTTGGCCACCAGAACGATGTCTCCGATCGAGGCATCGCGCGCCCGATCGGCCGACAGCGGCTTGATGGTATCACCCGTACTCGACGTCACACAGCCGGACAGACCGGTTGCGAAGAAAAGGCCTGTCGCCAGAACCACGATCGCCCTGGATATTTCGAGACGCATGTTTCACTCCCTCGCATCTTTCCGACGCCGGCCGAGACTTAGCCGAAAGCGGCTGTGCTGCAACCGGGGAGAGTGGCTTCAGAGCACTCCGAACAGCCGCAGCGCCTGATAGCCGGCGCTGAGCAGGACCACCGCGCCGACCCCATAGGTCAGGACGCGCTTGGGGGCGATCCGGGCGATGATGCCGGCGAAGGGCGCGGCCAGCAGACCGCCGACGATCAGGCCGACCACCGACATGGCGTGGTTCACGACCCCGTCCGCCTGTTGCCAGTGACCGGTCAGGAGCGCGGCCAGGAAGGTCGCCGAGATGGTGGCGGTGACGAAGAACTCGGCGGTGTTGGCGGTGCCGATCGAGACGCGCGGATCCTGGCCCGAGCCGACCATGGTGGTGGTGACCGTGGGGCCCCATCCCCCGCCGCCGATGGCGTCGAAGAAGCCTCCGACCAGACCCAGCGGCCCCGCCAGTTTCGTCGGAAAGATCCGTTCGCGCGTCTGTTTGGTCGCGCGCCAGATGATGACGAAGCCCATGATCGACAGATAGGCCGTGATCCAGGGCTTCAGCAGATCGCCGTCGATACTGGTCAGGACGAAGGCCCCGATCCCACCGCCCAGGGCACCACCCAGGGCCAGGGGCACGAACAGGCCCCAGTTGACGTTCTTGTTGACGGCATGGGAGCCCGCCGAGGCGGCCGTGGTGAAGACCTCGGCGGCGTGGACGCTGGCCGAGGCCGTCGCCGGCGGCACCCCGAAAGCCAGCAGCACCGTCGACGAGATCACGCCGTAGGCCATGCCCAGGGCACCGTCGACGATCTGGGCGCCGAAACCGACGAGCAGGAAGATCCAGAAATCTTGCATGGAGGCCTGTGTTGAAACCGTGGTCGGGTTTTCAGACGCGACCGGCCCACGGTAAAGCGACAAATCCTAGCGGTGGAGGGGAGTATTCCTCGCATCGCCAGGGCGATGGGGCTCAGCTGGCTCCGGTCCGGGCCACGGCGTCCAGCACCTCACGGCCCGTATAGGGTTTGAGCACCAGGGCCTCGGCCAGCTCGGCATGGCGCGCGGCGGCCGGCAGGTCGCCCGACAGGAACAGGCTGCGCACGCCCCAGCGGGTCTTGAGCGTCCGGGCAAGCGCGATGCCGTCCCCCTCGCCCGACAGGTTGATGTCCAGGAGGGCCAGGTCGATCGGCTGAAGCGCGGCCATCGCCTCGGCCGCTTCGGCGCTGTGGAAGGGACCGATGATGCGGTGGCCGGCCTCGGATAGCAGGGCGGTCAGGTCGGCGGCCGTCTCCGGGTCATCCTCGACCAGCATCAGGGTGAAGGTCTCGGTGGAGAGGGGCGCGGTGGTGTCGCCTGGTGCGGTCTGGCGGATCAGGACGGCGCGCAGGTCGGCCCAGACTTCGGCGTCGGATCGGTCGATGTCGAGGTCATAGACCCCGGCCAGGGCCTTGAGCTCGGCCGAGGCGGTTTCGGTCATCCCGTCCCCGTGAACCTGACCCAGCAGCCGATCGTAGAGGGCGCACAGGCGTTCGATACTGTCCTGAAGCGGGGCCTTGGTGGTGGGTGTTTCGGGGGGACGGTCGAACATCGGGGCAGCCTCCGGGTTGAACAGCAGCACCGCACCTAAGCCTCGGCCGCCCTGTCCGTAACCGCCTCTGACGCCAACGTGAGAGCGGCTCACGCGGCGGTCACAATCTCGCCATCGCGCGCATCGGCCGCAAGGCGAGCCCGGCTGCATCGACATCACGGCGTCTGTCGGCGTAAAGACCGCCCTCTTTCCAGAACAGGCGACTTCTCCCTTGCGACTGCCCCAGGCCCGGCTCGATCAGGTGCTCGACCGCTTCCACCAGGTGGAGGCGCGGATGGGCGCGGCCAGCGATGGCCAGGAGATCGTGCGCCTGTCCAAGGAACACGCCGAGATGAAGCCGGTCGCGGACGCGGTTCAGGCCCTGGCCCGGGCCCGCGCGGAGATCGAGGATCTGGCCGGGATGGCCGAGGATCCGGAGATGGCGGCCATGGTCGCCGACGAGCTCGATACCCTGAACGCCCGGCTGCCCGACATGGAGCGGGACGTCGCCCTGCTGCTGGCTCCGCGTGACGCCGACGAGAACGCCTCGGCCGTGCTGGAAGTTCGCGCCGGCACCGGCGGGGACGAGGCCGCGATCTTCGCCGGCGACCTGTTCCGGATGTATTCGCGTTATGCCTCGACGCGCGGCTGGCGGGTCGAGCTGGACTCGGCGACTGAGGGCGACGCCGGGGGCTACAAGGAAATCATCGCCACCGTCACCGGCGACGGCGTCTTCGGCCGGCTGAAGTTCGAGAGCGGCGTCCACCGCGTCCAGCGCGTCCCGGCGACGGAGACGCAAGGGCGTATCCACACCTCGGCCGCCACGGTCGCCGTCCTGCCCGAGGTCGAGGACGTCGAGATCGACATCCAGGACAAGGACATCCGCATCGACACCTTCCGCGCCTCTGGCTCGGGCGGCCAGCACGTCAACAAGACCGATTCCGCCGTGCGCATCACTCACTTCCCGTCCGGGATCGTGGTGACGTCGTCGGAGAAGTCCCAGCACGTCAACCGCGACAAGGCGATGAAGAACCTGCGGGTCCGCCTCTACGACATGCAGCGCCAGATGAAGGACAATGCCCGATCCGATGCGCGAAAGTCCCAGGTCGGCTCGGGCGACCGCTCCGAACGCATCCGCACCTACAACTATCCGCAAGGGCGCGTGACCGACCACCGCATCGGCCTGACCCTGCACAGCCTGCCCCAGATCATCGAGGGCGACATCGATCCCCTGCTGAACGCCCTGATCGCCGAGGACCAGGCCGCCCGGCTGGCGGACCTGGAGGCGGAGTTCTCCTAATAGGCCACCGACCGCGCCTCTTCGCGGGTCTGGGGTCCGACCTTCTGGTGCGACCGGACCCAGCCGACGATCGACAGCCGGTCCCGCGCCGCAAAGGATGATACCTGGGTCACGGCGTGGCGGGTCGGCACCACGAACAGGTTCAGCGCATTGAAGGCCGGAACCCAGCCGTGCTCGATATGTCCGTCGCGGCCATAGAAGACCAGGTTGCCGCCCCAGTCGGCCCGCCAGTCGCGGCTGAAGTTCAGCACATAGCCGTACAGCCGGTTCTTCCCCACCGAGGTGTCGTTGTGGGCGGTCAGGACATGGCCGGGGCGATAGCGGCTGGCCTGGGCGTCGCACAGGTCGATGCGGTCATCACCGGTGAGTTTGCGCAGGAAGTCGAGACATTCCGGGCTGTTCAACCAGTCCAGGACGGCGTCGGCCGCGTCCTGTGTGTCGCGCCCGTCATCCAGACCGACCCGCTCCAGTCCCAGCCGGCGGGTGTCGAAGATGTATTGCGGCACCGGGCTGGTCCCATCGACCGCCGCCTCGTCCAGCCAGGACTGACGCGCGGGGTCGGCGGCCCGACGACCGTCCAGCGGCACCTCGAAATGGGCCCCGCCCGCCGCGACCGTGGTCTTCCACCGCGTCTCGGCCTCCAGCACGCTGGCCACCGCCTCGGCCGAGGCGGAAGCCAGGATATTCGGGATATGCAGCCTTTGCCGCCCGGCGAAGGCCGCCGCCAGCGATGCGACGTCCAGATCGGGCGATAGCCGGATGTCGCTCACGCCCCGCGCCTTCAGGATTCGACCGTCACCACGGTCTTGCCCATGGCCGACCGGTCGCCCAGGGCCTGGATCGCATCTCCGGCCCGTTCCAGCGGGAAGGTCTTGGAGATGCGCGGCTTGATCCTGCCCTCGGCGTAGAGCTTCAGCAGATCGGCGACATTGGCGGCGTGGCCGGCCGGATCGCGCGCCACGGCCGCGCCCCAGAACACCCCGATCACCTGCACCGACTTCAGCAGGGTCAGGTTCAGCGGAAAGGACGGAATGCCCGCCGGGAAGCCGACCACAAGATAGCGCCCGTACCAGTCCATCGACCGCAGCGCCGGCTCGGCATAGTCGCCGCCGACCGCGTCATAGACCACGTCGGGCCCGTCCTTGCCGCAGGCCAACTTGAGCTCGCCCGACAGTTCCTTCTGCGCGGCCTTGTCCATGGCACCCGCCGGATAGATCAGGCCGTTGTCGGCACCCAGCTCCAGCGCGAACTGGACCTTGTCGTTGGTCGAGGCGACGGCCGTGACCTCGGCACCCATGGCCTTGCCCAGCTCGACCGCAGCCGAACCGACCCCACCGGCTGCCCCCAGCACCAGCAGCCGCTCGCCGGGCTTCAGGTTCGCCCGGTCCTTGAGCGCGTAATAGCTGGTTCCATAGGTCATGATGAGGGCGGCGCCCTCCTCGAACGACATGGTGTCGGGCATCTTGATGACGGATTTTGCGGGCACGGCGATCCGCTCGACCAGGCCGCCCCAGCCGGGCACGGCGATCACCCGGTCGCCCTTGAACACGCCCTTGACCCCTTCGCCGACGCCCTCGACCACCCCTGCGACCTCGGCACCCGGCGAGAAGGGGCGCTGCGGCTTGAACTGATATCTGTCCTCGATGATCAGGGTGTCGGGGAAGTTGATGCCCACCGCCTTGACCTCGATGATGACCTCGCCGGGCTTGGGCGTGGGGTCCAGCACCTCTTCGAACACCAGGGTCTCGGGGCCGCCGACGGCCTTGGACAGGACAGCGCGCATCTTTTCAGGGTCTCGCTTCGCTCGGACCGCCTAACGCGCGTTGCGCTGCTTGAGGCGGTCTTGTCAGGTGAGGGTCGGCCAACGCCCCCGTGGCGTTCGCGTCGCGGGAACGCTAATCAGCCCCTCTCGATAAGAAAAGGCCCGATCGAACGCGGCCGCACTTTGGAGCCCTTCATGCCCGCTGGAACGACCCGCCCGGCCCTGATCCTGCACGGCGGCGCCGGGGCCCGGCGCGAGCGCAACTACGACCGCGAGATCGTCCACATGCGCGAGGTGGTCGAGGCCATGAAGGCGCGGCTGGAGGATGGCGCGTCGGCGCTGGACGTGGTGGTGGAGGCGGTCGGCCTGCTGGAGGAATCCGGTCTCTACGTCGCCGGTCGCGGCGCCTCGCCCAACCTGGCCGGGGCCTATGAGCTGGACGCCAGCCTGATGGAGGGGTCGACCCGCCGGGCCGGGGCCGTCGCGGCCCTGCAAGGGTTCAAGAGCCCGATCACGGCGGCCCGGGCGGTGATGGATCTCACGCCCCACGTCATGCTGGCCGGGGAGGGCGCGGCCCTGTTCGCCATGGACCAGGGGCTGGAGCCGATCGGCGACGAGGCCGCGTGGTTCACCCATGCCGGTCAGGGCGAGGACAATCATCCGCCAGGCACCCTGTCCCACGGCACCGTCGGTTGCTGCGTGCTGGACACCCACGGAGTCCTGGCGGCGGGCACCTCCACGGCGGGCGTGTTCGGAAAGATGCCCGGCCGGGTCGGCGATACCCCGATTCCGGGGGCAGGCAGTTGGGCGGACGACCATGTGGCGGTGTCCTGCACCGGCCAGGGCGAGTATTTCGTCCGCACCGCCGCCGCCGCCCAGGTCAGCTGGCGGACACGCAGCGGCCACGACCTGGCCGGAGCGACCCGCGTGGTCATCGACGAGATCGGCGCCCTGGGCGGCGACGGCGGCATGATCGCGCTGGACGCCTCCGGCAACATCGCCGACCCCTTCAACAGTCAGGGCATGAAGCGCGCCTGGCTGCGGCCGGATGGTGAAATCGGGGTCGAGGTGTTCGGACGCTAGTTCTCCTCCCCGTGCGAAGCATGGGGAGGTGGCAGCGAGCCCCTTGCGAGCTGACGGAGGTGGCGCACGCTATCGACGGCGAAGCCTTGGGCAGCCCTCACGCCAGACACCGTGTCGCCCCCTCCGTAACGGCGCAGACGAAGCGCCGCGCCACCTCCCCATTCGCCAAGCGGCGAACATGGAGGAGAATCAAACCGACAGACACACCACCTGCGCCACCCGCAACTCCCGCCGCAGGGTGTCCGCCACCCGGCCGTAGTTCTCGACCGTGACCGGCTCGTCCAGAGGCCGGGCCCCCGGGGCGGCGACGCCGAGGACGGCGGGGCCGAAGGTCTCGGGCGAGGTGGTGTAGATCCGGCCCCGGCGCGGGCTCTCGGCGATGGTGACGCCCAGGACGCGGCCCTCGCGGTCCAGGGCCGGGGCCCCCGACAGCCCGGCCAGCGTCCCCGCAAGACCCTCGGTGCGCCCGGTCTCGGCCCAGACCAGCACCGGCTCGTCGCGCTGGCCCCGCCCCCGGACGCGCAGAGTTTCGCGGCCCAGCAACAGGCTGGAGGCCTCTCCGGCGCGGCCTTGCGGGAATCCGGGATGAAAGGCGCGTTCGCCGATCCGCAGGGTCTCCGTCAGCACCGGCAGGGCAGGCGGCCCCCCGTCGGTGATCAGGATGGCGATGTCGGCCTGTCGCGCCAGCCGCACCGAGGCCGCCACGGCCCGGTCGCCGCCGATCACGATGGCGGGGCGGCGGCAGCCCTCGACCACATGGCGGGCGGTCGCCCAGCGGCCGGTCTCGGCGATGGAAAAGGCGGTCCCGGCGGCGGGCTGGAACGGTATGTCGGGGGCATCAACAGTGATGGCCGGATCGAACGGGGTGATGGGACCCAGCAGCGCGCCCTCGGCCGCGTCGGGCGGCGGTGGGGCGGGCGGAGCGTCAGCGTTCTCGCGGCCGGTCAGTGAGGCGATCAAAAGCCCGGCGATCACCGCGCCATAGATGACCCAGTCGGGGATCCTCACCCGCTCATCCCGCCAGGGCGGCGGCCAGGATCAGGGCGGTGGCCAGCTTGGCCGCGACCAGCAGCACGGCGGCCGAGATCTCGCCCTCCTGGATCCGCTGCGGCAGGCCGGTCAGGATCAGGTCCACGACCCGGAAGGCGAACAGCTGCAGCACCAGGGTCGCGATCCCCCACACCCCGATATCCCTCAGCGAGGTCGAGACCGACAGCGACACCGCCAGCGGAATGGCCAGGCCGATCAGCACCCCGCCAAAGGCCACCGAGGCCGCCGCATTGCCCTCGCGGATCAGGGCGATCTCCTTCCACGGCGTCAGCCAGGCATAGAGGGTCGCGCCGAGCGCCAGCAGGGCGAAGGTCAGCAGCACATGGCCGATCATCACCGGGAACCCGCTGGCGAAGGCCTGGATTTCGGGGCTGGCGAGGATGTCGGGCAAGGACGACGGTCCGTGAACTCAAGCGGTTAGGCCATGCGGCCGGTCGATCGTCCTTGCCCGAATCCCGCCCCAATCCGCAAGCGCGCCGACGCCACACTCTGTGACGAAAGATTTCCGCGCCGCCGCCGATGCGCTATGGCCAAGCCATGTCCGACACCCTGCCCACCGTCCTCGTCGTCGCTGTCGCCCTGATCGACGTCGATGGGCGGGTGCTGATCGCCAAACGGCCCGAGGGCAAGCAACTCGCGGGCCTGTGGGAGTTTCCGGGCGGCAAGGTCGAGGCCGGCGAGCGGCCCGAGGCCGCCCTGATCCGCGAACTGCGCGAGGAACTGGGCATCGAGGTCACCGAATCCTGCCTGGCACCCTTCGTTTTTGCCAGCCACGCTTACGAAAGCTTTCACCTTCTGATGCCACTGTATCTGTGCCGACGCTGGTCCGGCGTGGTCGTGGCCCACGAGCACGCCGCCCTCGCCTGGGTGAAGCCGAGCAAGCTTTCGGACTATCCCATGCCGCCGGCCGACGCCCCCCTGGTCGCCTGGCTGCGCGACCTGCTCTAGATCAACGGTTGCGCCAGGACAGCGCACAGACCCGGAAAGGACGACCGATGCGCACCCTGCTCGACCGCTTCCTGACCGACGAGTCCGGGGCCACCGCCATCGAATACGGCCTGATCATCTCCCTGATCTTCCTGGTCATCGTCTCGGCCGTCACCGCCTTCGGCAACCAGGCCTCCGCCATCTTCAACACAGCCATGTATGCGGTGCGGGACGCGATGTAGGCAGGACGAGCGGAACGCGGGATCAGTTCCGCCGCTCGCTCACCTTCAACGCATCCGCGAGCCGCGTCGTCGCCGAGCCCCGCTTCAGCGGCTTCTGCTGGCTCTCGTGCGGGGCCCAGCCGGCGAGATTGACGATCTCGAAGGTGGCCGGGATCTTGCCGTCCGCCTCGCCGTACCGTTCCGCATAGAGGACGGCGGCTCGGCCGATGATCGAACGGGTCAGGGGGCGGACCGTCCCGGCCAGCTGGTTGGTCTCGCCCATGGCGCGCAGGTCGCGGACCAGGGCGAACAGGTCGGGATAGCGCACCGTCACCCGGTCCACGTCCGACACCGGCAGGGCGAACCCGGCCCGCTGCAACAGGGCCGCGCCGTCGTATCCGTCGGCGAACGGCGACACCCGCGCCTGGGTCCCGCCGCGCTCCTCAAGCTCCGCCTCGGTCAGGACCGCGCGCAGCTCCTTGAGCGTCCCGGCCCCCAGCAGAGTCCCCAGGAACAACCCGTCCGGCTTCAAGGCCCGACGGATCTGGCTCAGGGCCCCCGGCAGGTCGTTGGCCCAGTGCAGGGTCATCAGGGACACGATCAGATCGGTCGAACCGTCAGTGAGCCCCAGATCCTGCGCGCCCGCCGCGGCGGCCTGCGACCCCGTCCAGCGCGGCTCCCCGACCCGCGCGGCGGCGATACTGTCCCTCAACCGCTCCCGGAACGGCCCCGGATGCGCCGACAGGTCGACCGCGACGGGAAAATCACGCAGGGTGGCTTCCAGACTGTTCACCGCGTCATCGGCGGCCCGCGCGTGCAGGAAGTCGGCCGATCCGAAGCGGGCGGCGGACCGGGCCAGCCGGACGGCGCGGCGGCGGCTGTCGAAGATGACCGGGGGCCGGAGGGGGTGCTCATGGAGGTTCAGGATGGGGGTTCGACGCCGCAAAGCCAAGCGGGCCGCGCCGCGTTTCGCCTGCCTCGCCTTCCGACCCTGACCGAGATGGGGCGCGGCCTGGCCGACCTGATCCTGCCGCCCGTCGCCCATGACAGCCGCGAGGCTACGGCCGCTGCGGGCCTGTCGGCCGACGCCTGGAGCCGGGTCCAGTTCCTGGAGGCTCCCGTCTGCGACGGCTGCGGCGCGGCCTTCGAGTTCGACGGCGGGGCCTTCGCCGACACCCGCTGCGCTGCCTGTCTGGCCAGCCCTTATGCCTTCGCCCGCGCCCGGGCCGCCTGCGTCTATGACGAGGCCTCGCGCGGCCTGATCCTCAAGTTCAAGCACGCCGACCAGCAGCAGTTCGCAGGCCTCTTCGCCCGCTGGCTGGGCCGCGCGGCATCCGATCTGATCGCCGAGGCCGACGCCGTCGTCCCCGTGCCCCTGCATCCGATGCGGCTGTTGTCGCGGCGCTTCAACCAGGCCGCCGAGATCGCCCGGCCCCTGGCCCGCCATGCCGGCCTCGACTATCTGCCCGACGCCCTGACGCGGGAACGGCCCACGACGACGCAAGGCGGCAAGTCGATGCGGGGTCGGCGCCTGAACGTCGCCAGGGCCTTTGCCGTCACCGAGGCCGGTCGTCGCCGGATCAAGGGTCGGCGCATCCTTCTGATCGACGACGTCCTGACCACCGGGGCCACGGGCGAGGCCTGCGCCAGGGCTCTGATCGACGCCGGGGCCCGCGCCGTGGACCTGGCCGTCATTGCGAGGGTGCGAACCGCGCGCGAACTGCCTATGTAATCGTCAGAAGGCGTCCGACCGGAACGCCACACCCAAACCCCTGTGGAGTCCATGCCTTGGCCGAGATCGTCGTCTACACCAAACCCGGTTGCCCCTACTGCGCCTCGGCCCTGGCCCTGCTGAACAAGAAGGGTGCCGCGTATCAGGAGATCGTCGCCTCCAGCGACCCGGAGAAGAAGCAGGAAATGATCCAGAAGTCGGGCGGCCGCGCCACCTTCCCCCAGATCTTCATCGACGGAAAACACATCGGCGGCTGCGACGACATCCAGGCGCTGGAGCGGCGCGGCGGGCTCGATCCGCTTCTGGCAGCCTGATCGCCGTGTCTCACGGGCTCGACATCGCCCTGATCCAGACCCGCACCCCGGCGACGGCGGAGGCGGCCTTGGCCCATGTCGAGCCCCTGATCCGCCAGGCGGCGGCCGACGGAGCGAAATTCATCCTGACGCCCGAGGCCAGCAACCGGCTGGACCAGCGTCCCGATACCCGCCGTGTCGGCATCGTGGACGAGGATCAGGACGCCGTCGTCATCGGCCTGCGCCATCTGGCGGCGGAACTGGGTGTCTGGATCCTGATTGGTTCGGCCATCGTCAACTCGGGCCATGCCGGCGATGCGCGCGCCGCCAACCGGTCGCTGCTGATCGACGCCCACGGCGTCATTGTCGCCCGCTATGACAAGCTGCACGTCTTCGACGTCGACCTGGCCAATGGCGAGCGGTATCGCGAGAGCGCGGGCATCCGGCCGGGCGACGGGGCCTGCGTCGCCGATACCCACTGGGGCCGGCTGGGCCTCAGTGTCTGCTACGACATGCGCTTCCCGCACCTGTATCGCCAGCTGGCCAAGGCGGGGGCGGTGATGATCGCGGTCCCGGCCGCCTTCACCGTGCCGACCGGCCGCGCCCACTGGGAGACCCTGCTGCGGGCTCGCGCCATCGAAACCGGCGCCTATGTCCTGGCCCCGGCGCAAGGCGGGGTGCACGAGGACGGCCGCGCCACCTGGGGCCATTCGATCGTCATCGCGCCCTGGGGCGAGGTCATCGCCCGCCTTGACCACGACGAACCGGCCGTGCTTCACGCCACGCTCGATTTCGCCCAGGTGGAACAGGCCCGCGCCTCGGTGCCCGCCCTGCGCCACGACCGCGATTTCGCGCCACCTCTTTAACCCTCCCCCGTGTAGACCGGCCCCATGATCCGCTACGCCCTGCATTGCGATCACGCCCACCCGTTCGAGGCCTGGTTCGGCTCGTCCTCGGACTATGACGACCAGGCGGCGCGCGGACTGGTCGAATGCCCGTTTTGCGGCTCGCGTGCCGTGTCGAAACAGATCATGGCCCCCGCCGTCGCCGGAACGAAACGATCCGACGCCTCGCCCGAGATGGCCGCCAAACTCCAGACCATGATGATGGACGCCGCCCGCGAGGTCCGCGCCCACGTCGAGCAGAATTTCGACTATGTCGGCGACACCTTCGCCCGCGAGGCCCGCGCCATCCATGAAGGCACGACCGAAAAGCGCGAGATCTACGGCGAGGCCACCCCCACCGAGGTCAAGGCCCTGAAGGCCGACGGCGTCCCCTGCGCCCCCCTCCCCGCCGCCCCGCCCGATCCGGCCAAGATCAACTGACGTGAGCGCAGGCGGGGATCACTACGCCGAACACGATCCGCCGGCCTCGCTGCGGCCCTTCGTGCGCACCATCTGGACCTATGCCTCGCCGAACCCGTCCGGGGGCGTGCAGCGGATCGCGCCGGACGGCTGTCCCGAACTGATCCTCGACATCGGTTCGCCGTACGAGGAGGCGGGCGAGGACGGCGTCTTCCGCCTCCAGCCAGGGGCTCTGTTCGCGGGCCAGATGACCCGGCCCCTGGCCCTGCGGCCGGTCGGTCCGGTCGAACTGGTGGCCGTCCGGTTCGAGCCCGACGGCGCCCGCGACTGGCTGGGCCATTCGGCGCATCTGGCCGTGGATCGCCGTCTCGACATGACCGGGCGGCTGGCGGGTGTCACCGCCCCGGCAGGCGATCCGCAGGGACAGGTCGCCGTCATGGTCGCCGTGCTGGAGGCGGACCGTCGCGAACACGGCTGGACGATCGACCCCCTGATCCGCGCCGAGGTCGATGCCGCCCATGCAGAGGCGCCGACCCTCGCCCGCGCCCCTGCCGAACAGCGCGCGCTCCAGCGCCGGTTCCGCGATCGCGTCGGCATCTCTCCCCGTGAACTGAGGTCGATCCTGCGTTTCCGGCGGGTATTCGACCACGCCGCCGATCCGTCATCGGATCCCATGCCCTGGCTCGAGGCGGGTCTGGAGGCCGGCTATTTCGACCAGCCCCAGATGGCGCGCGACTTCCGGCGATATCTGGGCTGCACCGCCACCGACTGGGCGCGCGACCAGGTCGAACTGGCCCGCCGCCTGGCGTCGCAATCCTACAAGCCCTCGCCCCATTCGCCGCTCTAGGGTCGGTCCATACCGATGGAGACCGCCATGCTGACCGCCCTGCTGACCGCCGCCCTGATCCAGATCGCCACACCGGCACCCGCGCCGTCGCCCGACCTCTCGTGGATGGCGGGCTACTGGCTGGACTGTTCCGGCGGCGGCGAGGTGTCCGAGACCTGGAGCGATCTGCGCGCCGGGCTGATGGTCGGCCATGCGGTCACGATCTCGGCGCGGGGGCGTCCGTCGTTCGAGGTCTCGCACATCGTTCCGACGCCCGAGGGTCTCGCCTATGTGGCCCAGCCGAACGGCGCGCCGCCGACCCGCTTCGTACTGATCGAGAGCGGTGCGAACCGGGCGGTGTTCGAGAACGCCGCGAACGACTTCCCGACGCGCATCCTCTATGAGCGGGCCGGTGACGCCCTGTATGCCCGGATCGAGGGCACGATCGGTGGTGAGGCGCGGAGCATGGCATGGACCTTCGAGGCGAAACCCCTGAACACCCGCTGCCCGCGCTGATCTGGCGACCGATGGCCGAAGGCGACCTCGACGCGGTCGCCGACATCGCCCTGATCGGGTTTCCCGATCATTTCGAGGACCGGGACTGTTTCGCGAACCGGCTGGCCCTCTGGCCCCGGGGTTGTTTCGTCCTGGCCGACGCCGGGGACAGGCCGCTCGGCTATCTGGTCGCCTATCCGTGGCGAGAGGACCAGGCCCCGGCGCTGAACGCCCTGATCGCCGCCATCCCCGACGATGCGGCGGTGATGTATCTGCATGACCTCTGCCTGCACCCCGAAGCGCGGGGGCAGGGCTCGACGGGTCAGATCGTCGAGCGGCTGGCCGATCAGGCGCAGGCGCAGGGCTGGCCCGCCCTGGCCCTGGTCGCCGTCAATGACGCGACCGGCTTCTGGGCTCGGCACGGCTTTGCGGTGCGCGAAAGCCCGGCGATCGCGGCAAAGCTGGCCGGATACGGGTCTGACGCCCGCTACATGATCCGGCCGCTCTGAGCCCTTCAGGTCAGCTGCGGGTCCAGCCCTTGGTGGCCATGCAGTCGCGGAAGGCGTCGGACCCCTGGCCCTGATAGCGGGGGGCGGCGCGGCATTCGCTGCGGGCGGCGTCGAACGGCTGGGCGTTCTCGCCGTGCCAGGCCATGTCATCGTGATCGGCGTCGATCACCGTGATGCAGGCCGAGGTCGCCAGGGCGGCGGCCGCGACGGCGGAAAGGATCAGAAGGCGTTTCATGGCGGTGGTCCGGTTCAGAGAGAGCGATATCTGCTGTCTCTCACCGCCCACGGCCGCCTGTCCCGTTACAAGACCGCAACCTGGATGAATTCGCCGTAAGCCTTGGCCGATCAGGTCGCGGGTCGTGGCGGGGGCAGGGCCGAGCAGTCGGGCTGCGGCCCCGGCGGGATGGGCACGCCGCCGATGGCGACCCAGCGCCCGGTCCAGCCGCCCGTGTCGCCGGCCGGCTTGGGCCAGGCCGTCGCCTTGACCGTAGGAGGCACGGCGGCGTCCAGCGTCGCATTGCCCGAGGGCCGCACGACGATCACCTCGACGACCCGCAGGGAATCGCTCTCCCAGCGCGCACAGACACCGACCACACCGGCCAGGCGCGGGGCCTGCTGGATCTCCTCGACGGACTGGGACGCCAGCGACGCCGCCATCAGAATTTCGATCATGCCGCCTGACCTCTTGTCGCGATCATCATATAGTTGATGGCCGCATCGTCGCCCTCGCTCCACCGCCCCGTCAAGGGATCGAGCGACAGGCCGAACGGCCCCGACACCGCCACGGGCTCTGCCGACAGCATCAGCCGGATCTCGTCGGGCTTGAGGAACTGTCGCCAGTCGTGCGTCCCCGGCGGCACCCAGCCCAGCACATATTCCGCCGCGATCTTGCCCAGGGCCAGCGACTTCAGGGTTCGGTTCAGCGTCGCCACGATCAACATTCCGCCGGGCTTCACCAGCCGCGAACAACTGCGCAGGAAGGCCTCGGGATCGGCCACATGCTCGACCACCTCCATGGTCAGGACGACGTCGAACGGGCCCGCGCCCTCGTCTTCCATCTGCTCCACGGTCGCGGACCGATAGGCGATGTCCAGTCCCTGCGGCTCCGCATGAGCCCGCGCCGTGCCGATGTTTTCGGCCGAGGCGTCGATGGCGGTGACCGCGAACCCCATTCGCGCCATCGGCTCGGCCAGCAGCCCGCCGCCGCACCCGACGTCGATCAGGCTCAGCCCCTCGAACGGTGCCCTGCCCCGCGTATTGCGCCCGAAATGGGCACCCACCCGGTCGCGCACGAAGGCCAGTCGGGCCGGGTTGAACCGGTGCAGCGGCGCGAATGGCCCCCGCTCGTCCCACCATTCGGCCGCCTGGGCCGAGAACCGCGCCACATCGGCCGGATCGATCGAGGGCCCGGCGGCGGTGTCGGCATTCAGGATCTGTGCGTCGCTCATCCCCGACGCCTCGCGCCGATCCGTCCGGGGGTCAAGCGTCGCGGCGTCGCAAGTCCCGTTCGGGGCCCGGTCACGCGATCTGATCGCCCCTTCCAGCAAAGCTGCGTTGTGAACCGCCCCTCGCGCCGCTAGAAGGCCGCACGCCTTGACCCCAAACGCCCGGAGCGGCTCCAGACCGATGACCACGCCTGCGACCACACGACTGGTGATGAAGTTCGGCGGCACCTCGATGGGCGACCTCGAGCGTATCCGTAGAGCGGCCCGTATCGTCGCGGCCGAGGTCAAGTCGGGCAAACAGGTCGCCGTGGTCGTCTCGGCCATGGCTGGCAAGACCAACGAACTGGTCGCCTGGACTGACGGCGCGGGCCCCGCCGCGCCGGGCCTGCCGCTCTCGGACGACGAATACGACGTCGTCGTCGCCTCGGGCGAACAGGTGACGGCGGGTTTGCTGTCCTTGACCCTGAGGAACATGGGCCTGAACGCGCGCAGCTGGATGGGCTGGCAGATTCCGATCATCACCGATGACGCCCACGGCCGGGCCCGGATCGAGGACGTGCCGGGCGAGGTGCTGGGCGCCGCCATGGATCTGGGCGAGATCGCCGTCATCCCCGGCTTCCAGGGCGTGACCCCGGGCGGCCGGATCACGACGCTGGGCCGGGGCGGTTCGGACACATCGGCGGTCGCGGTGGCGGCGGCGCTGGAGTGCCCGTGCGACATCTATACCGACGTGGACGGCGTCTATACGACCGACCCGCGCATCGAGAAGAAGGCCACCAAGCTGAACCGCGTCTCTTACGAAGAGATGCTGGAGATGGCCTCCCTGGGCGCCAAGGTGCTCCAGACCCGGTCAGTCGAACTGGCCATGGCCAAGCGCGTGCCCGTGCGCGTGCTGTCGAGCTTCGTCGAACCCGACGAGGACGGAAACCTGCCGGTCGGCGCCGGTACATTGATCTGTGACGAGGAAGACATCGTGGAAAAGCGCATCGTATCGGGCGTGACCGTCAGCCGCGACGAGGCCCGGATCACCCTGCTGGGCCTGTCGGACCGCACCGATGCCCCGGCCGACGTCTTCACCCGCCTGGCCGAGGCCAACGTCAACGTCGACATGATCGTCCAGTCTCAGGCCCGCACCGAGGGCGCGGTCAACCTGACCTTCACGACTGGCCGGCGCGACGCCGTCCGCGCCTCCGACCTGATGAAGGCGGCGCAGGCCGACATCCAGTTCGAGGAAATCCGCGTCGACGCCGACGTCGCCAAGGTCTCGGTCATTGGCGTGGGCATGCGCAGCCACGCCGGCGTGGCCCAGACCATGTTCAAGGCCCTGGCCGATAAGGGCGTGAAGTTCCAGGCCATCTCGACCTCCGAGATCAAGATCAGCGTCCTGATCGAGGACGCCTATGCCGAACTGGCCGTGCGCGCGCTGCACGCCGCCTACGGGCTGGACGCGCTCTAGGGCGACGTCGAGGTTCGACATCCGCGACGGCTAGAACCAGCCGGCCTGTTTCAGCACCGCGCCATGGCTTCGACTGACCGGCACCTTGAGTCCGCCAACGAGTTGCGCCTCGCCCGCGCCGCGCCGCCATCGCACGGCCTCCACCGCCTCGGCGGCCACCCACCATGACCGGTGGACCCGCCATCCATGGGCCTGGGCCAGCTCTTCCAGGGCGTCGGCCAACCGCAGGGTGATCAGCTCCTCGCCCGCGTCGGTGTGGACCCTGAGATAATGGTCGTGAGCCTCGATGGCGATCAGACGGGCCCCGCGCCGTCTGGCGGACAGGCGTCGCCTGAACACCGCCTCGGCCTCGGGCAGGGGCGGGGCGATGATGGTTCGCGTCTCGATCCGTGTCGGCCGCCGCCGCCAGACCAGGGCCCTCACCGCCATGACCGCCAGCACGATCGGCCACACCTGCCAGAGCAGGTCCAGAAACACCGCCCAGCCGAACGGCTGCCCCATCAGCACGTTCTGGGTGGCCAGCACCAGCAGAGTGCCCGGCGGCGTGATCAGCAGCGAGACCAACGCCACCCGCCGCCACGTCACGCTCACGACCCGGCTCAACAGATCGTCCGCCGCCACCCCGATCAGCCCGCATCCGACCAGACAGATCGTCCAGTAGAGATAGCGCTGCACGACGGGCGCACTGTCGCTGTCGAAGGGCCCCAAGAATCCCATCAGCAGGCCGATGGCGGCCAGCATGCCGAGGTCGATGGCCCACCGCCGCGCCGTCGCAGATCCTGGCCTCTTCGCCTTGCCGTCCATGCCGTCCCGTTCGCGCACCCACGGCGCCGTTCGCGAAGTCAGGCCTAGCGACCCTCTGACTGCCTCGCAATGAGGTTGGGCGAAACCGCCAGCGAGGACTTCCCGTGCCCACCGTTCCCACGCCCCCGATCAGACCTCCGTTCCGCAAGATGTCCTTGTCCGCCGGCATCGGCTGGCTGATCCTTGCCCTGCTCTGCCTCGGGATCGCGGGCTATTCGGCGAAATATCTGATCCATCCGCCCCAGACGGCGGAACAGGCCTTGGGCAACCCGTCGGGCGTGCCGTTCATCTTCATCCACATCGCCGGAGCGGTCACGGCGCTGGTGCTGGGATCGCTGCAGTTCGTGCCCGTCCTGCGAAGGGGGCCACCCCATCGCTGGGTCGGTCGGGTCTATGTCGTGGGCTGTCTGGTCGGGGGCGCGGCGGGACTGGTGCTGGCTCCCGGATCGTTCGCAGGTCCGCTCGCCTCGGCGGGCTTTGGCAGCCTCGGCGTCATCTGGATCGCCGTGACCCTGATGGGTTGGCGCGCGGCCATGCAGGGCCGGTTCGTCGAGCATCGCCGCTGGATGATCCGTTCGTGGGCCCTGACGCTCGCCGCCGTCACCCTGCGGCTCTACCTGCCGCTGGTGCAGGTCCTCGATCTGCCCTTCCTGCCTTGGTACCGCGCCATCTCGTTTCTCGCCTGGGCCCCGAACCTGATCGCGGCGGAGCTCTGGCTGCGACGTCGCAGGCCAATCCCATCCCTCAAGATGACGCCCTGAGAAACGGCTCCAAGCCCCCTGTCTTCGAGCTCGATAAACACCCACGCCCCTGATCGGAAATGTCCATGTCCCTCACACCATTCGCCGCCAACCTGGCCGCGGCCATTGCCGCCGCCGCATCCCTCATCGCTCTTCCAGCGATGGCCCAGCTCCCCGGGGCCGATGTCGGCGCACGCCCGGACCCCGCTGCGGTCTGCCATGTCGGGGTCTATCGTCTGGATGACGGCAGCTGGGTGGATCTGGCGCCCAACGTCAATACGGGCCTGCGGTGGCGTCGGCTGGACGGGTCCACCAGCCGGATGGTCCAGAATGCCGACGGTCGCTGGGTCAGCACCCTGGGTTGGACCAACCGTGTCGAGGGCCCGCAGCCACAGCTCGGGACCTGTGCCGAGGACCGGATCGCGTTCGACGGCCGACCGGGCCGCCGTGTGGCGCTCGACGCGCAGGAGACGACCTTCGTCGGCCAGGACGGAACCCGTCTGAGGGGGCGACTGATCCTGCCGCCCGGCGACGGCCCCGTTCCCGTCATGGTCGAGGTCCACGGTTCCGAAGGCTCCAATGCGCTGGATTTCAATGCCTTCCAGCGGTTCGCCCCTGCCTCGGGCGTCGGCGTCTTCGTCTATGCCAAACGGGGATCCGGCGGATCGGAAGGCAGATATACCCAGGACTTCCATGTCCTCGCCGAAGACGCCGCAGCGGCCGTGATCGAGGCCCGTCGGCTGGCCGGCGCGCGCGCGGGCCGGGTCGGCCTGCATGGCGCAAGCCAGGGCGGATGGGTCGCGCCGCTCGCCGCCAGCCTGACGCCCGTCGATTTCGTCACCGTCGGCTTCGGTCTGGCCTATGGCGTGCTCTCTGAGGACGGTGATCAGGTCATTCAGGACCTCAAGGCCAAGGGCTGGGGCCCCGACGTGCTGGCCAGGGCCCGCGAGATCACCGAGGTCACCGGCGCATTCGTCGCCTCACGGGGCGCAGTCGGCTTCGACGGTCTGGAGGCGGTCCGCGCCCGGTATCGCGCCGAGCCCTGGTTCGCCGACATCAAGGGCGAGTTCACCGGCATGCTGCTGAATACGCCCAATGCACAGATCACCGCCATGGCCCCTCAACTGGATGTCGGGACATCGTGGGACTACGACCCCCTGCCCGTGCTCGTCAGCCTGAACACCCCGATGCTGTGGATCCAGGCCGAGAAGGACACCGGCGCGCCGCCGGACGCCACGCGCCGCCGACTGATCGCCCTGTCGGCCCAGGGACGCCCGATCACCCTGCTGGAATATCCCGACACCGATCACGGCATCGTCCGGTTCGAGACCGGTCCCGACGGCCGCCGTACGTCGCTCGGCTATGCGCCCGGCTATTATCAGGCCGTGCTGGACTGGGCGCGGGCGGGACGGCTGGAGGGCGACTACGGCGACGGTCGCATCCTTGCCCGGGCGACGACGCGGCAGTAGCGCCCCCTGGGGTCGGCGGTCGTCCCCCCCCCCACGCCGGACGGTCAACACCGCGCGCCGTGGGGCAACGCGCGGCGTGTGGGTCTCTCCAGGGCTCCAAGGCGGTCCCCCGACACCCCAGAAGCCCTGTCGGGCGCATTCCAGCGCCGCGTGAGAGACGATCCACGAGACCGTCCGGCCGGGCGTCAGGAACGCCCTGTCATCGGCGATAGAACAAAGATTTTCGGCTCGCCACTGGACACTTTTGGGACGGTTGTCGATGAGGGACGGCGTATGAGCGCGGCGACCGAGACAGCGATGACACCCCCGACCGGACAGGTCCATCTGAGGCCCGGTTTCGACGCCGCCATGCGTCATTCGACCCATGCGCCCCTGGCCCTGCTGGATCGTGATCCGGGCTTCTATCGCTGCATCGGCGACATACCGACCTATGCGCTCGGGGTCCTGGCCCTGTATCTGCATTCGACCGACCGGCTGTACCACCGGGGCTTGCAGGAGGCGGCGCGGGATCTGTTCAGCGCCGGGCGGGCCAGCGCCATCCTGGCCCGGATGCAGGGTGCAGGGCTGATCGTGCCCATCGACCCGTTTCAGCGCGGGCGACAGCGGCGCTATGTCCCCGCTCCGGCCATGGTCGAGGCCTTTCGCGCCTGTTACCGGGTCGAGCTGCAAAGCCTGGCCCTGATCGACGCCCGGGTCGCGCCGATGGTCGCGGCCTATGACCGCTCCGACGTCTTTGACCGCATCGTCGCCTTTCTGGCCGGCCGCCATCTGGCCGCGCCTGCCCTGGATCAGGAGCTGATCGATCCGCTGGGCGGCGTCGGGCGGCGATCGATGGGGCTGATGTGCGCCTATGCCCTGGCCGAGGCGGCGTTCGCAGACGGCCGGGCGGCACCGGAGGGCACCGTCGCCGTCAACACCTCGGCTCTCGCACGGCGGCTGGGGGTGTCGCGCACCCATGTCCGGCGGGTGCTGGCCACGCTGCGGGACGCGGGCCTGATCGCCGACGGGCCGGCGTCCGACCGGCTGGTCCTGACCCCGGCCTTCGCGGAGGGCTACCAGCTCTATTTCTACGGCATGTTCAGCATCCTGCTGGCCGCCGTCGGGTGTCTGGACGCCTGAGGGGCGGCCGCTCAGGCTGCAGCCCGCCGGTAACCGCCCGTCATTCGGTCTCCGCCCGTGGATCGGCTATAGCGAGCGTCACACCTGCGGCCTATCTTGGTCGCTCATCACGGGAGGCGGGATGCCGGTAGGCGGCGGATTGACGACGAGGGGGCCGCGCAACCTCCTGCGCCAGATCCGCGAGGCCATGGCCGGGGCGGCTCCGGCCCAGGAGCGGCTGGACCGCGTCGTGCGCACCATCGCCCAGTCGATGGTCGCCGAGGTCTGTTCCATCTATCTGCGGCGCGGCTCGGGCGAGCTTGAGCTGTTCGCCACCCACGGCCTGAACGCCGCCGCCGTCCACGAGACCCGGCTGCGCCCCGGCGAGGGTCTGGTCGGCGAGGTGGCCCGGATGGCCGAGCCGATCAGCCTGTCGGACGCCCCGTCCCACCCGTCCTTCGCCTATCGGCCGGAGACGGGCGAAGACCCCTATCACGCCTTCCTCGGCGCGCCCCTGCTGCGCGGCGGACGGGCCATCGGGGTGCTGGTGGTCCAGAACCGGGCCGAGCGGCGCTACGACCCCGACGAGGTCGAGGACATCCAGACCATCGCCATGGTCCTGGCCGAGACGGTGGCCAGTGGCGAACTGATGGCCCAGGAGGAGCTGCGCGACGTCGAGGTCGCGCCGCACCGCCCCGAACGGCTCAAGGGCCAGAAGTTCGCCGACGGCCTGGCGTTCGGCCACGTCATCCTGCACGAGGCGCCGCTCGCGCCCGAAAAGCTGCTCTCCGCCGATCCGGTGCTGGAGGAGATGAAGCTCAACCTGGCCCTGGCCGATCTCAAGGCCGGGATCGACGCCCTGCTGGAAGGGGGGCAGGGCAAGCTGGCCGGCCAGTCGTTCGAGGTGCTGGAAACCTATCGGATGTTCGCCGACGACCGGGGCTGGAACCGGTCGCTGCTGGAGACGGTGCGCTCCGGCCTGACCGCCGAGGCCGCCGTCGACCGGGTCAGGAACGAACACCGCGCCCGCTTCGCCAAGGCGAGAGACCCCTACATCAAGGAGCGGCTGCACGACTTCGAGGACCTGGCCAACCGGCTGTTGCGGGTGCTGGCGGGCGACAGTCCGGGCGGCCGCGTCCTGCCCGACGACGCCATCCTGGTGGCCCGGAACCTCGGCCCCGCCGATCTGCTGGAGTACCCGCGCGAGACGCTCAAGGGCCTGCTGATCGAGGAAGGCTCGGCCGCCAGCCACGCCGCCATCGTCGCCCGGGCGCTGGGCATCCCCTGCGTGGGCCGACTGCCCGGCCTGCGCGACCGGCTCAGCGAAGGCGACCTCGTCATCGTCGATGGCGAGACCGGCGAGGCCCACCTGCGGCCCCGCCCGGACATGCTGGAATCCGTCCAGTCGCGCATGGCCGTGCGCAGCGAGCGCCAGGCCGAGTTCGCCAAGCTGAAGGCTGTGCCCGCCGTCACCGCCGACGGCCAGCGGATCACCCTGCTGACCAACGCCGGCCTGGCCGTCGACCTCGACAACCTCGACCTCGTCGGCGCCGAGGGCATCGGCCTGTTCCGCACCGAGTTCCAGTTCATGGTGTCCGAGGAGTTGCCCCGGCTCGACACCCAGACGGCGCTCTACAGGCTGGTGCTGGACGCCGCCGGCGACCGGCCTGTCACCTTCCGCACCCTCGACATCGGGGGCGACAAGGTCCTGCCCTATATGGAGACCACCGAGCGGGAGGAGAACCCGGCGCTGGGCCGCCGCGCCATCCGCCTGGGCCTCGACCGCCCCGCCCTGCTGAGGCTCCAGCTGCGGGCGCTTCTGGCCGCCGGGGCCGGGCGCGAGCTGCGCGTCATGTTCCCCATGATCGCCACGGTCGAGGAGTTCCGCGCGGCCCGCGAACTGATGGACGTCGAGTGCCAGTGGGCCCGGCGTCGCGGACGCCCCCTGCCCGCCCTGTTGCGGGTCGGGGCCATGATCGAATGCCCGAGCCTGCTGTGGCACCTCGATGCGCTGCTGCCCCTGACCGACTTCGTCTCGGTCGGGACCAACGACCTTTTCCAGTACATGTATGCCGCCGACCGGACCAACCCTCTGGTCTCCGACCGCTACGACCCCCTGTCCCCTCCGGCTCTGCGTGCCTTGCAGACCATCCAGAAGGCCTGCGCCGAGACCGGGACCCCGGTGTCCGTCTGTGGCGAGCTGGCGGGACGGCCGCTGGAGGCCTTTGCCCTGATCACCTTGGGTTTCACCCGGCTGTCGGCACCGGCCGGTGGGGTGGGGCCGGTCAAGCGGATGATCCTGTCCGCCGACGTTGCCGCCGCCCGGCGCGGCATGACCAGCCTGCTGGGCTCATCGGCCGGTTCCATCCGCAACGAGATCGAAAGCCTGGCGCGGAAATTGAACGTCGCGATCTGAACCGTCCCGACCTGACACACGCGTCAGGGGAAAAGCGGACATGGCTAACAGATCGTTGATACGTCGATGCAAATGGGTTATCCACAAGACGGACGCGACGGGTTGGCGGGGGCTGATCCGGATGTCACACCGGACATGGTATCGACGGATGTGACGGCGACGAATGTGATTTCGTTTGCGTCCTGGTCGAGTACGGCGTCTCCGAACCCAACGGATTCGTCGGTAGTGGGGTCGGGCTTAATGGCGCTGGATACGGGAAACGTTCCCGACGAGTTTCGTGCTCATCCGGACTGGAAGGACCCCATGCCCTCCATCGCTGACGCCGCGACTCTGGGTGCCGGCCTGCGCGCGACTCGCGAGGCCTCGGGCCGGTCGCTGGCCGAATACTCCGTCATCACCCGCGTCCACACCCGCTTCCTCAAGGCGCTTGAGGAGGGCGACTTCTCGTCCCTGCCGTCGCGGGTCTTTTCCATCGGCTATGTGCGCGCCTATGCCGCCGCCCTGGGCCTGGACGAACAGCTGGCCGTCGAACGGTTCAAGCGCGAAAGCCCCGACGCCTCGGTGCCGCTTCAGGCACCGGTCGGCGTGGCCTTCGAGGACGTGCGCCGCTATTCGCCCCGGCTGATCGGGGCCGTGCTGGCTGTCGGTCTGGCCGTCGTCGGCTGGAACGTGTTCCAGCGCATCAACCTGATGCATGCCCCGGCCCCGTCCGACATCGCCGAGATCCCCGAAAGTTGGTCCCTGGGCCAGGTGCCCGGCCAGTCGGTGGTCGCCGTCGGTGCGCCGCGCCCGGCCCCGGCCGACCAGACCACCCCGACCCTGTACGTCACCCCGGGCCTGGAGGCCCAGTTGACCGGCGTCGATCCGACCGACCCCGCCGCCGTCGCGGCCGCTGCCGCAGCCCAGGCCGGACCGGTGCAGAAGGCCTTCAATCCGCGCGGAGCCATCTACGGTGCCGCCGCCACCGCCTCCCAGGTCGTGCTTCAGGCCAAGAAGGCCGGCCTGCTGGTCGTCTCGACCGCCAACGGTCAGGTCCTGTTCGCCCGCCAGATGGTCGCCGGCGAGGCCTGGCGCGCGCCGATCGACCTGGCCGCGACGGTGGACGTCTCCGACCCGGCCGCCTTCGACGTCTATCTGAACGGCGAGCACGGCGGCGCCCTTCCCGCGACCGTCAGCCCCCTGAGCCAGCTCAACGCCCGCGCCGCCGCCCTCGCCCGCCAGACCGCCGCCCAGGTCGAAGCCGCCCAGATCGCCGCTGCACGGGCTGCGGTGCAGACGCGAGCGTCGATCAATACGGCGGTGCAGGCGCAGTAGAAGGGGTTCGTGATTGGTCGGGTGGGTTTCAGGCACGCCAAACACCAGCCACAAACCACTAATCACTCTGCTTCGGTGTCATGGCCCCGCCACGATAAAGCGCCTATCTTGATGGCGTCATGAGCGCAGACCACTCCCACATCCGTCCTTGGCGTCATATCGAGCGCCGCAAGAGCCGCCAGATCATGGTGGGCAATGTGCCGGTCGGCGGCGGCGCGCCGATCAGCGTCCAGTCGATGACCAACACCCTGACGTCCGACGCCAACGCCACGATCGGCCAGATCCGCGAGCTGGAAGAGGCCGGGGCCGACATCGTCCGCGTCTCCTGCCCCGACGAGGACTCGACCGCCGCCTTCCGCACCATCGCCAAGGCCGCCAAGGTCCCGCTCGTCGCCGACATCCACTTCCACTACAAGCGCGGCATCGAGGCCGCCGAGGCCGGCGCCGCCTGCCTGCGCATCAATCCCGGCAATATTGGCAATGCCTCCCGCGTCCGCGACGTCATCCAGGCCGCCAAGGACCACGGCTGCTCGATGCGGATCGGCGTCAACGCCGGCTCGCTGGAGAAGGAGCTGCTGGAGAAATACGGCGAGCCCTGCCCCGACGCCATGGTCGAGAGCGCGCTCAACCACGCCCGCATCCTGCAGGACCACGACTTCCACGAGTTCAAGATCTCGGTGAAGGCCTCCGACCCCTTCCTGACCGTCGCCGCCTATCAGCAACTGGCCGAGGTCATCGACTGCCCGCTCCACCTCGGCGTCACCGAGGCCGGCCCGCTGCGCACGGGCACGATCAAATCCGCCATCGGCATGGGCAACATGCTGTGGGCGGGGATCGGCGACACCATCCGCGTCTCCCTCGCCGCCGACCCGGTCGAGGAGATCAAGGTCGGGTTCGACATCCTGAAGTCGCTCGGCCTGCGCCACCGCGGCGTCAACATCATCGCCTGCCCGTCCTGTGCGCGTCAGGGCTTCAACGTCATCGAGACGGTCGGCATCCTGGAAGAGAAGCTGGCCCACATCGCCACGCCGATGTCGCTGTCGATCATCGGCTGCGTCGTCAACGGGCCGGGCGAGGCGCTGTATACCGACGTCGGCTTCACCGGCGGCGGGGCGGGATCCGGCATGGTCTATCTGAACGGCAAGATCGCCCACAAACTGGCCAACGGCGAGATGGTCGATCACATCGTCAGCCTGGTCGAGGCCAAGGCCGCCGAACTGGACGCCGCCAAACTGGCCCTGGAAGCCGCCGAATAGGTCGTCAGACGTCCAGATCGACCGTAATGGGGCAGTGATCACTGGGCTGCTCCCAGGCGCGAACCGGCTCGTGGATCGTCGCCGACCCCGGCACCACCGACGGCGTCAGCCCCGGCGAGGTCCAGATGTGGTCGAGCCTCAGGCCCCGCTGCGACACCCTGAAATCCTGGGCGCGATAGCTCCACCACGAGGCCAGCTTCTGCGGCTCGGGAAAGGCGTCACGGACCACGTCGGCGAAACCGCCCGCCGCCTGAAGCCGGTTCAGCGTCTGGACCTCGCCCGGCGTGTGGCTGACCACCTTGGACATGTATTTATGGTTCCAGACGTCGAACTCGCTGGGCGCGATGTTGAAGTCGCCGCACATAAGCAGCCGCCGCGACCGGTCCTGACGCTCGACCGTCTCGGTCAGCTGCTCATAGAAATCCATCTTGTGGTCGAACTTGGCGTTCAGCTCCCGGTCGGGCAGGTCGCCGCCTGCCGGAATGTAGAAATTCTGGACATCGACCCCGGCGATCAGACCCGACACACACCGCGCGTGACCCAGCTTGCAGGCGCGAAATGTGTCGCTGTGTTCGATCGGCAGCTTCGAGGCGATGGCCACCCCGTGCCAGCCCTTCTGGCCCGCGATCTTCAGGTACGGCATTCCCATTTCGGCAAAGGCGTTCCTGGGAAACTGGTCCTCCAGGCATTTGATTTCCTGCAGGCACAGGACATCGGTCCCACTCTCGGCCACGAACCGCGCGACCTGGTCGATGCGCAGGCGGACCGAGTTGATGTTCCAGGTGGCGATGCGCAGGGTCATGGCCCCGCTTCTAGCGGCCCGCCGCACCCGGCGCGACCCCGCGCGTATCGTCGCATGGAACGGGTTGGGCTCTCGACGGCTTTCGCTGCCGGGCGCAAGGTCGGCCCAGTCCCTTTGCACGCCCGGAGCCCCCCGATGACCGTCCTGATCCGTCCCGAAGGCCAGACCGCCGACGACCTGAAATTCTCGCGCCGGACCCTGGGGGTCGGTGCCGTGGGCGGCCTGTTCTTCAGCGGATACGCCGTCGCCGCCCTGGCCCAGAGCGCCACGCCGGTGGTCACGGACACGGCCGGGCTGGTCGCCGCTGACGTCACCTATCCGGCCCCGGACGGCTTCGCGCTTCCGGCCTATGTCGCCCGGCCCGAGGGCGCGGGACCCTTCCCGGTGGTCATCGTCGCGTCGGAGATCTTCGGCGTCCACGCCTATATCGAGGACATCTGCCGCCGCCTGGCCAAGGCGGGCTATGCCGCCGTCGCCCCGGCCTTCTTCGTCCGCGTCGCCGACCCGGCACCCCTGTCCGACTTCGCCCAGATCCGCACCATCGTCAGCCAGGCCAAGTACGAACAGGTCATGGGCGACGTCTCCGCCACCCTCGACTGGGTCGCCGCCCAGCCCTGGGCCACCGACAAGATCGGCATCACCGGCTATTGCTGGGGCGGCAAGGTCGTCTGGCAGGCCTGCGCCCGCTTCGACCAGATCGAGGCCGGCGTCGCCTGGTACGGTCAGCTGGCCCCGTCGCCGACCGCCACGCCGGAACAGATCGCGGCCGGCGCGCCCTGGCCCGTCGACCTGGCCAAGGACCTGAAGGCCCCCGTGCTGGGCCTGTACGGCGGTCAGGACCAGGGCATCCCCCTGACGGCCGTAGAGGCCATGAACGCGGCCCTCACCGCGGCCGGCAAGACCGACAGCCGCATCGACGTCTATCCCGACGCCCAGCACGGCTTCCACGCCGACTACCGCGCCAGCTACAACGCCGCCGACGCCGCCGACGGCTGGACCAAGCTGCTGGGCGTGTTCGAGGCGAGGCTAAAGTAGGCTTTTTCTTCTCCCGCGTAGCGGGGGAAGTGGCCCGGCGTCGAGCGAAGCGAGACCAGGGTCGATGGGGGTCGTCAGATTTCTTCGCCCCCTTCACACGACCCCCATCGTCGCTGCCTTCGCTACGCTCAGGGACGCGACACTTCCCCCGCTACGCGGGAGAAGAACAGGATCGGCTCCGGCTTGCCCGATCCGCCGACGCGCCCTATCCCCTGACCATGACCCGCGCGCCCCTGATCTGTCCGTCCATCCTGGCCAGCGACTTCGCCAAGCTGGGGGCGGAGGTCGCCGCCATCGAGGCGGCGGGGGCCGACTGGGTCCATGTCGATGTGATGGACGGCCATTTCGTGCCGAACATCACCATCGGCCCGGACGTGGTGAAGGCCCTGCGGCCGCACACCAGCCTGCCGTTCGACGTCCATCTGATGGTCGCGCCCGTCGATCCCTGGCTGGAGGCCTATCGCGAGGCCGGGGCCGACATCCTGACGGTCCACCCCGAGAGCGGGCCCCACCTGCACCGGACCCTGGGCCGCATCCGCCAGCTGGGGGCCAAGGCCGGTGTGGTGTTCAATCCGGGCACCCCGCTGGGCCTGCTGGAGGACGTCATCGACCTGGTCGATCTGGTGCTGATCATGTCGGTCAATCCGGGCTTCGGCGGCCAGGCGTTTATCGACGCGTCGTATCGCAAGATCGAACGGGCCCGCGCCTTGCTGGATGCGGCCGGGTCGCAGGCCCACCTCCAGGTCGACGGGGGCGTGACCGCAGCCAACGCGGCCGCCTGCGTCTCCGCCGGAGCCGACGCCCTGGTCGCCGGGACCGCCGTGTTCCGGGGCGGGCCTGACGCCTATGCCGCCAATATCGCGGCCCTGAAGGCCGTCTGAGATGGCCTTGAGCCCCTTCGCCCGCCGTGCGACGGAGGCCGAGGCCCCCCCGCCTGGGGCCATCCCCGGCCTGCGTGGGGCACCCGTCCGCACCCCCGTCCGCGCGGGAGGACCGCACACCGGCCCGACCCTGTGGCCCGCCATCGCCGGACGGCTGCTGACCCGCCAGATGTGGATCGAGCTCTATGGCCTGCCCGGCTATACGCTGACACTGAAGGGGGCCAAGGCCACCGCCTTCTCGGCGACGCCGCGCGATTTCCGTCCCGCCGACGCCCAGGTCGGCAAGGCCCTGCTGTCCGGTCGTGCGACCCTGGCGGGCTCGACGCTGGAGGTCGAGGCGGGCGGCGACGTCTGGGACCGGCCCTGTCCGACCAAGGCCTTCGCCGTCGATCTGCACGCCTTCGCCTGGCTGCCCGGCCTGATGACCCAGGGCGAGAAGGGCGCGCGCGAGGCCCTGCGGCTGACCCTGCTGTGGGCCGATCATTTCGCCCGCTGGTCGCCCTTCGCCTGGGGGCCCGAGATTCTGTCGCGGCGGGTGTTCAACCTGGCCTGCGCTGCGCGAAAGCTGGGCGGGGTCGCCACCGAGGCCGAGCGCCAGAGGCTGATCGACATCCTGGGCCGTCAGGCGCGCCAGCTGCTGCGACCGCCCGGTGGGCTGGCGGGCAAGGCCGAACGGATGGTCGCCGCCGCCGTAGCGGGCTGCGTCATCGCCGGACCCTCGGGGGCCTCGCTGCGCAAGCGTGCGATCCATGCCCTGGCCGGGGCCTTGCGGGCCACGGTGGCGGGCGACGGGGGCCATGCCTCGCGCAATCCCGAAGCGGGTCTGGCCCTGCTGCTGGACCTGCTGACGCTTGAAGACGCCCTGTCGCAGTTGTCGGAGACCTCGCCGGAGTCCATCGGCGGGGCGATCCAGCGGCTGACGGCGGCCCTGCGTGTCCAGACCCTGCCCGACGGACGGCTGACCAGTTTCCAGGGTGGCGGACCCAGCCAGGCGGCCCTCGTCGCAGCTGCGCGCGCCCACGACGACTGGTCCCCGACCGAGGCCGCCCGGGGCCCGATCGCTGGCAGCGTGGGCGGTCTGCGTCGTATCCACGGGGCCCTGCTGACCGTGGTGGCCGACACCGCCCGGCCCGCCCACGGGGCCTGGGGCGAGGCCGCCTGCGCCCAGCCGCTGGCGCTCGAGATCGCCTGTGGTCGTGACCGGATCGTCACCGGCTGCGGCTGGAGCCCCCGCGCTGCTGATCGCCAGGCCCTGCGCCTGACCCCCGGCCATTCGACCCTGACGCTCGGCGAACAGTCGCTGGGCGATCCCCTCGGCGGCTGGAAGGGCGAGTTGCTGGGCCCGCGCCTGATCGGTCGCCCGATCCACGTCGGTGCCGAACACCGCGAGGCCGAGGGTGCCGTCTGGCTGGAGATGGAACACGACGGCTGGGCCGTGCCCTTCGGCCTGCTGCACCAGCGCCGCCTCTATCTGGATCAGAGGCTGGACGAACTGCGCGCCGAGGAACGGCTGCATCCGGCCCCCAGCCATGTCGAGGGCGACGTCGTCCGCGCCATCGCCGCCCCCTATGCGGTGCGTTTCCATCTGGAGCCGGGGGTCCAGGCCTCGCTGGCCCGCGACCGTCGCTCGATCCTGTTGCGCGGCCATTCCGGCCGGGGCTGGTGGTTCAGGACCGACGGTCCCGACGTCGCGATCGAGCCCAGCGTCCATATCGACGAGGGCCTGACCCGACGCTCGCTCCAGATCGTGGTGCGCGGCTCGGCCCGCACCGACGCCGAGACCAAGATTCGCTGGAAGCTCAGCCCGGCGGGCGCGGCGGGCGATCCGGTCTGACGCGGGCTCGCCTGCGGCAGACTTGAAGTCGCCGGCATCCGCCCATACGGCTTGGACCATGGACCCGATCTCGGAACGCCTGCGCCTGCGCCACCCGCAGAAGATCGACCTGTCGCTGGACCGGATGCGTACCCTGCTGGCCGTGCTGGGCGAGCCGCAGCATCGGCTGCCGCCCGTCATCCATGTGGCGGGCACCAACGGCAAGGGATCGACGGTCGCCTTCATCCGGGCGATGGCGGAGGCGGCGGGCCTGCGGGTCCACACCTATACCTCGCCGCATCTGGTGCGGTTCAACGAACGGATCCGCTTGGCGGGACGGCTGATCGACGACGCGCGGCTTGAAGCCATTCTGGACCGGATCGAGGCGGTGCGGGGCGTGCAGGCCACAGTGTTCGAAAGCACCACGGCCGCCGCCTTCCTGGCCATGGCGGATGTCCCCGCCGACCTGGCCATCGTCGAGGTGGGCCTGGGCGGGACGCTGGACGCCACCAACGTCATCGAGCGACCGCTGATCAGCGTGATCGCGCCGGTCGATCTGGACCACGCCGAGTTCCTGGGCACCACGATCGAGGCCGTGGCGGGCGAGAAGGCGGGTATCCTGAAAGCCGGCGCCCGGGGCATCGTGGCCCGCCAGTCCGAGGCGGCCATGGCGGTGATCGAGAAGGCGGCCGGGCGGGTCGCCTCCCCCCTGACCGTCATGGGCACCGACTTCGACGCCTGGGCCGAGCGCGGCGGGATGGTGTTTCAGGACCTTGAGCGGTTCCTCGACCTGCCGGCTCCGGCCTTGTTCGGCGCACACCAGATCGACAACGCGGGGCTGGCGGTCGCCGTGGCGCTGGAGCTGGACCTGCCCGAGGACGCGATCGCGGAAGGGCTGCGGACCGTGCGATGGCCCGCGAGGATGCAGCGGCTGGCGGCCGGACCTTATGGCGAGGCCGCGCGCGCGGCGGAAGCCGAACTGTGGCTGGACGGGGGGCATAATCCGCACGCGGGGCTGGCCCTGGTCCAGGCCCTGGCCGACCGTCAGGCCAAAGCACCGCGTCCGCTCGCCCTGATCGTCGGCATGCTGGCCAACAAGGATGCGGGCGGCTTCTTCGAGGCCCTGAAGGGGTCTGAGGCCCACGTCTTCACCGTCGGCTTCGACGGAGCCTGTGCCGAGCCGAATGCGCTGGCGGCCGTGGCGAGGGGGCATGGGCTGGGGGCGCAGGCGTCGCCCTCGGTCGAGGCGGCACTCGCCACGGCGCTCAGGCTCGGGGCCGGGCGGGTCGTGATCTGCGGTTCGCTGTACCTGGCCGGCGAGGTGCTGGGGGCCTCAGAGGAGACGTGGCCGGATTAGCTCTCCCTCCCCTTTATGGGGAGGGTCGGCGAAGCGCAGCGAAGCCGGGGTGGGGTCCGTCAGGGCAGCGCGAGATGCAAGACAGCCCCACCCTGACGGCTTCGCCGTCATCCCTCCCCATGAAGGGGAGGGAGAAAGGTTCAGGCCTTCGCCTGGATCCCGCTTTCGGCGAGCCATTCGACGATCTTGCCCTTGGGCATGGCCCCGACCTTGAGCGAGGACAGCTGGCCGTCGCGGAACAGCATCAGGGTGGGAATGCCCTTCACGCCCAGCTTGGACGGGGTCATGGGGCTGTCGTCGATATTGACCTTGGCGATGGTGACCTGACCCGCCAGTTCGTCGGCGATCTGTTCCAGGGCCGGGCCGATCTGTTTGCAGGGGCCGCACCACTCGGCCCAGAAATCGACCAGAACCGGGGTCGAGGATTTCAGGACGTCGGCGTCGAAGCTCTCGTCGGTGACTTTCATTGTCGCCATGTCATGGCTCCTTTTTTAGGGGGCTACCGCTCGGGACGCGGTCCCTCGCTGCTTGAGCCCATGGATGGGTGCGCGGCAGGTCGGCGTTTAGGCCTCGCTTCTGCGTTCAGGCAGATGTGGGGTGATTCCCCTTAAGTTCAACGGGGTTCAACGGGCGTTTGCGAGCGCAGCGTCCAGGCGATCGGCCGGGACCTCCATCAGGTCGGGGCCGTCGGTCCAGACCAGCGCCGCCTCCACGGCGCGGTCGGGATACAGCCGCTTCAGCACCGCGACATAGACGGCCAGTTGCAGCACATAGGACGGGTCCGCCGCCGCGATCGTCGGGGGCGCCGGACGGTTGGACTTGTAATCGACGACCAGGACGCGGTCGGGCGTCACCACCAGCCGGTCGATACGTCCAGAGATCGAGACCCCGCCCGGCAGGCCGGGCGCTGAGCCGGTCAGCGCCACCTCCGCCCGCGATCCCGGCCCGAAAACCGGCGCGAACCGGGCGTCATCCAGCACGCCGAAGGCCGCCGCGATCATCTCCGTACGCTGGGCCTCGTCGAGGTCGCGCTCGCGGGCCAGGATCCGGACGGCGGCGTCCGGCCGGTCCTCAGCCGCGATCTCGGGCAGCCGCTCCAGCAGCCGGTGGATGAGGTCGCCGCGCCGGAACCGGCCCAGCGGCTTGCCCGCGCCTGTCGCGGACACGGCCAGCGGTGACGGCGCAGGGATACGCAGGGCCTCGTCCATCCGCGACGGAGCGGCGATACGGAAACCGGGGGCGGGCGTCGCAGGCTGGCGGGCCCAGTCGGGAACCGTGACCGAGGCGCCCGGGCCGCCCGCCGTCTTCGCGCCGAGGACGACGGGGTCGGGCCCGATCCGAAGGCGGCCGTCGCCGATATCGCGGGGGTCCAGACGCCCGAAGGTCTCCGTCAGGACGTCCCACCAGCTGCCGTCGTTATAGCCCTGTTTCGACTTTGCGCTGCCCCGGCCCAGGATGACGATCCGGTCGCGGGCGCGGGTCAGGGCGACGTAGAGCAGGCGAAGGGTCTCGGCGTTGACCCGGTCCTGACGCGCGGTGCGGGCCAGGGTGGAGGCGTCGCAATCCTCCTTCTCCGACCCCGGACACATCAGCCAGGCTTCCGAGCCGTCGGCCTGTTCGACCGCCATCAGGGTGGGTCCTTGCGCCTTCGCCACCGCCGTGGTGTCGGGCAAGATGACGATGGGGGCCTCCAGCCCCTTGGCGCCGTGGACGGTCATGACCCGGACCTCGCCGCGCGCGCCTTCCAGCTCGCGCTTCACCTCGACGTGGGCGGCCTCCAGCATGGACAGACAGGTTTCCAGGTCGGTGGCCCCGCGCTGTTCGGCGGCCAGGACCTGGTTCAGGGTCTCGTCGAGCGCCTCCTCGGCCTCTCGCCCCAGCCGGCCGAGGACCCGCGCGCGGCCCGAGACGCCGGTGTCGTCGATCCGGTTCAGCACTCCGGCGAAGAAGGCGAAGGGATCGCGGTCGCGGGCGGCGATCACGAAGGCCATCAGATCGCGCGCCCTGCCCCACTCCGGCCGTTCACCGGCCCGGCGGCTCAGTTCGCGCCACAGGCCGCGACGGTCCGGATCGGCCCCCGCGAGGTCATACAAACTGTCCTCGTCGATGTCGCACAACGGGCTTCGCAGAGCCTCGGCCAGGCTGAGGTCGTCGTCGGGGAACAGAGCAAACCGGGCCAGCACGATCAGGTCGTCGAAGGCGATGTGCGATGACAGCTTGAGGCGGTCCGCCCCCGCGACCGGCACGCCCGCCGACTTCAGCGCGCGGATGATCTCCTCGAAGGTCGCGTCGCGCCGCCGGACCAGCACCAGGAAATCGCCGTATCCGCAGGGGCGCAAGGATCGTTCGCGACGATCGTGGACGGCGACGCCCGTCTCGACCTGGCGTCTGATGTCGCGGGCGAGGTCGGCGGCCATCCGTTTGCGCGCCCCTTGAGTGGGTTCCTGATCCAGCGGATCGTCCCAGGCGTCGCGCTCGGGCGGCTTCTCATCGGCATAGAGGGGCCACAGGTCGATGCAGCCGGGGTCTCCGGTGCGCATGGCGACGTGTTTCGGGATGGCCGCGACCTGTTCGCCGACAAGGGCCGTAGTTCGCGCCGGGCCTTCGAATACCGCATCGACGAAAGACAATACTTGCTGTGTCGAGCGGAAGGATGTTGCCAGCTGAACGCCCCGGAAGTCGAAGCCCGCGCCGGTGACCATCACATCATAGCGTTGCGACTCCTGATTCAGCCGCTCCGGCCGGGCGCCCTGGAAGGAATAGATCGACTGTTTCTCGTCGCCGACGGCGAAGACGGTGCGCTCGACCTTGCCGGCCCCGAACCGTTTGGAGCCCGCGCCGGAGAAGAAGTCCTCGGTCAGGGCGCGCAGGATGTCCCACTGCTCAGGCGCCGTGTCCTGGGCCTCGTCGACGAGGACGTGCTCGATGCCGCCGTCCAGCTTGTAGAGCACCCAGGCGGCGCTGGAGCGGGTGGTCAACAGCTCGACCGTGCGGGCCACCAGGTCGCCGAAATCCAGGGCGCCGCGCGCCGCCTTGGCCTGATCGTAGAGGGCGCCGTGGGCCTGGGCCAGGGTCAGGACGTGGACGGTGTCCTCGGCCACCCGGGCCTTGCGGACGGCGGACAGGGTGGCGACCACCTTGTCCTGCATCCGGGTCAGCCAGTCGCGGGCGTGGGGCGGGGCGCTCTTGGTCGCCATGGATTTGCGCGGCGAACCGCTGGTCAGGAAGACTGCGGCGACCTCGGGGAAGGTCCAGTCGGCGGCCCACATCCGCTCGGCGCAGGCCTGATCGGTGACCGAGCCGGTGTTCATGGCCTCGGCGATCTCCACCCATTCGTCGCGGTCCAGCCAGCGCATGAAGTCGGCCTGAAGACCGGCCAGGTCCGTGTCCGGATCGGCCCCGGTCAGGTCGTGGGGCGAGGGGCTGCGGCCGTCGGCGACGCGGGCGACATAGTCGATCAACCGGACGCGGTCCTGCTCGACCTTGGCCAGCAGGGCCTCGAACGACGCCCAATCCAGCTCGACCGCGAAATGGGCATAGGCCCGGCCGATGGGCCCGTCCTCGTCCTTCAGGGCCTCACGGGCCAGCTCCTCGCGCGCGGCGTGCGACAGGGCGGTCGCCGCCTGATCCTCCAGCACGGTGAACCCCGGCGACACCCCGGCCTCGAGCGGGAACCGCCGCAACAGCTTTTCGCAGAAAGCGTGCAGGGTCTGGATCTTCAGCCCGCCCGGCGTCTCCAGCGCCTTGGCGAACAGGCGGCGCGCCTTGGACAGGTCGGGATCGGGCATCCCGCCGACCAGATCGGCCAGATTCTGTTCCAGGTCGCGATCGTCCATGACCGCCCATTCGCCCAGCCGGTCATAGAGCCGGGCCTGCATCTCGGCGGCGGCGGCCTTGGTATAGGTGACGCACAGGATCTCGCCGGGCTGGACCTCTTCCAGCAACAGCCGCGCCACCCGGTCGACCAGGGTCGAGGTCTTGCCCGAGCCGGCGTTGGCGGTGACGAAGACCGACTGGCGCGGGTCGGCCGCCATCCGCTGGTGCGGGTCGGGCAGGATGCGGACGCCGGGGGATGCCGCGCTCATGTCTCGCCCTCGTCGCCGACGACGTGCCATTCCCAGACGCGGGCCAGATGGTCGTAGTTGCCGCCGAAATTGCCCATGAACTGCGGCGCGACCCAGCTCAGATAGGGGGTCGAGGGGCTGTCGAACCGGGCCACGCGCGCCTTCAGTCCGGCGAGCGCCGCCCGCGACCATTCCGCCGCCTCGGCCCCTTCGGTGACGACCCTGGCCTCGCCCGCGACCTTGCGACCGACGACGCGGACGTAGGTCAGTTCCTCGGGCTCGACGGGGCCGGAGGTGGCGAAACCGGCTTCGGCCAGGATGGCGCCCGTCAGGGTCAGTTGCGGCGCGAACCCCGTGCGGACCTGTTTGGCCGAGGGCGGCAGGCCGGTCTTGAAATCCAGCACTGCCGCGCCCGACGACGACAGCTCGATCCGGTCGGCCTTGGCCGTCAGGGTGAAGGGGCCGGCGGGGGCGTCGAAGGTGTGGGCGACGGTCTGTTCGACGTGGATGTCGATGCCCCGGGCGCGACGGCGCAGCTCGAACCCGGCCAGCCAGCGGGCACAGTTGCGGGCGAGCGGCGTCTCGCGCGCCATGGCGGCGTCCTCGAACCCGTGGTGGCCCAGTTCCTCGTGCAACAGCTTGCCGATCTCGCCCTCGCAGTCATCGGGCAGGACGTCGGGCCAGGACAGGGTCAGGCGCTCGACCGCCTTGTGAACCGCCTGCCCCCGCGCGAGGGCCTCGGCCGACTGACCCGGACGGTCCATCTGGCGCAGGTTCAGCACATAGCGGGCATAGACGGCATAGGGATCGCGCACCCACCGTTCGACCCCGGTGACCGGCAGCTTGCGCGGGCGGCGCTCGACCGGCGGGCGGGGCGCGGGGCGTTTCGCATAGGCGGGGACGCGCTTCTCCGGCGCATCCAGGGCACGGGCCAAGTCGGGCCAGGCGGTCGGTCGGGCAATCCTGACGGGCACCGCCTCGGTGTGGGCACCGCGCGTCAGCATCTCCAGCCGCCACAGCCAGCGCGACTTGACCGCCGGCTGGCCGCCGCGCCGCTCGACATGGACCAGGATCGCCTCATCGGCGCAAGCCGCCTGGACGAAGTCCTGGGCGGTCTGGCCCAGGCGGCGCTCGGGCGGGGGCAGACCCAGGGTCTTGCGCATCGGGCGCGACAGGAAAGGATCGGTCGGGGCGGGACCGGGCCAGACGCCCTCCTCCAGCCCGGCCAGGATCATCCGGTCGGCCCGCACCAGCCGCGCCTCGATGGCCCCCAGGATGCGCAGATTGGGATGGGTCGCCCCACCGGTGCGGATCGTGGTCTCGGCCAGCAGCCCGGCGACCAGTTCGACCAGATCGTCGGGACTGACGGCACCAAGAGCGGCACCGCCTTCGATCAGCCCGGTCAGCAGGGCGGCGGCGGCCTCTCCGTCCGTGCCCGCCCAGGCATTCTGACCGGCCAGGGCCTCCACGAGCGTGGTCAGGGCGACGGCGGCGGCGTCGAGCGGCGCGCGAACGTGTCGGCCGGACGGTGTGAAGACGGCACAGGCGGCCTCGGACAGGGCGCACAGGCGTTCAGCCAGGGCTCCGGCGAGAGCGAGGCGGGCGATGTGGAAGTCAGACGGAGCCTTGCCACCCTCATGCGGCCGGCCCGCCTTTTCCAGCCGAGAGAGAATCTGGGGCCAGCGGCGCAGGCGGGGTCCGCGCAGGGCGTATTGCTCCAAAGCGCGGGCGGCCTCAGCGACGTCGCCGTCGCCGAGATCGATGCGAACGAGCGGATGCTTGAGCAGGGCCAGCAGGGTCTGGGGCTTGAGCGGATCGGCGATCCAGCGGGTGGCGAGATCGACCAGCACTCCCGCCGACGATCGCGACAGCGGTGCGCCGGAGGAGTTGTCGGCCACGATCCCCCACCGCTCCAGCCGGGCGGCGACGCGGCGACCGAGCGCCACGTCGGGCGTGACGAGGGCGCAGGTCCGGGGCGTACCATCCGGGCGGGGCGTCTCCAGCGTCTCGCGCATCATCAGGGCCAGGGTCTGGGCGGCATCCTCCTCGGTGCGCAGGGTCAGGACCGACAGACCCTCAAGCCCCAGGGCGATCGGGTCGGTGCCCGTCAACGGCGCAGCCTCCTCGCGGATACGGGCGATCTCGACGCGCCAGTCGGCCGTGGCGTTGGCGGGGCGCAGGGCCTCGTTGATCAGGCGCTGGCGGGCCAGGCCACGCGCCTCAACCGCCGGGATGAGAGGTGGCTGGAACCACGGCCGTACGTCCTCGCGGGGGAGGCCGTGCCGATCCAGTAGCCGCCACAGGGCGTTCTGGGGGTGCTGCTCCTCCTCGCCCAGGCCGGCCCAGACAGCGGGGTCCAGATCGAGGTCGAGGCCCGGCAGGACGACACAGCCCATGGGCGCGCGCGCCACGGCCCCAAGCACATCGGCGGCGGCGGGGGCCGAGCCGGTCGAACCAGCGGCGATGACGGGACCCTGCGGCGGATGGTTGTCCCACCGCTCGGCCAGCAGGCGCAGCAGGCGGGCGCGGCGGTCGGCCGGATCGATCAGGCCAAGCTCCGACAGGCGCCGAGGCCAGGCCTCGACCGCCAGCGACAGGAAGTCGGCCGAGGTGCGCCAGTGTTCGGCCAGGTCCGCCTCGACCAGCCCCCGTATGCCCGACAGGTCCGAGACCTCCTCGATCTGGCAGGAATCGAGGAACCCGGCGAGCGCATCGGCCAGTTCCAGCGCGCGCAACGGGCCGAAATGGGCGGGACGGTCCTCGTACTCGCCGTGCAGTTCGGTCGCGATCATCCGCGCCATCTCGAACCGGCGGGTCAGGGGCGCAATGGCGGGGGGCAGGTCGAGACCCAGTTCTCCGGGCGCGAAGGGCGGCTCGTCCTCCTCCAGATCACCGAGCGGTCGGACCTGGGGCAGCAGGACGGGCCGATCGCCGCTGAGCCGCGACAGGGCGTCGCCGAAGGCCCGCGCCGCGCGCCGGTTGGGCAACAGGATGATGGCGTCGGACAGCGTCTCGGGCGGGGCGTCACCGAGCCAGTCGAGGACGCCAGCGGCCAGATCCTCGAGGAAGGGTCGATGCGAGGGGATGGCGCGCCATCGGGGGCCGCCACCCGAGAAGGGATCGAAGCGTTCGGTCACGCTGACGCGGCCAGACGCGCCTCGGCGGCGTCGCGGGCACCGGGATCGCCGACGTGCATCCAGTCGCCCTCCATGACGAAGCCGTGCAGCCGCCCCTCGGCCGCCCACCCGCCCCACAGGCCGCCGCCGGCGGGAAACAGGCCGAACTCCGTCTCCGGATGGGCATAGATCGGCCGGGGATCGACGATATGGACGCCCATATAGTTGAATGGCGCGGTCGCCGCCCCCGCCGTGCGTCGTCCCGTCAGCCGTCCCTGCTCGTCCATCAGGAAGTCCCCCGGACCGTCGAGGCCCGAGGTCCGCCCGGCCCGGGCCAGCATCAGGCAGCACGTCGCAAGCGCCGGGTCGAACCCTTCGCACAGGTCGCGGATGGCGCGGGCGGGCGGTTCACCGTCCTCGATCCAGACGCTGTCGATATTGACTACGACGATGGGCCCATTCCCCAGCAGGGCCGCCGCCGCCTTGATCCCTCCGCCGGTCTCCAGAGGCAGGGCATGCTCGCGTTCGTCCGAGATGACGATCTCCAGATCGCCTCGCCAGGCCTTCAGATGGTCGATCAGCCGGTCGGCGAAGGCATGGACGTTGACGACGGCGCGCCGGACCCCCGCCTGGGCCAGCCGGTCCAGATTGTGGTCGATCAGGGCCCTGCCCCCGACCTCGACCAGGGCCTTGGAGCGGTCGTCGGTCAGGGGCCGCATCCGGGTGCCGAGCCCGGCTGCCAGGACCATGGCGGTGGTCGGGACAGCGGTCATGCGCGCACGTCCTTCGGCACATGCCGGTCGAACCAGGCGGCGACCGTCTCCAGCCCTGGCCGTGTCAGGTTGGCGTTCAGATGCGCCCACATGCGGGGCATGAACTCGCGGTATCTCGGCTTGCCGTCACGCACGATCAGCCGCGCGAAGATGCCCAGAATCCGCGCCTCGTTCAGGGCCGCCAACCCGGCGTAGGATCGCATGAAATCGGTGCGGTCCACCCGGGACCGCAGGGCGAAATAATGATCCAGCGCCTGGGCCTCCAGCGCGGGCGGTACGTCGCGGCGGGCGTCCTGGAGCAGGGAATGCAGGTCCCACGACGGATGGGCGCGGACCGCGTCCTGGAAATCAATCATGCCGACGCGGGCCGGGCCTACGCGGTCGGGCAGCCAGATCAGGTTCTCGGCGTGATAGTCACGGTGGGCCATGACCGTGGCCCCCACCTCACCGGCCTCGACCACCGGGGCCCAGGCCTTGCGCCAGCCGGCGATGGCAGCATCGTCGAACGCCAGCCTGTGATCAAGCCTCGGCAGCCATTCGACGAACAGATCGGCGCCTCCCTGAAGCGCTGTCGTATCATAGACCTGAAGCGGCCAATCTCCGGCGGGGCCGGTCAGCACATCGGGCGTCGTCGCGTCATGCAGGGCGGCCAGGGCCTCGACGGCGGCGAGGTACAGCGGTGTCTCGTCCTGTCCGGCCTCGATCACCCGCGCGAACAGGGCGTCTCCGAAATCCTCAAGTACCGCCAGTCCGGCGGGGGCATTCAGAGCCGGGATATCCGGCGCCGACAGGCCGACCGACCTCAGATGAGCGGCGACGGCGGCGAAGGCCTCGACCCGCCCGGCGGACAAGCGGGCGACGGCATTCCACCCGGCCGCATGGCGCTGTTCCGGCGTCCACGACGGATCGCACGGCGGGCTCTCGGCCGAGGCGGCCTGGTCCATCAGCATCAGCGACCGGCCATCGCTTGTGGTTAGCCGCTCATAGCGCCGCGTGGAGGCGTCGCCGGGCAGGGGCGCGCGCTCGGCGTCGGCCAGCCCGGCCGAGGCCAGGAAGGCCAGCCTCTGCTCTTCGCGATCATCAGGTGATGTCATCGCGCCTCGCCTCCCACGTCCCTGCGACAGAAACGGTCGCAACCCTGCCCGCGCCGTCTTCTGACAGGGTGATACACAACAGATTGGTCCCCGCGATCCAGGAAACGTCGTCACCCAGCCGTTCCGGCCATTCGATCAGCACCGCGCCCTCGTCCAGCGCCTCGTCCAGCCCGATCTCGAACGCCTCCTCGGGCCGGGTCAGGCGATACAGGTCGAAATGGGCGACGGGGGGTGAGGTCTCGTAGAACTGCACCAGGGTGAAGGTCGGCGACGGCACGTCCTCGTCGGGTCGGGTCAGGGCCCGGATCAGGCCCCGCGCGAGGGTCGATTTGCCCATGCCGAGCGGGCCGTACAGCAGGACGGCGTCCCCGCCCCTCAGCAGGGGCGCGATCCGGGCCCCCAGGGCCGTCGTGGCCTCGGCGTCGGCGAGGGGGATCGTGATATCCGCGTTCATGCGAAATCGGCGTCCGGCTGGGTCGGCAGGACGCGTTCGGTGAAAGCCTTCAGCGCATAGGTGGCGCGGGTCGCGTCGACATCGAGCCGGCTCGGCGGGATCGGCTTGCCGACCGACAGGCGAAACGCCGTCTTTCGCTTGTTCAGAAGCTCGTGAAACAGGGTGATGTCGCGAAGTTCCTGCGACACCCGGTCGAACAGGTGGAACAGCCGCGACGTGGGGCCCGCGACATGGATCGGCACGATCGGAGCGCCGTACTTCCGCGCCATCGACGCGGCGGTCGAGGCCCATTCGGGGTCGGTCAGGGAGCCGTCGCGCGACACCCGCGCCAGTCGTCCGGCCGGGAACATGACGATGCACCGCTCGGCCTCGAAGGCGGCGCGGGCGGCGTCCAGGGTTGCGCGGGTCTTCTGGCGCGTACGCTTCTCGACCACCCATTCGACCGGGATGACGATCTCGTTTAGCCGGGCAGAGACCCGCAAGGCATCGGCGTTGGCGAAGAAGACGGCGTCGGATCGGCGCGTCTTGATGGCATCATAGACGGCGACCCCGTCGGCGATCCCGGTCGGGTGGTTGCAGACCACGACACACCGGCCGGTCGCCGGAATGCGGTCCAGGTTCAGGGTGGACACCTTCAGGTCCAGCAGGTCGGACATATAGTCGAACGCCGCCTGACCCGAGAGACCGGCGACCCCATCGGCCATCCGCCGCGCGGCGTGATAGTTCAGCAGCTTGTAGAGTAACGGCCGCACCACCGGCCAAGCGATCGACCGCGTGAGCCGGGGCGCGCGCTCGGCGATCAGCACGTCGCAGATGTGGGGCTCTCTGACGGTGGGGGTGGCCGATTCCATGTCCTGCGCTTGTCGCCGGATCGGGGCCGGGGGGCAAGCTACCAGAGGCGGGCGACGCCGAAGCCGTCGAAGAGTTTCTCGTTCGAGACCAGGATCATGTCGTTGAGCAATGCCTGAGCGATCAGCATCCGGTCGAAGGGATCGCGATCTGGATTCAACATCGCTCCCGCCAGACGCGCTTCGCCGGGCGATATCGACAGGGACAGAAACCCCTCTGCGAGGACGTCGGAATCGAAGTTGCGCGCCAGGCGGGCGGCGGACGGCAGTTTGCCGATCCGATGCTTCTGCGCGATCTCGAAGGCCGAGACGGCGCTGACCCAGACGTCATTGGCGGGATCGCGGATGGCTGCATCCGCCTCGCGGCTGAGCTCGACGTTGTCGTCCAGCCACCAGACCAGGGCATGGGTGTCGAGGAGCAGCCTCACCCTTCGGAACCGCGCCCTTCCCACAGGCGGAGCTCGTCCTCCGGCAGGGGATCGAAGAAGCTGTCGTCCAGGGCGACCAGCCCTTTCAGGCGGCCCGGGACGCGGGGCGCACGGGGGGGCGGCGATGATGCTGGTGCGTCGATCGGCACCAGCCGGGCTGCGGGGACCGATCCGCGCGCGATCACGACCTCTTCGCCGCGTTCGGCGGCTGCGATCAGGGCGGACAGGTGGGTCTTGGCGTGATGGACGGTGACGGTGGTCATCGGCGGCGCTCCTTGGACCCACACCTTAGCTAAGGTCGTCGACTTCGACAACTTTCGCGCGGCAGGCGACGGTGCTACGCCAGCGGCAACAGTTCAGTGAGGACACCTCGATGCGTTATCGTTCGCTGCTTTCCGGCTCCCTGCTTTCCGGCGTCGCCGCACTGGCCCTGATCGCGAGCGCTCCCGCCGCCATGGCCCAGGCGGCCAATCCGGGTCAGCCCCTGACGCCGGCACCGGCATCGCCCGCCGTGCCCAACGCCTTCACCTATCAGGACATGATTTCGGCCAACCGGCTGGGCGATCCGCAGGTGTCGGCGGATGGTAAGTGGCTGGTCTATTCGGTGACGACGACGGATGTGGCGGCCAACCGGCGCTCTGGCAGCCTGTGGATCAAGGACCTGTCGGCGGACGGCGAGCCCCGGCGGCTGGCCATCTCGGACGGCGGGGCCAATACGGCGCGCTGGGGATCGGACGGCAAGCTCTATTTCCTGTCGGGCCGGTCGGGTACCAGCCAGGTGTGGCGCGCCAATGCCGACGGCACGGGCGCGACCCAGGTCACGACGCTGGCGCTCGACGTCAACGCCTATCGCCTGAGCCCCGACGCCTCCCAGGTCGTGGTGTCACTGGCGGTCTTCCCCGACTGTGCCGACATCGCCTGCACGGTCGAGCGGACCAGGGCGGTCGACGAGGACAAGGCGACGGGCCAGGTCTATGACCGGATGTTCGTGCGCCACTGGGACACCTGGGCCGACGGCACCCAGAACCATCTGTTCGTGGTGCCCACGTCCGGCGGCGACCCGGTCTGGGTGACCAAGGGCTTCGACGGCGACACCCCCTCCAAGCCGTTCGGCGACGAAAGCGAGTTCGCCTTCACCCCCGACGGGTCGGGCGTCGTCTTCTCGGCGCGCGAGGCCGGCAAGTCCGAGCCGTGGAGCACCAATTTCGACCTTTACAAGGTCTCGACCGCAACGCCCGGCCAGCTGACCAACCTGACCGACGCCAACGACGCCTGGGACACCGGACCGGTCTTCTCGCCGGACGGCGGGACCCTGGCCTACCGGGCCATGGCGCGGCCGGGCTTCGAGGCCGATCGCTGGCAGATCATGCTGATGGACGTGGCGACGGGCGCGACCCGCAAGGTCGCCGAACGCTGGGACCGGTCGGCCGACAGCCTGCAATGGTCGCGGGACGGCCAGACCCTGTATGTCGTCGCCGGTGACGTCGGCCAGACGCGGCTGTTCTCGATTCCCGTCGAGGGCGGCGGAGCACCGGTTCCGATCACCGGCCCGGGCCATGTCTCGGCCTTCGTCCAGACGCCGTCGGGCTTCGTCTTCGCCCAGGACAGCCTGACCCGGCCGAGCGAGCTGTTCGCGAAGACGTATCTGGGCCGGGAAATGCCCCTGCCCCTGACCAATGTGAACTCCCAGCTGGACGGCAAGGCGTTCGGCGAGGCCGAGCAGTTCAGCTTCAAAGGCTGGAACAACGAGGACGTCCACGCCTATGTCATCAAGCCGGCCGGTTACGTCGAGGGTCGCAAATATCCAGTCGCCTTCCTGATCCACGGCGGACCCCAGGGGTCGTTCGGCAACGGCTGGTCCTATCGCTGGAACCCCGAGACCTATGCGGGCGCGGGCTATGCGGTGGTGATGATCGATTTCCACGGCTCGACCGGATACGGCCAGGCCTTCACCGATGCGATCAGCCAGCACTGGGGCGACCGGCCTCTGGAAGACCTGCAGAAGGGCTGGGCGGCGGCCCAGGCGCGGTATTCGTTTCTCGACGGCGACAACGCCTGCGCTCTCGGAGCCTCCTACGGCGGATACATGATCAACTGGATCGCCGGAAAATGGTCCGACGAATTCAAATGCCTGGTCAACCACGACGGCGTCTTCGACATCAACGGCATGGCCTATGGCACCGAGGAGCTGTGGTTCACCGAATGGGAATACGGCGGCACCCAGTACGACAACCCGCGCGGCTATGATCGCTTCAACCCGATCAATCACGTCAAGGACTGGGAGACGCCTATGCTGGTCGTCCAGGGCGACCGCGACTTCCGCATCCCGACGTCACAGGGACTGTCGACCTTCACGGCCCTGCAACGGCGCGGCATCGAGAGCCGGTTGGTGGTCTTCCCCGACGAGAACCACTGGGTGCTGAAACCCGCCAACAGCCTGCAATGGCATAATGAGGTCTTCGGCTGGCTGGACCGGTACCTGAGCCCCGCCGAATAGGGCCGTCGCGACGGACAAGGAAAAGGCCGCGGTGCGAACCGCGGCCTTTTTGCTGTCTGCTGGTCGGGGCGATCAGCGCGCGGCGGCGTAGCTCGACATGGCCTGGACCAGGCGACCGTGCTCACGCGCAGTCATGCAGCGGGGGGCCGACCATTGCTGGCCGGTGGCGCGGGCCGACAGGACCTGATCGGCGGTGACGAAGACCGGACGCTGGCCGTGTTCGCGGCGGAAGGCGCTGACGGTTGCGGGCGTGGCGTCGCACATCATCACCACACGTTGCGGGGTCGGCGCGCTGCGGGTCTGGGCGTCACCGGCGAGGGCGGGGGCCGCCGAGGCCAGCATCAGGGCGGCGACGGTCGTGATGGCGGTCATCTTGTTCATTTTTTGGGTCCTCCCGGCACGAGAATACGTCTGGGTTCGGAGGATAATGCGCCGATCTTCGCTTCTGTAAAGATGGCGCGACAACAAAGTGACATGAGGACGACATTTGCTCCTGTCACGGAGCGTTAATGAAGCGCGGCCGACGGAATCTTTGCGGTCCATGGCGCCACATGGGAGCATGGCGCGTTGAAGGGGGTCGCACCGGAACCCGCGCTTGCCAAACCGAATGATTTCAAGGCTGAAGGATGCGCTGTCATGGGACCGCGTGCGTACACGCGCCCTGGTTCCGGCGGGTGCCAGGGCCGGCGAATGGCGCGATTGGGTCAAGGCCAACGACCCGGTCTACACCAGCTTTCGCCGCCCCGGCCTAACAGAAAAAGTCGCAGGCGGCGTCTTCCTCGTTCTGGTCGCGGCCATCGTGATCTTCCTGCTGCTGTTCGACTGGAACTGGCTGCGCGGGCCGATCGGGCGCTGGGCCTCGGTGAAGTATGATCGCGAGGTCGCGCTCCAGGGCGATCTGGACGTGCGTCTGTTCAGCTGGACGCCGTCGGTGATCATCAACGATCTCAAGTTCGGCGGGCCCGCCTGGTTCAGGGATACGGACACCGCCAACGTCGGTCGGATCGAGGCCTCGGTGCGGCTGCGCAAGCTGCTGGGCGGTCAGATCGAGATGCCGTTGCTGGCCATCGACCGGGCCGAGGTCAATCTGATCGCCACCGAAGACGGCAGGCAGAGCTGGGATCTCGAACCCGACAAGCCCGACGACGGCGAGGGTGCGAAACTGCCGGTGATCCAGCGCCTGGTTATCTCGGGCGGGCATATCGTGCTGGACGAGCGCAAGCGCGGCCTCACCCTGGACGCCACGGTCAATGCCCGCGAGACGGCGAATGACGGCGACGCCGGGTTCGTGCTGGACGGCAAGGGCGCGATCAACCGCTCGCCCCTGACGCTGCGCATCGAGGGCGGCCCCTTCATCAATATCCGCCGTGACCGGCCCTATCATTTCACCGCCGATCTTGCCGGTGCGGGATCACGGCTGACGGCCGACGGTTCGGTGACCCGGCCGTTCGACCTGGGTCAGGTCCAGGCGACCCTGACCCTGCAGGGCCAGGACCTCGCGAATCTGTACCAGCTGGTCGGCATCGCCCTGCCCAACACGCCGCGCTACCGGATCTCTGGCGCACTCAAGCGCGACGACAGTCACTGGACCTTCAACGACTTCAGCGGCCAGGTCGGGGCCTCGGACCTGTCGGGCGACATTTCCGTGGAGACCCAGGGCCGCCTCAAGGTCCAGGCCCAGCTGGCGTCCCAGCGGCTCGACATCAACGACCTCACGGCCATCCTGGGCGCAAAGACCCAGACCAGCGCCTCGGGCGACAACACCACGACCGTGTCGTCCGGCGTGCCCGGCAAGCTGCTGCCCGACGCGACCCTCGCCGTGGATCGGCTGCGGACGATGGACGGAACCCTGACCTACCGGGCCGCCTCGGTGAAGGCCAACGACCTGGATATCCGGGCCGTGCGGCTGGGTGCCGATCTGGAGGCGGGTATCCTGAACCTCGATCCGGTCGCCTTCACCTTCAATCGCGGCTCGCTGAACGGCACCGCCCGGATCAATGCCACGCGCGACATCCCCTATTCGGCCATCGACTTCCGGCTGTCAGGCTATCCGCTGCAGTCGATCGTGCCGGTGACGAACGGGTCCAGCCCGATCAGTGGCCTGGCGCTCGGCCGGGCTCGGCTGGAGGGGCCGGGGGCCTCGATCCATCGGTTCGCGGCCAACTCCAAGGGATCGATCAGCCTGGTCGTCCCGAACGGCGAGATGCGCTCGGCCTTCGCCGAACTGCTCGGCGTCAACGCCTCGGCGGGGCTGCTCAGACTGCTGAGGGGGGATCAGGGCCGGTCGCCGATCCGCTGCGCCGTCGCCGACTTCAACGTCTCGGGCGGCGTGGCCCGGGCCCAAACCCTGGTCATCGATACCGATGTGGTCCTGGCCAAGGGGTCGGGCACGATCAACCTGGGCGACGAGACCCTGAACCTGCGCATCGACGGCGAGTCCAAGAAGCCCCGCCTGCTGCGCCTGTGGACACCCATCAACGTCACCGGCCCCCTGGCCCAGCCCCGGATCGGCGTCGATGTCGGACAGATGGTGGCGCAGGGCGGGCTGACGGCCGTGCTGGGGGCGGTGGTCGCGCCGGTCGCGGCCCTGTTCGCCTTCGTCGATCCTGGCCTGGCCAAGGACGCCAACTGCGGTGCCCTGATCGCCGGGGCACGGTGATTGCGGACAGGATTGAGCCGAACGGCCGGTTCGTGCGTATCTGATCGCATCGCTTTCGGACTTCAGGATTCCATGACCCGTAGAGGTATCTTCGCCGGCCTCGGCGCCGTGTCGCTGGGCGGGCTGGTGGCGGCCTGTTCGCCGCTGGGCATGCTCAACACCCTGGGCCCACGGGACCGGGGCGTGCGCCGGATCGCCCGCGACCTCAGCTATGGTGACGATCCGCGCCAGAGGTTCGACCTCTACGGCCCCGACTGGCGGCCCGGCCAGCCGCTGCGGCCGGTGGTGGTCTTCTTCTATGGCGGCGGCTGGGATTCGGGGTCGCGGTCCCTGTACGGCTGGGCGGCCCAGGCGCTGGCGGCGCGCGGCTTCGTCGTGGCCCTGCCCGACTATCGGATCGTGCCCAATGTGGTCTTCCCGACCTTCATTGAGGACGCGGCGGCCGCGACGGCCAGGGTCGCCGAAGTCGTGGGGCAGTACGGCGGCGATCCGGCCCGACTGGCCGTCGCAGGACATTCGGCGGGAGCCCACCTGGCCATGATGATCGCCCTGGATCGCCGCTACATGGCCGCCGTCGGCAAGCCCGACCTGATCAGGGCGGCGGCGGGATTGGCGGGACCGTACGAGTTCCTGCCGTTCGACGTGCCGGCCTCGGTCAACGCCTTCGGTCGCGCGCCGGACCCGACCCTGACCCAGCCGGTGACCTTCGTGCGCGCCGACGCCCCGCCCCTGTGGTTGGGACACGGTACGGCCGACACGGTGGTCCACGACGAGGACACCGTCATCCTGAACCAGCGCATGCAGGACGTCGGCGGTCGGTCAGAGGCGAAACTCTATCCTGGCCTGGACCACGCCGACCTGATCGCGACCTTCTCGCCCCTGTTCCGCAAGAAGGCCCCGGTGCTCGACGACGTCTCGGCCTTCGTGCACCGCGAACTGGGCAGCTGACCGACGATCAGTAGATGTCGCGCCGGTATCGTCCGCCTTCGGACAGGGTGATCAGCGTCTCGCTGCCCAGGGCGCGCTCCAGCGCCGCGTGAACCCCTGTCGCCATACCCTCAAGGCTGCCGCAGACATAGATCGCCGCGCCGCGATCGACCCAGATCCGCACCGTTTCGGCGTGTTCGTCGATCAGGGCCTGCACATAGCGGCCGTCGTTGGCGTCGCGCGAGAAGGTTCGGTCCAGCCGCGTCAGCCGCCCATCCCCCAGCCAGGCCCGCAGATCGTCGTCGAAGAAGGCGTCATGCGCGCGGCTGCGCTCACCGAACATCAGCCAGGCCTCGGCCGAACCGACCGGCCGCTCGACCAGATGCGCCCGCAGGCCGGCGATGCCGGTCCCGTTGCCGATCAGGATGATCGGCGTCTTCGCATCGGCCCCGTGAAATCCGCTGTTCGTCCGTATACGGATCGGCACATCGCCACCGACCGCAGCGGTCTTCGCCAGCCAGCCCGACGCCAGACCCGGCGTCCCGTCCGGATGGTTCATCAACCGAACCAACAGCTCCAGCCCACCCTCGGAGGGCAGGGAGGCGATCGAATAGTCGCGGGCCGCCAGCGCGTCTCCGCCGTCCGGCCCCGGCACGCCGATCTCGGCGATGTCCCCCGCCCGCCAGTCGGGCAGGGCACCGACCGGAACCAGTCTCAGCCGCCACGCCTCGCCGCCCGGCCCGCCCGGATTGACCAGGGTCCGCGCCTCCAGCCGCCACGGCTGATAGGCCGCCGGGGTCCAGTCGGCGGCCGCATTCGATCCGGTCAGGGCGTTGAGCTGATGCTGCCACTGGCGGATGGCGTCGGGATCCGCGTCGTCGACCTCGACCATATCGAACAGGGGCTCGGCCCCCGATCGCTTCAGCCAGCCGTCCACCGCATGGGCGAACCCGCAATAGTCCTTGTAGCTGCGGTCCCCCAGCGCCAGCATCCCGTAGGTCATGTCCGGCAGGGTCGTCATCTCGCCCATCACCCGGCGCACCACGCGGGCCGCGCTGTCGGGCGCATCGCCCTCGCCGGTGGTCGCCACCACGAACAGGGCCCGCCGCGCCGCCTTCAGCATGAACAAGTCGAGTTCGGCGAACGAGACCACCATGGCCGTCTGCCCCGCGTCGGTCAGGGCTCGCGCCGTCATCCGCGCGAGGTCCTCGGCCATGCCGGTCTGGCTGGCATAGGCCACCAGGGTCGCCCCTTCGCCGGCCTCTGCCGCCAATCCTTCCGACCGCGCACGTTCGATCTTCCGTGTACGGATCACACCTGCGATGGTGATCAGGGTGAGCGCCAGCCATAGGGCCACCGCCGCCCCCGCTGCGGCCCAGGACATCGGATCGGTCGTGGTCACTGGATTGTCACCGGCCCGGTCGTCACCGCTCCGCTGGTCGCCGCCTCGTCCGTATCAACCAGCATGGCGGCGAACAGGGGGGTCATCCGCTCGATAGCCCCGCGCGGCGTCCGCTCGATGAAATGCGCGGCCAGTCCGAAGGCCTCTGCGAACTCCGGCCCCTCATACGGCCCCATGACGGTCAGGGCCGTGGCAAAGGCGTCCGCCTTCATCGCCGACGGATGCACCACCGTCACCGAGGCCAGGCCGTTGTCGATCGGCCGTCCGGTGCGGTTGTCCAGGGTGTGGGAGTAGCGCCGATCCCCGTGGATGAAGGCGCGGCGATAGTCGCCAGAGGTCGCCATCGCCACATCGACCATCGCCATCAGGGTGCGGGGCGAGGGGCTGCCGGGGGGCTGTTCGATCTCGACCCACCAGGGCTGGCCGTCCGGCTTGACGCCGCGTCCACGCAGCTCGCCGCCGATCTCGACCAGATGCGAGGTCGCCCCCAGCGCGGTCAGTCGCTCCGACACCCGGTCCACCGCGTGGCCCTTGGCGATGCCTGAGAAATCCAGCCGTATCCCGCCGACCTGCATCGCCCCCCGTGCCTCGCGGTTCATCCGCAAACCCTGCCAGCCGCCCAGGGCCTGGGCCGCCACGATCTCGTCCTCGGTCGGGACGGGGCTGTCGGCCGGGCGCGGACCCGCAGGCCCGAAACCCCACAGATCGACCAGGGCCCCGAGCGTCGGATCCACCGCGCCATTCGTGTCGTCGGCGATCTCCATCGACGCCTCGAGCACGGTCCAGAAGGTGGACGACAGGGCCCACAGTCCCGGCGGCGCGGCGTTGAACCGGCTGATCTCGCTGGTCGGCTCCCACGGGCTGAAGGTCGCGACGACGATGTCCAGCTCGGCCTGGACGGCGCCTTGCGTGGCGGTCGGATCGGCACCCGGCGGGGCGATGACGCGTGCGGACCAGGTGGTGCCCATGGTCTCGCCACCCATGACCCAGACGACGTCGGACGGCGGCTGGACCGGGGGCTCGGCCATCGGCGGGATCAGGACGCGCGTCTCCCCCCCGTCCTCGCCGGACGCGGCTTCGCCCCCGCCGAGGAAGACCGGCGGAGGCGCGCCTTTGGACCCCTGGCTCAGGGCAGGACCTCGAACACGGCGACATAGGACGCCGAGGCCACCGGCGGGCCTCCGCGTCCCATGCCTTCGGGCGCCGGGCCACCCGCGCGCCAGGCGGTGTTGATCCAGTACATTCCGGCCTCGGGCCAGGTGACGGTGAACTTGCCCTCGGCGTCGGTCTTGACCGTCATCTCCTCGGGATTGTCGCGGTAACGGATGCCGCCGCGCGCGATGGTGACCTCGGCGTCGGCCAGGGGATTGTTGTCGCGGATCAGCTGGAAGGTCGCGGCCTCACCGGCCACCACGTCCGTCGGATGGGTCACGGGGACCAGTTCGATCCCCACGCCGGTCGGCTGGAACACGGTCGTGGTCGGCTCCCCCAGGGTGGCGAAGGTCTCGATCCGGCTGGCGAAGGGGGCCGAGACCACGTCGGTGGCACCGGCGGGAACATTGGCCGCCAGATCCGCCGCCTGGCCGCGCCAGCGTCCGGGTGTCCCGTTCAGGCTCCAGGTCGCCATCACGCCCGAGGACGCATTGGCGATCTTGTAGGTGCCGGGCTGGGTCAGGTGGACGTCGAAGGTCGAGCGATACTTGCCCTGCATCAGGTTCTCGGGGGCCACGGTCGAGCCGTCCGGCGCCGTCACCTTGACGTTGTCGAACCGCATGGCGTTGTGGTCGGCAACGAACACCTGGTTGGAGATGCCGCCGTCGATGCCGATCCAGGCGTCGGTCCCCGACAGCACGGTCGAGGACGGCAGGATCCACTGGCGATGGGCCTGAGCCGACAGGGGGGCGGCCAGGGCGGCCATCAGGGCGATGGCGGCGGCGGCGGTCTTGAAGTGGGTCATATCGGGCCCTCCTTAGCGGGTGACGGTGACGGAAACGGCGCCGAGCTCGGTCGCGCCCCGGGCAGAGCCGGTGTTGGCCGCGCCCCAGCGGAACGGAACGCGTACGGACTCGCGACCGCCCAACTCGCGGGCCGCCTCGACGACGATGTTGTATTGCCCGGCGGGCAGACCCGACAGGCGGGCACCCGGCATGGTCACGGTCTGGCGACCCGGCGCGCGGGTCGCGCCCGAGATTCCGTCGGCGGGCATGGTCATGGCGCGGCCGCCCTTCCTCCACCAGGTCCGGATGTCCTTGAGCCAGTCCTTGCCGTCGCCCTCGTTGTTGCGGGTCTGCTGATACCAGACGGCCAGGGTACGCACCGCCGTCTGGTCCTGACGCTCGATCCAGATGGCGACATAGGGCCGGTGATAAGACGCGCTGTTGATGCGCGGCAGCTCGACCGACACGCTCAGATCGGCGGCCGAGGCGGACGTCGCGACCAGACCCGTGGCCAGGGTCGCAGTCGTGAGGGCGAGGGGAAGCAATTTCATCAGGATACGAACTCGGTCGGTCAGTGAATGAAGATCAGGGCGATCACGACGGGGATCACGAGGCCCAGCCCGACCAGGGGCCAGGTCGATGGCCGGCTGCGCGAATGCAGCCACAACAGGATCAGGCCCGTGATCGCGAAGATGATGCAGGCGACGGCGAAGATGTCGTTGAACCAGTACCAGACCGGCCCGGTGTTCCGCCCCTTGTGCAGGTCGTTGACATAGGCGATCCAGCCCTGGTTCGTGACCTCCATGACCGCCTCGCCGGTCGCCCGGTCGATGGTGATCCAGCCGTCGCCGCCGGGCCGGGGCAGGGCGACATAGACCTCTTCCGGCGTCGTCTCGGTCGGCTTGCCGGCGACGGAGGCCTTGAGCGTATCGGACGCCCAGCGCGCCACCGCGTCGGGCACCGGGCCTGTCGTCTCCTCCGGCATCTCGGCCAGCCGGGCCAGCAGGGGCGCGGGCAGGGTGGCGGTCTGCTCGGTCACCACGGGTTCGGCCTTGATCTGGGCCGCGTGGTTCAGGGTGATGCCGGTGATGGCGAACAGGATCATGCAGGCCAGGCTCAGCCCCGCCGAGATCCAGTGCCAGCTGTGTAGCTGCTTGAGCCAGAAGGCGCGCGCCCGGTTCAGCGCCGGGGCCTGGGCCGGAGCCTGGGCCGGGGCTTTCTCGGGCGTCTGGGGGCGCGGGGGGGCTGCGGCGTCGGTCACGGGAGGCCTGTGCCATATCTTGCGAACGATTTGCAATACCAACGCCTCAGGTTGGACGTTCCGTTGCGCTTTTCTTATGACCTCAACCGTTCCAGCAGGTCGGCGGCGAACTCTGACAATGTGTCGTCCCGCGCCCCCATGACGATGACCCGATCGCCTGCCTGCGCCAGCGCGACGATCCGGTCACCGCACGCCGCCCGGTCCGGCAACGCCTCCGCCGTCCGACCCAGGGCCCGCACGCCGCCTGCGATATCCTGCGACCCCACGCTGCGATCCGTCGTCCCGCCATAATAGACGGGCTCGGGCATCAGCAGGACGTCGTCGGGCCGCATCAGCCCGGCAAACCCTTGCGTGAACTCGTCCCGCATCAGCTTCAGCGGCCCGAACCCGTGCGGCTGGAACAGGATCAGCAACCGCCCGTCGAAGGCGTGCAGGGTCTTCAGGGTGGCGGCGATCTTGTCGGGGTTGTGGGCGAAGTCGTCGATGACGGTGACCCCGTTTGCGGTTCCGACGACCTCCATCCGCCGCTTGATCCCGCCGAAGGTCTCCAGCGCGGCGACGGCCTGGTCGAGGTCGACGCCGAGGGCCTGGACTGCACCTAAGGCTGCCAGGGCATTGGCGACATTGTGGGCCCCCGGGACATTGAGGATCACGTCCTTCTCCCCTTGCGGGAGAAGGTGGCTCGCGGAGCGAGACGGATGAGGGGTCACGCCGTCGTCGGACGTCTGAATTCGCTCCCCCCACTCCAACCGCCGGTGCGACCCCTCATCCGTCAGCCTTCGGCTGCCACCTTCTCCCGCAAGGGGAGAAGAAAAGCGCAACTTGAACCGCATCCCCGCCGCCAGCGGTTCCAGATCGTGCGCCGACAGGCCCGCATCCGCATTCCCCAGTGAAAACGTGACGACCCGCTCCGCCTCCATCCCTTGCGCCAGGGCCGCCGTCTCGACGTTGTCGAGGTTCAGCACCGCCGTCCCCGCCCGGCCGGTGAAGCCGCCGAACAGGTCGCGCAACTCCTCCATCGACTTGTGATCCAGCGAGATGTTCGACACGACGGCCACCGTCGGATCATAGCGGGCGATCGATCCGTCCGACTCGTCCACCTCGGCGACGAACAAGTCGGGAGAACCGACGATGGCGCTGGCGAACGGATGGTCCGCATCGGCGAAATTGCGCATCACCGCGCCGTTGACCACGGTCGGCTCCCGCCCCGCCTGCGACAGGATCCAGGCGATCATGCCGGTGATGGTCGACTTGCCGCTGGTCCCCGCCACCCCCACCGAGGTGGGTGCCGCATTGAACAGCCGGCTCAGCAACTGCGGCCGCGTCACGATCGTCGCCCCCGCCCGCTTCGCCGCGCCGATGTCGGGCACCGTGTCCTCGATCGCTCCGGTCGCCACCACGATCTGGTCGGCGCGTGTCACGCCCGATCCGTCCTGGGGATGCAGGGTCACGCCATGCGCCCGCAACCAGTCGAACTTGGCCGGCGTCCGCCCCTGATCCAGCGCCCGGTCGGACCCCTCGATCCGGCCCCCTTGCGCCTGCACGATCATCGCCAGCGGCAGCATCCCCGACCCGCCGATACCGCAGAAGAAGTAGTCTTGATTCATGTCGGCGAAACCGGGAAGGCTGAGAGCCGCCCTGACTAGCACGGGCGGGGACCGAGACCAGCCGCATGATGGCCAACAGCTTCAAGATCGGCGTCGTCTGCGTGTCCTCGCGCTTCGATCCGGCGCGGGCCGAGGCCGTCAAGGCCTGGGTCGCCGAACACCACCCGGACGGCGACATCGCCATCACCTTCCATCCCGCCTGTTTCATGAAGCACGGCCATTTCGCCGGCGACGACCGGGCGCGGGCCGAGAGCTTCCTGGAGTACGCCAACGACCCGCGCTTCGACGCCGTCTGGTTCGCGCGCGGCGGCTACGGCTCGTGCAGGATGGTCGAGGCGGTGCTGCCCCACCTGAACGATGTGGCGCGCAAGAAGCGGTATCTCGGCTATTCCGACGTCGGTACCCTGCTGGCCGGGATGTACAAGGCTGGATTTGAGCACGTCGCCCACGGCCCCATGGCCTCGGATTCGGTGCGTCATGATGAGACGGCCAAGGGGGCGCTCGACTGGCTCGTCAACGGCGGCAAGTCCTGGCTGGAGCCGTCGCTGGTTTCCGGCGGCAAGAAGGCCGTCGCCTTCAACCTGACCATCATCGACCAGCTGCTGGGCACGGCGCTGGAGCCCGACCTGACCGACCACGTCCTGATGATCGAGGAGGTGGGCGAGGCCCTGTACCGGATCGACCGGATGATGTTCCACCTGACCGGCCAGGCGTCGATGCGCAAACTCGCCGGCATCCGCCTCGGCCGCGTCTCCGACATCACCTACAACGAGCCCGACTTCGGCCTGACCCCGGAGGAGATCGTCCGCTACTGGTGCGCGCGCTCGGGCATTCCCTATCTGGGCCCCGCCGACATCGGCCACGACGGCGGCAACAAGATCGTGCCGTTCGGCTGAGTCTCGTGCCTTCGCCTGAATCCTGCGCTATCAGCGCGCCATGACCGTCCAACCTCGTCGTCGCAGTCGTGCCGGGCTTCTGGCCCCCTTCATCCTGGTCCTGATCGCGCTGGCGCTCTGGAGCGTCTGGTGGGTCTATCTGGCCGGACAGGTGCGCGAGCGGCTGGAGGCCCAGGTCCAGATCGCCAATCGCGGCGGGTGGACCGTCGGCTATCAGAAACTCGACGTCGGCGGCTGGCCCTTCCGCGTTCGGGTCGAGGCGTCCGCTCCGTCCGTCCGCGCGCCCTCCGGCCACGCGCTTACCGCGCCTCGGCTGGTGGCCCAGGCCGAGGCCTGGAACCCCGACAAGTGGGTCATCGTCGCGCCCGACGGCCTGGCCCTGACCCGCGCGGCCAAGGGTGTCGTCGACATCAAGGCCCCCGCCATCCGCGCCAGCGTCCATGGCCTGACCCAGCGCTGGCCCAATCTGGCGGTCGAACTGGCCCAGCCGACCTTCGTGGCACGGCCCGGCGCCGAGGCCTTTCCGATCTCGGCGGCGAAACAGATCGAATTCTACTTGCGGCCCCATCTGGCCCCGGCCACCGAGCCCGGGGCCGCGACCAGCGTGGACCTGCTGTTCCGCCTGATCGAGGCCCAGGGGCGCACCGGCGGCCCGGTCCGGGGCATGGCCCAGGACGGCACCCTGACCGCCCAGATCGAGACCGTGGTCGAACACGCTGACCGGCTGAACGGCCCCGATGCGGCCGGGGTCCTGTCGGCCTGGTCCCGCGCAGGCGGTCGCTTCACCCGGGTGCGCGGCGAGCTTCAGGCGGGCGAGAGCAAGGCGACCCTGTCCAGCGGCGCCCTGTCGGCCCGCGCCGACGGGCGCCTGGAAGGCCAGCTGGCCTTGCAGGCGGTCAAGCCCCTGCCTGCCATCGCCGGTCTGGCCCGATCGGGCGGCGGCGGGGTCAATCGGGTCGGGGCGGCGGGCGCCGTGGCGGCGACGGCGGTCACGGGCGGCGCAGGCGACGTCGATCTGACGCTCATGTTCCGCGACGGCCGCACCTGGCTCGGCCCCTTCGCCCTCGCCCCGGCCCCGAAACTGTTCTGATGCCACCCGAGCCATCTTCGCCAGAGCCGCCCCTGCTGGTCGAGCCGGAGCTGGACCCCGCCGAGGTGCAGCGCAATCGAGCCCTGGCCGAGGCCCTGGGTGCCGTGATCGCCGATGGTCGCCTGCACGATGCCCCGCCGACCCCCGATGCCGACGCCCTGGCCCTGCGCGCCTTCCTCGCGGCGGCCCCCGGCCATCGCCAGTCCGTCCTGCTGCGTGCCGTCTGGGGCCGCTTGTCGGCCCCGTCCGCCCCGCCGCTCGTCGCCTGCGGCCCGGCGTCGCAACAGGTCGCCGCCGACCGCTTCGGCCTGCCCGTCCGCGCCGTCGCCGATCCCGACGCCGCACTGAGCGAGGCGCTCGCCGGAGCCCGCGCCGTGATCGATCTCGACACCCCCAAGCCCTGGTGGGGTCGGCTTCTGGCCCGGCCCGAGCTGCGGATCATCGCCGCCCTGCCCGACGATGCGCTGGGCCTGCCGCGCGCCCTGATGGTCTCGAAGGAAACCTCCGGTCCTACCGGCGACGACCGCACCTTCTGGATCACCGACAGCGCTCAGTCGGAAGCCCCGCTGACCGCCGCCCTGGCCGAGGTCGGCCTGTCGGGCCATCTGCTCGTCGCGGCGGGCGGGTTGAAGCTGGTGGTGCTGGCGGGCTATGTGCAGGCCCAGGACGGGCGGCTTTCGGCAGCCCCCGGCGCCCTCAAGGGCGTGATCGGCGCCGCCCCCGTATACTGAGAACCGCCCGCCATGACCGACACGCTCGCCCCGACACCCAAGCCCGGCATCCTCGACATCGCCCCCTATGTCGGCGGCAAGGCCTCCATCGCCGGCATCGCCGAGCCGATGAAGCTGTCGTCCAACGAGAATTCTCTGGGTGCCGGCGCCCTGGCGCGCGAGGCCTTCGCCGCCTCCCTGTCCAAGATCCACATCTACCCCGACGGCCACGCCCTGAAGCTGCGCGCCGGGGTCGCCGACCACTATGGGCTGGAGCCCGGGCGGCTGATCTTCGGCAATGGTTCGGACGAGGTCTTCGCCCTGCTGAACCAGGTCTATCTGACGGCCGGTGACAATGTCGTGGTCAGCCAGTACGGCTTCCTCGCCTACCAGATCAGCGCCAAGGGCTGCGAGGCCGAGGTCCGTCAGGCCCCCGAGACGAACTACAAATGCGATGTCGAGGCCATGCTGGCCCTGGTCGATGACCGGACCCGGCTAGTCTACATCTCCAGCCCGTCCAACCCGACCGGCAGCTACAACACCGGGGAGGAGATTCGCCGCCTGCACGCAGGCCTGGCCTCGAACGTCATCCTGGTCGTCGACGAGGCCTATGCCGAATACGTCGCCGCGCCGGACTGGGAAACCAGCCTGCCGCTGGCCCGGGACGCCGCCAATATCGTGGTCACCCGTACCTTCTCCAAGATCCACGGTCTGGGCGGCCTGCGCATCGGTTTCGGCTATGCGCCTCTGGCCGTGTGCCAGGCGGTCGATCGCATCCGCCTGCCGTTCAACGTCAACTGCGCGGGCCTCGAAGCGGCCCTCGCCGCCCTGTCCGACGAGGCCCACCAGAAGGCATCCCGCGACCTGGTCCAGACCTGGCTTCCCCGCCTGACCCAGGCCATCCGGGGCTTCGGGTTCGAGGTCCTGCCCAGCGTGGGCAACTTCATCCTGGTCATCTTCCCCGAAGAGGGCCGCACAGCCTCGGCCGCCAATGAGCATCTGATGAGCCGGGGCATCATCGTCCGCGCCGTCGGCGGCTACGGTCTGCCCAATGCGCTGCGCATCACGATCGGCACCGAAGACCAGAACCGCGCCGTCCTGGACGCGCTCAGCGAGTTCGCGGCGGGCTGATCGTCACGCCGCCTTGCGCGGTCGCCCGCCCTTGGCCCCGTTGGCCCGGGCGGCGGCGGCCTTGGCTGGGGTGCTGACGCTGCCGGCGCGACTGGCCCACAGGGCGTCCATATATTTGCGATTGCCGAAATGGCCGGAGACCAGACCTGCGACCGAATAGTGGATGTCGGCCTCTTCCCACTCCAGGCCCGAACCGAAAGACCCCAGCAGCTGGACCTTGGCGATCTCTTCGGGCGGCAGGTCGCGCACGTCCTGGATCAGACTGGCGGGGATGGCGAAGGTGCAGCCGTTGGTCAGGTCGATGATCAGCCGCCCGGACTCCGCGTCATAGCGCACGGCTGACGCATGGGGGTCCTTGAGCAAGGATTCCTCGCCGCGCCGGGTTGCCGCCTCGAACTCGGCGTCTGTGACCTCAGCCATGCTTCGCCTTCATCTCCTGTCGGCTTTCGACCAGCTTTCAAGTCCGAACCGACGGCCCGTGCCCGAGCCTCACAAGGATCGAGTCGGGACGCCCAAATTTACCATCGTCATCCTCGCCCTTGTGGCGAGGATCCAGACTCACCGGCGGCTGGATGGGGCACGATGCTGAGTACGCACGCGCGACCCGGGTGAACTTCTACAAACCGAGTGTCTGGATCCTCGCCACAAGGGCGAGGATGACGCCAGCGAAAATAACCCATCATGTTGGGTTTTTCAACAGCGCCGTCGACGCCCCCTCGATCCGCTCCTCCAGCAGAGCCATGAATTCCGCTCGCTTCAGCCCCGCCGGGATCACTGGCAGGAACTCATAGACCACCGTCCCCGGCGTCCGCCTGAACCCCTTGGCGTGCCAGTGCGCGCCCGAGTTGGTGGCCATGGGGACGCACGGACTGTCGAGGTCGCGGTACAGGGCGGCGATGCCGGGCTTGTAGTCGGGCGCGGCGCCGGGCAGGCCGCGCGTGCCTTCGGGGAAGATCAGGATCTGGCGACCCTCGCCGAACCGGGCGCGGGCCTGGCGCACCATGTCCTTCAGCGCCTTGGAATGGGCCGAGCGATCGACCGCGATCATCTTGGTCTTCCAGGCGAACCAGCCGAAGAAGGGCAGGGGCATCAGCTCCTTCTTCATCACGAAACAGTTGTCGGGCAGGAAGGCGAAGGGCGCGATGACGTCCAGCATGCCCTGGTGCTTGGACGCGATCAGGGCGGCGCCCACCGGCCGATGTTCGAGGCCCCGCACCTCGACCCGGACCCCCGCGATCCAGCGCAGGCCGAACAGCACGAACCGCGCCCACATCCGGATCACCGTCATCGGCGCTCGATAGGGCAGCAGCAGCACCGGCGACAGGGCGACGGCAAAGATCGCCATCGACAGATACAGCCAGGCGACGAACAGCAGCGACCGGATCGTGGTCACGCGGCCTTCTCCGACTGCGCCGTCTCCGGCTCGGCGGGCGTGGGCGTCAGAGTCTCGCGCTCGCGGTGCCGGCCGGTGATCCGGTGCATTCCCTCGCGGCCCAGGACGGCAAGATATTTCATGTATTCCAGCGTCATCCGCCGCGCCGTCACCGCCGCCTTCCACCAGCGCGTATTGTCCAGCGACGGCGTCTCGACCGCATAGGGATGCAGCCGGATGCCCGGGGCCACGCTGCGGATCTCCACCAGCGAACGCGGCATGTGATAGTCGGATGTCACCACGATCAGGTCGTCATAGCCATGCGACCGGGCCCAGGCGGCGATCTCCTGGGCATTGCCCTCGGTGTCCTCGGCCTCGAACCCCAGGTCGACGCAGCAGTTGAACAGCCGGTTCGAGCCCGGCGTCAGGGCTCGCAGTTCCTGGCGGCGGACCTCCTTGTTGACGCCCGAGATCAGCACCCGGTCGCCCTTGCCCTGGTCCAGCAGGCGGATGGCGGCGTTGACCCGTTCGGCCGAGGGTCCGGTCAAGGCGACGATGGCGTCGGCCCGTGCTGGAGGATCCGCCGGCGTCAGGCCGCGCACCCGGTCCGCAAAGGCGAACAGGCCGACCACCCAGACCAGGGCGACGATGCCGATAAGCGTCAGAAACTTCATCTGATCTCCCTATCGTCAGGCCCTGCGGCCGCCAAGTGTTCCGAACACGGCGATTCTGGCCGCCACAAGCGCCACCGTAGCGGCCAGCAGGGGACATGGCGAGAGCCACAGCACGTCGCTCCAGGCCAAGGGCAGGGCGGCGGTCAGACCCGCCTCTCCGCCCAGCGCCCGCAACCCTGCCACAAGGGCCGCCGCCGCACCCGCCCCGACCAGTCCGGCCCCCGCCGCCAGCAGGCCGAAGCGCCGCTGGAACAGCCAGGCGATGCCGCTCTCGGTCGCCCCCGACAGGCTCAGGGTCTCGATCACGGCCGATTGCGCCTTCATCCCCGCCCGGGTCGCATAGACGATGGCCGCCCCGGCCGCGCCTGCAGTCAACAAGAACCCCGCCAGGGCCATGGCGGTGATCAGGTTCGCCGCCCCCTCGACCTCGCCGCGCCACAGGGAATGATCGTCCACACTGGCGTCCAGCCCGGCCTGGGCCAACGCCCGGCTGAGCACCACGGCCGAGGCGGGCGCCTCCCGGTCCAGACGCACGGTGACCAGAAACGGCAGGGGCAGGTCGGGCAGGGCCGCCTCGCCCAGCCAGGGCCGCAGCAGGTCCTCCGCGGTCTTGCGATCCATGGCCACGGCCTCCTCGACGCCGTCGACCCCGGCCAGGGTCTCGGCGGCGCGTGCGGCGGCGGCGGGGCCGGTCTCGCCGACGCGGGGCCGCACCTGGACGGTCGCCTCGGCCCTCAGCTCCCCGGCCCAGCCCCTTGCCGCCCGGTCGGCCGCCATCGCTCCGACAGCGGCCAGACAGGCCATGAAACACAGGACCGCGATCACCGCCGCCAGCCAGCTCTCGCCGGCCGCATCGCGCGGCAACAGACCCGGACGGCTGGGGAAGGGCGACTTCATGCGACCGCTCCGGTCAGCCTGCCGCGATCCAGCCGCAGCCGCCGCGCGCCCGACCGCTCGGCCAGGGCCTCGTCATGGCTGGCGATCAGCACCGTGGCCCCCAGCCGGTTCAGCGACTGGAACAGCATCAGCAGCTTGTCCGCCATGGCCTTGTCCACGCTGCCCGTCGGCTCGTCAGCGATGATCAGTTCGGGATTGCCCATGACGGCCCGCGCAATGGCCAGACGCTGTTTCTCCCCGCCCGACAACTGCGGCGGCCGGGCATCCATCCGCTCGCCCAGACCCACCCAGCGCAGCATCTCCTCGACGTCGGCATCGTACGACCCGGCCTTGCGGCCCGAGACCCGCAGGGTCAGGGCCGCGTTCTCGAACAGGTCCAGGTGGTCCAGCAGCCGGAAATCCTGGAACACCACCCCCATCCGCCGCCGGAAAGCCGGGGCCGATGCACGCGGCAGGTCGGTCACCTCCTGACCGAACAGGGCGATCCGGCCCGCCGTCGGCCGCTCGGCCAGGGTCAGCAACCTCAGCAGAGACGACTTTCCGGCCCCGGACGGCCCGGTAAGGAAGTGGAAAGAGCCCCGGGGCAATATGAGGTTAACGTCCCGCAGCACGTCGGGCGAATCGGCATAGCCGAAACCCACCCCCGCTAGGCGGACGGTTTCGGACGCGGGTTCATCGGCGGCGGCGAGACGGGGCGGAGCAGTCATTTTTTCTAATGGACCGGGGCAAAGCCCCGACGGGAGGGGGCTGAGAAAGCTCCGCAGTCAGACCGCATGATACTGACCTGTCCGTCCTGCGCCACCAGCTATTTCACGCCCGATGAAGCGATCGGCGCGACCGGCCGTCGCGTCCGCTGCCGCACCTGCGCCCACACCTGGCACGCCAGCCTGGCCGACGAGCCGCTCGAGCTGTCCGAACCCGCCGATCCCGCCACCACGGTCCAGGCGGGCTTCGGCAAGCGGGATGAAGTCCCCGAGACCCTGGCCGAGACGCCCGCCCCCGAACTGCCCAAGGTCTTCCGCGCACGGGCCGAGGAACAGCGCCGCGTCCGCCGCGCCGCCACCCACGGTGCCGTCTGGGCCGGTCTGGCCAGCGTCTTCGTCGGCATCCTGGGGGCCGCCTGGCTGTTCCGGGTCGAGGTGGTGGACCTGTATCCGCGTGCCGCCGGCGCCTATGCCATGGTCGGCTCGCCCGTGAACCGTACCGGGCTGACGTTCGAGGCCATGGCCATCAAGGTCGCCCCCTATGATCCGGGCAAGGTCATCGTCTCGGGCGCGATCCGCAACATCCGCGACAAGGAGATCGTCTCGCCCGCCATCCGCGTCGCCCTGCTGGATGCTCACGGGGCCGAGATCGGCTTCAAGATCATCACCATCGACGCCGCCCCGGTCCTGCCCGGCGGGGTCCAGGGTTTCGCCGCCGTCGTCGCCGATCCGGGCCAGAAGATCGTCGGCATCGGCGTCGATTTCGTCGACGAAAGCCGCACCGCCAAGGCCGCCGAGGCCGGCCACGGCGACGACGACAAGGCCGGGCACGGCGACGACCATGCAGCCCCCGCCGACCACGCCGCCGATCCCCACGCCGCACCCGAGCACGGCGATGCCTCCGCCGACGCCGCTCATGCGCCGGTCCAGCGCCCGCTTCCGACCGCCGACGACCACGGCGCCCTGCGGCCTGCCATCAGCCACGAGGTCAATACGCCCCCGGCCCTGACCCCGGTCGACGCCCATCCCGTCGCCGCCCATCCCGCCCCGGCCGCCGCCGCCCATCACTGACCTCGAGGGGCGTCGCGCGCAGCCCGGCGCTCGACAGACGCCCCCGTCAGGCGGTATCGGCGGTCATGGCTCCTTCCTCCCCCCCGACGGCCGCCCCTGAAATCCTGCTGTCCGAGGCGGAGATCGCCCGGGTCGTCGCCGATCTGGCCGCCCGCATCGCCCCCGTCATCGACGACGAGACGGTCGCGGCGGTGCTCTTGACCGGCGGTCTGTGGTTCGCCGCCGACCTGACGCGGGCCCTGTCGCGGATCGGACGCAACGTCCGCTTCGACGCCCTGTGGCTCGCGTCCTACGGTGACGAGAAGACCAGCCGGGGCCGGATCGACGTCCATGCCCCGTTCCAGCGCTCGCTTCAGGGCCGCAAGGTGCTGATCCTCGACGACGTCTTCGACACAGGCCTGTCGCTCGCCGAATCCGTCCGCATCGCGAAAGAGGCCGGCGCGGCCGAGGTCCTGACCTGCGTCTTCGCCAGGAAGCCCTTCCCCCTGCCGCGCGCGCCGGAGCCCGACTTCGTCGGCTGGGCCGCCCCCGACCGGTTCCTGGTCGGCTACGGCCTCGACAACGCCGGCGCCCTGCGCGGACTGCCCGACATCTGCGCCCTGGATTGAGGGTGGACCCATCCGCGTCGTCCCGCGTTGGACGGGATGCGCACCGCTGACCAATGTCTGGCCAAGGCCCGCGAAATGGACCAGAGGGCCGCCGCGAACACGGGCGACGGCCCGGAATGGCGCGCTATGGCCGACCATTGGCGCAACCTCGCCAATGAGGCCTTGTGGCAGGAGATGTCGGGCATCCAGCCGACACCTGGACCAGCCCCCTAGATTTATCCGACTCCGAACGTCCAGTGGCGTACAGCTTGCTTGTCGGCCGGGGATTTCCCGCGCCGCGCGGACCTTTTTGACAGCGATGACGACGCCGATCCCCGGAATCGAGGACGCGCAGACGCTTGCTCAGGCGATCGTCGACACCATCCATGAGCCCCTCGTGGTTCTGGACGCGCGGTTCCGTGTCCTGCTGGCCAGCCGGGCCTTCTACGCCACCTTCCAGGTCGACCCCGCCCAGACGGTCGGTCGACTGCTCTACGATCTCGGCGACGGGCAGTGGAACATTCCGGCCCTGCGCCTGCTGCTTGAGACCATCATCCCCGAGCACACGGCCATGGACGGGTTCGAGGTCGATCACGACTTTCCGGGCCTGGGCCGGCGCACCATGCTGCTGAACGCCCGCATGGTCGTGTATGACACCAGCCCCAACACCACCATCCTGCTGGCCTTCACCGACATCACCGCCCGCCGGGTGATCGAGCGCGAGAAAGCCGACCTGCTGGAACGCACCGAGGAACTGCTGCGCCAGAAGCAGATCCTGCTTCAGGAGATGCAGCACCGCGTCGCCAACAGTCTGCAGATCATCGCCAGCATCCTGCTGATCAAGGCTCGCGCGGTGACCTCGGAGGAGACACGCGACCACCTCAAGGACGCGCATCAACGGGTCCTGTCGGTCGCCGAGGTCCAGTCGCACCTGCACGCCTCGGGCGGTCTGGACCGGATCGCGGTCGGCTCCTACCTGACCAAGCTGTGCGACAGCCTGGGTGCGTCCATGATCGCGGACATCCAGCCCATCGACATCCGGGTCATTGCCGACGACGGCATGATCGGCTCGGACAAGGCGGTCTCGATCGGGCTGATCGTCACCGAATTGGTCATCAACGCCATCAAGTACGCCTTCCCCGAGCCCCTGGCCGATGCACACGTCGAGGTGCGCTATGAAAGCGCAGGCGAGGCCTGGTCCCTGGTCGTGTCGGACAACGGCGTCGGCAAGGCGGACATCGCGGCCCCGGCCACCGGCGGTGGCCTCGGCACAGCGATCGTCGAGGCCCTGGTCAGACAGCTGGACGCCCATATCGAGGTCGCGTCCCGGCCGGGCATGACGGTAACGATCCGCCACGGCGACGTTTGAGCCCGGGCGTCAGGCATCAGGTGTCGGGCGTCGGGCGTCAGTCCCCGGTGAACACCCCGGTCCGCTTCTCCAGCACCGCCGTCACCCCCTCGATATGGTCGTCGGTCAGATGGGCCAGGGCCTGCATGGCGGCGGAATATTCCAGCGTCTGGTCGAAGGTCATGTCCCGGCCCTGACGCAACAGGGTCTTGGCCATGCGCAGGGCACGCGGCGGCATGGCGGCGACCTGGGCCGCCGTGGCCATCGCCTCGTTCATCAGGGCCTCATGCGGCACCACCCGGTTGACCAGCCCCCAGGAATCCGCCGTCTCTGCATCGATCGCTCGAGCCGTGAACAGCATCTCGGCGGCGCGGACATAGCCGATATTGCGCGGCAACAGCCACGACCCGCCGTCACCGGGAATGATGCCCAGCTTCAGGAAGGGCACGCCGAAACTGGCCCGGTCCGAAGCGATACGGATGTCGGCCAGCCCCGCGATGTCGCACCCCAGGCCGAACGCCGGCCCGTTCACCGCCGCGATCAGCGGAACCTCCAGTCCATAGAAGGCCCTCACGATCCGGTGGACGACGCGCCGGTACTGCTCGCGGATCGCCGCGCCCGATCCGGCGAACATCTCGCCCCGCGCCTTCATGGCATTCAGGTCACCGCCGGCCGAAAAGGCCCGCCCGGCCCCGGTCAGGACCACGCACCGGACCTCGAGATCGGCGTTAATGGCCTCACAGACACCTGCCACCTCGTCGCCGTCGGTCAGGTCGGGCAGGGCGTTCAGCCGCTCGGCGCGGTCCAGGGTCAGGACCACCACCGATCCGCCGCCCGGCTGGGTCAGCCGCTCCTGGGTGATCAGGGCCATGGTCGTCTCCGGAATTGCAAAGCCCCGGCCTTTTCGGGACCGGGGCTTCGATGTGCAAGTCGGGATGTGACGCCTTCTGGCGTCCGGCGGCCTATCGGGGCCGCTTGATCTCGATCGGCACGAAGTTCGACGGATGGCTGACCACGCGATCGTTCGCGCGGTTCTGTCGGTTCGAGTTCACCAGCATCCCGCCCCAGAAGGCAAAGGACGTCATGGCGTGCTGGAGATTCCTGTCTTTGTCGTTCATCGTTGATGTCTCCTTTCGTTGAACGGGAAAAGAGACACGTCGTGCTCGCAGGGGCTTTCACCCTCTCAGTCGTTTCGCGTCGCATTTTAGATCGCATACGGATGGATAAATTGCAAGAGAAATGGTCCGTCTCCGGAGTGGTTTTCGCATGAGTGTCTTTCTTCTGTGACCGAACCGCCACGCTCCATCGCCACCCCCTGCATCAAGGTCTGCGTCGTCGACGGGGCCTCCAGCCTCTGCCTGGGCTGCCTGCGGACCCTGTCGGAGATCGGCGGCTGGGCCGGTTTCACCGACGCCGAGCGCGCCGGGATCATGGCCGACCTGCCCGACCGCCGCGCCCGGATCGACCCGGCGAAACTGGGCCCGGTGTGAGGTCGGTGAACGGCTCAGCTCGCTAACCGGGCGTCAACCACATCGGTTCACCGCATCCCAACGCAGGCCATGCAGGATGCCCGTGACCGCAGAAGCGGTTCTGTCGCGTGAGCCCGCATGATCCGCTTCGACTTCCAGTCCGCCGCCGTGATGGTGATGGCGACGGCCTCCTCGCTGAGCGTCGCCTTCTGGCTGACCCACACCGACGCCTCGCGCCGCGAGGCCCGGGCCGAGACCGTGCTCGCCGTGCCTGCCGCCGCCCACGCCCCGGCCGCCAAACCCGGAACCGCCCAGGTCATGCGCGCCGCCGACGGCCACTACTGGGCCGAGGCCAGGATCGACGGCCGCGCCGTCCGCGTCCTGGTCGACACCGGGGCCAGTGTCGTGGCCCTGACCCGCGAGGACGCCCTTCGTCTGGGGCTCAAGCTCACGCCCGCCGACTTCACCCGCACCGTCAACACGGCCTCCGGGCCCGCCCGCGCCGCCGCCGTCACCCTCAGTTCGGTGTCGATCGCCTCGGCCGAGGTCCATGACGTCCAGGCCCTGGTCGTCGAGGCGGGCCTGGAGCAGTCGCTGCTGGGCATGAGCTATCTGGGCCGCCTCTCGGCCTTCGAGGCCACCCCTGCGGCCCTCACCCTTCGCCCCTGACGGACGGCCCTGAACGGGGGCCAGTTTCGCAACTTCGCGGCTCCGATCCCTTGCTGCGCAAGGGATTGCTCGATTCTCGACCCCTTCGACCTGGCGCCCCTCGCCCCTGTGTTAGGATGGGCGTCCGGTCTTTGACATTCCACGCCCGCCGTCCCGGTCACGGAGTCCGGACTCAACGGACTCAACGGACTCTGTTTTTGGAGTCCGGACAGTCCGGCGTTTCGGACCATTCAGACCTTTCGGACTCTGTTTTTCGTCGCGTCGACGCGATCAGAGCGCCTTGATGACCACCAGGGCGGCTGTGACCAGCAGATAGACGGCAAACGCCCGCCGCAGCACCCGCTTGTCCAGCCGGTGCGCCAGCCTTGCGCCATAGGGGGCGATCAGGGTGGTCAGCAGCGCCATCAGCACGGCCGCCGGCACATTGACGTATCCGACCGACAGCGGCGGCCGTCCGGGCGCTCCCCAGCCGAACACCGCGAACCCCAGGGTCGCCGCGATCCCGATGGCGATGCCGAAGCCCGAGGCCGTGGCCACCGCCTGATGGATCGGCCGCCCGCACAGGGTCAGCAGCATCCCCCCGAACGAGCCGCCGCCCACCCCCATCATGGCCGACAACAGGCCGATCCCGGTCCCGACCCCGCGCCGTCCCCAGCCTGTCGGCAGGTCCCTGGCCAGGGTGATCCGCTCCGGCAACAGCCCCATCTGTGCCGCCACGACCATCAGGCAGACGCCATAGACGATGGCCAGTCCACCCATGGAGGTGAAGCCCGCTATCCCCGCGCCGACCAGGGCACCCAGCCCGACCCAGGGTGTCCAGGTCTTCAGCACCGCCTCATCGACCGCCCCGTGACTGCGGTGCGCGGCCAGCGACCGCCAGGAGGTCGCCACGATGGTCATCAGCGACGTCCCGATGGCGACGTGCAGATTGCTCTCTCCACCCAGCCCCAGCACGGAAAAGGCATAGAACAGGGCCGGCACGATCACCGTCCCGCCCCCGACCCCGAACAGGCCCGCGATCAGCCCCCCGAACAGCCCCGCCGCGACCACGGCGACCAGCAGGGCGGCGATCTCCGACAGCGGCAGGCCCAGGATCGTCACGCGGACTGTTCGCCCACAACCGGCTCACGCGGCTCGGCCCGACGCGCCTCGGCCTCCCGCACGGCCTCGACGGCCCGGTCGACCACGTCCAGCCCCGCCCCCCTGGCGATGGCTTCGACTGTCAGGATGCGCCGGAACGCCCGGGCCCCCGGTCGGCCGTGCATCAGCCCCAGCATGTGCCGGCTCATGGCGTGCAGGCCGACGCCCTCGTCCAGCCGGGCCGCCAGATAGGGCCGATAGCGGTCGATGGCCTGATACGGATCGACGTCCGCCGTCTCGGCCCCATACAGCCGCCGGTCCACCTGACCCAGCAGGGCCGGCTCGTGATAGGCCGCGCGGCCCAGCATGACCCCGTCCAGCTGCACACCGTCTGCGTCATCGAGGTGGGCCTCGGCGGCGTCCAGCGTGGCGATCCCGCCGTTGATGGAAACGCTCAGATGCGGCCGCTCCCGCTTCAGCCGCCGCACCAGGGCGTAGTCCAGCGGCGGGATGTCCCGGTTCTCCTTGGGCGACAGGCCTTGCAGCCAGGCCATCCGCGCATGGACGATGAAGACCTCGATGCCGACCGCCGCACAGGCGTCCACAGTGGCGAACAGGCTGACCGCCGGATCCTGGTCGTCCACCCCGATCCGGCATTTCACTGTCGCCGGGACCGAGACCGCCCCCTCGATGGCCGCCATACAGTCCGCCACCAGCGCCGGCTCGCGCATCAGACAGGCCCCGAACCGGCCCGACTGGACCCGGTCCGACGGACAGCCGACATTCAGGTTGATCTCGTCATAGCCCATCGCCTCGCCGATCCGGGCCGCCTCGGCGAGCTGTTCCGGGTCCGATCCGCCCAGTTGCAGGGCGACCGGATGCTCGACCGCATCGAACCCCAGCAACCGCTCCCGGTCGCCATGGATCACCGCCGGCGCCGTCACCATCTCGGTATAGAGCAGGGCCTTCGTCGTCAGGGCGCGGTGAAACGCCCGGCAATGCCGGTCGGTCCAGTCCATCATGGGTGCAATGGACAGTCTACGTGCTTGATTTATCAAGTCTTTTCCTATATAAATCAGTGCACACGCGGCATTTCGTGTGCACTTTTCTACGCTACTCCACGACGTTTTTCGCGCCTTTTCGACATCTCATTGCACCCGTTTTGCACCCGAAAAATGGCTTCGATCCGCAGACAAAAATCCGGCCGCTGGCGTGTCCAGGTTCGTCGCAAGGGGAGAGCCCTGAGCGAGACCTTCGTCCGGTATGATGACGCCAAGGTTTGGGCGGTCGAAGCCGAGCGCGAAATCGATCGCGGAGAGTCACCGCGCAAGTCACGGATTTCGAAGCTCACGACCTTCGGCGACCTCATCGACCTGCACATCGCTGACATGAAAGAGGTAGGTAAGGCGCCGGGTCGCTCGAAGGACGCCACGCTCAAAATGTTGAAGCGGGTGCTCGGCAAGCGGAAGCTCGTCGAACTTGATCGGGATCGCTTCATCGAGTTCGGCAAGGCGCGGGCCGCGGAGGGCGCAGGTCCTGTCACCCTCTCGATCGACATCGGCATCATCAAACTCGTGCTTCAGCACGCCGCCGCGGTCCACGGCCTGCGGGTTTCGGTCGAAGCCGTCGATCTGGCGCGCTACGCGCTTAAGAGGCTGGGCCTCATCGGAAAGGGGACCGACCGCGACCGTCGCCCGACGGAAGACGAGCTGGCCAGATTGATCGCCCATTTCGACGACAATCCGCGACAGGGGATACCAATGAGCCGGATCGTCAAGTTCGCCATCGCGACCGCGATGCGCCAGGACGAGATCTTTCGCGTGGTCTGGGACGATCTGAACACCCGGACCAAGATGCTGACTATCCGGGATCGGAAGGACCCCCGGCAGAAGAAGGGCAACGACCAGCGCATCCCCCTGCTATCGGTTTCAGGTTTCGATGGCCTGGCCTTGGCAGAAGAGCAGCGGGCTCTCCGGGACAACCAGGATGCGCGCATCTTTCCCTTCAATCATCGATCCGCTGGCACGGCCTTCACCCGCGCCTGCCGAAAACTGGAGATCGAAGATCTTCACTTCCATGACCTCCGCCATGAGGGAACGAGCCGGCTGTTCGAAGCGGGCTTTGCAATCCAGCAGGTCGCGCTGGTGACCGGGCACAGGGACTGGAAGATGCTAAGGCGGTATACGCACCTGAAGCCGGAAGGGCTGCACGCGATCGCTGCGGCGCTGGCGGCATGACCATGGGTGGTTTTCCGGCGAGCCGCGGGCTGTATAGTGGTGCTCAGACCGTCTCGGGTCGCCCATGCGTATGTTCAGACTTCGGTCAAAGGCATGGGCGCATGTTAAAGCCATGTTCTCACCACCCGGGCGGTCGCCCTATCATTCCGGCGCAGGTTCTGACCGATGAAACGTGACATCGATCACCTGCCCGAGAAGCAGCAGGCCGAGCTGGCTCGGGTGCGTACGACGCTGCTGACCGAGTTCGACGCCTCCATCGCCGGCGGCACCCAAACCTGGCGCAAACACGGCAAGATTCTCAAGATCATCCTGTTTGGATCGTATGCGCGCGACGACTGGGTCGATGAGCCCGAGAACGGCTACCTCTCCGATTTTGATCTGCTGATCGTCGTCAGCAACGAGAAGCTGACCGACATCGCCGACTACTGGTACGTTGCCGAGGACAAGATCCTGCATGATCCGGGCATCGGCCGTACGGTAAACATCATCGTCCATGACCTGGCCGAGGTGAACGCCGCCATTGGCCGGGGGGAGTATTTTTGGACCGACATCGTTCGGGATGGGATTGTTCTCTATGAGCTGCCTGGACATCCGTTGGCAGTTCCGCAGCCAATGACGCCTAGCAACGCCTTGGCATTAGCTGAGCGATATTTAGAGGCCAAGCAGATCGACTTGGACGCTTGGCTGGAGGATGCCGCGCGATGGCTAGAGCGATCAGGTGAAGGTTCTCATGCGCGGAAGCGTGCAGCTTTCCATCTGCATCAGGCCGTTGAGACGGCCTACATCCTCAGTCTCCTGGTCCATACGTTCTATTTCCCGCGCTCGCACAATATCAAGTTCCTGCGGTCGTTGGCGGAGGACGTGGACAAGACCCTCATCGCCGCTTGGCCAAGAGAGACGAAACTTGAACGGCGCCGCTTTGAGACGCTGAAACGGGCCTACGTCGAAGCGCGATACTCCGACCAGTACGATGTGAACGTCGAAGATCTGGAAGCGCTGTTCGTGGCTGCCCGAGGCTTGGCCGACCTAGTCGCCGCGTCTGCGAGTCGCAGGCTGGCTGGACTCAGAGCACCGGCTACGGATGTCTGAGTCCCGCGCCAAAGAAGGGTTGAAACTGTGAACCGATACTTCGGTCGGTCGTGGATTATTTTGTCATGTGTGTTGGGGCGAGCCTACAGAAGCCGAGATGGCGCTTGATCGTCCATGGGCCATGTTCGCTCTTTGCCTTGGCCTAGGGTCATGCTGGAGGAGGGCGCTCGACTTCGCAAATCAGTCTCGTGTCCGGTGTCCGCGCCGTTAGGAGAGGAGAGGGCGGCGATTTGAGGCCGGTCGTGCCGGTTTTGGCAAGCAGACTTTCGCGCGCGTTCGAGGCGCGGGCGAGCGCCTACAAATTCTTCTGGTTCTTGTCGCTCCTAAACTTGATCGATGATCATGAGGATCCTGCGGAAGACGACGTCATTGCCGAAATGGTGGTGCTCGCTTGGGCGCCCAGCGCCCTCTACCGTCTGTCCTTCGGGGTGTTGGATCGTCTGCAGGACGTCATTCTCGACCTGCAGGCTTGGAGCGCTCTTCCGGGCGCCGCTTCGCCCGCCCGTGTCCGTGCCGTTCTGAAGGCCTGGCCCGAAGGGCGTTCGAGGCTGGATGCCCTAGCCCGCTATGTGCCGTCCCGCTTTCTTGCGCCATGGCTGTTGGAGGCGCTCGCCCCCTCGATGCGCGAAGACCTTCGGACGCAGGCGATCGTCGCGATCGCCGCCGACTCAATCGGTTTGGGCGCTGGTCCCCCCTATGCCTTGAAGCGGGAGGGTCGGCGTACGCGCGTTGTGATGGATCCGGTCTGGCGCGCCTATCTCCGCGATCAGAGGTCGATGATCGAGGTGTTCGCGCAGATGAAGCTGGCGGCATTCCTGCAATCCCGGAACCCCCACACGCCGGCCATCGTAAACAAGCTCGGGCCGCCCAATCCACGCAATCTCCGCGCCCAGCGTGCTGCGTTTGAAGTTCTGGCCCTGAGCGAGCCGTTGCACGATCTCTATTCGGGCGAACGGCTCGCCGCTTTCGCACTCGACCATGTCTTGCCGCGCAGTTTCCTGGCCCACGATCTGATCTGGAACCTCGCGCCGGTGACGGCGGCCACCAATTCGTCGAAGGGCGACAGTCTGCCTGACCTCACCGACATTAATGCGCTTGCAGGTCTTCACCATCGCCTGATGACGATACTCGGCCCGGAGGGTCGGCTTCTAGAATCCTACAGTTTGGCCTTCGGTCGCGACGTCGCCGCCGTCCGCGGCCTCCCATTGGTCGAACTGGAGGGTCTGTACAGGGCTCACTATGCGCCACTGCTTCAAATTGCGGCCAATCAAGGCTTTGCGCCGTGGCAGCGAACAGGCGTATGAGCAGGCGGGTGGCGTTCCGATCCACACTTCTCTAGCGTGTAATTGTGACCCTCGCCGACCTCGAAAATCCGACGATCAGGAAGCCCGAACACCGGTTTTCCGGGCATCAGACTTTCGCTCTGCGGATCGCCTGGTTGCCGAAGGCTGTGGAGGCGATCGCAGCGGATCCAAACCTTCTCAACAACACGCTGCAGTCCGTAACCCGCTTGGGTCTTGGCAAGAATATGGTCGAGGCTCTGCGCTGCTGGTTGGAGGCTTATGGCGTCGCCACCAAGGGAACCAACGGCTGGGCGTTGACCAATGAGGCGGCGCTGATCCTGAACCGTCCGCACGGGTTCGACCCGTTCCTTGAAGATCCGCAAACGCTGTGGTGGCTGCACTGGAAAATCTCCACGCTGCGCGTCGCTCCGTTCTTCGCCTGGGACCTGATGATCAACCGCTGGAATGAGCCGTCATTTTCGGCAAGCGCGGTGGTGGAGAGCTTCGCGCGTCACGCTGAACAGGACGATCGCGTCCTTTCGGAGGTGACGATGAAGCAGCATTTTGAGGTCTGGCTGAGAACTTATTGCGCGCCCAAGGGAGGACGTGCGCTCGAGGACGGGCTCGATAGTCCGCTGGCGGGTCTGGCTCTGGTGCGTCAGTTCGGCGAGCGCGAGACTGCAGGCCGGCGCGAACATGTTTATGGGTTCGACCTCGGCAGGAAGCGTGGCGTCAGCCAGGCGCTTTTCCACTACTGTCTGATCGATTGGTGGGACGCCCGTCCAGACGATGAACAAACCGCGCCCTTCCACGAGGTCGCCCATGGCTCGCGAAGCCCGGGCCGTGTTTTGCGGATGCCCGAGGGCGAGGTCCGCGAGCGTTTGCACCTGCTGGGCGCAATACAAACTTCGGGCTTCGAGCTTCACGAAAGCCTGAGCCAGCAGCAGCTACGCCGCACTGACAGTCCGCTGCCGGATCGTCTTGGCGCCCTGACCGCGGCCTATGCGCGGGGCGCATCGCTCCGGAGTTCGTCCCATGACTAAGGTCAAAAGTCCGAACGCTGGAGCGGCCGGGGCTGCGACGACGGCCTTTCGCGTCAATCCGCGTCACTTCCGGTCTGTTCAGATCGACCGGGATTTCGAAGATCCGCAGTCGAGCGACCACTATGTCGTCACTCCCTTCATCGAGGCGGCGCATAGCCGGCTCGCCCAAAGCCTGAACCCGCAGTCTACGGTTCGCGCCTGGCGCCTCACGGGTGACTACGGGGTCGGGAAGTCCAGCTTCGGTCTCGCCTTCGCCAAATACGCCGCCGGGCAACTGGAAGCTCTGCCGGTATCGTTCGCCAAGGCCCCCAGCGCAGTCCGACTCGAACCCGTTCTGGTTTTAGGAGAACGTGAACCGCTTGCCCGTGGTCTCTTGCGGGCGGTCGAAGCCACTCTGACTCGGCTAAAAATGAAGCCATCGCGACGCCTACGGGCGGCGATCGAAGCGATCGGTGAGGACGGGTCTACGGCGATCGTCGAAGCGATTGAAGCATTTGGGGATCAACTCAGAGATCAGAGCCGGGCGGACGGTCTGCTCGTCGTGCTGGATGAACTGGGCAAGAATCTTGAGTACGCCGCTCAGTCGCCCGGCGGCGACGATCTGCACGTGCTTCAACGGCTGGCGGACGCTGCCGAGCGCAGCGGGGCAACGCCGCTCGTCGTCGTAGCCGTTCTTCACCAAGGCGTTAGCGCCTACGCCGAAGATCTGCCGGCCGCGCGTCAGAAAGAATGGCAAAAGGTCTCAGGTCGCTTTGAGGAGCTCCTGTTCGCGCCCCCGATCGAACAGGCGGCCGTGCTCGTTGCTGCAGCGCTCGAGGCTGATCCCGGACACACGCCGGCCGCCCTCGGCAATGAGGCGGCGCTCACTATGCGCCATGTTGCGGCGGAAGGCTGGTATGGCGCCGGGGCGCCTCAGGACGAACTTGTCGCGCTCGCGCCTCGCCTCCTGCCGCTCGATCCGATGGTCCTTCCGGTGCTGTCGCGGGTACTTCGACGTTTCGGCCAGAATGAGCGCTCTCTGTTCAGCTTCCTGTCGTCTGCCGAACCCCATGGCCTGATGGACCACGCGCGCGCCGCCAAGGGGCGGACGCGTCCATACCGGCTGCACGATCTCTATGATTATCTGAGCGTAAATCTCGCCAGCGCCCTGGAAACCGGATCGACGGGAACCCGTTGGGCCGTCATCGAGGGCGTACTCCGCTCTGCGCCTGTGCGCGATGCCCTTGAGGTTGATGCCCTGAAGACCGTCGGGGTGATCAACCTGCTCGACGACAGCGGCTTTAGCCTCACACCGGATCTGCTCGTCTGGGCCGTCGCAGGGTCGGAGCCGGGTCAGAGAGCAGTCGCCGAACGAGCGGTGGCGAGGATCACCGACGAGATGCGGCTGATCTATGATCGGGGCGCGGGGGGGGGGCTCTGCCTGTGGCCACATACCAGCGTTGATATCGAAGCGGCTTTCGAGGCCGGCCTGAAGGCCTGCGAGATCGACAGTGGCCTCCTGTCGGGGCTGCGCGAAATCCTGCCGACCGAGCCTGTGGTGGCACGACGCCACTATGTGACGACCGGCGCCCTGCGCCACTTTGATGTCCTCTACACCGATCGCAGCCAGTTGGTGGCGACCTTGGCTCTGGAGATGGACTACGTTCGTCAGGACGGCCGCATCGTGGTCGCGCTCAGCCGCAGCGCGGACGAACGCGACGCCATACTGACACAGCTGGAAGCAAACCCCGGCTGGGCGCCAACTCTCATGGTCGGAGTTCCGGAACCCGTAGGCGGACTTGCGCCGCTCCTGCGGGACGTCAAGGCATGGCGCTGGGTGATGGAGAACACGCCTGGCCTGGCGGGAGATCGGATCGCGCGCGAGGAAATCGATCGTCAGCTCGCGATTGCCGAAGATCGGCTTCGTCGCAATATCAGCGCCCTGATCGACCTGCGCGGCGACGGCGCCCTGACCACGCGCTGGTTCCATCGCGGCCGGTCGCTCGACATCCGTTCCGGGCGGGATCTGGCGGCAGGCCTGTCGGACATCTGCGACGTTGCGTTCGAAGACGCGCCCATCGTCCGCAATGAGCTGATCAATCGTCGGGTCTTGTCGAGCGCTGCGGCCCGGGCGCGATCCCTGTTGATCGAGGCCCTGTCGATCAAGTCCGCCGAGCCACTTCTGGGGCTGGACGAAACCCATATGCCGCCCGAGATGGCGATTTACAGGTCGCTGATCGAGGCTGGCGGACTGCATGTCCAGCGGGACGGTCAATGGTCGGTCGGCCTGCCTGACCGGGACGTCCTGCATCTGGCGCCCACGCTTCTTCGGATCGGCGAACTTCTCAAGGCGGAGGAAGATCGTCACGTCCCGTTCCTGGAGCTGGCCGAGGCGCTTCGCCTGCCGCCTTACGGCGTCCGCGACGGCGTCTTCCCTTTGATGCTGGCGATCTATCTCGCCATCCATTGGCATCACACCGCCGTCTATGAGGACGGCACCTACCTCGAGCAGGTGGGCGCCCCCGAGTTCGCCCGGATGCTCAAGGAGTCCGAGCACTTCAGCATCCAGCACTGCGCTGTCGAGGGGGTGAGGGCGGAAGTCTTTACCCGACTGGCGGGCGTGGCGGGCGTCTCGCCGAATGCGGTGGACCTTGACTTGCTCGATGTGGTCCGGCCGCTGTTGACCTTCGTCGCCGCACTGCCGGATCACGCACGCCGAACCCGCAGCGTCAGCGTAATGACGGCCGCTGTCCGCAGCGTACTGCTGCGGGTCCACGACCCCAGCGCCCTGATCTTCACGGACCTCCCGATCGCGTGCGGTCTGGCGCCCTTCAAGGCTGACGAGCCTCTGGACGAAACCCGCCTCGACGATTTCGTCCAGGCCATGTCGACCGCCGTGGTGGAGCTGCGCGACGCCTATCCGTCGCTGCTTGAGCGGATCGCAACGGCCTTGCGCGGCGCCTTTGGCGTTGAAGGCTCCATTTCAGCCTTGCAATCGACCCTGGCCCGGCGCGCGGAGCCTCTGAAGGATGTGGTGGTCGAGCCGGATCTGAAGGCCCTGGTTCTGCGCCTGACAGATGTCGCGCTCGGGCCCAAGGCCTGGCTCGAGTCGCTGGCCAGCAATATGGGGCGAAAACCCGCCGAGCGCTGGAGCGAGGTGGAGGAGCGGGAATTCCTGCATCGGCTCAAGCTGCTGGGGCGCCGGTTCGATCGCGTAGCCGCGACCGTGGCCAGCAGTCAGGACCGGATCACTGCAGAGCCTGGCGAGAGCGCGTTTCACGTCATGATCACCTCGGCCGACGGTCGGGAGTTTGACGGTCTGGTTCGTGGCGCGTCCACGAGCCCCGAACTCGCTTCCCTGGAGGCCGAGTTCGGCGGTTTGCTCGACAAATATGGGGCCGCCGGGGTTCTGGCGGCGGCACGAGCCATTGTCGCCCACCAACGCACGGACGGCGAATGACCCTTTTCGCTGGACTGGAACACACCTATGAAGACAACTTGGGGTGGGGGCGATGAGCGAACAGAAACCAGTGCGTCATATTCTGAGCCTCTCCGGAGGCAAGGACAGCACGGCCCTCGCCATCTACATGCGCGACCGGGTCGAGAACATGGAATACATCTTCCATGACACGGGCAAGGAGCTGCCCGACACCCTGGACTATATTGAAAAACTCGAGGCGTACCTCGGGCAGCGGGTGGTGCGCACGACGACCCGCGAGAGCTTCGACGATGTCCTGCGCACAAAGGGCGGGATGCTGCCGTCGGGCAAGCGTCGGTGGTGTACGGAGCTTCTGAAGCTCAAACCCTTCGAGATGTACATCGGCGACGAACCTTGCGTGAACTACGTGGGAATCCGGGCCGATGAGGACCGCGTCGGATACATCAGCCACAAGCCCAACATCAAACCGGTCTTTCCTTTCCGGGACGACGGCATCGACTATGCGGGGGTGGTCCGTATCCTCGAGGACGCCGGTCTGGGGCTGCCGCCCTATACCGAATGGGGCCGGACCAGGTCGGGCTGCTTCTTCTGCTTCTATCAGCAGAAGATCGAATGGGTCCGTCTGAAGCAGCACCACCCCGAGCTGTTCGAGGAGGCCAAGGCCTATGAGAAGCCCAACCGGGTGAACGGCAAGGTCTTCAACTGGACCGACGAATCGCTGGAGACCATCGAAGCGCCGGAGCGGATGGCGCAGATCGAGGACAATTGGGAGCGGGCCAAGGAACGTCGCCGCGCCCGTCAACACAAGCGGCCGCTTGTCGCGGTCCTGGGCGGACTGGAAATCGAGGAATCGCCTCGAGACGGCTGCATGATCTGCCAGCTCTGATGACCTTCGACAGCGCCGCGGCGGCCCCACCTTCCGAGCCTACGCCAGGCGAACGCTGGATCAGTTTCCTGCGCGCCTATGGCCCAGTGAACAAGGTGGAGGGGATGTACGCGGAGACGATCGCTACCCACTCAAAGCGGCATCGCATCCCGGCGCTACAGTTCGAACATCCGCGTAGAACCCATCTGGAGGAACTGCTGAATCCTGCGGCGGGGCAACTGACCAATCTGATCCTTACCGGCACAGCGGGCGATGGAAAGACCAGTCTTTGCCACTTCCTGTGGGATCGGTTTGGCGGCTCCAATGTGCGTTCCACGGGCGCCGACCGAGGAAACTACCTGCCTCTCGACGTCGAGACGCCGGATGGCGTCCGACGTCTGCATTTTATTTTCGAGTTCAGCGGCTGGGCGCCGGCTGCAGGACAGGCCTGGCCTGACGACAAACTTGATCTACTCCGCCGGCTCGTTGCTGCGGTGAAAGGCGAAGGCGACGGTGAACGCTTCATCATCGCCGCGAATGACGGCAAGCTCGTCCAGGTTTTCGATCGCCCGCCGGCAGATATCGGCGCCGAGGCCCTTGGCGTGGCGATCGGCGAACTCCTGACGACGGAGCGCGAGCGTACGTCGGATTTCGAACTCTCGCTGATTGATCTCAGTCGAATGAAGACCGCTGACATCTTTGACCGCGCTCTGACCTGTCTGCTGGAGCGGGACGAATGGCGCTGTTTCGTCGATGAAGCGGACGATCCAGCGTTCGGTCCGGCATCGCCACTACGCAAGAACTACGATCTTCTCAAGGATACCCGGGTCCGCAGCCGCCTGATGGATTTGACGTCGCTTCTCGACGCAAACGGTCTCCATATTTCGATCCGTGAGGTTTTGCTGCTGCTGGTCAACGCTCTCCTGGGCTGGCCGGGGGCTTCGGATGGAGTCGCTTCGGTAGCTGACCTTCGTCATGTGGTGGCCGCCGGCTTGACCCACGAGTGCGCGCTCTACAGCAATATCTTCGGGTCCAATCTGAAGTCTGATCGGCGGCGCGAACAATACGCCGTCTTCCGCCATCTTGCCGGATTCCGCGTCGGTCAGGAAACCACCAACACGCTCGATAGCCTGATAATCTTCGGCGCCCAGGACGAGCGACTGAAGGCGAAACATGATGAATGGCTTGTTGCAGATCCGTTCTATGGCGCGAGTGCTGAATTCGAGCGGTTGCGAGACGCCTATCTCGAAAACGAGGATGACGGTGAAGGGCGTCCGGCATTCATGGAGGCCCTGGTCAGAGAGCGGCGTCGGCTGTTCTTCCGTCTGCCTCCAGGCGGGGGCGTGTATGATCCGTGGCGTCTGAGCGTTTTCCAGGCCGCGGGAGATTTCCAGCGCGATGTTCTGGTTCCACTGGCGGCCGAACGCGATGTCGACCTGGGGGTGGTTCACGACCTCGTTCGCGGGCTGAACCGGGTATGGACAGGCATGCTGGTAGGGGAGACCGACAGGCTCCACCTTACGACCGGGCTCGACCTGACGACCGCTCCCATCAGCAGTATCGTCCTCTACGCTGTGCCCGTCCGGGGCAGTCTAAACGGCGAAGAGGTCGCCATCGTGCGCGATGCTGAGGGCCGTCCCACGCTGCGGGTCACCCTCAGGGAAAATCGAACGCCTCTCGACTTCCGCCTGACTCTGGTCAGGTACGAGTTCCTCACCCGGGTCGCGCAGGGCGCGCTTCCCGGCAGTTTCTCGAAGGAGTGCAATGAGGACGTGTTAGCGTTCAAGAGCCAGGTCCTCGGACAGTTCTATGACATCTCGAAGGACAAGCCTCGGCCCCTTTTCATCCTTGAACTCGGGGCCAATGGCGCGGTGATGCCGCGACAACTCAGCGTGATGATGTGACCTTTCTCGACGAAAACAATGTCGCCCGTGTGCCGGCGACGTGGCGGGTCTTCAAGGAAGTCTCTGTCTGGTTTGAAGAGGCGCTCTTCGGTCATCGAATATGGGCGCGCCAGACACCCTGGCTTTTATTTCTCGAATTTCTGAACGTTGCCGACGCCCAGGCTCGGGAAGGCCGCGAGATGTTCACGCCAGCGGAGCCCGATGTTCCGCAGCCCTATCAACTTCGCTATCGTATGGGACTTCGCAACATTCTCTATGCCAACGGCGACCTGTTCGACATCGCCCGAGAGGGTTGGGACGACGAAGCGAAATGGACCAAGTGGCTCGCCGACATGTCCGGGGCGGACACGGCGCCTGCAGAGACCTACGGCTACCTGCGAAAAAACTTTAAATATTTTCGGGACTTCGCTGATCTTGTGGCGCTGGTCAGGCAAACCACCCTTGAAGGGTCCGGCAACGTCCGCTGGTCTTCCCGGTTCATTTTCCCTTTTGGCATCAACGCCCTCTTCACCGACGCCATAATCGGCCGCAACGGTCCGGGTCGGGATTACGGCAATTTCGGCCGGACGGGCGAGATCCTCTACTACATGGTGAGCCGCGCCCGCCGGGGCGGGGAACTGCGCCCCTATTTCGAGAATTTCTTCGCACCGGATCAGCCGAAAAACAAGTTGGCGGCGCTGTTGTGCGCCCCCAGCGACGATCGTTGCGGCCAGGAGATGCTGGGCAATTCCTTTCTGCCCTATCGACAACATCCGGCCTTCGATCGACTGGTGGAGGACTGGCTGTCGGTTATTGCGTTGGATCTTCCCGCCCAGGACGCCTTCGCCTATCTCGCACCGTTGGCGTCGTTGCATGTGATGCTCTACCATCTCGAGACCGCCGCCAGCCAAGCTGGGGCCGAGACGCGGCCAAGCCTCGTCTGCGAGATAATTGCTCCACGCCGCGGGTTGGTAAGGCAGCGCTCGATCGCCTCGTTCAACACCAATGACGCGCTTGTCAGGCAAGCCGTGAATGGCCAGGCGGAGAGATTGTTCGCATCATTCGAGACCGAACTGGCCAAGGATGAGGTGGCGAGCGAGGAAGAGCGCCTGGATCAGGTTCGTGGGCTACTTCTGGACCAATCCAATTTCGAGACCGACGATCCAAAAGCCCGCACGCTTGACGGTCTGCGCAATGCCTTCGAAGACGCCGTGGAGACGAAGCTCGACAATAGCGCGGGCCGGGTCCATTCGGCCTACGGGCGATATGTGGGTCTGGTTTCGAAACGCGGCACCAACCGTTATCGCTATGCGCCGAACGATGACTTCATGAAGATGTTGGTGGTGACCCGGGTCAAGACCCAGACGGAGTTCAGCCGCTTTCTTGATGATCTGTACGCCCACGCCGGGCTGGTTTTCGGTCCCGAGGAGGCTCGCGCTGCGCTTGCGCCGGCCGATTTCGATCATGCCTCATTCGCCAAAAACCGGGACCGGCTCGAAGCCCGTCTAGCGAGCATGGGCTTGCTGAAACGGCTGTCCGACGGCTGTGCCTACGTCGTCAATCCGTTGGCGACGAAGGTTGCGGCATGACTGAAGCCCTCGATCTGATTGGGCGAATGGCGGCGCGTCTTTTGACGGCCAAGCTGGATGCGGATGCGGGCGATAGGGGCGCCGCTCGCTTCGTCATCCAGGGGCTGGCCAATGACGAGGTCGTCGCCATCATCACCGCGATCCAGGCGAACGACGCTCTGGCGGCACGCCTGGACATCACCCTGCCTCGCCACGTCTTTGAAGGAATGGCGGACGTGCCCGCGACCTTGTTGACCGACCTTGCCGCAACGGAACTGCGCCACGCAGACTGTAGCCGGGAAGGGCGACTGATGGTCCTTACGGATGACAGCCAGCAGCAGTCTGTCGCCCAGGTACAGAAGATTGACGCGGACGCCCTGCTGGACGACGTTCTGGCTCCGAGCTGGATCGACGAGGCCTCTGCTGGTCTTTCACTTGACGAGGCTCATCGGTCGCAATGGATCGCAGCATTCCGGGCCCTGATCAGGATTGACCGCGTCGGGCTGCGACAGACCGCCGCTTTTCTGTCCTCTGTAAGGTCAGAACTTGCGGAGGGAGCGACGCTTCCTCACGCCCACGGCCATTCCCTTCTGACCATAGGGTTGCCGCGGCATCGGCGACTGTTCGATGATATTCCGCCCCAGAAGTTGACCTGGATGTCGCTTTGGAAGGCGCGTTTCGAGAGCCATTGGTCTCGTCAGAACTTCATGGCCAAACGGGATCTGAAGCAGATCCCGCTGCCCAGATCTCTCCTGCGCGAAAAACTTTCACCGCTGGAAGAGATCCTGGCTCCGGAGATTTACGCCGCGCTGGATGATTATATTCAAGCTCCGGACGGCGTCAGCGACAACACCATCAAGCTGTTTGAACATGACTGGGCGGATCTCGCGCCCTTCTTTGATGAGGCGCAAAAGGCCGACAAACGCCGCATCGGGGCGGAGACCCATGAGTTCTATCAGGTCCGGAGCGACCTGGTGACCGCCGCCGAGCTGGACTATCTCGATGAGTTTCGCGAACGCCGGCCCCTGGCGAATCCCGCCAAGCAAATTCAGGACGAGGAATTCTACGCCAGCCACGCCGATGAGATGCGCGAGGATCCTCGTCTCTCAGCGCTATGGGAGCGCTTCATATATGGGCAAAAGGTTGAGTGCCGGGACTTCCTCGATGGTCTGGTCCAGTGCCTCAGGCGAACCTATCAACCGCTGGACGCGCACAAGAGAGTTCTGGTCGTTCGGGCCCAGGAGACTGGGCAAAGCCGGTTTCTCGGGCTCAACCACGAGATCTGCACCTATTTCGCCGGGCGTTACGCCGGTCTTTCATCAGCCTTTGATGGACTGATCCGCTTCGAGGGCGTGGATGCGTTCAACTACCCCAATTTCGCTGACGCCATCGCGAAGGACAAGCGGCGTAATGCGCTTGCCACAAGCAAGCGGGCGCGCCAGCTGAATTTCAGGGTTTGGCTGGAAGGGGAGGGTCCGCTCGCCGCAGCGTCCAGAACGGCGGAGATCAAGCTCGTCTGGGAAGGAGACCTTAAAACGGTCGGTCTGACGTATCCTTCAGATCTTGGCCGGCTGCGAGAGAACTCGGCCAAGACGCCCCTGATCGAATGCGCGGCCAAACAGGCGCGCGCCCGTTCTCGAGGCGCGGGTCCAAACCTTCAGGATGTTTCGACCTTGGAGCCGGCAGGAGCGCGCGACCGAGGCGCTTTCGTTCCGAAGTCGCGGCCCCAGTCGCTGACCAAGGACTGGAAGCTCCAGGTTCAAGGATTGATCGATCTCGAACTGCTTTCCGCCGAGGGCGGCAAACGGCTCCTTGAGGCCTATGCGACCTTCGAGACTGCCTACAAGCTCGCCATTGAAGAAATCACATACCTTGGCTTCGTCGCCGACAGCGTCGCAGTGCAGGCAAACGCCTATAGCGCGTTGTTGCACGCCATCCTCGACGCGGATTTGCCCGCGCTGGGACTGCGTCCCCGTTTTGCGTCCCGTTATGTCCATCGGCGTGGGCGCGCCGCGACGCAAGGGCCCGCTAGTTCCGAGCGCGTGCGTCGGCGCGTCGTTCTTGCCCTGGACAACACCCCTGCCGCGATGAGCGCATCCAGTACGGGTCGCCGTTGGAGAGAGGCCTTATCAAAGCGCCTATCCTCGCCGAGCTTCCTAGAGCGCCAGCCTACCCATTTCACAGAGCCAGGGTGGTCTCTGTTCTTGGCGAGCTGCGTCCGCATGCTGGCGGAACCGCTTGGTGGCCCCTGAGAATCTGAGCCATAGCGAGCCTGGATCGGGCGAAACCCGGCCTGAGCTCCTCGACCATGTCCGACAAGCCCTGATCGGCTACAGCTTGCAACGAACCGCCGAGTCGCGGGACCAGCAGTGACCTGAGACGCGACTGACCGGCGGCCGACAACAGTGGCCGCCGGTCGCGCGGGAGACGTCGAGAGTCACTTCTGGTCAAATCCTATCTCCGCCTGCAACACGCAACGAAGCCGATAATCTCTTCGGTGGTCTTGTACAACTTTGCTACGCCAGCCGCCCGGCCTCAATGGCCGTCGTCAACCGAGCCACCGTTCAGAATCCGAAGCGAGGACGGCGACATGCTACGGAGTCAGCGCGTGAATTGAGCGCCAACCGCAGAATGGACGCCTAGCTTCGGCGGGATTCTGCGTACGGCAGAACTCGTGACAGCGCGACCCCTGGTGTCAGACGGCTTGCACCCAGCGAGCCGACGCAGGATTTCATGGCTTCGTGACGCGAAATTTCGATCCTGGTGAAACGAAACACCCGCCGACAGTCTCGATGTATCCCGCCCGATGACACACGTCTTCTGCGTCATGACGAGATATCCCGGGCGGTGCTACCCTGGCGGGTGGGTGACCAATAGCCCCATCTCTCGCTCGCAGAAGATTCCCTGTCCGACTGTCCCGAATGTCGCGCCGAACCTGCCCCGTCGGTCGGGGCGATCTTTCATGACGGTTTGTCTACCTCCTCGCCTGTCCTGCACAATCGTCTACCGCCTGACCTATCTCGACGCTGTATACGCATCTGTTCGAACAGGCGCGGGCGCAAACAGCACGCAAGCGCCGGCGATATTCTCATGCCGGTGAGCGCCGAGTACCGATCTATGCTCGATCAACAGGGACGCAGGAGATCCTCGAGGAAGACTCATCACCGTGCTCGAGGGCGCCTTGGTCGCAGAATGTCGACGATCTGCTCGATCGCAAACAGCTTGAACACAGCCAGATCAAGGATCATCCGCTATAAGCACGCTCCCTCCGGAGGCGAAATCTCATCAACTCCTCCCAGGCCGCCGGATGCGGTTCTGCGACAGGGCGACGCTGCGGACGCGGATTACTAGGCCCTGGAACCCGGGTACGACGATGAAGCGCTGGAAAGCCCTTGTCGGTCCCGTCTCATTGTCGAACGCCAATCGTGTAGCTGGCGACATCGACCCTGCGTGGCAGCCAAACGCGGTGTCAACAACGCCAATGAATTGCGATCGGCGGGGGTCCTGAGCCGCTATCTCGTCGAGGCGCGTGAACTTGACGAAGAAGCTTCCAGCGCCTGGATCTTTCTGGACGATTACGCCGCCTGGCTTGGTCAAAGCGAACGGCAGATCGCCGATCTGCTTTGTATGGTGCCGGGCCGTGGACCTGACGGAACACAGACGCTCGATCTCATCGTGACCGAGGCCAAATATATCGGCGTGGCCAATGCTTCAGGCAAGGCGTCTGAATCCGGACGCCAGTTGCGAGACACCTTGCGCCGGCTGGAGCGCGCGTTGAACTCTGCGGACAAACCGGCAGATCAGTTCATCTGGCGCGCGCGATTGTCCGAAATGTTGCGCGATTCCCTGCACGATCCCGGCGGACCGCCGGTGAACGCGGAGGCGATCGTCAATGCAGTGAGGAGTGGCGAGTGTCGCTTCCGGGTCCGGGGCTATTCGCATGTCTTCGCTCACGCGGCTCCTTCGGACGACATCTTGGTGGAAGACAAGATGACCGGAGTAGCGGACACGCATTCCGGCACCCAGGAAATGTTCGGCCCCAACAGTTTGCGCGAGCTCCTCCGAGCCTATGCCGACAGGGCCGATCCCTCGGCCATTCGGCTCCGGGTGCGCGGCGGGCAAGCGCCAGGCCCGGATGGGGAAGGCGGCGGCCTGGCTCTGCCTACTGCACCCCCGTCTCCTCCAGGTTCGCCGTCGGGCGAAGATGCGCCCGCAGAGACGGTCAATGAGCCGGCCCCTGACGTGCAGGATGCAGAACCGCGCGCCGAAACACATGGGGTCGCGACGACTCCGCTCAGCAGATTCCGACAACGCCTTCAGAACGCTCCTTCGGTTCCTGGCCCGGTGACGGATGCCGACTGGCTGGAGCAGGTGTCGGCGCGCTGCCGGAACGCGCTGCGGGGCTATGGCATGACGCAGAAGTTGGAACAGGCCATCCTGACGCCCAACGCCGCCCTGCTTAAATTCAAGGGCACCAACGACCTTACGGTGTCGTCCGTGGAGCGAAAGGTGCGTGAGCTGGAGACCACCCATGGTCTCAGCGTGCTCAGCGTGCGTTCGGAGCCGGGCCTCGTGAATATTTCGATCCAGCGCCCGGTGCGAGAAGTTCTGACCATCGGCGAAGTCTGGCGCGATTGGGTGACTGACCCGGCGGTTCCGAACACACGCTTGTTGATCGCGATCAAGGAAGACGACGGACAGCCTCTGTTCCTGGAGCCGGAACCGGCGCCTCACACCTTGGTCGCCGGCAGCACCGGCAGCGGCAAGTCGGTCCTTATCCAGAGCATCATCCTGGCGATCGCGGCGACCAATCGGCCGGATCAGGCGCGAATCCATCTCATCGATCCCAAATCTGGCGTCGACTACTATGCGTTCGAACCCTTGCCTCACCTGGTCGACGGCATCGTCGACCAGCCGGAGGCTGCGCTCGAACGGCTCGACGGGCTCGTGGAGGAGATGGAGCGTCGTTATGGCTTGTTCAAAGCCCAACGGGTTTCGAATATCCGAAGCTATAACCAGAAAACGGACACCCCTCTGCCGCTGATCTGGATGGTGCACGACGAGTTCGCCGACTGGATGCAGATCGACAGCTACCGGGCAGGGGTCGAAAAAGCCGTCAGCCGATTGAGCGTCAAGGCACGGGCTGCCGGCATCTATCTGATCTTCGCTGCGCAAAGGCCGGACAACACCGTTTTTCCGATGCAGTTGCGCAGTAATCTGGGCAACCGTTTGATCTTGAGGGTCGACAGCGCGGGAACGTCGGATCTGTCACTCGGGATGAAGGGCGGCGCGGCAGAGCGACTTCTCGGCAAGGGACATCTGGCGGCTATCCTCGGCGGCGGGTCCACGCCCACCTATGCGCAGGTCCCCTTTGTAGGGGAAGACGAGCTTGTGGATCTGGTGGATGCGATCTGCGCGGACCTCGCGAACCCTCTATGATCGTCGCCTATCTCGACAACAACGCCACGACCCGGCTGCTGCCCGAGGCTTTCGAGGCGATGCGGCCCTATTTGACGGACAGGTTCCTCAACCCCGCCTCGGCCGCCGCCGTCGCCCGCGGCGATCCCGATCCGGCGAGCGACGCACGGCGCGCCCTGGCCGCCCTGCTCGGCGATCCAGACCTGCACCGGGACATTGTCCTCACCTCGGGCGCATCCGAGGCCAATAGCTGGGTGGTCCAGGCCGCCTGTCCGGGCGAAGGTCATATCGTGCTGTCGGCTATCGAGCATCCGTCGTTGATCGCTGCGGCTGAGGCGGCTGAACGCCGTGGCGCGCAGGTCGACTATGTCGGATGCGGACAAGACGGCCGGGTGGATGCGGCAGACATTCTCAAGGTCGTTCGGCCAGATACGGCACTGGTCTCCGTCATGTTCGCCAATAATGAGACGGGCGTCCTTCAACCGGTGGCGGAGATCGCGGCAGAAGCCCGGCGCCGGGCGCCGGATGTTCTGATCCATACCGATGCGACCCAGGCCGTGGGGCGTGTTGCGCTGGATCTGGTCGGAGACCTCGCCGACGTCGATCTGTTGTCCCTGTCAGCACACAAGTTTCATGGCCCGAGAGGTGTGGGAGCGCTTTTCGTCCGGGAGGGCATCGAGCTGGCGCCGTTGATCCACGGCCGCCAGGACGATGGCCGCCGCGGCGGCACCTCCAACAGCGCCGCCGCCGCAGGACTGGCGGTGGCCGCCCAGCATGCGATGCGCGGGATCAACGACTGGGCGACGATGGTCGATCTGAGGTCGCGTCTCGAGGCGGGATTGTACAGCATCCATTCCGGCTCGTGGACTAATGGTCGATCGGTCCCGCGCCTGCCCAATACGCTTTCGATGACGCTGCCGGGTTTGTCGGCCGAGGATGTGGTGGATCAACTGGCTCTGCAGGGAATCTGTATCGCCTCGGGATCGGCCTGCGACAGCGGGTCCATGGCACCTTCCCACGTCCTCTCAGCCATGGGTCTGTCTTATGAGGACGCCAAATCGACCTTGCGGTTCAGCCTTTCGTCCTGGACGACGGCCATGGAGATCGACATCGTACTCTCCGCAATGCGGAGTACCGTACTTCCGTAGGCGGCGGCGGACGGGTGCCCGCGATTTTATTGGCGCGTTCACAAACGGCGTGCGAAACTCGGTCATGCTCCAGGCGTTGAAGTCTCGTACTCTTGAAGTGTGGAACGGAAGCGGCCATTTTCGAATTGTCGGGAATGATTCAGACGGGTCCTTCCTGAACCGGGAACGCAAATGCTGAAGTACGGCGTCATCTATCTAGAACAGAACGATCTGGCGCTGCGTCTGCTGGTTGAAGGTATGACGCCGGCCGCCATCGCCCTGGCCAAGAAGACTGCGCCGCACCAGGACGAACCTGAAGCGGTCGAGGACGACGAGTACGAGTACGAGGCGGCCTGAACGGTTGTCACGCCGGAGTCGGCGGTGGCGTCGGCCACACTCCCATCATGATACGCGGATCAGGGTTCGGGAGCCCCACGGGCGCGATCGCCGTCAGTCTCCAGGACTGGGCGTCGCCGTCGTCGGTTCGTCCGTCCAGGGTGCGCTCCTGAAAATGGCTGGGCTGCAAGGTCAGGCAGAGGGCCTGGGCGTTCTGCGGCAACGTCAGTTCCACAGTCTTGCCGCCGTCGTCGCGCCAGAGGCCGACCTGTCGGGCCGGAGGAAACCGGCGGGTGTCATTGGCCCGCTCGATCAGGCCCAGGCTGGTGAAGGTCAAGACCGAAGAGCCGGGATCCTCGGCCAGAACTGTGGCGTAGCGCGCAGGCCAACGGTCCTTTAGCTGTGGTCCGTCCATCAGCAGCGCCACCACGAGATTGGGTCCGATGCCGCGCACCAGTTCCTGACAAGGATCATTTCGCGCCAGATCCTCGCAGATCAGGGTGGTCACCGTCGACACCCCGCGAAGCACGAACATGTCCAGGCTGCGGCTCAAAATATCGATCCGTTCCCACCAGCGCGCTTGGCGATCGAGTGATCCAGCGCATAGGTTTTTCGATCTGTCTGGCGTCCAGCGCAGCGGTGTGCATCATGGATCGAGATGTCGCCGGTCGGACATCGGGGGCCTGGAAGCTCGCCTGCTGCGGACCATTTCCGCGTCGCCAGCGACCCCGGCCTCATAATGGCGTCGAAAGGCCAGAGATCAGGATTACGAACATTGCGACGGGCCTGCATGCGTTCGCACAGGGCACGAGACCGCGTGGCTCAGGGCCACTTCGGAGAAGGGACCAGGTGGACCTCCCAAACATCCACTCCACCGCGTGAGCAGCTGATCGACGACCGAAAGAAGTCCCTCAAATCCGTCCGGAATGTCCGTGTCAAGCTGGGGGACACCAGGTGCGGAACGCTCGTCGAACGCCCCAGGACCCTGTCGGCTGGACGCCTTGAACGCCGTGGCCGGATGCGGAACGGGCCGGCCGATCACAGTTGAAGGGTGCGACGGTGATTTCTCGATCGGTCCGGGGTCCTGGCGTCAGTAGGCCCGCGCAGCCCTCGGCGAGGGAGAGCCGGGCGGATGGTGAGACAGGGGACCGCAGGGTGCTCGACGCGGGGCGTGCGGTCTTGGGCCGGACACAGACGTGCACCGGATCGGCCGCCAGGTATGATTTCTTTCGAGCTTAAAGCTTGAGATCATCTTGACAGGCGGCCAGGGCGGACTTGGGTATCGGTTCCCAGCGGAGTTTGGCGGCTCATCCATGCAGAGCGAGCCCCCGGCGGCGCGCACATTTACACTGCTCAAGTCGACGACTGGGCGCGATATACAGACGGTGCTTGTGCCGGCGGTAGTTTCCTGAGGCCTCCAGCAATTCTTAGGCGCTCGGGAACATCCGCCTGCCTCTCGGCCGCGCCATTTGCGGGCCGACCCCGGAATGGCGAACACGCGCGAGATCGTGACCATGGGGGACTGCCGGACCCGCTGATCGCGGGCGGACGTGGTGACGGCCCCGGGGTTTCAGCAGCAGACACCCCCCAGGGACGACGCGTCGCCGCTTTACAGGGCGGGTCTACGACACTCGCCGCGGCCAGGACTCTTCGGGTAGCGATCTTGTCGGGTCGGATGATCAGGTATCCGCCGGAAAGATCGCGCGCATGGCCGGTTCGATGGTCCCTCGGACGCGGCGACGTCGTTACTGGCGGTTCACAGGCGGGGCGGTCGCTTACGCACGCCGAATGTAGGGTTGTTCGCGGTCCGGCGAATCCGGATTTCGGTGGGGTTCCGGGGCCGGGGCAGGGGGGAGCCCGCTTTGGTCCGGGCGCGGTGACGGATGGCGGTGCTCGAAGTGACATCGGCGATGGACGGTGGCGTCCAGTCCTGCAGCGGTGGGGTTCAGTACGGGAACCCGAGCCCGCCCCGACGCGGGGATCAAGTACGGGTTCTTTAGGAGGGATCTTCGCTCGCGCCCGGACGTACTGGCGGGGCGGCGAGCGCGGGATCGCTCCAGGAAGCCGGAGCTGTATGGTACAGAGTCGCTCCCACCCCGGCCCAACCACATGACGACCCGGCCGGCGGGTGTAATCGTAACCCCCAAATCTCTCCAATGATTTCCACCCCTGCCCTTACCTTATCCCTTCATAACCTTTTTTCACTTTCACTTCCTTACACTTATTCAATCCTCTAACAACCTTCCTTTTATTAACATTTTTATCTCACTACTCATCATACTTTATTCTTTTAAATTTATATTCTCATAATCATCAACTCCCATTTTCAAAAAAAACAATTTAATCAAAATTCACACCCCCTAACCCTAACCCTTCATAAAACTCTATATATTTTTACTTATTCCCTTCTCTCCCTTTCATTCACATCCCTAAATAAAGAACTTTCATCTTTCCCCCTTCTCACAATTCACTCTACCAAACAATCCCACTATTATTCCATCCCATTCTCCTTTTTATATATCTCCCTTATCTTCCTTCTCAATATTTTATAAAAAAAAACAATCCTTACTCATTACTTTATATCATATACCTATCCTCTAAACTAATTCCATTTCTAAATTATCCCTAATCTATTCTATTTAACCATACTTCTTTTTTTTTATTTTAAAAAAAAAACACACACACACACCCACAAAAAAAAAAAAAACCCCCCAAAAAAAAAAAAAAAAAAAAAAAACCCACCACACAAAAAAAAAATATAAAAATAATTAAAAAAAAAAACACACCCCAAAAAAAAAAATAATAAGAATAAAATAATTATATAATAACACAACAATCACACACAATAATAAAAATAAAAAAACAAATAAATAATATATATAATCCTCCCCAAATATATATATATAATATATATATTTATTTTTTTATAATATATTATATTTTTATATATTATGATATCCCAACGTGTCACCGGGCGGACAGCCTGGCTCCACCCTGATGGCGGAGGCGAGGATCGTCCCGGCATGGCGCGGGGTGATCGTGGATCTTCGCGGGCCCGGCCGGTGGCGAAACAACGTGATCACCGGGGCATCGGACGGCGGCTTGATCACCCTTGGTCGAGGGCTCGAGGCTTTCGCCGAGATCGAGACTCGCGGCGGGTGTGGCATGTGGTTGCGGCATTCAGCGCGGCACGCGACAATTACCCTGTCGCGCTTGCGGGACCGGAGACCTTGGCCCGGATTACTCGCCGCAACCGGGATCAAATGGGGGGCGGGGAGATCCCATCAATCTTCAAAGTCCTTCTATCCTGCAATCCGCCGATGGGCGGCACAATGAGCACGCGTGGCTCGCGATGGACAGACGGAGCCTATGGGCGATGTGCAACCGGGTGGCCGCCAAGACGGAGGGGCGGACGAGCTTTAGGCGGGGAGGTTTGGGAAGGTCATGACTTGGGTTGAATGGCCTCCGCCCCGATTCAGGCGCTGCACCAAGGACCACCCGATCGCTATTGCGGGCAGCTCCGACTGGATCGCGGTGCCGGCCACTGGCGTTGGTGCAGGCAATGTTTCTTGTGTAATGGCGGCGAAACGATTCAACTCGACGGACGCGGGCTTGGTCGGCTCAGCATGCCGCGGGGATAATGGCGTCTCCGTCGGCCGTGGTCGTGTTTGGTCCCCCTGACGACGGCGGGCTTCAGCGCCGACCTAGGCCGAAGGGGCGCGCGGAGCTCACAGGACGCGCCACCGGGCATTACCGATCCATCCTAGGGGGGGGGGGCATCCGCTCGCTGCGCGGCGCAGCCGAGATCAGTCACCGACCTTCGCGCAATCTGGAGCCGACGATATTTTAGACTGAAGTGTTTTTTCTTTCCGCTCGGATATTGGGGCCGATTTGACAGGATATTTCGGCGTCCGCCTCGTCGGTGCCTTCAGACCGGTTCTGGACGCAGCAACAGATAGAGATGAACATGCGATCGTTTCCTCTTGGCAACGCGGGCTCAGCTGCACGATATGCCACATGATCGCCGAGGATCGCCAACACAACCAATCACAATTGCTGATCGTGCCGACCATATTTATATTGTATGTTATTTTTTTTTATCGTTATAGTATTATTCCATTGGTTGATTTTTGCGAGATGCCTGGGCAGCGTACCGCTCTCAGTGCCTTAGCGAGCGTCTCGGGGCATTGGCGTACTCGGGCGCGGGTAAAGGTCCCAGAACTGGCCGGGGTAGGTTCTGCTCTTGCAAACTTCCGCAGAGTGATTCACCGTGGCCAAGCGTCCCTCGGGATGCCGAGGCGTGAGAACCTCGCTTGAAATGACTTAACTTCCAGGTTCCGCAGCAGCGGCGTGGCTGGCGTGCATGTCCAGGCGTCTTCGGACGCTAAAGGCGTCGGCGCGTGCTCAAGCATGTTCTCAACACCCGGTGCTTCGGCCGGGCTCGCCTCTGTACTTGGAGGCGAGCCCGTGACGGATGGCTATGGACGAATAGGCAGGCAAGGCGGCCCCGGTCTGGCGGCGCTGCACGACCGCTACGACCGGTGGCTCACCCGCGCCGTCCGCAAACGCTTCGGCGCCCAGGACGCCGACGATGTCGTTCAGGACACCTGGGTCCGCATCGCGTCGCTCGACCTCGTCGACGCCATCCGCCACCCCAAGGCTTTCCTCCTGCGGACCGCGATTAATCTCGCGCTCGATCGCCACCGCCACCGCGCCGTCATCGAGAAATCCGCCGATGTCCTGCGTCGCTCCGACCAGGCCCAATCCGACCAACTGGAAGCTGTGCTGCTGGAAGAAATCGTCCTTGGCTTGCCAGAGCCGTTGCGCGATGTCTTTGTGTTAAGTCGCTTCGCATGTTTGAGCCACGCGCAGATCGGTGAGCAGTTGGGCATCTCCATCAAGACCGTAGAATGGCGTATGACAAAGGCGACAGCCCTTTGTACGGCTCGATTGTCTCTCTGAAAGGAGATCGACATGAGCGATCAACAGCGTCGCGTGGCGAAGGCTGATGCGGAGGCGGCGTCCTGGCACACCCGGCTGGCGAACCGTAGCGTCTCGACCGACATGATCACCGAATTCTACGCTTGGCGACAGAATCCCTTGAACGACGAGGCCTACGCCAAGGTCCAGACCATGTGGTCCAGGGCCAAGGTCCTGGAGGGGCAACCGGATATCCAGACGGCCATCGCCGATGCGTTGGCGCGCAAAAAGACGCCCGATCGTCGTGCGGTCTGGATCGGAGCTTTGGTCGCCTCCACAGGGATCGCGCTGGCCATCGGCGGGACCTACTGGTTCCAGGGCCGCAGCGCCTATGCGACAGATGTGGGCGAGGAGCGCCTCGTCCAGCTGGACGATGGTTCGACCGTCAGACTGGATACGGGATCAAGCATCAAGGTCGCCTTCAGCGGCGGGCAACGCCGTATCGAACTCGAAGGGGGAAGGGCGCTCTTCACCGTCGCCCACGACACGTCCCGGCCATTCATCGTTCTGGCGGGCGCCACCCAGGTGCGGGCCGTCGGCACAGTGTTCGATGTTCGACGCGCCGAGGCTGGGGTGACCGTGTCGATGGTTTCCGGTCTCGTCGAAGTCAGCGGTCCGGACTTGCCCGCCGGCCCGCCCAAGCGTCTGGCGGCCGGGCAACGGGCTTTGGTGTCGCCGCAGGGACTTCAGACCCAAACCATCAATGTCGCCGATGCCACCAGCTGGGCGGATGGACGTCTCGTGTTCCGGGGAACGCCTCTCGGCCAGGCTGTCGATGAGGTGAATCGCTATCTCACCGACAAAATCGTCCTCGCACCGGGAACACCCCGGTCTCAGCCGGTCAGCGGCGTATTCCATACCAGCGATCGCGCGGCGTTCGTGTCCGCGGTCTGCGAACTGTTCCAACTCACGGCCGAGGCAGATCCCGACGGATCGGTTCGTCTGACGGCGGATAAAAATATGCGCAAGCCATTGGGAGAAACCCGAGGCTGAGCCGTCCACCTCTTCGACGCACCTCGCGCGTCGGAGGGGATCCAGAATATGAGTCAGTACCGTTATCTCGCCGGGGCGCTGGCGGCCGTATCCGTAGCCGCGATCAGCACCGCCGTCGCCGCCGAGGAGGCGCGCGCTTTCAGCATTCCGTCCGGTGCGCTCAGTGACGCCTTGCCGGTGTTTGGCGCCCAGTCGGGCCAGCAGATCCTCTATACGCCCGAAATGGTGGCCGGCGTGCAGACCGTCGGCCTGCAGGGGCGGTATGAACCGTCAGCTGGTCTGGCGCGACTGCTGGCGGGCTCCGGTCTCGGCTGGACCCAGACCCGCCCCGGCGTGTTCGTGTTGCGTCGGACGCAGGCCGCAGCCTCCGATGAATCGACAATCCGGGTGGACGATGTCGTCGTCACCGGCACCCTGCTCAAGGGGTCTGGCGAACTGGCCTCGCCGGTTCTGGTTCTCGATCGCGACGCCCTGGATCGCAGGGGGCGCGGCACGGTCGCCGAGGTCCTGACCGACCTGCCGCAAAATTATCAGGGCAGCGGCACGCCGGGCGCGCTGTTGGCCGGCGCCGACGGCAGCGGCTCCAACGGCGTCGTGGCGACAGGTGTCAATCTCAGGGGGCTGGGAACCGACGCCACCCTGGTTCTGGTCAACGGACGCCGTCTGGCCGGCACAGGCTTCATGGCCGAGTTCGCCGATGTTTCCGCCTTGCCGTCGGCCGCAGTCGAGCGCGTGGACGTCCTGCTGGACGGCGCGTCCGCCTTGTACGGCGCCGACGCGGTCGCCGGCGTCGTCAACATCATCATGCGCCGGTCGTTCGACGGGCAGGAAAGCCGGTTACGGGTTTCGGCGGCGCAAGGCGGGGCCGAGACCGTTCAGGCGTCGCATCTCATCGGGACCTCCTGGTCATCCGGCTCGGCGCTCCTGTCCTACGAGTACCAGCATCAGAACCCGCTGAACGCCCGCGACCGCACCTATACGGCGACGGGCGATCTGAGGCCCTTCGGCGGATCGGACTGGCGCGGCATCTTCAGCGCGCCCGGCAATATCGTCGCGTTCGATCCGGCGATCGGCAGCTATGTCGCGAGCTTCGCCATCCGGCCAAACGCGACCGGGGCGGCGCGGACGCCCGCAGACTTCGCCGCAGGCCAGGCCAATCTGCAGGCGCCGTCGTTCGGCGTGGATCTTTCGCCGGAGCTCGAGCGCCAGAGTGTCTATGGCCGGGTCGGGCAATCGATCGGCGATCGACTGGATCTGACGGCCGATGTGCGGTTCAGCCGCCGCACCTATGGCTTCGACAATGTCGCGGCGGCGACCATCCTGGAGGTCGCAGACGCCAATCCCTTCTTCGTGTCGCCTGATGGAGAGACGGAGCACACGATCGCCTATTCGTTCCTGGGCGATCTGGGACTGACCCGGCAGTCGGGCTCCTCACGCAGCGTGGGCGTGACGGCGGGCGCCAGCTACGATTTCGGGAAAGGCTGGTCGCTGGAAGGCTACCTTTCCTACGCCGATGAGCGGGGCGAGGCGGCCATCACGGACCGGGTCAACACCGCGCGTCTGGACGAGGCTCTCGGCAATACGCCAGACGATCCGGCCACGACCTACAGCGCCGCGCGCGACGGCTATTTCAACCCCTTCGGCGCCGGCGCCGCGAACGGCCCGGCGGTGCTGAACTTCATCGGCGCCGGATATTCCAGCGAGCTCGACCGCAGCCGGGCGATGTCCGCCAACCTGCTTCTGGAGGGGCCGCTCATGAGCCTGCCAGGCGGCGATCTGAAGATCGCCGTCGGCGCCCAGGTGCGAAACGAGGCGTTCGAGACGCGTTCGACGGCCTTCCTGTCGTCGCTCGTTCCGATCGTGACCGAGACGCCGCAGCGCGATCGCACGATCGAGGCGGCTTTCGCCGAGGCGCGGATACCGGTCTTTGGTCCGGACAACGGCCGGCCCGGCTTGCGTCGGCTCGAACTCTCCATCGCGGGCCGGATCGAGGAGTATGACGACTTCGGCACGACCTCCAATCCCAAGCTCGGCCTGGTCTGGTCGCCGGTCGCCGACCTGACGTTCCGGGGATCCTGGGGGACGTCGTTTCGCGCGCCAGCGCTTCCGCAGTTGTTCGATGAGTCCGCGGTTGGCGCGACACTTGTCCCCCGCGCCAACGGATCCCGGCTCCTCGCCATCTATCTGTACGGAGGCAATCCGGACCTGAAGCCGGAGACGGCTGAAACCTGGACAGCCGGGTTCGACTATCGCCGCGCCAACGGCCTGCAACTGAGTGCGAGCTACTTCAACACGCGGTTTGACAACCGCATCGCTCAACCGACCAACGAGAACCTCTCGGGTGTTCTGACTGACCCGTCGCTGGCGCCTTTCGTCCACCTGATCGACCCCGCCAACGCCGCCGATCTCGCCCTGGTCCAAAGCTATATTTCCACCCCCGGCTTCGTCTTCGGAAACCTGTTTCCGCCCTCAACCTATGGCGCTCTTCTGGATGGCCGTTGGGTCAACGCCGCCTCGGTCGCCCTGAGCGGACTGGATCTCGCGGCGGCGTATCCGTTCACGATTGGTGGAGCGACGGTGACCCTGGACGCGACCGCATCGTACCTGTTCGACTACCGTACTCAAACGACGCCCGCGGCGCCGACGCTCGACGTGCTCGATCAGGTTGGACGTCCCACAAGGCTGCGGTCCCGCGCGGGGGCCTCGACGCGGTGGCGGAACTATGCGGCGGACCTTCACTGGATACATGTGTCCGACTATGCCGACGCTTCGGGTCGCAAGATCGACGCCTGGGACACGGCCGATCTCAGCCTCGGCTGGTCGCCCGTCGGCGGCCGGTGGGATGGGCTGACCGTCGCCCTGACGGTCCAGAACCTGTTCGACCGGGATCCCCCGTTCTACGACAACCCGACGGGCTACGGCTTCGACCCGGGTCAGGCCAATCTGCTCGGTCGCGTCGTCGCGTTCCAGCTGGCCAAGCGCTGGTAGGCCCGCCATGTGCGGAAAGTTCACCCGCCTCGTGGCGGCGGGGATGGCGCTCGTCTCGATCTCGACCCACGCCCTCGCCCAATCCCGTCCAATCACCATCGACGACGTCGTGGGCCTCGAGACGATCGGATCGGTCACGATTGATCCGGGTGGATCGTGGCTGGTCTATGAACGGCGCGGCGCCTTTGACGCCGCGACGGACTACGATCTCGGATATCGCTCGGTCTGGACGGTCAGCGGTCTCTATGCGCTGGACCTGCGCCATGCGGGATCGCCGGCTCCCTTGCTTGCGAACCCCGGTCCCGGCGGGCTGATCCCCGGCCCCTGGTCGCCATCTGGCGCCCATCTTCTGGTCTATCGCCTGGTGGACCGAAAGCTCGAGGCGGGTGTCGTCGAGATGGCGACGCGAACCGTTCGATGGACCGGTCTGACGCCGGACATGCCCGTCGCCGGCGCCTTCGCCGCCTGGCTCGATGAGGACCGTCTGGCGATGACGGTGCGCCCGGACGCAAGCCTGCCGTGGGTGCTGCGTCATGACGGCGACAGCCAGACCGAGGTCGCGCGTCAATGGACCACGATGGCGCAAGGAAAGACCCCTTCGCGCACGGTGGTGGACACCGATAGCGGCGTGGCCACGACGCAGAATGCGCTCGTCGACCAGAGCGTCGTGATTTTCGATCGCACCACAAACAGCATCAAACCCCTGCTCAGCGGGCGCGTCCGCGATATCGCCGCGTCACCCGACGGGCGTGCGATCGCCGTCCTCCAGGGCGGGGCGGGCATCGCCGCCGATCCATCGCGGCCCCTCATCCAGAGCGATATTGCCGAACGTGGCGACCTCGTGATGATTGACGTCAGGACCGGCGCCCTGACGCGGCCGGTCGGAGACCTGGACGTGGCGCCCCACCTTCTGCGATGGTCGCCGAACTCGGGTTCCCTTCTGATCTGGGGCCGCCCGTACGGCGCAGACTGGGCGGCCGGGGGGCTGTTCCAGGTGCGGCCGGACGGCTCCCGTATCGCCCTGCGCCTCGATGGCCTCGATCCCTTTCCCGCCGGCAGCGGCCTCGACAGCCTGCGCGGTGTGCGGGCCAATCTCAACGGCGAGCAACCAGTGCTGTACGCGCGACAATCGGGCGAAGACCGGTTCGACTGGTGGGGAGTGAGCCCGGAGCAGCCGCCGGTCGCTCTGACCCGGGACCTGGTCACTCCTCCTGCCCGGCTGGCGGCGAGCACCGGGCACAGTCTTCTGATGTTTGCCGATGGCGGCCTGTGGGAAACGCAGAGGGGCGGTCTGAAGCGTCGATCCGACCCGGACCAGATTCTTGCTGACGCCGGGTTCACCGATATGCTCGCGCCGCTGCGTCTGCGTATCAACACGCCGGCTGATCGGGATTGGGCGGTGGGCGTCCTGGCGAACGGCGAAGCCCGAACCGTGGGGGCAGGCGACGTGGTAGGCCTGTCGCCGGGACCCGCGGGCGGGATGACCCGGATCGTCGCGGCGGGCCCGTCGACGATCGTCTCCCTGACGACGGACAAGGGGGAGCAGACGCTGCGGCTCGCGACCGCCCTTGAGACCCGCACGGTCGACCATCTCAATGACGAACTCGCCGACCGGTCGTGGCCTCGGGCGATTGCCTTGGCGCATAAGGATCGCCTGGGCCGCGACACGCAGAGTTATCTCTATCTCCCGGTCGGCGTGGCGCCGCGAGACGTCAAGGGCGTCATCATCGCGGTCTATCCCGGATCGGTCGATGACGGCGCCTTTCAGGATCCCGTGACGATGAGAGTGTCGCTCAGCCTCGAGCTGATCGCCGGCGCCGGCTACGCGGTTCTGTCTCCCGCCATTCCTATTGATGGAGAGGGCTCCGATACGATCGACGGCTACGCGCAGAGCGTCGATGTCGCAGTGGATACGATGCTTGCGGCCTTTGCTGCGTTGCCGGCCGATCGCATGGCCATCCTGGGCCACAGCTATGGAGGTTACGCGGCCCTGGGAATCGCCAGCCGGTCCCACCGGTATCGCTCCTATGTGTCGTGGGCCGGCCTGTCCGATCTGGTCGGTGCCTGGGGCGAGTTCACCCCGATCAGCCGAAGCCGACCGGAGGAGGGCTCCACCGTCGCCTACCAGATGGGATGGGCCGAGGTCGGGCAGGGGGGGACCGGCGGTCCGCCCTGGGCAAAGCCGGGGGTCTATCTGGAAAAGAGCCCCCTGTTCTCGGCCGACCGGATCACCGAGCCGGTTATGCTAATTACGGCGGATCGGGACTTCGTGCCGATGTCCCAAGCGGAGCGCATCTTCTCGGCGCTTCATCGCCAGAACCGAACGTCGCGGTTGGTGACCTATTGGGGAGAGGGGCACATGATGTGGAGCCCCGCCAATGCGCGCGATCTCTATGCGCAGCTCTTCGCCTGGTGGGACGAGACCCTCAGGCCGTCAGGGTCTTCGCCGCTTGCGACAGCCGATCCGCCCACACTCGCACCCAGCCCTCCAGCGCCGCCGCAATCATGATCTCGCCAAAGCCTCCGCGCCACAGGAGCACTTCAGGCTTCAGAGCCTGTTCGAGTGCGGCGACATCCAGCAGACCCTCACGCGCCAGTCTTCCGTCCAGCAACCACGGACGCAGGACCGGCAAGCTCGCGGCCAACAGGCGACCATAGAAGGCTGTCATGTCGCCCTTCGAACGCCTGTGCGTGATGCTCGGCGGCAGGCGGTTGGCGAAGGCCAGTCGAACGAGACCGCGATCCTTGGCCCCGAGCGTCAACTGCGCCGGGCTCAGGCTCAGGGCCGCTTCGACGACGGGTTGAGCGAGCAACGGGTGGAAGACATCAACGACCGCCGTCTGGCGCGACGGCGCGCTGAAGGACACGCCGCTTGCGATCCCCGCGATCTGATGTGTTTTGGCGGGGCCCGATGCCGCATCCGACGACAGCCAGGGATGTGCCGGGCCAAGCTCCTCCCGCGTCGCCGTGGTCAGGGCCCAGCCCGGGGCCGCCTCTCCCCCCGCCAGACGCGTGCCCGACTTCCTCCGGGCTTCGTCAATCAGAGACCACACGGAGCGCTGGTTCAGGCGCGCGAGGCCGGGCAGGTCCGGCGAAAGGATCGAGCGCCATCCTTGTGATCGGAAGCGGTCGGTGAAGACGTCGGCTGTAGCCGCCTGGATCAGCACGGAGTCGCCGCCCTTGCCGGTCATCACCGCGTCCACGCCCGCGGCCTGCCATTGCGCGGCCCAAGCGGCATCGTAAGCCCAATCCATGGCGTTAAGTCCCGGCCTGACGCCTTGGGACATGCTCAGCAGATCTGCTTCAGACAGGCTTGCCTGTGCGCGCGGGACATGGGTCGGCGCCATTCCCAGCTGAAGGCCGAGGTCGGCGACGTAGCGCCGCTCGTCCGCCCCCGTATCGTCGCCCCAGGCATTCAACCAAAGGCGCACCTTATCCTTGGCCGCAATCGTGAGACTGGCGGCGACCACGCTCGAATCCAGCCCACCCGAGACTTCGCAGCCGAGAGAGCGACTGAGGCTTGCGAGGCCCGCCACGGCTTCGTCGATGGCCTTCGCGATCAGGTCGGCGGCGGCGGCTGGCGCCATGTCCCACCTGTCCGACTGGTGAGCGAAGGTGTCGGGACGCCAGAGCAGGGTGGCGGGATCTTCAGCCGGTAAGGCCAGGATGGAGCCGGGCAGAACGACGCGCGGGCCTTCGAGCAGAAGGTCGCTCCACACACGTATGGGATCGGCCAGAGCCAGGCCAACACGATTGAAGTCGATCCGCGTCTGCGGCGGTAGGGTTGGAGTGATCCAGCCCGGGATGTCGGAGCCGACAAGGACGAGATCGTCGTCGTGCCAGGTCACGCACTCCAGAGATCCGGACGGGTCCCTGAGCACGGCGTCGAGGGCCTCTCCTCGAAGCCTGACGCCGACGAACCGGCCCCAGAACCGGCTGAACAGCTTCTTTTCATAGCTATGGGGCTCGAGGTCCGATGCGGGATCCAGCTGGCGATGGTTGCGGTTCAGGACATCGCCAACGAGAGTCCAGGCGCCGACGGTCAGGGTTTTCAGCGGTCTCGGGCCGCGTGCGGCCAGCCAGGACCTCGGCCCAAGGCTTTGGACCGTGAAGCCCTGGGCGCGGCACTGGTCCCGCAGAGAGGTCGATCGCGCGCCGGACGCTTGGGATCCGGCCTTCTCTCCGACGATCAGATAGTCACCCATTGTCAGACGATCAGGATCGGGGTGAAGCCGAGGACCCTGTCCAGGTCATCGGCGAGGACAGTGTCCCCCTGCTGTAACCAGCAATGGGCAGCGAACGGCCAGGTGCGAACCCCGAAGACCCAATCCACCGGCACGCCGCGTCGAGCGAGGCAGCTGAGAAGTGAGAACGCGCGCTGGAGGCATAGACCCTGGCCCGGGAGCCACGGTCGCACGGTCTCGAAGGCCCCAATCGTGCGGTCCACGGTGATCGCGCCGTCGGGTTTGCGGTCGGCAGGGCGCAGACGTCGCGCCGCATCGAGAATTTCCGACAAAGGCTGCTCGTGCATCCACGTTGTCGTGGCGAGCATCTGGAGACCGAGCGGCAAAAGGCGTAAGGCAAATCCCGAAGGCTCGGCGTTCAGAGATCGGATGGGCGTCTGAAAACGTCGACGCTCGCGCGTGGCGGCGGCGGCGGACGGATCTACCCATCCTGCGGCCGTCAAATCCTCCAGAACGCCGTTTTGCGTCATCCGGATACGGCCGTCGGTCAGGAGTTGTAGATGTTCCGCGCCACCCACCAGGCAGGTGTAGGCATCGCCCGCGGTGTCGAGCACGACAATATCGGCGCCGATACGCGCCAGATGGATGTGAGCGGCCGGCCAGGCGTGAAGTTCGTGTGACATCGCAGAAAGTCGGGCGGCCGTCGTCGACGACCGCCCGGTCCGATCAGGCGGGAACGCGGCTCGGCATGAAGTTGGCTTCCAGGTACTTGCCGGTGATGTCCCCCTGGGTCAGCGCCTTGGCGCTGCCAACGCTGACGCGGTTCAGGATCGAGGTGGTCATGTCTGTGTCCTCCGGTTCGCCAAGGATTTGGCGTTCTCATGGAGCGCGCCTTCGGACAGGCTGAAAATCTATATTGCTGTATATTCAGCGGCCGGGTTTGGGCCTGCGGCGGTTCAGGTCGGCCTGACCCGTTTCCAGCCAGGTCCGGGAGTCGACTTCCCGGTCGCGGCTTTCCGATTCAAGCCCATGGAACATCGCCGAGATCGCCAGGATCAATTCGCGGGGCTCCAGCGACCGTATCCGTTCTCCCATCCGGTCGCCGAAACGCTGCAGTTCGATCTCGAACACAGTCAGGAATTTATTGTCGGCGCACCAGACGGCGAGTTGGGGCGATCCGATCTTCACCGCGTGAAGTATCGCGTGGGGATCGCTGTCTGTCGCGCGGGCGAAGCGGTGCACGTAGTCTTCATTCAGCCGGCCGCGGCCCGCCTCGAAGTCCTGATAGGTTCGCAAGGATATATGCATTCGTTCGCTGACCTGCGGGGCGGACAGGTCACGCAATCTGCGGATGCGTTTCAAGGCCTCGGCAAGGATCTGTCCGTCGTGGGGCTGCTGAGGCGATTCAGACATCACGCATACAAACCTTCCGCAACAATGTTGGTGCCATTTGTGTAGTCGATCAACGCACACTTGTACGCGGCGTTGAATTCCCGGAACCGGTACACGGAATATCCGCGCGCGCGCCGCAGATCATCCCGGAGCAAGCGAGGATCTGCCGTAAAACACGCGCTCACTCTTTCAACCCTGTGGAGAATTCTCGACGATTCAGCGTTCACACCGAATTCACGGACGTCATGGCCCGCAACCGCGATCCTTTCACCCTCGCTCTGCAAACCCTAAGACGGCTTGCCGCAGAGGGCGCGTTCGCGCCGGACCAGGCCATCATCATTCTCGATGAAGCTCGTCGATTGAAGTTGTCGACGACACCCGTCAGGGAAGCCCTTGCTTGGCTGGGCGGCGAGGGCATGATCGAGCGCTCGCCGAACGGCGGCTACAAGGGCCTTCGCCAAGACGCGCCCTCGATCAGAGGGCGCTACCGACTGCGGGGTGCGCTTCTCGTCTCTGCGATAACGGACGCGCAACAGGCCGGCGACCCGGGGCTCCTGGTCGCGAGCGAGGCTGAAGGCCTGAACGTTTTCCTCGCCAAAATCGTGCGATTGCGCGGCGATGACGTTCTCTGGCGTGCCTATGAGAGGGTGGCTCGACAGCTCGCCTGGCTGGCGTCCGCCGAGGCCGAAGTTGTTCCAGGCTATGCCGGCGAGGTCGAAGCCCTTGACGCCGCGTTCCGCCAGGAGCCCGCCAGTTTGGCGATCTCCATCGAGCGTTTTCATCATCGCCTGGAAGATGCCGCAGCGGCGATCCTTATGATGGCGCGCAGACCGATCAACACACGTGATGACGGCATGGGTTCATGATGGCTCCGGTGCTCGCGGCTCTCGACATCACCTCCCTGAGATGGGCGGTGAAGGTCGCGGAACTGGGCGGGTTTCGACGCGCGGCCAGTTGGCTCGGCGTCGAGCAGTCGGCGGTCAGCCGGCGGGTGCGCGCATTGGAAGAGGGCCTGGGGGTTTCCCTGTTTCAACGCAACGCCCGAGGGGTGACGCTGACGAATGCCGGGCTCGAGTTCATTGCGGTCGTCGAGAACGCCCTGGCTCTTCTGACAACTGCGGTCGCCGACGCGCGTGTCGCGGGGACAGGTCAGAAGGGGCGGCTTCGCATCGGGCTGACGGCGCCGTCTATCGGCGACTTCCTTCTTGGCCTGCTGGAACGCTTTCAGGGATCGCACCCGAAAGTCAGCATTGAGGTATCGGACGGATCTGCAGAGGACCATGTCGCCGCCGTCGAGGATCGACGTCTCGATCTGGCCGTCCTGCCGGGGGAACAATCGTGACCGGTCTGGATGTGTCGGAGCTTTGGCGTGAACCGCTCCAGATCGCCTTGCCAGCCTCGCACCGGATGAGCGCGGCCGAGAGGGTGAGGCTCGACGATATCCTTGCAGACCATGTTCTTGTCAGCACTCGTGACCTTGGGTTTCGCGATATCGCATTGCTGACAACGGCAGCAGGCGTCCCGTTCGATCTGGAGAGCACCGACGCGGGCGCGACCATTCTGATCGGAATGACCCGGCTGAACTTGGGCTTGACGGTCGTGAGCGCCGGCGCGGTCTCGGCGATGCGTCTGCCGGACGGGGTGGTGGTGAGGCCGCTGGAAAGCCTGGTCAACGCCCCCTTTGCCGCAGCCTGGTCCGCCGCCAATGATAATCCCGCCTTGCGTCGTTTCGTCAGCGCAGTTCGGTCGGTTCACGGATCGAGGGAACGAACTCGGCGCCGCCCGGCGGCATCGGCATCGGCGTCTGTGCCGCGGCGATAGGCGCCAATAGCGATGGCGCCCCGTTCATTCCGGGGTTGGCTGGGCCGACCGGCGCAGAGCCTCGATCACCCACCATCGCCAAGCTTCCATCAGGCGCTGACTGATCGCCGCAGCTGTGTCGGCCGCTTCCGGCGTCTCAACAAACCACCTCCGCCAGTCAGCGGCGACATCACGCTTGTAGCCCGCGCCGCGTCCGTATCGATCCGCCGTGAGCGCCCAGATGTCACTCTGACCTGAGAGGAGATCCGCGTACGCCTCTCGGCCTATCGTGCGCGCAGATGTCAGGAACCCTTGTCGGCTGTCTGCCAGTTTCGTTCGCAGACTTTCCAAAGTTTGACGCACGGAAACAACGTTTGCCCAACGGTTTTCGAGTTCCTCGATTTTCAGTTCAAGCCTCGTGGCCTCACGCTGGGTTCGCGCGTTGGCATCGATCCGCACCCCTTGGCCGAGGATTTCTGCGAAATCGAAGGCGCTCCAGTCGCCCCGTCGGGCGATCGAAGCGGCGATCGAACTGTGGTGGCCGACAGCCATCTGATCGACCAGATTCTGGTAGGCTGGCCGGACGCTGTCTCCCAGGCGATCGGCCAAGGTCAAAACCGTGTCGAGTTCGACCGACACATCGTGACGGGCCTGTTCGGCCAAAACGTCGTGAGGGTTTTCGCGAAGATGGGCGACCCCGGCTGCGGCCTTGGCCGCGCGGTCGCCGTAGACCGCCCGCATCTGGGTGATCTGGCCGCGCAGCGTCGCCCAGATTTTGTCGGGGTCATCGTTGCGCGCGTCGAAGAAATACGCAGGCGTCGCGGGCAAACCCGCTTTGACCAGGGCCTGTTCGATATCCTTTCGCCTGATGGCGTAGCCGAGCTGCCGGGTTGCGACGTCGGCGTCCATTCCGGGCACGTCGAGGGCTTCATCTCCTCTGGGGAGGACGAGAATGCATTTTCGGCGCCGGTCGACGGCGCCAGAGAAGGCGTCGACCGAATCCTGCAGGAGGCGTTGCACGGTTGGCGCCGGCGCGTCGGCAAACTTGGTGCACAGGACCATCAAGGTGCGACGCTCCTGATCGTGGTCGATCAGGTCCTTGCGCTGGGTCAGACCCTCGACGCCTCGGGTGTCGATCACCTGAAGCTGCTGGCCTTCAGCGCTGAGGCGACTTGAGGGCATCAGAACCGTGATCCGCTTTGGAAGTGTAAACTGGCGGTCCAGACCATTGTTGATGGCGGAGACCCGCTTCGAAACCCAGGACAGCCCATCCTCGCTGCCCTCGGGCAGGATGACCTGACGTTCGCGCCGCTCGGACAGGGTCATGGCCGCGATCAGGCGATCGGTCGTCTCATCGACGCCAAGACCGCCTTCCAGCAGGTCCTTGATCGGATCCTGCATGACGGGCTCATCGTTGATGATGACGGGAAAATCCCTCGTCCCTGACATGTTCCGGAGGACGCGAGCGACTTCGGCCGATGGGCCAAGTGCGCCGCTGTCCGGCTTCAGGCTGGCGACCATGTCCCGGGTCAGCCGGGCCACTTCGTCGTCATCCTCCGGATCGACCAGGACGCCGAAGGTTGGCGAGGCCTTGACGGCGGTTTCGCACACCGTGACCCGCCCTGAACCGACAGGGAAGGCGGGCTTGCGGCCGCTGCGGCCGTCGCCAACCAAAAGGCCGACGGCATGGGTGAGGGCGGTCGTCTTGCCCACGCCGATGTCGCCAACCCAGGCCACGGTGTGATCCTGACGCTTGAGATAGATCCATGTGGCGTGCAGGTCGTCTCGCAACAGTCCGATCGGGCCGCGGAGCACAGGCTCGGGATTGTCTGCTTCGAAGGTCTCAAGCGAGGCCAGTGCCTCATCGATGGTCCAGAGGGTTTCCGCGTCCGGATGGAGGAACGAGGGCGGCTCCTGAGTCCAGGGGCGCGCATAGTAGGCCAGAATTTCCGCGGCCAAGGGCGTACCCACTGCCGACAGATAGCGCTCCGCCATCTCGGGATCGGTTTCAACAGCGCGCTCCTGTTTCGACAGGACGCTTGCGACCGTCTTCATGGTCTCGGCCAACCTGGCCAGGCTTTGTTTGTCAGCCTCGCGGGCGTGCTTCAAAACCTCGGAAGGAACGGGATAGCGCATAGAAATTTCCTTTCGCTATGAACCATCGTTCAATATGCGAATATTCGCAATATGCATTTTCGGAATGCCACGAATAATCTGCTTATTGGCCTATTTTGATGCCTTTTAAGGGTTGTGGCGTGGCGTTTGGATGGGAAGACTCCTAACTTTGACGCATCTTAAAAGCGGGAAAGTTAGAGATGCTGTATCTCGTCGGCGAAACCATCGACAAGCATCGCGCCCATGCCGGCGCTCAAGCGGGCGACCTCGTCAGTGTTTATAAGGGCATTTATGTGGACGCCGCCGATAACGCGGATCAGGTCGTTCTGGACCACGCCGTCCGTATCGCCGCCTTTCTCTACCCCCGAGCCTATTTGGCCGGCGTAAGCGCAGCGACCTTGGGTCCGGATGCGAACTATCGCCTGTTCCTGAGCGACCGCCGCAATGACCGAACCCGTATTCGCAGCCTGGAAATTATCCGTAATCAGGCCCCGTCCCACCCGTCGACCGTGCCGGTTATCGTCGGTGACGATCTGGGTGAACTGACGCTGACCGCCTCATCGCCTCGCCAACAATTTCTTGAGGCCTTTCGCAGGCGCAGCGAACACGCCAATGCGATCGGCCCCGATATAAAGCGGCGGATGGCCGAACGATTGTTAGGAGAGTTCGGCGGCGTGGGCGCTACCACCGATGCCCTGTTTGCGCTTGCAGAGCAGAATGGGTGGTCGCACGAGGCTGACGCTGCCCAACGCTATCTCCGCACGGATCTTCAAGGCCTTCGGCCCGCCCCGAACCGGGCGGCCGCCGATTTCATCGTTGCCTGGCATGGCGAGGAGATCGGTCGGTTGACCCACGACGGGGTTGAATGGCGCTGGGCCCCGGCAGAGGGCCTACGCCCGCCGCTGGTGCGCGAGACCCGTCCTGGAAGTCTTCCTCCCTTCATCGAATCTCTCCTTCCGGAAGGCTGGCTGGCCCAGGTTCTGGGAGATCGGGACGAACGCGATGCTCTCCGCGGAGGCCGCCGCTACCTGTCCAACGCCTCGCAGCGGCTGCGGGCTTTGACCTCTGCGGATGAGACAGGCCAGAGAGGTTTTGTCAGGAACGGCAGAGAAAGCCGGCGGCCAACCCGTTGTCCTGGCGAGCGGTCCTCAAGCTCACGATCATCAGACTCTAGAGCGGCAACACCACCACCCGCTCGTATTCGGACCGGGCGTCGCGCGATGGCAGGATGACGTACTCGTCGTTGGGCGTATTGATCAGGTCGCGGACCAGGCGCGAAAACTCCTCGGCATGTGAATCCTGGCGAACGAGGACGATGCCGCCTTCTCCGGTCGACTCGACGGTGTAGGCGGCAGACCCCGCCATAAGGCGATCCAACAGGCGTCCCATAGCGTCAGAGATTAAACAGAACCCGGGCCACGATTGTCCAGCGTCACCATATCGACGTTCGTCGATGGGAGGCTAACGGCTCGATCGACGCCCGCTTCAGACCGCGGCTGCGCGGAAAGCCGTGTTGATGCCTCCGCCGGGGGGATCAGCCATGACCTGCCGTCGATACCAACTGGGCGGCGGGCCGCAGGCCCCACGCGAGCGACGCCCAACCCCGTCCAGTGAACGGCGCGACAGGATCAGCCGCTGTTGCGTCGGGTGATGAAGGTCCGGTCTGTCGCCATGAAGCGGGACAGCATCGGGCCGATCAACTGGGACGGCGTGAACGCTCGCCCTTCGCTCTCGCCGAGAATGGCGCCGTACCGGACAAGATCGCGGTGAACATCCGCCGGGAGCTCGATCGTCAATTTGACCGGCGTGTCGTCCGGCAGTCCCGCGAGCTTCAGGGTCATCGGACATCTCCATAAGGTTCAAGAACGAGATCGCGGGCGACGATGACGCGGAAGGCGAAACCCGGTCGGATCGTCAGTCGCGGGGCGACACTGAGCCCCTTCTGGATCAGGCCTTCGCCGAAGGCGTTGACCCCGCCCGAAACGCCCTGCGTCAGGGCGCGAGCCACGGCGTCGTCGCCGCTGCTGACGCCGGAGGAGGCTCCAATCGCCAGCAGGGTGGTCAGGGCGGCGGTCCTCAATCTTTCGCCCCAGCGGTTGTCGGTCCGGTCCTCCAGGCCTGAGTAGCCCTGCGCGTCGGTGGCGCGCAGATCGTCGAGGGCGATGGAGCGGCCGTTGGGCAGGATCAGGCGCGTCCAGATCAGCGCCAGTCTGGACTGGCCAAAGCCGACATCCGCCTCATAGGCGCCGAGCAGGCGCGAGCCTTTCGGGATCAGCAGGTGACGGCCGGTGACGCTGTCATAGACGTCATCCGTCACCTGGCCGATCGCGGTTCCCGGCAGATCGGAGCGCAGGCCTGTGATCAGCGCTCCGGAAAGAATGGCGCCGGCCTGGATCGTGTAGGGCGAGGGGACGGGGCTGGTATCGGGCGACGCCGCGACGGTCGGCCCGGACGCAGCCGGCGCCGGCGAAGTCGCGGTCGACGCCGCGGCCGATGATGTCCCTGTACTCAAGCCGTTCAGGAACAGACCGCTCGATCGCGCGGCCTCCCGTTCCTCAAAGGCGTGCCGGCGAGCGGCGTCCGCCGGAGTCTGCACGCGATCGGTTGGCGCGACGGTCGCGCCCATCGCCGGCGGCGCGACGTCGACGCCATTGGCTTGCGCCGCAAGGATGGGCCGTCCCAGATCGCCCGGCAGCGGCGGTCCCAACTGCGGGGCGCCCGGTGAGCCGGCGCGCAGGGCGTAGTCGGCCGGAAGCGTTTGCAGGGTTTCCGGCGGCGGGCCGCCGACCCGATAGAGTTCCGGTTTGGCATGTCCTTGCGGTCGCTCCAGCAGGGCGAAGCCAAGTGCCGCCGCAAGGGCGAGTGCGGAGACGCCTCCGATCACCACAAGCGCCCTGCGGGAAAGACGCATAACAGGCGGCGGCGAAGGCCTCAGCCGCATCTGCCGGGCGACGTCCGAGGTCTCGATGTTCGGTTCGTCGGTCATCGGGTCGCCCGCCCCGTCTTCTCGATCCGCACCACCTGTTCGCGCCCGTGAGGGCCGGCGAGCCGAAGCTCGGCGATATCGAACAACCGGTCCACGACCAGACGGCGACCGGCGATGCGATAGTTTACGAGATCGGCGCTGCGTCCATCGTCGCTGCGCACGAACAGGGGCGGCAGGGTGGAGGCGTCCAGCCCCGGACCAAACTCCAGGATGACCTGTCGCCCGTCATCGAAGGCCCGCACCGGCCGCCAGGCCGCGTTCGCCCCAGAGATCCGGTAGTCGAAACTCAGGGCGTCGACAGAGAGAGTCGGTTCCGCGGCGCGCGCCGCCTGGCGGGCAGTCGCGACCCGCAGGGCGATCAGGGCGTCCTGGGGATAGCGCCAGGAGACCGAGGTCATGGCGGTCGACGCCGTGGATCGAAGGTCCAGATGGTAGGTGCGACGATCGGTATTGATGATGAGATTGGTGCGCAGGTCCGGGCGGGTCGGCTTGACCAGAATGTGCACGCGGGCTTCGGCGCCGCTTCCGCTCAGGGTGTCGCCGATGATCCAGCGCGCCGTGTCGCCGGCCGCCACCGGCCCCGAGGCCGAGAGGCTTTCGCCCGGCTGCAGGGCGATGTCGGTGATCTGCCCCGGCGCGGCATAGACCTGGAACAGGGCGCCTTCGTCGAAAGCGTAGACCTGCATAGCGTTGGCATAGCCGTCGCGGGTCGGCTCGACCCGCGCTGCGGCGTTGGCGCGCGCGATGCGGTCCGTCGGATCGCGCAGATCGGGGGCAGGGGGATCCAGTGTCGGCGGGGCAGGCGGTTGCACCGGCGCGGACGTGACCGGCTCCTCGCCGCCCGGCGCTGCCGGATCAGCGGAGGCGACGACGACTGAGGACGTTGCAACGAGGGTGGCCGGGACGAGGGGCGCCGCGCCCCCGGAGAGCTGCGCGCTCGCGCAGGCGCCGAGGCTCGCCATGGTTAGGATGGCCAGGGACGGGAGAAGGGGACGGGACATCAGGCGAGTTCCTTTGACCAGTTGAGAGCCCGGACGAAGACGCCCAGGGGGTTTTTGCGCAGCGCGTCGGCGGTGCGAGGCGGCTGTACGACGACGGTGAGGATGGCGGTCCAGCGCTCGGTCGAGGCGAGCTGGCCCTCGACGTAGCGGCGCTCGGTCCAGGCCACGCGGAAGCTCGAGGGCGAGGCCCGGATGACGCTCGAGACATCGACCGCGACCTGCACCCGTCCGACCTGGGCGAAAGGATCGTTGGCGCGCGCCCAGTCCGACAGGGCCTGAGCGCCTTCGTCGGTGGTGTAGTCATAGGCGCGCAGCCAGTTCGACCGCACCACGACCGGGTCGGCCGCGATGCTCCGGACCTCCTCGATGAACCGGCTGAGGTGCCAGGCGATCTGGGGGTCGGATGGCTGGTAAGCGGCCTCGGCCGGAGCGACGGCCTGGGCCTGGCCGAACTTGTCGATCTGGACGACCCAGGGGGTCACGACGCCGCGCGCCGACTGAACGACGAGCGCGCCGGCCAGGCCAGACGACAACAGCAGAGAGCCGAGCGCCATCAGCCGCCAGTTGCGCGCCTGGACGCGGGCGGAGCCGATCCGGTCGTCCCAGGCCTGGGCGGCGCGCTGGTAGGGGGTGGTCGGTTTGGGCGTCGCGCCATAGTGGGCGGCGGCGCGCTTGAACGGGTTCATGATCGATCCTCCGAGACTGAGACTGAGGCGCCGCCGCCCGGCCGATCACCGGTGCGCACGGCGTGGATTGCGGTTTGGACGCCATGCGCCAGAGCCTGACGTCGCGCCATGTCGCGAGCCCAGGCCGGTCGTTCCGAGGATGCGGGATAGGGGGCAGGCTGAGGGGGCGGCTGGGGGGCGGAGCGGCGGGTGGCGTCGCGCTCGGGTCCAGTCGACTCACTCCCGGACGGGGGCGGGGCTTCGAAGCCGGTGTCGGCCGCGCCAGCTCCGGCCGGTTCCGCGCCTTGAGGCGTGAAATAAGACGTGTCTGCCGTCGACGGGGCGGCGTTGGGTCCGCTTCTCCCATCCGGATCAGCGGCGCTTGCCGATGACCCGCCGGCAGGCGTGGCGCCGCCCGAGGGCGAGCCTCCGGACGTCGGGCCGGAGGCGGCCGAACCCGATCCGCCGCCTGCCGGGCCTTTGGGCGGTCCGCCGGCGGCGCTCGCACCGCTCGCCCCGGAAGCGCCGCCGCCGCCGGTCCGTGTCGCGACGGCCCCGAGACCGGCGCGTCCGGCGAGACCCGCTCCGGCGCCGGCGGCGAGGCCGACACCGGCGGCCGCTGCGGCGGCCACGCCGCCCACAACGACGCCGGTTCCGACCGCCGCGCCGGCGCCCAGTTGGGGCGCGCCCGAGACGAGGCCCGTGGCGATGCCCGGGCCGAAGATGCCGAGGCCCAGCAAGGACAGGGTGCCCAGCATGACGGCCAGGACCTCCTCGAGGGTCGGGGCATCGCCGCCGAAATCGGAGACGAAGGTGTCGAACAGGGTGGAGCCGATGCCGACGATGACGGCCATAACCAGCACCTTGACGCCGGAGGCGACGACATTGCCGAGCACCCGCTCGGCCAGGAAGGCGGTCTTGCCGAACAGGCCGAACGGCACGAGGACGAAACCGGCCAGGGTCGTCAGCTTGAACTCGATCAGGGTGACGAAGAGCTGGACCGCCAGCACGAAGAAGGCGATCACCACGATCACGAAGGCGACCATCAGGACCGCGATCTGGACGAAATTCTCAAAGAAGCCCGGGAAGCCGGACATCTGCGAGGCGGACTCCAGCATCGGGCGGCCGGCGTCGATCCCCGCCTGGGCGAGTTTTCCGGGGCGCAGAAAATCAGCCGCGGACATCGCGGAGCCGGAGGCTTTCAGGCCGAGGCCTGAAAAGCTCTGGAAGACGATGTTGGCGAGATGGCTGAAGTTGCCGATCAGGAAGGCGAAGAAGCCGACGAACAAGATCTTCTTCACCAGCCTGGCCATGACGTCGTCACCGGGCGCCCAGGCCCAGAACAGGGCGGCCAGGGTGATATCGATCACCACCAGGCTGGAGGCGATGAAGGCGACCTCGCCGCCCAGGAGACCGAAGCCGGAATCGATGTAGCGGGTGAAGACCTCGAGGAAGCGGTCGATGACGCCGGTGTCAGTCATCGGCGCGCTCCGGGGCCGGATGCGAGAAGAAGCGGTCGCGACTGCGGGCCCAGGCCGCACGGCACGCGGGGTCTTCCCCGGCGGCGGCGGAGAGCCGGCATCGGTCCAGGGTTTCGGACAGTGGCGATCGGGGTTCGATCGTCATAACCCGCACCTCTCTCGCCTGATCATCGCGGACCGATCGGCCTGCGATCACGCCGGCCACCACGACCGCGAGGACGGCAAGGCCGAGGGTGACCCGGCCGAGCGGAAGCGTCGGGATCCGGGACGAGGTCATTGGCCCGGCGCCGCGGGAGAGCCCATGAAGCGCCGGAACCGGGCCTGGGCGTCAGCGTGGGCGGCGGCCCGGTCTGCGGCTTCGAGCGCCTGGGCGCGGCCCTGGGCCGCCAGAAGCGCGCTGATCTCCGACAGCTGCGCGGCCTGAAGGGCGAGCAACTGGTTGCCGGCCTGGGCGGCCTGCAAGGCTCCGGTGGACGTCTGGCTGGCGGACACAAGCCGGGCCATTTCGACGCGGGAGGTCTCCAGACCGCCGACCACGCCGGCCTGAACCTTCAGTGCGTCCTCGAAAGCGCCGACGGACGTCGACCAGCGGGCGTCGGCCCGGGCGACGAGGTCGCGTTCGGTCGCCGTCAGGGCCGCGGACCCGTAGCGACCGCGAAAGGCGTCTTCGATCTGGCTGACATCGAAGGCCAGAGACCGGGCCTGACCGAGAAGGGCCTGCGTCCGGCTGACCTGACCCTGCAGCTGCTGAAGCGACGAGGTCGGCAGGCTGGCGAGATTGCGCGCTTGGTTCAGCAGCATCGTCGCTTCGTTCTGCAGCGACTGGATCTGGTTGTTCACCTGCTCCAGCGCTCGCGCGGCCTGGATCAGGTTCTGGGCGTAGTTCGAGGGGTCATAGACCGCGACCTGCGCATGGGCGGTCTGACAGATGAGGCTCGCGCCGAGGGCGGCGACGAGCAGGACGCGACGGGGAGGGTTCATGGGGAACTCCTGTTCAGGATTGAGGACGGGCGGCGTCCGGCTGAGCGCTCTCGAGCAGGTCGGCGGCCCAGGGCAGACGGCGGTGGCGAAGCCAGGCGGCGGCGAAGCCGTCGCGTCCATGCTCGGCGATAAGGCGGGCGATCACCGCCTGGTCGGTGGCTGAGGAGGCGGCGCAGAAGGCCAGGGCCACCGGACCCAGACCCAGTTCGAACAGGCGATTGCCGCGTCGCGACTGGCAGTAATAGTCGCGCTTGGGGATGGCCTGGCTGAGGATCTCGATCTGGCGGGCATTGAGACCGAAGCGCCGATAGATGGCCTGGATCTGAGGCTCGAGCGCCCGGTCGTTCGGCAGGAAGACGCGGGTGTGGCAGCTTTCGACGATGGCCGCGGCGATCTCGCTGGATTCGATGTCGGCCAGCGATTGGGTGGCGAAGATCACCGAGGCGTTTTTCTTGCGCAGGGTCTTGAGCCATTCGCGCAGCTGGCTTCCGAACCCGCGGTCGTCGAGCGCCAGCCAGCCCTCATCGATGATGATCAGACTGGGGCGACCGTCGAGACGCGCCTCGATCCGGTGAAACAGGTGGGCGAGTACGGCGCCGGCCGCGCCGGTTCCGATCAGACCCTCGGTCTCGAAGGCCTGGACCGGGGCGACGCCGAGATGTTCGAACTCGCCGTCGAGAAGTCGTCCCCAGGGACCATCAAGGGTGAAAGGCCCGAGCGCCCGCTTCAGGACGTTTGATTGCACAAGGGCGGCGAGGCCGGACAGCGTGCGTTCGACGGGCGGCGCCGACGCTAGGCTGGTCAGGGCCGACCAGATCTGATCCTTGATCTGGGGCGTGATGTCCACGCCCTCGCCGCGAAACACATCCGCAAGCCATCCGGCCGCCCAGGCGCGCTCTCCGGCGTCGTCGATCTGCTCCAGCGGCTGCAGCGCCAGACCCTCGCCCTGGCCGGACAGGGCGGCGCCGAGATCATGGAAGTCGCCGCCCATCGCCAGGGTGGCGGCGCGGATCGAGCCACCGAAGTCGAAGGCGAAGATCTGGGCGCAGTCGTAACGACGGAACGACAGGGCCATGAGCGCCAGCAGCACGCTCTTGCCGGCGCCGGTCGGTCCGACGATCAGGGTGTGGCCGACATCGCCGACGTGGTTGGAGAAGCGGAAGGGAGTCGACCCCTCGGTGCGCGCGAAGAACAGCGGCGGACCGTCGAGATGGTCGTTCCAGGCCACCCCCGCCCAGACCGCCGACAGGGGCATGAGATGGGCCAGATTGAGGGTCGAGATCGGGGGCGTGCGCACATTGGCGTAGACCTGTCCGGGCAGGGAGCCGAGCCAGGCGTCCACCGCGTTCAGGCTCTCGGCCATACAGGTGAAATCCCGGCCCTGAATGACCTTCTCCACCAGTCGCAGCTTGACGTCGGCCGCCGCCGGGGCGGCGTCCCAGACTGTGATCGTCGCCGTCACCAGGGCGTAGCCGACCCCGTCGGCGCCCAGGTCCTGCAAGGCCTCGTCCGCGTCCTGCGCCTTGTTGCCGGCGTCCGAGTCCATCAGGGCCGAGGCCTCGTTGGTCATCACCTCCTTGAGGATGGCGGCCACGGACTTGCGCTTGGAGAACCATTGCCGACGGATGCGGCCGAGCAGCTTTGCGGCCTCGGTCTTGTCCAGGCAGATTGCCCGGGTGGTCCAGCGATAGGGGAAGGGCAGGCGGTTCAGCTCGTCGAGCAGTCCCGGCCAGGTCGCCGAAGGAAAGCCGATGACGGTCAGGGTGCGCAGGTGGGCGTCGCCGAGCCGCGGCGCCAGCCCCGTCGTCAGCGGATGATCGGCGACCAGGGCGTCGAGATGCATCGGCGTCTCCGGCACACGGACGCGGTGGCGGGCGGTGGAGACGGTCGCGTGCAGATAGGTGAGCGTCTCCTCGTCGGTCAGCCAGACGGCTTCGGGCATGAAGCCTTCCACCAGACCCAGCAGACGGTCGGTCCGGTCGACAAAGCCCCGGATCTGTTCCGGCCAGTCTATCCCGCGGGCGTCACGGCCCTCGTAGAGCCAGCGGTCGACCCGGCTTGTGTCCTCGGCCGGCGGCATCCACACAAGGGTGAGGAAATAGGCGCTCTCGAAATGGGCGCCCTCCGCCAGAAAGTCGGCGCGTCGCTCCTCGTCAACGAGGGCGGAGACGGGGTCGGGGAAGACGGTCTGCGGATAGGCGACAGCGGCGTTGCGCTGGGCTTCGACCAGCACCGTCCAGCCGGAGCCCAGACGCCGCAACGCATTGTTCAGCCGACCCGCCGTCGCGGCCAGTTCGGCGCGGGTGGCAGAGTCCAGGTCCGGGCCGCGGAAGCGGGCGGTGCGCTGGAAAGCGCCGTCCTTGTTGAGCACCACACCGGGCGCGATCAGGGCGGCCCAGGGCAGGAAGTCGGACAGCTGACGCGGGCGGCGGGCGTATTCGCGAAGATCGAACATGAAGGCCTCAGACGTCCAGGAAGGCGGGGATGCGCAGGTGGCGACGGGCGACCTCGACGAAGTCGGGGTCCTTGCGCGCGGCCCAGACGGCCAGGCCGTGGCCGACGATCCAGAGCAGGCCGCCCAGGATCCAGAGCCGCAGACCCAGACCGAGCGCCGCCGCAAGGGTGCCGTTGAGCAGGGCGAGGGTGCGGGGCGCGCCCGCCAGCAGGATGGGTTCGGTCAGGGCGCGGTGAACCGGCGCCAGATAGCCGATGGGCAGGTCGTCGGCGCCGGCCCCCATCAGACCAGGGCCCCGCCGCCGAAAGAGAAGAAGCTCAGGAAGAAGGAGCTTGCGGCGAAGGCGATCGAGAGCCCGAACACGATCTGGATCATGCGTCGCGCGCCGCCGGAGGTGTCCCCGAACGCCAGGGTCAGGCCGGTGACGATGATGATGATCACGGCGATGATCTTGGCGACCGGACCTTCGATCGATTGCAGGATCTGCTGCAGGGGCGCCTCCCAGGGCATGGAGGATCCGCCGGCCCAGGCAGGGACGGCGAAGGCCGCGACGAGCGCGAAGAGGCTCACGCCACTCAGGATGCGGGTCGGGCGGCGAAGCAGGTGCGGGGCGAAACGGGCGGGGCGGCTGGTCATGGTCAATGTCCTTCGGGGGTTGCAGGCAGAAGAGGCGTGAGGCGGTAGGCGCCGTCGGGCGTCAGGCCATCGATGACGCTCAGATCGACCAGACGGCGCGCCGCGCCGCGTCCGTCGAGCACGGCGATCAGGTCGATGGTGTCGGCGATCAGCGGGCGGGGCACGGTGACCACGACCTCCTGGATCAGTTGCTCGAGCCGATGCAGGGCGCCGATCGCAGAGCCCGCGTGGAGCGTGCCGACACCCCCGGGGTGCCCGGTGCCCCAGGCCTTGATCAGATCCAGCGCTTCAGGGCCGCGCACCTCGCCGATGGGGATCCGGTCCGGCCGGAGCCGCAGCGCCGAGCGCACCAGATCCGACAGGCTGACGGCGCCGGCGCGGGTGCGCATCGCCACCAGATTGGGCGCCGCGCACTGAAGCTCACGGGTATCCTCGATCAGGATGATGCGGTCATCGCTGCCGGCGATGACGGCCAGAAGGGCGTTGACGAGCGTCGTCTTGCCCGTGGATGTGCCGCCCGCGACCAGGATGTTCTTCCGGTCGAGCACCGCCCGGCGCAGCACCTCGGCGGCCGCGTCGGGCATGATGCCTGCGGCCACATAGTCCTCGAGACTGAAGATCGAGACGGCCGGCTTGCGGATGGCGAAGGCCGGGCCCGAAACGACGGGCGCAAGCAGCCCTTCGAACCGCTCACCCGAACCCGGCAGTTCAGCCGAGACCCGCGGCCGGTCCTCGTCGACTTCCGCCCCGACATGGTGCGCCACCAGCCGTATGATGCGTTCGCCGTCGGAGGCCGCGATCCGGTCGCCGGTCGCCTGCAGTCCGAGACTGAGGCGGTCCACCCAGAGGGAGCCGTCCGGGTTGAGCATCACCTCCAGGACGTCGGGGTCCTCAAGCCGCGTGGTCACCTCCGGACCGAAGGCCGTCCGCAGCATCTGCACCGTGCGCGCCTTGCCGGCCTTCAGGGAGGTGACGCTGTTCATCGGACCCGTCGCGGAGGGGAAGGTCGCAGGGGCGACCGGACGGGCGATTAAGGGGGCCTATTTTTTTCGACGTTCAACACCCTTCGGACCGGCGTAGGGCTGTGGCGTACAACGACAGGGGATCGGCGGAATCGTCAGGCCCGACCGAACTCGGATTCGGGACCAAACAGTCGCACGACGGAAGTCCGTTCGCTCTCGCGTTCGTCTGTCAGCTCGACGGAGAAGCCTTCGAACCGGGCGAGGTCCGCATAGACGGCGCGCACCTCGCAGAAGTCGTAGTCCCGTTCGCCCGGCATGATGACCGGCAGGTCCGGGTCGCATTGCGACAGGGCGGCGATGAGTTGCTGAACCGTCATGAAAATCCTCCTCCAGGGCTCGTCCGCCGTCCGAAAAAGGCCCGACCCTCGGGACCTGCGGTCCGCTCCGGATCAGGCCGATCCTGCGCCAGGCGTCTGCGAACGCCTTGACGGAGAGGAGGCTGACGTCGAAATGCGCCGATGGGCAAGTATGATCCTCTGGCGGCCTTCCTCCGCAAGCAGCGCGGGGCGGAGGTCTCACTGACCTTTCGCGAGATCGAAAGGATCGTCGGCGGCATCCTCCCCAAGGCGTCGACACGTCCGGAATGGTGGGCGGCCGAGGACACGCCCGGCGCCCCCCAGATCCGCGCCTGGAAGGCCGTGCGCTTCTCGCCAAGAGTCGATTTCCGGGCTGAGCGGGTGACGTTCGAACGCGAGGTCGAAACGCCGCCGACCCGTGACTAGGCCGGCGTCTCGTCGCCGCCGGTCGCGAGGTCGGGATCGACGTCGGACAGCTCGAACGTCACCTCTCGGGTGAAGGCGCGCCCTGTGGCCAGCCGACGGCCCAGGGATTCCACGAAGGCGCCGTAGCGCTCGCGTCCCTTGGCCCGCGCGGCGGCCTGCGAGGCTTCCGGCAGAGGCGGGGTGGCCGTGAGCCAGAAGCGTACGAACATGGCCAGCATCTCGATCCCGATGCCGACATCGCGTTCGAGGCGGTCAGCGTGGCGGTTCAGTCGGTCGAGGCGACGAACCAGAGCGGCTTCCTGACGTTCCGCGGCGTCGGGCGACAGGAAGCTGGCCACAGCGGCTTCGGCGACCATGGATCTGGAGACGCCGCGTCGGTCAGCATAGGCCTCGAGTTGCTCGAGCAGTCTTGGCTCCAGGTAGACGGACAGGCGGGACTTCATCGGCGTCTCCTAGAGCTCGATGCCGTCGTCGGGGTCGAGCGCAGCCTGCCGGGCCACACGGCGCAGGCCCTGATCCAGATCCAGGCGCAGGACCGCGGTCGGATCCTCATCGTCGACCTCAAGCCAGTCGAGCCCGTCCGGCGTCAGCGGCTCGACCGCGCGATCCGGCGAAGCCAGTTCGGGTTCGAGCCGCAGGCCGCCTTCGCCGTCGTCGCCGGTCGAGCTGTCCGGGCCCGAGCCCGTAGGCGCCGGCTCCGGCGAAGGGGCCGGCCAGTCGGTCTGACGGCGTGCGGCTTGCGGACCCTGGCGCGAGGCGGGCGCCTGGCCCGGATCGTGAGCCGCTCCAGGGACGGGGGATGTTGGCCGGGGAATCGTCGGCGCTTTCAGGACGCGACGCCTCAGCTCGGCGTCGAGGAAGTAGCGGACCTTGCGGGCCCGGATAGGCGCGCAACCCGAGACCAGAACCAGTTCCTGATCGGCCGGCAGCTGCATCACCTCCCCGGGGGTCAGGAGCGGACGTGCGGTCTCCTGGCGCGAGACCATCAGATGGCCGAGCCAGGGACTGAGGCGGTGGCCAGCGTAGTTGCGCATGGCGCGCAGCTCGGTGGCGGTTCCGAGAGAATCCGAGATGCGTCTGGCCGTCCGCTCGTCATTGGTGGCGAAGGCGACCCGGACGTGGCAGTTGTCGAGAATGGCGTTGTTGGGCCCGTAGGCGCGCTCGATCTGGTTCAGGGACTGGGCGATCAGAAAGGCCTTGAGACCATAGCCGGCCATGAAGGCCAGGGCGCTTTCGAAGAAATCGAGCCGGCCGAGCGCGGGAAACTCGTCCAGCATCATCAGCAGGCGATGCCGCCCGTCTCGGGCGTGGAGATCTTCGGTCAGGCGTCGACCGACCTGGTTCAGGATCAGCCGGATCAGCGGCTTGGTGCGATTGATGTCGGACGGTGGAACGACGAGGTACAGGGAGGCGGGCCGGGCGCCGCCCACGAGATCTTCGATGCGCCAGTCGCACTGGCGCGTGACGCGCGCCACGACCGGATCACGATAGAGGCCCAGGAAACTCATCGCGGTCGACAGGACCCCGGAGCGTTCGTTCTCGCTCTTGTTCAGCAGTTCGCGCGCCGAGGAGGCGACGACGGGATGGGGTCGATCCTCCAGGTGGCGGGTGGTCATCATGCGCTTGAGGGTGACCTCGATCGGTCGCGCGGGATCCGACAGGAAGGCGGCGACGCCGGCGAGGGTCTTGTCAGGCTCGGCATAGAGGACGTGAAGGATGGCGCCGACGAGAAGCGAGTGGCTGGTCTTTTCCCAATGGTTTCGCCGTTCCAGAGCGCCTTCCGGATCGACCAGAATGTCGGCGATGTTCTGGACGTCGCGCACCTCCCGGTCACCGCGGCGCACTTCCAGAAGCGGATTGTAGGCTGCGCTGTCGAGGTTGGTGGGGTCGAACAGATAGACGGGTCCGAAGCGGGCGCGCCATCCGGCGGTCAGGGACCAGTTCTCGCCCTTGATGTCGTGGATCATGGCGGAGCCCGGCCAAGTCAGGAGAGTTGGCACGACAAGACCCACGCCCTTGCCGCTTCGGGTCGGCGCAAAGCAGAGAACGTGCTCGGGCCCGTCGTGGCGCAGATAGGCCGCATCGGTCCGGCCCAGAACCACGCCGTCGGGACCGTGGAGACCGGCGGCCGCGGCGTCGGCGTCGTTCGCCCACCGCGCCGTGCCGTAGGTGGTCGCCGACGCCGCTTCGCGCGAACGCCACACCGCCATGGCGATCGCGACGGCGATGGAGACGAAGGCGCCGCCGGCGGCGATCGCACCGCCCTCCAGAAAGATGCGCGGCGCATAGGCGTCGTAGACGAACCACCAGCCGAAGACCGACGGCGGCCAGTAGACGGGCCAGCCGGCGATCACAAACCACGGCGGCCCCAGCCCCGCCTGAAACCCGAGGCGCCAGGCCGTCCATTCGGTCGCGCCCCAGATCCCGAGGAGGAGGATCAGGCTGACGACGATGATCGGCCCCCAGAGAATTCTACCGGCGGACATGGGCAAGTCTCCAGGGTGTGAGGTGAAGGATCATCGGCCAGGGCCTCTGGTGAGCCCGGGCCGCCAGTCGATCGATCCGCCCGGTCCGGCCAGGCCGGTGACGGTCTGGTTCAACTGGCGTTCCAGAGCCGGACGCCAGGGCACGAGCGTGAAACCCAGGCCATCGTCGATCATGGCGAACCGGCCCGAGGCCAGGGTGACCCTCTGGCGATAGGTCCCGGACACGGTGTCGCCCTCGATGGCCGGACGGTGGGCCAGGCCTGTCTCAGTGCTCAGCCGTCGACCGGCGGCGGCGAGGTCCCGCTCGCGAAGCGTTTCCAGAAGACGCGGGACGAGGCGGACACGACCGTTATCGCTGCGGGCCAGGCCCAGGGATTGGAGGTAGGCGACCCGCTTTTCGAGGGCGATTGACACAGCCTGGCCGAAGCCGGTCGCCGGCATCCGCGTCTCCGATCCCGTGAACCGGCCTTCAAGCAGCCGACGATCGAGCCAGGTGGCGCCGTCCGCGACGGCCTGGCGCTCGACGGGAAGATCGGCCCTGACGTGGAGGCCGAGCCGACCGTCCGCCGCGCCCTTGATCGGGGCCAGTTCCACCACGGCGCCGACCCGCACATCCAGGTCGCCGAGGTCGCGGACGCGGTGGTGGTGCGCCTGGCCGTCCAGGCCGTCGAGTACGAGATAGCCCGAACCCTTCAACTCGTCGTCAAGCCCCTGGGCGATGACCCGGCCCGTGACCGGACGGGTGATCATCTCCTCGGCGCGCAGCCTCTCCGGGGCGAGCGCCAGCCCTTGCGACGCCAGGCCCTGATGCAAACGGGCGATGATGTCGTTGCGTCGACCCAGGGCTTTCAGGGTGGTTTCGACCTCGTCCGCCAGCCGCCAGCGGCCCGGGCGTTCGAGGGTCGCAACCCCGAGGTCCTGGAGTGTTTCGAGACGGGCGATCTTGAGGGCCCGCCAGGGGTTGGCGCGATCGGCGCCCGGTCGCACGTCGAGCCTGTTCCCGGACCGGGCCGCCTCACGAACGATCAGTCCGTCCAGGCGGGTCCAGCGATCGGAGGTCACGTCGCGCGCCAGACTGCGCCGGATATCGTGTTCGGTGCGAGGGCCCAGCTCGCGGGTCACCAGAGCGCTGGCCCGCGCCCGAAGGCCCTGGGCGATGTAGTCGCGAGAGAGGATGAGATCGTCGCCGCGATCCGTGACGCCGCGCACGAGGATATGGACGTGGGGATGGGCGGTGTTCCAGTGCTCGACCGCCACCCAGTCCAGCCGGGTTGCGAGATCGGTTTCCGCCGCGCGCATCAGATCGCGGGTGAAGGCTTTCAGGTCCTGGAGCTCCGCGCCGTCCTCGGGCGAGACGATGAAGCGGAAATGGTGGCGGTCGCCCTCGCACCGCGTGGCGAACGCATCCGGACGTCGCGCCTTCGCCTCGGGTCCGGCGGCATTGTCGATGCGGCCGTCGAAGAGGCGGCCGGGCGCGCCGTCGCGCGTGACGCCGTCGCGCTGGAGATACCGCAGATGGGACGACAGGGGAGCCCGTCCCGGCGCATGGCGCACGATGCGCGTCTTGATGACGACGGCGCGATGGCCCGCCCCGAGGCGGCGGACGGCCTGGACGCCGGCCGCGCGACCCCGGCCGAAGACACTGGCGCGAGCGACACGTCCGCCGTTGAAACCGCCCGCGCGCTGGACCGACCCCAGGACCTGGCGCAGGGCGGAGCCGGATCTCGCCCGTCCCTGGCGGATACGACCCGGCCGGACCTCGAAATCATCGTCGGCGGTCATTTTGTGGGCCATGAGGTGCGTAAAAGCCCGGACCGGCGGCGTTCTGCGAGGGGCCGCAGGCTGCGGCAGGCGCGTACGCCTCGTGAGCGGGCCTTGAATGGATTGAGGAAAACCATCCCCCACCCCGCCCGCACCTCGCGGCTTTTATCTTGCCCTCCCGGTTTTCCATCTGTGCGGATCCCCGGATCCGCCTTTCCCCAAAGCCTACTCATGGTCTGTCAGCCCCCGGCCGCCTGCCGCGAAGAGGCTGGAGGCGGCCGGCCCGGTCGCAGATGCGGGGGCGGCGCCAGCGCCGCCGACGGCGACGAACAGCGGGGCCGAGAGCGGGTCCAAAGTCGACGGACGGGATCCGGGGGGCGCGGCCTGTCCCATCGCATCTGCCGCTTCTAGACCCAGGCGGTCGCCGATGCGGGCGACATAGAGCCGCGTCTCCAAGGGCAGGGGGCGGCCGGTCCGGAGATGCTCCAGATAGCGGCCGGGCCCGGCATTATAGGCGGCGAGAAAGCCCTCGGGGCCAAAGCGATTGTAGAGTTCCCGCAGGTAGGCCGCGCCCGCCAGAATGTTGTCGCGGGGCGAATAGGGGTCGGGTCCAAGGCGATAGCGGACACGCAATTCGTCCCAGGTCGCGGGCATCACCTGCATCAGACCCATGGCCCCGGCGTGTGAGGTCGCTGACGGATCGAACGCACTTTCCGCCTGGATGACGGCCCGGATCCAGGTTTCGGGCAGGCCAAAACGTTGCGCCGCTTCGATGACGGCGCCGGAAACGAGCCGGTCGTGTGCGTGAGAATCCGGCCCGGAAGAGAGCGCCGCATCGGCCTGCGGGGCCGTCGTCATGACGAGCGCGACGCCCAAAGCCAGCGCCGTCAGACTCGCCTTCACGGGCGTCCCCATCCAGGGTCTTGCGGGCGCGGTCATGGCCGGACCCGGGGGAGAAACAGGGGGTGAACCACGCCCCGGATCGAGGCTTTCGGGGTCGGTCCGAAATAGCGACCGTCGAGGGACTGCGCGACGTCCGCATTGAGAAGAAAGACCTCGTCGGTCGTCAGGGAATGGCAGCCCGACCAGGTCGGCAAGCCGCGGCCGCGCCGATCCGTCGCCTGCGCCTCGATCGTTACGGCGGCGTCCGGGACGGCGTCTGGGACGGCGCCGGGGAGGGTTTCAGGGACGGCGGCGTGCGTGAGCGAAACGGAGACCACCAGGCCGTCGCGGCACACGCGTGCGGGCGCCATGGCCGCCACCGTCTTGATCAGCGGAACGCCGCGAGGGAGATACTGTCGTGCGGCCAGGAAGTCGGCGACCGGCGCGGGCGGGTCGACGATGACCCGATCTCCGGCCCGGGGCGAAGCGAAGGGATCGACCAGATACAGACCGATCGGAGCGCTCGCGCTGGCGTTCCAGACGAGCAGGGTGGGCAGGGGCAGGTCCACAGGCGCCCACATCAAAAGGGCGCCGGCCAGGGTTGCGCCCAGGGCGAAGGCGCGGGTCACGAGACCGCTCTGCGCAGAAGCCAGGCCGCGTGTCGGCTGGCGCTATAGGCTTGCGCGCGTTCGCCGACGAGCAGGCGGTTGTGCAGGTGTCGCCAGTGATCGGGGGCGACCGCTTCGGGCGCAATGCCGATGGCCTCGACGGCGTCGATGGCCTCCAGGGCGGCCTTGACCCGCGGCCAGCCATTCAGCCGGAGCAGACTCGTTCCCCCCGGGGTCACGCCGGGCACGCTCGTTCGCGCCTCGCCAGGCCGGGGGGCGATGAGGATGTCGAGCCGGGAGGCGACGGTCCCGCGCTCTCCGGCGGCCCAGCGAACGAAGGCGAAGACACTGCCCGGCTGGAAGGCGACAAAGCGGTTCTGGCGGGTGACGATGCGCTCTTCGACGATGGCGCCGAAACGGATCCAGCGCTCGATCCGACCCCTGTCGAAAACGAGTTCGACCCAGGTGCGATCGTCCACACGCCCGTGCGCGGCGCCCGCCGCCCGCCGCAGATTCTGGGAGGTTCCGGCGGGCGGCTGGCCGGGCGGGTGAAGAGGCGTCGGGGTCACGACCGCGATCCCGGGCGGTGAGGACGGGTGTCATCGGGACGTCTAGCCGGCAGAACGACGCCCACGCCGGGGTCGGAGGTCGAGGCCTTGGCGCCGCGATCCGCCCAGGCCTGGAGGTCCTGCAGGGCGTAGACGACCCGGCCGCCGATCTTGCGGTACACCGGGCCCGTGCCATAGGTCCGGTGCTTCTCGAGCGTGCGGCCGGACAGGCCGAGCTGACGGGCCGCCTCCGATGTGCGGAGAAAGCGCGGCGGCAGAGGGGTTGCAGGCACGCGAACTGCGCGCCTGAAACCCTGCCCCTCGGCGAGAGCGGGGTAGCAAGGGCCAGGGCGGACCGGCCGGAGGGGGATCGCCCGGCCTGCACAAGCCTGCGACCTCTGCCAGGCAGGGCGACCCTCGTCGGCGCGGAAGGTCGGGGAGACCGGCCGCTCCGGCGGCGGAGCCGCTTCACCCTGGCCTGCGCGAGGGCGGAGCCCTTAGGCTGGAGGCGCGCCGTCAGGTCAGCAGCGATTTCCAGGTTCGCGGGCGACGGTGTTCCGCGGAGGCGGGGCGTGTCACCTCTGTGAGGTCTGCGGCCCGTGGCGACGGGGTCCGCCAGGACGATCGCGATCGATTGGACGACATCAGGCCTTCGCCTCGCCGGTCCGGCCGACGGCCTTTGACGACGACCGGGTCTGGCGCGAGCGATCGTCTGAAGGGGCCTGACGCGCGGGCGGATGGATCAATCAGGCCCACTCATCAGCCGGTAAACGGACGACGAGCTGTCGCCCGGCGTCTTGCGACCTCACCTGTCAGAAGCGCCAGCCACCGGTTGACGGCCAAGCTTAAGCATACGATACGATATAACATATCATTCGTGTTATTCGGGGTGTTGTAATGAGACATTTTCTGGGTGCTGCGGTCCTGGCCGGCGCGGCCCTGACCGGGGCGTCGGCCTGGGCGCAACAGGGCGATCCTGTTCGGCCCGCCCAGACCCGCGACGCGGAGAGCTCTGACGATCAGGTGGACGCCGTGGACGAGGTGGTGGTCACCGGTTCGCTGATCCGGGGGTTGCCTCGCGAATATGTGGCCAGCCCGCTGTTCAGCCATGGGCGGGAGGAGATCGAGGGATCAGGCGCGCCTTCCCTGGGCCAGTATATTCTCTCGATCCCCCAGAACTTCACCGGGGACCTCAGCGAGTTCGCGACTACGGCGGCCGGTATCGGCAGCCCGCTCGGCGACGCCACGACCTATAACCAGTTCGACGCCTTCGCCGGCTTCGCCCTGCGGGGTCTGGCCTCCGACGCCACGCTGACCCTGCTGAATGGTCGGCGTATGGCCTCGGTCGGGATGACCGAAGCCCCGACGGTTTCAGTGCTCCCGTCCGCGCTGATCGAACGGATCGACATCATTCCCGACGGCGCCTCGGCCACCTATGGGGCTGACGCCGTCGCGGGCGTGGTCAACATCGTGACGCGACGGCCGAAGGACGGCCTGGAGTTGCGCGTTCGGGGCGCGACCTCCACGCGGACGGGCAAGACCGATCTTGAAGCGAGCGCGCTCGGCGGCCGATCCTGGGGCAGCGGGTCCGCCTATGCGATGGCCATGATCCAGGACAGGACGCCCTTCATCGACACGCCCGTCGAGGTCAACGGCAGCGACTACCAGATCACCCAGTTGCCGGATGAGCGTCTGACGGGCCTCTATGCCGGCGTCGAGCAGCACGCGGGGGATTTCACCTTCACGGTGGACGCCTCGCGGTTCGACCGCGACCGTGAATCCCGTCAGTATTTCCTCGACGCCCCCGCGAGCGACCGGCTGTATCAGTCGTCGACCGACGGATATGCGATCTACAGCGGCGTGAACTGGCGCGGCTCCAGACGCAGCTCCGTCGACCTGACCGTCGACTACAGCGAGAACTTCACCCAAAGCCGGCTGACGCGGCCGAACCGGCCGACGCTGGCGCCCTCCGTTCGCGACTACACGAACACCCTGCTGGTCGCCGAGCTCCGCGGACAGACCACCCTGCTGACGCTTCCTGGCGGACCGGTTCTGGTCGCCGGGGGCGTGCAGCATCGCGAGGAGACGCTATCGACCAACGCGCCGGTCTTTTTCGGCCGCGACGGCGGCGAACGCGAGGTCGATTCGGTCTTTGGCGAGCTCAACGTTCCGGTGATCTCGCGCGACCAGGCGATCCCGTGGGTGCAGGGGCTCACCCTGTCGGCGGCTGCCCGTTATGAGGATCTCGGCTTCGACACCGCCCTGGCGCCCAAGGTGGGGATGCGCTGGCAGGTCAATGATGTCATCGCTTTGCGGGGGACATGGGCCCGCTCCTTCCTTGTTCCGCGCTTCCGCGACACCATCGGCATTTCGGAACAGGTCTCGTTCTGGAGTGAGCCCTACGCCTTCCTGAACCCGTCCGACCAGAACCCACTCGTGCCGACGGGCGATGCGGTGATCATGTATCGCGCCGGCGCCAATCCGGATCTGAAGACCCAGAACGCGGAGACCTTCACCCTGGGCTTCGATCTGACGCCGTCGTTCCTGCCCGGGCTTGAGGTGCGCGCAGGCTATTACAACATCCGCATTTCCGATCGTGTCGGCACGCCCACGCCGGAGGACAGTCTGTCTGTCGCCGATCTGCAGGTGTTCAACGTCGTCAATCCGACCCTGGCCCAGGTGCAGGCCATCCTTCAGAACCCCGTCGTAACGCAACGCTTCGCCGTGGATGTGCCCTTTTACAACAACGGGCGGTACTACAACTTCCCCAATGCGGCGGCGGTGCCGACCAGCCTTCTGTCCCAGATCCAGCTGATCGCCGACATCCGCTCGCAGAATTTCGCCGAGGAGGCGACCGACGGCCTGGATCTCGACGTCCGGTACGATACCGAACTTCTGGGCGGGCCGTTGCGGGTGAAGTTCACGGCGCAATACATCCTGTCGCTCGAACTCACGGCAGGGGGCGGCACGGTCGTCTCCCGTCTGGGCGGCTATGCCAAGCCGGCCGATCTGAAACTCAACGGGTCGGTCGTCTGGGGACGAGACGGCGTCTCGGTTGGTTCGGTGATCAACTATGTCGACGCGATCACCGACGATCGGCCCGGCGAACCGGTCCGCGAAATCAATCCCTATACGACGGCGTCGCTGTTTCTCGGCTTCGACCTGGGCCGGGTCACGTCCAGACCGTGGCTGGACGGCAGCGAGCTGCAGATCGTCGTGGCCAACGTCTTCGATCAACAGCCTTCAACGGTCGTCGACGGCGTCCTGGGCTATGATCCTTTCAACAATCCGCCCAATCCGCGGACGGTGGGCCTCATCCTCACATCGACCTTCTGACGACGCGCTGACGTCTCATCCTTCGGCGGGCCGGCGCTCCGGGCCGCCCGCCGAAGGCCTGACCGCGTTCGGGAAGGCTTCGGCGCGCGCCGCCGCCTTCGGTGTCTGGACGGGCGCGCAGGATCGTCGGGTTGACGTCGCCCTCGCCCGCGGGCCGACGCCTGCAGTCCGGGCGGAGCGCTGACGTCCCTTCTCCCTCAAGGCCCATAAGGCCGCTTAAGGGCTTCAGCCGCCTTTCGTCTTCAGCGGCAGGCCCGGCATCGGCCGAGGATTTCCACGGTCGTATGGTCGATGACGAACCCCTCGTCCTCGGCGGCCGCGGACAGTCCCATATGCTCGGGCGGCGCCACCTCGGCGGTCGCCCCACAACAGCTGCAGATCAGGAAGGCGGCGGTGTGGGCCACATCGCCCGAGCTGCAGGCGACAAAGGCGTTGGTGGAGGCGATACGGTGCACGAGGCCCTTGCGGGTCAGGAACTCCAGGGCGCGATAGACGGTCGGCGGCTTGGCGGCGTGACCGCCCTCCGCATAGTGGTCCATCAGGTGGTAGGCTTTCACCGGCTCCCCGGCCTGCAACAGCATTTCGAACACGCGCCGCCGGGGCTCGGTCATCCGCTCGCCTTCGGCGGCCCAGTTGGCTTCGGCAGCGGCGACCAGCGCCTGGACCTGCGACGGCGTTCGGCGGCGATCGGCGGGGGCGTGGCTACAGACGTCGCTCATGAGACACAGCTAGCCATTCACCGGAGGGTCCGCAACATCGCAGCTTGACCTGATGTGACGTTATCTCATAACAGGTCCGGACTCCCCCCGACCAGAGGTTCCCCCATGCGTCCGTTTGTCGCTCCCGCCCGTCCTTCGCGGGCGATCCTTCTTGCCGCCGCCGGATGGGCCGCCCTGGCCGGCGCCGCGGCCGCCCAGACCGCGCCGGACAAGGCCGATACGGTCGATGACGTGATCGTCACGGCTGCGCCGTATGGCGTCAGCCAGCGGGCCTCGACCATCGCCACCGACGTCATCGACGAACAGGCCCTGGCCGTGGCGCCGGCCCAGTCGCTCGGCGATCTGCTGGCCAGCCAGCCGGGCCTGCGTTCGACCGACTTCGCCCCCGGCGCCAGCCGTCCCGTGATCCGCGGCCTGTCTGGTCCGCGCGTCCAGGTCCTGACCAACGGCATCGGCATGATCGACGCGTCCTCGGTCTCGCCCGATCACGCCGTGGCCACCGACCCGGCAGAGGCCAGCCGCATTGAGGTGGTGCGCGGCCCGGCGACCCTGATCTACGGCGGCTCGGCCATCGGCGGCGTGGTCAACATCATCGACAATCGGATCCCGACGGAAATTCCCGAAGGCGGCCTCTCCGGCGTGATCTCGACCCAGGCGTCGAGCGTCGACGACGGCCGGTCTGTCTTCGGTCGTCTGACCGCCGGAACCGGTCACTTCGCCTTCAATATCGACGGCGTGAAACGCACCAGCGACGATTATGATATCCCGTCGCCCGCCCGTTCGGCCCGTCTGGCGGCCGAGGACGGCGAGCCGCGCGGCGAGGGCGGCAAACAGGCGAACTCCTATACCGACCTGGAAGCCTGGGGCGTCGGCGCGTCCTGGATCGGCGACAAGGGTTTCCTCGGCGCGTCGTACAAGGACACCGACAGCGAATACGGCACGGTGGCGGAGGAATCGGTCTTCATCCAGCTGCATCAGACCCGTGAGGATCTGCGCGGCGAGTATCGCTTCGACGGTGGTCCCTTCTCTGCGGTGCGGGGCAATTTCGGCCACGCCGAATACACCCACACCGAGTTCGAAGGCCCCGGCGAGCCGGGCACCATTTTCAACTCGGACGGCGAGGAAGGCCGGATCGACCTCGTCCAGCGCGCCCGGTCGATCGGCGGCGGGACCTGGAACGCCGCCTATGGCGTCCAGGCGCTGAAGCGCAATTTCGAGGCGATCGGCGATGAGGCCTTCGTTCCCACCACCGACATCGAGGAAGGCGGGGTCTATACGGTCCAGCGCCTCGACCGCGGCGCCTTCGGTTTTGAAGGCGGACTGCGCTACGACCGGCGCACCCTAAGCGCGACGCCGATCGGAACGGTGAGCGAGGTCGAGCGGGAGTTCGACAATGTCTCGGCCTCCGCCGCTGTGTTCGTGCGTCCGGCGCCGGGCCTGTTCCTCGGTCTGAGCCTGGCCCACAACGAGCGGGCGCCGTCCGAGGTCGAACTGTTCGCCGACGGCGTCCATATCGCGACCGCCGCCTATGAGACCGGCGACCGCACCCTCGACACCGAAAAGGTCAATACGCTTGAAGGCACGGTCCACTACGACACCGGCCGATTCAGCGGGGACCTGCACGTCTATGGATCCAAGTACGACGGCTTCATCGACGAGCGTCCGACCGGAGACACCTATCTCTTCGTGGAAGAGAACGAGGAGTTTCCCGTCTATCAGTTCGTCCAGACCGACGCGACCTTCTACGGCTTCGAACTGGAGGGCTCCTACGCCCTGTGGGAAAGCGGGGCCAACAAGCTCGCCCTGGAAGGCCAGGCGGACTATGTGCACGCCGAAACCGACCTCGGTCCGGCAGCGCGGATCCCGCCCTACTCCGTGACGGGTCGACTGGCCTGGACCTCGACGCCGTTCGACGCCAGTGTCGAGGTGCGCCACGTCGGCGCCCAGGATCGTGTCGCCGATCTTGAACTGCCCACTGACGACTACACCTTGCTGAACCTCTCCGCCGCCTGGCGTCCGATGGCTGACCGCAATGTCACCCTGTTCGCCGAGGCGCATAACCTGACCGACGAGGAGGCGCGCGAGCATGTGTCCTTCCTCAAGGACATTGCGCCCCTGCCGGGTCGCAATCTCCGCGTGGGCGTCGCCTACCGGTTCTAGAGCTCTCCGGCGCCGGCTGTTCCCCCTTCAGGACGTCGCGAGATGAAGGCTGTGCGCGGGCCCCGCGCACAGCCTTCTGTCGTTTCGGCCTCAGGCCCCGCCGCGGCGGGGCCAAGGGCCTTCAATGGCGAGCGTCAGTCCCGGGTTCTGGATATTGACGAACAGCACCGCGCCGTCCGGGGAGAAGACAGCGCCGGCGAATTCGGCGTTCGCGGGGTGAACGTTGCGCGCCAGGGTGTAGAGGCGCCCGCCGGGGGTGACGCCCTTGATGTGGTTGCGAACCGTCTCTGAATAGTTGTCCTCGCACACGATCAGATCGCCCCAGGGCGCGACGGTCAGGTTGTCGCCCATGTTGAGAGTCTTCTCGTCGGCGCTTTCGACGAACAACTGGACCCGCCCGGGCGCGCGCGCTTCTTGCGGCCGGCCCTCGTCCGGCGAGGGACGATAGCGAAGGATCTGGCCGCGCTGGATCGGCCCGCCGGAGGTGGCGGTGAGATACAGTTCGCCGTCGCCCCAGTGCACGCCTTCGCCGCGTGACACGCGAACCGCGCCCGAGGCATGACCCCGAAGCCGCAGGTCGCTGTCCGGACTGTCCACATGGTCCAGATCGATCCAGTCGACGTCGAGCCAGTCGCCGGGCGCCCAGAACCGGTCGGTATGGTTGGAACTGTCGGCGGACCGGGCGCCGCGGATCGCCATGGCCTGCAGCCGTCCGCCACCCCGGAGGTCGCCGGCGCGCTCCGGCACGAACCGGTAGAACAGGCCGTCGACCTTGTCTTCGGTGAGATAGGCGACGCCCGTGGACGGATCGATACAGACCGCCTCGTGGTCGAAGCGGCCAAGGCCGGTCAGGGGCACAGGGTCGACCAGACCCGTGGCGTTGGAGGGCACCTCGAAGACCCAGCCGTGCGGGCGCTGAACGTCGGCGCTGGCGGGCGTTTCCTCGGTTTCCTCGCAACTGAGCCAGGATCCCCACGGGGTCTGGCCGCCGCAGCAGTTGGTGCTCGTTCCGGCGAGGCTAAGGTGCTGATGCACGAGCCGGCGGGCCCGCAGATCATAGACCAGGGTGGTGACGCCGCCCGGCAGGGGGCGGCCGTCGGCGAAGGTGTCGAAGACCTTGTCGCGCGCCAGCCGTCCCAGCCGCTCCTCACGCGGGCCGCCGGGTCCCTGGATCCGGTGGGTTTCGACCGCGCCCTTCAGTTCGTGATTGCGGACCAGGGCGACGCGATCGCCGCCGAGGGCAAAACAGCCCATGCCATCGAACTGGCCCGGCGTGATCAGGCCGTCGTCCATCGTCGTTCCCGCCCGGGAAATGATCCGGTAGACAAAGCCGCGGGGCAGGTCGAGGACGCCGTGAGGATCGGGCAGGAGCGGCCCGTAGCCCGCGACCTGGTTGATATAGGTTTCCCCTGGCTCAGCCCGGACCTGGCGCGCGAAGCCGCCAAAGGCGAGGGCGGCGCCGCCGCGAACAATCAGACTGCGACGATCAAGGGGCATGAGGAAACCTGGCGATGTCTGGTGGTTTGGGGTGTGTTATACTATAACGACCCATTGAGACGGTCGGGTGACGACCGGCTCGCGCGCCGGAGGGTTGGCATGCGTCGAAGAGAGCTTTTGCTCACGCCTCTCGCGCTGGGCCTTGTCGGCGCACAGGTCCGCGCCGGCGCCCCGCAATGGAACGGCGGCCATCCGGTCAGCGACGATCCGCTGTGGGAGCCCTTGTCGGCCGCGGCGGTGACGGTTGATCGCGCCAGCGGCGCGCTCCATGCCGGGTTTCGTCCCGAGATCATCCTCATGGCCGAGCAGATCGTCACCGTTGAGGGATTCATCCTTCCCCTCGACATTCTGAGATCCACCAACCATTTCGCGCTGACGCGACGCAATGCGGGCTGTCCGTTCTGCGCGCCGAACCAGCCGACCGAAGCGGTGGAGGTCGTGTCTGTCAGCCCTGTGACCGTGGGACCCGAACTCACGCGGATGCGCGGGAGACTGCACCTTCACAGCAGCAGCGACCAGGGCATGTTCTACCAGCTGACCGAGGCGCGCCGCGCCTGAGCGGATCAATAGTCGGCCGACACCTGGCGCAGGACGGTCGCGGTGCTGTCGTCGAGGGTGAAGAACAGGCCCTTGTCGGCATTGTTGGCGAGACCGAAGCGGCCCGAAATCCGCAGCAGGCTGTAGCCGGAGCGCACCGGCCGGGCGGTGCGGACCTCAATGACCTCGTTGGGGTCGCCGGGGGGGCAGAAGAAGCAGACCGGCGTGTAGGGCGAGATGAGGAAATGGCGCGTGGTGTCGGTCGCTTCCAGCGGCACCATGAAGCCGCTGATGGTCAGCCGGGTTCCGGCCAGCGCCCGGACCTGGGGGGAGTGGGCGGCGGTGTAGTAGCCGTCCTTGTCGATGCCGATCCGTGTGGTCCGCAACACGGCCCATTCCCGGTCATGCGATTGGGGAAGTCCGGACTGCTGGATCCGTTCGCCGGCGATTTCCGCAGGCGGTCCGCCTCCGGCCAGGGGTTCGGCGGCCCCTTCCGGACCGCCGAACCCGTCGTCGGCGACAGGAAGATCACTGAGGCGGGCGTCCTCACGCAAGGGCGCGACGGCGGCGTCGATCGCGGCGTTCTCCTGGGCCGTCACCTCGGCGCTCACGGCGCGGGGCGCGTTCGACGGCTCGCGCGGGCGGGTCGGATGGCAGGCGGCCGTGGCCATCACCCCTGCGACGGCAAGCGTGAACAGGCCGGGGCAGCTTCGCCTGGACGCCATGAGGCGGCGCGGCGTCAACGGGCGACCGCCTGATCGAGCTGGAAGAAGAAGCCGCTGTCACTGCTCGGGTGCAGGCTCAACCGCCCCGAGACCTGGATGAGATCGGTGGTGTTCGCATGGGGTTGAATGAGGCGAACTTCGATCGCTTCCGTCGGCAGGCTCGGCGGGCAGAAGTCGCACTGGTGGTTCTTGCGCATGAGACCAAAATGGCGCGTCGCCCTGGCCGCCTCCAGCGGCAGCATGAAGCCCATGATGGTGATCGGCCGACCCGCAAGGCGCGTCACGTCCGGCCGGAACGTCGCTGTATAGGCGCCGGAGCGCCGGTCCATGACGATCGGCGTGGTGGCGAACCGGGTCCACAGGGGATCCGGGCTGAGAACCTGCATATGGCCAGGGCGCTCGTCCTCCTCCTGCCAGGCGGGGAGGGTCGCCAGGGCTGCGGCGGCGCCGAGGGTCGTCAAAAGGCTCCGGCGGGACGCCATCAGGGTCATTTCAGGCGCCTCCAAGAACATCGGGGACATTGATCCGGGCTGCGGCGAGCGCCGGACCCAGGGAGCCCACCAGCCCGAGCAGCAAGGCGACGCCGAAGAGGACGGCGTCGATTGGACCGATCGGAGGAATCGGCAGTGCGTAGCTGGACGCGCTGGCGGCGGCGACCAGTCCGACGCCGGAGCGCGCCAGGCCGATGCCGACAAGGCCGCCCAGCCCGCCCAGCAACAGGCCTTCGAGCGCGGTGACGGCGATCAGGAGGCCGGGCCGGGCGCCGAGCGCACGCAGCAGGGCAAGCTCGCGCCGGCGTGTGAGCACCGCTGCGCTCAGGGCCACGATGAAGCCGATGAGCGAGAGACCGAGCAGGGCCCCGCCGAGTTTGCGGATGGCGTCGGCGCTGGCGCCGGCGATCTGGTTCAGTCTCGCCGCCTCCAGGGCGGGCGAGGCGGGCTGGAGATCGGGCGTCGCCTTGACCTGATTGGGCAGGATAACGGCGCCCAGGGGAGAGCGGTAAGTGATCAGCAGGGCGGTGATTTGCGGCCCCCTGGCGGCCTCCGCCGCCTCGTCGGCGTCGGGATGCTCATGGACCTTCCAGATGCTGCGGTAGTCGGTCAGGGCGACCCGGTCCACCACGGTTCCGGTGGGGGCCATCACCCCCACGACATGATAGGGCGTGGCCGAATGCAGGTCGCCGCTGCCGGACACGAGCCCATGCTCGCCGACGAAATCATCGCCGACCTTCAGACCGAGACGCGCCGCCGCCGCAGCGCCGATCACCGCCTGCATGGGCTGGTCCCACCAGCTCCCCTCAGCCAGCCGCGCCTTGTAGAGGGCGGGATAGGCGAGGGTCGTCCCGATGATCCTCGCACCGCCGACATTGTCGCCCATGGAGACGGGGATGGCCTGGCGCACCATGGGATTGTGTATGAATCTTTCGGCGTCGGCGAGGTCGATATTGCCGGTCGGGGCGTCGACCTGGAAGATGGCGGACATCACCAGTTGAAGCGGGCTGCCCTTGGCCCCGATGACCAGATCGACGGCTCCCAGGTCCCGGGTCATCCGGTCTGACGCCGCCTGTTCCAGCAGCAGAACCGAGGCCGTGACCGCCACGGCCACGGCCAGGACCAGGGCGTGAAAGCTCCAGGTCACCGGACGTCGTCCGATGAAGGCGGCCAGCAACTTGCCCAGGGTCATGCCAACGTCTCCTGGCGCGTCGCAAGCGCAGCGACGTCGATCCGGCGCGTGAACCGCGTCTTCAGACGGTGATCGTGGGTGGCGATCACAAGGGCCGCCCCGGTCTCCGAGGCCGCGCGGATGAGCAGGTCGGCGACCAGGCCGGCGTTGGCGTCGTCGAGGCTCGCGGTCGGTTCGTCGGCCAGGATCAGGGACGGGTTCATCAGCATGGCGCGGGCGATGGCGATCCGCTGCGCCTCGCCCCGGCTCAATGTCTCAGCCTTGCGATGGCGCGCATCGGCCAGACCCAGTTCCTCGATCCGCGCCAGGGCCGCCTCGCGGTCCTGGCGCGCGCCGGCGGCGAAAGGCCCCAGAAGGACATTGTCGAGAACGCTGAGGCCGGGGAGCAGGTGGACGTCCTGGAAGATCATCCCGATCCGGCTTCCCCGCAGCCGATCCCGTCGCCCGGCCGACAGGGCGCTGAAGGGGGCCTTGTCGAGCGTGATTGCGCCGGAAATCACAGGCAGGAGACCGCCGAGGGTGAACAGGGCTGTGGATTTCCCTGAGCCCGACGGTCCGAGCAGCAGGACCGCCTCGCCTGATCCCGCCTCGAAGTCCGCGATGGCCGCGACAGGGCGGCCGTGATGTCCGACCACAAGGTCCTGTGTCAGGAGCATCGCCGCATCCAGTCCTTCGCCCGGTCGGTGCCGAGAATGCCATGATGGGTCGCGCACGTCCGGCCAGCGGAGTCCACGGCGATCGCGAGCGGCAGTCGCGGCGGTGCGCCGCCGAACCGGGTGAGCACCTCGCTCGCGGGTTCGCTCGCGGTCCAGACCATCGTTGATGGCAGACCAAGCCTTTGGCTGGCCGCCGCTGCGGGGGGGGCAGGTTCCAGGGCCACCGCGACGAGCCGGCCGCGCGCAGCCCGCTCAAGCCCGGCCCAGCCCTGAAGTTCGATCAAACAGGGACCGCAGTCGCTGCGCCACAGGAGAAGGACCGCCGGCTGTCCGGCGAGGTCGGCGACCCGGACGTGTCGGCCGTTCAGGTCCCGGCCCTGGAGCTGGGCGTTCGGCCGCGCCGGCGCGCAGGCTGTGAGCCCCACAAGCGTGGCGCCAAGGAGCGCGACCATCCCGGTTCGCGCCGGCGTCGTCTTGCAGGCGGGGGGGCGTCGGCGTGCGCTGGATACCGGTTCTGCCGCGATCGTCACGAAAAAGCTCCGGCAGGGGTTGTTTTAGCTGTTACACAGTAACATATCATGGGGGTGTTATATCATAACAAAGATCAGGCGCTAGGGCCCAAGCCATGAGTTGCGATCCCCCCCTCGCCCGCGCCGCCCACACCGGCCGGGCGGGCGACCTGGTGGCCATCAGCCTGTCGTCCCTGTGCCTGGTTCATTGCCTGGCCCTGCCCCTAGTGGCGGGACTGCTTCCGCTCGCCGGAGCCTGGGCGGAGGCGCCCTGGGTCCACTGGACCTTTGCCGCCTTCGCCGCGCCGGTCTCGGCCTGGACATTGTCGCGTCCCCATCCGCGCAGACCCGCCTGGGGCGCCATTGGTCTGGCGACCCTGGGCCTGTGTCTGCTGGTCGCTGGCGCGGCGGAGTTTCCCAGCCATGCGCTGGAGACGCCGATCACGGTCAGCGGCGGTCTGCTGCTGGCGACGGCCCATGGTCTCAACTGGCGTCGCCGGCCGCGCCATCACCACCCCGACTAGGGCGGAGGGAGCGAGAGCCCGCCGACCCTCGCCCCCCATTCGAGACGCCCTGACCGGGGTTCAGGCGGCCTCGGCCGCCGGACCCCAGAGCGGGAACGGGTCGGCGAACTTCTTCCAGCCTTTTTCGCCCCGCTCCATTTCGAACCGCGTCAGCAAGGCGGCGTCGAACATGGCGGTCAGGGCGGCGCGGTCCATGTCCTTGCCGATCAGAACGATTTCCTGACGTCGGTCGCCAAACGGCTGGCGCCAGACGGCTTCGAGGGCGCTCAGCCATTCAGGATTGTCATCGGGCCATCGCTCGCGCGGGGCGGACGCCCACCACAGACCGCCCCATTGGTGTTCCGTGACGGCCCCGGCCTGGCTCCAGGATCCGACATAGGCCATGCGGGTCGCCAGCCAGAAAAAGCCCTTGGAGCGCCAGACTCCGGGCCATTCGCGCTTCAGAACCTCCAGCAACCGTTCGGGATGGAAGGGTTTGCGCGCCTTGTAGACAAAGGTAGAAACGCCGTATTCCTCGGTCTCGGGCGTCACCTCACCCCGCAGGGCCTGGCTCCATCCGGCGGCGCTCTCGGCCCGGTCCATATCGAACAGGTCGGCGCCCATGACCTGATCGAGCGGAACCGCCCCGCGCCGGGCCTCGATGATCCGCGCCGAGGGATTCAGCTGACCCATCATGGCGGACAGGACGGCGAGGTCGGCGGCGGGCAGCAGATCGGTCTTGTTCAGGACGATCACGTCGGCGAACTCGATCTGATCGATCAGCAGGTCGGCGACCGTGCGTTCGTCATCCTCGCCGAGATGTTCGCCCCGGGTCTTGAGCCGATCCGTCGAAGGATAGTCGCGGTAGAAGTTGAAGGCGTCCACCACGGTCACCATCGTATCCACCCGCGCAAGGTCCGCGAGGCTGAACCCGTCTTCGTCGCGGAAGTCGAAGGTCGCGGCCACCGGCATCGGCTCGGAGATTCCGGTCGACTCGATCAGCAGGTAGTCGAACCGGTTCTCGCGCGCGAGTTTGCCCACCTCGATCAGCAGATCCTCACGCAGGGTGCAGCAGATGCAGCCGTTTGACATCTCCACCAGCCGCTCCTGCGTGCGCGACAGGTCCGCTCCGCCGCCTTCCCGCACCAGGGCGGCGTCGATGTTGATCTCGCTCATGTCGTTGACGATCACGGCGACCCGCTTGCCCTCGCGATTGTTCAGGATGTGGTTGAGCAGAGTGGTTTTGCCGGCGCCGAGGAAGCCGGAGAGGACGGTGACGGGGAGTCGGGTGTCAGCCATGACGGGGTCCTGAAGACAAGGAGAGGAAGGGAAGACGTGCGACAATCAGGCGGCGACGGCGCCGGCGCGCCCGCTTTCGACGGCGAAGGTCCTGAGTGTGGAGACGGTCGCCCGGGGATCGCGCCGGTCGCTGATCGCCCGGTAGTCGGTAAGCATCCGGTCGGGCGTCATCGCGATCGACATGAAGCCGTGCGCCCGGCTCTCGAAATATTTCACGTGGGGGTTCTCGGGCAGCATTTCCGCGAACGGCGCATAGGGCGGTGGGTCGGCGGTGATGGAGCCGGTGACGAACTCCGTGGCGACCGTCGCGGACTCGGGATCGGCGAAGTCGGCCTTGAGGTCGGTGGTCCAGAAGGAGTGGATGTCGCCTCCAAGAAGGACGGGGTTCTGCGCCGGACTGTTCCGGATCGCCGACAGCAGCCGGTCCCGCGTCGCCGGATAGCCGTCCCAGCCGTCGGTCCAGTGGCCGACGACGCCGTTGCGTCCTTTCTGACGGATCGAGGCCGCCAGGAGGTCCTGGGCGATGATCGTCCAGCGCGCCGAGGGCCCGCCCAGACCCTGGTAGAGCCAGTCTTCCTGGGTCAGGCCCAACATGGAGCGCTCGGGCTGGAGCCGTTCGAGGCAGTCGTCGCCAACCACTGACCCTCGTCTGGAGGTGGCGGTCGCGCAGGCTGCCGGCGAGCGGTACTGACGGCCGTCGAGGACGTGGATCCGGGCCAGGTCGCCCCAGGCCAGTCGACGGTACAGCCTCCAGGGGTCGCTCAGGCTCGCCCGACGGATCGGCATATGTTCGAAGAAGGCCTGATAGGCCGCCTGTCGTCGCGCCGGAAAGCCGGGGTCTTCGGCGACGTCCTGGGACAGCAGGCCGCCGTAGTCGTTCTCGACCTCGTGATCGTCCCAGGTCACGACGCACGGACGGGCGGCGTGAAGCGCCTGGAGATCCGGATCGGTCTTGTACAGACCGTAGCGGTTGCGGTAGCCGGCCAGATCGACGACGTCCGCCGCGCGGTCGTGACGCCGGGGGCGACCGGCGGCGCGCTCCCCGACATAGCTGTACTCATAGATGTAGTCGCCGAGGAGAAGGGTCAGGTCGGCGTCGCTGGCCGCCATGTGGCGGTAGGCCGAAAAATAACCCGTCTCCCAGTGGGAACAGGAGGCCGCGACCAGTTTGAGGCTTTCGGTCGCCGCCCCCGCATCCGGGGCCGTTGCGGCGCGGCCGACGGCGCTGCGGTGACCCAGGGCCATGAACCGGTACCACCAGGGGCGGCCGGCGGCGAGGCCCTGGACCTCAATCTTCACGGCGTGGGCATTGTCGCTCAGCGCCGTGGCCTCTCCAGTCAGAACGATGTGACGGAAGGCTTCGTCAGCGGCGATCTCCCAACGCACCGTCGTCGGCGCGGACAGTCCGCCCAGACCGTCGGCGGCGAGCGGATCAAGGGCCAGTCGCGTCCAGATGACAAAACCGTCCGACGTCGGATCTCCGCAGGCCACGCCGAAGGGAAAAGGGGCAGGCGAGGGTTCGGCGCGGGCCGGTCCGGGAAAGGCCAGCGGCGCCAGACCGGCGACGAGCAGCGCCCGCCGGTCCACAAGGGGGCCACGAAAATCCGCACGTTTCGGGTCTTTCACGATCGCATCTCGACAAGAAGGAAGATCCCGGTCTAGACGTTACGGTATAACGTATCAATAGCGAGGCGGGCGTGGCGGTCGGAGCAGTGGTGATCGGGGACAGCCCCTTGGTCTTCAAGACCCTGTTCGAGCCCCACGTTCAAATGGCCATCTGGACACGGCCCAGTCCCCGGAGAGGCGATGCGACGGCCGGCGCGGCTGTGGGCTTTGACTGCAATGGAGACTGGATCGCGCCCGACGCGCCGGTCGCGGCCTGGTTGATGGAGGATCTGCAGATGCTCGGGGACATTTTCAGCGCCCTGTCCGGGTCTGACCGCTGGCGGGCGCGATGCGAGCGGGTGACGAGCCGGGTCTGTCCGCGCTTTCACCAGGATGCGCCTCCGCTACGCCTGATCACCACCTATGACGGCCCCGGTACGGAATGGGCCTTCGACGTCGAGCTGGACGGCGATCTTTCGGCGCGACGCGCCGCGACCCGGCGCCATGTCCGGCCGACATCGGCGGGCTCCGTCCTGCTCCTCAAGGGCCGCGCCGCGCGTCTGTTCGAGGCCGGGCCCGCCTTGTTGCATCGCTCGCCGGCCGCCAGCCGCAAGCATCCGCGAACCGTCTGCACCCTGGACCTCCCCCGGCCGCGCGAGGCCGCAGGCGAGGCGGACGACCGCACCGATCTTCAGGCTGCCTGACCGCGGCCCCAGCCCTGTCCTCCTTTCACGAAAGACACCCATGCGCCGGATGATGACACGCGTGACCTCGGCCCTGCTGCTTTGGGGGGCGCTGGCCGCGCTGGCGACCTCGCCGGCCCAGGCCCAGACCTCTTCGCCCGGGCGGGCGAGCGCCGAGGCGGGGGAGGGTTCCCAGAGCGCGGAAGCGCGTCAGCGCGATGCGGCGGCGCGTGACGTGGCCGAAGGCTGGGCGGCGCCGAGCGCCACCGAAGCCCAGTCTGTGACGCAACACACCGTCGAGGCCCAGGGCCGGACGCTGCGTTATACGGCGACGGCGGGCACGCTGACGGTGCGCGATGCGGACGGCAAGCCGACGGCCAGCGTCTTTTACGTCGCCTATACGCTCAACGGCGCGCCGGCGTCCGGCCGACCGGTGACCTTCTTCTACAACGGCGGTCCCGGCTCCTCGAGCGTCTGGCTGCATATGGGATCCTTCGCCCCGATGCGGGTGCAGACCGGCGATCCTGAAACCATCCGCCCGGCCCCTTACGCCTTCGGCCCCAATCCGGAGACCCTTCTGGACAAGACCGACATGGTCTTCATCGACGCGATCGGCACGGGCTATTCGCGGCCGCTCGGCGCGACGCCCGGCTCGGCCTTCTGGGGCGTCGATCGGGACGCCGACGCGTTTTCAAAGGCCATCCTGCGCTATGTGACCAAAAACAGCCGCTGGGCGAGCCCGAAATTCCTCTTCGGCGAGAGCTACGGCACCCTGCGCTCGGCAGCGGTCGCCTATCAGCTTCAGGATCGCGGCATGGCCCTGAACGGGGTGGTGCTGCTCTCGACCATCCTCAACTACGGGATCGAACAGAGCGGCTATGACCTCGGCTATGTCGGCTATTTTCCCAGCTATGCCGCCACCGCCTGGTATCATAACCGCGTGCCGGACCGCCCGGCGGACGTGGCCGACTTTGTCCAGAAGGCCCGGGAATTCGCCCAGGGGCCCTACACAGCGGCCCTGGCCAAGGGGCAGTTGATCACGCCGGAGGAAAGGGCGGACATCGCGCGCCAGATGAGCGCCTTCACTGGCCTGTCGCCGGCGTTTCTGGAACGCGCCAATCTGCGGGTCGACCTGGATCTGTTCCAGAAGGAGTTGCTACGCGACCAACGCCTGACCGTCGGCCGGTTCGACAGCCGCTATACCGGCGTTGACACCAATGCCGCCGGCGCCTCGCCCGATTACGACGCCTCCGATACGGCCATCAGCGGGGCCTTCATCGCCACCTTCAACGACTATGTCGCGAGCCAGCTGCATTATGAGACCCAGATGCCTTATCTGGTTTCGGCCTATTCGCTTCCCGGTTTCGACTGGAACTGGAAGCACAGGGCGCCGTCCGGCGCCGAACAGATCGTCCCGGACGTCGGTGTCGATCTGTCGGCGGCCATGCGGACCAACCCCTATCTGCGAGTGCTGTCGCTCAATGGCTATTACGACATGGCGACGCCGTTCTTCGCGACCGAATACGACCTGGCCCATATGATGCTCGAGCCGGCCCAGCAGCGAAACCTGGAGTTCAAATACTATCCCTCCGGCCACATGATCTACCTGAACCCGCAAGCCCTGCATCAACTCCACGGGGATCTGGCCGACTTCTATGATCGCACTGTCGCCAGCGCCGCCCAGGGCCGCCCGGCCGCGGCTTCGGCGCGGCCGACCTCACATAGCTGACCCAGTCCTCGTGGGGGCGACGTCGGCGGATCGCCGGCGTCGCCCTTGACCCAGTCCCGCACGGAGCCTTCCATGTCTATCCGCTTCACCCTTTCCCGGACCGCACCGTCCTTGCTGCTTCTGGGCGCCGCCACGGCCGTCCTGTCCGCCGCCTCCACGCCCGCGAAGGCGGATGAGGGCATGTGGACGTTTGACAATTTCCCCATCCAGACGGTGAACGACAAATACGGCACCCACATCGATCAGGCCTGGCTGGACCACGTCCGCAACTCGGCGGTCCGCATCAACGGCTGCTCGGCCTCGCTGGTCTCGGGCGAGGGCCTGATCCTGACCAACTGGCACTGCGTCGTCGGCTGCGCCCAGGAGCTGTCCTCGGCCGAGCATGACTACGTCAAGAACGGTTTCCTGACCGCGACCCGTGAGGAAGAGAAGGAATGCCCCGGCGAGACCGCCGAGATCCTGACCGACATCATCGACGTCACCGACCGGGTGCTGGGCGCCGGCCAGGGCCTGGAGGGCGCGGCCTTCGTCCAGGCGCGCGGCGCCGAGACGACGAAGATCGAGGACGAGAACTGCACCGACAAGGAAACCCAGACCTGCCAGGTCATCAGCTTCTACCGCGGCGGTCGCTACGCCCTGTACAAGTTCCGCAAGTACGAGGACGTCCGCCTGGTCTTCGCGCCGGAAAACCAGGCTGCCTTCTTCGGTGGGGATCCCGACAACTTCAACTTCCCGCGCTACGCCCTGGATAGCGGCTTCCTTCGCATCTATGAGGACGGCAAGCCGGTCTCGACCCCGACCCACCTGACCTGGAACCCGAATCCGCCCAAGGAAGGCGAGGTCACCTTCGTCGCCGGCAACCCGGGCTCGACCTCGCGTCTGCTGACCATGTCGCAACTCGAACGTCTGCGCGATCAGGTGAACCCGATCACCCTGATCCAGGCCTCGGAACTGCGCGGCCGTCTGCAGGAATATGCGACCACCTCGGAAGAGGCCAAGCGGGTTGTGTTCGATCCCCTGTTCGGTCTGGAGAACAGCTTCAAGGTCTATTACGGCCAGGAAGGCGCCCTGACCGACCCGGCCTTCATGGGCAAGAAGCGTGAGGAAGAGGCCGAGCTGCGCGCCCGCGTCGCCGCCGATCCCGCCATCGCCGCCCGCATCGGCGACCCGTGGGGCGATCTGGAGAAGGTCCAGGCCTCGGCCCGCGACCTCTACCTGCCCTACCGCCAGCTGGAAGCTTCGGCTGGCGGCGGCTCGGCCCTGTACGGCTATGCCAAGGCCATCGTCCGCGCCTCGAAGGAGCGCGCCAAGCCGATGGCCGAGCGCCGCGCCGGCTATACCGACGCCGCCCTGGCCCAGACCGCCCGTCGCCTGGCCGAAGTCACCCCGATCGATCAGGGGCTGGAAGAAATCTACCTGACCCACTGGATGCTGAAGACGCGGGAGTACCTGACCGTCGACAACGCCGAGGTGAAGGCCCTGCTCGGCAAGGACGCTCCGGCCGACATCGCCGACCGTCTGGTCACGGGCACGAAGCTGGGCGACCCGGCCGTGCGCGCGCAACTGTTCGCCATGACGCCGGAGCAACTGGCCGCTTCGGGCGACCCGCTGATCGCCTTCGTTTTGGCCAATGACAACGCGGCCCAGGCCGTGCGCGCCCAGTGGGACTCGGCCGTCAACGGCCCGACCGCCAAGGCCGGCGAGAAGATCGCCCAGGCCCGGTTCGCGGTCTACGGCACCAACCTCTATCCGGACGCGACCTTCAGCCTGCGTCTGTCCTACGGCGCCGTCGCCGGCTGGACCTATCGCGGCGTGACCGTTCCGCCCTTCACCTATATGGGCGGCCTCTATGAGCGGGCCACGGGCGCCGAGCCGTTCAACGCGGCCCAGGCCTTCCTCGACAACGAGTCGAAGGTGAACAAGGACACCGTCTACGACTTCGTCTCGACCAACGACATCATCGGCGGCAACTCGGGCTCGCCCGTGATCAACGCCAAGGGTGAAGTCATCGGCGCGGCCTTCGACGGCAACATCCACTCGCTGGGCGGTTCGTTCGGTTACGACGGCACGCTGAACCGGACGGTGACGGTCTCGACCGCCGCCATCACCGAGGCCCTGCGCAACATCTACCACCAGCCCCGTCTGCTCGCGGAACTGGGAGTTCGCTGACGATCAGCCGTCACCTTCTCTCCTTGCCGGAGACGGTGGCGCGCCTCTGGCGACCGGACCGGGGCGTGACCGGACCCTGCGGCTGTCGCAGGGGTTTGAAAATCCCACGTCTGTCCGCTGTCGTCGCCAACGGTCCGGTCGGGATCAGGACGCCCCGGATGTCTCCAGGCCGCTGTTGCGCCCCGCAAAGGTTCGGCCCCTCGTCCGAGCCAAGGGGGCGGTCAGGGCGAAGTGCGCCCGGCCTGGTTTGAAAGGTTGTCTGCGCTCGCAGTCAAAACGCACGAAATGTCGCACCGGCCTTGACCGTTACGATATAATATAACATGAACCCGGCTCTTCCCCGGGGGTATGTTTTTATGTCTTTGTTCCTGCGTTCCGTTTCACGGGCGGCGCTCGCCGTCGCCATCGTCTGTCCCGCCGCCGCAGCTCACGCGTCTGACGAGCCGGTCACCGCCGTGCCGGATGTCGTCGTCACGGCCACGGCGACCAAAAGAACCACGGCCGATGCACCTGCGAGCGTGACCGTCGTGGATCGCGACGCCCTGCAGCGTCGGCCCGTGCAGGACCTGACCGATGTCCTGCGCGATGTGCCGGGCGTGACGGTCAACGGCGCCGGCCTAACCCGTCGCGGCATTTCCATCCGCGGCATGCCGAGCGAACACACGCTGGTCCTGCTCGATGGACGTCGGGTCAATGCGGCCGCCAATGCGATCCAGCACGCGGATTTCGATCTGGGCTGGGTTCCGGCTGAGGCCATCGACCGCGTCGAGGTTGTGCGCGGCCCGATATCCTCCCTCTACGGATCCGAAGCCCTGGGCGGGGTGGTCAATGTGATCACGCGCAGCGCCACGGATGAATGGCTCGGCAGCCTGACGGCCATGGGCGGCCTGCGCGAGGACGGCCGCGGAGGCGAGACCTATTCGATCGGCGCCTACGCCGGCGGCCCGCTGCTTCAGGACCGGCTCGGTCTGAGCCTCTTCGCCGAAAGCAAGGGGCGCGGGAATACGCCCCAGGCCGCCAACGAGCGTCTGTCGGATCTCGAGGATCGCGAGACCCTGACGGGATCAGCCACCCTGAGCTGGACCCCTGATGCGGCGCAGCGGATCGACTTCACCGTGCTGGCCGGACACGACGAGCGCTACCGCGACACCGCCACCACCGCCACCGTCCCGGTCTATTACCGCTATTCCGACAGCGTGGAACGTCGCCAGTATGCGCTGTCGCATACGGGCGAATGGGGGTGGGGCGAGACCGTGATCCGGGCCTATCGCTCGAGCCTGGATCGTGAGAACACGGTGACGGCGGGCCAGACGGCCTCGCGTCCGATCGGCATGCAGGACGACATCGTCGATGGCCGGGCCACCTTCGACCGCCTGGCCGGGCACCGCGTCAGCCTTGGCGGCGAGTGGCGGCGCGAGACGCTGCAGGATCCCGCGGCCTCGACCTCCGGCGACCTCGACGGACAACGCTATGCCCTGTTCGCCCAGGACGAGTGGTCGCTGACCTCTACCCTGTCCCTGACAGGGGGCGCGCGGTTCGATCATCATGAAAAATACGGCTGGCAGACCAGCCCGCGGCTGTACGCCGTCTGGGCCCCTGTCGAAGGATTGACGCTGAAGGCCGGCGGCGGACGCGGGTTCAAGTCGCCCAGCCTCAAGCAGCTGTCGCCGGAATTCGTCACGGTGGCGGCGGCGGGGCGTTTCACCGTCTACGGCAATCCGGATCTGCGGCCGGAGATCGGGGTCTCCTATGAGGCGTCGGCGGAATATCGCCATGACGGCTGGATGGGTCGCGTCGGCGTCTTCGACAATGACATCGAGGATCTGATCGAGACCCGCTGCACCCAGTTCTGCGGCGTACGCGGCCGCGAGGTCCGGCTTTACCAGAACATTTCCCAGGCCCGGATCACAGGACTTGAGGCGGGTGCGGTCGCGCCCTTGCCGGCCGGCTTCATCCTGTCGGCGGACTACACCTATCTCGACAGCCAGAACCGGGACACCGGCGCGCCCCTCTCGGAGCGGCCCGAGCACAGCGGCCATGCGACCCTGCGTTGGCAGCCCGACGACGGCCGCTTCCTCCAGCTGCGCGGCGAATATGTCGGCGAGCAGTTCATGCTGTCGAACTCGATCCAGTACCCGGTCGACGCCTACACCCTGGTCTCCCTGGAGGGTGGCTATCGCCTCGACCCGAAGCTGTGGGTTCGCGCCGGGGTCCAGAATCTCGGTGACGTTCAGATGGCGGAAGAGTCCGCCTACTTCAGCTTCGCCGAGCCGGGGCGGTTCTACTATCTGAGCTTCACGGCGAGCTTCTGATCCATGCGGCGCCTCGTTTGCCTCATGATGCTCGTTCTGCTGACCGGCCTTTCGGCCGCCGGCGGCGCGAGCGCCCAGGGCGCAGACCCGGCCCAGGTCGGCGTCAGGGTCCAGGTGATCGCAAGCGACTTCGTTCTGGCGTCCAAATTCCACCGGCTGGCCGCCTACGCTACAGGCGAAGGGGTCTCGGTGCGCGGCGCGACCGTGTCGACGCTTGGGACCCAGCCCGACTGGGGCGAGGCGGACCTGATCCTGCTGGATACGCCGCGTCCGGCCGATGTCGAGGCCGTGCAGGCCCGGATCGGCGACGCTCTGGACCGCTCGGGCCGCCCCTGGGTCAGGATCGGGGGCGGGCCTCCGGCCTTCGGCGGCCTGCCGCCCGACGTCGCGCGCCGGATCGCGGGCTATTATGCGGCGGGCGGCGAGGCGAACTTCACGGTCCTGTTCCGGTATCTGTCACGGTGGAAGGCCGGGACGTCGGTCGAGGGCTTGCCTGCCCCGGCGCCTCTGGGCGAGGTCGGCTACTACAACCCCGCGACCGCGATCCATGGCGCCGACGGGTTCCGCGCCTGGCTGCAGGGGCGGCCCCTCCGGCCCCGCGTCGCCATCCTGATGTCCGCGTCCAGCGTCGGCGATGACGACACGGCCGTGCATGATGCGCTCATCGCCGCCCTCGACGCCAAAGGGATCGACGGCGTGGGGGTCTGGTTCGACCAGAGAAGCCCGCGAGGCCTGATCGACGCGCTGGCGCCGCTCTCGCCCGATCTGATCGTCAACACCCAGCATATCGTGGCGGGCGGGGCGATGCGCGACCAGCTGGTTGCGCTCGACAGGCCTGTCGTGATGACCTTTTCGTATCGCGAAGGCGACGCGGCCGCCTGGCGGGCGTCGGCGACGGGTCTGTCCAGCCGATCCGCGGCCGCGCTTCTGGCCCCGCCGGAGACCTGGGGCATGAGCGATCCCATGGTGATCTCGGCGGTGGATCACGACGCCCTGGTTCCGATCCCCGAACAGATCGAGGCGGTCGCCGCCCGCGCCGCGCGACTGGTCGCCCTGCGCCGCACGGCCAATGCCGACAAGCACATCGCCTTGATGTTCTGGAACCACCCGGGCGGGGAGGCCAATATCTCGGCGTCCAATCTGAACGTGCCGCGCAGCCTCGAGGCCTTGAGCCAGGACCTCAACGCGGCCGGTTACGCCGTCCCGCCCCTGCCCGAGCGACGCTGGATCGAGGCGGGGCAGGGGATGCTGGGCGTCTTCTACCGTCACGATGAACTGGACGGCCTGATAGGCAAAGGGCTGGCGGTGACCCTGCCGGTCGCGCGCTACCGCGCCTGGTTGAACAGCCTCTCCGCCGATCGCCGTGAGGCCATTGTCGCGCGCTGGGGCGATCCCGGCCGGCATTGGGCGGTCCGCACCATCGACGGGCAGGCGGTCTTCGTCATTCCCGCCTTCCACGACGGCGCCCTGACGGTGTTGCCGCAGCCGCCGCGCGCTGCACGGGTCGGCGAAGCCTATCACGACACGGCCGCGGCCCCGGACCATCTCTATCTGGCCGCCTATCTGTGGGTGCGCGAGACGTCCGGGGCCGACGCCCTGATCCATCTGGGCACCCATGGGACCCAGGAGTTTCTGCCCGGCAAGGACCGCGGTCCTTCGATCGACGACGACGCCCTGATGGTGCTGGGCGACCTGCCCGTGGTCTATCCCTACATCCAGGACAATGTCGGGGAAGCCACCCAGGCCAAGCGTCGGGGACGAGCCGTGGTCGTCAGTCACCAGACCCCGCCGTTTTCGCCGGCCGGGCTGAATGACGAACTCAAGGATCTGCACGCCCTCATCCACCAGGAACTGCAGCTCGACGACGGGCCGGTGAAGGACCAGGTCCGGAAGCAAATCCTTACGCTGGCCCAGACGCGCGGGATCGACGCCGACATGGGCTGGACTCCGGCGGCGGCGAACGCCGACTTCCCGACCTTCTCGGCCCGGCTGCATGACTATCTGCACCAGGTCGGCGGGGCGCCGACGCCGATGGGGCTCCATACCTTCGGTCGTGCGGCCGCGCCGGAGCACCGCCTGACCACCGTGCTGCAGCAACTCGGTCGTCCCTTCTTCGACGCCCTGGGCGCGGACCAGACCGAGACCCTGGCCGAGGACGAGGCGACCTTGCGATCCAGCCCGGCCTTCCGGCTTCTCCAGCATCATCTTCGCGACGGCGCGCCGCCGGACGAGATCGAGGATCTGGCGCTCCGGGCCCAGGTCGAGCGCGCCCTGATGCTCGATCGCCGCCTCGCCGAGACCGGCGAGAGCGAGGCGCTCCTCAAGGCCCTTTCCGGCCGGTTTGTTCTGCCCGGCGAGGGCGGCGACCCGGTGCGCAATCCCGAGGCCGTGGGCGGGCGTAACCTCTACGGGTTTGAGCCGGACAAGGTCCCGGCGCCCGCAGCCTATGAGGCCGCGGCCGGCGGCCTGGACAGTCTGCGCGACAGCTATGCCGCCGAACACCAGGGTCAGCCCCTGACCAAGATGGCGGTCAGCCTGTGGTCGTCCGAGACCATCCGCACCCTGGGCCTGCCGGAGGCCCAGGTGCTGCAGGCCCTGGGCCTGCGTCCCCGCCGGGATGCGGGCGGCCGGGTGACGGCGCTCGACATCATCCCCGCCCAGGAACTGGGCCGCCCGCGCATCGATGTGGTTGTCCACGCCACCGGCGTCTACCGCGATCAGTTCGACGGCTTCCTGCGGCTTCTTGCCGACGCGGTCGAGCGCATCGCGGACCTCGATGAGCCGGGCGATCCGGTCGCCGCCAACAGCCACAAGGCGGCCCGACGGCTGATCGCCGAAGGCGTTTCCCCTGAGGAGGCCGAACGCCTGGGCCGCGCCCGCATCTTCAGCAATGCGCCCGGCGACTACGGCAGCGGACTGCCCGAGGCGGTGCGCGACACCGACGGCTGGGACGACGCCGAGGCCCTGGCCGATCCCTTCCTGGATCGTCTGGGCTATGTCTATGGCGGCGGTAGATGGGGGGACAAACCCACCGGAGGGGCCGGCGTCTTCGCGGCGCAACTCGCTGACGTTCAGGCTGCGACCCTGGCCCGGTCCTCGAACCTGCACGGCGTTCTCTCGACCGACCACGTCTTTGAATATCTGGGCGGTCTGTCCCTGGCCATCCGTCGGGCGGGCGGCGAGGCGCCGTCGCTCTACATCACCGACGCCCGGGCGGGGGCGCCCAAGGCCGTCGCGGCGAGGGACTTCCTCGCCGCCGAAATCCGCAGCCGCTACACCAATCGCGCCTGGATCGAGGCGATGCAGGCCGAGGGCTATGCCGGAACCCTGGCGATCATCGATGTGGCGGACAATCTGTTCGGCTGGCAGGCGACGGCGCCCGGCGTGGTGCGCCCCGACCAGTGGCAGGCCCTGCACGACGTCTATGTCCGCGACGAGCGCGGGCTTGGTCTGCGCCAGTGGTTCCAGACCAACAATCCGACGGCGGAAAGTCAGGTTGTGGAGCGTCTTAAGGATGCGATCCGCAAGGGCTTCTGGTCGCCCGACGCCCGCACGCGCCAGGAGCTCGACGACCGACTGACGGACATCGCCAGGGCTGCGAGCGGCGCCGGAACCGGCTTCGGGCGAGCCTCGGTCGCGACGCCGCGCCCGGGCCGGGCCGCTCAGGCCCCGGCGGCGGCTGAGGCCGCAGAGGCGCCGTCACCGACCCCGAAGCCTGCGGACACCGTTCACGGCCGGGTGCTGGAGAAACTGTCGCCGCCCGCCCTGCTTCCGGCCGCACCCCCGCCCTGGGGCGGCGGACTTCTGCTTCTCGCCCTTCTCGCCGGCGGCGTTAGCCGCCTGTTCGCCTCCCGCCGAAAGTTCGCCCATGCCTCCGTTTGAAGTCGGCCTGTATCAGGTCGCCAGCCTGTTCCTGATTCCGGCCCTGATCCTGATCGTCGCCGCCCTGGCGTTTTCCCTCTTCGCCCTCGGCGCCTTTGCGGTGGAGGCGATGCAGCGGCGGCGGCCGGACTGGCGTGCGCCGCTGTCGCGGCGCCCCGAGACCGCCAGCGATGACCTCGAACTGGTGATCATGAAGGATCTGGAAGGCCTGCGGATCGTCTCGCGCAGCGCGCCGATGCTGGGGCTGGTCGCCACCATGATCCCGATGGGGCCGGCGCTGCTCGCCCTGGGCCGGGGCGACGCCTCCGGCGTGGGTCAGAATATGGTGGTCGCCTTCTCGGGCGTGACGCTGGCCCTGATCGCCGCCAGCATCGCCCACTATGTGCTCACCGTTCGCCGTCGCTGGCTGCTGGGCGACCTCCGGGCGATCGAACGCACCCGGGAGGCCGGCTGATGCGCTTTCTGGAAGAGGATGACGATGATCCCATCGCGGCCGTCGTCAATCTGATCGACGTATTCGTGGTCATCATCGCGGTCCTTTTGGTCGTGCTGGTTCAGAACCCGCTCAGTCCGTTCAACGCCCGCGATCTGGTGGTGGTCGAAAATCCCGGCAAGGCCGACATGCGCATCACCGTCAAGGAAGGCGACGAACTGACCCGTTACGAATCGCGTGGCCAGATCGGGGAAGGCCAGGGGGTCAAGGCCGGTTCGGCCTACCGCTTGCCGGACGGCAAGATGATCTATGTGCCCGAGTAGGCCACGGTGCGCCTGCGGGGGCGCATCCCTGGCCGGCGCCTGCGGATTTGCCCGATCACTGCCTGACGTGCAGGTTGCCTGCCCAAGAGATTTTGAAGCGTGTTCACGGTCGGAGCGCACTCTCCCGGCCAAACAGATCAGGAGACCGACCGTGCCCAGGATCCACCTTACCGCCGTCCTCGCCGCCCTGGCCCCCTCGCTTCTGGCGGCGACCGTCGCCTCCGCCGCGCTCGCCCAAACGGTTCCGCCCGCGCAGGACGACGCCCTGACCGCGTCGAAGACCGAGATCCCGACCGCCTTCCAGCCGGGCGTCCCCGCCGACAACTACGTCCGGCGCGAGGTCATGATCCCCATGCGCGACGGGGTCCGGCTGCACACCGTCATCATCATCCCCAAGGGGCTGACCGATGCGCCGATGATCCTCGATCGCACTCCCTACAACGCCAATCGCCTGACCAACGGCACGGGCAGCACCCATGTGGAGATGCTGGTGCGTCAGGGCTACGGCACCCTGCTGCAGAACGGCTATATCCTCGTCGCCCAGGACGTGCGCGGGAAGTACGGATCCGAGGGCGACTACGTCATGAACCGACCCGTCGTCGGGCCGCTGAACACGACCGGCGTCGATCACGCCACGGACGCCTATGACACCATCGACTGGCTGTCGAAGAACGTGTCCGAGTCCAACGGTCGCGTCGGGACCATGGGCAACTCCTACGACGGCTTCACCGTCACCCAGAGCCTGATCAACCCCCACCCGGCGCTCAAGGCCGCCGTGCCGATGATGGCCATGGTCGACGGCTGGATGGGCGACGACTGGTTCCACAACGGCGCCTTCCGCTGGCTCGGCGCGATCGACTATGCCCTGGGACAGGAGGGCGCGCGCTCGGGCGGCCCGGCCTGGCCCGCCGCCTGTTTCGACGACTATGAGTGCGCCCTGGCCGCGGGCTCGGCGGCCCAGCTGGGCGAGGCCAAGGGGGTTCAGCAGACCGGCTTCTGGAACCAGTTGCTGCGCCACCCGTCCTACGACGCCTGGTGGCAGGCCCAGGCGGTGGACAAGATCCTGGCGACCCAGCCGCTCAAGGTGCCAACCCTCTGGGTCAACGGCCTGTGGGATCAGGAGGACATCTACGGGACGATGGCCGCCTATCGCGCCGTGGAGCCCAAGGACGTCAACAACGACATGAACTTCCTGGTCGCCGGCCCGTGGATGCACGGCGGCGCCTATCGCGACAGTGGCTCCAGCATCGGCCAGGTCCAGTTCGACAGCGCCACCGCCTACTATTTCCAGCGCCACGTCCTGCTGCCCTTCCTCGACGCCCATCTGAAGACCCACGGCGCGCCTGCGGACATCTCGCCGGTGACCCTGTTCGAGTCGGGGCGCAACGAGTGGCGTCACCTGCAGTCCTGGCCGACCGACGTCCCGTCGCGACGCCTCTATCTTCAGGCCGGCAACGGTCTGGGCTTCACCGCTCCGGCGGAAGGCGGCCCATCTGACAGCAACAAGGCCTTCGACGAATACATCTCCGACCCGGCCCATCCGGTGCCCTATATCCAGCGTCCGGTGCGCGGCGACGCCTGGCGGACCTGGCTGGCGACCGACCAGCGCCCCTACAGCGACCGCGCCGATGTCGTGACCTATGTCTCAGAGCCCCTGACCGAGGCGGTGCGCATCTCGGGCAATCCGCAGGTGCATCTGTTCGCCGCGACGACCGGCACGGACTCCGACTGGGTGGTCAAGCTGATCGACGTCTATCCCTCCGAATACTGGCTCCAGCCCGAGATGGGCGGCTATCAGCTGGCGGTGTCGATGGACATCTTCCGCGGCCGCTATCGCGAGAGCCTCAGCGATCCCAAGGCGATCGCGCCCAACCGGCCGCTGGAGTACAAATGGGCCCTGCCGGCGGCCAGCCACACCTTCCTGCCGGGGCACCGGATCATGGTGCAGGTCCAGTCCAGCTGGTTCCCGCTCTACGACCGCAACCCCCAGACCTTCGTGCCGAACATCATGTTCGCCAAGCCCGGGGATTATCGCCGCGCGACCCAGCGGGTCTATCACACCGGCGCCAACGCCACCTTCATCGACCTGCCCCTCGCGGTCGATCAGGCGGGGGAATGACGACCTCCCGCGCTCTGCGCCCTGCGCCCTGCGCCTGCGCGCCGCGCCGAAGTTGAACACTGCCAAGCCGGATGACCCGAACCTCAGGGGCGGCGATCGCGCCGGCCCACGTCAGAATGGAGACGACCATGATCATCCCACACGCCCGCCGTCTGGCCTTGCCCGCCGCTCTTGTCTGGGCGCTCGGCGCCGCAGCGGCGGCCGCCCAGAATGCCGCGCCTGCCGCCAGCGGGTCGCTGGTTTACCAGCAGCCGCCGGCGCCCATCGCCGCCATCCTGGACGCGCGGCCGACGCCGAGCGCCAGCGTCAGCCCGGACAACAAGGTGCTGGCCCTGCTGGACCGGTCCAACCTGCCGACCATCGCCGAACTGGCCGAGCCCCAGCTGAGGCTGGCCGGATACCGCATCAACCCTCGCAACAACGGCCCGGCCAACGCCCGCATCTCCTGGCTGACCGGGCTCAGCTTCCAGTCGGTCGCTGGCGGCGCGGCGCGCGTCGTCGCCCTGCCGGCCGGCGCCCGTTTCACGGCGACGACCTGGTCGCCGGACGGCAAGCGGCTGGCCTTCCTGCTGGACCGGCCCGACGGGCTTGAGCTGTGGGTCGCCGACGTCGCTACCGCCACGGCCACGGCCCTGACCGGCCCGCGCGTCAATGCGGCGGCCGGCGCCGAGATCGACTGGCTGCCCGACAGCTCGGCCATCCTGACCCTGCTGACGCCCGAAGGCCGCGGCGCCGCGCCGGACACCGCCCGCGCCCCGACCGGCCCCACGGTCGCTGAAAGCATGGGACGCGCCGCCCCGGTGCGCACCTATCAGGACCTGCTGACCGATCCGGTCGACGCCGCCCAGTTCGACTATTATTTCACCGTCCAACTGGCCCGGGTCGGCCTGGACGGCCAGATGCGCCTCCTCGGCGCGCCGGGCGTGATCCTGAACGTTTCGGCCTCGCCCGACGGGCGCTTCATCCTCCAGACCGTGGCCAAGGGACCGTGGAGCTATTCGGTCCCGGCGGGCCTGTTCCCGGCCGACGTCTTCGTCACCGACGCCGACGGCAAGCTCGTCCACCGCGTCGCCGACCTGCCGCTGCGTGACGATATCCCGATCGCCTTCGACGCCGTGGCGCCCGGCCCGCGCGCGGCCCAGTGGCGCGCCGACGCCCCGGCGACCCTGGTCTGGGTCGAGGCCCAGGACGGTGGCGATCCGCGCAAACCCGCCGAGGTTCGCGACCGCCTGTTCAGCCTGGCCGCGCCCTTCGACGCCGCGCCCCAGACCCTGGTGAACCTCAAGGAGCGCTACGACGGCGTGCGCTGGGGCCGCAACGATGTCGCCCTGGTCAACAGCCAGTGGTTCAACACCCGCCACGAGACCCGCTACGTCGTCGACCCGTCCCGCCCGGGAACGGCGCGCGTCCTGCTGGAGCGCAACTATCAGGACCGGTACAACAATCCCGGCGATCCGATCCTGGAGCCCAACGCCGCCGGACGTTCGGTGCTTCAGTTCACCGCCGACGGATCGGGCGTGCTGATGACCGGCCCCGGCGCCTCGGCCTCGGGTGAGCATCCCTTCCTGTCCGCGATGAACCTGACCACCGGGCGTTCGACCCGTCTGTGGCAGGCCGCCGAGAACGACTATGAGACGGTGGTCGGCCTCGTCGATCCCACGAGCCGCCGGATCATCACCCGGCGCGAGAGCCGTCTCGATCCGCCGAACCTGCAGATCCGCGACACCCGTAACGGCCGGATCACCCCCCTGACCCGCTTCCCTGACCCGGCGCCGCAGCTGGCCGGGGTGACCCAGCAGTCCATCACCTACACCCGCGACGACGGGGTACAGCTGTCGGGGACCCTCTATCTGCCGGCCGGTTACGACAAGACCCGGGACGGCCCCCTGCCGATGCTGATGTGGGCCTATCCCGCCGAGTTCACCGGACGCCGCCGTCGCCGGTCAGGTCGTCGGCACGGGCAACCGTTTCGTGCGGCCCGGCGGCTCCAGCCACCTGTTCCTGCTGACCCAGGGCTATGCGATCCTGGACAACCCCTCCATGCCGATCATCGGCAAGGACGGGGCCGAGCCCAACGATACCTACGTCGCCCAGCTGACGGCGGACGCGAAGGCGGCCGTCGATGCGGTGGTGGCCATGGGCGTCGCCGACCGCGACCGCATCGCCGTCGGCGGCCACAGCTACGGCGCCTTCATGACCGCCAACCTGCTGGCCCACACCGATCTGTTCCGCACCGGCATCGCGCGTTCCGGCGCCTATAACCGCACCCTGACGCCGTTCGGCTTCCAGTCCGAACAGCGCGACTACTGGGAGGCGACGGGCGTCTATACGGAGATGTCGCCCTTCACCTACGCCAACCGGTTCAACGAGCCGATCCTGCTGATCCACGGTGAGGCCGACGACAACTCGGGCACCTTCCCGATCCAGTCGGAGCGGTTCTACGCGGCGCTCAAGGGCAATGGGGCGACGGTGCGCTATGTCGTCCTGCCGCTGGAAACCCACGGCTATCGCGCGCGGGAATCTGTTGGCCATACCCTGTGGGAAATGACCCGCTGGCTGGACCAGTATGTGAAGAACGCGCCGCCCCGCGCGGCGCCGGCCACGCGCTAGGACCGCGTCCATCCCCGGACCCCGGATTTTGAGCCGGGGTCCGGGATGGACGGCTGTGTCAGGCCGCGGTCACCAGATTGCGCTGGGTCCCGAGATCCAGCGCGCCATCGCTGCTGGCGATCGAGGTCTCGACCACGTCGCCGGGTTGCAGATAGGCCTCCACTCCGCTCTGGCTTTTGAGGAAGGCCGCGAACCGCGCCCTGGCCGGCAAGAAGCCGGCGAGCGCGATCTTCAGTTTGGACGGCGCCTTGATGGCGACCCCCGCCGGCGTCCCTGTGGCGATCAGATCCCCAGGCTTGAGGTCGCGGATCTGCGAGAGCTCCGTGAGCGTCTGATAGGGGTCGAACAGCATCTCGCTCGCCTGGGCGCGCTGGCGGACCCCGCCGTTGACCTTCAACTGGAGCACCAGGTCCGCCCAGCGGAGGCTTTCACCGGCCTCCGGAACCACGAGGAAGGGTCCCGTCGGCCCGAACGTGCGATAGCTCTTGGCCTTGTGGAACTGCTCGTGGCTGACCTGGACGTCGCGTGCGGACACATCATTGGTGATCACCCATCCCACGACATAATCCGCCAGATTGGCGGGCGTGACCAGGACGGGGCCCGTAACCGGGCGGCCGATGACCAGACCCAGCTCAACCTCATAGTCGAGCAGCCTGACGTGGGCGGGGCGCACGATCGGGGTGTCGGGCGGGGCCAGGCAGGATGAGGCCTTGGTGAAGAAGACGTTCGCAAGCACATCGGCCCGGGTGCGCCCGATCTCGCGGATATGGCTCTCATAGTTCGAGGCCTGGCAGATGAAATCCCCATCAGACGTCACCGGGCTCAGGATCTGGACAGCATCGAGGCGCAGGGTGGCCCGGGCGTCGGCGCCAAGCGCCCTGGCCGCCTGCAAACCGCCGTCGGTGATGAAGGCGCCGGTCGTCGCAAATGCGCCCCTCAAGGGAATGAGGCCGCCCTGACGATGGACGGCCCAGGCCGGGCCGGTCTCGGATTGGTACCGAACGATCTGAATGGCCATGGGAGAGGTCTCCAACCTTAGTGTCTGGCCCACGGACGGGGCGGTTTCTGGATGATCTTCAACAAGGCGAACATGCGCGCGAAGGTCATTTCCGGGCTGCGACGGACATTGCGGATCGCGCGCCAGAGAAAGGCCGGCGTGATCCGGGGCGCCTCGAAGTCTGCGGGCAGGGGCGGCCCCCACTGGTACAGACCGCCGCTGGTCAGGGGGGTGACATCGGTGGGACGCGCCGCCGTGAACATGTCGCTGTCGACGAAATGTTCGACCTTGTCGCCCCAGGGATCGCGCCAGTAGTCGAACAACTGGCTGCCCAGGAGATGGCGACCGACGCCCCAGGCGTGGGTCCAGCCTCGCGAGAGCAGGTGTTCCTGGCCCATGGCGATGTCATCGACATCGATGCATTCGAACGCGCAGTGGCTATAGCCGTTCTCCACGTTCTGCACGAGCACGAGCGTGTGGTGGTCGGTGGGCTCGTCGCCCCGGTCGCAGCGCAGGAAGACGATTGCGGCGTCGCCGTCGGGCAGGGTCTGGATGTCGGACGGGATCAGACCGAAGGTGTCGATGTACCACCGCACCGAGCGGAAGAAGTCGACGACATTGATGACCACATGGCCGAGGCGCAGCACATTGGACGGTCCTGCCGGCGGCCGCTGCATGGCGTTGAGGCGACGGCGCGGCGTCGTCAGGTTCTGATCCAGCGGGAGACGGTCGGGGGAAGGGGCTCTGGGCGGTCCGAAAACTCCCCGCACGTCATTGCCCGCAGGATCCTTCAGGCGAACCTGCAGGCCTTCGGGCCAGTCTTCGGCCGGCTCCACCGGCCCGGAGCCGGGCAAGCCGGCCAGAGCCTCCAGATCGGCGGGCGAGGCCATGGCCAGACTGAAGCCCAGGAAGACGGGGCGGGGGCCCTGCTCGGCGATGTAGCAGGGACCGTAGCCGCCCGCGGCGCTGAAGCTGCGGCGGCGGGCCGAGGGCTCACCGCCTGAAGGCCCGGCCAGAAGGCCGAAGTCGCCCAGGAAGGCGGTTGTCCGGTTCAGATCCGGGCGCACGAAACGGACATTGGCGATGTCCCGGGCCCTGGCGACGGGGGCGGTCGCGCGCGCCATGCGCGGATCGGGCGAAGTCATAAGGCGCGCTCCTGGGCGGCGGCCGCAGGGGACGCGGCCAGAGTGACGTCAGCGGGAAAGGCGTAGGCGGCCAGTCGTGACCGCAGTTCGTCGGCCTGGCTGCGCGCCTCAATGGTGGCGGTCAGGCCACGACGCGCATCCTGGGTCACCGCCACGGAGACGAGGTCAGCCGCCGCCTCACAGGCCTCGGCGCGAACGACGCTCTCGATCTCGCGGGCGTTCAGATCCGGTTTGAAAATCTTGCCCACGGCGGTCAGCGGCAGGGCGTCGATGATCGTGATGGTTTTCGGATGGGCGGCGCGTTCGGGAATGGTCTCGCGAGCGAAAGCCAGCAAATCCTCGACGTCCGCGCTCTGGCCCGGACGGAGCTGGACATAGGCGACCGGGACCTCGCCGGCATGCGGGTCGGGCCTTGCCACCGCCGCGGCCAGGGCGACGGCCGGGTGCCGCATCAGGGCGTCCTCAATCGCCTTGGGGTCGATATTGTGCCCGCCGCGGATGATCAGTTCTTTCTTGCGGCCGGTGAGCCAGAAATAGCCGTCGGCGTCCTGGCGAGCGAGGTCGCCGGTATTCAACCAGCGTCGGCCCTGCCGTTCGATCCACAGACCCGCTTCATGGCTCGGGTCGAGGTAGCCGGCGAAGACATTGGGGCCATGGATGGCCAGGACGCCGGTTTCCTCGGGCGCGGCGTCGCGCACGAACCGTCCGGCCTCGTCGAGAACGACGACCCGCATGTCCTGATAGGGCAGCCGCAGGCCGATCGATCCGATCCGCTTGTCGCCGCCTGGCGGATTGATGCTCGAGGTGCAGGCGCCTTCGGTCAGGCCGTAGCCCTCCAGGATATCCAGCCCGGTTTGCGTCCTGAAGGCGTCAAACAGTTGCAACGGCATCGGCGCGGCGCCGCACAGCGCGAAAGACAGGCTCGAAAGGTCGCGACCGGCGACCGGTTGCTGACCCAGGGCCGCATAGACTGTCGGCACCCCGGAGAAGGCGGACAGGCTGTGATGTTCGACAAGTTCCCAGAAGCGCGGGATGACACCCTCGCCCCGGTAGCCCTGAGGCGTCCCGATCAGGACGTGGGCGCCGGCGCCGAACGCCGCCAGTCCCGTGACCAGCTGGCCGTTGACGTGGAACAGGGGCAGGCCCGCGAAGATCGTCGCGCCCGGTTTGAAGCCGTCCGTGAACAGGGCCATCGCCCAGGCGTCGAACACTTCGGATCCGTGTGTGCGCCGGGCGATCTTGGGCAGGCCGGTCGTGCCGCCGGTGCAGAAATACGAGGCGATGTCCGTCGCGACGGGCGCGGGAAAGGCGAGGGCGTCGCCCTGCTGCTTGCCCAGTTCACGGCGAAAATCACGAACCTCGATCCGTCCGATCCGACCGGGTCGCCCCGCCGCCCTGGCCCGGACGAGCCACCGCGCCGGCCCGTGCGCGTAGGCCGAGACGTCGACCGCCAGGATGTGGGTCAGGGTCTCGACGCGGGCGGCGGCCTGGGCCGCCTTGTTCCAGATGTCCGATCCCGGCGTCGGCGCCAGGGTGACGAGGACCCGCGCGCGTGCGGCGTCCAGAAGGGACACGATCTGATCGACGTCGAGCATGGGGTTGATCGCAAGGACGATACCGGCCGCTTCCCCGCCCCAGATCGTCAGATGGGTTTCCGGCAGGTTCGGCAGCAGAAAGGCCACGACATCCCCGCGACCGATCCCCAGGCCTCGAAACAGATTGGCCGCGCGGGTGATGTCACGCAGGAGGGCGGTGTGGGTCAGGGTCGTGAGGCGTCGGTGATCGGCGGTCCTCAGAAAAAAGGACAGGGCCGGCGCCCGGGGCGCCAGGGCGGCGCCGCGAGCGATCATCGCATAGGTGCTGTCGGGCAGCTGACGCGCCTCCAGCGGCGTGCGTTCGAGCGCCTCGATGTCCGCCAGACGGGCGACGGCGCTCAACGGGCGGCCCCGAGCAAGGGCTCCAGATCGGCCCAGGCGATCGCACGCGCCTCCTCGGCGGACAGGCCCAGGGCCTTGAGAAGCAAGGTGGCCAGTTCCGATCCCGCTTCTCGCCAGGTGCGCTCGCCCTCGATGACCATCAGGATGGCCGACAGGACGGATCCGGCGATCAGACCCAGGACCGTGGGAAGTTCGTCGGTCGTGACGGCATAGCGTCCGATGGCGACGCCGTGGGCGATGTCCGCCGCAGGCGGCGCGTTCATGATGGCCCGGAGATTGCGATCGTTCAGGGCGAACCGGACGATGAACCGGCCCCAGTGGGGCTCCAGATGGGCGCGGCGGACGAACAGCCGAACGCCGACGCTCAGACGTTCGGCAGGATCATCGATTTCGGCTGCCCGGGCCACGACTTCGTCGTGCATCTCGCGCGCCATATCGACGACGATCTCCTCGTACAGCCGGTCCGGATCCGGGACGTTGTTGTAGATGGTCCCGCGCGCCATGCCCGCCGCCTGGGCGAGTTCGCTGATGTTGACCTGCGCCGAACCGCTTTCCGCGAAGAGGCGGATAGCGGCGTCCTGAATGCGTTCGCGGGCGATCGTCCGTGCCGTCATACCTAAGCCTTGTACATCGTTGACAGGTTTTGAACATTCGTGTTCAACCGCGTCAAGTCCCTGAGCGGTTGGGTGAGAATCTAGCATGTCCGACATCATCGAATGCGACGTAGCCATCGTCGGTCTGGGGCCGACGGGGGCCATGCTGGCCAATCTGCTGGGGCCCAAGGGCTGGCGCGTCGTCGGGCTGGAGCGCGACGCCGACATCTACTACGCGCCCCGCGCCGTGCATTTCGACGATGAGATCATGCGCAACTTCCAGCTCGCCGGACTGTCGGACGAGATCGGGCGTACGAGCGAACCGTTCGCCGACATGGCCTTTCGCCTGACGGCGAAAGGGCGGCCGGCGATGCGGACCGTGATCGGAAACCAGGACAGACGTTACGGCCACGCCGGCGCCTGGTGGTTCCATCAACCCACCCTTGAGAAGCATCTGCGCGACGGGCTGACACGGTTCGGCGCGGTTCAGGCCTTTTACGGCGCCGAGGTCGTGGAACTTGCCCAGCACGATCACACCGTGGATGTCGTCGCCAGGATCGGGGGGGACCTTCGCACTGTGCGCGCTCGCTATGTGATCGGGTGTGACGGCGGCCGCAGCTTCGTCCGCCGTCAGGCCGGCCTGGTGCTGGACAGCGCCGATTTCGACGAGCCGTGGGTGGTGGTCGACGCCAAGGCGCGTTGCGGCGGCAAGGATCCCACCCTGGCGGCGGACCACTTCCAGGTCTGCGATCCGCGCCAGCCGGTGACCTATGTCCCGATGGCGGGACCCTATTACGAATGGCAGTTCATGGTGACCGGAGGACGCTCCGAAAAGGAGGCGACGGACCCCGCCTTCGTACGCCGTCAGCTGCGCGACTATGTCGACCTCGACCGGATCGATATCACCCGGATCGCCTTCTACCGGTTTCATGCGTTGTGGGCGCGAACCTGGCGCAGGGGCGGGATCCTGCTGGCCGGCGATTCCGCCCACCAGATGCCGCCTTTCCTGGGTCAGGGCATGTGTTCGGGGATCCGCGACGCGGTCAGCCTGGCCTGGCGGCTCGACCTGGTTCTCGGGGGGCAGGCCGACGAGACGGTCCTCGATGACTATGAGGCCGAGCGCTCCGCCCATGTCCGTCACATCATCAACGGGGCCATGTTCCTCGGCAATGTGATCCAGACCCGGCGCCGCGCCGTTGCGGTGGCGCGTAACGCCCTGCTCTTCGCATTGCCCCAGGCGATCCCCCCCTGAAGGCGGTCGTCTACGCCCTGGCCAACCGCAAGCGACCCCTGGAGTGCGGCTTTATCGGACAGGTTCGGCCGCGGCTCGCGGGTCGGCTGCTGATCCAGCCCGAGGTGATCTGGAAAGGGGCGCCCCACCCGCTGGACGACGCCCTGGGAGACGGGTTCGTCGTGCTCGTCCGTCAGGGCGCCGCGATCCCCGCCCGCATCCGGGCGGCCTTCCATCATCCGGTCACCCTGGTCAGCGTCGGCGTCGACGACAGCGCAGACGTCATCGATTCCAGCGGCGCGCTGCTGCGCTTCATGCGTCGGGAGCGCTGCGATCTGATCCTTGTCAGGCCTGACCGCTATGTTTTCGACGGCGGCCGGATGTCGGATCTGGCCCGGATCGCCGCCGCCTTCAACGCCCGCTTCGTCGCGGACCAGACCCTGGCCCTCGCCGCATGATCGAGGTCCCTGTCCTGATTTCCGGCGGCGGCCCTGTCGGCCTGACCCTGGCCCTGTGTCTCAGCCAGCAGGGAATCCGGTCCCTGCTCGTGAACGAGAGAACGGCGACGACCACCCATCCCAAGCTGGATGTGGTGAACTGTCGCTCGATGGAAATCTATCGCCAGCTGGGCCTGGCGGACGCCGTCCGGGCGGCGGGAAATCCTCTTCACGCCAACACCTTCAGCGCGATCGCGGCCAGCGGATCGGGGCCGGTCTATGGGGTGATGCGAGACCGTCATATTGTCTACCGCCCGGTCGCGGAGGCGCGGCGCGAGATCGCCGGGGACCTCGACGGCGCGCTTCCGCTGGAGCCGATGCAGCGGATCGCCCAGATGAACCTTGAGCCCGTCCTGCTGGCGGCGGCCCAGGCCGATCCGAACATCGAGGTCCGGTTCGGCTGGAGCCTGTTCGGGTTCGAACAGTATGAGGATCGGGTGGTCGCCCATATCCATGCCGTCGACGGCGGCGGACAGGACCAGGTGGTCAGCGGCTATCTCGTGGGTTGCGACGGTCCCGCCAGCCGCGTGCGAAACTTTCTCAACATCGACTACGACGGCGTCCGCGATCTCCTGGGCGAGCTGTTCATCATCCACATCCGGTCCAGCGCGGTTGCGGCCCTCTACCCCGAGGGCGAACCCTACTGGCACATGTGGCTGGCCCGTCCCGGGTTCAGCGGCCTTCTGGTGTCTCCGGACGCAAGCAAGGACGACTATGTCATCCATCGCCCGTTCCCGCCCTTGCCGGGCGAGAGCCTGGAAGACATCGTGGTCGCCGCTCTCGGCGTCGCGGTCGATTTCGAGATCGTCCAGGCGGGGCCGTGGCGGCCGCAGTTTCTGGTCGCCGACGGGTTCGGCCGCGGTCGCGTGCTGATCGCGGGCGATGCGACCCACCAGTATATGCCCACCGGCGGCCTGGGCATGAACACCGGGATCACCGAGGCTCACAACCTCGCCTGGAAGCTGGCGGCGTCGCTCAAGGGCTGGGGCGGCCCGGATCTGGTCGACAGCTATGAGGCCGAAAGGCTGCCGGTGGCCCGGCGCAACCGCGCCCACGTCAAGGCCTGCGCGGCGGCGGCGTTCGAGGCCAATTTCGACATCGCCGACGATGTTCTGGACGACACGCCTTCGGGCCAGGCGGCGCGTGACCGCCTCGCCGCGGGGCTGACCGACAAGATCTCGCGGATGTACGAGTCGCTCGGCATCGAACTGGGCTACCGCTATGAAGGCTCACCCGTCGTGATCGCGGAGCAGGACGGGCCCGAGCCTTCGCCGGAACGGGCCTATATCCCGACCGCGACCCCCGGGGCGCGATTGCCGAGCCTGTACCGCGAGGACGGCGCGCCGTTGTTCGACGCGCTCGATCCCGCCGGCTTCACCCTTCTGGTCGGCGATGCGGCGTCGCCCGAACGCTTCCTCAAGGCGGCGGACAGGCTCGATGTCCCGATCCGCGTGGTGCAGGTCGGCGCAGGCCCCGCCCGGACTGTTCTCGCTGCGCACTACGTCCTGGTCCGGCCTGATCAGCACGTCGCTTGGCGGGGCGACGTCATCGAAGACGCCATGGCCGTTCTCAGGACGGCGACAGGTCGGCTGCGGGAGAGCGCCCATGTTTGACCGAGTGAAGCTGGCGTTCCTGCTGCGCCTGTCCGCCTGGCTCGTTCGTCGGGGCGCCCGCCGGTCCGTCCGTCTGGCCGAGATGTTGGCCGAGGAGGACTTCACGATGCAAGTCCGCACCGAAGGCGGCGCCGGCGGTCATTTTCAGCTCAGGGACGGGTCATTCCGCTTCATCGGGCGGCTGCACGACGCGCCCGATTTCGAACAGGTCTGGCGCAGTCCCGCTGATGCGGTGCGGGTGATGACCAGCCCGGACGAGAGCGCGATGAACCGGGCCTTCCACGATCGGCTGTGTCGGATGAGCGGCCGGTTCGTCATCGCCCTGTGGTTCAACGAAGCCACCAAGATCGCCATCCGGCCCGCCGCCTGATGCCGCCCCCTCCGTCGCGCAACCCGGATGTCCGCTCATGACCGCCTCCTCCGACTTCGCCGGTCGCATCGTCCTGATCACCGGCGGCACCAGCGGCATCGGCCTCAGCCTGGCGCGCGCCCTGGATGCGTCCGGTGCGAAGGTTCTGATCTGCGCCCGTAATCCGGCGGGGATCGAGGCGGCCAGATCCGGGCTCAAACAGGCGGACGGCTTTGTCTGCGATGTGGCGGATCCCGCCCAGGTCGCCGCCATGCTGGAGGCGATCCGCGAGCGTTACGGACGGCTGGACATTCTCGTCGCCAATGTCGGGGGGCTTTCGGAGTTTGACTTCACGGCCGCGCCGCTCGAGGCGGCCGCGCTGACCCGCGAACTGGAGCTCAACCTCGTGGCGCCGGTGCTTCTGGTCAACCAGGCCCTGCCGTTGCTCAGACTGGGGTCGCGGCCGAGCCTGGTCATGCTCGGCTCGGGATTCGGCTGGTCGCCCTCACGACGCGCGCCCCTCTATTCGGCGGCCAAGGCCGGCATCCGCGCCTTTGTGGTGTCGCTGAGACTGCAACTCGCCCCGCTGGGCGTCCACGTCATGGAGGTGGTGCCTCCGACGGTGGACACCCCCGCGGTGGCGCATCGGTCGGCGCCCAAGATTTCGGCGGACACGATGGCGGCCGCCATCGTCAAGGGATTGCGGCGTCGCTCGCGGGAGGCCTTCGCCGGCCAGACCCGGGCCATGCCGCTGATGCTGAGGCTCGCGCCCCGGCTGCTCGAACGCATCACTGGCAAATCATGAAGGAGGGCCGGCCCGGCGCCGGAAAAAACGACCACTGATCCTCTCCCATTCGGGCAAGCACAAAGGTGCAAAATGAAAAAGAATACTAGGGTTCGAAACGTCCTGGCCGCCGGCATCCTGACCGCGACGGTCTCAACGCCTGCGCTGGCGCAGTCCTTCTATCTTCAGGAACAATCGACGCGGGGCGCGGGTCGCTCCTATTCGGGCGAGACCGCCGATACCGGCGTGCAGTCGCTCTGGTGGAATCCGGCCGCGATCGCCGGATCGGGCCGGGAGATCTATCTCGGAGCCCATGGGCTTCTCATCAACTCCACAGTGACCGACGCCGGCTCGACCGTGACGCGCCCGGTCCCGCCGGCCGGTCTGACCACGGCGACGGGGGGCGCCGCCCGGATCGAGGATCCGGTCGAGAATGGCGTGTTGCCCAACTTCGCCCTGGCCCTGCCGGTCAGCGACCGCTTGGCCATCGGCGTTTCGGTCGCTGCGCCGTACAATTTCACCAACGAATATCCGGCCGGGTCGTTCACGCGCTACGATGCGCTCCGCAGTGAGTTGCGCACCCTGGACGCCCAGTTCACCGTCGCGATGAAAGCCACTGACTGGCTCGATCTGGGCGTGTCGGTGAGCGCCGAGTACAGCGATGCCGAGCTGACCACCGCCTTGCCCAACCTCTCGCCCCTCCTGCCCGACGGCGCCTCGGATCTGACCGGCGACGGCTGGGACTACGGCTGGGCGGCCGGTCTGCAGGCCCATCAGGGACCCTGGCGTTTCGGTGTCAGCTACCGTTCGGCGATCGAGCACACGCTCGAGGGCAATGTGCGCATCACGGGCCTGCTCGGGCCGCTGGCGGGGGCGAATGTCGATGGGCCGGGGCAGGCGACCTTCTCCACGCCCTGGATGGCCTCGGCCTCGCTGCGCTACGCCCTCACGCCCCGCTGGACCCTCAACGCCCAGATCAATCGCCTGGGATGGAGCGAGTTCGATGCGATCCGCATCGCCTACGGTTCAACCACCGACGCGATCGTCCAGGATTACAAGGACATCACGACCGGGGCGATCGGGGTCGATTACGCCTGGTCGCCGCGTCTGACGCTGCGGGCCGGGGCCGCCTTCAATCCAACCCCGACGCGGGACGGCCAGCGCTCCGCCCGCACGCCGGATTCGGACCGGACGCGTTATTCGGTCGGCGCCACCTATGATGTGACGCCGGGTTTCAGTCTCGACGGCGCGGTGACCGTCGTCGATTTCGCGGGCGCCGACATCGCTTTCGATCGGACCCTCTACAGCGGAACGCCGGTAGCAACCGTCTCGCGCCTGCGCGGCACGGCGGAAGGCGAGGGCGTCGGCCTGGCTCTTGGCGCACGCTGGAGCTTTTAATCCGAAGACGGCCGGGACAGGGTTCTGTCCCGGCCGTCTGGCCTCGCCGACCAGGGCGACGGCCGATGATGACATGACGGCGACGATGCGAAGGAGCAGGTATGATGATCAATGAACGCTCGACGGGGCGTGAGGGCGGCGGCCTCGTCGCACCTTCGCCCCGGCCGTCAAGGTCTTCAGGCGCGGGCGTCCGATGACCTGGCGGAGCACCACGGCGCAGCCGGGCTGGATCGACGTCCACCATCACCTGATACCGCCCGCCTTTACCGCCGCCATGGCGCGTCACGGAATCCCGGAAGTGGCGGGCGCGCCGCTGCCGGCGTGGAGCGCGCGGGAATCGCTCTCGACCATGGATGCGTTCGGGATCGGTACGGCGCTTTTGTCCCTGTCTGCGCCCGGCGTTCATTTCGGGGATGATCGGGAGGCCTGTGACCTTGCCCGCGCCTGCAATGAGTTCGCCGCAGAGACGCGCGAAACCCATCCGGGCCGGTTCGGGTTCTTCGCCACCCTGCCGATGCCGCTGACTGAAGCCGCCTGCCGCGAGGCCATCCATGCGCTCGACGTCCTCAAGGCCGATGGCGTGGTCCTGCTGGCCAGCACCAACGGGATCTTCCTGGGCGATGCGCGTTTCGAGGAACTGATGGCGGAACTGGACCGCCGCCGGACGGTGGTCTTCGTCCATCCCAATGTCCACCCGACCAGTCTGGACCTGGGTCTGGATTTGCCGGCCTTCTTTGTCGAGTTCCTGTGCGACACCACCCGCGCGGCGACCAATATGATCTTCAAGGGGGTGATCGAACGCTATCCGAACATTCGCTTCATTCTCAGCCATGCGGGCGGGTTCCTGCCCTATGTGGCCTGGCGGCTGTCGTTGGCCAACGCCATGCCCAGTCTCGCCCGACATGCGCCTCACGGTGTCCTGCATGCGATCCGGAGCTTCTATTTCGACACGGCCCTTTCGCCGTCGCCCTGGGCCATGGGCGCGCTGAAGGCGCTCGTCGACCCCTCCCATATCCTGTTCGGCAGCGACTTTCCGTTTGCGCCTCGCGTCGCGGTCGGTCTCGAAACCCGATCGCTCCAGGAGCTTTCGGTCTTCACCGAGGCGGAGCGGGTCGGCGTCGTTCGCGACCATGCCCTGAGCCTGTTTCCTTATCTTGGACACAAGAGGCGTGGCCTGGACCGGGTCAAGCCGTCACTCGCGGGCCGCGTCGCCCGTCCTGTGATCGGCCTGGCCGGGATGCTCAGCCGGCGTTAGGGACAGATCGCAGACGGGGCGTCGGGGGCGGTGCGGCAGGATCGCCGCCGCCCCCAGGGCGATCGCCCCGCCCAGGATCGTGGCCCACAGGCGATGTTCGGAGTTGGCGACCACGCCGCCGTGGCCGAGGGTCGTCAGCAGCACCACGGTCGCGGTGATCGCAAAGGTCAGCAGACTGTAATGCGCCTTCTGCAAGGCGAAGGCCGCCCCGGCCGAAAGGGTCACGCCGATGGCCAGGAGCCAGGGCGCCTCACCGAACAGGGCGACATAGGCCATGGCGGCGATCGCACCGCCCAACGTCCCGCCGAGGCGCGCGACGCCGCGCAGCCGCGTCTGTCGCAGGCCGGGACGAAGCACCAGCATGGCGGTCATCGGCGCCCAGTAGCTGTTGCCCAGTTTCAGGGCGGTGGCCGCCACCAGGGCCAGGGCGACGGACAGGCCGGCGCGCGCGCCGTGCGACAAAACAAGACGGGGCGGAGAGGGCAGGACGCCCGTGCTACGCGGCAACCGCGCAGAGGCTTGAGGGAAGACCCGGGCGAGGACGGCGATGATGAGAATCTGGAGCGCGCCGCCTGCGAGAACCAGGCCGGCGCGTCCGAAAGCCTGGGAGGGCGGGCCGGCATAGGCGGCCGAGACGAGCAGGGCGATCACGACCTGCAGGCAGACCCACCAGAGGTCCTCGTCGATGAGGACCAGGGCGGCGGCGACCGCCGCGGCCAGGAAGGCGAGGGCGGCGATGACGACAAGATGGGCGCCGAAGGTCGAGCCGATGAGGGTGGCGAGGGTCATCCCGATGAGCGCCGTTCGCATCGCCGCCCAGCGCCTGCCCCCCAGATCGCGCGACGCGCCGAAGCCGACGGCGAAGGCGGACCCGACCGCGACCGCCGCGGGGCCGACCTGACCCAGGAGGATGCCCGCGGTCATCAGAAGCGGCAGGGCCGGCACACACAGGCTGGCCTCGCGCCAGTAGAAGGGATGCGCGTAGGCCCGCATCCGGCCAAGGGCGTCTGCCGGGTGGGACCGGCGGGAAAGATCGCTCAGGGGGCCGGGCTCGGTCAGCGTTCGGTCCTTTCGAGGACGCGGCGCCCCGGTCCGGTCTCGCGGGCCGGGGCCCAAAAGTAAACCGCCCGCAAGCCGATGGGGCGCCGAAAGGCTCTGCGCCGGCGAGGCCTCCTATCGCAGAAGGCGCCCGGGTCTGCCCAGGGTGAGGGCGGCGGCGCCGAACGCCAGGCCGGCGAGCAGAGCCAGGGCGAGCAGGGGCGCCGACGGTGTCCGCCCCCCGGCGGGCCGGGGCGCATACGTCGGCAGGTCGTCGAAATCCGCCCGCGTGAACGGGCGACCCCGGAACAGATAGGGATAGTAGAAGGTCTTGAGCCGCTCGTGGAAGGCGTGGATGCTGTCCTGGTAGGCCAGTTGGGCCGCCAGGTCAGTATCGGCCAGGCGATGCATCACACCCTGGAGCGCGACGGCGGGCGTGACCCAGCCCAGGGCGTCCGAGAGTGTCTGGCGCCGCCTCAGGCTCTCCCGATAGGCCGCGACCTGGCCGGAGACGGCGTCGTCGCCGGCCTCGTGCATGGCGTAGTACCATTTCCAGTGAAAGCGGCCGACGATCGGCGCGGTGTCGCGCCATTCGGGGTGTTTGGCGAAGAAGGGGGTCAGGGTGTCCGACTTGGGCACGTCCCAGCCATGATGGACGTGTTCGCGCTGGGCGAGGGTCAGGTCGATCGCCCGGTCGACGGGAACCGCGCGGGCGATCGCCGCCGACGCCAGGCCGGGGACGATCAGGGTCAGGACGATCCAGGATCCCACCAGGGCCATGGCCGAAGCCGTCGAGCTGGAGGCGCGCGCCGCCACCGTCAGGGCCAGGCCGAACCAGATGGCGAGATAGAGGGCTGCGGCCAGGGTCAGGACGAGCAGGCCCGTCGCAGGCGCCTGATGCGACAGACCCCCGAGCCAGAGTGGAAGGATCGCCGCGGCCAGCGTCAGGCCATAGCGCAGCAGGGTCCGCCGCCACCACGGACCCAGGCTGCGACGCGGCAGGGAGGCGAGCAGGCGCAAACGTCCCGCCTCGCGCTCGCCGGTGACCAGATCATGCATCAGGGCGATGACGACGAGGGGCGCCAGATAGAGGAGCACGAAAGCGAAGTCGAACGGGCCCGGCAGGGTCAGCTCGGGATTGATCGTCTCGGATTCATAGAGCTGGGACTGGAGGCCCAGAAGCCGGACACGCAATATCCAGGGCTGAATGTCCCTCTGGCCGATCGCAGCGAAAGCCAGTGTCGAGGGCCGGTCCCAGGTCGGGTGGAAGGTGTAGTAGGCGGCGTAGCCGGCATCGCCGTCGGGCTTGCCATATTCGGACGCGACAGCCGCCAGATCGGAAGCCTGGGCGTCCGCCGCCCGGTCGATGGCGGCGTTCTGGCGACCTACGATCGACAGCCCGGTGATTACCGCCAGGCCGGACAGGAGCAGGAGAACGCCGAGGACGGCAAGGCTGAATCGTCCGCGCAACAGCAGACGCAGGTCGGCGAAGACGGCGCTCATCGGGCGATCCTTTCCAGGCGTCGGGCAGCCACTGCGGACAGGGCGGTCAGGGCGGCGAGCCAGAGGGCCAGGACCGCGAAGTTCAGGGCGACGCTGTTCGCGCCGAGTCTCAGGACATCCGGCGGCCGATAGGCGAACCGGGGCACGGCGCGCCAGTGGTCGGCGGAGATGCGAGGGTCTTCTCCGGCATTGACGCCCGGGATCAGCTCCGCCTGCATAAGGTTCAGCCGCTGGACGAAGGCGTAGCGGAAACGCTCGACCTGGATCAGAAAATCCTGATGGCTTTCGAGGTCTGTTCCGGCCAGGCTCATGGAGCTCTGGCGCAAGGCGACCAGGGGGCTGACCACGCCCAGCGACCGGACCAGGCCGTTCTGCCGGGCTTCGCGCGCGGCGTTGTCCATGAAATGCCGGTCGAACAGGCCGCTGGTCAGGCGCTCGCCCTCCATTCCCACCAGCCCGGCCCACTGCACAGGCAGGGCGTCGGTGGTGGCGACGCCGTAACGGCGCAGCGTCTCGGCCTTGAAGGCCGCGAAATGGGGGTCGTCGGGATCGTGACTGTCGCCGAGGGCCTTGAGCTCACGGGCAATGGCCACGTCCGTCTCGATCCGGGTCGGGGTTTCGATGCGCGCCGCGGCGACCTCGGGCAGGGCCCGGGGCAGGAGCACGACCAGCACCATCCAGGCGCAGACCAGGGTGGTCAGGGCGTTGCGGCTGTGGCCCATGAAGGCGGAGGCGAGAACCGAGGCGACCGACCAGATCGCCAGATAGGCGCCATAGGCCAGCGCCATGAGTGCGGCGGGCAGGAGCGGCGCCCAGCCCGCCGCCACGGCGACGGCAAGCGCAATCAGGGCCGGCATGCCGACCAGGCCGGTCAGGACGAGATGACCCAGCATCTTTCCCGCGATCAGTTCGCCGCCGGTCAGGCCCTGGGCCAGCAGCAGCCGGAGCGTTCCGCGCTCTCGCTCGCGCGTGATCGCGCCGAAGCCCAGGAAGATGATCAGCAGGGGGGCGAGGGTCTGCAGGACAAAGGCCGGCGACAGCGGCCCCAGTCGCGACACCAGCGATGACTGCCGGGCCTGGGCGAAATTGGCGCTGTTCTGGCGGTGGCCTTCAAGGAAGACGGTGGAGCCGGTGAAGGGATCGACGCCGGGATCGAAGAAGGCCAGCGGGGGCAGGGGGCGAAACACGAACTGGCCGTAGTGCACCATACGATGGGGGTGCCGGTCGGGCTGGGCGTCGAAGGCGGTGTCCGACTGGGCTTGGTAGCGGGCCCGGGCCGTGTCCATGGCGTTGCGGGCGTCGATCCCGAGCACGACCGTGCTGAGGGTCAGGATCGCCAGAAGCGCGCCGGCGAGCAGGGCGACCCGGCTGCGGGCCGCCTCGCGCCAGTCTTCGCGCGCGATACGGCCGATGAGGGCGAGCCGCATCTCAGGCCGCCTCGACCGACTGGACATAGCGCTGGTGCAAAAGGGAGAGATCGAAGCGGTCGCCGGCCCCGGACGCCACTTCTTCCTCGATCCGTCCCGCCGACAGGAAGCCGATTCGATCGGCGATTTCGGCGGCGCTGAGCAGGTCATGGGTGACCATCAGGGTGGCGACGCGGCGCTCGCGCGCGGTCTGCAAAAGCCGGTTGAACTCGGCTGTTGCGCGAGGATCCAGTCCCGAGGTCGGCTCATCGAGCAGCAGAACGGGGGTCTGGCGGGCGATCGCGAGAGCGATCGCCACCTTCTGCCGCATGCCCTTGGAAAAGCCGCCGACACGCCGGTCCCAGGCCTCCTCGACCAGGCCGACCGCGTCGAGCGCCGCGTCCACCGTCGCCCGGGAGCGGTCGGCTGCGCCGGCGATGGTCAACATATAGTCCAGCGTTTCGCGTGCACTGAGATGGTCGTAAAAGGCCACATTTTCGGGCACATAGGCGATGTTGGCGCGGGCCGCCCCGGGGTCCGCCGCAACGTCCCGGCCGCAGACCCGGGCCACCCCCGAGGTCGGGCGCGCCAGACCCAGGAAGACGCTCAGGGTGGTGGATTTGCCGGCGCCGTTGCCGCCGAGCAGGGCGTAGATCTCGCCGGGCGCGACCTCGAAATCGAGACCCTTGAGAACCGGTCGGAGGCCATAGGTCTGGTGCAGCGCGCACGCTTGCAGCGCGGCGGTGGAAAGATCGGGCATGAGAAATCCTGAACGGGAAGCCGCAGCGAACGGGGGTTGCCAAGGTCAAGCTGTCGCGTCATGTATGTTATATCATAACAATACCGCAACCCCTGTCCGGGGGTGACGTCCGCGCACCAAAGGCTCTTTCCCGATGCTTTATCCAATCTCCCGGACGCTTCGCGCCGGTTGCGCCCTTGTGGCGCTGGGCCTTCCAGGCGTCGCGTTCGCGGCCGACCCGCCTGAACCTGCGGCAATCGGTCTCGCCCCGACCGAGCCGGAGACGGCCTCCCAGCTTGACGAGGTGGTGGTCACCGCCCGTCGCGCCGCCGCGAGCATCAACGGGGTTTCGATCGAGCCCTTGCGCCTGCCCCAGAACACTCGGGTGCTCGACGCCGGCCTGATCGAGGATCTGGGCGCCACCCGCCTGGACGACCTGATCGACCTGTCCGGGTCGCTTTCGCGTCAAAACAGTTTCGGCGGGCTGTGGGACAACTATGCGATCCGCGGCTTTTCCGGGGACGTCAACGGCGGCCCGGATCTGCTGATCAACCGCTTCAACTCCAACCGGGGCTTCAACGCCCAGCGCGACGTCGCCACCATCGACCTTTTCCAGGTGCTCAAGGGGCCGGCCGGCGCCCTGAGCGGCAAGGGCGAGCCCGGCGGCTCGATCAACATCGTCACCAAGGCTCCGCTCGACGCGGCCCATGCCTCGGTCAGCGCGGAGGCGGGCAGCTATGATCATCGCCGCGCGGTGATCGATTTTGGCGGCCCCTTGTCCGAGGCCTGGGCCACCCGTCTGATCGTCGTCCGCCAGGAAGACGGCAGCTTCCGGGACTCGGTGACGACGGACCGGCTGCTGGTCGCGCCGTCGCTCGCCTACCACCCGGCAGACGGCCTCAGCCTTCTGTATCAAGCGGAATACTCCCTGGTGCACGCGCCTCTGGACCGGGGCGTGGTCGCCGTCGAGCGCATTGCGGGGTCGGGCGTTCTCGACGGGACGGTCCTGCCGCCCGAACGCTACCTCGGCGAGCCCGGTCGCGACGACACCCGGCTGGAGTCGTTCCAGCACCAGGGCTCCTTCGTGGCGCGACTGTCAGACGGGATTGCGCTGGAGGGCGGTGTGGCCTGGCGCAAGGGAACGCTCTTTGGCGCAGCGTCCGAGCCCACGGCCCTGATCGGTGACGTCGTGCGCCGCCGCCGCCTGTTGCGAGACAATGCCTTCGATGACCTCAGCGGCCGTCTGGAACTGTCTGCCAGGGGTGAGGCCTTGGGCCTCGGGCACCAGGCCCGGATCGGCGTGGACGCCTATGACTATACGCTCGATTCCCGGGGAGACCGCTTCGTCGGAAACGCCCTCATTCCCTTCGGGCTCAATATCTACAACCCCGTCTACGGCCAGCCCCTGCCCACCTTGGCGCCCCAGTCAAACACGACGGAACGTCAGCGTGGAACAGCCATCTACGCCCAGGATCTGATGACGCTGGGGGATCACTGGAGCCTGTTGCTGGGGATCCGTCGCGACACCATTCACCAGATGGTGCGCAATAATCTGCGCAACACCGAGGTCGAACAGGAGCCATCGGTGACCAGTCCGCGCGCGGCGCTGACCTACAAGGTCAATGACGCCTGGTCGGCCTATGTCAGCTGGGGGCGGTCGTTCCGCTTCAACCAGGGCGTCGATGTGAACAGCGCAGCGTTCGCGCCCGAGCGCGGCCGGGTCTGGGAGGGCGGGGTCAAATACGCCCTCTTCGACGGGGCGCTCAACGGCACGGTCTCGGCCTTCGATATCGAAAAGGAGAACGTCCTGGCCAGTGATCCGGCCAATGCGGGTTATTCCGCGGCGATCGGGCGGGCCCGAAGCCGGGGCGTCGAGGCCGATGTCAATCTGAGGCTCTCGCGTCAGCTGGATCTGACGGGGGTCTACGCCCTCGTCGACACCGAGGTTCTGAAGGATCGCGGCAGCGGGGCCCAGGCCATCCCGGCCGGTACGGAACTGTCCAACATCCCGCGGCAGTCGGGCAGTCTGTTCGCGCAGTGGCGGTCGAGCGAGGCCGAGAGCGGTTTCTACAGCCTCGGCGCCGGCGTCACCTATGTGGGCGAGCGCGAAGGGACGCCTGCGGGGACGGCCACGGTCAACTCCGGTTCGGGCGCGCGCAGCGCCACCTTCCGTCTGCCCGATTACGTGATCGCGCGCGCCAGCGCCGGCTATCAATTCACCCCGCGTCTGTCCGGGCGGATTGAGGTCGATAACCTCTTCGACGAACACTACCTCGCGAGTTCCTATTCGGAGTTGTGGATCACGCCGGGATCGCCGCGCACCGTCCGTATCGGCCTGAAGGCCGACTTCTGATGCCCGCCGGGCGCGGCGGAGGAATGCGGTGGTGAACGTCGCTGCGCCGCGCCTGTCCCGGCGTCCGTCGAGGCGGCGCGCCCTTGTGTGGGCCATGGCGACGGCGGCGCTGACGCCGGGCCTGTGGGGAGGGGCGGGCCCCGTCTTCGCAAAGGCGGGCGAGGGTCCCGGCGCGCAGGCGCCTGTCCTTGTGGATCGCTCGGCGTTCGTCTTTCCCTATACGACCCGGGCGGCCTGGCTCGCCTTTGTGCGGGGGCTCGAGGGCGGCGAGGCGGCGGCGGCGGACTACGCGACCCTCTACAGCGAGGCCGACTATGCCCGCTACGTCGAGGGTCGGACGACGCACATCGAGCGGATCCGGTATCGAAACCAGGGCCTGACGATCCACGGCCTGATGGTGGCGCCGCGCACGCCCGGACCCCATCCGGTGATCATCTACAATCATGGCGGGGTCATGCAATGGGGCCGTATCCTTCTGCCGGAGGTGCTGGAGTTCAACCGGCTGGCGGAGCGGGGCTATATCGTCCTGGCCTCGACCTATCGGGGGGAAAGCGGCAGCGACGGCCAGCCCAGCATGGACGGCGGCGATGTGTCAGACAGTCTCGCCCTCATGACGGTTGCTGCAGGGCTGCCCCAGGCGGACGCCGACCGCATCGGCATGTGGGGCTTCAGCCGCGGCGGCCTGGTCACCTACGGCGCGCTCGCCCGGGATCCGGGTCTGCGGGCGGCTGTGATCGTGGGCGGTCCGACTGATCTCGTCCATGCCAGCCGGCGCGCCGAGTTCGACGCCTTTGTCTATCCTCACGTCATCACCGACTATGCCGCGGATCCGACGCGGGCGCTGACGCGACTGTCGCCGATCGAATGGCCCCAGGCCCTGGCCGCCATCCCGCTTCTGTTGCTCCAGGGGGGAGCCGATGACCGGGTGGACCCGTCCGACGCGGTTCGCATGGCCGCGGCGCTGCAGGCGTTGCACCGGCCCTGTCGGCTCAAGGTTTATGAGGGCGGCAGCCATACCCTGTCGGAAAACTACGCCGACGTCCGGCGTGAACTGGACCGTTGGTTTGACCTCTATGTTCGCGATGCAAACCTGTCGGCTCCGGCCTCGGCGGCGATGCCGCCACCCTGACCGCGGCCTGTGGCCGTCTAGTCTCTCGCGATCTGTTCCAGTTCCCGCTCGACCAGAGCGTGGACCTGGCGTGTCATCTCCTCCGGCGCGACCGCCGAGTTGAGGGCGCAGCGAAGGGTGGCGCCGAAGCTGAGCGTCAGGAGCGTGCTGGCCGCGACCGCGCGGCGTTCGCTCCTGTCCTCGCCGGGTGCGATCAGGGCGATCGCGGCTTCCAGCCGGGCCAGGATATTGCGTTCGAGACGACGATTGACCGCGCTGACGAGCGGATTGCGCGCGCCTTCGAAAATGATCTCGGCCAGAAGGCGCGGCTGGTCGACGTCGGTTCCGATCCGCATGATCTGGAAAATCCAGCGCCGCGCCCCGTCTGCATCCCCGGCGTCCAGAGCGGCCTGCAGGGTCGGTTCATCGAGCCAGATGTCGCTTTCGCGTTCGAAGACGCAGGCGATGATCTCGGCCTTGTTCTGAAAGTCACGGTAGATCTGCTGGGTCCGGATCCCGGAGACGGTGGCGATCTGCGCCATGCCGGTGTCGTGCAGTCCCTGGGCGACGAACAGGGCCCTCGCAGTTTTCAGCAGGGTCTGCCGGCGCGCCTGCCCGCGCCCCTGACGCGTCGTCGGTTCCGTGTCGGCCTCCATTGCGCCCTCCCTCGCCTTGACCTGACCCATACGGTCGCGATAGGGGAGCGACAAGTGTGAGTGATCGTTCACTAACTGTTGTGCGGGCCGGCGCCAATGCCTTTGATCCCGCGCAATGGTCTTCCAGGAGCAAGTCATGTCGTTTGAAAATCAGGTCGTGGTCATCACGGGCGCCGCCGGCGGGATCGGCATCGCCGCCGCCCGCAAATTCGCCGCACAAGGCGCCAAGCTCGTTCTGGTGGACCTGTTCCCTGAGGCTCTGGCCAGGGCGGCGGAGGGCTTGCCGGGCGACCCTCTGCTGATCGCGGCGGACGTCAGCCAGGAGGGCGAGGTCCGGGGCTATGTCGATCAGGCCGTCGCGCGTTACGGCCGCATCGACGTCTTCCTCAACAACGCGGGGATCAACGGGGATTTCGGCCCTCTCGTCGACCAGACGATCGAGAATTTCCACAAGGTGCTCGACGTCAATGTGGTCGGCGCCTTCCTCGGCCTCAAGCATGTGATGAAGGTCATGATCGCCCAGAAGGCCGGCGCCATCGTCAACACCGCCTCGAACGGCGGGCTTCTGGGCGCGCCGGGCATGAGCCCCTATATCGCCTCCAAGCACGCGTTGATGGGCCTCAACAAGACCGCCGCCCTCGAAGCCGCCGCCTTCGGCGTGCGGGTCAATGCGGTGGCGCCCTCCGGCGTCGACACGGCCATGATCCGGTCGATCGAGACCAATGCGGCCCCAGGCCACGAGGCCGAGGCGCGCGCCCGGTTCGAGGCCAGCGTGCCCATGGCGCGTTATGCGACCGCCGATGAAATCGCCGACCTGATGCTGTTCCTCGCCTCGGACAAGGCCTCCTTCATCACCGGCGCCTACTACCGCATCGATGGCGGTCAGGGCACGGCCTCCGCCTGAGGCGGACGCCAACGGCAAACGTCGGAGTTCGGCGCCAGGCCAGGCGCCGAACTCCGGGCCGGGGCGCTGGCGCGAGGATGAAGCTGTTTGTCCGGGGGGCGAACGGGTTTATGCAGAAGGTTCTGCAAGGACTATGAAGTGCTCGATATGGAGAAGACTGCGGCGCGCGAGAACGCCAGCCCCGCACCGCGGAGACGCGGCCGGCCGTTGATCGCCGACCAGACGTCCCTGACCAAGATGGACGTCTTCGAACGCGGGCTGCAGATCGCCAGGACGACAGCGCTGCAGGACATCACGATCACGGAGATCGCGCGCGCCCTGGATGTCACCCCGGCCATGATTCACTATCTCATCACGTCACGGGAAGGGCTCATTTCCGGGGTCATGAACGCCTTCTATCAACGCCTGAGCGTGGACTGGCCGGAGCCTGCGGGCAATTGGCGCGAACACCTCGTCGCCGTCTCCCATCACGTCCGCCGCTACTATGTCGAATACCGGGGCGTGGTGCTTTACATCGGCGCGCACAACCGGCACCGCGTCGTCCAGCAGGTTGAGGTCGGCGAAACCGACTATGGTCTGGTGTTTCTGGACCGGCTGTTCCAGGCGGCGATGCGCATGCGTCTGGACGCCCATCATACCGTCCTGTTCTGCGAGACCCTGATCGAGTTTCTGTCAGCCCAGGCGCGGGCCGCGATCGTTACGCGGTTGCCCCGGGCGCACGAGCCGTTTCTGCGCGGCGTCTTCGACAAGCTCGATCCCGAGGCCTATCCGGGCATCGCCTTCGCCTCCGACGAGCTCTTCCAGACCGATCACGAGACCCTTTTCGAACAGGGGCTGTCGATGATGATGGATGCGTTCGAGATCCGTCGCGCCAAGCTCATCTGAGCCAGGGCGGACCGGGCGCCCGCTCGGTCCCGGGACCGGTCGCCCGGAAAGCCGAGGCTGTTGAGCCGGGCGCGCCTGTCCGCAGGCCCGGGTGACGGCCGGGATCGGGCAGAGACCGCCCGGGACGTTTCGCCCCGGGCGGCCATGCTCATCCGGCTTTTTCGGCGAATTCGGTCGCCGGAGTGGTGACCAGATCGGAGCGAAGGGTGCGGGCCGCTGTCAGAAACACGACGATGGCGGCAGCGCTGGCCACGAGCGCCAGGGCGATGGCGATGCTCAACGCCTGGGGACCGCCGCCGAGGCGGTCGCTGATGACGCCCACGAACACCGGACCCAGGCTCATGGAAAAGACATTGGCGAAGAAGACGTAGAAGGCGCCTGTGAAGGTCCGGACGCGCGCCGGCATCAGCGACTGGGTCGTGGCGATCATGGGCGCGAAATACATCTGCACCAGCGCCCCGTTCACGACGCCGACCGCGACCGAAAGCCCCAGGTTCGGCGTGAACAGCTGGACGAGGGTGAGCGGGATCAGCAGGGCCTCGGCGATCGCCGGCAACCGCAGGTACCAGCGCGCATCCGTTTTGCCGAGGCGGTCGCTGAGATAGCCGGCCGAGGCCATTCCGATCAGACCGCCCACGCCGCCGATCAGGGCCATGACACCGCCGACCTCGCGGATCGGCATATGGTGGACCCGGGCGTAGAACTGCGGAAACCAGATGGATGTGGCGTAGAAGCTGAACAGGTGCAGGGCCGCTGCAACGAGGATGAGGCGGTAGGAGCGGCACGCCCACATCAGTTTGAGAACGTCGCGGAGCGGCGGCAGCACGGCGTGGGCCCGGGCGCCGTCTAGGGCTCCGCGGATCGGTTCGCGCAGGATGAGGAAGGTGACCGGCACGAGCAGCATTCCGGCGAGGCCCACCCAGAGGAAGGCGTGGCGCCACCCCAGGGCATGGCTCAACCAACCGCCCAGAAGGAAGCCCAGCAGGATGCCCAGCGGCAGCGACATGGCCCAGAGCGCCACCGCGCCGGCCCGGCGTTCGCGAGGAAAGAGGTCGGAAATCAGGGAATGGCTGATCGGCGCGCAGCCGGCCTCTCCGATCGCGACGCCCATGCGGCATACGAGCAGGGCGGCATAGCTTGTGGCGAAGCCTGTCACGGCCGTCAGCCCCGTCCAGACGAGAAGGCAGACGCCCAGCACGCCCTTGCGGCTGGTCCTGTCGGCGAGCCGCCCGATCGGCAGTCCGAAGGTGGTGTAGACCAGTCCGAACGAGGCGCCGAGCAACAGACCGAGCTGGGTGTCGGTGAAGCCCAGCTCGGCCTTCATCGGGATCTGCAGGATCGAGATGATGGTGCGATCGAGATAGTTGAAGACCCCGATGGCGAACAGAAGGGCCAGCGCCACCCAGCTGGCGCGCGGGACCTGAACCCTGGCAGGCGTATCGATGGACATCTGTGTTTCCTCGGCTCTGCGGCCAGCGCGGCTTATTCGCCGCATTCCCTTTGATAGTCTTCGAGCCGGGCTCTGACGGCCTCGGGCAGACGAACCGCCGCGACCGCAACCGGGTCGAGACAGATGCGTGTCATGCGGGTTTCGAACACCGGCTCGCCCGAGAGGCGCGCGGCCGCAATGATCATTTCGAAGGTGGTGTTGCCGATCGAGGAGACCGTAACCACCATCCGGAAGCGATCATCGGGCCGCAGAAAGCTGCGGAAGACCGTCGACAGGGCTTTCATCGGCAGGCCGAGCCTGCGATCTGTGGCCGGGTCCCTCAGTTCGCCGATGACCTCGCTGGACAGATACTGGGCCGCCCCGGCGGCGTAGTCGCCAAACCGGGGCGTGTAGACGAAACCGGCGGGATCGCAGTCTCCCCAAAGCACCTGACGCTCGACTGTGACCGGGCGCCGGCCCACCAGGCCCTCGCGAAAATGGATCATCCCGCCAACGCCAAAGAGGGGGCGTCATCGGGCGGCGCAAGATGGCCGTACCGCTCCATGAAGTCGGGGAACTCGGAGCGCAGACGGTCCAGCCCGATGCGGCCGGTTCGCATCATGAAGTCGAAGACGAACGGCACGGGCTCCAGACGGTCGGCGATCTCGCCGACATTTTCATACCAGGCGATGCTGCGATCGCGCGCCTCAACGAGCTTGGCCTTGGCCGGTTCACGCACCTTGCGGAAGGTGGCGAGGGCGGCGTCGACGTCGTTCGGGTTCTCGATGATGGAGAAGGCGAGGGTGACCGCATCATCCATGGCCATCCGCGTTCCGGAGCCGATGGTCGGGTGCGGACTGTGCAGGGCGTCTCCGATCAGGACGCGGTTGCCGACCGACCAGTTGTCCACCTCGACCATCGTCAGGGCGCGCCAGATCGAGTTGTTGGTGATCAGATTGCCGCCGTCGAGCTCTTCGGCGAACATCGCCGTGCTAAACGCGACCTGTTCGTCGTGGGACATTTCGCCGAGCCCGGAGCGCCGCCAGGCTTCGTCGTCGCATTCCGCCACGAAGGTGCTGGTCAGCTCGGTGTGGGCGTAGCCCACCGACCAGAAATAGCCGAACTCCGTCTTCTTGAAGATCAGGAACGGCGGCGCGTAGTGCCGGTCGGAACCGTACCAAGCCATCCGGTTGGTCAGGGTCCGGCTTCGCGTGCCGAACTCCGCCTCATGCGCCCGGCGGACGATCGAATTGCTGCCGTCGGAGCCGACGACCAGGTCGCAGTCCGCGAACCGGTCCAGGCCCTCAAGCCGGACGTCATAATGGATCCGCGCCCCGGCGGCTTCGGCGTGGCGTTTGAGAATGCCGAGCAGGGTCAGGCGCCCGATGCCTGCGCCATAGCCGTCGCGCTCGACCAGGATGCGTTCGCCCCGGTGACCCAGAAGCTGATGCCGGCCGAAATAGGCCGAACGCATGATCTCGTCGTGTGACGCCTCATCCGCCATGCGCATACGCCCCCAGCTGGAGCTGTTCAGGCCGACACCGAAGCCGTAGGTCGCGTCCCTCGGATTCTGTTCATAGACATCGATGCTGGCCCCGGGGAGACGCTTGCCCAGGATCAGCGCGAGGTAGAGGCCGGCCGGGCCGGCGCCGACGATCCCGATTTTCATTCCACGCCCCTGATGATCATCTCGTCCTTGTCGAAGGCCGCGATGCGACCAACGATCCCGCCGATCAAAGCCGAGTTCCACAGCGCCGGACCGAGGCCCAGGGCCTTGCGTCGCAGCCGGATCTCGTCCTCGGCCTCGATGCGCCAGTAGCCCTTCACAGGCTCGCGCACGGCATAGCCCGCCTCGCGTGACGTCTCGACGACCGGAAGGAACTCCTCCAGGTCCGGCACATAGATCACCGCCGTCATGCCGCGGTCTCCAGAAGACGGGCGACAAGCTGGCCCTTGCGTTCCCAGATGTCGGTGATGCTGCGCAGCCGGTCGCCGGCGGCGGCGGCGGCGTCCTCCGCCTCGATCGCGGCCTGGATCGACATCTCGGCGTCAAGGGCGTCGAGGGGGACGAAGGGGCGCAGTGGCGCGGTGATTTCGACGCTGTAGCCGTTCGGGTCCAGGCAGTAGATCGACTCGATCACTTCGTGACGGAGCTGATAGCGGATCTCGAGACCCTTGCCCTCAAGGCGGGCGCGCCACCGGGCGAGGGTTTCCAGATCGGGGACCTGCCAGGCCGTGTGGGTGGCCCGGTCGAAGTGGTGTTCCTTCTGCACCAGCTCCGTGGGCCGATCGGTGCCGATATAGTAGAAGAAGGCGATCGTGCTGCCGTTTCCGCTGTCGAAGAAGAAATGCAGGAAGTCGGGGTGGTCGTTGGGGCCCCAGCCGCGCGCCGCGATGCAGTGGATCAGGGGAAGGCCCATGATGTCGCGATAGAATTCGACGGTCTCGCGCAGCTTCCAGGTTGGCCGGGCGGTATGGTGGACGCCATTCAGCGTCAGGGTCAGGTCTGGCTCAGTCATGACGAATCTCCTTGGACGGTGAAGGGCTCATGCGGCCGCCTGCCCCTCTTGCTCGAGGGCCGCGATGACGGCCTTCTTCATGGCCGCCTTGTCGATCTTGCCGACCTTGGTCAGGGACAGCGCCGCGACGGTCTGCACGCGTTCGGGCCATTTGAACTTGGCGACGCCGACGGCGCCGAAGAACCGCTGCAGCTCCGCAAGATCGAACCCGGGCGCATCGGCCTTGAGCACGATCATGGCGCAGGCGCGCTCGCCCATCCGGGGACAGGGATAGGCGACGACCGCGGCATGCATGACCGCAGGGTGTCGGAGCAGGACGCCTTCGACTTCCGCGGCGTTGATCTTTTCTCCGCCCCGGCTGATGACGTCCTTGAGGCGACCCTCGTAGCGGAAGTAGCTGAGCCCGCCGATCCGGACCCGGCTCATCAGGTCCCCGCTGCGGTAAAAGCCGTCCTCGGTGAAGGCTTCGCGGTTCCGCGCCGGGGCGTTGAAATACCCGGGCACGATAAAGGGGCCTCTGCAGGCCATCTCGCCCACCTCGCCGTCGCGAACCTCACGCGATCCTTCCGGCTCGAGGATCACGACCTCGTCCCAGTCCGATAACGGCCGGCCGAGCGTGGTCTTCCAGACGTCCTCCGGGTCGCCCGTCCGCGGATAGAGGTTCAGCCCTTCGGTCATCCCGAACATCTGCCAGGTCGGGACGCCGAGCCAGGCGCGGGCCTGTTCCGCCATTTCCGTCGAGCCCGCCTGCCACAGGGCGCGCACGCTCGAGAAATCGGCGCCCAGGGCCTGGGCCTGCTGGAAATAGGGCGTCAGCCCGCTGATCAGCTGGGCGATCCAGGTCGGACGGGCGTCCGTGATGAGGCGGGCGAAGCTCTCGCCGCTGAGCTCGGAGGCGATGGCCACGGTTCCGCCGGCCAGCAGGGTGGGGCCCCAGCAGCAGCCCATGGCGGCGTTGTGAATGGGGGGATAGGCGATGAACATGGTGTCGTCGGCCCGGTAACCGAGCCGCTCGATCGTCAGCGTCATGTTCAGGAGATAGTCGTTCTGGAACCGCGGGATGATCTTGGGCACTCCGGTGGTGCCCCCGGACAGCTGGAAGATCGCGACCTGGAACGGATCGCGGGGCACCGCGGCCACGGTGGCGCGCGCCGCCTCGGGCGTCTGGGCCTCCGTCAGGGCGTCAAGGCGTGTGATGTCGGCTGCGGGAGCTCCGCGGGCCGCGACGATGAATTTGAGCGTCGGCGTGCGGGTCTGCACGGCTCTGGCGAAGGCCACCAGATCGAATCTGGGATCGTCCCCGTCGACGAGGTGCATCCGGGCGTGGCCCTCGGTCGCCAGATATTCGATCTCGTGCTCGCGATGGGCGAGAAGCGAGCAGATCGGGATGATGCCGGCCTTGAGACAGCCGATGAAGGCGACGTAGAATTCCGGCGAATTCCGCATCTGGAAAAGCGCGCGGTCCAGCGGCTTCATGCCCAGGGCCAGAAAGCCTGCGGCCGCACGATCGCTGCGAACGTCCAGATCGGCATAGGTGACGGTTTCGCCCTCGTACCAGAGCGCGGCGCGGTCCGCGTTTCGCGTGAAGCTGTCCATCAGCCCGTCGATCAGGCCGCGGCGGGGCAACTCGCCGGCGGACAGGTATTTCGCCAGCCTCACAGGGTCGGGGTAGATGACGCCGGGCATCGGCCGGGCGACCCTGTCGACGCGAGCCGTGTCCTGGGTCATTTGAACGTCTCCTCGATCCAGGCGGTCAGAAGATTGCAGGCGAGGGTCTGTCCGCTGGTCTCGCCGGGCGTGAGGGCCAGGCCGTGGTGATTGCCGCGCACCTTTGCGCGCTGCTTGTTCGCCGAGCCGATGCTGGCGAAGATCCCGTCAAGATCGGAGGGGAAGACCGAGTTGTCGCCCGTCATCTCGATCATCATCACCGGCTGATGGATGGCGCCGCCGGTCTTTTCGAAGGCGGCGTTGGAGGTGACGCCCGACCAGGTCGAGAGCCAGCTCTCCGGCGTGCAGACCCGGCCGAAGCCGACCGCGCCGAAGTTCGAGGCGAACGGATCCGGTCCCCACAAGGAGCCGAAGGAGCGATCGGAAGGATCGAGAGAGAGATCGAAGCATCGAGGATCGGCATCGGTGCGCCAGACCTGGAAGATCGGCTGATGCGCCGCCACGATCCGGTCCAGAGGCGTGGCGGTCCCCGCCTTCAGGCGGCTGCGGGCCTCCTGTTTTTCGGCGACCTTCTCAAGGGCGAAGGCGTCGATCCGCTCCACGCGCCGACGCTGGGCGACGCGGTAACGGGCCAGGAAGTCCGGATCGTAATGGGCGCCCTCGGGAGGCCGGGCGTAGCCGTTCTTCGGGCTGAAGGGGAACAGGTCGGGATCGATCGAACGGGCGTCCGTCTCGTCGACGACGGAGGGGTCGATCTCGTTCAACAGCAGCTTGCCCTGTCCCGGATGGGGCGAGATGAACATGAAGCCGTCGAGGGCGGGCATGGTCGCCAAGTTCAGTTTGGTCGGTCGCCCGGAGGGGGTGCGGGCGATACGGGCGTCGGGCGCGAGCAGGGCCTGCTGATTATAGAAGGCGATCAGGCTGGCGCCGCCCGAGACGCCCAGGCTCAGAACCCTTTCGAAGCGCTCCCGCAGGAAGGCGATGCCGGCTGCTGCGTCCTGGATGGCGAGTTCGTGCTCGAGCCGCAAATCATTCCCGGTTGTCCGGGCGCCTTGCGACCAGCAGGCGATCCCGGCCTCCAGCAAGTACGGAATGGCGTAGAAGGTGAGCGTCATCTCCCGGGGGTGCATGATGAAGGCGACGGTCTTCTCGCCGCCCCGGCTGTAGAGACAGCCGGTCGCCTGGGCGCCGTCCGCCGTCGTCAGGCGCTGGATCTCGACCTTGGTGCCGGCGGGAAGGAGGTCGGGATTCCATCCCGACCCCCGCAGGCCCGCCGTGGGCGCTGATGCATTCATTAGAATTTCGCGTTCAACTCGATGCCGAGCTGACGGCCTTTCTGGATGGTGTAGTAGTAAGCGACATTGGTGACGACCGGGACCGAGGCCCCGTTCTGCTCATGGTCCCCGAGGTTTCGGCCGTAGAGCGAGGCCGACCAGATCCCGCCCGGGGCGTCCCAGGTCAGGTTGGCGTTCAGATTGCGGTAGGGGACGAAGATGGTGGAGTTGGCCTCGTTGCCGAACGAGCCGCTGCGGTAGCCGTAATCGACATGGGCGCTGAGCTGGCCGCCGGCGACGTCGCCGGTGTAGGTGGCGCCGACGTTGTAGGTCCACGGCGACAGGCGAGGGATCTTCAGGGCGTAGTCGGCCTCGTTGATGACGCCGTTGCCGTTGAGATCCAGACGCACGTCCGTGTATTCGCCGTGGGTGTAGCCGAAGTTGGCGTTCAGCTGCAGGGCGCGGGTCGGCGCATAGATGAACTCGCCTTCGGCCCCGTAGATTTCGGCGTCGACCGCATTGAACAGGATCTGCACCGGCCCGGTCGGGCCCTGGGTGTTGGAATCCCGCTGCATATTGCCGATGTCGTTGTAGAAGCCGGTGAGGTTGATCCTCAGGGTCCTGTCGAGCCAGCCCGACTTCAGGCCCAGCTCATAGGTCTTCTGGCGTTCCTGGTCATAGACCCCCGGATCGATCGGATTGGACCGACGCAGGTTGTAACCGCCGCTGCGGACCCCCTCGCTGTACGAGCCAAAGATCATGACGCCGGGCTGGACCTGCCAGCGCAGGCCGATCTTCGGGGTCAGCGCATGCCAGTCCCGTTCACCGGTGAGCGCGCCGGCGGTGTTGAAATTACAGGTTTCGGCGAAGAAGTCGCAGGGCGCGGCCGCGGAGGTGAGGGCGACCTGAGCGGACTTGGTCTCGTGCGAATAGCGCAGCCCCAGGGTCGCGGTGAGCGAGTCCGTCAGGCGGATGTCGCTCTGGGTGAAGGCGGCATAGCTGGACTGGTCGATGTGTCCGCCGCCGGTGGTGAACCGGCCGAGCGGGGCGAGCGGCGGACCCAGGTCCCGCCGGTCGAAGGTGCGGATGTCCTGTTCGAAATAGTACAGGCCGACGGTCAGGTCCCAGCGGTCAAAGAAGGTCCCGGCGTAGCGCAGTTCGTTGCTGTACTGGCTCTGGTAGACGGTCGCCAGCGAATGGCTGATCGTATTGGCGGTCGAGTCCAGATCCGTGCCGGTCTTCTGGTCAAGGGCGCGATAGCCGAACAGATTGGTGATGACGCCGTTGCCGAAGGGCACATCCAGCGTCGTTTCGGAGGTGAAGGCGTCGCTCTTCACATCGGTGAAGCCGGGATTGTTCAGGGTCAGCTGGAATTTGCGGTTCGCATTGATGTTGCGCGTCGGCACCCCGTCGCCGGTCGTGGTCAGGTGGTCATAGATGAATGTCTGCCTGAGGCCGTTGTGGGGATCGATGACGATCGTCGGGCGCACAAAGGTCGTTCGTTCCTCGCCGAACTGGCTGTTGGTGGCGTCGTTGTGGAACCAGCCGCGGTCATCCTTGTGGTAGGCGGTCAGCTTGGCCAGGACATAGTCGCCGATCACAGGTCCGCCGACCGTGGCGGCCACGGTATATTGCGGACCGGTCTCGACCGAGGCGCGCATGGCGCCCTGCCACTCCGCCGTCGGCCGCCCCGTGCGCAGGAGCACGGCGCCGCCGGTGACGTTTCGGCCGAACAGGGTGCCCTGGGGACCCCGCAGGATCTCGACGCCGTCGAGGTCGAAGGCGTCGAGCACGACACCGCCGTTCACCCCCTGGTAGATGCCGTTGATGAAGGTCCCGACCGTGGGCTCCACCGAGGCGATGGAGGAGTTGGCACCGATGCCGCGGATGGTGAAGTTGGCCACCCCCTTGGCCGACCCGTTCGGTTCGAGGGCGACATTGGGCGCGATCGATCCAAGGTCGCGCAGGGTGACAACGTTCAGGGCGTCGAGCTGGGCGGCGTTGACCGCGGTGATCGCGATCGGGATGGACTGGACTTCTTCGGCGCGGTTTTTCTTCTGCGCTGTGACGACGACCTCATCGAGCAGGGAGGCGCCGTCCGTCTGGGGGTCGGAGGGCGGCGGGGGCGCGGTCTGCGCCAGGGCCGCCGGGGCGTAAAGCGACGCCGCCATGGTGAGAACTCCAGCCGCAGCCGTGCCCTTGAGCAGGCGAGCGAAAGCCGCGCGCCGCGCGGGCGTGTTTACTCCGGTCGTCATGATAACCCTCCCTGGGTCCAGGCTTTCGCCCACCGCGCCGACATTTCGGTCGCTTCATTATTGATGGTGGATCAATAAAACACCGCCGTCAAGCGGCCACACGCACCGCCTTTCCCAGCACGGCGGCGCCAGTCGGAGCGACCGGTTCCAGGCCCAGACTGTCGAGCATCTTGCGCACCGTGCAGGCCGCCGCCGAGGTCACGGGCAGGCCGAGCCGGTCCTGCAACGGCTCCAGCGCGGGCAGGGACGGCATCTGGACGCAGGCCGAGGCCACGACCAGATCGACGCCCGTCACATCAAGGCGTTCGACGTCCTTGAGCAACGCCATGGGGTCACGGGCGCCGACCTCGAGATTGTCCGGAATCTCCAGGGCGATGGAGTCCTGGACGACAATGCCTTCATTGCGGATGTAGGCGACGACCAGGTCCGTCAGCGGGCGCATATAGGGGGTGATAATCGAGATTTTCCGGGCTCCAAGGAGCCGGATGCCGTCGATCAGGGCGCCGGCGGAGGTGACGATGGGGCAGGGGCCGCCCACCTCGGTGCTGGCCTCGGTGAGCTTTGTCTCGCTTTCGCGGTGGTAGCCCAGGCCAGTCGCCATGATCGCCACCAGGCAGGCGTAGCCCATCACATCCATACGCGCGTCGGCCAGCTCGGCCGCGCATCGCAGGCTCTGGGCGTCCATGGCCGCCAGTTCTTCCTTGACCACCTTCTGCATGCGCATCCGGCTCGAATGGAAGGTGAAGCGCTCCGGGCGGATCGCCTCACGCGCCCGCAACAGGGCGGGAATTTCGGTTTCCATTGTCGTGTTGGAACTGGGGACGATCTGACCGATCCGGTAGGCTCTCATATTATTACCCCATTAATTGATTTCCTTGCTTGCCGGTTTATTGTCAGGCAGTCAATAACTGCGGCGGTCGGTCCCGGAAGCTCCGGAGCACGAGCGGCGAACAATCGGATCGTGCGGCGTCGCCGCAGCGAAAACGGGACCGCGTGCATTCAGGCGCGGCCATGGGGAGGACTGGCAATGCGCGAGGCTGTCATCGTTTCGACCGCGAGGACCGCCGTAGGGCGCGCCTACCGCGGCGCGTTCAACGACACCGAGGCGCCCGTTCTGTCGGCCCATGCGGTGAGGGCGGCGGTCGCGCGCGCCGGCATCGATCCGGCGCGGATCGACGATCTGTTCTTCGGGGCCGGCAACCAGTGGGGCACCCAGAGCTATAACCTCGGGCGACTGACGGTCCACGCCGCCGGCCTGCCGCAGAGCGTGCCGGCCTTCACCCTGGACCGGAAATGCGGTTCAGGCCTCACCGCGCTGGCCCTGGCCGCGCGATCCATCATCGCCAATGACATCGACGTCGCGGTGGCGGGCGGATGCGAGTCGATTTCGCTCACGGTCAACACCCACGCCTCGACCTGGCGCAACCGGTCTCAGGCCGTCATCGCGGCCGAGCCGACAGCCTATATTCCGATGATCGAGACCGCCGAGATCGTCGCCGAACGCTATGGCGTCAGCCGTGAAGACCAGGACGCCTATGCTGCAGAAAGCCACAGACGCGCGGCCGCCGGGCTCGCCGAGGGACGTTTCGCCGACGAGATCGTGCCCCTGACCGTGGAAAAGAACCTTCTGGCGAAAGACGGATCGGTGACCGGCCGCGAGACGGTCACCCTGTCCTCGGACGAAGGCGTTCGCGCGGATACGACGCCGGAAGGTCTGGCGGCCCTGAAACCGGTCTGGCGCGATGGCCAGTGGGTCCAGCAGGGCCGCTTCGTCACGGCCGGGAACGCCAGTCAGCTTTCGGACGGGGCCTCGGCGCAGGTCGTCATGGATCGCGCCGCCGCCGAGCGCGAAGGCCTGCCGATCCTCGGCGTCTACCGCGGCTTCCAGGTCGCGGGCTGTGCGCCCGACGAGATGGGCATCGGTCCGGTCTTCGCCATTCCAAAGCTCCTGGAGCGCGCCGGGCTGAGCGTGGCCGACATCGGTCTGTGGGAGATCAACGAGGCCTTCGCCAGTCAGGTGCTCTACTGCCGCGACGCCCTGGGCATCGATCCGGCGCTTCTCAACGTCGACGGCGGCGGCATCGCGGTGGGCCACCCGTTCGGTATGACCGGCAGCCGGATCGCGGGTCACGCCCTGATCGAGGGCCGTCGCCGCGGCGCGCGCTATGTCGTGGCCTCGATGTGCATCGCCGGCGGCATGGGCGCCGCCGGTCTGTTCGAAATCGCCTGAGGCCCCCGATGGATTTGTCCTATACCGCTGAACAGACCGCCTTCCGCGAGCAGGTGCGCGCCTTCCTCAAGGCGGAGTTGCCGGCGGATCTGGCGGAGGCCGTGCGCACGGGGCGCCACCTGCAGAAGGCCGATCACGAACGCTGGCATGCTGTTCTCAATGCCCGGGGATGGCTTGCCACCCATTGGCCGGTCGCCTGGGGCGGGCCCGGCTGGGACGTCGTCCAACGCTCGATTTTCGAGGACGAAGCGGCCCTGGCCCATGCGCCGCGCATCGTGCCGTTCGGCGTGAATATGCTCGGCCCGGTGTTGATCAAATACGGCTCCGAGGCCCAGAAGCAGTATTGGCTGCCGCGCATTCTCGACGGTTCGGACTGGTGGTCGCAGGGCTATTCCGAACCGGGCGCCGGGTCCGACCTCGCCAACGTCCAGACACGCGCCGTGCGCGAGGGCGACCACTATGTCGTCAACGGCCAGAAGACCTGGACCACCCTGGGCCAGTGGGGGACCATGATCTTCTGTCTGGTGCGCACCTCGACCGAGGGCAAGCGACAGGAGGGCATCTCCTTCCTTCTGATCGACATGACCTCACCCGGCGTCGAGGTCCGGCCGATCATCACCCTCGACGGCGCCCACGAGGTCAACGAGGTCTTCTTCACCGATGTTCGCGTCCCCGTGGCGAACCGCGTCGGTGAGGAGAACCGGGGCTGGACCTATGCGAAATATCTGCTGACCTACGAGCGCACCAACATCGCGGGCGTCGGGGCCTCGGTGGCGGCGTTCGAGCGGCTTGCGACCGTCGCGCGACGGCTCGGGATGGTGAACGATCCCCTGTTCGCGGCGCGGATGGCGCGCATCGAGATTGATCTTGAGAATATGAAGACCACGAACCTGCGGGTCATCGCCGCGGTGGCCGGCGGAGGCGCGCCCGGGGCCGAAAGTTCCATGCTCAAGATCAAGGGAACCGAGATTCGCCAGGAGATCACAGGCCTGCTGCGCCGCGCGCTCGGCCCCTATGCCCAGCCGTATCAGCCCGAGGCGCTGGAGCCTGGCTGGAACGGGGAGCCGGTCGGCCCGCCCGAAGGCGCCGCGGCGGCGTCCAGCTATTTCAACAATCGCAAGCTCTCGATCTTCGGCGGCTCCAACGAGATCCAGAAGAACATCATCTCCAAAGCGATCCTGGGCCTCTGACGATGGACTTCAATCATACCGAAGACCGCCAGATGCTGGCGGACACCCTGAACCGCTATCTCGCCGACCGGTATCCGATCGAGCGGCGCAATGACGCCGCCTTCGGACCGATCGGCTACAGCGCCGGGACCTGGAGCGACCTGGCCGAGCTGGGGGTCATCGGCGCGCTGTTCGATGAAGCGTCCGGGGGCTTCGGCGGCCAGGGGTTCGACCTCATGGTCGTTTTCGAGGCCCTGGGACGCGCGCTCGTGGTCGAACCCTTCCTGGGAACCCTGATGGCCGGACGCGTCCTCGCCGGAGCGGGCGGCCGTCAGGATCTTCTCGCCAGGGTGATCGCGGGCGAGGTTCTGATCGCCTTCGCCCACGAAGACGCCCGCGACGCGGATGGCTTGGCCTCGGTCCTGACCGCGACGCCGGGCGACGCGGGCTGGAGCCTGACCGGCGCCAAGGGGGTGGTCCTGCACGCCGGGGCGGCCGATCTGCTGGTCGTCCCGGCAGTCTTGCCGGGCGCCGCCGAGCCGTCGCTGTTCCTGGTTCCCGCAGATGCGGCGGGCCTGACGGTGCGGGGCTACAGCCTGGTCGATGGCGGCCGGGCGGCGGAGGTCGGGTTCGACAGGGTGTCTGTGGGACCGGACGCCCTGATCGCTCGCGAGGGCGCGGCCCTGATCGCCGGAGCCACGGCGGCGGGCTTGCTGGCCCTCTCTGCGGAAGCGCTCGGGGCGATGGAAACGGCCCGGGCCGCGACGGTCGACTATCTGCAGACCCGTGTCCAGTTTGGCGCGCCGATCGGCCGCTTCCAGGCCCTGCAGCACCGGATGGCGACCGTCCTGCTGGAAATCGAACAGGCGAGGTCTGCGGTGATCAACGCCGCCGCGGCGCTGGAGGGTCCGGCTCTCGCCCGGGACCGCGCCGCTTCCGCGGCCAAATATACGGTTGGACGGACCGGCGCCCTGGTCGCCGAGGAGGCCATCCAGCTGCACGGCGGCATCGGCATGACCTGGGAGCTGCCGCTGCCCCATTTCGCCAAACGCCTGATCATGATCGATCAACAGCTCGGCGACGAGGATCACCACCTCGCCCGTTACGCCAGGCTGGGTCAGGGGCCTGTCGAGGGCCCCGGGCCTGATCGTCCGTGATCGACAAGCGCGTCTCCGGGGCCGCGGAAGCGGTCGGCCATGTTCATGATGGCGCAACCGTCATGATCAGCGGCTTCGGCGAGGCCGGCAGCCCGACCGAGCTGATCCATGCCCTGATTGACCAGGGGGCGCGCGATCTGGTGGTCGTCAACAACAATGCGGGTAACGGCCACATCGGCCTGGCCGCGCTTCTCGCCGCCGGCCGGGTGCGCAAGATGATCTGTTCCTATCCCAGGAGTTCGCACAGCTTCGTGTTCACCGAGCTCTACCAGGCGGGCAGGATTGAGCTTGAAGTGGTCGCCCAGGGGACGCTCGCCGAACGCATCCGGGCGGCGGGGGCGGGGATACCCGCCTTTTTCACCCCGACAGCGGCCGGGTCTGAGATCAGCCGGGGCAAGGAGGTCCGGGACTATCGGGGCCGTCCTCATGTGCTTGAAGACGCCCTCTTCGCCGATCTGGCGCTGATCAAGGCCGAGTGCGCCGACCGATGGGGCAATCTGACCTACAACAAGTCCGCCCGGAATTTCGCGCCCATCATGGCCACGGCGGCCCGGGTCACGGTCGCCCAGGTGCGCCGCACCGTCGCGCTCGGCGAGATCGATCCCGAAACCGTCGTCACGCCGGGCGTCTATCTGGACCGGATCGTGTGCGTCGAGAACCCGGTCAGCGAGAGCGATCATCTTGACGAACTCGGGAGGCCGTCATGGCGACAGGCTGGACTCTGAACCAGACCGCGGCCCTGGCGGCGCGCGACATCCCCGACGGCGCCTATGTGAACCTCGGCATCGGGCGACCGGAGTGCGTCGCCGATGTCCTTCCCGGCGGGATCGAGATCGTCCTTCACAGCGAGAACGGCATTCTCGGCATGGGGCCCCGCCCTGCGGCGGGGACTGACGACCGCGACCTCATCAATGCCGGCAAGAAGAGCGTGAGCCTGCTCGCCGGCGGTTCGTATTTCCACCACGCGGACAGCTTCGGCATGATCCGCGGCGGTCACCTCGACATCTGCATCATGGGCGCCTTTGAGGTGTCGGCGAGCGGCGATCTGGCTAACTGGTCGACAGGCCAGGGCGGCGTCCCCGGCGTGGGTGGGGCGATGGACCTGGCCCTGGGCGCGCGAAGCGTCCGGATCATCTGCACCCATCTGACCCATGACGGGCGACCCAAGCTGGTGGATGCGCTCACGATGCCGGCGACCGGCCGAGGCATCGTGCATCGCATCTATACCGACCTGGCGGTGCTCGACCCGGCCGGGGAGGCCTTCATCGTCCGCAAGATGGCGCCCGGCGTCGATGCGGCGGCTCTCGCCGCCGTCACGGGCGCCCCGCTCGTCTTCCACGTCTCTCCCGTCACCGATCCTCTCACCCTCCCGCTCCGGAACTGACCCATGGCCGCTTCACACGCCTCGCCCGCCTTTGCCTGGGAAGACCCGCTGGGCCTCGCCTCCCTGTTGAGCGAGGAGGAGACCCTGATCGCGGCAAGCGCCAGGGAGTTCGCCCAATCGGTGCTGATGCCGATCGTTCGAGACGCCAACCGGCATGAGACCTGTGACCGGGATCTCATGCGCAGGTTCGGCGAGGTCGGCCTTCTGGGGGCGACGATCGACGGCTATGGCTGCCCGGGCGTCTCCTATGTCGCCTATGGTCTCGTCGCGCGCGAAATCGAGCGCGCGGACTCGGCCTATCGGTCCGCGCTTTCGGTTCAGTCCAGCCTCGTCATGCATCCCATCCACGCCTATGGCGATGAGGCGCAGCGTGAGCGCTACCTGCCCCGGCTTGCGAGCGGCGAATGGATCGGGTCCTTCGGACTGACAGAGCCCGACGCCGGTTCGGACCCGGGCAGTCTGAAAACCCGGGCGCGAAAGGTCGCCGACGGGTATGTGCTGAACGGCGCGAAGATGTGGATCACCAGCTCACCCGTCGCTGACGTTCTGGTCGTCTGGGCCAAAACCGACGACGAGGCCATTCGCGGATTCATTCTCGAGCGCGGCGACGTGGGGCTCTCAACCCCCAAAATCGAGGGCAAGTTCTCGCTTCGCGCTTGGGTCACGGGCGAGATCGTCATGCAGGATGTCTTCATTCCCGAGGATCGGCTGCTGCCCAATGTCGTCGGGCTGAAGGGACCGTTCAGCTGCCTCAACCGGGCCCGGTACGGCATCGCCTGGGGGGCGCTCGGCGCCGCGGAGTTCTGCTGGCATGCGGCCAGGCAGTACGGTCTTGATCGGAACCAGTTCGGGCGGCCTCTGGCCCAGACCCAGCTGTTCCAGAAGAAGCTCGCCGACATGCAGACCGAGATCACCCTGGGGCTTGGCGCCTGTCTTTTCGCGGGCCGCCGCATGGATCAGGGGACGCTGGCGCCTGAAGCGATCAGCCTGCTCAAACGCAACAACTGCGGCAAGGCGCTCGAGATCGCCCGAACCGCCCGGGACATGCATGGCGGCAATGGAATCTCGGACGAGTTCGGGGTGATCCGGCACATGTGCAACCTGGAGGCCGTCAATACCTATGAGGGCACCCACGACGTCCACGCCCTGATCCTGGGTCGCGCCCAGACCGGCCTGCAGGCGTTTTCCTGATGGACGGCGTCATCACCGCCGAGCGTCGGGACCGCGTCCTCGTCCTGACGATCGATCATCCGCCGGTGAACGCCCTCGGGCATGTGATCCGCCAGGCCCTTCTGACGACGCTGGAGGCGGCGCGCCTCGACGCCGGAGTCGACGGGGTCGTCCTGCGCGGCGCCGGCAAACTCTGGTCCGGCGGCGCCGACATCCGTGAATTCGAGGCGCCGGTCGCACCGCTTCTTCCCGAGGTTCTCGCCGTCATCGAGGCGTTCGAAAAGCCGATAGCCGCCGCCGTGCATGGCGTCGCCTTCGGCGGCGGTCTGGAACTGGCGCTCGCCTGCCACATCCGGATCGCCGAGACCGGCGCGCAACTGTCCTTGCCCGAGGTGACGCTGGGCCTGTTGCCGGGCGCGGGTGGGACGCAGCGGCTGCCCCGCCTCGTCGGAGTCCCCCGCGCGCTCGAGATGATGACCTCGGGGGTCCGGATCGGTCACCAGACTGCCCTGGACTGGGGTCTGGTGGACGCGGTGGCGGAGCCGGGCGAGGCTGTCGACGAAGCGGCCGGGCGGGTTCGCGCCGCGGCGGCCTCCAGGGCCTTGCGTCGCACCGGTCACCTGCCCTGGCCGCCCGGGGCGGCGGCGGACATTGAAGCCTTCGTCACTGACAACCCCCGTCGGTTCCGCGGCGCGATTGCGGCGGGCCGGATCGTCGAGGTCGTGCGCGAGACCGTCGATGCCCCGATTGCGGCGGGTCTGGTCGTCGAGCGCGCCGGCTTCGAAGCCCTGCGCGCCGGCCCCCAGTCGGCCGCCCTGCGCTACAGCTTCTTCTCCGATCGCGCCGCGTCCCGTGTTCCGGGTCTGGAGGACGCGGTCACGCGCAGCGTCGAACGCGTCGGCGTTATCGGCGCCGGCACGATGGGAACGGGAATCGCCCTGGCCTTGCTGCAGGGCGGGGTGGAAGTCGTCCTGATGGAGAAGGCGCCCGAAGCCCTGGCGCGAGGTCTCGCGGTGATCGCTGCTGCGCTCACGCGCAATCTCGAGGCCGGGCGTCTGACCGAGCAGGCGTATCGCGACATCCGGACGGCCTTGTCCTCAACGACAGACCTCGCCGCCCTCAGCGATGTGGACCTGGTGATCGAGGCCGCCTTCGAGACGCTGGAGGTCAAACGCGAGATTTTCTCGCAACTCGACCTCCGGGTTCGCCCGGGGGCGATCCTGGCGAGCAACACCTCCTACCTGGACATCGACGCGATCGCTGCGGCCACCGGTCGTCCCGACGATGTGGTAGGGCTTCATTTCTTCTCGCCCGCCAACATCATGAAGCTGCTGGAGATTGTCAAAGGCGCGAAGACGTCTCCCGCCGTCGTTGCGACGGCGCTTGCGCTCGCCAGACGCATCGGCAAGACGGCTGTCGTGGCCGGCAACGCCCATGGCTTCATCGGCAACCGGATGCTGGCGATCCGCAAGCGGGAATCCGAAGCGATGGTGCTCGAGGGCGCCAGCCCCTATGCCATCGACCGGGTCATCGAGGCCTTCGGTCTGCCGATGGGCCCGTTCCGCATGGGGGATCTCGCAGGGCTCGATCTGGGATGGGACGCGCGAACGTCCAGGGGGCGAACGCTGCGCGAGCGGTTCTGCGAAGCGGGCCGCCGCGGCCAGAAGAGCGGCGCGGGCTTCTATGACTATACTGCGGACCGCAAGGCGATCCGTTCACAGGCCGCCGAGGATCTGATCGCAGCCTACCGGCTCGATCTGGACGCGCCGCAACGCGAGATCGCCGACGCCGAGATCCTCGACCGGCTCATCCTGCCGATGGTCAATGAGGGCGCACAGATCCTCGCCGAACATAAGGCGCTGCGCGGCTCGGATATCGATGTGGTCTGGCGCAACGGCTATGGCTGGCCAGCCTGGCGGGGAGGGCCGATGTACTGGGCCGACGCCGAGGGCCTGGCCTCTGTCGTCGAGCGCCTCCGGACTTTGGCGGGGCGGCTTGGACCGCAGTTCGCCCCGTCCGATCTTCTCGTCGATCTGGCCCGGACGGATGGCCGTCTGCGCGATGTCGCCAATCCGGCCCTGTCCTGATGCTCCACAGCCCGCAGCCTCGCGGTGGAGCGAAGACGTGACGGCCCGGCCAGAACGGGTCGCACCGGCCCTGACCCGTCTCGACGCCTATCCCTTCCAGTGCCGCCTGGGGACGCGGTTCGGCGACCAGGACCTCAACCGGCACCTCAACAATGTGGCCCTGGCGTCGCTGTTCGAGGAAGGGCGGGTCCGGTTCGTCCAGGCGCTGGGCGGCGGCGAACACCTTCCAAACGGGGCGACTGTGGTCGCCGCGATGAAGACCGACTTTCTGCGGGACGCGCTCTATCCCGCCGATCTTGTGATCGCGATTGGCGTGCTTCGCATCGGCCGGACCTCCTGGACCGTCGTCGAGGGAGCGTTTCAGGACGGGCGATGTGTGGCGGTCTGTGAAGCCACGCTCGTTCGCCGCAGCGCCGACGGTCCGGTCGGACTTCCCCCTTTATGGCGGGCTGCGCTGGAGGCCCACGGACTGCCTCACGATGAGGGGAGAGACAGGTTCCAGACCTGAAGGCGCGGACAAGGCCACCGCTAAAGTCCCTGCGCATCTGAGGTCTGGCGGCAAGATTGTGCCATTATCGTCACGCGCGCGTCGCGAAGGCGCAAGATTTGACCAACACGCCACGCAAAACCGCTCGCTCAAATGCTGCGCAAGCTTTCCGCAAGCTCCTGTCACACTAGTGCCTCCAACAAGCGGCACGGTGGTCGATGCGCATCCTTCTCGTTGAAGACGAAACAGAGTTGTCCGAGGTCCTCGGACGTCTGCTGACCAGCGGCGGCTACGTCGTTGACCGGGTCCCGACGCTTGGCGAAGCGATGGAGGCTGTGCGAAGCTTCGCCTATCCCCTGATCATCCTCGACCGCCGTCTTCCGGACGGAGACGGCCTGTCTCTGCTGGCGCATTGCCCGGTTGACGCCGCGCCGCGCGTCCTCGTCCTCTCCGCCCTCGATCAGACGGACGACAAGGTCGCCGGACTCGCGGCGGGGGCCGACGACTATCTCGCCAAGCCGTTCGCCCCGGAAGAACTGCTCGCGCGTCTCAAGGCCCTGCTGCGGCGTCCCGATCGGGAGACCGAACAATGGTTGCGCCTGGGCGGTGTCGCCTTCGACACTGTGAACCGGCAGATCCTGGTGCATGGCGCGCCCTTCGAGGCGCCGCGGCGCGAAGGCCTGATCCTGGAAGCCCTGTTGCGCCGGAAAGGCCATGTCGCGCCTCGGGAAATGCTGGAAGAGGCCGTCTACGGCTTCGATGAACTGGTCCAGTCCAACACCCTGGAGTCCCAGATTTCCCGGCTCCGGGGGCGACTGCGCAAGGCGAACGCCGGCGTCATCATCCATACCATCTGGGGTATCGGCTATCTCCTGAGGGAGGAGGCGCCATGAGCCGCTCCCACGGGCGCGACAACCCGTCGATCGTCACCTCGCTGATCGCCGGATCGGTCGCGGCCACGGCCCTGTCCCTGTTCATCCTGATCCTGGCGCCGATCGGGTCCTACGCCGCGCGGTTCGATCGCACGGACATTTCCCTGAACCTGCTCGTTGCGGACGCCCGCGACGCAATCGCCCCCGACGGCCGCATAGACCGGTCCCGCCTGGAGGCGTCCGACGTCCTCATGCGGACGCGCCGGGCCAATCCGGAGCTGCGGCTTTTCATCGATACGCCCCGCGACCGGTTCACGATCGGCGGTCCGCCCAGACGGTGGCGCGAACCGGCGGCGCCGCAGGACGGCGCAAGCGCGTGCGGGGTCGAGACCACGGCCCTGGACATTCGTGATGCGGACGGGGCGGGCCGTGTCCAGGCCCGGCGGTGTGATGAAGCGCCCTATTATATCGAGGTCGGGGCGGTCCGGACCGCGGTGGTGACCCGACGCGAGGCCTTCGGCAGCGTCTTCAGGACCGAGCTGACCCGATACGGCCAGAGCCTGGCGCTGGTCGCCCTGTTTGTGGGCCTGGTGATCCTGACCGTCTTCTACCTGGCCACCCGCTCTCTTCGCGCGGTCGTGGCCATCGCGGACCATCTGGGACCGGATGGCGTCCTCACCCCTTTGCCCGAGGCGCGCCTGCCGCGCGAAATCCTGCCGCTGGTGCGCTCTGTGAATCGCGCCTTCTTCCAGATCGAGGATGCGGTCCGGCGCCAGAAGACCTTCACCGCCGCCGCCGCTCACGAGCTCCGCACGCCGCTGGCCATCCTGGGCGGCCGGCTGGGCGAGCTTCCCGAGGGCGCGCTCAGGCACCAGCTCGAGCGCGACGTGCGCCGGATGTCCCAGATCATCAGCCAGTTGTTGAAGCTCGCCTCCTGGCAGGCGGTCGCGCCCCGGCTGGATCCGATCAGCCTGAACGGGCTGGTGCGCGAGGTCTGTATCGAATACGCGCCGATCGCCATCGCGGCCGGCAAGAGCCTGACCTATGTCGAGGACGGGTCGGCCATGATCGCCGGGGACGCCGAGATCGTCCGGATCGCCGTCGTCAATCTGATGGAGAACGCCCTTCTCCACACGGCGCCCGCAACCGCCGTGGAGGTGACCGTGGGCGCCGACCGCCAGGTGCGGATCCGGGACCATGGAGCCGGGGTCGCTGAAGCCGACCGGCCTCACCTGTTCAAGCCCTTTTTCAAACAGCCGCCGAACAAGGCCGGGGCGGGGCTGGGACTGGCCATCGTTTCCGAGGCGATGACGCTGCATGGCGGCCAGATATCGGTCGAGACGCCGCAGGACGGCGGCGCCGCCTTCGTTCTCGCCTTCCCACCCATCGACTCCGGGCCTGACGACCCGGCGCGCTGACAACACTGCTTTTTCCAAGGGGGACTACCATGATCACAACGCCTATCGCCGACCGCCGCCGCCTGCTGGGCTGCGTCGGCCTTGCCGCCCTTTGCGGCCTGACCCTGACCGCCGCCGGCGGCGCCCACGCCCAGACGGCCGAGCCCACCGCCGACGAGGTCGAGGCGGTGACGGTGACCGGGACGCGCATCCGCGGCGGCACGGTCGCTTCGCCGGTCGTGGTCATCGGTCAGGAAGAGATCCGGGCGCGCGGGGCGGCGACGGCGGAGGAGATCATCAATCTGCTGCCGCAGAACCTGTCCGCCCTGAACAGCAGTTCGTTCGCGTCGAAGAACCAGTCGACCGAGAGTCTGGGGGAATCGGCGCCCAATCTGCGCGGTCTCGGGACCAACGCGACCCTGGTGTTGATCAATGGACGCCGGGTGGCGGGCTCGGCCAGCTTCGACGGCTCAACCTTCAACCTGTCGAGCATTCCCGCCAACGCCATCGAACGGGTCGAGGTGCTTCTCGACGGCGCTTCGGCGATCTATGGGTCCGATGCGATCGGCGGCGTCATCAACGTCATCCTCAAGACCGATCTGCCGAGCCGGTTCGAGACCACGGTGCGCCAGGAGATCGGAGAGAACGGCGCCGACCGGACGAGCCTGTCGCAGGTCATCAGCCACGACTGGTCGGGCGGCCGGATGATCGCGACCCTCGGCTACAGCAAGACCGATCCGGTCAGGACCGCCGACTACGGCCTGTCATCGATGGACTACCGGGACCGGGGCGGCGACGATTTCCGCATCACCAGCTTCTCCCAGCCGGGCGTCGTCTATGGCTACGGCGCGCTGCCGGCGAGTTCGGCGGGCGTTGTCTATACGCCGGCGGACCTGTCGGACGCCAATATCGTCCCGGTCAGCATCCTGCCGCTCTATCTGCGTCCGGAAGGCGAGCAGTCGAGCGCGACCGTCTATCTGGAGCAGACCGTGAGCCAGAAGCTGCGCCTGTATGTGGACGCGCTTTACAGCCGCACGGACACGCGCCAGATCGGCCAGGCCCCGTCGGTCAGTTTCGCCTATGTGCCTGAGACCAATGCGTTCAACCGCTTCGGAGAGGACGTCTTCGTCAGCTATCTGTTCGCCAATGAGGTCGAACGCGGGGTTCTTCCGCGCAACACCTCGCGGTCCCGGGATGAACGATTCCACATCAATCTCGGCGGCGAATACAGCCTGCCGATCCGCGACTGGTCGCTGGACGCCTATGCGGTCTTCTCGCGCGAAACCTCGGAGTCGTCCTCGCGGGGGCTCGACCTCTTCTCCGACGCCTTTGCCGACGCCCTGGCCGGGGCGACGCTGGCGACGGCGCTCAACCTGTTTGGTAATGGATCCGCGCAGAACGACGCCCTGCTGTCCTCGCTTGTGGGCGATACGGGAACCCTGACCAATGAATCGCGGGTCACGGGCGCCAATCTGGGCCTGTCGGGCGGCCTGATCACGCTTCCGGCCGGTGAGGTCCGTTTCGCCGCCGGGGCGGAGTTCCGGCGCGAAGTGCTCGACTATTCGGGGTCGCCCACCTCGGCCATGACCTTCAACACCGACACCCTGCCGCGCGACATCACCTCGGTCTACGCCCAGGTCGATGTGCCGCTGCTCAAGGACAAGGCCTTCGCGCGCCGCCTGAGCCTGACCTTGGCCGGACGCTGGGAAGAGTATGCGCTCGCGGGGGATTTCGACAGTGACGGCGCTGCCGATGATGACCGCAGCTTCTCGCAGTTCAGTCCCCAGGTGGGGCTGCTGTGGCAGCCGTTCACAGCGCTGCGGCTGCGCGCCACCTATGGCGAATCCTTCCGTACCCCCGATCCGCGCCAGCTCTTCCTGCCGACCCAACTGTTCCCGGACACGATTCCCCTGCTCGACTACGCCGCCCCGGGCGGGCCGGACATCGCCTTCGTGACCCTGTCCTCGGGCGGCAATCCGGACCTGCAGCCCGAGACGGCCAGGACCTGGACGCTCGGTTTCGACTACGCCCCGCAGGACAAGCCCTGGAATGTCCGCGTCGGCTACAATGTCACCCGATTCGAGAACCTCCTGGGCAATACGGTCGATCTGCTGTTCGGCGACTTCGCGGAATATGTGTTCACCCACCCCGACCAGTTCCCCGGCACGGCCGTGCGGGACGCCGCGGGCAATCTGGTTCAGGTCAACATCAACGCCATCAACCTGTCTTCCCGGGTTTCCGAAACGATCGATGTCGGCGGCGAATACGCTGTGGATGCGGGGGACCTGGGCCTGTTCACGGCGTCCTTCAATGCGACCTTCACCCTCAGGCTCGACGACGAACTTGTTCCGGGCCTGGATGCGGTGGCGCGTCGCGACAACATCACCGGCGCGGACCGCTATGTCGCGGTGGCCTCCCTGAACTGGACCCGGAGGGACTGGCGGGCCAACGTCGCCTTCACCTATCGCCCCTCCTATGGCTATGCCGCCTTCAACACGGGCGAGGACCGCCGCGCCGACGACTATCTGAAGGCGGATGCGAGCCTCGGCTATACGTTCGACAACACCGGCTCCGCCTGGCGGGACGGCGTGCGGATCACGGCCGGGGTGCGCAATCTGATCGGCTCGGAAGCTGGATACGTCGGCGCCTATTCGACGACGCCCTACGACAGCAGCCGTTACGATGTTCGTGGACGCACCGGATTCCTCGAGATCGCCAAGGCCTTCTGATCGCATCCGACCTTATGACGGGTCCGGCGCGCCGGACCCGTCATGACCGCAAGGATTGCGCATAGGTCCGCCTGCAGGGTGCGGACCAGGGCGAGGCCGGCCGCCATTGTTCAGCCGGGTCAAGGACCGTCATGAAAACCTCTACCTCCTGTCTCGCCCTGGTCGCGGCTCTTTCGCTGGCGGTTCCGGTTCGGGCGGCGTCGCTCCCGTCCGCCGCCGGGACCCCGGCGGCCGAAGCGGTCGCCTCGTCCGCCTCGCCGGCGGCGTCGGATCTCGCGATCCCCTACACCCGCTTCACCCTCGGCAACGGACTGCGGGTCGTGGTCCATGAGGATCATACGACGCCCTTCGTCCATGTCGGGGTCTGGTACCACGTGGGATCGCGCGACGAGCCGCACGGTCAGACCGGCTTCGCCCACCTGTTCGAGCACCTTCTGTTCAACGGGTCGGAGCACCACAACACCGACTGGTTCGGCGCCATCGAACAAATGGGCGCCCTGGAGATCAACGGCACGACCTGGCTGGACCGGACGAACTTCTTCGAGACGGTGCCGACGGCGGGTCTCGATCGCACCCTGTGGCTGGAATCGGACCGGATGGGTCACAGCCTGGCGGCGTTCGATCAGGCCAAGCTCGATGAACAGCGGGCGGTGGTGAAGAACGAAAAGCGCCAGGGCGACAACCAGCCCTTCGGCCTCGTCGACTATCTGCTCGACGAGAATGTGTTCCCGCCGGATCATCCGTACAACCACTCGGTTATCGGTTCGATGGCGGATCTGGACGCGGCCTCGGTCGAGGACGTCCATGGCTGGTTCAAGAAATGGTACGCCCCCAACAATGCGGTCGTCGTCCTTGTCGGGGATATCGACCCGGCGACGGCGCGCCAGAAGATGGAGCTGTATTTCGGGGATATTCCGGGCGGCCCCGAGCCGACGCGGTTTGAGGCCAATGTGCCGGTCCGGCTCAATGAATCCGAACAGGTTCAGTACGACAATGTCCCCCAGTCCGCCTTCTACCGGGCCTGGCCGGCTCCGGCGCTCGGCGATCCGCAGGCGGTGTATCTGTCTCTCGGCGTCGCCGCCCTCGGTGAGGGCAAGACGTCCCGGCTTTATGACCGGCTGGTCGTTCGCGACAAGCTGGCGACCGACGTCTATCTGCAGACCATGACCGCAGAGGTCGCCGGCATGGTGACCCTCAGGGTGTCTCCGCGATCACCAGACGATATCCCCCGCATTCGAACCGTCGTGCAGGAGGAACTGGATCGCTTCATGGCCGAGGGGCCCAGCCGCGACGAGGTCCGGCGAAAGGCGACCGCCCAGGAGGCCGCGATGGTTCAGAACCGGGCCTTCCTGATCGGTCGCGCCGGCCTTCTCGCCGAGGGCGAACTCTATCGCGGCAATCCGAACGCCGGCGTTGAGGACATCGAACTGGCCCTGGCGGCGACCCCGGCCCAGGTTCGCGACGCCACCCGGCTCTATCTCAGCCGCGGGTCCCATGCGGTGACGGTCCTGCCGCGCGCGTCTCTGGCGGTGACAGCCACGGGCGCGGATCGATCGGTCATGCCCCCCGTCGGCCCGGCACGGGATCTGGTGATGCCGGGGCTGGAGACCGCCACCCTGTCCAATGGCCTGCGGGTCGATGTGGTGACCAACCGCGGGGCGCCGACGGTGGCGGTCAACCTGCTGATGAACGTGGGGGTCGCCGCCGATCCCGAAGGCAAGGAGGGTTTGAACGCCTTCGCCTTCGATATGCTGGATGAAGGCGCCGGCGGCCTGTCTTCGGCGGATATCGCGCGCCGGGCCGAGGCGGACGGCGCGATGCTGATGGTCGGCGGTTCGCGGGACTGGGGATCGGTCGCCTCCCTGACCCTGAAGCGCACCCTCAAGCCGTCCCTGGAACTGCTCGCCGATCTCGTCACCCAGGCCGATTTTCCGCAGGCGGACATCGACCGGATCCGCGACGAACGGCTTCAAGCCATGAAGGACGCGGAAAAATATCCCACGGCGCTCGCCGACCGCGTCCTGATGCGCCAGATCTTCGGCGAGGGTCATCCCTATGGTGAGCCGCTGGCCGGTAATCCGCAGTCGCTGGCGGCCATCACCCGGGCCGACCTGCTGACGTTCCGCAACGCCTGGATCCGTCCGGAAAACGGTCGCCTTCTGGTGGTCGGCGATGTGACCCTGGCGGAAATCCGCCCTGAGCTGGAACGGACGTTCGGGCGCTGGCGTCCGGTCGGTCCGGCCGGTGTGGCGCGCGATCGGCCTGTCGCGCCCGCGCGGACGACGCCCCGGATCCTGCTGGTCGATCGGCCCGGCGCCGAGCAATCGGTCATCACCGGCGCCTTCACCACGCCGATCCTCCCGGACGAGGAAGCCTTTGTCGCCCGGTCCGCCAACACGGTTCTGGGCGGCTATTTCTCGTCGCGGATCAATATGAACATCCGCGAGGATAAGGGCTGGGCCTATGGGGCCAACACGAGCCTGAGGCGCCTGCAGACCCAGGGTTATTGGCAGGCGGGCACCTCGGTCCAGACGGACAAGACGGCGCCGGCTCTGGCCGAACTGGTGCGGGAGGTGACGGAAATCGGCTCCAGCCGGCCGATCACCCAGGCGGAACTCACGCCTGTGATCAATGGCGAGGTCGGGAGCCTTCCCGGGTCCTACCAGACCGCCTGGGAGACGATGCAGCAACTGGCCCAGAACATCCAGGAGGGGCGACCCTATGACTATGCGGCGACGCTGCGGCAGCGGTACGAGGCCCTGACCCCTGAGGCGGTGTCCTCGGAGGCCGCGGCCCTGTTCAAGCCGTCGACCCTGACGTGGGTGATTGTGGGCGACATGTCGAAGGTTGAGGCCGGTATCCGCGCCCTGGGTCTGGGCGAGGTTGTTCGCGTGGAGGCCTCCGCCCCCTGACGGCGCCGAGCTGGCATCGGCCCTTGCGGCCGGCCAAAAAGACGCCGGAGCGGCCGGGAGCCGCTCCGGCAGTTCGGGAAAGCCGTCTAGAAGCGATTGCGGACGGTCACGCCCCAGGTTCTGGGAGCGCCCAGGAAGGCGTTGAACCCTCCGGACTGGAGCGGGGCGTCGAAGGCGACCTGGTAGTAGTCCTCGTCGAAGAGATTCTGCGCCCAGAGCTCGGCCGTCCACCGGTCGTCCTGCCCGGTGAGGCCGATGCGGCCGTTCACGACGGTGAAGGCCTCCTGCATTTTCTGCGGCGCGAGGTCCGAGCCGGTATTATACTCAGAGCTGTATTTGGCGGCCAGGCTGAGACGCAGGGTCACGCCGCCGTCGAGCGGGCGTTCGTAATTCGCCGACAGCGATCCCGACCACTCCGGCGCGAATGACAGACGCGCGCCGGGCAGGCGAGGGGAGACGCCGGTCACGGGCACGAAATCGCCGTACCGGGTGTCGGCGTAGGTCAGGCCGCCCTGGAGTGACAGTCCGGTGATGGGAGTGAACCAGAGCGCGTCGAGATCCAGTCCCTCGGAGGTCACTTCCGGGATGGAGCTGACGATATAGCTGACCCCGGTGAAGGCGTTCAGCTGGAAGCCTTCGAACCGCTGATGGAACCAGGCGCCGTTGAGCGACAGGCTTCGGTCGAACAGGGAGGATTTGAGCCCGACCTCATAGGAATCGACCGTTTCTTCGGCGAAGGACGTGTCGGTCTGGGCCACGCCGATGGAACTGCGCGCCCGGTCCAGGTTGAAGCCGCCGGCCTTGTAACCGCGGGCGTAGGAGGCGTAGCCCATGACGGTGTCGGTGAAGTCGTAGCCGATCTTGGCCGTGCCGGTGACCTGATCCTCGTCGCGGTCCTGCCGGGTCGTGAGGTTGGTGAAGGCCGGATCGGTCCAGGGCAGACAGAGATTGCCCACGACCGTCGGCGTCGCGGCGGCGCCGACGATGGCGGCGATGGCGGGCAGCCGACCCAGGGCTGCGCCACAGCCGTTATTGCCCGGCAGGTTGGTGTAGTGGCTGTCGAGCGACTTCTTCTCCTGGGTCCACCGCAGGCCCATCGTCAGCTTGAGCCGGTCGGTCACGGATAGGGTCTCGTTGGTGAACAGGGCGACGCTTCGGCTGGTCTGGGCGAAGGTGTCGAGCTGCCCCGAGCCGGGCGTGAAGGACGTCCCCGCCGGAAGACCGGTCAGGACCGAGACCAGGCCGGGCGCGGCCCCGGCCGACAACAGCAGGCCGAAATAGGTCTCGTAGGCGGCGCCGAAGATCACCGGCGTCTGGCTGGCGAGATCCTCATCGGCATAGAAGGCCCCGATCTGCCATTCGAGACGATCGGTCGCGCCAGCCAGACGCAGCTCCTGGCTGAACTGGTCAAAGCCGGCGCTGTAAGAGCCATAGGGGCGCTGCCAGATGTCGGCGGAGCTATAGTCGAGATCCGCCGAGCCGTTGGAAAACCAGCTGCGCGTCGCCGTGATCGAGGTCAGGACGGCGTCGCCCAGCCAGGGGGTCTGCCAATTGATTTCAGCCGATACGCCCTTGTCCTCGATGTTCTGGATTGTGTCGCGATTCAGCCAGGCGCGCCGGTCGAAAGGCGCGGCCGGGCGGGCGACGCCCGAGTCGGGCGCCAGCGCATCGATAAGCGCCGCGGTGCCGCTGCTGATGATCTGGACGCCGGCGCAGCAGAATTCGTCGCGCCGGGTGTAGTCGGCGATGATCCGGACATCGAGCGTATCCGTCGGGGTGAAGAGGAGCTGGCCGCGAACCGTGTAAAAGTCCTGGCTCGCATCCTTTGTCTCGGTGCGCGGACCGGCGCCGGTGCTGACCGAATAGAAGCCGTCGCGTTCCCGGGTGGCGACATAGAGACGGCCGGCGAGACGATCCGCGATCAAGGGGCCCGTCAACGACAGGGACGCGCCCAGGGCGTCATAGGCGCCGGCGGTCAGCTCGGCCTGGCCGCCGAAGGTGAAGGAGGGCGCGGCGGTGAGGACGTTAATGACCCCGGCGGAGGTGTTCTTGCCGAACAGGGTGCCTTGCGGTCCCTTCAGCACCTCGATCCGCTGCAGTTCGCCCAGATCGCCCATGGCGACGCCATTGCGGGGTCGGTAGACGCCGTCGATGACCACGCTGACCGAGGATTCGAGGCCAGGGTTGTCGCCCACGGTGCCGACGCCGCGGATCCGCACCGTCGTGGAGGCCTCGCCTCCGGTGGAGGCGACATTCAGGCCGGGCGTCAGGATCTGCAGGTCCTTGATGTCACGAACCCCCGCGTTGGACAGGGTCTCCTGGCTCAGGGCGGTGATGACGATCGGCACGTCCTGAAGGCTCTGTTCGCGCTTCTGCGCGGTGACGACGATGTCGTCGACCGTGCTGGGGGACTCGTCGCGGGACTGGGCGGCCGCCGGATCGGCCAGCCCCAGGCCCAGCCAGGCCAATGCGCCAACGGCCGCGCCGGCGTTCAACAGGATCCTCAGTCTCATGGCTTCCTCCTTGTGCGGCTTGTGCCGCTGTTATGATTCAAGTGACGAAATCGACGATCGCCCGGGCGAATTCCGGGTTGCGCACGACCCCGAGGTGGTCGCCGGCGAGGCTGACGAGCCGGGCGTCGGGGAGGGCCTGGCGCAGTCTGTCGGGATGGGCGGCGAGCGGGTCGGCGTCGCCGGCCAGGACCAGTGTCGGGACGGTGATCCGGTCCAGGGCGATCGGGTCGCGATGCATCGACCGCGCCTGGGCCGCCAGGGCCAGACGGTCGGAGCCCATCAGTTCGGCGAAGGCGCGAAAGGCCACGAGACCGGGATCGGTATCGGCGGCGATGAGGTCGGCTTCGAGAACCTCGGCCAGGGCGACGCTGGGGAGGGCGCGCAGGTCGACGCCGCCGCACACCACGACCCCCTCGCCGACACCGCCCACAACGAGCCGGCGCACACGCGGGTCGGTCGAGGCAAACACCAGGGACACGACCGCCCCCATGGAGTAGCCCACGAGATCGATCGCCTCGCAGCCGAGCCGGGTGACGAGTTCGCCCAGGTCCTGCGCCATCCGGACCTCGCCGTAGCGGGCGGGGTCGTGGGGTTTGTCGGAGGCGCCATGTCCGCGAGCGTCGATCGCGACCACGCGGCGGCCCTGATCCACGAGGGCGGCGACGACCCCCGGGCTCTCCCAGTTGGTCGATGCGTTGGCGGCGAAGCCGTGGTGCAGCACCACCGGCGTTCCGTCGGTCGGACCCCAGGTCCGGTAGCTCAGACGGAGGCCGTCTGACGTCAGAAAATCAGCCACCCCGTCCCTCCCCGGACGCGCCCTGTGCGGACGGAAGCGAGGCCCGGTCAGGATGGCGTTCGATCGCGATCCCGGCGTCGACTTTTCGTCGATCTGCGTTCCTCACGATCAGGCGTAGCGCGAAACCCGCCCCCATTCCACAAAAAAACATGCATGACTGTTTCTTGTAAAGTTGTGCGTATGGGACCGGTCAGAGACAGGTGGGTTTCAGGGGTCCTGAGGCTCCCGGCCGGGACCGCGTTCGGCGGCGCGGATCTTCTCGAACACGGTCTCGCGGTGCAGGTGGAGCAGGGCGATGGCCTCCTCATTGACCTCGGACCGCACCCCGGCCATCTGCATGAGCGCCATGCCGCGGAAGGCGGCCATGTGCAGCCAGATCATCGCTTCTATGGTGCGCGAATCGGAGATCCCGAGATCGCGCGCAAACTTCTCCGCGCCCCGCCGGTAGAGGGTGAGAATGGCCCGGCCCAGGTCGCTGAACTCCGCGGCCAGAGCGTGGTCGCTGCGGCTGCCGACGATGATTTCCGTCAGCGCGATCCCGTACCGCGTCATCTGCTTGGCCATGACCTCCTCGGGCGAGGGGGTCGGTTCGCCGCCGTAGACGGGGTCGTCGTGCATCGTCGACAGGCAGTATTCGCCGGTGGCGATGATGAGGGCGACCTTGCTGGGATAGTGGTGCAAAAGCCCGCCGCGGGTGACCCCGGACAGCCGGCTGACCATAGGGGTGGTGGTTGCGGCGTAGCCCACCTGATGCAGGCAGTCGACGGTGGCTTCCAACAGCCTGGACCGGGTCTGGGCCGAGCGCACGACGTTCGGGCGCCGCCCGGGCGAAGAAGGGTCGAGGGACATCGCTGCGTCGATACAGCCATTGATCGCAGAAGGCGACCTCGGCCGGGCGGCGTCGATCGCCCTCGCCGCGCCGTCAGGGCCCCTTCGCCTCGCACGACAGGGCGCGGCTTCGCTCACGCTGGAAATCCGGCGAGCGATGGCCGATAGGAGAAGGATGCAGCAGGCTGAACCGAAACGAAAAGGCCGGGGCCGTCCCGCCGTGAGCGAGGAGGCGACGGGCCGGGATGCGGTCATCGAGGCGACCAAGGCGGTCCTGCGCGAGACCGAGCCGGCGATGATCACCCGGCAACTCGTGGCGGAACGGGCCGGCGTCGATCCCAATCTGATCCGGTATTATTTCGGCAAGATGCCCCGATTGCTCGCCGAGGTCGTCGCGGACACCCACCGCAAGGCGCGCCGGGACATGTCGCGCATGCGCGACCGCGACGAGCCCCTGGAGCGGTTGCGTTACCGCATCGACCGCACCCTGGGCATGTTCGACCAGAACCCGCACCATCACAAGCTGCTGGTCAGCATGCTGAACTCCGATCCCAGTTCGGAAGCCTATCGGGAGTGGGCGAGCATCCTTTCAGAATCGCTCGAGGACCTTGAGGAGATTCTCAAAAGCGGCATGGAGGCCGGGCTTTTCCGCAAGGTCGACGCCCGGTACCTGCACATGACGATCGTCGCCGTCTGCGAGTTCGCGGCCAACAACGGCCCGATCGTCAAAGACATCTTCGGGCCGCAAGCCACCGCCCAGACCATCCGCACCCCCACCGCGGAGTTTGTCTATGACCTGGTGGTCAAGGGGCTGCGCCCGGATTCCTCCCCCGTCTAGGCTTTTTCCTTTCAAAAGGAAATCAGTTGACAGGGCCGTCGCACGGCGTCTTATTCCTTCTATAAAGAAATTAGCGGAACCCCGCTAACATACGGGAATGGCTGCTCCGCCCACAGAAGGCGGGGGGCCGACAGGGAGGCTGATCATGAGACCTATCGCCATTCGTTTGCTGTGCTCGACCTGTGTCGGACTGGCGCTCGCCGCCGGAGCGGCCCACGCCCAGACGGCGGATCCCGCCGCACCGCCGTCCGACCCGCAGACGGATACGACCGTCGTCGATGAGATCGTCGTCACGGCCCTCAAGCGCAATCAGGCGCTGCAGGATGTGCCGGTGACCGTGGTCGTCGCCGATCAGGAAACCCTTACGCGCAATGTGGTGAACTCGTTCGAACAGATTTCGGCGGTCGCGCCGGGGCTGATCCTGACGCGGGCGCCGAACAATACGGTCAACGCCTCGGTGCGCGGCCTGGGTTCGGTCGCGGGACCGCAGGCGTTCGATCAGTCCGTCAGCTTCTTCGTCGACGGCGTCTACGCCGGACGGGCCCAGGATTTCCGGACGTCCCTGTTCGATCTGCAGAGCGTCCAGGTCGTCAAGGGCACCCAGGCCTCGCTGCTCGGCAAGAACACCAGCCTGGGCGCCATCGCCCTGACCACCCGCAAGCCCGGGGCGGCGTTCGGTTTCAATGCCACGGCCCAGTATGATTTCGAGCGGGAGTCCACGGTGTTGAACGGCGGGGTGAACCTGCCGGTCAATGACCGCTTCGCCTTGCGGCTGGCGGGCCAGTACCAGGACATCGGCGGCTATATCGAGAACCGCTACAACGGCGACAAGGCGCGTCACGACGAACAGAGCGGCGTGCGGTTGACCGGCCTGTGGACCCCGACCGATGCGATCGACATCACCCTGTCGGCCCAGAGCGAGAGCCTGAAATCCACGGGCGGCGCCTATGAGTTCATCGCCTCGCGCACCACGGTCGGGCCGGATCTCTACGCCGCGGCCGGATATCCGGGCCAGTTCGAGGTCAATCCGGATTTCTCCAACCTGCGCGGACCTGACGAGACCACCATCGACCAGGATTCGGATCGGGTGACCGGCTCCATCAACTGGCGACTGGGCGAATATACGGTCAGCGGCATCACGGGCTGGTCCCGCTACGATGAGGTGGTCAACGCGGACTTCGACAACTCGCCTGGCCGCTTCTTCAACATTCTCTTCAACAACTCAGGCGACACCTTCAGCCAGGAGGTGCGTCTCACCTCCCCGGAAGCCCGGCGGTTCCGGTACATCGTCGGCGCCCTGTACCTGCGCAACAATCTGCAGACGACGCAGCTGGCCGACGCCAACTACCCGATCCCGACCATTGCGCCCTTCGCCCTGCAGGGCGCCTACCGCCAGGCGTTCGAGCAGGACACCACCACCTGGTCGGCCTTCGGTCAGGCCGACTACGACATCACCGAGCGGTTGAGCGCCTCGGTGGGCGTGCGTTTCACCGACGAGAAGAAATCCATCTCGACCTCGCGGGTCACAGTGCGTCCGGGCCCCTTCTCGACCATCCTGAACCCCGACTACGCCCTGACCTTCCTCGATCGCCAGGAGCAGGTCACCGACGGCTCGGTCGGGCTGAACTACAAGGCGACCGACGACGCCCTGTTCTACATCAGCGCCGCCCAGGGCACGAAGGGCGGCGGCTTCTCGGACGCCGCGACCTTCCCGGCCAATGCTGAATATTCGGCTGAACAGGCGCGCACGATCGAGGCCGGGATGAAGCTGACGGCGCTGGATCGCGCGGTGACCTTCAATCTCGCCCTGTTCCGGACGCGGGTGGACGATTTCCAGACCAGCAATTTCGATGGTCAGAAATATATCGTCTCCAACACCGACCTGAAGTCGGATGGCGCCGAGGTGTTCGCGGAATGGCGGCCCGTGTCGGCGCTCGCCTTCACCCTGAATGCGACCTATGCCGAAACACAGGACGCCATCACCGGCGCCCCGGTGCCCCGGGCCCCGAAATGGTCCGGACTGGCGGCGGCGGATTACGTGGCGGATCTCTCCGGCGGCTATACGCTCAACCTGAACGCCTCGGTGCAGCATCGCTCGAGCATCACCCACCAGCAGAACCCGATCGTGACCCCGCGCGGCGACGCCTTTACGCCGGTCAACGCCCACATCGGGCTGTCGCGCGCCGGCGCGCCCTGGGATCTCAAACTGATCGGCCGAAACCTGTTCAACGACCGGTCCGCGTCCTTCGGCTTCAACGCCTCCTTCTTCCCCAGCGGGAACTCGGTGGCGCAGTGGGAAGATCCGCGCTCTGTCCTGCTCCAGCTCAACCTCCGCTACTGAACAAGGCCTGCTCGTGACCCCTCTCCCCGACGCCGCCTCCGCTTCCGATCCCCACGACCGCAGCGGAGGCGGTGGCCTGCGACAGTGGTGGCTGGTCGGCTGTCTGACGGTCTTCGCCATGCTGGCGATGGTCGACAAGAACATCATCACCCTGCTTGTCCTGCCCATCAAAAGGGATCTGGGCCTGAGCGACACCCAGATCGGCCTGATCATCGGCACGGCCTTTGCGGTCTCCAACCTGGTCATCGGCATTCCCGCGGGCTGGCTGGCGGACAAGGTCAACCGCAAGTCGATCCTGTTCGTCGGGGTGGGCCTGTGGTCCGCCATGGCCGCGACCTGCGGCCTGGCGGGCAATTTCCTGACCCTGTTCTGGGCGCGTGCAGGGGTGGGGTTGGCCGAGGGGCTGCTGCCGCCCGCGGCCTATTCCCTTCTGCGTGACGGCGTCTCGCCCGCGCGGCGCGGACGGGCCTTCAGCATCTACGCCATGGCGACCCTTCTGGGCACCGGGCTGGCCTTTGTGGCGGGCGGGCTGTTGATCAGGGCCCTTTCGACCGCCGATTTCAGCGGGTGGCCGGTCCTTTCGGGTCTGGCGCCCTGGTCGCTCGCCCTGATCTTCGCCGGTCTCGCCGGTCTGCCCCTGCTCCTTTTGCTGGCCACCATTCGCGAGCCGGGCAGGGGTTCGGCCGAGCAGTCGGCCGTCAGTTTCAAAAGCGCGTTGGGCCTCATGTGGGCCGACCGCGCCGTCTATCTTCCGCTGGCGGTCTTCTCAGTCGCTCACGCCATGCTGACGCAATCGCTGGGCGTTTGGGTGCCGGCCCTGGTGGGTCTGCGGTTCGATCTGGGACCGGCCCAGATGGGCCCCATCCTCGGCCTTCTGCTGATGACCATGGGGCCTCTGGGACTCGTTCTGACAGGCTTCGGCATTGACCGGATCAACAAGGCGGGCGGCGCCGGATCGGCGGCGGTCGCCGTCATCGCCTCGGTCCTGCTGCTGGCGGTGACCCCCTTTCACCCGCTGGTCCCCTCGGTGGAGACCTTCTGGGTCGCCCAGGGCCTCGTCCTGCTGGGCGCCACGACCTATCTGGCGGTGACCTCGACCCTCGTCGCCCAGATCGCGCCCCAGCGGGCCATCGGCAAGACCATGGCGGTGTTCCTGGTGCTTCAGGGCGCCCTCGGCTCGGGCGTCGCGCCGGCCCTGACGGCCTCGGTCGGTGAACATCTGTTCGCCGGACAGGCGACGCCGATCGCCTCGGCCATGAGCGTCGTCCACGCCGGTCTGGCCCTGGTCGCGCTCGGCTCGGCCGTGGTCCTGTTTCTCAACTTCCGTCGCCGGCTTCGCGCGTCAGCCTGAGGCCGACGCGCGACGCCGGCGTCAGGCGACCACGGGGCCGGCTTCTTCGCTGACCTTGGCGATGAGCATGCGCCGGAACCGCAACGCCGCTTCGTCGGCCCGGACACTGGTGTCGGGCGTGGCCGCGCCGAGTTCGTTATAGGACGTCTGGATCGACTCGATCGCCTCCCGGTCCGTCAGGAAAACGTCCCAGACGACCTGGTTCTGCGCGGCGAGCGCGTCGCCCTCCAGCTTTGCGCCGTAGTTGCTGGCGGCCGCCACGAAGTAGTGGCAGCTCGTGTCCGTCTCGGGAGTGATGCCGAAAGGCGCGTGACGGATCGCAGGGGCGCGGTCCGGATCGTCGGGGAAAGAGAAGATGTTGGTCACGACATTGAGGCTCGGGACCCAGGTCTGCGAGATCAGCTCGCGATGGACCCGCACCCCGTCGGGCAGTCCGAACTGTTTGGCGTAGGGGCCTGTCACGACTTCCTCGACGGTGCGCGAGATCCGGATCGATCCATCCCCCACGATCTCGGTTCGCGCCGGCGTTTCGGCGATCTTGCCGCTGTCGAAATAGCCTTCGTGGAGGAAGGTGATGTGAGACACGTCCAGAAGGTTTTCGTGGAGCAGCTGGTAGCTGCCGCCGATCCCCATCAGGAACCGCTGGGTCTTGTGGAAACCGTCATCGTCGGCCAGGCCGAACGCCTGGTGATCGGGGATCAGGCCCTCATCGGCGAGGGCGGGTTCGCCCATCCAGGCCCAGATCCAGTCCCAGCGTTCGGCGACGGGATAGGAGCGGACCTTCATCTGGCGCGGGATCTGGACCTGGGAAGGCACCTTGACGCAATCGCCCGAGGGCTCGAACTCCAGGCCGTGGTAGGCGCACTGGATCCGGTCGCCGCAGACGACCTTGCCCAGGGACAGGGCCATGGCCCGGTGCGCACAGTAGTCGGCCAGCATCACCGCCCGGCCGTCGTCGGTGCGGTAAAGGACCACGCGGTCGCCCAGAATCCGGCGCGACATGGGCTTTGACGTCACTTCGTTGGAGAAGCCGACGACATACCAGGCGTTCCGCGGCGCGGGCAGTTTGCCGGGATAGAAGCTGGCGGCGTTTTCGATAAGCATTCGGGTCTCCCTTGGGTTTGTTTTTCTAGATATCCAGAACCAGACGGCCGCCGACGGCGCGCGAACAGCAGATCGCCATCACATCATTCGCCGCCTGTTCGGCCGGGCTCAGATACATGTCCCGATGATCGACGACGCCCGCGATCACCCGGGTCATGCAGGTGCCGCACACCCCCTGTTCGCAGGACAGGGGGACATCGACGCCGGCGGCGATCAGGGCGTCGGCGATGGTCTCGTCGGGGCCGACCCGGACAACCCGGCCCGACGCCCTAGCCTCGACCTCAAAGGCGTCGCCGGCGATGTCGATCTCGGCCCCGAAATCTTCCTTGTGGATCGCCTCGTCCGGCCAGCCCAGGCTCCGGGCGGAGGCGATGACGGACTGCATGAATCCGGTCGGGCCGCAGACGTAGAGGTGGGCGCCGTCGCGAGCCGGCGGCAGGATCTGCGCCGCATCAAAGGCGCGACCGGCGGCGCGATCGGTGCGGTGGATCGAAATCTCGCCTGCCAGTCCCGCCCGGGCGAGACGCGTCTCAAACGGCGCCGCGCTGTGACGGTTGACCACATAGTGGAGGTGAAACGGGACGCCCTGCGTCGTCAGGGCGTGAGCCATGGACAGCAGGGGCGTGAGCCCGATCCCGCCGGCGATCAGAACGACGAAAGGGGCCGGCGTCAGGCTGAAGTGGTTGCGGGGCGCGCCGATGCGCAAGCCCTCGCCTTCAGCTATGGCGTGGACCGCGATCGATCCGCCGCGCGACTGCGGGTCGCGAAGCACGGCGATCTGGTAGGTCCCGGCCTGACCCGGGTCGCCGCAAAGGGAATACTGGCGAACACTGTCGGGCAGATGGACATCGATATGGGCGCCCGCCTCGAACGGCGGCAGGACGCCGTCCACGGGTTCGAGTTCGAGCAGGACCACGTCCGCGGAGAGGGCTTCGCGCCGGCGCACCCGGACGTGATGGCTTTCGCGTATGTTCGTCATACTCCACTCCCTGACTCCGCGATTGCTCTTTGTGGCGTTGCGCGGCAGTATTCCTTCTACAAGGAAATAACGGCTTCGCAAAGTCGCAGGCGGCTGTCGACGATCATTTCGTCCGCAGACGCTCCAGGAAAGGAAGATCCATGTTCGCCTCTCGTCCGCTCAGACATCGCATGCCCGTCGTGTTCGGGCCCACCTGCGGGCCTCGCCAGGGCCCCGACGGGGAACTCTACGACTATGCTGATGCGCCCCGCACGACGGTGACCATGAGCTTTTTGACGCAGGCCAGCGCGCTGGAGGCCTATCTGCCGCCCTTCTGCGTGCTCGACGGCGAGCCGGTGGTCACTGTTGAGCACATCGAACTGCGGGACCTGGAATGGTTGGCGGGGCGAACCTACAGCCTGTTGGGCGTCAAATATCCGGTGCGTTACGCCGGGCCGAGCGAGAGCGTTCGCGGGCCCTTCTACGCGGTGCTGTGGGAAAACCGGCCCGAACCCATTCTGAGCGGTCGCGAGGAACTCGGTTTCGCCAAGCTGTACTGCGAACTGCCCGCGCCGCGCGTCCTGCGCGGGCGCAGGCAATGGGCGGCGGTCTGGGACGGCCATACCTTTATCGAGCTGTCTGTCGACAACCTCAGGGATGCGGTCCCGCCGGCCGCCAATCCCGCGATCGACGGGGTCATTCATCACCGTTACCTCCCGCGGGTCTCGGCGACATCGGAGGCGGAGATCGAACAGATGGTGCTGACCCCCGCCGGGGGCGCGACCGTTCGCTATGAGTCCTATCAGCGGGGCGACGCCGAGGTCCGGTTCCTGCCGTCGACCTGGGAACAGCTGCCGACCATGTTCCACATCGTCAACGCCCTGGCGGCCCTGCCCGTGCTCGAGTCGCGCGGCGCCTCCATCGCCGTGACCCGGGGCGGCAAGGATCTCAGCGATCAACGGGTGCTCGGCTAGGGTCGAGGGGCGAGGCGCATCCAGACCGCCCGGCGACCGCCCCCGGGGTCGGGGGCCACGGCGGCGCCCCGCGGCCTGGATGCGGCCGCCGCTAGCCGGCGGCGGGGGTCACGCGTGTGCGGATCTCGCCCAGACCGATCGGGACGCAACCCTCCCGGCGGCAGAGCGCGCGCAGGATCACCTCGTCCCCGTCCTCCAGATAGGTGCGCGTCTCGCCGGTCGAAAGCCGCAAGGGACGCGCGCCGTCGGCGGTGCGCTCGAGCAGGCAGCCGCCGCCGGTGTCTCCCGATGCGGAGATGGTGCCGCTGCCCAGAAGGTCGCCGGGGTTCAGGCCGCATCCGCCCACGGTATGGTGGGCGATCATCTGGGCGGGGGTCCAGTAGAGGTCGAGGCTGGAGGCGGTGGTGATCCGCTCGGGCTCCACTCCGCCAGCGCGCATGGCCGCGGTCTGGATCCAGACCTCCAGATCGATATCCAGAGCGCCCGCACGGCGATCGGTCTCCGCGTCGAGATAGTCCAGAAGCGGGGGCGCGTCCGCCCCCCGATCCTGCCGGGGCGCGCGGTAGGGGGCCAGAGCGTCCCGGGTCACGATCCAGGGCGAGACCGAGGTCGCGAAATTCTTGGACAGAAAAGGCCCGAGCGGCTGGGCTTCCCAGCGCTGGAAATCCCGGGCTGACCAGTCGTTCAGCAGTCCGTAGCCGAACACGACGGCGTCAGCGCTCGCGATATCGACGGCGCCGGGATGATCGGCCGCTCCCATCCAGATCGCCAGCTCCAGCTCATAGTCCAGCTTGGCCGTCGGTTGAAGGACGGGCTGGCCCTCGACCAGAACCTGCCCAAGCGGCCGGGCGATCGTCGCGCTGACGTCAACGCTCGACGCCCGGCCATGATAGGCGACCGGGAGGTGGCGATAGTTGGGAAGGAGGGCGTCGCCCGACGGCCGGAACAGGCGCCCCGCCGCGGTCGCGTGGTGAATGCCCGCGTAGAAGTCCGTGTAGTCGCCAATGTCGACCGGTCGGTGCATTTCGCACAGGGCCTGGGCGAACAGCCACGTCTCGCGTTGCGGCTTCGCCGGGCCGTCGTCGGACAGAAGCGTGACCAGGCTCCGACGCAGGGCTTTCATCGCCGGACCCGGCAACGCCATCAGCCCGTTCAGACGGCGGTCCTGACAGGCTTCGATGACGCCCGCCTCCAGACCCTCGAGGCCGCCTTCATCGGCGGCAACCTTCAGGTCGAGGATCTCGTCGCCGATGGCGACGCCGATGCGCGGCGCCGATCCTCCGGTGCTGAAGACGCCGAATGGCAAGTTTTCCAGCGGAAACAAGGGGTGGCCGCGGGCGCTGGAAACCCAGGATGTGAGGGGGGGGACGGGCAGGGTCATGGCGGCCTCTCCAAGGCGGGTTGACTATTTCCTGCCACAGAGAATAAACCGGACGCAACCCGCCGCGTGACGGTCGGGGCGACTTCCGGAGGATCGATATGCAGCTCAAAGGGGTGGACGCCGTCGTCCTCGGCGTTGAGGACATCGCGGCGGGCCGGCGCTTCTATGGGGATTTTGGCCTCAGCCCCACGGCGGCAGGGGCGAGCTACGCCGACTTCGAGGCCCGCGACGGCAGTCAGATTCTCGTGCGCCGGTCCGATGATCCAGGCCTGCCTGTCGCCCAGGCGGCCGGTTCGACGATCCGCGAAATGATCTGGGGCGCCGCCTCGGCCGCCGACCTGGAAGCGATCGCTGCCGAACTGGCGCGTGATCGTCCGGTCAGTCGCGATCCCGACGGGACCGTGCACAGCGTGGACGAGGACGGCTACGGGATCGGCTTCCGGGTCGAACAGAGACGCAAACCCGTCCCGGCGGCCAACCGGCTGAACATCTACGGCGCCGAACCGACGCGGCCGATGAACAGCCGCATCGACTTCATGGAGGCGATACGGCCGGCCTCCATCGCCCATGTGGTGGTGTTTTCATCGGATGTGCCCAAAGCGACCGCCTTCTATGTCGAGCGGCTGGGGTTTCGGGTGAGTGACCGTTTTCGCGATGGCAAGGGCGTGTTTCTGCGGGCGTCAGGCTCGACCTACCACCACAACCTTTTCCTGATCGCGGGACCCAGGGGCCTGCATCACATCGCCTTTCCCGTGACCGACTTCAACGACATCATGCTCGGCGGTCAGGCGATGCTGCGCTCCGGCTGGGAGACCAAGATCGGACCGGGGCGACACCGGATCGGCTCCAACTTCTTCTGGTATTTCAAGAGCCCGCTCGGCGGCGCCATGGAACTGACCGCCGACATGGACCGGGCCGACGATGACTGGCCGGTCCAGGAGTGGGATTTTGTCCCGACCAACACCGCCGCCTGGTCCGTCACCTTCAATCCGCCGCAGGGAGGCTGACATGGCCGACGACATCTTTCATCTGGGCCTGTTCGACCTCGACGGCCGCGCGACCCGCGTGCTGGTCCTGGACGAGCGTCTGCTTGATCTGGACCAGGCCGCCGGCCGGGCGGGGCATGCCATGGCGCCCGGCGGGATTGTCCCCCTCCTTGAGGACTGGGATCGCGCCTTCGAAACCCTGACCGCCGTGGCCGCTCATGCCCGGGCCTGCGGGGTTGAGGCGCACGGCAGGCCGCTGGACGCAGGGCGGCCCTTGCCGCCCCTCGGGCAGGGCGGCAAGCAGCTCTGCGCCGCCGCCAACTACCGCGACCACGTCGCGGGCATGCGCAAGACCTTCACACCCCCCCTGTCGGACGTCGAGGCCGCCAAACCGCTGCCGGCGCTGCGCCCCTATATGTTCGGGCGTCTGAACTCGCCGACGGGCGCCCACGACGACATCGCGCTTCCGGCGGGCATCGCCCGGACAGACTGGGAGGCGGAACTGATGGTGGTGATCGGTCGAGCCGGCCGCAACATTCCCCGGGCCCGGGCTGCCGACCACATCGCCGGCTATATGACCTTCAACGACATCTCGTGCCGGGATCTGACCTGGCGCGACGACCGGCCGACGATCCGGTCCGACTGGCTTGCCGGCAAAAGCTTCGACACCTTCTCGCCGACCGGACCCTGGTTCACGCCCGCCGCCTTTGTGCCCGACCATGCCGATGTGTCGATCCGTCTGTGGGTCAACGGCGAGCTCAAACAGGACGGCAACAGCCGCGACATGATTTTCGGCATCGAGGAACAGCTCGAATACGCCTCGCGGCTCATGACGCTTCGACCGGGCGACACCGTTGCGACGGGCACGCCGGCCGGGACCGGGCAGGAGCGCCTGGAGTTCCTCAAGACCGGGGACCTCGTCGAGACCGAGGTCCAGTACTGCGGTCGTCAGCGCAACAGGGTCGTCGCGGGCCCTGCCGGATACGTCCGCGGATGACCGGCCCGGTCCTGCCTGCGCCGCTCAGGCCCATTCGACGCGTCGTCACGGGACACGACCCGGCTGGCCGTTCCGTGATCGTCGAGGACGGGCCGTCGCCGGTCGTGCGGACGGTGGAGGGGCGTCCGGGTTTCGTGAACACCAATGTCTGGCGAACCGTGGGCGGGCCCACCGAGATCGCGGCCCCCGACAGTATCGTCGACCATGAGGGCGTCATGCCGCCGGCCGGCGGCACGGTGTTGCGCATCATCGATTATCCGCCCCGACCGCGGGATCCGGAGGAGCGGCGCCGGCAGGCGTCGGCCTCGCTGAACGCCCTGTTCGCTGACGCCGCCCATGCGAGCGGGCACGCCAAGCCCGGCATGCATGTGACCCGTTCGGTCGACTACGCCATCGTGATCTCGGGCGTCGTCACCGCCATCCTGGAGGACGGCGAGACGGACCTTCATCCCGGCGACGTCCTGATCCAGCGGGGGACCAACCATGGCTGGGAGAACCGGACGGACGCCATGGCCCGGATCGCCTTCATCCTGGTCGATGGGCGCTGAGGTGGAGGCGGTCGCCCTGCATCGGTGTGGGTCGCATCCCGAGCCCGTGTCCAGACCGCGTGTGGCGCGAACCCGAAAGGGCGGCCTGGCCGTCATCGATGTCCATTGCCATGTCCTAGATCCGCAGGCCGAGCGCCTGGCCGAAGGCCTGCCTGAACGCCCCGTCGCGGGCCCCACGCCGGGCACAGCGGCGGGATGGACAGCCGACTACAATCGCCGGCTGATCGAAACCGCCTACAGGCCGCGACTGACCGATCTGTCGGCCCGCCTGGCCGACATGGACGCCATGGGCGTGGACCTGCAGATCCTGAGCCCGTCTCCGACCCAGTACTACTACTGGGCCGGGCCGGAAGCGGCGGAGGCGCTCGTCCTTCGCCAGAACGAAGGCATCGCCGAGCTTTGCGCCCGGCATCCGGACCGTCTCGCCGGTCTGGCCACGGTCTCCCTGCAGCATCCGGAGCGCGCCGCGGCGCAGGCTCGCCACGCAATCCGCGAACTGGGGCTCAAGGGCGTGGAGATCTCTACCCTGGTAGGCGCAGACCCTGTAGACGCTCCGCGCTTCGATCCCTTCTGGTCGGCGATGAACGATCTGGGCGCGCCCGTGCTGCTCCATCCCCTGGGAACGACCCTCGGGTCGCGCCTTGACGACCACTACCTCTCCAACATCATCGGCCAGCCCGCCGAGACGGCGGTGGCGCTGTCGCGACTGATCATGGGCGGTCATCTGGACCGGTTTGACGCGGTCAGGATCTGCGCCGTTCATGGCGGGGGCTATCTGCCGCTCTACGCCGGCCGCTCGGATCACGCCTGGTCGGTGCGGCCCGAAAGTTGCGGCTGCCTGCAACCGCCCAGCGCCTATCTGAAACGGCTCTGGTTCGACTCGCTCGTCTACGACCCGGCCCATCTGCGCCGCCTGATCGACGTCGTGGGGGCCGACAGGGTGGTCGTGGGCACCGACTATCCGTTCGACATGGGCGACTACGACCCTGTGGGGCTCATCAGGTCGGTCGAGGGTCTGTCGCCTGCGGAGCGCGACGCGATTCTTTCCGGCAACGCCATCCGCCTGTTCGGGCTTGAGGCCTGACGAAGGGCCTTGCGCCGCGGCGAAAGCCCCTTTATTCCTGCTTGAAAGAATAAAGGGTTGACGGATGGGTTTGCGGGTTCTGGTCATTGGCGGCGGCATAGGCGGCCTGTCGGCGGCGATTGCGCTTGTGCGCGACGGTCATGCCGTTGACCTGATCGAACGCAATGCGGATCTCGCCGCGCTCGGCGCCGGTCTCACCTTCAATGGCGCGACGGCCAAGGCCCTGGCCCAGGTCGGGGTGATCGACGCGGTGCTGGCGCGCGGGTGTTCCCACGGGACGTCGCGCGTATGCGACAAGAACGGCAAGGTTCTGGTCGAAAGCAGCGACGAGGAGGTCTACGGCGCGGGCGTGCCCGTCCTGGGCGGCATCCTCAGGCCGGTCCTGCATGAGATCCTCAAGACAGAAGCCGAGCGACAAGGGGTCAGGGCGCGCACCTCCACGACGGTGGAGGCCATCGTCGAGAGCCCGGGCGGGGCGGAGATCACCTTTACGGACGGCTCCGCGCGAACCTATGATCTTGTCATCGGCGCGGACGGCCTGCTCTCGTCCACCCGCCGGATGGTGTTCCCGGATGCGCCCGGGCCGGTCTTTTCCGGCCAGGGCTGCTGGCGCGCCGTCGCCCCACGTCCCGCCTCGGTGACCACCAGCGAGCTCTATTTCGGGACGCGTCACAAGGCGGGAATCAATCCGGTCTCGGCCGACGAAATGTACCTGTTCTGCCTGGTGTCCGCCCCGACCAACCCCTGGCATGAGGAGGCCGACTGGGTGGATCTGCTCAAGGGGGAGCTCGCCGAGTTTGGCGGCCATATCGGCGAGGTGCGCGACAACCTGGGAGCCGGTTCCCGGATCAACTATCGCCCGCTTGAGACGATCGTCATGCCGCCGCCCTGGCACAAGGGCCGCGTCCTGCTGATCGGCGACGCCGCTCACGCCACGACGCCTCATGTGGGCTATGGCGCCGGCCTCGCGATCGAGGACGGGGTGGTGCTGGCCGAACTGCTGCGCGCAGGCGATCCCCTTCCCGAGGTCTTTGACGCCTTCATGACGCGTCGGTACGAGCGCTGCGCCGCCGTCGTCGAAGGCTCCGTCGGACTGGGCCAGCTCGAAATCGACCAGGCGCCGGTGGCGGATCAGCGACGCTTGTCGCGCCAGATCTACGATCTCATTCGCGAGCCGGCCTGAACATGACGTCGTCTGACCTGTCGCCGCCCCGCCTGTCGGATCCCGGTCTTCTGTCTTCCCGGGCCCTGATCGGCGGGCGTTGGGCGGACGCCGGGAGCGGGGCCGTCTTCGACGTCGTCAACCCGGCGACGGGGGCGGTGATCGGCCGGGTCCCGGACATGGGCGTCGCCGAGACCCGCGAAGCCATCGCGGCTGCGGCCGCCGCCTTTCCGGCCTGGCGGCGCCGCACCGCCCTTGAGCGCGGACGCATCCTTCGGCGGATGTCGGAGCTGATGATCGCCAACGTAGAGGATCTCGCCCTGATCATGACCTGCGAGCAGGGCAAGCCGCTCGCGGAGAGTCGGGGAGAGATCGCCTATGCAGCGTCCTTTCTGGAATGGTTCGCCGAGGAGGGGCGCAGGGTTTATGGCGAGATCATCCCGCCCAACATCCCGGGGCGACGTATCCTGACGACCCGGGAGCCGATCGGCGTGTTCGCCGCGATCACGCCCTGGAACTTTCCCTCGGCCATGATCACCCGCAAGGCGGCCCCGGCCTGGGCTGCAGGCTGTACAGGGGTCATTCGCCCGGCCAACCAGACACCGCTTTCGGCGCTCGCCCTCGGCGTGCTGGCCGAGCGTGCGGGTCTGCCGGCCGGCGTGTGCAATATCGTGACGGGTGATCCGGTTGCGATCGGCGCCGAACTCACCGGCAGTGCAACGGTCCGCAAGGTCAGCTTCACCGGTTCCACCCGGGTCGGCGCTATCCTGCTTGCCCAGTGCGCGCCCACCATCAAGAAGACGAGCATGGAGCTCGGCGGCAACGCGCCGTTTATCGTCTTCGACGACGCCGATCTCGATCTGGCCGTTGAAGGCGCCATGGTCGCCAAATTCCGCAACGCCGGCCAGACCTGCGTCTGCGCCAACAGACTGCTGGTCCAGACCGGGGTTCACGACGCCTTCGTCGCGCGGCTGAAGGCCAGGGTCGAGGCCCTGGTCTGCGGCGACGGCCTGCAGGGCGGCGTCACCCAGGGCCCCCTGATTGACGCCGGAGCCGTTCACAAGGTCGCTAACTATGTTGAGGACGCGGTCTCGAAAGGCGCACGCTGCGTCGCGGGCGGGCGGCCTGTGCGTGAGGCCTGGTTCGAGCCGACCGTTCTCGTCGATACGCCGACCACGGCCTTGTGTTTCCGCGAGGAGATCTTCGGGCCTGTCGCGCCGATCTTCCGGTTCGAGACCGAAGAGGAGGCGATCGCCCTGGCGAACGACACCGAGTTCGGCCTGGCGAGCTATCTGTACACGTCCGATCTCGCTCGGGCCTTCCGGGTCGCCGAAGCCCTCGAATGCGGCATTGTCGGCGTCAACGAGGGCCTGATTTCCACCGAGGTCGCCCCGTTCGGTGGCGTGAAGTCCTCCGGCTTGGGGCGCGAAGGCTCCCGTCACGGGATCGAGGACTATCTGGAGATCAAATACATCGGCATCGGCGGGATCGGTCGACCGCTTGTCTGATCCGGACGGCGCCGGCGGACCACCAAGAGCCTTCCCTGACTATCTGTGCCACCATCAGTCGATCCAGTTAGCGATTTCCCTGTATGATTTTGCGATCCGATGGGCGCCGGCGTCCGAAAGCTGCTCGGCGTGGCCCTCGCGGATGTGCCCTCCTGCGCACAGCCCGATCACCATCATTCCTGCCGCCACGCCTGCACGAACCCCAATCGGACTGTCCTCGACCACGACTGTACTTGCGGGGTCCGTGTCGAAGGCCTGAGCAGCATGGAGGAAAAGATCGGGGTGGGGTTTACCCCGAGTGACATGAACTGCCGCGCTAAAGATTGGACCCATTTGATCCGTCAATCCGAAGCGAGCCAGACCCAGTTCAATCCAATCAGGCGGGCTGGACGAAGCAATGCACCGAGGCTGCGCCAGTCCTTTGACAAAATCGAGCAGACCTTGGACGGGGGTCAGCATGTTCTCGGCTCGCTCATGGCATAGCCTGGTCCAATCAACGACGACGCTATCGGGACAAGATCGCCCGAGCTGCTCTTCTACCATTGGACGGCAATCCAGCCATCGCTTGCCCATGTAGCGGGCAATGGCTTGATCTGTGGTCGTGGGCAGGCCGATGCCGGTTAGAACCTCTGCCATTGCGGCGTTGTTTAGCAACTCGCTGTCGGCGATGACGCCATCGTAGTCGAAGATGATGAGTTCAGGACGTCGCATGGCTGTTGATGCCAGATCAAAGGGGCCCTTGAAATGCCGCCCGTTCCCAATGGTCGCGGGGCACGCAGGTCTGCATCCCGCCGATAGGGGGTCAGCCAACGGGTCTGATTTGGGGTTATTGGGGCTCAGCCTGCTCGATCAGGATCCTGTCATGCCCGTCTCGCGTGCCAGCCCCGAATGAGGATCGACTGGAAGAAGGGCACCGGTACGGCGAAGCCAGCATCACGCCAAAGCGCCTCGGTGTCCTCGGGCGGTAGTACCGTCAGGGCTCCACGCAGCCCCTCTTCCAGCCGGGCCAGCCCGTCGTCGGATACGCCCATCAGCGCCTGAATCTTTTTTCAGTCCTCAAGAGCCATCGGGAATGCGGCGTCGTTCAGATCCGTGCTGATTTCCGCGCTGAGGTAGCATCCCCCCGGTCTCAGATGGTCGTGTATGGCGCGATAGAATCCGGGACGTTCTTCTCGCTGGACGAAGTGGGCGACGAGCAGACTGACCACGCCATCGAAGGCCAGGTCTGGAGCAAGATCCTGGACATAGCCGTGCTGCAAGCGTGCGCGATTGGACAGCCCCGCGCGGTCCAGCCGGCGCCGGCAGACGTCGAGCATTTCCAGAGAGGGGTCGACGCCGACAAAAGACCAGTCTGGAAAGGCGTGGGCCAGCGACAGGATTTCGGCTCCCGTCCCCACGCCTACACAAAGGATCCTGGCGTCGGCCGGAAGCCCGGCGAGCACCAGTTGAGTGAGGAAATGCAGGTTGTCGGTGATGGGGGACAAACGGCTGTTGCGCTCATCATACGCGGCGGCCATGTCCCGATTGAAGAAGTCGCTCACGAGCGCAGTCCTCCAGTGGCCTTTGCCATCACCAGAGACCGGTGCGTCGCCACGCCCGCGGTCACGCCGGCCGCAGAGGCGAGGGTCGCGTTGAACATGGCCGTCGCAGCGTCCCCGGCGGCGAACACGCCCGGGACTGTCGTCTGCTGCATCGCATCCACCTGGATGTGCGCGCCGGTCACGCCGTCGACGAAGCCGCATCCGAGTTGCTCGGCCAGGGGACTGGCGACGCGCGTCTTCGGGGTCGTGAAGGCGACCTCGGTCGGAACGTCGCGCCCGTCGGCCAGACGCACGGCGGAAAGGCCGGCGCCGACGCCGAGCAACTCCACCACCGGGCTCCGCTCGATCGCCACGCCCCGCGCGGCCAGCAAGGCCGCGTCTTCCGGCGTCGGTTCGAACACGCCCTGGGTGTAGAAGGTCGTCGGTCCCCAGTCCGGGAGGATGATCGCCTGATGGACGGCGACCGGGACATTGGCGATGGCGGCGATCCGACGATCCTGCACTTCGTAACCGTGGCAGTAGGGGCAGTGAAGAACGCTGACGCCCCATCGCGCTTGCATCGATGACAGGGGCAGGGTGTCGATCACTCCCGTCGCGAGGATCAGCCGGGCGCCCGTGACCGCCGCTCCGTTCGTCAGGCGGAGTTCGAAACCACCGTCGACGGCGCAGGCGTCCAGAGCTTCGTGCCGGACGACATCGACCGTAGGGTAGGCCGCCAGCTGTTCGAAGCCGCGGCGCATGATCTCGGCCGGTGCGACTCCGTCCTGACCGAGGAAGCCGTGGGATGTTGCGGCGAACCGGTTCCGGAGGCGGCCTGCGTCTATGAGCAGCAAGCGTCGACGCGCGCGCGCCAGCTGCATTGCCGCCGACAGGCCAGCGAACCCGCCGCCTACAACCACAACCTCATAATCGGACATCGATGGCTCTCGTAACTTTTATTGTTGCGAGACAATAGCTCCGCATGTCGCTTACGCAACTCTGTTTGTTTCCTGAAGCGAGCGCTATATCTCGAGGATGCCCAGCGACAGCCGTCTTTCCCGGATGCTTCACGTTCTGATCCACATGGAGCGCCATCGAGGCCCCGTCACGTCAGACGTCATCGCCCGCATGCTCAACACCAATCCGGTCGTTGTCCGCCGCACGATGTCCGGGTTGAAGGACGCCGGCTACCTGCATTCCGAGAAAGGCCATGGCGGTGGCTGGTCCCTGGCGCGCCCGCTTGATGCAATCACCCTGCGCGACATCCACGAAGCGCTCGGCAGTCCTCGCGTCTTCGCTATCGGCCTGTCGGATGACGATCCCAGATGTCTCGTCGAGAGGGCGGTCAACGCCGCCCTCGCCGAGGCGATGGACACCGCCGAGCAGCAGCTTCTGGTCCGCTTCGCCGAGGTCACCATCGGGGCGCTCGCCGCAGAGGTCATTCCCGGAATGGACGCCGCGGGCGCGCCTCGCCCTGGCTGACCAGGGCCGGAACGCCGGGCGATGTTCGCTTTCGGGCTCGCGATGGTCAGGCCAGGTTCACGGGAGGCTGCGCGCGGCGCGCCCGGCCTCTGCGGTAAACGGTTTGAGACGACCGGCGTCTGGAAGCCGTACACGTGGCCGCGCTCGTCAGCTCATGGCCGCCCCCAACGCCGACCGCATACCCTGGAAAAGGCAGATTCAGATTTCGCTCCAAACCCCGGAAATTAATTCTCTATCTCAGGGGGGTAGAGATTTTTGCTCAAACTGCTGCCGCCAAGACCCGTTGTGGAAGGCTCATGGACGCAGCAAGGCCGCAAACCCGGGCGGGGAAGGACAGTCACGTCTTCTAGGTCCCACGCCCGTCCGCCTGTGCACCTCCGCGGTCAAGCGAACACATCAGCGACATATCTGCCGTGCTCGCGTTCGATCTCATCCGCCCAATGGTCGGCTTCGGATTCCGTGGCGCCGGTTGTCTCCCGATAGATGCGGATGAGTGTCTCGCGCACAGCCGGGGCCATCTGTCTGCCGTCGCCGCAAACGAAGACGGTCGCGCCGCTCTTGAACAACTCCGCGATGCGCTCGCGCGCCGCCCAGACGCGATGCTGCACGAACTTGACGTCGTGTTCGGGCTGGAGGCTGAAGGCGGGCAGCACCTCCACGACGCCGTCGCGCTCCCATTCAGACAACTCGTCATGATAGAGATAGTCGACGTCGGGGTGGTTTGTCCCGAACAACAGCAGCGATGGCCCGATCTCCTGCCCGCCGGCCTTCTGTGCCGCGCGGTCCTGCAGGAAGCCGCGAAACGGGGCGATGCCAGAGCCTGCACAGATCATGATCATCGGCGTTTTCGGGTCGGCCGGCGGATGGAAACGGGCATTTGAGGGCCGCACGGCGATTGAGACGCGGTCGCCCGGCTCCAGCGAAGCAAGGTAGCTGGAAGCCACGCCCTGATAGCGACCATGCCCCGACAGGGCTGGCGCGTCGACCACAGCCACCGTCAGCGTGACGGCGTCCGGCTTCCAAAGGGGTGAGGAGGAGATCGAGTATTGCCGCGCCTTCATCGGCGGCAGCATGGAAAGGTAGCCCGCGAAGTCGAGCTCACACGCCTGGAAGCGGTCGAGCAGGTCGATGACGCTCAGGCGCTTTCCAAGCACCTCGTCCTCGTATGTCTCCTGGGCCAACCTATCGAGCGGGAGCTTTTCCGGCGGGCAGCGGGTGGCGGCGGCAAGGGTCGCGACCTGTGCCCGGGTGGCGGGCTGTGCAAGCTCGACATAGCTTTCGAGCAGGTCGCCGCACGCAACCGGATGGCCCGTAGGCAGGCCGGTGGCTCCCGAGGCGCCCGAGATGACGATCTGGGTGTCGTGAGATAGCCCGAAGCGACGCAGCACGCGGTCGACGAGGCTGGCCGGATTGCGCGCCAGAACGGCGAGATAGTCGCCGGCCTGATAGCTCATGCCCTCGGGCAGCGAGAAGGCGATGTGGCGCTTGGAGCGGGCATCGGTCGCGCTCATGTCGACCAGTTCCCGGTTCTCGATCACAACGCCCTGTTTGAGATCGCCAAGCCGAAGCATGCTTTCGCGCCCGCCCCGGACGAAAGACACTTCCAGCTTGCTGGCGGTTTCGAGGGACACAGCTTCCTTGCCGAAGGCTTGGGAGGCGGCTGGCCAGAACGTGGCATACCATTCGTCGAAGGCGCCGAAAAAATCGCCGCCCGAATCCGCTTCGCCGCGAACGGCGATGCGCACGCCTCCGGCTTTTTCGAGGGCGGCGTCGACGCGCTTGGGGATCGCCTGATAGGTCCGCGCCCATTGGCGGTTGCCGCAGCCAAAGACCGCGAACCTGACGCCGGAAAGGTCATCGGCGTTCAGCGCCTCGACATTGGCGACAAACTGGCGGGCATTGTCCGGCGGCTGGCCTTCGTAGGAGGCGGTGACGACGACCAGTGCGCCGTTCTTCGGCAGATTGCCGGCAAAATCGTCCATCGGCGCGGCGGTCGCGGCGAAGCCATGTCCGGCCGCTTCGCCTGCGATGCGGTTGGCAAAGGCTTCCGAGGAGCCTGTATTGGAGCCGTAGAGGACCAGGAGACGTGGCGCATCGGCGTCCAGCGTCTTGTCGGCTGCGGCCGGCGGCGTGAGCACCGGCAACTCGCGCGTAATCGACCCGCCTCGGGCCAGCGTGGCCGAGGAGCGACGCGCCCGTGCCCGGATCTTCAGGTTCTCGGGTTTGAGTGTCAGCGTTTCATGCACCTTGAGCTGGTAGGACGGATCGTCGAACACGAAGTCGAAGCGCTGGAGCATCATCGCCAGAACCAGCTGCGCCTCCTGCATGGCGAAGGGACGGCCGATGCAGGCGCGAGCGCCGCTGCCGAACGGCTTCCAGGCGTTTGGCGGCAGCTTCTCGGCATTCTCCGGCGCGAAACGCTCCGGGCGAAATGTCTCCGGCTCCTCCCAGACCTTGGGATCGCGGTGCAGCATCGGTTCGAGGATCAGCACCGTATCCTCCGTCGTCAGCGGATACTTGCCGGCCAGTATCATGTCCTCCAGCGGCTTCACGCCGAACACGGCCGCCGTCGGCCAGAGGCGCAGGCTCTCCATCAAAATCTGCTCGATATAGCGTAGCTGGGCCAGATGCTCGATGCGGGGCATCTCGTCCCCCAGCACGTCATCGACAATGGCGCGGGCCTTCTGCAGGGCCTCGGGATTCTTGAGCAGCAAATAGGTCGCGAAGGACAGAAGGCCACTGGTCGTCTCGTGCCCGGCGATCAGGAAGGTGATCATCTGATAGCCGATGTTCTCGTCGCTGAGCTTTTCCCCGGTCTCCGGATCGACGCCATCCAGCATCAGGTTGAGCAGGTCCTTTTTCTCGGCGCCCTTCGGGTCCCGCCGACGCTCGTCTATCAACTGTCTGGCGACGCCGTGCATCAGGTCGGCGTCGGCCTGATACTGCCGGGCGGTCGACAGCATCAGGTTGCTTACCAGCTTCGGCCGACGCGACCGCTGCCCACTCTCACTCAGCGCGCCCACCATCGCGCCGACGAAAGGGTGCATTTCGTCCTGGTAGAAACTGTTGAAGCGGTAGTCGAAGGCGCAAAGCGCGATCGTATCCAGCGTCAGGCGGGTCATATTGTCCGGCACATCAATTACCGTGCCCGGGCCGAAGCGCTCCCAGCGCACGAACATCTGGTCGGCGATATCGAGCATCTGGTCGAACATGCCGCGCACGCCGATGGGGCCGAAGGCGGGCATCAGGATGCGGTGCGCCTTGGCCCAGTTAGGCTCTTCGCTATAGGCGGTGAACAACCCGTCCTTTGCGAAGGCGCGGATCTCTTCGAGCGGCGGATGGACGCGCTTGTTGAACCGGGATTCGTCGCACAACTCGTTGACCAGTTCCTGCGAGCTGGCGATGTACACCGTGCGATCGAATATCTGCATCTTGAAGAACGGGCCGTACTTGCGAGAAAGCTCCATGAAACCCTGGACCGGCGCCCGAGCGTCGATCTGGGCGAGGTTGCCGACGATCAGCTTCACGGGAGGCTGGGGAACATTCTGCTGGCTGGACATGGGCTCTCCTCAAGAAGCGGGTCGGATTGACGGGACAGTCAGCTCGTTATAATTTACGAACGTAAAATAGATACCAGAAGCGGATTTGTAAAGTGCCTGTCGCGAACCCACGCCATCCGCGAGAAGATGACCCGCGTTTCCAGCGCAGCCTGAAGGCGCTTCACGTCGCCCTTCTCGAACTGGTCGACGCGCAGCCGGTGGAAGAGATTTCGATCACCGCGCTGGTCCAGGCGGCGGGGGTGACCCGGCCGACATTTTACCAGCATTTCGCTGATATTCCTGACGCTGCGCGCCGGGTAGCGCTGGCGCGTCTGGACGAAGCCTTCCCGATACCCGAGCCGTTTCCGGAGCAACTCGAGATCACCGCGCCGACCATCGTTGGGCATGTGGCAGAGGTAGCGTTGCCTGTGATTGAGCATCTGCACGGACACCGGTCATTCTACCTGCGGGTGCTCGACGGAGCCGGCAATGCGGCGTTTTTCGAAGAGATCGTCTCGTTCCTCTCCGGGCGCTTCCTGCCTGACGCCTTCGAATTGGCCGCCCGCCGCCAGGCGGCTCGCAAGAGCGATCTCATGGCGGTCATGGCCGGCGGAGCGATGTGGCTCATGGTGCGCTGGCTACGTCACGACAGGCCCACCGAGACAGCCGGGGAAATGGCGCAACGGATCGCCGCCGTGGCCGCCACGATGGTCGCGGCCCCGGAAAGGGAGACCCCCGACGAGACACGCTCATGAGACAGCGGCAACCGCCAAGGCGCTATCCTCACCTCCGCAGATCGTCTGCGGCGTCGGTATTTGAACGGATAGCAAGTTTGGGCGGGTGCGAGAGGATCGCGAGCGCAAGGGGTGGCCAAAGACACGGCGTTGAAGCCGGTCAGCGCACCTTGGCCATCCGGGCTGTGGAAGGAGCCCGGCGTCGAGACGTTTGTCCTCGTCAATCGGGTCTCACGAATCCCCTGCCTCGCGGACCGTAGCGATAGCATTCTCATCGTCATCTAGCTTCGCTTTCGCGCGTGGCTCTCAGGCCATGCTCCCGGCTGGATCAAGACTTCAGCGACGAGACGTCGACCGGATGTCTCAATCCCGCTATTCAGCCGCTTCTCGTACGGGGCGGAGCCCGACGCCGCACCGCGCGCCCCTTCCCTGGACGCCTGCCTCTGCACCGCTTTTTGCGCAGGGGCCAAGGATGGAAACGGCCAGACATCCGGTTGCCTATAGGGTTAATCCGGGGTGACTCCGTGCAGGACGAAACCCTTCCGCCGCTTGGCCAGTTGAGCTCAGGAGACCACAGCCAAGCCCGGCGAAGCGCGCAATCGGGAGATGTCGCGCGCGGGCGGTTCCCCAAAATGTCGTCGATATTCGCGACTGAACTGCGAAGGACTTTCGTAACCCACACGGAGGGCGGCCGTCGCGACGTCGATGTCCTCGATCAGCATCAGGCTGCGCGCGTCCTGTAGCCGGAGCTGCTTCTGGAATTGCAGCGGGGTCATCGCTGTCACGGCGCGAAAATGCTCGTGCAGGCCTGACGGGCTCATGCCCACTTCCGCAGCAAGCCGGTCGATGCTGAACCGTTCCCGGAAGTGCTTCCCGATCCAGGCGATGGCGCGGCCGACCTGGGCCACCCGACCTTGACTGGAGGTGATGTGGCGCATTCTGGCGCCGTTCGGGCCGGCGAGCAGGCGATAGAGAATTTCCTGCTCGGCAAGCGGTCCGAGAACGGCCAAAGCGACCGGATCGTCGAGAAGTCGCAGCAGGCGCAGCGAGGCCTCGAGCAGGCCGCCGCCTGCGTCGGATACTGTCTTGCCTATGGGCTGGGCAGGTGTTCCCGGGGGCGGAGGCACGCGCAACGCCAACTGCCCCAGCATGATCGGATCGAAGTCGAGGAACAGGCAGAGGTATGGCTTGTCTGGCGTCGCTTCGACGACATAGCCGGTCACCGGCAGGTCGTAGGTCACGATCCCATAGCGGCCCGGTGCATATCGAAACACGTGGTCGCCCAGCGTGACCTCCTTTTGCCCCTGCGCGACCAGGCACATTTGCGGGCGGTAAACATTCGGCATCGGCATGGTCACCGTCGAGGATCGCGCAAGCGTCAACCCCGCGATCGGGGTGGCGTGGAAGCCGTCCCTCGAGGCGTGCCGGGCAATTAAGGAAGCGATTTCTCTAGTGGTTTCCAAATTTCTGGGCGGAATACTCATCAGGCGAACTATCGCATGGGTGCGACCAGAACGCGATGAGTGCGATGTGCGATATCTGGAGGATCGTGCAGTAATGCCGGTGCATCGGGCTGATGGTTCGGCGTCGCCGCGCATCATGATGTCAGCGCTCATGGGTCACAGCGGCCGAGCGGCGGAACAAACAAGGTGCGAACATGACAAGCGATAATCTGAACCTTCCCAGGATCGCACTGGGAACCTGGGCCTGGGGCGATAGCGGGGAGACTGGCGACGGTTATTTCGGCAGTTCCTTGACTCGAGTTGGCCTGCAAGAGATCGCAGACAAGGCGCACGCGGCTGGCTTCGCCCTGTGGGATACTGCCGTGGTCTACGGGATGGGCCGTTCAGAAACTGTACTTGGAGAGGTCCTGAAGCGCTTTGCGCGCAGCGACTACCAGCTCTCGACGAAATTCACCCCACAGGCTGCCGGGGCCGGCGATGATCCGATGGGCGACATGCTGGAGCAGAGTCTGGCGCGCCTCGGCGCCGATAGCGTAGACCTCTACTGGATACATAACCCGGCCGATGTCGCGCGGTGGACTCCCCGCCTGATCCCGTTGCTGAGGAGCGGGAAGGTCAAGCATGTCGGCGTCTCGAATCATAACCTGGGCGAGATCGGGCTCGCCAATCAGATTCTCGGAGAAGCCGGGTTCAGGATCGAAGCCGTCCAAAACCATTACAGCCTTCTCTACCGCAGCTCGGAGAATGCCGGCATCCTCGACTATTGCCGCAACCAAGGCATTCCGTTCTTCGCCTATATGGTGCTCGAACAGGGCGCCCTGAGCGGCAAATACAGCCGCGAAAACCCGTTGCCGGAAGGCAGCGACCGGGCGAAGATCTACAATGGCATCCTGCCGCAGCTGCAGGTGCTAACGGACAAACTCGCCGCGATCGGGCAGAACCACGGTGCGGCAGCGCCCGATGTCGCGGTAGCCTGGGCCATCGCCAAGGGCGCGACGCCGATCATTGGTGTGACCAAGCCCTCTCACGTCGATGCTCTGGTCCGCGCGACCCGCCTTTCCCTCTCCAGCGAAGATATTGCGGAGTTGGAAGCTCTCGCCGACGCCACGAACCTGAACACCCGAGGCTGGTGGGAAAAGGATATGCAAGTCTGAACGGCTCACGGCGCGGCGCACCTTGGATAGAGGGTGCGACCTTGCTCGGAGGGCGCTGCTGTTTTTCGGCCAGATCGCGCCGAAGACATCGACCTTTCAGGTCATCCCGGATCTAGCGCTCCGGCTTTCCTGGTGCGCTATGTCCGGTTGGGCCATGTCGATGCCGTTCTTCGACTGCGCAGTGCTGTTGCTCAGGCAAGGCAGTTCGGTCTGCCGCCGGTTATAGAGTGCGGGGATGGTCGTCGTTCGCCGAGGCGAAGGCGACAACGTCGGGCGCTCTGTCGCTCGCCTTGTCCCAAGGTGAAGCCCTTCGCCTCCAGGCGGCAAAGGCCGTCCCGGCCACGATGTCACAGTTCACTTGCAGGCCGGATTTCGTTGGGCGCGCCGGCGTCGGAGGGCGCCAACGCGCCCGTGCGCATCTGCGCGGCCCCTCTCTTACCCTGGCAGCCGGCGCGCGAGGGCTTGCCGCAGTGGTGCTGCCCGCGGTGGGGCATATTGCGCAGGAGCGTCGAAAGACTTTGCAAGGCGTTATGCGCGCTGAAATGCGACGGGTTCAGTGCGATCTCGTCGGGGACGGTCGAGCCATCCCTTAAACCCAAGCGGCCCCCAAGACTCTTGGTTTCTGTTGTCGACGACCGTATTGCCGCGGCGAGCAGTGCATCACCCGCTTGAACGCCGTGCTGAAGGACTTCTCGGATTCATAGCCGAGCGCCGATCCGATTTCGGCAAGCGACTGCCGTGAGGTGGTCAATCGGTCTGCCGCCTGCAACATGCGCCAGCGGGTCAGGTACTCGATAGGGGTGATGCCGACCACCTCTTTGAAGGTCACCGCGAAAGCGGTGCGCGACATCCCCGCCACCTTGGCAAGGCTCTGGAGCGTCCACCGCTGTCCCGGCTCCCCGTGCATCCCGGCGATGGCCGCGCGCAACCGCTTGTCTGCGAGCGCGACGAGCCATCCAGCGCCTTCAGGCGGCCGTTCGGAAAGATAAAGCCGGAGCACCTGCACGAGCACGATCGTTGCCAGTTGCTGAGCGACAATGAAATCGCCGGGCTGGCCTTCGACAAGCTCTTGCCGCATGCGCTCGACGCACCAGCGTAAGGTCGCGCTGCCGGGCTCGTCACGGATGTGCAGCAGCGGCGGGAGGGCGTTCACAATAAACTCGGAGTGCCCGTCCAACAGCGTGAAATAGCCGCCGATGCTCAGATAATCCCCGCCGCCATTGTAGCTACGGATGCCGCCGTTGGGCTGTGGCGACACAATCGAGCTTACGGGCAGAGGCTCTACGGAGAGATCACTCGCAATGCGGAACGGCCGCCCCCGGGGAAGCAAATAACATTCGCCAGCGCTTACCTGCGTCGGCAGTTCGCCATCGACCCACACCCAGCACGACCCGGTCAATACGGCGTGGAACTTGATTCCCTCATGCGGCCCGAAACTGATCGCCCAGTCTCCGCCCGCATCAAAGCCCCCCGACACGTAGCTGCGGAGCTTGAGGAGCGCGAGCACGTCAGAGAGTGGGTCCATCTGATGAGATTCTGAACGATCAACAACGCTATCGGTGCTTTATGGCATGGCTAGTTCCGTGGTGACGACCGAATTTGGGGAGGGGTCAGAAGAGGGACAAATGCCATGCGCATATTCGTGACAGGCGCCACAGGATGGGTCGGCTCCGCCGTAGTTGAGGATCTCATCGCCGAAGGGCATCAGGTTTCCGGGCTCGCCCGTTCGCCTGCGGCCGCCGAAAAGCTCGGCCTCGCTGGCGCGCGGGCGGTCCCCGGCTCGGTTGAAGATGTTGAGGTGTTGCGGGATGCCGTGCGGGCGGCCGATGCAGTGATCCACACCGCCTTCAACCACGACTGGTCGCGCTTCGCCGAAAATTGCGCGGCCGACAAGCGCGCGATCGAGGTGTTGGGCGCGGAACTGAACGGGTCCTCCCGGCCGCTGATCGCCACCTCGGGCGTCGCTCTACTTGCACCCGGTCGCCTGGCCTGCGAGTGCGATGTGGCGCCGCCGGTGACGGAGAGTTTTCCGCGCGCATCCGAGGCCGTCGTCGAAGAGCTTCGCAGTTGCGGCGTCCATGCAACAACGGTGCGTCTTGCTCCGTCGGTGCACGGCGTCGGCGACCGTGGCTTCGTGCCGCGTCTCGCCGGGATCGCCCGCGACAAGGGTGTGTCCGCCTATATAGGCGCTGGGCAGAACCGCTGGCCGGCGGTGCATCGGCTCGACGCCGCGCGGGTCTTTCGGCTCGCTCTGAATCACACCGGTGACGGACCGTTCCATGCCGTCGCCGAACAGGGCGTGTCGTTAAAGGACATCGCCCAGGCGATCGCGCACCGGTTCGACCTGCCCCTGGTCTCTATACCGGCCGGCGCCGCCGGCGAGCATTTCGGATGGTTCGCGCCGTTCGCGAGCCTCGACACGCCGACGAACAGCGACCGGACGCGCGCGATCCTGGATTGGAAACCCGAGCAGCCTTGCCTCCTTGCTGACCTTGGACAGCCAGATTACTTCGTGTTCTGACGGGCAGGCATTCACATGACATCCAGGATGGAATGCGGGCTTTGGCTACAAGCGCCACGGGCTCCGGAGCGTTCGCGAGTTCGTTGAGGCAGGTCATCAGAACGGTGGGCTCCCTCGGCGGAGGCTGTCGCACGGCTCAAACCCGCCGGCGTGACGCCTGGCGACGCGCTGGAGAACATGGAAGACGTGAGCCGGGCGGCGGCTTTAGCGGAGGGCGTCATCCACATGGGGCGCGCGGCGGGTCTAACCTGCCCAAGCAGACGCAGCCGGGCGCCGCCCGTCGCTCCCCGGCCATCACTTCCATGCTGATGGAAGTCCTAAACGGCGGAAAGGCGGTCCAGCAACTCCCCAAGTAGAAGCCGCTCTCCGGGTGTCAGCCCGCCCGCTTCACCAAGGCGATTGGCGAGCGCCACAGCGAGGGGGGCGATGCCGGCATCGCGTGGATGCATTGGCCCCCCTGCGACAATCGCGGCCAACACCGCGTCACATGCTGAGGTGGCAAGTTGCGAATCCCGCATGTTGACCGGCGTGGCGAGCAGCGTGGCGACCGTCCCTACCCCTGCAGCATGGATCAGGGCCACCGCCCTTTCCACGGGCATCCTCAGCTGGCCCTTTCGCGCGATGCGCTGGACTCGCTCGCGCAGGATCGAGATACCGGTGAGCATGGCTGGCGGCGCCGGTCCAGGCGCTCCGATCTCGTTCATGATAGCGAACACTGCGGGGTTGGCGAGGCCGAACGCGACAAATCCGTCCCAAGCGTTGCGTAGGTCTTGCACCGGATCGGGATGGAGTTTGGCTGACGCTTTCTGTGCGACAAAGGGCGCCAGGCCGCGCTCCGCCACAGCATTGAGCAGCCCCCGTTTCTCGCCGAACAGGCGGTATAACGCAGGGGGCTGCACGGAAGCGGCCGCGGCGACGGCCCGGGTTGTAAGCGCCGCGATGCCGCCCTGGACTATCAGTTTGGACGCGGCGTCGAGCACGCGCTCGCGTGTGTCCTGTGTTGTTGCGTGTCGATCCGAACCACCAGCCATGAGGCACGATATCATTGATCGCCTTTGGGTGATATCGCCGGCATATATAGGCTATCGTTGATAATGCCTGTGTGTTATCAACGATACAAATTTGGGTCGGTTGGGCATAACGAAGGGGGTCAGCGATGATCGTGGTGACTGGAGCGACAGGACAACTGGGTCGGGGCGTAGTCGAGGGCTTGCTGGACCGCGGCCAGGCGGGCGAGATCATTGCCAGCGTGCGGGACGCCACCAAGGCGACCGACCTCGCCGCCAGGGGCGTTGAGGTCCGTGTCGGTGACTTTTCCGATCCGGCAAGCCTTGAAGCCGCTTTCCGTGGCGCAAGCCAGGTTCTGGTGATCTCGGCCGACAAGCTCGGCGACGAAGCGCTGCGGCTGCACCGCAACGCGATCGACGCCGCCCGCAACGCCGGTGTCTGCCGTCGTATCCTCTATACGAGCCATATGGGCGCGCGCGCCGGTTCGCCTTTCCTTGCAGCCGATCAACACGCTGGAACCGAGGCGGACCTTGCGGCCAGCGGAGTCGCTTACACCGCGCTCCGACACGGATTTTATGCCGAAAGTTGCCTCTATATGATCGGGGATGGACTGCGCAGCGGCGAGTTGCGCGTACCCGAGGACGGACCGATTAGTTGGACGGCGCGCGCCGATTTGGCGGCCGCCGACGCGGCCATCCTGATGAACGAAGGCGCATGGGACGGCGTGACGCCCCCATTGACGGCTAGCGAAGCCGTGACCATGGCGGAGATCGCGTCCATCGCATCGGAGGTGACCGGACGTGAAGTTCGCCACGTCACCGTTACGGACGAGGCTTGGCGGAATGGGAAGATTGCCGATGGTATGCCTGCCATCTATGCCGAGATGCTGCTGGGCACATTCCGTGCTGCTCGCCGTGGCGATTTCTCCACCACCGATGCGACCCTGGAACGCCTGCTCGGTCGAGCACCACACACCATGCGCGACGTGCTTACCGTCACCCTTTGTGAACGAAACGATCAGCACTGACCCAAGGAAAAAGCTTGAAGGTCGTGCTGCATTCTCATGTGGGGAGGCAGCGGCAACGCCGGCGTCGAGACAGTCAATCGGCTTTCACCTTCCGCGCTTGTTAGAGCCCACGGTGGCGACGTGCACTTGGGGACGGGAGACTGGTTGACCGCCGAGGTCCGGCTACCTCTCGCAGCCGTCTAGAATCGGGCGCTTGCTGCTACGAGATCGCCGTCCGTCCGGAGCGGCTTCTTTGAACAGCGCTAGCGTCGGCCGAGGTGAACAGCAGGGGCCCGGCTTATATCATCAGCAGGCCCACACCGTCTGCGAATGTGGCCGATTTTATGGAGGAGAGCGGTGGCCGGAAGGGAGCGATGAGACAGGCGGCGATAAGGCCGGCGAGATTGCGTCGCCAGAAACAGGAGAGCGCAAACAGTTACTCGAGCTTGCGCGCCAGGACGTCGTTCTGGCGGGTCATGCCCCTCAAGATGAAGAACGGCCAAAAGCCAACCGGTGCAAACAGCCCTCGCCGCCTGGGCTCGACGACGACGGGCGGGTGTCATTGCCGGAGCCGCTGATCATGGCGCGGTCTCCGGTCAGGGGCAGGCGGTCTGAAGGAAGGCGGTGATGTCAGGGCACGGCCTGCGCCGCGTCGGGCATAGCGTCTGGATAGCGATCGAGCAGGATGCGGGAGACCCCGTTGGTCCAGCCAAAGCCGTCCTGCAGGGGATATTCGCCGCCTCCGCCCGGACGTTGATCCTCGACATTGTATTTCTCGAGCATCTTGCCGGTCTCGCGATAGACGCGGTCCACCGTGACCAGCCAGCGCGTGGCTATGGTCTTGGCCTCAGCGCTGTGCCCGTAGCGTTCAAGGCCCGCGACCCCGACCCACTGTAACGGAGCCCAGCCGTTGGGTGCGTCCCACTGTTGGCCAGTGGTCAGGGTGGTCGTCCGCAGGCCCCCGGGTGCGATCAGAATGGCATCGGTCTGGCGGGCGGTCGCGCGCGCCTGGGTGCGGTTCGCCCATCCCGTGAACAGTGGATAGAGGCCGGCGGCCGAGACATTCGATGTCAGTCGACCGGTCCGCCGGTCCCAGTCGCCGAAGCGTCGTTCCGAGGTGCTCCAGAGGTAGCGGTTCATGGCGCGCTTGCGGTCACCGGCCCGGCGGTCGAAGTCGCGGACGCAGGCTCGTTCGGCCAGAGCCCGGCAGTGGGCGGCGATGGTCCGCTCCAAGGTCCAGAGCAGGCTGTTCAGATCGACCGGCACGATCTCGGTTGTATGCAGGGTGGCGATGTTTTGCGGATCGTCGAACCAGCGCGAACTGAAGTCCCAGCCGCTCTCGGCGCCGGAGCGAAGGTCGCGATAGACCTCGGCGGCCGGACGGCCCGCGGCTTCCCGGGCGGTGGTGACGTCCTCGGCCCAGCTTTCGTCGCGCGGCGTATCCCGGGCGTCCCAGTAGCGGTTGAGCAGGGAGCCGTCCGGCATCCGCACGACGTGGTCGCAGGCCCCGGAGGCCGCGACGCATTCCGCGCCCTTCATCCAGAAGGCGTACTCACCCTGCATCGCCGCCAGCTGACGGCGACGGCTTTCCGGGTCCGCGCGGTCCGACAGGCCAACCATCAGGGCGAAGAAGGGCGGCTGGGACCGGCTCAGATAGTAGGTCCGCGCTCCGTTCGGGATATGGCCGTGGTCGGCGATCAGGGCCTCGAAATTCTCAAGCATGGATTCGACGAGCGGCTGCTGGCCGTCGGCCTTCAAACCCAGCATCGTGAAATAGGTGTCCCAGTAGTAGATCTCGCGGAAGCGGCCGCCCGGCACGACATAGGGCGCGGGCATGGCGAGGGCCGATGAGCCGGGCTCCGGCGCAAGGGCGGGCCGGGTGAGGATGGGCCAGAGGGCGGCGATGTGGGCCTTCAGATCGAGGCCCCGGGGCATGGGCGGGGTGTCTGGAACCGTAGTCCCGGGGATGATGAAGCGGGCGTCCACGAACGCCTTGAGCGCGGCGTCGTCGGCGGGCGGGGCGGCGGCGTACTCGGCCATGATGCGATCGACCGCGATGCGGGGGACGGCGTCGACGAAGGTCTTGCCATCCGGAAAGATCCGCTGCGCCTGAACCGCCTCGAACAGCGGGCCGTAAAGGTCGGCCGGGGTCTGGTCCGGCGCCCGGGCCGCCAGGTTCGAGGCGGCCAGGGCGACCAACAGAATGCGTGCGAGCGGCAGTGTTCTGAGGCGCATCATGATCATCTCCGGTAGAGGCACGCCCGTCGTGTGAACGGACCAGGACGTCCTCCGTTCGACCGGAGGCGACGAAGCGAGGCTCAGGATCCGGAAACGGACGCCGGTCGCGCCGCACCGAGGTTTAGGTCAAAGAACCGGGCGATCAGACCATAGGCCTCCTTCGATTCCGGCAGGTCTGGCCAGACGAAGAAGGCGTGCCACAGGCCGTCGAACAGGTAGAGGTCGGACTTCACCCCGACCGCGGCAAGGCGACGGTGCATGGTCGTCAGTGTGGAGGCAGCGAAGTCGCGGCCGCCGGCCAGCAGCAGGGTGGGCGGAAATCGAGCGATGACGGCGTCGTCAGTCGCCGGATAGGCCTCCGGGTTATCAAGCGGCACGCCCTCCATGTATGGGTTGGGGATGCCGATACGTTCAGCAGCGGCGGGCGGCGGAGCCGTACCGCCCGTCGTGGCCTGGCCGAGGAAGACGCTGTCGCCGCCATAGCCCGAGCCGGTGCCGCAGAAGGTGCCGATGGCGCCCGGAACGGGCAGGTTGTGGGTCTGAAACCAGGCTGTGGCCTGAGCCACCACCACCCCGCCCGCCGAACAGCCGTAGAGGCCGATGTTCTCGGGCCGGTAGGTCTTCAGGAGTTCGCGATAGACGGCTGCGACATCTTCGGACGCCGCAGGATATCGATGCTCGGGCGCGAGCCGGTAATCGATGGCCACGACCTTGATCCGGCCGACTGCGGCGATGGGTATGGCTTCCACAAGGGCGCCGCTGCCGGACCCCCACATCCAGGCGCCGCCATGGACATTGATCAGCACGCGATCCGCGTTCCGCTCCGAGACGCCTTGCGTTGGCAGCACGACGTCGACCGGCACGCCGCCCAACGTTTGTCGCTCGTCCCGGGTCGCATAAAGGGCTCTCACCTCCGCGAGGCGGTCGTCGTTGTAGCGACCATAGTGGGCGCGGGCCCTGGCGACGTCGTCGCCGAAGACGAAGGGCGGTTCGTGCATCAGCCGACCCGCCAGGGCGCGGGCCTCAGGGCTGGCGAAGTTGGAGTAGGGCATGACGATCGCCGGCAGGTGCGCCGTCGAAAGCTCAGTGCCCGTCACGGCGTCCGGAGCCTGCGACTGGGCCAGGACCGGCGACGTCGCCGTGACGAGAGCGGCCGCTAGGGCGGCGGACAGGAAACGGGTCGGCATGAAACGTGCGTCCTTCATCGCGAGAGGTCCCGCCGGGCGATCCCGGCGAGAACCCGGGCGCTGGGTTTGACCGTGCGTTCGAACGTGGTCCGGTCCACCGACACCAGGCCGAACTTCGGCCCATAGCCGGCGAACCATTCAAAATTGTCCAGCAGCGACCAATGCAGATAGCCGATCACCGGCACGCCTTCGTCACGCGCGGCGATGACGGCCGCCGTCGCCGCGGGGATGAACCGCGCCCTGAGCGCGTCGTCCTCGGTCGCCAGTCCGTTCTCGGTCACGAGGATGGGGCGTCCGGTCTGGGCGTGGGCGTAGCGGATCGAACCGCCGATGGCCTGCGGGTAGAGCTCGTCGCCCATCTGGGTCCGGTCCGCGCCTTCGGGAACCGGCAGCGGGCCGTCGGATCCAATGAGGCTGCGGCTGTAGGTCTGGACGCCGAGGAAGTCGTCGTGGCGGGCTTGGGCGAAGAAGGGGGCGTAGACAGTCGCCCGCTTGTCCTCCAGGCGGCTGTCGGGACCCACGGCCTGATCGTCGGGAAGGGCGATCGTCATGCCCACCGGCAGGTCCGGACGGATCCCCTTGATCGCCTGACGGGCGAGGCGGTGCGCCTCCAGCACGGGGGCGACCATGGCCGCCGCATCGCCCGTGTTCATCAGGGAAAAGCGGTCCGAACCGCTGGCCCGGGCCGCCGCGGCCAGCATGTCCGCCATGGTCTGGCGGACGACGGGATCGGGCGTGCGGCCCCATTCGCCCAGAAGCTGGAGATTGGGTTCGTTGAAGGTCACCACATGGCTGACGCCTTCGCCGAGGTGGCGGATCACGCGCTCGGCGTGGCGTGCGAAGGTCGCCGGCGCGTCCGGATGGAACCAGCCCCCCTTGGCGGCGAACCAGCGCGGGGAGGTGAAGTGGCTGAGGGTGACGACGGGCGCCAGGCCCGCCTCGCGGCAGGCGAGAACGATCCGGCGATAATGGTCGAGGGCCGCCCGCGAGACCTGACCCTCGGCCGGTTCGATCCGCGACCATTCGACCGAGAACCGGTAGGCGTTCAGATCCAGCGAGCGGACGATCTGAAGGTCTTCTCGCCAGCGTTCGAAGCTGTCGCAGGCGTCGCCCGACGGTTCCCTGAACAGGGTCGGCCTGACCTGTTCCAGCAGCCAGATGTCGCTGGCGACATTGTTCCCCTCGACCTGATGGCCGGCGATGGCCGCGCCCCAGAGAAAAGGCGCCGCCCCCTCGCCGCCGACGCGGCGCGGTGGGGCTGGCGCGGCATGGGACTGGGTGGCGAGGGCGGCGGCGAGTGTCCCGGCCGTCAGGATGGAGCGCCGGCTCGGGCTCGGGGAAGGCTTGAGGCTCATGAGGGGCTCCGGCTGTCGAGAACGTCCTCTCCGAGAAGAAGACGCAGCTGCTTCTTGTCGATCTTGCCGACGCTGGTCCGCGGCAGGGCTTCGACCAGGATCAGTCGGTCGGGCGCGGCCCAGCGGCTGAGCTGGCCGGCGGCCACCAGGGGCGACATCCGGTCTTTCAGGGTTTTCAACACGGGCGTTCTGCCGGAACAGGCGACGGCGAATAGCACGGGCCGTTCTCCCCAACGCGGGTCGGGGGCGCCCACAACGGCGGCTTCGGCAATATCCGGATCCCGTAAGGCCAGATCCTCGATCTCGGCGGACGAGACCCATTCGCCGCCGGTTTTGATCACGTCCTTCAGTCGGTCGCGGATAACGATGTCGCCTTGCGGTTCGCGGCTCGCGACGTCCTGGGTGTGGAGCCACCCGCCCTCCCAGAGTGTCGCCCCGGCCTCTGCGCTGTTCGGGTAGGACTGGGTCAGCCAAGGCGCGCGGACGACGATTTCGCCCTGGCTGTTGGCGCCGCCGGAGACCTCTTGGCCCATTTCGTCGTGGAGCCGTATCTGCACTAGGGGAAGCGGTCGACCAGCCCATCGGCGGACGCTCTCCGCCTGCCGGCTGTCGTCATACTCATGGCGCGACAGGGTCAGGACAGGTCCGGTTTCGGACATGCCATATCCGGCTACGGCGGTGATGCCTCGGGCGGCGGCGGCGCGCAGCAGGGTTTCCGGCAGGGCCGATCCGCCGATGATGATCGTCCAGGGGCCGAGTTGCGCGTCTGGCCCCGCTTCGTCCAGCATCATCTGCAGGATGGTCGGCACGCAATGGGAATAGGTGACCCGTTCCTCGCGCTTGAGCGCCAGGAGCCGCGCTGGAAAGTAACGTCCCGGATAGACCTGTTTCAGCCCCAGCAGGGTCGCCACATAGGGCAGACCCCAGGCGTGGACATGGAACATCGGAGTGACGGGCATATAGACCGACTCCCGCCACAGGCCCTGTTCATAGGGCTGCTGCCCCATGGCGAAACCAACGGCCAGGGTGTGGAGCACGAGCTGACGGTGGCTGAAAGTCACAGCCTTGGGCTGGCCCGTGGTGCCCGTGGTGTGGAAGGTCGTCGCCAGGGCGTTCTCGTCGAAATCGACGAAGTCGAAGGTCGCGGTTCCGGCGGCCAAAAGCCGCTCATAATCCCCAGCGGCATCATCGATCGAGACGGGGTGACCGTCATGGCAGGTGATGATCGCGCAGTCCGGGCCAAGGGCGGGACGCAGGGCCAGGAGGTCCTCGATGAAGTCGGAGTGCACGATCACTGCGCGCGGCCGGGTGTCCTTGAGGGTGTAGGCGATCTGGTCCCGCGACAGTCTGACGTTCACGGTCTGCAACACCGCTCCCATCATCGGGATCGCGAAATAGGCTTCCAGGTAGCGATGGCTGTCCCAGTCCAGGACCGCGACGACATCGCCCTGATCCACCCCGTGGGCGGAAAGCACGGCGGCCAGCCGCCCGATGCGGTGCGCCAGCGCCACGTAGTCGTGACGCCGACCATCGGATCCCACGATCTCCCGCCCGCTGCGTGCATCCAGGGCGCTTTGCAGCAGATGCCGGATCAGCAGGGGATAGGCATAGGCGTCCGGCGCCGGATCCGCGAAGCGAAGCGTCATCGATCAGGGCGCCGGCGCCGCAGTCGGCATCACGGGGGTGGGGCGCTGGCCTGTGGTTGTCCAGCTCTGCAAGGCGTCGAAGGCGGCGCCGAGTTGGGCCGGGGTGAAGCCGCAGTGGGCCAAACCGTCGAGCCCGGTGCCGGTCAGCGGCGTATTGATCTCCGGAACCGTGATGGCCAGCAGACGGTCGGCGTTTCCGGCGGCCTGGGTCTTGCGGATCAGACCTTCGAACTGACTGTAGGGCACCAGGGAATCTATGCGGTTGTGCATGGCCACGAGCGGAATGGAGAACCGGCCCGTCGATCGCCGCCAGCGATCGGCATAGGCGACGGCCGTCGGAGTGGCGCGCACCCGGCCGATGTCGCGGTTGAGGGCTGCGGCCTCTTCTGTCGAAAGCAGCGGGCTTGCGTAGACCCTCGCCGTATTGTCGTAGACGCCGCCGCCGAAGGTGGCGTTCATGTCATCCATACCGAGCGACACAGTCATGATCGGCACGATCAGAGATGCGGGTTCCGGCGTCACACCGGCGATGGACGCGATCTTGTCGATGATCTGCGCCTCGCGGCCGCCCGGTGTTTCGCGCGCCGCCTTGAACAGGGCGGCGATCGGATCGGCGATCCGCTTCATCTGGAGAAGGCGGAAGGGTTCGTTCAGGGCTCCGATAGCGTTCGGCGCGGTCGGGGACAGAGCGGACCGGTTGAGATCGGCCTCGCCGGGCAGGGCGTAGGGAGTGTCCCTGGTGTAGTAGGCATAGAGCGCTCGCAAATCGATGAGCAGTCCCACTTCGTCAGTCCAGTTATCAACCAGGCCGCAACCCGACAGGGCCCCCTTGAAGGCGTCCGGGTGGGTTTCAATGATGGCCAGAACAATGTTTCCGCCCATGGACCCTCCAGCCAGATAGGCGTCGCTCACTCCCATGCGGCTGAGGAAGGCGCGCAGTCGCAGGGTGTTCTCGACGGCCGACTCGACGCCGACCCCAGCCTTGTCGAAGTCGCTGTGGGCGACGGCGAAACCCTGCGCATAGGCGCCCTTCATCAGCCCGCCCGAAGGATCCTTGTCCGCCGGGTCTTCGGATACCGCGACCGAACTGCCGGGCACGGAATAGCCGTGGGCGAAGACCAGGGCCCGGCCGTTCCAGTTCGCGGGCACGGCCATGGCGAAATGGTCGCCCTCCAGCTTGCCGTTGACGGTGAAGCCGCCGTCCTCGCGCGCCTTGACCTTCACGTCTGTCGCTTGCTGGGCCGAGGCTCGAGCGCCGAAGGAGGCCTGGGCCGGTTGCAGGTCGACGTTCGCCGGGGTGCTGCAGCCGGCGCCAGCAAGGATAGCGGCGACGGCGAGGGCGGCGACGGACGCTCTCTTAAATCGAGGGGGCGGCTTCATTGACATTCTGTCGTCTCCTACCAGCTGTAGCGCAGGGTCACGCCGTACTGGCGTGGGTCGCCGAAGGCGGCGCCGACCAAGCCCGTGGTGTTGTAGGTCGCGTTGGAGGTGACGCGGTATTCCTCGTCGGTGACGTTGGTCCCGTACAGCGACAGGGCGACGTCCGAGCCAGCGATATGCTCCCAGTCCAGACGAACGTTGAGCAGCCCGTAGGCAGGAATGACGCCGAAGGGCTGCAGATCCGACGACACCTGCTGGTCGTCCTGCCAGGAGTACGAAGCTCGCACGCTGACGTCGCCGACGGTCGACGCGACCGGGAGGTAGAGTTTGGCGTCCACACTGTACTTGTTCTCAGGCACATACTGGAACGGGAAGCCGCTGCGATCGACGCCGAGGCCGTCGACGTATCTGTCGTAGCTCGCGTCGTTGTACGAATAGGTTGCGGTGAGCGTCAGCGGCGCGATCGGCTGGATCACCCCCTCGAACTCAAAGCCCTTCACCGTGGCCTCGGCGGCGTTGGTGATGAGCTGGGTATTGAAGCCGCCGATGAGGGCGTAGTCGCTGCGCTGGATGTCCTCATACTTCATGTAGAAGGCCGAGAAGTTCGTCCGCGCCTTGACACCTGACGCCGACCAGTCGTGCTTCAGGCCGATTTCGCCATCGGTAACGGTCTCGGGCCGGACCCGGAACAGAGGGCTGGTGGCGCTGACCAGCAGCACCGAAGGGTTGATCCCGCCGCTCTTGTAGCCGTGGCGGCTCACGCCGTAGATCAGGGTGTTCGGCGTGGCCTGCCAGTCCAGGCCCAGTTGCCAGGTGTCGCCGTCGCTTTCGCCGTCGAAGGCGCGGCTGCAGTTGGGAAAGAAGAAGCCGGGGTTTGTGCCACAGGTATTGGCGAATTGCGGGATGTAGATGCTGATGTCGCCGCCGAATTCGTCCCAGGTGTAGCGGTAGCCGGCGTTGGCGGTCAGGGTGTCGGTGATCGCGTAGGTGAACTGGCCATAGATCGCCTTTGAGCTGTCGTTGGCGTGGGCGCTGTCCTGCAGCAGGGTGACGGCGCCGAGGTTGGCGCGCTGGACGAATGTCAGGGGCGTGACCGTCGAGGTGTCCGAATAGAAGACACCGGTCTGGAAGGTGAGTCGACCGAGCGCGATCCGCGCCTGGAGTTCTTCGGTCCAGGTCTCGTTATCGACGTTCCAGCGGCCGGCGATGGCGCCGTTCAGGTCGTTGATCACGAGGATGGAGGCGTCGCCGTCAGAGCCGAAGTCGGCCCGGGTGCGGGTGTAGCTCAGGACGTTCTTGATCGTGACATTGTCACTGAGCTGGAAGGTGATGTTGTTCAGGGCAAGCAGGGTCTGGCTGACATTCTTGGTATCGGCGCTCAAGGCGATCCGGTCGTTGCCGCGCGCCTGTTGGGCCGCCAGCAGCGGGTTCAGCAGAGCGGCCGCCGGACCGGCGGGATTGACGGCGAGCAACACGGTTCCCGGACCATTTTCGTCGATGTCGACATAGTTGATCGCCGTGTAGCTGCTGAGCCGGTCGTTCGGCTGGAAGAGCAACCCGCCGCGCAGACTGAAGTTGTTGCGGTCGTTATAGTCCTTGCCCGTGTTGACGTCGGTGACGAAGCCTGCGCGCTGGTCGAACTGGCCGGCCAGACGGAGCGACAGGCTGTCGCTGAGCGGCAGGGTCACGGCCGCGCGGGCCGATCGGCGATCCAGGTCGCCGATGGTGGCTTCGATGTAGCCATCAGGCTCGAAGCCGGGCTTGACCGGATCCAGCAGGACCGCGCCGCCGGTCGTGTTGCGTCCGAAAAGCGTTCCTTGGGGACCTTTCAGGACCTGAATGGACTGCAGGTCGAACAGAAGCCCCGGGCCGCTCGCCGTCGAGGGCACTTCGGCGAAATAGGCGACCACGCCCGGGCCGCCGCCTGTGCCCAGGCTGCCGATGCCGCCGATGCCGCGGATCGTGTAGTTCTCCTGGTTGCGGTTGGTGTTGCCCACGACGCTGAGCGAAGGCGTGAAGTTCTGTAGGTCCGTCCCGGTCTCTATACCGCGTTGACGCAGACCTTCCTGGCTGAAGGCGGTGACGGCCACGGGCACGTCCTGGATATTTTCCTCGGTCCGTCGGGCTGTGACGACGACTTCGTCCAACGTTGTCGCCTGCGGCTCGGATTGAGGCTCGGCGGTCTGCGCCAAGGCCGTCGATGCGAAAAGCGCGAAGGCGAGCGCGCTTACGCCCGTCATGATGGTCTGCCGCATGGCGGTTCCCTTATCCCTATGTGAACGGCCGGCTTGGCGTCGGCTCATTGATGTCCGTCGATCGGACGCCGGAACTAAAGCGGACGTCATGTGGGGCGTCAACAAACTTTATTGGCGTTAAAATAAAGAAGTGAAAGCGGCTGGTTTCCCCGGATTGATCCTCCTATCAATCAGACTGATCCGGTTTCCGCCGGCCCCGGTTGCAGCACCCCGATGACAGACACTCTCGCCCAGTCCCGCAAAATTCGCCCCGGCGCTCGCACCGCGACCAGGCGTCCGCCGAGGCGGGCCCAGGCGGACCGCCGGGAAGAGGCGACCAACACGATCCTCGATGCGGCGGAGAAACTCTTCGCCCTGCACGGGCGTGACGGCGTGACCCTGAAGGCGATCGCGACGGGCGCCAAGGTCGACGCCTCCCTGATCCATTACTATTTCGGCGACAAGGATCGGGTCTTCCGCGCCGTCTTCGCCCGACGTTCCGTCGAGGTGAACGCGGTTCGCGTCGCGGCCATGGACGCCTATGAGGCCAGGGTTGGTACGTCCATGACGATAGAAGGCGTCCTCGATGTCTTCCTGCGGCCCATTTATGAAGTAGTTATCGAGAAGGGCGAGGGGTGGGTGTATTTCGCCGCCATCGTTGGTCACGCCAACGCGTCCCATTTTGGCGGCAAGGACGTCATGGCCGAGAACTTCGACCCCATCGTCCAGCGATTTATCGGAATGCTCAAGGCCTTGGCGCCGGACGCCCCGCCGGAGAGGATTTATTGGTTCTTTGATTTGGTCTCCTCCAGCCTGACCCACGGTCTGGCCCAGACGGGACGTATCGATGACATCTCGGGCGGCCTATGCAAATCCTCAGACCTGGCGGCCGTCCTGGAGACGATGATCGCAGTTTTCAGCCACGGATTCCGGTCCGTTACCGACTGAAAAACCTCATCGGTGGCCTTCGACCCTGCCGCAGCTTCCGGCCCGCCCCGGCGAGGTCGGTATCGGGGCGCTCGCCGCGGGGGTTCTCCTCGGGTGCACGTCGCGGGCGCCGTCGCCATAGCTGGTCAGGACCGGAACGCCGGGCGATGTTCGCTGTCGGGCTTGCGAAAAGGCGACGGGCCGGCCGGCTCAGGGGAGCCGGCGCGCAGGACGCCCGGCCTTCACCGCCGGTTAGCGCGGCGGGCCAGCAGTGGTCGATCAAAAGCGATTGAGGCCGACCCCGGAGCTCTGATCTGACGACCGGCGAAAGCCCTTTCAGGCGGATTGTCGGGCGCCGGGGTCGCCGACCTCACCAGCGCTTGCGCAGGGTGAGGCGGGCCGTGCGCGGCGCCTGCGGATAGATCTGGGAGAAGCCGCCGGTGATGTAGATCGTCTCGTCGGTGACGTTGTCGACGTTCAGACCAATCTCGTAACCTTGGCCGAAGGCCCAGACCGCGTTCAGGTCCAGTCGCGTATAACCCGGCAGGTCGAGGGTGTTGGAGGTGGTTGCAGCCTGGCTGGACGCATAGAAAACGCCGCCCCCGAGGGTGAGGCCGTCCAGTTTGCCGCCCATGGCCCATGAGGTCCAAAAGGCAGCCTGGTGGTCAGGAACGCCGGCAAGGCGATTGCCCACAATGAAGGTGTTGCTGTCGCGGCTGATTTCACTGTCGCTGAAGGCATAGGAGGCGACGATCGTCCAGGGATCGACAGGGCGGGCGGAGACCTCGGCCTCGATCCCTCGAACACGAAGTTCGCCCGCCTGGATGACCAGGTTGAAATCGACAGGGTCGGACACCACAGCATCGGTCTTGGTGATTTCGAACCCAGACAGGGTTGCTTCCGCCCGGCCGCCAAACAGCAGGGCCTTGGTCCCGATCTCGAACTGCTCGCCGCGCGTCGGCTTGGGCGTCAGTCCGCTTTCGAGCAGACCTGCGTCGCCTTCGTTGCGCGAAGAGCGTGACCAGCTGCCGTACAACGACCAGTCAGGCGTGAGCATATAGGTCAGGCCGGCGCGCGGCGAGAACGGGTGATCGGTTCGGCTGACGCCGGGGTCGAGGAAATCAGCGCTGAAGGCGTAGGTGTCCACGGTCTCATAGCGGCCGCCGATGAGGAGCCGCCAGCGATCCCAGGTCATCTCGTCCTGCACATAGAGACCGGTAGAGACATAGTCATAGTGACTGTCGCCAACCGGCAGATAGGCGGCAGGGCGCCCTGACTGGACGGGCGTGTTGAGGTCGATCGGCTGGCCATAGGCGATCCGCCCGTCGAGGTAGGCCAGTTCGTCGCGGCTGTGATCGACCCCGATCAGGACGCGATGGGTGATGGCGCCGGTCACGATCCGACCGTAGAGCTCCGCCTGAAGGGTGACATCGTCCTGCGTCTCGGCATAGCTGACGAAGCTGCGGTTGACTGTAGCCCCGGACAGGGGCGGGAAGCCGTAGTTGAAAAACTGCTCTTCCGGTACGTCGACCTTCGACAGAAAAGCGCCCAGTCGCAGACGCCAGTCCGGCGCCAGGCGATGGTTGTATTCGAGCCCGCCGACCCATTGCTCCTTGCGCACCCGCATGAAGTCTTCGCCGTAGTTGCGGCTGATCGGCTGTGAAAGAAAGGCGGCGTTGTTGCCGAATCCGCGATCAAAGGTCGCGTCACGATCGATGTATTCGAGGCGGGCGAGGAGGCTGGTGTCCTGGTCCGGTCGCCATTCGATCACCGGCGAGATGAACAACTGCTTCCTGTCGACGAAATCGCGGAAACTGTCGGCGTTCTCATAGCCGATGTTCAGTCTTGCCAGCACGGTTTCGTCGCGGCTCACCGGTCCGGTGACATCGAGCCCGCCGCGCCAGTAGTCGTAGGAGCCCGCGACCACGAAGGCCTCGCCGCCGAAGGTTTCGCGAGGGCGTTTCGAGACGAAGTTAATGACGCCGCCGGGTTCGAAACGGCCGTAGAGCGCCGACGACGGTCCCTTGAGAACCTCGATGCTCTCAACGCCCTGCAGATCGATCTCGGGCTGGCTCACCGACTGTCGGAAGCCGTCGCGCAACGTGGAAATGTTCTGGAAGCCGCGAATGCGGAAGCGTTGATTGCCCGAAAACCCGATGGTGCGCTGGACGCCGCTGACGGTTTCCGCAGCCTCGCCAATGTTAGAGACATTGCGCAGATCCAGGAGATCGCGCGGGACGACGTTGATAGTGAAAGGGGTCTCGATCACCGGCGATCCGGTCTTCGTCGCGGTTTCGCCGGGGCTCCGTCCCAAGGGGCGGCCGTAGACAGTCACGGCCGCGACTTCGGTCGCTTGGGCGTCGTCTGCGACAATCGGTCCTTCCTGGGCAAACGCCGGCGAAGCGAGCAGTGCGGCCAGTCCAGCGGTGGCGAAAAGCGGTTTCATAAAGCCCCCTTAGGCAGATTTGGGCGGCCTTGTTATGGTATAACATAACCATTAGTAACCCCTCGTTGGAGATTTTTGCGAGGGATTGCGAATGAGGGGGCGAGCGATACGGCGACCGGTGGCGGTGACGCCTGTGCCTGGCTCCCGGACGACGTCCGATCTCCCCCATGAGGCGGAGCTGCCCGATCTGATCTGCGGGGTTCGCATGGGCTTGCTCATGAAACGACGCGGATTCCTGGCATCGGCGGCTAGCCTCGCTCTGGTCGGCTGTGGCTCGCAAACGTCCCCGTCGGCTGATGATGCAGCGCCGGGCGAAAACCTGGGGCTTCGGCACGCGCGCTATCTGACACTGGAACGTCACGACGGCTTCATTCTGGCCCGCATGAAAGCGCCCGTCGCGGACCAGAGCGGCGGACAGGTCGAGGAACGCTCGGATCTTGTCGTACTGGCGCCGCGGGACGGTCCCGAACCTCGCCTGCCGGCCGCTCTCGCCCATGCCACCGTGGTCCGGACCCCGGTCGCCCGGATCGCATCCAATGCAGCGTCGGACGAGGCCTTTCTCGGCCAGCTCGAGGCGAAAGATCGACTGGTCGCAGTCGGCGGTCTGGGGTCCTATGACGACGAGATCCGCGACGCCGTGGTGGCCGGGCGGATTGGCCAGATCGGCTACAACTGGCACTCGCCGCCCAACCTTGACGTCCTGCTGGCCAGCCGCCCGGATGTCTTCCTCATGCGCCTGTCCGATCTGGCGCATACGCCTGTCCTCGACCGGGCAAGGGCCCTCGGTCTGACGGTTGTTCCCACGTTTGCGGAAGACGAGCCCTCCTATCTGGGGCGGGCCGAATGGGTCCGGCTTTACGGCGTCCTGACAGGGCGCGAGGCGGAGGCGGACCGTCTTTTCAACGGAATCGAACAACGGGTGACATCGCTCAAGTCTGCCGCGGCGGCGCGCCCGCAGTCTCCGGTGCTCTGGGCCTATCCCAACGGCGGTGACCGCTGGGTCGCGACAGTCCGCGGCGCAGAAGCGAGTTATCTTTCTGACGCCGGCGGGCGCAATCTGCTCCAGCGCGCGGAGGATGCGCGCAAGTGGTCGTCGGAGACCCTTTCGACCGAGCAGATCCTTCCGGTCGCCGATAAGGCCGAAGTGTGGATCATCGGCGATATGCACATGGCGCCGCCGAGATCGACGGCGGTGGAGGCGGCGTCGCCCGCATTCCGCAACGATCGGCTGTTTTCGAATACCGGCCGCACCAATCCGCGGACCGACGCCTATGACTGGTATCAGCTCGCCCTGGTGAGACCGGACTGGGTGCTCGCCGATTTCGTGAAGGCGATTCATCCGGATCTCGTCGACGAGCCCTTCCGCTATCTCAAACCCGTCCCGCGAGGCGTTTACCGATGAACGGCCCCGCCCGCCCTCTTCTTGTCGCGGGCGTCAGCTTGGCGGCGCTTGTCGTTGTGGTCCTCGCCAGCCTTATGGTGGGACAGGTGATGCTGACGCCGGCGGAGGTCCTCTCGGGGCTGGCGTCGGCCGGGTCCGGCTCGATCGAGAGCCGTATCGTCATCGACCTGCGACTGCCGCGCGTTCTGGCGGCGATAATGGGCGGTGGGGCGCTCGGGCTCGCTGGCCTGCTGCTGCAGACCCTGTTCCGCAATCCGCTGGCTGACGCCTGGTCCCTGGGACTGATGGCCGGCGGTCAGTTTGGTGCGGCGCTCGTCGTTGTGGCGGGGGCGGTCGTGGGGCCGGGAGTGTTGATGGTGCTCACCGGTTTCGCCGGCCTGGGCTTGGTGGCCGGATCGGCCCTGGGCACCCTCGTTGTAGCCCTGGCGATGACCGCCATGGCGAGGCGTGTGGGCACCGTCTCGCTGTTGGTGCTTGGCCTGATGCTGGGGTTCCTCGCCCAAGGGCTGATCAGCGTGTTGTTGCACTTCACCAACCGAAGCCAGAACCGTATCTTTGCCGCCTGGAATGATGCGACCTTCGCCAATGTCGTCTGGGGCGACTTTCTCACCTTCGCACCCTTGTTGGCGCTCGGAGTGCTCGGCGCGATCCTTCTGGCGAAACCGCTGACCGCGCTGCTGCTCGGGGACGCCTATGCCGAAAGCCTTGGCGTCAATGTCGCGCAGCTTCGGCGCCGCGTCCTCGCAGCGGCGATACTCCTCGCCGCTCCGGTCACGGCCTTCTGCGGTCCCGTCGCCTTCGTCGGCCTGATCGTGCCCCACCTGGCCCGTGGCCTCGTCGGGTCGGCGCGTATCGGAGTGTTGATCCCCGCGACCGTTCTGGCGGGCGCCGTACTGGCTTTGGCGGCGGACCTCATTGTCCACCTGCCCTGGGACCAGCATTTCCTTCACCTGAACGCCATCCTGGCGATCGTCGGCGCGCCGCTGGTTATGGTGCTGCTGCTGCGCGCCAGAAGCCTTCGTGGCGGGGAGGGCTGAATGTTCGCCATCGACAAGCTCGAAATCGGCTATGGCGGCCGCGTTCTTTCCACCCTCGCCGACGTCTCCGTCGACGCCGGCGAGTTCATCTGTCTGCTGGGGCGCAACGGCCAGGGCAAATCGACCCTGCTACGAACACTGGCCGGCTTTATCGCGCCTGTCAGCGGAAACGTCCGTCTGGAGGCGCGACCGGTGCGCGACTGGCCGGCGTCCGAGCGGGCGCGCAAGGTAGCGGTCGTTCTGACCGATCGTCCGCAGGTCGGGTCGCTTCGGGTCTGGGAACTGGTCGAGATGGGCCGCCAGCCTTACACGGGCTGGTCTGGGGCGCTGTCGGCGGAAGATCGCCGGATAGCCGCAGAGGCTCTCGGTCGCGTCGACGGGGCGCATTTGCGGGAGCGTTTCGTCGACAGCCTGTCCGACGGCGAGCGCCAGCGAGTTATGATCGCCCGCGCCCTCGCTCAGCAGCCTCACGTCATGTTGCTCGATGAGATCACAGCCTTCCTTGACCTTCCCAGTCGCGTCACCATCACCGCGACCTTGCGGCAGATCGCGCACGACGCCGGCGTGGCGATCATCCTGTCCAGCCATGACCTGGAACTCTCGCTCAATGCGGCGGACCGGATATGGCTGTTGCCTGGCGACGGCCGGTTCGTGGATGGTGCCCCGGAAGATCTCGCCCTTTCCGGGGCCATCGGCGAGGCCTTCGACCAGAGCAATCTCGTGTTCTCACTGGAGACGGGACGGTTCGAGACGCGTTCGACGCCACGAGGATCGGCTTACGTGGCCGCGACGGGGGCGACAGCCATCTGGCTCGGGCGAGCGCTGGAACGGCTCGGCTTCGCGCTTGTCTCGTCTGCGGAGGACGCCGCATTCACTGTGGGTTACGAAGACCCCGTATACCGTATCGATGATCGGCCTTACCCGACCCTGACGGCGCTGACGCGGGACTTGGCTCGCTTTCGGAAAAATGGGCCGGACACGACTATGGGGTTGGTTTTTGGCGATAGTCACGTGGCGAACGTCCCGAGACTCGCTTGAAGGCGGCAGTGAATGCGCTGTCGGACTGATAACCGAGCGAGCGCGCCACGACTCCCACCGGTCGCGTGCCCCGCGCGAACTCCGCCTTGGCCAGTTGCATTCGCCAACGCGTGACATAGTCGAGCGGCGCCTGGCCGACGAGCCGCTGGAACCGCTGGGCAAAGCTTGATCGCGACATTGAGGCGGCCGATGCCAGGCCCGCGATCGTCCAGCGTCGCGCAGGTTCGGCATGGATAAGCGCGATTGCACGACCGATCCGCGGATCCGCCAGGCCGCTGACCAGGCCGTAGCTGACCTCGGGAGACGCTTCCAGGTGAGCCCGCAACGCCTGAACGAACAGGATCTGGGCGAGGCGTTCCACCATCAGCGACGTCCCGATGCCGGGGGTCGTCAGTTCAGCGTCCAGAACGTGAAGCGTGCCGGCAAGCACACCAGCGGCCGGCAAACGGGCAGGCACATGGATGACTGCGGGCAGCAGGCCAAGTAGCTGGCCGGCAAGACCCAGATCGAACAGGAAGCCGCCGCCGATCAGGACAGTCTCACCGTCGCCGATGCGTGCGGTGGACTGACCTCCTGCGTAGAGGGCCGTTCCGTCCGAAGAGGGCGCGGCGGGGGCGCTGGCGAGCGTGTAGTCGGCGGGCTTGGTCAGAAGATAGCAATCGCCTTGTCGAAGATGCAGCGGAGCCTGATCGTCAACAATCAGCCAGCACTCGTTCTGCAGAACCGCGCCGAACTTGACATGCGAGTGAGCGGCGAAACGCAACGCCCAAACCCCTCCAGCCTCAAGTCGGGACGATCCGGTCGTCTCGACATGCATCATTCCGAAGATCTGGGACAGGGGATCGATGAGAGCATTCTCCGGACGATCGCGACGATATGTCGGCGAATCCCGGCTGGCGCAAGCGTGTTTGTCGAGCGACATGGATGACTTGGCTCAGGGAGTTCGACTTTACCGACATGACTGTTTCGGATCAGACCCGCGCTGATCTCAATCACGCCGCTGACGCCTTTATTCAGGCTTGGGCGACCGGTGATTGGGCTCCGTTCACCTCGATGTTCGCGGACGACTTTGTGTTCCAGTTCCCGGCGGGTCCGCATAGCGGCCGGCGTCATGGTTCAGAAGCGCGACGCCATATGGAGCAGTGGAGCACCGACGCGGCGGTCAACGCCCGCATCGCGGCGAACGAAAATCTGCGGCTCATCGACGGCGACTGGCTGGTGCTGGCCATGAGGGGCGAAGGCCAGATGGCGGGCAGGCCGTACCGTGGAGTCGAGACGGTGTTCCTGCGCATGCAGGCCGGCCGTATCGTCGAATACCGCGAATACCTCAGCGAACTGGGCGATTTGAATGATCAACGGAAATAACCCCATGCAGTACAGAGTTCTCGGTCGGACAGGTGTGTTCGTGTCGCGCATCTGCCTCGGAACGATGACGTTCGGCGGACGTGACATGCCGCCCTACGACAAGGTGGGCGGGCTCGATCAAGGCGAGTCGCAAGCGATCATCGACGCCGCCCTCGATGCGGGCGTGAACTTCATCGACACCGCCAATGTCTATGCGGGCGGGGAGTCAGAGACGATTGTCGGAAACGCGATCAAAGGTCGCCGCGACGACATCGTCCTGGCCACCAAATTCCATGCGCGTATGGGACCCGGTCCAAACGACACCGGCCTGTCCCGACTACACATGATGAATGCGATCGAGGCGAGTCTGAAGCGTCTGCAGACCGACCGGATCGACTTGTACCAACTTCATAGTCTTGATCCTTTGACGCCGGTCGACGTCACGCTGAGAGCGCTCGATGATGTGGTGCGCCAGGGTAAGGTGCGGATGATCGGGTGTTCGAACCTGGCGGCTTGGCAGATCATGAAGGCCTTGGGCATTTCGTCGGCTGCAGGGCTCGAACCCTTCGCGTCTGTACAGGCCTACTACTCCCTGGCCGGTCGCGATCTTGAACACGAACTGGCTCCCATGATCGAGGATCAGGGACTGGGCTTGATGGTCTGGAGCCCTCTCGCGGGAGGTTTTCTGTCGGGCAAGTACGGCCGCAGAGTAGAGCAGGGCGTTTCACGTCGGGACAAGGTCGAGTTCCCGCCGATTGATCGTGAAAAGGCCTATGACATCATCGAAGCGCTCACCTTGGTAGGGGAGGCGCACGGTGTCAGCGCCGCCCAGGTTGCGCTGGCCTGGCTGCTGGACAAGGACGTGGTCACCTCCGTGATCGTCGGCGCGCGTCGGCTGGACCAAATCAATGACAACATTGCAGCGCTCAGCCTGACTTTGAGCGCTGAGGAGTTGGCGGCGCTTGATCGGGTGAGCGATACCGGCCCGCATTACCCAGGCTGGCTGCACGCCTTTGCCGGCCATGGACGGGCGCCATGACAGAGTGGCTTTGAGGGTGAGGTCAGACGATCAGGTCAGCCGCCAATGGCGAGCCAGCTGACCGGATGCGACTTGCAAAAGTCCGCGCTTCAAAACTGTCGGATCGGTCCGGGGGCCGGTGCTCACCGCAACGGGCGGAAGGTGTCTGATGCACTGCTCGCACGTCTGGACAGTGAAGGCGGTCTTGGTGCTCTTCAGCGAGCGTCAGGGTCCATCGTGCGAGAAAATGCGGCTGTTTCGCGTGAACGAAAAGGAAAGACAACAAGAACTGAGTGCACTTAATTTGCACACGCCTCCCCGTAACGCGTTGAAATCGCGGTAAAATCAACCTAGTCCATCATCGGAGCGACGGACAGGGTGCGGGACACATTGCTGGACGGGGCGTCGGCCATGGCCGTCCCTATGGCGACCCAGTGTGACCGCGTCTAGGCCGCGAACTCCGCAAAGGCCGCCACCACCTGCTCATAGGCCGCCCGCTTGAACGGCACGATCAGGTCGCAGGCCTCCGACAGCGCTCCCCAGCGCCAGGCATCGAACTCGACCTCGTCGTGCTGGTTCAGGTCGATCTCGGTATCCTCGCCGGTAAAGCGATAGGCGAACCACATCTGGCGCTGACCGTCCCACGGCTTGCGGCCCTCGCGCAGATGCCGGGCCCTCAGCTCGGCCGGGAAGTCATAGAGGACCTCCTCCACGGTCCGGCCCAGCGGCTCGACCGAGGTGACGCCCGTCTCCTCGTGCAACTCGCGCAGGGCCGCCGCCTCCAGGGCCTCGCCCTTGTCGACACCGCCCTGCGGGAACTGCCAGTTGTGGGGACCATCGACGCCCGCCCGACGGCCGTACCAGACCAGGCCCTCGCGGTTGAACAGCACGACGCCGACATTGGGGCGATAGAGGGTCAGGTCAGGCATCGTGTGGCTTCGTGCTGTGTGATTCGATAGGCGCCGTTAGTGGTCGATCTGGACCCCGACCGCCAGCGTCGCCGCAGAGGTGCCGGTCAGCGCGGCCCGGTCAGCCGGATCTCGAAAAGTTTCGGCCAGTTCTTGCCGGTGACGAACAGGCGTTTGCCATCGGCGTCCCAGGCGATGCCGTTGAGGACGTCGTCGGCAGGGTCGGCGCGCTCGGATGCGGGCAGCAGGCCGGTCAGGTCGATCACGCCTGTGATGTTTCCGGTCGCCGGGTCGATGCGGACGATGATGTCGGACTGCCAGACATTGGCGAAGACCTCGCCCTCGACCCATTCCAGCTCGTTCAGCTTGCCGATCGGCCGGCCCTGCCAGGTCACGGGAACGCGGCCGGTCTCGACGAGGGTCTCGGGATCGAGGAACCGCAGCGCCGCCGTGCCGTCCGACAGGATCACCCGGCTGGCGTCATGGGTCAGGCCCCAGCCCTCGCCGGCATAGGCGAACTCGCCGCGCGGCTCGAGGTCGTCCAGGTCCCAGACGAACCCCTTCCGGTTCCGCCAGGTCAGCGACAGGATCCGGTCGCCGACGACGGTCAGCCCCTCCCCGAAATAGGTCTCGTCAATCTCGCGGCGGTCCAGCACCTCGCCGGTCTCCAGCCGGACCTTGCGGATGGTAGAGGGGAACCGGCCGGTGCTCTCGATCAGCACGCCGTCATGGAACTCGAGGCCCTGGGTGAAGGCAGTCGGGTCGTGCGGATAGGTATTGACCACCTCGTACCCATAGACCGGCGGGCGGGCCGGTGCAGGCACGGTGGGCGACGCCGGAGCGGCCTGCGGAGAGACCGGAGCCGGCGTCTGGGCCAGACAGGTTCCGGCGATCAGAAGGGCCGAAAGCCCCGCGACCGCCGAAAGCCTGCGCAGGCCGGGCCCTGGCATCAGTGGGTGGGGTCCAGCGCCGCCTCGGCCTCGGCCTCCCTGGCCCGCGCCTCGGCCTGATCGGCCGTTTCGCGCGCCCTTTGGGCCTTCTCCTGTTTGGTCTGGGACCGTCGGCTCAGCATGTTGAGCGCCTCGACCCCCGCGGAGAAGGCCATGGCGGCGTAGATGTAGCCCTTGGGCACATGGAAGCCGAAGCCGTCGGCGATCAGCACCAGACCGATCATCAGCAGGAAACCCAGGGCCAGCATGACCACGGTGGGGTTCTTGGCGATGAAGTTGGCCAGGGGGTCGGCGGCCAGCAGCATGACCGTCACGGCGGCCAGGACGGCGACCACCATGATCGGCAGGTGCTCGGTCATGCCGACGGCCGTCAGGATGGAGTCGATCGAGAAGACCAGGTCCAGGATGATGATCTGGAAGATCGCGGCCCCTGCGTTGGAAATGACCACATCCTTCTTGTCCAGCACGTCATGGCTCGGCGTGGGATCGACCGTGTGGTGGATCTCCTTGGTCGCCTTCCAGATCAGGAACAGGCCGCCTGCGATCAGGATCAGGTCCTTCCACGAGAACTCGTTTCCGAACACCGTGAAGACAGGCTGGATCAGCCCGACCAGCCAGGCGATGATCGACAGCAGGGCCAGACGCATGACCAAGGCCAGGCCGATGCCGATGCGGCGGACGCGGGTACGGTGTTCCGGCGGCAGCTTGTTCGACAGGATCGAGATGAAGATCAGGTTGTCGATCCCGAGCACCACCTCCATCACCACAAGGGTGACGAGCGCGGCCCAGGCCGCTGGGTCGGTCAGAAGAGGGGCGATGGAGTCGAACATGCGGGTTCCTGATCAGCTTTGCCGCCTTCTAACGCAGGACAGGCCTGTCAGGCCATAGGGGCCGCGCGTCGGATTGTCGCCGCTCCGACACGCGCCGGGTGCGACCAATGGGGTCGATCACGACTTGTTGCGACCGGCAAAAGCCCATGCTATCAGGCGCCCGGCTTCCAGGGGGCGTTTCGCACGAAACGGCCCTTGGCGTGCTTTCCTAAAGCATTTCAGGCCTTTGGCTGTCGCGGACCCTCGCGAACGGTCGCGAACACTCGAAGCTGATCCGGACGGACCCGACCTTGGCAGACGATTTCAGGACGACGGAAGTCGGCGCACGCTACGCACAGGCGCTGTTTGATCTCGCGCTCGAGACCGGAAAGCTGGACCTCGTCCGCGCCGACCTCGCCTCGCTGAAAGCCGCCTGGATCGAAAGCGCCGACCTGCGCCGTCTGGCCACCTCGCCGGTGATCGCCGCCGAGGACCAGTCCAAGGGTCTGGCCGCCATCGCCGTGAAGGCCAAGTTCCACCAGACGACCCAGAATTTCCTCGGCCTGCTGGCCCAGAACGGCCGCGCCCGCGATCTGGCCGCCGTCATCACCGGCTTCGAGGCTCTGTACGCCAGGCACACGGGCGTCGTCGCCGCCGAGGTCGTCTCGACCCAGGCCCTGACGACGGCCCAGCTGACCCACATCCGCAACGCCATCCGCGAGGCGGTCGGCAAGGCCCCCGAACTGACTGCGCGGGTCGATCCGTCGATCCTGGGCGGCCTCAAGGTCAAGGTCGGGTCGAAGCTGTTCGACGCCTCGCTGAAGACCAAGCTCGACCAGATGAAGTTCGCCCTTCGCCGGGCCTGATACACACCGCCAACCACGATTGACTGCCGGGCCTTGCGAGGTCCGCACCTGAAGACGAAAGCCAGAGAGCCAGACCATGGACATCCGCGCCGCCGAGATTTCGGCCATCCTCAAGTCGCAGATCGCAAACTTCGGCGTCGAAGCCGACGTGTCCGATGTCGGCTCCGTCCTGTCGGTCGGCGACGGCATCGCCCGCATCCATGGTCTGGACAATGTCCAGGCCGGCGAGATGATCGAATTCCCCAAGGCCGGGGTTAAGGGCATGGCCCTGAACCTGGAACGCGACAACGTCGGGGCCGTGATCTTCGGTGCCGACGCGCAGATCGCCGAGGGCGACGAAGTCCGTCGTCTGGGCGAGATCGTGGACGTGCCGGTCGGCAAGGGCCTGCTGGGCCGCGTCGTCAACCCGCTGGGCGAGCCGATCGACGGCAAGGGCCCGATCCAGTTTACCGAGCGTCGCCGCGTGGACGTCAAGGCACCGGGCATCATTCCCCGGAAATCGGTTCACGAGCCGATGCAGACCGGCCTGAAGGCCATCGACACTCTGATCCCCGTCGGTCGTGGCCAGCGCGAGCTGATCATCGGTGACCGTCAGGTCGGCAAGACCGCCGTCGCCGTCGACACCATCCTGAACCAGAAGAACACCAACGCCGCCGCGACCTCGGAAGGCGAAAAGCTCTACTGCATCTACGTCGCCATCGGCCAGAAGCGCTCGACCGTGGCCCAGATCGTCAAGACGCTCGAAGAGCGCGGTGCCCTGGACTACACGATCGTCGTCGCCGCTACGGCGTCCGAGCCCGCCCCGCTGCAGTTCCTGGCCCCGTTCTCGGGCACGGCCATGGGCGAGTTCTTCCGCGACAACGGCATGCACGCCCTGATCGTCTATGACGATCTGTCGAAACAGGCCGTGGCCTATCGCCAGATGTCCCTGCTTCTGCGCCGCCCGCCGGGCCGCGAAGCCTATCCCGGCGACGTCTTCTATCTGCACAGCCGCCTGCTGGAGCGTTCGGCCAAGCTGAACGAGGACAACGGTTCGGGTTCGATGACGGCCCTGCCGCTGATCGAAACCCAGGCCAACGACGTCTCGGCCTATATCCCCACGAACGTGATCTCGATCACCGACGGCCAGATCTTCCTGGAGTCCGACCTGTTCTACCAGGGCATCCGCCCGGCCGTGAACGTCGGCATCTCGGTGTCGCGCGTGGGCTCCTCGGCCCAGATCAAGGCGATGAAACAGGTCGCGGGTTCGATCAAGGGCGAGCTGGCCCAGTATCGGGAAATGGCCGCCTTCGCCAAGTTCGGTTCGGACCTCGACGTCTCGACCCAGAACCTGCTGGCCCGCGGTGCGCGCCTGACGGAACTGCTGAAGCAACCCCAGTACTCGCCGCTGGCGGTCGAGGAGCAGGTGGTTTCGATCTATGCCGGCACGCGCGGCTATCTGGACAAGGTCGCCGTCTCCGACATCGGCCGTTTCGAGTCGGAACTGCTGGCCCGGATGCACTCGAACCACGCCGGCATCCTGGACGCCATCCGCACGCAGAAGGCCCTGTCCAAGGAGCTGGAAGCCGAGCTGAAGGCCGCCATCGAATCCTTCGCCAAGACCTTCGCGTAAGCCTGACCCGGAAGCTGAGAGAGTAGCGCCCGATGGCCAGTCTGAAGGAAATGCGCAATCGGATCGGAAGCGTGAAGTCCACGCAGAAGATCACGAAGGCCCTGAACATGGTCGCCGCGGCCAAGCTCAAACGCGCCCAGGACCAGGCCGAGAGCGCGCGCCCCTATGCCCGCAAGATGGCCGCCGTCATCGCCAATCTGGCGGCGGGCGTCTCGGGTGACGGCGCGCCGAAACTGCTGGCCGGAACGGGCGCGGACAAGAAGCACCTGCTGGTCGTGGCCACGGGCGACAAGGGTCTGGCGGGCGGTTTCAACACCAACGTCATCCGTGCCGCCAAGGAACGGATCAACTCCCTGATCGCCAACGGCAAGGACGTCCGCGTCATCGCCGTGGGCCGCAAGGTCCGTGACGGTCTGGCCCGTCTGTACGGCGACAAGCTGATCCACACCTTCGAGCTCAGCGAACACAAGGTCATCGGCATGGCTGCGGCCGAGCCGATCGCTGCCCTGATCGCCGAGGAGTTCGAGGCCGGCCGCGCCGACGTCGTGACCCTGTTCTACAGCCGCTTCCAGTCGGTGATCTCCCAGGTACCGACACCGAAACAGCTGATCCCGGCCGTGGTGGACGGCGACGCCGCTCCGATCGACCTGAACGGTGCCGTCTATGACTACGAGCCCTCGGAAGAGGAAATCCTCGACGTCGTCCTGCCGCGCAACATCACCACCCAGGTGCTGGCCGCGCTGTACGAGAACCAGGCCAGCTTCTTCGGGGCCCAGATGGGCGCCATGGACAACGCCACCCGCAACGCGGGCGACCTCATCAACTCGCTGACGCTGCAGTACAACCGCAAGCGCCAGGCCCAGATCACCACCGAACTGATCGAGATCATCGCCGGCGCGGAAGCGCTCTGATCCTCCGATCCTGACAGATACAGACCGAAACGGACCCCTCCCGATGACCGACACCGTCGCCAAGAAACCCGCCGCCCGCAAGCCCAAGGCCCCGGCCGCCGCTGCCGCCACCGGCAACGCCGCCGTCACAGCCGGAACCGGCGTGGGCAAGATCGCCCAGGTCATCGGCGCCGTCGTGGACGTCGAGTTCACCGGCCAGCTGCCGGCCATCCTGAACGCCCTGCAGACCCAGAACGTCGACCAGAAGACGGGCGAGCCCTTCACCCTGGTTCTCGAAGTCGCCCAGCACCTGGGTGAGAACATGGTCCGCACCATCGCCATGGACACGACCGAAGGCCTGACGCGCGGTCAGCCGGTCACCGACACCGGCACCTCGATCCTGGCTCCCGTCGGCCCGGGCACCCTCGGCCGCATCATGAACGTCGTCGGCGCGCCGATCGACGAAGCCGGCCCGATCCAGACCACGATGTTCCGCCCGATCCACCGCGAGGCCCCGTCGTTCGAGGAACAGTCGACCTCGTCGGAAATCCTCGTCACCGGCATCAAGGTCATCGACCTGATCTGCCCCTATACCAAGGGCGGCAAGACCGGCCTGTTCGGCGGTGCCGGCGTGGGCAAGACCGTGACCATGCAGGAGCTGATCAACAACATCGCCAAGGCGTATGGCGGTTACTCGGTTCTGGCCGGCGTGGGTGAGCGCACCCGCGAGGGCAACGACCTGTATCACGAGATGATCGAGTCCAACGTGAACGTCGCCGGCGGCGGCGAAGGCTCGAAGTGCGCCCTGGTCTACGGCCAGATGAACGAGCCTCCCGGCGCCCGCGCCCGCGTCGCCCTGACCGGTCTGGCCCAGGCCGAATATTTCCGCGACGAAGAGGGCAAGGACGTGCTGCTCTTCATCGACAACATCTTCCGCTTCACGCAGGCCGGTTCCGAAATGTCCGCCCTGCTGGGTCGTATCCCCTCGGCCGTGGGCTATCAGCCGACCCTGGCCACCGAGATGGGCAACCTGCAGGAACGCATCACCTCGACCAAGAAGGGCTCGATCACCTCGATCCAGGCCATCTACGTTCCCGCCGACGACCTGACCGACCCCGCGCCCGCCGCCTCGTTCGCCCACCTGGACGCGACGACCGTGCTGAACCGCGACATCGCCGCCCAGGCCATCTTCCCGGCCGTGGATCCGCTCGACTCGACCTCGCGCATCATGGACCCGCTGGTCATCGGCGAGGAACATTACCGCGTCGCCCGTTCGGTCCAGGAAGTCCTGCAACAGTACAAGGCGCTGAAGGACATCATCGCCATCCTGGGCATGGACGAGCTGTCGGAAGAGGACAAGCTGGTCGTCTCGCGCGCCCGCAAAATCAGCCGCTTCCTGTCTCAGCCCTTCTTCGTGGCCGAACAGTTCACCAACTCGCCCGGCAAGTTCGTGTCGCTGGAAGACACGATCCGCTCGTTCAAGGGCATCGTCGCCGGTGAATACGACCACCTCCCCGAAGCCGCCTTCTACATGGTCGGCGCGATCGAGGAAGCCGTCGAGAAGGCCCAGAAGCTCGCTGCCGAGGCGGCCTGATCCATGGCCGGCAAGCTCAGCTTCTCGCTGGTGTCGCCTGAACGCGAGGTCTTTTCCGGCCTCGTGGATCAGGTCGATGCGCCGGGCGTCGAGGGCGACTTCGGCGTCCTGCCCGACCATGCGCCGTTCATGACGGCCCTGCGCGAAGGCACGGTCACCGTGTTCGACGGCTCGGCCCGTCGCGTGTTCGAGGTCCACGGCGGCTTCGCCGACGTGACCCCCGCCGGCCTGACCATCCTGGCCGAACAGGCCTCGGAGGTCGCGGCGGCCTAAGCCTCGCCTTCCATTTCCGCGTGATCCGGGCCCCGTGTTTCGACACGGGGCCCGGTTTCGTTCCGGCCGGGTGACCCGTGGCCTTGGCATCCCCGTCGGGTCATCAGCTTTCGACGCTGGTACCGTGCACCGCGACCGGCATGATGGGACGATCCCTTCGGAGCCGCCCGTGTCCCTCCTGCCCGCCCTCATGGCCAGTCTCGCGCTTCAAACCGGCGTGGCCGAGGCCGTCGGACCTGCCCTCGATCGCGTGTGCATGATTCCGGCTTCCGCCTCGGCGCGGACCAGGCAGCGGCGGGCGCGGGCGGCGGGGTTCGAGTTCTGGGGCGACTTCTACGAGCTTGCCCGCGCCGATGGATCGATCGCGGCTCGCGTCACCGGTGACAGCTGTACCCTGGACATGATGCTTGAGCGAAACGCGCAGGATGGCGTGGATCGTGCGCTTCAGGCCTGGGCCGCCGCACAGGGGCTGACCCAGGCGCTGGACCAGACTGCCGAGGGCGTGGCGGAGCGGGATCGCTACCGCCTCAACGGCGGCCGGCTGAGATGGAGCGTGACCCGGTCTCAGGCCGATGACGAGCCGGCCCTGATCCTTGTCACCTGGCGGCCGCGCGGCTAGGCCTGCGAAGCGTCGCGACCGGCGCACTTCGCTAGGGGATGCCGTCTTGACCCTCCCGCCCGGGCCCCTAGCGGGAGTCCGCATCGTCGAGTTCGACGCCATCGGCCCGGTGCCGCTGGCGGCCATGCTGCTGGCCGATCTGGGGGCCGAGATCGTGCGGATCGCGCGAGCCCCGAACTCGGGCCAGGCCTGGGACGACACAGGCGGGGCGGTGCTGAACCGCAACCGGAAACACGTCCATCTGGATCTGAAAGTCCCGGCCGACCGCGATCGGGCCCTGTCCCTAGTCGCACGTGCCGATGCGGTGATCGAGGGCTTCCGGCCAGGCGTCATGGAACGGTTGGGCCTCGGGCCGGACGCGTGTTTGACCGTCAACCCCCGGCTGGCCTTCGTGCGCATGACCGGCTGGGGTCAGACCGGGCCACTGGCCGAGCGGGCCGGGCACGACCTCAACTATATCGCGGTGACGGGCGTGCTGGAGGCCATGGGCTCGCCGGACCGGCCGCCGCCCGTGCCACTGAATCTGGTCGGGGACTATGGCGGCGGGTCGATGTTCGCGGTCATGGGGCTGCTGGCTGCCATCATATCCGCGCGGGCCTCGGGTCGGGGACAGGTCGTCGATGTGGCCATGACCGACGGGGTCGCGGCCCTCTCCAGCCTGTTCCACGGGCTGGCGGCGTCGGGTCTGTGGATGAACGCGCGTGGGCTGAACCTGCTGGACGGCTCCAAACCCTTCTACCGCTGCTATGCCTGTGCCGACGGGCGATCCGTCGCGGTCGGGGCGCTGGAGCCGGCCTTCTTCGGCCGATTGCTGGCCGGGCTGGACCTCGATCCCGCCGCCTTCAACCAGTTCGATCCGTCCGGTTGGCCCGCGATGGCCGAGACCTTCGCCGGGGTCTTTGCCACACGGACCCGCGACGAATGGGCCGCGCGGTTCGAGGGCACCGACGCCTGCGTGTCGCCGGTGCTCGATTTCGCCGAGGCGGCCGACCATCCGCACAACGCCGCGCGCCAAACCCTGATCGAGGTCGATGGGGTGCGCCAGCCGGCCCCGGCGCCTCGGTTCTCCGATACCCCTGCCGCCATCGACCCGGCGCGACGCGGCCTGATCGACATCGACCACGCCCTCGCCGCCTGGAGCGATCAGGCGATGCCCGCGCCGCCCGTCACGCCATAGACCTCACCGGTCGTAAAGCTGGATTCTTGGGACGCCAGCAGCACATAGACTGGCGCGATCTCCACCGGCTGACCCGGACGGCCGAAGGCGGACTGTTCGCCGAAATGCTGGACCTTCTCCTGAGGCTGGCCGCCCGAGGGTTGCAGCACGGTCCAGAACGGACCGGGGGCTACGACATTGGCGCGGATGCCCTTCTCGATCAGCTGCTTGGCCAGGGCCTTGGTATAGGCGACGATCCCGGCCTTGGTGGTCGCATAGTCCAGCAGGATGGCCGAGGGCTCATAGGCCTGGATCGAGGCCGTGGTGATCACCGAGGCCCCCGCCGGTAAATGCGGCACTGCCGCCTGGACGATCCAGTGCAGGGCGTACAGGTTGGTCTTCATGGTCACGTCGAAATCGGCGGTGGAGACCTGGGACACGTCTTCGCGGAACTGCTGGTGGCCGGCATTGATCACCAGGATGTCGAGCCCGCCCAGACCCTCGACCGCCTTTTCGACCATCTGGCGGCACCAGGATTCGTCGGTGACGTCGCCGGCCAGGGCGACGGCGGTGCGGCCCTCCGCCTCGATCAATTTGATCACGTCGTCGGCGTCGTCGGCTTCGGACGACAGATAGCCGATGGCCACGTCGGCACCTTCCCGTGCATAGGCGATGGCGGCGGCGCGACCGATGCCAGAATCACCGCCGGTGATCAGGGCCTTGCGACCGGCCAGCCGATCCGACCCCTTGTAGCTGGTCTCGCCGTGATCCGGCTCGGGCGTCATCCGCTCGGCCAGGCCCGGTGCGGGTTGCGGCTGTTTCGGAAAGGGCGGGCGCGGATACTGTTCGCGCGGATCCTGCATCGTCAGGCGATCGGTCATGGGAAGGCTCTCGGCTGGGAGTGAGCCGAATGAACACCGCCGGGCCGATTGGGTTCTGGCTCAGCTCGCGCGGAAGGCCGCGATGGCATCGACGGTGGCCCGGACCTGGGTCTCGATCCCGGCCCAGTCGCCGGCCTTGACCGCCGCATCGGTGATCAGCTTGGAGCCCATGCCTGCCGCCACGATGCCCGCGCCGAACCACTTGGCGATGGACGCTGCGTCCGGATCGACGCCGCCGGTCGGCATGATCTTGGTCCAGGGCATGGGCCCCAGCACCGCCTTGACGAAGTCCGGTCCGCCGACCGAGGCCCCGGGGAACAGTTTGATGATCTCGCAGCCCAGCTCCTGCGCCTCGCCGATGTCGCGCACCGAACCGCAGCCCGGGAAGTAGGCGACCATGCGCCGGTTGCAGACCCGCGCCACGTCGGGCACCAGACAGGGGCTGACCACGAACCGCGCGCCGCGATTGAGGAACTGCGCCGCCGTGCCCGCATCGATGATCGAGCCGATGCCGAGAACCACGTCCGGGTCGGTCTTGATCATCTCGCGATTGATTTCGCCGAACAGGTCGCAGGCGAAGTCGCCGCGATTGGTGAACTCAACGGCCTTGGCTCCGCCGCGCGCACAGGCCCGGATCACGTTCAGACAGACCTCCGGGTCCGAATGATAGAAAACCGGCGCGACGCCCTGGGTCTGGAGGGCGGTCAGGACGCTGAGGCGATCGATGGGCATGGGGCTCTCCGGAAGATGCGATCTGCGTCGCCGCTGGGGCCGTGCGCGTCAAGGGCGAGGGCGGTAAACCGGTATCAATCCGTGTGACGAGGCTCCCGGCCCCTTGACCTCGCCCGCCGCGGCCTCCCTTGTCTTCACAGGGGGCACGGCATGAGCACGGACGGCGATCTGGAGGTGGCGGCGGGGTTTGCGACGGCCCTGGGGCCGCGCGCGGACAACCAGGATTTCGGCGGGGTCCATATCGGATCGCCGACGGAGCAGCGGCTGCACGGGATCGTCGCGGTGGTCGCCGACGGAGTCTCGGGGTCCAAGGCCGGGCGGGTGGCGTCCGAACTGGCGGCCCGCAGCTTCATCGACGGCTATCTGAGCCAGAACCCGCTGGGCGGGATCGCGGCGGCGGGGGTGGCGGCGCTGCGGGGGTTCAACCGCTGGCTCCATGCGCGGGGCAAGGCCGACCCGGCCATGGCGGGGGCGGCGACGACCTTCACCGCCCTGGTGCTGCGCGGGCGCGAGGCGACGGCCCTGCACGTGGGCGACAGCCGGGCCTGGCATTTCCGTGACGGCGTCCTGACCCGGCTGACCGAGGATCACACCTTGTCGCAGCAGGGCCTGAACCATGTGTTGTACCGCGCCGTCGGCATCGAACAGGACGTCAAGCTGGACGTCCGGGTCCAGCCGCTGAAGGCCCACGACCGGCTGTTGCTGACCAGCGACGGAGTCCACGGCGTGGTGGACGATGAGGCCCTGTGCCGCCTGTTGGCCAGGCGTGCCTCACCCGATGCGGATGCGCAGGCCATCGTCGAGGCGGCGACGCTGGCCGGGACGCGCGACAATGCGACGGCCATCGTGCTGGACGTGGTTCGCATCGCGGCCCTGGACCGCGACGCCATCGGTGCAGAGGCGCAAGGCCTGCCGATCCTGCCGACGCCCAAGGTCGGCGACAATGTGGATGGCTATGCGCTGGAGCGGGCGCTGTCGGACGGGAAATACACGCGGCTGTTCCTGGCGCGGGACGGCAGCGACCCGACGCCGGTCGTGGTCAAGTTTCCGAAACCCACCCTTTTGTCCGAACAGGGCGCGCGGGCGGCCTTTCTGCGCGAGAGCTTCATCGGGCGGCGCATCGACAGTCCCTTCGTCGGCAAGACCCTGGCGGTCGATGCGGGGCGCCAGAGCCGGCTCTATATCGTCCAGCCCTTCTATGACGGCCAGACCCTGCATGGGCGGCTGGCGGGCGAAGGTCCGCTGGACATCCAGTCGGGGGTCTCCACGGCGATCCGGCTGGCGCGTGGGGTGGAGGCCCTTCATCGCCAGACCATCACCCATCGCGACATCAAGCCCGACAATGTCATCCTGGAAAAGGGAGGCGGACTGAAGCTGATCGACCTCGGCGTCGCGCGCCTGCCCCGGATCGAAGGGTTCGGCGCGGAGGATTTCTCCGAGAACGAGGCACCGGGGACGCCGGGCTATATGGCACCGGAGCTTCATTCAGGTGCGGCCGGCGACGCCCTCAGCGACCAGTTCGCCCTGGGCGTGACCCTCTACCGGATGTTCTGCGGGCCCCAGTATCCGTGGGGCCAGGCCGAGGGTCGCCCCCGTTTCGATCGGCTGACGCGGCCGACGACGCACCGGCCCGACATGCCGGCCTGGCTCGAGGCGGCGATCGTGCGGGCCGTCGCGCCCGACCCGGACGACCGGTTCGCCGACGTTCAGGAACTGATCCATGTGCTGGAAAGCGGCAGCGCCACGGCGGCCCCGATGGCCGACAGCCTGTCGCTGATGGAACGCTATCCGGTGCGCTTCTGGCAGGCGGTTTCGGCGGTGCTGGCGGTGCTGCTGTTCATCGCCGTGGTCACGCGCTGAGGGCCAGATCGGCGATGCGGGCGACCAGGGTGCTGTCCGGATCGGCCAGAGGGCCCAGCACGGTGAAATGATCGAGGGTGCCCAGCGCCTCGAACCGGGTCTGCGCGCCGCCTGCACCCCAGACCTCGGCCATCGTCCGGCTCTGACGGAGGAACTCCGAGGTCTCGCCGCCGCCGACGATACAGTCGAGGACCGCTCCCTCAGGCACGGTCCAGCCCAGCGGGCTGAGGCGGGCGACTTCGGGTGGGTCGAGACGCAACGCCGTGTTGATCGAGGTGTGAACCAGCGGCCGTAGGTCGAAGACGCCGGAGATGGACACCGCGCGCTCGGCCCGGCCCTCGCTGAGCAGACAGGCCGCCAGATGGCCGCCGGCGGAATGGCCAACGAGGACCGGGGGCCCGCCGGCGCGCTCTGTCAGCAGGGCCGTCGCCGTGCGCATCTGATCGACGATGGTGGCCAGCGACACCTCCGGGCACAGGTCGTAGCCGGGGATGGCCACGCTGATCCCGTGGGCCAGCAACGGCGGGGCGATCCAGCTGAACCAGGACGGATCCAGCGCCTGCCAGTAACCGCCGTGGATGAAGGCGACGATCGGCGTGCCCGGCCCGGCCTCGAACAGGTCGATCGTTTCGCGCGGGCCGGGACCGTAGCGCAGGACGGTCGGCGGATGGGCTGCCCGGGCGGCCTGGGCCTCGGCCTTCCAGCGGGCCATGACGGCGGGGTGGTCGGGACAGGCGGCGCGGTTGTTGTAGCCCGCTTCGAGATCCGGTCGGCTCTTACCCGTCACGTTCGCATCCGCTAGGAACGGCTCCAGACACGGGAGCCTTCGGCCATGATGACCGCCATCTTCGTCTTCATCAAATGCGAGCTGGGCCACGCCAACGACGTCGCCGCCGACATGGTGGACAATGTCGAGAACGTCTCGGAGGTCTATTCGACCTCGGGCCAGTACGACCTGCTGGCCAAGTTCCAGCTGCCGAAAGAGATGGACATCGGGACCTTCGTGACGAAATCGGTCCAGACCCGGCCGCATATCCGCGACACCTTCACCGTCATCACCTTCTCGCCCTTCCTGCCGACCGGGAAATAGCCCACCGAGACGGGTGATGGTCATGCAACGGTCGCGAACGTCGCCCAGTCAGGGCGAAACGGAGTTTCGACCATGCGCCTGATCCTCATCGCCGCCGCTGCCGCTCTTCTGGTTTCCGCCTGTACGCCGATGGCCGACAGTCCCGCGCCGTCCGGGCCGGTCCAGAGCGCCGACGCGGCCTCCTGTGCGGCACGAGGCGGCGAACTGCGGCGGGTCGGCCGGATGCAGAGCCAGCAGTGCATCCTGAAATACGCCGACGCCAACAAACCCTGCACCGACAACGGCCAGTGTCAGGGCGATTGCCGGGTCGAGGGCTCGATCAGCACGCCGGCCGGGGCGTCCGTGGCGGGACGCTGCACGGTGGATAGCGATCGCTTCGGCTGTCACACCACGATCACGGGCGGCAAGGCCGATCCGACGCTGTGCATTGATTGATATCAGCAACCACGAAAAAGCCCCCGCCGCTTCTGCGACGGGGGCCTGATCGTATCGGTAGAGAAGCGGCTTAGTGCTTCGGCGCCGTGTCGCCCGGAGCCATCGCGCCGGTCGAGGGCGAGGTGTTCGGGGTGTTGGCGGTGGTCATGCCGCCGTCGGCGTTGCCGGCTTGCTGCTCGATCACGTCGGCCTGGGCGTTGAGGGCCTTTTCCTCGGCTTCGTTCGGGGTCGCGGCGGCCTGGGCCTCCAGCGAGTCCGCCTGGACCTCGGCGGCCTTGTCGGCGGCGCTTTCGCCGCAGGCGGCGACGCCGGCCAGCATGGCGACGGCAGCGGAGGCGATGATCAGTTTACGCATGGGGTAGTTCCCTTCCTGTTGGAAAGACCCAAACGGTGCCGCTTCAGATTGGTTCACGTGCCCGTGATGATTATTTGATGGTGCAGCGCACTGTTATTGCTAAGCTTTAGGGCGTTCCCAGCATAACGGCGGTCTCAATCCGCCACCGCGAAGGCCACGCGGGCCGCCCCCAGCAGGGCCGCATGCTTGTGCAGGATCACCTTGGTGGGGATGGCCGCCATATAGTCCTGGAACCGGCCCTTGCGTTCGAAACGCTCGCGGAATGGGCTGGCCTGGAGGAAGGGCAGGATGCGTGGCGCGATGCCGCCGGCGATATAGACTCCGCCACGCGCGCCCGTCGTCAGGGCGATGTCGCCCGCCACCGCCCCCAGGATGGCGCAGAACCGGGCCAGGGTCGCGCCGCAGTGACTGCGCGGATCGTCCAGCGCTTCCTGGGTGATCTGGGCCGGGTCGTCGATATGGGTCTCGCGCCCGTCGATCTCGGCCAAGGCGCGGTGCATGTTCAACAGGCCGGGCCCGCAGATCAGCCGCTCGATCGAGACCCGGGTATAGCGTTTGCGCAGGATCCTCAGGATCTCGTCCTCGATCGGATCGCCGGGGGGGAAGCAGGCGTGGCCCCCCTCGGACGGCATGGCCATCTCGCCGCCGCGGCCGTCGCGGACCAGGGCCGAGACGCCGAAGCCGGTGCCGGGGCCCAGGACTGCGACCGTGGCGTGCTCCTCGCCCTCGTCGGGGCCGCCCAGCGAGGCCAACTGATCGGCCGGTACGACCGGTGCCCCCCAGGCCAGGGCCTCGAAATCATTGATCAGGCGTGCGGGCTTGAGCCCCAGTGTCTCCAGCTCGGCCTCCGATACCCGCCAGGGCGAGTTGGTCAGGTCGATCTCGCCGTCGGTCACCGGCCCGGCGACCGCCAGGACGCAGGCCGTGGGCTTGATCTCACAGCCGTCCAGATAGGCCCTGATCCCGCCCAGGAAGGTCGGGTGTTCGGCCGCCGGAAAGCTCTGATGGTTCTCCAGCACAGGCCTGCCCTCGACCATATGGGCCAGGGCGAAGCGGGCGTTGGTGCCGCCCACATCGCCGACGAGCAGGGTCTTGTCCCATTGAACAGTCATAAGCGTCCTCCGATGGGCCCTGTGCTCGCCACGCGGTGGCTCGCGAGGTGAGGGCCGTTTTTCTTGTTGTTCTTAAGCGTCCACGGCCCGATCGACGAGATTGGGTTCGGGCGGCGTGTCGGTGTGCCGCGCGGAACCGGGCACGGGCAGGAAGCAGACCGAGGCCCCTTCCTCCGCCGTCCCGACGACGTGGCGGAAGGCGGCGAACAGTTCGCGGCCATAGCCCCAGGATGCACCCTCCGAGTGGGCGGCGGCACGCTCGACCCCCGGGCGCGACGTCAGATCGACCCCCCCGACCGTGGACAGGACACCGGCGTCGGCGTCCAGACGGATGAGGTCCCCGGTGCGGACGTGGGCGAGCGGACCCCCGGCCAGGGCCTCGGGGCTGACGTGGATGGCGGCGGGCGTCTTGCCCGACGCGCCCGACATCCGGCCGTCGGTGACCAGGGCGACCTTGAACCCCTTGTCCTGAAGCACGCCGAGCGCGGGCGACAAGGAGTGAAGTTCCGGCATCCCGTTGGCGCGCGGCCCCTGGAAGCGCAGCACCACGATGACGTCGCGGTCCAGCTTGCCTGCCTTGAAGTCGGCCAGGACGTCTTCCTGGGTCTCATAGACCTCGGCCGGAGCCTCGACGATGCGGTTCTCGGGCTTGACGGCCGAGACCTTGATGACCGCCCGGCCGAGGTCGCCCTTGACCAGCCGCAGTCCACCCTCGACGTCGAACGGGTCCGATGCGGGGCGCAGGATGTCGCGATCCAGGCTTTCGGCCACGCCGTCGCGCCAGACCAGTTCGCCGTCAACCATGGACGGTTCCTGGAAATAGGCCTCGATTCCCTCGCCCATGATGGTGGTGACATCGGAATGCAGGATGCCCGCGCCCGCCAGTTCGCGGGCCACGAAGGCGACCCCGCCGGCCGCCTGGAACGCGTTCACATCGGCCGAACCATTGGGATAGACCCGCGCCAGCAGGGGCGTCGCCGACGACAGCTGGTCCATGTCGGTCCAGTCGATCAGGACCCCGGCCATCCGGGCCATGGCGACCAGATGGATGGCGTGGTTGGTCGATCCGCCGGTGGCCAGCAGCGCCACGATCATGTTGACGACCGACTTCTCCGACACGACGTCGGCCATCCGGCACTCGCCGCTGCGGGCCAGTTCGACCGCCCGCTTGGCCGCCGCTGCCGTCAGGGCGTCGCGCAGGCCGGTCTCCGGGTGGACGAAGGCGGTGGAGGGCATGTGAAGCCCGCCCAGCTCCATCATCATCTGGTTGGAGTTGGCGGTGCCGTAGAAGGTGCAGGTGCCGGGCGAATGATAGGAGCCGATCTCCGAGTCCAACAGGGTCTGGCGATCGACCTGGCCTTGGGCATAGAGCGCCCTGACGCGGGCCTTCTCGGCATTGGGGATGCCGGACGGCATGGGCCCTGCGGGGGCGAAGACGACCGGCAGGTGGCCGAAGGCAAGTGCCCCCATAAACAGGCCGGGCACGATCTTGTCGCAGACCCCCAGCATCATGGCGGCGTCGAAGGCGTCGTGGGTCAGGGCCACACCGACCGACATGGCGATGGCGTCGCGGCTGAAAAGGCTCAGCTCCATCCCGGGGCGGCCTTGGGTGACCCCGTCGCACATGGCGGGCGTGCCCCCGGCGACCTGAGCCGTCGCCCCGACCGTGCGCACGGCCTCGCGGATCACGGCCGGGAAACGCTCGAACGGCTGATGGGCCGACAGCATGTCGTTATAGGCGGTGACGATGCCGACGTTGGGCCGGGACCCGTCCATGGCGGTCAGCTTGTCGGCGATGGTCTGGCCGGCGAAGGCGTGGGCCCAGTTGGCGCAGGACAGTTTGGCGCGTCCGGTCCCGGAATCACGGGCGGCGTCCATGCGTCGCAGATAGTCGGCGCGAAGCTCGGCCGAGCGGGCCGTGATGCGGGCGGTGACCTCGGCGACGACCGGGTGCATCGGCGGGCGATTGAAGTGGGGCATCAGTTCGCCTCCGTCCAGACGACTTCGAGGGGGACCTTGGCCGCGATCAGGGCGGCGATCGGCTGGAGGGCGGGATCGCCCGCTGCCTCGCGCTCGAACACGGCGCGCTTCTCGGCACCCTTCAGGCCCAGGATGACCCGGCCCGCCGTCATCAGATAGGGCAGATTGATCGACAGCCTCTCCAGGCTGGGGGCCATGCCGTCGCGGCCGTGGGGCACGCCCAGAACCGTGGGCTTCAGCGTCGGGGACAGCAGGGTCTTCAGCGTCGGCGAGTTGGGGAACATGGAACAGATGTGTCCATCCTCGCCCATGCCCAGCAGGACGGCGTCGAACCGGCCCCCGGCCTGGGCCAGAGTATGGGCGGCGAGCGCAGCGGCCCGGTCCACCGTCACGGCGGCATGATAAAGGGGCAGGAACCGCGCGGCGGCGGCCGGACCTTGCAGCAGCACCTCGCGGATCAGCCGCGCGTTCGACTCCGGCGAGGTCTCGGGCACATAGCGCTCGTCCACCAGGGTCACGGCGATCCGGTCCCAGCCGATGTCGGCCTGGGCCAGGCGGGCATAGACCGGCGCGGGCGTCGATCCGCCCGGACCGGCGAACAGGGCCCAGCCGGTCTCGAGCACGGCGGCGCCCAGGGTCTCCTCGATCCGTCCCGCGATGGAGGCGGCCCAGGTGTCGAGAGTGGGGAAGGTTTCGATCTCTACCATCAGTCGCGCACGTCGATCGTGTTCCAGTCGCGCCCGGTGCGGGCCATCAGCATGTCGGCCGTGTCGGGACCCCAGGTGCCGGCGACATAGTCCTGGGGCTTCACATTTCCGTCGGACCAGGCCTGGGAGACCTCATCGACCCATTTCCACGCCTGTTCCGCCTCGTCCCGGCGCACGAACAGGGTCGAATCGCCGTTCAGGGCGTCGAGAAGAAGCCGCTCATAGGCGATGCGGCGGCGCGGCGGGGTCTCGGTCTTGTCGCGGAAGCCCCAGCTCAGGCTCATCTTGATTGGCTGGAGCTGCATCTGGGCATCCAGACCGGCCTTCTTGTTCATCACCGTCAGGGAGATGTCTTCCTCGGGCTGAAGCTCGATGATCATCCGGTTGGCCTGGGGCTCGCCCTCGCGACCGTCGAAGATCGAATGGGGCAGGGGCTTGAAGGCGATGACGATCTCGGTGCGCTTCTCCGGCAACCGCTTGCCGGTGCGCATGAAGAAGGGCACGCCGGCCCAGCGCCAGTTGTCGATGTCGGCCCGGATGGCGACGAAGGTCTCGGTGTCCGACGGCTGGCCGCGTTCCTCGTCATAGCCCTTGACCGTCTCGCCATCGACGATGCCGCCGACGTACTGGCCGCGCACCGTGACCCGCTCGGCCTCCTCGTGGGTGATCGGGCGCAAGGACCGCAGAACCTTGACCTTCTCGTTGCGCACCGACTCGGGATCGAGGTCCGACGGCGGCTCCATCGCCACCAGACACAGCAGCTGGAGCATATGGTTCTGCAGCATGTCCCGCAGCGCGCCGTATTCGTCATAGTAGGGCCAGCGGTCGCCGACCCCGACCGTCTCGCCGATGGTGATCTCGACGTGATCGATGTTCTGGGCGTTCCACAGGGGCTCGAACACCGTGTTGCCGAACCGCAGGGCAATCAAATTCTGGACCGTCTCCTTGCCCAGATAGTGGTCGATGCGGAACACTTGGCTTTCCGAAAATGCGTCCGAGACCGCGTCGTCGATCTCGCGGAAACTGTCGAGGTCGCGCCCGACCGGCTTTTCCAGAACCACCCGGTCGTTGGCCTCGGCCAGACCCGCCGCGCGCATGGCCGTGACGATGCGAGCATAGAGGGACGGAGAGACAGCGAGGAAGGACGTCACGTCCCCGTCCCCGACCTTGTCCTTGAGGGGTTTCAGGCTCTCGGCACTGGTGGCGTCGACGGCCAGATAGTCGAGGCGGGCCTTCATCCGCGACCAGGTCGCCTCGTCCCAGACGTCGTCGGCCCTGGCCTTGCTCTCGCAGGCGGTGCGAACCTTTTCGATATATTCGTCGGCCGTCTCTTCGGAGCGGGCCGCGCCGATGATCTTCAGGTCCTCGGGCAGGCGGCCTTCATGGTCGAGGAAATAGAGCGAAGGCAGCAGCATCCGCATCGCCAGATCGCCACCGCCGCCGAACAGCACGAGTGCCGCCATGCTTGTCGTCCTTCCTGCCTTGCCTGATCTCGTTCGCGGTCCCGAATGACGGTAGCGCGGCCGGACAGCTCAGGTTGCGTCTTTGGCTGGTTGTGCCCGCCGGGCCAACACGTCGAGAACGTCCTGAAACGACATGTGACGCGCCCGTAACAGAACCAGCAAGTGGTAGATCAGGTCCGCGCCCTCGCTGGCCAGTTCTTCGTCGGGCCCGGCGACCCCGGCCAGGGCCGTCTCGACGCCTTCTTCCCCGACCTTCTGGGCCAGGCGTTTGGGTCCTTCAGCGATCAGGCGGGCGGTGTAGCTGACGGACGGGTCCTGCGCCGCGCGTTCGACGATGGTGCGTTCAAGCGCCGCGATCCGACCCACGCCGGGAGCCTCGTCGTTCCCGAAACAGCTGGTCGTCCCCAGATGACAGGCCGGCCCCATCGGCCGCACGCCCAGGACCAGGGCGTCGCCGTCGCAGTCGGGGGTGATCGACACCACCGTCTGCCGGTTGCCGCTCGTTTCGCCCTTGCGCCACCGCCCTCCACGCGAGCGGGAATAGAAGGTGGCCTCGCCGGATGAAATCGTCTCCTCCAGCGCGGCGCGGTCCATATAGGCTAGCGTCAGCACTTGAAGTGTATCGGCGTCCTGCACGATGGCCGGGATCAGGCCGTCGCCCTTGGCGAAGTCGAGGGTGTCGGGATCGAGTGTCATTGGAACAGTCACAGCCTCACCTCCACGCCCGACGCCGCCAGCGAGGCTTTCAGGTCCGGGATCGCGATCGCACCGGTGTGGAACACGCTGGCCGCCAGTGCGCCCGACACATTGGCGCGGTCGAAAACGTCGAGGAAATGCGACACCGCCCCCGCGCCGCCCGAGGCGATCAGGGGGATGGTCAGGCGCGAGCGGGCGTCGGCCAGTTGAGCGGTATCATAGCCCTGACGCACCCCGTCCTGATCGATGCAGTTGAGCACGATCTCGCCTGCGCCGAGCGTTTGCGCTTCCACGATCCAGTCCAGTGTCCGGCGTCCGGCCAGGCGGCGCGCATCGGGGTCGCCCGTGTATTTGTGAACGACATATTCGCCGTTCTCGCGCCGGGAATCGACGCCGACGACCACGCACTGGCTGCCCAGCCGCGCCGCCATCTCGCCGATCAGCTCGGGGCGCTCCAGGGCCGGCGAGTTGATCGAGACCTTGTCGGCGCCGTGGTCCAGACAGGCGGCGGCCTGATCCACCGACCGGATGCCGCCGGCCACGCAGAAGGGGATGTCCAGAAGCCGCGCGATCGACTTGACCCAGGTGTAGTCCAGCGTCCGGCCCTCGGGCGACGCGGTGATGTCGTAGAAGACCAGTTCGTCGGCACCCTCGTCGCGATAGCGGGCAGCCAGCTCGGCGGCATCGCCCATGTCGATGTGGCCCTCGAACTTGACCCCCTTGACGACGCGGCCGTCCTTGACGTCGAGGCAGGGGATGATCCGCCGCGCCGTCATCGGGTGGCCTCGATGGCCTGACCGGCAGTGAACCGGCCCTCGTAGATGGCGCGGCCGACGATGGCCCCGTCGCAACCGATGGCGGCGGCGGCCGTCAGGTCGTCCAGCGACGACACCCCGCCCGATGCCTGTATCTTCAGGTCGGGCCTGCGCCGCCGCGCCTCGCCCAGCAGGTCGAGGTTGGGACCGGTCAGGGCGCCGTCGCGACCCACGTCGGTGATCAGGACGTGACTCAGCGTCCCGGCGGGATAGCGGTCCAGCGCGCTCCACAGGTCGAACCCGGCTGCCTCGGTCCAGCCCTTGAGCGACGGCGTCGGAACTCCGTCCTCGCCGACGCGGACATCGAAGGCCAGCGTCAGCCGCTCGGGTCCGAACCGCGCCAGCCAGGCCGCGACCTCATCCGGCTTCGTCACCGCCAGCGATCCGACGACGACGCGCGTGACACCGGCGTCCACCAGCCGCTCGACATCCTCGGCCGTGCGCACCCCGCCGCCCGACTGGATCGAGGCCGTCGTCCCGGCGGCCAGCTTGCCGATCAGTTCATGCTGCACGGCTTTGCCCGCCTTGGCCCCGTCCAGATCGACGATGTGCACCCAGGTCGCGCCCTCGGCCACGAAACCGGCCAGCCGGTCGGCGGGATTGTCGTCGTACTGCGTCACCTGATCGAACCGGCCGTGCATCAGCCGGACGCAGACGCCCTCCCTCAGGTCGATGGCGGGATAGATGATCATGTCAGGCTCAGGAAATTCTTCAGGATACGCGCGCCGGTCGCCGCCGAACGCTCTGGGTGAAACTGGCAGCCCCAGCGATTGCCCGAGCGGACCACGGCAGGGACATCGGTCCCATAGTCGGCGCAGGCGATCGTCGCGTCGCTGTCGGGACAGACGAAACTATGGACGAAATAGGCATAGTCGCCGTCGTTGACCCCCTCCAGCAGCGGGTCGGGCTGACCCCGGTCCAGCTGGGTCCAGCCCATGTGCGGCACGGTCAGGTCCGGCCGGACGTTCAGCCGGGTCACGGTTCCGGGGATGAAGCCGAGCAGATCGACGCCGTTGCCTTCCTCGCTGCGCTCGAACAGCAGTTGCTGGCCGAGGCAGACGCCCAGCAGCGGCCGCTCGAACGACCGGATCGGGTCGATCAGGCCCAGTTCGGCCAGCCGCGCCATCGCATAGCCCGCCGCGCCGACGCCGGGCAGGATGACCTTGTCGGCCGAGGCGACAACTTCAGGGTCCGAGGTGATGACGGCCTCGCACCCCAGCCGCTCCAGCGCGAACTGCACCGAGGCGGTGTTGCCGGCCCCGTATCCGATGATGGCGACGGTCACAGGACACCCTTTGTCGATGGAACGGCGTCGCCTTCGATGCGGATGGCCTGTCTCAGGGCGCGGCCGAAGGCCTTGTAGACGGCCTCGGTCTTGTGGTGGTCGTCGTCGCCGGTGACCTTGACGTGGATCGCGGCGCCCATAGCCTCGGCCAGCGAGCGGAACACATGGGCGGTCAGGTCGGTACGGTATTCGCCGATCATGGGGGTCGAGAAGCTTCCCTCGAACAGTGGATAGGGACGGCCCGACAGGTCGATGGCGATATGGGCCTCGGCCTCGTCCATGGCCAGGACGAAGCCGTAGCGGGCGATGCCGCGCCGCTCGCCCAGCGCCTGTTTCAGGGCCTGGCCCAGGGCGATGGCGCTGTCCTCGATGGTGTGGTGGGCGTCGGTGTGCAGGTCGCCTTCGCAGGCCAGCCGGATCGAGAAGCCGCCGTGGGCCGCGACCTGTTCTAGCATGTGATCGAAGAAGCCGACGCCGGTGTGGATGGCGACGGGACCGGGGCTGTCCAGATCGACGGCGCAGACGATCCGCGTCTCCTTCGTATCTCTCACGGCCTGGCCGAGACGGGCCGGGCGACTGCGCGGCGGGGTCAGGCCCAGCGCCAGCAACAGCCGGTCGTTGACCTCGGGCTTCAGCGAGATCGGCAGGCGCAGCCGGTCGCCGGAGCGGTCGGCGGCCACGCCGTATTTCGCAAACTCGGCCAGCAGGGCTTCCGGATCGGTGGGCCGGGCCATCAGGATGGGGCCGACGCCGGTCTCGACCGTCATCAGCCGTGACACTTCGCGGGCGATGCGGGCGCGCTCGCGCTTGACGCCTGTGATCCGTTCGGCGGTCTCGATCATCCGCGACGGGTCGAGCGCCTGTTGCGCCAGTCGGACCAGCGGTTCGGGCAGGGCATAGGGCTCGAGCATGGCCGACAGCCGGGCCAGGGTTGTCGCCTGGGCGAGCGCGGCACCGACGCGGGCACCGGCCAGCCCATAGGCCAGGGACAGGCTGCGCAGGACTACGAGGTTGGCGTGGGCGTCGAGGATGGTGGCGGCCGACGCCGTGTCGGCGAACTCGATCAGGCCTTCGTCCACGACTAGCAGAGCCGGGGCGACGCGGGCGGCCATCTCTGCGACCGCCTCGGGCGAGCCGAGGGCGCGGATGACGACCGCAGCGGTGTCGCCCTTGCGGCCATAGATGGCGTCGAGGCGGGTATAGGGTTCGGCGTCGGGGGCCTGAACACTCTGGTTCGCTTGCGCGGCCAGACGCCAGACCAGTTCCAGCCCGTGGGTCAGGCCCCGGATCGGCAGCACCTGCTCGGGGGGCACGCGGTAAATCTGGGCCATGCGCGCGGCCAGCGCCGACGGATCGGCCGGATAGCGGTCGAGGCCGTCGCCGCCTGCGACCAACGGGGGATAGGGAGCGGGCAGGGTCATACCGCGCTCCTCAGATCCGCCGCCCGCGCGTGGGCTTCCAGGCCTTCCAGCCGCGCCAGTCGGGCCGCCACGGGGGCCAGCACCGCCGCGCCCGCTTCCGTCACCGTCTGGACCGACATGGTGGTCATGAAGCTCGACGTCGTGATCCCGCCCAGAGTCCGGGCCCCGCCGTCGGTGGGCAGGACGTGGCTGGGGCCCGCCGCGTAGTCCCCCAGGGTCTCGGCCGCGAAACGGCCGACGAAGACGGCGCCTGCGGCGGTGATGGAGGCGACTAGGGCCTCGGCGTCCTCCGTCTGGATGGCTAGGTGTTCCGGTCCGTACAGGTTGGTCACTTCACAGGCGGTCGCCGTATCGCTCACCTTGATGATCCGGGCTTCCGCGAGCGAGGCGCGCGCGATCTCGGCGCGGGGCAGGGTCTCGAGCTGCTCCTCGACGGCTTCGAGGATGGCGTTGATCGTCGCGGTCGAGTCGCAGACCAGGATGACCTGAGCGTCGGCGTCGTGTTCGGCCTGGCTGAGCAGGTCGGCGGCGGCGATCTCGGGATCGGCCGACCCGTCGGCGATGACCAGCAGTTCCGACGGTCCCGCCGGCATGTCGACCGACGGACCGCCGGGCAGGGACGAGGCATATTTCTTGGCCTCGGCGACATAGGCGTTGCCGGGTCCGAACAGCTTGTCGCAGGCCACGATCTCGCCGTCGTCGAAGGTCGCGCCGAAGGTCATGGCCGCAATCGCCTGGGCCCCGCCGACAAGCCACAGGGCGTCCAGCTCGGCCTCGGCGGCGGCGATGATCATCGCCGGGTGGACCCCGCCGTCCTTCGACGGAGGCGTGACCGCCACTCGCTGGCGCACCCCCGCGACCTGAGCCGGGATGGCCAGCATCAGCAGGGACGAGAACAACGGCGCCGAACCGCCGGGCACATAGAGGCCCGCCGCGCCGATGGGGCGCCAGACCAGTTTCGAGCGCACGCCCGGTGTGGTCTCGACGAACGCGGTGTCCTCGGGCCGGGTCGCCTGGTGGAAGACGCGGACATTCTCGGCGGCGATGCGGATGCAGCGCGTGTCGGCGGGCGGCAGGGCGTCGCGCGCGGCCGCCACGACATCCGGCGTGATCGCGATGCGCCGGGGCGGGGCCTTGTCGAGCTTGATCGCCCAGTCGGCGACGGCGGCGCCGCCCCTTGTCTGGACGTCGTCGAAGATCTCCCGGACCACGTCGGTGACGCGGCCCTCCGTTCTCTGGCGCGGGCGAGCGAGAGCGGCCTTGCGCCCGGCGGCATCTAGCGACGCCCAGTCAATGCGTTTGAAGGCGGTCGTGGCCATCACATCATCTTCTCGATCGGCAGCACCAGGATAGCGGAGGCTCCGGCCGCCTTGAGCTTCTCCAGCGTCTCCCAGAACACCGCTTCCTGGCAGACGGCGTGGACGGCGACGGCGTCGTCGCGGCCCATCAACGGCATGACTGTCGGCGCGCCGGCGCCGGGCAGGATGGCGGTGATCGCGTCGAGGGCCGAACGTGGGGCGTTCAGCATCACATATTTGGCCCCCTGCGAGGACACCACGCCCGCCATCCGCTCGACGATCGAATCCAGCAGGTGTTGCAGGGCGGGCTCCGGCGGGGTCGGAGACTTGATCAGGACGGCCTGGCTTTGCAGCACCGTCTCCTTGGCGATCAGGCCGTTGGCCTCCAGCGTCGCGCCCGTCGAGACCAGGTCACAGATCGCGGCGGCGAGCTTCAGCCTCGGCGCCACCTCGACGGCACCACGCATGGTCACGATCTCGGCCCCGATGCCCTGGTCGTCCAGATAGCGTTGCAGGATCTTGGGATAGGAGGTCGCGATCCGCAGTCCGGCCAGCGAGCGCGGGCCCGCATAGGTCATGGTCGGCGGCACCGCGAGCTTCAGCGTGCAGCGGCCGAAGCCCAGCGGCATGACGACCTCGGCATGGCTGCCGCCGTTCTTGTCCTCCTCCAGCACGTTCTCGCCGACGATGCCGAGATCACAGACGCCGTCGGCGACAAACGTGGGAATGTCGTCGTCGCGGACCCGCAGCAGGTCGATCGGATAGTTCTCGACCTTGTACAGCAGGTCGTTGGCGCCTTTGACCCACTTGAGACCCGCGTCGCGGATCAGGTCGAGGCTGCGTTCGGACAGGCGGCCGGATTTCTGGATGGCGATGCGAAGTCGCCCCTGGACGGTACTCATGGAAATGTCAGGCTTTCGAGTTCAGACGATCGAGCACCAGGCGATAACCCTGATGCGGCATCTCTTTCAGGAACCGCGCGACGCGCACGACGGTGGTGGGGCTGGCCCCGGCCTCCAGCGCGATCTCGCGATAGGATTTGCAGTTCTGCGCCAGCAGCCGGGCGACGGCCCAGCGTTCGGCGAAGGCGCGGACCTCGGACGGGGTGCAGAGGTCGGCCAGGAAGGCATCGACCTCGTCGCGCGTCTTCAGCGACAACAGGGCGTCGAACAGCGCCGCCCGATCGGCATCCGCCGATCGTGAGGCCTTGTCGGGGGCCGGGTTGGGAAGGGCATCGGTCATTGCGGGCGTTCCACTATGCTGTAACACTGGAACGGTCAAGGCGTTTCGATGTCGCGATTCGGAGCCGTGAGTTGACTCACCTCGTCTCGCGTCCGACAACGTCGCTTTAGGAAAGTCCCGCCGCGCCCGCGTCGGGGCTTCATTGCTTTTGGAGGTACAGGTCCCGTGTCCACAAGCCATCTGATGGGTGTCTACAATCGCGCGCCGCTGGAAGTGGATCGCGGGCGAGGCATGCGTCTGTGGTCGGTGGACGGCACGGAATACCTAGACTGCGTTTCCGGCATCTCGACCAACGCTCTGGGTCACGCCAATCCGATCCTGGTCCAGGCGGTCAAGGACCAGGCCGAGAAGCTGTGGCATGTGTCCAACATCTTCCGGATTCCGGACCAGGAAAAGCTGGCCGACATGCTGTGCGAGCATTCGTTCGCAGATGCCGTCTTTTTCACCAACTCGGGCACCGAGGCGGTCGAGTGCGCGATCAAGACCGCGCGCAAATACCACCACCACGCCGGTGCGCCTGAGCGGATCGACATCTACGGCTTCGACGGATCCTTTCACGGCCGTACCTATGGCGCGATCAACGCGGCGGCCAACCCCAGCTATACCAACGGCTTCGGTCCGCCGATGGAGGGCTTCCACCAGCTGACCTGGGGCGACCACGAGGCGCTGAAGGCCGCCATCGCCGCCCCGACGACCGCCGCCATCATCGTCGAGCCGGTCCAGGGCGAGGGCGGTTGCCGCGCCATGCCGGACGTCTGCCTGCGCGGCCTGCGCGAGCTCTGCGACCAGCACGGCGTGCTCATCATCTTCGACGAGGTCCAGTGCGGCATGGGCCGGACCGGCAAGCTCTGGGCCCACGAATGGGCCGGGATGGAGCCCGATATCATGGCCATCGCCAAGGCCCTGGGCGGCGGCTTCCCCATCGGGGCCTGCCTGGCGTCGGAGAAGGCAGCGTCGGGCATGACGGTCGGAGCCCACGGCTCGACCTTCGGCGGCAATCCCCTGGCCATGGCGGTTGGCGTTGCGGCCTTCGGCGAACTGGTGAAGCCCGCGCTGATCCAGAACGTCAACGAGATCGCCGGCTACCTGAAGCAGCAGCTGCACGGGCTGAAGGAACGGTTTCCCGACGTGATCGCCGATGTGCGCGGCAAGGGTTTGCTGATCGGGGTCAAGCTGATCCCCAACAACCGTGACTTCATGGCCCTCGCGCGCGATGAACAGCATCTGCTGATCGCCGGCGGCGGCGACAATTGCTGCCGCATCCTGCCGCCGCTGAACATCACGCTCGATGAGGCGCGCGAGGCCATCGAGAAGTTCGAGGGTGCCTGCGAGGTGGCCCGAGCGCAGATGAAGGCGGCGGCGTAAGTTCACCACCTCCGCTCATCCCGGCGAAAGCCGGGACCCAGTGTTTTGGGCGATCGGAGTTCAATATCCACCACGGCTGCTCATCCCAGCCGCTCTGCCACACTTAAGAACTGGGTCCCGGCTTTCGCCGGGATGAGCGGAAATCATGGTCAGACACTTCCTCGACATCCACCGTCTCTCCGCAGAAGACCTGCGCGCGATCCTCGACGACGCCCATGCCCGCAAGGCCGCCCGCAAGGGCTGGCCCAAGGGTCGCGCCGATGCCGACGCACCGGCCAGGGACCGCGTCCTGGCCATGATCTTCGAGAAGAACTCGACCCGCACCCGGTTCAGCTTCGACGCCGCCATCCGCCAACTCGGCGGATCGTCGATCATCGCCACCGCCTCGGACATGCAACTGGGTCGCGGCGAGCCGGTCGAGGACACCGCCAAGGTCCTGTCGCGCATGGTCGATGCCGTCATGATCCGCGCCAATTCCCATGAGGACGTCGAACGGTTCGCCCGCGTCTCGACCGTGCCCGTCATCAACGGCCTCACCGACCGATCACACCCGTGCCAGATCCTGGCCGACATCATGACCATCGAAGAGGCCAAGGGTCCGATCTCGGGCAAGACCATCGCCTGGGTCGGGGACGGCAACAATGTCTGCCATTCCTTCATGCATGCGGCGCCCAAGCTGGGCTTCCACTTCAACGTCGCCTGCCCCGCCGAGTATCACCCCGACCTCCACGACCTGGCCAGGGGCGGCAACGCCGTCACCCTGACGTCCGATCCGAACGAGGCGGTGCTGGGCGCCGACGTCGTGGTCACCGACACCTGGGTGTCGATGGGCGACAGCGACTATGAGCAGCGCCTGCATGCCTTCGAGACCTATGGCGTCGACGAGGCCCTGATGAACAAGGCCGATCCCGCCGCCGTCTTCCTGCACTGCCTGCCGGCCCACCGTGGCGAGGAGGTCACCGACGCGGTCATCGACGGACCGCGCTCGCTGGTCTGGGACGAGGCAGAGAACCGCATCCACGCTCAGAAGGCGGTTCTGGCCTGGTGCTTCGCCGGCTGACGGTTCGCGTCGTCCGAAGTGAGCGGTGGATGACATTTCGGGATTGACGCCGGGGTGCGACGCCGTAGCTTGGCCGCAGTCCGACAGGACCCATCCAAGGAGGCCCCCGTGGCGCACAAGTTCGAAGTCTACAAGGACAAGGCGGGCGAGTTCCGCGTCCGCTTCAAGTACAATTCAGAGGTGATTTTCGCGACCGAGGGCTATTCCGACAAGTCGGGGGCCAAGCGGGCGATCGAGTCGATCAAGAAATATGTCGGCGACGCCGAGACGGTCGAGATCGAGTAGTCGTACCTGCACCATTTTGATCCCGGGCCTCGCGACCTTGTCGCGGGGCCCGTTTCGTTTCAGGCACCCTCAGTCCGGCTCGCGTTCGCCAACCTCTACGGGCCGCTCGGCCAGGAGCCAGCCGTCGGCGAGATGAAGCTCGGGCGTCGTCGCCTTGGTGAAGGGCAGGAACCAGGTCGGGCCACCGGTCGCGGGCGAGATCTCGAGCATGTCGTCGGCACCGAAATTCTGCACCGCCCGCACCGTGCCCAGCACGACGCCTTCCGGGTCGCGGGCCTCGACGCCGATCAGGTCGGCCAGATAGACCTCGTCTTCGTCCGGCTCTGGGAACCGGTCGCGCGGGACGTGCAGCTTCAGCCCGCGCAGAGCGTCTGCCTCTTCTTTGGTCCTGATTTCGCTGGCCCGGCCGATAAGGCCGTCCTTGGTCGCCCGTGTGGCCGTCAGGGTCAGGCCCGGTGATCCATCGGCGCGCAGCAGCGGGCCGTATGCGGTCAGCGCTCTGGGGTCGGCGGTATAGGCCGTGACCCGCACCTCCCCCTTCACACCGAACCCGCCGGCGACCTGGCCGACGAGGATGAGTTTGGGCTGTGCGTCCGTCATGTCCGTGAACCCCAGGCCCGCTCATCCCGACAAAGGCCGGAATGAGCGGAGGTTGAGGCTTAGGCCTCGGTCTTTTCGTCTTCGGCGGTGCCTTCGGCCGGAGCCTCTTCGACGGCGACCTCGGCCGAACCTTCAGCTTCAGCGGCCGGAGCCTCTTCGGCCGGGGTCTCTTCGACGACCGGAGCGTTCTTGGCGGCTTCGGCAGCGGCGGCGGCGTCTTCCTTGGCCTTCTGGGCGGCTTCGGCGGCCTCGATCTTGGCGGCGGCTTCAGCCTCGGCGCGGTCGGCTTCGCGCTGGGCGCGTTCGGCCGAACGCTCCTGGGCCTTCTTGCCCGGGGCACCCTTGGTCGGGTTATTGGATTGCGTCCAGGCGACCTTGCCGACCAGGGCTTCGTCGGTGCTCTGCGAGATGAAGCGGGCCACGCGGTCGGTCGGCTGGGCGCCCTTGGACAGCCACTCCGAGATCCGGTCGGCCTTCAGGGCGACGCGGGGCTTCTCGCCGTCCTTGGGCAGCATCGGGTTGTAGCTGCCGACCTTCTCGATGAACTTGCCGTCGCGGGGCGAGTGCGAGTCGGCGATGACGATGTGATAGTAGGGGCGCTTCTTGGCACCACCGCGGGCCAGTCGAATCTTCAGCATTTTCAGTCTCTTTCGTTAAGTCGGATTATTTCTTGATGGGAAGTCCGGGCAGGCCCGGAAGCCCTCCCGGCAGTTGTCCGCCGCCCAGACCGGCGAGCCGGTCCTGAATGGCTTTCATCTCGTCGGCCGAGGTGTCGGGCAGCTTGCCGCCCCCCATGGCCTGAAGGCGTTTCATGTCGGCGCCCGAGCCCATGCCGGGGACACCGGTGGGGCCGCCGAGGCCGCCCAGCATGGCGGCCATCTGCTGCATCTTGCGCGGGCCGCCCCTGGACATGGACTTGACCATGTCGGCCATCTGGCGGTGCTGTTTCAGCAGGCGGTTGATGTCCTGGACCTCGACCCCGGCACCCGCCGCGACGCGCTTCTTGCGGCTGGCGTTCAACAGGTCCGGCTTCTTGCGCTCGGCCTTGGTCATGGAGCTGATGATGGCTTCCTGGCGCGCGATCGATTTGTCGTCGACGCCGCTCTCGGCCATCTGGTTCTTCATCTTGGCGACGCCGGGCAGCATTCCCATGATGCCCTGAAGCCCGCCCATCTTCTTCATCTGCTGGAACTGGGCGGCCAGGTCGTTCAGGTCGAACTGGCCCTTGGCCAGCTTGCGGGCCATGGCCTCGGCCTTGGACTGATCCAGTTCCTGGGACGCCTTCTCGACCAGGGCGACGATGTCCCCCTGGCCCAGGATGCGGCCGGCGACGCGGCGGGCGTCGAACACGTCGAGGGCATCGACCTTCTCGCCCGAGCCCATGTATTTGATCGGCAGGCCGGTGACCGCCCGCATCGACAGCATGGCACCGCCACGCCCGTCGCCGTCGGCGCGGGTCAGGACCAGGCCGGTCAGCGGTAGCCGCTCGTGGAAGGCCTTGGCGGTGCGCACCGCGTCCTGGCCGGTCAGGCTGTCGGCGACCAGCAGCGTCTCGACCGGATTGGCGACGGCGGCCACCTCGGCCACCTCGGCCATCAGGGCCTCGTCCAGAGTGATCCGCCCGGCGGTGTCGAGGATCAGGACGTCGAAGCCCTGGAGTTTCGCGGACGTCAGGGCGCGCCGGGCGATCTGGACCGCGCTCTCGCCCGCGACGATCGGCAGGACGGCGACCTCGATCTGCTTGCCCAGCTGGGCAAGCTGCTCCATCGCGGCCGGACGGCGCGTATCGAGGGATGCAAGCATGACCTTCTTGCGATCGAACTTCGTCAGACGCAGCGCCAGCTTGGCCGAGGTCGTGGTCTTGCCCGAGCCCTGCAGGCCGGCCATCAGGATGACGGCGGGCGGCGCGGCGTTCAGGTTGATCGGGGTCGGCTCCTCGCCGCCCAGCATCTCGATCAGGCCGTCATAGACGATCTTGACCACCTGATCGGCCGGCTTGACCGAGCGGATGACGTCTTCGCCGGTGGCGCGTTCGGTGGCGAAGGCGATGAAGTCCTTGACGACCGGCAGGGCGACGTCGGCCTCCAGCAGGGCCACGCGAACCTCGCGCATCGCCTCGGAGACGTCCTTCTCGGACAGGGCTCCACGACCGGTGATCCGGTCGAAAACGCCTGTCAACCTTTCGTTCAGAGCCTCGAACATGAGCACCTCAAGAGGCGGTCGAACCACACTCCATACGAAAACGGCCTCTGGCGACGCTCACGTCGGCAGAGGGTTCTCGCCTGCCTCGTCCATCGCGATGATGGGGACGTGCAGGTGGAGACGCAGGTTCAATTGCGCCGGAAGGCGCGGCTTATGGCGGAAAAGGGAGGTGGAGGCAAGGTAGGCGATCTGTAACCGTCTGCCTCACTGGACGCGGATCCGCAAAATCCGTATGATCCGCATCAGAGGAGGCCCCCATGATCGAAGTATCCGCCACCGACTTCGCCAAGAAGATGGGCCAGTATCGCCGGGCTGCGCATCGGGAGCCTGTCGCGGTCAGTGATCGGTCGGGGATCACCGAGGTTCTGATCTCCAAGGCCGATTTCGATCACTATCAGGAATTAAAGGCGCGCGAGACCAAGGCCTATTTCGTCTGGGATTTGCCGGACGATATCGTTGAGGCAATCGGCAAAGCGGAAATGGACCCGCGTCACGCTCACCTCGACGCCCTACTGGACGAATAGAGCGTGGCCTTGCCGAGGCCGGAGCCCGGGCTCGTGATTGCCCTGAACTATCTGTGGCGTCGCGAGGCGGATACTGGTCGCGAAGAGGCCCGCTATCCGCGTCCATGTGTGATTGTCTTGGCGCTTGAAACGAGGGCTGTTGGTCCGAACACCGTCGTGACGGTTCCGGTCACCCATTCTGCTCCGCGTGACAGCACATCCGCGATCGAACTTCCGCCGTCGGTGAAGAAAAGCCTTGGACTGGATGATCTTCCATCATGGATCGTTACGGACGAAGCCAACATCTTCCAGTGGCCCGGTCACGATCTGGCACGAAGGCGCGACGGTACCGTCGAATACGGATTTCTGCCGCCCGGCCTGTTCGCCCGTGTACGGTCGAGCGTTGAGGACACCATCAAGCAGGGTCGGTTGAAACGCGTATTGCGTTGACGAAACACGGTCAGCCGACGTCACATGATCCTCCGGCCTCCCCGCTGAAAGACGTTACCATGCCTGCATCCGCTCCCGTCGCCGACGATCGCTTGCGCGAGGAGGTTCGCCTGCTGGGCGGGCTGCTGGGCGAGGTGATCCGGGATGAGGGCGGTCAGGATCTGTACGACCGGATCGAGGCGGTGCGTCAGGCCTCGGTGGCCTATCACCGCGATCCGCAGTCGCATGGGGCGTCAAAGCTGGAGGCCCTGCTCAAGGACCTGTCGCTGGATCAGGCGGTGGGGCTGGCGCACGGGTTCGCGGTCTTCTCGCTGCTGGCCAATGTCGCCGAGGACCGGGCGGGCAAGCGCCGCGCCCAGACCCAGACCGCCGAGGGGGCCCGGCCCGACACGCTGGAGGGGGCGCTGGCCCGGCTGAAGGCGGCGGGTCAGACGCAGGAGGACGCCCGGGCCCTGTTGTCCGACGCCCTGATCTCGCCGGTCCTGACCGCCCACCCGTCGGAGGTGCGGCGCAAGTCGGTGCTGGACCGGATCGCCTCGGTGTCCGACCTGCTCGACGCCTGCGACCGCGACGACCTGAGCTGTGCGCCCGAGGTCATGACGCGGGGCCTTCGCCGCCAGACGACCATCCTTTGGGCCACGCGTCTGGTGCGGATGAGCGGACTGGTGGTGCAGGACGAGATCGACACGGTGGTCTCCTTCCTCGAGCGCATCTTCCTGCGGGTGGCCCCGGCCCAGCTGGCCGAGTGGCGCACCGCGCTGGATGCGCCGGACCTCGCCCCCTTCATCCGCATCGGAGCCTGGGTCGGGGGCGACCGGGACGGCAATCCCAATGTGGACGGACAGACCCTGTCGGCGGCCATGGCGACGGCCGCGCGCGCCGTGCTGCGGTTCTATCTGGATGAGGTCCATGCCCTGGGGGCCGAGCTCAGCCTGTCGGGGACCCTGGCCACGGTAACCCCGGCCCTGAAGGCCCTGTCCAAGGCGTCGGATGACGACAGTCCGCACCGCACGGACGAACCCTATCGCCGCGCCCTGACCGAGATCTACGCCCGGCTGGCCGCGACCCACCTGCATCTGACCGGAATGGCGGCGCCGCGTCCGGCCCGGTTCGAGGCTCCCGTCTATGACGGCCCCGAGGCCTTCCGGGCCGAGCTGGCCATCCTGCAGGACAGTCTGGTCGCCAGCCACGGCCAGGTGTTCGCCGACGACAGCCTGTCGCGGCTGATCACGGCGGTGGACATCTTCGGCTTTCACATGGCGACCCTGGACCTGCGCCAGAACTCCGACGTCCATGAGCGTGTCGTCGCCGACCTGTTCAAGGTCGCAGGAGTAGAGGCCGACTATGCATCGCTGGACGAAGAGGCGCGCATCGCCGTCCTGTCGGCCGAACTGGCCTCGGGCCGTCTGCTGTTCAGCCCCTATGCGACCTATGCCGAAGAGACGCTGAAGGAGCGCGCCATCCTTCAGGCCGCCGCCCGGGCCCTGGCCGCCTACGGCCCCCAGGCGATCCGCACCCATATCGTGTCCAAGACGGATGCGGCGTCCGACCTGCTGGAGGTCTATCTGCTGCTCAAGGAGGTCGGGATCTATCGGCCGTCCGACCCCGGCGCCTGTCCGATCCAGGCCGCGCCCTTGTTCGAGACGATCGATGACCTTCGCGCCGCAAAGCCGACGCTGGAACGGCTGCTGGCCGAACCCTCCGCACGCGCGGTGGCGGCCGCGCGCGGGGTTCAGGAAGTCATGATCGGCTATTCGGACTCCAACAAGGACGGCTCCTACCTGACCTCGACCTGGGAGCTGCACGAGGCGTCGCGCGCCCTGCTCGACGTCACCCATGCGGCGGGGCTGAAGCTCCAGTTGTTCCACGGACGGGGCGGGGCGGTCGGTCGCGGCGGCGGGTCCAGCTTCGCCGGGGTGATCTCGCAACCGACCGGGACCGTGGCGGGCCGCATCCGCATCACCGAACAGGGAGAGGTCATCGCTAACAAATACGGCGAGCCCGACGTGGCGCGGCGCAACCTCGACGCCCTGACCGCCGGCGTCCTGATCGCCTCCCTGGCCCCACCGCCGGACGACGCCCTGACCGCGCGCCATGGCAAGACGGCTTCGGCCCTCAGCCAGGCCTCGATGAACGCCTATCGTGCCTTGGTGTACGAGCATCCCGGCTTCGTCGATTATTTCCGCGCCGCCACCCCGATCGCCGAACTGGCCGAGCTGAAGATCGGCTCGCGCCCGGCCTCGCGCACGGCCTCCACCGCCATCGAGGACCTGCGCGCCATTCCGTGGGTGTTCAGCTGGTCGCAGAGCCGCGTGATGCTGCCGGGTTGGTTCGGCTTCGGCAGCGCCGTCGCCGGCGCGGACATGGGCGAGCTTCAGGCCATGGGCCGCGAATGGCCATTCTTCCGCACTCTGCTCCAGAACATGGAGATGATCATGGCCAAGTCGGACATGACCATCGCGCGGCGCTATGCCCGGCTGGTGCCGGACGCGAACCTGGCCGCCACCATCTACGGAGAGATCAGGGCCGAGTGGGACCGGACCCGCGACGCCATCCTGACCATTACCAGCCAGTCCGACCTGCTGGGCGGCCAGCCCGAGCTGGACCGGCTGATCCGGCTGCGGATGCCCTATGTCGAGCCGCTGAACCATGTCCAGATCGAGCTGATCCGCCGCCGCCGCGCCGGCGACGACGACCCCCGCGTCCGCGAAGGCATCCTTCTGGCCGTCAACGGCATCGCGGCGGGCCTCAGGAACAGCGGCTGAGCCCCGTCGTCAGGCGACCAGCATCCAGTCGCCGTGGGTGGGATGCAGCCAGGGTGCCACCGCGTCCGGGACGCCTGCGTCTTCAAACATCGGAGCAGACTCCGGCTCGATCGGGGCGGCCGCCGGCTGGCTGCCGAACCGGCCGGTGAACAGGAAGTCGTTGGGGGTCAGGGCGGTGACGCCGGTCAGGCGGATCTGCATGTCGTTCGTGCCGTTCGCATCGACATCGACGAAGACATGCATGGTATTGCCGGACTGGACGAAATTCACGACGATGTTGGATCCCAACGGCCGCAGATCCAGCAGATCCTGCCCGCTGGTGAAATCGGTTATGAAATCGGCAAACGCCCCTTGTGAGTCCGTCGCGGAATTGTAGCGGAAGGTGTCGCGCCCGCCGCCACCCGTCAGGTTGTCGAAGTTGCCTCCGCCGGTGATGATCTCGTTGAACGCGCCGCCGATCAGAGTGTCATTGCCCACCGATCCCGTCAGGTTGATGAAGAGGGGCGCGCGAAGAAACTCCAGGTCCTGGCCGTTCACCACCGTGGTAAGAACCAGATAAAGCGTCGTTCCGCCCAGGCCGATCACATCTATCTCGGTTCCGAACGGCGATCGGTTCAGGCTGATCGATACGATGTCCAGCATCTCGAAGCGGACCCGGTCATCGGCCCCGGTGAACAGTGCGATACTGTCCGATGACCGTGTCAGGCCCTCGTACTCACGCCAGGCAAAGACATCGCGACCGCCGCTGCCGTCCATCCTGTCGTTGCCACGCCCGCCGTACATGACGTCGTCGCCATCGCCGCCGAAAAGGATGTCATTTCCGTCGTTGCCGAAAATGACGTCATTTCCGCCAAGCCCGTAGACGATATCCCTGATGCCTGCGCCGACGAAGGTTTCGCCCGCAGAGGATCCCGCATCAACGATGCCGTTCACAGGATCGAAGGGCAGCAGCAGGTCGGCGGTGTTGATCGTGCTGCCGGACAGCAAGACCAGTCCGCCCGCATTGGTGTTCACAAAGACAATCGCCGATCCGTCGGTCTGGCGTACGATGTTGAGCCCCGTCAGCGCGATGTTGCGCAGGTCGAGCCTGTCGGCACCGGTCTGAAAGTCAGCAATGTTGTCATAGCCGGTGGCGGCATTCGAATCGGTATCCGCGAGATACAGGAAGCTGTCGAAACCCGCCCCGCCGATCAGGGTGTCGCCGCCCGCCCCGCCATTCAGGATGTCGTCGCCCGCGCCGCCCAGCAGGGTGTCCGATCCGCCCTGACCGTACAGGATATCGGCATTGATGGTCCCGTTCAGGGTCTCCGACGCCGACGTGCCTCCGACATGGACCCCGACGGCCTGGATCATCAGCAGGTCGCCGGCGAACAGGGTCTGGTTGGAGTTCAGCGTCAGGGTCTGGCCCGTGCTGGTCGTCACGAACAGATAGCTGCCTCCGCCCTGGCGCTGGAGGATGCTGGCGGCCGTCACCGACAGGGCGCGCAGGTCGATGCGGTCGATCCCGGTCTCGAAGTCGATCAGGGTGTCGATCCCGCTCGCCTGGCTTGAGTCCGACGCGTTCAGATAGACGAAGGCGTCCGCCCCCGTCCCGCCGAACAGGGCGTCGCCGCCCGCGCCCCCGGTCAGGACATCCGCCCCGTTCCCGCCGTGCAGGAAGTCGGCACCGCTGTCTCCGGACAGGGTGTCGTCGCCGTCGAAGCCATAGACCTGATCATCCTCGTTCGGACGACCTGTCAGAGTGTCCGAGCCGCTCGTACCGGTGAAGAAGCCCAAGATCGTCTCCGAGGGGATTGGGTCCGCACCAGGCTCCGGCGGCCCGGTGCCTGTGTGTCAGGCGAACAGGGCCCAGTCGCCGTGGCCCTGGCCGGACCACCCGGTCAGACCGTCGAATCCGGCCAATCCGTCGTCGTTCGCCCCGAACCCGATCACGGCGAGGGCCTCAGGCTCAGCCGCCTCGATCGGGGCGGCCGCCGGCTGGCTGCCGAAACGTCCGTTGAACAGGAAGTCGTTGGGGGTCAGGGCCGAAACGCCGGTGAGGCGGATCAGCATGTCGTTGGTGCCGTTGCCGTCGACATCGACGAAGACGTTCATGGCACCGATGACCACGGCCAGGTTGATGACGGCGTTCGACCCGAACGCGCGGAAGTCCAGCAGGTCGTCCCCACTGATGAAATCGGCGATCGTGTCCGAGGCCGTGATCGTCGAGTCGCTGGTGACCAGATAGCGGAAGGTGTCGCGACCGCCCCCGCCGGACATGGTGTCGATCCCGCTGCCGCCGATGATGACCTCATTCCGGGTCGTGCCGCTGAAGGTCGTCGTACCGCTGCGGTCGTCGATGGTGAAGAAGGTCGGTGAACCCACGAAGGTCAGATCCGAAAGCAACAGGGCATTGCTGAAGAAGTTCAGCAGCAGGGACTCGCCCGCTCCGCCGACGATGTCGAGCTGGGTCTGGAAACTCCCGAACCGGTACAGGGTCACGCCGGTGATAGACGCCATGTCGAACCGCAGGGTGTCGCCGTCAGCGCGGTTAAGGTCGACGTATTCGGACTGGCGGACAGCGCCCTCGTAAGCGCGCCAAGCGTAGACGTCGCGACCTTGAAACCCGTACATGCTGTCGCCGCCCGCGTCGCCGTACAGGACATCGTTTCCGTCATCACCCTGAATATAATCGCTGCCCTGTCCGCCATAGATGACATCGTTTCCGGCCTGGCCGTAGAGGGAATCGCTGCCATCCTCTCCAAGAAGGGTGTCGTCCCCGATCCCGCCGAACAAGGAGTCGCTCCCAGCAGCACCGTACAGGACGTCGGCACCCTCCTGTCCATACAACGCGTCTCTCGCCAGCCCGCCCGTTAGGATATCGGCGTTGGCCGTGCCCAGGACGACGACGTTGTTGAAATAGTTGCCCGCGAGCAGCAGGTCGCTTGAGTTGATCGGTGTGGCCGCCAGGAGGGTCAGAAGGCCGGTGCTGGAGGTGGCGAAAACCAGGCTGGTGCCGTCGGCCTCGCGCTGGATGCTGATCGACGACAGGGTCAGGCCCCGGAAGTCGATGAAATCGATGCGGGTCTGGAAGTCGAAAAGGTTGTCGAACCCGGCGGCGTTGGAATCGTTGACCGATGTATAGAGGAAGGTATCCACGCCCCCGCCGCCGCCCAGGGTGTCGCCGCCCAGGCCGCCGACCAGCACATCATTGCCGTCGTTGCCCAGCAGGGTGTCGTTGCCGGTCGACCCGAACAGGGTATCGGGTCCCGGCGACCCGGTCAGAAGTTCGCCCGGATCGCCCCGTCCGACGAAGACGCCGACATTCTGGGACAGCAAAAGGTCGCCGGCCGTGATCGCCTGACCGGCGGCAAGAATGGTCAGCAGTTCGCCGGACGTCAGCTGGACGAAGACGAAGCTGGAGTTGGTGCCGCTCTCGCGGCGGATGCTGACGCTGGACACCGACAGGGCGCGCAGGTCGATGGTGTCGATGCCGGTCTCGAAATCGGCCAGCATGTCGTAGTTGCGGTTAAGCCCCGAGTCCGACCCGCTCAGATAGACGAACCGGTCCGCCCCGGCCCCGCCGAACAGGACGTCGGCGCCCAGTCCCCCGGTCAGGACATCGTCGCCGTCGCCCCCGTCCAGATAGTCGTCGCCGCTGTTGCCGACGAGCACGTCGTTGCCGGTCAGGCCATACAGCTGATCGTTCTCATTGGGCTGACCCGTGAGGGTGTCATTGCCTGCGCCGCCGACCTGAAAACCCATGACGTCGTTCCTGCCCTTTGATTGGTTCAACCGACGATAGATCAGCGCGAAGGGCAGAGCCAGATGCGGAATTACATAGGTGCTCCCGTGCGATAGTCACCCGAAGGGCTGTCTGGAATGTCATGAAGCCGATGTCATGACCTCGATTTAAAGCTTTGCCTTACGTTTGCCGCCGGTCGGACAACCGGCGGCGATGTTCGGGCTCCAGGTTTCGGTCGTCGCCGATCAGAGCGACGAACATCTCTCAGGAAACCGACCCATGACCCGCACGATCGCCGCCTTTCTCGCCGCCTGCACCCTCGCCGCCGCCGGTGCCGCCTCGGCCCAGGAAGCCCGTATCGCCTATGGCGACCTCGACCTGGCCACCACCGCCGGTGCCGCCACCTTCGACGCTCGCGTTCAGAAGGCCGCTCGCAGCTTCTGCCGCGAGTCCCGTGGCGCCACGACCCGCATTTCCGACCGCGCTGCCTGCGAGCGTGCCGTGCGCGAGGAAGCCCTGTCGCAACTGCCCGAATACGCCCAGGTCCGCTATGCGGTCAGCCGCCTGCCGGTCACCGCTTGATCATGAGCTGATCCGGGGCCGTCAGTCGTAGGCGACCCCGGTCAGATACAGTCCGTCCGAAGGGGCGACGGGGCCGCATCGCGCGCGGTCCCGCGCCTCCAGGGCATCAGTAACGTCCGACGCCGTCCAGCGCCCCAGGCCCACCTCGACGAGCGTCCCGGCCATCGATCGCACCTGGCGATGCAGAAACGACCGCGCCTCGAACACCAGATGCACCTCCTCGCCGATCTGCGCGACGCGAGCGACATCCAGCGTCTTGACCGGCGACTTCGACTGGCAGGCCAGGTCCCGGAAGGTGGTGAAGTCGTGATGGCCGACCAGTCTCTGGGCGGCATCATGCATGGCCCCGGCGTCCAGCGGCTTTCGCATGTGCCAGACCTGACCCTGCAACAGGGCCGGGCGACCGGGCCGGTTCAGGATCCGGTACAGGTAGCGCCGCCCGGTCGCCGAGAACCGCGCGTGCCAGTCGTCAGGGGCGGCGACGCAATCCAGCACCGACACCGCCTCCCGGACCATATGGGCGTTCAGGGCGTTCATGACCGTCGCGGCCGGCCAGTCGCGCTCCAGATCGACGTGGACCACCTGACCGGTCGCGTGGACGCCGGAATCGGTACGGCCGGCGGCGGCGATCCGCACGTCCTGGCCACAGAACCCCTGGATCGCCGTCTCGATCGCGCCCTGCACCGTCGGCTGACCGGCCTGGGCCTGAAACCCGTTGTAGGGACCGCCGTCGTATTCGATCGTCAGGCGATAGCGGGGCATCAGCCGAGCAACGATCCGGCGGTGATGGCGAACCCCTTGAGGAACTCGGAGGCGTCCTGGGCGGCCCGGCCCTCGCGCTGGACACGGATCAGGCGCACGGCCCCCTCACCACAGGCGACCAGCAGGTCATCACCGAGAACCTCGCCGGGTTGGCCCGAGCCCTTCAGGCTGACCCGCGACATCAGCACCTTCATCCGCATCCCGTCGGGGGCTTCGCACCAGGCCCCGGGGAAGGGCGACAGGCCGCGGATATGGGCGTCGATCTCTGCGCTCGGCCGGGTCCAGTCGATGCGGGCCTCGGCCGGGGTGATCTTGCGGGCATAGGTGGGTTCGCCGACCTGCGGCGTCTCGGTCACTCCGCCACGTTCGATGGCGGCGAGCGCCCGGGTCCACAGGGTCGCGCCGATCACCGACATCCGTTCCGACAAACTGGCGGCGGTGTCGTCGGCCGTGATCGGCAGGACCTCGGACAGCAGGATCGCCCCCTCGTCGAGTCCCTCCGACATCCGCATGATCTGGACACCGGTCTGGCGATCTCCGGCCATGATGGCGCGCTGGATCGGCGCGGCGCCCCGCCAGCGGGGCAGAAGCGAACCGTGCAGGTTGAAACAGCCCAGGCGCGGTGCGTCGAGCACTTCGGTCTTCAGGATCTGGCCATAGGCGACGACACAGGCGGCATCGAGATCCAGGCTCTGGAAGTCGGCGATGGCCTCTGGCGATTTCATCGAGGCGGGGGTGAAGACCGGCAGTCCCATGGCCTCGGCAAAGGCCTGCACCGGCGACGGCGTCAGCTTCTGCCCACGGCCTTTCGGCCTCGGCGGCTGTGAATAGACGGCCACGATCTCGTGCCCGCTGGCGATCAGCTCCGCCAGCGACGGCACGGCGAAGTCGGGAGTTCCCATGAAGGCGAGGCGCATGACAGGGCCTTAGTCGTGACTGGTCAGGGACGCCACTTTTCTTCCCCCGCTTGCGAGGGAAGTGTCACGTCGATCGCGCAGCGATCCAGTGACGATGGGGGGAGTCCGAAGCATCGATGGGAGAATTCCCTCTTCGACCCTGTTCGAGCTTCGCTCGAAGACGGGCCACTTCTCCCGCAAGCGGGAGAAGAACAGATGATCTAGGAAGGATCGTACCAGCGGGTGCGAACCCCACCGCCCTCGTCCCATTCGCCACCGGCATCCAGGGCGTCGTCGAAATCCAGCAGCCGGTCCAGCAGGACCCCTGCGATGATGCCCAGTGCCGCGACGCCGACCAGGGTCGCCACGCTGCCGATGCCGACCTTTTGCGAGGTCGTCAGACGCCGCCTGCCGGCCGCGTCGATGATGACGGATTTGCCTCGGGCCATCATGCGTCCTCGAGTGCGCGCGAGCGCATGTATTTCTTGACCTTGGCCACCGCCCGGTCGCGCTTCAGCCGCGACAGATGATCGATGAACAGGACGCCTTCCAGGTGATCGAGTTCGTGCTGGAAACAGACGGCATACAGGCCGTCGATCTCTTCCTCGACCGCCTTATTGTCACGGTCCAGATAGCCGATCCGGATGCGGGCCGGGCGTTCGACCGTGTCGAAGTATTCCGGCAGGGACAGGCAGCCTTCCTCGTACTGGAACATCTCGTCGGACGCCCACAGCACCTGGGGGTTGGCGAAGAAGCGGGGGTTGTTGGCGGTGCGGTTGGGCTCGGCGTCCTCGCCGCCCTCATCGACGACCGGGGCATCGGTGGTCGGCTCGCCGTCGTGCAGGTCCATGACCACGACCCTGCGCAGATCGCCGATCTGGGCGGCGGCCAGGCCGATGCCGGGCGCGGCGTACATGGTCTCCAGCATGTCGTCCATCAGGGCGCGGACGTCGTCGTCCACGGCCTCGACCGGCCGGGAGACCTGCTTGAGCACGGCCAGGTCGGCGGGGTTGTCGATGGTAAGAATGCGGCGAACGGACATGGTCTTCAGGTAGGCGCGGAGGGGCTCCGGGTCAAGATTTGCGGGGTTCCCGGCACGTCAGCCGGCCTCGCGCACCCAGTCGAACGTCAGGTCCTCACGAAAGGCGAAACGGCGCAGATGCTCGGCCACGACGCCTTCCAGCCGCTCCGCCGTCTGGGCGTCGGATCCGTCGATGACGATATGGAGTGCCTGCGGATCCGCCGTCAGCACACAGGGACCACCGGGCAGCGGAATGTCGGCGCGCTCGGCCGTATAGGTCAGGTCCGGAAAGCGATGGCTCCAGTGCTTGGACAGTTGGGTCAGGTATTTCGACGCGTTCGAGGTTGCGACGGTGGTGGTCGATCGGGTCATGGAAAAATCTCCGCGGCCGGGTGCCGCCTGAACCGGGACTTGGTTGCGAACCGTTCGCAAATCAAGTGGGCGCCGGCTTTCAGCGCGCCTCGGGAAGAGGGCGGGGCTTCCGGTCCTCGTCGATGGCCACATAGGTGAAGACGCCCTCGGTCACCCGGCTGACGGTGTGGGAGGCGCGAGGCCTCTTCCAGGCCTCGACATGAACCCGGATCGAGGTGCGGCCGACCTTGATGATCCGCGCATAGATCGACACCTCGTCCCCGACCGAAACGGGTTGGTGGAACACCATGGCGTCCACGGCGATCGTGGCACAACGACCGCGGGCCAGGTCGAAGGCGGGGGTGGACCCGGCCAGATCCATCTGGGCCAGCAGCCAGCCGCCGAAGATGTCGCCCTCCGGGTTGGTGTCGGCGGGCATGGCGATGACCCGCACCACCGGCTGGTCGTCGGGGGCGGTCAGGGGCGTTTCGAGTTGGTCCGTATCGGTCATCCAACCGGTCTAGCGCGGTCGGCGCATCTGACAAGCCGAAGTCGGGAGGCGCGGGCCGATCAACGCCCGCCGCTGGTCAGGCGCGAGGCCCCGCCGGTGATCTTGCAGATATTGTCGGTCTCGGGGCGCCCGGTCTGGGCACCGGAGGTCTGCAGGATGCCGCCGTGCGCCTGACAATCGGCGGCCAGGCGTTCGGTCGCGGCTCCATAGCTTTCCATCGGCGCGCCGGCGGAAGCGCAGGCACCCAGGGCGAAGACGAGCGGGGCAAGGGCGGCGACGGCGGCGGGGATCAGGGGGCGAGTCATGGATCCAGCTCCTGTGGGACGCGACATCAACGACCCGACCTTCCGCCCTGTTCCTCCAAGGATCAAGCGCCCTGTCAGGTTGCCGCGCCGTCGTCCAGCGTCCGCGCCCGCGTCGCCGCCTCCCGGCCCATGATCCGGGCGGCATAGGCGGCGAAGGCCGGCCGTTCGGGGATCGACTTGAACATCAGGCCCCAGCCGATCTGGCTGCCGACATAGACGTCGGCCGCGCTGAACCGGTCGCCCAGAATATAGGGGCCCTCGCTCACGGCGGTCTCCAGCGCGTCGATGGTGGCCTCATACGAACCGTAGCCGACCATGCCCGCCTTGTCGGCCGGTGCCAGCAGGCCGAGGGATTTCGCTGTCACCGCCGTCTCGACCGGCCCGGCCGCAAAGAACATCCAGCGCAGATAGGTCCCGCGCGCCGGATCGTCGAACGCCGGAGCCAGGCCGGCTTCCGGAAAGGCGTCGGCCAGATAGGCGCAGATGGCCGCGCATTCGGTGACGGTCACTCCGCGATGGGTCAGGGCGGGCACCTTGCCCATCGGATTGACGGCCAGATAGTCGGGCGACTTCATCGCGCCATAGTCGATGATCTCTGTCCGGTAGGGTCGGCCGACTTCCTCCAGCATCCAGCGGGCGATGCGACCGCGCGACTGGGGGTTGGTGTAGAGCACGATCTCGTCGGTCATGACGGGTTCCTCCGGTCTTCAAACACAGTGTTTCACATGGAACAAAAAGGCAACATGTTTGTCGCAGCCTTTTGTCCACAATCCGACACAACATTGAAACAAGGCGGTTTTTCTTCCTCCCCTCGCATATCGCTCCGCTTGCGCCTATCTAGTGGAGCATGACTTTTCGCCCCACCACGATCGAACGTGCCTATGAGCTGGCCAAGAGCGGTTCCTGCCGCACGGTCGGCGACATCAAGACGAAGCTCCAGCAAGAGGGCCACGAGCGGGTCCAGGACCGGTTGTACGGCGGTTCCCTGACCTCGGCCCTGCGTAAGCTCTGCGTCGCTCACTATGTCGCGCCCGAGGGTGAAGAAGAGCCGGGCAAGGTGGTCGAAGAGGACGAAGACGAGGACGCCTGAATTGGCATCCGAATCATCGACCTTGTTTCCGCCCCGGTTTGCAGGCATAAGCCGCTCGTCGATCTCTCTGCGTCACGCCCCTCTCTCTTTGCGAACGCACCGAGTTTCTGGCCGATCCCATTCAGACCCGACAGGCCGCGCGCGCTCTTGCACGTGGCTAATTGCTAGCGGAGGTCCTTAAAATGGCTACCGGCACTGTCAAATGGTACAACTCCACCAAGGGCTACGGCTTCATCGAGCCCTCGGACGGCGGCAAGGACGTGTTCGTTCACGTCTCGGCCGTTGAAACGTCCGACCTGAACACCCTCAACGAAGGTCAGAAGATCTCCTACGAGGTCGAACGCGACCGTCGCACCGGCAAGGAATCTGCCGGTCAGCTGAAGGCCGCCGAATAGTCCTTCACGGATTTTTCGAGTGACTTGCGGGGTCGGTGAGCAATCACCGGCCCCGTTTTCGTTTCGGGTCAGTGCAAGGGGCCGGGCGGTGCCTTGGCTGAGACCAGCTCGATCCGGGCGATGCGGCGATCCATGTCGGCGACGACATCCTCGAGCCGCGCCTTCTCCGACGCCATGTCCACCGGCGTGCCGTCGTCATAGGTGATCCGGGCACCCTTCGAGATCAGGTCGAGACGGAACAGGGCGGTCGTTCGCGCCGCCTTGAACCGTTCCAGCTCGCTGTCGCTCACCGTCCCGATCCTACTTCGCTGCGACCACGATGATCTCGACCAGATAGTCGGGCGTGGCGAGCTTGCCTTCCGACGTCGCGCGCGCGGGTGGATTGGCCGTGTCGACCCAGGCGTCCCAGACCGCGTTCATGGCGGCGAAATCGCCGATGTCGGCCAGCCAGATGGTGGCCATCAGGATCTTCGACTTGTCGGTCCCGGCCCGCGCCAGAAGGCTGTCGATTTCCGTCAGGACTGTCTTCGTCTGGGCGGTGACGTCGTCACCGGGCTCGCCGACCTGACCGGCCAGATAGACGGTATCGCCGTGGATGACCGCCTCGCTCATGCGGGCGCTCGCGTCGAGGCGGGTGATCATGGACAGGTTCCCTGAAGTGAATCTCGCCTGTAGCGCGGTCGCGTTGCGGTCGCCAGTCCAAGCTGTTCCGCAGCCCGGTGTGATCGTTCTTTGACCGGACCTGTCGATCTGAATGGAGATCGCCGCTGTCGTCGGACCTGGGCGGCAAACCCAGAAGAGGCTGAAATCGTTGATGCATACGCTTGCACGTTATCGACCGGGCCGCAGAACATCCTGACTTATGGGCAAGATAGTCATTTTTGGACCGAACAGTTCAAGAGAAGTTGACTTGTGGGATGTTCGAGATCAACTTTGTGGGCGGGCCCTAAAAGATGCCCGCCTGGGACTGCGAGTGTGCCGACATAGCCGTCAACGGCCAGGTCGAGCGCCTCCTTGCGGTCACCAAAAAAAACAAGACGTCACATCAGGGGAGAGAAACCAGTGAAGCTTCGGCTTTTTTCAGTCGTAACGAGCAGCACGATCGCGCTCACCGCGGGCATGGCCTGGTCGCAAGAGGCCCCGCAAACCGACCCCGGCACCGCCAACCTGGGCGAGGTCGTGGTCACCGCCCAGCGAAGGAGTGAAAACCTTCAACGCGCGGCGGCTTCGGTCTCCGTCCGCACCGGCCAGGAACTGGAAGCCGAAGGCAAATACACGCTGAGCGCCATTCTCGAAGACATCCCCGGGGTGACGGGCGGTGCGGCGACCTTCGCCGCCAGTTCGCCGGGATCGTCAGCCGGGACGGACTCTCCCGCAGCCGGCCTCAACTTCCGGGGCATCCCTTCCAACACGGGCATCGGCGGCAGCTCGACCGCCGTCGCGACGTCGGCTGCGATCTATGTGGACGGGGTCTACAGCGGCGTCGGCGGTTCGTACGACATCAACCGGGTCGAAGTCCTGCGGGGACCGCAAGGCACGCTGTATGGACGCAGCGCCACCACGGGCGTGGTCACGGTGCGCACCAACGATCCTGGCCTCAGTGAATTCGGCTTCAACGCGACGGCCGAGGCCGGCAACCATGACCTGCGTCACGTCACGGGTGCGGTCAACGTGCCGATCATCGACGGAAAACTCGGCCTGCGTCTGGCCGGCAACTATTTCGACCGGGACGGCTATTTTTCGGCAGGGGACGCGATCACCAACAAGGATCTTCGCGCCAAGCTGCTCTATCAGCCGACCGAAGATCTTTCGGTGTTGTTGGGCTACGCCCAGCAGGACAATACCCAGCATTCCGGCGGTGTGACGTTCAACGTCAGTGCGACCGATCCCGAAAGCTACATCGCCAACCCAAACCCGATCGGCGACGGCGAGAACGCCTTCAAACAGTATTGGGCCGAGTTCAACTGGTCATTGGGCGACATGACCCTGACCTACATCCCCGCTTTCCGGACCTGGGAGTCGGTCGCGCGCAATATCGCGATTATCGCCCCGCCCGCCGGACCGTTTCCGGGCCTCGGTGCCGACCAGATCATTACGACGCCGACGGATGAGTTCATCACGCATGAGTTGCGGCTTGCGTCTGGCACAGGCAGCCGCCTGACCTGGCAGGCCGGATGACCTACTACCGAAACGAAATCGAAAATCAGGTCGTTTCGACGAATCCGTTCACCCTGGCTCAGCAGTTCGCCTCCGACACAGCCAAGACGACCAGGGCCATCGGCGCGTTCGGCGAGGCGACCTACGCCTTCTCCGACGACTGGCGGGCGACGGTCGGACTTCGCTACGACGAGACCGAAACGCAGATCAACCAGACCTATACAACACCCTTCGGAACCCAGGTGGTCTCGGGCTCCGCTGGTCAGCGGAAGTTCACGAACACGACCTACAAGCTGCGGCTTGAGCACGACCTGACGCCTCAGAATCTCATCTATGCGATGACGGCCACGGGCTTCTCGCCCGGTGACGTCGCCGCCACGACCGGCGTCAGCGGCGCGCCGATCGTCGTCGATTTCACCTCGGAAACGCTGACGTCCTACGAGATCGGATCCAAGAACCAGTTCCTCGACAACCGGCTTCGGGTCAATGCGTCGGCCTTCTACTACGACTACGGCGGCTACCAGGTCGGTAATATCCGCACCGGAAACACAATCACCTTCGACCCGACCTTCTCGGCCATTTCGGTGCCGGCCCGTGCCTATGGCGGAGAGGTCGAAATGACCTTCCAGGCGACGCCGCGTGATCAGTTTGCGCTGAACATGGGCTACACGCGCGGCGACCTGCTCCACCGGGAAAGCCAGATCGTGCCTGGGTCCGGGGGCGGACCGCCGACAAGTTCTTCTCCAGTTCCAGGATTCCGAACGTGGTGCCTTTCACGGCACAGCTTTCGTATGATCGCCTGGTGGACCTGAGCAACGGTTCGACGCTGAAGCTGAGATCCGGTCTGCGCTATAGAAGCGCCTACGATACCAACCCCTTGTCCAGCGAGGCTGCGGCCCTGGGCTATCAGCCCTGGGTGCGGACCGACGAGCAGTACCTCGGGGATCTGAGCGCGACATGGAGTTCGTCGAACGACAACCTGTCCCTGACGGCCTATGTCCGAAACATCGGGGACAATGAGCACAGGACCAACGCGACGTTGAACCTGATCGCCCAGCCGATGGGTCCGGCCATCGTTTCGGCGGACACCCGGCTGACCGAGCCCCTGACCTTCGGCTTCGTTCTCACCGCGAGACGATAGGCCGCCAACATCGGGCCGGCCGCTTGCCGGTCGGCCCAAAACTCGATCCGCCTCATTGAAAGCGGGCCAACGGTGATCCGCTTCACCCGGCCGCTTCATGCGCCTCCGTCACGCACGGCGGAGTCGTTCGGCCAAGGGCGGGTTGCCGGTGACGCTGCGCTTCAAGGCCTCTGCAGATATCGGATCGCGGTCATGGCATGGGCGCGCACCCCGACGGGCAGGGCGCTTTCGTCCACGTCGAAACCTGGGGAATGGTTGGGGGCGGTGGTCGCCGGATCGACGCCGTCCTTCGTCCCGCCCAGGTGAAAGAAGACCCCGGGAATCTTCTGCTGGAAGAAGGAGAAGTCCTCCGCCACCGTCGTCGGCGGGCTGGCCGGATTGACCGTCCCGACCGGCGAAGCCTCGGCCAGCACGGGGGCCAGCCATTCCGACAGGGCCGGGTCGTTATAGGTCAGGGCCGCGTTCTGGCGGATCGAGAACTCGGCCGTTGCGCCATAGATTTCGGCGACGTTGTCGATGGCGGCCTCGGCCCGCTTGACCAGGTCGTCGCGCGAGGCGACGTCGAAGGTGCGCAGCGTCCCGCTCATTGTCGCGTCTTCGGGGATGATGTTGTAGCGCACCCCGGCGTTGATGGTGGCGACGGTGAAGACGGTCGGCGTCGTCGTCGGATCGATCGTCCGCGCCGTCAGGGTGTTGATCGTCGTCACGATCTGGCTGGCCACGGCGATGACGTCCACCCCGCGCCAGGGCCAGGCCCCGTGGGTCTGGCGACCCTTCAACGTGATGTCGACCCGGTCCGAGGCCGCCATGAATCCCTGCGGCCGATAGAACAGCGTCCCCGCCTTGCCCGGCACGACATGGATGCCGAAGATGGCCTCGATCTTGTGGTCGGTCAGCACGCCTTCCTCGATCATCAGGGCGGCACCGCCCAGGGGTTCGCCGGGAGGTGCGCCTTCCTCCGCCGGCTGGAAGATGAAGACGATCGTTCCGGGAATGCGATCCTTCATGCCCGACAGCACCTCGGCGGCACCCAGCAGCATGGCCATGTGGGCGTCGTGCCCACAGGCGTGGGCGACGGGCACGGTCGCCCCCTGATAGGTCCCGGTCGCGGTCGAGGCGAAGAGGAGGCCGGTCGCCTCCAGTACCGGCAGGGCGTCCATGTCGGACCGCAGCGCCACCACATGTTCGCCGGGCAGGCCGCCCTTCAGCACCGCCACCACCCCGGTCTTGCCGACCCCGGTGGTGACCTCCAGCCCCATGGCCCTCAGCCGTTCGGCGAGATAGGCGGCGGTGTTGACCTCGGCGAAACCCAGCTCCGGGTTCTGATGCAGGTGACGCCGCCATTCGATCACACGGGGCATGACCGCCGTCGTCGCCGTCGCGACATCGGCCGACAGGGTGTCGGCGCTCTGGGCCTGAGCGGTGCCGGCGGCTAGCGTCAGGGCCGCGGCGAGGGTTGCGAACAGGCGTGTCATGGCGTCTCCGGGGATGATCCGATCATGAGGGGCACCGGGACGTCGGCGCAAGGCCGACGTGCCCTCTTGCAAGACTGCACGATCTCGCCGATCTGCGTTTCATGGCCATCAAGACCTCCAAGACCCAGTGGCGCGACGTCGTCCTGGTCTGCAAGAAATGCTCGAAGAAGCTGAAAGGCGGCGGCTTCGGCCCCGACGGCGACAAGACCCTGAAGAAGGCCCTGCGCAAATATCTGAAGGCCGGAAAGGGTCGCAAGGCCGAACTGGCGGTGATCGAGACGGCCTGTTTCGACGTCTGTCCGAAGAATGCGGTCATCGCCGTCAATGCCGCCCAGCCCAAGCAGCTGCTGATCGTGCCGGTCGGCGCAGACCTGCTCGAGGTCAAGGCGCGGCTGGGGTTGATCGACCACCGCCGTGTAAGACCCGAGCTGACCCTGGTCGAGGATTAGCCGCGACGGCGTGACGCGAGGCCCTGCGGGGTCTAGGACGATCCTGTGTCGCCCAGATCACCCACCTTCATGATACTGTTCGCCGTCAGCCTGATCGCGGCGGCGGGCAATATGGCGTTGCAGTCGGTGCTGCCGAACATCGGCCGGGCCTTCGGTCTGGCGGACACGTTGGTGGTCGCGGCTTTTGCCATCTCGGCCCTGATGTGGACGTTCGCCTCACCCGTCTGGGCCCGGTTGTCCGACCGGCTGGGGCGCAAGCGGGTCATCCTGATCGGCCTGGGCGGCTTCACGGTGTCCATGGCGGGGTTCGGCCTGGCCGCCACGGCGGGGCTGGAGGCCTGGATGGGGCCGATCGCCGCCTTCGTGCTGATGGCCATGGCGCGCACCGTCTACGGCGTGTTCGGATCGGCCGCGCCGATCGCGTCCCAAGCCTATGTCGCCGATCGAACCCAGGGTGCGGGCCGGACCCAGGCCATGGCCCTGCTGGCCTCGGCCCAGGGGCTCGGCACGGTCATCGGTCCGACAGTCGCCCCCTTCTTCGTCCTGCCGATCGTGGGACTGGCCGGACCCATGTATGCGTTCGCGGCGTGCGGCCTGGTCGTGCTCTGGGTCGTCTGGAAACGGTTGCCCAGCGGGGATGTGATCCGCACCCCGTCCCCCAGCGGCCGCGCCGACCGCACCGGCAAGGGGCTGTGGAAGGACCGTCGCGTGCGCGCCTTCCTGCTCTACGGACTGCTGGTGACCAGCGCGCAGGGGGTCAATATTTCGGTCCTCGGTTTCCACGTCATCGACGAGATGGCGACCCAGGGCATCACGGCCGCCCAGGCCCAGCCCTTCATCGGCGTGGCCATGTTCGCTGGCGCGGCGGCGACCCTGATGGTCCAGTGGGGTTTGATCCCCCTGCTCAAGATCCAGGCCAGGGACCTCATGCGCTGGGGTGCCGCCCTGGCGCTGGGCGGAAACCTGCTCTCCATCGCGGCACCCGGGTTCTTCGGTGTGGTGGTGGGCTATGCGGTCGTGTCGATGGGTGTCGGCTTCGCCCGTCCGGGATTCACCGCCGGTTCGTCCCTGGCGGTCGGCCAGCGTGAGCAGGGCGCGGTCGCCGGCCTGATGATGTCCCTCGCGGGCCTCAGCTTCCTGGCCCCGCCGGTCATCGGCGTCGGCCTGTACCAGCTGTCGGAATGGGCACCTTTCGCGGCCAATGCCGCCCTGTTGCTGGGGGCCCTGGCGGTCTGTCTGTTCAGCAAGACCCTGAAGGTGGCGCTGCTGCACGGGGCCCGACGTGCCATCGAGGCTCCGCCGGCCTCCCAGCCCGGCCCCGAAGGCGGCCACTGAACGCCTTTCCTCCGCCGGAAAGGCAGATCGCTTGCGCCTTTCCTCCGCCGAAAAGGCGTGGCAAATCCAGACCCATGCAGTTCAAGGTCGAAAGCAGGATCGGGGTCGTGGCCCCGCCCGAGCGTCTGTGGTCCTTCATCGCGGACCTGGCGTCGTGGGATCAGTGGAACCCCGTCGAGACGGGCGTTTCGGGCGCGGTCGGCTATGGCGGCGCCGTCAGCCTGACCGAACGGATACCTGGCCTGCCGGAACGTGTGGTGACGGCGAAGGTCAGCGACTGGACACCCAACAGCCAGCTGGTCTGGGTCGAGAAGCGCGGCTTTCTGTTCACGGTGGCCCGCTTCTACGAGATCGAGACGCTCGGCCCCGAGAACTGCATCCTCGCCAACGGCGTGATCTATTCAGGCCTGCGGGGCGAACTGGCGTTCGACAAGCAGAAGAAGGCCATCAAACCCGCCGTCGTGGCGATCAGCGAGGCGCTGAAGGCGGCGGCGGAAGGCTAGATCACCCGCCCGAGGCCTTCATCGTGTCCTGGATGTTGATGATCGCGGGGCCCAGGATCACGACGAACAGCACCGGCAGGAAGAACAGGATCATCGGCACGGTCAGCTTGGCCGGCAGGGCGGCGGCCTTCTTCTCGGCGGCCGACATCCGCAGGTCGCGGTTTTCCTTGGCCATGGTACGCAGCGCCGAGCCCAGGGGGGTTCCGTATTGTTCGGCCTGGACCATGGCGGTGGCCACCGACTTGACCCCGGCGTGGTTGGTGCGTTTGGCCAGCCCCTCATAGGCCTGGCGCCGTTCGGGCAGGTAGCTGAGCTCTGCCGAGAGTAGCGACAGTTCCTCGGCCAGTTCGATCGACGACCCGCCGATCTCCTGGCTGACCTTCTGGATCGCCGCCTCGATCGACATCCCGGCCTCGACGCAGATCAGCAACAGATCAAGCGCGTCGGGAAAGGCCTGCATGATGGACTGCTGGCGCTTGGCGATGACGTTCGAGAGATAGATGTTGGGCGCATAGAAGCCGATCACCGTCGCCGCCATCGTCGCCGTGACCCGCGCCATCAGGGGCAAGCCGAAATCGTTGAACACGAACAGATAGAAGCCGACGAAGGCGAAGAAGATGAAGGGTGAGGCGAAGCGGAAGAAATAGAACCGGTTCAGAGGCTTGGGCCCCCGGAAGCCGGCTTGGGCCAGCTTTTCGGCGACCTTGGGGTCTTCCAGCATCTTGGCTAGGTTCAGCTTTTCGACCACGTCCTTGTGGAAGCCGTCGTCGGCGTGACGCAGGCCGCCCTCCTTGGCCAGGGCCTGGCGCGAGCGACGCTTGAGCTCGTCGCGGCGGACCGAGACGGCCTTCATCCGGTCTTCCAGCCTGGCCCCGCCGTTCATGGAACTGAGCACGGTGAACAGGGCCGCAAAGGCCAGGACTCCGACCAGAAGGCTGAGCAGGTTCTGCGGATTGGTGAGGAAGGCGATCATGACTGCTGGCGCCTCAGAACTTGAACGCGATCATCTTCTTCATCACGAAGACGCCGCAGGACATCCACAGTCCGGCCCCCAGCAGCATCACCTGACCGCGCGGGTCGGTGAACAGCAGCATGATGTAGGCAGGGGTCGTGATGAAGACGAGCCCCATGACCACGGGGGGCAGGGAGCCGATGATGCCGGCCGAGGCCATGGCTTCGGAGGACAGGGCCTTGATCTTTTCGGCCATCATCCGGCGCGCGCGCAGCACGGTGGTCAGATTGGCGAGAGCCTCGGCCAGGTTACCGCCGGTCTTCTGTTGAATGGCGATGACGATCGCGAAGAAGCGCAGTTCGGCGGTCGGCATCCGCTCGTACATCTTGTCCAGCGCCTGGGGCAGGGTCAGGCCGACGCCCAGCCCCTCGACCAGCCGCTGGAACTCCGGCCCCAGGGGCGACGGGCTCTCGCGGGCGATGATCCGGAAACATTCCTGGACCGGCAGGCCGGACCGGATGCCGCGCACGATGACGTCGACGGCGTTGGCGAACTCGAGCGAGAATTTGTTGCGGCGGCGCTTGCCGATGAAGCCGACGATCCAGCGCGGCAGGCCCGCCCCGAAAACGACCGCCAGACCGAGGCAGAGCACGATGTTGGCCCCGAGCAGCAGGGGCAGCAGCAGGGCCGTGACGGCCAGGCCCGCACTGATGATCCAGAAGGTCCGGATCGGCATGGTCAGGCCCGCCTGCTTGAGCTTGGCGGCCATGGTCATTCGGGCCTTGCGCTCCTTGCGGTCGGCCTCCTTGAGCTGGTCGTGGATCGCCTTTCGGCGCGCTTCAGGCGTGTTGGCGACGGCGGCCTGGGCGGCCTTTCGATTGGCGTTCGGGGTCCGGGTCCCCAACCCTTGTGCGCGCTTCAGCGCCTGGGTCGAGGAATCGTCGCCGCCGACCAGGACCCAGCCCAGGCCGCCGATGGTCACGAAGGCCAGGATGGCCGCGAGGATGGGAAGCATCGCCGCCTACTCCGCCGCGTCCAGGGCTTCGGCCAGTTCGCGCTCCAGCCCGTAATAGCGGGCGCGGTCCCAGAAGCGGGGCCGGGCGATGCCGGTCGAGCGGTGGCGGCCGATGATCTTGCCGTTCGCGTCCTCGCCGGTGATCTCATAGACGAACAGGTCCTGCGTCACGATCACGTCACCTTCCAGCCCGACCACCTCGGTGATGTGGGTGATGCGGCGCGAGCCGTCCCTCAGACGCGCGGCCTGGATGATGACGTCGACCGAGCCGGTGATCATCTCGCGGATCGTCTTGGACGGCAGGCCATAGCCGCCCATGGTGATCATGGACTCCATCCGGGCCAGGGCCTCGCGCGGGCTGTTGGCGTGCAGGGTGCCCATGGAGCCGTCGTGGCCGGTGTTCATGGCCTGCAACAGGTCGAACGCCTCCGGCCCCCGGACCTCGCCGACGATGATGCGTTCGGGCCGCATCCGCAGACAGTTCTTGATCAGGTCGCGCATGTGGATGGCACCCTGGCCCTCCAGGTTCGGCGGCCGGGTTTCCAGGCGGACCACGTGCGGCTGTTGCAGCTGAAGCTCGGCTGCGTCCTCGCAGGTGATGACCCGCTCGGTCGGGTCGATGAAGGCGGTCAGGGTGTTGAGCAGAGTCGTCTTGCCCGAACCCGTACCGCCCGAGATGACCACATTGCATCGGCAGGCACCGATGACGCCCAGGACCCGGGCCCCTTCCGGACTGATGGAGGCGTACTCCACCAGGTTCTTCATCGTCAGCTTGTCTTTTTTGAACTTCCGGATCGTCAGGGTCGCGCCGTCGATGGCAAGCGGCGGGGCGATGACGTTGACGCGCGACCCGTCGGGCAGGCGGGCGTCGCAGATGGGGCTGCTTTCGTCCACGCGACGGCCGACCTGGCTCACGATCCGCTGGCAGATGTTCATCAGCTGGGTATTGTCGCGGAAGCGGACATTGGTCAGCTGGACCTTGCCGTTCACTTCGATGAAGACCCGGCCGGCGCCGTTGACCATGATGTCGGCGATGTCGTCGCGCGCCAGCAGCGGCTCCAGCGGACCATAGCCCAGCACGTCGTTGACGATGTCCTGGACGAGGTGCTCCTGTTCGGCGACCGACATGGAGACGTTCTTGATCGCCACCAGCTCGGCGACGATGTCGCGGATTTCCTCGGACGCGGCCTTGGTGTCCAGCTGCGCCAGCTGCGACAGGTCGATGGTGTTCATCAACGCGTTGAAGATGGTCGTCTTCGTAGCGTGGTAGTAGTCGCTCTGCTCGCGGACGATCTCGGTGACCGCCTGGGCCTTCTTCAGCTGTTCGAAGGCGGGTGTGGCCTTGGGGCCGGGGCCGTTCGACGCCTGAGGTGGTGCAGAGGCGGCGGGCTTGGGCCGGGCCGCCAGGGCATCCAGCCGGTCGGCACCGCCGGAAGGCTCGGCCTGTCGTGCCGTGCCGCCCGTGCCGAAGGCCTGGGCCGGCTGGGGCGCTTCGTCGGCAAAGGCGAAGGCCTGGGTCTGGACACCCTGATCCGGCTGCTCCGGCGCAGGCCGTGCAGGAGCCATGGGGGCCGAGGGGCTGGACGATCCTGTGCGTTTTCCGAACACGGCGGGACCGTCAGCGCTTCTTGAACAGCTTGCCGAAGAGCGACTTGCTCTCCGACGGGGTCTTGGCCGAGGCCTTGCCCTTCGGACCCGCGACGGCGGGCAGTTCGCGACGCGACACGATCTGGGCCAGGGTCTGGAAGGCGTCGGCCGCCTTGGACTTGGCGCCGGCGTCGATGATCATCTGGCCGTTGTTGGCGGCGGCCCCGAACAGCTTGGCGTCGAACGGGATGATCAGGCTGGGGTGGACCCCCAGGGCGGCCCCGAAATCCTTGGCCGGGATCTCCGGTCGGCCCGGCATCCCCATCTGGTTGAGCACCAGCCGGGGCGGAGCGTCGTTGGGACGTCCGGCGCGGATCAGGTCCATCATGTTCTTGGCGTTGCGCAGGGATGCCAGATCGGGCGTCGCCACCACCACCACCTCGTCGGCGGCGATCAGGGTCTTCCTCATCCAGCCCGACCACAGATGCGGCAGGTCCAGCACCACGAAGGGTGCCGTCGAACGAATCCGGCTGGTCACCTCTTCGAAGGCGTCCGGCGAAATGTCCCAGTCCACGTCGAGCGTCGCGGGGGCTGCGAACAGGCTCAGCTTGTCGGTGCAGCGGACCATCATCCGGTCCAGAAGCGTGGCGTCCAGCCGGTCGGGCTGACCCAAGGCGTCGGCGACGCCGTTCAGCGGGTCCTGATTGAAGTCGAGCCCCGCCGTGCCGAACGGCAGGTCATAGTCGACGATGACGGTGTTGGCACCGATCCGCTCGGACATGGCATAGGCGGTGTTGTGAGCGACCGAGGACGATCCCGCTCCACCCCGCGCGCCGACGAAGGCGATCGAACGGCCGACGAAGGGCATGGCTGGATCGGCGAACAGCCCGCCGATGGCCGCGATCAGCTGCAGCGGCTGGATCGGGGCGACCAGGTATTCCGACACCCCCCGCCGCATCAGCTCGCGGAACAGGATGATGTCGTTGGAGGCCCCGATGACCACCACCTTGGTGCCTGCGTCGCAGACCTCGGCCAGGGCGTCGACCTGGGCCAGCAGGCTGTGCGGGTCGGTCAGGCATTCGACGATGATGAGCGGCGGCGTCGGCTCGTGGTGATAGGCCTCGACAGCGGCCGGAACGCCACCCACGCGGATCTGGGTCGTGGCGCGCGACAGGCGACGGTCCTGACCGGCGCGCTCGGCGGCGGCCAGGGTGTCCTGGCGTTCGGCAAAGACGTGGATGGCGATGCGCGGCACCGACACCTCGGCACCCATGGGCGCACCGAGCGACGCGGCCGTATGGACGGGGGCGGTCTGCATGGAGCTGGGGGCCAGGGCCGTCTGGGCTCCGGCGATCATCTCGCCCACGGGATTGTAGCCGGGCGCCGGCATGGACGCGGGCATACCGGCGGCCTGGGGCATGGCGGTGACCTGCGGCATCGCAGCGGCCTGGGGCGAGGCTCCGGCCGGGGCCATGAACTGCAGCGGCTCGCGCGCGCCCGCAGCCCCCGGCGCGAACTCGCCGTCCAGGTCAAACTCGTCCTCGAAAGCCTCATAGCTGCGTGGAGCGAAGGCGTTACTCATGATCCGCTCAGTCCACCGCCTGCGAGACCCGCTCGTTCGCGATCAGGTCTTCTTGAGGGGCCGCCGTGGCTTCGCCTTTGCGGTAGTTGTCGAAGACCACGGCGCGTCGGCCCTGGTCGGAGGCTGTCATGTTGCGCGGCGTGACGATGTCGCGCGGATTGGCGATCTGGGCCGCCAGGTTGGCGTTGACCGCGCAGCCGAAGTTCGAGGAGGTCTCGTTGCGAGCCGTGCGCGCCAGATTGTTCCATTGCAGGCCGCACTGGGGCACCACGGCCTCCAGGGTCTCGAACCCGACCAGCACCGGCGCGCGGGCGTCCGGCGCGTCATAGCCCTCGATCTGGATCAGGTGTCCGGGAACGCCGCCGTGCTCCAGCGCCGCCTTGATCCGGTAGGCGAAGTCACCGGCGACCACGTCGCCGCCGCCCGGAGCCTGGATCCGTAGGGCCGTGGCGCGCTCGGCGCCGAAGCGACGGATCAGGGCACCCAGAGCCGCCTGCTGGGCCGGGGACACCCCGTCCTCGCGGACGGCCAGGGCGATGCGGTCGACGCCGGGCTCGACCTGGAGGGAATAACGCGACGTCGGGGTCAGGGGCATGGGGCCCTCGCCCCCGGCCGGGCCACCCATGCAGGCGGCCAGCGACGCCGAGGCGACGGCGGCGAGAAGGACGGTGCGGACGGTTCTGCCGATCATGGGGCTCACTCGATCACATAGCCGACCGGGCCCTGCCAGCCGACGCCGGCGACGGCGGTCGGGGCGGGGCTGCCATAGGTCTGGTTCAGCTGGCCGAAGAAGGTGGTCTGGATGTCGGTGGCGATGCGCAGGCCGTCTGCGGGCGTCTGCATCCGCCCCGGCGAGGTCGGTGTGACGATATAGGGCTCGACGATCACCACCAGCTCGGTCTCGCCCGACAGATAGTCGCGCGAGCGGAACAGCGACCCCAGGATGCCGGTCGTCGTCCCGGGCAGGCCGTCGATGGCCTGGCGGGTCTGTTCCTGAAGCAGGCCGGCGATCATCATCGACCCACCCGAGGGCAGTTCGACGGTGCTTTCGGTGCGGCGGACCTGAAGCCCTTGCAGGGTCAGGGCACCGACCGTGCCGGCCCCGAGCGTAAAGCCGCCCTGGCTCGTCAGTTCGGAGACCTCGACCTTGATCTGCATCGAGATGCGGCCGCCGGTCAGGACGACCGGACGGAAGGCCAGGCTGATACCATAGGGCTTGTATTCGACGCTGACATTGCCCTGCTGGTCGCGGCCCGAGGGCACAGGGAACTCGCCGCCGGCCAGGAAGGTCGCGGCCTCGCCGGACACGGCGGTCAGGTTGGGCTCGGCCAGGGTGCGGACCAGTCCGACCCGTTCGAACGCCTTGATGGTCGCATTGCCCTGGTTCAGGTCGCGGTCGCCGGGACCGGTCCCGGGCTGGGCGGTGTCCCAGTTTCCGGCGTCCTCGGGACCGTTGGCGACGAACGGGCACATGGTGCCGGCGACATAGCCGGCCCCGACGCAGGGCCGTTCCAGCTGATAGTTGCGCGTGGTGTCGATCGACGACCCGGCCGAAATCCCGCCCAGCAGGGCACCGTTGACGCCGAAGCTGGCCGCCTGGCCGATCAGGAACTGGGCGTCGCCCAGCTGACCCAGCACCGCCGAGGTGTTGAAGCCCAGCTGCTTGATGGCGTTCCTCTGGATCTCGACGACCCGGACCTTGAGCGTGACCTGGTCGCTCTCGGCGACGCTCATCATGTTCATGACCTTCTCGGGGGCCGAGACGAAGGCACGGGCGATCTGGACGATCCGGTCGGCCTCGGCCGGGCTGGTCACCAGACCGGTCAGGATGATGCTGTCGTTGACCGCCTCGGCGCGGGCCTGGGACCCCGGCGCGATCCGGTTGATGGTGTCCTGAAGCGCATAGACGCCCGCATCGACCCGGACCCGCAGCGACAGGATGGTCCGGCCCGAGGCATCGAGAAAGACGGCGTCGGTCTGGCCGGGCGCGACGCCGATCACGGTCACGCGGCGCGGCGAATGGGTCAGGGCCTCGGCGATCGCCGGGTTGGAGATGATGACGTCATGGGCGTCGGCAGGCAGGTCCACCGCGAACGATGACCCACGCGGCAGATTGACCAGCTGCGCCTCGCCGCCGGCCGAAACGGTGCGCGCCGTCTGGGCCAGGGTCGTGGCGGGCATCAGGGACGACGCGCCGATCAGCAGGGCCGAGGCCGCCACGCCGATGCGACGCAGCCAGGTCGGGCGCGGGTTGGATGTCATCGAACCTCTCACGGGATCACGACCGTTTCGGGAGCGCCGCCACGGAAGATGCGGACGGCGGAGGATTCACGCGGTGCCTGCACTCGGCCCGACGGTCCGGCGGTGTCGGCATAGGAGCGCAGCACCAGCGACAGCTCGCCCTCGGACTTGGCCAGGGCCAGGGCCTCGGAATCGGAGGGCCGCAGTTCCAGGGTGGCGGTGGCGCCGACGACCGACTGTTCGTCCTCGCCGGCGCGGGTGGTCTGGTCGATGGCCAGCACCTTGACGTTCTGCATCACCATCGAGGACCGGAATTTTGAGGCCTGGCTGGCACCGTCCAGGTTCGACAGGGTGGTCTGCTGGGTCAGCAACACATCGACCCGGTCGCCGGGCAGGATGAAGCCGCCGGCTGCGGTCTCGACCGAGACCTTGATGGCCATGGCCCGCATCCCGGGCTCCAGATAGGCGGCCAGGTATCCGCTGTCGCCGGCGCGCACGATCTTGCGGGCCACGATGGGTTCGCCGGCCAGGATGGGCTCGCGCACGACTGATCCGAAATAGTCGGCCTTGGCCCCGCCCGTGGCCATGTCGGTGGCGGCGCGGGTGACCGAGGCGACGGCACCGGCCGGCTTGGCGGCTGCACCTTCCAGAGCACCGGCGGCCGCTGCGGCCTCTCCGGTGGTGGGCGGGACGGGAATGGGTGTGGTGCCATCGGTGATGAAGGCGGGGTTGACCTCGTCGACCGGCCATTCCTTCCAGGTCAGGTCGGCGTCTTCCAGCCGCTTGCCGGGGTCCAGGTCGCGGGCGGCGACCAGCACCTTGGTCATGGGGCGAGCGGGAACGACGGGGCCGGCCGTGGCCGTGGCGACGGGCTGTCCGCCCGAAGAGCCCATGGCGCGCACGACGAAGGCCAGGCCGATGGCCGCGACGGCGGCGATACAGATGACGGCGATCTTGGCGGGCTTCATGACGGTCTCCGGCAGGATGGGAGCGCGCGTGGAATCGGTCCCCCGGCCTCTGCCGTTAACGAGAATGAAGGCTGCGGGTTAACGCGCTCCTAAGCGGGGAATCGCTTCAGGTTCCCGAGGCGAACGTCGTCAGCAGCGCACTCGACGGAAAGGCCATCAGCACGCCGACGGCGATGGCGACGCCGTAGGGAATGTCGCCCTTGGGCTCGAGCAGGTGATGGACCCATTCGGGGCCGCCGGCGACATAGGGTCGGACCTGGGTGCGGGCGAAGATCAGCATCAGGCAGAACAGGCCGCCCGCCACGCCGGTCCACAGCATGAAGGCGCCCGATCCGCTGAGACCCAGCCACAGACAGGCCGCCGCCATCAGCTTGGCGTCGCCGCCGCCGATGATCCGCGCGGCGAACAGTCCCATCCCGACGAACAGGGCACCGGCGGCGATGCCGACATGGACCAGAACGTTCATGGGGCTCAATCCCACCATGAAGGCGGCCGGGAAGAAGCCCAGGATCAGCGCCGCCGAGATCCAGTTCGGGATCGTCATCGTCGTCAGGTCACGAATGCCCGCCGCGATCGTCAGACCGGGCAGCAGGCTGAGCAGCAGGAGGGTGACGGTGTCCATGACCCACCTCTAGCCTCGGTCCCGTTAAGACCCGGTTTCCGGGCCGGACAAGGCAAAGGGCCGGAGCGTTTCCGCTCCGGCCCCCACCTTCAGCCCGCAGGCTGACTTCAAGACTTTACTGGACCGACGGGATCAGGCGCCGGTCATGCCGGTGGTGACGGCCTCGAACTTGGACGAGATCGTCGTGCCGAGCGTGGTCACGGCGGCGATGATGACGACGGCGATCAGGGCGGCGATCAGGCCGTACTCAATGGCGGTGGCGCCGGATTCGTCGGCAACGAACTTGGAGATGAACTTGGTCATGGCGGCGGTCCTGGTAAGTGGGTGAGAGACGCGGGGAACTGTGGTCAATGCCGCAGCTCCTGCCCCGGCTGACGGCAAACATGACGCCGGAACCTTAAGGACGCGTCGGCAAGGATAGTAACCGGGCTGTTTACCGTGGCGCTTTCGATGCGGGACAAAAGCAAAGGGCCGGGGTGTTTCCACCCCGGCCCCGGCTTCAAGACTTTACTGGACCGACGGTATCAGGCGCCGGTCATGCCGGTGGTGACGGCCGCGAACTTGGCGGAGATCGTGGTGCCGAGCGTGGTGACGGCCGAGATGATGACGACGGCGATCAGGGCGGCGATCAGGCCGTATTCGATGGCGGTGGCGCCGGATTCGTCGGCAACGAACTTGGAGATGAACTTGGTCATTCTGGTTTCCTTTATGAGTGGGTCAAGCGAGCAACGATGGCTGGGGGGAGACCGGTCGCCCGCTGGACCCCCAAACGCCTGAGCATCATGTCCGGAAGCGGTTAAGACCGCGTCGTCGGGCGTGGTTACTTCGACGTTTACTGTAAAAACAGGATCGACCGATCCAGCGCAGTTCAAAAGCAAAGGGCCGGGGTGTTTCCACCCCGGCCCCCTGATCTCCGGCCCAGGGCCGGCTTCAAGACTTTACGTGACGATTGGTATCAGGCGCCGGTCATGCCGGTGGTAACGGCCGCGAACTTGGCGGAGATCGTGGTGCCGAGCGTGGTGACGGCCGAGATGATGACGACGGCGATCAGGGCGGCGATCAGGCCGTACTCGATGGCGGTGGCGCCGGATTCGTCGGCAACGAACTTGGAGATGAACTTGGTCATGTGAGTTTCCTTGATTGAGCGAGCAAAAGGGGTTGGTACTGGAAGGACCATCGGATTTGCCCGCTGGATCCCGTTTACAAGCCTCACTCTACGGATCAGCTCTTAAATCGAAGTAAAGCGAACAATAACCAAGGTCTTATGAGTGTGGTTACCGGGTCGTTTACTCTGTTCTGCCCGGCTGAAGTCGCCGCTCGCTCGCGTTTCAGACTTTCTTGAGATTTCCGGCGCAGGGTCGCGCCCGTCGCATCGCGCGCCCGGACAGATTTCAATGACCCAGGTTTCCAAGCCCCGCTCGATCCTCGCCGCCTCGCTGTTCGCCCTGTGCATGGCCGCCACCCCGGTGCTGGCCCAGTCCGGGTCGATGAGCGTCGGCATCGACCGCACCCAGCGCGTCTCCCTGCGTGGAATGGTGTCGTCGGTGATCGTCTCCAACCCCGCCATCGCCGACGTGACCGTCGTCGACGCCAACACCCTCGTGATCATCGGCAAGGGCTACGGCCAGACCGAGATTCTCGCGGTCGACGCCATCGGCCGCCCCCTGTTCCAGAACCAGATCATCGTCTCGGGCGGTTCGCCCGGCAGCCTTCGCTACTGGCGCGGTGGCCAGGCGACCGAGATGGCCTGCGCCGCCACCTGTTCGCCGTCGCTGCGGACCTATGAAAATCCCTCGGCCGCCCCCGCCGCCTCGGGCGTCCCGACGCCTTGAGATCGGACGACCGATGATCCGCCGTCCCACCCTTGCTGCCTTTCGCCGCCGTCGTAACCGCGACGGCTCGTCGGCGGTCGAGTTCGCGATGGTGGCCTTCCCCTTCTTCTTCATGATGTTCGCCATCATCGAACTGGGAATGGTGTTCGTCACCGATTCCGTGCTCGAGACGGCGGTGATCGAGACCGGGCGGCTGGTGCGCACCGGACAGGCGGCCGGATCGAACCTGACGGCAGCCGAGTTCAAGACCCAGCTGTGCGGCAAGATGAGCATCTTCAGCGGCCAGTGCGCGTCGCGCGCCACCGTCGACGTCCGCGAGATCCCCCAGTTCCGCAACCAGAACCCGCCGGACCCCATGGCCAGCGGAACCAGCTTCGACCCGTCGCAACTGACCTATACGACCGGCCAGCCCGGCAGCCTGATCCTGGTCCGCACCTGGTACAAACAGCCCCTGTTCACTCCGTTCCTGAAGCAGGCCCTGTCGCAACTCGGTGACGGCGACACCATCATGACCGCGACCACGGCCTTCCGTAACGAGCCTTGGGACCAATGACCGGGCCCGGGAAAGCCCAGGGGTTCCTGTCGCGACTGCGCGGCGATCGCCGCGGCGTGTCGGCGGTCGAATTCGCCCTGATCGCGCCGATCATGATCGCCTTCTACTTCGGCCTGGCCGAGTTCTGTCAGGGCTATATGGCCCAGAAGCGGATGGCCCATACGGCCTCGGCGGTCGCCGATCTGGTGGCCCAGACCGATGTGGTCACCAACGACGAACTGGACGACATCATCGCGATCGGCGGCCTGATGATGAAGCCGTTCTCGTCGACGACCCTGACCACCCGCATCTCCAGCGTGACCCGCGACGCCAACGGGGTGGCCAAGGTCGACTGGTCGCGCGCCAGCGGCGTGACCGCCTATACGCCCGGCGGAACCGTCACCGTCCCGGCCGACATCATCTCCAACGGCGAGAGCGCGGTGATGACTGAGACCACCTATGACTACACCTCGCCCATCAAATACCTGATGCCGGCGGTGACCAAATTCTCGAGCGCCTTCTATCTGCGGCCCCGTCGGGTCGATAAGGTGCTGTGCAGCAACTGCCCGACCAGCTGATCCTGCACTGGACTACCCGGTCAGGGCGCGCCGCAGGGCCCCGATCTTGACCTCGGTTTCCGCCAGTTCCTGAGCAGGATCGCTGTCGGCGACGATGCCGGCCCCGGCCTGTGTGCGGACGCGCCACCGACCCTCGATTCTCTCGAAACTGGCCGTGCGGATCAGGACCGAGGCGGTCAGGTTCGCATCCTCGTCCATCAGGAACAGCGACCCGCACCAGGCCCCGCGCGGCGGTTCGTGCGCGGCGATCACCTTCATCGCCTGATGCTTGGGCGCACCCGTGATCGACCCCGGCGGGAAGGTCGCCTGCAACAGGTCGGCAGCGTCATGGTCCACCGCCAGCCGCCCCGAAACGGTCGAGACCAGATGATGCACGGTCGGCAGGGCTTCCTGGGCGAACAGCTTTTCGACGCGCACCGATCCGGCCTCGCAGACCCGCGACAGGTCGTTTCGCATCAGGTCGACGATCATCAGGTTCTCGGCCCGGTCCTTGGCGCTGGCCAGCAGGTCGGCGGCATGGGCGGCGTCCCGTACCGGATCGGCATCGCGCGGCCGCGTGCCCTTGATCGGCCGGGTCTCGATGCGGCGGCTCATGGCATCCAGCGTCAGGAACAGTTCGGGCGAGTTCGACACCAGGGCCCGCTCGCCCAGCCGCCAGAAGGCCCCATAGGGCGCGGCCCCGCCCCGGGCCAGCCGCACGAAGACGTCGAACGGATCAGCCTCCGGCTCCAGCACCGCCATCCATCCCCGCGCGATATTGGCCTGGAACAGGTCGCCCGCCCGTATCCGCGCCACCACCTCGGCGACCGCATCGAGATAGGCCTGGTCCTCGGCATCGGGGATCAGGGCAGGGGCGGGCGGCGGGGGCGCGTCCGGTGATCTCGCCCCCGACATCCAGCCCTGCGCGCGATCGCAGGCGTCGTTCGCCGCCGCCTCGTCCTCGCCCCAGCCGATCGCCCGGACCTCGCCTGCGTCATGATCGAACACCAGGATCGCCGCATACCGCGCCAGCATCAGATCGGGCCACACCGTCTCGCGCGGCCCCGTGGCGACCCGCGCCCCGGCGTCATAGCCGGCCAGCCCGACAACCCCGGCCGTCAGGACGTCGCCCGTCAGACCGGCGAACAGCCCACCTTCGGCCGCGTCCGGCGTCGTTGACCACTCCGGATCGACGGCCACGAAAGACCGGCTGCCGGGCAGAGCCGGATCGGACAGAAGACACAGGGCCCCGTCCCGCATCGCCAGCCCCGCCGCGACCTCCAGCGGTTCACGCCAGTCCAGGGTTCGGACGCAACGGACACGCCCGCCGTCGCGGGTCTCGCTCATGCCGCCAGCCGCTCGCCGATCCGGTCACGCACGGCCGTATCGACGCCGAGCGCGGTCTCCAGATAGGCGTCGATCGACCCGTACCGGTCCGTGATCGCGCTCCACGCAGCCTCCAGATAGGCGGCCTCGACGCCGAGAAAGGCGACCAGGGCGCTGTGCGACGGTTCGCGGCCCGTCGTCTTCTTCAGGTTGGCCGCGATCTTCGGCGCGATCCGCTCCATGTCGACCGCCGTATTGGTCAGCAGATAGTCATCCAGCAGATCGTCATGCCCGACCCCCAGGATGTGATGGGTGAGGGCGGCCAGCAGGCCGGTGCGGTCCTTGCCCGCCGCGCAGTGGATCAGCACGGGCCGGTCGCTGTCGGCGATGCTGCTGAAATAGCCGCCGAAGGTCTCGATGTGGGCCGGCGAGAAGGGCATGTCGCGGTACAGGCCGGTCATGAACTCACGACCGCTGTCGGCGGTCAGGTCGGCGGTCTTCAGGAAGGTGACGTGCGGTGCCTCGCCCGCCGCATCCAGATCGCTCTCGATGACCCGGCCGTCGAAGGCGGCATGGCGACGCGACGGTTGCTGGGTCCGCTCCACCTTGCGGCGCAGATCCACGATCGTGCCCAGCTCGAGCGCGCCCAGCCTCTCCAGGTCGGCGTCGTCCAGTCGGCCGTGATGCCCCGACCGGAACAGCCGTCCGGGTCGCACCCGCCCGCCCGCTGCCGTGGCGTAGTCGCCGTAGTCGCGCAGGTTTTCGAGGGTGGCGAGCTTGAGCAGGCGCGAGGTCATTCGCCTCTATAGGTCGCTCCGAGGGCCGGCCGCCAGCCCCGGTCGTGGCGTCAGCGCGCCGCACCCGTCAGGCCGGCCATGGCGTCCAGATAGGCGACGAAGGCGCTGCGCCCCGCCTCGGTCATCCGGGCCTCGGTCAGGGGCTTTCGCCCCTGGAACCGCTTGTCGATGGCCACGAACCCGGCGTCCTCGAGCTTCCTCAGATGCACCGACAGATTGCCGTCGGTGGTCTGGAGCCTGGCCTTCAGGGTGTTGAAGTCGGCGCTGTCGACTCCGGCCAGCACGGCCATGATCCCCAGCCGGATCCGTCCGTGGATGACCTCGTCGATGCGGCCGATGTCGAACGACGGATCGCTCATCAGCCCTGTCCTTCGGCCCGGACCTTCTGCATGAGCAGCCACCCCGGCAGGGCCATCAGGGCGAACAGGCACAGGGCATAGACCAGATACTGCCAGGTCGATCCGGTGAAGGCCGCCAGAACCGGCGCGGCGACGAACGACGCGACCGACAGCCGCCAGAGGAAGATGGAACGGAACATCGCCCCGCTGACTGCCCAGCCGAGGCCGTAGAAGACCATGATGACCGACGGGATCAGGCCCAGCGCTACGGCCGAGACCTCGGCTCCCATGCGCCATCCCATCAGCCCCATGGAGACGAACAGGGTGAAGATGCCCAGCCCCACGGCGCTCCAGACCGTCGCGGAGGCCCGGTTGGCGGCCGTCCGGACCCCGGCTGACCGGCCCGTCCGAATCCCATGGATCGTCGCGAAGGCCACGAAGGCGACGGTGATGACCGGCCAGACAATGGCCAGGCTGGACGGCGCGATCGGCAAGACCTGCGACAGCACCGCCCATTGATACAGGCTGGCCCCGCCGAACAGCAGACCGGCGGCCAGCAGGGTCGCCCCGCCGCGCAGGGGTTCGGCCGCCCCCTCGGCCGCGAGATTGCGCATCCAGGCGATATCGGCGGCCTCGGCCGGAATGTGAGGTTCGGTCATGGTCGTCATTCCCTTCAGATTCGGCCACGGAAGACCAGCGCCAGCCCGGGCAGCAGGGCAAAAGCGAGCAGGCCACCGGCATAGGCCAGATACTGGGCTGGCGTCCCGACAAGGGTCGCGACCCCGCCCGCCGCGCACAGACATCCCAGTGCGACCGCCCCGATCCAGGCCTTGCGCGTCCGCACCGCCGCGATCGTCCAGGCCACACCATACAGCGCCAACCCGACGACCGAGGTCCACATCATCAGGCCCCACTGACCCGTCGCGGCCGATGCGGCGACCAGCACGAGGGCCGCGCCGATCTGGCTCAGGATGGCGAACCGCGACCAGACGGCGGTGCGGCGACCGGCCTCTCCGCCCGCGGCCCTCAACTGGCGCAGGATGACCAGGAAGGCTCCGACCGCGATCGGCCAGGTCAGGGACAGCACCGCCGGATGCAGGTCCAGCGCCCCGCCCATGATCGCCCACTGCACCGCATTGGCCACGGCGAAGATCGATCCGGCGGCGATCAGATTGCGACCTGCGGCGACGGCCAGGGTGGTGTCGGCCGGTGCTGCGGCGCGGCCCAGGGAGACGGAAGAGGCGAGGGTCGATGTCATGGCGCGCTCCGTTGAAGTCCCCGCCTTATCTCTCATTGACTTTGGAATGTAAAGCGCTTTCTAAATGCGCCTTGGGCAGGGCCACGGGACGCGCTAACACCGTCTCATGCGCATGAGCTTCCACCGCATCGCCTATGAGGCGCTCGAGGTCTGCAACGCCGTGGACCTCGACACCATCGAGGTCGCGATCGCCCTGACCGACCTGACGCCGGGCGCGCGCGCGCTCGATATCGGCTGCGGCAACGGCTCCGTCTCGATCCGGCTGGCCCAGCGATTCGGTCTGTCGGTCGAGGCGGTCGAGATCGACTCCGCCATCATCGACCTGGCCCGTGACCGTGTCGCCTCGGCCGGGCTGGACGGTCGGGTCCTGCTGCGTGAGGGCACATCGCCCGAGGTGCTGACGGCCTCGCCGCCCTTCGACCTGATCGTGGCCCTTGGGGTGATCGAGCCGACCGGGCCGGGCATCCGCGCCCCCCAGGCCATGCTGGAGGGTCTGCGCGCCCACCTGTCGCCGGGTGGCTGGCTGCTGTGGGGCGATATGGCTTGGGTGGACGAACCGCCGGGACCGCTGCGCCAGCTGGTCGAACTGAACAACCTCTACACCGACCACGACGGCTGGCAGGCCGCCGCCGAGGCTGCGGGGTTCGAGGTGGTTTCGGCCGCCCTGTCGACCCAGGACCGCTGGGACCGTTACGGCGACACCATGCAGTCCGCCGTTGCCAGCTGGCTGGACGCCAACCCGACCCACCCGGACGCCCCGGCCATCGCGGGTCGCGCCCATCAGTTGAAGCTGATGTTCGATTTCGGACGCGGGGTCATGGGATTCGGCCTGTATCTGCTACGAAATCCAGTCTGATCGCCTTCAGAGAGCGAGGCCGTTCGAGCCACGGCCGACGGAACATGTCGCCTGGCCTTCGCTGAAAGGTGCAAAGGAAACAGGAATACTTTCCTCATTAGCCCTTGCGCCCGGTCTCCCGCGTCCCATCTGTTTGTCCGGGTCTTTGAAACCTTCCAGCCGACCCACCAGCCGCACCTGCGGTTAGGCTGAGGTCGTCCCGCCGACAGGGTGACTCAAGCCGCCCGACACGACGGATCGATCTCTGTCAATTTGGCGCTCTGGCGGTTTGGCGGTCACTTTTTTGACCGCCACCGCCATCCGGGCTTGCCGACCTCGAACAAGAAAGGCCGATCGTCCTCGCCATCTCCATAGGAAGCGTCTATGTCCGCTTCCATGCTCCCCACCCTGCGCCAGCTCCAGTATCTGAAACTCCTCGCCGAGCATGCCTCGTTCAGCCGGGCGGCCGAGGCCGCTCACGTCAGCCAGCCGGCCCTGTCGGCCGGGGTTCAGGAGCTTGAGCGTATCCTGGGTGCCCCCGTCGTCGAGCGGACCCGGGGCAATGTCCAGCTGACCGCCGTGGGAGCCGAGGCCGTGCGCCGCGCCGAGGACGTGCTCGCCCGCACCGAGGATCTGGTCGAAGCCGCGCGGAGTGCAGGCCGCCCCCTGTCCGGCCGGTTCCGGCTGGGGATCATCCCGACCGTCGCCCCCTTCCTTCTGCCCGCCACCCTGCCGGGCCTGAAGTCGGCCTATCCGGGCCTGCGCCTGTTCATCCGCGAGGACCTGACGCCGCGCCTGATCGCCGGGCTCAAGGCGGGCCAGCTCGATGCCGCCATCATCGCCCTGCCCTATGATGCACCGGGCATCGATCACGCCCACATCGGCCATGACGAGATCCTGGCCGTGGCCCCTGTCGGCCATGCCCTGGCCGTGCCCGGCGCGATCGGGCCGGGCTCCCTGTCCTCGTCCGAGCTGATCCTTCTGGAGGACGGCCATTGCCTGCGCGATCAAGCCCTGGCCGCCTTCGACATCGACCCGCCGAAGGGCGATGACGTCTTCGCCGCCACCAGCCTGCACACCTTGGTCCAGATGGTCGGATCGGGTCTTGGGGTCTCCTTCCTGCCCGAGATGGCCGTGCGCGCGGGCCTGGCCGACAACCCGGCGGTCGTGACCCGCCACATCACCCCCAAGGGAGCCCGCGCCGTGCCCAGCCGCGAGATCGTCGTCGCCTGGCGATCCGGCTCCAGCCGCGCCGCCGAGGCCCGGCTTCTGGCCGAGGCGATGGCCCAGGACTGATTCTCCCGTATCACGGTCTTCCCACCGGTCGGTTCGTGTGTAGGGTCGGCCCCATGACCCTGCGCACCCTTGCCGCCTGGCTGGCTTCCCTGCTGCTCATCGGCGGCGTGCTCGCCTGTGCGCCGACATCCGGCCCGGCGCTGGACCCTGCCGACGATCGACCGGCCCCCAGCCTGGCCGGACACGACCCGGCCTGGGACAGCGATCCTGTTCTCTGCGGCCGTGCCGGCGGAGCCATCCGGCGCGTCGGGCTGATGAACATGCCCTACTGCGTCATCCCCATGCCCGACGCGGGCAAGGTCTGCACCGACAAGGCCGACTGTACCGGACGGTGCATCCAGTTCGATATCTCCAGGGTCGGCACCCGCACCACCGGCGTCTGCCAGCGCGAGAACGTCCAGTTCGGCTGTTTCTCCGAGGTCGAGGACGGCAAGGCCCAACCGGCCCTCTGCGCGGACTGAACAGCGGCTCAAACGAAAAGGGCCGGCGGAGCGATCCGCCGGCCCTCATTCTCGTCTGCTCGGAGGACCTACTCCGCCGCGATCTCTTCCGGCTCGGGCAGGGGCGCATTGGCCGCGCCACCGGCGAGGTTGCGCAGGACGTAGGGCATGACGCCGCCGGCCTTGAAGTAGTCCAACTCGGTCTGGTTATCGATGCGGCAGCGGACCGGGAAACGGGCCATCTTGCCGTCCGACGGGCGGAACAGCTCGACCCACAGGTCCTGACGCGGCTTCAGCTTGCCGATGTTGACGTCCGACAGGCCGCGCACCGTGACGATCTCTTCGCCGGTCAGGCCCAGCTTGACCCAGCCGTCCGCCTTGAACTGCAGCGGCACCACGCCCATTCCGACCAGGTTGGAGCGGTGGATCCGTTCGTAGCTTTCGGCGATGACGGCGCGGACGCCCAGCAGGCGGGTGCCCTTGGCCGCCCAGTCGCGCGACGAGCCCGTGCCGTATTCCTTGCCGGCGAACACGACCAGAGGCCGGCCTTCGGACTGGTAGCGCATGGCCGCGTCATAGATCGACATGGTGTCGCCCGACGGGAAGTGCTTGGTGACCCCGCCTTCGATGTCGGGCGTGATGCGGTTGCGAATGCGGATGTTGGCGAAGGTGCCGCGCATCATGACCTGGTGGTTGCCGCGACGCGCGCCGTAACCGTTGAAGTCCAGTGGCTCGACGCCGTTGTTGACCAGGTACTGGCCCGCCGGCGACGAGGTCTTGATCGAACCGGCCGGGGAGATGTGGTCGGTGGTGATGGAGTCGCCGAAGATGGCCAGGACGCGACCCTCGACGATGTCGGTGACCGGCGTGGGCTCCATCGACAGCCCCTCGAAATAGGGCGGGTTCTGAACGTAGGTGGACTCGGAATCCCAGTCGTAGGTCTGGCCGCCCTCGATCTTGATGCCCTGCCAGTGCTTGTCGCCCTTGAAGACGTCCTTGTAGCGTTTGGCGAACATGGCCGGGGTGACGGACTTGCGCTGGATCTCGGCGACCTCGGCCGAGGTCGGCCAGACGTCCTTCAGGAAGACGTCGTTGCCCTTCTTGTCCTGGCCGATCGGGTCCTTGGTGATGTCGATCCGCATCGAGCCGGCGATGGCATAGGCCACGACCAAGGGGGGCGAGGCCAGGTAGTTGGCCTGGACGTCGGGGTTCACGCGGCCTTCAAAGTTGCGGTTGCCCGACAGGACGCTGGTGGCGACCAGGGCATTGTCGTTGATCGCCTTGGAGATGGCCGGCGACAGCGGGCCCGAGTTGCCGATGCAGGTGGTGCAGCCGTAGCCGACCAGGTTGAAGCCGAGCGCGTCCAGGTCCTTGGTCAGGCCCGCGTCGTTCAGATAGTCGGTGACCACCTGAGAACCGGGTGCCAGCGAGGTCTTGACCCAGGGCTTGGCCTTGAGGCCCAAGGCATTGGCCTTCCTTGCCACCAGACCGGCGGCGATCAGCACCGACGGGTTGGAGGTGTTGGTGCAGGAGGTGATGGCTGCGATCACGACGTCGCCGTCGCCGACCGTGAACTTCTCACGATCCACGGCAACGCGCTCGGCGTCGGCGGGGCGGGCGAAGGTGCCGGTCAGGTGCGCCTCGAACTCGGGGGCTGCGGTGGTCAGTTCGACCCGGTCCTGGGGACGCTTGGGTCCGGCCAGCGACGGCACGACCGAGGCGAGGTCCAGTTCCAGGGTGTCGGTGAAGACGGGGTCTTCGCTCGTTTCGTCGATCCACAGGCCTTGAGCCTTGGCATAGGCCTCGACCAGGGCGACGCGCGCCTTGTCGCGGCCGGTCGCGGTCAGATAGTCGATGGTGGCACGCGACACGGGGAAGAAGCCGCAGGTGGCACCGTATTCCGGGGCCATGTTGGCGATGGTCGCCTGGTCTTCCAGGGTCAGGCCGGCCAGGGCGTCGCCGAAGAACTCGACGAACTTGCCGACCACGCCCTTCTTGCGCAGCATCTGGGTGACGGTCAGGACCAGGTCGGTGGCCGTGGCCCCCTCAGGCAGGCGGCCGGTCAGGCGGAAGCCGATGACCTCGGGGATCAGCATCGGGATCGGCTGACCCAGCATGGCCGCCTCGGCCTCGATCCCGCCGACGCCCCAGCCCAGAACGGCCAGGCCGTTGATCATGGTGGTGTGGCTGTCGGTGCCGACCACGGTGTCGGGATAGGCGACGGTCTTCTTGCCTTCTTCAAGCGTCCAGACGGTCTGGGCCAGGTTCTCAAGGTTGACCTGGTGGCAGATGCCGGTGCCGGGGGGCACGACGCGGAAGTTGGCGAACGCCGACGAACCCCAGCGCAGGAAGTTGTAGCGCTCGATGTTGCGCTCGTATTCGCGCTCGACGTTCTGACCGAAGGCCTTCGCGGTGCCGAAATTGTCCACCATGACCGAGTGGTCGATGACCAGGTCGACGGGGTTCAGCGGATTGATCTTGGAGGGGTCGGCGCCCAGCGCCGTCATGGCGTCGCGCATCGCGGCCAGGTCGACCACGGCGGGCACGCCCGTGAAGTCCTGCATCAGGACGCGGGCGGGCCGGAAGGCGATCTCGTGCTCGACGGAGCCCTTGTTGTCGATCCAGGCGGCGACCGCCTTGAGGTCGGCTTCGGTGACCGAAACCCCGTCCTCGTTGCGCAGCAGGTTCTCCAGCAGCACCTTCATGGAGCGCGGCAGGCGGGAAATCCCGGTCAGGCCTGCTTCCTCGGCGGCGGGAAGGCTGTAATAGGCGTATTTCTTGCGACCGACCGTGAGGTCCTTGCGCGTGTTCAGGCTGTCATTGGACGGCATTCGAGAGGCTTCCTCTGCTCTACGCCGCCCGACAATCCGGTTGCACGTTCGCGCGGTCGACGACGGGGCGCACAGGTCCCCGACGCGCGCGGCGAACGCCTGCTGCGGCTGGGGCGGCTATAGCCCCGGTCAAGGTCGCCGTCCATGTATCCACGTCCGGTGTGAGGACATTGAGAATGGATCGCAGGAGGGTGGCCCCGTGATCCACACCCTCTCCCTCTCCGCCCTGACCCTGGCCCGTGGCGAGCGGACCCTGTTTCGCGATCTCGATTTCACCGTCGCCGCCGGAGACTGCATCGCCCTGACCGGGCCGAACGGGGCGGGCAAGACCTCGCTTCTGCGCGCCGTGGCAGGTCTGATCCGGCCAGAGTCCGGCGAGGTCGCGTTTCGCGACGGCGACCAGAACCTGATCGATCCCACCGACGCCCGGGGCCGGGAGGTGCATCTGGCGGGTCACCTCGACGGCCTCAAAGGGGCTCGCACGGCGCGGCACGAACTGATGTTCCAGTCCGACTGGCTGGGTCACACCCAGGACGGCTATGGCGACGCCGTCGCGGCCTTCGGTCTGAAGCCCCTGCTCGATCTCGAGGTGCGCAAGCTGTCGGCGGGCCAGCGGCGGCGCCTCGCCCTGGGTCGGTTGCTGGGGTCGCCGCGCGCCCTGTGGTTGCTCGACGAGCCGTTCGGCCCGCTGGACGCCCGCTGGCGAGAGGCCTTTGCCGAGATCATGCGCCGTCACCTTGCCGCCGGCGGCCTGATCGTCTGCGCCGTCCACGACCCCCTCCCCATCCCCAGTCGCCCTCTTGTGCTGGAGAGCCCGGCATGAGCGAGCCACGCCTGCCGAAATGGGGAGACGGCGAGCCCGACGGGGCCGAGCCCGGCCCGCCCGAGCCGCAACTGCCGGGTCCACGCGGCGGCACGCGTGTGCTGTTCGAGCGGGAGCTGTCCCTGGCCTGGAGCGGCGGCGGCGGACCCCTGCTGGCCTGTGCCTTCTTCGCCTGCCTGACCGCCATCCTGCCGCTGGCGGCGGGAGGGGCCGTCGAGACCCTGCGGCCCGTGGCGGCCGGCGCGGCCTGGCTGGCCCTGGCCCTGTCGTCCTTGCTGTCGCTGGAGCGGTTGTTCGAGCGCGATCTGGAGGACGGCGGGCTGGACCTGCTGGCTACGGGCCACCTGTCGCTGGAGGCGGTCTTCGTGATCAAGGCGCTGAGCCAGTGGGTCGCCACCGGCCTGCCACTGGCCCTGGCCGCGCCCGTCGCCGCCCTGGCGCTGGGTCAGCCGCTTCATCTCGCGCCCCTGACCGCCTTGACGGCAGGGATCGGCGGGTTGGGGTTCGCCTTCACCGGGGCCCTCGGGGCTGCGTTGGCCCTCGGCGCGCGGCGGGGCGGCCTGCTGATCGCCGTCGTCGTCCTCCCGCTGTTCATCCCGCCGGTGGTGTTCGGTTCGGGCGCCCTGGCCCGGGCCGCAGAAGGATTGCCGGTCGGCCCGGCCCTGGCCCTGCTCGGTGCCTACTGCCTGTTCGCCGCCCTGCTCAGCCCCTTTGCCGGAGCCGCCGCTATTCGCAACGCCCAGGGCTAGCGATTGCAACTCAAGGTTTTACGATAAAGCAACCTGTGGCCGTCTACCCTGTCGTGGGAGGACGTGCTCATGGGATTTCTTCTGGTCATTATCGCCGTGGCGCTGACCGCCGCCCTCGCCGGGCTCAGCCTGGCAACGCGGGCGCGGGGCGAGGCCGTCCGGCTGCGGGCGATCAACAATTCGCTGGAGGCTCGCGTTACCGAGGCCACCCGAGAGATGCGCGCGGCCCTGGCAACGTCCGACCAGCAGGCGCGGGGTCTCGCCGCCGCCAGCCAGGCCAAGACCGACTTTCTGGCCGGGATGAGCCATGAGCTGCGCACCCCCCTGAACGCCGTCATCGGCTTTGCCGACCTGATGCGGATGAACTCTGCGACCGAGCCCCTGACCCTGCGCCAGCACCAGGCGGTGGATCAGATCCTGGGTGCCGGCCAGCATCTGCTGGCTCTGATCGAGGAGGTGCTGGACCTCGCCCGGATCGAGGCCGGCAAGCTGTCGATGTCGATCGAGGCCGTCGATCCCCATCTGGTCGCGCGCCAGGTCTGTCAGTCCCTGAAGCCCGAGGCCGCGGCCGCCGGCGTGACCCTGAGAGCGCCACCCGTCGTCGCCGGCTTCGGCGTCATTGCCGACCGGACCCGCCTGCGCCAGATCCTGCTCAATCTCGTGTCCAACGCCATTCGCTACAACCGCCCCGGCGGCCACGTCATCGTCGAACTGCGCCAGGGGCGGGACGGCGTCATCCTGTCGGTACGCGATACCGGGGCCGGGATTCCCGCCGACCGGATGGCCGAGCTGTTTCAGCCCTTCAACCGCCTCGGCCGCGAGGCCTCGACGCTGGCGGGCGCAGGCATCGGCCTGACCGTGTCGCGCCGTCTGGCCGAGGCCATGAACGGGCGGCTGGAAGCCAGCAGCCGCGAGGGCGAGGGGTCGTGCTTCACGCTTCATCTGCCGGTCGCCCGCCATACGGCACCGCAGATCGTGGCCTCGGCGATTCCCGAACTGGACGTTCCCGCCTTTCCTGGCGGCGCGGCGACGATGCTTTATGTCGAGGATAACCCATCCAACATCGCCCTGATGCGGCATGTGATCGAAGCCCTGGGGTCGATCCGTCTGCACGTCGCGGAGACCGGCCACGACGGTCTGGCCCTGGCGCGCGACCTGAGGCCCGACATCATCCTTCTGGACATCAACCTGCCCGGACTGAACGGGTTCGAGCTCAAGGCCGGATTGGACGCCGATCCGCTGACGCGCGGCATCCCGGTCCTGGCCCTGTCGGCCAGCGCCATGCCCAGCGACATAAAACCCGGCAAGACGGCGGGCTTCCGCGACTATCTGACCAAGCCCCTCGACATACCGGCCTTTGCGCGTGCCCTGAATCGCGTCCTGAACGAGGTCGGCCAGGCCGCCGAGGCCGACCGTCGCCTGGCCTAGCGCTTTCGCAGGGTGACATAGATCGCGCCGTCGCCGCCGTGGCGGCGGTGGGCCCAGGCGAAGCCGGAGACGACACCGCGCAGGGCCGGGGCGTGGAGCCAGTCGTGGACCGAGGCGCGGATCACGCCGCCGCCCCTGCGCCCCTGGCCGGTGATGACCAGAACGGCAGACAGGCCGCGCGCCTGACAGCCCGACAGGAAGGCCCGCAGCTGGTCCTCGGCCTCGAACCGGCCGAAGCCGTGCAGGTCGATGGTGGCCTGGATCGGATCGCGTTCGCGCGACAGGCGGCGCTGGCGGCGGGGCTCCAGTTCATGGGGCGCGGGGCGGGCGACGGCGGCGGGCAGGGGCGTCGAGACCGGTGCCGCTCCGATGACGGGCTTGGGTCGGGGCTGAGACTTCGGTGGAGCCTTGCCCGGCGCGACGGCGAGGATTTCGGGGATGGGCGCTCCGCCGGGAATGACGCGGGCCGCCTTGCGGAATTTCGGCGGCGTCACCGAGCCCGTGACGCGGGCCCAGATGCGGCGGTCCTCGGTCGTCAGATCCTTGGGAGGTTTCGCCACCTCAGGCGTCGTCGCCTTCGCCGGTCGCCTGGGGGCCCGGCTCATGGGCCAGCAGGTCGCCGGGCTGGCAGTCCAGTTCGCGGCACAGGGCGTCCAGGGTAGAGAACCGGATGGCCCGTGCCTTGCCCGTCTTCAGAATCGACAGATTGGCCAGGGTCACGCCGACACGATCGGCCAGTTCCGTCAGCGACATGCGCCGTTCGAGCAGGATGCGGTCGAGCTGGATGCGAATGGCCATGAGTGCGGTCTATCAGATCGTGAGTTCGGATTCGCGACGAAGCCGGGCGCCCTCGCGGAACACCTCGGCCAGGACGAAGACGACGAGGACGGAGAAGATCGGGGTCAGCAGTTCGCCGACACCCTGCGGGTCCATCACGCCGGGGGCGAGACGGGCGGCGACGAGGCCTTGCGTGACCCAGACGCCGGCGGTGACCGTGGCCAGGATCAGGCCGATCGCGCGCAACCGACGCACATTCTCAGGCTGAAACGGATCGCCCTGGGTCAGGCTGCGGAAGATCAGGCGCAGGTGACGCAGGATCAGCAGAAATCCGCCGAACCAGGCCGACAGGGCGCCCAGGCCGAACAGCAGCAGCGCTCGGGTCAGGGGTTGTTGCAGCCCGCCCGTGTCGTCAGTGACGGTGATGTTGACGTCGCTCAGCGGAATGAAGATGGCGGCGACGAAGGCCAGTAGCAGGATGGCGGTGATCAGCATCAGCAGGACGAAGGCGACGTCCAGAGCGATCTTGAGCAGACTCGACACCGAGCCGGGGCCGAGCGTGCGCGGACCGCGCAGGGCGAAGCCGGGGATGCGGGCGAACCGGGTCGAGGATGTCAGAAGAATCGGCAGGCGCATCGTGCGCATGTCACCCGGCCGGACCAGAGGGCGCGATCGCCACGCGGGGTCCGGCGAACCCCGACGCGGCGCAAGTCTTCGCGGTCTTGAAGGGTCTCGTCAAAGGGTGATCTTTCTCTGCCTTGAGGGGCCGACGGTCGAGGGGACGAATCCCGGGTCGACCGTCGTGGCCCGCTTCAGCGTTTCGCGTGTCGGCCAAGGGGCCGGACGCGGTAGGCGCCGCTTCTGGGAAGCGGTAGGCAGAGGCTGTTTAGAATGCTTGGACGAGGATGGCGACCATGGCGGTCGGCAGGGCGGCCAGCAGGGCGGCGTTGACGAGGACTGCACCAATGCGGTCCATGAAAAGCGAGGCGTTCATCGTGCTCATCGTAGTTCTCCTGAATGCGGGTCATTTATTGCCCGCTTGATGTTTCCGCAGGGTTGAAAAAGTCCTTATCGGGCTTCCTCCGGAACGGTGCGGCCCCCGTTCGTGAGAACATAGATAGGACTTGCCACCCGCTGCGTCACGTTACATATCGTTTAACGATATTAAACTTTGGCAATGGATTGTTACGGTCGAGGATGACGAGAAAATGCTGCGACTGATCAATGGGATGACACTCGTCATCGCGACCCACAATCCCGGCAAGGTGCCGGAAATCGCCGCCCTGCTGGGCGAAAATTACAGGTTCGTCACGGCGGGTGAGCTGAATCTGCCTGAACCCGACGAAACTGAGGCGACCTTTACCGGCAATGCGATGCTGAAGGCCCGTCATGCGGCGGCTCTGTCGAGCGAGGTCGCCATCGCCGACGATTCCGGGATGTCGGTCGCGGCACTGGACGGCGCACCGGGCGTGTTCTCGGCGCGCTGGGCCGGACCGGCGAAGGATTTCTCCATCGCCATGAAGAAGGTCGAGACGCGGCTGGAGGAGGTCGGGGCCACGGATCGTAGCGCCTGGTTCACCTCGGCGCTGGCCGTGGCCTGGCCGGATGGGCCCTGTGTCGTGGTCGAGGGCCGGGTGGACGGCACCCTGACCTTTCCCCCGCGCGGCGACCGCGGTTTTGGATACGACCCGATCTTCGTCCCCGAAACCGGCGAGCTGACGTTTGGCGAGATGGAGCCTGCGGCCAAGGACGCGATCAGCCACCGCGCGCGCGCCTTCGCCAGGCTCAGGGCCGCCCTGATTGACTGATCCGCTCAATCCGGGATCTGACGTCGCCGTCTATGTCCACTGGCCCTATTGCGCGCGCATCTGCCCCTACTGCGACTTCAATGTCGTGCGCGATCGCGGACGGAGTGAGGAACAGGCCGGGCTGGTCGCGGCGATCCTCGACGACCTGACGGCGCAGGCGGCCCTGGTCGGCCCGCGTCGGCTGGCGTCGATCTTTCTGGGCGGAGGCACACCGTCGCTGATGCGGCCCGACGATGTGGCGGCGGTGATCGCGCGGGCGCAGGCGTTGTTTCCGGTCGAGCGTTCGGTCGAGGTGACGCTGGAGGCCAATCCGACAGACGCGGAGGCAGCCCATTTCGAAGCTCTGGCCGACGCCGGCATCAACCGGCTGTCGCTGGGGGTCCAGTCGCTGGACGACGGTGCGTTGAAGTTCCTGGGGCGCAACCACTCGGCGGCGGAGGCCCGGCGGGCTATCGACGTCGCAGGACGGGCGTTCGACCGGCTGTCGATCGACCTGATCCACGCCCTGCCCGGCCAGACGCCGCAGGCCTGGGCCGCCGAACTGCGCGAGGCGGTAAGCCTGGGGTTCGAGCATGTCTCGCCCTATCAGCTGACGATCGAGCCCATGACCGCCTTCGGCCGCGCCGCCACGCGCGGCGACTGTACCCCGCCCGACGAGGACACCGCCGCCGAACTGTACGAAACTACCCAGGATGTCCTGACCGCCGCCGGGTTCGAGGCCTATGAAGTGTCCAACCACGCGAAGGGACCGGTGGCCCGGTCGGCGCACAATATCCACGTCTGGCGCGGCGGCGACTATGTGGGGGTCGGGCCGGGCGCGCACGGGCGACTGACGCTGGACGGGGTGAGGACGGCAACGGTCGCGCAGAGGAAGATTGGGGCCTATGTCGCGGGCGTCGCCGAGGATGCTTCCTGGGTCGAGCGGGAGGCCATGGACGACCTCGCCGCCGCCGAGGAGCGGATACTCCTGGGCCTGCGCACGGTCGAAGGAGCCCCGCTGGCGGCCTTCGAGACGCTCGGAGCGACGGGGCGCGTCGCAGACCTCGTGGCGGACGATTTCCTCGTGGTCGCGAACGGCAGGGTCGTTGCGACCGACAAGGGTCGCCCGATCCTCGATAGCGTGCTGAAAGCCTTGCTGACGTGAGGGGCCGCTGTCACGGTCGCGCGCGATGACCGAGCCTTCCCCCTTCCCGCCGACAGCGCCACCACCGAGACGGGTCTCGCCCGGCCTCTACCTGGTCGCGACGCCCATCGGGAACCTCAGGGACATGACGCTGCGGGCGCTGGATGTGCTGGCGGCCGCCGATCTGGTGCTGGCCGAGGATACCCGGGTGACGGCCAAGCTGCTGGCCGCCTATGGGCTGAAAGCGAAGCTGGAACGCTGCGACGACCACGCCTCTGCCCGCGCCGCCGAGATCGCCATCGAACGGGTGCGCGAGGGTCAGGTGGTGGCCCTGGTGTCCGATGCGGGCACGCCGGTGATCAGCGACCCCGGCTTCGTCGTGGCGCGGGCCTTCATCGCCGCCGACCTGCCGGTACATCCCATCCCGGGCGCGTCCAGCCTGCTGGCGGCCCTGTGCATCGCCGGCCAGCCCAGCGACCGGTTCCTGTTCGCCGGCTTCCTGCCGGTCAAGTCGGGTGCCAGAAAGACCATGCTGGCCGAGGTCAGGGCGGCGCGACAGACCCTGGTCTTCTTCGAAAGTGGGCCCCGACTGGCCGCCAGCCTGGCCGACATGGCCGAGGTGCTGGGCCTGCGCCCCGCCGCCGTGACTCGCGAACTGACCAAGCTGTACGAGGAGGCGATCCGGGGGACCCTGGCCGAACTGGCCGTCGATCCGCGCTGCGACGGACCCAAGGGCGAGATCGTCGTCGTGGTGGGACCCGGTGAGGTCGAGGTCGCATCCGCCGCCGACGCCGACGCGGCCCTGATCGAGGCCCTGGCCCGGCTGCCCACCGGCGAGGCGGCCTCGGAGGTGGCGGCCGCGCTCGACCTGCCGAGAAAGCCCCTCTATCGGCGCGCGCTGGAACTGCAGGGCAAGGGATGAAACCCGTTCGTGTCCGCGCGCCGAAAGCGGCACCTCGCGCCAAGGCGGCCTGGCGGCAGGCCCTGGGCGGACAGGCGCACCGGGCGGGCCACGCCTCGGAATGGATCGCCGCCGCCTGGCTGATGCTCAAGGGCTATCAGGTCCTCGGCTTCCGGCTGAAAAGCCGTGCGGGAGAGATCGACATCCTGGCCCGGCGCGGCCGCGTCCTGGCCGTCGTGGAGGTAAAACGGCGCGCGACGCTCGATGAAGCCCTGACCGCCGTGACGCCCGATCAGGGTCGGCGATTGCTCGCCGCCGGGCGGGCGGTGTTGCACGGACGACCCAGCCTGGCCGGACATGAGCTCAGAATCGATATGGTGGCGCTGGCTCCCGGCCGATTTCCGCGCCATGTTTCAGCCATAAGTACGAGCCGGGGCGATTTCTCGTGACGCGAGACGAGGCCGAAACCATCCTGACCGAGGCCGGACTGGCCGAGGACGACGCCTTTCCCCTGCTGGAGGCGGCGATCGCCTGTGCCATCCACGACTATCCGTTCCGCGACCCCCAGCCGGTTCGCGACCTGGCGGACATCGCCGCCGACCGGGTCGGCGAGCGGGCTGCGACCGAGAGCCCCGACGACGCCCTCAGCGAGACCATGGCCGGCGATCTCAGGCTGAACGGCGACCTGCTGCATCACGACGACCCGGCCAATACCGACATCATCGCCGTGGCCGAGCGCCGGCGCGGCCTGTCGGCGACACTGGCGGTCTTCTATCTGGATGCGGCCAGGCGGGCAGGGTTGAAGGCCCAGGGCGTCGACTTTCCCAACCACTTCATGCTGCGGGTCGAGACCCCCGCCGGGCCGGTCGCGCTGGATCCCTTCAGTCAGGGAAGGATCGTCCTGCCGTCCGAGCTCAGCCGCAGGGCGCTGCGAGCGGGGCTGACGCCTCACGTCGCGGATCGTCTGGACCTGCTGATGGCGCCGGTCTCGGATCGCCAGGCCCTGATCCGGCTGCAGAACCTGCTGTTCGCCCGCGCCATCCGCACCGAGGATTTCGACGCCGCCGAACGCTCGGCCCTCAGGCGCGCCCTGCTCGATCCCGAGGACCACCGCCCCTGGCTCGACGTCGCCGCCGCCCGCGAGAAGCAGGGGGCGCTGAACGGCGCGCTGGAGGCCTTGATGAGGGCGCGCATCGTCGGGGGTCAGGACATGGTGGTTCAGCCTGCGGTGATGGACCGGCTTCGGATGCGGCTGAACTAGCCAAAGCTGGAATCTGGCTCACTTGCCGGACTTCGATCGAGTCAGCGAAGTATCAGCCACAGCACCAAGGCAGGGACTGCTACCGCTGGAACAAGGGACCATCCAGGAATCCGCACGCTGGGAGCGTGTTCCACCATCTCCCCGGTGAGAACATAGCGGCGAATCAAGCCACGCTGACGCTGCGCATAGCCATTGTCCTTCTGCCGGATATCAACGTCGTCTACGAAATGGTGGACGACGTCCGGATAAGTCGCCTCGTTGTGCCTGAGCATCTCCGCCAGAGCGAGGCACCGATCCTCGACCTCCGGCCAATCAACGACTTCAGCTTCTTCAAGCTGGATGAGGTCGCCCAAACGACGACGAAGTTCGGTCTGCTCCATGGCCCAAGGTAGCGCAAGTGAGCCGGATCGCCAGCGTCTGCTAGCCTGGCCGACACTGTGCGAGCTCGGTTCTGTCGGCGATGCCTTGCGCGAGAAGGCCAGGCCACCCATACCCCAAGCCTCGCCGTTGAAGGGGCCGTGATGCTCAGAGTTGCCATCCAGATGGACCCCGTCGAAGGGGTCGATATCGAGGTCGATACGACCTGGCTGATGATGATGACGGCCCAGGATCGCGGTCATCGCCAATGGGTCTATGACTTCCGTGCCCTTGCCCTGGAGCAAGGCCGGCTGTTCTGCCGCGCCCGGCCGGTGACGCTGCAACATGTCGCGGGCGACCACGTGACCTTCGGCGACTGGGTGAAGCTGGACCTGGCCGAGGACATCGACGTCATCCTGATGCGCCAGGACCCGCCGTTCGACATGGCCTATGTCACCGCCACCTATATGCTGGAGACGGTCCATCCCGGCACCCTGGTCGTCAACGACCCGGCCGAGGTCCGTTCGGCACCCGAGAAGCTGATGGTCACGGCCTTCCCGGGCCTGCAGCCCCCGACCCTGATCACCTCGGACCCCATCGCCCTCACCGCCTTCCACAAACAGCACGGCGACGTGGTGCTGAAGCCCCTTCACGGCAACGGCGGCTCGGGCGTGATCAAGCTGCGCGCGGACGACCCCAATCTGGACGCCCTGATCGAGATCCATCAGGGAGCATCGCGCGACCCGCTGGTGATCCAGAAATTCATCCCGGCGGTGTCCAAGGGCGACAAGCGGATCATCCTGATCGACGGCGAGCCCGTCGGCGCCATCAACCGCATTCCGGCCAAGGGGGCGGTGCGGTCGAACCTGCACGTCGGCGGGACGGCCGCGCCGGTGGAGCTGACGCCCCGCGATCTGGAAATCTGCGCGGCCATCGGCCCGACCCTGAAGGCCAGGGGACTGATCTTCGTCGGCATCGACGTGATCGGCGACTATCTGACCGAGATCAACGTCACCTCTCCCACCGGTGCACAGCAGCTCAAGCGGTTCACGGGCATCGATGCGACCGCCCTGATGTGGGACGTGATCGAGGCGAAACGCTCGGTTGCATAAGGCGGGTTGCATTTCGCTTGAGTTCATGTTTCGTTCCATGTGAAACATGAGGGCGGGTCATGCTGGCCAGTATCGCGACGGTGGCGTTCGAGGGGGTCGAGGCGCGGCGCGTGGACGTGCAGGTCCAGCAACTCAGCGGCGGCGAGCACGGCATCTTCTCCATCGTCGGCCTGCCCGACAAGGCGGTGGCCGAGAGCCGGGAACGGGTTCGCGGTGCCTTTGCCGGGATCGGCCTGGCCCTGCCCGCCAAGCGGATCATCGCCAACCTGGCCCCCGCCGACCTGCCCAAGGAAGGCAGCCATTTCGACCTCCCCATCGCCCTGGCCCTCCTGGTCTCGATGGGGGTCATCGCTCCCGACCAGCTCGAGGGTTGGGCGGCGCTGGGCGAACTGGGGCTTGACGGACGGATCGCCCCGGTCGGCGGGACCCTGCCTGCCGCCGTCGCCGCCCACGCCATGGGGCTGGGGTTGATCTGCCCCGAGGCAAACGGGCCCGAGGCCGCCTGGGCCGGGGACGTCTCGATCCTGGCACCGCGCTCACTGATCGGGATGATCAACCATTTCAAGGGCGTTCAGGTGCTGCGGCCGCCTGAACCTGGTCCCGTGAAGATGGGCGCTCGCGTCCCCGACCTGCGCGACGTCAAGGGTCAGGAGGGTGCCAAGCGGGCGCTGGAGGTCGCCGCCGCCGGGGGCCACAACCTGCTGTTCATCGGCCCGCCGGGATCGGGCAAGTCGATGATGGCGGCGCGCCTTCCGGGCCTGTTGCCGCCCTTGACCCCAACCGAACTGCTGGAGACCTCGATGGTCTGGTCGGTGGCCGGCCTGATCGAGCGCGGTGCCCTGACCCGCGAGCGGCCCTTCCGCTCGCCGCACCATTCCGCCTCCATGGCTGCTCTGACCGGCGGCGGTCATCGGGCCAAGCCGGGCGAGGCGTCCCTGGCCCACAACGGGGTGCTGTTCCTCGATGAGCTGCCCGAATACTCGGCCCAGGCGCTCGACAGCCTGCGTCAGCCTTTGGAGACGGGCGAGATCGTCGTCGCCCGTGCCAACCACCACGTCAAATACCCGGCCCGGTTCCAGCTGATCGCGGCGATGAACCCCTGCCGCTGCGGGGTCGGCGGCTTCGGCAAAGGCGCTTGTGGAAAAGCCCCGAAATGCCAGCGCGACTATCAGAACCGCATCTCCGGCCCGATGTTCGACCGGATCGACCTGACCGTCGAGACCCCGCCCGTCACCGCCGCCGACATGGCCCTGCCTGCCCCCGCCGAAGGCACGGCAGAGGCCGCCGCGCGGGTGGCGACGGCGCGCGCCATGCAGACCGAGCGCGTGATCCAGGCCGGGCTCGATCCCGCCCGGGCCCGCGACCAGGGCATCAACGCCCGTTGCTCCGGCGACCTGCTGGAGCGTTTCGCCACGCCGGACGAAGCGGGCCGCGCCTTGCTGATGCGGGCGGGAGAGGCCGGTGGCCTGACCGCGCGCGGCTGGACCCGGACCCTGCGGCTGGCCCGCACCATCGCAGACCTCGAGGGCGCCGACGGCATCCTGCGCCGCCACATCGCCGAGGCCCTGATCTATCGCCGCACCACCGTCGGTGCCGAGGCCCAGTTCGACCGCCAGACGGCGTCGCATGGACGGAGTGACGTCCCGGCGTGGTGAGGCAGTAGCTCTCCCTCCCCCGAAGTGGGGAGGGACGGCGCAGCGCAGCGAAGCCAGGGTGGGGTCCGAAATGCACCGAGTGTGCTTCACTCTTCCCCACCGCGATCGCTACGCGATCGCGCCTCCCCACAAGGGGGAGGGAGAAAGTTTAACCCTCCTCCTGCATCCTGCAGCCCTACGGAGGCGGCATGGCGCGGCGAAAGACCACGACCCACGGGATCGAACCGGCAGGCGCAGGCGGCACCGACCAGTTCCTGCGCCTGATGAGCCACGAGATGCGGACCCCCCTGAACGGGGTCATCGGGATGCTGGGCCTGCTCAGCCGGACCCGGCTAGACGGGCCGCAGCGCGCCTATGCCGAGGCGGCCCAGGCGTCGGCCGAACATCTGCTGGGTCTCGTCAACGACCTGCTGGACTATGCGCGGCTCGAAGCCGGCAAACTTGAGTTCGACAACGGCCCCGTCGATCTGGAAGGCCTCGTGCGCGGAGTTTGCGAGCTTCTGAGCCCGCGCGCCCACGACAAGGGACTGGAGATCGTCTGGTCGGTCGCCGCCGACGCGCCCGACGTCATGGCCGACGAGGGCCGGCTGCGACAGGTGCTGTTCAACCTGGCCGGCAACGCGGTCAAGTTCACCGCGACCGGCGGCGTGCGGATCGCGGTCGAGCGGGTTCCCGGCGGCGACGGCAACCGACCCAGGCTGGCCTTCATCGTCGACGACACCGGGCCGGGTGTGCCGGTCGAGGCCAGGCTGCGGATCTTCGAGGAGTTCGGCCATGTCGACGCCTCGGATGCCACCCGCTTCGGCGGCGCGGGTCTGGGACTCGCCGTCGTGGCGCGTCTGGCCGAGGCCATGGGCGGGTCGGTCACGGTCGAGGACCGACCCGGTGCAGACGGGGCCGGCGGCGGGTCCCGCTTCCGGTTCGAGGCCCCCTTCGACGCCGCGGGGGCCGCGCCGCGCTCGCGAACCCTGACCGGTGTCACGGCCGCCATAGTCAGCAGCAACCCGTTCGTCCGCCGCGCCGCCCGGGATCAGATCCGGGCCAGCGGCGGCCAAGTGGCCGAGAGCGGGGCCGTCACCCTGATCGACCACGCCGACGCCGGCCCGGACACCCTGGCGGCGCGACCCGCCACCGGAGAGGGCGTTATCCTGCTGCGCCCGTCGGAGCGCGACCTGATCGCCCGCTATCGGGCGGCGGGCTTCCACGGCTATCTGATCAAGCCGCTGCGCCGCGAGTCGGTGGCCGAGCGCCTGCTCGCGGCGGCGGGCCAGACGCCCTCGACCCGGACGACCGCCGGCCCCGCGCCGGAGGACGACCGGATCACCCCGGTCCGTTTCGCCGGGACCCGCGTCCTGCTGGTCGAGGACAACCCGGTCGGCCAGTTGCTCGCCCGCACCCTGTTGCGCCGAGAAGGCTGCATCGTCGAGACGGCGGCCAGCGGCGATGAAGCCGTGGCGGCCATGGCCCGCGCCCGCTTCGATCTGGTCTTCATGGACATGCGGATGCCTGGCATGGACGGGCCCTCGGCGACGCGGGCGATCCGCGCACGCGGCGACCGCACCCCGATCGTCGCCCTGACCGCCAACGCCTTCGCTGAGGACCGAAAGGCCTGTCTGGAGGCCGGGATGGACGATCACCTGACCAAACCGCTGGAGATCGAGCCGCTGCGGACCGCCCTGGCCCGCTGGACGAACCGGCCGGAGCGCGCCAAGGTCGCCTGACGGATTGGTTGAACCGGCGATCAGAACGGCAGCCCGTCAAGAAAAGGCTCCGCCCATGACCATACCCGCCGCGCCCGCAGAGATCGACGTCAAGCCTAAGGGGCTGGGCGTGCTGAAGGCCGCCTTCCGCGAGCGCCGCACTCTGGCCATGCTGCTTCTGGGTTTTTCGGCAGGCCTGCCCTTCGCCATGCTGATCGGCACGCTGAACGCCTGGCTGACCGAGGCAGGTGTTCCGATAGCAACCATCGGCATCCTCAGTTGGATCGGTCTGTTCGGCGCCTTCCGCTTCCTGTGGTCGCCTGCCGTCGGTTGGACGCCGCCGGTGATCGGCAAACGGTTCGGCCGCCGCCGTAGCTGGTTGCTGGTGCTTCAGATCATTATCGGCGTAGCCTTGGGCCTCGTCGCCCTGTCGCGGCCGGAATCGGGCGTGCTCGGCCCTCTTGCGCTGGGCGCGGCGCTCGGGGCCTTCGCCTTCGCGACCCAGGATATCGTCATCGACGCTTGGCGCATCGAGGTCGCCGACGACACGACCCCGATCGACCTGTTGTCCACCATCTATCAGCTAGGATACCGCACCGCCGCGCTGGCCGGAGGTGCTGGGTCCCTGCTGCTGGCCGAGGCGATCGGCTGGCCCGGCGTCTTCGCCACGGCGGGTGTCTTGATGACGCTGGGCCTGATCGGCACCTTGATCGCGCCGGAGCCGGCCCCAACATCTCAGGCGCACGTGGCGCGAGAGCGCCGTGGATCGCCCCGACTGAGACTGGTCATCCTTGCCGCCACCTTGCTGGCCTGGGGATGGGCTGCGTTCATGTTGATCCGTTTCATGATCATCGCCTTGACCACCAGCCCCGCTCCGAGCGCGGGCGAGTTCACCGCTGCCTGGGGACCTTGGATCATCATCGCCACTGTCATCCTTCCGGCCGCCCTCGCCGGCCTGATCGTCTGGAAGGGCCGAGGCGCGACCGAGGCCGAATCCGTGCGTGCGCCCCAGTTCGCCGACACCTTGTACGACGCCATTCTCGCCCCGCTGGTCGAGCTGATGGGGCGGCTGGGATGGGGCGCGGTGATCGTGCTGGGGCTGATCCTGACCTACCGCATCACAGACGGGGTCTGGGGGCCGTTCGCCTTCCCCTTCTATATGGGTGACACCGGCGGCGCGCTGGGCCACACCAAGGCCGAGGTGGCATTGGCGTCCAAGACCTTCGGCGTGATCATGACGATCGTCGGCATCGCTTTGGGGGGCTGGGCGCTTCTGGTCATCGGCCGGATGTGGAGCCTCTTGCTCGGAGCTGTCCTGACCGCGGCCACCAACCTGCTGTTCATGGACCTGGCGCTGGGGGCGCCGACGCTGGGCGCGCTGATGTCTGCGACGGGTCTGTATGGGGCGTTCGGTGCGTTCGGCATCGGCGAGCCCCTGTCTCGCTTGATGCTGGCCATCGCGGGAGAGAACATCGCCGGGGGGTTCGCGGGTGCCGCCTTCGTCGCCTATCTCTCGGCCCTGTCTAACAGGATGTTCGGGGCGGTGCAGTTCGCGGTTTTCATCTCGCTGGGGCTATTGATCGGTGTTTTGGGACGGGGCGCTCTGGGCGAACTGATCGAGGCCCAGGGCTATGCCGCCATGTTCGTGATCGCCGCCTGGTTGGGCGTCGCCGCGATCGTCTTCGTGCTGATCGAATGGGCCCGTCTGGGCTTCGAGCTCCGTCGGGTCGCTCGCGGTCTTGGTCGGGAGGCCTAGACGACGAAGGCGTGATTGGAGGCCGGTCGTCGAGACCGTGTCTCCCCCTCCGTCACGGCCCGAGGCCGGGCCGCGCCTCAGGGCGGCTCGTATACGAGCCGCCCGCAGCCCCATTCGCCACGGGGCGAACGGCGAGGAGAGACGGCGTCAGGGTTCGGCGGTTTTACCGCACGAGTCCGGACTCGAAACCAGGCTCCGATGGCTCCGATGGCTCAGTTCACCCCGGAGTTTTGGCGTCCGTCGGCGGCGTCAAAGCGCGAGAACAGGCAGCCTACCACCGGCCCGACCCTGGGCACGTCGAAGCGTCCAGAAGTAGCAAATATTGAACCTTTTCAGCGCGTCTGCGGATGGGTTCGGGTCACCCCGCGTCGGCCGCCCGTTCGTAGGCGGCGAAGGTCGCCGCCGTGATGATCTCGGACACCGAGGCGCCCAGGCTGACGATCTGGACCGACTTCTCGAGCCCGACCAGCAGGGGGCCGATCACGGTGGCGCCGCCCAGTTCCTGGACCAGCCGGGTCGAGATCGACGCCGACTGGATGGCCGGCATGACCAGGACATTGGCGTCGGCCGACAGGCGCATGAACGGATAGTTGGCGCGGGCCTCCGGGTTCAGCGCCAGTTCGGGCGGCATGTCGCCCTCGTACTCGAAATCGACCTTCATGGCGTCGAGGATGCGGATCGCCTCGCGCACCTTCTCGCCGCGCTCGCCGGGAGGGTCGCCGAAGGTTGAGTGGCTGAGGAAGGCGACGCGCGGTGTGCGGCCCAGTTTGCGCACGGTCGCGGCGGCCTGGACGGCGATCTCGGCCAGTTCCTGGGCGTCGGGCAGTTCGTTGATTGAGGTGTCTGCGACGAAAAGTGTGCGCCCACGGGCCAGCAGGATCGAGACCCCGATCAGCCGGTCCTTGACGTCGATGACGCGGCGGATTTCGCGCAGCACCATGTTGAAGTTCCGGGTCGTGCCCGAAACCACGGCGTCGGCGTCGCCCAGGGCCACCATGGCGGCGGCGAAATAGTTGCGGTCCTGATTGATCATCCGCTGGACGTCGCGGCGCAGATAGCCCCGCCGTTGCAGCCGCTCGTACAGGAAGTCGGTGTATTCGACGTTCTTGTGGCTGAGCCGGGCGTTGAATATCTCGATGCCCAGGGCGTCGAAATCCAGACCGGCCTCATGCGCGTTCTGGCGGATCAGATCCTCGCGCCCGACCAGGATCGGCGTGCCCAGTTCGGACTGTTTGAAGGCCCAGGCGGCGCGGATGACGGTGGGTTCCTCGCCCTCGGCGAAGACGATCCGCTTGTTCGGCGCCGCGCGGACCGAGGACGAGATCTTCTGCATCAGGGCGGCCGACGGATCGACCCGCTCGCGCAACTGGGCGCGATAGGCGTCCATGTCGGGGATGGCGACGCGGGCCACGCCGGTATCCATGGCGGCCTGGGCGATGAAGGGCGGGATGTACCAGATCAGGCGCGGATCGAACGGCGTCGGGATGATGTAGTCGGGACCGAACTTGAGCTTCCTGCCCGAATAGGCCGCGGCGACCTCGTCTGGCACGTCTTCGCGGGCCAGGGCGGCGATGGCCTGGGCGCAGGCGACCTTCATCTCGTGATTGACGCGCCGCGCCCGGACGTCCAGCGCGCCCCGGAACAGATAGGGGAAGGCCAGGACGTTGTTGACCTGGTTCACATAGTCGGACCGCCCCGTGGCGATGATGGCGTCGGAGCGGACCGACAGCACGTCCTCGGGCGTGATTTCCGGGTCCGGATTGGCCATGGCGAAGATGATCGGATTGGGGGCCATGGAGGCCACCATCTCCTTGGTGATCGCGCCCTTGGCCGACAGACCCAGCACGACGTCGGCACCGACCATGGCCTCGGCCAGGGTCCGGTGGGGCGTGTCAGTGGCGTGGGCGGCCTTCCACTGGTCCATGCCGGTGGGTCGGCCCTTGTAGACCACGCCGTCCCGGTCAACGATCACGGTGTTCTCGGCCCGGACGCCGGCCGCCTTCATCAGGCCGATGGACGACAGACCGGCCGCGCCTGCGCCCGCCAGCACGACCTTGAGGTCCTCCAGCTTCTTGCCGACGATATGGGCGGCGTTGATCAGGCCGGCGGTCGAGATGATGGCCGTGCCGTGCTGGTCGTCGTGAAAGACGGGGATGTCCAGCAGGTCCTGAAGCTCGCTCTCGATCACGAAACATTCGGGGGACTTGATGTCCTCCAGATTGATGCCGCCCCAGGTGTCGCCGATGTTCTTGACGACGGTGATGAACTCGTCCGGATCGGTGGTCTTGACCTCGACGTCGAAGCTGTCGACGTCGGCGAACCGTTTGAACAGGACGGATTTGCCCTCCATCACCGGCTTGGACGCCATGTGGCCCAGGTTGCCCAGCCCCAGGATCGCCGTGCCGTTCGAGATCACCGCGACCAGATTGCCCTTGGCCGTGTATTCGTAGGCGAGGTCGGGATCCCTGGCGATGGCCAGGACCGGGATGGCCACGCCCGGCGAATAGGCGAGGGACAGGTCGCGCTGCGTCGCCATCGGCTTGGTCGGGGCCATGGAGATCTTGCCCGGGGTCGGGATGCGGTGGAAATCCAGCGCGTCCTGATCGGAGAAGGTCTGTTTGTCGGTCTGATCGGGCATGGCGGGCTTTCGCGAACGAGACGGCGTGGGGCCGCCCCGTTCCTAGAGCCCAGCTTGCGAAGGGACAACCGCCAAGGGCGTCGTCGGGTGCATGGGCGGCGGGTAATCTGCGATCACCCGCTCAAACCCGGACGGAGAGCCGTCCTTGTGACTTGCGTGGGACTTCCCCTATGAGGGGCTATCGATCAGGCCTCTCTCCTTTGTCTGGAAAACCGCCCGACTCACCCCGCCCGCGAGCGGATCTTCGGACAGCCCTTCAAGCCGGGCGCATGGACCGAACCACGATAACATGGCCCGGATGACATTCAGCTTCCGCCTCGGCATGGCGGACGGCGGACCGTCGGTCCAGGAACAGACCGCTGAACAGGGCGTCGCTGGACCTGAGCCGCCAGCAGCGGCCGTCGGGCAGGATTTCGATGACCGCCGCCGGCGCTTCAGAATGGGCGTTTGCCACCTCAGTGGACCTTGCGGGGCCGCTTCACCCCGTGCAGGGCGTCGGCTTGCCGCTGAAGAGTGCGGGCGATGCGCTCTGCGGCGCGGCGACTGCGAAATGGCCGAGTGCAGGCACCGCCGAGGACGATGCTCCAGCCGCCGCCACGGGCGACGACGTCATAGCGGCGCGGGGGTGCCAGGACCGGAACGGGGCGCGGGGAAGCGAGACCGGACATCATTTCGCGACCCTCCGACCGGCCTCGGGCGAGCGCGAGCCAGAGTTCGGCGCGACCCCAAAGGCCGAACCCAGGACGGCGAGCGTCATCTGCCAGATGCTCCATCGAAGCGGCTCGGCGGGCGAAGATGTTTGTGGGAGTTCAGGCATGACGGCGGTTCCTTTCGTCGTCAGAAGACGACGAAAGGGCATAATGCCTCCATTCGAAAGCGGCCCATCGACGTAACGGCGACGTAATCGCCCCGTCGTCAGGCCTTCGCCTTTCCCGTCGAGTAGGCGCTCAGCCCTCTTCGTCGCCCGCCAGGCCCATCATGTGGAAGCCGGCGTCGACGTGGATGACTTCGCCCGTGGTGGACAGGCCCAGGTCCGAGCACAGCCACAGGGCTGCACCGGCGACGCCCTCCATCGAGGTGTCCTCCTTCATGGCCGACATGGCGCGCCCTTGCGCGATCATGCCGCGACCGCCCGAAATGCCGGCCAGGCTGAGCGTGCGCATGGCACCGGCCGAGATGGCGTTGACGCGGATGCCTTTGGGCCCAAGATCGCGGGCGATATAGCGGGTCGCGGCCTCCAGCGCGGCCTTGGCCACGCCCATGGTGTTGTAGTTCGGGATGGCCCGTTCCGACCCGAGATAGGTCATGGTGATCATCGACCCGCCGTTCGGCATGATCTTCGCCGCGCGCCGGGCGACGTCGACGAAGCTGAAGCAGCTGATGTTCATGGCCAGCAGGAAGCTGTCGCGGGTCGTATTGTCGATGAACGATCCCTTGAGCTCATCCTTGTTGGCGAAGGCGACCGAGTGGACCACGAAGTCGATGGTGCCGAATTCCTTCTCCAAGGCCTCGAAGGCGGCGTCCATCGAGGCGTCGTCGGTGACGTCTGCGGGGATCAGCAGCTTGGCACCCACGCTCTCGGCCAGCGGCCGCACCCGGCGCTCCAGTCCCTCGCCCAGATAGGTGAAAGCCAGTTCGGCGCCCTGGGCGGCCAGTTGCGAGGCGATACCCCAGGCGATCGAGTTGGCGTTGGCCACCCCCATGATCAGGCCCTTCTTGCCCTTCATCAGTTCGCCCTTGGGCATGGTCCAGGCGGATTCGGTGGCCATGGTGGAGGTTCCTTCTTGATTTGCGCGAGGGTTAGCAGCGACCGGGGCGGGGGCCAAGCGTCGGGTGCCCGGGGTCAGGCCAGATCCTCGATCTCGCTGTCGGTCAATTCGCCGGGCACGATGGTCACCGGCAGCTTGCGCCCGGTGAAGGCCGCGCCCTGTTTCAGCATGGCCGAGACGAGCGGCCCCGAGGCCTTGCCGCCGCCGGCCGAGGCCAGGACCAGGATCTTGATCTCGGGATCGGCGCCGACGACCTTGCGGATCGCCGCCTGGGGGTCGCCTTCCTCGATGACGAAGACCGGCTGGGCCCCCGAGCGTTCCTGGGCCTCGGCACCCAGGGTGTTGAGCAGGCTTTCAGCCTCGGCCCGCTGCTCGCGCTGGATTTCCTCGCGGACCCCCGACCAGTGCTCATCCGAGGTGTCGGGGATGACGCGCAGCATGACCACCCGCCCGCCGGTCGAGCGAGCCCGCCGCGACGCATAGCGCAGGGCGGCCTCGAACTCAGGACTGTCGTCGACGACGACCAGGAATTTGCGTGGCATATCGGCTCCCCAACCTGACCTGCGCGTTGAGATCGCGCCTGTTTCGAGTGCTAGTGCTCGTGACTAGTGAGCAAGACAGCCACGCTCATCCTGGCTCACCAGCACTAGCACCAATCACCTGATCACGCGCCGTCTCTCAAGTCGCGGAACTGACGATACTCCGGATCGCGCCGTTGGCGATGGTCAGCTTGGCGAAGGTCCAGCCGGCACCCGAGGCGTCGATCTCGTCGACCGAGGCCCGAAGGGCGTCGACCATCTCCTGCCGCGACCCGATCCAGGCATCCACGGCGGCCTCGGCCGTCGCTTCGGCGGCGCCGACCGAGGGTTCGGACGCCTTGGCCACCGCGCGGGTCAGGGCGACCTGCTCGCTCATCAGATCCTCGATCAGGCGACGCACGGCCAGCCGGTCGAAATGGTCGTTGGACGGGATCGATCCCGCCGCCGCCCGCAGCCGGTCGAACTCGAACGCCGCACCGACCTGGTGGTACAGCCGCGCCATACCGGCTTCGGACCAGGCGGATTCGCCTGCCAGATCGCCGATGTCGAGCGTCGAAACCAGCGACCGCATCAGAGCCACGGTGCGCGACAGGTCCTCGGGCGCTCCGCCGGCGACGAAGCCGTCCGTGCGCTTGGCCAAGCGGTCCTGCTCGAACCGCGACAGCACCGCCCCGCCGTCGGCCCGCAGCGCATCGGCGGCGGGGCGATAGGTGTCGATCAACCCCTGGACGGTCGCCCCTTCGCGCGTGGCCCGCCGCGCCAGCCAGAAGGTCTGGCGACGCAGCACGACCGCGATCTCGCGATAAAGCGCCGTCTGGGTCTCGGCCGGGACCTTGAGGTCGAGCGCATTGACCGCGTCCCAGGCCTCGTCCAGGCGGAACACCCGCCGCGCCGCCTCGAAGGCGACGACGAAGGCGGTGGTGTCGCATTCCGCCGCTGACCGCAGCCGGTCGGGGAAGGTCGGCCCCGTCATGTTGACGATCTCGTTGCACAGCACCGTCGCGACGATCTCGCGCCGCAGCCGGTGGCCCTTCATCTGGTCCTCGAACCGGGCGAGCGGCTCGGGGAAGTAACGGACCAGGGTTTCCTCGAAGAAGGGGTCCTCCGGCGCGTCGGACGCCACGATCTCGTCGGCCAGTTCCAGCTTGGCATAGGCCATCAGCACGGCCAGTTCGGGCCGGGTCAGGGCCTTGCCCGTCGCCCGCATCTCGCCGATCTGGATGTCGCCGGGCAGGCCCTCGACCTTTCGGTCCAGCTTGCCGCGCGCGACCAGCGACTGCATGAACCGCTGCTGGGCGTCGAGGCCGCCGGGCCCTTCCGCCTGTTGCAGGGTCAGGGCCAGGGTCTGGTCGTAGTTGTGGGCCAGAACCTTCAGGCCCACCTCGTCCGTCATGGAGGCCAGCAGGCCGTTGCGCTCATCGGCCGGCAGGACGCCGTTGGTCACGGCCGACCCGACCAGGATCTTGATGTTGACCTCGTGATCGGAGGTGTCGACACCGGCCGAGTTGTCGATGGCGTCGGTGTTCATCCGCCCGCCGTTTGCCGCAAAGGCGATGCGGCCGGCCTGGGTGAAGCCGAGGTTCGCGCCTTCACCCACCACCTTGACCCTCAGTTCCGTGGCGTCGATCCGCAGGGCGTCGGTGCCCTTGTCGCCGACCTGGGCATCGGTCTCGTTCGGGGCCTTCACATAGGTCCCGATGCCGCCGAGATAGAGCAGGTCCGCGTTCGCCTTCAGGATGGCACGCATCAGGGTGACCGGATCGACGCTGTCCTCTGTGATGTCGAGCAGGGTCTTGATCTGGGGCGTCAGGGCGATCGACTTGGCCTGGCGCGAGAAGACGCCGCCGCCTTCCGAGATCAGGCCCTTGTCATAGTCCTGCCAGGACGAGCGCGGCAGGTCGAACATCCGCTTGCGCTCGGCCCAGGACGTGGCCGGATCGGGCGTCGGATCGATGAAGATGTCGCGGTGGTCGAAGGCGGCGACCAGTTTCGTCGCTTTCGACAGCAACAGGCCGTTGCCGAACACGTCGCCCGACATGTCGCCGACGCCGACGGCCGTGAAGGGTTGGCTCTGGATGTCGTGGCCCAGTTCGCGGAAGTGGCGCTTCACCGCCTCCCAGGCCCCCCGCGCCGTGATCCCCATGGCCTTGTGGTCGTACCCGATCGACCCGCCCGAGGCGAAGGCGTCGCCCAGCCAGAAGCCGTAGTCGGCCGACACCCCGTTGGCGATGTCGGAGAAGGTCGCCGTACCCTTGTCGGCCGCGACCACCAGATAGGGATCATCGCCTTCCCAGGCGATGACATTGGCTGGATGGATCACCGACCCGTCGGCGGCGATATTGTCGGTGATGTCCAGAAGGCCGGAAAGGAAGGTCTTGTAGGCGCGGATGGCCTCGGCCTGTTGCGCATCGCGATCGGCCCCGGCGCGGACCAGTCCGGCCAGATATTTCGGGAAGAATCCGCCCTTGGAGCCGACGGGCACGATGACCGCGTTCTTGACCTGCTGTGCCTTGACCAGACCCAGCACCTCGGTGCGGAAGTCGTCGCGACGGTCGGACCAGCGCAGGCCGCCCCGCGCCACGGGTCCGAATCTCAGGTGAACGCCCTCGATATGCGGGGCCCAGACGAAGATCTCGCGATAGGGTTTGGGCAGGGGCAGGTCGTCGAGCTCGCGCGAGGCGATCTTGATCGAGATGTGCGGCTTGGGCGCGCCGTCGGGCCCGACCTGATAGAAGTTTGTGCGCTTGATCGCGCCGATCAGCAGCATCAGTCGGCGCAGCACCCGGTCGTGGTCCAGCGACTTCACGTCCTGGAGCAGGGCCGTGATCTTGGTCACGAGTTCGGCCGTGTCTGCCTCGCGGGTCGCGGCTGCTCCGCCATAGGCGGGGTCGAATTTGCAGGCGAACAGGCTGATCAGGGCGCGGGCGACGTCGGGATAGTCGCGCAGGGCCTCTTCCTGAACGGCCTGGGACGGGTCGAGGCCGGTCTGCTGGCGATAGCGGGCCAGGGTCCGCACCAGGGCCGCCTCGCGCCAGTCGACACCCAGTTCGAGCACCAGACGGTTGAAGCCGTCGCTTTCGGTGGTCCTGTTCCAGACGGCGGTGAAGGCGGCCTCGAACGGTGCCTTCACGTCGGCAAACACCAGCGATCCGCCGCGCGGATCCTCCAGCAGGAACTCGTGGACGTGGATCTCGGGGTCGCCGACGGGTCGGATGGCGTGACCGAATTCCTCGAGCGTCTTCAGCCCCATGTCGGCCAGGATCGGCAGGACGTCGGACAGCGGTACGGCCGCGCCGCGATGGTAGAGCTTGAACCGGAATTGCAGCTCGCTGTCCCCCGACACGCGGAAGGCGCGCACGGCGACCGGTTCGCCGGCTCCTGTACCTGCCCCGGCGTTCAGCCGGTCGATCTCCTGCAGGTCGGCAACGGCCTCGGCGGCGTCATAGCGGGCGCGATAGCCCGCCCCGAAAGCCTCGGCCCACTTCGTGGACAGGGCGCCGATCTCTGCGTCGGCGATATCGGCCTCGCGCGCGGCGGTCTCGAACCGGTCGATCCAGCTGCGTCCGGCCTCGGTGATCGCGGCCTCGAGCGCGACCGGATCCGGGGTCGGGTGATCGCCGGGCGTCACGCCCAGGATATAGTGGACCCGCACCAGCGGGGTGTCCGACAGTTGCGGATACCAGGCCGACATCCGCCCACCCCAGGCCCGGGCCAGGATGACGCCGATCCGCTCACGCACCGAGGCGTCGAACCGCTCGCGCGGGATGAAGGCCAGGACCGAGACGAACCGGTCGAACGGGTCCTTGCGCGTGAAGGTCTTGATCCGGGGCCGGTCATAGAGGTGCAGGATGCCGAGCGAGATCGACAGCAGCTCGTCCTCGGTGATCTGAAACAGCTCGTCCCGGGGATAGTTCTCGAGGATGTTCTTCAGCCGCTTCTCGTTGTGGCTGCCGGGTGCCTTGCCGGCGCGGGCCAGGGCGTTGGCCACCTTGCGCCGGACCAGCGGCACCTCGGAGGCGGCACGGTCATAGGCCTCGGCGGTGAACAGGCCCACGAAGCGGGTCTCCCCGGCGGGCCGGCCGTCCTCGCCGTAACGCTTGACCCCGACGTAGTCCATATAGGCGCGACGGTGGACCCGACTGCGCAGGTTGGCCTTGGCCACCGTCACCGGCTCCGACAGGTCCATTTGCCGTTTCATCTGGGCCGTCAGGATCGCGGGTTCGGAGGTGCGACGGAGCACCGTCCGCTGGCGGTCGCGCAGCACGCCGACGCCCTCCGCCACCTGACCCAGGGGTTCTTCGGCCGCATAGCCGCCGTCCGCCGTGCGCGGATAGGCGTAGTCACGCGCGCCGAGGAAGACGAAATGGTCGTCCCGCATCCAGTTCAGGAAGGCGATGTTCTCGGCCGCGACCTCCGGCGACACCGAGCCGGGGCAGGCCTCGAGATGGGTGATCGATCGCTCCATCAGGTCCGACATGGCAGTGTGATCCTCGACCGCCCACCGCACGTCGGTCATGGCCGTGGACAGCTCGGCCGTCAGCACCTCGCGCCGTTCGGCGGGCAGGGGGTCGATCACCACCACGATCGTCGAGATCCGCCCGAAGGTCGAGGCGACAACAGGGTGATACAGGGCCCGGACCGACACGCCCGCGTCGGCCATCTCGCCCATCACGCTATCGACCAGGAAGGGTCGGTCGTCCTGGAGGATGATCACGACGTCATAGGCCGTCGCGCCGTCCGACGAGGCCAGGGGGCGGACTTCGATCGAGGGGTCCTGGCCGGCCTTGCGCGCCTCGACGGCAGTCCAGACCGCGCCGAGGAGGGCGGCGAAGGCCGTGACCCCCAGATCCGGCGTCTCGTCGGCCGCATAGTCCTCGTGCGCCTGGGCCAGGAAGGACCGCGCCGTCTCCCCGTCCGGTCCACCGCTGCCTTGGAAGGCTGTCGCCAGCGCCTCCAGCGAAAACGCCTGAGGGACGGTGCGGAGGTCGCCGGACATGGGCAGTGTCTCTTGGAAAGCGCGGCTCTTGTGGCCGCCTTTGGATGACGACACCGTAGAGCCTCGCAAGGGCTGTGCAAGGCCGGGCGGATTATGCCGCGTCAGAGCCGAGAATATGGCCAGACAAACAAAACCGGACCCGCTTTCGCGAGTCCGGCGATGTTTTTCGACCCTGCCGGCACGGCAGGCTCAGTCGCCTCGATCCTAGAAGCGGTAGCTCATGCCGAGGTTGAAGCCGTGCATCCCGAAACGCGAGTTCGACCGGATCTGGTCGGTGCCCGTGGTGAAGGGGGCCAGGATGAAGGGGTTGGTCGCCGGGGCCGTGCCCGCGCCGGTGCGGATCACATAGTCGCCCGCGTCCAGCGAGGTATAGAGGTACTCGCCCGTCAGGCTCAGGTTCGGAGCCAGGGCGTATTCGACGCCGCCACCCAGCTGGTAGCCGTCAGCCTTGTCGTCGTCGACGCTGGCGCGGAAGGAGTTGGCACCGTTCGAGGTGATGTAGCTGTTGTCCAGCTCGCCGGTCGCATAGCCACCCGTCACATAGGCGAGCGCCGGGCCGTAGGCGTAGCCGAGACGGGCGCGGACGGCCGCCAGTTGCTGGAGCGTCCGGGTGAAGGTGTAGTAGGCCGGAGTGGTGCTGAAGCCCGTGACCGAATCTTCCTGGTTCACGAAGCTGTAGTCGACCACGCCGCCGACGACGAAGCTGCCGAGCTGGTAGTCGTAACCGGCGCGGATGCCGCCCTGGGTTCCGCCGGCATCCTCGTCACAGCCGCTGGCGGCGACGGCGTTCGCGGCATTGCCGTCGCAGAAGCCGGGGCTGAAGGCGTCGGCACGCGCGGCACCGGCCAGCAGGACGGGATCGCCATAGTTGCCGTCCAGGTTACGGTCGAAGCGGATGCGCTCGTTGCCTTCGCCGTTCTGCTGGGTGAAGCCGCCGAAAGCGCCGACATAGGGGCCGGTCCAGGTGTCGGGCGTATAGCCCCACATCCCGCTCTGGGCCGAGGCGGCGCCGGCGGAGGCGAAGAAGGCCGCGGCAGCGGCGGCGGTCAGGAGCGTCTTGGTCGAGCGGTTCATGGCGGTGGCGTATCCCGTGGATCGGTGAATGAGGAGAGCGGTCCTGACGGACGCTTGAACGGAACTACGGCAGCGCTGTTCCCGCGGATGCACACGGGTTTGACTCTGCGGAAGGCTGTGCGACCAATCTGCAACACGTCTGGGTGGTGGGCGAGAAAAAGGCCGCCGGACGGGGGGTCCGACGGCCTCATCCACGATCCGGCGCTAGGAGGGGGAGGGCGCGCCGGTCGGTGAACGCCGGCCCGGAGGGGATGGGGTCGGCGTCAGACCCCGAGATGGGGTGGGATCATGGCGTTGCAAGGGCAGGGAATTAGGCTTTCGCGTCGTCGACCTGCGACCGGACGCCGCGCTGTCGGGCTTTCCGGGTCTCGGCCTCGCGTTCTTCGGCCTCATAGGGCTTGCCGTCTCCAGACAACAGGATCGCCATCCAGCGGGATCCCTGGAACTCGGCCAGAATGGCCATGGCCATGACGGCCAGGGGCGTCGAGAGGAACATTCCGACCACACCCCACATCTTGCCGAACAGGGCCAGCGACAGCAGCACGGCGACGGCGTCGATATTCTGGTTGTCGCCCTGCATTCGGGGCTGGACCATGTTGCCGACGATGAACAGGATGAGCTGAAGACCAACCAGCAGGATCAGAGCCGGCCAGTAGCTCTCGAACTGGACCAGGGCGAAGACGGGCGGTGCCAGCCCGCCCACGGCCCCGCCCAGCACGGGAATGAAGCCCACGATGAAGATGACGAAGGTCCAGAACTCCGCATTCTGGAGGCCCACCGCCTTCATCAGGATCCAGGCGGCCACGCAGATCATCGCGCCCGTCACTGACTGGACCCAGATATAGCCCTCGACGCCGCCGCGTACACGATGGAACACCTGCAAGGCCTCGTCGCGCTGAGCGCCGTCCGGGAACATGGCGACCAGCTTTCTGCGAAACCCGCCCTGCGAGGCCAGCAGGAAGCCCAGATAGACCAGGACGAAGAAGGCGCCCGACACCACGCCCTGGGCCTGTACGGCGGCGCTGGCCAGATAGGAGCGGATGTCCAGGCCGTTGATCACGTCCTGGGCCGTTGGCGGAGAGGCGATCCGTAACACGCCGTAGACGTCGGCGATGATCTGGTCGATGCGCGGTCCGATATTGGTCGCCACGCCCGAGGCCTGGCCGAAGAAGCCCGCTGCGCCATAGACGATGATGGCGATCGACCCCGCAAAAATCAGGACCACCGCCAGCAGGGCCGCGAGCCCGGCCCAGCGATGGGGCAGGGGCGTCTTTTGCTCGATGGTCCGCTTCACGCCGTCGATGACGATCAACAGGAAGATGGCCATGGCCAGGGGCGTCAGGATGTCGGACAGCCAGACCAGGGCGGCCGCGGTCACCACGACCGCGATCAGGACCAGGGCGTTGCGGGCGACGGTGGGGCTGGGGACGACGACAGGCGTTTTCATGGAATCCGTTGTCATGGCACGGCGAAGGTCCGTCAATCGGCCTTGGCTCTGGAGAGGCGGATAAGGCTGCGCTAAGCGGGAGGTTCCAACGGAGACTTCTGATGCCCGACGCCGCCCCGCTCCTTCCCGGCCTTTTCGTCGGTCAGTCGAATGACGCAGACGTCGCCACCGCCCAGACCCTGCTGTTCCACCGCGCCAACCGGCACGGCGTGATCGCCGGGGCGACCGGCACCGGCAAGACGGTGACGCTCCAGATCATGGCCCAGGGGTTCTCCGACGCGGGCGTTCCGGTCTTCTGCGCCGACGTGAAGGGCGACCTGTCGGGGATCAGCCAGGTCGGGACGCCGAACGAAAAGCTGCTGGCCCGCGCCGCCCAGATCGGCCTGACCCTGACGCCCAAGGCCGCGCCGGTGGTGTTCTGGGACCTGTACGGGGTGAAGGGCCATCCCGTCCGCGCCACCATCTCCGAGATCGGGCCCCTGCTGCTCGCCCGGATGATGGACCTGAACGAGGTGCAGGAGGGGGTACTGGCCGTCGCCTTCCATGTCGCGGACAAGGAGGGGCTGCTGCTGCTCGACCTCGACGACCTGCGGTCCCTGCTGGCCTATGTCGGAGAGAACGCGGCCGTGATCGGGCGCGAGGTCGGCAATGTGGCCCCCGCCTCCATCGCCTCGATCCAGCGGGCCATCCTGCAGCTGGAACAGGACGGCGGCGACGTCTTCTTCGGCGAGCCGGCGCTGAAACTGACCGACCTGATACAGGTCGCCCCGGACGGCAGGGGTCAGGTCAATGTGCTGGATTCGACCCGGCTGATGAACAGCCCGCGCCTGTACGGGGCCTTCCTGCTGTGGCTGATGTCCGAACTGTTCGAGCAACTGCCCGAGGTCGGCGATCCCGAAAAGCCGAAGATGGTCTTCTTCTTCGACGAAGCTCACCTGCTGTTCCGCGACGCGCCCAAACCCCTGCTGGAAAAGATCGAACAGGTCGTGCGCCTGATACGGTCCAAGGGGGTCGGGATCTATTTCATCACCCAGAACCCGGCCGACATCCCCGACAGCGTCCTGGCCCAGCTCGGCAACCGCATCCAGCATGCGCTCCGCGCCTACACCCCGGCCGAACAGCGCGGCCTGAAGGCGGCGTCGGAAAGTTTCCGCGCCAACCCCGCCTTCGACACCAAGGACGCGATCCAGGCCCTGGGCACCGGCGAGGCCATCGTCTCCCTGCTGGACGAGAAGGGGGCCCCGACGATCACGGCCCGGACCCTGATCCGCCCGCCCGACAGCCGCCTGGGCCCTGCCACCGACGTCGAGCGTGCGGCGATCATCGCGGCCAGCCCGTTCAAGAGCGCCTATGAAACCACCATCGACCGTGAGTCGGCCGAGGAGGTTCTCGCCGCCCGCCACGCCGCCGCCGGTGCCGCCGAGGCCGACCGCGAGGCCGCCGAGGCGAAGGCGCGTGCCGACGCCGCCGCCGCCAAACAGCGCGACGCCGACCAGAAGGCGGCCGACAAGGCAGCGGACAAGGCCGCCCGCGACCAGGCCGCCGAACGCGCCCGCTACGACCGCGAAACCGCGCGCACCCGCGCGCCGGCCAAACCCCGCGCCTCCAGCCGCCAGACCCCGATGGAGGCCCTGACCAAGTCGGTCCTTCGCACGGCCGGATCGACCATCACGCGGGAACTGTTGCGCGGGATTCTGGGAGGCTTGAAGCGTTGATGAGAAACTTTGACCGAAGCCTGATCGTGGCCATGGCTGTGGCGGGATCGGTATCCTGTGCTTCTGCACCGAAGGTCGATGGTCTCGCGAGTGATCGCGAGATCACAGACTATGTGACCGGTCACTGGCCGGACTTCACCATGCGGGCAGCTTACCTCGCGGGACGACCGTGGACAGCGAACACACTTCAATCAGTCAAGGACGTGGTTTGCGAGCCCAGCGAAGACATCATGAAATGTCGTTTCAAGGTCAGCGTTCGCTTTCAGGACGGGGGCCAGGCCTCACCGACACTCGAGGCCCTTTTTGGCAGGCAGCCCGACGGGTCGATCGAGCAGTATCTGGAAGTCATTGCAGCACCGACCTGACAATCATCCGGGGACTGGCCGTGACATTCCATGCGGATGGCGTTGCGTTTCCAACTCGCAGTGGACTGAAGCGTCGATGAGGGCCCGTTGACTTCTACAGAGGGCCGCAGAGCTGACCGCGAGGACACCATCGCCGGCGGCATCGCCCTGCGGGTCGCGGCGGCGGGGCTGTTCTCGGTGATGGCGGCCCTGCTCAAGCTGGCGACGACGCATGGGGTCGTGGCGCCCGAGCTGGTGTTCTGGCGCGCCCTGTTCGGCCTGCCGGTCGTGGTGGTCTGGGCACTTACCACGCAAGGGGGGATCGCCTCGCTCAAGGCCCAGCGGCCGGGGGTCCACGTCTTTCGCTGCGTGCTGGGGATCAGCGCTCTGACGTGCAATTTCCAGGCGCTCAGCATGCTGGCCCTGGCCGATGCGACGACCATCGGCTTCACCGCCCCGATCTTCGCCACCCTATTGTCCGGCCTGATCCTCAAGGAGGCGGTGGGTCGCCATCGCTGGGCGGCGGTGCTGATCGGCTTCGTGGGGGTGGCGGTGGTGCTGCACGGCGGATCGGGTCCGCACGTCGGACCGTCGCTGGTCGGTGTCGCCGTGGGTCTGGTCGGGGCGCTGGGTACCGCAGGCGTCACCGTCACCCTGCGCCAGCTCAAGGATACCGAACAGGTCGCGGCCATCGTCTTCTGGTTCTTCGTCGCCTCGATCGGCGTCGGGGCGGTGCTGTTGCCCTTCTTCGGATCGTGGCACGGGCCGGCGGTCATGGCCATGCTGGCCGGCGGCGGTGTCGCCGGGGGTCTGGCCCAGATCTGCATGACCGCCTCCCTGCGCCAGGCCCCGGTCGCGGTCATCGCCCCGTTCGACTATCTCCAGATCGTGGGTGCGGTGCTGTTCGGCTGGTGGCTGCTGTCAACGACGCCGACGATGAACACCCTGGCCGGTGCCGCCCTCATTGCCGCCAGCGGCCTCTACACCGTCTGGCGCGAACGCGTCCGGCACAAGGAACGGATGATCCAGAGCACGTCAGCGCCGGTCTAGCGGCGCAACAGCGGTCCGCTTTCATAGCCCTCGAGTGCCCTCGCCCTTTGCTCAGGCGTGAGTTCCCGGACTTCGGGCGGGGTATCGCTGATGACATCGACGCAATGCCATTCCGTATTCACGAACCAGTGGGTGAGCGGCCCTGGATAGTCGTTTGTTGCGAATGTCGTGGCGCGCACATAGGCGAGGTAGGCGGAGCTCGTGACTATTCCGATCAAACCGGGGCTGAAATTGGCCCCGTCCTCCGGACTAAAGTAGCTCTCGTTGCGGACGCTATAGGCCACATAGCGCCACCATGTCAGTTCAAAGCCACGACTGGTTTGATCCGGCTCGATCGGGTTCGCAGGTCCGAGTTCTGTAACAACGACAATGGATTGTGGTTTTGCTTCCACAAGTATGAGCCGAAGGTCGTTGGACGATGGCTCCCCAATCTTGACGAGAAGCAGGGAGCTGTCGGCCGATAGAATGGGTTCTGGCAGAAGCGGCGCCAAAGCCTACCGCCCCGTCGAGCCGAAGCCGCCCGTGCCGCGAGCCGTCTCATCCAGGGTCTCGACCTCTTCCACGACAGCCTGCGCATGCGCCGCGATCACCATCTGGGCGATGCGTTCGCCGCGCCGGATCACGAAGGGCTCCGAGCCGTGGTTGATCAGGATGACCCCCACCTCGCCGCGATAGTCGCTGTCGATGGTGCCGGGCGAGTTCAGGCAGGTGATCCCGTGCTTGAGCGCCAGACCCGACCGGGGCCGCACCTGCGCCTCCCAGCCCGGCTCCAGCGCCATCTTCAGCCCTGTCGGCACCAGCGCCCGCGACCCCGGTTCAAGGGTCACTGGGGCATCGTCCGGCACGGCGGCGCGCAGATCCATCCCGGCCGAACCGCTCGTCTCATAGGCGGGCAGGGCCAGGCCCTCGGCATGCGGAAGCCGCTGGATGCGCAGGGTGGTCATGAGCTCAGGCCTTCGACAGATGGTCGGCGATGCGCAGTGCCAGGGCCCGCGCGATTTCGGCCTTGGACTGACGCGGCCAGCTTTCGGTCGCCCCGGCCGTGACCAGCAGCACCGTATTGCCGTCCGAGCCGAAGACGTCGGCCGAGACGTCATTGCCGACGATCCAGTCGCAGCCCTTCCTTGACAGCTTGGAGCGCGCATTGGCCTCCAGATCGGTGGTCTCGGCCGCGAAACCGATGACCAGGGCGGGTCGTCTGGGCCCCGGCGCGGCGATCCCGGCCAGGATGTCGGGGTTTTCGATCAGGCTGAGGGTCGGCGGGCCGCCCGGTCCCTTCTTGATCTTGCCGCCGGCGATCGTATCCACGCGCCAGTCCGCGACGGCCGCCGACAACACCGCGACGTCGGCGGGCAGGGCGGCCTCAGTCGCCGCCTGCATCTCCAGCGCCCCCTCGACGTCGATCCGTTTCACGCCGTTCGGGGTCGCCAGTGCGGTGGGGCCGGACACCAGGGTCACTTCACAGCCCAACGCGGCAAGGGCCGCTGCGATGGCATAGCCCTGTTTGCCGCTGGACCGGTTGGTCAGGCCGCGCACCGGGTCGATGGCCTCAAAGGTCGGCCCGGCCGTGACGACCGCACGCTTGCCAGCCAGAGGGCGGTCGGCCGGGCCCCGCAACGTTTCGATGATTGCGTCGAGGATCGCAGCGGGTTCGGCCATACGCCCCGGCCCGAACTCGCCACAGGCCATCTCGCCGTCGTCTGGCCCGACGACCGCCATGCCGTGATCGCCCTCGAACCCCTTCAGCCGTTCGACATTGGCGTGAACCGCCGGGTGCAGCCACATCCGAACGTTCATCGCCGGGGCCAGCAGGACCCGCTTGTCGGTCGCCAGCAGTGTGGTCGAGGCCAGGTCGTCGGCCATGCCGTTGGCCGCCTTGGCGATCAGCCCCGCCGTCGCGGGCGCCACGACCACCAGGTCGGCCCAGCGCGACAGCTCGATATGACCCATGGTCGTCTCGTCGTCGGGCATGAACAGGGTCTGGCGCACCGGGTGGCCGGTCAGGGAGGCCAGCGACAGGGGCGTCACGAACTCGGCACCCGCCGGGGTCAGCAGGGCCCGGACCTCGCCCCCCGCCTTCCGGATCAGTCGCACCAGCTCCAGCGCCTTGTAGGCCGCGATGCCGCCGCCGACGATCAGCAGGATCTTGCGCGCGCTCAGGGGGCTGTCGGTCATGGGGCCTGTCTAGCGGCCAAGAGGCGAACCGTCGAGGAAGGCAAAAAAGAACATTGCAGGAACATGTGGGTTGTGCCAAACATCCTATGCGGGTTTCATCGAGGGAGAGCGGGTCATGAGGACGCGGAAACAGGGGACGATGGCGTTGGCTGTCGTGATGGCGGGGCTGGCGCTGACGGCGTGCGACAACGGGCCGTCGGCGGTCGAGACGCGGGATCGCAGTGCCCAGGTCGCCGAGGCGGCCCTGACGGCGGCGACCGGCGCGACCCCGGCCGAGGCGGCAACGGCGGACACGATCAAGCCGGTGCTGACGGCCAACCGTCGCGAAAGCGTCGATGCCAAGATCACCCGACTGTATGAGCGCAACGGCCAGGCCTTCGGGGCGCGGACGCCCGAGGATTATCTGGCGCGGATCAAGGCCTTCACCGAGACGCCACCCGCAGGGGTCGAGACGGTCAGCCGGCCCAACGGCGACACCCTGTTCTATCAGGCCTCGACCAACACCTTTGCGGTGGTGTCGCGCGACGGGACGCCCCGGACCATGTTCAAGCCGGACGACGGCCCCACCTATTGGGCCCAGCAGAAGGAACGCGCCCCGACCTTCGGCCAGTCACGCGCCAGCTCAGGGTCCAGTCAGAACTGACCATCGCGCTCATGCAGCGCGCCGCCGCGCGGCGAGCGATAGCGCCCAAAAGGCTAACTGCGCTCATGCAGCGCGCCGCCGCGCGGCGAGCGGAAGCGCCCCGAAGTTAAGCCGTTTCGGCGTCGGGGCGGTCGGCCATCTCTCGGATGAGGTCCAGCGCCAGCTTCTGTTGCCGGGTCGACAGCTGCGGTGCCAGGCGCGAAATCTCGATCGAGTAGCGGGTCGAGGGGAAGTCGTGGTCGAAGGCTGGCGCGCCGTCCTCGGCCACGCCAGGCTGACCCTGGGCGATGCCCTGGAAGAAATAGCCGATGTCGACCTTGAAGAAGCGGGCGATGTCCCAGAGCTTGGACGCCGAGATCCGGTTGGCACCCTTCTCGTATTTCTGGATCTGCTGGAACGTCAGGCCCAGCGCGCGGCCCAGGTCGCTCTGATTGTATCCCAGGCTGATCCGCTTCTCGCAGACCCTGCGCCCCACATGCCGGTCTACCGGATGCGGACCGTCTTCCCCCGTACCTCTAGCCATTGTCTTCCTGCCGTTCAGCCATATCGTGCTGCGTTTTCAATGCGCCGCTCGCACGCGGTTGTCATCATACTTTTCGTATACGGCCCCGCTTGGGGGTAGACGCAAGCACAAAGGCGGAAACGGCGATTTCAGCGGCCTATGGACGCCGCAGTTTTCGCACGCCCATGCCCCGTAGCGCGGCCAGGGCCAGGGTCCGGTCCGCCGGGTCGAGATCGGCGGCGGCGACGGCAATGGCCTTGAGAACGTCGTCCGTCTCATGATCGAACGCCGCAGCCGTCTCGGCCACGCCGGTGACGGACAGGGCTTTGGTCGGTGGCCCCACATGGTGGGGCAGTTCGGCGAACAGTTGCGTCACATCCAGCCCGTAGCGCCCACAGAACTGCCACAGCCGGGACGCCGGGATGCGCAGGCCGTCCTCATAGTTCTTGATCCGGGTTTCCGACACATCCAGAGCGGCTGCCACCTCGCGGCGGCTGAGGTTCATCGTCTCGCGCACCCGGCGCAAACGCAGGCCCAGGGTGGTGTCGATATGCTCCGTCTTCAGCCGATCAAGGCTGTCCTGCCCCCGTTTTCCCTTCATCGACGGCTCCTGAGGACGGCAAGCCCGGGCGACAGCAGGCCGCCTGCGATCATCAGCCAGAAGATCAGGTCCCCGAACCGGCCGTACGGGGTGGGTGCCGCGGGCTCTGGCAGACGGGCGTCGATCACGCCGCTTTCGCCGGGCTCCAGCCGCTGATCCTGCACCACCCGTCCCCAGGGATCGATCATCGCCGACACGCCCGTCGGCGTGGCCCGCACGACCGGCAGGCCGGTCTCGATGGCGCGATAGCTGGCCAGGTTGAGGTGCTGGAGCGGTCCTGAGGTGCGCCCGAACCAGGCGTCGTTCGACACATTGACGATCCAGCGCGGTCGCCCCGTCCCACCCGGGGTGAAGCCCGGATACAGGCTCTCGTAGCAGATCAGCGGCTGCACCGTCGGCGCATTGGGCAGGGAGATCGGTGCCGGTCTGGCCCCCGCGCTGAAGTCGGCCGGCATATGCACCAGGCTGCGCACGCCAAGGGCATTCATCAGCCCGCCCAGCGGCAGGTATTCGCCGAACGGCACCAACCGGTACTTATCGTATACCCCCGCCACCCGCAGTCCCGGTCCCCCCTCGTCATGGAGGGCGAACAGACTGTTGAAATATCGGTCGGGCCCGCCTCCTGCGCCCGGCTCTCCACGCGCCAGGCCGATCAGCAGGGTCTGCCCCGGCGAGACGGCGCGGGCGATGGCGTCGGCCTCGGGGGCTCCGGCGGCGAAGACGGAGTTGGCGCTGGCCGGAAGGGCACCTTCGGGCCAGACGATCACGTCAGGCAGGGCCGATGCAGGCCGCGCGGTCAGGTTCACATAGCGATCGACGATTCCCTGATAGGCCTCGGGCGTCCATTTCGACTCCTGGGCCACATCGGCCTGGACGATGCGGACGAGGGTGTCGGTCAGGGTCAGCCGTGCGCTCGACAACCGCACGGACCCGAACACGATCAGGCCGACCAGGACCAGCGCTCCGACGAAGGCCGCGCCGATCCGCGCCTCACGGCGTCCCGGTCCGGCCAGCGGCCCGAACGCCGCCACTGATGCAACCGTCACCACGCTCAATCCATAGACGCCGACGACTGAGGCAAGTTGAGACCCCGCCGATCCCGCCGCCCAGGTCGCCCCGGCCGGGTTCCACGGAAACCCGGTCAGGACATGACCTCTGAGCCACTCGAACAGGCAGAACAGGGCTGCGAACAGCATCACCCGCACCACGCCGGACGGAGCAAACCGACGATAGAGGGCGCAGGCGGCGCCCCAGAACAGTCCTAGCCCCGCCGGCAACAGGCTGGCCGCGAACGGTGCCATCCAGGCCTGGGCCGGGTCTACCGCGAAGGCCTCGGCCACCCACCAGCAGCCGATGAAGAAATAGCCGAACCCCGACAGCCACCCCATCCAGAACGCGCCGCGCGTCGTCGTCGCTCGCTCGCTGAGCAGCATCAGCAGGGGATAGCCGATCAGTCCGGGCAGGATGCCGAACGGCGGATGAGCCAGGGCCGCGATCGCGCCGGCCAGCAAGGCCAGAGCGATCCGGCCAAACCGGATGATCAGGCACCGTCGCCGGTCCTGGCTACCGTTGCCGGTGTCGAGCGGCTCGGCGGGGGCTTCGAGCGGGATGTGCTTCGGATCGGGGGTCGTTTCAGTGGTCATCAGGCAGGCTGTATGGGTCCGCCACGCCCAGGCTGGCAAGCAGGGTGCGCTCTTCCGCCTCCATCGCCTCGGCCTCGGTCTCGTCCTCGTGATCGCGCCCCAGCAGGTGAAGGACGCCATGGACGACCAGATGCGTCAGGTGATTGGCCAGGGATTTCCCCTGCGCCTCCGCCTCGGCGCGGCAGGTCTCGAACGCCAGGACGATGTCGCCCAGATGCAGGGGCTGGCCCGGCATAGGCATGTCGCCGCCGGGAAATGACAGCACATTGGTCGGCCGGTCCTTGCCCCGGAACCGGGTATTGAGATCGCGAACGGTCGCATCGTCGGTCAGCAGCACGACCAGGCCGCCCTCGACCGACCCCAGCCCGGCCGTCGCCGCTCGCTCAACGACCGCTCCCGCGTCCGGCAGCGCCACGGTCCAGGCGTCGGATTCGATCTCGATCTCTATCATCGCTGCGGGCGTCAGCCGGCCGGGGCATCGAGGTCGGGCCTGGGCCGACCCTGCGCGGCGTCGGCGTCATAGGCGCGCACGATCCGCTCGACCATGGCGTGGCGCACAACGTCCTGGGCCGCGAACTCCAGCACCCCGACGCCCTTGACGTCCTTCAGGATGCGCAGGGCGTGGGCCAGGCCGGAGTCGCGGGGATTGAGCAGGTCGATCTGTGAAGGGTCACCGGTGACGACCATCCGCGCGCCCTCGCCCAGTCGGGTCAGGACCATCTTCATCTGCAGCCGGCTGGTGTTCTGGGCCTCGTCGACGATGACAAAGGCGTGGCTCAGGGTCCGACCGCGCATGAAGGCGATCGGCGCCGCCTCGATCTCGCCCTTGTCGCGACGGCGCTGGACATCTTCGGCCCCCAGGATGTCGTTCAGCGCCTCCCAGATCGGGGCCAGATAGGGATCGACCTTCTCGTTCAGGTCGCCGGGCAGGAAGCCCAGCTTCTCGCCCGCCTCGACCGCCGGCCGGGTGATGACTAGTCGGTCCACCTGGCCCCGCCGCAGCAGGGACGCGCCATAGGCGGCGGCCAGAAACGTCTTGCCCGTCCCCGCAGGACCCACGCCGAAGCTGAGTTCATGGTTGGCCAGAACGTCCAGATACCGCGCCTGGGCGTCGGTCTTGGGCACGATGGCGCCGCGCTTGCCGATCGGCAGGGCCATGGGATCGACGCGGCGGCCCCCGCCGGTGACGCCGGTGCGCGCCGTGCCGATGGCGGCGCGGACGTCGGCCTCGTTGACCTCGGCGCGCTTTTCCGCCCGATCCGCCAGGGTCTCGATGACCTGTTTGGCATTGGCCCGGTCGCGCGCACCGCCGTTGATGGAGATGCCGCCTCCCGGGGCCTCGATCAGCACCTTGAACGCGTCCTCGATCAGGGCGACGTGACGGCTGTTCGGCCCGATGACGGCGCGCAGGGCGTCGTCTTCCAATGCAAGAAATTCTGACTCTCTGGCCACTAAGCCGCCTTCTGCTGGAGCAACCGCCCCGTCAAACTGTTCTGCTCGCCACTGGCGATATGGACCGGAACGATCTGGCCGATCAGATGATCCGCGTCCTCGACGTGAACCGATTGCAGATAGGGCGAGCGGCCGATGGCCTGACGGCCGTGACGGCCCTTCTTCTCGAACAGGACGTCCAGCGTCCGCCCGGCCTGGGAGGCGTTGAACGCCGCCTGTTGTTCCAGCAGCAGGGCCTGGAGCGCGTGCAGACGGGCGAGCGCGACGTCCGCCGGAACCGGGGCGGCCATGGTCGAGGCCGGCGTGCCCGGACGGGGCGAATACATGAAGGAGAAGGCCGAGGCGTATCGGACCTGGCGCACCAGATCCATCGTGTCCTCGAAATCCCGGTCGGTCTCGCCGGGGAAGCCGACGATGAAGTCGCCCGAGATCGCCATGTCAGGGCGCGCTTCGCGGATGCGGCCGATCAGCTCGATGTATTTCGCCCGACCGTGCTTGCGGTTCATCAGCCGCAGGATGCGATCCGACCCCGACTGCACGGGCAGGTGCAGATAGGGCATCAGGGCGGGGTTCTGCGCATGGGCGGCGATCAGGTCCTCGGCCATGTCGTTGGGATGGCTGGTCGTATAGCGGATGCGGTCTATGCCGGGGATGGTCGCCAGGCCCGTCGCCAACTGCGCCAGGGACCAGACGCCGGCCTCGCCGACCCCGTCGGCGGCCCCGTCATAGGCATTCACGTTCTGGCCGAGCAGGGTCAGTTCGCGCACCCCCTGGGCGGCCAGACCTCGCGCCTCGGCCAGGATGTCGGCGGCCGGTCGCGACCACTCCGCGCCCCGGGTGTAGGGCACCACGCAGAAGGTGCAGAACTTGTCGCAACCCTCCTGCACCGTCAAAAAGGCGGTCGGGCCGTTGACGCCGCGAACCTCAGGCATGGCATCGAATTTGGCGTTGGGGGCGAAGTCGGCGCCGATCCGCTCGCCGCGCGCGCGGGCAGTCCTGGTCAGCAGTTCGGGCAGCTGGTGATAGGCCTGGGGGCCGACGACAAGATCGACGGCCGGTTGGCGGCGCATGATCTCCTCGCCCTCGGCCTGGGCGACGCAGCCGGCGACGGCGATGGTCATGACGCCCAGTCCTGCGGCCGCCTTGTCTTGCTTCATCAGCTTCAGCTTGCCGAGCTCGGAATAGACCTTCTCGGCCGCCTTCTCGCGGATATGGCAGGTGTTCAGAATGACGAAATCGGCCCCCTCGGGCGCGTCCGTGGTTGCATAGCCGAGCGGGCGCAGGACATCGGCCATGCGCTCGGAATCATAGACGTTCATCTGACAGCCATAGGTCTTGATGAACAGGCGTTTGGGTGCGCGTTCGACGTCAGGCGTGGCAAGGGTTTCAGTCATCGCGCGGCTTATGATCGCCGATGTCGGCAAGGGCAAGGCGCGCTTGTCGGCGGCGATGGAGCTTGAGTAACCGCGTCGCCTCCCATGCGGCCCCAAGCGCAAGCCCGACCAAGACCCATCCAACGAACGACAGCAAACCGGAGAATGATTGCCTGTTCAGGGAATCTGCAGCCGCCACGCCACCAAACAGCAAAGCAACAAAGGCCGCTCGCCACGAAAGTTCGCTGAAACGCTCAATCCGGTATCCGAACCTGCAAAGACCGATCACTCCCAAACCCGCTATGGGAGCGATCCACCAGATCACTGTCAGGCTTCTGCCCGCGCCGCGTGCCGCTTGAAGACCAGACCCTCGCGGGCCTCGGGCTCGGCCCCCTCTATGGCCTTGCCATAGAGTTCCAGCTTGTGGCCGATCAGCTCGAAGCCGAGCCGCCGGGCGATCTCGTCCTTCAGACGCTCGATCTCGGCGTCAAAGAATTCGATGACCTCGCCGGTGCGGGTGTCGATCAAATGGTCGTGGTGATCCTCGCCGGCCTCTTCGTACCGCGACCGGCCGTCACCGAAATCGTGCTTCTCGACGACCCCGGCCTCCTCGAACAGGCGGACGGTGCGATAGACGGTGGCGATCGAGATATGGGGGTCGATCGAGGAGGCGCGGCGATACAGTTCCTCGACGTCCGGGTGATCCTCGGCGTGGGACAGGACGCGCGCGATCACGCGCCGCTGTTCGGTCATGCGCATGCCGCGGTCGGCGCAGAGTTTCTCGATACGGTCCATGGCGCTCACGATAGGGCTGCGGGGGCGTCGTGGGAAGCGTCGCCACACAAGTTGAGAACGAGAATGAGTGCGTCGGTGCGTCCCTGCGCGGTTTCATAGTAGGCCCGCCGTCGCCCGGTCTCGACGAAGCCTGCGTCGGCGTACAAGCCGCGCGCCGCGACATTGTCCTCGGCCACCTCCAGAAACAGTCGTTCGGCACCCGCGCTGCGGGCCATGGCCCCGCCCGCCTCGACCAGCCGCCGGGCCAGACCGCGTCGCCGCGCGTCAGGGCGGACGGCCAGGGTCAGGATTTCGGCCTCGTCCAGCACGACCCGACACAGGATGAAGCCGCCCGTCGCCGCGATCCCGAACACCCCCGCCTGACCCAGCAGGTCCGCGATGGCCGCTTCGTCCCAGGGATGGTCGAACGCCTCGGCGTGGACGGCTGCCAGGGTGTCGGCGTCGGCCGGGGTCGCAAGACCCAGGGAGCCGCCGTTGGTGCGCATCGTCGTCCCGGTCACGTCTGTTGTCGTGGCGGTCGCGCCTGACCGGGCAGGCGGGTCGGCGGCGTGGCGTCCGGCGCGCGCAGATAGAGCGGGCTGGGCGGATGATCTGCCGGATCGGCCGCGAGGGTCAGAGCGGCGAGGGCCTCGGCCGTGGGATTGGCGATCAACCCGGTTGCCTCTTCCGATGGCATTCGCTCAGGCGTCGGCGCCTGCTCGGCCGGCGTCGGCCAATGGCGCGGCAGGGCGTCCACGATCAGAGGCGCGCCGCTCCCGACCAGGGACCACGCGAAATTGTCCGGCGATTTCACCAACAGGGCGCATGCAGCGTCCACGCTCAAGGCCTGCGCAGGCTCGTCCGCAAGGCCCTCGTGAAAGGTTTGCAGGTAGACCTGCCCGCGCCGCGCGTCGATCGTGGCGGCGACGCCCATGGAGTCGGTCGGCTCAGGGTGTTTTGACCGTGCCAGCGCTGCCAGCGTCGAGACCCCGACCACCGGAATACCCAGCGCCGCCCCCAGTCCCTGCGCAAACGCCAGTCCGACGCGCAGACCGGTGAACGAGCCGGGCCCGATCGTCACACCGATCCGGTCCAGCGACTCGAACCCGCCCAACGCATCACCGGCCTCAGCCACCGCGTCGCGTACGAAGCCGCCGATGCGCTCGGAATGACCCTTGACCATGCATTCGGAGCGCACCGCTAGCGGCCGATCGTCCTCGAACACCCCGACGGTGCAGGCCCCCAGGGCGGTGTCGATGACCAGAACCTTCATGCCCAACCTCGCGCTGAGGACCGTGCAGAACCAGAGGCCAGAAACGACGTGGTCAAGCCGCCCTGGCCAGTGCGCCGACGAGCACGGCGAGGGCGCGTCGAACCTCCCGGTCGTCGATCAGGTTGAATCCAGCCGCGACCATCCGTCCCTCGGCGCTCGCCGTCATGAAGCGCGCCCCCTGCTGGCCCGAGGGATCGCCCGGCAGGGAGATCGGTCTTGGGGGAAAAAAGGTCTCGATCGGGGTGTCGAAGATGGTGGCCAGCTGATGCAGGCGTGAGGCGGACACCCGGTTGGCCCCAACCTCGTACTTCTGGATCTGCTGGAAGCTGATGCCGAGACGTTTCGCCAGTTGCGCCTGGGACATCCCCGCATCGGTGCGCAGGGCCAGGATACGGCTGCCGACAAGGCTGTCGATCCAGTCCGGCGTCCTGGGCATGGCGATCTATCCTCTTTGCGCTCAAGGAGTGTTTCATGAAACGACTTAACGTGCAACTTTTTCGTTTCATTCATCAAATCTCGCGGTAACCGCCGCCACTCTCTCGATCTCGGTCCGTTCAAGCTCGGTGAGGGTCGAGAGCCCTCCGGAACCGCCACGCACATACAGGCGATCCGCATCGGCGCGGTCATACAGCCGCACCAGGCGGCGACCATCGCACAGGTCGATCACGCATCCCTGGTCCCGACGGGGCCAGCGACCCGGATCGAACTCCAGCTCCACTCCTGAAGCGGCCCAGGGCGCGAGATCGTCGTTGGACAGCTGCAGTCGCTCGCGAGACCGTTGCGGCGCTGTCGGCTGATGGGGGCTGAACGCTCGGCCAGGGCTCGCGACCCCTGTGGGTGCGGCGGCTGCCCCCGGGCCGGTCAGGCGGGCGGCGGCCATTCCCAGATCCTCGACCGAGAGGCCGAGCGCGCCGGTCAGACGACGCTGGACATCGGGACGATACAGACCGGGGCGCTTGCCGGCTTCGTAGAGTCCCCAGCCCTGGCTGGTCATGCCCAGCGCAGCTCCGGCCTCGGCCTGGCTCAGCCCGCGTTCACGCCGCAAGGTCGCGAGCGCCTCTCCCAAGGCACGTACCGTCTCGTCCTGCTCAAACCGCGACATGGCGCACAGTGACACAAAAGCGTTTCAGGTGAAACGGAACGGCGGATCGCGCTCGGACGGCAGCCGTGGCTACACCACCTGCTCGACCCGCGTCACCTCGGGCACATAGTGTTTCATCATCTGCTCGACGCCGGACTTCAGCGTCATGGCCGAGGACGGGCAGCCGGAACAGGCGCCGCGCATCTTCAGCGTCAGCACGCCGGTCTCTTCGTCGAAGGCATCGAACAGGATGTCGCCACCATCCTGGGCCACCGCCGGACGGACCCGGCTGTCGAGCAGGGCCTTGATCTCGGCGACGACCTCGGAATCTTCGCTGTCCGATGAAGCCTCGGGCGCATCGCGCAGCATGGGCGCGCCGGACGTGTAGTGGTCCATGATGGCGGCCAGGATCGGCGCCTTCATCTCCGACCAGTCCAAGCCGTGCCCGGCCTTGGTCACGGCGATATAATCCGTGCCGAAGAAGACGCCGGCGACGTCCTCCTGCTGGAACAGGGCCTCGGCCAAAGGAGAGGCCGTCGCCTGATCGACGTTCAGGAACTCGCGCGCGCCGTGGGGGGCGACGTCGCGTCCCGGCAGGAACTTGAGCACGTTCGGATTGGGCGTGGGTTCGGTCTGGATGAACATGGGCGGGAAATGCGCCTGCGCGCGGCGGATCGCAAGGGCGGGCGGGGTGACCCGAGACCTCGATCGGTGCTAGAGGCGCGCCCGTCCCCTCCCCGCCGGATTCGCCCCCCAGGACTCGCTATGCCCGCAGCCCCCGATTTTCCGCCCGCTCCCGATGTCGTCAAACCCGTCCGCGCCCTGATTTCCCTGTCGGACAAGGCGGGGCTGGAGGATGCGGCGCGCGCCATGCACGAGGCCGGGGTCGAACTGGTCTCGACCGGAGGCACGCGCGCCGCCATCGCCGGTTTCGGCCTGCCGGTGAAGGACGTCGCCGACCTGACCGGCTTTCCCGAGATGATGGACGGCCGGGTCAAGACCCTGCATCCCGTGGTCCACGGCGGCCTGCTGGGCGTGCGCGACGCGGCCGAGCACAAGGCGGCCATGGATGAGCACGGCATCGGGCCCATCGATATCGTCTGGATCGATCTCTATCCTTTTGAGTCCACCGTTGCTTCGGGTGCCGGTTTCGACGCCGTCATCGAGAACATCGACATCGGCGGCCCGGCCATGATCCGCTCGGGCTCCAAGAACCACGGCTATGTCGCCGTTGCCGTCGACGCGGACTCGATCGGCGAGATCGTCGCCGCTCTGAAGGCTGACGGCTCGACCTCTCTGGCGCTGCGCAAGCGGCTGGCCGCCCGTGCCTTTGCCCGTACCGCCGCCTATGACGCCGCCGTGTCTGGCTGGTTCGCAGGACAGCTGGAAGACGCCGCCCCGGCCCGCAAATCCATCGCCGGCTCCCTGGCCCAGACCCTGCGCTACGGCGAGAACCCGCATCAGACCGGGGCCTTCTACCGCACCGGCGAGACCCGGCCGGGCGTCGCCCATGCCCAGCAGATCCAGGGCAAGGAGCTGGGTTACAACAATATCGCCGACGCCGACGCCGCCTATGAGCTGGTCGCCGAGTTCGAGGCCCCGGCCTGTGTCATCGTCAAACACGCCAACCCTTGCGGCGTCGCGGTCGGGGGCGACCTGTCGGAGGCCTATGCCCGCGCTCTGGAGTGCGACGCGGTTTCGGCCTTCGGTGGGGTGATCGCCGTCAACCGTCCGCTGAATGCGGCTGACGCCCGGGCCATCACCGACATCTTCACAGAGGTCGTGATCGCCCCCGGTGCCGACGAGGAAGCCAAGGCCATCTTCGCGGCCAAGAAGAACCTGCGCCTGCTGATCACCGATGGCCTGCCCGATCCGCACGGTCCGGGCGAGGTGTTCCGCAGCGTCGCCGGTGGCTTCCTGGTCCAGTCGCGCGACCGGTCGCGGATCACGCCCGCCGACCTCAAGATCGTCACCCGCCGCCAGCCGACGCCTCAGGAGATCGAGGACATGCTGTTCGCTTTCACGATCGCCAAGCACGTCAAGTCCAACGCCATCGTCTATGCCAAGGACGGCCAGACGGCGGGTATCGGGGCGGGCCAGATGAACCGCCGAGACTCGGCCCGCATCGCCGCCATCCGCGCTCGCGAGGCCGGTGAAGCCAAGGGCCTGTCGCACTCGCTCGCGCAAGGGTCGGCCTGCGCGTCCGAGGCCTTCTTCCCCTTCGCCGACGGTCTGCTGGAAGCCGTCGCGGCCGGGGCCACCTCGGTGATCCAGCCGGGTGGCTCCATGCGCGACGCCGAGGTCATCGCCGCGGCCGACGAACAGGGCATCGCCATGGCCTTCACCGGCGTGCGGGTTTTCCGGCACTGAGAAAAGCCCGCTCCGGGCGGGGAGCGGCCGTGTTTATCGCTTCAGGCGCGCCGCATTGGCGACAGCGGTGCGGTGGATGGGCTTAAGGGCCTCGGACTGGGCCTTCAGCATCTCGGTGTTGAGGGTCAGCATCTGGGCCGCCGCACGGCTCCACCAGCCCAGCGCATAGTCATACTGGACGGCGGCGAAGGCCTGGGGGCTGGCCGATGTGGCCATGGCCGAGGCGGCTTTGCCCGCGCGGGCCATTTCGTCGGCCGCCGTGTGCGACAGGCGCTCGGACAGGGCCTCCAGGTTGCGGGTCAGAGACGCCGCCGACTCGGCCATGGCCTCGGACTTCTCCGAGCTCATCAGCGCGATTTCCTTGAGGTCGGTCTTGCGGGGGTCGGCGACACCGGTCGCCAGGATTTCGAGACGGGCGGCGATGACGTCCCCGGCCGCCTTCATCATCTCGCCGCCGGCCACCGCCGTGGCGGTCGCGGAGGAGGCATTCTTGCCCACGGCGCGGGTGTCGCGCAGGAAACGGTCGAGCTGGCTGGTTGCGGTCATGCGTCGTTCCTGAACCCCGTTCACTCAGGGCGCAAGCGGGGATGTCTCGGCGGCGAACCCGGTGACGTCCCGGATCAGGGCAGGGACAGCCGCGTCGATGATCCTCTGGCCCTTCTCGGGCGAGGCCTGGCCGGGGTCCGAACCGATGCGGCCGTCGGGGAACCGGGCGCGATAGTCGAGCGCGGAGCGGATCGGCCCGTTCGGCGCGATCTGGGGTGAATAGGTGGCGGTCTTGATCCGGTCGGGATAGGCGGCCTGGGTCACGGCGATCTCGGATGGGGTGGCATGCATGCCGTGACCGGTCGGGAAGATCGAGTTGCACAGGCCGTTGACGCCGGGCAGGTCCCACCAGTTGCGCAGCTTCAGGATGAAGGGTGCGTCCTCGCCTTGGAATGAATGGGCCGCATAGATCTCGCTGAAGGTCGCCTCGATGGTGGCGACGTTGCCGCCATGGCCGTTCAGGAAATAGATCCGCTCGAACCCGTGCCGGCTCAGCGACGCCACCCAGTCCGAGATCGCCGCCATGAAGGTCGAGGGGCGATAGGAGATGGTGCCGGCGAAGGCCAGGTGGTGCTGGGCCATGCCGATGTTGAAGGTCGGCGCGACGGTCAGGCTGTCGTCGCCCGCCTCGGCGGCATGGGCGATGATTTCCGGGCATAGCCAGTCGGTGCCGAGAAGGCCGGTCGGCCCATGCTGTTCGTTGGACCCGATCGGCACGATCACTGTCTTCGACAGGGGGGCACCCGCGTTCAGCCGCGCGTCGATCTCGGGCCAGGACGACATATGGATCAGCATGGGAACTCCGAAATCAGGCCGAGGCGTTACAGGTTAGCCCGGCCTGCGGCTCGCCGGAACGGTGAAGCCGTAATCAGGGTGCGAAAGCTGTGACAAAGCGCCGGGCGGCTTCGGCTGCGCGCGCCTCAAGCGCGATCGGCGGGTGGGGCACGCCCAGCATCGCGCGGAGATGGCTATGCCCCAGCACCATGCCGGTGAACATCTCTGCCGCCGAATCAGGATCGGGGATCGTCAGCACCCCCTTTCGGTCCTGAAGGACCAGCCATTCCGACAGGCGGCGCAACGATTCGCGAGGCCCGCCGTCATAGATGGCCAGCGCAATCTCGGGCGCGGCAGGAGACATCAGGGCGACGCCGCGTAGACCCTCCCCCCGGTCCGTCCTCAACAGCTTTTCCAGCAGGGTAAGCGCCAGGGCGGTCAGGATGGCTACGGGTGCTCCATCGGTCCGCAGCGGTGCCGTGATGTCATCCGCGCGCCGGCCGGCCAGGGCCCGCGCCAGCTCCACCTTGGAGGCGAAGCGGTTGTAGAGGGTCTGTTTCGACACCCCCGCCCGGCGCGCGATCTCCTCCATCGAGACGGTGACGCCGCGCTCCGAGAACAGCGCCAGGGCGGCGTCGAGGATGGCCTCGCGCTTCTTGTGATCGATCTGTCCGGCGACGCGGGGCATCTCAGGGCCTCAAGCCGTGCGGGGTCGCGCCCCGATCATGAGCACGACACATCAGTGCGCGTCCGTGACAGTGACCGACCCCGGCTTCACCGGTTGGGCGAACAGGGTCACGACGGCTGCGAAGGCGCAGCCGACGGCCAGGATGGCGAAGGCGTCGCCGAACGCCAGGGTCGTCGCCTGGCGGTTCAGTATGCCGTAGACGGCCTTCAGCGCCGCGCCGTCCGGATCGATCGAGCCGCTCATCCGCTCCGCCATGGCCGTCAGCATGTCCTGCATCCGGGTGTCCGACACCGGGATGGCACTGGTCAGCTCGCCCATGTGCGCTGCCGTGTTCGTGGTCAGCGACGTGTTCAGGAAGGCCAGGCCGAAGGCCCCGCCGACGTTGCGGAACAGGTTCACCAGCCCCGAGGCGTTCTTCACCATATGGACCGGCATGGTCGACATGGTGACCTGCTGGGCCGCCAGCATGGCCATCATGATGCCGGACCCGCGCAGGGCCTGGATGCTTGCGAACTCCCAGAAGCCCCAGTCGGTGGTCACCGCATGGGCATCCCACATCCCCCATGAGGCCATGACGAAGCCGCCGAACATCAGGACCCGCAGATCGAGGACGCGCACCAGACGGCCGGCGATCGGTGCCGTCGCGAACATCGCCAGGCCCGAGACCACCAGGGTCGTGCCGACCTCGGCCGGCGAATAGTCACGCACCCGCGACAGGAACAGGGGCAAAAGAAAGCTGCCGCCGAACAGCGCCGCGCCCACGATGAAGGTCATGACGATGCCGACGAGGAAATTCCTGTTGTTGAACGCCCTCAGCTCGACGACCGGATTCCAGTAGACCAGCGAGCGCCACACGAAGGCCGGCCCGGTAATGGCCGCCACCGTCGCCAGCAGCAGGATCAGATCGTCGGCTAACCAGTCGTTCTTGGAGCCTTCCTCCAGCACGAACTGCAGGCTCATCAGAAAGGTGGCCATCAAGCCCAGACCCCACCAGTCGAAGCCCTTGGAGAGGCTCGGATCACCCTTGTCGAAATTACCCCAGCGCCACACCAGAAAGAACGACAGAACGCCGAAAGGCACATTGATGAAGAACAGCCAGTGCCAGCTCAACGCCTCGGTCAGATGTCCCCCGAGCGTCGGACCGATGGTAGGCGCGAGCGTGACGATCAGGCCGATGAAGACGCTCGCCGTGACCCGCTTCGAGGGAGGGAACGCCGTGAAGGCCACGGCGAAGACGGTCGGGATCATGGCCCCGCCGACGAAGCCCTGAATAGCCCGGAACACGATCATGACCTCGACCGAGGTCGACAGGCCAACGGCGACGCTCATGATGACGAAGCCGGCGCAGCTCATCAGGAACACCTTCTGGGTGCCCCACAGCCGCGACAGATAGCCCGACAGCGGGATCATCACGACCTCGGGGATCAGATAGGCGGTTTGGATCCAGCTGATCTGGTCAGCCGATGCCCCGACGCCCGACTGGATCTGGGGCAGGGACGAAGCGACGATCTGGATGTCCAGGATGGCCATGAACTGGCCAATGACCATCCCGGCGAAGCCCAGGATCAGGACGGTCCAGTTGATGGCCGGCTGGGCCGGAGGCGCACCGACGGCGTCGGTGGTCGCCGCCCCGCCCGCGGGGGGCGCTGCGGCTGTCACTGGTGCGCGCCAGATGCGGTCGCGTCGGCCAGCCGGGTCTGGCCCAGGGCGGCCTCGGCGAAGGAGGCGCCGCCCGGGCTCTTGAGATCGACCTTGACCTCGACCGACAGGCCGGGCCGCAAGGCCGCTCCGCCCGCCGCGCGATCGACGACGATACGGACCGGCACCCTCTGCGTGATCTTGGTGAAGTTGCCGGTGGCGTTCTCGACCGGGATCAGGGCGAACTCGGACCCCGTCGCGGGGGCGAAGCTGTCGATACGGCCAGTGATGTGCTGGCCCGGAAAGGCGTCGGCACCGATCTCGACGGTCTGGCCCAGACGAAGCCGTCCCAACTGGGTTTCCTTGAAGTTGGCGACCACATAGACGTCGCCCAGGGGCACGATCGACAGCAGCTGGCCGCCGGTGCGCACATACTGGCCGGGGCGCACGCCTCGCGCGCCGACCACCCCGGCCGTGGCGGCGCGGATGACGGTGCGGTCCAGGTTGGTGCGCGCGACCTCGACCTGGGCGCGGGCCTGTTCGACGGCGGCGAGCGACTGTTGCCGCGTCGAGCCGAGCACGGCGGCGGTGCGCTGTTCGGCGACCAGGGCGGCCTGGGCCTGAGCCACGGTGGCAGCGGCCGAGGTGGCGCCGGCCTGTTCGGTCTGGATGCGCTGCTGCGAAACCCAGCCCTGTTCCGCCAGCTTGCCGTAGCGATCGACCTGGGCGCGGGCCAGACCGGCCTGGGCCTGGGCCTGGGTCACGCCGGCGGCGCGCGAGGCGATCAGGGCCTGTTCCTGGGCGGCGCGAGCATCGACGTTGTCTACGGCGGACAACAGGGCGGCCAGGTTGGCCTCGGCCTGGGCCAGCTGGGCGCGGGCGTCGGAATCGTCCAGTCGGACGAGGATCTGGCCGGGCTCGACCCGCTGGTTGTCGCTGACCAGGACCTCGGTGACATAGCCGTTGATCTGGGGGCTGACGATGGTGGTGTCGGCCTGGACGAAGGCGTTGTCGGTCGCCTCCCACCGCTGCTTGCCCTGCCACCAGAAGAACCCGCCGATGACCAGGACAATGACGACCACGCCCGCCGCGATCAGGGGCAGACGCTTCTTGAGGGCAGGAGAGACGGCCATGGGGCAACTCGATCAGACGGGACGCGCGGCGTTCGGGGAGGAACGGTCCCGGGGAGGACAGCCGCAAAAATAGACCCAATCGTCTAAAAATCAATCCGCCGCGAAGAAGACTCGTGAACACGTCGTGTTTCCGGCTATTCCAGCCTCGTGACCGCCTCCTCCGCGCCCTTGCCGTTCAACGCCGATATCGTGGTGATCGGTGCCGGTGCCGCAGGGCTGGGGGCCGCGCGTCGGTTGGCGGGAACGGGACTGTCGGTCGTGGTGCTGGAGGCCCGCGACCGGATCGGTGGCCGCGCTCACACGATCGACCATCGTCAGACCCGTCATCGCGGCGGTAGCGAGGTCATGGCGCTGGACCTCGGCTGCGGCTGGCTCCATTCGGCCGACGAGAATGCGCTCGCGGAACTGGGCCGCGACGCCGGCTTCACCATCGACGAAACCCCGCCGCCCTGGCGCCGCCAGGCGTTCAACCTGGGCCTGACCCCTGCAGAACAATCGGCATTCGGCGTTGCCTTCGAGGCGTTCGACGACCGCATTACCCAGGCGGCCGCAAGGGGCGAGGACGGCCCCGCCTCGGACCATTTCGCCCCGCCCGCCAGCGACGAGGCCCGCTGGAACGCCCGGATGGACGCCATCTCGGGTGCTCTGAACGGGGCCAGGTTCGCCCAGGTCTCGACCCTCGACTACGACGCCTACCGCGATACCGGCGTCAACTGGCGGGTGCGCGAGGGCTATGGCCGGCTGGTCGCCGCCCTCGGCCGCGATGCCCCGGTCGTGCTGGATTGTCCCGTCACCCGCATCGACCGCTCCGGCGCGCCTTTGCGGATCGTGACGCCACGCGGAACGGTGCTGGCCCGCGCCGTGATCCTGACCGTGCCGACCAGCCTGATCGGTGCCGAGACGATCCGCATCGACCCGCCGGTCCCGGCCCTGGTCGAGGCGGCCCTGGGCGCACCCCTCGGGCTGGCGTCCAAGCTTCACATGACGGTCGAGACGCCTGAGGATTTTCCCGCCGACAGCCAGCTCTGGGGACGTACCGACACGGCCCAGACCGGCGGCTATCATCTCAGGCCGTTCGGACGTCCGATGATCGAGGGCTATTTCGGTGGCGACCTGGCCTGGGGGCTGGAAGGCGAGGGGGAGGCCTCCTTCTTCGACTTCGCCGCGACCGAACTGTCGAACCTGCTGGGCTCCAGCTTCCGCCGACGCCTCGCCCCTATAGCCACCTCGATGTGGGGGGCGGAGGACTGGTCGCGCGGCGCCTATTCCCACTGCCTGCCCGGCCAGGCCGACGCGCGTCGCAGGCTCAAGCAACCGGTCGAGGACCGCATCTTCATCGCCGGCGAAGCCACCGCCGAAGCCTTCTATGGCACCGCCCACGGGGCTTGGGAGGAGGGGCAGCGCGCCGCCGTCGAGGCCCTGGTCTCGCTCGGCATCGACCCGCGCGAGACCGGCGGATACGACGAGGCATGAAGCCGCCCAAGCCGAAAGCCAGGGGCCGGAAAGCCGCGCCCGCGCCGGTGAAACGCCCGGCCGTCATGACCGGCGCGGTCATTCCGACTTGGGGCTGGCCGCCGGACGAGGACCGGGTCGATCAGATCTTCGAGCGGCTGGCGCGGGTCATGCCGGAACCGAAGACAGAGCTCACCTTCCACAGCCCCTACACCCTGGTCGTCGCCGTCGCCCTGTCGGCCCAGGCGACGGACGTCTCGGTCAACAAGGCCACCGACCGGCTGTTCGCGGTCGCCGAAACACCGGGAAAGATGCTGGCCCTGGGCGAAGAGGGCCTAATCCCGTTCATCGCCGCGATCGGCCTTTATCGCGGCAAGGCGCGCAACGTCATCGCCCTGAGCCGCATCGTCATGGAACAGTACGGCGGCGAGGTTCCCCTGACCCGCGACGCGCTCCAGGCCCTGCCGGGCGTGGGGCGCAAGACCGCCAGTGTCGTCCTGAATGAACTGGGCATCGAGGCGGCTATTGCGGTCGACACCCACGTCTTTCGCGTCTCGCACCGCCTGGGCCTGGCCAATGCCGCGACGCCCGACAAGGTCGAGGCCCAGCTGTTCAAGGTCGTGCCCGAGGCCTTCCTGCCCAAGGCCCACCACTGGCTGATCCTGCACGGCCGCTACACATGCACGGCGCGAAAGCCGAACTGCGGCGGCTGCCTGATTTCCGACCTCTGCCCCTCCCGTGCCGGGCTGATGGCGGCGGGAGAGGCGAAGGCCTGATCCGTCAGTCCTCGGCCAGGACGATCACCCGGTCCTCGGGCAGATACTCCAGCATTTCGGACTTGGACGGATTGACCACCACCCCGCCCATGTTGCGGCCGTCGTCATCGCCGTCCGTGCGCTTGCGCCGATAGCCGATGGCGGTCTCGCCCCGCTGACGGGCCGCCGCCGCGATGGTGTAGAAGCTCAGCGGCAGGGCCAGGTCCACATAGTCGCCGACCGGCCGCATGTAGATTTCCGAACCGTCCTCATCCAGCAGGTCGTCGAAGATCGCCGACAGGTATTCGTTCTCCGACGCCTGGGCCAGCATCAGGCTGACCAGCTTGTTGGACACCACGAAGTCGTCGGCGCGGGTGACCTCGGCCAGCTCGCGGTTCCTGATGTCGATCATCTCCGAAACCACCGAGATGTGCTCTCCGAGCCGTTCGGACAGTTTCCTGAGGTGCAGAAGGGTGATCAGCGTGCGCGTATCCGCCGACTGCGCCTCCATGTGGTCGGAATAGCCCAGCACCATGACTGAGTCGTAGGACAGGGGCTCCAGCGCCTCCAGCGACGCGGCGTGGCTGGTGTCGATCCGGCGGGCCTCGACCTTCATGTTCTTCGACCCCATCGGCATGGACAGGATCTCGGCCTCGAAGTCGGGAATGTCGCCGGCGACGGTCAGGACCGAGCCGGGCTTCACGTATTTCGACAGCTCATGGGCAATCATCGGCCCGCGACGGTTCCAGCCGATGATCAGGGTGCGTTCGGCGGTGCGCCGCACGGCCTTGCGCTTCCTGATCGCCGTGGGCTCGACGGCGTCGTCGGGCATGGGCGTCAGTTTGATGGCCTCATCGTCCTCGGCGATGATGATGGCGCGGGTTCCCGCGACGATGACCTGATCCATCGGCGGGTTCATCTTCACCCGCCCGTCCGCATAGCGCAGGCCGATCAGGGCCGAATCCTCGTAGCCCATGACGGCATCGCCGTAGGTGACGCCGACCAACTCCTCGAGTTCGGTGGTGTAGATTTCACAGCCGTCGAAATCGAGCAGTTCGGAATAGACGGCCGAAAGCCCCGCCTGGCGGCTGGACTGGACCACGATGCGGGCGATCAGGTCGTCGGCCAGCACCAGCTGGACCTCGTCGCCCCCGACGATGCGGGCGACCTCGGCGTTCTTGGCGTCACGCAGTTCGGCCGCGATCCGGTAGCGTTCGTCCCGGCGCTTGGGGTCGTTGGTCAGGGCCAGGACGGTCTTGATGACCTGGCTGTCGGGGTCCTCGGCGCCTTCGGGCGACACCACGATGATCGAGCGGCAGGTCTGGGCGTTGATCAGTGACAGGTCGAACAGGTCCGTCGGATCACCGGAACGACAGATGATGCGGGTGTTCTTGAGGTCGGACACCTTGTCGGCGATCTCGTCCTCCATTTCGACCTTGTCCTTGTTGGCCATGATGACGATGCGCGGCTTCTTGCGGCTCTCGTTGGCGACGACCAGCTCGGAGATGATGTCGAAGATCGACGGCGACCAGTTCAGGATCACTGTGTGATCCGCCTCCAGCACCCGCGACCGCCCCTTGCGCAGGGCTTCCAGCGCCGAATCCAGGCCCGCTGAGATGATGGAAATCAGGGCGGAGAAGACCAGGATCCCCATCAGCGTCACGAAAAGGGTCAGGAACCGGAACGGCCAGCCTGAGTCTCCGCCCATGGTGCCGGCGTCCATCGTCCGCATCAGCGACTGCCACGCCGCCTCGAAGAAGTTGAACCCCCCGTCGGGCCCCAGTCGCGTCAGGGCCAGCAGGGTGGCGGCGAACAGGATGACGATGAAGGTCACCAGCGACAGCCAGCCGACCAGGGCGATCGGCCCGGCGGCCATCGACTTGTCGAACTCGTACTTGAGCTTCTCGGCCAGGCTGACCTCGCCCAACTGTTGTCCCTTGGTGGTGTTCGGCTTCGGCGCGGCCGCGCCCTTGGACGCGGCGCGGGCCGCGTTCGCACGAGTCAGTGATCCCATGGTGTGTCTGATTGTCCCCCCGCCGCGCATTCCCCCGCGCGGCGTCGTGATGTCCGCCGATCCCCTGACCGGCGATCTCGGCCCGATACGCGAAGCGTCGAAGGCGTTGAACCGCGTTATGAATACGCCCAAGCCGGACGCTTTAGAAAGCGCAGATTTCGGACTATGACGGCGCAAAGACACCGTGCGGTAACCGGGGGACAGACATGCGATACCTTCACACCATGGTCCGGGTGGCCGACCTGGACGCAGCCCTGCATTTCTGGCGCGACCTGCTGGGTCTGGTCGAGACCCGCCGGATCGACAACGAAAAGGGCCGGTTCACCTTGGTCTTCCTGGCCGCCGACGCCGATGTGCCGCGCAGCCAGGCCGAGCGGTCGCCCGAGGTCGAGTTGACGTACAACTGGGATCCGGAGGTCTATGCCGGCGGCCGCAATTTCGGACACCTGGCCTACAAGATCGACGACATCCACGCGGCCTGCCAGCGGTTGATGGACGGCGGCGTGGTCATCAACCGGCCGCCCCGCGACGGGCATATGGCCTTCGTCCGCTCGCCCGACGGCATCTCCATCGAACTGCTTCAGGAGGGCGAGGCGCTGGAACCGGTCGAGCCCTGGATCTCGATGCCGAACACGGGCGCATGGTGATGAGGGTCGCCGTCTATGCCGTTGTGGCCGGTATGGCCGGCCTCGTCACCGCCTGTGCCTCGACGACCGAAAGCAACCCGGGCCGCACGGCGACCGAACAGCTGCTGATCGCCCGCGCCGCCGACCGCGCGGTCGAGGGGCTGACCCTGCCGGTGCCGCGCGGCAAGTCGGTCTTCGTCGACGACGCCTATTTCCGTTCCGAGAACGCTCCCTATGCGGTCAGCGCGGTCCGGCATGCCCTGTCGGAGGCCGGCTATGCCCTGGCCGACAAGCGCGAGAACGCCGAGGTGGTGTTCGAGATGCGCGCCGGAGCCCTGTCGCTGGAGCAGATGCGCCGTGTCGTCGGCCTGCCGCCGCTGGCCGTACCGATCAACGAGACCTTCAACGTCGTCTCCCTGCCCGAACTGTCGCTCTACAGCCGCCGCGACCGGGTCGGCGTCGCCGAGTTCACGGGCTTCGTCTACGACGCTAGGACTGGCGCACCCCTGGGTGCCGTGGCCCCCATGATCGGTCAGTTCCGCATCCGCAGCCACAAGGTGCTGATGGTGATCGCCTGGGGCCAGCAGTCCGTCGATCCCGGCGAGCGCGACCCCGGCGACAGCTGGCGCCAGTTCTGAACCGTCACGAGGCCTGACATGGCCCGGCGGCGGTGAGGATGTAGGAAAGGAATGGTGGACGCGACAGGGATTGAACCTGTGACCCCCTCGATGTCAACGAGGTGCTCTCCCGCTGAGCTACGCATCCGCCAAGACGGTTCCGGGCTGACCGCGAGCGGGGTCCGGAACGGGAAGGAGCGGTCTATAGCCCACCGGCCCATCGGATCGCAAGGCCCTTCGAACAACTGATTCCCCCGTACGGGCACCAACCCGACGGCGCGGAAGCGCAGCCGTTAGCGGAGCCGTTTTCATTGTCATGGACGGCCGGGCCGCCTGCGGCTAAAGGCGCGAGCATGGCGATAGGTGTCTTCGATTCCGGCGTCGGCGGACTGACGGTCCACCGTGAACTGGTCAACCGGTTCCCTGATCGGGACTTCATCTACTTCGCTGACCAGGCCAATGCGCCGATCGGCGGCAAGACCGGCGAGCAGATCGTCGATCTGACCCGCGGCGGGTGCGAGACCCTGTTCGATGCCGGGGCCAGCCTGGTCGTCCTGGCCTGCAACACGGCCTCGGCTGTGGCCCTTCGTCGGCTTCAACAGACCTGGATCCCCGAGCAGAAGGCGCGCTACGGGCGGCCGGTCAATGTGCTGGGCATCATCGTGCCGACCATCGAGGCGGCGACCGGCCTGCCGTGGACCTATGAGGCCGACCTGACGGCGCGCGACGACAAGGTCGAGGCCATCGACATCACCGGCGTGTTCTCGACGGCCGCGACGGCGATCAGCCGGGTCTATGAGATCGAGATCGACAAGCGACGCGAGGACCTGGCGGTCTTTTCCGAGCCCTGTCCGGGGCTGGCGGGCTTGATCGAGCTGGGCGCCACCACCGAGGAGTTGAAGGTCGTCGTGGACGAGCATGTCGACGCCCTGCGCCGTCGCATCGGTCGCCATCCCGACACGGCCATCCTGGGCTGCACCCACTATGAGATCGTGGCGGACCTGTTCGCAGGGGCGCTTCCGCCCGGTACGCCCCTGATCCATCAGCCGACGGCGGTGGCGGATGCGCTGGAGCGCTATTTCGCCCGTCATCCCGAGTATGACCTGGGGTCATCCGGCCGGCGGTCCTTCCTGACCAGCGGCACGGCCGGGCCGCAGTCGGACATGGTCAACCAGTTCTGGGGCGCGCCCCTGGCCTTCGAGGCGATCTGACGTGCTGGCTCAGTCCTGGTCCTGGGCCAGGGTCTCGAACATGGCCTCGGCCTCGTCGAACGTCTCGTAGACCAGTTCCTCGGGCGGGTTGACGATCCAGAACCGGCTGATGACGCCGCCGGCCGCATCGGTCTCGTCCTGCTGCCACATCGCGTGTTTGATATGGCCCTGAAGCAGGGTCCAGACGCCTTCGCCTTCGGGGTGGTCGAGAACGGACATGGCGGCTCCTGCGCAGAAGGACGGTGAGAGCGACCACAGCACCGTCGTCGTTCGCGATGCAAGCGCTTGACGCAGCTGTGCGGTTCCGGCCTCATCAGCCGCAAGGGAGACCGCCCATGATCCGCACCCTGTCGGCCGCGCTGGCGGTCATGCTGATGGCGACCGGCGCGTCGGCCGAGGTCCTGTCGCGAACCGCCGACGGCTTCGTCCTGCGCTACGAGGTCGCCTTAGAGACGACGCCGGACGATGCCTGGGTCGCCGTGGGCGAGGTCGGGCGCTGGTGGAACGGCGGCCACACCTATTCGGGGTCTGCGACCAACATGACCCTGCCGCTCGAGGTCGGCGGATGCCTGTGCGAGGCCCTGGCCGACGGCACGACCTTCGAGCATGGCCGGGTGACCCGGGCGGACCCGCAGGCCGGCGTGGCGCTCGACGCCCCGCTGGGTCCGCTCAAGGGCAAGGCGACCCGGGCTGATCTGGGCCTGACCTGGGCGAGCGAGGGGCCGGGACTGACGCTGGCCATGACCTTCACGGTCGAGGGGCCGGGCCTCGGTGCCTTCGCCGGGCCCGTGGACGGGGTCATGGGCGATCAGTTCGCCCGCTGGGTCCGCTACGTCGAGACTGGCGAGATCCCCTAGACGTCCACCGCCGCGTCCAGCGCATTGGCCTGGATGAACTCGCGGCGGGGTTCGACGACGTCGCCCATCAGCTTGGCGAACAGGTCGTCGGCGTCGTCGGCGTGGTCGACCTTGACCTGCAACAGGGTGCGGGCGTTGGCGTCCAGCGTCGTCTCCCACAGCTGTTCGGGGTTCATCTCGCCCAGGCCCTTGTAGCGCTGGATGGCCAGACCCTTCTTGCCCGCATCCAGCACGGCGTTGAGCAGGTCGATCGGGCCACGAATGGTCGTGGACTTGTCCTTGCGGCGATAGACGGCGGGGGTGTCGAACACCCCCTCGAAGGCCAGGGCGCGCTCGGCCAGGCGACGCGCATCCAGCGAGCGGATCAGAGCCTCCTCCAGGACGACGCTCTCCTTCACGGCGCGGCGCGTGCGACCGAAGACCACCGCCCCCTGTTCGCCGGGGAAGCCGCTCCAGGAGCCGTCGCCCTCCTCGGCATAGAGGTCCAGGCGGGTCGCCGAGGCCGCCGCCGACACCGTATGGTCGCCCTCTTCGGCGAACAGGCCGGCCAAGGCCGACTGCTCGATGGCGAACAGGGGTGCGCGTTGCGACAGGCGGTCGGCCAGGGCCTTGAACGCCTTGGCCTCACGGACCAGGGCCTGGAGGTCCTGACCGCTGCGGCGCTCGCCGTTGGGCAGGTCCAGCGACGCCTCGGACGACCCCTCCTCGATCAGGTAGGAGTCCATTTCGGACTGATCCTTCAGGTAGCGGAAGCTCTTGCCCTTCGACACCTTATAGAGCGGCGGCTGGGCGATGTAGATGTGGCCGCGCTCGATCAGTTCCGGCATCTGGCGATAGAAGAAGGTCAGCAGCAGGGTCCGGATGTGGGCGCCGTCGACGTCGGCGTCGGCCATCAGGATGATCTTGTGATAGCGCAGCTTGTCGGCGTTGAAGTCGTCGCGGCCGATGCCGGTGCCCAGGGCCAGGATCAGGGTGCCGATCAGCTCCGACGACAGCATCCGGTCGAACCGGGCGCGCTCGACGTTCAGGATCTTGCCCCGCAGGGGCAGGACGGCCTGGTTCTCGCGGTTCCTCGCCTGTTTGGCCGAGCCGCCGGCGGAATCGCCCTCGACGATGAACAGCTCGGACTTGGCCGGGTCGCGCTCCTGACAGTCGGCCAGCTTGCCGGGCAGGGAGCTGATGTCCAGCGCCGACTTGCGCCGGGTCAGGTCGCGGGCCTTGCGGGCGGCTTCACGGGCGGAGGCGGCCTCGATGATCTTGGCGACCACCTGCTTGGCCTCGACCGGATGTTCCTCGAACCACTGGGACAGGCCCTCGGTGCAGAGGCCCTCGACGGCGGGGCGGACCTCGGAGGAGACCAGCTTGTCCTTTGTTTGCGAAGAGAATTTCGGGTCCGGCACCTTGACCGAAAGCACGCAGGTCAGGCCCTCGCGCGCGTCCTCGCCGGACGGCGCGACCTTTTCCTTTTTCAGCGCGCCCGAGCTTTCCATATAGGCGCTCATGACCCGGGTCAGGCTGGTGCGGAAGGCCGACAGGTGGGTGCCGCCGTCGCGCTGGGGGATGTTGTTGGTGAAGCACAACATGGTCTCGTGGTAGGAATCGTTCCACCACAGGGCCAGGTCGATCTCGATATTGTCCTTCTTCCCCCGGATGACGATGACGTCCTTGAGGATCGGCGACTTGGACTTGTCCAGGTGGCGCACGAAGGCCTCCACGCCGCCCTCATAGTGCAGCAGGATGTCGACGGCCTCGGCCCCGCGATGGTCCTGCAGCTTGATGACCACGCCCGAGTTGAGGAAGGCCAGCTCGCGCAGACGGTGCTCCAGCGTCTTCAGGTCGAAGTCGATGTGGCTGAAGGTCGTGACCGAGGGGTAGAAGGTGACCTGGGTGCCCGACAGCACCTTGCCGTTGTCGCGCATCGGGGCGTCGCCGGTGACCTTCAGGCTCTCGACCGTGTCGCCGCGCTCGAACTTCATCTCGTGGCGCTTGCCGTTCCGGAAGATGACCAGCTTGAGCCAGTCCGACAGGGCATTGACCACCGAGACGCCGACGCCGTGCAGGCCGCCGGAGACCTTGTAGGAGTTCTGGTCGAACTTCCCGCCGGCGTGCAGCTGGGTCATGATGACCTCGGCGGCACTGACGCCTTCCTCGGCATGGATGTCGGTGGGGATGCCGCGCCCGTTGTCGGTGACGGTGACCGAGCCGTCGGCGTTCAGGATCACCTCGACCAGGTCGGCGTGGCCGGCCAGGGCCTCGTCGATGGCGTTGTCGACCACCTCATAGACCATGTGGTGCAGGCCCGACCCGTCGTCGGTGTCGCCGATATACATGCCCGGCCGTTTGCGAACGGCATCCAGCCCCTTGAGAACCTTGATGGATTCCGCGCCGTAGGCGGCTTCTTCGGCCGTATCTTCGTTGCGGGCGGTTTCGGGCAGATCGGTCATTCAGGGGTCCGAAAGACGCGGGTGGCTCAGGATGGCGACAGGGCCATCGGACCCGCTGGAGACAGTGGTGGGGCTGCGACCGATTCAGGCCGCGCGACTGGGTCCACTATACAGGAATCCGGACGATAAAAGCGAGGGAAAGCGGCGTCGCCCGTGCCGGCGGCCGGGCTCGGACCCCCGTCGGGCGATGCCCCGGGGTCGTCAGACGGGGCGTCGTCGTCGGCGACGGGAAAAACAGGGTCCGAAAGGTCCGAATGGTCCGAAACCGGGGGTTCGGCGGGCGGGGTCGGGCGGCCCGAAGGCATGGTCCTGAGCATCTCGATCAGGCCGGTGATGGCGGCATGACCGGCGGCATTGTCCTCCGACAGGCCCGTGGCGGCCTTCGCCACCTCGCCCACGGCCTTCATCCTCAGGGTGATCAGGTCCAGCGGATCGGGCTCGGGCGGCCCCTGCTCAGCGCGGGCAGTTTCGGTGATCATCCGGGTCAGCTGGCGATGCGATCTCAGCCAGGACGCGGCCTCCGCCGCCCGGCCCGCGTCGATGGCGCGCTGGGCGTGGATCAGGGCGCGGGCGGCCATGTCGACCGGATCGGGCGCCGGGCCCGCCAGCGCCGCCTCCATGTCGAAGGCCCCGGCCGCAGACGACGGGGTCTCGACCGGATCCGGGTCCGGCTGGTCCTGGCGCCGCCAGCCCTCGCGCTGGGCCCGGTCCCAAAAGGTGGCGCGCTTGATCAGATAACGTTCGCAGACGGTCCGGGCACTGTCCCCGGCCAGATAGTCGGCCCGCGCCTGGTCCCAGACGTCGCCGGAACGGATGGCGTACCCGCCGCGCTGCCCCGTCGCCCGCGCCGCCTCGTCCGGCGACAGGTTGCGCTCGATCCCGTGATCCAGATCGCCCCAGCCGGTCAGGCCGTTCGCCGGCGCGTCGCCGGCGTCGTCGTGGGGCGCAAACACCTCGGGCCGGCAGCTCTCCGGATAATAGGTGGTGTCCCCATACTCGTCCTGGCTCCACGCCCCGCGCGCCACGATGCGCGGCTGGCGCCGGCGTGTGTCCTGATCCCAATCCATGATGCGTCCTCCCACGCGCCGCCCCATGCGCGGGGCGAGACCATGATGAGGGCCGCGCGGACCTGGGCGCGTCCGAGGGGGTGTTTTTCGGTGCGATCCCTTGTGGCGCAAGGGATTGGAGCCGCGAAGTTTGAAACCTGGGGGCCCCGGACCAGCCGGATCGGCGACCTCTCCTCCCCGTCGCGAAGCGATGGGGAGGTGGATCGGCGCATCTTCGCGCCGAGACGGAGGGGGCGACACGGTGTTTGAAGTGAGGGTTTGCGGTGCTCGCTCGGTGAGACCCCGTCGCCCCCTCCGTCAGCTCGCAAGAGGCTCGCTGCCACCTCCCCATGCTGCGCACGGGGAGGAGAGTTACGCCGCCCGCCCCTTCTTCGCCGGCTTCGGCGCGACGTCGGCGGCGGTGACCAGATGCCCGGTCCAGCCGGGGGGCGGCAGGAACTTGCCGGACTTTTCCTCGCGCGTGCCGTGCTTGGCGATCCAGGCGGCGTCGCGCCCGGCCTTGATCACGGTTTCGGTGTCGAAGATGATGCTCATGACGGCCACTCTTCTAGCAGATCAAGGCCCTCGTCGCTACTGGCGTAGACCTGCCAGCGGTCCACGATCGGCTTGTAGACGGTCTCCAGGTATTCGAGGCTGAGCAGGAAGCGGCGGCGCAGGGCATCTTCAGGAATGCCATGACCCCCTTCAGCGACCCTGTGGGCGACGCGCGCGACTGAGAAGTCTGCCGAAGGAACCTTGAGATAGACCAGCTCGACCCGATACCCGGCCGCCCGCCACTCGCGGATGCGCACGGCGTGGGAGCGGGTGGCGAGGGTGGTCTCCAGAACCACGTCGGCGCGATCCATGAACAACTGGTCCAGCCGCTCGATCACCAGCCGCCCGGCCGCCAGATCGCGGGCGGGACCGGCACCGGCACCCGGGTCAAGCCCGAGGGTGACGAGGCTGCGCGCCACCTCGTCGGGATTGACGAACTGGAACGTTTCTGTGCGCTGACGCAGGAAGCGGTTGATGAAGGTGGTCTTCCCGGCTCCGTTCGGACCGGCGAGGAGGACAAGGGCGGGCATGGACGCAACCTATTCGCGTCTTCCGGGCGTTTGCAAGTGAGGCGGTCAGTGGGTTCATCACAACGGGCACGACGGGGCACAACGAACACGACGGGAGGGGGAGTGGAGGTCGCGGTCGCGGGCCCTTGCCCGCCATCGATCGGTTGCGTCTCCCTGCGGGAGCCGCCGGCCCCGTGGTGTTCGTTGTGCCCTCGTTGTGGTCGTTGTGATGAACCAACGGCCCCGAAGTCTATATGAAGGCCCCCAAGGAGCTCTCCCCATGACCCGCACCCTGCACATCGACTTCGTGTCCGACATCGTCTGCCCCTGGTGCGTGGTGGGGCTGGGCGGGTTGCAGGCGGCGCTGGAGACGCTGAAGGGCGAGGGGATAGAGGCGCAGGTGCATTTCCAGCCGTTCGAGCTGAACCCGCAGATGCCGGCCGAGGGCGAGAACATCGTCGATCACATCGGCCGCAAATACGGCTCGACCCCCGAACAGTCGGCCGCCAACCGGGCCATGATCACCCAGCGGGCGGCGGAGGCCTGGCCCAACTTCGCGGAGGGGAAGGCTTTCGAGATGCGGATGGGGCCGGACAGCCGCATCTGGAACACCTTCGACGCCCACCGGCTGCTGCACTGGGCCGCCACGATCGGCCCGGCCGAACAGAAGGCGCTGAAGACCGCCCTGTTCGTGGCCCATTTCACCGAGGGCCGGACGATGACGGACCCCGGCGTCCTGGCTGACGCGGCGGCGGCGGCGGGGCTGTCGCGCGACAAGGCGGTCGAGGTCCTGGCCGACGACCTGTATGCCGCCGAGGTGCGGGCGGCCGAGGCCCTGTGGGTCTCGCGCGGCATCAACAGCGTGCCCGCCGTGGTGGTGGAGGGGAAGTGGCTGATCTCGGGCGGGCAGCCGGCGGCGGTGTTTGAAGAGGCGTTGCGGGGGATGGCGGGGGAGCTCTAGCCGGGTGTCTCAGCGAGCTTCTCATCAACCGCGCGCAGATGTCTGAGCAGATTCTGAACGTGGGAATCGATGCCTTCGCTAATCACCCACCACGTCTGTTCGATCCGGTCCGCTTCAGCGATTTCGTGCAAGCGCTCACCCAACCTGAGTCCAGCGCGTATTGAAACGATCGGGTACTCGGACGCCTCGTACCAAAATTTGCGGTCTTTCAGCTGTGCCTCAAGGTCATTGAGACTGCGTTCAAGCATCCGCATCGCCATTTCTCGACGGCTATCGCCTGGTCCGGAACGGAGCTTCTCAAGGGTATACGTCAGGCCATTTTCGAAGGCTGCGGACAGCGGTTGAGCTTTCTCGGCCTGCCGAAATGCAGCTTCTCGTTCGTCCATTGTACGCTCGGCCTCCAATAGCGATTCCGTAAGTCCACAGCAGTTGTCTGCGAGTAGCTGAGAAAAAGAAACGTCAACCACGTCCATATCATCGTCATAGTAGATCACAGCCTTAAAGCCACTCGATCGATCAATATCGTGAAGGTTGATGATAGAAGACGAGGGCCGTTTACCAGAACCCACCTTCTCGGCTCGAGCAGGATGCCCTGCGATACGGTTTCGCAGTTCTCGAACGCGCCTAACCTTGGCATCGGCGAGCGGTTCTCCAGCCAGATTTAGCGCTCTCCAGATCAGTGCCACGGCGTCCTGTTGGATGTACAACGCCTGAAGATAGCCATAGCAGGCTAGGATCGCGTGCTGCTTGTCTGCCGGAATTCCTCTCGCGACATTCGACAGGGCAAATTCGGTATCCAGCAGGGCATCGGTTGCCCCAAAGAACAATCTCCAATTCGCCCTGTCCCAGCGCTGCAAGTCATAAAAAAAGTAGTCGTTAGCCTTCGCATGTAGGCGCGCTCGCACTCGCCCTAAAGCCATAAGTTCGGAAACATCTTCGTTCATGGAAACGCCTCAGCCTGCTGATGCAGGACGCTGTTGAGGAAGACAATTTTTCCCGTCCACAAGGACGGTAAGGAGGGAAGGGCAGCACCAGGAAATTTGCGAGTCGGCCGATTCGCGGTGAAGGTGAGCGCATGGACCAAAATACGCTCACAATCGTCCTTTTCTTCTTTGCTTCTGCTCTCCTACTGGGAGTCGAGGCAGTGAAGGCGCAGGGACGGTTGCGCTACACGTTCGCCGCAGGATCTGGAATTTTCATTTTTTCTGGGATTTTCTGGACACCTCTAGCCACAACCTTTCCCGTTTTTGCGCGGCAAATCGCCAGCGTAGCGCAAACGCCAATCTCTTGGTTTGTGCTGTTGGTCGCAATTTTCTTGTTGAGCCGCGAGGGCTGGGGAACCTCTCTCAAACTCGGTCGCGCGAAGGACGAGATCACCGGCGATTTTGACTCGGAGGGTTGGCCTGGAGAAGCGATCCAAACTTTGGAAGCTGTTTGGCAATCCACGGACGATATCAAAAAGCAGGCGTTGCTCACCAGCGATCAGCTCAGTCGATCCCAAGCTCGATTTGAAGAGCTGAGGGTCCTGTTTGATGACATTCGCGGTGACATTGTTACAGCGAACGCAACAGCGGCTGAGGCGCTTGAAGCCGCCAAAGCAACCGCAAAAACAGCCGACACCGTGGATGGACGCCTCGCGGGGCATCTTCATATCTTTGCTGAGCAGAAATCGCACATGCAGGCTTTGGAAAAGACGGTCGATGTGCTTCTGCGCAGCCGCGAGGCCCAAAAAACGCGCATCGCACTAGATAGTCTGGAAGAACGCATCAAGAATTTCGATGCCCTTCTCTACTTCCCAGAGGCCGAAGGTATTCGCGATACCAAATGGGACGTTTGGCAGCAGAACGAACATCAGTGGCGAACAGCCGTTAAGCTTTGGGCGTTCCACGCGTCGCGTTACGCAGACGGGGACGACCTGATGGCGACGATACTCTCTACTCCGCAGGAGAGTTTTTATGGAACCTGGAGCTTCAATGACTCCGACTTACCGAACGCGGACACCATTCACAGATACAAAGCTTTTTGCATAATGCGGCGTAACTTTGCGGACGTTAAGGCAAAGGTAGATGATGCAGTGTGGAGCGCATCTTACTAGCCAGCGAGGTGCGCACCCTCGCCCTCACACCTTCACCTCCACCACACTCCCCCCCGCCCGGAATTTCGCGCTCATCTCCGCCATCCCGGCTTCCGCGTCCGCCAGCGAGCCGCCCGCGTCGTTCTGCGCCGCCGCATCCCGGCGGATGTCCTGGCTGATCTTCATGGAGCAGAATTTCGGGCCGCACATGGAGCAGAAGTGGGCTGTCTTGTGGGCTTCCTTGGGCAGGGTGGCGTCGTGGTATTTGCGGGCGGTTTCGGGGTCGAGGCCCAGGTTGAACTGGTCTTCCCAGCGGAACTCGAACCGGGCGCGCGACAGGGCGTCGTCGTGCATCCGGGCGGCGGGGTGGCCCTTGGCCAGGTCGGCGGCGTGGGCGGCGATCTTGTAGGTGATGACGCCGTCCTTGACGTCCTGACGGTCGGGCAGGCCCAGATGCTCCTTGGGCGTGACGTAGCAGAGCATGGCCGTGCCGAACCAGCCGATCATGGCCGCGCCGATGGCCGAGGTGATGTGGTCGTAGCCCGGCGCGATGTCGGTCGTCAGCGGCCCCAGCGTATAGAAGGGCGCCTCGTGGCAGTGCTTCAGCTGCTCATCCATATTGGCCTTGATCTTGTGCATCGGCACGTGGCCGGGGCCCTCGATCATGACCTGGCAGCCCTTGGCCCAGGCGATCTTCGTCAGTTCGCCCAGGGTGCGCAGCTCGGCGAACTGGGCCTCGTCATTGGCGTCGGCGATGGAGCCGGGGCGCAGGCCGTCGCCGAGGCTGAACGACACGTCGTAGGCCCGCATGATGTCGCAGATGTCCTCGAAATGCTCATAGAGGAAGCTCTCGCGGTGATGGCTGAGGCACCATTTGGCCATGATGGAGCCGCCGCGCGACACGATGCCGGTCACGCGCTTGGCCGTCATCGGCACGAAGGGCAGGCGGACGCCCGCGTGGATGGTGAAATAGTCCACGCCCTGTTCGGCCTGTTCGATCAGGGTGTCGCGAAACACCTCCCAGGTCAGGTCCTCGGCGATCCCGTTGACCTTCTCCAGCGCCTGGTAGATCGGCACGGTGCCGATGGGGACGGACGAGTTGCGGATGATCCAGTCGCGGATGTTGTGGATGTTCCTGCCCGTCGACAGGTCCATGACGTTGTCGGCGCCCCAGCGGGTGGCCCAGACCAGCTTGTCGACCTCGTCGTCCACCGAGGACAGGACGGCCGAGTTGCCGATGTTGGCGTTGATCTTCACCAGGAAGTTGCGGCCGATGATCATCGGCTCGACTTCGGGGTGGTTGATGTTGTGCGGGATGATGGCGCGGCCGCGCGCGATCTCCTGACGCACGAACTCGGGGGTCACGAAGTCGGGGATCGAGGCGCCGAAATCCTCGCCGTCGCGGATGCAGGGGGCGGTCTGCTCGCGGCGCAGGTTCTCGCGGATGGCGACGTATTCCATCTCGGGCGTGATGATGCCGGCCTGGGCGTATTCGTACTGGGTCACGGGGCGGCCCGCGACGCCCTTGAAGACCTTGTGGTTCGAGACGTCGAAGCGGGGGGCGAGGTTCTTGCCGCTGGCGTGGCCGTTGTCCTCAGGCTTGACCTCGCGGGGGTTCAGGACGGGGGCGATGTCGCCGCGATCCAGCTGCCAGCTGGATTTGACCAGGGGCAGGCCGCGCTTGATGTCGATGGTGACGGTCGGGTCGGTGTAGGGGCCCGACGAGTCATAGATCGTCACCGGCGGCTCGTTGGCCGACGGGTGGACGGCGACCTCGCGGAAGGGGACGCGGATGTCGGGGTAGAGTTCGCCCTGGACGTACACCTTGCGGGAGCCGGCGCGCTCGCCGGTCGGGATGGTGCCCGTCTCGGCCATCACCTGCTCGCGGGCGTCTTTGAGGGCGAGCTCGACGTTCGGCTCCTCCGGCAGGGCGGTGGCGGTCTTAGGCGGGGTGACGGCGATGTTCATGGCGGCCTCTGTGCGTGTCAGAGGATCGCGCCGACGCCGGTCCCCGCTTTCGCGGGGATGACAAGGCTCCGCCGTGAGCGGAGCGTCTCATCCCTTCGCCGGCATGACCCGGATCAGGTTCGGCCGGTCAGAGGATTACCTCTATCTCAGCGGCTCAGGCGCCGCCCCCGGGAGAACGGGGCGACCCTAGCGCGATCGGGGCGGAGGCTCAAGCGACCGGGCGCGGCGCGGCCAGGGCGCCGTACAGATCCGTGCGGCGATCGCGGAAGAAGCCCCAGGCGGCGCGGTGGCGGTCCAGGAAGTCCAGGTCGAAGGTGTGGACCAGGGCGCCCTCGTCCTCGCGGCCGAAGCTCTCGACCAGGTCGCCGCGATGGTCGGCGATGAAGGAGTGGCCATAGAAGGTCTGGCCCGCCGCCGTGAGCTGTTCGTGACCGATGCGGTTGGCGCCGACGACAGGGACGACGTTGGACACCGCATGACCCTGCATCGCGCGCCGCCACGGCTCGGCGGTGTCGAGGCTGTCGTCGTGGGGCTCGGTGCCGATGGCGGTGGGGTACATCAGGATCTCGGCCCCCTGAAGCATCATGGCGCGGGCGGTCTCCGGGTACCACTGGTCCCAGCAGATGCCGACGCCGATCCGCCCGAACCGGGTGGACCAGACCTTGAAGCCGGTGTCGCCGGGGCGGAAATAGTATTTCTCCTGATAGCCGGGGCCGTCGGGGATGTGGCTCTTGCGATAGACGCCCAGCGGGGATCCGTCGGCGTCGAGCATCACCAGGCTGTTGTAGTAGTGCGGCCCCTCGCGCTCGAAGATCGAGACGGGGATGGCGACGCCGAGTTCGGCGGCGACGGGTGCCAGTTGGACCACGGCCGGATGCTCGCGCCAGGGATAGGCGGTCCCGAACCACGTCTCTTCCTGGCTGACGCAGAAATAGGGGCCCTGGAACAACTCGGACGGGAGGATGACCTGGGCACCCTTGGACGCGGCCTCGCGCACGAAGCCGATGGTCTTGTCGATGTTCGCCTGGATGTCCTCGGAGGCATAGGAGGTCTGGATGGCGGCGACGGAAACGGTGCGGGCCATCAGGCGGGCTCCTGCTGGGAGATGCAATGAAACGATCCGCCGCCCGACAGGATGGCGATCGACGGCAGGGGGATGATCTCGCGGTCGGGGAAGACGGTGGCGAGGGCTTCGCAGGCGAGGCGGGACGCCAGGGGATCGCCGTAGGTGGGGACGATGACGGCGCCGTTGGCGATGAGGAAATTCATGTGGCTGGCCGGGACCGGGCGTTCGTCCTCGTCGAGGATCAGGCCGGGCGACGGGATGCGCAGAGGCTTGAAGCCGGCCTCGGCGATGGCGGCGGCGGCGGCGTCATAGGCGTCGGCGTTGGGATCCTTGCGGCCGAAGGCGATGGGAACGGCGACGGTATCGGGGGTGACGAAACGGGCCAGGTTGTCGACGTGGCCGTCGGTGTGGTCGTTGAGCAGGCCTTCGCCCAGCCAGACGATGCGGGTCGCGCTGAGCGATGCGGTCAGGGCGGCTTCGGCCGCGGTGTCGGTCCAGCCGGGGTTGCGGTTGGGGTTGAGGACGCACTGGCGGGTGGTCAGGAGAGTGCCGGCCCCGTCGTGGTCGACGGCGCCGCCCTCCAGGATGAAGGCGTGGCGGTCGAGCGTCGTGCCCGAGGCCTTTCCGATCTGGTCGGCGACGGTGTCGTCGAATTCGAGTTCGTACTTGCCGCCCCAGCCGTTGAAGCGGAAGGCGGCGGCGCGGGTCGAGCCCGCACCGAAGATGGGGCCGGTGTCGCGCAGCCAGATGTCGCCGAAGCGGCCGGGGACGACGGTGACGCCGTCCACGTCCGCGAACCTGCCTTGCGCGTCCGTCAGCGCCTCGTCGTTGCCGACCAGCAGTTTGACCTGCTCGCGGCCGGGACCGGCGAGGGCGCGGATCAGGGCCTCGACCTCAGATTGCGCCGGCTCGAGATTGTCCTCCCAGAGATCGGCGTGGCTGGGCCAGCCGACCCACATCGCCCGGTGAGGCGACCATTCGGCGGGGATCGGCGTGGGCATGGTCGGAGCGGTCCTGAAGCGGCGGGCGGACCCAGATAGTGGGCGAGAGCGGCGACTTCAATGTGACGGGGGTGGCGCCCCCCTTTGCGCCCCTTCCTTTCGTCATTCCGGGCGAAGCGCAGCGGAGACCCGGAACAGGGCGGCGCCGATAGGCGATCTGTTCAGGCACAATATCCGCCGGCTGCGTCCTCGACAGCTTCCTGCTCGCGCAGGCCGTCCCCCGGTCCGAGCTTTGCTCGGCCGGAGGATGACGTAGGTTCCGGGTCAGCGCCGCAAGCGCGGCTTGCCCGGAATGACGAAAGTTTTGGAAGACTACTCCCCGCTGATCTCGCGGACAGCCTTCATCAGGGCCTCGACGACCTTGGCGGTTTCGGGGTCGGACCAGCCGCCGGGCTTCATCTGGACGGCGTGGCGCAGGGTGTGGAAGGCCTCGCGGACCACCTCGGGGGTCTGTTCGCCCGAGACGAGGCGGGCGGCCAGGGCCATGCGCTGCATGACGCCGTCCACCGCCGCGCGGTTCTCGTCCAGCCAGGCCTTGCCGGCCTCGGTGATGGAAAAGACCCGTTTGCCGGTGCTGTCCTCGACGCCCGCGATCAGGCCTTCGTCGGCCAGCAGGGACAGGGTCGGATAGACGACGCCGGGCGAGGGGGCATAGCCGCCGCCGAAGGCCGTCTCGATGGCCTTGATCAGATCATAGCCGTGGCGCGGTTCCTGCTCGACCAGGGCCAGCAGCACCAGCCGCAGGTCGCCGGGGCCGAACATCCGCCGGCCCCGTCCGGGGCCACGGCCCTCGCCGCCGCCCGCTCCACGGCCGCCCCGACCCCAGGGGCCCTTGGAAAACCCGGAACGGCCCCGGCCTTCGCCGCCCTCGGACGGGCCGCACCAGTGACGGCCGCCGCGGCCGCGCATCTCGCTCTTGAAACCAAACATTCTGTGTCTTTCTTCTGTTTTCATGAGGCCAAGATATATCTTTCGAAACGCAAAGCAAGGGTCTTGAGATATATCTTTATGAAATGAGGAACTGGCGGTGCAGCCCGGTCATTCCTGTGTCCTGAACAGGAGCCGCCCATGACCGACCAGCCAGAGACCCAGGACGCCCGCGAAGCCGAAGCGACGGGCGAAAAACCCGATCTGGGCCGCACGCCCGATGCGATGATCGAGGCCCTGACCGGCTCCGACTCGGGGTCCGACACGCGCGCGGGCTCGTTGCAGGGCGGGGCGGCGACCGGATCGGACGACGACCCGGATTCGGACATCATCAACCAGGCCCTGGCCAGCGAGGGCATGGTCTCGGCCGACGCCCCGACGCCGTCGTCGGGCGGACCGGACACGGTCAAGAATACGGGTGCCGAACCCGGGGCCGAGACGTCCGCCGGGGACAAGACCGAGGCCGCGACCGGCTGACCTGTGGCGCCGTTGCCGCGCGTGGACCGGCCGGGGCCCGCCGTCGCCTTGCCGTCGCCTTGACGATGGGCCACGGTACGGGGAAGTCGAACGGTGTCGGTTCAACGGTTTATGGGGCGTATGCGGATATGAAGTGCAGTCTTGCGGGGGGTGCCCTGTTGCTGACCCTCGCGATCGCGGGTTGCGACCGGCCCGGCGAGGCTCCGGCACCGGCCGAAGCGCCCGCTGCGGTCGAAGTCGCCCCGACGCCCGCCCCCGTTTCGCCCGCTCCGGTCACCGAACCGGCCGCATCGGCGGTCGCCGCCGCGCCGGCTTTCGCGGCCCTCTATCCCGGAGCCGAGCTCGATGGGCCGCCGCTGGCCGCGACCGGGCCGGCGGGCCCGGGCGGGGTCGTGACCTTTACCACCGACGCCGATCCGGACGCCGTGATCGCCTTCTATCGCGAACGCGCAGAAGGGGCGGGCATGGCCATCATCTCGTCGATGAATCAGGGCGAGGCGCGGGCTTACGGCGCCCAGAACCAGGCCAGCGGCGCCAACATCAATGTCGTGGCCGCGCCGTCAGAGGGCCGGACCTCGGTGCAGCTGACCTGGAGCGCGGGTCAGTGAGGGGGTCGCCGGCGGTTTCGGCGGCGGCCCTGGCCGTGACGGCTCTTCTGGCGGGCTGTTCCAGCACGCCGTTCGGGGCCCCGGTGGCCTCGGCGGTCGCCGCGCCTGCCGCGATGTCAGCGCCGGCGCATGCAGGCGGCTATCTGGCGGTCGAACGGGTCGAAGCCCTCGCAGGATCTGTGCCGGCGCCGTTCGCCGACAGCTCGGCCGAACAGGCGGCGGACCGGGCCCTGTCGGACCGCTACCGTGCCTATGAGGGCGGGGACCGGTGGTTGCTGGCTACGGCCCATGCCGAACTGTCGCCAAGACTGGCGGCCCAGCATTTCGATTGCGCCCTGAACGCGCGGTTCGCGTCCGCGCCGACGCCGCGCCTGACCGCCCTGTTCGACAAGGTCCTGAAGGACGCCAACGGCGCGGCGGAGTTGGCCAAGACCCGCGTGTTTCGCCCCCGGCCCGTGGGCGTCGATCCGAGCCGCGCCGCCTGCACGACTGTCAGCGCGGCCGGCCGGGCCAGCGCCTCCTATCCGTCCGGTAGCGCCACGGTCGGCTCGGCCTATGGCGAGGCCATGGCCGCGCTGGATCCCGCCCATGCCGCCGCCGCGCGTGAGATCGGCCATCAGATCGCGGTCAGTCGGGTCGTCTGCGGCATGCACTATCCGGCCGATGCGGCGGCCGGCGAGGTTCTGGGCCGGGCGGTGTTTGCACAGATCGCCGCCACGCCCGCGTTTCAGGCCGATCTGGAGGCAGCGCGGGCCGAGCTGGCGGCGGTGCGGGCCACCGGCCTGACCAACCCCGGATGCGCGGCCGAGCGGGCGGCCCTGGCCCTGCCCCTGCCCTGAGATGATCGCGACGCTGATCCTCGCGGCGCTTCAGGGCCAGGCGGGCGCTCTGCCTGCCGCCCGGCCCTGTTCGGCGGCGGAGATCACGGCCCTGACCACGGCCTCGGCCGAACCCTACCGGCTGACGTGCCGGGCCGTTCTCGGCGGACGGTCGGTGACGCGGCGGGTCCTGATCGAGGGGGCGGAGGCCTCGGGCGCGGGGATCGACTGCGGCGGCGGTTCGATCGGTCGACCGGGCGTCCAGACCTCGACCCAGGCGCCGACGGTGGCGATCTGGTCGCGGCGGATCGACGGACCGGTCCCGCGCTGGAGCCGTCCCACCGACCTGTCGATCGCCAACTGCACCATCCATGGCAACATCCGTATCTGGGGCATGGGGGCGCTGAGCCGGATCGAAGACCTGCGGGCCTCGTCGCGGACGCCGGGCCACACGGCGGCGGCACAGGCTTCGGCACCGACGCGGATCGCGGTGACGGGGACGACCCTGCTGGGGACCGGATCGATCCCCTTCTATGTCGGGCCGGGGGTGACGGGGGTCAGCCTGAACGGCGGGCGGTTCGCAGGACGGTCGGATTCGGCGGCGATCTATCTGGACGCCGAGAGCGCGGGGGCGGCGATCCGCAACGTCGCCTTCGACATCACCACCCCGCGCGAGCAGATCGCTGTGGACGGCTCGGCGCGCAACCTGATCAGCGGCAACCGCTTCGTCCTGCGCGGGCGGGGCGGGGTGTTCCTGTACAGGAACTGTGGCGAGGACGGCGTGATCCGGCACCAGACGCCTTCGGGCAATGTGATCACCGACAATGTCTTTTCGGGCTCGACCGCGCGGTCGGTGGTGGTCGGGTCGCGCAACGGCGGGCGCAGGTACTGTGGCGACGACCGGGGCTATCCGTTCGGGTCCAGCGCCGACGACCGCGACCTCGCGACCGGCAATACGGTGCAGCGGAACCGCACGGTGCGCTGAGGCGCGTCCTGCTGCGCCTTTCGCATTTGTCATGCTGATGAACCGAACCTGACGCGGCCTGTTCAGGTCGGGATCAGCCGCGCGGTGGTTATCTCAAGTCATCGCTGGCCACCCCGGCCCCCGACAGAACACCAGCAAGGAGAGATCCGATGTTCAAGAAGATGCTTGTCCCCGCCCTCGTCCTGGCCGCGACGTCGGCCGCCCTGCCCGCCGCCGCCCAGTCCTGGGGCCATCAGGACCGTGACTACGGCCGAGGCCATGACCGTGGCTATCAGAACGCCGGCTACGGCAACTGGCAGTCGATCAACCAGCGCCAGGTCCAGCTCGACCGCCGCATCGACCAGGGCGTCCGCAACGGTTCGCTGAGCCGCCGGGAAGCCGGCCGCCTGCGCGCCGAGTTCAACGGCATCGCCCGTCTGGAGCAGAGCTATCGCCGTGGTGGCCTGTCCGGCTGGGAACGCGCCGACCTGGACCGCCGCTTCGACCGGCTGTCGGCCCAGATCCGCAACGAACGCTGGGACCGCGACAACCGCCGCGGCTGAGGCTGACAGGCCTTGAATGAGAGGGGCGCGATCCGAAAGGGTCGCGCCCTTTTCGCATGCGTCAGGCGGTGACGATCCGGATCTCGGGCCAGCGCTCGGTCGCGCTGGCGACGACGCGGTCCCAGCCCCTGGCGAGCGGCCGGTCGGGATTGGGACGCAGCGTCAGGGCGAACAGGTCGTCCAGGCCGAAGGGGGCGGCGACGCTGATACTGTCGTCAGCCTCCAGCCGAACCCCGACGGCGAAGGCGGGGGCAACGAAGCGGCGGAGCGCCGTGTCGGTGTCTGGCAGGGGCTCGTAGGTCTCGCCGAACCGGTCGGGGAACCAGATGTGGACCCGCGCCTGATTGCGGACCTCGACCTCGGAGCGGAACGGTTCGTCGAAGGCGGCTGCGACGCGGCCGATCACGACGTCCTCGGCGTCCCAGGAGGTGTCGGGGTCGAAATAGCCGAGGTCGAAATCCTTGCGGCCATAGCCGACCGGGCGGCCGGTAACGGCATTCCAGACGCTCTGATAGACCGCGCCCGAGAACACCCGCCAGTCCGGCAGACCGAGGCCGCGCACTGTGGTCAGGACGTGCATCAGGCCGGGGTCGGCGCGGACGATTGCGATCAGCCGGGCCTCCAGATCGCTCATTGCCGTTCCCGCAGCGGCCAGCCGTGATCGAGGGGGCCGTGACCGCCGCCCAGACCCGGCGCGCGGCGGATGGCCTCGGCGACATAGGCGCGGGCGTTGGAGACGGCGGTTTCCATCTGCAGGCCCTTGGCCAGGCCGACGGCGCAGGCGCTGGCCAGGGTGCAGCCGGTGCCGTGGGTCGAGGTGGTGTTCAGCCGGGGTCCGGCCATCAGGGTCTCGCCCTGGGCCGTCAGCAACAGATCGACCACGCGCGGACCCGGCACATGGCCGCCCTTCATCAGCACGGCCCGCGCGCCCATGGCCATCAGGGCCTCGCCGGCGCGCCGCTGGCCGTCCAGGCCGTTGACCGCGATGCCGGTCAGGGCCTGCGCCTCCGGTGCATTGGGGGTCAGGAGGGCGGCGCGGGGGATCATCAGGGTACGGACGGCCTCGATCGCGTCACGGTCCAGCAGGGGCGCGCCGCCCTTGGCGACCATGACGGGGTCGATGACGGCGGGGGCGGTGCAGGTGTCGAGTATGGCGGCGACGCGTTCGACCACCTCTATAGAGCCCAGCATCCCGGTCTTGATGGCGTCGGCGCCGATATCGTCCAGCACCGCGCGGGCCTGGGCTTCGATAAGGTCGAGCGGCAGGGCAAAGACGTGCTGGACGCCCAGGGTGTTCTGGACCGTGATGGCGGTAACGGCGGTGGCGGCGTAACCGCCCAGCAGGGTCACGGTCTTGATGTCGGCCTGGATGCCGGCGCCACCGCCGGAGTCCGAACCGGCGATGATCAGGACGCGTCCGAGCGGCGAGCCTGCCATCAGTGAGCGCCCGAGAAGAGCTTCAGCCCGACGATTCCGGCGACGATCAGGACGATGCAGGCGATCCGCAGGGCCGTCGCGGGCTCTCCGAATACGAGGATGCCGACGCTGGCCGCACCGACCGCGCCGATGCCGGTCCAGATGGCATAGGCCGTGCCGATCGGCAGCTTCTGGGTCGCCAGCCACAGGAAGTAGAAGCTCAGCAGCATGGCGACGCCGACGCCGAGCGAGATCAGCGGACGCTGGGGCCCGACGTATTTGAAGCCGGACGCCCAGACGATTTCCAGCGCCCCGGCGACCACCAGGGCGACCCAGGGGTTGATCCACGATACGTTCATCGGGTCCAGATGGGACAGGCCGACGGTCGGGGCAAGCGGTTATTCGCCGGTCAGGGCCGCCTGGACCTTGAGCGCCTGCATGGTCTCTCGGACATCGTGGACCCGGACGATGTCGGCCCCGCGCCGGGCGGCCTCCAGCGCCAGAGCGATCGAGCCGCCCAGCCGGTCGGTGGGGTCGGTCGCCGTGGCGTCCAGGCCCTGGATCATCCGCTTTCGGCTGGCACCGAACAGTATCGGAAAGCCGAGCGCCGCCAGGGCGGGCAGGTTCCGGGTCAGGGCCAGGTTGTGCTGAACCGTCTTGCCGAAGCCGATGCCGGGATCCAGCCAGATCCGCTCGCGCGCCACGCCTGCGGCCAGGGCGGCCTGGGCGCGTTCGGCCAGTTCGGCGCAGACCTCGGTGACCACGTCGTCATAGGCGGGGGCCGCCTGCATGGTGCGGGGCTCGCCCCTCATGTGCATCAGAACGACGTCGCAGCCGAGGTCGGCGGCGGTGGCCAGGCTGTCGGTCGAAAAACTCAGGGCGGTGACGTCGTTCCACATCGTCGCCCCGGCGGCGACGGCAGCGCGGGCGACCTCGGGCTTCATGGTGTCGATGCTGACGGGACCGGGCCACAGGGCGCGGATGCCCTCGATCACGGGGACCGCGCGGGCGATCTCGTCGGCGACCGGGACGGGGTCGGCACCCGGGCGGGTGCTCTCGCCGCCGATGTCAAGGATGTCGGCACCCTGTTCGACGAGGGCCAGGGCGTGGGCGACGGCCGCCTGCGTCGAGGTCAGCCGCCCGCCGTCCGAGAAGCTGTCGGGGGTCACGTTGACGATGCCCATGACGCGGGTGCGGCTCATGGCTTCGCCTGCTGCGGATGGGGCGTCTCGCCGCGTGCGAGCATGGCGGTCAGGTCGGCGATCTTTCGCGCGCGACCCGCCGGCGTCTTCATCTGCTCGGTCCGAAAGATCAGGGCGAAGCGGTTCTGGGCGGTCAGGCCTGCGAAGGTCGCCGTGGCCTGCGGGTCGGCGTCGATGGCGGCCTGGAGGTCGGCGGGGACTTCCGCGCCCTTGACGCGATAGGCGGCATCCCAGCGGCCGTCGGCCCTGGCCGTCTCGACGTGCTTCAGGCCGTGCGCCGTCATCAGGCCGGCGGCGGTCAGGGTCGCGACCTTGTCGACATTGATCTTCGACCAACTGCTTTTCGGTCCACGCGGGGTCAGGCGTTGCAGGAAGCTGCGGTCATCGAGACTCTTCCTGATCCCGTCGACCCAGCCCCAGCACAGGGCGGCGTCCACCGCCTGGCCCCAGTCGATGGAGGCCAGGCCGGATCCCTTCTTGTGCGTCCTGATCCAGACCTCGGGCTCGCGGTCGTGATGGTGCGCGAGCCAGTCGTGGAAGGCCTGGAAATCGACGAACTCCCTGACGCGCGCCGGATCGACGACCATCGGGGCCATCAGTCCCGGCCCCCGATCAGGCTGCCGATGGCATCGAGATAGGCGGAGAAGGCCCGGCGGCCCTCATCCGTGATCGACACCCGGGTCAGGGGCTTGTTGTCCCTGAAGCTCTTGTCGATGGCGACGAAGCCGGCCTCTTCCAGCTTCTTCAGATGGACCGACAGATTGCCCTGGGTGGCGTCGAGCACGGTCTTCAGCTCGGTGAAGTCGGCGCGTTCGGCGTCGGCCAGATAGACCATGATCCCCAGCCGCATGCGGCCGTGGATGACCTCATCGATCCGTCCCAGATCGGCCAGACCCATGGCGCGCTCAGGCTCCCCTGGGGGCGGCGCGGGCGTCGCGGAACAGGATCCAGCCGGGCAGGGCGAACAGGGCGAACAGGGCGACGGTGCAGACGTCGAGATACCACAGGGGTTCGCGCACCAGCACACCCAGCGCCACCGCCGTGGCCCAGCCGCCGAGCGCCGTGGCCAGCATCCAGCCCTTTCGCTTCAGGGTCCAGGCCACATACCAGGCCGCCGCCTGAAGCGCGAAGACGATGGCGGCGTAGTAGAGCCAGACGGCGAAATCCTGATCCCGCATCGCGCCGACGCCGAAGACGATGATGACGGCCGTATTCGTCATGCCGGTGGCGCTGAAGGCTGCGTTCAGGGTGCGGCTGGCCATCGGGCCCCGGTTGGCGCCGCCGTCCTTGCGGTCCCTGAGGATGGCCCAGGTCAGGATCGACAGGAAGGCGACGGTGATGCCGACCACGAAGGCCAGTGTGGCGAGGTCGGGCCAGCGGATCAGTCCGATCGCCTGGCCGAGGTGGAACAGGCACTGGAGACCGTACAGCAGGCCACCCGCCAGATAGCAGACCGCCAGGGTCATCGGCGGCCGTCCGCCGCCCTCGACGATCGAACGCATGAAGGCGAGGTCGTCCTCGGGCGAGTGCAGGCGGGGCTTGGCGGGCATGATTGTCTCTCCGGAGCCGGCTCGTCTCTGGGGTGGACGAGCCGGCAGGTCTTGGCAAGCTATTCGGCAGGGGCGAGTTCGGGTTCGGACGCGCGGCGCCAGGGGACGCGGCGGCCGTTCAGCCATCCACCGACGAAGCTGTGGCGGACCAGAAGTTCATAGGTCAGCAGGCTGATCGTCAGGGTTCCGCCGATGACGACGCCGAACTTGATGAACCAGGGCCAGGTCTGGTTCACCACCAGGATCTGTCCGACCATGACCAGAGGCAGGTGGACGATATAGACCCAGTAGGAGGCGTCGGCGAGGTAGCGGCGGATGGCGCTGTGTCCCGAAGCGAAGCGCAGGGCCAGGGACAGGACCGCGAAGGTCGAGGCGAAGACGGCCAGGGCCATGATCGCCGCCAGCCGGGCCTTCAGCGCGGGCTCGGTGACCGGTGCCAGGTCCGGGACCGGCCCGCCCACCATGATCAGGGCGGCCGTCCCTGTGCCCAGGGCCAGGACCGTGAACGCCGGCCACAGCCGCTCGATACGGCCCAGCAGGTCGCGGCGGCGATCCAGCAGGACGCCGAGCCCGAAGGCACTGCCAAAGGCGGTCAGGGCCACGGCATTGGGAACCAGCCCGGTGTCCGGCGTCGGGATGCCGAAGAAGGGCGTCCAGTTCGGCGCGAGCCAGAAGGCCAGGGCCAGAGGCGCGGCCATCACAAGCGGCGTCCACGGCCCGATCAGGGCACCGGTGATCCGGTCGCTGACGCGGCCCCAGCCGCCCTCGCGGTCCAGCAGGGCGAACGGCGCGCGCAGGACCAGCAGGCCGACATAGAGGATCAGCAGCACCCACAGGAACCACAGATGGGTCAGGGGAAAGGTCTCGAGCGTCAGGGGCGGCGGGGGCGGTCCGTCGGTCGGGATCGTCCCGCCGTTGCGGATGGCGGCCATCCAGATCAGGCCCGCGATGATGGCGGCAAGGACCGGAAACCAGAAGGTCGCCAGCGGTCCGGCGATGCGGATCAGCCGGTCCCTGATGAAGCCGACAGTCCCCCGGCGGCCGAGCATCATATGGGCGAACAGACCGGCGATCAGGAAGAAGCTGGTCATCCGGAACAGGTGGATGGCGAAGAAGAGGGCACCGGCCACCGGGGAGTTGTCGGTGTCGGGCACGATCCAGATGGTGACCGGGAAATAGGACATGGACGCATGAAGGACGACGCCCAGCAGCAGGGCGGTCCCGCGCAGGGCGTCGAGGCCATGGAGGCGCTCGGGCGAACGGGTTTCGGATGACGACATGAGAACGGCTCCCCTCTTCACGAAGCCGTATCCCACAGACCTGTTTGAAATGCAAACAAGTTCGCGAGGGAGGGCATGTTCCCAGCGCAGGTCCACGGGTGTCCTCGGCCCGAAAGGCGTCAGATCCGGCTGTCAGAAAAAGTCACTACGATCGCAGCGTGCCGCGTTTCAGTGTGGCGGCGGGAGAACCGCCATGCTCATCATGCTTGCCCTGATCGCCGCGCTCCAAAGCGGCCCGACGCCTCAGCAGCAGGATGCCATCGAGCGCATCAAATGCCAGGTCGCGGCGGCGCAACTGGCGTCAACAGCGGCCTATCTTCGGCCGCCGGAACTGGAACAGGTCATGGAAACCGCCTCGGCCCACGACCAGGCCGTGCGCTTCGGTCAGGACTGGCCCGCCGGAACCGCCGCTGCCCTGGCCCTGATCCAGGCTCCCCAGGCCGAAGTCGATCACCTGAGAGCGCTGATCACCACCCAGGCACGGGCCGGGACGGATCAGCAAGCGGCCGACATCTTCAGCCGGTGCGTCGCTCACTTCGGCGCTTCGCCGCACCAGATCGTGTCCGAAGACGACGACGGCTGGTAGCCGCCGCCGCCTCCACGCCTCAGTGGACGGTCGGGACGCTGGTCGCGGCGGGGGCCGGGATCGCCTCGGGCATCGGGGTGACGGGGACCGAGACCGAGGGGCCGGAGTTGGGGAAGTTGTTTTCGTCGCGGTTGGGGGTCGCGCCCTTCTCCAGCAGGTCCTTGATCTCCTGGCCGGACAGGGTTTCGTACTCGAGCAGGGCCTGGGCCAGTTTTTCCAGGTCGTCGGCCTTGTCGGTGAGGATCTGGCGGGCCTCGTCCCAGCCGGAGGTGACAAGCCGCTTGACCTCGGCGTCGATGATCCGGGCGGTCTCCTCGCTGATGTTCTGGCTGCGGGCGACGGAGTGGCCCAAGAAGACCTCCTGCTCGTTCTCGCCATAGGCCACCGTGCCCAGCACGTCGGAGAAGCCCCACTGGGTGACCATCCGCTTGGCCAGCTTGGTCGCCTGCTGGATGTCAGAACTGGCACCCGAAGTGATGTTCTCCTTGCCGAAGATGATCTCCTCGGCCACGCGGCCGCCGGCCATGATGGCGATGCGGTCGACCATCTGCTGGTACTTCATCGAATAGCGGTCGCCCTCGGGCAGTTGCATGACCATGCCCAGCGCCTGTCCGCGCGGGACGATGGTGGCCTTGTGGACGGGATCGGCCATCTTGACGTTCATGGCGACGATGGCGTGGCCGCCCTCGTGGTAGGCGGTCAGGCGCTTTTCTTCCTCGTTCATGGCCATGGAGCGGCGTTCGGCGCCCATCATGACCTTGTCCTTGGCGTCCTCGAAGTCGCGGTGGGTGACCATGCGGCGGTCCTTGCGCGCCGCCATCAGGGCCGCCTCGTTCACGAGGTTGGCCAGATCGGCCCCCGAGAAGCCGGGGGTGCCGCGCGCGATGGTCTTGGTGTTGACGTCGGCGGCGAGCGGCACGTCCTTCATGTGGACGCGCAGGATCTTCTCGCGACCGTTGACGTCTGGGTTGGGCACCACGACCTGGCGGTCGAAACGGCCGGGACGCAGCAGGGCCGGGTCCAGCACGTCAGGACGGTTGGTCGCGGCGATCAGGATGATGCCTTCGTTGGATTCGAAGCCGTCCATCTCGACGAGCAGCTGGTTGAGGGTCTGCTCGCGCTCGTCATTGCCGCCGCCCAGGCCTGCGCCCCGGTGACGACCGACGGCGTCGATCTCGTCGATGAAGATGATGCAGGGGGCGTTCTTCTTGGCCTGTTCGAACATGTCGCGGACACGGCTGGCGCCGACGCCGACGAACATCTCGACGAAGTCCGAGCCCGAGATGGAGAAGAAGGGCACGCCCGCCTCTCCCGCGACGGCGCGGGCCAGAAGCGTCTTGCCGGTGCCGGGAGGGCCCACCAGCAGGGCGCCCTTGGGAATCTTGCCGCCCAGACGCTGGAACTTGGCCGGGTCCTTGAGGAAGTCGACGACCTCCTGGAGCTCTTCCTTGGCCTCGTCGACGCCGGCGACGTCCTCGAACATCTTGCGGCCCTTGTGCTCGGTCAGCAGCTTGGCCTTGGACTTGCCGAAGCCCATGGCGCCGCGCGCGCCGCCCTGCATCTGGCGCATGAAGAAGATCCAGACGCCGACCAGCAGCAGGATCGGCAGCAGGCCCATCAGGATGCTCATCCAGACCGACTGGCGAGTGGTCTTGACCTCGACCTGGGCGCCCGACTGGCGGATCGCCTCGATCACGCCCTCGTTCTGAAGCGGGGTGGTGGTGGTGAAGCGCTTCTCGTCGTTGAACTGACCCGTGACCTGATCGCCACGCACCATGACCGACTTGATGGTCTTGGCGTCGATGGCCTGGACCAACTGGGAATAGCTGATCGGTTCGGGCCGGGCGGCGGCGTTGGGCGAGGTGGCGGCCGCGCCGGGCATCAGGGCCCCGCCGGTCTGGCTGATCGCCGCATAGACGGCCACCAGCCCCAGAAGGATGACGCCCCAGATCGCCAGATTTCGCAGGTTCATTTCGGTTCTCGGTCCTTCGGCGGCACCGCATGGCGCGCGTCGGTTTCATGTCTTGCAGAGGAAAATAGGTCAGACGGCGGCGTTTCGCCATGGAGGGGGCGAAAGAGGTCGGCTTCATGCGTCGTTTCGCCCATTCCCAGCGCAGACAGCGCCAGATCCAGACGGCGCGGCACAAGCGCACGAACCTCCGCAAGCCTCCATGCGAGAACCGGGCCGCGATGGTCGTTCCGGATCAGGACAGGCAAGGCGGCGCGGGCTTGGGGAGCGACGGTGCGGATGACGGCGCGGTCGGCGGGGCTGAGCGCGGCGAGGTGCCCCTGGGCGGCGGTGACGGTCCAGCCGGGTTCAGTGGTGGTGATCTCGTAGCGGCCGTCCCAGACGGCGGGGCGACCGGGGGTCAGGGGTCGGTCGGGGACGGGGCGGCGGCGCAGGTCTCCGGGCTCGCGGGTCAGGGTGACGGTTGTGCCGTCGGTGGTGATGCGTGCGCCGGAGAGGCTGGCGGTGAAGGGCTGTCCGGGGACGAGGCGGGCGGTAAGGGTGGCGATCCTGTCGGGGCGTGGGATGGCGGTGCCGCCGGAGGTGCAGACGATGGCGGCGGAGAGGGTTGGGGGAGAGGGGTTCTGGAGAGTGACCCCCTCTCCCAGAGGGAGAGGGCTTGAGGCTCGCAGAGCGAAGCGATGCGCCAAGCCGAAAGGGTGAGGGGTTCCGCCCTCAACGGTTGGCACCGAACCCCTCACCCTTTCGCGCAAGTCCGATCGCTGACGCTCTCGGGCGCTCAAGCCCTCTCCCGATGGGAGAGGGGTCAGGGTGTGGCGGGCTCGGCTTCGGCCAAAGCGCAGGTCGGCGTTGGCGGGGTCTTCGATCCAGATGGCCTGTCGTGCGCGAAGACAGGCCCTGAGCGCCTCCCGCCCTTCCCCCAGCATGGGCCGAAGCAGCATCAGCCCCCGCCCCTCGGGCCAGGACGGGGAGGGCGACCATTCGCGCAGGGTGCCCAGGTTGGACCCTCGCTCTCGCATCCAGTCGCCCTCGGCGATGTCGTCGGCGGTGTGGGCCAGCAGGATGACCTTCGCCCCCGCCTCTCGCGCCGCGTCGGCCAGCAGGGCGTGGCGGGCGTGGCGGGCGGCGGCAGGGAGGCCGGTGGTCGGCTTGTCACCGGTCCAGCGGCGCTCGGTCCAGGCGACGTTCAGGGCCTCGCAGGCGTGGCGGCAGGTCTCGCTCCAGCCGGAGCTGTCGGGATTCAGGGCGTGGTCGACGGTGACGGCGAGGAGGCGGCGGCCCCGCGCCTTCGCCCAGTCGGCGGCGATGTGCAGCAGGGCCATGGAGTCGCCGCCGCCGGACAGGGCCAGGACGACAGGGTGCTCGACCGCATGCTGTAGTCGAGCGTCGAGACAAGCGCCGACGCGCACCGCCAGGTCATCGTCGCGGCCCCCCACGCTCATGGGGCTCCCGGTCAGCGGCAGGCGGCCTGGGTGCGGATCTGGCCGGCGATGGTCTTGAGCTGAGCCGAGGCCGCCGCCGCATAGCGCCGGTTGAACTCGCCCAGCGCCCCGCAGGCCTGGGTGTCGCGCTCGGTGGCGACGAGGGCGCGGGCCAGTTTCAGGGTGGTCTCGCCGGCCCAGGCGGTAGTGGGCCAGCCGTTCAGGGCCTGGGCATAGGCGGTGACTGCACCGGCCTGATCGCCCGCCGCACGGCGGATGTCGCCCAGACGCCAGCCGGCCTCGCGGGCCTGGGGCGTGTCGGGCCAGTTCTCGATGAGCATCTCATAGGCGCGGCCGGCACCGGCCGGATCGGCGGGCATCAACCCTTGTGCGGCGGCCAGATCGCCCGCCGCATCGCCCGTAGGGGAGCGCAACGCCTCGGCCTCGGCTTCGGCCCGTTCGGCGGCGGCGCGAGCCGCGTCCTCCATGGCCTTGAGGCGGGTCTCGGCCTGGTTCAGGCGGGTGCGCAGGGCGGCGGTTTCACTCGCGCTTTCGTCGGCGGCGAAACTGGCGCGTTCCAGGTCGCCGTTGATGCGCTGGACGGTTTCCTCAAGGTCGCCGAGGCGTCGGCCGATGGTCTCGACCTGGCCCATCAGGGTGACGACCTCGGGATCGGACTCGACCAGGACGGGCTGGCCGACCGCGTTTCTCTGGGTCAGGGCGCGTTCGAGGCGGCGGACGTTGCGGTCCAGGGTGTCGAGCCGACGGACGTCCCACTGGACGGCGGGCAGGGGCTGGGTCTGGGAGACCGCAATGCCTCCGGCGAGGGCGCAGCCGGCGGCCGTGGCGAGCATCAGGGACAGGGCGAGAGGCTTGATCGTCATGCCCGCTTTCGTTCCACCGATTTGGGGCCGTCGCAAGGCGTCAGACGCCCAGACCCAGGAGGATGATGGCGACGAGGAACAGGCTGACGACAAAGATGCAGAAGAGAAGCAGCAGGATCGTGCGCCACAGGGCCGAGAAGATCGACAGGCCGTAGGTCCCCTTCAACTGGGCGAACATATGGACGGGAGGGGCGAAGACCAGAACCGCCGACAGGATGCCGAACACGGGGGCGATCCAGGGCGGCGAGGCCGCTGCGATCGCGCCGATCACGGCCATGGCCATCCCGAGAATCGCCATGAAGGTCAGGGAATAGAGGACGAAGACGCCGTGGTCGTACCAGGTGAAGCCTCGCTTCCAGGCGAACAGCAGCCAGACGAAGGGGATCGACAGGGGCACCAGGAGGAAGGCGTATTTGTAGACCGTCTGCTGGATCTTGTAGATCGCCAGGTCGGGGTTCGCGAGCTTGTGGAGGATCTTGTCCTTCATCTTCTTGTCGCCGACGCCGATCGTGATGTTGCCGTCGTGAGCGGCGTCGGCGATCGCGGCCTGGAAGCTGCCGGGAGCCAGACCGTCGGCGCGGGGTCCGGCGGCCCTGGCGTCCTCGAGGACGCGAAGGGAACGCTCGGCACCACCAACCGCGGCCGTGGCGCCGGCCACCACGCCTTCATCGCCCGGTTCTCCGTTGGAGGCGGCCTGCGCCCGCGCCAGCTCGGCCTTCGCCTCGTCGACATCGGCTCGCGCGTCGGCGATCCGTTCGTCCAGAGGGGCCTGGTTGACGCCGAGCGTCGAACCCCCGCTGAAACTCAGGATGAAGAACATCAGGAAGACGGTGAACAGGAACATCGCCAGGGGCGAGACGTAGCGGGTGCGTTTGCCCTCGATCCACTCGCGGGTCAGCTTGCCGGGGTTCAGGGCCAGCAGGGGCAGGGTGCGCCAGATGCGGGCGTCGAAATGCATGACCCCGTGCAGCAGCTCTTCGCCGAGGTGCAGCAGGGTGCGGTGGACGTGTGTCGGCTGGCCGCAGTTGGCGCAGAAATTTCCCGAGACCGGTTCACCGCAGTCGCTGCAGACGCGGGTCTCGTGCTCGCCCGCCTTGCCCGTCGGGGCCTCGACCGCTCCGGCGATCAGGCCGCCCGTGATCGCGCCGCCCGCTGCTTCGATATCCACGTCCGCCCCCGCCCTGACTGTGCAGCGCACAATCTGACGGGTGGCAGCGGTTGGGTCAAAAGGAAAGGGCGCAGACGCGCTGATCCTCAGCGCGGCGCGGCAGCAGCTTCCGGCGAGATGTAGGACAGCAGCAGGCAGGCCAGAAAAATTCCGAGTCCCAGACCGTAGAACGACGGAACCAGCCGAAGCGCCAGCCTGGAGCTGTTCAGCGGCGGTTTGACGCCCAGGCTCAGCTGAGTGATGTCGGTCTGAGCCTGAAGGGCCAGCAGACCTGAGACGGCCACGGGCAGGACCGCCATCGCCATCTGCAAGGGGCTGATCCGGGCACCGAAGACGGTTCCGCTGAGGGTCAGCACGCCGCCAAGGGTCGCGACGCTGAGCGACACCATGCTCTTGAAATAGTCATAGGCCAGGGCCGGTTCGGCGAAACCGGTGCGTGACACGGCGTCGTCCTTGCCGATGGCTGGATCGGCCTGCGTCAGGGGTGGGGGTCCGTCACTCATGGCCTCGTCAACTCCCCGGACGGTATCGCGTGAGAATAGCCGGGGCCGGTCTCCGCACAAGTCGGTGCGGAGACACAGGCGAAGAAACCTGACCTACTGCGCGCCGCTGACGATGGCGGTGTGGCCGTTGCGGTTGCGGGCCCAGCTGTCCTCGGTCGAACCCTCTGCAATGGGGCGCTCCTTGCCGAAGGAAATGGTGTCGATGCGGCCGGCCGAGACGCCGCGCTGGATCAGGTAGTTGCGGATCGATTCGGCGCGGCGGGCACCCAGGGCCAGGTTGTACTCGCGGGTGCCGCGTTCGTCGGCATTGCCCTCGATCCGCACCCCGATCTGGGGATAGCGGGCCAGCCACTGGGCCTGGGCGTCGAGGCGCGGATAGGCCTCCGGGCTGACCTGATAGGAATCGAGCTCGAAATAGATGCGGTCGCCGACGTTGATGGCGAAATCCTGTTCAGAGCCGGGGCGCGACGAACCGCTCATGTCCGAGCCGCCGACATTGCCGCCGGCCCCGGGATAGACGGGGTTGTTGTCATAGGGGGCCGTGGGGCCACCCGGCGTCGCCGTTTCGACCGCGCGCTTTGGCGTACAGGCGGCCAAGGCCACGACGGACAGGCCGATGGCGGCGATCTTCAGGGGCAGGCGGCTGATCGGGCGGGTCATCGGGGTCTCCTCGGGTCGGCGGGGCCTTCAAGCGTGGCCATTTAACTCAGGCGTTCGTGTCGTGTCTGTGGCGCTCGGGTCGGTAACGCACAGTTGAGGTATCAGGTCCCGCAGCTGTCGGGGCCCGAACTGCCGAGACCGGCGGGCGGCGCGTCCAGCAGGGGCGACCAGGCGGGATCGGAGCCCCGGCCCTGATAGCCGGACTGGGCGATGACCCGGCCCGACAGATCGACCATCCACAGATTGGTGTTCCCGCCCCGCGTCTGGCGCGCGAACATGATGTAGCGGCCGTTGGGGGCCCAGGACGGGCCCTCCTCGAAATAGGAGGACGACAGGCTGCGCTCGCCCGAGCCGTCGGTGTTCATGACGCCGATGCTGAACCGGCCGCCCGAGGACTTGGTGAAGGCGATCATGTCGCCGCGCGGGCTCCAGGACGGGGCGGTGTAGGAGCCGCCGCCCCTGGAGATCGGCCGCTGGTTCGAACCGTTGGCGTTCATGACGTACAGGCGCGGGGTGCCCGATCGGTCGGAGTTGAACACGATCTGGGACGCGTCGGGGCTGAAGGACGGCGAGGTGTCGATGCCGGGGTCGGAGGTCAGGCGCGACAGCTGGCGGCTGCGCAGATCCATCACATAGACGTCGGTGTTGCCGCCCCGGATGATCGAGAAGGCGACCTTGGTCCCGTCCGGCGAATAGCGCGGCGCCAGGGCCTGACCGTCGAACTCGCCCAGGCTTTCTCGGCGGCCGGTCGACAGGTTGTAGAGGTAGATCCGGCTGTAGTCCCGGCCCAGCGCCATATAGGTGATCTCGTCGGGGTTGGACGAGAAGCGCGGCGTCAGGATGATCTCACTGCCGTCGGTCAGGAAGACGGGGTTGTAGCCGTCCTGGTCCACGATCGCGAGGCGGCTGAGGCGGTTCAGCTCGGTGCCGCTTTCGGCGACATAGATGATGCGGCTGTCGAAGAAGCCGCTCTCGCCCGTCATGCGCTGATAGACGACGTCGGCGATCTTGTGCGCTATCCGGCGCCACTGCTCGGGCGTGGCGGTGAACTGGTAGGAGACCAGCTGGCACTGGCGATAGGGGTCATAGAGGCGGAAACCGACGTTGTTGCGGCCATCGGGTCGCGGCGTGACCGAGCCGTAGAGCACCGCCTGGGCACCGATACTGGTCCACTTCGGGAAGTCCGGCGCGTTGGCCAGGGTCAGGCCGGTCTCGACGAAGCTGCGCGGATTGATCGGCTGGAAGAAGCCCGAACGGGCCAGATCGCCGGAGATGACGCCGGCCAGGTCGGCGCCGTTCTGGCCGCTGAAGGGAGCGACGGCGATCTGGAAGGGGCGGATGACGCCCTGATCGATCTCGACCTCGATCGGGCCCTGCTGCTGCGGCGGGGCCGCGCCGGGGACCGGCGTGCTCTGGGCGGTGGCCAGCGAGGACGCGCCGACGGCGATCATGCAGGCCGAGGCGAGCAGAAGGTTCAGACGCATGAAGTGGGCGCTCCCGGACGTGTAAGGCGGATCGTTCGGTCCTTATCGCCAGACCGTATGACAAATGCCAGCTTGGCCCTGATTGGGGCGACTTTCGGGACGGCAGGTTTTGCCCGGCGGGTGACGTGGGGCTCGCGGGACCCTACATTCGCACCATGACCGACGAACCGATCGACGCCGCCGAACCCGTTCCGCCCCGCGTCCTGACCCCCGCCGCCCAACGCGCCCTGGCCGAGGCCGAGGCCCGCCGCGCCGCCGAGGCCGAGGCGGTCCCGGCGACCGAACACGGCGGACCGACCGGACCGGAGCCGACCCGCTATGGAGACTGGGAGAAGAAGGGGCTGGCCGTCGATTTCTGACGGCGACGACCGCAGGTCTCAGGTGGCCAGCGGTCGCTGGCTGACCGAGCGCAGGCCTTCCAGCAGGACCTCGCTGGTACGGCCGGGACGACAGCCCCCCGCCATGATCAGCCGCATTGCCTGAAGATGCACACGGACCGAAGGCCAGTGCCAGGCGTCCGCCCCGATCATCCGGTCCGCCGTGTCGCACAGGCTGTATGCGGCCTCATGCAGGGGGCCGGTGTCGAAGAAGCCACCGAGGTCGATGACGCTCGAGGCCAGTTGATAGACCTGCGGACCCGTATCCGGGGCCGCAGCGGTCGCGACCCGGTCCAGCTCGTCCAGGGTATCTGCGATCGTCGCCATCACGCCGTCGCGATGGTCTTCCAGCTTCCCATCGGCCAGGCGAGTGATGTCCTGCACCGTGCGGCCGCCGGGCCTGCGCAGCTGCCGGGCCAGGGGGCTCTTGATCTTGTAAGTGCGGACCTCGCTCACAGGGCGACCCTCATCGGTTTCATCATCATGTCGATTGCGGCCTGGTCCATATTGGCCCCGGTGGCTTCACCGACATGTTCGGACAGGTCACCGGAACGGCGCCCGGTCATCCCCACCGGCGGTCCGAGATTACGAACCCGGCGATCAGGGCCGCAATAGGTTTCGCATTCGATGAAGTTGCGCTCGTCGGCACCCAGCCAGAGGATCCGTTGCAACAAGATTGTAGGCGTCAGCGGCTTGGTCACGACGAAACTGGCCCCGCAGTCCCGGCTCTTGAGGACCTGCGACGAGGCCGCATGGCCGGTCAGCATGATCAGCGGCGTATGGCGAAGCGGGGCCTCGGTCTCGCGCCGGAGCCAGCGGGTGAAGTCGCATCCGTCCATCTCGGGCATCGCGCTATCGATCAGGATCAGGTCGATGCTGCGCGTCTGGACCAGCCGGACCGCATCGGTGGACGATCCGCATTTGGTCTGCTCGCGCACGCCGAAGCCCTGAAAGATCGAGCTCAGCATGTCGAGCGATCTCTGGTTGTGATCCACCAGCAGCACCGAGGAGTGCGCCAGATTGATCCGATCCGATGGTGATGCGACCCGGGCCATCGTCAGTCGAACAGCATGACGTCGCCCGACACCGCCGAGGCGCCGGACGCGAGGCCGCCGGTCAGCCGGGCGGTCTGATCGGACAGGGTCAGGACATGCAGGGCGACGTCGATCGGCACGCCTGCGCCGAGGGCGGCGACGAGGCCGCTGAGGCCCTCAAGGCGTTGCAGCAGCAGATCGAAGCTCTGGATCTGTGGCAGGGCGTCGGCCCGGGCCTCGGCCGGACACCAGGCCATCAGCTCGGTGATCAGTCCGGACAGGCTGTCGAAATCCGCGCGGATATCGCCCATCTCGTCGGCGACGGCGCTGAGCAGGATGTGGTCGCGGTCCAGGCTCATCAGAACAGTTCCACGGCGCCGGATGCGACGGGCTGGGCGCGCGGTGGCGCTTGGGTCGGGATGTGGCTGTCCGTCACGGCGCGTTGCAGGGCGCGGCCGCTCACGGGCCAGTAGTGCAGACGCCGTCCGCCCGAGCCCCGCAGACTGCCGCCGACCACGGGAATGCCCTCGTCGCGCAGGAAGCGCTCGGCGAAATCGGCGTTAGCCAGGCCCACGTCCCTGAGCGAGTCGAACATCCGTCCGCCGCCGAAAAGCTTGGCCTCCAGCCGGTCGCGGCGTGCGCCGGCCTTGAGCACGTCGTTGATCAGCAGTTCCATCGCATAGGCGCCGTAGCGGCGGCCTGCGTCGGTGCCGGCCCCGGCACCTTCCGGCAGCAGGAAGTGGTTCATGCCTCCCACCCCGGTGTCGGGATCGCGCAGGCACATGGCGACGCAACTGCCCAGGATGGTGGTCAGCATCACATTGGGATCCGACGTCACATGGTGCTCGCCCTGGCCCACGTGGATCCGCTGTTCGGTCGCCAGGGCGGCAGCGGACATCATGTCAGGGGTCCGAAAACGCCTTCCAGCTTGTCTTTCAGCTGGGTGACGGTGAACGGCTTGACCAGATAGTTGTTGACCCCGAACTGCACCGCCCGGGCGACCAGCTCCTTGTCGGCACGCCCTGTCAGCATGATGAAGGCGGCGCCTTGCGTCGGTGGGTGCGACCGCACGGCGCGCAGAAGGCCCAGGCCGTCGAGCTTGGGCATGTTGAAGTCCGAGATCACCAGGTGCGCGGGTTTGGTGATCATCTCGCGCAGGCCGGCCTCGCCGTCCGCGGCCTCGCGGAACTCACGAAAGCCGAGCTGTTGCAGGCTGTTGCGGATCAGGGCGCGCATCGACATCTGGTCGTCGACGATCAGGGTATGGATGGCGGAAGCGGCGGGCATTCTGGGGGACCTCAGGCGGCGACATGGGCGTCGCGGGAGGGCGCGGCGCACAGGTCGAGGATTGCGGACGAAAGGCGGGTCAGGGGCAACTGGCGCTCGACGGCACCGATCTCTTGGGCGACGCGCGGCATGCCGTAGACGACGGAGGAGGCCTCGTCCTGACCCAGGGTGTGGGCACCGGCGTTGCGCATCTCAAGCAACCCCTGCGCGCCGTCGCGACCCATGCCGGTCAGGATCACCCCGGTCATGGGACGACGCATGCGGGCGATCGAACGGAACAGGACATCGACCGAGGGACGGTGTCCGCTGACGGTGTCGCCGTGGCTCAGGCGGCAGCGCGGCGTGGTTCCGAACACCTCCAGATGGGCGACGCCGCCGGGGGCCAGATAGATGTGGCCGGGCATCAGGGGCGCGCCGTCGACGGCCTCGCTGACCGTGGCGGCGGACATCTTGTTGAGCCGGGCCGCGAAGCTGGGGGTGAAGGTCGCCGGCATATGCTGGGTGATCACGGTCGCCGGGCAGTTGGCCGGGAAGGCGGACACGATGGTCAACAGGGCTTCCACGCCGCCGGTCGAGGCGCCGATGGCCAGGATGTGATCGGCGGCGGGGCGGTAGTCAGTGCGCGGACGCGACACCTCGCCGGCTTCGCGGGCCCGGACGCGGGACCGGGCGGCTGTCTTTACCTTGAGCGTCAGCTCGGCGAAGGCTTCGGTCGCCGTGACGCCGGCGCCCGGCTTTCCGACCGCATCGACCGCACCCATTTCGAGCGCCTCGATCGTGATGTCGGCACCGGCCTGGGTCAGGGTGGAGACCATAACTACGGGCATGGGCCGCAGCCGCATGATCTTTTCGAGGAACTCCAGACCGTTCATATTGGGCATCTCGATGTCCAGGGTGATGACGTCGGGATTCAGTTCCTTGATCAGGGCGCGGGCCTCGATCGGATCGGAGGCGGTGCCGATGACCTCGATCTCAGGGTCGCGCCGGAGAGCGGCCGTTATCAGGCCGCGCATCGTCGGCGAATCGTCCACCACCAGGACACGGACGGGACTGGTCATGCGCCAAGCCTGTAGGTTGTAAGGCCGCTGGTCTGCAGCTGTTTCGTCGCCGGACCACTGACGCGTTCGGAGTGGCCGATATAGAGGGTGGAGCCCGGGTTCATCAGCGGCGTGAACCGGCTCCAGACCCGCTCCTGGGTCGCATCGTCGAAATAGATGACCACGTTGCGGCAGAAGATGACGTCGAACCGGCCGCGCATGGGCCAGTCGCCGATCAGGTTCAGTTCCCGGAAGGAAACGAGATCGCGCAGGGTCGAGTTGGCCGACAGCAGGGTCTGGCCCGTGGGGCCGACTTCCTTGTCGAAGAACCGGTGACGCAGCACCGGCGGGGCCGGTTCGAGCGCCTCTTCCGGATAGACGCCGATGGCGCCCTCCGCGACCATGTTGGGGTCGATGTCCGTGGCCAGGATTCGCACGTCCAGATCGGCGGCCTCGGGCAGGACCGCCAGGACGGTCATGGCCATGGAATAGGGCTCCTGGCCGTTGGAACAGGCGGCCGACCACAGGCGGACCCGGCCGCCGCTGCGCGCGCGCTCGGCCAGGGCAGGCATGACCTGATCGCGCAGGTGATCGAAATGATGGGGTTCGCGAAAGAAGCGCGTGACGTTGGTGGTCAGGGCCGCCGTCATCGCCTGACGCTCGTCCACGCCCTGGACGCCCTCGATCAGGGCGCAGTAGTCCCGGAAGCTGCGCAGGCCCAGGGTGCGCAGCCGCTTTGCCAGTCGCGAGTACACGAGGGCGGCCTTGCCCTCGTTTAGCGCGATGCCGGCGTGGCTGTGCAGGATCTGGGCGATATTGCGGAAATCCTCGGCGGTGAAGACGAACTCGCCTTCGACCAGGGATTTGCGTCCGGCGGAGTTCGTCATGCGGCTTCGGCCTCGATCTCGGGGATGATCCGGTCGAGTTCGATCAGGCTGATCATCCGGCCGTCGATGGCGAACAGGCCCTTCACGAAGGACTTCACCTGTTCGCTGGCAATGTCGGGGGTCGGCTGGACGGCCTCGTCGGTCAGCTGGATGATGTCGGACACGGCGTCGACCAGAAGGCCGACCATGCGGCCGCCGATGTGGGCGACCATGATCACGTGACGCGCCGACGGCTCGGAGGTGCGCAGGCCGAAGCGGGCGCCCAGGTCGATGATCGGCAGGACCGCGCCGCGCAGATTGATGACGCCCTTCATATAGCCCGGGGCGCGGGGCAGGGGCGTCGCGGGCGTCCAGCCGCGGATCTCGCGGACCGCCATGATGTCGACGCAGAACTCCTGCTCGCCGATACGGAAGGCGATCAGTTCACGCGTGGCGGCGGCGTTGGAAACTTCGTTCATGATCAACTCGCGAGTTTGAGGTCAGGACGAGAGGCGGCGTCGATACGCACCGCCTTCTTGCGCCATGAGGTGACGATGGCGTCGACGTCGAGGATCAGCGCGACCCGGCCGTCGCCCAGGATGGTCGCGGCGGCCACACCCTCGACCTGCTGGTAGTTGGTCTCCAGGCTCTTGATGACCACCTGGCGCTGGCCCTGGATGGCGTCGAACAGCAGGGCGGCGCGGGCACCGGCCTCGGTCTCGATGACCACGGCGACGCCCTTTTCCGGCACGGCGGGCGTGTCGCGGAAACCCATCCCCAGGGCGACGTCGATCAGGGGCACGAACTGGTCGCGGAAGCGGATCACGGGGTCGTGGCCCCCGACGTAGTGGATGTCCTGAGTACGCGGTGTCAGGCTCTCGACGATGGCCGTCAGGGGCGCGACCAGGGTCTGTTCGGCACCGGTGACCACCATGCCGTCCAGCACCGCCAGGGTCAGCGGTAGGCTGAGGGTGAAGGTCGAACCCTTGCCCGGGTTGGACGAGATGGAGATGCGGCCGCCTAGGGCCTGGATCGAGCGCCGGACCACGTCCATGCCCACGCCCCGGCCTGAAACGTCCGTGATCGTCTCGGCGGTCGAGAAGCCCGGCAGGAAGATCAGGTTGTCGATCTCCTCGTCGGTCAGGACCGCGTCCTCGCTGATCAGGCCGCGCGAGACGGCGATGCCCTTGACCCGTTCGCGGTTGATGCCGGCGCCGTCGTCGGAAATCTCGATGACGATCCGGCCCGAGCGGTGCAGGGCGGCCAGGCGAACCGTGCCCTCGGCCGGCTTGCCGGCGGCGACGCGAGCGTCCGGGCTTTCCAGCCCGTGGTCGATGGCGTTGCGCAGCATGTGGGTGATCGGCTCGGCCAGACGTTCCACCACGGTCTTGTCGACCTCGGTATCCTCGCCGGCGGTGACCAGACGGACGCGTTTGCCGGTCATCTCGCCGACTTCGCGAACAAGGCGCGGCATGCGCTGGAACACCGATTTCACCGGCTGGGCCCGGATGGCCATGACGCTGTCCTGGATCTCCCGGGTCAGCAGTTCCAGATCCTCGAGCCCGACCGACACGCCGGACGATCGCGCCAGGCCGCTCTCGATCACGCGCTGGGCTAGCATGGCCTGCTGGATGACCAGTTCGCCGACGACGTTGATCAACCGGTCGACCCGGTCGAGGTCGACGCGGATGGTGACAGCCGCCGGCGCGGCGGGCGCTGCCGCTGCGGCAGCTGCGGCAACTGCGGCAGGTGCGGCGGGCGCGGCGGCGTGTGGGGCCGGGGCCGGGGCGACCGGCGGTGCGGGTTCAGCGATCGGGGCCGCGACCGGCTCGGGCGCTTCGAGCGTCACCGGAGCGGCCATGGGTGTGAACTCCGGCTCGGGCGCGACGGTCGTGGCGACCTCGGCCTGGGCGCGGGCCAACAGGGCGGCGATGTCGAAATCGGCGGCGGGCGCAGGCGCATCTTCGACGGGCTCCGACCCGGCCGATGCCGGCATGATGGCCACGTCGCAGTCGCTCTCGACGAAGTCGAACACGTCCCGGATGGCGGCCTCGCCGGCCTCGGTCGTCAGATCGACCGTCCAGGCCAGATAGCCTTCCTCGGCGACCAGTTCGGACAGGTCGGGTATGGCGGAGGCGTCCAGCGACACTGTCATCTCGCCCAAACGCGAGAGTTCGCGCAGCAGCAGGCCGGATTCGTTGGCGTTGACGTACATCCGACCGTGCGGACGGAACACGACGCGCCAGACCTGGCCGGCCGGGGCCTCGACCGGGGCGTCCTCGCCCAGGCCGGCGAAGCTGAAGGCGACGGGGCGGAAGCCGAAATCATCCTCATCGACGACAGCGTCAGCCACGGGCGTTTCAGCGACGGTGGGGCTTATTGTGACGGGCGCGCTCGCCTCGCCGTGGGTCAGCATTTCCAGTTCGGCGACAAGGCCCGCCGAGCGGGCTTCATCGACAGGCGCGGCCTGGCCACGGGCGGCGGCGATGTGATCGGCCAGGACATCGGCGGCCCGCAGCAGGGTCTTCACCGTCACGTCGTCACAGGATTTCCGCCCCGAACGGATCTCGTCCATCAGGGTCTCGAAGACGTGGGCGAAGCGCACCAGGGCGTCGAGGCCGAAGGCCCCGGCCCCGCCCTTGACGGAATGAACGGCCCGGAACACGGCGTGGACGGTCTCGTCGTCGGCCGTGCCGGACTCGATCGCCAGCAGGCCCGCTTCCAGGTCGCCGAGCAGTTCGTCGCACTCCTGAAAGAAGACGACCTTGATGGCCTCGAACGGATCCACGGCGTCACTCATGATCAGGCCGCCACGCGCCGGACGGCTTCGACCAGCTTGGCCGGATCGAACGGCTTGACGATCCAGCCGGTCGCACCTGCGTCGCGGGCCCGCTGCTTCTTGGCGGCGTCGCTTTCGGTGGTCAGGACCAGCACCGGGGTCGCACGGTGGTTGGGATCGGCGCGGACGCCCTCGATGACCCCGAACCCGTCGAGACGGGGCATGTTGATGTCAGTGATGATGACGTCGGCGCCCTCGGCGCTCAGCGTTTCCAGACCGTCGATGCCGTCGACCGCCTGGATGACGTTATAGCCCGCCTCGACGAGGGCCATCATCAGCATGTCACGCATGGTGCGCGAATCGTCGATGGTGAGGATGGTTTTGGTCACGCGGCTTCTCCGATTTCAGGGGCCATGAGGGCGGCCCCGAAGGCATTCCATTGATCAGCAAAGGCTTGCGACACCCGGTCGATGACCAGGGTCTGTCCGTCGCTCGCCCAGCTCTGCTGGGCTGAGATGAGCACCTGCAGGCACAGCCCGCCGAGGCGTTCGACGGCCGAGCCGTCGATCGTCACCGGTTGCCCGCGCAGGGCCAGAAGCTCGGCCCGCAGGGGCTCGGCGTACTGGAGGTCGAGAACGGGCGGCAGGATCACATGGGCGTCGGGCATCAGAACTCCTCCCATCCGTCGGCGGCTGCGACGGGTTCGGGTCGGCGGGCGGCACCGCCGTGACCCGTGGTGCGCAGGGCGGCGACGGGGCGTTGTGCGGGGGCGGCGGGACGGTGTGCGGCAGGACGGGGCGCGGCGCGCGGGGCCGAGCGGGTCGCCTGCGGGGCCGCGCTGCCGATCTGGAAGCGCGACACCGACTGGGCCAGGCTTTCGGCCTCCTGCGACAGGGAGTGGCTGGCGGCCGTCGATTGCTCGACCATGGCGGCGTTCTGCTGGGTCACCTGGTCCATCTGGTTGACGGCGGTGTTGACCTGCTGGAGGCCGGTGGCCTGTTCCTGGGCGGAGGCGGCGATTTCCGACACCAGGCCGTCGATCTCGGCGACGCGGCTGACGATGCGTTGCAGCGCCTCGCCCGTCTGACCGACCAGATTGACGCCGGTGTTGACCTGGGAGGTCGAGGCCGAGATCAGGACCTTGATCTCCTTGGCAGCTTCCGCCGAACGCTGGGCCAGGGCCCGGACCTCGGAGGCCACGACCGCGAAGCCGCGGCCTGCGTCGCCGGCACGGGCGGCTTCAACCCCGGCGTTCAGGGCCAAGAGGTTGGTCTGGAAGGCGATCTCGTCGATGACGCCGATGATCTGGCTGATTTCCTGGGCCGATTTCTCGATCGCACCCATCGCACTGACGGCGTCGCGGACGACTTTGCCGCTGGTCTCGGCATCGCCCTTGGCCGCCTGGACGGTGTCCGAGGCCTGACGGGCACCCGAGGCCGTGCGGTTGACGGTGGCGGTGATCTCGTCCAGAGCGGCAGCGGTTTCCTCGAGCGAGGCGGCCTGTTGCTCGGTGCGGCGCGACAGGTCGTCTGCGGCCTGGCTGATCTCGCCCGAACCCGAGCGGATGGCCGAGACGTTGTTCACCACCTCCGAAATGGTCTCCTGCAGGTTGGCGACCGTGGCGTTGAAGTCCGACCGGACCTGTGCGGCCTCGGCCGGCAGGGTATCGGCGATCCGATAGGTCAGGTCGCCCTGCGACAGATGCGACAGGCCTTCCGCCAGGGCGGCGGCCACGGCGGCCTGGGTGTGGGTGGCGTTCTCGAACTCGACTTCCTTGCTCTTCAGGCGACGGTCCAGCTCGGTCTGGAAGCCGTGGGCCTCCTGTTTGAGCACGGCGGCCTCCAGGCTCGACTGGCGCAGCACCTCGACGGCGTTGGCGATGGCGCCGACCTCGTCGCCCCGCTCACGCGAAGGCACGATCTGGGACAGCTCGCCCTTGGCCATGTCCTGCATCACCACAGTCAGCCGGTTCAGCGGCGCGATGGCGCGCGTGGCCCAGAAGGCGATCGCGGCGCCGATCAGCAGACCCAGACCGCACAGGCCGACGATCAGCCAGGTGAAGTGCGACGCCGTCTCGCGGGTCTCGGCGCCGATCGCCTTGTTGCGCGCCTCCTGAAGGTCGATGAACTGGTTGATGCGCGCCAGCCACTCGACGAACGCGGGCCGGGCCTCTTCCATCAGCAGGCGTTTGGCGCCGTCGGCGTCACCGGCCGCTTGCAGGGCCACGACGCGCTCGACCATGGGATTGGTGCGGGCCTCGGTCTCCTTGATGCTGGCCAGGATGGCGGCCTCGTCGGAGGTGACGCCCTCGCCGGTCATCATGGCGTCCAGGGGACCGGCGGAAGCGGCATAGGCGGCTGCGAGGGTCTCGATGCTTTCGACGGCGGCATCCATCTCGGCGGCTGTCGAGACCAGGGTGACGTCCCTCAGGCTGATGGCCCGGTCATGGACGCTGCCACGGAAGTTGATGGCATAACGCTGCTTGACGCTGTTGACGTCGTTGATCGTCGTCAGATTGGCCTCGATCTGGGCCACTTGCTCGATCGCGACGACACCCACCACGACCGACATCAGGAGTACGCCCCCGAATCCCCAGGCCAGTTGGGCTCGTATCTTCATGCGCTTGAACATCTCTTCCCCCCGTCTTTCAGTCCAGATGCTGACGACATCTGGTGAGCCAAGAGTTAACTAACCTTCGACGCCGCTCTTAATGATGAATTTCGCCGTACGTAGGACTACCTAGATCGGTGTCCTCAGCCTGCCAGGACACCGATCGGCTGGTGATCAGAACTCCTCCCATCCGTCGGCGGCTGCGACGGGTTCGGGTCGGCGGGCGGCACCGCCGTGACCCGTGGTGCGCAGGGCGGCGACGGGGCGTTGTGCGGGGGCGGCGGGACGGTGTGCGGCAGGACGGGGCGCGGCGCGCGGGGCCGAGCGGGTCGCCTGCGGGGCCGCGCTGCCGATCTGGAAGCGCGACACCGACTGGGCCAGGCTTTCGGCCTCCTGCGACAGGGAGTGGCTGGCGGCCGTCGATTGCTCGACCATGGCGGCGTTCTGCTGGGTCACCTGGTCCATCTGGTTGACGGCGGTGTTGACCTGCTGGAGGCCGGTGGCCTGTTCCTGGGCGGAGGCGGCGATTTCCGACACCAGGCCGTCGATCTCGGCGACGCGGCTGACGATGCGTTGCAGCGCCTCGCCCGTCTGACCGACCAGATTGACGCCGGTGTTGACCTGGGAGGTCGAGGCCGAGATCAGGACCTTGATCTCCTTGGCAGCTTCCGCCGAACGCTGGGCCAGGGCCCGGACCTCGGAGGCCACGACCGCGAAGCCGCGGCCTGCGTCGCCGGCACGGGCGGCTTCAACCCCGGCGTTCAGGGCCAAGAGGTTGGTCTGGAAGGCGATCTCGTCGATGACGCCGATGATCTGGCTGATTTCCTGGGCCGATTTTTCGATCGCACCCATCGCACTGACGGCGTCGCGGACGACGTTGCCGCTGGTCTCGGCATCGCCCTTGGCCGCCTGGACGGTGTCGGAGGCCTGACGGGCACCCGAGGCCGTGCGGTTGACGGTGGCGGTGATCTCGTCGAGCGCAGCGGCGGTTTCTTCCAGCGACGCGGCCTGTTGCTCGGTACGGCGCGACAGGTCGTCGGCGGCCTGGCTGATCTCGCCCGAACCCGAGCGGATGGCCGAGACGTTGGTGACGACCACCGACATGGCGTCCCGCAGCTGGCCGATGGCCGTGTTGAAGTCGTCCTTCAGCTTGACGTAGTCCTCCGGGAAGGGCTGGGTCAGGGTGTAGGTCAGGTTGCCACGGGTCAGGTGGTCCAGGCCCTCGCCCAGGGCGGAAACGACGGCCGCCTGTTCGCGGGCGGCGGCCTCGGCGGCGCGCTGGTTGCGGGCGCGTTCCTCATCCGACTGGCCGCGCAGGGCAGCACCCTCGGCTTCCAGGCGGGTCTTCTCGATGGCGGCGTCGCGGAAGGCCAGGACCGCGCGGCCCATTTCGCCGAATTCGTCCTTGCGGGTGCTTTCGGCGACGTCGAAGCCGGTGTCCCCGCCGATCAGGCGGCGCATATGGCCGATCATGATCGTCACGGGACCGACGATGCCGCGGGTCAGGATCCAGGCGGCGCCGGCGGAGATCAGCAAGGCCGCGACCAGGCCGACCAGAAGGGCGATCTGGGCCGTCTTGGCGGCGGCGGCCTGGGCGTTTCGCGTGCTCTCGAGCGCGGCCATGTTCTGGGTGTTCAGGGCGTCCAGACCCTCCTCGACGACATTGGTGTAGTTGTCGGCGGTACCGTCCTGACCGACCATGGCGACGGCCTGGGCATGGGTCGCCGGATTGGCGGCCAGGGCGACACCGGCGGTGACGACGTTCTCGAACCAGGCGTCCCCACCTTGTTCGATGACATCCGCCAGACGGTCCATCTCGGCACCGCCGTTGCTGCGCAGCGCCTCAAGTCCGGCCTTGAAGTCGGCGCGGTGGGAATCCAGCCGCTCCAGATAGTACCGGTCGCCGGAAACCAGGAAGCCGCGATAGCTGTTCTCCTGGCGTGCCATCTTGAACTCAACCCTCGCAGTGTCGCGCACGATCGCATTGGCCGCGCTTCGTGCCTCGCCGGCCTTGGCCAGGGCCTGAAGGTTGAAGAAGATGGTGGCGCCCATGGCCCCGATCGCCAGAAGGACGACGGCGAAGGCGAGGATCAGCTTCTTGCCGATCGGGACATTGCTCAGGTGCATGACAGATTCCTGGTCGAGGGACGCTAACGGGACGGGTAATTCAGGACGAAATCAGAGGGACAGCGTCAGGGCGGCCACCAGCCGACCTTCGTAGCTTTCGCCGAAACGATGGCCGTCGGTGTCGTACCAGCGCAGGTCGAGAGACAGATCGTGGGGCAGTTTGCGCTTCACGCCGACGTTCCAGGCCGTGTATTCCGCGCCGCCGTCGGCGGTGCGCTCGGCGATGGCTGCGGTGGCCCGGGTGTTGGCGTCCAGGGCGACGCCGCCCTGCAACTCGATCCACCAGGCCTCCTGCGTCGCCGCAAAGCCGTCGGCGGTGTAGTTGACGCGGAACCGGGTCGAGACGGGTCCGATCTTGCGCGACAGGTCGGCCTGGTACTCGGTGTAGTTGGCATCGACGCCGGGGCGGGTGCCCGGCAGGTCGCGGTTGATGACGGCAAAGTCCAGTCCGGTGCCGGCGACGGTCGTGCGATATCCGACCGTGGTCAGGATTTCGGCGTCGGACCCTTGCGACAGTTCGGCGGTGGCGCCGAACAGGCTGGCGTAGAATCCGTTGTGGGTGACTTCGACCGAGCCGGAGACGCTGGGCTCTTCGTTACTCTTGCCGACGCCCTTGCCCATATACTGGCTGGCGACGCCCACCTGGAACGAGAACGGGTCGCTGGCCTGTGCGTCACAGGCGACGGTGGCAGCGCCAAAGCCCATCATCAGGCCGGCGATTCGGATTACATTGTTCGTCATGGTTTTCGTTTTTCAGAGAGCCGTTCTGGCCCGATTTCGCCGTTAAGGTTGACGACGTGGCGAATATTCTTCGTGAACCGCTACCTACGTAAGAATACTTAACGCACCGTCGCGCGGGCGATTCCGGGCCTCGTGATCGGCCTTGTCTCCCGGCCTGCATCCTCTGGATGGGTTGATGCCGACGCTACGGACGCTATCCGCAACAGGTGCGGTATCCGCAACATTCAAAGCCAGACAACTAAACGGTGTTCAGTTGTCTGGCCGAAAAGGCAAATGTTGTCTTTCAAACCGGTGATCAAACCGGTGAAATGCCGACACCTGCAACCCAAAGCTTTCGCGGCATTGATTGGGTATTTACCCGCATTTGTCTGACTGATAGCTTTCCATCAGGCCAGAACGCCTGAAATCGACCGCTAGAGTTCGACGGCTTGCTTATGATGGCCACGGAAAAGTCATCGTTGATGACCCGATTGGGCGGGATCGCGACCTTCGCGTCGCGGGGGGCTAATGGCTATGTCCTGGCGGTGGTGGCGGTCGGGGCGGCCCTGCTCGCACGCCTCGGGCTGGAGGCGTTCGGGAAGTTCTATTACCTGCCGCTGATCCCGGCGGTCATGCTGCCGGCGCTGCTGGCGTCGCGTGGCGCGACGGTGCTGGCCATCATCCTGTCGATCGCGGCCAATGTCGCCCTGGTGCCGCGTGAAAGCGTCGTCGACGGTGCCGTCAACGCCGTCCTCTTCGCCTGCGTCGGCCTCGCGATCGGCGAGTTCGGACGGATCGGACGCGCCGCGAGGGCGAACGCCCGGGCCCTGTCGGCACGGCTCTCCACCCGCGACGCCACCATAGGTGCCATTCTGGCTTCCGCTGCGGTCGTGAGCGTGGACCGCCGATCGCGTATCCTGTCCATGAGCGAGCCGGCCTGTGCCTTGTTCGGGGTCCGCGAGCCGGATGTTCTGGGCCGACCGTTCAGTGATTTCGTCGAGTTCTTCGACAGCGCCGCGGAGCGCACCAGCGGTGCCGACGAGTTCTATTGGCCGGGTCGTCGGCGCGACGGTGAGGTCTTTCCCGTCGGGATCCACACGGCGTCGATCGAGAATCCGGAGGGGCCGCCGGACACCATCCTCACGCTCACGGACCTCAGCCGGTGGCGTTCGGCAGAAGCACGCAATCAGGAACTCAGGGATCAGCTGAACCAGGTCTGGCGGCTGAACTCCCTGGGCGAGATCGCCGCGACCCTGTCCCACGAACTCAACCAGCCGCTGACGGCCGCCGCAAGCTACCTGCAGGCTACCCAGGCCGATCTAGGTCGTGCCGGCGTCTTCGCCGACAGCGCCAGCCGCACCGTCGAACTGGCCAAGAACCAGGTCCTCAGGGCCGGCGACATCATCCGCCGGGCGCGCAGCCTGCTGGCCGGGGACGAGCACCGACTGGACCCGCAGAGGGTTTCCTCGATGATCGACGACCTCGAACCGATCCTCCAGCTTCTCGGCCCGGCCGCCGGTGCCCAGCTCCGGATCGCCGTCGAGGATCAGGCGGACTGGGTCCTGGCCGACCGGATCCAGTTCCAGCAGGCGATCGTGAACCTGGTCCGCAACGCCATCGAGGCCGTCGCCGATCAGCCGCGGAGAAACGTCGTCATCCTGGGCCAGGCGCTTTCCACGACCGGGTATCGCATAAGCGTCGAGGACAGCGGCCCCGGCATCGCGCCCGATCAGATCGACCGGATGTTCAAGCCTCTGATGACCACCAAGGCGGGGGGCATGGGTCTGGGTCTGTCGGTCACCCGCACCATCGTGGAGCGCCACGGCGGCGCCCTCAGCGTCCAGACCAGCGATCTGGGCGGGGCCGCCTTCGCCTTCAGCCTGCAGCGACTGCCGGAGCCCCTGCCATGATGACGACGTCCGTATTCGTGATCGAAGACGATTTCGCCGTCCGCGATTCCCTCGTGACCCTGCTTCGCGCCGAGGGCCTGCGCGCGCGGGGGTTCGCCAGCGGCGTCGACTTCTTCGACAATCTGCCCGCCGACAAGATCGCCTGTGTGGTCACCGATCTGCACATGCCGGGCATGGACGGAACCGAGGTCGTGAAGCGGATCAAGGCCCTGTATGGCGAATCCTGGCCCATCATCGTCATCACGGGCCATGGTGATATTTCACTGGCCGTCGACCTGATGAAAGCCGGCGTCACCGATTTCATCGAAAAGCCGTTCGAGCCGCATCGATTGATCGAGACGTTGAAGGGCTGCCTGAGCCGGGTGCATCAGGTCCGTGCGGACATCGACAAGCGGGCCGTGATCGAGCACCGACTGGCGCAACTGACGGTGCGCGAGCGGCAGGTCTTCGACCAACTCGTCGAGGGCCTGTCCAACAAGGAAATCGCCGCCAGCCTGACGATCAGCCCCCGCACGGTCGAAATCTTCCGCGCCAAGGTGATGTCCAAGATGGAGGCCCCGAACCTGTCGGCCCTGGTCCGGATGAGCTTGGGATTGAGCTGAGGCTGATCGCCGAAGATCGGATGAGCCTTGGAGCGGGCGGCGGGAATCGAACCCGCACGAAAAGCTTGGGAAGCTTGGGCTTTTCTCAAGTAAGCAACCGTTTAGATGCAAAACTCGGTCGAAGGCGCTTTAAGCAGATCAACGAGTTAGAGGCGGTTCGCAAAACGGGTTTTAGCGACAGCGCCCGGCTTTCGAAGTGGAAGCCAATGACCTTTTGTGACTCAAAGCGGCGGTTTGGAAAGTCGGATATTCGGTGCGATGGACTGGCACCGTGGAGACATTACCCACTTCTGTCGACTATTTGCGAAACCCTTCAGCCGTGCTCAACGCTTCGAGAGCGTCTCCAAGGTCAACGGTCGGAAAAGTCGGATTGAGATGCGGCAGCTTTTCCTCGCGGAATCACGAGTGGGCTGGGTTACTTCGTTCGAAGAGCAATTCAACACAGGTCTGGTCGGAGCTGCACCTCAGACTGGGCCAGTCGGTTGTACAGGCTGCGTTGACGCGCCAACGGCTACCAGTCGTAGAGAAATATCTGGATCGGCCGCCAATTGGCGACCCATCCGAGGATGATCAGGCCCTCGCCGAAGAAGCGGTTTGAATAGCCGTTCCCGAACCGGCTGCTCACCTCCGCGCCAAGGAAGACGCTGTGGATCGGCGTGGAAAAGGGACCCCGTTAGCGGTGTGATCGGCGTCGAATAAGGACCCCTCATCCCTGAGGTCTAACGGTGGCGGCTTGGCGGATGTCAGGCGGCGAGTTCGGGATGTTGGTGTTGGAGACGGTGTTGAGGATCCGGCGCGAGTTTGCGTCCGGGAAGGCGATCAAGGCGATCGCGCGTGACCTTCGATTGTCGCGCAAGGTGGTGCGCAAGGCGATCCGGGAGCCTGATGCGGAGTTCGCCTATCGGCGGGCGGTGCAGCCGTTGCCGAGGCTGGCGCCGTTCCAGGCCAGGCTCGATGAACTGCTGGAAGAGGACGAGGCGCGGCCGCGGCGCGAGAAGCTGCGGATGACGCGGGTCCATGACCTGCTGGTGCGCGAGGGGTTCGACGGGTCGTACGACGCGGTCCGGCGCTACGCGGCGGGGTGGCGGCTGAAGCGACGCCGGGGCGTAGCCGATGCGCCGACGTTCATCCCGCTGATGTTCCAGCCGGGCGAAGCCTACCAGTTCGACTGGAGCCACGAGGACGTGGAGATCGCGGGCAAGCCGATGCGGGTGAAGGTGGCGCACATGCGACTGTGCGCGTCACGCGCGATCTATGTTCGGGCCTACCCGCGCGAGACCCAGGAGATGCTGTTCGACGCGCATGCGCGGGCGTTCGCCTTCTTCGGCGGGGTGCCGACGCGCGGGATCTACGACAACATGAAGACGGCGGTGACGACGGTGTTCACGGGCAAGGACCGGCTGTTCAACCGGCGCTTCCTGGTCATGGCGAGCCACTACATGGTCGAACCGACGGCCTGTTCGCCAGCGGCCGGCTGGGAGAAGGGCCAGGTCGAGCACCAGGTCCAGACGGCGCGGGGACGGTTCTTCCAGCCGCGCCTGCGCTTCACCAGCCTGGAGGAGCTGAACGGCTGGCTGGAGGCAGAATGCCGTCGCTGGGGCGAGCTGCGCCAGCATCCCGAGCAGAAGGACCTGACGGTCGCTCAGGCCCTGGCCGCCGAGCGTCCGGCGCTGCAGCCCATGCTGGGCCCGTTCGACGGCTTCCACGAGAGCGAACACGCGGTGACGGGGACCTGCCTGATCAGCTTCGACCGCAACCGCTACTCGGTGATGGCCAGAGCCGGGCGACGCACGGTGCAGGTCCGCGCCTATGCCGACCGGATCGTCGTGCGCTGCGAGGGAGAGGTCATCGCCGACCATCGTCGGTTCTTCGGTCGCGACCGGACCCTCTACGATCCCTGGCATTACCTGCCGGTGCTGGCGACCAAGCCCGGGGCCCTGCGCAATGGCGCGCCGTTCCAGGACTGGGAGTTGCCGCCCGCGCTGGCGCGCCTGCGCCGCAAGCTGGGCTCAGGCGACGAGGCCGATCGCCGGTTCGTGCGGGTGCTGGCGGCGGTGCTGGAAGACGGCCTGGAGCCGGTCGAGGCTGCCGCGCGCGAGGCGCTCGCCGCCGGGACCGTCAGCGACGACGTCATCCTCAACATCCTGGCGCGCCGGCGCGAACCGCCCCGGCCGCTGAGCATCGTCACACCGGACGACCTGGCGCTGCGGCATCCGCCTCTGGCGGACTGCGACCGCTACGACAGCTTGCGAGGCCTGCATGCAGCGGCATGAGATGATGGCGGCCCTGACCGGCCTGGGCCTCAAGGGCATGGCCGGCGCCTTCGACGAAGCGGTCACCACGGGCCTGCAGCGCAAGCGTACGACCATGGAGATCCTCGCCGACCTGCTCCGCGCCGAGACGACCCACCGGCATGCGGCTTCCATCCGGTACCGGATGGCGGCAGCCAAGCTGCCGGCCGTGAAGGACCTCGACGCCTTCGTGTTCGACGGCACGCCGATCAACGAGGGACTGGTGCGCTCGCTTCACAGCGGCTCCTTCCTGGCGAACCGGCGCAACATCGTGCTGGTCGGCGGGACCGGCACGGGCAAGACCCACTTGGCCACGGCCATCATCGCCAACGTCGTGCGCGCCGGGGCGCGTGGCCGCTACTTCAACACCGTCGACCTGGTGAACCGCCTCGAGGAGGAGACCCGCCTGGGCAAGGCCGGTGCGCTGGCTGCTCACCTCTGCCGCCTCGACGTCGTGGTCCTCGACGAGCTCGGCTACCTGCCGTTCGCCCGCTCGGGCGGTCAGTTGCTGTTCCACCTGATCAGCAAGCTCTACGAGCGGACCTCGGTGATCGTCACGACCAACCTCGCCTTCGGCGAATGGCCGACCGTGTTCGGCGATCCCAAGATGACCACGGCCCTGCTCGACCGCATCACCCACCACTGCGACATCGTCGAGACCGGCAACGACAGCTGGCGCTTCAAACACCGCAGCTGACCCACCACGAAGAACGCCAAGCGAGGGTTGAGCCTCCGGTCGGGCTACGCCCTCCCTACGCCCCAACCCTCGCAAGCGGTGCGCTCGTGACGTCCATCACGAACCCCAAAAGGGGGTCCCTATTGCACGCCGATAAGGGGTCCCTTTTAGACGCCGATTGACAGCCATCGACGGCTCCAAGTTCAAGGCGGTGAACACCCGCGACAAGAACTTCACCGTCTACAAGGTGAAGCGGCGGATCGAACAGGTTGCCGAGCACATCGCCAGCTACTTCGAGGACCTCGATACGGCCGATCGGCACGAGGGGGATGGCGTGGAGGCACGGTCGGTGAGGCTGGTCGAGAAGATCGATCGCCTTCGTGCCCAGATGGCGATGTTGAAGGTCATGGAGGCTGAGGTCGAAGCGTCGCCTGACGGCCAGGTGTCCCTGACCGATCCCGACGCTCGCGCCATGGCGACATCAGGCCGAGGGAGCGGCATCGTCGGCTACAACGTCCAGTCCGCCGTCGAGGGCGAGCATCACCTAATCGTCGCCCACGAGGTGGTGATGACCGGCTCGGACAAGCAACAGCTGGCGAACATGGCGGGTCAGGCCAAGGACGCCATGGGCGTGGAAAGGCTCGATGTGCTGGCGGACCGGGACTACTTCTCCGGCGAGGAAATCGTGGCCTGTGAGGCCTTGGGCGTGACGCCGTTCGTGCCCAAGCCGCTGACGTCAGGGGCTAAGGCGAACGGCCGCTTCGGCAAGCAGGACTTCGTCTACCTGCCCGATCAGGACGTCTACCGATGCCCTGCCGGCTCTCTGCTTCCTTTCCACATGACCGTCATCGAGAAGGGCATGACGCTGCATCGATACTGGGACCGGGCCAGCTGTACAGGCTGTAGCATCAAGGCTCAGTGCACGCCTGCCGTCGAGCGAAAGGTCACGCGCTGGGAGCATGAAGCGGTGATCGACGCGCTCCAGACCCGGATGGACCTGAGGTCCCGAGCCATGCGCGAACGGCGAAGCCTGGTCGAACACCCGTTCGGAACGATCAAGGCCTGGATGGGCCACTCCCACTTCCTGATGAAGCGACTACCCAACGTGAAGACCGAGATCAGCCTCCACATCCTGGCCTACAACATGAAACGGGTGATGGCAGTGCTGGGAACCACGCCACTTATAGAGGCGATCAGGGCCTGAAAGGATGATGCCTCGCGCCCCGACACCCGAGGGGATCCCCGACAGCGCCGCGCGTTTTTACACGGCCTCAGTCAGAAGCGGACATCCGCCCTCGCGCCTGCTCTGCCCGCCATTTTGCAAAACAAAAGCAAAAAAGCAAAACTATGATCCGTATTCGGACCAATAATCTCTCTAAGTCATTGATTTTTGGAGCGGGCGGCGGGAATCGAACCCGCACGAAAAGCTTGGGAAGCTTTCAGGCTACCACTACATCACGCCCGCGGAAGCACCGGCGATATAGACCGGGAGGGCGCGAAGGCAAAGGGTTTCGCACCCCGTCCAGCGCGCTTCAGTAGGCGAAGTCGCGGTAGATGCGGGTGACGTCGCCCTGCCAGTCGCCGTGATACAGGGCCAGAAGCCGGTCGGCGGGGGTCAGGCCGGAGTCGGCGATGTCTTCCAGTTCCGACAGATAGCCGCGCTCGTCGACCATGCCGCCGCTGAACCGGGCCCGGTTCTTGAGGCCCTCGCGGGCGATGGCGACCATGTCGACGGCGACGTCGCGCAAGGATCGGCCCGCGACCTCGGCCTTCAGGCCCAGACGTGTCACGTCGCGGCGCAGGCGCTCGTGGTCGCCGATGTCCCAGTCCTTGCACAGGTCCCAGGCGGCGGCGAGCGACGGGGCGTCGTAGAAGATGCCGGTCCACAGGGCGGGCAGGGCGCAGATCCGGCTCCACGGGCCGCCGTCCGACCCGCGCATCTCAAGGTACGACTTCAGCCGGACCTCGGGGAAGAGGGTGGTCAGGTGGTCGTTCCAGTCGGCCATGGTGGGGTATTCGCCCGGCAGGATCGACAGTTTCCCGGCCATGAAGTCGCGGAACGACAGGCCCGAGGCGTCGAGGTATTTCCCGTCGCGCTTGACGAAATACATCGGGGTATCGAGCGCATAGTCGGCATAGCGTTCGTAGCCGAAGCCGTCCTGGAAGACGAAATCGATCATGCCGGTGCGGTCGGGATCGGTGTCGGTCCAGACGTTGGCGCGGGCCGACAGGAAGCCGTTCGGCTTGCCCTCTGTAAACGGTGAACAGGCGAACAGGGCGGTGCCGACGGGCTGGAGCGCGAGCGAGGTGCGGAACTTGAGCACCATGTCCGCCTCGGACTCATAGTCGAGATTGGCCTGGATGGTGCAGGTGCGCAGCATCATGTCCAGACCCAGATTGCCCTTCTTGGGCATGTAGGCGCGCATGATGTCATAGCGGCCCTTGGGCATGACGGGAACGTCGGCCCGGGTCCACAGGGGATCGAAGCCGGCACCGAGGAAACCGAGATTTAGCTGATCGGCGACCTGCTTGACCTCCATCAGATGCTGGCCGGTCTCGTTGCAGATGTCGTGGATGGTGAGGAGCGGCGCGCCCGACAGCTCGAACTGGCCGCCGGGCTCCAGGCTGATCGAGGCGGTCATGCCCTCCGCGTTCTTGCGGGTCAGGGCGATCAGGTGGCCGCCCTCCTCGACCGGGGCCCAGCCGAAACGTTGCAGGCCGGTGAGCATGGCGTGGATGCCGTTGGGCCCCTCATAGGCCGGGCGGCGCAGGGTGGATTTGTCGAAGCCGAATTTCTCGTGCTCGGCGCCGACGCGCCACTGGTCACGCGGCTTGGCCCCGCCCGACATGACGGAGACCAGCTGTTCGCGGGTAAGCGGCGGATTGGCCATGGGTCGTCCCTTCCGATACGCAAACCGTATCGGTCCCTGTGGCGGCTAGATGGGCGGGAAACCGTGCCGCATCAAGCCTGTGGGCCGAGAGGATTTCTAATAGCGGCGGTGGAGGTCAGCCTGGTTCGGCCAGCAGGGCGTCGATCAGGGCGTGGGCCTCGGGGCTGTTCCAGTCGGCCTCGCCCGAGAAGGACGCGCGGATACGGCCCTGGCGGTCCAGCAGGATGGTCTGGGGCATCTTGCCCTTGCCCGGAAACTCGAACGGCAGCTGGAATTTCGGGTCGCTGTAGAGGGGCAGGGGTTCATGAACGTCGATGAAGGAGGTGGCGTCGGCGATCTTGTCGGCGCCGGTGTCGACATTGATGGGCAGGACCACCAGCGGCCTGTCGGCATAGGTGGTGGCGAGCGCGGCGATGGTCGGCATCTCGGTGCGGCAAGGCGCGCACCACATGGCCCACAGATTGACCAGGACCACCTTGCCCCGGAAGTCGGCGAAGGTGGTGTCGGCACCGTCGCGGGTCTTGAAGACATAGGCGGGGGCGGCAGGGATGGCGGCGGGCGTCTCCAGCCGGGCCAGGGATCCGGTGGCGAAACGGGCGAGGTCGCTTTTGGGGGCGACCTGAGGCGGCGCGGAAACTTTGGCGACGACGTCCGGCTTGGCGTATAGGAACGCGCCGCCGCCGATCGCCGCGATCAGCAACACCCCCGCAACCACGCCTATCGCCGTCTTCGAGCCGCTCATGACCGACAACACCACCCCGGAAGAAACGACTAAGGCGGAACAGAAGCCCGCCGGTCAAGACATGTGGGGCGGGCGCTTTTCGTCGCGCCCCGCCGACATCATGCAGGCCATCAATGTCTCCATCGGCGTGGACAGGCGCCTGTGGGCCCAGGACCTGGCCGGATCGCGGGCCCATTGCCGCATGCTGATCGCGCAGAAGATCATCCGCGCGGACGACGGCGCGGCGATCCTGTCAGGGCTCGATACCATTCAGGGCGAGATCGAGGGCGGGTCGTTTCCGTTCCGCGACGCCTTCGAGGACATCCACATGAATGTGGAGGCGCGGCTGTCCGAGCTGATCGGCGAGCCGTCGGGGCGGCTGCATACGGCGCGAAGCAGGAACGACCAGGTGGCGACCGATTTCCGCCTGTGGGTCCGCGACGCCTGCGACCGGACGGGGCATCAGCTGGCGGCCTTGCAGAAGGCGCTGCTGGCGCGGGCCGAACAACATGCGGGCGACCTGATGCCGGGCTTCACCCATCTGCAGACGGCCCAGCCGGTGACCTTCGGGCATCATCTGATGGCCTATGTCGAGATGTTCGGGCGCGATGCATCGCGGTTCGCCGATGCGCGCAAACGGATGAACGAGAACCCGCTGGGGGCCGCGGCCCTGGCCGGATCGCCCTTCCCCATCGATCGTCATGCGACGGCGGCCGAGCTGGGGTTCGACCGGCCGATGGCGAACTCGCTGGACGCCGTGTCCGATCGGGATTTCGCGCTGGAGAGCCTGGCCGCTGCCTCGATCACGGCCGGGCATCTGTCGCGGCTGGCCGAAGAGATCGTGGTGTGGATGACGCCGATGTTCGGCTTCGCGTCGCTTCCCGACGATCTGACCACCGGCTCCTCGATCATGCCGCAGAAGAGGAACCCCGACGCCGCCGAACTGGTCCGGGCCAAGACCGGGCGGATCATCGGCGCGTTCGTGGCCCTGTCGACCGTGATGAAGGGTCTGCCGCTCGCCTATTCCAAGGACATGCAGGAGGACAAGCCGCCGGTGTTCGAGGCGTTCGACGCTCTGGATCTGGCCCTGACGGCCATGACGGCCATGGTCACGGCGATCGTGCCGAACACGCAGCGGATGGCCGCGGCGGCCGGGGCGGGGTTCTCGACCGCGACCGATCTGGCCGACTGGCTGGTGCGCGAGATCGACCTGCCGTTCCGCCGGGCGCACCACGTCACGGGCGCGGCGGTGAAGGTGGCGGAAGGCAAAGGCGTGGGTCTGGCGCAACTGTCGCTCGCCGAATTGCAGAGCCTTGAACCCGGCATCACCGAGGCGGTTTACAAGGTGCTCTCTCCCGAGGCCTCCTGCGCCAGCCGCCAGAGTTTCGGGGGAACCGCGCCGGAACAGGTCCGCGCGCGCATCGCCGATTGGAAGACGCGCCTATGAAAAAGATCCTCGTCACGGGCGTCGCCGCCCTGATCGCCGTGTCCGCATCGGCCTGTGGTCGCATGGCCGACCTCGAAGCCCCGGCCCCGCGCGAGAGCGAACGCGCGCCGCGCGACGCCTGGGCCCGCGACCTGCCCGACCCCGCCACCGTCAACCGCCCCTCCAGCCAGGTTCCGATCGACGGGGGGCCGACCAATCCGCTCGGCGGGCCGGCGGCCGCGCGACCGCAGTAGCCTTCTCCTCCCCGTTCCGCAGGAATGGGGAGTGGCGCGGCCCGGTCTGTCCGATCCGATAGCCGTCAGCCCTAACTCCACACACCGTGTCGCCCCCTCCGTCTCGTCGGCCAAGCGGCCTTCCGATCCACCTCCCCATCCGCCAAGCGGCGGACGGGGAGGAGAACCAACCCCGGACCCAGACCTTGCACCATTTCGATCTGAAGGACGGCGCGTTGTACGCCGAGGGCGTCGCGCTTGAGGGGCTGGCGGATCAGGTCGGGACCCCCGCCTATGTCTATTCGACCGCGACCTTGGAGCGGCACTATCAGGTGTTGCGTGGGGCGGCCGATGCGCATCGCGGTGCCCTGGGGGACGCCCTGATCGCGTTCGCGGTCAAGGCCAACTCCAACCTGTCGGTGCTGGCGACCCTGGCGAAGCTGGGCTGCGGTGCCGATACGGTGTCGGAGGGCGAGATCCGGCGCGCGCTCAGGGCCGGGGTTCCGGCCGACAGGATCATCTTCTCCGGCGTGGGCAAGACCGATACCGAACTGGCCTTCGCCATCGAGGCGGGGGTGCGCCAGATCAATGTCGAGAGCCCGGCCGAGCTGGACCGGCTGATCGCTATCGCCGAACGCATGGATGCCGTCCCCGAGATCGCCATCCGGGTGAACCCCAAGATCGGGGCCGGAGGTCACGCCAAGATCACGACCGGCGGCGAGGGCGACAAGTTCGGCGTCCCCGCCGACGAGGCCATGGACCTCTATGTCCGCGCCGCCGCCTCGCCCCATGTGACGCCGGTGGGCCTCGCCTGTCACATCGGCAGCCAGATCACCGACCTGGCCCCGCTGGAGGCCGCGTTCAAACTGTTGCGGTCGATGACCGAGCAGCTGCGCGCGCGCGGGCAGACCGTGACCCGGCTCGACCTCGGCGGAGGCCTCGGCGTCCCCTATGTCGGGGGTGCGCCGACCGCGTCCCCGGCCGACTATATGGCCATGGCGGCACGGGTGCTGGACGGGCTCGGCGTCGAGGCGGCCTTCGAGCCGGGGCGGCTGCTGGCGGCCAATGCGGGCGTGCTGCTGAGCCGGGTGATCCAGGTGACCGAACGGGCCGATGGACGGCGCTTCCTGGTGCTGGATGCGGCGATGAACGACCTGATTCGGCCCGCCATGTACGACAGTTTCCACGAGGTTCAGCCGGTCCGGCCACGACCGCTGGGCGGGCACAACGCCCCGACCGCCTATGACATCGTCGGGCCCATCTGCGAGACCGGCGACACCTTCGCGCGCGGTCGCGACCTGCCGCCGTTACAGGCGGGGGATCTGGTGGTGTTCACTGGGGCCGGGGCATACGGCGCGGTGATGTCCAGCGAATACAACACCCGGCCGCTGGTGGCCGAGGTCATGGTCGACGGCGACCGCTGGGCCCTCATCCGCCCCCGCCCCACCTATGACGAGATGCTGGCCCGCGAACCGATGGCGGAGTGGTTGTAGCGCCAGCAAAGGTCCGCTCATCCCGGCGAAAGCCGGGAGGAGCGGGTCAGGACAGAAACCTAAGCTCAGGCCCCCGGCGTGCGCATCGCCTGATCGGCGGGGACGCCGGCGGTGACGGGGCGGGGCGCGCCGGCGGTCTCGCCCGGCTTCATGAACTTGACCAGGACGCGCTGGCCGATCAGCAGGGGCGCGTCTCCGGCCGAGACGACGACCTCGACCACCCGTTCGTCGGTGCGTTGCGAAGGATCGTCCGAGGCCAGTTTGCGGGCACCGAAGACGGCGGCGCGACGGAGCACGGCGCCGATATAGACCTTGGACGGATCGCCCTCGGGGGTGATCTCGACGGCCTGACCGGTGGCGATGTTGGGGATGTCGCTCTCGACGATCTCTGCGCGGGCGATGCGCGGGGCATCGGGCTCCAGGTCGAACATGGCCGAGACGTTCAGGGTCGAGGCGCCGGCGCCGGGGTTGGCATAGCGGCGGGCGATCCGGCCGTTGGCCGGTGACCGGATGACGGTCAGTTCCTGATTGTACTGGGCCTGGGCCAGCTGGGCGCGGGCGGTCTGGACGGCGGCCGATTGCGAGCCGAGACGGGCCTGGGCGGTGGCGATGGCGTCGCGCGCCTGATCCATCCGGGCCCCGGCGACGAAGTTTGTGGCGACCAGCTTCTCGAGACGATCGTATTCGCGCTGGGCGGTGTTGATGTCTACGCGGAGCGAGGCCAGCTGGCTCTCGGCCTGAGCGACGGCGGCGCGGCTGGACTGGACGGCGAGGCGGGCTTCGTCGTCCTCCTGGCGGGCCAGGATCTGGCCGGCGACGACACGGTCGCCTTCCTGGACCAGGACTTCGCGGATGATGCCGCCGCGACGGGCCGCGACCTGGATGATGCCGCCCTCGACATCGACCTTGCCGTTGGCGATGGCCGCATAGGGGCTTTCAACCTTGGTGGCGGCGGCCTTCTCGGCCTCGGCCTTCTTCGTCGCGCCAGCCTTCTGGAACATGATGAAGCCGACGACGATGACGAGGATCAGCAGGACGCCGATCCAGGTCCATTTGTTCTTGAGGAAGGCGGGCATGATGTCGGTCCTGATGGATCTTTTTGGGCGGTTCAGTGAGAGGCGAGTACGGCGTTGGGATCGGGAATGCGGCGTTCGTCCGAGGCGATGATCCCGTCCTCGATCTTGATCACCCGGTCGGCCCAGGCCTCGAGGCGCGGGTCGTGGGTCACGCAGATGACGGCGGCTCCGTGTTCGGTGGCGGCGCGGCGCAGCAGCTTGATGACGATCTGGCCGTTCTCGCCGTCCAGCGCCGAGGTCGGTTCGTCGGCGAACAGGATCTTGGGGTCCTTGGCCAGGGCGCGGGCGATGGCGACGCGCTGCTTCTCGCCGCCCGACAGCAGGGACGGGCGCTGGTTCAGCCGGTGACCCAGACCCACCTCGACCAAGGCCTCGGTGGCGCGCTTCCTTGCGGCCCCCGCCGACATGCCCTGGAACTTCAGCACGGTCGTTACCTGTTGCAGGGCGGTCAGGGCCGGGAACAGGTTGAAGCCCTGGAAGATGAAGCCGCAGTGATCCAGGCGGAACTTGTCGATCTTGCCGTTCGACAGCTTCCACAGATCATCGACGTCCAGGCAATCGACGCGGCCCTCCTCGGGCTTGAGCAGGCCGGACAGGGCCGCGATCAGGGTGGACTTGCCCGAGCCGGACGGCCCCATGACCATGGTCAGGTCGCCGTGCCGCGCATCGAAATCGACGCCTTTCAGGACCTCGACGAAGCCCTTGCCGGACTTGAAGCGCTTGACCAGGGCCTTGGCCTCGATGGCGAAATCGCCATGCTTGCCGTGGACTTTCGTGTGCTGGGAAAAATCGGTCATCGCAGCAGGTCCGCCGGTTGGCTCTTCTTAAGGACGCCCATGGACAGCAGGCCCGATACCATGGCGATGATGACCAGCCCCCCGCCGACGACGATCAGCAGGACCGGCGGCAGGGCGATGATCACCGCATTGGCCATGGCCAGCAGGGACACAAGATAGGTCAGGCCGATGGCGGCCATGACCCCCACGATTCCGACCCAGAAGCTGAGCTCCATCACGATCCGGTTCAGCGAGCCCATGCCGACGCCGAGCGCCCGCAGCGAGGCGAACTCCTTGATGTTGGCCAGGATCGCCCCTTGCAGGGTTTGCCAGGTGATGGCGATGCCGATGATGGTGCCCAGCACCACGCAGCCGCCGATGATGATCACAAGGATGCCTTCCTCGAACATGGCGCCGGCGTTGGCGTCGGCCAGTTCCTGGCGCGTCCAGGCCTTCCACTTGCCGTCGCCCATCTGGTTCAGCTGACCGGCGACGACCTGGGCGCGGGCCGGATCGCGCAGCTTGATCATCAGGGGGCCGACGCGGGGTCCGGTATCGGCCTGACCCAGCATCCGCAGGGTGTCGCGCGACATCACGATGTTGGACTGCATCATGTTGGGATAGCCGCGCAGGATGGCGACGACCGTCACCGTCTGGCCGTTGTACATGGCCTTGTCGCCCAGTTTGACGCCCAAGGGCTTCAGCGCCGTCTCGTCGATCGCAACCGTATAGGGCTGGCGCAGGGCGTCGATCAGGTCCTGGGAATAGTCGGTCGGAATGGTCACCGCGCCCGGGGTGGTGTCGATGATCGAGGCTTGGACGAACTGCTGGCGCGGGGCGCCCTGTTTGGCGCGGTCGGCCTGGCTCATCGTCGGATCGATGTCCTTGATCGACTGGAACGAGCCGCCGGCTCCGTCCAGCGGCTGAACCTCGACCACGTCGGGATGGTTGTAGGCGAGCGGGATGAACCGGCGCGGCACGCCCGAGGGTCCGCCCATCAGCGACTTGGCGCCGGGCTGCATGATGATGATGTCGGCGCTCGACCGCTCGATCGTGGCGGTAAAGCCCTTGCCGATGCCGATGAAGACACCGGTCATGGCCAGGACCAGCAGGCCGGACAAGGCGAGCGCCATGACGGCGGCCATATAGCGGCGCCACTCATAGAGCAGCGTGGACAGTGCGAGCGACAAGATGTTCAACCCCGAGTGTTGGCCCTATCTGACGACGGCGTTCGCCGGGGTCGAGTTAAATCGGGGTAAGGGTTCGAAGGCGGGCATGGACGGGGCCGGACGATGGGGATAGCAATCCGCGTCCCCTTTCGGAGTTCGTTCCAAAATGTCGCTTCGTCTTAACGTCTCGCTTCTTGCGTCGGCCGCGTCCGCCGCCGTCCTGTCCGTCGCCGCCAGCCCCGCCAAGGCTGATGAAGGCATGTGGACCTTCGACAATTTCCCGATCCAGACCGTCAACGACAAATACGGCACCCGCATCGATCAGGCCTGGCTGGACCGGGTCCGCAACGCCGCCGTGCGCCTGAACGGCTGCTCGGCCTCGCTGGTGTCGGGCGAGGGCCTGGTGCTGACCAACCACCACTGCATCGTCCAGTGCGTGCAGGACCTGTCCACGGCCGAGAAGGACTACGTCAAGGACGGCTTCATGGTCGCCACCCGCGCCGAGGAGCGTGAGTGCGTCGGCCAGACCGCCGAGATCCTGACCGACATCACCGACGTGACCGACCAGGTGCTGGCGGCCGGTGCGGGCCTGGAAGGCGCCGCCTTCGTCCAGGCCCGGGGCGCCGCGACCACCGCCATTGAGGACGCGGCCTGCACCTCCAAGGAAACCGAGACCTGCCAGGTCATCAGCTTCTATCGGGGCGGTCGCTACGCCCTGTACAAGTTCCGCAAATACGAGGACGTCCGGCTGGCCTTCGCGCCCGAGTTCCAGGCGGCCTTCTTCGGCGGCGACCCCGACAACTTCAACTTCCCCCGCTACGCCCTGGATGCCGGTTTCCTGCGCATCTACGAGGACGGCAAGCCGGTGGTGACGCCGAACCACCTGACCTGGAATCCGGCTCCGCCCAAGGAAGGCGATCCCGTCTTCGTCGCCGGCAATCCGGGCTCGACCTCGCGCCTGCTGACCATCTCGCAGCTCGAGCGTCTGCGCGACCAGCAGCTGCCCGTCACCCTGATCCAGGGCTCGGAACTGCGCGGCCGGATCCAGGAGTATGCGACGACCTCGGAAGAGGCCAAGCGCGTCTCGGTCGATCCCCTGTTCGGTCTCGAGAACTCCTTCAAGGTCTGGTACGGCCAGCAGGGGGCCCTGACCGACCCCGCTTTCCTCGGCAAGAAGCGCGAGGAAGAGGCCGAGCTGCGCCAGCGCGTCGCCGCCGATCCCGCCATCGCCGCCCGGATCGGCGATCCCTGGGGCGACCTGGAAAAGGTCCAGTCGGCCGCGCGTGACCTGTACCTGCCCTACCGCCAGCTCGAGGCCTCGGCCGGCGGCGGTTCGACCCTGTACAACTATGCCCGCGCCATCGTCCGCACCGCCAAGGAACGGGCCAAGCCCGTCGCCGAGCGCCGCGCCGGTTACACCGACGCCGCCATCGCCCAGACCGGTCGCCGCCTGGCCGAGGTCACCCCGATCGACGCCGGTCTGGAGGAGATCTACCTGACCCACTGGCTGCTGAAGACCCGCGAATACCTGACCGTCGACAACGCCCAGGTGAAGGCCATGCTGGGCAAGGACGCGCCCGCCGCCATCGCCGACCGCGTGGTGACCGGCACGAAGCTGAACGATCCGGCCGAGCGCGCCCGCCTGTTCGCCATGACGCCCGAACAACTGGCCGCCTCGGGCGACCCGTTGATCGCCTTCGTGATGGCCAATGACGACGCGGCCCAGGCCGTCCGCGCCCAGTGGGACTCGGCGGTCAACGGCCCGACCGCCAAGGCCGCCGAGAAGATCGCTCAGGCCCGCTTCGCGGTCTATGGATCGAACCTGTATCCGGACGCGACCTTCTCCCTGCGTCTGTCCTACGGGGCGGTCGAGGGCTGGACCTATCGCGGCGTCACCGTGCCGCCCTTCACCTACATGGGCGGGCTGTACGAGCGGGCCACGGGATCGGAGCCGTTCAACGCCGCCGCCGCCTTCGTCGCCGCCGAGGACAAGGTGAACAAGGAGACCGTCTACGACTTCGTCTCGACCAACGACATCATCGGCGGCAACTCGGGCTCGCCCGTGATCAACGCGGCCGGCGAAGTCATCGGCGCGGCCTTCGACGGCAACATCCACTCGCTGGGCGGGTCGTACGGCTATGACGGCACGCTGAATCGCACGGTGACGGTCTCCACCGCCGCCATCACCGAGGCGCTGCGCAACATCTATGATCAGCCGCGTCTGCTGGCCGAGCTGGGGGTGCGCTAATCTTCCTTCTCCCCTTGCGGGAGAAGGTGGCGCGCGAAGCGTGACGGATGAGGGGTCGCACCGGTCTTGCCGGTCGGCCCCTTTGTCTTTCATGGTGCGCGCCTAGATCACGTCCTCGTCGGCGTGACCCCTCATCCGTCAGCCTTCGGCTGCCACCTTCTCCCGCAAGGGGAGAAGGGAAGGAGTATTCGATGCGTCTCACCCTCTCCGCCTCCCTCGCCGTCCTCGCCTTCGCCGCCGCGTCCTCGGCCAGCGCCGAAGAGGGCATGTGGACCTTCGACAACTTCCCGATCGCGCAGGCCAACGCCACGCTCGGCACGACGATCGATCAGGCCTTCCTCGACCGGGTGCGGCTGTCGTCGGTGCGGTTCGGGGGGTGTTCGGCGGGGATCGTGTCGGACGCCGGTCTGGTCATGACCAACAACCACTGCGTCGCGACCTGCGTGGCCAATCTGTCGACGCAGGCGGTCAACTACGCCGAGACCGGTTTCACCCCGAAAGCGCGCGACGAAGAGGTCAAATGCCCGGGCGCGACCGCCGAGGTCCTGACCGACATCGCCGACGTGACGGAGCGGATGCACAAGGCCGGCGAAGGCCTGTCGGGGTCCGCCTTCACCCGTTCCCGCGACGCCGAGGCCGGGCGGATCGAGAGCGAGGCCTGTGGGCCTGCCACCGACAAACGGTGCCAGGTCGTCAGCCTGTACCGGGGCGGTCAGTTCAAGCTCTATACCTATCGCAAATATAGCGACGTCCGCCTGGCCTTTGCACCCGAGGACCGGGCCGCGACCTTCGGTGGCGATCTGGACAACTTCTCCTTCCCGCGCTTCGCCATCGATGCGGCCTTCATCCGGCTGTACGAGAACGACGCCCCCGCTTCGACCCCGACCCATTTCGTCTGGAAGGCCGACAAGCCGGTCGAGGGCACGCCCGTCTTCGTCTCCGGCAGCCCCGGCGCGACCCAGCGGCTGCTGACCCAGGACCAGCTGATGACGATCCGCGACGTCGTCCTGCCGATGGATCAGTTGATCGCGTCCGAACTGCGCGGCCGGCTGATTCGCTATTCCGAAGAGGGCGAGCGTCAGGTCTTCGAGGCGATGGACCCCATCGTCGGCCTGGAGAACACCTACAAGCGCGGTCTGGGCCGGATGCGGGCGCTGACCGATCCAGGCTTCATGGCGGCCCGGGTCGCCGCCGAGACCGATTTCCGCTCCAAGGCGGGCGATCGGGTCTTCGCCGACCTGTCCGCCATCCAGCCGACCCTGCGCGAACTCTACCCAGCCATGGCGCTGCTGGAAGGCGGCACCGGTGTCGGCACCACCCCGGTCGCGGGCGGATCACAGCTGTTCGCCTGGGCGCGGACCATCGTGCGCGGAGCCCAGGAACGGGCCAAACCCTCGGCCGAGCGCCTGCCTGAGTTCGGCGACGCGCGCCTGTCGGCGGCCCAGACCGCGCTGTTCGCCAACCGGCCGGTCTATCCGGGGCTGGAACAGGTCCGGATGGAATGGTGGCTGTCGAAGACCCGAGAATGGCTGACCGTCGACCACCCCTATATCCCCGCCCTGCTGGGCAAGGAATCGCCTGAGCAGCGGTCGGCGCGCCTGATCGAGGGCACGAAACTGGCCGATCCCGCGGTGCGTCGCGCGCTGTGGGAGGGCGGTCTGTCCGCCGTCGAGGCGTCGGACGATCCGCTGATCCAGTATCTGCTGGCGGTCCAGGAGCCGACCCGTGCCGTTCGCACCGAATGGGAGGAGAAGGTCCAGGCCCCGACCGACCGCGCTTCCGAACAGCTCGCCGCCGCACGTTTCGCGGCCTATGGCGACGCGGTCTATCCGGATGCGACCGGGACGCTGCGGCTGACCTACGGACTGATCGAGGGCTCGGACGTGCCCGGTCAGCGCTGGGGGCCCTTCACCACCTTCGCCGGCCTGTGGGACCGGGCCACCGGCGCTCCGCCGTTCGATGTCGCGCCGAAGCTGCTGGCCGCGAAGGACCGGATCGCGGGCGACACCGTGATCAACATGACCGTCTCGTCCGACACCATCGGCGGCTCGTCGGGCTCGCCCGTGGTCACGGCGGCGGGCGAGATCGTCGGCGCGAACTTCGATTCCACCGTCCTGACCCAGAGGAACGCCTACGGCTATGACCGCAACGTCAACCGCAGCGTGATCGTCACGACCGGCGCGGTGACCACGGCGCTCCGCGACGTCTACGGCATGGACGGGCTGGTGGCGGAGCTGGGCGTCCGGTGAGCCTCGGCCTGCGTCCCGCGACAGCCGAGGACATCCCGGCGCTCCACGCCCTGATCGAGCGCGGGTATCGCGGCGAGTCGGCCAAGAAGGGCTGGACCCACGAGGCGGACCTGCTGGGCGGCCAGAGAACCAGTGCGGAGGAACTGTCCGGCATCGTCGCCGACCCGGACCAGGTGATCCTGCTGGCCCTGTCCGGCGGCGTCCTGATCGGCTGCGTGCGGGTGATGCGGCAGGGAGACGGATCGGCGTATCTGGGGATGCTGACCGTCGATCCGGTGCGTCAGGCGGGGGGCATGGGCCGCACCCTGCTGGAGGCCGCCGAAGCCGAGGCGCGAACCCGGTTCGGCGTCGGCCGGATGGAGATGACGGTGATCTCGACCCGATCGGAGCTGATCGCCTGGTATGAACGGCGCGGCTATCGCCTGACCGGCCGGACCGCGCCCTTTCCCGCCGAGGTTCAGAACTTCGGTGACCTGCCGCCCCAAACGCTGGAGTTTGTGGTCATGGACAGGGCCCTATAGGGGCTCGAACGACTTTTCCTCGGGCGGATTCAGCTGGGTCTTGGCCTTGGCGAAATACTGCCAGCCGGTCCACAGGGTGACAATCGCCGCAGCCCAGATCAGGTAGTCGGCGAACTGCTGGAACCACACCAGATAGTCGAAGTCCCAGCCGAAACCGTCCCAGTTGCGGGCCAGCAGTTGCGCGCCCAGGGCCACCAGTTGGAGGGTCGTCTTCCACTTGGCCAGCAGGGTGACCTCCAGCTTGACCTTGCCGGCCGTGGTCTCGCGCAGGGCCGAAACCGCGAACTCCCGGAACAGGATCAGGCCGCAGGGAATGGCGATCTGGGGCACGCTGCCGCTGGTCAGAACGCCCAGGATGGCTCCGGTGACCAGGATCTTGTCGGCGATCGGATCCAGGATCGCGCCCCACCGGGTCGTGGCATTCCAGCGCCGGGCCAGATAGCCGTCGATCCAGTCGGTCGAGGCCGCCACCACGAAGATCCAGAACGCCGCCCGGTACAGGCCGAACTGATCCTCCGGGCTCAGATAGGCCGACAGATAGGGCAAGCCCCCCGTCGCGCCCGCCAGGATCAGGAACATCACCACCCCGGCGACCAGACGCAGGCCGGTCAGGATGTTGGGGATGGGGTTGGCGTGGGGATTGGGGTTCATGTGTTCGGTCCGGGCGAGGCTTCCAGCAATGAAGCCAGCAAGGGGTGAAGCTGTTCCGCGAACGGATTGGCAATCGTCACGCCGCGATAAAGGAAGCCTTCGTGCATGTCTTCGGAAAGCAGCAGATGACACCCGGCTTCTGCGGCCGTGCAGAGGATCAGAGCGTCCCAGATCTGAAATTCATGCTCGTGGGCCAACCGAAGGGCGGCGGAGAAGGTCGCTGGCGTATAGGTCGCCAGATCCAGGGCCTGAATCCATTCATCAACGACGTCTGCGGCTTCGGCGCGCGACCGACGATCCTTCCGGGTGAGCACGTTGAACAGTTCTCCGGCGACCTGACTCGGAAGAACGACATCGACGGCGTCCATGGCGGCCATGATCCGGTTGGCCCGGTCGCGCCGTTCGACGTCATTCACCCCGGCGGCGTAGGCGAGGACATTCGTGTCGAGCGCGACCTTCACTCGTAGCCGTCGTCACGCGTGACGCGGCCGAGGTTCCGTGCGGGTTCCCGCGCCAGCCGCTCAAGCAGGGCCCGCATCCGGCGATTACGCTCGATACGGTCAGCCTCATCGACTGTCATCGGAACAAACTTTGCGACCGGCTTGCCACGCGAGGTCACGATATAGGTCTCGCCGCCCGCGACCTCGTTCAGGACGCGCGAGAACTCGCGGTTGGCGTCGGTAGCGGAGATGGAGCGTTCCATCCCGCGAATGTAGTGCATCTCACTACTTTCGGCAAACCTAGCCGAGCGGCTCGAACCTCGGCTTGTCGGTCAGGGCGCGCAGGACGCCGTCGGCGATGCCGAAATGCAGACCGGTCAGTGTCAGTTCACCCGCCGCCTCGCGCTCGGCGATCCAGGGGAAGCTGCGCAGGTTCTGGAGCGACAGACGCACCACGGCCTCTTCGGTCGCCTGTTCGACGTCGTCGGGCTCGACCACCTGGGCGACGGCGCGGACGGCTGGCGTGCCTTGCGCGATCCAGGGGGCGACGAAATCCTGGCAGGTGTCGGGAGCCCCGGCCCGCATGGCCGCGACGCCGCCGCAGTGGGCATGGCCCATGACCACGATGCGCGACACGCCCAGAACCTTGACCCCGAACTCCAGCGCCGCCGAGACCCCGTGCAACTGCCCGTCCGGCTCATAAGGCGGCACCAGGTTGGCCACGTTGCGCACCACGAACAGCTCGCCCGGCGCCGAATCGAAGATCAGCGCCGGATCGGCCCGGCTGTCGGAACAGGCCACGATCAATGTGTGCGGCTTCTGGCCCTTCGCGGCCAGGGTCTCGTACTCGGCGCGCGCGGCGGGCCAGTGATCGGCGCGGAACCGGCGGTAACCGGCGGTCAGTTCGTCGGGGGTGTCGGTCATGGCGCTCCTATAGGCAGTCGAGGGTGGCCTTGTCAGGCCCCGCGTGGCGTCTTGTCGATCAGCACGGCCTGCTGCCACCGGCTCGGGGCCTTGTCGGTGCGGTGGATGCAGCCGGCCCAGCAGCAGGGGCGCTTCTTGCCTTCCAGCAGTTCCTCGACCGTCCGGCCGATCCGCCGCTCGCGCGTCTTCGCCTGTTTCGCGTCGTCCACCCAGCAGATGAACTCGTTGCGGCCCAGCGGCGTCAGGCCCTGCCAGAGGGCGAGCACGGCCTCGTCCGACTGCACGGCGGCTTGCAGGTCAGGCCGGGCCTGATGAACTGTGCCCTGTGCGAACTCGCTCATTCCGAAACCTCCGGGATGCCCCAGCCTAACCCTGGGCCTGCGGATGGAAAAAGCCATAGATGCGTTCGGCCATCGCCCGGTTGATGCCCTCGACCTTTTCCAGATCGACGACGGCGGCGCGCCCCACGCCCTTGGCCGAGCCGAAGGCGTGCAGCAGGGCCTTCTTGCGACCCGGTCCGACGCCCTCGATTTCATCCAGCGGGTTCTTCTTGATGTCCATCGATCGGCGGGTCCGGTGGGCCCCGTTGGCGAAGCGGTGCGCCTCGTCGCGCAGCCGCTGGATGTAATAGAGGGCAGGGGACTTGAGCGGCAGCATGAAGGGCGGTCTGCCGGGCACGAAGAACCGCTCCATCCCGGCATCGCGATCCGGGCCCTTGGCCACGCCGACGGCGAGGATGTCGTCCAGACCCAGATCGGCCAGCACCGCCTGCACCTCGGCCAGCTGTCCCGCGCCGCCGTCGATCAGAAGCAGGTCGGGGCGAACCACCTCCTCGACGCCTTCCTCCTCGTCCTTGACCAGCCGGCCGAAGCGGCGACGCATGACCTCGCGCATCATGCCGTAGTCGTCGCCGGGGGTCAGGTCGGTGCCCCGGATGTTGAACTTGCGGTACTGCGATTTCTGGAAGCCCTCGGGTCCGGCCACGATCATGCCGCCGACCGCATTGGTCCCCTGGATGTGGGCGTTGTCGTAAACCTCGATCCGCTCGGGCGTCCCCTCCAGCCCGAAGGCTTCGCAGACCTCCGACAGGATCTTACCCTGGGCGGAGCTTTCGGCCATCTTGCGACCCAGGGCCTCGCGGGCGTTGGTCAGGGCGTGATCGACGAGCGAGGTCTTGTCGCCGCGCAGGGGGCGTTCGATCGAGACGACACGGCGGCCGTCCGTCGTCTTGGCCTTCATCGAGAAGGCCTCCTCCAGCAGTTCCTTCTCGAACGGCACGACGTTGGACAGGATCAGGCGCGGGACCGGCTTGTCCTCATAGAACTGCCCCAGGAAGGCTGACAGGATCTCCGGGTCGGTGTCGGACCGGTCCACGCGCGGGAAATAGGCCCGGCCGCCCCAGTTCTGGCCGCCGCGATAGAAGAAGACCTGGACGCAGGCCTGACCGGCTTCAGAGAACAGGGCGAAGACATCGGCCTCGGCTACGCTGTCGGCGCTGACCGAGTTCTCCATGGTGATGGCCGACAGGGCGCGGATGCGGTCGCGGACGCGGGCGGCCTGTTCGTAGTCCATGGCCTCGGCGGCCGTCGTCATCTCCTGCGACAGGCGGCCGATCACGGCGCGCGACTTGCCCTTCAGAAAGGCCGAGGCCTCCTCGACCATGCCGGCATAGTCTTCCAGCGAGATCAGGCCGGTGCAGGGTGCCGAGCAGCGCTTGATCTGATGCAGCATGCAGGGCCGCGTCCGGGTCTCGTAGACGCTGTCCGAACACGACCGCAGCAGAAACGCCTTCTGCAAGGTGTTCAGCGTCCGGTTCACCGCCCAGGTCGAGGCGAACGGCCCGAAATAGTCGCCCGGCGTCGTGTGGGCGCCGCGATGCTTCCGCACCTGGGGCGCGCGGTGGTCCTTGCGGATCATCAGTTCGGCGAAGGACTTGTCGTCGCGCAGGACGACGTTGAACCGGGGCTTCAGCTTCTTGATGAAGTTGGATTCCAGCAGCAGCGCTTCGGTCTCCGACGCCGTGACCACCAGCTCCATCGAGCGGGTCAACGAGACCATCAGGCCGATGCGCTGGGTGTGGAACCGCCCCTGTGCGTACTGCAGGATGCGCTTCTTGATCGAGCGGGCCTTGCCGACATACAGGCAGGTCCCGTCCTCGCCGTACATCCGATAGACGCCGGGCTTGTCGGGCGCGCGCCGGGCCTCGTCGCGGATCAGGTCGGCGGCCTTGAGCACGCTTTCGGCGGGCGAATCAGCGGTGACGGCATCGTCGGTCATCGCGGCCAATATAGGCGGCGCAGGCGACCTTCGCGACCGTTCAGCCGCGCCGGACCAGCAGGACGCCGACGAAGACCAGAACGACCCCGGCCAGCTTGGTCAGGCCGACCGGCTGGCGTGGCACGCCAAGCGCCCCGAAATGGTCCAGCGCCAGGCTGACCAGCAACTGGCCCGCCACCATCAGGGTGATGGTCAGGGCCGCCCCCAGCCGGGGCACGGCCCAGGCGGCGGTGATCACGAAGACGCAGCCGTACAGCCCGCCCATCCAGGCCCAGGCGGGCATGGCCCGCGTCGCGCCCATGTCCGGTCGCACATGCAGCACGGCCGCCAGCAGGCCCAGCGCCACGGTCCCGATGGCAAAGGACACGAAGGCCGCATTGACCGGCGACCCCACGGCGGCCGCCAGCCGGGCGTTGGTCGGCGCCTGCAAGGCCGTCGCCCCGCCCGCGAGGATGACGCCCAGCAGGATCAGATAGGTCATCGGGTTCATGGCGCGGAGCTAACACGGTGCGCGAGGATGCGCACCTGGGCACCGTCACCAGTCGTGCGTCGCATCAACCCCGCCGAAGATTTCGCCCAGCCGGGCCCGCGTCGAGCGATGCGCGTCCTCGGGCAGGGCGTCCGGATGAAACCAGCCGACCTCCGCGATTTCGCCATGGCTGGTGCGCTCGCCCGACGTCCAGGCATCGATGCCGTAAACCAGCACATGATCGCCGCGAAAGAACCGCTCGTTGGAATGGATCGAGATCAGCCGGGGCGCCGCCGCCGCCACCAGCCCGGTCTCTTCGCGCAGTTCGCGCACCGCCGCATCCTGCGTCGTCTCGCCACGATCCACCCCGCCGCCGGGCAACCACCAGCCGGCCAGATAGGTGTGTCGTACCAGCATCACCCGCCCCTCGGGATCGGTCGCCACGACGCGTACCCCGAGCGTCATCCCGCGCGTCGCCCGCGAGACCGCAAAGAACAGCGGCCGGGTGAAGGGCTCGATCAGGGTACGCCAGTTCATCGTAGCGCTTGTCCGCAGGCGGGTGGTCAGGATCATGCTGGACGAGTCAGCGTGGCACGTCGATGCCATGCTGTTGCAAAGCTGACATTCCGAAGGTCTGCTATGGCGGGAAAGCGAACCTCGGGGATTCACAGATACCAGTCATGTCCTCGGGCCGAGGCCGGTCCGCCATCAGCGAGCAACGGCATCCCACTATCGTCTGTCGCGCTCAATCGGTTCCAGCCGTCTGCGTCGTCTGACGCGGGCAATACGGAAGGCCCGCTGTGCTTCACAGTCGGTTCCAACTCGCCCGTGCTCGTGCTCCAGCGAATGTCCGACGCCACCAGCGTTGTCCCTGCCAGTTGGATCAGCATGTCGTTGGAACCGTTCCCGCCCAGATCGACAAAGAGAAAGCTGCCCCCATCCAGGTAGGCGATGCCGAATGTGTCGGCGCTACCTGTACGCACCTGGGTCAAGTCGATCCGGTCCTGGCCTGAAACGAATCCGAATATGCCGTCCGCAGCCGCGACGGTCGAATCCGATGCCGCCGCATAGACGAATGTATCGGCACCCGCGTCCCCGAACATCGCGTCCGCTCCGCCGCCGCCGGTGATGGTGTCGTTGCCCGCACCGCCGACAATCGGATCGGCCAGGCTGGTCCCGATGAGGATGTCGGCGACCCCCGACCCGACCATGTAGATGCCGAACCCGCCCGAATAGATGAAGTCGGTGCCGTTGATCGCCCGTCCCGCCGCCGTGGTCAGGAAACTGCCCGCCGCCGTCTCGGCATAGACGAAGCTGGAGCCATTATCGGTCCTCAGGATCGAGATCGAGGTCGCACCGATCAGTTGCAGGTCGATCCGGTCCTCGCCCGTGACGAAGTCGTACAGATTGTCGAAGCCGGCTGTCTGGTTGGAATCGCCCTGGGAGACATAGCGGAACACATCCCGCCCGGCCCCGCCCGCGATCGCGTCGGCCCCGCCGCCACCGGTGATGGTGTCGTCGCCACCCTCGCCGACAAGGGGGTCTGGCCGCAACGACCCGATTATGGTGTCCGCATCGGTCGAGCCGACGACATAGACGCCGAAGGTCCCGTTGTAGAGGAAATCGGTCGCGTTCAGCCCGGCGATGGGAGCCAGCAATTGGAAGGCCCCGCCCGGCGTTTCCGCGAACACGACACTGCCCCCGCCTGCGAAGCGGATCGCGCTGACTGATGTCGGATTGATCGCGGTCAAGTCGATCAGATCGATCCCGGTCTCAAAGTCGGTGATTGCGTCGAGTGCGCCTACCCTGGAATCGGAGGTCTCCAGATACCGGAAGATGTCCGCGCCGGCGCCGCCAGTCAGAGTGTCACGCCCGCCGCCACCGATCAGGACGTCGTTCAGCGGACCGCCGACCAGGGTATCCTGTCCTGAGGTTCCGTTCAGGGTCATCGGGGCAGGGATGGGCGTGTAGATGACGTCGGAGAACAGGACCGTGCCCTGAACATCGACGACGGTCGTCCCGCCCGCGGCGTCTACCGCGGTGACCGTGGTCCTGCCGGCTCCGTTCGGCGCCAGGGTCACCACGACGCTCCCTAAAGCCGTGAAGTCGAGCTTGTCCGAGCCGGTCGAAAAGTCGGTGATCACGTCGGCCGCAACCGCAGTGGAATCGCCGATCGCATAGACAAATCGATCTGCCCCCGTGCCCCCGGTCAGGATGTCGCTGCCTCTCCCTCCGATCAGCACATCAGCAAACCGGCTGCCGATCACGGTGTCGCCGAATGCCGAACCGATCACGATCTCGAAGCTGTTCAGAGTGTCGGAGCCCGCCGCTCCTCCCGCCAGGCCGGTCGCGAGATTGACACCGGACCGCGCCGCTCGCCGCGCTGTAATCGATCGTGTCCGTCCCGGTCCCACCGTCCAGCGCGTCGTTGCCGATCCCGCCGTCGAGCCGGTCGTCGCCCTCGCCTCCATTCAATCTGTCATTGGCCGCGCCGCCGCTCAGGACGTCGCTTCCGGCATCCCCATTGAGGGTATCGACGCCGGCACCGCCGACCAGAAGATCGTTTCCATCCCCTCCGCCCAGGGTCGCGCCGCTCTCCGACGCGTACAAGCGGTCGTCCCCACCGGCTCCAAAAGCGAGGATGGTGTTGTGAACCTCGTCGGGCCCCTCGGTCAGCAGCTCAAACGGAGCCGCTCTCATGGTCACCGTCCCGGTCGTGAAGATCGCCCCAGACGGCAGTGTCGCCGCGCTGACCCCCAGCAAACGTGCGTAGACCAACCACGGCGCCGCCTCGCTGGCGACGACGGTGTCAGCGCCGTTCTGGTAGTAGACCGCGCGACTCGAGGTTCCGGTCAGATCGATCCGATCAATGCCAGCCTGGAAGTCGGAGATCACCACGACGCCGATCGGGTTAGCCACCTGGAACAGGTCGGCTCCGAGACCGCCGGTGACGCGGATGGTCCTGTCCGCTCCGTCGGGGACCGTGTAGGTCACGAATTTGCCGCCCTGGTTGACGACGCCAATCCCGAGGCGGATCACATCGTCACCGTCGCCCCCATCAATTATGGCGTGACTTTCAGCCGTGATGCGATCGTTGCCTGCGCCGCCGGAGACAGTGGCCGGTGCGCCGGTGCCGGCAACGAGATTTCCTGTGCCACCACCCGAACCGAAGTTAAGGAAGATGATGTCGTCGCCGCCTTGGCCGTACAGAAAATCTCCGTCGGAAATGCCGGACTCCCAGATCGTGTCGTTTCCGTCGCCGCCGTAAACATAGTCGACGTCGCTGCCGGTCTGTCTCAGGCCGGGATCAAGATAGTCGTCCCCGGCGCTTCCGATCAAAGTGTCGCCGAACCTCGATCCTACGATATGACGGATGTTGACCAGCAGATCGGTGCTGTAACCCGTGAACTGATAATCCGTGATCGCGAGCGAGACCGTGACGCCCGTCGTCGCGTTGTCGTAGTAGGCGATGTCATCGCCGCCGCCGGGTCCCCCATCCAGCACGTTGCGGCCCGCCCCGGCCGACAAGAGGTCATCGCCCGCGCCGCCATTCAGGCTGTCGTCGCCGTCATCCCCGACCAGGGTGTCATCGCCATCCTCGCCGTTCAGGATGTCGTTTCCGGCCAGACCTGAAAGACGGTCACCGCCGCCGCCGCCGTTGATGATGTCGTCGCCGTTGGTCCCGTTGAGGGTGTCGGCACCGCCTGTTCCGGTGAAGGTGGGCATGTCACAATCTCCCGCGCAACGGCGCAGATCAGACCTGCGTCCCAGCCCCACCGTTGCGCCGAACTGTCAATCTCTGCAACCGGAGAGTACCTTGCGCCCTGACGCAACGGCGGGCACGGGTCGAGACCAGCCAACGGCGCCGACGCCGAAAGCCGACATTCCGCAGCCAGGACCGAAAGCCCTGCCACCTCACTCCCGCTCCGGCGGCCCTTGAACCCGCGCCCCGCCCGCTCTATTCCCCGCGCTCAAGGAACAGGAGCATCCCATGCTGGCTCTCGGCATCATCATCGGTTTCGTCGTCGTGGTCGGCGCCATCAACTGGTTCGAGTTCGGCCGGGTTGACTGAGCCCACGGGCCAGACCGTCCGCAACGGCGCCGCGCTCGTCACCGGGGGCGGCAAGCGGATCGGGCGGGCGATCTGTCTGAGGCTGGCGCGGGCCGGGTTCGATGTCGCCCTGCATTATCGCTCCGATCCGGACGAGGCCAAGGCCACGGCGGATGAGGTTCGTGCGCTCGGCCGTCGCGCCGCCATCGTTCGCGCCGACCTGACCGACGAGGCCGAGGTGCGGGCGTTGATTCCGGCGGCCGTCGAGGCGCTGGGGCCCCTGTCGGTGCTGGTCAACAACGCCTCGGTGTTCGAGGACGACCGGGTCGGATCCCTGAGCCGCGAGAGCTGGGACCGGCATATGGAGACCAATCTGCGGGCGCCGATCGTGCTGGCCGAGGCCTTCGCGGCGGTGGCGGTGGACGGTGCCTCGATCGTCAACCTGCTGGACCAGCGGGTGCTCAAGCCCGATCCGCGCTTCATCTCCTATGCCCTGTCGCGGAACGGCCTGTGGTGGGCGACGCGGACCCTGGCCCAGGCCCTGGCACCCCGCATCCGGGTCAACGGCGTCGGCCCTGGGCCCACCCTGCCGTCGATCCACCAGACCCCGGAAGAGTTCGCCGCCGAGGCCGCCGCCACCCTGTTGCAGCGCCCCGGCTCGCCCGAGGCCATCGCCGACGCTGTCGCCTGGCTGGTGGACGCCGACCTCGTGACGGGCCAGATGATCGCCGTCGACGGCGGCCAGCATCTGGCCTGGCAGACCCCCGACATCGTAGATATCGAGTAAAGCATGACCGCGCTCGCCGCCTTTCCCAGTACCGACGCCGCCCGACAGGAGGGGCTGAAGGTCTTCGTGCGCGGGCTTCGGGTCGAGGCGGGGATCGGCGTCTACGACCACGAGCACGGTCGGCTTCAGACCCTGATCATCGATGTGACGCTGGAGCTTTCGCCCCACGACGTCGAGCGGCTGGCCGACACGGTCAACTACGAGACCATCGCCGAGGCCGCCCGCGCCATCGTCGCCGAGGGTCATGTCGGGCTGGTCGAAAGCTTTGCCGAACGGCTGGCGCTGGATGCCCTGAGCGACGCCCGGGTGCGCCGGGTCACCGTCCGGGTCGAGAAGCCGGGTGCGCTCGAGGCTGCCGAGGCCGCCGGGTGCGAGGTCGTTTACGCGCGCTGACGACGGGCGGCGGTTGCGCCTGCGCGGCCGGACGGCCATTGTCCCACGATGATCCTGGCGTCGATCGCGGCTGCGGCCCCGGCGACGCTGCAACGCATTAGGTCGAGCGCAAGGTCGCGCGACGCCGGAGAAGACCGATGGCCGAACCCGGCGATCCCTCGTCCCACGATCACGACGACCTGATCGGCTTCACCTCGCCGGGGTCGCTGGCCGGCGCCGCGCGGACCCCGGAACCGCTCAAGGCTGAGCCGCTCAAGGCTGAGCCGCCCAGGGCTGAACCACCCAGAGCCGAGCCGCCCGTGGCCGCATCCTGGACCGCGTCCACCCCGCGCTACCGCGACGACCCGACCGACGACCTGTTCGACGACGACGCGGCCCCGGCCGCCGCTCCGACCGTGTCCGAAGTGCCGGTGGCCGAGACGGAGCCGTCGCCCGAACCGGTGGTGCAGACCGAGGCCGCCGATGACCTCGGGCCCCTGTTCACGCCCGGGACAGCCATTCCGGCCGTCGCGCCCGTGGTGGCTGCCCCCATCGCGGCCGCATCCGTCCCGCCGCGCCCGGCCAACGCCGATTTCGACGCCCCGCCGGCACCCCGGCCCGCTGCGACACCGGCCGCCGACCCCTCTGTCCTGCCCGCCTGGGCGCGCGAGACGCCCCGGCCGCCCAAGCCCGGATCGTCCGCCTTCGGCCGCGCCCAGCGTGCGGCCCCGCCCGAAGGGGCGATGAGCCTGTATGCCGTCTATGCCCTGATCCTGTTCGCCGTGCCGACGTTCGGACTGGCCGCCATGATCGCCCTGGTCTCGGTCATAAGCCGGCCCGTGCCGTCTCAGGATCTGGCCGCCAGCCATTTCATCTTCCAGAAGCGCACCCTGTGGATCGCCGCGTTCGGGGCCGCGATCGGCGTCGTGCTGATCGCCGTGAACCTGGGGGTCTTCGTCCTCGTCGGGATGGCGCTCTGGGTCATCGTGCGCGGCGCGGCCGGCCTGATCCGCCTGGCCGCCGGCCGCCCCGTCAAGAACCCGCTGACCTGGACGATCTAGGAGCCCCTCATGACCGACACCGGACCGAACCAGCCCCGCCTCGGCGAAGGCCTGCACCCGTCGGAGGGCAAGCCCGCCGCCATCATCGCCTGGGCGCTGTATATCCTGTCGATCCCCAGCGCGAACCTGCTGGTCATCGTCGGCCTGGTCGTCGCCTACGCCGGTCGCGGGTCGGCGACGGGCGTGGCGCGGGATCATATCGAGGCCCAGATCGCCCTGTTCTGGTCCGTCTTCTGGTGGACCATCGGCCTGTGGATCGTGACGATCGTGGCCTTCGCCACTGTGATCCTGTTCCCGCTGGGATTTGTCGGCCTACTGCTGCTGTTCCTGCTGCACATCTGGTTCACGGTGAAGAGCTTGCTGGGGCTGATCAATCTGTTCTCCGACAAGGCCCCCTGAGGCTTTTCGAGGAACAGGCGGGCGCGCCGGTGGTTGATCCTGTGCCACCCCGGCAGCCTTCAAGGACCCACCCCATGACCGATTTCCGCGACGTAACGGCCGAACAGCGGTTCGAGCAGGGGGTCACCGATGCCGACGGCGCGCTTCGCCGCGTCTGGGCCGACTATGCGATCCAGGGCGAGGTCCGCGCCATCCTGCACGTCGAGGCCGAGGACCAACTGCGCGGCTCAGGTGCGGCAGGTCGCTTCATGGCCAGCCTTGCCGACCATGCCCGGTCACAGAAGATCAAGCTGATCCCCCGGTGCAGCTATGCGGTCGCCTGGTTCCGTCGCCATCCGGACCAGTGTGACGTCCTGGCGTAGGGCTCAGGGCAGGCGGCTGACGATGGTCTTCATCGTCTCGGCCTTCTGGGGCAGATCGACCATCAGCCGGGACGCGATCTCGCGCGCGCCGACCGGATAGGCGTCACCGCCCTCGGCGATCTCCTTGGCCATTTCGGCGGCCTGGAACAGCACCTTTTCCAGCGCCTCGACCTGTTCGAGCGCCAGGGCCCGGGCCTCGAGCTGCAGCCGCTTGACGCGTTCGGACGTGGTCTCGGGTGCCCGCATCAGGTCATAGACCTCGCTCTGGGCCGCGACGAGGCGCAGGTCGGGTTTGCTGGGCGTGCTGGACGATTTTGGCATGACGGGATTCCTTCGTCAGCATCGAATGCCGATCCAGCTTGACCGTTCCCGCCCGACGGGGCCCTTTGGGTGAAGGTATCAGACTGTGGCGGCCGCGCATCAGGTCGGCGGCGTCGGATCGGTGGTCGTGACAAGTTCCGGCCGTCGCGTCTAGATTGCACAGACAAGGACGAGGCAAGGTATGCGGGCTGCATTGATTTCGGGATTGCTGGCGACCTTGATCTGGCCGATCGCCGCTCATGCCGAACCCGTCTGGCAAAGGATGAGCGTCGGCCAGGCCCGGGACCTGGTCGAAGGCGAAGGCGGCAAGGTCGAACAGGTCGTCGATACCGAGACCGGTGAGTACGTCATGACCGTCCGCTCTTCCGACAAGCTGCCGTTCAAGCTCAAGGGCTTCGACTGTCGCGGCGTGGGCGAGGCCAAGTCCTGTGTGCGGTACGAGTTTGTCGCCTATTTCAGGTTCGACGGCGAGGAAGAGGCCGCGCGTTACGAGCGTGACCTGGCGATCAACTGGCTGGCCGACCAGTCGAGCGATGACGGGTATCTGGACGTCTGGCGCATGGGTTCGCTGGAGGGCGGCGTCACCCGCGCCCACATGCGGTACCAGCTCCGCGCCTTCATCGATGCGGTCTGGGCTGCCCAGGAGACGGTCTATCCGCCCAAGACAGCGACCGGATCGCCCGGCACGGGCTGAGGTTTGCGGATCACAGCGTCCCGGCGTCGGCCATGTGATCGACCCGGCTGTCGGCCCGTTGGCCGTCCTGCTCTTCCTCCAGCACCTCGGCGGCCTGGTCGTTGAGGGCGCGGCCCTCGCGGCGGGGTTTGACATAGGGTTCGGGCTGCGGGGTCGAGGTGTTGTTGCGCCACAGCGACCGCCCGGCCTGCAAGCCCCCCGCGACCTGAAGGGTCAGCCGTTCCTCGTCGCGACGGCGGACGTCCTCGATGGTCTCGCGCGCCTCGTCCTCGGAGAAGCCCAGGTCCTTGAGCACGTGTTCGCCGAACGCCAGGGCGCTCTCGAAGGTCTCTCGGATGTGGAACTCGACGCCGGCATTGATCAACCGGATCGAATGGCCCCGGTCATAGGCGCGCACGAACAGCTTCACGAGCGGGAACTCGGACTGGACCAGTTCGACGATCCGGTCGGCGGCCTCGGGTTTGTCGACGCAGACCAGCACGGTCTCGGCCGTCTCGACGCCCGAGGCGCGCAGCACGTCCAGCCGGGTGCCGTCGCCGTAATAGACCTTGAACCCGAACTTGCCGGCGGCCTGGATCATCTCGACGTCGGAATCGACGATCGAGACGTCCACGTCGCGCCAAAGCAGGGTCTGGGCCGCGACCTGGGCGAAGCGGCCGAAGCCGATGATCAGCACCCGTTCGCGCAGGCCCTCGGCGCGATCGACGTCATCGAGATCATCGACCGAGACCGTGTCGTCGGGGCGCAGCTTGTCGGCGATTGCGAGGCGCAGCGGCGTCAGGGCCATGGACAGGATCACGACGGCCGACAGGATGGCGGCGGTGCGCGGGTCGAACAGGCCAGCGACGGCGGCGGTGGAATACAGGACGAAGGCGAACTCGCCCCCCTCCCCCATAAGGGCGGCGCGCAGCAGGCCCTCGCCGTGCGACTGTTTCAGCCGCGCGACGACATAGACGCCGACCATCTTGGCCGCCGAGAAGGCTGCCACTCCTCCCAGAACCCAGGCCCAGTCGCGGACCACGACGTTCAGGTCCAGCGACATGCCGATGGCCAGGAAGAACAGGCCCAGCAATATGCCCCGGAACGGTTCGACGTCGGCCTCAAGCTGATGGCGGAAGCTGCTTTCGGACAACAGGACCCCGGCCAGGAAGGCGCCCATGGCCATGGACAGCCCGCCCAGCGACATCATCCAGGCGGCGCCCAGAACGACGACCAGGGCCCCCATGGTCATGACCTCGCGCCCGCCGTATGTGGCCAGGATGCGGAACAGGGGGTTCACCAGCCAGCGCCCGGCGACATAGACCACCGCCACCGCCCCGACCGCCAGACCGATCGTCTGCCAGACCGGCCGCGCGTCCTCGACCACGCCGCCGTAGGCGACGCCGAGTACCGCGACCAGGGCCAGCAGGGGCACGATCGAGATGTCCTCGAACAGCAGGATCGACACGACCCTCTGTCCCGCCGGCTCCGACTGTTCGTTACGCTCGTCCAGCAACTGCATGACGATGGCGGTGGACGACAGGGCGAAGCCGAAACCCGCCACCAGCGCCGCGTACCAGGCCAGTCCCGCCAGCATGGCCGCCCCGGTCAGCAGGGCCCCGCAGGTCAGGACCTGGATCGCACCCAGGCCGAAGATTTCGCGCCTCAGGCTCCACAGCCGGGCCGGCCGCATTTCCAGGCCGATGATGAACAGGAACAGCACGATGCCGATCTCGGCGACGTGCAGCATGGTCTCGGGTTCGGACACCACGCCCAGCACCGAGGGCCCCAGGATAAGACCTGCGGCTAGATAACCCAGAACGGCCCCCAGCTTGAACTTCTTGAACAGGGGAACGGCGACCACGGCGGCTGCCAGAAGGGCGACCCCGTGCCCCAGTCCCATTCCTGTCGGATCAGCCATGCCGTCGCCCCGTCGTTCTCTCCTGCATTGTGGGGGCGATGGCGACGCTTTGCGACCCGGGCGGCTTCACATTGTGCGACCGCCTGGTGCCGGACGGCGGAGGGGACAGAAATATCACAGCCGCGACGCGCCCTATTTCGCGCCGATACACGCCACAGTTTCGACGAACGCCAGTCGGTCTCATGCAGGCAACGACATAACCCGGGAGGATGCGATGCTGGCGACCATGCTGAAACAGGGGGTGGCGGCCGTGCTCGGCCTGTCGGTGGCGGCACCGGCCGTGATGCCCGTATCACCGCCACAGACCGGGCGCGCGTTCGAGGACGGTGACGGCGTGGTCAGCCAGGCCGCTTGCGAGGCGGTCGGCATCCGACTGCGCGACCCGAGGCAGACGGAGTCCATCATGGTCACCGGCGCACGGATGGCCATGCCCGCGCCAGCCTCCATCGCCCCGCCGCCCATCACCATGCCCATCGAACCGACGAAGAAGGAAGACCGGGTCGAGTTCCGCGCCCCGCCGCCGCCCTATGTCGCCCCACCGGCCCCGCCGCCTCCGCCCGCGCCGATGATGACGGCCCATGCCCCACCTGTGGGCATGGTCATGCCCCATCCGGTCCGTCCCGCCGACACCGAACGCTATCCGGACGCCACACCGAACCCGGTGAAGCGCGTCACCGATGAGCCGGTCTCGACCTTCTCGATCGACGTGGACACCGCCGCCTATTCCAACGTCCGCCGCTTCATTTCCGAGGGCGCGACCCCGCCGAAGGACGCGGTGCGGGTCGAGGAGATGATCAACTATTTCGACTACGGCTACGCCCGGCCGACCAGCGCCGCCGAGCCCTTCGCCATCACCACCGCCGTCGCGGCCTCGCCCTGGTCACAGGGTCGTCAGATCGTCCACATCGGGCTTCAGGGGTACGAACTGCCGGCGGCCGAGAGGAAGCCGTTGAACCTGACCTTCATGGTCGATGTCTCCGGCTCCATGCAGTCGCCGGACAAGCTGGGTCTGGCCCAGCAGACCATGAACCTGATCATCGACAAGCTGCGTCCCGAGGACCGGGTGGCGGTGACCTACTACGCCTCCGACGTCGGCACGGCGGTCGGGCCGACGCCGGGGTCGCAGAAGCTGAAGCTGCGCTGCGCCGTCGCCGCCCTGAACGCCGGGGGCTCGACCGCCGGGGCCCAGGGGATGGTCAACGCCTATGAACAGGCCGAGGCCGCCTTCGGACGGGACAAGGTCAACCGCATTCTGATGTTCACCGACGGGGACTTCAACGTCGGTGTCACCGACGACAAGCGGATCGAGGACTATGTCGCCGACAAGCGCGGCACCGGCATCTATCTGTCGGTCTACGGCTTCGGACGCGGCAACTATCAGGACGCGCGGATGCAGACGATCGCCCAGGCCGGCAACGGCATCGCAGCCTATGTGGATGATCTGAACGAGGCGCGCCGCCTGTTCGGCCCGGCCTTCGACCGGGGCGCCTTCCCCATCGCCGATGACGTCAAGATCCAGGTCGAGTTCAACCCCGCCCGTGTCAGCGAATACCGACTGATCGGCTACGAGACCCGCCTCCTGAACGAGGAGGATTTCAGCAACGACGCCGTCGATGCGGGCGAGGTCGGGTCGGGTGCCTCCGTCACCGCCCTGTACGAGATCACGCCGGTGGGCGGCCCCAGCCAGATCCCCGAGCGGCGCTATGACGGCAATCGGCCGGACAATTCTCTGGGTGTCGGCGGCGGCGATCCGGACGGCGAGGTCGGCTTCGTCCAGGTCCGCTACAAACTGCCGGGCCAGCCCACGTCGCGCCTGCTGCAGAAGGTGGTGTCCAATGCGGGATCGGGCCCCGTCTCGGCCCAGGCCCCCGAGGCCACCCGCTGGGCCATGGCCGTCGCCGCCTTCGGCCAGCGTCTGCGCGGCGATCCGTGGATGAGCGCCGACTTCGACAACGCAGCCATCCTGAACCTGGCGCAAGGCGCGCGCGGCGACGACCCCTACGGCGAACGCGCGGCCTTCGTGCAGATGGTGCGGGCGGCCGATCGCCTTCCGGCGCGGTCCCGGCCCTAGCGGCCGCCCGCCAGGTCGGACCAGCGCCAGTTCGGGGCGCCCAGGGCGATGCGGGGGCTGCCGGGTGCGTCGCCCAGGGTGATCAGGGCATAGCCTCGCATCGTCTGCCGGCGACAGGCGGGGGGCGAAAAGGCGATCTCGACCGCGATGGCCTGGCGTACCCCCGCCAGCCCGCGCCCGGCCTGTCCCGGCGTCATCAGCCAGTCGCCGTCCCACAGCAGCAGGGCGCGATCCCGGCCGATCGACCCTTGCGCCTCGGCGGCCGTGCGCCGGATGTCGGCGTCGTCGCGCAAGGCGTCCTGAAGGCGACGGACCATGTCGCAACGACCGCCCGACCCCGCGCCCGTGCCGTCGCCTGATCCGGTGCCCGAGCCCTCGCCCGAGCCCGACCCGGCGACGGTCGCCCCGCCCAAGGCCTCTGCGCCTAGGCCGACGAAGGTGACGGGAGGCGCGACGCTGGCCACGACGGTTTCGACATTTGCCGGGGCCGGGCGCGGTGCCCGGGTGCGGAGCGGAGGCGGTGGTGCCGGGTGTGGTGACGGAGGAGCAGGCGAGGCGGCTGACGGTGTCGTTTCCGGCGTCGGATCGGGGGCCGGTTCGGGAGTGAGTTCCGGCTCCGGCAGTGGGATCGGCCGCGGCGGAGGCTCCAGATTCAGGATCACGGCGTCGAAATCGTCATCGATCGACGAAAAAGCCGGCGGGTCGGCGGGCACCAGAAACAACAGCGGAAGCAGAGCCAGATGCGCCCCCAGACTGATCGCCACGGCCAGTCCCGGACGCCGTCGTGAGCGCGTCTTCCCCCTGCGCACAGGCCTGGGCTCGGGTACGGTCACGTCTGCTAAATCCTGTTTGGTCAGAGAGGGTTGAACGGATCGGCCGGTGTCGAAGCCGCGCGGCCGGGGGGCGAGACGCTGCCTTACCGACCACGGCGACACGTCAGGATCGTGACCCGCATCGCCGCCCTTCCGCCTCTCTCCAGCCAAGCTAACGGCCCCGCTTCACCTACGGTCAAGCTGACGTGTTTTGGCCGTTTGCCCGACCTCATTTGGCCGTCCGCCCTACTTTAGTTTCATCCGGTTATGTCGCCATCCGGCCTGACCCCCCACCTCCCAGGGAGACTGAAGTTGAAGATTTCGACCCTCAAGACCGCCGCCGTCATGGGCTCCGTCCTCGCGCTCGGCCTCGCGGCCTCCGGCTGCGCCAGCCACAAATTCGTGCGTGAGAACCTGGCCGTCGTCGACGCCCGCGTCGACCAGACCGACCAGAACGTCGCCCGCGTCGAAGGCACCGCCGGCGAGGCCCTGCAACGCGCCACGGCCGCCCAGAAACTGGCCGAGGGCAAGTTCCTCTATGAAGTGGTCCTGTCGGACGACTCGGTGAAATTCCCGACCGACGTCGATGCCCTGTCGCCCGAGGCCGAACAGCGTCTGACCGAACTGGCCCAGCGCCTGAAGGCCGAGAACCGCAACGTCTATCTGGAAATCCAGGGCTATACCGACGCCTCGGGCCCTGAAGGCTACAACCAGCAACTGGGTCAGTCGCGGGCCGAGGCGGTTCGTCGCTCGTTGAGCCGCCAGGGCATCGCCCTGAACCGCATGGCCACCATCTCCTACGGCGAGGAATCGCCGGTGGCCCCGAACGACACCCCCGAAGGCCGGGCCCAGAACCGGCGGGTGGCGATCGTCGTCCTGAGCTAGTTGACGCCGACGGCGGGGCGGACGATGGGTCTGGAATGTCCGATCTGATCACCGCCCCGCTGAACACCCCCCTCGATGCGCCTCGCAACGGCCTGGAACAGGTCATCGAGGCCGCCATGGCCGACCCCGCCCACTGGCGCGCGTTCGAGGCCCTGCTGCCGACCGTAGACCTGTTCCTGGCCCCCGACGGCGAGATGCTGAAGGGGATCGAGCCCGGCGCGACCGGCATGCGCACGATGCGCACGGACCAGGCGATCGACGTCAAGGGCGTGACCCTGGACGACGGCCGGGTCGCGGCGGGCGTCTTCACCGATCCCGAACGGCTGAAATCGGCCTGGGGCGAGGACACCGTCTTCATCGCCATGAACGGCCATCAGGTGCTGGCCCTGTTCCGCGAGGGGCCGATCATCCTCAATCCCGGCTCGCCGCGCATCCTGCTGTTCCAGAAGGACGACATCGCCGCCCTGCTGGCCGCCGCCGACAAGGCTGCCGGGCAGGGGCTTCAGGCCGGAGGTCGCCCCACCGGCACGGTGCAACTGGGTGCCCCCGACATCGAACCCACCATTCTGCTGGAGCGGCTCAAGGCGGCCTTCGGACCGGTCGGCGGCACCGGCATCACCGCCGCCTGGCTGGCCCGCGCCCACTGGGCCGAGGTCAACCGCTGGGGCTGGTACGTCGATGTCCGCACCGCTCGTCCGATGGACGAGATCCAGGCCAAGGTCGGCCGCGCCGTCACCGGCGTCTCCTTCGGCCAGGAAACCCTCGACGTCGCCGTCGATCGCCCGGGCACTCCGGACGGCGTCGGTCTCCGGATCGTCTGACGCCTATTCCACGATATCTACGGGCAGGATCTGGCTGGCCAGCAGGGTCTCCATGCTCCGCCAGTGGTCCGGCCCCTGTCGCTCGACCCAGGCCTGGACCGTGTCGCGCCCGAGGCCGTAGTTGATGACGTAGCTGCCGTAGGTGTCGATGAACCGCACCCGCTGGGCCGCCTTGTCCGGGGCCGTCAGGGTGTATTTCGACAGCAGGGCCGCCGCCTGCTCCCGCGTGATCCGCCCGGCCAGATAGTCGTCGGCGATGGTGTATTCCGACCGCCCCAACTGACGGATCAGGGCCAGCAGCGCGTTCTTCTTCGCGACATCGGCGGGCGCCAGACCGGCCAGGGGCATCAGCGCATCGCGCTCGAACGCCGTGCCCTCATCGCCCGGAAAGGCGAGGTCGATGCCGTAGTTGGCGCTGCCTTCCGCCACGAACGACATCGGCGAGAACAGCGGATAGACGCTCATCTCCACCCACCCCTTCTCGCGCACGAAGGTCTGTTCCAGCAGGGCGTTGTAGACGTGGTGACCCGGGTATCCCTCGTGGCATCCCAGGTCGATCGCGCGTTCCGTATAGATCGGGAAGTCGGTGTTGATCTCGATCTTCGACGCCGCACCGCCCTGGAAATAGTTGTAGCCGGACCACGGCTTGTCGGTGACGAGGGCCAGGGTGAAGTTCTCGTCGGCGGGCAGGGTGATGTGGCGCACCGTCCGCGCCCGGCACTCGGCGATGGCCGCGCGCATCACCGCATCCAGCCGGTCCTTGGGGATGACGAAGGCCGCCCGAAACGCCGTGACCCGGTCGATCAGCGGCCCCTCGCCGGGCACCAGCGCCTCGATCCGCTGAAGGACCGGATCATAGTCCGACAGCGGCTTCAGCTCCGGCCGCACCCCGAACAGGGCCTCGGCCTGATCGGCGAACCCCAGTTTCTCGCCCTGCAACATCCGCAACCGCGCCTGCGCCGCCGAGACATGGGCCTTCAGATAGGCGACGCGCTGGCGCTCGTCCGGCGACAGCGGCGTCGATCCTCCGGTGCGCGGCAGGTCATTCAGCCGATCGGCCAGGTCGGCGGCATCCGCCGACAGCAGGGCGGCGTTGCGCGGCGCAGCCTTGGCCGCCGTCGCCCATTCCGCCGGGCCGTAGTAGGCATCGACATAACCGGGCTCGACCTCGCCGATCCCCAGGATCAGCTTCACATAGTCCTCGGCGATAAGCGTCAGACTATCCGTGGCCAAGGCCTCGGCCGTCACGGCCTGGGCTGCCGGGCGAGGTCCCGCTTCCATCCCCGGCGCGCACGCCCCGACGCTCAGCAACAGACACAGGGCGATCCGGCGCATTGACGCTCTCCATACAGACGTCGCGGACGCTAGCGGTCCCGGGATCGCCCGCCAAGCGTTCGCATCCATCCGGTCGCCGTCAAAGGGATTGAGGCGGAGCCCCGCCTGCTGTAAGGCCCTGCCTCCGGCGTCCGCGCCATGATGCACCCGTAGCTCAGCTGGATAGAGTACTGCCCTCCGAAGGCAGGGGTCAGAGGTTCGAATCCTCTCGGGTGCGCCACCTCTTTTCCGTTGAGGCTACCTCGCCTCGCTGGTCGCACAGGCTGTTGCGGTTCACGCAAGCCTAGCCACGCAGGGGGTTGATGATCTCCAGCCCCAGGAAATCCTTTTCATTGTCGGTGACGACGATGCATCCGTTGGCCAGGGCGACGGCAGCGACGATCATGTCGAGACCGTTCCGGGGTCTTCCGCTGGATTTTCCCTCGGCCATAAGCCGCGCCCAGATCAAGGCCGCGCGATCGTCGAAAGACAGGATCCGTCCCGCAAACAGGGCCTGCGGACCTTCCGGACCGGAGAACCATGTCTCAAGCAACTCGCGCTTCTGCCCTGCGGGCTTCTCGAGTATGCCGCGACGAATTTCGGCGACGGTCAGGGACGCGATGAACACGTCTTCGTCCTGCTGGGTCGCCATCCAGTCAAGCAGGGAGGCCGAAGGGTTCGGCTTGACCACATTACTGATAATGTTGGTATCGAGCAGATAGCGGGTCACAGATCGAGGATCCGCCCCTCTTCGCGATCCCGGCTGAAATCAAGACCTTCGCCGACAAGAGGCGACCGCTGCAATGCCTTGAGAATTCCGCCGCGTTGAGGCGGCTCACCCGACACGATCTGCTGGACCGCCGTTCGGGCCTGTGCGGCCTCGGGGCCGTCGTCGGCAAGCTGACGTGCAAGGGCACGAATCAGATCGCGGTCGATATCGAGGGCCTGCACCTCGAAGCGAGCGATACCCCGCTGGGTCTGCCGATCCCGATAAGACCTGACCGCCCGCTTTTGCGCCGTATTGCTCACCAGACACGCTCCGATCGGATATGACCGGATATATATCCCATGCGCTGATCGAAAACAACGGCTGACCCGGCTGAGGCCACCGGAAGCGCACCGCCGTCGCCGACCGGGCGCAAGGCTACTCCCTACAAATAGGCACCGACCGCCCAGGGGACGAACTCGTTGTCGCCGATGCCGAGCGCCTCGGACTTGGACGGCTCGCCGGACGCGACCGCCAGCATCCGCGCGAAGATTTCCGCGCCCACATCGGCGATCGGCGTGCCGGTCAGGACGGGGGAGGCGTCGATGTCCATGTCTTCGTCCATCCAGGACGCCAGTTTTGCGTTCGATGCCACCTTGATCGAGGGCGCGGGCTTGGCTCCGAAAACCGAACCCCGCCCGGTGGTGAAGACGATCAGATTGGCCCCCGAGGCGATCTGGCCCGTCGCCGAACAGGGGTCGTAGCCCGGGCTGTCCATGAAGGTCAGGCCCGGCGCGGCCAGCGGCTCGGCGTATCCGATCACGTCGTTCAGCGGCGTCGATCCCGACTTGGCCACGGCCCCCAGCGACTTCTCCAGGATGGTGGTCAGCCCCCCCTTCAGATTGCCGGGCGAGGGGTTGTTGTTCAGCTCCATCCCGTGCCGGTCGGCATAGGCGCGCCACCATTCCAGCCGGGCGTTCAGCTTGTCCGCCACCCCCTGCGACACCGCGCGACGCAGCAACAGGTGTTCGGCCCCCCAGATCTCGGGCGTCTCCGACAGCATGGCCGAGCCGCCGTGCGCGACCAGCAGATCGACCGCCGCCCCCAGCGCCGGATTGGCCGTGACCCCCGACCATCCGTCCGACCCGCCGCATTGCAGGCCGACCGTCAGGTGCGAGGCCGACGCCGTCTGGCGCTTCACCTTCGCCGCCTCGTCCACGAGGTCGCGCACGATCCCGATCCCGGCCTCGATCGCGCGGGCCGTGCCGCCGGCCTCCTGAATGGTCATGGCCCGCAGGGTGGTGCCGGTCTCCAGCCCCGTCTTCGCCAGCCAGTCGGGAATCTGGTTGGCCTCACAGCCCAGGCCGACGATCAGGATGGCGGCGAAGTTCGGATGCCGCGCATAGCCGGCCAGGGTCCGCTGCAACAGTTCGACGTCGGTCGACAGGGACGATCCCCCGCATCCGCCCTGATGGGTGAAGGCCACCACCCCGTCCACACCCTCGGGCAGACTCGCGTCCGGGAACGCATCGGCGATCCGCCGCGCCACCGTCGCCGAACAGTTCACGCTGGTCAGCACCCCGATATAGTTTCGCGTCCCGACCCGGCCGTCCCTGCGCACGATGCCCTCGAACGTCGCGCCGTCGAGCGGCACCGGTGCCCGCACATCCGCCCCGACCTCGGCCTCGCGCCCGTCGTCGGCCATGGCCAGGTTGTGGACGTGGACATGATCCCCCGCCGCGATGGTAAGCCTCGCCCGCCCGATCACCTGCCCGTAACGCCGCACCAGCCCGCCCTGCGCCACCGCATGGCGCGCGACCTTGTGCCCCTGGGCGATGTCGGCCGTCGCCGCGACGTCCAGCCCTTCCGGCGTCTCACCGGCGGTGACGTCGTCGAGCGCCACGGCGATGTCATCGGCGGCATTGAGGATCAGGACACGGCTCATCCCGCCTCTTTGCCACCGGTGGACATATTGCGCAAAGTCAGAGGCGGTATCGATTGGTGGGCTCAGCGGACCTTGCGACTAGCCGGTCCAGGGGCTTAGCAGCTTGCAGCCGCTGGTCTGGAAATCGCGGACGTTTCGAGTGACGACCGTAAAGTCGTAGAGTAGCGCGGTCGCCGCGATCAACTCGTCGATCGCACCGGGCCTCCGGCCGTTGCGCTTGTTCTCGAGAGCGATGTCGGCCCACAGTTTGACGACGGCTATATCGACGTCCAGCACTCTCGCGCGATGTCGGGTCGTCAGAATGACTTGCAGACCTTCGAGAAATGCGCGCTGTCGACCGGCAACCATCGCCTGGGTCCCATGGCGCAACTCTCCGATCGTGAGAACGCTGACATACTGCAAGGGTTCGGGCGTTGCGTCGAACCAGGCCAGAAATCCGGCGTCGGGGTGTAGACGACCCGGCTCGCTGACGGCATTTGTATCCAGCAGATACACTACAACTCGACGTCCCGGCTGGGTGTCGGGTCTCGCGTCAGGTCGACGCCGTCGAAATTCATCGCCTTCAAAAGGTCTTTGAAGCCCATTGCGGCATAGGGGCTGATCAGGCGATCGTAGTCTTCCGGCGACAGGATCACACCGGCTCGCTCTCCATGCACGGTGATCGTCTGAGCGCCTTCGTTGGCGGCTCGGCGAACGACTTCCGACAGGTTGTCCTTGGCCTTGGCCAAACTCCAGTTCATGGGCCGCTCCATGGCTATCTCTTATGGCCATAATCGGATCGATGGATCGGGTCAAGAATGTTCCCGTTCCGTTTCGTCCAGAGAACAGCTATCCTCGACCCGTGACCCCCGCCATTCTCGCCCCTTCCGTACTGACCGGCACCGAGCCGTGGCTGGTCCTGCCGCCTGCCTTGGCCGTGCCCCCGGGCGCGGGGGCGATCTGTGATGACGAGGGGGCGCGGCGGATCGGGCGGGGGGCGGCCGAGGGGGTGTTCACGAGCCAAGCCGTGCTGGTAGCCCACGCCAGCCTGACGGCGCGGCGGCTGGGGTTGTCGCCTCCCGCGCGGTCGCCGGACCTGCTGGACGTGCTGGAGCTGCACGCCTTCGTCCGCCCCGCGCGGTTCTGCGCGCCGTCGCCGAGCGGCCTGGCCCTCGCGCTCGGTCTGTCGGAACCCAAGGGGGCGGAGGCCCAGGCCGAGGCCCTGAGGCACGCCGCCGGGGCCCTGCTGCGCGAACTGGCCGACCCGGCCTATCCGCATCGCGAGGACGCCTTCACCCTGGCCGAGACGCTCGGTCGCGCGAACTGGGCTTGGGCCTGGCGGGTCTCGGGCGCGCTCCAGCATGCGCCGATGCGCGAGCGGAAGTATCGCGGCTCGGGCCTCGACGCCTGGTCGCGCCTGCCGGAGTGGGAGGACGAGGCCCCGCGTGGCGAGGCCGGGTCCGCCGCCGTCGACAGCGAGTCGACCCGCATCCGTCTGGCCAAGCTGCTTCAGGCCTCGGGCCTCGACGAGACCCGTCCGACCCAGTCCGACTATGCCGCCGAGGCCGCCTACGCCTTCTCGCCGCGCGACGAGGAGGGCCGCCCGCGCGTCCTTCTGGCCGAAGCGGGGACCGGCACGGGAAAGACGCTGGGCTATCTGGCCGCCGCCTCCGTCTGGGCCGAGCGCAACCAGGGCGCCGCCTGGGTCTCGACCTATACCCGCGCCCTGCAACGCCAGATCGACCGCGAGAGCGCCGCCCTGTGGCCCGATCCCGAGGTGCGCAAGAAGAAGACCGTCGTGCGCAAGGGCCGCGAGAACTACCTCTGTCTGCTGAACCTTCAGGACATGGTCCAGGCGGCCCAGCTGGGCAACGGCGACCTGATCGGCCTGGCCCTGACCAGTCGCTGGGCCCTGCACAGTCGCGACGGCGACATGACCGGCGGCGACTTCCCCGGCTGGCTGCCCGGCCTGTTCGCCGTGGGCGCGGGGCAGCAGGCGTCGGCGGGCAATCTGGTGGATCGGCGCGGCGAATGCGTCCACGCCGCCTGTCCTCACTACCGCACCTGTTTCGTGGAAAAGACCATCCGCGCCAGCCGCCGGGCCGATCTGGTCGTCGCCAATCATGCACTCGTCATGACGCAGGCCGCCTTCGACGGCGCCCGCACCGCGCGCGGCCTGAAACAGGACAACGAGACCGCCGCCCTGAAACGCATCGTCTTCGACGAGGGCCATCATCTGTTCGACGCGGCCGACTCAGCCTTCTCCGCCTGTCTGTCGGGTCAGGAGGCGGCCGAGCTGCGCCGCTGGATCCGGGGTCCGGAGGGGCGCGGGCGGCGGGGCAGGGGGCTGGAACAGCGGCTCGGTGACCTCGTCGGCGACGACTCGGCCGCACAGAAAGCCCTTCAGGACGCCATCCGCGCCGCCGCCGCCTTCCCGGGCGAAGGCATCTCCGGCCGGATCGCCCCGCCGTCGGGCGAGGTGAACCCCGTCGGCCCGATCGAACAGTTCCTGATGGCCGCCCTGGAACAGATCCGCGCCCGCACCTCAGAGGCCGCGTCGTCGGCGTCATCCGAGTTCGGTACCGAATGCGCGGTCCGCCCCGCCACCGAGCCCTTGCTGGAGACCGCGCGCGGCGCAGCGCAGGCCATCGCCGCGCTGGAAGCGCCCCTGCTGGCCTTGGCCCGGCATCTGGAAGATATCCTCGACGACGAGGCGGCTGAGCTGGAACCGGCATCGCGCGCCCGGATCGAGGGGGCCCTGCGCGGTCTGGACCGTCGCGCCCGCATGACCCTGCCCGGTTGGCGCTCCATGCTGGCGGCGCTTCAGGACGCGGGCGACCAGCCCGATCCCGATTTCGTCGACTGGCTGTCGGTCGAGACGGCGTTCGGCCGCATCCACGACGTGGCCCTGCGCCGCCACTGGATCGACCCGACCGTGCCGCTGGAAGCCGCCGTCATCCTGCCCTCGCACGGCGTGCTGGTGACCTCGGCGACCCTGTCCGATCCGCTCGCCGAGGCCGGTGGCGGCGACCTGTTCGACATGGCGCGGATGCGCACCGGCTCGGCCCGGCTGATCGACCCGCCGCGTACGCTGAAGGTCGAAAGCCCGTTCGACTATGCCTCGAACAGCCGGGTCATCGTCGTCACCGACGTGGCCAAGGACGATCCGCGCCAGACGGCGGCGGCCATGCGCGAACTGTTCCTGGCGGCCGGCGGCGGGTCGCTGGGCCTGTTCACCGCCATTCGCCGGCTGAAGGCCGTCTATGAACGGCTCGGGCCCGATCTGGCGAAGGCCCAGATCCCCCTCTACGCCCAGCACGTCGATCCGCTGGAGGTCGGTGCCCTGGTCGATATCTTCCGCGCCGAACAGGACAGCTGCCTGTTGGGCACCGATGCGGTCCGCGACGGGGTCGACGTGCCCGGCCGAAGCCTGCGGCTCCTCGCCTTCGACCGCGTCCCCTGGCCCCGCCCCGACCTGCTGCACAAGGCCCGGCGCCTCAAGTTCGGCGGGGAAGCCGCCGCCGGACGCGGCTATGACGACTCGCTCGCCCGCGCCCGCATCGCCCAGGCGTTCGGCCGCCTGATCCGCCGTGCCGACGACAAGGGGGTCTTCGTCATGCTCGACGCCGCCACCCCCACCCGCCTGTTCGCCAGCCTGCCCCCCGGCGCCGAGGTCCAGCGCATGGGCCTGGTCGACGCGATCGAGCTGACGAAGGGGTTTCTGGAAGGTCGTGATTAGTGGCTGGTGGCTTGCGATGAGCATCTCTGAGCGGCTTCTGTTGCGTCCCATGACCGTGGCGTCGAGGACGCGGCGATCACCACCCACCAGCCACCAACCACCTCCCAACCCCCACTCCCGCTTGCCTGTGGCCCCATCCTTCCCCACACTGAAGGCCTACCGGACGCTCCAGAGGCTTCGGAATGCCGTTGGATCGCGAAAGAGACCGAATGCGTAAGAGATTCCTGGCCGGCGGCGTCGTGATTGCGCTCGGCCTGACCGGCATGACCGTGGCGACCCAGACGCCGCGCAACGAAACCTTCCGCATGCTGCAACTGTTCGGCGACGTCATCGCCGTGGTCGAACAGGCCTATGTCGTGCCCGTCGACAACAAGAAGCTGGTCGAGGCGGCCCTGGCCGGGATGATGACGGCGCTGGATCCCCACTCCAACTATCTGCCGCCGGACGGCTATGAGGATCTGCAGGAGCGGACGAGCGGCGAATACTCCGGCGTCGGCCTGACCATCACCGCCGAGGGCGGGCTGGTGAAGGTGATCTCGCCGATGGACAACTCCCCGGCCGGTCGCGCGGGCGTCCAGGCCGGCGACGTGATCTCGGCCATCGACGGCCAGAACGCAGCGGGCATGACGGTCTCTCAGGTCTCCGAGAAACTGCGCGGCGCCATGGGTACATCCGTGACCGTGACCTTCCTGCGCGACGGCGAGGAGGCCCGCGAGGTCGTCCTGACCCGCGAGGTCATCAAGGTCGAGAGCGTCACCGGCCGTCTGGAAGGCGACTTCGGCTATCTGCGCATCTCGACCTTCAACGAGAACACCGGCCGCGAACTGACCGAGACCATCACCCGGCTTAAGGCCGAACGTCCCGGCCTCAAGGGCTTCGTGCTGGACCTGCGCAACAACGGCGGCGGCCTGCTGACCGCCGCCATCGACGTGTCCGACGCCTTCCTCGAACGCGGCGAGATCGTCAGCCAGCGGGGCCGCAAGCCCGAACAGATCGAACGTTATGCCGCCAAGCCCGGCGACCTGAGCGGCGGCCTGCCTCTGGTGGTGCTGGTCAACTACGGCTCGGCCTCGGCGTCCGAGATCGTCGCCGGTGCGCTGAAGGACCATGAGCGGGCCACGATCGTCGGCCTGACCAGCTTCGGCAAGGGCTCGGTCCAGACGGTGATCCCGCTGGGCGGCGGCCGCGACGGGGCCCTGTCGATCACCACGGCGCGCTACTACACCCCCTCCGGCGCCTCGATCCAGAAGATCGGCATCGAGCCCGACCTCGAGGTCGCCCGCACGGAAGCCGAGGCGAAGATCGTCTCGCGCTCCAGCTTCATCTATTCCGAGGCCGCCTATTCCACGGCGCTGGACGCCTCCATCGGGGCCGAACGCAAGGGGCCCCACGTGCCGCGCGAAGCCCCCGGTCCCGACTTCGACAAGGACAAGGACTATCAGCTGGAACGCGCGCTCGACGTGCTTCGCGCCGGCGGCGACCTGACCCGGCTGGCCGCCGCGCCCACGGGCGTCGTCGTCACCGATCCGAACGCGGCCCCGGTCGAGACCGCGGAGGCGACCGAAACGCCCCCGGCCTCGCCCCAGCGCGCTCCGGAGATCACGCCCGGCAACGTCCCGACTCCCCAGGAACGCCGCCGTTAGCCGTCCTTCATGGCTAATGCCCCGTTAGGCTTTCTTAACCGCCGCACGCCACAGTGAGCCGGAAGGAGCCGTCATCGCGGTTCCGCCAAAGGCCTACCGAGCGTTCGTCCGTGTCCATGTTCGCCAAACGTCAGTCCGCCCTGGCCGCCACCGCCGGCAGCCCGCCCCAGCCGCGCGGCCCGGGGTTGAACCTCGCCCAGATCGCCGCCGTCCTGAAGCGTCCGCCCGTCGCCGTGGGCGTCGCCGGCCTGTCGCTGATCGCGGCCGCCGCCCTGTTCCTGACCGTGCTCGGTGATCCCCGCGCCGGAACCCCCACCGCCCGCGCCAGCCTGACCCGCGCCGCCCCGGCCGCCGCTCCCGCCCCGACCGGCGCAGAGGCCTTCGGCTTCGACGGTTTCGGAGCGTGGCAGGATCTCGGCGGCGACCCCACCATGGACCCGGCCCTGATGGGCGGTGCGGCCGGCGGCGACGCCCTGATCACCCTGCCCGACGGCGCGACCGTGTCCGGCGGCGGATCGGCGATCAGCGCCCCCGTCCGCCCCGCCTCGCCCCTTCCGGCCGCCCCCATCGCAGGCCTCAGCCAGCCCGGCCCGGCCGGTCCCCTGCCGGTCATCGCCGCCGACGGCCGCGTCCCGGCCCAGGCCTATGCCCGTCCCTTCCGTCCCAACGGCAAGCCCCGCGTCGCCCTCATCGTCGGCGGTCTCGGCCTCAATGCCGTGACCACCCGCGCCGCCATCGAACGCCTGCCGGCCGAGGTCACCCTGAGCTTCGTCCCCTATGCCGAGGGCTTGCAGGGCTGGATCGACCTGGCCCGCGCCCAGGGCCATGAGGTCATGATCGAGATCCCGATGGAGCCGACCGGCTATCCCGACAACGATCCGGGCCCCCAGACCCTGCTGTCCTCCGGCACGCCCGACGACATCGAGGCGCGGATGGCCTGGCTGCTGGGTCGCGCGACCGGCTATTTCGGGGTGACGAACTATCTCGGCGACCGGTTCGTGACCTCCGACACCGGCATGGGGGCCTTCATGGGAATCCTGCGCCAGCGAGGCCTGGCCTTCCTCGACGACGGATCGGCGCGTCGCCGCCCCGGCGCCTGGGCCCGCGCCAGCGCCGACACCATCATCGACGAGACCCAGACCCCCGCCGCCATCATCGGTCGCCTGAATGTGCTGGAGGCCGCCGCCAAGCAACGCGGCGCTGCGCTGGGCACCGGCTTCAGCTATCCCGTCACGGTCGAGGCCGCCGCCCGCTGGACCGCAGGCCTCGAATCACGAGGACTCCAGTTGGCCCCCGCTTCATCCATGACCCAGCGCCCCGGCCGCTGAGCGGCGTCGTCAAACCTGCCTCAGGTCGTTCCCCGCCGGGGTCCCGGCATAGGCGTCGATTTCGTTGGCCGAGCCCAGGGCGACGGCGCAGCGCTCGTGCAGGTTCCGGGGGATGACGTCGAGGATCGGGGTCACGCCGTCGGTGGTGGCCTTGCCCCCTGCGCGTTCGATCAACAGGGCCATGGGCGCGCCTTCGTACAGCAGCCGCAGCTTGCCGGGCCGATCGGGCTCGCGCTGGTCCCACGGATAGAGGAAAACCCCGCCGCGCATCAGGACGCGGTGAACGTCCGCGACCATGGCCGCGACCCACCGCATGTTGAAATCCTTGCCCCGGGGCCCGGTCTTGCCCGCCAGGCAGTCGTCGATATAGGCGCGCACCGCCGGGGCCCAGTGGCGGCGGTTCGACATGTTGATGGCGAACTCCTTCGTATCGGCCGGCACGACGATATCGGGGTTGGTCAGATGCCAGCGCCCTTGCGCGTCCAGGGTAAAGCCCGTCACCCCGCCCGACAGGGTCAGCACCAGCATGGTCTGTGCCCCATAGACCGCATAGCCGGCCCCGACCTGTTTGCGGCCCCCGATCAGGAAGTCGGCCTCGACGGGCGCGCGACCCTCGGGCGCCGGCAGGATGGAGAAGATGGTCCCCACCGGCGCATTGATGTCGATATTGGATGATCCGTCGAGCGGATCGAAGGTGACCAGGTAACCGCCCGTGCGGCCGGTCGGCTCGATCAGGTCCATCTCCTCGGACCCCACGGCGGCGACGGGCTGACAGGCCTTCAGCCGTTCGGTCAGCATGTCGTTGGTCATGACGTCGAGCTTCTTCTGCTCCTCGTCCTGCACATTGGCCGTGCCCGCCAGCCCCAGCGCCCCGGCCAGCCCGCCCAGTCGCACGACGCCCGCGATGGCCACGCACTCGGTGGCGATGGCTGCGACCACGACCTTCAGGGCCTCGGGTACATCCTGTCCGGCCAGGTGATCGTCGAGTGTAGGGTAGGCGGCGGTCATGGGCGGCAATCCGTGCTGTCGAACGAGGGTGTCCTATCGCGACCCGCCGCCTTCGTCACCTGAGAAGCCGTCACCCTCTCTGAGGCTAGGGGGCGATCAGCACCCACAGCCCGGTCAGGGCGAACCCCGCCGCCGCCGCCATGCGGATGTATTTCAGCGGCAACCGCTTCGCCGCCGCCTCGCCCATGAAGACGGCGGGCCCGTTGACCAGCATCATCCCCAGTGTGGATCCGGCGACCACCAGAGGCAGGGTCTCGAACCGGGCGGCCAGGGCGGCGGTGGCGATCTGGGTCTTGTCGCCCATCTCGACCAGGAAGAAGGCGACCGTGGTGGCCCAGAAGACGGCCAGCGCGGTTTTCTGCGGTTTCACCCCGCCCTCGTCGTCGTCGAGCGTGTCGGGGATCAGGGCCCAGGCGGCGAACCCCAGAAAGGCGATCCCGACGATCCACCTCATCCACGGCCCGCTCAGGAAATGCGCGAACAGGGTCCCGGCCAGGGCGGCCAGGGCGTGGTTGGCCAGGGTGGCGATCAGAATTCCGGCGATGATCGGCACGGGCCGTCGCCATGTCGCGGCGAGCGCAATGGCCAGCAGCATGGTCTTGTCGCCGATCTCGGCGATGGCGACCAGACCGGTCGAAACAAGGAAAGCTTCCATTCGGGCACGTCATGCGCGGGGCGTCGGCGGACAGACCAAGGCGTTCGCAACCGAGGCCCCGCGTGAAGCACCCTTGCGAAAACCAGCGGTCTTGCCGTGACGACCTCGATCGAGCGATCGAAGTCTCCTTCCCGCGCCATCCTCTCCGGGGAGAGGAAGTATGTTGACGCGGGCCCCGCTGAGAACTGCGGGCGGCTACTCCCCGATGACAGGTCGCGGCTTTAGCGGCGTCGGTGCCGTCGGGGCAAGCGAGAGCGACTCGCAAAGTCCCGTCAGCGCGGCTGCGATATCAACCAGTCCAGCGCCCCATTCGCCGCCACCAGCCCAGACGCCAGCGAGGCCTGGAGCAGATAGCCCCCGGTCGGAGCCTCCCAGTCCAGCATTTCTCCGGCGATGAAGACCCCCGGCCGCGAGGCCAGCATCAGCCGTTCATCCAGACTTTCGAACTGCACTCCGCCGGCGGTGGAGATGGCCCGGTCCAGCCCCTGCATTCCCGTCAGGGTCAGGCGCACGGCCTTGATCCGGCGCGCCAGCTTGTCGGACCCCGTCGGGATTGCTCCGGGGATCTCGCGCAGCACGGCGATGGCCGCGGGCGACAGGCCGCCGGCCTTGCGCAACAGGTTGTTCATACTGTCCTTGGACCGCGCGTCGTCCAGCCGCGCGGCCAGGGCCTCGACGCTCAGGTCCGGTCTCAGGTCGATCGTCAGCACCGCCGACCCGTCCCGCGCGATCGCCTCGCGCAACGGCCCCGACAGGGCATAGACCGCGCCCCCCTCCAGCCCATAGCGGGTCAACATCACCTCGCCTTTCACTGGGCCTACCGCGCCTTGCGCTGCTTGAGGCCGGGGGTCCGCGATGCTGAGAGAGACCGCCTTCAACGGCTGTCCCGCCGCCCGCTCGATCAGGATCGGCGACCAGGCCACGTCGAACCCGGCGTTGGCGGGCCGGAGCGGCGAAACCTCCGCCCCCGCCCCCTCGAGATCGCCGACCCAGGCCCCGTCCGACCCGAGCCGGGGCCAGCTCGCGCCGCCCAGCGCCAGCACGACCGCGTCGGGCCGCTCGACCACCGGGCCTTCGGCCGTGTCGAACGTCACGCCGTCCTCGGCCCAGCCCGTCCAGCGCGACCGGGTCCGAAGTGTGACCCCCAGCTCCCCGAGCCGCGCCAGCCAGGCCCGGACCAGGGGCGAGGCCTTCATCGCGCGCGGAAACACCCGGCCGCTCGACCCCACGAAGGTCGGCTGGCCCAGCCCCTCGGCCCAGGCCGTCAGGTCGTCCGGCGAAAAGGCGTCGAGCCAGTCCGACACCACCCCCGCCCGCTCGCCGTATCGGCTCAGAAACGCGGTCTGTTCCTCGGTATGGGTCAGGTTCAGCCCCCCGCGCCCGGCCAGCAACAGCTTACGCGCCGGCGACGGCATCCGCTCGTGCACGGTCACCACGGCCCCGGCCCGGGCCAGGACCTCGGCGGCCATCAGCCCGGCGGGGCCCGCCCCGATGACGGTGACGGACGGGGCGGAGGCGGTGGGAATGTCGGACATGGGCCCTCCTAGCCGATCCGCTGGGAACTTGCAGGGCCTACAGGCTATACACTGGGTCATGAGCGTCGCCTTCACCCGTGAGGAAGACCTGGAGGCCACGGCCGCCGATCTTCCCGACCGTCCGATTTCCCCCCACGCCAACCTCGTCACCCCTGACGGTCTGGCGGCGATCGAACGCGAACTGGCCTCGGCCCGCGCGGCCTACAGCGGTGCTCAGGCCCACGGCTCGATCGAGGCCGACCGCACCGCCATGGCCCGCGCGACCCGCGACCTCCGCTACTGGTCCGCCCGCCGCGCCAATGCCCAGCTGGTCGAGACCACGGCCGACGGCACGGTCCGCTTCGGCGGCTCGGTCACCATCGAACGCGAGGACGGCCGCACCCAGACCTGGGCCATCGTCGGCGAGGACGAGGCCGATCCCGCCACCGGCTCCGTCAGCCACGTCTCCCCCCTCGCCCGCGCCCTCACCGGCAAGCGGGTCGGCGACGAGGCGGTGGTGGCGGGTCAGTCGGTCGAGGTCGTCGCGGTGGACTGACCGGGGTCAGACCACCTCGCCCCGCAGCAGCCTCGGCAGATCGCCCGTCGCGCCGCCGGCTTCGCGCATGAAGGCGCGGCGCAGCGGGCCGATGCGATTCACGGCGGCCATGCCGAGGTCGCGGGCCAGCCGGATCGGGGCGTGGTCGTTGGAGAACAGCCGCACGAAGCCGTCGAACCCGGCGGCCAGCGCCGCATTGTCGAACCGGCGCCAGCGGGCGTACTGCTCCAGCACCCCGACCGAGCCGATATCGAGCCCCAGCCGCATCGCCTCGATCAGCACCTCGGCCAGGGCGGCGGCGTCCTTCAGGCCCATGTTCAGCCCTTGGCCCGCGACCGGATGCACCCCGTGGGCCGCGTCGCCGATCAGGGCGGTACGCGGCGCGGTCAGGGCCTCGGCCAGGTCGAGCGCCAGCGGATAGACGAAGCGGGGCCCCTCAGGCGTCGCGCCGTCCAGGAACTCGCCGAAGCGCCGCATCAGGTGCGACTGAAAGGCCTCGTCCGAGCAGTCGCGCAGGGCCTCGGCCGCCCGGGTCGTCTCGGTCCAGACCAGGCTGGCGCGCTGGTCGGTCAGCGGCAGGATGGCGAACGGGCCCGAGGGCAGGAAATACTCGTGGGCGACCCCGCCGTGGGGGCGACCCAGCCGGACCGTGGCCACGACCCCGCTCTGGCCATAGGCCCAGCCGACCGTGCCGATGCCGGCGGCCTTGCGCACGACCGAACCCCGCCCCTCGGCCCCGACGACCAGGGGTGCGCGCAGGACCGCGCCGTCCGCCAGACCCACGCTCGCCCCGAAGCCGTCGGTGGCGACCGACGCGACCGACGCAGGCGCCCGCACCTCGATCCCGGCATCCGTCACGCCCTGCGCCAGGGCGGCGCGGATGTGGCGGTTCTCGACCATGTATCCGAGGGGTTCCCCCCCGTTGGCGTCACCGATCTCGGCCGCGTCGAATCGCAGATAGGCCGGGGACATGGCTTTCGACGCCGCGCCGGGCCTGCGTCCGTCGGTGACCAGGATGTGATCCATGCGACAGGCGTTCGGTCGCAAGGCCTCGCCGACCCCCAGCGCATCCAGCATCCGGAAGGTCGAATAGGCCACCGCCGTCGATCGCCCGTCGAAGGTCGGCGCGAGCTGGGCGGAGAAGGGCTGGGGGTCGATCAGCACGACCTTCAGCCCGCCTTGCGCGGCGGCGAGGGCGAATGTCGCGCCGGCCATTCCGGCGCCGGCGATGATGACGTCATGGGTGAAGGGCGAGGCCATGGCCGCTTGTCGCGCCGCAGCAGCCCGACGTCCAGTGGCGGGAGGTCGCAGACCCTGAAAGCCGTTCACCTTCGCTTCACCCTTTCCGCACACCGGGCGTCAAGACGGCCGTGCCTAGGGTGCCGGTTGATATCGGAGGGCCAGAATGGCGCGCGCACAGTTTCAAAAGGGCCAGAAGGTCTGGGTCGAATGCGTCGGCGCATGGGCCAGTATCGAAAAGGTCCAGCCGGTCTGGGCCAAGGGTTTCGACGAACCGGTGCGTGTCACCTACGACATCGGCCTGGGCCGGGAGTTCATGGCCAATGAGCTGATGCTGCCGGTCGAGGACGAGGCGGGGTCGGACTTGGGCGACTGGCGGCTGCTGCGGGCCAGGAACAAGTGGCAACAGGCGGACGACGTGCCGCATCATCCCGTGCCGGGCACCTATCCCGTCGTGGTCACCGATCCGGCCGACTGGGGCGGCTGGCGGGTGCCGGGAGCCGAATACGACCGCGATCCCGAGCGGATCGAGTTTCAGGCCCGGCTGATCGCGGCCGCGCCGCGCCTGATGGCCCTGGCTCAGGCCCTGGTCGACAGCGTCGCCGAAAGCCCCGACGACGCCCCGCCCGAGACCCTGGCCCTGGCCCGCAGGGCCCGCGACGTGCTCAAGACCGTCACCGACGTCCTGGCCCCGCCGCCCGAACAGGCCGCGTCGAGGCCCCGCGTCGCCGCCTGAATCGTCCAAAGGTTTGGTTAACCAAGCCTCGACAGGATTCCGCGACGCAGCCTAGATTCCAGGCTTCAGCGAATCGTGCGCGCCCGAAGGTCCGCATCGGCCTGTAATGCGTCTGGACGAACGGGGAGAAGGCCTTGCGGGGCACGGAGCGCCGCTATCAGGGAGCAGGCCGCCGGGCTTCGGACGCCGGTGGCGGAACGCTGGCCGGATGGATCCGCGTCGGTGTCCTGACCCTGGCCCTGTGCGTCGCTGCCTATGTCCTGCTGGTCGCGCGAGAGACGGCCCGGCCCGAGCGTGAGCTGGAGACGTTGCGCGCCCGCGTCATCGCCGACGACGCCCGGCTGTTCGCCGCCGAGATGGACGCCCGGCTTCGGGCGACCGATGCGGCGATGACGGCCGGGGCCGTGGCTCTGCGCGCCCGTCCGACCCGCCCGCTGGACGCCATCGAGGCGGCCCGCGTGCTGGCCCCCGAAACCGCCTTCGCCGTCATGTCCCCGACCGGCGAGACCCTGGCCGCCGCGGGCGCACCGGGCGGGGCCTTTGTCCAGACCGGCACCACACCGGCATCGGCACCGCCCGCACTCGGCGTCGCGACCGACGGCAAAGCCCTGGTGCAGCGCTCGGCGGGCAACGGCAACCGGATGGCCGCGCGGATTCCCTTGACCGCTCCGGCCGGATCTGGGGGCGAGGACGGGGTCTCCCTGTCGCTGGCCCTGGCCGGAGGTCAGGTCGTCCCGGTCGCCGGGGTCGATCATCCCGCGATCGATGGCTCGACCCTGTCCGCAGCCACCGGGTCGATCGATACGCGCAGTCCGAACGGCCTCGCCCTGCACACCGTCGCCGCTCCGCTCGGGTCCAGCGGTCTTCACGCCCTGGCCTCGCGTCGTGCCGGAGGGGCCACCAGCCTGCTGGGCGACGTCTGGGTCCTGGCCGCCCCCATCGCCCTCGGCCTACTGGTGATCGTCCTTCTGCTGTTGCAACGCTGGCGACAGAAGCGCGCCGGTCGCGACTGGGCCGAGACCGAGCACCGGTTTCGCGTCGCCGTCGAGGCGGCGCGTTGCGGCGTATGGGAATGGGATCTCGAGCTCGAGGAGGTGGTGATCTCCGACTATATGGCGACCCTGCTGGGCCTGCCCCAGGGCGGGGTGGTCGCGGCCGAGGATGTGTTCGCCCAGGTCCATCCCAAATACCGCGAGATCGTCCAGCATGCCCTGAGCCAGGCCGCGACCTTCGGCGCCTTCGAGACCACCTTCCCCGTCACCGGCCCCGACGGGACCGTGCGCTGGATCGACGCCCGGGGCCAGGCGCGCGGGGCCCGCACCGAGGAAGGGTTCGCATCGATCCTGGGCGTCGCCCTCGACATCACCGAGGCCCGCCGCGCCAAGGCCCATGCCCAGGCCGCCGAGAGCCGGCTGCGCGACGGGATCGAGAGCGTGTCCGACGCCTTTGCCCTGTTCGACCGCCAGGGCCGGCTGATCCTGTGCAACCAGGCCTTCAAGGACGCCTTCGGCCTCCAGCCCGAGATGACCCGGCGCGGCGCCTCCAAGGACGAGCTGAACCGGATCGCGGCCCTGGCCATCAAATGCGAACACCCGGCCTCCAGCGACCGGGCCGGGGTGCATGAGGTCGAGCTGCACGACGGCCGCTGGCTTCAGCTGTCGGAGCGGTTCACCTCGGACGGCGGGGCGGTGGTCACCGCCACCGACCTGACCACCATCAAGCGCCAGGAGGCCGAAACCCAGCGCGCCGCCGCCTCCCTGCGCGCCACGGTCGACCAGCTGGAATCGAGCCAGGAAAAACTCAGCCTGCTGGCCCGCAAATACGAGATCGCCATGACCCGCGCCGAGGCCGCCAACCAGGCCAAGTCCGAGTTCCTGGCCAATATGAGCCACGAGTTGCGCACCCCCCTGAACGCCATCAACGGCTTCTCGGAGATCATGGCCGGCGAGATGTTCGGCCCCGTCGGCGACGCCCGCTACAAGGGCTATGCGGGCGACATCCTGAAGTCGGGCCAGCATCTGCTCAGCCTGATCAACGACATCCTCGACATGGCCAAGATCGAGGCCGGCAAGATGACCCTGCACTACGAAAAGGTGTCGCTGAAGGAGGTCTGCGAGGACGCGCTCAGGCTGATGCGCGGCAAGGCCGAGGAAGCGGGCCTGACCCTGGTGCTGGACGCGCCCGACCTGCCCGACATCGACGCCGACCAGCGCGGGATGAAGCAGGTGATGCTGAACCTGATCTCCAACGCCATCAAATTCACGCCCGAGGGCGGGTCGGTCACCGTCTCGGTGCGCGAGATCGAACGCGGCCGCCAGAAGGTCTCGGTCGCCGACACCGGCATCGGCATCGCCGCCGAGGACCTGGGCCGGCTGGCCCGCCCGTTCGAACAGGTCGAGGGCCAGCATTCCAAGACCACCCAGGGCACCGGACTGGGCCTGGCCCTGACCAAGTCCCTGATCGAGATGCACCACGGCCTGATGACCATGGACAGCGAACCCGGCAGCGGCACGGTGGTCAGCTTCGACCTGCCGGTGATGCGCCCCGCCGAGCTCACGATCGACCAGGCCCGCGCGGCGTAAGGGGGGTCGGACAAGCGAGATTTCCTTCTCCCCTTGCGGGAGAAGGTGGCTGAGCGAAGCGAAGTCGGATGAGGGGTCACGCAGACCTTCGGAATCGGCGCTCGCTCAACCCACTCCATTCAACCGTGCGACCCCTCATCCGTCAGCCTTCGGCTGCCACCTTCTCCCGCAAGGGGAGAAGGATGCCCGGGGAGCAGGCCGAGTCCTTTACCGGTGAGACCGCGTCCCTCATCCTGACCGCTTCGCGAACGGAGAGGTAGACGGCCCTCTGGCTTCTCGACCCGACGGCCGAGAACAGCTTAGGATCACCCCATGGACACCCTCTCCCAACGCTGGGCCAAGCTCTTGCCCAACACCATCGTCGTCGGGCCCGACGACGCCCGCCCTCGACCGGCGGTGATCCTGTTCCACGGCTGCGGCGGGATGCGGCCGCATCTGCCGCTCTATGCGGCGGCGGCCAAGGCGGCCGGGTGGCGGGCCTTCATCGTCGACAGCTACGCGCCGCGCGGCTGGGGCCGCATGTTCGCCCTGTCCATGGTCTGCACCGGCGCGACCCTGAGGGGCCATGACCGGGGCGGCGATGTGCTGGCGGCGATCCAGGGCGTCTCGGCCCGCGCGGACGTCGATGCGAGCAAGATCGCCGTCGCGGGCTGGAGCCACGGCGGCTGGGGCATCATGGAACTGTTGGCCGCCCCCCGGACCCGGCCCGGCGAACTGGGCGTCGCCGACACCGGGTCGGCCTCGCTGGCGGGACTGAAGGGGGCCTGGCTGGCCTACCCCTATGTGGGCTTCATGGCGACGGCCCGCGCCCGGCCGTGGCGGCACAAGCCCCGCACCGAGGTGGTCATCGCGCGCAGCGACCACCTGACCACGGTGCGCAACGCCGAACGCATCTTCGCCGATCACCGCAATCAGGGTGCCCGTATCGAAACCTGGATCGCCGAGGGCACCCACTCCTTCGACGAACCGACCGGGGCCATGCCCATGCGCCATGACCCCGCCCTGACCCAGGTTGCGGTGGGCCGGTTCGAGGCCTTCCTGCGGGGGCTCTAGCCGCGGTTTCAGGTCCTGTGGACGCCGTCGCCTACTTCAGGATCGTATAGGTCATCTCGGCCCGGACTTCGAAGCCCAGCGAGCGGTAGAAGGCGATGGTGGCATGGTGTTCGGCGAAGGCGTGCAGGAAGACGCCTTCTCCGGTGGCCAGGATTTCACCGGCCACCACCCGCGACAGGCCGGCGGCATAGCCGCGCCCCCGCCAGTCGGGATGGGTGCAGACACCGCTCAGTTCGGTGAATCCGTCGACCCTCAACCGCCGCCCGGCCATGGCGACCAGCCGCCCGCCCTGCTTGACCCCGATGAACGGTCCCAGCCGCCGCGTGGCCGAGCGGAAGGGACCCGGCCGGGTCAGGGTGGCCAGCGCCAGCATCTCGGGCGCGTCCGTCTCAGTCAGGGTCTCGAACGCGATATCCGGACCACCGGGCGTCAGGGCCGAGGCGACCATCTGGACCAGGGGAACGCGGCTGACGACCTCGACGCCTGCCAGGTCGATCCCGGCCATCGGCCCGTCCGCCTTCTCGACCATCCCCGCACCCGGGTGACGTCGGGCCAGGTCGGCCATGACCGCCAGGGTCTCGGGTTCGGCGTCCGCGCCCGACAGGAAGACCCCGACCTCCGGATCGATGCGGACTGCCCGGGGGCCGGAGTCCGACGTGGCGAATCCTGCCAGCCGGCTCGTCAGGCCGTTCCAGACAGCGCGGTCGAGAGGATGGTCCAGGGTCATGGGCGCAGAATGCCGGGGTCGAGAGACGGCGACCAGTCGCCGGCGAACGTCAGGTCCGAAAGCCGCTGACGACGAACACAATCACCGCTCCGTCGGGGTGATGAACCTTCCCAAGGCACGACCCAACTCAGCTTGCGAAGGCCCTAGCGCCAGAAGCCGACAATGGACTTCACCTCGTCCACCACCGGGTCGGCGATGGCGGCGGCCCGCTCGGCACCGTCCTTCAGGACGCGGTCGATCTCGGCGGGGTCAGCCATCAGGCGTCGCATCTGTTCGGTAACGGGCGCGAGCGAGGCGACGGCGAGGTCGGCCAGGCGGGGCTTGAAGGCGCCGAAGCCCTGGCCAGCGAACTCGGCGGTGACGGCCTCCTTCGTCTGGTCCGACAGGGCGGCATAGATGGCGATCAGGTTCCTGACCTCGGGCCGGTCGTCCAGGGCTTCGCCGACCTCGGGCATCACCCCCATGTCGGTCTTGGACTTCCGGATCTTGCCGGCGATGGTGTCGGCGTCGTCGGTCAGGTTGATGCGGCTCTGGTCCGACGGATCGGACTTGCTCATCTTGGCCGCCCCGTCGCGCAGGCTCATGACGCGGGGCGCGGGCCCCTGGGTCAGGGGTTCGGGCAGGGGGAAGAAGCCGGGCACGCCGAAGTCGGTGTTGAACTTGGCGGCGATGTCACGGGTCAGTTCCAGATGCTGTTTCTGGTCCTCGCCGGTCGGCACCTCGGTCGCCTTGTACAGCAGGATGTCGGCCGCCTGGAGCACCGGATAGGTATAGAGGCCGACGCTCGACCGTTCCTTGTGCTTGCCCGACTTCTCCTTGAACTGGGTCATCCGGTCCAGCCAGCCGAGGCGGGCGACGCAGTTGAGCACCCAGGCCAGCTCCGAATGGGCGCGCACCGCCGACTGCGGCCAGATGATCGAACGGGCCGGGTCGAGGCCGCTGGCCAGATAGGCGGCGGCGATCTCGCGCGTCTGGGCGGCCAGTTTGGCGGGGTCCTGCCAGACGGTGATGGCATGCAGGTCGGCGACGAACAGGAAACAGGGGGCGCCCGCGTCCTGAAGCTCGGTGAACCGCTTCAGCGCACCCAGATAGTTGCCGAGGTGAAGCGCACCCGAGGCCTGGATGCCGGACAGCACCCGGCGCGGGCCGGTGTAGGCGGGAACGGCTGGGGGAGCAGCATCAGACATGGGGCGGCAGATGCCCTAGCGAGGCCGGAAGGGCAAGCGTCGCGCATCTCCTCCCCGTCGGCGCTTGGCCGATGGGGAGGTGGATCCGAGCCGCTTGGCGAGGAGACGGAGGGGGCGAGGGAACCTGGCCGGTGAGGGCGGCGGGTCGCGCCGACGTCGGGTTCAGGCCGCCCGGCTGGCGGGCACGCGCACCGACCGGCTCAGCGAACAGGCGGCGGGTTCGGTCAGGGCCAGGGCGTCCCAGTCCAGGTCGGGCCGGGGGGCGTGGGCGGCGGCGAGGATGGCGCGCAGTTCGGCGGCCGAGGCCACCGAGGCGATGGCGGCGCTGACCGGCGGCAGGCCCAGCGCAAAGGCCAGGGCCGCCTGCATCGGATCGACCCGCGCCTCGGCCAGCCGACGTCGCGTCCGCGACAGGGCCGCGCCGTGCTCGGCCAGGTGATCGGGCAGATGCTCGCGCGCGGCGAACAGCAGGCCGCGCGCAAAGATCGAGGAGATGTGGACGTCGACGCCCATTCCGGCCAGGTCGGAAATGACCCCTTCGGAAACCGGTCGCTGGTCCAGCAGGTTGCAGGGCATCTGGACGATGTCGGGCTGGAACCGGCGCGCCAGCAGGGTCGGGCCGTCCTCCATGGTGGCGCAGAAGCCGATCCGCTTGAACAGGCCGCGATCCTTGAGCGCCCTCAGCCGGTCCCACAGGGCGCGGCCGTCGGCACCGGCCAGGTCATGGGCGCTGGACACCAGGACGGCGTCCCCGCGCGGCAGACCCAGACGCTCCAGCGAGCGCCTTGCCCGGGCCTCGACCCGGTCGATCCCTTCGGACAGGGGCACGGTGCGCACGGTGACGCGAAACGGGGAGGGGAAGGGCCAGGCCTGGCCCAGCAGGCGTTCGGTGTCGGCCTCGGGCCGGGTGGCGACGATGCCGACGCCCGCGTCCGCCCCCGTCGACAGCAGCAGCCGCATCGCCTCCTCGCGCGCACCGACGGGCGCAGGTGTCGCGCGCTCGGGCTCGGTCACCACGGCGAGGGCCAGCCGGGCGACGGGCGAATGGGAAGGGTTCAGCAGCACCAGCCTACCCTGCCCCATAAAGTTTAAGGGAGGCTGACCCGGAAGTTCCCAAGACCTTACTGGAATAGCAGCGTTGTGGGTGTGTCCCTGCCGGGGGCGATGCGGCCTTATCCATGCTGCGATGCGGGAACCGTGGCGCAGGAGTGGCGTTCAGGGCGCAAGACCTCTATTTACGGTCAAGCTGAAACCCCGGAGCGCGCACCATGGCAACCACCAAGGCTCGAGAAGACATCAAGAACGACCTCAAGACCCTGAAGGACGATCTGAAGACCGGCGCCCGCGAGGAAACCGCGCGCCTGAAGGAAAAGGCCGCCGAGGCCAAGGCCCGCCTGACCGAAAAGGCCTCCGAGAGCGAAGCCGTCCTGCGCGCCCGCGCCGAGGAGGTCCGCGAACAGGCCCGCGGCTATTACGACCAGGCCCGCGTGCGCGGCCGCGAATACTATGACGACGCCTCCGAGCGGTTCGACGAAGCCCAGCGCTACATCACCGAACGGGTCCAGGAGCGCCCCGTGCAGTCGACCGCCATCGCGCTCGGCGTCGGCGTCGTGCTGGGCCTGCTGCTCGCCGGTCGTCGCCGCTGATGCTGAAGGGCGTGGTCTCAAAGGTCGTCGCCGGTCTCGCGGCCGGCGCCAGCCTGTTCGTGGCGATCGTGGCGCTGGGGGCCACGCTGTTCTTCGCGCTGGATCTGGTGCTTCCGGCCCTGGGCGCGGCGGCGATCACCTTCGGGGTGTTCGCCCTCGTCGCGCTCGTGATCGCCCTGGTCTTCCTCAAGGGCGACGGCTTCGGCCATGCCGAGGAGGAGGAAGAACCCGAAACCTTCGTCCAGAAGGCCGTTCACATGGTCCGCGAACGCCCCATCCTGGGCGCTGTCGGGGGGCTGGGCGCGCTCTTCCTGCTGCTGCGCAATCCGGCCCTGGCCGCCATCGCCGCCAGCATGATCACCGAAAAGCGGATGGAGAGCCGGGGCTACGGTCGCAAGCGCCGCCGTTAATAACGGCGACCATGGAACGGTGCGTGAGGCGCTGCGTTGAATCGTCGCGGTGCCGAGAGACGGCGGCGCCAAATGTTCGTCGCATCTTTCATTCACCGATTACTTGGAGGCTATCATGCTTCGCTGGGCTATATTCTTCTTCGTCGTCGCACTGATCGCGGCAGTTCTGGGCTTCGGCGGCATCGCCGGCATGTCCTTCGAGATCGCCAAGTTCGTGGCCATCATCGCCGTGATCCTGTTCGTGGTATCGCTCGTCATGAACGGCATGCGCGGTCGCGGCACTCGAATCTAGCGACTCCTGCGGGTCGAAACGCTCAAGGCCGCCGCCCGACAGGGCGGCGGCCTTTTTCATTGGGTGCTGCTCGAGAACTCACGCAGCAGAAAGGGCGGGGCCCGTCGCCGGACCCGCCCTCCCTGTTTCGGGCGTCTGAGTGACGTGGACTAGAAGTCCATACCGCTCATGCCGCCGCCCTTCTTGGGGGGGTCGGCCACGGCCGCCCGAGTGGTGATCAGGATCGAGGCCACCGAGGCGGCGACGCCCAGGCCGTCGCTCCCCTCGCGGCCTCTGGCGAGGGGAGCGAAGGAAAAGAGGCTAGCGAGATTGACGGAGGAGTTCGGCGGCCGCGCGATAGCGCTCGTAATGATCGCCCTCGTCGGACGCGATCTGGCGGAACATCGCGGCGGCGCGGGTGTCGCCCACGGCTTCGGCCTGGTCCGCAAAGCCGATATACATGGTCACGTTCTCGTATTGCTCGCCAGCCATCGCATCCACCAGATTGGCGTCGTTCGTGCCATCCAGCTTCAGGGCGTCGGCTTCGCGCGCGAAATGTTCGTTGGCCTCCACGTTAGCCGAGCTTTCGAACAGCTGGGCCAGTTCGACGTTGCCGCTCTCTCGTGCGACCTCGGCGTAGCGAAGATATTTCAGGTTGGCGAAGGCCTCGCCGTGCATGGCGGCTTCCAGATTGGCCCGCGTGTGCGGATTCAGGTCCTGGGCGGATGCCGCCCCGGCCGACAGGGCGATGGCGGTGAAGGCTGTGGTCAGAAGGCTCTTGAGGGTCACGAGAAGGTTCCGGTGTCTGGGGTGCGCCCGATGCGCCGGTGCCGTCTGGGCGCGAAGCCTGACCGGAGCCTGACGACGCCATTGTATCGGGCATTCGCGCTCGGCGCGGTGTCGATCGAGCCGTCAGGTGGCCGTCAGCTTCGGACGTCAGGTCGGCGTCACCGGGCGATGTCGTCCGGCGACACATCCATCTTTCTCGAGGCTCCTCATGAAGAAGTTCCTGATCCCTTCGGCCATCGCCTTGTCCCTGGCCGCAACCGTCGGCGTGGCCATGACCGGCTTTGCGACCTCGGCCTCGGCCGGTCCGGTCTGCACCACCGCCCCCCGCGCCCAATGGCTCACCGAAGCCCAGATGCGGGAGCGCATCGCACGACTGGGCTACACCAGCATTCGCGTCTTTCAGGTCAGCGGCAGCTGCTACGAAATCTATGCTCGTGCCGCGAACGGCCGTCGCGCCGAGGTGTATTTCAACCCGGTGACCGGTGCGGTCGTCCAGAACAACGAGGACTGAGTCCTGTGACCAAGGCAACCGTGGTTCTGGGGGATGGGACGGTCGTCCCATCCCCTGCATTGGTGCCAAGGCGAACCAAGGTCTGGGATCCGGTCGTGCGCCTGTTTCACTGGACCCTCGTTCTGGGCATCGTCGCCAATCTGACCGTGTTTCGCGAACTGAAGTCGGTTCACCGCTATGTCGGCTATGTCATCGTCGCAGCCATCACCATCCGGCTGGTGTGGGGATTCATCGGCCCGCGCCACGCCCGGTTCGCCGATTTCGTGGCTCGGCCGCGTCGCCTGATCGGATATCTCAAGGCCATGATCCAGCGGCGTGAGCCACGCTACATCGGCCACAACCCGGCGGGCGGCCTGATGATGCTGGCGCTGATCCTGCTGTCGCTTTTCTGCGGCGTGACAGGCTGGATGATGGGTCTGGACGCCTTCTGGGGCGCGCCATGGCTGGAAGCCACGCACGAGACGGCCGCAAAAACCATCATGGCCCTCGCGATCCTGCATGTGCTTGCGGCCCTCGTGGAAAGCTGGCGTCACCGCGAAAATCTGGTCATGTCGATGGTGACCGGCTGGAAGCGTTCCGCCAGCGGAACGGATGTCGATCATGCGTCTCCTCCTCGTTGAAGACACTATCCGACTGGGCGAGCTCCTCAGCGAAGGGCTCGGCCGCGATGGCTTCGTCGTCGACTGGCGTCAGGACATCGAGGGTGCGGCGGAGGCGGTCGCCAGCGCGACCTACGATCTGATCCTTCTGGACCTCGGACTGCCGGATGGCGACGGGCTCGACTGGGTGAGGACCCTGCGACGCGCGACCGACCTGACGCCCATTCTGGTGCTCACCGCGCGCGGTGGGCTCGACGATCGGGTTACGGGGCTGGACGCCGGCGCAGACGACTATCTGGTCAAGCCGTTCGAGGCTTCGGAGCTTTCGGCGCGGTGTCGCGCGATCCTGCGTCGGCCCGGTCAGCGGATGACTCCGGTGCTTCGTGTGGGACCACTCGCGTTCGACGTCGCGTCGCGCCAGGCGGTGCACGGTGATCTGCCGATCGAACTGTCCCGCCGCGAAGGCGACCTTCTGGAGACGCTGATGCGCCGCGCGGGTTCGGTGGTGACCCGCGGGTCATTGGAAGAGTCTCTCTATGCGTTCAACGAACCGGTCACACCCAATGCGGTTGAAGTGGCTGTCTCCCGACTTCGTCGCAAGCTCGACGAGGCGGGCTGCACGGGGATGCTGCACACGGTTCGAGGCCTTGGCTATCTGATGCGGGATGCCGTCGCGTGACCCGTACGCCCTCCATTTTCCAGCGCCTGATGCTGGGGTTCGCCCTGATGAGCGTCATCGGCGGCTTCATCCTGCTTCTGTTCGTCGGCGTCGAATACGGCCTGTCCTCCCGCGCGAGGCGGGACGAGATCCAGTTCGCGGGGATCGCGAACGAGGTCGCCGACCATGTCGTCGTGCCGCTGCTGGTGCTCATCATACCCATGACCCTGGCCGCGCTCTGGGTCATCCGCTCATCCCTTCGGCCGTTGAGCCTCGCCGGTGCGCGGATCGAGGCCGCCCAGGCCGCTGACAAGGGTTTCCGGGTCGATCTGCAAGACTTTCCCATCGAGGCGACCGGCTTCGCTGACGCCGTGAATGGATTGCTGGCGCGCCTCGATGAGGCCGCGACCCGCCAGGAAGCGTTCGCCGCCGACGTTGCGCATGAGTTGAGAACGCCTCTTGCAGTTCTGGGGCTTGAGCTGGACCGGCTGGATTCGCCCGAGGCACACAGGCTGAAGCGGGATGTCTCGGCGATGTCGCGGCTGGTCGATCAGCTTCTGGTGCTGGCTCAACTGGATGCCCAGGCAGCGGCGCCGGTGACGGCGACCTCGGTCGATCTGGCGGGCATCGCCACGGAAATCGTCTCGCAGTACGCCCCCCTCGCGGTCGCAGAAAACAAGTCCTTGGCGCTCGAGCTGGACGGCGGAGTCCGGATTGGAGGCAGACGTGAAGCCATCGCCGCCGCGCTTCGGAACCTCGTCGAGAACGGGCTTCGAGTGACGCCGCCGGGAGGGACGGTGACGGTGACGGCTGGTTCCGGCGCAAGGCTTTCGGTGATCGATGGCGGGGGCGGACTTACGCCGGAGCGCCTCGCAGAACTCTCCCAGCGCTATCGCCGTGGAGATCACGCCAGCACAAGTGGAGCCGGTCTGGGATTGGCCATCGTCTCGCGAATCATGGCGGCGCATGGTGGACGGATCGAGACCCGGCCGGATCGGTCCGAACTGATCCTCGTCTTTGCCCCTTTATCGAGAACCGACCATGAGCCGACTTGAGCGCCATCCCGAACGCCACCTGGTCTCCCGGATCGGCTGGCTACGCGCTGCGGTGCTGGGGGCCAACGATGGGCTGGTGTCGACCGCCAGTCTGATTGTCGGTGTGGCGGCTGCGCAGACGGACAAGACAGGCATCCTGATCGCCGGCGTCGCGGGGCTGGTCGCCGGTGCCATGTCCATGGCGGCGGGCGAATACGTCTCGGTCAGCTCCCAGGGTGATACCGAGGCCGCCGATATGGCGCGTGAGCGCGCCGAGCTTGACGCCGATCCCGAGGCCGAGACCCGCGAGCTGGCCGCGATCTATCGCAGCCGGGGCGTCGATGCGCAGGTGTCGCTGGAGGTCGCGCGCCAGTTGATGATCCATGATGCGCTGGGCGCGCACGCGCGTGACGAACTCGGTCTCTCGGAGCATACAGCCGCGCGTCCGATCCAGGCGGCCCTGACCTCGGCCGCGACCTTCGCGGTGGGAGCGGTCCTGCCGCTGGCGGTGGTGGTTGTGGCGCCCGGATCGCTGCTCGTCGTGCTGGTGTCGGGCTCGGCCCTCATCGGACTGGCCCTGCTGGGCGGCATCGGCGCCAGGGTCGGCGGGGCCGGTATCGCCAAGGCCGTCCTGCGGGTCACCTTCTGGGGGGCGTTCGCCATGGGGCTGACCGCCGGCATCGGTCACCTGTTCGGGACCTTCATCTAGCCCGACCGTGTAAGGCGGTTCAGTCCTCGTCCGCTTCCCCGGCCTCGCCGCCCTCGCCAGCCTCGCCGCCCTCACCCCCTTCGCCGGCTTCCCCGTGTGCGCCCGGTGTGAAGGCCAGCGGATCGACACGCGTCGCTGCATAGGCGGCGCCCGCGACGACCAGGACGGCCAGGGGAATGGCCACGCGCGCCGGCGGAGCGGCGTCCTGGGCATTGGGGAAATGCGTCGTCTTCTTGCGGCCGGTGATCATGGCCCCGATCAGATTGTCTCGCGTCAGGAATGACATCGCCGCCACAGCGACGACATGCAGCGCGATCATCGCCAGGAGGATGTAGGCGATGGCTTCGTGCCCGCCCTCGCCGCCCGTGATCCCGGTGAAGGTCGTCGCGGCGACGAGGGCCAGAAGCGCCAGCACGGCTATCCCGCCTAGCGGGTTGTGGCCGAGCGAAGCATGAACGCGGCCCGCGAACAGTCCCCTCACGTGGCCCGCCATCCGCGACGGACGGATCAGATTCACAAAGCGGGCATGTTCTCCTCCCACAAAGCCCCAGACCAGCCTGAAGGCGATCAGGATCGCCGCCACCCAGCCCGCCGGCACATGCCAGGGCGACAGGGCGCTGCCCTCTTCCGAGGACAGGAAGGCGACCGCGATGGCGGCTACGAGGAACCAGTGGAACAGGCGGATGCCCCAGTCCCAGGTCTTGATAGTTCTGATCGCCTGGGGAGCCGTGCTGGTCATTGAAACCTCCGTTTGAAGGGAGACTGGTCGCAGAACCTGACGACAGCCTGACATCGAGCGGGTCGTACGTTGGCTCAGTTCAAGAGTTGCTTGCAGGCGGCTGGGGCCGTGGAAGGTAGATGTTCTGGAAGAGCGCGAACGCGCCCTCACACAGGCGGTCGCAGCCGGAAAGCCGGAGTTCCAAAAACTGCCTTGTGCAGCAACTGACCAAAGAAAAGGGCGGGCCCGTCGCCGGACCCGCCCTCCCTTTTTTCTGGCGTCTGAGTGACGTGGACTAGAAGTCCATGCCGCCCATGCCGCCCATGCCGCCGCCCATGTCGGGGGCGCCGCCGCCGCCCTTCTTGGGGGCGTCGGCCACGGCCGCTTCGGTCGTGATCAGGATCGAGGCCACCGAGGCGGCGTCGGTCAGGGCGGTGCGGACCACCTTGGCCGGGTCGATCACGCCCATGGCGACCAGGTCGCCGTACTCTTCGGTCTGGGCATTGAAGCCGAAGGTGGGCGAGCTGTTTTCAAGCACCTTGCCGACCACGATCGAGCCTTCGACGCCGGCGTTTTCCACGATCTGGCGGATCGGGGCCTGGATGGCGCGACGGATGATGGCGATGCCGGCAGTCTGGTCGGCGTTGTCGCCGGTCAGGCCTTCAAGCGCGCGGGTCGCCTTCAGCAGGGCGATGCCGCCGCCGGGGACGATGCCTTCTTCAACTGCGGCGCGCGTTGCGTTCAGGGCGTCGTCGACGCGGTCCTTCTTTTCCTTGACTTCGACTTCCGTCGAGCCGCCGACGCGGATGACGGCGACGCCGCCGGCCAGCTTGGCCAGACGTTCCTGCAGCTTTTCCTTGTCGTAGTCCGAGGTGGTGTCCTCGATCTGCTTCTTGATCTGGCCGATGCGGGCCTCGATCTCGTCCTTGCCGCCGACGCCGTCCACGATGGTGGTGTCGTCCTTGGTGATGGTGACCTTCTTGGCCTTGCCGAGCATGTCGAGGGTGACGTTCTCGAGCTTGATGCCCAGGTCTTCACTGATGACCTGGCCGCCGGTCAGGACCGAGATGTCCTCCAGCATGGCCTTGCGGCGATCGCCGAAGCCCGGCGCCTTGACGGCGGCGACGCGCAGGCCACCGCGCAGCTTGTTGACCACCAGGGTGGCCAGGGCCTCGCCCTCGATGTCCTCGGCGATGATCAGCAGCGGACGGCCGCTTTGGACCACGGCTTCCAGGATCGGCAGCATGGCTTGCAGCGAGGTCAGCTTCTTTTCGAACAGCAGGATGAGGGGCTCTTCGAGTTGAACCTCCATCTTGTCGGCATTGGTGATGAAGTAGGGCGACAGGTAGCCGCGGTCGAACTGCATCCCCTCGACGACGTCGAGTTCGGTCTCGGCGGTCTTGGCCTCTTCGACGGTGATGACGCCTTCGTTGCCGACCTTGTCCATGGCCTTGGCGATCATCTCGCCGACTTCGGCGTCGCCGTTGGCGGAGATGGTGCCGACCTGGGCGATCTCGGAGTTGTTCTCGACCTTCTTGGCCGAGGCCTTGATGTCGGCGAGGACGGCGGTGACCGCCTTGTCGATGCCGCGCTTCAGGTCCATCGGGTTCATGCCGGCGGCGACGGCCTTGAGGCCTTCCTGGACGATGGACTGGGCGAGCACGGTCGCGGTGGTGGTGCCGTCACCCGCCTTGTCGTTCGTCTTCGAAGCGACTTCGCGGATCATCTGGGCGCCCATGTTCTCGAAGGCGTCTTCCAACTCGATCTCTTTGGCGACCGAGACGCCGTCCTTGGTCGAGCGCGGGGCGCCGAAGGACTTCTGGATCACGACGTTGCGGCCCTTGGGACCCAGGGTCACCTTGACGGCATTGGCGAGGACGTTGACGCCGCGCAGCATCTTGTCACGCGCATCGGTGTTGAACTGTACGATCTTGGCAGCCATTGAGGGCAGCTCCTAAATATTGATTTCGTTGAAGAAGGTCGAAGCGTCGGGGTGCTTACAGCACGCCCAGGACGTCGGATTCCTTCATGATGATCAGGTCTTCGCCTTCCAGCTTGACCTCGGTGCCCGACCATTTGCCGAACAGGATGCGGTCGCCGGCCTTCAGTTCGAGGGCATTGACGACGCCCTTGTCGTCACGGACGCCGGGGCCGACGGCGATGACTTCGCCTTCCTGAGGCTTTTCCTTGGCCGTGTCGGGGATGATGATCCCGCCCTTGGTCTTGGACTCTTCTTCCACGCGCTTGACCAGCACGCGATCGCCGAGAGGACGAAACGCCATCTGTGTATTCTCCGATGTGACTTCTAAAAGTTTCCTCGTAACGCTCGGGGCCAGCTTTTGGCAGCCGGGCCTCACGAGTGCTAACGCGAGGTGCAAGTAGGGGGGTGACACCCCAGCGTCAAGACGAGCGGATCGGCCGGGCTTGCGAATTTTCGGTGACGCGGAGCGGCCGCGACCGCGAAAACGTCAGTGGGCGAAGACGGTCGCGGCCCCGGCGGAAGGGGCTTGCGCCGCCAGCCGCCAGCTGGCCTCGACCCGCCGTTCGAACAGGGGGCCGGCGCCGCGGACGCTGGTGCGCCAGTCGCGGCCGCCACCTTCGCGCCCGATCAGCGCTGCGAGGGAGGTGCGGAGCTCGCCGAGAGCGTCCCCGGGCCGGTCGCGGGTCAGCAGGAAGCGGGCATAGCGGCTGGATTCGCCCAGGGTGTCGGGGTGGTCCGGGGCCAGGCGGCTGGTGGTGATGGCCCGGACGCGGCGATACAGGGTCTCGGCCTCATCCGACCGGTCGAGCGCGGCCAGAACGTCGGCGTGGCCCGCGAGGGTGTCGACGATGTCGGGACTGTCGGCACCCAGGCCTGCCTCCAGCAGCCGCTGCCCTTCGGCGAAGGCGACTTCGGCCTCGGCGTATCTGCCCTGATCGGCCAGGGCATAGCCGATGTTGGCGCGAACGACCCCCGTGAAGGGATGGTCGGGGCCGACGATGTCGAGCGCCAAGGCCAGGGCACGCTGGAACATGGCCTCCGACTTTCGACCATCCCCTTGCGTATGCAGATACCAGCCGTAGTTGGTCAGGCACTGGGCCAGCAGCACCTTGTCCCCCGACACCTCGGCGACCGAGACCGCACGGCGATACAGGGGATTGGCCTGCCGCCCCCGGCCCGTTCGACGCAGGGAGTTGCCGAGGTTGGACAGGACGATGGCCAAGTGGAAATCCTTGGGGCCATACAGGACCTCGTACATCCCCAACACCTGGCGATAGGCGGGGTCGGCCTCGGCATGCCGCCCTTGGGCCGACAGGGCATTGGCGTACAGGTTCAGGGCGTCGGCGGTCTTTTCATGGACCTGTCCGATGTTGATCCGGCGCAGGTCGTAGCTGGCGCGGGCCGCGACCTCGGCCTCCTCGTTGCGACCCAAGGAATCGTAGGCCTTGGCCTGGTCGTAGCGAAGCTGGCCCTCCTGCACTGGATCACCGTCGGCGATGGCCAGGGCTCGGTCGAGCAGGGCCCGCGCGTCGTCGTACCGGCCCTGGTCCTGACGCAGCCGGGCCAGGGCCCCGAGCGGCACCACGGTTTGCGACAAGGCGATCGCCGCCTCCACTGCGGTGGCGGCCTCGTCGAACTTGTCGGCGTCGCGAAGCGTGGTCGCGGCCGCCAGATAGGCGTCGACCGCGCCCTTGACGTCGCCAGCGTCGGCCAGGGCCCGGGCGGCGGCGATGCCATCGTCGGTCTGAACGGCGGATTCCTGAACGACGGCGGCCCGGGCCGGCATCGACGACAGGACGGCGCAGGCCAGTCCGGCTCCGATCAGGATGGCGGGAAGTCGCGTCATTTCAGAGCCTTTCACCCTGACGGTAGGGTGAGGCTAAGGTGCCGACAAGACCCGATCGACCGCCGCTCGATGAACGCCAGATGAACGGCATTCTGCAAAGGCGTTCAGACTGGCCAAGCTAGACCTTATGCAACACCATCGGCGGGCGCCGACGGGCTCTTGGAGGAGACCAGAAATGAAGATGTTCGCCAAACTCGCTGCCGTCGCCGCGCCGGCCCTGGCCCTGACCCTGCTGGCCGCCGCGCCCGCCGATGCCCAGAGCCGCCATCGCGACCGCAACGACAACACTGCCGAGAACGCGCTTCTGGGTGCCGTGGTCGGCGGGGTCGCCGGGGCCATCATCGGCAACGGCGACGGTTCGTATGTCGCGGGCGGTGCCCTGGCCGGGGCGGCGCTGGGCGCTGTGGCATCCAGCGACAACCGTTCCTATCGCGGCGGATCCTACAGCTACGGCTATGCGCCCGGCTATTACGGCAGCGGCTACGGCAGCAACTACGGCTACGGCAACGGCTATTATGGTTCGGGCTACCGCGATGACTGCGGATATCGCCGCGACGGCCGCTGCTGGCGCAACCAGGGTCACTGGGAGCGTGAGCACGGCATCAACAGCCGCGACGGCTATGACCGCTACGAGCGTCGCCAGCTGCGTGACGACCGCCGTGACCGCCGGGGCGACCGTCGGGACGACCGCCGGGACCGTCGCGACCGTCGCTGGTAGGCGGGCCTCTAGCGTCAGGATCGGGAAACGGGCGCTTCGGCGCCCGTTTTCATGTCGGTCAGCCCAGCAACCGCGTCAGCAGCCCGGCCGTCGAGGGATCGAGCGCCGCCGAAGGCCCGCCCGCGTCGACGTCCTTCAGGATCGCCTTGGCCAAGACCTTGCCCAGTTCGACGCCCCACTGGTCGAAGCTGTTGATGTCCCAGATCACGCCCTCGACGAAGGTCTTGTGCTCATAGAGGGCCAGCAGCGCCCCCAGGGTCCGGGGTGTCAGCCGGTCCATGACGATTGCGGTCGAGGGGCGGTTGCCGGGGAAGGTCTTGTGCGTGGCCAGCCGGTCGGCCTCGACCGCTTCGGCCCCGGAGGCCAGCAACTCGGCGCGCGCTTCTTCGGTGCTCTTGCCCAGCATCAGGGCCTGGCCCTGGGCCAGGGCGTTGGACCAGAGTGGCGATTCCGGAGCGTCCTCGTGCGTCTTCGCCACGATCACGAACTCGGCGGGCACGACCTGCGGTCCCTGGTGGATCTGCTGGAAGAAGGCGTGCTGGCCGTTGGTGCCGGGTTCGCCGAAGACGACCGGACAGGTCTGGCGCGTGACCGGCGATCCGTCGCGAAACACCCGCTTGCCGTTCGACTCCATCTCGAGTTGCTGCAGGAAGGCCGGCAGGCGGCGCAGGGCGTGGGCATAGGGGGCGACCGTCCGGGCGGGGCGGTTCAGACCGTCCACGTTCCAGACCTGGGCCAGGGCCAGCAGAACGGGCGCGTTGCGGTCCAGCGGTGCGGCGACAAAATGGTCGTCCATCTCGGCCGCGCCGGCCAGCAGGGCCTCGAACACCTCGGGGCCCAGGGCGATGACGCAGCTCAGGGACACCGCCGACCATAGCGAATACCGCCCCCCGACCCAGTCGCGGAAGGCGAAGGTGCGTCCGCAGCCGAAGGCCTGGGCGCGCTCGGGGGCCGCCGTGACCCCGATGAAATGCCGCTCGCGGCCGGTCTCGGGCAGCGCCGCCGCCAGCCAGGCCTTGGCGACCTCGGCATTGGCCAATGTCTCTTGCGTGGTGAAGGTCTTGGACACGACGATGACCAGGGTGGTCTCGGGATCGAGCCCGGTCAGGGCCTCGGCCATGTCGCGCGGGTCGATGTTGGCGACGAACCGGAGGTCGATCGCAGGCTGCAAGGGGCGCAGGGCGTCCCAGACCACGCGAGGCCCCAGGTCCGAGCCGCCGATGCCGACGTGGACGATGGCGGTGAAGGGGCGTCCGGTCGCGCCGGACTCGGACCCCGACCGCACGGCATTGGCATAGTCGGCCATGGCGCGGCGCACGTCATCCACCTCGGCTGACACCGGTTCGCCCAGGGCCTTGTAATCCGAACCGATCCGGGCCCGCAGCGCCGGATGCAGCACGGCCCGGCCCTCGGTCGAGTTGATCGCCTCGCCGCCGAACAGCCGGTCGCGCGCCGCCTCGACCCCGGCCGTGCGCGCCAGTTCCAAACAGGCCTCGAACGCCGACGTCGTCCAGCTTTGCTTCGACAGGTCCAGATACAGGCCCGCCGCCTCGACGCTCATCCGCTCCAGCCGGGCGGGGTCTGCCGCGAACTGATCGACGATTCGGGCATCGGCGTCGCGTGCGGCAGCGGCGTCGAAGGCGGTCCAGTCGGCGTGGGAGGTGGCTGCGGGCATCGCGTATCCTTAACGGTTCTCAAGGTCTCGTTTACGGGTCAGGCGTAAGTCGGTTCAATCGCTTTGTCCCTGTCGACTCCCGAAGTGATCGCGAAGGAGACCTCCATGTCCTGCGGCATCGCACTCAGCCTGGCCCTGATGATGGGCGACCCCAATGTTGTCCTGGCCGCCGCCCAGCCCCCCGCCGTCCTCGGTGCCCCCGTCTCAGTCGCGAACGAGCCCCTGTTCATGGACATCGTGACCCGGTCCAGCGGGCTGAAGGCCGTGGTCGATGCCTGGAAGGCCGACGGTTCGGCGGATGCCTCCGGCTTCTTCGCCGGGCCCGACTATGCCGCGTTCAAGACCCGCGCCGTCGCCCTGTCGACCACCGACATGCAGGCCCATCTGATCCTCAAGGAGCGGGGAACCGACGGCGACCTGAAATGCATCCTGCGCGGCATTTCCGAGGATATTCCGAAAAAGCTCCAAGCCGTCGAGACCGCCGCCACCCCGGCCGCCCGTGCCGTGGCGCTGGAGGAGCTGTCCTATCTGCTGAACGACAATGTCGAGGTCATCACCACCCCGCCCCAGCCCGACGCCCAGTCCGGCGTCCCGGGCTAGGTTCAAGCATCGAGGGTGACGCGGGCGCGCCGGACGGTTAAGTCCGGGCGATGACCACAATCCTTTATGGCCGGCCCCCGCTGGTGTTCGATCCGCCCGCCACCGGTGAGGGCGGCGCGACCCAGACCTCCCCCCTGATCCCCGGATCGACCGCGCTGGAGAGCCTGGAGACCGGGTCGCTCGACGAGGCCATGATCTATGCGCCTCCGGGCGTGCTCGAGCGGCGATACACATTGGCGCTGGCGCTGCGGGCCCTGAAGGCCGGCGGGCGGCTGGACGTCATGGCGCCCAAGGACAAGGGCGGATCGCGGCTCAAGAAGGAACTGACGGCGTTCGGCGTCGAGGTCGGCGAGACAGCCAAGGCTCACCACCGGCGCTGTGTCGTGATCCGGCCGGAGATCATGACGGGTATCGATGAGGCGATCGCGGCAGGGGCGATGCAGCGGGTGGACGGGCTGGACGCCTGGTCGCAACCGGGCGTGTTCGCCTGGGATCGTATCGACGCCGGATCGGCCCTGCTGGCGCAGACGATGCCACCGCTGAAGGGGGCGGGTGCCGATCTGGGTTGCGGCTACGGCGCGCTGGCGACGGTGGTGCTGAGGTCGGCGGCGGTGACCTCGCTGCGGCTGGTCGATGTGGATCGGCGGGCGGTCGAGGCGGCCCGGCGCAATGTCGAGGATCAGCGGGCTGGGTTCGACTGGGCGGATGCGCGGACGCTCGAAGCGACCGGCGATCTGGATTTCATCGTGATGAACCCGCCCTTCCATGACGGCGGGGCCGAGGACCGTCGTCTGGGCCAGGCCTTCATCAAGAAGGCGGCCGAGATGCTGGGCAAGGGCGGCGTCCTGTGGCTCGTGGCCAACCGGCACCTGCCTTATGAGGCGGAACTGAAGGCGTCGTTCAAGCGGGTCACCCCGGCCGGCGACGGCGGGCCCTACAAGCTGTTCGAGTGCGTAAAGTGACCCCCCTGTGGCCGCAAGCAGCGCGATGACGAAAACCCCGACATCCCGCGTCGATAAACTCCTCGGCTCCATGGGCTATGGCTCGCGGACCGAGATCGCGCGGCTGGGCAAGGTCGGGGGGATCGTGCTGGACGGCGCGGATCTGACCGATGTGTCCCAGCGGATCGCGGTGACGCCGGACCTGTCGAAGCGGATGGAGATCGACGGCGAGGCGCTCGACCCCGTGCCCGGCCTGGTCATGATGCTGAACAAGCCACTGGGGATGACCTGTTCGAGGAAGGAGGACGGGGCCCTGGTCTATGACGTCCTGCCGGATCGGTGGCGTCGGCGCGATCCGGCGATCTCGACCATCGGGCGGCTGGACAAGCAGACCTCGGGACTGCTGCTGCTGACCGACGACGGCGACCTGCTGCACCGGGTCATCAGTCCAAAGAAGCATGTGGCCAAGGTCTATCGCGCGACGCTGGCGCGGCCGCTGGCCGGGACCGAGGGCGATCTGTTCGCGGCGGGCGGGCTGGTGCTGGAGGGTGAGGACAAGCCGCTGGCGCCCGCGTCGCTGGAGGTGATCTCGCCGACCGAGGCGCGGCTGACGGTCACCGAGGGGCGCTATCACATGGTGCGGCGGATGTTCGCGGCCGTCGGCAATCACGTCGAGGCCCTGCACCGCGAGCGGATGGGCGGGCTGGTCCTGCCCGACGATCTGGCGCCGGGGGAATGGCGGCTGCTGGATGCGGCGCAGATCGATCTGATCTTCGCGGCGGAACCGATCGCACGCTGAACGGCTAAGGCTCCGCTTGATCGGAGACTTCCATGACCGGTGCCACCCTCAAACGCGATCTCAGGACCGGCCGGTCGCTGTGGGCGGATAGTCCCGGCCTGGGCGTGCCTGTGCGGCCGCTGGCTCGGGCCATCAGCGTCGATGTCGCCATCATCGGGGCGGGGATCAGCGGGGCCTTCATGGCCTATGAGCTGTCGAAGGACGGGTCGGTCGCCGTGCTGGACCGCAGGCCGCCGCTGATGGGATCGACCGTGGCCTCGACCGCCCTGCTGCAATGGGAGATCGACCTGCCGCTGACCGCCCTGGCCGAGAAGATCGGCATGGCCAGTGCGAAGCGGGCCTATCTGCGGTCGCGCTCGGCGGTGGATGCGCTGAAGACGATCGTGGCGGAGGAACGGATCGTCTGCGGCCTGAAGGACAAGTCGTCACTCTATCTGGCGGGCGACGAATACGGACATCGCGCGCTGGAGGCCGAGGCCGAGGCGCGGGCCGGGATCGGGCTGGAGAGCGAATACGTCGGCCCGGCGGCCTTGCGCGAACAGTTCGGGATCGAGCGGACGGGTGCCATCGTCTCGGCGGGCTCGGCGAGCGGCGATCCGGCCCGGCTGGCGGCCGGTCTGCTGCGGCGGGCGCAGGCGCGGGGGGCAAAAGTCTATTCGCAGGTCGAAGTGCTGGAGGCGGCCAGTGATCCCGACGGCGTCACCCTGTTGACCGACGCGGGCCATGCGGTGCGGGCGAAGTCGGTGATCTTCTGCTGCGGCTATGAGTTCCCCAAGGGGGTGCCGACGCCGGGTGCGAAGGTTATCTCGACCTGGGCCATGGCGTCCAAACCGCGCCAGCGGTGCCCGGCTTGGCTGCGCGACATGCTGGTCTGGGAGGCGTCGGATCCGTATCTGTATTTCCGCATGGGTGGGGACGGCCGGCTGATCGTCGGCGGCGAGGACGAGGCCTCCCCGACCGCCCACGAGGACGAGGCCAAGGGCCGCCGGAAATGCGCGACCATCGCCGACAAGCTGAAACGGCTGCTGCCGCAGGTCGAGTTCGAGGTCGACTACAGCTGGGCCGGGGCCTTCGGCGAGAGTGCTACCGGCCTGCCCTCGATCGGCCCGGTCGAGGGCATGGACCACGCCTGGGCGGTCATGGGCTTCGGCGGCAACGGCATCACCTATTCGGTCATCGCCTCCCAGATCGTGGCGGCGGAGGTGCGCGGCGGGAGTGATCCGGATGCGGGACTTTATCGGGCTTGACGGGCAGCGTGGGGCCACGCACCTCCCACATCCATGACGACCCGTGCCAAAATTTGCGGCCTGACCGCGCCTGAAACCCTTGATGCGGCGCTCGACCACGGGGCGGCGTTCGTCGGCGCGGTGATTTTCGAGAAGAGCCCGCGTCATCTCGAGCCGCTGCACGCTGCGACCCTGTTCGAGCGGGCGCGGGGGCGGGCGAAGGTGGTGGCGGTGGTGGTCGATCCGGGCGACATGCTGCTGACCGAGATCGGGCTGATCCTGAGGCCGGACTTCATCCAGTTGCACGGGTCGGAAACGCCTGAGCGAGCAGCGGAGATCCGGCGGCTGACGGGGGCGGGGATCATCAAGGCCCTGCCGATCAGGACCGAGGCGGATTTCGCGAGCGTGGCGGACTGGGAGCCGGTCGCCGATCACCTGATGTTCGACGCGAAGCCGCTGGAGGGATCGGCCCTGCCCGGCGGGGTCGGGGCGCGGTTCGACTGGGGGCTGCTGGCCGGACGGACGTTCCAGAAGCCCTGGTTCCTGGCGGGGGGGCTCAACCCCGACAATGTGGCCGAAGCCGTGCGGGTTTCGGGCGCACCGCTGGTCGATGTGTCCTCTGGCGTCGAAAGCGCGCCGGGTGTTAAGGACGCCGGCCGGATCGCGGCCTTTCTGAAGGCTGTGGCCCGGTCCTAATTCCGACGCCTCCCCGCGTGAAGGTCCTGCCCGTGAACGCCATCATCCCCAACCAGTACGCCATGCCCGACGCGGAGGGCCGGTTCGGCCCCTATGGCGGGCGGTTCGTGGCCGAGACCCTGATGCCGCTCGTGCTGGAGCTGAACACGGCGTACGAGGCGTGCAAGGCTGACCCAACGTTCCAGGCCGAGCTCGACGACTTCCTGACCCACTATGTCGGGCGGCCCAGCCCTCTGTATCTGGCCGAGCGGCTGACCCAGCATCACGGCGGGGCCAACATCTGGTTCAAGCGCGACGAGCTGAACCACACGGGCGCGCACAAGATCAACAACTGCATGGGCCAGATCCTGCTGGCCATGCGGATGGGCAAGAAGCGGATCATCGCCGAGACCGGCGCCGGCCAGCACGGCGTGGCCACGGCGACGGTCTGTGCCCGGTTCGGCCTGCAGTGCGTGGTCTATATGGGCGCGACCGACGTCGAGCGTCAGTCGCCGAACGTCTTCCGCATGAAGCTGCTGGGCGCCGAGGTGGTGCCGGTGACGAGCGGTCGCGGCACGCTGAAGGACGCGATGAACGAGGCGATGCGCGACTGGGTCACCAATGTCGGCGACACCTACTATCTGATCGGCACGGCGGCGGGACCGCACCCCTATCCGGCCATGGTGCGCGACTTCCAGAGCGTGATCGGCAAGGAGACGCGGATCCAGATGCTGGCCAGGCGCGAAAAACTGCCCGACGCCTGTGTGGCCGCGATCGGCGGCGGGTCGAACGCCATCGGCCTGTTCCATCCCTTCATCGAGGACGCGGGCGTGCGGCTGATCGGTGTCGAAGCGGCCGGGCGCGGGCTGGACGGGCCGGACCATGCGGCCTCGATCCAGGGCGGACGGCCGGGCGTGCTACACGGCAACCGGACGTACCTGCTCCAGGACGAGGACGGCCAGATACTGGAGGGGCATTCGATCTCGGCGGGCCTCGACTATCCGGGCATCGGGCCGGAACACGCCTGGCTCAAGGACATCGGCCGGGCCGAGTATCGCGCGGCGACGGATGCGGAGGCGCTGGAAGCCTTCCAGCTGTGCTCGAAGCTGGAGGGGATCATTCCGGCGCTGGAACCCAGCCACGCCTTGGCCCGCATCGGCGAGATCGCGGCCGAGGTCGGCACCGGCGGCGACGTGGTGCTGAACATGTGCGGGCGGGGCGACAAGGACATCTTCGCGGTGGCCAAACATCTGGGAGTCGAGCTCTAGGGCTCGAATGTTGCTTATGAAGACAGTGATCGCAGCTCTCGCCGCCACCCTCGCGGTCTGCGGCGTGGCCCAGGCCCAGGCACCGGTTCAGGATGGCGTGCAGACCACCGCGCCCGCGCCCATCGTGCCCCAGCCGATCGGGCCCCAGGGCGGGCCTGCGACGGACATACCCCTGCTTCCGGGTGCGGAACTCGCGCCGGATTGCGGCAATCTGTACGGCCTGAACGGCAAGGCCTTCTGCGTCGCCGCCCTGATGGCCAATGTCGGGACGGTCGCCGAGGCCTATATCGCCGATCTGGAGACCAGGGGCTGGCTGGCGGCCGGCGGCGACGACAACCGGGTCGTCTTCGTGCGTCGTCGTGACGGCGGCGGCTGCGACGGCATGCAGATGCAGGCCTTCTACGACACCACGCGTCCGGCTTCACCCACCAGCCTGGGCTATCTCGGCTTCGCGACCATTCCGGGCAATGTCTGCGCGGCTCCCCCCGGATCGACCGCCCAATGAGCGTCCTGGCCCTGATGGCTGCGTTGGCGGTGCAGACCACGCCCGCCGTGGTTTTGCCCGAAGCCCTGGGACTGCCGATGCTCGACGGGACGACGCGATCTGCGGAATGCATGGGCCTGCGCGAGCGGTTCGAGGGCCTGGGCAAGCCGTTCGACTGTCTGGCCACGACCGTCGCCCTCGGCAACGAACGGGCCTTTCAATATATCGAGGCTGCCAAGGCGCGGGGCTGGCAGGACGCCGGAGGGGCCGCCAACGCCCTGATGATGATCCGTCCGCTGGACGACGGCGGCTGCCAGCGCCTGTCGATCGCCGCCTTCCCCGGCACCGAGGCCATGGCACCCGGCGACCCCGCCTATCTGCTGTTTGCGGTCGACCCGGCGGGGACCTGCCCCCCGCCCCGCCCTGCCGCTTCCCTAAGCCCGACGCCTCCGAGACCCGCCGAATGACCACCGCCCGTATCGACGCCCGTTTCGCTGCTCTGAAGGCCGAGGGCCGGGCCGGGTTCGTGGCCTATGTGATGGCCGGCGATCCCACGCGCGACGAGGCGCTGGAGATCCTACGCGGCCTGCCTGCAGCCGGGGCCGACATCATCGAACTGGGCTTTCCGTTCAGCGATCCGATGGCCGAGGGGCCGCCGATCCAGCGGGCGGCGCTGCGCGGGCTTAAGGCCGGGCTGACGCTTCGCGGCACGCTCGATCTGGCGAAGGCGTTCCGCGAGGGCGACGCCGAGACCCCCCTGATCCTGATGGGCTATCTCAATCCGATCGAATCCTATGGATACGACGCCTTCGCGCGCGATGCGGCGGCGGCGGGGGTGGACGGCTGCATCGTCGTGGATTGCCCACCGGAGGAGGCCGATCCCCTGTCGGACGCGCTGGATGCGGCCCAGGTCTCGCTGATCCGGCTGGCCACGCCGACGTCGGACGATGCGCGGCTGAAGATCATCGCACGGCGTACCTCGGGCTTTGTCTACTATGTCTCGGTCGCGGGCGTGACGGGGGTCAAGGAGGCGCAGGCCGTGTCGGTCGCGCCGGCGGTCGAGCGGGTGCGGGCGGCGTCGGGCCTGCCAGTCGCGGTCGGCTTCGGGGTCAAGACGCCGGAACGGGCCGCCGAGATCGCTCGTGTCGCCGATGCCGTGGTCGTCGGCTCGGTCCTGGTCGAGGAGGTCGCGGGCGCGCTGTCGGCCGGAACCTCGGCGGTGGATGCCGTGCTGGCCAAGGTCAAGGTTCTGGGCGATGCGGTCCGAGGTGCGCGCGTGGCGGAAACCGTCTAAAGGCACGACCATGCCCGACAACAAATCGACAGAACCCAAACGTGGCGGATGGCTCAGCCGTTTCGCTCCCGGCGTGCGCAAGATCGTCAGCCGCCGCAGCAACGACACCCCCGACAACCTGTGGGTCAAGGATCCGGATTCGGGCGACATGCTCTACCGGCCGGATCTGGAGACGGCCTTGTGGGTCACGCCGTCCGGCCGCCACATGCGGATCAATGCCGAGACGCGGCTGCGCTTCACCTTCGACGACGGCCGCTATGAGGCCATCGCCACGCCCGACGTGCCCGAGGACCCGCTGAAATTCTCGGACGGCAAGTCCTACAAGGACCGGCTGAGCGCGGCGCGGAAAGCCGCCGGACGCAAGGACACGATGATGATCGGGGCGGGCGAGATTGCCGGAACCCCCGCCGTCGCCATCGTCCAGGACTTCAGCTTCATGGGCGGGTCGCTGGGCACCGCTGCGGGCGAGGCCTTCATCGCCGCCGCCCACGCCGCGATCGAACGCGGCGTGCCCCTGGTCTGTTTCACCGCCGCCGGTGGGGCCCGGATGCAGGAGGGCGCGCTCAGCCTGATGCAGATGGCCCGCTCCACCCTGGCGGTGCAGGAGCTGAAGGACGCGCAGCTGCCCTACGTCGTCGTCCTGACCGACCCGACTACCGGCGGGGTGACGGCCAGCTATGCCATGCTGGGCGACGTTCACCTGGCCGAGCCGGGGGCCCTGATCGGGTTCGCAGGCGCGCGGGTGATCGAAAGCACGATCCGCGAGAAACTGCCCCCCGGCTTCCAGCGCGCCGAATATCTTCAGGAAAAGGGCATGGTCGACCGCGTCGTCAGCCGCCCCGAGATGGCGGCCGTGCTGGGCGGAGTTCTGTCCATGCTGATGGATGGGCGTCGGCGCGCCGCCTAGGGGCGCCTTCCAGCGAACCGGCCAGGCGCGAGACGTTCGGCCATATCGTCCGCCATGGGGGATGCCACCCCCGTGACCACGGCCGCGATGTGCTCGCCCAGCAGCGGTGCGACGCAGAATCCGCGTGAGCCGAGGCCGCCGAGCACGTACAGGCCCGGCTGATCGGACAGGGCACCACAGACCGGCAGGCGATCGCGGGTCGTGGCGCGGACGGCGGCGCGCGCCTGAATCGGCCCGGCCGTCCCAACCACCTGCGCCAGACGGGGCAGGCGGGCGGCCAGGGTCTGGAGATTGCGCTCGGTATCGGCGGGGCGAACATCCGTCCCGACGTCGTCGCGATCGTGGGTGGCACCGAACAACAGGCCGTCCGTGGTCGGCACGGCGTAACCGCCCCAGGCGACGGCGGGCGTCGTGCCCCCTTCGACCCAGCTCGCCTGACCGCGCACGGGGCGCAGATCGAGATCGGGCGCGAGGGCGGCTGCGCCCCATCCCGCCGTGATGACGACGCTGTCGACCTCGGCGATGACGACGCCGTCGGGGTCGGTCAGGGACCGGCCGCCGCTCTCGCCGGGCGTGATTGCGGCGACGGTGCCGGTCATGCGGCGAGCGCCCTCGATCCAGGCGGACAGGATGGGGGCGGGGGCCACCGCGAGGGCCCCGGCCATCAGCAGGCCGCCCGTGTTTGTCTCTTCGCCCAGACGGGCCGTGGCCCCGGCGACGTCGATGACGGTCATGGCCCCGGGTGACCACCAGGACTGGGCGGCGATCCTGTCGAAACGGGCGGCGTCGCGGTCGGTCTGATGGAGCTGGACCACCCCCTCGCCGACAATGGCGTCCGGGACGGTGGCATACAGTTCGCGGGCGCGGTCCAGCGCCTGGGCGTGGAAGGACGCGATACCGACGTCGCCGGCATCGAGACGGGGTGTGACGAGGGCGGCGGGGAAGCCCGAACCTCCCGCGCCCGGCCGGTCGGCCTCGACCACGGTGACGATGCAGCCGGCCGCGATCAGGGCGCGGGCGACCGAGGCCCCGGCGATGCCTGCGCCGATGACGGCGACGGTGGGACGCAAGGTCGCCTCCAGCCGCTCGCGCTTGCGGCCGTGGCCGGGGCGTTTGTCGACCTGGAAGCCGCGCTGCGTCAGGCCACGCCGGACGAACCCGGCGACGGTGAAGGTGGCCAGGCGGGCACCGGGCGCGGACCGGGCGGCGATCAGGTCGAGCACGGGCTCGGACCACATCCCGGGGTTCAGGGCGGGGGAGAATCCGTCGAGGAACCAGGCGTCGGCGCGGCCGGTCCAGGCGGACAGGACATCGACGACCTCGCCGACCGCGACGTCGATCACGGCGTTGAACCCGGGCAGGTCGATCCGGTGGACACCGGGATCGCCGGCGGGCCAGCGATCCAGCAGGACGCCCGAAATCTCGGCCAGTTCGGGCCAGGCGGCGAGGGCGCGGGCCGCCTCGTCGCGGCTCAGGGGAAAGCCCTCGACGGTGAAGACGTGCAGGCGGGCGTTCGCCGGCCCCTCGCGCCGCCACAGGTCGAGCAGGGACAGTATGTTTAGCCCCGTGCCGAATCCCAGCTCGGCGACGGTGAAGGTCGCGCGCCCCGCCCAGGCCTGGGGCAGGCCACAGCCTTGGAGGAAAACCGCCCGGCTCTCGGCCAGGCCGTCGTCGGCCGAGAAATAGACGTCGCCGAACCGGCCTGAACGCGGTGCCCCGTCCTCGGCCCAGGTCAGGCGGGGGGAGGCGTCGTCGTCGGCGGTGTCGGGAGGAGGGGGCACGGCGCTCGCTTAGCATTTTCACACGAAAAAGGGGCCGCACGACGTGCGACCCCCGATCCGTCAGAGCACCCGAAAGGATGCGCCGGACGATGCCTTCTAGTGCTTCTCGGCGGCCGGGGCTGCGGCGGTCGGGGCCATGGCCCCCGTGGCCGGCGCCATGGCCGAGTCGGCGGCGGCGGGTGCAGCGGCGGCAGCGGCCGATGCAGCCTCACCGGCGGCGGCGGCGGCGTCGGTGGCAGCGGCGTCGGCGGTAGCCGCGGCGTCAGCGGCGGTGTCGGCGGCGGCAGCCGAATCGGCGGCGGCGTCGGCGGCCTTTTCCTCGGCCTTGGGCGTGCAGGCCGCCAGGGCGACTGCGGCGAGACCGGCGGCCGAAACGGCCAGCAGTTGGCGAATGGTCATCGTGGAATTCCTTCCTATGTCACGGGATCTTGAAGCCCCGCGAGGGGAGGATAGGGACGGGTCGCGACAAATCGCAAGTGAATTTCTCACGCGCCCGTGATCGCCTGTGATCATCCGTGATCGGCACGTCAGGTCAGTGCGGCTTCTTGTCGGGCGGCAGAACGGCGGCGTTGTCGTCGGAATCCGCGCCGATGGCCTCTGCCGCCTGGGTGCCGGGGGCGGGTGCAGCCGGGTCCGGGGCCGTCGCGGCCGGCGCAGGCGGTTCCGGCTTGCGGTCGCAGCCGGCCGCCGCAAGGGCGAGCCCGGCCAGCAGGATCAGGGACACACGCATCACGGGCCTCCGGTCAGAAATTCAGGACGGGTTTTTCCGGCTCGCTCTTTTCAGGCGGCGGAGGCGAGGCGTCCCTCGGAGCAGGCACGGGCGCGACACGGGGGCGAGGCGCAGGCTCTGCGTTCATGGCGGCTGTGGTCGACGCCGTTTCGGGTTCGGTTGCCGTGGTCGGAGCGGCGGCTTCCGCCGTCGCGGCCTCGGGCTTGTCGTCGCTCTTCGCCTCGGCCCTGGGCTGCTCGACCATAGGCGACGGGGTCAGGGGATTGTCGTCGAGCGGCAGGGGCACAGCGTCGATCGGCTCGAGCGAGGATTCCGCAGTCTGGCCAGGTGCACCCGGCACCGAGGCCTGCTGACCGCAACCGACCAGAACCAGGGCTGCAAAAGCCAGAACGCTCGTTGCCGTCGCCGTTGTGCGGTTCATCATGGTTGCGCCCCCGTCCCGGCGCGGACAATCCTCCGGCCGGGCGCGCGAGGCAAGAGCGGAGCGGCGCGAAATCGGACGCGCCGCTCCTTGTCGTCAGTTGGCCGGGGGGGGTGCCGTCGGGCCGCTTGAGGCGCCGCCGGGCGACAGGGTCGGCTTGGTGGCCGCGATCGTCTCCTGGGCGTTCGGCACCGTCGAGGCCATGGGCTGGCCCGACATCGCGCCCGACCCGGCGGGACGCATCGTCTCCTGGCCCGAGCCGGCGTTCCCGGTCGAAGGCGCGCGGGCGGACATCGGGCCTGCTGGATCTGCGCCAGACGCGGCGGAACCCGACGCCATCGCGCCGTCGGCGGGAGCCATCGCACTGTCGGAGGGGGTGGCCTCGGCGGGCACGACGGAGGTGGAGGTGTCGGCGGTTTCCTCGGCGGGCTTGTTGCAGGCGGCCAGGGTCAGGGCGGCGGCAGCGGCGGCGATCAGCATGGCGGTCTTCATGGCACGGTCTCCTTCGCGACCTCGCGGTCGCTGGTGGAGACGAAACGGCCGTCGGCGAGCTCTGTTCCCGCAACGCTTCAGCGCGGGGTGGTTCAGGCGTCGGTTGGAGCCGCCGGCATTCTGCTACGCGTCGGTCGGAGCCGCCGCGAGGGCCTCTTCCATCTCACTGAACGAGGGCTGGGCCGAGGACGGGATGTCGCCCCGTCCGATCTCGACCGAGATCTGGGCGGCGTTGCCGTGCAGGTGGGCGACCAGGACCGACTGGATGATCTTGTAGAAGGCGGCTTCCTCATCGACGATGGCCTGCAGGCGCGCAGCCAGGGGGCCGACGATGCCATAGGCCATGAACACCCCCATGAAGGTGCCGACCAGGGCGCCGCCGATCATGCCGCCCAGGACTTCCGGCGGCTCGGTGATCGAGCCCATGGTCTTGATGACGCCCAGCACGGCCGCGACGATGCCCAGGGCCGGCAAGGCGTCGGCCAGGTTCTGGATGGCGTGGGGGGCGGCGGCGGCCTCGTGGTGGTGTTTCTCGAGCTGCTTTTCCATCGCGTCCTCGATCTGGTGAGGATCCTCGAGGTTCATCGTCATCATCCGCAGGGTGTCGCAGATGAAGTCGATGGCGAAATGGTCCTTCATGACCTTGGGGTATTTCTGGAAGATCGCGCTCTCGCCCGGCTTTTCGATGTGGCTTTCCAAGGCGATGACGCCCTTGGACTTCATCGTCTTGGTCAGTTGGAACAGCAGCGACAGCAGGTCCTTGTAGTCTTGCTTCTTCCATTTCGGGCCCGCGAAGGCCTTGCCGAAGCCGGCCAGCGAGGACTTGAGCACCGGCACGCCGTTGGAGATCAGGAAGGCCGCAAAGCCCGCGCCGCCGATGGCCATCAGTTCGTGCGGGGCCGCGTGGGTGATCACGTCGAACTTGCCGCCCGAGATCGCATAGCTGCCGAACACGAGGCCGAACAGCAGGACGAGGCCGATGATCTGAAACATATTGGGTCCGGGGCGCGCGGGAAGTGCGCCGACCATGACCGTTAATGCTTAAGGGGCTGTTAGCTGTACGGGACGGCTGCTCTGTTCTTCCCCCGCTTGCGGGGGAAGTGTCGCGTCGATCGCGAAGCGATCCAGCGACGATGGGGGCAGTGGCGCGCAGGGCGAAGAAGGAAGACTTCCCCCATCGGTCCTGGTCTCGCTTCGCTCGACGACGGACCGCTTTCCCCCGCAAGCGGGGGAAGAATGCTGGCTCTACAGCCGGAACGCGCCCGAGATGATTTCCTCGTACCCGGCGGGCGTCAGCTTCTGATAGCCGGCCTTGCCGCCGCGAACATAGACCGACCCATCGACCTTGGCCGGATCGAAGCCGTCGGCGACCAGATCAACCTTGCGGTATTTGAAGGTGCCGGTGGTCTCCAGCGTCTTGGCGATGCGCACGAACACAGGCCGGGCATAGGCGGGCAGGTGTTCGGCGGCATAGGCGTTGAAGCTGGTGGCGTTGAAGCGGCTGCCGTCCAGCACCAGGGTGACCATCCCCGCCTTGCCCTCCTGACCCGGGACGGGGACGCCGTAAGCGATGACCTCCTTGACGCCCGGTGCCTCGGTCAGGCGTTGCTCGACCTCGGAGGTCGAGACGTTCTCGCCCTTCCAGCGGAAGGTGTCGCCGATCCGGTCGATGAAGTAGAAATACCCCTCCGAATCCTGGCGCATCAGGTCGCCGGTGCGGAACCAGCGGTCGCCGCGCGCGAAGACGTCGGTCAGGATCTTCTTTTCCGACGCCGCCTTGTCGGCATAGCCGGAGAAGTCGTGACGGATGTCGTTGGCGATGGCGCCGATGGCCTCGCCGATCTCGCCGACGCGGGCCTCCTGGACCAGGCCGTTGTTGCCGCGCACGACCTCGTCGGTGTCGACGTCGAAGCGGGCCAGACGGATGTTGATCTGCTTCTTGAGGAATTTGGGCACCCGCCCGATGGCCCCCGCCTTGCCGTCGAAATTGAACAGCGAGACATTGCCCTCGGTCGAGCCGTAGAATTCCAGGATGCGGGGAATGGCGAACCGCGACTGGAAGTCGGTCCAGACGTCGGGGCGCAGGCCGTTGCCGTAGGCGAGGGTCAGTTTGTGCGCGCGCTCGTCGTCGTGGGGCGGGCAGTTGACCAGGTAGCGGCACAGTTCGCCGATATAGACGAACATCGTCGCCTGGGAGGTCTTCACGTCGCTCCAGAAATGGGTCGCGGAAAACCGCTTGCGCAGGATCAGCCGGCCGCCGTTCAGCAGGGCGGGGCCTACCCCGACCAGACCGCCGGTCGAGTGATACAGCGGCAGGACGTTGTAGATCCGGTCCTCCGGCCCCGACTTCGTGCAGCCGGCGAAGGCGCGCATATAGGTGCGGGCGCGCGAATGCGGGATGCGCGCGGCCTTGGGCAGGCCGGTGGTTCCCGACGTGTAGATATACAGGGCCGTGTCGCGGTTGGTCAGGCCGGCGCGCACGGTCTTGGGCGGGCGCACCGACGAGCCGCTGCGTACCGCATTATCGAGATTGCGCCGCTCCGACGCCTCGTCCTCGGTCTTCAGGCCGACGACCCAGAGCAGCACGGTGCGGTTCACATGGGCGCGGGCGGTCTCGACCTGTTTCCAGGTGTCCTCGTCGGCGACCACCTGGGCGACATTGACGATGTTCAGGCAGTGGGCCAGCGCCTGACCCGACAGATTGGTGTTGATCAGGGCCGTGGCGATTCCGACCTTGGAGAAGCCGATCCAGGCGGCGAGATATTCGGCGCGGTTGGTCATGACCAGACCGATCACGTCCGAGCGGCGCAGGTTCCGGCCCCGCGCCCAGGTCGCATAGCGGTTGGCCAGGGCGTCCAGCTCGCGATAGGTCAGGGAGCGATGCTCGTCCTCGACCGCGACATTGTCGCCGAATTTGTCGACCGCCTCCTCGAAGTCGTCACAGACCAGGACGTCGCTGTCGAGCTGGATCGGCTTGATGCGGTTGAGCAGCGCACGCAGGCCGAGGGCGAACTTGAGGTCGCGCCGAATGTTCGCTGCGAGACCCATGGTTGTCGTCACTCCTGATACGTCGCCTTGAGGCTGTGATGGGACATCCGCCGGGTCCGGGTCAACTCGCGTAGTAGGGACTTGCCGTCACAGGACGGTTTTCAGCCCCGCCGTGGCGCCGTTGCGCCGGTGACGCCGCGTCAGGAAGCGTGGCCTTGAAGGAGACGGTGCGGCGCGCATAGGATCGCCGCCAACCGTCGTTCGGGCTGGCCGACGCGGATGGGGACCCGAAACGATGCGAAACCTGATCCTGAGCGCCCTTGTCGCGGGCATGACCGTATTGGGAGCCGGTGGCGTCTCGGCCCAGGACTATGACAGCGACACCAACTACGGCGAGCTCAATCTGTCGGCCGGCTTCACCCCCGACCCCGCCCTGCTCAGCCTGCTGGCGGGTGGCAGTGTCGACGCCGACGACCGGTTCGACGGCTGCACCGGCTATATCACCGAAAGCCCCGACGTCCGTCTGTTCTGGAGCGGCAGCTCAAAGGGCGCGCCGAACATCAAGATCTCGGCCATCTCGAATGCGGACACGACCCTCATCGTCAACGGCCCGGACGGGCGGTGGTATTGCGATGACGATTCGGGCGAGGATTCCAACCCGGTCGTGGAACTGTCGCCGATGAACGGCCGCTATGAAATCTGGGTCGGCACCTATTCCGAAGGCGAGACCAAGCGCGCCGTTCTGTCGATCTCGGAAGTGACCAGCTTCTAAGGTGAGACGGCCGTCTTCTTGAGTATAGGCTGCCACAATCGCCAAGTGTCACGATTGTGGCGCGAATGGTGTTTCTTCGCGTCATGGTCGATTTGGCGGAACCTCGATCGATCGGGTTGGTTTTTGTGGTCCAAGTTTCTGGAGGATCACGATGACCTACACCTATACTCAAGACACTCTGGCTCCTGTTGCCGCAGAACAGGACGCCGTCTTCACGCCGTCCTATGCGCGTCGCCCGACCAAGCAGAAGAAGCTGAAGACCTGGATGGTGCTGGCCCCCATCGGTGCCTTGGCCCTGATCGGTGGAGCCGCGACGATGCTGCTGAGCGGCGGTGACGAAGCCCAGCCCTTGGCTGAGCCCGCCCCGACCGCCGTGGCCTCGACGCCACTAGCTCCGGCGACCGTCAGCCCGCCGCTGAGCTCGACGCCCGTGGCCACGACGCCTGCTCCGGTTGCCGTCGCCCCGGCCCCGGCGGCGCGTGAAGCGGCGCCGGTCCGCCGCGCCGCGCCCGTGACCCGTTCCGCACCGGCGGCTGAGGCCACTCCCGCTCCGCGCGTTCAGGCCCCGGCCGAACCGACCGGCCCGCAGGCCTGGTCGCCCTCGGTCGCGGCCCCGACCTCCAGCCCCACGGTCCCGACCCCCGCTCCCGTGACCCCGCCCGCCCCGGCGATCACGGTCCAGCCCCTGACCTAAGGGTTCTATAGAGACAAAAAAGGCCCCGGCGGATCGCTCCGCCGGGGCCTTTCTGCGTCCCACTGACGCCGCGTCAGGCGGCGGGGCTGACCCGCCAGATGACGTTGCCGACGTCATCGGCGACCAGAAGCGCGCCGGTCCGGTCGGACTGGACTCCGACCGGGCGACCCTGGGCCTGGCTCTGCGCATTCAGGAAGCCGGTCAGGACGTCCTGGGGCGGGCCAGAAGGCTTTCCGCCTGCGAACGGCACGAAGATGACCTTGTAGCCGCTGGGCTCGCTGCGGTTCCACGAGCCGTGCTGGCCGATGAAGGCCCCGTTCCTGAACCGGGGCATGGTCGTGCCGTCATAGAAGGTCAGGCCCAGCGACGCCGTGTGCGCCCCCAGCGCATAGTCCGGACGGATGGCAGACGCTACCATCGCGGGATTGGCGGGCTTGACCCGCTCATCGACGGTCTGGCCGTAATAGCTCCAGGGCCAGCCATAGAAGGCCCCCGGTGTCACCGAGGTCATGTAATCGGGGACCAGGTCATCCCCCAGTTCGTCACGCTCGTTGACAGCAACCCACAGCATCCCGCTTTCGGGGTTCCAGGCCATGCCGACCGGGTTGCGCAGGCCCCCGGCATGGATGCGGCTGACGCCCGTCATCCGGTCGATTTCCAGGATGGCGGCGCGGTTCGTCTCTTCCGCCATGCCGTGGTCGGCGATGTTGGAGTTGGACCCCACCCCGACATAGAGTTTGGATCCGTCCGCACTGGCGACCAGGCTCTTGGTCCAGTGGTGGTTGCGCTGGGCCGGCAGGTCGGTGAGCCGGGTCGGGGGCTCCGAGGCCTCGGTCTGGCCGTCCTGATAGGGGACGCTGACCACGGAATCGGCGTTGGCGACGTACAGCCGTCCCCCCGCGAGGGCCATGCCGAAGGGCGAGGTCAGGCCCGAGAGGAAGACGGATTTCATCTCGGCGATCCCGTCGCCGTCGGCGTCGCGCAGCAGGCTGATCCGGTTGGCGCTGGGCGTGACCGACCCGGCCTTCTTCATGAACAGGGTCTGGAAGAAGCCCTTGATGCCCTCGTCCTTCTTGAGACCCTCGGGCTTGGGCGGGGCGGCGCTTTCGGCGACCAGGATGTCGCCGTTGGGCAGGCGGTAGATCCAGCGCGGATGGTCCAGCCCGCTTGCAAAGGCCTGCACCCTCAGCCCCGGTGCCGCGATCGGCGTGGCACCCGCCGGCCAGCCCACCGCGTCGGCGACCTTCACGGTCGGGAACAGCCCTCTGTGCGGCTCGGGCAGGGTCGGATTGCTTCCGAACCCGGCCGAGGGGGGCAGGGGCGCGGGCCCTCCACAGGCCGCCAGGGCCAGGGCGGCGGTCGAGACCAGGATCAGGGCGTGTCGGGACATGGTCGGGCTTTCGGGTCAGTTCGGAAGCGGAGCGGGAAACTCGAGACGGTCGGTATCATAGCCCAAGGCGCGGGCCCGCTGGACCAGCCGCTCCAGCTCCGCCGGCGAGGGCGCGGTGCGGGTATAGATCCACAGCCGATCGAAGGTCGGATCCGCCGAGATGAACCAGCTGTAGGCCTCGTCGTGATCCAGGATCCAGAAGTCCCAGGTCACCAGGCCCCCGAAATAGCGGGCACGGAATTTGGTGTTGGCCCCGGGGTCCAGGATGGTGGCGCGGGCCCCGATGGCCTTCTCCTTGCCGGTCGGGGTCTTGTCCTGACAGGTGTCGCGCAGGGTCAGGCTGTCGGGACCGGTCAGGCTGTAGCTGGTCGTGCCGGCGACGCAGCCGTCGGTCAGCCGCATCGGGGTGCGCCCGATCTCGAGCCAGCGGCCACTGTACAGGCGCTCGGCGTCCACCGCCTTGGCCGGCTGGGGCGCGCGGTAGGCGGACATGGGCGGGGCGGTCACGCAGGCCGACAGGGCCATCGCGGCGGTCGCCGCGACCAGAAGGGTTCTCAGGGACATGGTCCGCTCCATAAGCGCATCTGCAATCCCGCAGCTACGTCGAGGTTCCGCCGACGGACGCGGCCTCAGCCGACGCTCAGATCGCGGGGCGGGCTGATCCGGCGAAAGCGCGCCTCGATGAAGGAAAACAGCCCGAAGGCGATGAAGCCCAGGGCCACGCATCCCAGCACCCAGGGCCCCGCCGGCTGGGCCGCCAGTCCGTCCAGGGCGTCGCCGAAGGTGCGGACCTCGGACGCGCGTGAGCTCAGGCCGCCCAGCACCACGAACACGCCGAGCGGCAACAGGGACACCCCCTTGGCGACATTGCCGGCCTTGGCCAGGGGCGACAGCCGTCGGCACAGGGTCTCCGAACAGGTCAGCCTGCCGGTGAAGTCGGCGCGCAGACCGTTGACGACGTTGCCGATCCCGATCCCGATGATGATCAGTCCAACCCCGATCAGCAGCAGGTCGCCCGACGGAAAGGCCAGGACCCGCGCGGCGGCGTCATGGGTCGCGACGGCGCCCTCGATCCGGGCCTCGGCCGGGCGGTCGATCCACAGCAGGCGAAGGGCCGTCAGCGCCAGCGCCAGGTGGACCAGGCCGTTGGCGCCCTGTCCCGCCCGCTTCATCAGTCCGTCGCGAGAGCGGCCTTCGTGGTCGGCGTCGAAGACGGATTGCAGCACGCACCACTGGACGAACGCCAGAAGCCCAAGCCCCAGAAGAAGCAACCAGACCCGGCCCAGCGGCTGGGCGGCCAGCCAGAGGGTGGTCTCCTGCGATCCTGCCGCATCGTCGAGCACCCCCAGGGCGGCCAGCAGGGTCAGGACACCGGCCGACAGATAGACGAAGCCGAGCGCCCCATAGCCGATGCGGGCCGCCGTCTCGATCGCGTGGTGGACGGGGCGGCGTCTGGCCGGGATCAGGGTCTTCACCAGAGGCAGGCGGTGGACCCAGCGGTCGAGGCGGGTCCGCGCGGTGTCGATGATTCTCACGTGGCGCGCCTCCCGACCGGCATGAACACCTCCGGTGCCCAAAGGCTCCATGCAGCGGCGTGGAGGGCAAAGGCGCGCCTTGCGTCTTGAGCGGCGAGCGAACGTCGCCATATTGCGCGGGCGGGCCGGACGACAACGTCGGGCACCGGGGAGCCTCCATGCCGTCCGCCATCACCATCACGGGTCTGACCAAGACCTACAAGTCGGGTCTGCAGGCCCTGAAACAGGTCGATCTGACCATCGAACGCGGCGAGATCTTCGCCCTGCTGGGTCCGAACGGGGCAGGCAAGACGACCCTGATCTCGATCGTCTGCGGCATCGTCTCGCCCTCGACCGGCACGGTCATCGCCGACGGGCACGACATCCAGAAGGACTATCGGCTGGCGCGGTCGAAGATCGGCCTGGTGCCGCAGGAACTGACCACCGACGCCTTCGAGACCGTGCTGGCGACCGTGACCTTCTCGCGCGGTCTGTTCGGAAAGTCGCCGAACCCGGCCTTCATCGAGCAGGTGCTCAAGGACCTGTCGCTGTGGGACAAGAAGGACTCAAAGATCATGACGCTGTCGGGCGGCATGAAGCGGCGGGTGATGATCGCCAAGGCCCTGTCTCACGAGCCCGATATCCTGTTCCTGGACGAGCCGACCGCTGGCGTCGATGTCGAGCTGCGCCGTGACATGTGGGGGCTGGTCCGAAAGCTGCGCGATCGCGGCGTCACCATCATCCTGACCACCCACTATATCGAGGAGGCCGAGGAAATGGCCGATCGGGTGGGGGTGATCCTGAAGGGCGAACTGATCCTCGTCGAACAGACCGCCACCCTGATGAAGAAGCTGGGCAGGAAGACCCTGACGCTGAACCTGACCGAGACGCTGGCCGCCGTGCCGCCCGAACTGGCGCGCTGGAACGTCAGCCTGAACGCCGAGGCCCACGAGCTGGTCTATGAGTTCGACGCCAATGCCGAGGACACCGGGGTGCCGTCCCTGATCCGCGCGCTGGAAGAGCTGGGTATCGGCTTCAAGGACCTGAACACCAAACAGAGCTCGCTGGAGGACATCTTCGTCAGCCTCGTGCATCGCGACAAGACGCCCACCCTCTCGGCAGGAGCGGCCGCATGACTTTCAACGCATACGGCGTCTGGGCGATCTACCGGTTCGAGATGGCGCGGGCCCTGCGTACCCTGTGGCAGTCGGTGGTCACGCCGGTGATCACCACGGCGCTCTATTTCGTCGTCTTCGGCTCGGCCATCGGCGGGCGGATGACCGAGGTGGACGGCGTGGCCTACGGCGCCTTCATCGTGCCGGGCCTGATCATGCTGAGCCTGTTCACCCAGTCGATCTTCAACGCCTCGTTCGGCATCTATTTTCCCAAGTTTACCGGCACGATCTACGAGATCCTGTCGGCGCCCGTGTCGCCCATGGAGATCGTCATCGCCTATGTCGGGGCGGCGGCGACCAAGTCGGCGGTGCTGGGGCTGATCATCCTGGCCACGGCGGCCTTCTTCGTGCCCTTGCAGGTGCTGCATCCGGTGGCGATGTTCGCCATGCTGGTGCTGATCTCGGTCACCTTCAGCCTGTTCGGCTTCATCATCGGCATCTGGGCGGACGGGTTCGAACAGCTGCAGATGATCCCCATGCTGGTGGTGACACCCCTGACGTTTCTGGGCGGGTCCTTCTATTCGATCGACATGCTGCCGCCGGTGTGGCGGACCATCACCCTGTTCAACCCGGTGGTCTATCTGATCTCGGGCTTCCGCTGGACCTTTTACGGCTCGGGGGACGTTGCGGTGGGGTGGAGCGTTCTGGCGACCCTGGGTTTCCTCGGGGTCTGTCTGCTGATCGTCGGCTGGATGTTCAAGACCGGCTACCGCCTGAAGGCGTAGGGAGACATCGTCATGGTCGAAGCCGTCTGGAACGGGGCCGTCATCGCGCGGTCTGACGACACCGTCGTGGTCGAGGGCAACCACTATTTCCCGCGCGCGGCCGTGGACGCCGCCGTGCTGAAACCCAGCGCGACGACCAGCGTCTGTGGCTGGAAGGGGACCGCGTCCTATCACTCGATCGAGGTGGACGGGAAAACCAACACCGACGCCGCCTGGTACTATCCCGAACCCAAGTCGGCGGCGGCCGAGATCGCCGACCGCATCGCCTTCTGGAAGGGCGTTCAGGTCCGCTGACCGGCGGGCCGCGACAGTCGCCCCGGGGAGCGGGTCATGAATCCGACCCGGTTCGAGGGCAAGCCTTCCGGCCCCGTACGAAGACCCCCGCGTGAGCCCGCCATGACCGATCGAGACGACGCGACCGAAGACACCCCCCAGACCCCGTCCCAGATCGCGCACCAGCCCTTCGTGCGCCGTCAGGCCCAGTGGGGTCGGCCGCCGTCGCAGATCTTCCAGGTCGGGCCCCTGCCGAAGGCGACGCCGCTTCCGCCCCTGCCCGAGCCCCCGCCGATGCGGGCACCGGTCGCCGCCCCGCGCCCGTCGGGTTCGGCCTCGTCCATTCTCAGCGGATCGATGATCCCCCGCGCGGCTCCGGCCCGGCCCGCCGCTCCGGCGGCCGCTCCGACCACGCCCCAACCGGTTGCCCCCACGGCGGCGTCCACGCACGTCGCTGCACCCGCGAGGCTCGCCATCGACGCAGAGGTCCGCCCCCTGCCGCCCGCGCCCCGGATATCGCCCGTACCCCTGGCGCCCACGGTGACGCCCCCGTCGGCGCCGGAAACGGTCGCCCCATCCGCCGCGATCGGTGTGCGACCCCGGCCCGCGCCGAAGTCCAGGATGCCCCTCTATGCCGGTGGCGCGGTGGCGGTTCTGCTGCTGGCCGCAGGCGGGGTCTGGCTCGCCACCCGCACGGTTCCGATCGAGACCCCCGTGGCGGCCGAGGTCACGGCCCCGGTGTCTGCGCCGGCATCCGTGCCGGTGACACCGGTCGCGCCGCCCGAGGTCGCCTCAGCGCTCGAGGCTGCTGTGACCACGCCCACGCCCACGTCCACGCCCGCGCTTGCGCCCCGCGCGGTTCCACCAATGCCGACCACCTCTCCGACCAGGGCCGCCTCCCAACCCGCGCCGTCCCGCTCATCCGCGCCCACGCGAGCGCCTGTCGCCTCGACGCCGGAGCCCGTCGCCCCTCCCGCGATCGAGACCCAGCCCCTGATCGTCCCCGCGCCGCCGCCACCGACCGCCGCGAGGCCGTCGCAGGCCGATCCCGACGCCCCGATCTCGACCCGGCCCCAGCCGCTGGACTGAGGCGAACGCAGGGCGACGCCATGCGGAAGGAATTTATTCCTTCCGCCTCCTTGCGCATGGGCCGGCAGCAGCTATGTGGGGTGGATAGCGACCGTCGCCGTCGGCTTTCAAACGGTTGAAACGGTTGAAACGATCGACGCTTTTTATCGGCCGTTCGGATCAGCGCTCAGGCCGTACGCAGGGTCAGGTAGCCGCGCTCGACCATGCGGCGCAGGCCCTCATAGGCCTCCGACAGTTCCTCATAGGCGCTGCGGAAGGCGGTGAGGCGGGCGGTCTGGTCGGGGGTGACGGGTGAGCCGGATTCGGATAGGCGCAGGGCCTCCGAGACCCATTTCGTGCGGGCCGTGGCGACCGAGACGGCCAGGCGCTGGAACATGGCCGCGTCGATCACCGACAGGGAGGCGGCGATGACCTCGCGGTTGGAGATGAAGGCGGTGTAGTCGATCTGCTCCAGCAGGCCGCGCAGGCGGCGCTGCTCGTGCGGATCGGAATCCTGCGGCTCGAAATGGTCGCGCGAGCGGCGGGTGGAACCGGTGAGGATACTCGACATCGTCAGACCCATGGGGCGGGGAGCGGGGGGCGGAAACGGGGGCGTCAGGGCCTGAGGGTGCGCCTCGCCGGTTAACGATCTGTTCCAGTGGCCACCGGCCGGGGCCGGTCCGGCGCGGTCCACCCGGGTGGCAGGGGTTCGCCCCAGCCCTCGGGCAGGTCGGCCGGGTCGTGGTTGAAATAGCCGGTGGGTGAGCGGAACCCCAGCACATACCAGACCTCGATCATCCGGCCCCAGGCCAGGGCCGTCATCGGCGCGGGGGCCGTCTTCAGGGCGGCCAGGCCCAGGCCCAGCCGACCCGCGACGTCGGCGGCCTCCAGCGGGCCGTCCGGTTCGGACAGGATGTCGTCGATCAGGGTGTTCAGGGCGGTCTCGACCCGGCGCACGACCTTGGGCGAGGCGGCGTCGGGGCCCAGGGTCCAGTCGCGCGCTTCGGCACGCAGGGCCGTCAGGCGAGTGCGGATCTCCGGGGTGAGCCGGGCAGTCTCGTCGTCGGGCGCGGGTTCAGGCTTGCGCTCCTGCAACAGGCGCACGGCCAGGGCACCCCCGGCGACGAGGACCAGGGCGATGGCCTGGATGGCGCGGGCGTTACTCATGACGGGGCGTGGGCGCGGGACATGGACCGGATCTCCGCCCGGCCCGTGCCCGCGTCAAGTCAGAGCAGGGCGGCGAACAGGACGGCGACCACCATGACGTCGAAGGCGCGAAAGGCGGAAGGGAGGAATGACATGGGCTGGGACCGCTGGATCGGGACAGAGGCCCCGTTCGCTGCAAGCCCCAGGCCAGATCGCGCATCAGGCGAAACGGCGCGTGGGTCGGTGGATCAGACCTCGGTCTTGCCGGTCTTGCCGACGGGGGGGCGGCGCTCCTTCTCGCCCGAATACTCGGCCCCCAGATAGGTCGATCGGGCCGCATCCATGACCGGCGGGCCGCCCCGAATGCCGGTGCGCTGCCCGCCCTGGCCGATCAACTGGGCTGCGAAGGCGGCTGCGGGGGCGGCACTGACGTCGCGGATCAGGGTGGCGCGCTGGGCAGGCTCTGCCGGGCCATCCTGTGCAGGGTCGGGCTCGATGTCTGTCGGAACGAGGGCGCGAGAGGCGGGGCCTTCGCCGGGCCTGCGCCGCTGGGACGCGCGACGATCGCCGGAGCGACGCTCATTGCCCGCGATCGGGGGAATGGGTCGGACGCCGTCGGTCATCGCCCGGCGGTCCTCACGGCTTGGGGGTTGAGGCGATGCGCTCGATCTGGGCCCGCATCTCTTCCATCTGACGGCGCATCTCGTCCAGCGGATCGGGGCCGGAGGGGGCTGCCGGCGCGGCCTCCTGAGGGGCCTCGGGCTCGGGACGGGCGGCGGTGTAGGTCGAGAAGGCCGGGAACATCTTCATGGCGTTCTGGAAGATGGCCATGTTCTGCTTGACGGCCTCCTCCATCAGATTGCCGGTCGGACCGCTGGAGAAGGCCTTGGCGACCTGGGTGCGGTACTGCTCCTGCTGGCGCGAGAAGCTCTCCAGCGACATCTCCAGATACGAGGGCAGCACCCCCTGCATCTGGCCGCCGTAGAAGCCGATCAGCTGGCGCAGGAACTGGACCGGCAACAGGGCCTCGCCCCGGCTCTCTTCCTCGAAGATGATCTGGGTCAGGATCTGGCGGGTCAGCTCCTCGTTGGTCTTGGCGTCGAAGACCACGAAGTCGGTGCCCTCGCGGACCATCTTGGCGAGGTCTTCCAGGGTGACGTAGGCGCTAGTGCGAGTGTTGTAGAGGCGGCGGTTGGCGTATTTCTTGATGACGACGACGTCGCCGTCCTTGGCCTTGCCAGTGTTGGGTTTGTCGTCAGCCACGCCGATCCAGCTCCCTGTCGATTTTGATCAGTATCCCGCAGTGCGAAGACGGACGCCAGAGGCTTGTTGCACCGCGTTCCGGGACCCCGACATCAGGCCAGCTGTGGGGCCAGGACGACCCCGACGAGGACTGCGACCCAGTGAACGGCGGCACCCGCCACCACGAACCCGTGCCAGATGGCACGGCGGAACTTCACCCGGGGACTGATGAAGACGAACACGCCGGTGGTGTAGATCAGCCCGCCCAGCACCAGCAGGGCCAGGGCGATGGGATGAACCGTCTCCAGCATGGGCTTCATCGCCACCACCGCCAGCCAGCCGAACAGGATATAGACCCCGCTCCAGAAGGCGTCGGAGATGCGGGGCGCGACCAGCTTGACCGCCACGCCCGCCGCAGCGATGGCCCAGACCACCAGGGTGAAGCCGATGGCCCACATCCCCTCGAATCTCTGGGTCGTAAAGGGGGTATAGCTGCCCGCGATCATCAGAAAGATCGCCGCCTCGTCCATCCGCCTCAGCACGGGCCGGGCGGCGCATGGGTTGGTCCAGTTGTAGATGGTCGAAGTGGTCAGCATGGCGATCAGGCAGATCGCATAGACCGCCGTGGCGATGACCGCTCCGGGTCCGCCGTAGATCGCCGCCAGCACCGCCAGGACGATGCCGCCGACGCTGGCCAGGGACAGGCCGGTGATATGGACCCACAGATCGGCCAGGCGCTCGGCCCGGGTCTGGTAGTGATCGATCATGTCCAGCGCGTCGGGCGTGCAGACATGGGTAAACAATGACTTCAGGCGCATCCTCATGGCTCCATCAAGCCGCCGACCGTTCGGTTCGTTCCCTCCATCTGGACGCAAGCCGATGACCATCTGCTGAATCCGGCGTATGGGGCGTGACGAAAGCCGTCCTATGCGGCAGAAACGCCACGCAATATTTCAGCTCCGGATGAATACCCATGACTGACGTCGTCATCGTCTCCGCCGCCCGCACCCCGGTCGGATCCTTCATGGGCGGGCTGTCCAGCCTGCCGGCGTCCAAACTGGGCGAGATCGCGATCAAGGGCGCTCTGGAGCGCGCGGGCGTGGACGCCGCCGACGTCGACGAGGTGATCCTGGGCCAGGTCTTGCAGGCCGGGACGGGTCAGGGACCGGCGCGCCAGGCCTCGATCGGTGCCGGCCTGCCGATCGAAACCCCGGCCTGGAGCCTGAACCAGCTGTGCGGCTCGGGCCTGCGCGCGGTCGCGCTGGGCTACCAGCAGATCATGCAGGGCGACGCCGCCATCGTCGTCGCCGGCGGCCAGGAGAGCATGAGCCAGGCCCAGCATTCGGCCTTCCTGCGCAGCGGCCAGAAGATGGGCGCGCTCGAGTTCACCGACACCATGCTGAAGGACGGGCTGATCGACGCCTTCCACGGCTATCACATGGGCCAGACCGCCGAGAACATCGCCGACAAGTGGCAGATCACCCGCGCCGCCCAGGACGGGTTCGCCGTGACCTCCCAGAACCGCGCCGAAGCCGCGCAGAAGGCCGGCCGGTTCGACGACGAGATCGTCGCCGTGACCATCCCCGGCAAGAAGGGCGATACCGTCGTCGACAAGGACGAGTTCATCCGCCACGGCGCGACCATTGAGGCGATGGAGAAACTGCGTCCGGCCTTCACCAAGGAGGGCTCGGTGACGGCCGCCAACGCCTCGGGCCTGAACGACGGAGCCGCCGCACTGGTGCTGATGTCAGCTGATGAGGCCAAGGCGCGCGGGATCGAACCCCTGGCCCGTATCGTGTCCTGGGCCTCGGCGGGCGTCGATCCGTCGATCATGGGCACGGGGCCCATCCCGGCCTCGAAGAAGGCGCTGGAGAAGGCGGGCTGGACCGTCGCCGACCTGGACCTGATCGAGTCCAACGAGGCTTTCGCGGCCCAGGCCCTGTGCGTCGTCAAGGAACTGGGACTGGATACGGCCAAGGTGAACGTCAACGGCGGCGCCATCGCCATCGGCCACCCGATCGGCGCCTCGGGCGCCCGCATCCTGACCACCCTGCTGCACGAGCTGAAGCGTTCCGGCGGCAAGAAGGGTCTGGCCACGCTCTGCATCGGCGGCGGCATGGGCGTGGCGATGTGCGTGGAGCGGGCCTAAGGCCCGTGAGCGGCCGGATCGGGCGGGCGAGCCGCCCGTCCGGTCAACCGATCAGAGGCGCGGATTGATCCACAGCTGGGCGCCGTCCATGTAGGTGCGGCCGACCAGGGTCGGGGCCTCCGACATCGGATAGAACTGGCAGGGCCGCTCGCGGAACAGGTGCCAGCCGCGGTCGCCCAGCATCTGGATGAAGTCGCCCTCGATCTTGCGGCTGTGGGTGCCCAGGAACAGCACACGGACCTTGGTCTCAAGGTCGTCGATGATGCGGGGCAGCAGGTCTTCCTCGCCGCCCTGGATGTCGATGTGCATGAAATCGATGATGTCGAGGTGAGACAGGGCGCGGGTCACGCTGACGGCCTTGACCTCGATGGTGGCGATCGGCTGGCCGCGATAGTCGTTGGTCGCGTCGGGGTCGGTGATCGCGGCCATGCCGGCGTCCAGCACATTCGACTCGGCGGGCCAATACAGGACACTGTCTTCCCAGTGGGCGGCGGCGTGATGCAGCTTCCACTGATAGCCGTTCCCCTCGCCCTCGGCGGGGGCGTCGGCCGGGACGATGTTGTTGAGCGCCAGATGCTGGCGCAGGGCGTTGTATCGGTCGCCGTCGGCCTCGAAGGCGACGATGCGGGCGTTGGGGAAGCCCAGCCGGTGCGCATTCACCGAGCCCAGCGACACCCACGGACCCCAGCCGGCGCCCAGTTCGACGACCGTCAGGGTGTCACGGCCGGTGGCTCTCTCAACCGCGACGGCAAAGCCGACATACTCGATCGCCTCGCCCAGGTAGGTGTCGGTCGGGATCGGAATGCGGGTCTCGACGACGCCCGTGCGGTCCCAGATCCAGGGGCAGTAGTCGAGCGACACCTTCACGCCCATGGCGTCGGTGAAGCAGGTGGGATCGACCGGGGTGTCGGTCGGCATGATGGCGCGGATCCGCTCGGGGTCGTCACCCAGATAGCCGCGGAAGACGTCGGTCTCCAGGGCGGGCAGGGCCTCTTCGATCGTCGAAGGGTGCATTTCGTGCAGGGCGGCCATCGGAAAATCGACTCCGGAAATCATTAGGAAGGCCTCGGTGGAGGCCGGATGCAGTCCTGTTGCGGGGCGGTTGTCGCGTCAAGCCCAAAACGCCCGCAAGCTGTGGGGCGGAATCAGTCGCGCAGCAGTTCGTTGACGCCGGTCTTGGCGCGGGTCTGGGCGTCGACGCGCTTGACGATAACCGCGCAGTACAGCGACGGACCGCCCTTCGGGTCGGGCAAGGTGCCGGGAACGACGACGCTGTAGGCCGGCACCTCGCCCCGGAACACCTCGCCGGTGGCCCGGTCGATGATCTTGGTGGAGCCCGACAGATAGACCCCCATGGCCAGGACCGCGCCCTCGCGGACGATGACGCCCTCGGCGACCTCGGCGCGGGCGCCGATGAAGCAGCCGTCCTCGATGATCGTCGGATTGGCCTGGAGCGGCTCCAGCACACCGCCGATGCCGGCACCGCCGGACAGGTGGACGTTCTTGCCGATCTGGGCGCAGGAGCCGACCGTGGCCCAGGCGTCGACCATCGAGCCCTCATCGACGAAGGCGCCGATGTTCACGAAGGACGGCATCAGGACGACATTCTTCGCGATGTGCGCGCCATGCCGGACGATGGCACCGGGCACCGAGCGGAAACCGGCGGCCTGATAGTCGGAGGCGGCCCAGTCGCCGAACTTGTTGGGCACCTTGTCCCAGTAGGGACCGACGCCGGGCGCGTGCGAGGTCGGGCCGCGATCGCCCGTGCGCATGATGACGTTCTCGTTTAGCCGGAACGACAGCAGCACGGCCTTCTTCAGCCACTGGTGCGTGGTCCAGACGCCATCCTCGCCGCGCGTGGCGACGCGGGCCTGGCCGGAATCCAGCAGGGCCAGCGCCTGTTCGACGGCGTGGCGGACCTCACCGTGCGTCGCAGGCGAGATGTCGGCGCGGTCCTCCCAAGCCTGTTCGACGACGGTTTCCAGATGGGCGAGGTCAGTCATGCGGCGGCCTTGAGCGAATAGGGGGTCAGGAAGTCGAGCAGGTCGGGGGCCGTTGCATCGACCCACGGGCCGATCTCGTGGCCATGACCGTCGCCGATCAGGACGGTGGCCATGCCGAGCGACCTGGCGGGCTGGAGATTGCGGGGCGTGTCCTCGAAGAAGACGGCGCGGTGGGTATCGATGTCGAACCGCTCGACGAAATGGCGATAGGTCGAGGGGGCGGGCTTGGGCGTCAGGTCCATGTCCTCGATGGCGAAGACGCCGTCGAACAGATCGGTGAGCCCGATCCGCTCCATGACGCGGGCGGCATGGAAGCGCGCGCCGTTGGTCAGGACGAATTTGCGGCCCGGCAGTCCGGCCAGAACATCGGCCAGACGCGGGTTGGGTTCCAGACTGTCCAGGGGCACGTCATGCACCTCGCGCAGGAATTTGGCCGGATCGACCGCATAGTTGGCCATCAGCCCGGCCAGTGAGGTGCCGTATTCGGTCAGGAACTGCTTCTGAAGCACCTTCGCCTCGTCGGCGGGCAACCCGACCGCGTCCACCATGAAGGCGTTGATCCGGGCCTGGACCAGACCCATCACCCCCTGCTCGCGCGGATACAGGGTGTCGTCCAGATCGAAGACCCAGGTGTCGATGTGCGACAGATCCAGCGTCACGCCGTCACCAGTGTCCCGGCCCCGTGTTCGGTGAACAGCTCGACCAGCATGGCGTGGGGGCGGCGGCCGTCCAGGATGACGACAGCCTCGACGCCGGAGCGCACGGCGTCCATGGCCGTCAGCAGCTTGGGGATCATGCCGCCGGTGGCGACGCCGGTGTCGATCAGCCCTTGCGCCTCGGCCACCGACATCTGGCGGATAAGGTTGCCGTCGCCGTCCAGCACGCCCTTCACGTCGGTCAGCAGCAGCATCCGCTTGGCGTTCAGCGAGCCGGCCACGGCGCCCGCGACGGTATCGGCGTTGACGTTATAGGTCTGGCCGTCCTCGGCGACCCCGATCGGGGCGATGACCGGCACCCAGTCGTCAGTCTCCGAAGCGATCAGGCCGGCGATCAGCTTGGGATCGACCCGGGTCGGTTCGCCCACGAAGCCCAGATCGACCTCGTGCTCGATCAGGCTGTCAGGGTCGCGGCGGGTGCGGGTGGTCTTTTCGACCGTCAGTAGTCCGGCGTCCTTGCCCGACAGGCCGACGCCGCGCACGTCCGCCTCCTTGCCCGCGACGCTGATCCAGTGGGCGATCTCCTTGTTGACGGCACCCGACAGGACCATCTCGGCGACGGCCATCGTGTCGCGATCGGTGACCCGCAGGCCGTCGATGAAGTTCGACTTGACGCCCGCTCTTTCCAGCATGGCGCTGATCTGGGGCCCGCCACCATGCACCACGACGGGATTGACGCCCATCAGCTTCAACAGGACGACGTCGGCGGCGAACTGTCTGGCCACGGCGGTCTCGCCCATGGCATGGCCGCCGTATTTGATGACGACCGTCTCGCGGTCATAGATCTGGATATAGGGCAGGGCCTCGGCCAGGGTCTTGGCCGTCGCCCAGGCCTGGGCGTCGCGCGCCTGATCTTCGGATTGCCGGTCGTTGTCTTCCATCACGCGCGGGCTGATAGCGGTGGGAGGCGTGTCTGTCACGGTCAATCGGGTCCGGGCCGCTCCCGCGACGTTAACCCTCTGTGTCAAGCTGTGCCGTCCTTTGCGCCTTGCCGAACTCGGTGCGCTTGATAAGCTGACCTCCGGGGCGTTTCAGAGTAGGAAATCAGATGTTCGGCTTCGCAACGGCAGAGGGCGGAACATCGCTCGATTTCGCAACGCCTGTCGGCAGCGGCGGCGTGTCTGACGGACCTTCGACACGGGTGTTCGGCGACATCGCCAGCTATCAGACCTGTGCCTGCTGCGGGGGATTCCATACCGTTCTCGACACGACGGCGGACGATCCCCTGTCCTTCCTGAACGCCGACGATCGCGGCGGACTGGTGGGGTCGAGGCCGTCTCTGACCACCGATGCCGCCGGGGTCCAGATCACGCGCAACAACCTGCACTGGGGCTCTGGTGCCCTCGGAACCGCCGCGACCGTGACCTATGCGTTCCGCGCCACGGACCCGGCGACCATGCCCAGCGACACCTCGATCTTCAGCCAGTTCAACGCGGCCCAGATCGCCGCGACCCTGGTGGCGCTGGCCGCCTGGTCCGACGTGGCCAACATCACCTTCGTGCGCCAGGACACCGGGACGGGCTACTCGGACAGCGCCTCGATCCTGTTCGGCAACTATGGGGCGGGCTCGGCGGGTTCCGCCGCCTTCGCCTATGGCCCCGGAGATACCCGGAACACGTCGAACGCCGGCGACGTCTGGGTCAATATCTCGCTCACGGCCAATATAAACCCCGTCGGGCTCAACTATGGCCAGCACACCCTGACGCACGAGATCGGCCACGCCATCGGCCTGCACCACCCGGCCGACTATAACGCCTCGGACGGGGTATCGATCACCTATGCCAACGACGCGACCTATTACGAGGACTCTCGCCAATACACGGTGATGAGCTACTTCAGCGAATCGAACACGGGCGGGTCTTTCGGAACCAGCACCTATGCGTCCGCGCCGCTGATGGACGACATCGCAGCGGCCCAGCGGCTGTACGGCGCGAACATGACGACGCGGACGGGCGATACCGTCTATGGCTTCAACTCCAACTCCGGCCGGGCCTACTATTCGGCGACGTCGGGCGCGAGCCGGGTCGTGTTCTGCGTCTGGGATGCGGGCGGGACCGATACGCTCGACTTCTCGGGCTATGGCGAGACCCAGATCATCGACCTGCGCCAGGGCAGTTTTTCCAACGTCGGCGGCCAGACGGGCAATGTTTCCATCGCCGTGGGAGCTTCGATCGAGATCGCCATCGGCGGGTCCGGGGCCGACACCATCTTCGGCAACGCGGGTGACAACCTGCTGACCGGTGGCGAAGGAAACGACGTCATTGACGGCGGTCTGGGCAATGACACCGCAGTCTTCAGCGGCCTGCGCTCGGCCTATACGATCACCTGGAACGGCACCACCGCGACGGTCGTGGGGCCGGAGGGCACCGACACGATCTCGAACGTCGAGGCGTTGCGTTTCTCGGACCAGACGGTCGCGGCACCGGCACCGACCGGTGGCATCACGGCCGTCGGCGACATCACCGCCAACTCCATCGTCGGCACGGCGTTCGCAGACACCCTGCGGGGACTGGGCGGCAACGACGCCATCGTGGGTGGGGACGGCAACGACACCATTGAGGGCGGTCTGGGCAACGACGCCCTGGCAGGCGTCAACGGCAACGACACAATCTTCGGCGGGTTGGGCAACGATACGATTGACGGCGGCGCGGGAACGGACACGGCTTCCTACGCCGGAGCCAGCGGTGGCGTGGTGGTCAGTCTGACGACCAATACCTCCAGCGGCACGGAAGGGGCCGATACCCTGATCTCGATCGAGAACCTGACAGGCTCGACCTTCAACGACACCCTGACCGGCGACGGCGTGGCCAACACCATTCAGGGCGGCGGCGGGATCGATACGATCTTCGGCCTGGGCGGCAACGACGTCCTGACCGCCGGAGCGCCGGGCACCAGCGGCGGCGCGCCCGACATCGTCAAGACTGCCAGTGAGGCCAACAACACCATCGCGACAGCCGTGTCGCTGGACGGCGGCTTCGACCTGCTGGCGCGCGACGGCGTGACCAATCCCACGACCATTCCCCACGCCACGGTCGTCGCCACGGCGCATGCGGGCGTCGAATACTATGCGGTGACCGTGGGAGCCGGGCAGACGGTGCGGTTCGACATCGACGGGGCCTCGTTCGATTCGACCCTGCGGCTGTTCGACGGGGGCGGCACCGAACTGGCCCAGAACGACGACGCCGCCGACGTCGGCGAGGAGTCGACGAACTCGGCGCTCAGCTACACCTTCACCACGGCCGGTACCTATTACATCCAGGTCGCCCTGTGGCTGACCAACGCCAACAACACCTTCACCAGCGGTGCCATGGTGGCGGGATCGACCTATGCGCTGCACGTGTCCGTGCCGGGCCATGCCGTGGTCACGCCGACCTCGGGCGGATCGACCCTGGATGGCGGCGACGGCAATGACGCCTTGACCGGCGGAGCGGGCACTGACTGGTTGATCGGCGGAGCCGGCGACGACACTGTGATCGGCGGCGGGGGCAACGACCTGCTGACCGGGGGCGCGGGTGCCGACACCTTCCGCTTCAACTCACGAGCGGATTCCTACATCGACACAGGCGTCGCCGACGACGTCATCAGCGATTTCCAGACGGGCGTCGACAGGATCGACCTGATCGCGCTGAACCTGACCAGCGTGGCGATCACCGCCTCGGGCATCTACAACATCGTCACCGGCACGACGGCGGCCGGGCTGTTCTCGGTGCGGGTCCAGGGAGCGGTGAGCCAGTCCGATATCCTGCTGGTGACGCCGGGCTCCACGCCGACCAATCTGTTTGGCACGGCTGCCGGCGAAACCCTCACAGGCACTTCGGGCGTCAACTACATCACCGGCCGTGGCGGCGCCGACACCCTGATCGGCGGCGGCGGCGTCGACTACTTCGTCTACGAAGCCACCAGCGATTCCACGGCCGCCGCCCAGGACAATCTCGCGGACTTCCAGACCGGTATCGACCGGATCGATCTCAACGCCCTGAACACCACCTCGGTCAGCATCGCCCGCATCAATGGCTCCAGCGTGTTGTTCGCCGAGACCCCGGCGGGGGCCTTCCAGCTTGCGGCCATCGGACGCGAGATCAACGGGTCGGATTTGAACTACGCGACCACGCACGGCGTCTTCATGATCGGCTCCGAGGCCGGCGAGACCATGGTCGGGACGGGCTTCGCCGATCCCCTGGTCGGTAACGGGGGCAACGACATCCTGATCGGCGGCCGCGGTGCCGATGCCATCTCGGGCGGGGCGGGCGCGGATATCTTCGAGTATCGCCTCGCCTCGGACTCCAACCAGACGACCGGCTTCGACAACCTTTACGACTTCCTGACCGGCACGGACTTCATCGACCTGAGGGAGCTGGGCACCACCTCCATCAGCCTGATCCGCACCGACAACGGCTCGACCTTCGTCTTCGCCGAGACCCCGACAGGGGCGTTCCTGACGACGGCCGCCAACCTGGCCGTGAACGGCCGTGATATCCTGTACGGCAACACCCACGGTATCTACATGATCGGCTCGGGCAACGCCGACGTTCTGGTCGGATCCAGTCTGGCGGATCCGATCTATGGCGGGGCCGGGAACGACATCCTGGTCGGCGGCGGCGGTGCGGATGTGTTGTTCGGCGAGGCGGGGGCCGACACCTTCCTGTATTTCGCCGCGTCGGACTCCAGCGTATCGGCCGCCGATACCCTGTTCGGCTTCACGGTCGGTACGGACAAGATCGACCTCAAGTCGGTTCGCGCCAGCAGCACGGACGTCTTCAGCATCGCCTACACCGGCGGCAGCTCGTTCATCTTCGTGGACATCGGCGGCAACGGCACCAACGACATGCTGATCCAGGTCGCGGGGGCCACGGTCACCGCCAGCGACATCCTGTGGACGGCCGGGGCCGGCGCGCTGGAGCCGGTCGCCAAGTCCGTGGTCGAGACCCTGCCCCAGGCGGATGTCTTCGTCTGGCCGACCGAGCTCGACCTGGGCGCAGATGCCTCGCCGATGGCCTTCGACGCCTTCGACACGGACCCAATGGATGCCGCCTCGCTGAAGGGGGCCTACTGGACATCGTCGGCCCTGACCCTGCCCAGCGATCCGGACGTCGTCCTGATCGATCCGGCCTTCCACCCGGTCCTAGGTCAGCCCAGCGACTGGCTGTTGTAGCTTCTGGGCAACGCGATCCGATGTCGGCTGTCGTCGGCAGTGATTGCCAGCAAGGTCATTGATCGTTAGGCATGAAGCGCGGGCCGGCCGGGGGGATTGCCGTCGCTACGCCCGCGCTTTCACATGACCGACGACCGATGGTGTCCGCTCCCGCGATGACGACGATCTATTTCGACATCACGACCTCCATTTCATGGGGCGGCGCGCCGGTCGGCATCACGCGGGTCGAGCGAGAGATCGCTCGCCGTGCCCAGGGCCGCTGCGCCTCGCCGGTCCGGTACTGTTTCTTCCACCAGGCGACCCAGCGCTACTATGTGATCCAGCCGGCCTTCGCCGAGCGGGTCCTTGCCGGCGAATGCTGGATCGCCCTGGACGACATGCGTGGCCTGCGCCTTGATCGGTCGATCTCGGAACGCGGCAATGTCCTCGATGACATGCCGACGGACATGACGGGAGCCGAGGCGGTTCTGGCGCTGCGGTCGCGACTGGCCGATCTACCCTTGGCCGATCTGTTGCAACTGCGCGAAGAGAACCGCTTCGTAAACGTCAACGCCGACGGTCGCCGCAGCCTGGTCAGTGTCAGCCAGGTGGTGTCCGGCCCGGTCCCGATGAACGCCAAGACCTGGATCATCAACGGCGGTCTGGACTGGGAACACAAGAACGTCCGCGGGATGCGCAAGATCCGCAAGAAGACCGGCTTCAAATACCTGGCCATCATCTACGACATCATTCCGCTGCTGTACCCCCAGTATGTGGTGCCCTTCTATGTGGACCTGCTGAAGAAGTATTTCGGCGAACTGTTCTGGACGGCCGACTACGCCTTCTGCATCTCCGAGACGACCAAGGCCGATGTGGCGCGTCATCTGTCGGAATGGCGACTGCCGGCCATGCCGCTGGAAGCCTGGCCTCTCGGCAGCGACATCGTGGAAGCCGCCGCCGGGACCCAGCCGGGTTTCCCGACCGCCCTGGCCGGCAAGCAATACCTCCTCTACGTCTCGACGATCGAGCCCAGGAAGAGCCACCGAACCATCGTCGATGCGTTCGAGTATGGCGTCCGGTCCGGCGCGATGCCGGACGACGCCATGTGCGTCTTCGTCGGTCGGGTGGGCTGGAACACGGACAACCTGGTCCAGGAAATCCGCACCAATCCCCTGATCGCCGACCGGGTCCTGATCCTGTCGGGGATCCCGGATGAGGATCTGACGGAGTTGTACCGCAGGGCCCGGTTCGTGGTCTTCCCGTCGAAGTACGAAGGCTATGGCCTGTCGCTGGTCGAGGCGATGGCCCTGGGCAAGGCCTGTCTCAGCAGCGAAGCGGGATCGCTGCGCGAGGTTGGTGGCACGGCGCCGCTCTATATCGATCCGGTCGATCTGCGGAAATGGACCGACGCCCTGATCTCCGCCTTTACCGACGACGCCATGATCGCCAAGCTCGAGAAGCGTTCCCTGACGGAATACAAGCCTGTGACCTGGGACGACTCCGCCGACCTGTTCTACGGCATCCTCAATCGCTGGGTGGAGGCGGCCCGATGAAAGTCCTGTCCCTCGGCACCTATCCCATCCGCCTGCCGGTCCACGGCGGTCAGCGGCGCACGACCCAGATCGGCCTGTGTTACGAGCGGGCGGGCATCCAGTATCTATACGCCTCGGTCTATTCCGCGACGACCTACAGCCCCGAAAAGGTGACCGAGCGGGACTATCCCTATTCGTCGATCGGCGGGATCTATTCGGACGTTCCGTTTATCGAGGACATGGGCAGTGGAGCCTTTGCGGCAAGCCAGAGCGGGCCGTATCGGCATTTCCGTTCCTTGATCGAATCCTTCCAGCCCGACGCCATCCAGATCGAGCAGCCCTTCATGTGGCCCCTGGTCCGCAAGCTGCGCGAGGAAGGCGTTCTGACCGGTACCGCCCTGATCTATTCGTCGCATAATTTCGAGGCGCCGCTGAAGCGCGACATCCTCGAAGGGGTCGGTGTGGATCGCAAACTGGTCAATCGCGTCGAGGCGATGGCCTTGGACATCGAGACCGAGCTGGCCGAGCAGGCCGACCTGCTGTTCTGCGTGTCGGCGGCCGACGCCCAATCGTATCGCGGCCTGAATCCCGCCTGCAAGCCGCTGGTGGTGCGCAACGGCAGCGAGCGTCCCGGCAAGGCCAAGCGCCCACCTCACGGTGCCGCTTTCAAGCCCAATGAATACCTCTATTTCGTCGGCAGCGCCTATCCGCCGAATATCCAGGGGTTCGAGAAATACGTCCTCAGCGGCGGTCTCTACGGCTTCCCGCCGGAAAAGATGTTCGCGATCTGCGGCGGGGCCTCGGACGGCATCTACCAGTCCGGACTCTATATGCCGCATGCCGAGGCCTACGGCGACCGGACCCACTTCTTCCCCCATCCGTCGGACGCCGAGCTCAGCTGGCTTCGCGAGAACGCCAAGGGAATACTTCTGCCGATCGGCGCGGGTGGCGGCAGCAACCTGAAGACCGCCGAGGCCCTGAGCTCGGGCAAATGGGTGGTTGCGACATCGGTCGCGATGCGTTCGTTCGAGGATCACCAGGGCGACGCCGGCGTCATCGTGGCGACCAGTCCGCGCGAATTCCAGCAGGCGATGCTGGACGTCGTCTACGGCAAGCCGCTGAGCCTGACGGCCAGGCAAAGGACCCAGCGCGAGGGCCTGTTCTGGGATCGGGTGTTCGACGACAGCGGCCTGGCCGACCGGGTTCACGCTCTGGGCACCGTTAAGGCTGAGGGAGAGGCGGCATGAGCCAGGTCCTGCGCCGCCGCATCGCCCGCCCCTTCCGCGACGCCGCGCGGAAGGCCATGGCCAGGGGAGCCTGGGCCGAGGCGCTGGCCAACTTCAAACGGGTCGAGGCCATCAATCCCCAGAACCGTTCCGTGCTGTTGCCGATCGCCAACATGCATGCCGAACTGGGTCAGTACGGCGAGGCGGAAGCGACCTTCTACGACGCCGCGCAAATTCCCGAGTACCGCCTGGACGCGCGTATCGGCATGGCACGGGTCGCGGTGCGCAAGGCGGAATGGCCTGAATCCCTGTCGCGCTGGAACTCCGTTCTCGAAGCCATGGGCGAGGATGAGGCGGTCGATCCGAACGTCCGTTCGACCTGGTCCATGTCGCCGGCCGAGGTGCTGTTGCAATGCGCCCTGGCGCGCGAACTCATCGCTGACGCCGCCGGAGCGGAGCGCGACCTGGTGCTGGCCATGGCCTTGGAGCCGTCGATCCGCCGGTCTGCGGCTGCGTCGCTGATGCGAGGGCGGCTGCTGGCCAAGGACGACGTCAGGGCCGCCTATCGTGTGTTGCTCAATGCGCACCGGCGGTATCCGCAGGATTTTTCGATCCTGTACGAACTGACCAGCGCCGCAGTGGTGGCCGGCGAGCGCGGCGAGGCGGAACGGTTCGCCAGGGCGCTGGTCGATCTTCAGCCCGACAATCCCTCGACCCTGGCTCTGCTGCGCGAACGCGGCATCGTGATCGCGAACACTTTACAAAACGGCGGTGGATGATTCGCGTTCAACTTGCTAGCCATGGGTGGGTGACGGGCCGGCACACGGGTCGTTAACCGGTGGTCGGCCATGGGAGGTCGGATCATCCAGTTCGATGGATCGACGAGGGGTACCCGCCATGACTGTCATCGCCAACCGCCACGGCAACCTGCGTTTCAGCTTCGCCAGCGCCCTCGAGACCGAAGACTATCTGCCGGCCCTGGCCGCCGCGCGGCGGGCCGCGGCGTCCAGCGGGATCGCAGGCCCGGGGTCGCCCGTCCTGGCCATTCCCACGGATACGCCGACGGCGGCCCGTCCTGTCGAGGGACCGAGCGACATCGACGGCGGGCCGGGCAACGACACCCTGGTCGGGACGGCCGGGAACGATACGCTGAACGGCTTCGGCGGCGACGATATCCTGGATGGACGCGGCGGCATCGACATTCTCGACGGCGGAACCGGGACAGACACGGTGACCTTCGCCAACGCCACCGCCGGCGTCGGTGCCTACCTCTCCGGCGGCGGCCTGCCCTACGGCGACGGCCTGGGCGACACTTACATCTCGGTCGAGAACATGATCGGGTCGAACTTCCGCGACTACCTGTCCGGAAACGGCTCCAACAACGTCATCCGTGGTGGTGGCGGAATGGACGACCTCTACGGCTTCGCGGACGACACGGCCGAGATCGACTTCCTGTACGGTGGTGACGACATCGATCTGCTGCTGGGCGGCATGGGGCTCGACCGGCTGGACGGCGAGGCGGGCGAGGATACCGTCAGCTATCTGCTGTCGCCGACGGGCCTGACGATTTCGTTGCGCAACCCGGCGGTCGAGAACACCGGCTGGGCGGCCGGGGACACCTTCACCAGTATCGAAGACGTCATCGGGTCCGAGTTCAACGACATCATCTATGGCAACAACGATCCGCTCATCAACCAGCTCCAGGGGCAGGGCGGCAACGACACCATCTTCGGCGGCGGCGCGGCCTATACGGTTCTGATCGGCGGCATCGGCGCGGACGCCCTGCACGGCACGCCCGGCGGCCTGTACCTGATCGATTACGAAACCGCGCTCGCGGGCGTGACCGCCGACATGGCAAACCCGACCGTCAACACGGGCGATGCGGCCGGCGACACCTATTTCGAGCTGTTCGGACGCGACCTGGCCGGTTCGCCCTACAATGACGTCCTGTACGGCGACGCGGGCAACAACAACATCATCGGCGACCCCGATCAGGTGGCCTATAATTTCGTCAACGGCGTGGACCAGCTGTTCGGCCGCGACGGCAACGACACCCTGGACGGCGGTCCGCGCGGCGACGCCCTGGACGGCGGCAACGGCTTCGACGCGGCGGCCTATACCAGCGCCCTGGCCGGGGTCGGCGCATTCCTCGGAAATCCGGGTGCCAACACCGGTGACGCGGCGGGCGACACCTATATCAATATCGAGGCCCTGATCGGCTCGCACTTCGGCGACACCTTGGGCGGCGACAATCTCGACAACTCCCTGCTGGGCCGCGACGGCAACGATACCCTGCAAGGCGAGGGCGGCGACGACCTGCTGGTCGGCGGCCTGGGGGCCGACATCCTGATCGGTGGAGCGGGCCTGGATCTGGCGACTTACTCGGATTCGACGGTCGGCGTGACCATCAACCTCGCCGTGCCCGCCACCAATGTCGGCGTGGTCGCGGTGGGCGATACCTATTTCGGGATCGAAGGCGTCCTGGGATCGGCCCACGCCGACATCATCACCGGCGACGACGCCGCCAATACCCTGCGGGGTGAGCTGGGTGCCGACTTCCTTATCGGCGCGGGCGGAGACGATACCCTGGACGGCGGCGCCGGCAGCGATCAACTGGACGGTGGCGCAGGCTTCAATATCGCCAGCTATGCCTCGTCAGGTGCGGGCATTACGGCGTCCCTGGCCAACAGCGGCGTCAATACCGGCGACGCCCAGGGCGACACCTATGCCAACATCCAGCAGATCAACGGCTCCAACGCCGGCGACACCCTGACCGGCGCGGCCGGTGCGGGCAGCGTCCTGCGGGGTCTGGGCGGCAACGACACCCTGAACGCGCTCGGTGCGACCCAGCTGAACGGTGATGACGGCAACGACACCCTGAACGGCGGCGGTTCGGACGATGTCCTGATCGGCGGTGCGGGCGCGGACGTCCTCAACGGCGGCGGCGGGACCGACCTGGCCAGCTATGTGACCTCTGCCTTGGGCGTGTCGGTCTCCCTGGCCGGTGGCGGCGCAAACGGCGATGCCGCCGGGGACATCTACAACAGCATCGAGAACGTCGCGGGTTCCAATTCCGCCGACACCATCACCGGTGACGGCAACGCCAACTACCTGCTGGGTCTGGCCGGCAATGACGTGATCGAGGGTGGCGGCGGCGACGACCTGCTGGAAGGCGGAGCGGGGGCCGATACGATCCGCGGTGGCACGGGCTTCGACTTCGCCGTCTATGGTGGATCGGCCGTCGGCGTCAGCGTTTCCCTGGTCGGTGGACCCGAAGCGGGTGACGCCGCCGGGGACACATTCGACTCGATCGAGGGCGTGATCGGCTCGGCCTTTGCCGACACCATCGTGGGCGACGCCAACGCCAATACGGTCCAGGGTGGAGCGGGTGACGACGTGATCCGTACCGGCGACGGGGCCGACCTGATCGCCGGCAATGCCGGCAACGACACCATCTATGGCGGTCTGGGCACCGACATCATGCTGGGCGAAGCCGGGGTCGACACCTTCGTGTTCGACACCGTGGCCGAAAGCCAGGCGACGCTTCAGGTCGTGTCCGACATCATCGACGACTTCCAGACCGGCGTCGACAAGATCGACATCTCGGGCTTCAACCCGACCTCGGTGTCGTTCGGCACCGACGGCGTCTACAACACCGTGATCGCGACCTCGGCCAGCGGCACCTTCACGGTGCGGGTGCGCGGTGCCGTGAACAGCAGCGATATCATCACCACCTCCACCGGTTCGGCGATCACCGGCGGTGCCGGTGCCGACAGCCTGATCGGCACGGGCGGCGGCGAAACCATCATCGGCGGCGGTGGCGGCGACACCCTGACCGGCGGCGGCGGGGCGGACACCTTCCGCTATACGGCGACGTCGGACTCCACGGCCTCCAACCAGGACGTCATCACCGACTTCGTGAGCGGCATCGACCGCATCGATCTGTCGGCCATCAACCCGACCTCGGTGTCGATGGCCCGGCTCGCCGGCGGCGGTACCGTTGTTTATGCCGAGACCCCCGGCGGCGCGTTCCAGCTGTTCGCGGCCGGTGCCAACCTCCACGGCTCGGACTTCCTCTACAATGGGACCTTCGGCGTCTTCATGATCGGCTCGTCCGACAATGACACGATGGTCGGCACCCTTCGCGCCGACCCGATCGTCGGATTTGCAGGCAACGACATCCTGACCGGCGGGGCGGGCGGCGACGCCATCTCGGGCGGGGCCGGGGCCGACGTCTTCGTCTATCTGACGGGGTCGGATTCAGGTCTGGGCAACCTCGACAACCTTTACGACTTCGAGGCCGGCATCGACCGGATCGACCTGACGGCGCTGAATACGGTGTCGATCAGCGTGGTGCGCGGCGAGGACGGCTCCAGCTTCGTGTTCGCCGAGAGCTACGCCGGCTCATTCCTGACCTCGGCCGCCTACCGCGCGATCCAGGGTACGGACTTCATCTACAACAACAGCCACGTCATCTTCCTGCTGGGCTCGAACGCTGCCGAGACCCTGATCGGCGGCAGCCTGGCCGACCCGATCGTCGGCAATGGCGGCAACGACATCCTGATCGGGGGCACGGGTGCGGACGCGATCTCGGGCGGTGCGGGCGCGGACCGGTTCGTCTATCAGTCCCGTGCCGACTCCGTTCAGGGCAGCCTCGACAACCTGTACGACTTTGAAACCGGCACCGACACGATCGACCTGACGGCGCTGAACACGACGGCGGCGACCATCATTCGCTCGGCAGACGGCTCGACCTTCGTCTTCGCCGACACCGCGGCCGGCCAGTTCGTGACCTCGGGTGCTCTGCGTCCAATCAACGGCCACGATCTGGTCGGGATCAACCACGGCGTCTTCATGCAGGGCTCCGACGGTGCCGACTTCCTGATCGGGTCGCAGCGGTCCGACACGATCGTCGGCGGGAACGGCAACGACCTGATCGTCGGTTTCGGCGGTGCCGATACCCTCATTGGGGGCGCGGGTGCCGACATCTTCGTCTTCTACGGCGGCGACTCGCCGGTGTCGGGCCAGGACGTGCTTCAGGACTTCACCTCGGGCACCGACAAGATCGACCTGCGTTCCGTGCGGACGGGCGCGTCGGACGTGTTCAACATCGTCAACACCGGGGGCATCTCGACCCTGTTCGTGGACCTGGGCAACAACGGCTCAAACGACCTGGTCATCCAGATCACCAACACCAACATCGTCGCCTCCGACATCCTGTGGACGGCCGGCGGCGCGGCGCTGGAGGGCACGGTCAAGGTGCCGGCACCGGAAGTGCTGCCGGTAGAGGGTCTGGACTTCGGTGCGGACGACGCGATCCTCGACGGGTTCGCGCCGCAGACCGGCCGGTTCATGCTGGACCTGGACCCCAACGTCGGGACCGGCTTCTACCACGGCCAGGACTGGTACCTGTAAGCGCGACCTGAGCGATCACGACAAAGGCCCCGGACGGCGACGTCCGGGGCCTTTCTGTATCCTGACGCCGTTAAGCCCGCGATCAGCCGTTGAAGTACGGTGTCAGCGCGGCCCGAGCCGCCATGCCCAGGTCGGGCCGCTTCAACGCCAGGGCGACGTTGGCGCGCAACAGGCCGATCTTGTCGCCACAGTCGTGGGTCACGCCCTCGTACTCCACAGCCGTGAAGCCCTGGGTCTTCATCAGGGTAGCCATGGCGTCGGTCAGCTGGATCTCGCCGCCCGCGCCGCGCGGCTGGGTCTGCAGGATGTCGAAGATCTCGGGCTGCAGGATGTAGCGGCCGGCGATCGAAAGGTTCGAAGGGGCGGTCCCCTGGGCCGGCTTCTCGACCATGCCGCGCATGCCGATACGGCGGCCGTCGCGCTCGAGCGGATCGACGATGCCGTATTTGTGAGTGTCCTCGGCGGGCACGGCCTCGACGCCGATGATATTGCCGCCCAGCTCGTCGTACGCCGCGGTTAGCTGTTTCAGGGCCCCGGGCGCGGCGTCGACGATGACGTCGGGCAGCAGCACCGCGAACGGCTCATGGCCGATGATGTCGCGCGCGCACCAGACCGCGTGGCCCAGGCCCAGGGGCTGCATCTGGCGGGTGAAGCTCATCTCGCCGGCCGTCGCCAGTTCGGCGTTCATATTGTCGAGAATGTCGGTCTTGCCCTTGGCCAGCAGCTGGGCCTCAAGCTCGATCTGGTGGTCGAAATAGTCCTCGATTGCACCCTTGGAGCGACCGGTGACGAAGACGATGTGCTCGATCCCGGCCTCGCGCGCCTCTTCGACGATATAGCTCAGGATCGGCCGATCGACGACGTTGAGCAGTTCCTTGGGCGTGGTCTTGGTGCCCGGCAGAACCCGGGTGCCGAGGCCTGCGACCGGCAGGACGGCCTTGCGCAGCCGGGTGGAAGGAGAACGCATGGGGAGCCTTGCGATAGGGTCAGATGGGTCTGTGTGACCGGACCGGCGAAAACATACAAGCGCGTCGCCGGTTCCCCCGCCGATCAGGCCATGGGTGCGCGGCTCAGGCGATAGGCACCGTCGATCGTCTCGAAATCATCGACCCCTGTCTGGCGGAAGCGCAAGGGCCCGCCGGTCTCACGCAGCAGCTCGAAGCCGCCCTGAACCGTCTTCCAGGCCTTGGCGCCGCGTACCACCTCAAGATCGCACCGGCCGATCACGACACCGAAGCCGCCGTCGGTCGGGACGCGGTTCAGGGCGATCCGGCAGGCACCCTCGCCGTCGGCGCGCCTCAGGCCATACAGGCCGAAGACCTCTTCAGTCCCAAGGACACGATCCGAGGCCACGTCGGAGGCAGCAGGGTCAGGGGACGTCATGGCAATCTCCTCGGCGCGACAGGCCGCAGCCGAAATGATCAGGGCAGACCCGATGAGGGCAAGACGACGACCGGTCATTTCAATGCTCCAGAGCCCGCGATGACTATCCTCCGACAGGAAGGAAGCGACAAGCGCCCGTTTCCAGACCTGTGCAATTCCACAGACTATCTCGATGCACCCCAAACGCGTATAAGGCCGGGTCATCAAGTGTCGAAAATGGTCGCGTGTTCAAATCCCTGACTGCACCCAAGGCCGGCACCGAGCCTTTGGCCGCTGCCATCCGGGCCTGCCGGACCCATTTCGTGTGGGCGGCGGTGTTCAGCGCCCTGGTCAATCTGCTGTACCTGGTGCCGACCATCTACATGATGCAGGTCTATGACCGGGTGGTGCCGACGGGCGGGATCACGACCCTGGTCCTCATTACCGTCGTGGCCATGCTGGCGCTCGGGACGCTGGCGGCGCTGGACTGGCTGAGGACGCGGCTGCTGGTCCGGGCCGGCCTGCGCATGGACAAGATGCTGGCCCCGGCCATCATGGCCCGCGTGGTCGATGCCCAGGGCAAGCCGCAGTCGACCCAGGCGCTGCGCGAGTTCGACAATGTGCGCACCGCCGTGTCGGGCCAGGGCGTGATGGCCCTGTTCGATGCACCGTGGACGCCGCTGTATCTGGTCTTCTGTTTCCTGCTGCACCCGGCCATCGGGGTGCTGACCCTGGTGGGCGGGGCGGTGCTGTTCCTGCTGGCCTGGCTGAACGAGCGCGACAGCCGGCCCCGGCTGAAGCGGGCCATCCAGTCATCCAACGCCGCCTATGCCAGTCAGGACGGGATGACCGGCCAGACCGAGATCGTCCGGGCCCTTGGGATGCGTCAGGCCAGCATCAACCGCCAGCTCCATCAGCGCCATTCGGCCACCGGCCAGTATGCCGACGCCCAGTTCAGCGGCGGCAAGTATTCGGGCGCGATCAAGTTCCTGCGCCTGGCGCTGCAATCTGCGTCGCTGGGTCTGGCAGCCTATCTGGCGGTCAAGGGCGAGATGTCGGCGGGGGCGATCATCGCCGCCTCGGTCCTGCTGAGCCGGGCGGTCGCCCCGATCGAGGCCCTGGTCGGGGCCTGGCCCAGCCTGGTTCAGGCGCGCGCCAGCTGGACGACGTTGCAGGAGCTGTTCGCCTCCACCGCCGGCGTCGACAAGCCGCGCACGGCCTTGCCGGACCCCAGAGGCCTGCTTCAGGTCGAGGGGATCGCCGTGCGCCTGCCCGGCACCGAACAGCCCCAGCTGAAGGGGGTCAGCCTGACCCTCAATCCCGGACAGACGCTCGGCGTCGTCGGGCCCAGCGGATCGGGCAAGACGACGCTGGCGCGCGTGCTGGCGGGGGCCCAGAGCCCGACCATCGGCACGGTGCGGCTGGACGGGGCCGAGTACTCCGCGCGCGACTCCGACGAGCTTGCCCGCCACATCGGCTATCTGCCGCAGAACCCGAACCTGTTCGCCGGCTCGATCAAGGACAATATCTCGCGCTTCGCCTCGTCGGTCGGGGTCAGCGCCGAGGCGGTGGACGCAGGCGCGGTGGCGGCGGCCCAGGCAGCGGGGGTACATGAGCTGATCCTGCGCCTGCCGAACGGCTATGACACCATGCTCGGGCCGTTCGGCCAGGGGGTGTCGGCGGGACAGGGGCAGCGGATCGCCCTGGCGCGGGCCCTGTACGGATCGCCCGCCCTGCTGGTGCTCGACGAGCCCAACTCGGCCCTGGACCAGGAGGGCGAGGTCGCCCTGATGAATGCCATCCTGCAAGCCGCCGCCCGGGGTGCCGCCGTCGTCATCATCGCCCACCGGGCCGGGGTGCTGCAACGCGTCGACCGGCTGCTGACCATGAAGGACGGCGCGGTCCAGCTGGAGGGTCCGCGTGAGGACGTCCTGGCCAAGATGCGCGCCGCCGCCCCGCCTGTCGGAGCCCGCCCACAATGACCGCCTCGCCCATCCCGTCGTCGGGCACTCCTCCCAAGGCGCCCGCCCCGGTCGAGGTCACCGACTCGCCGCGCCGCGAGCTGATCATCGGCGGCGTCATCATCGTCCTGTTCTTTGTGCTGTTCCTGGGCTGGGCGGCGTTCGCGCCGCTGGCGGCCGGGGCCTATGCCCAGGGTCAGGTGGCGGTGCTCGGCAACCGTCAGGCGGTCCAGCACCGCGAGGGCGGCACCGTCAGCGTCCTACACGTCAAGGAGGGCGATCGCGTCACCCAGGGGCAGGTGCTGCTGGAACTGTCCACCGGCGAGCTCAGCGCCAGCGAGCGCGGGGTCACCGGCCAGATCATCGCCCTGCTGGCCCAGCGGTCGCGGATGATCGCCGAGCGGGACCGGCTGGGTTCCGTGCCCGAACCCGCCGAGTTCGCCGGCCTGTCGGCCGAGGACCGGGTGCTGGCGGATGAGGCGATGCGCTTGCAGCGGCTGCAGTACTCGGCCCGCCGCTCGGGCCGCTCGACAGAGACGGGCGTCCTCAGCCAGCGCGGCGAGCAGCTCAACCAGCAGATCGCGGGCTTCCAGCGGCAGATCGAGAGCAACATCGAACAGCGCCGCCTGATCGGCGAGGAGCTGGACGGCATGCGCAGCCTGGCGGCCCAGGGCTTTGCGCCCCAGAACCGGGTGCGTGCACTGGAGCGCAACGCGGCGGCCCTGGACGGCGAGCTGGGCTCGCTGCGGGCCCAGGTGGCGCGGGCGCGCGAGGCCATGGGCGAGACCCGGCTGCAGAGCCTGGGCGTCACCACCCGGCTGGACGAGGACGTCGCCGACCGGCTGCGGCAGGTCGAGGTGGACCTGAACGACCTGCGGCCCAAACAGACCGAGCTGCGCAACCAGATCGCCCGGGCCCAGATCCGCAGCCCCTCGACTGGCCAGGTCGTCGGCCTGACCATCTTCACGCCCGGCGGGGTGATCCAGCCGGGCCAGACCCTGATGGAGGTCCTGCCCGACCGCGCCGACCAGGTGATCATCGCCTCGATCGATCCCGTCGACATCGACGACCTGAGGGTCGGGCTGTCGACCGAGATCAAGTTTCCGGGCCTGCGCGACCGCTCGACCCCGATCCTGCACGGGACCGTCACCCTGATCTCGGCCGACACCTTCACCGACGAGGCCACCAAGCGCAGCTTCTATCGCGCCGAGGTGGTGATCCCGCCTTCGGAAATGACCAAGCTGGGCACCGCCGCGACCCACATCCGGCCCGGGATGCCCGTCGAGGTGGTGGTCCTGCTCAAGGACCGCACGGCGCTTCAGTACCTTCTCGAGCCCCTGACCCGCAGCCTGTGGCGGTCGGGGTCGGAGCAGTAGGGCGGTCTCTGCGGCTCCCGGAGTGACGGTGGTGGCGTGGACTTCGGTATCCAGGCCCACGGACACCACGGGAGGTGTGCGCTGTAAAAAGCAGAGTCCGAAAGGTCTGAATCGTCTGAAAATGTCAGGCTAACATGACTACTTGGGCCTGTCCGGACTCGAAAAACAGAGTCCGAAGAGTCCGTTGAGTCCGGACTCCTGTGCCTTCCGGGGCGGACGCGGGCTGATTGTCAAAGACCGGGGGGAGGCCGCAGTCTACCACGGCCGGAAGGGTCGCCAGGTCGAAGGCCTCGAGAATCGTCCAATCCCTTATGGCGCAAGGGATTGCAGGCTCGAAGTTGGAGAGTTGGAGCCCCGATCACCTCTCGACTCGCAGTCCGGGGCGGCCGGGCACTGAGCCGCGCCCTATCGTGAGTTGAACCTTTCGGTGATCGGGGCGTAGGGTTGCCGGAGACATCAGGAGTTGATCCATGCCGACCTTCACCGGAACCGCAGGCGACGATACTCTCACCGGCGGAGAGGGTGACGACGTCATCACCGGCCTGACCGGGGACGATGTCCTGATCGGGGCGGGCGGCGACGACGTCCTGTCCGGCGGGCCGGGTCGCAACTATCTCGACGGCGGGCCCGGCAACGATACGGTCAGTTATCTGGACGCGACGATCGGGGTCGCCGTGTCACTGGCCGTCTCGGGATTCCAGAACACGGGGTACAGCACCGACCAGCTCGTCAGCATCAACCGCCTGATCGGTTCACAGCTTTTTGGCGATACCCTGACAGGCAGCGCGGGCGACGATGTGATCGACACGGGTTCGCGGGTTCTCCAAATCCAGCCGCAGCCCACGGCCTACGGATTCTTCAACGCGAATGACCTGGTCAATGCCGGCGAAGGCAACGACCGTATCACTGCCATCGGCGTGTCCAACGGCTCTGTGCTGAACGGGGAAGGCGGCAACGACGTGATCGAGGTCGGCTTTTCCGGCGTGTTCAGCGTCTTCAACTCCAATACGACCTGGACCGCCTACGACGGCACCGCGATCCGGGTGAACGGTGGAGACGGCAATGATACGCTGACAGTCCTGGGGCACGCCGTCATCGACGGCGGCACCGGCGACGACATCATCACGGCCGGTGTCGGGGCCATCGACGGAATCTCCAACCGGGGCAACACCAGCTATGTGAGCCCGCCGGGCACGGACACCACGGTACGGCTGACCGGCGGCACGGGTGCCGACACCTTCCGCATCTGGAACCCGGTCGGGACGGCCATCGTCACGGACTTCGACGTCGCCACGGACCGGCTGGACCTGTCGGGCAGCACCGTGGTCACCCTGAGCTACCGGCCGGTCTATATCGGCCAGCAGGGGGCGGACATCATCTTCTATGGCCGGGCCAGCGATGGCTCCAACGGCATCGGCGTCGTCTATGGACGGCTGCTGAACGTCGATGCGCGGGCCATCCCGACCTCGTCCTACCTGAACAACGGGTCGTCGCCTTACGCTCCGACCGGCATCGTCCAGACAGGTTCGATCACCTATTTCGGCACGACCGGAAACGATGTCGTGACGGGGTGGTCCTCGGCCAACGGCGGGGACGGCGACGACACGATCACGGCCCCGGCGACAGGCCCATCGAACCTCAGCGGCGAGACCGGGAACGACGTGCTGATCGGCGGCGACGGCGTGGCCTTGCTGGTCGGCGGAGCCGGCAATGACCGTCTGCAGGGCGGCGCGGCCAACGACATCCTGCGGGGCGACGACGGCGACGACAGTCTGCGCGGTGGAGCAGGCAATGACAGTCTGGATGGCGGCGCGGGGTTCGACACCGCCGATTACAGCGACGCTACCAGCGCAGTCGTGGTCAGCCTCGCGGCCCGGCAGGCAAGCGGAGGTGCCGGCTCGGACACCCTGAACGGGGTGGAAGGCATCATCGGATCGACGTTCGGCGACACCCTTACCGGGTCGGCGACGGGGGATACCCTGCGCGGCGGGCAGGGTCTGGACCTGCTGACGGGCGGGGCCGGTGCGGACATCTTCGTCTTCGCGGCGGGGGATTCGACGGGAACGGCCATTGATTCCATCGCGGACTTCCAGAGCGGCTCGGACCGGATCGTGATCGAGGGCACGGTCAGCAACGGGCTGAGCCTGGTGCGGACCAACGGCGGGGGCACACTGGTGTTCGCCGGGCATCTGTTGGCGACCCAGACGGTGATCGGGGTCAACGGCACGATCCAGGCGGGGGATGTGTTCGGCGCAAACGGCGAAATCCTGCCCGCCAACATGGCTGGCTCGGACGGGTCGGACGTGCTGATCGGGTCGAGCCTGGCCGACACGATCAACGGTGGGGCGGGCGATGATTTCATCACCGGCGGAGGCGGGCGGGACGTCCTGACCGGCGGGGCGGGCACCGATCAGTTCATCTATCTGGCCCCCGGCGTGGACGAGTATGACCGGATCACCGACTTCCAGACCGGCGTCGATCTGATCAACCTGAACTCGATCCTGCCGCTGTCCATCCGGATTGACCGCTATGCCGAGGGACGGGAAACGGTGGTGTTTGCCAACAATGCGAACAGCAGCTTCCAGATTTATGTGCAGAGCCTGGTCCAGGGGAACGACTTCCTGCTGGCCGGCCGAACCAATATTCCCCTCCAGATGAACGGTGCCGGTGCGGCGGACTGGCTGGCCGGCGGCGTGGCCGACGACACGATCTATGGCGGTGGGGGCGCGGATGCCCTGGCGGGCGGCGCGGGGGCGGACGTCTTCCTGTACCGCGCCGCGTTGGACTCGACCGCGAGCGCGACCGACAACCTGTACGACTTCGAGACGGGCATCGACACCATCAGCTTCACCAGCAACCCCCTGACCGCGATCAGCATCATCCGCACCGACAACGGGTCGAGTTTCGTCTTTGCAGACTCCGCTGCGGGCAACATGGTGATCTCGGCCGCTGGGCGGGCCATCAACGGGTCGGACATCAACTACGGGAACGGCTCGGCCATCGGCATCTATCTGATCGGCTCAAGCGGCGCAGACGTGCTGATGGGCTCCCGGTTCGCCGATCCGATCCAGGGCGGGGCGGGCAATGACTCGATTACCGGTGGCGGTGGGGCCGACGTGCTGTTCGGGGAAGGCGGGGCGGATACCTTCGTCTATCGCGCGGCGTCGGACTCGACCGTCGCGGCGGCGGATACGATCTTCGGCTTCGTGTCGGGGTCGGACCGGCTCGATCTCAGTGCGGTACGGACGGGGGCGTCGGATGCGTTCGGCATCGCCTATCTGAGCGGCGGCAGCTTCCTGTTCGTCGATCTGGGGGGGAACGGAACCAACGACATGCTGATCCAGCTGGCGGGGACGACGCTGGTGGCCTCGGATATCCGCTGGAGCGCCAGCGCGAGCGAGATGGAGCCGGTCGCCAAGGCGGCGGGGCCGGAGGTGCTGCCGGTGTCGGACGATGTCGATGGCGCGTGGACCGGGCTGGTTTCGCGGCACGATGACGGGATGCTGTTCCTCGACGACGGGGGATCGGCGTCGGCGCGCGGGCATGACTGGTATCTGTAGAGGTGTCTGTCGTTCCGGCTTGAACGGCGGCGCGGGGCGCGGCAGGTTGCGACATGGCCCTGTTGACCGGTGATCCCTTCCCCAGCTTTCGTGCGCCGGGGAATTCCAACCCGAACTATGCGTTCGATTCCGCCGCCGGGCGGTATCTGGTGCTGGCGGTCCTCAGCGGGGCGAGCGACGCCGAGATCGAGGCCGCGACCGTGCTGGCAGCTCGGCACCGTACTAAATTCGATGACGACAGCCGCAGCTTTTTCGGCCTGTTGCCCGATCGGCCGGAGTGGCGCGGGCGGTTTCCGGATTCGATGCCGGGGGTGCGGTGGCTCTATGATTCCGGGGCGGTGCGGGAGTTGATCCAGGTGCCCGACGGCCCGCCGCAGTGGATCGTGATCGATCCCTCGATGCGGGTGCTGGCCTGTGCCGGGCCGGACCGGGCGGAGGAACTGCTGGCCGGGCTGGACCACCTGCCGCCGCCGGATCGGCATGCGGGGGTGGCGTCGCATGCGCCGGTCCTGATCCTGCCGCGCATCTTCGAGCCCGGCTTCTGTCAGGTGCTGATCGACCATTACGACAGGGTGGGGGGCCAGGAATCGGGCTTCATGCGCGAGGTCGACGGGGTCACCCGGCTGATGACCGACCCCAACCACAAGAAGCGCTCCGACGTCCTGATCGAGGATCAGACGCTGGTCACGGCCGCCCGGGCCCGGATCGCGCGGCGGCTGGTGCCCGAGATCAGGAAGGCTTTCCAGTATGAGGCGACGCGGATCGAACGCTATCTGGTGGCCACCTATGATGCGGCGACCGGCGGCTATTTCCGGCCGCACCGGGACAACACGACCAAGGGCACGGCGCACCGGCGGTTCGCGGTCTCGATCAACCTGAACCACGATTTCGACGGCGGCGACCTGAGGTTTCCCGAGTATGGGGCGACCACGCTGAGGCCGCCGCCGGGCGGGGCGGTGGTGTTCTCCTGCTCGCTGCTGCACGAGGCGACGCCGGTGACTCGCGGGCGTCGCTATGCGTTCCTGCCGTTCCTCTATGACGAGGCGGCGGCCAAGGTGCGCGAGGAGAACCTGAAATTCCTCGATCCGACGGGGCTGCGGCAGGGGACGCCCGTTCCGGCCGAGTGACCGGGCCAGGCGTCAGTGCGCCTCGTCCCAGTTGAGGGCGGCGCGGGCGTCGACGACCAGGGGGACGCTGAGCTTGATGGCCGGTTCGTCGGCCGTCTCCATCACCCGGCGGATGACGGTCATGGCGCGATCGGCCAGGGCTTCGGGGGCCTCGAAGACCAGTTCGTCGTGGACCTGGAGCAGCATCTTGACCTCCGACAGACCGGCCTCGGCCAGGGCCGCGTGCATCCGCATCATGGCGCGGCGGATGATGTCGGCGGCGGCGCCCTGGATCGGGGCGTTGATGGCGGCGCGCTCGCCGAACTGGCGTTCGGCCCCCGACTTGGAGTGGATGGCCGGGATGTGGATCTTGCGGCCGAACAGGGTGGAGACGTATCCGGCGGCGCGGACCTCGGCGCGGGTCTTGTCCATATAGTCGCGGATGCCGGGGAAGCGCTCGAAATAGGTCTTGATATAGGCCCCGGCCTCGCCCTGATCGATGCCCAGCTGGGCGGCCAGGCCGAAGGCGGAGATGCCGTAGACGATGCCGAAATTGATCGCCTTGGCGCGGCGCCGCGTCTCGGCGGGCATGCCCTCGACGGGGACGCCGAACATCTCGGATGCGGTCGCCGCATGGATGTCGAGCCCGGCCTTGAAGGCGCGTTTCAGCTCGGGGATGTCGCCGATGTGGGCCAGCAGGCGCAGCTCGATCTGGCTGTAGTCGGCGCTGATCAGGACATTTCCGGGGGCGGCGATGAAGGCCTGGCGGATCTGGCGACCGATCTCGTTCCGGACCGGGATGTTCTGCAGGTTGGGGTCCGACGAGGCGAGGCGGCCGGTGGTGGCGGCGGCCAACTGGTAGGAGGTGTGGACCCGGTTGGTGGCCTCGTCCATCGCCGCGACGAGGGCGTCGGTATAGGTGCCCTTGAGCTTGCTGAGCTGGCGCCAGTCCAGGATGGCGCGGGGCAGGGGGTGGGTTTCGGCCAGGGCCTCCAGCGTGGCGGCGCCGGTTTCCCATTGGCCCGAGGCGGTCTTCTTGCCGCCGGTCAGGTTCAGTTCGCCGAATAGAAGCTCGCCGATCTGTTTGGGGCTGCCGATGGAGAAGGGGCGGCCGGCGATCTCGTGGGCCTGGATCTCCAGCTCGGCCATGCGGATGCCGAACTCGGACGACAGGCGGCGCAGGCGGTCGGGATCGACGCGGATGCCCTCCAGCTCCATCTGGGCCAGGACGGCGGGCATGCCGCGTTCCAGCGTCTCATAGACGGTCATCAGGCCGGCCTTGGCCAGCCGGGGTTTCAGGATGCGCCAGAGCCTCAGGGTGACGTCGGCGTCTTCGGCGGCATAGGCGGTCGCGGGTTTCAGCTCGACGTGCTTGAAGGATTTCTGGGCCTTGCCGGTGCCGGTGACCTGTTTGAACGGGATGGGGTCGTGGCCGAGGTGGAGCCGGGCCAGTTCGTCCATGCCGTGGCCGTGCAGGCCGCCCTCCAGCACGTAGGAGATCAGCATGGTGTCGTCGATGGGCGACACCCGGATGCCGCGGCGGGCCATGACGGCGAGGTCGTATTTGCCGTTCTGGGTGACCTTGAGGACGCCGGGGTTCTCCAGCAGGACCTTGAGCCGGGCCAGGGTGGTGGGCTTGTCCAGCTGGGTCAGGGGCTCGCGGGTATCGGGCGTGTCGCCGAAGTCCAGACCGCCTGCGCCGGCCATGGGCGGATGTTCGTGGGTCAGGGGGATGTAGGCGGCGTCGTTGGGGCCGATGGCCAGGGACACGCCACAGAGCCCGGCGTGGGTGGCCGACAGGGCATCGGTCTCGGTGTCGAAACCGACGGCGCCCGCGGCGGTCGCACGGGCGATGAAGGCGTCGAGCGCCTCCAGCGTCTGGATGCACTGGTAAGAGTCGTGGTCGAAGGTCTGGGTCGGGGCGTCGGCGTTGACGGCCTGGGGGGCGTAGCGGGGCGAGATGACGGGGGCCGTCGGCACACGCGGAGCCGGGCGGTTCTGGGGGGCGGTGAAGGCCTGGCCATCGTGGCCCGCCGTCTTGCCGTCGCCGACGCGGCGCAGCAGGGAGCGGAACTCCATCGACTCCAGAAAGGCGGACAGGGTCGCCGGATCGGGATCGCGTACGGCGAAATCCTCGATCGCCTCGGGCGCAGGCGCGTCACAGGTCAGGCGGACCAGTTCGCGGCTGAGCAGGATTTGATCCCTGAAATTGATCAGTGTCTCGCGGCGCTTGGGCTGTTTGATCTCGCCGGCCCGTTCCAGCAGGGTGTCGAGGTCGCCGTATTCGTCCAGCAGCTGGGCCGCCGTCTTGGGGCCGATGCCGGGGGCCCCGGGGACGTTGTCGACGCTGTCGCCGATCAGGGCCTGGAGATCGACCATCTTGTCGGGGGTGACGCCGAACTTCTCCATCACGGCCTCTTCGGCCAGACGACGGTCCTTCATCGGGTCGTACATGACGACGCCGCGCCCGATCAACTGCATCAGGTCCTTGTCGGACGAGACGATGACGGCCTCGCCGCCCGCGTCGCGCGCCTTGCAGGCATAGGTGGCGATCAGGTCGTCGGCTTCGTAGCCCGGCAGTTCGACGCAATGGACGCCGAAGGCGGCGGTGGCCTCGCGCACCAGGGGGAATTGGGGGATCAGGTCCTCGGGCGGGGCCGAGCGGTTGGCCTTGTACTGGTCGTAGAGGTCGTTCCGGAACGTCTTTTCCGAATGGTCGAAGATGGCGGCCAGATGGGTGGGGCCGTCGGCGCCCTTCATGTCCTGCAGCAGCTTCCACAGCATGTTGCAGTAGCCCTGGACCGCCCCGACGGGCAGGCCGTCGGACTTGCGCGTCAGGGGCGGCAGGGCGTGGTAGGCGCGGAAGATATAGGCCGAGGCGTCGATCAGATAGAGCCGCAGCGGCGGGCCGTCCTGGGTCAGGGGGCGGTCGGTTTCGGTCGCTGCGGCGGTCGTGTCGGACATGGTTAGTAGCATAGGGCGGGCGGGTGCATTCGTCACCGGCTCACCTCCACATCGCCGAAGGGCGATGGGGAGGACAGACCGCGCAGCGGTCAGGAGGGGGCGACCCGGTCTAGCCTGTGAGGGAGTTCTGGCCGTCTGCGGGGTTTCACGCAGCGCCCACTTTCGACATCGCGTCGCCCCCTCCTGATCGGCGAAGACGCCGATCTGTCCTTTCCATTCGCCTTCGCGAATGGAGAGGTGAGTCGTGTCGCCTCAGCGCAGGATGGCGTTCATCGGGTTGCGCAGGATGATGCGCTGGGTCGTGCCGGTGGCTCCGACGGAGAAGGCCGCGCTGTCGAACGAGGGGGGACCGAAGCGGGCGCGAGCGTTGTTGGAGAAGCCGAAGGGCTCGCGCGGCAGGCCGAACGCCCCCTTGCCCAGTTCGCCGTCGCCGTCGACGTCCTGAAACGCCGCGATGGCATAGCGGCCGGGCTGGAGGCCCTGGACGAAGGCGGTGATCTGGCCGTTGCGGTTGCGGGTCAGCATCAGGGTGCGAATCGGGCTGCGGTTGCGGCGGAAGCTGTCGGCGTCGCGATAGATGGCGACGGCGACCCGGCCGGTGGGCTGGGGCGTTTCGAACTCGAGCAACAGGGAGGTCTGGGCCGGGCGGCCGGTCGAGGGCGGGCGCTGGCTGGGCATGGGTATGGCCGAGGGGCGGCTGGTTCCGCTGGACGGCACCGGCACGGCCGGGCCGACGGGGCCGGGTCCGGGGGCCACGACCGGGTTGCCGCCGGGACGCGTCGGCGGCGGCACGGGCACGCGCCCGGTCTGCTGGGCCCAGGCGATGCCGGAGGGGGCGACACCCGACGCGGCGGCGAGGGCGATTGCGACGAGGGCGAGGATGCGCTTCATTCCGGGGCCGTTTCGTGGTCTCAAAGCCTTACTCCCCCAACCATGACGACCAAGCGCGCCCGATTGCAATGATGAACACCCCGATTCCCCAACAGAGCGTGGCGGCGCGGCCCGTAGCCCAGCGCCCCGTTACCCAGCGTCCCGTCACCCTTGGGCTGGCGCGCGGCCTTGTCGTGGCGGCGGCGGCCGGGGGTCTGCTCGCATTCTCGGGGGCCTTCGGCACGGTCGACGCACCGATGTGGATGCGGCTGGTCTATTGGGTTCCGGTGATGCTGGCGGGCGCTCTGTGGGGACAGGTCTGTTCCTGGCTGGTCCAGCGGTGGGTCGATCTGGACGACCGGCCATGGCTGACCGTGGCGGCCCTGACCGCCTCCATCTCCGGCCCGGTGTCGGTGATGGTGTGGCTGGTCACGGGTCTGGTGTTCACGGGGCGGATCTATCCCCTGATGGCCTTGCCGTTGATGGTCGGTCCGGTCGTCTTGATCACCCTGACCATGAGCACGCTCAACGTCTTTCTGGCCAAGGCCCAGCCGGTCCAGACCCATGCCGCCCCGGCCGGTGCCGCGCCCGCCCGTTTTCCAGACCGTTTGCCGCCGAAGCTGAGAGGAGCCGCGATCCGCGCGGTACAGGCCGAGGATCATTACCTGCGCATCCATACCGACCGGGGCTCGGACCTGATCCTGATGCGCCTGTCCGATGCGCTGGAGGAGCTGGAAGGGCTGGAGGGGGCCCAGACCCATCGCAGCTGGTGGGTCGCGCGGGACGCGGTGCGCGACGTCAGCCGGGGTGACGGGCGGGCGACGCTGGCGCTGGAGGGCGGGGTGACGGCTCCGGTCAGTCGGCGGTACGCGAAGGCTCTGCGGGACGCGGGGTGGTATTAGGCGCTTCTGCGACAGCAAGTTCATCACAACGAACACGGCGAGGCACAACGAACACGACGGGACCGAGGCGGAGTTCCAAGGGTGGACTTGTGGGCACCTGCTCAGATTGCGGCTTCGCCGCGATGAGTGATCGGCTCGTCTCCCGATCACCGGCTGAAGCCTGACCAGCCGGATCTTCGCGCTCGGCTCCGTTGTGTTCGTCGTGGTTCGTTGTGCCCGTTGTGATCAACCCCTTCAGGCCGGGCCACTCCGCAGACGGAAGGCCTAATGCGCGCCCTTCGGCGCTTCCATCAGCTCGATCAGGACGCCGCCCATCTGTTTGGGATGAAGGAAGACGACCGGCGTGCCGTGGGCACCGATGCGGGGTTCGCCGGTGCCCAGGATGGTAACGCCTTTGCTGCGCATCTGCGCGACCGCAGCGTGGATGTCGGCGACCTCGAAACAGACGTGATGCTGGCCGCCGGACGGGTTCTTGGCCAGGAAGCCGACGATGGGGCTGGTCTCGTCATAGGGTTCGATCAGCTCGATCTGGGCCGTCGGGGTGTCGATGAAGCAGACCTTCACTCCCTGGGCCGGCAGGTCGAACGGCTCGCCGATCCGGGTGGCCCCCAGGATGTCGCGATAGAGTTTGATCGACTCGGCGATCGACGGCGTGGCGACCCCGACGTGGTTCAGATTGCCGATCATGCGGGTTCCTTGACGGGCGCGGGCTGGGCGTAGCCGAGCCGCTGGTTCAGCTTCTCGATCAGGTCGACGGCGGTGTCGGCCACGGTCGAGCCGGGCGGATAGACGGCGGCGGCACCCATGTCGATCAGGGGCTGGACGTCGGACGGCGGGATCACCCCGCCGACCACGATCATGATGTCTGGTCGGCCGAGGCGCTCCAGTTCGGCGCGCAGTTCCGGCACCAGCGTCAGATGCCCGGCCGCCAGCGACGAGGCCCCGACCGCGTGGACATTCTTGGCCACCGCGTCGCGCGCGGCCTCGGCGGGGGTCTGGAACAGGCAGCCCGCCGTGACGTCGAGACCCAGGTCGCCATAGCCGGTGGCGATGACCTTCTGGCCCCGGTCGTGGCCGTCCTGGCCCAGTTTGGCGATCAGGATGCGGGGCGGGCCGCCGTCGTTCTCGACGAAGGTGGCGACCATGTCACGGGCGCGGGCGAAGCGGGTGTCACCTCCGGCCTCCTTCGAATAGACGCCCGACACCGTCTTCACCGAGGCGACGTGGCGGCCGAAGGCGGCCTCCAGCGCGTCGGAGATCTCGCCGACCGTGGCGTGGGCGCGGGCCGCCTGGACTGACAATTCCAGCAGGTTGGCGGTACCCTTGGCACCTTCGGTCAGGGCGGTCAGCGCGGCCTGGACCGCCGTCTCGTCGCGTTCGGCGCGGAGGCGTTTCAGCTTCTCGATCTGGGCCGTCAGCACGGCGGCATTGTCGACCTTCAGCATCGGGATGTCGTCGGGGGTGTCGTTCAGATAGCGGTTCACGCCCACGACGGTCTGTTTGCCGGTGTCGATCCGGGCCTGGGTTTTGGCGGCGGATTCCTCGATCCGCAGCTTGGGGATGCCGGCCTCGATGGCCTTGGCCATGCCGCCCAGGGCCTCGACCTCGGCCATGTGGGCGCGGGCCTTTTCGGCGAGTTCGTGGGTCAGGCGTTCGACGTAGTAGCTGCCGCCCCAGGGGTCGATGGTGCGGGTCAGGCCGGTCTCGGTCTGGAGCAGGATCTGGGTGTTGCGCGCGATCCGGGCCGAAAAGTCCGTGGGCAGAGCCAGCGCCTCGTCGAGCGCATTGGTGTGCAGGGACTGGGTCTGGCCGCCCGCCGCCGCCATGGCCTCGACCATGGTGCGGGGCACGTTGTTGAACACGTCCTGGGCCGCCAGGGACCAGCCGGAGGTCTGGCAGTGGGCGCGCAGGGACAGGGATTTGGGATCGACCCCGCCCTCGCGCCGCACGGCCTCGGCCCACAGCAGGCGGCCGGCGCGCATCTTGGCCACCTCCATGAAGTAGTTCATGCCGATGGCCCAGAAGAAGGACAGGCGCGGCGCGAAGGCATCGATCGACATGCCCGCCGCCTTGCCCGCACGCAGATATTCGATCCCGTCCGCCAGGGTATAGGCCAGTTCGATGTCGGCCGAGGCCCCCGCCTCCTGCATGTGATAGCCGGAGATGGAGATGGAGTTGAACTTGGGCGTCTCCTTCGCCGTCCAGGCGAAGATGTCGGCGATGATCCGCATGCTCGGCGTGGGCGGATAAATATAGGTGTTCCGGACCATGAACTCCTTGAGGATGTCGTTCTGGATGGTGCCGGTCAGCTTGGCGTGGGGCACGCCCTGTTCCTCGGCGGCGACGACATAGAGGGCCAGGATCGGCAGGACGGCGCCGTTCATGGTCATCGAGACCGACATCTGGTCCAGGGGGATGCCGTCGAACAGGGTGCGCATATCCAGGATCGAATCGATGGTGACACCGGCCATGCCGACGTCGCCCTTCACCCGGGGGTGGTCGGAATCATAGCCCCGGTGGGTGGCCAGGTCGAAGGCGATCGAGAGCCCCTTCTGACCTGCCGCGAGGTTGCGGCGATAGAAGGCGTTGGATTCGTCGGCGGTCGAGAACCCCGCGTACTGGCGGATGGTCCAGGGATTGCCCGCGTACATGGTCGGATAGGGGCCCCGCAGGAAGGGCGCGAAGCCCGGTAGTCCGTGTACGGATTCATTGCCGTCGATCGCCGAGGCGTCATAGTCCGTGGCGATCTCGATACCCTCGGGGGTGAGCCAGGGATCGCGGGCGGGGCCATGTCCGGTCGGGGACAGGTCGAGCTCGGCCTTGGTGAAGTCGGGGAATGTCATCAGTTGGCCCCCTCGAAGGCGGCGGCGAAGCGGACGGGCGCAAGGGGCTCGCAGGTGTCGGCGTGGGCGGCGGGTGCGGCTGGCGGCGCGGGTTCGACGGAGGCCGGACGGACGTCCTTGTCCACGAATTTGGTGACGCCGACGATCTGTCTGGCACCGTTGTCGAAGGTGGCTTGCAGGCCGGCACGCGAGGCGGCGACCCGCATCTGGATCGCGCCGCCCTTGAGCGAGGCGACCACGCCGCCTTCGCGTTCGATACGCTGGAACTCGGCCCAGGCGGCACCGGCGAGGTCGTGGGTGCGGCTGTCGAGGAACCAGGAGCCGGCGGCGGGATCGTCGACGCGGCCGAGGTTGGCCTCCTCCATCAGGACCAGCTGGGTGTTGCGGGCCTGACGCCGGGCGGAGGCGTCGGGGCGGCCCGAGGCGCGAGTGAAGGCGTCCAGAACGACGGCGTCCGCCCCGCCGACGGCCCCGGCGAACCCGGCGGCGGTCAGGCGCAGCAAGTTGGGCCAGGGGTCGCGGGCAGCCAGCATGCGGCGCGAGGACCGGGCCTCGATGTTGGCGGGGATGTCGAGGCCGAAGGCCCTGGTCACCGAGGCCCAGAGAATCCTCAGGGCACGGACCTTGGCCAGGCTGTCGAAATATTCGGCATCGACTGAGACGCCGAGGACCGTGCCGCGCAGGGCCGCTTCGGGGCTCATCCCGACCTCGACGGCGGCCTTCGCATAGGCGACGGCGCCGGCGAGGGCGAAGCCGAGTTCCTGGCCGATCGAACCGCCGGCCTCGTGCACGACCCGGCCGGTGGCGAGGAAGAAGGTCGCCTCCGGATAGGCCCCCGCGTGGCGGTCGGCGGTGTTGGCGGCGATGGACAGGTGTTCGGCGATGGCGCGCGGCGATCCCCCGGCCTCGGCGAAGGCCGAGATCGGGTCCATGTGGAACATCAGTTTCGCGCGCGGCGACCCCTTGGCCACGACGGCCAGGGCATTGGCCGCGTCGGGTCCGTCGATCCCGGCGTCCAGTGCGACGGGGGCGAGTTCGAGCGCGACGCCGTTCAGCGCCCGGCCCAGCGGCTCCGAGTCCGACAGCACGCCGCCTGACAGGATCACGCTGGCCGCGCCGCCTTCGAGATCGGTCAGGACGGCGGCGTTGACGGTTTCGGGATCTTCGCCCTCGACCAGCGTCCGCACGTCCCAGGCGCGGCCTTCGGCGTCGGTGGGGCGCGGCGCGAACAGGGGGGTGACGCCGGTGGCGGCGGCATAGAGAGGCCGGATCGCGAGATGGTCAGCGTCAAGGTGGAGCAGGGAGTCGAGTGGTTTGTCCTTTAGGGCCCTGGTCGCGGACTCGCGCCATTGCTCGGGGGTGGGGGTGGGGAAGGTCATGCCCTTATCCCTTCCGTCATTCCGGGCGCAGCGTAGCGGAGACCCGGAACAAGGCGGCGCCGTAGCGGAGCGAAGGCGATGTTTGACGCAGATGCGTGCGTGACAGTTTCGCGCTCGCGCGCGCCGCCTTGTTCCGGGTTGCGCTGCGCGCCCCCGGAATGACGAAAGGGAGAGGAGTCCATCACTCGAATTCCACCAGCACGTCGTCGGCGGCGACGGGGTCGCCCGCCTGGGCGCCGACCATCTTCACCACGCCGTCGCGCTCGGCCTTCATGATGTTCTGCATCTTCATGGCTTCAATGATGGCGACGGTTTCGCCGGTCTTGACCGACTGGCCGGGCGTCACGGCGATGGAGACGACCAAGCCGGGCATGGGGGACTGGATCAGTTTGGAGGTGTCGGCGGCGACCTTCTCCGGCAGGCGCGCGAACAGTTCGGCGACGTGGGGCGACAGGACGCGGACGCGGGATTTCGAGGCGCGCGAACGGATGTCGAAGCCGTCGGCGATGCGTTTGACCTCGGCGGTGAAGGGGGCGTCGTCGAGGACGCCCCGGAACTGGGCCTGGCCGGGGCGCCAGTCGATGTCGGACAGGCGCAGCGCCCGGTCTTCGCCGACCAGTTCGATCGTCAACGCCTCGTCGTCATCGTAGCTGACCGAGGCGCCGATGGGCAGGCGATCGATCAGGACGATCCAGTCGGTGCGGTCGGACGGGTCGCCGGACTGTTCGGCCAGGATCTCGTTCATGGCGACGGCGCAGGCGACCATGACGTCCTTCTGCAGGGGTCCGGCGGGAATGCCGTGAAAGCCGTCCGGGAATTCGTCGACGATATAGCTGGTCGAGAGCGCGCCCGACTTGAACCGGTCCTGATCCATGACGGCGGCGAGGAAGGGGACGTTGTGGCCGACGCCTTGAAGGTGGGTGTCCTCCAGCGCCCGCGCCATCCCCTCAACCGCGCCCGCCCGCGTCGGGGCCCAGGCGCAGAGTTTGGAGATCATGGGGTCGTAGAACATGGAGATCTCGTCGCCCTCGCGGACGCCGGAATCGTTACGGACCGTGTACGGACCAATCGGAGATTCGTGCTCGCCCTCCTCGGCGGTTTCGTAGCGAACCAGACGGCCGATGGAGGGCAGGAAGCCGCGATAGGGATCCTCGGCATAGATGCGGCTCTCGATGGCCCAGCCGTTGATCTTGAGGTCGTCCTGACCGAAGGCCATCGTCTCTCCGGCCGCCGAACGGATCATCTGTTCGACCAGATCGACGCCGGTGATCAGCTCGGTCACCGGATGCTCGACCTGCAGCCGGGTGTTCATTTCCAGGAAGTAGAAGCTGCGGTCCTGACCCGCCACGAACTCCACCGTGCCGGCGGAATCGTAATTCACGGCGCGGGCCAGGGCGATGGCCTGGTCGCCCATCAGCTTGCGGGTGGCGTCGTCGAGCAGGGGCGACGGCGCCTCCTCGATGACCTTCTGGTTGCGGCGCTGGATCGAGCATTCGCGGTCGAACAGGCTGACGATGTTGCCGTGCTTGTCGCCCAGCACCTGGATCTCGATGTGGCGCGGGTTGACGATGAATTTCTCCAGGAAGACCCGGTCGTCGCCGAACGCCGTCAGCGCCTCGGCCTTCACCGCTGCGAACCCTTCGGCCATGTCGGTTTCGGAATGGGCGACGCGGATGCCCTTGCCGCCGCCGCCGGCCGAGGCCTTGATCATGACCGGATAGCCGATCTCGGCGGCGATATGGACCGCGTGGTCGGGGCTTTCGATCAGACCCATGTATCCGGGCACGGTCGAGACGCCGGCTTCGGCCGCGAACTTCTTGGACGTGATCTTGTCGCCCATCGCCTCGATCGCATAGGGGTTCGGGCCGATGAAGGTGATGCCCTCTGCCTCCAGCCTGCGCGCAAACACCGGGTTCTCCGACAGGAAGCCGAAGCCGGGATGCACCGCCTCCGCGCCCGACTGGCGCACGGCCTCCACGATCCTGTCCTGGATCAGATAGGACTGGGCCGCCGGCGAAGGCCCGATATGGATCGTCTCGTCGGCCATCTCCCAGGCCTTGGACCCGGTGTCGGCGTCGGAGTGAACCAGCACCGTCTGGATGCCCATCTTGCGCGCGGTCTTGATGATCCGAACGGCGATCTCGCCCCGGTTGGCGATGAGGATTTTGGAGAACATGGGGCGGTCCTAGGCTTTACAGATCGCCGTCATCCTAGGCCTTGTGCCTAGGATCCAGACGCTCGGTGCGGATCGTGGGTTACCGTCGCCGGCGGTGTTTCTGGATCCTCGGGACAGGCCCGAGGATGACGATGGTGGGGAGACGAACGAATGGTCACTCGCGACGGAATCATCGCCTGCTACATGATGTCCAACCAGATGCACGGTTCGATCTACATCGGCGTGAGCGGCGATCTCATTGCTCGCATTGGCCAGCATCGGGAGGGGCGCGGCAGTCGGCATACCAGCAAGTATGGGCTCAAGCGGCTGGTCTGGTATCAACCGTTCGAGTTGATGACGGTGGCGATCCAGCGGGAGAAGTCGCTGAAACGCTACGAGCGCGACTGGAAATGCAACCTGATCGAGCGGATGAATCCGGATTGGTCGGATTTGTACAACAGCCTGGTCACCGGGGGCGTGGCTGTGCCGCCCGACCCGGACCTGTACCGTGACTGGACGCCGAAGGAGGCGGAGCCGCCCAAGCCGCGTCCGCTGCCCAAGGACTGGCCGACGTCCGACGAGTGACGAACCCGTATCCACACACTCCGTCACCCTAGGCCCCTCGGGACCGCGCCGCTTGCGCGGCCCGCCCAAGGGCAAGCTTGTGCCTAGGGTCCAGGCTCCCGGTGTTGGCCGTGACCCACCGTCCTCGACGGTGTTTCTGGATCCTCGGGACAAGCCCGAGGATGACGGTGAATGAGGGCGAGAGCGCGACATGATCCCTACAGCGGAATGTTGTCGTGCTTCTTCCAGGGATTGTCCTGGACCTTGTTCTTCAGCGTCCGCAGGGCGCGGATCAGCCGGCGGCGCGTGCCGTGGGGCATGATGACGTCGTCGATGTAGCCGAGGCCCGCCGCCACGAAGGGGTTGGCGAACTTGTCCTTGTATTCGGCCTCGCGGGCGGCCAGCGCCTCGGGGTCGCCGGCCTCCTTGCGGAAGATGATCTCGACCGCGCCCTTGGTGCCCATGACCGCGATCTCGGCGGTGGGCCAGGCGTAGTTGACGTCGCCGCGCAGGTGTTTGGAGCTCATCACGTCATAGGCGCCGCCATAGGCCTTGCGCGTGATCAGGGTCAGTTTGGGCACGGTCGCCTCCGCATAGGCGAACAACAGCTTGGCCCCGTGCTTGATCAGGGCGCCGTATTCCTGCTTGGTCCCCGGCATGAAGCCCGGCACGTCGACGAAGGTCACGATCGGGATGCCGAAGGCGTCGCAGAAGCGGACGAACCGCGCGGCCTTGCGGCTGGAGTCGATATCGAGCACGCCTGCCAGCACCTGGGGCTGGTTGGCGACGATGCCGACGGGCTGGCCGTCCAGACGGCCGAAGCCGCAGACGATGTTCCTGGCGAAATCGGCCCCGATCTCGAAGAAGTCGGCCTCGTCGACCGTCTTCAGGATCAGCTCCTTCATGTCATAGGGCTGGTTCGGATTGGCCGGGATCAGGGTGTCGAGGCTGGCCTCGTCGCGGTCGGGCGTGTCGTACGACTCGCGCACCGGGGGCTTCTCGCGGTTCGACAGGGGCAGGAAGCCGATCAGGCGGCGGACCTCCGACAGGGCCTCCAGATCGTTCTCGAAGGCGCCGTCGGCGACGCCGGACTTGCCCGCATGGACCTTGGCGCCGCCCAGGTCCTCGTGGCTGACGACCTCGTTGGTGACCGTCTTCACCACGTCGGGGCCGGTCACGTACATGTAGGACGTGTCCTTCACCATGAAGATGAAGTCGGTGATGGCCGGCGAATAGACGTCGCCGCCCGCGCACGGGCCCATGATGACGCTGATCTGGGGGATGACGCCCGAGGCCAGGGTGTTCTGGAGGAAGATGTCGGCGTATCCGGCCAGGGCCTCGACCCCCTCCTGGATGCGCGCCCCGCCGGCGTCGAACAGGCCGATGATGGGGGCACCGGTGGTCAGGGCCATCTTCTGCAGCTTGACGATCTTGGCCGCGTGGGCGCCCGACAGGGAGCCGCCGAAGACCGTGAAATCCTTGGAGAAGACATAGACCAGACGGCCGCCGATGGCGCCTCGTCCGGTGACGACGCCGTCGCCGGGGATGCGCTGCTTGTCCATGCCGAACTGGGTCGAGCGGTGCTCGACGAACATATCGGTTTCCTCGAACGAGCCCTCGTCCAGCAGGACGTCGATCCGCTCGCGCGCCGACAGCTTGCCCTTGGCGTGCTGGGCCGCGATGCGGGCCTCGCCACCACCGAGTTTCGCGGCCGCGCGGCGCTGGTCCAGTTGTTCGAGGATGGACTGCATCTGGATTTCCTACTTGCGAGTAGACTTAATGGCCGAACGGTGCCTCCGGGTCAACGGGGACGCTTCAGCGGGGCCGGACTCCTTCGGAGAAACTGTCCCACAGGCGTTCGGCGATCTCCTGGGGCGTCAGCTTGCCGTTAGGGGCGTACCACTGGGCGATCGAGTTCATCGCGCCCGAGATGGCGAAGGTGGACATCCGCACGTCGGCGGTGCGCAGGGATCCGTCTCGCACCCCTTCGCGCAGTAGGTCGCGGATGCGGGCGTCCACCTTGCGTTTGACGGCGCGCAGCCGGTCACGGACGTCTGGGGTCAGCTCGACGTCGGGGACGCGGTGCAGGCAGCGTCCGAAGACCGTGGTGGTGATCTCCACGTATTTCTGGACCACCTGATGCAGGCGCTCGCGGCCGTCGATGCCGGTGACGGCGCTCTCCTCGACGGCTTCGGAATAGGCGTCGAGCGCCAGGGTGAAACAGGCGCCGAGCAGAGCCTGTTTGCCGCCCGCATAGTAGTAGACCGTGGGCTTGGACACGCCCAGGCGTGCGGCGATGTCGTCGATCGAGGTCGCGCCGTATCCGTCCTGGACGAAGGCGGACGCCGCGGCGGCCAGGACGGCCTCGCGCTTGGCGTCCGGATCGCGGGCGCGGCCGCCTGTCCAGGGATCGTCGGTGAGGGTGGAAACACTACTCATGGGTCAGGGATAGCACATATCGTCGTGACTCAAATCCTCCCCCGTTGGGGGAGGTGGCGCAGCGCGCCTTCGCGCTGTGACGGAGGGGGCTCGAAGCGAGCTTGGTGTTTGCGGCCGGCCCCCTCCACCCCTTCGGGGTCCCCCGCCCCCTACGGGTGAGGATTGAGCAACGCCGCATTCGCCTCGCACAACGCCTTGACCCATCCGCGCACGGCCCGCAGCCGCGCGGTGTCGTGGACCTCGCGGTGGGTGCTGAGCCAGAAGCGGCGCTGGATCAGGACGTCGGGCAGGACCCGCTCCAGACCCTCGGCCAGGAAACAGGGCAGGACGCCGATGCCGCCGCCGCCCGCGATGATGTCCCTCTGGGCCCGGATCGAGGACGAGGCCAGATGCGGGGTCAGGCCGGGCCTGACCTCGTCCAGATAGCGCAGCTCGGGCGCATAGATCAGGTCGTCGACATAGCCGACGATGTCGTGGCCGGCGAGGGCGTCGATGCCGCCCGGGGCACCGCGCTGCGTCAGGTATGCGGGGGCGGCATAGAGGGCCAGTTGGTAGGACGTCAGGGGCTCGACGATCAGCCGGGTGCTGTCGGGCGCGCTGAGGGTGATGGCCATGTCCACCTCGCGCCGGCTGGGCGACAGGAAGCCCGAACTGGCGGCCAGCTCGATGCGCAGGCCCGGCCGCGCGGCGTGCAGGCCGGCCAGGGCAGGGGCCAGGACGACGCCGCCGAAGCCCTCTGAGGCGCTGATCCGCACCGTGCCGGCCACGACATCGGGCTGGGCGATGCGGCCGGCGGCGTCCATGGCGGTCTCGGCCTCCAGCCCGACCTGAAGCAACTGGGCCCCGGCGGCGGTGAGTTGCAGACCCTGGGCCGAGCGGACCACCAGGGTCGATTTCAGCGCGCTCTCCAGCCGGGCCACCCGGCGACCGACCGTGGCGGCGTCGATGCCGAGCCGGCTCGCCGCCCCGCCCAGAGACCCGGCGCGGGCGGCGGCGATGAAGATGCGGACGTCGTCCCAGTCGAACATTGTGGGATTGCAGCGGGGTTGCTGCGGGAATGCAAGTCCGGTGTCAGGCGCGGAGGCGGACCACCGCGCCCTCGGCTGCGTCCGCGCGGCCGTCGGCGAGGTCGCGTACCACCTTTGCCGCCGCCTCCAGCCCCTGGTGTTCGACGATGCGGATCCAGGGCGAGGCCGGATCGACCACCCGCTCAAAGAAGGCGCGCTGGTCGGCGAAGAACCGGTCGTAGAAGGCGCGAAGCGTGCCGCGTTGCCGGTGCGAGTCCAGGCAGGTGGCGGCGAAGAAGAAGACCGGGCGGGGTCCGACCAGGTCGGGATCGTCGCCGGTGAAGTCGTCGCTCTGGGTCGAGCCGACGAGGCAGTCGTATTTCAGGTCGGCGCCGAAATGGGCGTGGACGCGGCGGCGCAGGCCCGGATCGCCGGCCAGGTCGAGATAGAGGGTCGGAACCCCGGTCTTCAGCATCTCCACCTCGTCATAGCCGTAGACGGCGTCATAGGCGCCCAGTCCCTCGACGAAGGCGCGGTTGCGCGCACCGGTCAGGCCGATCAGCCGCACCTCGTCCTCGACAAGGCAGTGCGCCGATCCATAGGCGGTCTTGGACGAGGCGCTGGACACCACCACCTGTTTCGCGCCGAAGAAGTCGTGATCCCTCAGGAAATCGACCGCCGTATAGGAGGTGATGAACAGGGGCCGGAAGATCGCCTCGGCGTTCTCCAGTTCGGCGGCATAGTTGGCGTCGGCCGCGCACAGGACATAGCGGTTGTAGATGTCGGGCACCGCCTTTCGCCACGGCGCGGCGTCGGCGAACCCGCCGCTGGACACCTTTTCGGCCTGGACCGTCAGGGTCTCGGCCATGGGGAAATAGCCGAAGACCCGGGCACCGACCGCGACGCCCTCGGCGCGCGACCCCACCACATCGGCGAAGCCCCAGACGGGCATCAGGCCATGGTCGTCGCGACCGGTCGGGAAGACCTTCCAGTAGCCGATGGCGTCGCCATAGGCCGCATAGGTGATGTTGTTGGTCGTCAGCGAGAAACGGTCCAGCGCCAGCACGACCTCGCCCTCGGCCAGGTCGGCGGCCGGGACGGCGTCGATCAGGGTGACGCCCGGATCGGATTTGAGCGTCATCAGGCGGCGGGTGGTCTGGGTCATCGGGCCTCTCCGGGCGTTTCCTCTGGGGTCAGCCTAGCGAAGATTTCAGGTGACGCAGGAGAAGGATCGGCGGCGCGGATCGATGCGATTACGCGGACCCGTCGCTGCAACTTTGCAATGCCGCCGGAGTGCCCGGCCTGCTAGACCGGGCCCAACGAACAGAACCGGTTTCAGGGAGCCTCGCCATGCGCGACATCAACCACTTCATAGACGGCGCGAGTTTCATCGGCGCCTCGGGCCGGTTCGCTGACGTGTTCAATCCCAACACGGGCGAGGTCCAGGCGCGGGTGCAACTGGCCTCGGTCGCCGAGATGGACCGGGCGGTGCAGTCGGCCCAGGCCGCGTTCGAGGGCTGGTCGAGCACCAACCCCCAGCGCCGCGCCCGGGTGATGTTCGAATTCAAGCGGCTGGTCGAGGCGAATATGACCGAGCTGGCCGAACTGCTGTCGTCCGAGCACGGCAAGGTGGTCGCGGACTCGAAGGGCGACATCCAGCGGGGTCTCGAAGTGATCGAGTTCGCCTGTGGCATCCCTCATGCGCTGAAGGGCGAATACACCTGGGGTGCCGGTCCCGGCATCGACGTCTACTCGATGCGCCAGCCGCTGGGCGTCGTGTCCGGCATCACCCCGTTCAACTTCCCGGCCATGATCCCGATGTGGATGTTCGGCGTGGCCATCGCGGTGGGCAATACCTTCATCCTGAAGCCCTCGGAGCGCGATCCGTCGGTGCCGGTGCGTCTGGCCGAGCTGATGATGGAGGCGGGGGCACCTGCGGGCGTGCTGAATGTGGTTCACGGTGACAAGCTGGCGGTCGACTCGATCCTGGAGCACCCGCTGGTGCATGCGGTCAGCTTCGTCGGGTCGTCCGATATCGCCCACTATGTCTATCAGACCGGCGCCGCCAACCATAAGCGGGTCCAGGCCATGGGCGGGGCCAAGAACCACGGCATCGTCCTGCCCGACGCCGACATGGACCAGGTGATCAAGGACCTGTCGGGTGCCGCCTACGGCTCGGCCGGCGAGCGCTGCATGGCCTTGCCGGTCGTGGTGCCGGTCGGAAAGAAGACGGCCGACGAACTCCGTGAACGGATGGTCGCCGAGATCCCGACCATGCGGGTCGGCGTCTCGACCGACGCCGGTGCCCACTATGGCCCCGTCGTCACGGCCCAGCACAAGGCCCGCGTCGAGGGCTGGATCGCCCAAGGGGTCAAGGACGGTGCCGAACTGGTCGTCGACGGCCGGGGCTTCAGCCTGCAAGGCCACGAGAAGGGCTATTTCGTCGGCCCGTCGCTGTTCGACCATGTCACGCCGGAGATGGAGAGCTACAAGGAGGAGATCTTCGGGCCCGTGCTGCAGATCGTCCGCGCCGCGACCTTCGAGGAGGCGCTGAGCCTGCCGAGCAAGCACCAATACGGCAACGGCGTCGCCATCTTCACCCAGAACGGCCGCGCGGCCCGCGACTTCGCCGCCCGCGTCAATGTCGGGATGGTCGGCATCAATGTGCCTATCCCGGTGCCGGTCGCCTATCACACCTTCGGCGGCTGGAAGCGTTCGGCCTTCGGCGACACCAACCAGCACGGCATGGAAGGCCTCAAATTCTGGACCAAGGTCAAGACGGTCACCGCCCGCTGGCCGGACTCGGAGTTGGAACACGCGGACAGTTCGTTCGTCATCCCGACGATGGCGTGAGGGTTCGCCGATGGACTTCGCCCTCAACGACGACCAGCGCGCCATTCAGGACGCGGCGCGGGCCTTCGCCCAGGACCTGCTGCTGCCGGACTCGGCGGAGTGGGACGAGGCCAAGCATTTCCCCGTCGATGTCATGCGTCAGGCGGCGGAGATGGGGTTCTGTGGCATCTACACGGGCGAGGAGCACGGCGGCCTGGCGCTGGGCCGGGTCGAGGCGGCGGTGATCTTCGAGGAACTGGCGCGAGGCGACGTCTCGGTCGCGGCCTTCATCTCGATCCACAATATGGCGACCTGGATGGTGGACCGGTTCGGGTCGGATGATCTGCGCGGCCGTTATGTCCCGTCACTGGTGACGATGGACAAGATCGCTTCCTATTGTCTGACCGAACCGGGCTCGGGCTCGGACGCGGCGGCGATGCGGACCAGCGCCGTATTGCAGGGCGACGAATGGGTCCTGAACGGGTCGAAAGCCTTCATCTCGGGCGCCGGAACATCGGACGTCTATGTGGTCATGGCCCGCACCGGCGAACCGGGCCCCAAGGGCATTTCGGCCTTCGTCGTCGACAAGGATGCCCCCGGCCTCTCGTTCGGGGCCCAGGAAAAGAAAATGGGCTGGAACGCCCAGCCGACCGCCATCGTCCAGTTCGACGACTGTCGCATTCCGGCGGCCAAACTGCTGGGCAAGGAAGGTGACGGCTTCCGCTATGCGATGATGGGGCTGGACGGCGGGCGGCTGAACATCGCCGCCTGTTCGCTGGGCGGGGCGCGACTGGCGCTGGAGACGGCGCAGGACTACGTCTCGACCCGCAAGCAGTTCGGCAAGGCCTTGGCCGAGTTCCAGAACACCCAGTTCAAACTGGCCGACATGGCCACCGACCTGGAGGCCGCGCGGCTGATGGTCCTGCGCGGGGCCTGGGCCATCGACACCGACCATCCGGAAAAGACCAAATGGTGCGCCATGGCCAAGCGGCTGGCCACCGACGCTTGTTTCCAGATCGCCGACGAGGCCCTGCAACTGCACGGCGGGTACGGATACCTGAAGGATTATCCGCTGGAGCGGATCGTGCGCGACCTGCGGGTCCACCGCATCCTCGAAGGCACCAACGAGATCATGCGGGTCATCACCGCGCGGGAAATGCTTCGCCAGTAAGCATCCGAGAACACAGGGAAGAACGACCATGAAGATCGCATTCATCGGCCTGGGCAACATGGGCGGCGGGATGGCCGCGAACCAGGCGAAGGCGGGGCATGAGGTGGCCGCGTTCGACCTGTCGCAGGCTGCGCTGGATCGGGCCAAGGCAGCGGGATGTACGCCGGTCGCCTCGGTCGGCGAGGCGGTTAGGGATGCCGAGGTGGTTATCACTATGCTGCCCGCCGGGCCGCACGTGTTGAAGGTCTATTCGGAACAGATCATCGGGGCGGCGCCGAGTTCGGCCCTGTTGCTGGACTGCTCGACCATCGACGTGGACACGGCGAGGAAGGTGGCGGGGCTGGCGACCGAGGCGGGATACGTCTTTGCCGACGCGCCCGTGTCGGGCGGGACGGTGGCGGCCGACGCCGGGACCCTGGCCTTCATGGTCGGGTGCGACGAGGCCGAGTTCGCCCGGATCGAGGCGGCGCTGGAGCCCATGAGCCGGGTCACCATGCGTGCGGGCGACCACGGCGCGGGGCAGGCGGCCAAGATCTGCAACAACATGATCCTGGGTATCACCATGATCGGGACCTGCGAGGCCGTGGCCCTGGCCGAGAAGCTGGGGCTGGATCCCGTGAAATTCTTCGACATCGCGTCGAAGTCGTCGGGGCAGTCGTGGAGCGTGTCGAGCTACTACCCCTGGCCCGGGCCGGTGCCGACGGCGCCGTCCAACCGCAACTATGACGGCGGGTTCGCTACCGGCATGATGCTGAAGGACCTCAAGCTGGCCCAGGAGGCGGCGGCGAAGTCGGGGGCCTCGACGCCGCTGGGGGCGCAGTCGGAGGCGTTGTTCCAGCTGTTTAACGGTCTGGGCTACGGCGGGCGCGATTTCTCGGCCATCCTGCAAATGCTGCGCGGGCAGTTGGAGGGTTTGCCGAAGGGCTAAAATCATCTCCGCTCATCCCGGCATCCGCCGGGATGAGCGAAATTGGGGTTACCGCACCCCCAGCCCCGCCGACCCAAGGTCCAGTTGCGACGACGGGATGATCACCAGGTCGGGGTGTTTGACGCGCAGTTGGTCGACGAACATCGACGATTCGCCGACCACCACGACATAGGCGCGCTCGGCCCCGAGGGTGGACCGGGCCACGGCCTGGAGGCTCTCGGGCGTCGTCGCCTCGATCTTGCCGGCATAGGCGGTGCTTTCGTCGAGCGGCAGGCCGTAGGTCACCGCGTCGGCGATGAAACCGCCGAGGCCCCCCGTCGTCTCGATGCCGCGCGAGAAGCCGCCCGTCAGGAAGGTCTCGCGATCCTTGACCGCCGTCTCGGTGACCGGTTCGGTGACCAGCCGGTCGAGTTCGGCCAGGACCAGATCGACGACCTCGGACGCGCTTTCGTTCTTGGTCTGGGTGGTGGCGGTCAGCAGGCCACCGTCACGGCGCGCGGCGACAGAGGCATAGGCGCCGTAGCTGAGGCCCCGTTTGGCGCGGACCTCCTGGAACAGGTGACCGTTCTGGCCGCCGCCGATCACGGCACCCGCGACCGACAGGGGATAGAAGGCCGGGTCGCCCCGGCGCGGGCCGGGGACCGCCGCCGTCACCGCCGCCTGGCCTGAACCCGGCAGGTCGACGACGATCACGCGGGGCGGCAGGGGAGCAGCGGCGCGGGTCGGAGTGGTCGGAACCGCGCCTGTAGGCTTGGCCCAGCCGCCGAGCGTCTTCTGGGCGAAGGCGAAGCCTTCCTCCGCGGTCATGTTGCCGGTGATGATCAGGGCGGCGTTGTCGGGCCGCCACCAGCGCTGGTGAGAGGCGACGATCTCGTCGCGGGTCAGGGCGCCGAGCGAGGCGATCGTGCCCCCGGCCGGCGCGCCATAGGCGGCGTCGCCGTAAGCCACGCGGGCCAGGACCTGGGACGCGATCGGGCCGGGCTGGCGCAGGGCGACGCGCAGGGCGTTGACGGCGCGGGTGCGCGAGCGCTCGACCTCGGCCGGATCGAAGGTCGGGCGCTGGACCACGTCGGCGAGGACGGCGCCCACGGCATCGGCGGAAGCCGTCGGGGCCGAGACGAACAGGCTGGTGGAATCCGCGCCTGCGCCTCCGCCGATGTTCGCCCCCAGGGCCTCCAGCGTCGAGGCGATCTCGGGTGCCGTGCGGCCACCGGCACCTTGCGTGGCCAGGGCGGCGGTCATGGAGGCTAGGCCCGGCCGGTCGGCGGGATCGCCCGCCGCGCCGCCGTTGACGACGAGCTGGGCGTTCATGATGGGCAGGTCGGTGGACCGGGCGACGATGACCCGCAGTCCGTTCGACAGGGTGCGCTCGGCGATCACCGGGGCCGCCATCGGCCGCGCGGCGACGGGCGTTGGCGCGGCCTGACGCTGGCCCTCGGGCAGCAGTTCGTTGGGCGGCAGGATGGCCGGGGGCACGGTCAGGAAGGCCGGCATGGGGGCGGGGTTGCGCCAGCCCGTCTGTTCGTCGAACGAGGGCGTGCCGGCCGGGGCCTGGCTCTGATCCAGATAGCGGGCCGATACGCGGGCGTTCTCGTTCAGATAGGTCCGGGCGACGCGCTGGACATCGGCGATGGTCACGGCCTTGATGGCGGCGATCCGCTCGTCAGCGGCCTTGGGGTCGTTCTGGGCGATCAGCACGCGGCCAAGGATGAAGGCGCGGCCGGACGCGGTCTCGCGCTGGCGCAGGTCCGACGCGAGGATCTCGGTCTGAGCCTCGGCCAGTTCGGCGGCCGTGATGGGTTCGTTGCGGATGCGGTCCAGTTCGAGGTTAAGCGCGGCCTCGGCGTCCTCGACGGCCTTGCCTTGCGCGACGATGACCTGGGCGATGATCGACCCGGCCTCTTCCTGGCCCTGAGCGCTCAGGAAGGCGGATGAGGCGAGCTGCTCGTCATAGACGAGCGCCTTGTACAGCCGCGAGCTCTCGCCGCGCGACATGACCGCCGACAGGACTTCCAGTGCAGCGGTGTCGGCACTGGAATCGGCCACGCCCTGATAGATCGCCGCGACGGCGGGCAGGGGCACGTTGGGCGCATAGGCCACGACCGAGCGCGGGGCCGTGCGGGGTGCGACCGGGCGGCGGGCGAACTGCGGCACCGGGCGTTGGGGGTTGTCGATGTCGGTGAAATACTGATCGACCCAACGGTCCAGCTGGGCCGGATCGAAATTGCCCGAGACGATCAGGGTCGCGGTGGCGGGGCGGTAATAGGCCTCGTGGAAGGCCAGGGCGTCGGACAGTTGGGCCGAATCCAGCTCCTCGATCGAGCCGATGACGGAGCGGCGGTAGATGCTGTCGTCGAACGAATTGTCGCCGATCACGAACCGCCCGAACCGGCCATAGGGGGGCGCCAGGACGTTCTGGCGCAGCTCTTCCTTGACGATCGACCGCTCGGCCTCGAACACGGCCTGATCGACGACCGGGCGGGCCATCCGCTCGGCATGGGTCCAAAGCATCTGCTCCAGATACTGGGGCGGGACGGTCTCGTAGTAGTTGGTGAAATCCTGGCTGGTGGAGGCGTTGCGGGTGCCGCCGGCGTTCTCGACCATGGTCGAGATCATGCCGTAGGGCAGGTTGACGGTCTTTCGGCTGAGGATGTGTTCGAACAGGTGGGCGAAGCCCGAACGGCCTTGCGGATCGTCCTTGCCGCCGACGTCGTACCAGACCTGTATGGTGACGGTCCCGGCCGTCGGGTCGGGCATGGAATAGACGTTCAATCCGTTGCCAAGGGTCCGGTGCGCATATTCCAGTGGCGGCGGCGTCAGGGCCTCCAGCCGGGCGGAAGACTGTTGCGCCAAGGCTGGGGCGGCGAGACCCAAGCTCAGGGCGAGGACGGAGCAACCCACGGCGAGCGTGCGCGACAGGACGGGACGGATCATGGGGGGAACTCCGAAGGCGACGATCGCCGACCGTATCAACGCGGGGCGGATCGCAAAGTTACGTCGGTGTAATGTTTGATCAGGCTGCGGATTTCGGCGACGCTGGCCTCGTCCGCGATCGGGCGGTATCGTGACGCATGACCCTGCGAACCCTCCGAGACCTGCCCGGCGTCGACGACCTGGAACTCAAGGCGCTGATGAAGCCGCGCTTTGCCGACCCGGATGTGCCGGAGGGTCGCGACGAGATCGACGCCCTGTCGGTGGCCGTCTTCGGTCTTTCGCTGGATGCGGCGGAGGCGACCGTCCGCCCCGACGACTGGGACGGAATCGAAACCCTGTCGCCCGCCGATATGGCCGAGGCGTTCGAGGCCGAGGGGTGGGACGTCACCGACAAGCGACGGAAGCCGCTGCGTCTGCTGCCGCACCTGGCCCTGCCCCTGGCGCTGGCGCTGCGCGGGATCGCCGGCGAGTTGCCGTTCCATGCGGAGCCGGCGCAGGAACAGTCCGACTGGGGCTCCAGCCTGGCCGCCGACGCCAAGCGGTTCACCAAACGCTAGTGGTCTGGTCGTACCGCGACGGCCCTGCTAACCAGCACGCCGCATGACAGTTTCGACCCCGACCCCGCGTCTGAATATCCCCCGCATCGCCTGGGCCGCCTATGGCTTCGCCCTGGTGATCATCGTTCTGGACCAGTTGACCAAGGCCTGGTTGATGAGTGCGGCGGGGGTCGATGACATTCGTATGGTGCCCGAGGGCTATCTGTTCGGTGTCGTCATCCCGGGCGTCCTGAAGTTCACCTTCGTCCAGAACCAGGGCGTCAGCTTCGGCCTGTTCGGCGGGGGCGAGGCGCGCTGGCTGCTGAGCGTCTTTTCGGTCGCGGTCGCAGCGGGTCTGGCCTGGTGGGCGACCCAGGCGGACCGGCGGTTGCTGATCACCGCCATCGGCCTGGTCATCGGCGGGGCGCTGGGCAATGCGATCGACCGGATCCGCTTCGGCTGGGTCATTGATTTCATCGACTTCTCGTCGACGGGCCTGTTCCCCTGGGTGTTCAATGTCGCCGACAGCGCCATCACCGTGGGCGTCATCCTGCTGATCCTCGACAGCGTCCTGTCGGAGCGAAAGACGGCTCAGGTTGGCGCGGCCCACGAAAAGGCGTAATCAACCGCTCTTTGCCATTTCGATCTGCGCAAACCCGCATCAGTCGGGCCGGAACCGAAGCGAACCATGATGACCACCCGCACCCTCGTCCGTACCGGGATTGTTTCCCTGCTGGCCGTGTCCGCCCTGTCGCTGGGCGCCTGCCAGGGGATGCGCCAGTCGATCGGCCTGACCAAGGTCGTCCCCGACGAGTTCGTCACCGTCTCGACCGCCCCGCTCAGCGTGCCGCCGGAGTACGGCCTGCGCCCGCCGTCGCCCGGCCAGCCCCGGCCCCAGGAACTGGCCCCCGAGAGCGCGGCTCGCCAGATCCTGCTGGGTCAGCGCCAGTCGATCACCCGCACGCCGGGTGAACAGGCCCTGGTCACCGCCGCCGGCGCCGACCGGGCCGATCCTCTGGCCCGCTACGTCGTCGACGACGAGTTCGGTGACCTGACCCACAAGGAAGAGAGCTTCGCCAACCGCGTCATGTTCTGGCGCAAGGACGACGCGGCCTCCCAGGCCCCGACCACGGCCCAGACCTCGACCGGTGCGGTGACAATCGACGCCGCGACCGAGAACGCCCGGCTCCAGGCCCTGACCGGCAACACCGCCGGCATCGCCATCCAGCCGCGCCGCTCCAGCGGGTTCAAGCTGCCGGGGCTTTAAGCCCGGGCCGCTTCGCGGTGCGCTAACGCCCGGCTCGCCCCCCGGTCCGATCCTCGACCGGCCGGAGGACAGGATCTGCCTCGCTGCTTGAGCGCAGGCCGGCACGATATCGCTTGCCACCTGCAGGTGCGTCCTTATTGTAAACGGACCTGACGTTTCCTTTCCGGAGCGAGCCCGTGTCCGATTCCGCCACAGCCGATATCGCCACTCTGTCGGGGATCGCCCAGTTGCGTCTGGCGATGTCGGGCCAGGGCGTGATCGCGCCGATCGCCGAGACCGTGGGCTTTTCGCTGATCGAGGTCGAGGAAGGTCGCGTCGTGTTCGAGGCCACGCCGACCCGGGCCGTCTATAATCCGCTGGGAACGGTCCACGGCGGCTGGATGGCGACGGTGCTCGATTCGGCCTGCGGCTGCGTCGTCCATTCGATGCTCAGTCCCACCCAGGCCTATACGACGCTGGAGCTCAAGACCGTCTTCCACAAGGCGCTGACGGCCGGGACATCGGTGCGTGCCGTTGGCCGGATCGTCCAGATGGGCCGTCGCGCCGCCTTCTCCGAGGCCGACCTGCGGGGTCTGGACGGCAAGCTCTATGCGACGGCGACCTCGACCTGTCTGGTGATGGAGCGGTAGACCGCACACGAAAACGCCCGCCCCGGAGACCGGGGCGGGCGTTTCAGATCGACAGACCGGACAGTCTTACGCCAGGGCGGCGCGGACCTTGTCGGCGATGGCCTTGAAGCCGGTTTCGTCGGCGGCGATCGCGGCCAGAACCTTGCGGTCCAGCTCGATGCCGGCCAGGCCCAGGCCATGGATGAACTGCGAGTAGGTGAAGCCTTCCTGACGGGCAGCGGCGTTGATACGCTGGATCCACAGGGCGCGGAAGTTGCGCTTGTTCGTGCGACGGTCGCGATAGGCGTATTGCCCGGCGCGGTCGACGGCGGCCTTGGCCGTGCGGATGGTGTTCTTGCGGCGACCCGAGAAGCCCTTGGCCTGTTCGAGAACCTTCTTGTGGCGGGCGTGCGATACGACGCCCCTCTTTACGCGAGCCATGTTTTTATTCCTTCGGAAGGGTCCCTAACGTTCACCGCGCGGCGGCTCACTTCTTGAGGGACTCCTGATTTCTGTTCAGTGCGACGGTGCGGTGTGGAGGTCAGTGCTGCTGCGCTACGCTTACGCGTAGGGCATGTAGGACTTGATCTTCTTGGCGTCGGCGTCGGCCATGACCTTGGTGCCGCGGTTCTGACGGATGTATTTGGAGTTGTGGCTGATCAAGCGGTGACGCTTGCCCGCAACGCCGGACTTTACCTTGCCCGTCGCAGTGAAAGAAAAGCGCTTCTTGGCGCCCGACTTCGTCTTCAGTTTCGGCATTTTCACTCTCATTTTGAGGGGGCTAACGCCCTTCGGGCTACTTGAGCCTGGAAGACGATAACCCGGTTCGAAAACCGCCAAGGCATGCCATTAGCCCGGCGGTTCGTAGGCGAAGGCGCGGCTAGTAGGCGAAACCACCCGCAAAGGCAAGCCGAGTCTGGCTCGAGGCCCCGTTTCTAGCGCGCAGGATTGTTCGCCTCCAGGAACCGAACAGTCTCGGTGAGCATCCGGGTGCGGGTGTCGGCCCGCGATAGCCAGTGATCCTCGCCATCCAGTTCGATGAATTCATGCGGCTTGCCTGCGCGACGCAGGGCGCTGGCCATGGACCGGCTCTGGGCGATCGGCACCACGACGTCATCGCGACCATGGATCAGAAGGATCGGCGCGTCGGCCGAGGCAGCCTGATGGGCCGGAGAGCGGGCGTCCATCGACCGGTCACCGGGGCCGTCGCCGCCCATGAACCGGTTCCAGTAGCGCACGGTGCTGTTGTCGCGCCTTTCGCCGCGCTCGGCGGCATAGGCGACCATGTCGCGCAGGTCCGCCACCCCCGCCACCGAAACGGCGCAGCGATAGACGCCTGGATCCAGGGTGGCCCCGGCCAGCGCCGCATAGCCGCCGTAGCTGGCGCCGACGATGCAGACACGCTCTGGATCGATGATCCCCTGGGCGGCGAGATGGCGAACCCCGTCCGACAGGTCGGTCTGCATCTTGCGGCCCCATTCGCCGTAGCCGGCCTCCATGAAGGCCCGGCCGTATCCTGTCGAGCCACGGAAGTTGACCTGGAGCACCGCATAGCCGCGCGAGGCCAGAGCCTGTGACCACCAGCCGAAGCCCAGGACGTCACGGCCGGCCGGCCCGCCGTGGGCCAGGACGACCAGGGGCAGATTGCGCTTTGCACCGCCCGGTGGCGTGGTCAGATAGCCGTGCAGATCCAGGCCGTCGGCGGCCTCGAACTCGATCGGCTGGACCTGGGCCACCTGGTCGGAGGCGATACCGGCATAGGCCCGTCCGACCGTCCGCATCTCGGCCGTCTCCAGGTCGATCAGCCGATAGGCGCCGGGATCGCCGGGGCCGCCGGTGTAGACCACGACCGTGCGCAGATCGTCGCTCCAACTGACCAGTTCGGGCGAGACGTTCGGCAGGGTCTGCTGGACGCTGGCCCACAGCACCGCTGCTGACTCGTCGGCGAAAACGTAACGGCGTCCCGTCGTCTCTACCCGGGTGGCCCCGATCATCCGCCGGGTAACCGGATGGAACAGCAGATTCTCCGGGTCGAACTCGAACCGCACGGGCCGCCAGGTGCCGGTGGCCATGTTGACGTCGAAGAACTCTGCGTCCTCACGGCCTTCGCGGTGCAGGTCCGGACGGTCTGCGGCGACGATCACGCTGTCGCCGGACATGCCCAGGCCGACCAGGGCGGGCTGATCCAGCGGTGCCGAGACCCGCCAGGTCTCGTTGAACCGGCCGTTCTGGCGCAGCAGCAGGCTCCAGGTCCGGGACCGTTCATCATAGATGCTGCGGACCAGGCTGCGTCCGTCGTCGTCAAGAATGAAATCGTCGGTGTCGCGGGTCATGCCCTCGGCCTGGCGGGCACCGCCGGTGTCGGGATCGACGCGATACAGATCGAGCGCGCCCGGTGCCTGGAACGAGTGGGCCCTGACGAACATTTCGGGGCCGTCGTCGCCGGTCCGGATGCGCACCGAACTCAACAGGGCCGGAAACAGACTGCGGGTCGGCACCAGCATTCGGGCCACGCGGCGGCTTGTGATGTTGAAGATCTGGCCCATGAACAGTTCGCTTTTGGCCAGGCCGATCTGATGCAGGGTTTCGGTGCTGGAGGTGGTGATCAGCACCCGCTCCTCGTCGATCCATTCCACGTCGCGGACCTTGGCCGCGCCGACGCCGATCGCGCCGAGGGGGCGGCCGGTCGTCAGGTCGACCATCGCCAGGCGCCGCTCTTCGCCGATCACGGTGACGAAGGCGATCCGGTCACCCGACGGCGACAACTGCACCAGTTCGGTCCCCGGCAAGGCGCCGTAGGCAGACAGCGGCGGAGGCGCAGGCTGCTGCGCCAGGCCGGGCCCGGCCGCCGGGATCGTCGCCAGCGCCAGACAAAGCAGGGTTCTTCGCCAGAACCGACCCATCATCCCCGAACTCCCCCGCTACCCGGACGCAACCGTAACGCGCGGTGACCGGCCCGCAAACGAAAAACGCCCCGGCGCGGGCCGGGGCGTCTGTATCGATCGGACGGTGATCCGGTCCTACTTCGGGGCCAGGATCATGATCATCTGGCGGCCTTCCATGCGGGGCGCATATTCGACCTTGGCGATCTCGTCGAAGTCGGCCTGGACCTTGTTCAACAGCTTCATGCCCAGCTCGGGGTGGGCCATTTCGCGACCGCGGAACCGCAGGGTCACCTTGACCTTGTCGCCCTCGTCGAAGAAGCGATGCATGGCCTTGGCCTTCACCTCATAGTCGTGGACGTCGATGTTGGGACGCAGCTTGATTTCCTTGAGCTCGACGACCTTCTGGCGCTTCCTGGCCTCGGCCTTCTTCTTCTGCTCCTGGAAACGGAACTTGCCGTAGTCGAGGATCTTGGCCACCGGCGGTTCGGAGGTGGACACGATCTGAACCAGGTCCATGCCGGCCTCTTCGGCGGCTTCCAGCGCGGCGGACGTCGGCATGACGCCCTGCTTTTCGCCGTTCTGATCGATGAGCAGAACGCGCGGCGCGCGGATATCGTGGTTCATGGGGGGGCCATCCTTGACGGGCGGCTGGTTCATCGGACGGCGAATGAGCGTCGTTTCCTTGTGTGGATGAAGGGTCTGGATAGTCTGAACGTCGGTCGTGCAGGGGTCAGCGCGCGGTCTGGCGCCGCGTTCCCCAAGGGGCGCTATATGCGCTCGAAGACGCCGATTTACAAGGCGGACCGGTGTAGGCCGGGGGTGATGGGCTCAGGCCCCCGCCCCGCCGATGAAGTCGTCGTGCAGGGCCAGCACCGCATCGAACACATGATCGACGCTCAGGTCCTCGATCGGGGCGAACTGGCCGCGCGTCTCGTTGGAGGCGACGGTGCGGGTGCGCGGGCCCCAGGGGCCGTACAGCCACCATTCGGTCGGGCCGAACAGACCCAGTGTCGGTCGACCGAGGGCAGCGGCGACGTGCATCAGGCCGGAATCGTTGCCGACGAACAGGGCTGCTCGATCGATCGCGGCGGCGGAGGCCAGGATGTCGCCCTTGCCGACGAAGTCGATGGCGCGGTCTCCGGCCGTCTCGAGGGCCGAGGTCGCGGGCGGGCGGTCGCCGGGCCCGCCGACGGGCATGAAGCGCCAGCCGTCGAAGCGCGGCTCGGCCATCAACCGCGCCACCAGTTCGCCCCAGCGCTCGGCGGGCCAGCTCTTGCCGGGCTGGTGGGCGATGGGGGCGAGGGCGAGGATGGGGCCGGGCCCCGGGCCCATCGCCAATTGCGGGTCGATGACGGCGGCGGCCTGCGCGCGCGCCTGAGCGTCCAGCCAGATCTCCGGGTCGAGCGGTGTGGACGATCCCATCAGGCGCGAGACCATTTCGACCTTGCGCAGGCCCGTCTCCCAGGACCGGTTGTAGACCACGCGCCGCTTCGCCGGGATCAGGTAGCTGAGCGCCGATCCCCGGATGTCGATGACCAGGTCCCAGCGGGTGCCGACGACCTGTTTCCACAGATCGAGCCAGTGTCCGGCGGCCTTCTTCTTGTCGAGGATGATGGTGCGGACGACCCCGGGGGCGGAGCGGAAGAAGGGGGCGGGAGGGCGACCGGCCGCGACGGTGATCCGGGCGCCCGGCAACTGGCGGCCGATCTCGCGGATGATCCCGGACGAGATCACGCAGTCGCCGATCCGGTTGGAGGTCACGAACAGGACTATCGGTGCGCGGGGGGTTACGGGCATGGTGCGCTCATACGCGAGCCGCGACCGGATCGCCAACCGCGCCGAACTGGACAGGACCCGACTTGACCGACGCCGACAACGACGACGCCCACCGCTTTATCCGCCGGCCGGACGGCGAGACCCTGGCCTACAAGCAGGTCTCGGGGGAGGGGCCGACGGTGATCTGGATCGGCGGGTTCCGGTCCGACATGGAGGGAACCAAGGCGCTGGCGCTTGAGGCGGCGGCGAAGGCGCGGGGCTGGGCCTTCCTGAGGTACGACCATTTCGCCCATGGCCGGTCCAGCGGCGACTGGAAGGCGGCGACCATCGGGCGGTGGCGCGAGGATGCGGTGGCGGTGATCGACAGTATCCCGGGGCCGGTGGTTCTGGTCGGATCGTCGATGGGGGGATGGATCGCCCTGCTGGCAGCCTTGGCGAGGCCGCAGGCTGTGGCGGGGCTGGTGCTGGTCAATCCGGCCCAGGATTTCACCGAGCGGCTGATGTGGCCGGGGCTGGCGGATCATGAGCGGCAGGCGATCCTGAGGGATGGTGAGACCGTGGTGGTCGAGGAAGGGCTGGGCACCTATGCCCTGACCCGGACCATGTTCGAGGAGGCCAAGGCCTGGATGCTGCTGGACGGGCCCATCGGGATCACGGTGCCGGTTCATATCCTTCAGGGTCGGGCCGATGCGACCGTGCCCTGGACCCATGCGATCGAACTGGTCGAGCGGCTGACGGGCGGGGATGTGCGGCTGGACCTGATCGAGGGCGGGGATCACCGGCTGTCGACCCCCGCCGATCTTGAACGGCTGGTCCTGGCGGTGGACGTGATCAGAGGGTGATCTCACGACGTTCGCGGGCGCTGCGCAGGCCGGCGTCGATGACGCGCATGGTGAGCAGGGCCTCTTCGGGCGGGACCGGGTTGGGACCCTCGCCCCGCAGGGCGGCGGCGATCCCGGCGTAGTAGTCGAGATAGTTTCCAGCCGGGCCGGGGGCGGGAAACCGCGCGAAGGTCTCGCCGTCGACGAAGGTCGCAGGGTTGGGGTCGAGGCCCCAGCCGGGGGCACCGGGGATCATGCCGGATTTCGACTGATCCTCCTGGGTGTCGAGGCCGGATTTGAGCCAGGACCCCTTCGTGCCGTGGACGGCGAAGCGGACGTCGGGGGCGGCGGCGACCATGGCGGCGTTCAGCACGACGCGTCGGTCCGGATAGCGCAGCACGGCATGGACCCAGTCAGGGGTCAGGCCGCCGGGGCGCTGGATGGCCATGTCGCAAGTTACGGCTTCGGGTGCGCCGAACAGCACCAGCATCTGGTCGATCAGATGGGGGCCGAGGTCCAGCCAGACGCCGTCGCCGTCGTTCTCGCGCCAGCGGTCGCGGACCAGGGGGCGGTGGCGATCGTAGCGGCTCTCGACCGTCACGATGTCGCCGAGGCGTCCCGAGGCGATCTCGGCCCTCAGCGCCAGGAAGTCGGCGTCCCAGCGGCGGTTCTGGAAGACCGACAGCAGAAGGCCGGTCTGCGCGGACAGGGCGACCAGGCGTTCGGCGTCGGCCAGGGTGGTGGCGAAGGGTTTATCGACGACGACCGCCTTGCCCGCGTTGAGCGCGGCCTCGGCCTGGGGCGCGTGCAGGACGTCGGGCGTGGCGAGGACGACGAGGGCGATGTCGGGGTCGACGAGGACGGTCTCGAAATCGGGCACGACCCGGACGTCCGGGTAGACGGCGCGGACGTCGTCCGGGCGGCGACTGACGATGGTGAGGAGGTTGAGGTCGGGGCAGGCGGCGACCAGCGGGGCGTGGAAAGTCTTCCCGGCGTTGCCGAAACCGATGACGGCGGTGTTGATCGGGGCGGTCATTCTTATTTTTTCCTTCGCCCATAGGGAGAAGGTGGCCGCGAAGCGGACGGATGAGGGCTTCCGCCCTCAACGGTTCGCACCGTAAACCCTCACCCTTTCGCGCCTGGACGACGGCTTCGCCGCCGTGCGCTCAAGCCCTCTCCCGACGGGAGAGGGGACCTACATCACCCCGCCACCATGCTCATGTCGCGGCGGGCCAGCAGCTTGTCGAACTCTCCCCAGACGCCGTCGGCGCCGTGCCAGGCGCCGGTGGTGGCGGCTTTCGAGTATTCGGTGGCGCGGGCCTCGAAGAAGTTGGCGTGTTCGACGCCCGAGAGCAGCGACTGCAGCCAGGGCAGGGGGTTTTCCTTGACGCCGTAGAGCTCGGGCAGTTTGAGCTGGCGCAGGCGCCAGTCGGCGATGAAGCGGATGTAGGACTTGATGTCCTCGGGCGTCATGCCGTTGATCTCGCCGGCCTCGAAGGCCAGGTCGATGAACTTGTCCTCCAGCCCCACCACGGTCTCGCAGCACTGGACGATGTCGTCGGCCACGGCCTTCGTCACCACGCCCGTTTCCTTGTTGAAGGCATGGTACAGTTTGATGATGCCGTCGCAGTGCAGGCTCTCGTCGCGCACCGACCAGCTGACGATCTGGCCCATGCCCTTCATCTTGTTCTGGCGCGGGAAATTCATCAGCATGGCGAAGCTGGCGAACAGCTGCAGCCCCTCGGTGAAGCCGCCGAACATGGCGAGCGTCCGGGCGATGTCGGCCTCGGTGTCCACGCCGAAGGTCTGCATGAAGTCATGCTTGTCGCGCATGGCCTCGTATTCCATGAAGGCCCCGAACTCGCTCTCGGGCATGCCGATGGTTTCCAGCAGCAGGGCGTAGGCCGCGATGTGGATCGTCTCCATGTTGGCGAAGGACGACAGCATCATCTTCACCTCGGTCGGTTTGAACACCCGACCGTATTTTTCCATGTAGTTGTCGGCGACCTCGATGTCGGACTGGGTGAAGAAGCGGAAGATCTGCGTCAGCAGATTGCGCTCCTTGTCGTTCAGGTTCGCCGCCCAGTCCTTGCAGTCCTCGCCCAGCGGCACCTCTTCGGGCATCCAGTGGACCTGCTGCTGCTTCTTCCACATGTCGAACGCCCACGGATAGCGGAACGGCTTGTAGGCCGCCGAGGGGGTCAGCAGGCCGGGGGTTCCGGGACGGATGATGGCGTGGGCGTTCATGCGACAGGCACCGGACTGGGATCGAGGAGAGGACTGGACCTATCCAAGCCCAGAATCGACCTGAAGGCTATCCCTAGATGGTTAACGATCCCCAGCATCAACATCTTGTGTCGAACAGGGGATGGTTTTGCCACCGTGACAGGATCTCGGGTGACGGACAGTGACATCAGTCGGGCGCGGAACCCTGTTCCTTTCGCTCGGCCTCGGCGTCCAGCGCCTCCCTGAGACGGTGGAGATAGGCCGCCCGGACATGGTCGATCTGGCGGAAGGCCGTGCTGTCGCTGTCGAGGCGGCCGGTCGAGCGTTCGACCATCTGGGCCAGACGCATCCAGACCATGGCCTGTTGCGGCTGGTCGATGGCGGCGTTCTCCGCGGCCTGACGGAAGGCGAAGCGGTGCAGGGCGCGGGCGTCCGGATTGAACAGCAGGCCGAAGCGCGAGGTCGACTCGGCCTCGTCGACCTCCTCCAGGGCAGGGTCCATCTCCATTTCCTGGTCCTTGGTGGGGATCCCGGCCATCCAGGGTGGCGGGGGAGCCACACGGCCGGGCGTGAAATCGGCGCGTCGCCACCCCTCGATCGCCGCGCGTCGCCGGATGTGGCGAACGCTCACGCCGTAGCGTTCGGAGAGGACCGGCGCGCTGACACCGGTCAGGAAGTCCGCCCGGACGCAGGCCCAGGCTTCGGGGGTGAGGCGGGTGTGGGTTCGCTGTCTGTCATCCGGCAAGTCTAGGGCCAGTTCCAACCCAGGCGCGTTCAACGGGGTCTGTGGCGATGCAATCCCTTGTGCGGCAAGGGATTGGGCCGTCGAGGTTCGCAACCTGGGACGGCTGGACAAGCCGAGCGACCCGATGCCGGGACGTCGTGCGGCCGATTGCCAAACCCGGGCGGGATGTTCAGATGCCGGGATCGATGGTCCTCGCCGGATACGCCATGCGCGCCCTTTTTCCCGCCCGGATATCCGCCCTGGCCGTGGCCTGCCGAGGCGCGGGATCATGACCTATGTCGTGTACGGGGCCTCGGGGTCCGGTTCGATGCCGGTTGAGGCGGCGCTGACCCTGATGAAACAGCCGTTCTCGGTCGTCGAGGCCGTGACCTGGGAAGGCGACGCCGAGCGGGACAAGGTCGCGGTCGTCAATCCGATGCGCCAGATCCCCGCCCTGGTCACACCGGAGGGCGACACGATCACCGAGAGCGCCGCCATCCTGCTGTGGCTGACCGAGCGGCACCCCGAGGCGCGGCTGGCGCCGCCGCCCGGCGATCCGATTCGGGGCCAGTTCCTGCGCTGGATGACGTTCATCCCTGCGGCGATCTATTCGATGTACTGGGTGCGGGATGTGCCGTCGCGGCTGGTCGGGGACGATGGTCCGGCGCAGACGGTGCTCCTGCAGCGGACCGCCGCCCGCATCGCCGAGTGCTGGGGGGTCATGGAGAGCCAGCTGGAGCCCGGCCGTTTCCTGCTGGGTGCGGAACCGACCGTGCTGGACCTCTATGTGACGGTCGCCAGCCGATGGACACCGCGCCGCCGGCGTTTCGCCGAGGTGGCGCCGCGCATGGCCGAGGTGGTGCGCCGGGTCGACGCCCTGCCGGAGCTGGCCGACTTCTGGGCGGCGCGCTGGCCCTTCGCTGCGGGGGAGGACCGATGACGGGCCCGTACTGCTACGACTGGCCACGCCCGGCCGTGACGGCCGACATCGCCGTGATCGAGGTTCGCGAGGGGTGCCCCTCCATTCTCCTGATCCGGAGGCGTCATGCGCCGTTCGCCGGCGCCTGGGCCCTGCCCGGAGGGTTCCTGGACGACGGCGAGACGCTGGAGGCGTGCGCAGCGCGAGAACTTAAGGAGGAGACCGGTCTGGCGGCGAACGGGCTCAGCCTGGTCGGGGTCTACAGCGCGCCGGGACGGGATCCGCGCGGACAGACGGTGACGGCCGCCTATCTCGTCGGGGTCTCGGGCGAGGTGAAGGCCGGCGACGACGCGGTGGACTGTCGATGGTTCTCGCTGGACGCCTTGCCTGAACTGGCCTTCGATCACGATCGGATCATCGAGGACGCCATCCAGGCGCGCGGGCTCTGGGCCATGGACCGCCCTGTCCGACGCCCGTTCGTAGATCCCCGCTGCAATCGCAAAGGAGTTCGTCGCCCGTGAAACTGCTGATCCGCGCCACCAACAGCATTCTGGAACTGCTGCTGCTCTATATGGCCATACTGGCCGGATGCGCGGGGCTGTATGCCCTGTTCGAGGCCAAGTCCTTCGGCGACGCCCTGTGGTGGGCGGCGGTGACGGCAACGACGACGGGATATGGGGACATCTATGCGACCACCGTGGGCGGGCGGATCGTGACGGTGGTGCTGATGCACGTGACCCTGCTGTTCATCCTGCCGCTGCTGATCGGGCGGATCATTGGGACGCTGATCGAGGACCAGCATAAGTTCACCGACGAGGAACAGCGTCAGCTTCTGGCCGACATCGCCTTCATCAAGGCGCGGCTGGCCGAGGAGGACGGGCCGAAGGCCTGATCGCGATCAGGCGGCCTCGGCCTCGGCTTCCGCTGCCTCGGGCGCGCAGAGCAGCCGCTCCATGGCGGTATAGAGGGCGTGGTGCGAAATGGGCTTGGCAAGGTGGGCGTCCATGCCGGCGGCCAGGCAGCGGGCGGCATCCTCGGGCATGGCGTCGGCGGTGACGGCCAGGATGGGAACGCCGCTGCCCGTCGCCCGGATCGCCCGGGTCGCGGCCAGGCCGTCGACGCGCGGCATCCGCACATCCATCAGGATCAGGTCGAAGGGCTGGGTGGCGGCCATGTCGATGGCTTCGTCGCCGTCGCAGGCCTCGACGACCTCGCAGCCGACGGCGGTCAGCATCAGGCGGGCGACCTCGCGGTTGGCCGGATGGTCGTCGACCACCAGGATACGGGGCGGAGAGCCCTCGTCCCGCTCGGCGCGGGCGTCTGCGTGGTTCGCCATGGCCTCCGGCGCGGCAGGGGCCAGGGGCAGCCGCAGGGTGAAAGTCGCGCCCTCGCCGGGGTGGCTGTCGATCACGACGTCGCCCCCCATCAGCTCGGCCTGACGCTTGACCAGGGTCAGGCCGATGCCGGCGCCGATATGGGCGCGGCTGATCGAATCGTCGCCCTGGACGAAGGGATCGAACAGGCGGGGCGCGGCGATAGGGTCGAAGCCCTTGCCGGTGTCGGAGACGGCGATCAGGACCTGACCGTCGATCCGGTCGGCCAGGATGCGGACGCCGCCGTGGTCGGTGAACTTGACGGCATTGCCGATCAGGTGATGCAGGGCCTGACGCAGGCGACGCGGGTCGCCGATCACGGGGGCCAGGGCGTCGGGGCGGACCTCGACGCTCAGGGTCAGGCCCTTGTCGGCGGCCTCGATGCGGCTGGGGGCCGCCGCCGTGTCGATGACCTGGAGCAGGGACAGCGGTGTCATGTTGAGCACGTCGTCGCCGCGCGAGATTTCGAGAACGTCCTCGACGAGCATCAGCAGGGCGTCGCCCGAACGCTGGATGTGACCCAGGTGGGACACGGCGTCCAGGTCCATGCCGGGGCGGCGCGCCAGGACCTCGGCATAGCCGGTGACGCTGTTCAGGGGGGTGCGCATCTCGTGGCTCATCAGGGCCAGGAAGCGGGACTTGGCGGCATCGGCCTGTTCGGCGCGGCGGCGGGCGGCGTGAGCGGCCTCGGTCCGGGCCTTGAGGCACTGGATCAGGCGGCGGCGTTCCGACATGACCGCCGAGACGGGCAGGGCCGTGACCAGAACCCCCAGCAGGAACACATAGTAGATGTTCAGCTGGCGCAGCAGGGCCGGTCGGTCGGACAGTTCCGGCAGTTCGGCGAGCCGCGACAGGGTGCCGGGGCCGTGGCCTGACAGAGTCCCTGTGGCAGCGATGACGGCCACGCCGATGACGGCTCCCGCGACCCAGGACGGGGGCGTCCGGAAGGCGACCAGCAGCAGGAAGGGGAAGATCAGGAATGCGGCCGGCACGTAGTTCTGGAAGAAGATACCGGCCGTCACCAGCATCAACAGAGCGATTAGCAGCGATGCCTCGGCCGGAGAGGCCGGGGCCGTCGAGCGGAACCGGTGCGCCTTGGCGATCAGCAGCAGGGCCGGCGCCACCATCAGCAGGCCCAGGGTCTCCATGACGAAGAAGCGCTGGGCCATGAACGCCAGGGTGCTCACGGGGAACCGGAAGGTCGCCGCAGCCACGCCGATGGAAATCACCGTGGACAGCAGGACGGCGGGCACCACGGCCAGGAAGGCGAAACGCCACAACCGCTTGGGCCGTCGAATGTCGAGCGCCGCGCCGCAGACGCGCCGGGCGATGACGGCCGCCACCAGGACCTCGCCCATGTTCATGACGGCGTTCAGCCACCAGAAGGGCGCGATGTCCCCGCGAACCACGTTGCCGATCAGGTTGATGACGAGGCAGGCGGCCAGGACCTGGATCGCACGGCGACGGTGAAGATGCAGGGCGGCGGCCAGCATCACCCCGTTGGCGGGCCAGATGACCACCGCATCAAAGGTGCGTGCGCTCCAGATCCCGAAGACAAGGCAGAGTACGAAGAGGGCGACGTAGATCAGCGCATGCGGGCCCGAAGCCTGTCCCGCATCATGCCTGAATAGTCGCCAGCGACCGTGCATTCGGCCCCCTCGACCGCAGTTCTTGAGACTACCGTCGCACGAGAAGGTTAAATTTCGGATGCCGAACCCGGAAGCTTTGCCTTGGGGCCGCTGACCGGGCCTAACCCTCGATCGGACGGGCTTCCTCGGCCAGCATGATCGGCACGCCTTCGCGGATCGGGAAGGCCAGCTTCGCGCCCTTCGACACCAGTTCGCCCGCCTCGCGGTCATAGGACAGCGGCCCGCGCGTCACGGGACAGACCAGCACCTCCAGCAGGCGCGGATCGACGGTCGAGGGGGTGTGGAAGGCGTCTGACATTCTTTGCTTCTAGTGGGCTATCGCGCGTTGCGCTACTTGAGCCCACATCATCGCTTCGCGCGTGGGGTCTACGCGCTCAAGCAGCGAGGCTCCGCGAGCCGAGCGGTAGCGCCCCCTACCTACTGCATCGCCGTCGGGGAATCGCCGTCACCGCTTTCGGCGGCGTCGATCTGGAGGAGGGCGGTCAGGGTCTGACAGCGGTCCTCCAGGGTCTGGGATTCCAGCAGGGCCTGCTTTTCGGCCGGCTCGAACGGCAGGGCCATGGACAGGCTGTTGATCAGGGCCTCCTGCGGCGCGCCACCCGCAGTCTCCCAGTCGATCTCGAGCTGGCGGCGTTCCAGATAGGCGCGAAGCGCCGACAGGAAGGCGTCGCGGTCGAAGTCGTCGCCGGACGGCGAGGCCAGGTCGGCCTCGAAGGGGGCGAAGGCGGCGCGGACCTGGCGGTACGGCGTCTGGCTGGGCAGTTCGACGGCCACGCGGAAGCGGCAGATGCCGGTCAGGGTCACGAGGTATCGACCATCCGAGGTCTCGGCGAAGCTGGTGATCCGGCCGGCGCAGCCGACGGCCGTCAGGCTGGGCAGGCTCGCCGGCCCGCCCGCCGGCTGGATCAGGCCGATCATCCGGTCCCCGGCCATGGCATCGTCGATCATGTTCAGATAGCGCGGCTCGAAGATGTTGAGCGGAAGCTGGCCGCGCGGCAGCAGGATCGCTCCCGGCAGGGGAAAGACCGGAATGACCTGCGGGAGGTCCGCCGCCCTCACATAGCCCTGGGCCATCGTCGGCTTCCTCATGCGAACAGGATGGAGGACAGGCGTCGGCGGCCGTCCTTCGAGACGTCGCTGGCCAGGCCGGCGGCCTCGAATACCACCAGCAACTGCTTCCTGGCCTGCTGGTCGTTCCACTCGCGGTCCGCCTGGACGATGGCCAGCAGGCTGTCGACGGCGCCCTTGAGGTCACCCTCGGCGGCCTGTGCGATCGACAGGTCGTAGCGGGCCTGGTGATCGGTCGGATCGGCGGCGACCCGGGCCTTCAGGGCGTCGGCCTCGCCGCTGGGAGCGGCCGACATCAGGGCCAGCTGGGCGCGGACGCTCTGGACCGCCGGATCGGACGAGCCCTCGGGTGCCATGGCGATGGTCTGGACCGCCTGTTCGGGGTCGCCCGACGCCAGATAGACCCGGGCCATGCCGGCGATGGCCTTGAGGTTCTCGGGGTCGAGGGTCAGCACATGGGCGAAGGCCTGGGCCGCACCGCCGAAGTCTTCGAGACCCAGGGATTCCTCGCCCAGCGACAGCAGTTGCTCGACATCGGCGTTCTCGCCGGTCCCGCCGGTCAGCTTGTCGATGAAGGCCTTGATCTGGCTCTCGGGCACCGCGCCCTGGAAGCCGTCGATCGGCTGGCCGTTGACGAAGGCATAGACGGTCGGGATCGACTGGACTCGCAGCTGTCCCGCATAGGCCGGGTTCTTGTCGACGTCGATCTTGACCAGCCGGACCTTGCCGCCCGCCGCGCGCACGGCCTTTTCCAGTGCCGGGGTCAGCTGGCGACACGGACCGCACCATGTCGCCCAGAAATCGACGATGACCGGGACGGTTTTCGAGGCCGCGATGACGTCTTTCATGAAGCCGGCGTCCGATCCCTCCATGATCACGTCCTCGTGATCGGAGCCTGTGGAAGTCGATTTCGGGTCGGCGAAGGTCATTGCAGGGCCTGCTTCGTGACGAGTCTTGGTGAACGCGGGAGGCGTCAGATGGTCTCCCAGGGGAACAAACTCAAGGAATTCTCCCGGGCGCGGGTGTCACTCTCCTGCAACGCGAAATAAATCGTTGGTTTGCGTCTCGTTGGGTGCAAGCCAAACCGTTGTCGTTCATGCTTCAGTAAGGAACAGGTGACTGGGGAGACATCAAAGTGAAATCAGTTCTGATCATGGCGCTGGGCGCCACCATGGCAACGGCGGCCGGCTCGGCCTTCGCTGCAGACGAAGCGGCCACGGGCTCTTCCGCGGTTGCCACCCCGACGCAGGTTTCCTTCGTCGAGGGCGAACGCTGGGGCGGCGGTGGCGCGACCATCTATGACCGCAACTGCGAATGCAACGTGCCGGTGATCAACGTTCCGTTCTACACGGTCCGTCCGCCCGCACCGCCGATCCGGGTCCGCGCCCCCGGCCTGCGCATCTCTTCGGCTCCGGTGTTCGCGCCGTCGCCCGCCATCTACATCCAGGGCCCGCCGATCTACGTCGACGCCCCGCCGGTTCAGGTCGCGCCCGCCCAGGTCTATCTGGAAGCGCCCGACGTCCACGTCCGCCCGTCGGAAGTGTCCGTGGCCCCGCCGGAAATCCACTTCACGCCCGCCGGTCCCGATCATCCGGACGAGCACTGCTGCGACGTGGCCTCGCCGCCCGCCTACTCGGGCGACATGGCTCCTCCGGCCGACACCGGCTACGCGGCTCCGGCCGTTCCCGCCGACAACGGCTACTCGGCTCCGGCCAGCTACCCCGCCGCTCCGACCTACTCCGCTCCTGCGGCGACCGGTTCGAGCTCGGGCTACGCCCAAGAGCCCGGCGAACGCGGCTAAAGAATACCGAGGGGGCCTTGCGGGGCCTCCAAGGTTACCGAACTGGGGCGGTCCGTCGAAAGGCGGGCCGCTCTTTTCGTTTGGGCGGTGCCCCGAGCCGACCGGTGAGGGGCAGAGGGTTCATCACCAAGAGCACCAAGAATCCACAAAGGCCACGAAGGGACCGAGCGGGCGGTGCGGTCGGCAAACGGTTCCATGAATGGGTTTCAGCGGAAGGCCAGCCTGCGGCGCAGCTGCCGTCGTTCTCCGCGCCCTGTTTTCTGGCGCAGCGATATTGAATCCAGCGCTATCCCTTCGCGTCCTTTGTGGATTCTTGGTGCCCTTGGTGATGAAACTTTCCACTGCACCGCTGATCCTCAAAGGACGAGGTGGCCGGCCCGCCTGACGAACTTCAGGGCCGGGCGATCCGCAGGATCGCGGCGTTGCGGTCGTCGGCGATCCAGATCGAGCCGTCTCGGGCCACCGCCATTCCGACTGGCGCGCCCATCGGATGTGACCCCGCCACCGCATTCCAGCCCGGCGTCAGAACCCTGGCCCGGGGCGCAGGCGCGCTGGAAGGATAGGGCAGGGCACCGCGCGGATAGACGGCGTAGAGGGCGCGGGTGTCGGTCAGGGGCGCGCCGTTCGCATCGGTCTCGATGGCCACGACCCGGCCCGCCGCCTGGCGATGGCCGTGCCAGCTCATCAGCATCCGCCCGCGCAGTTCGGGGAACATCGCCCCGTCGTAGTACAGCATGGCCAAAGGCGCGGCATGGGGCGGCAGAAGCGAGACGGGCGGCGTCCTCTGGCCGCACCGGGCCTGTCGCGCGCTCCAGCCAGGCAGGGCGGTGGCCATGTCGGTGCAGTAGGGCCAGCCGTAATGGGCCCCCGCCGTCAGCCGGTTGATCTCGTCGAACGGCCGGTTGGCGGTGGTCAGATCGACCGAATTCTCGCCCTGATAGACGGCACCCGACGGATGCCGGACCATGGCCACGGAGTTGCGCAGCCCCGTCGCATAGGCGGTCCAGGTCGGGCTCCATCGGCCGGGCCCGGTCATGGCATAGCGCCGCACCATGGCCTGTTCCGCGCCTTGCGCGCACTGGCCCGACGCATCGGCGATGGGCCGTCCGGCCGGGGTCAGGCAGCGGTCGGAGGGTGCCCCGACATTGACCAGCAGGGCCCCGTCTCCGTCGAAGATGAAGCTGGACAGCGGATGGCGGTTCTCGTGCAGCCGGTTGTCGGGCAGGCCCTCGACCACCGCGACCGCCGCCTCGGGCCGGGCCGGATCGAAGGCGATAATCCGGCTCATCTCGGCCAGATAGACCCGGCCGTCGGGACCGCGCGCGATCGTATGCGGCATCGACAGGCCGCGCATCAGCCGGGTCCAGACGACCGTTTCGCCCTGAACCCGCATCCGCCATAGCGCGCCTCGCCCGGCGTCCCAGGTGCCCAGGTCGGTGACCAGCCAATCGGTCTCCGACAGCTGCAACAGGCCGCGCGGCATCCGGGGCCCGTCCCCGCCCGTCCTTTGCCAGACCCGGCCCAGGCAATAGCTCTCGGCCATCCGCACGGTGGTGGCGGGTAAGCCGCCGCACACGCCCTGAACCGCATAGGGCCGGCCCGGGGCCTGGGCCTGGGTGGTCGCCGCCGGGCAACAGGCCAGGGCGAGCGCGGCGACGGAGACGAGCGACCGGATCATGCCGCGACCCTATCAGACGCCGGTTCGCCGGAAAGGGTCTCGCCGCGGCTGGAATTATCCGCCACCTTGTCTCCGTGGGGAGCCGGGCTTCCCTCTTCAGTCTGTCCCTCCGGAGTTCGTCCATGTCCGCCCGTATTCTCGCAGCCGTCGCCGTCCTGGCCGTGGCTGCTCCCGCCTTTGCCCAGACCGCTCCCGCCCCGACCGCCCCCGCCGCTCCTGCCGCCGCCCCGACCGAAGCCGATCTCGAAGCGGCGGGCGAGGCCTTCGGCACGGACATGCAGGCCATGAGCTCGGAACTGACGGCCGCAAAGACCGCCGCCGGGGCCGATACGGCCAAGGCGAACGCCGACGCAGACGCCATCGTCGCCAAATACCAGCCCAAGGCCGACGCCTTCGCGACCCTCATTTCGGCCTTCATGGCGACCCAACCGCTGCCGCCCGAAGCCCAGGCCCAGATCGACGCTGGGCTGGCCACCATTCGCGACACGCCGAACAAGGTCCGTCAGGGCGTGATGTCCGCCCCGGCCGCCGCGACCCCGGCCCCCGCCAACTAGGGTCCGAGCCTGTGCCGGGAGCGTTTCGTGCGCTTCCGGCCGCTGCTCAGCTTCACGCGCACGTGAGACAACCTCTCTTGGCGAACCGCTGTTCGCGGCGCATCCTGCGGTAGTTCAACCCGGAGGATCGTATGCGCCTGCTCATCGCCGCCACCCTTGCCCTGGCGCTCGCCGCCCCGGCCCTGTCCGTACACGCCGCGCCCTCACAGCCGGGCGCAAGTCGGGTTCAGCCCGCAGTGCTGACCTTCCGCGACGCCACGTCCCGGTTCGAGCGCGAGATGGCGCGTATGGGTCTGGAAATGAGCCATGCCCGCAGCGTCAACGAAACCCGCGCCATCGCCGCCAAATACCAGCCCGAGGCCGACGCCCTGGCCAATCTGATCGACGCCCGTCTGGCCGCCGAGGGCGATGTCGGCGGCCGCTATCGCGATGCCGGTAAGGTGCGCGAATTCCCCGACGACATCCGCCGTCAGGTCGACCGCGAGCGTCTGGCCGCTCTTCGCGGTCCAGGCGTCCGGCCCTTCCCCGGTGCGCCGTCGAACCCCGTGCCCGCGGTCGAGCGTCAGTTCTGATCTACATAGGCCGCGCCGCTCGCCTTAACGCGAAGTAACTTGAGGTCGAGCGGCGTTCGGCAGACCTTGGGGGCATCAGATCCCCCCCAGGAGCCGCGCCATGATCCGCATCCTCAGCCTCGCCGCCGCCCTCGCCGTCCTGCCGCTGTCGGCCGCCCTCGCCGCGGAAGGTCCGTACGTTCAGGCCGACAGCCCCGCCGAAGCCGCCATCGAGGCGGCGGCCGAGGCCTTCGAGGCGCGGATGGAGACCTTCGGCGACCGTGCCGAGGTCATCGCCGAGGATGAAAGCCTGACCGAGGGCCAGCGCGAGGCGCGTATCGCGGCCCTGTGGTCCGAATACCAGCCCGAGATCGCCGCCTTTACCGCCACGGTCAGCCAGCACGCCGGCGCCATCGCCCAGGCGGCGCTGGCCGACATCGACGTCGACGCCCTGGTCCAGGACGCGCTCAGCGACCCGGAAGTCCAGGCGGCGGTCCAGTCCGGCATCGCCGGCGGCATGGGCATCGCCCGCAACAGCGCCTGGACCAACCCCGACCCCGAACAGATCCGCACCTATGGGCTGATCGCCCAGTATGCGCTCGATCAGGCCGCCGACGCCGTTGAGGACGCGGATGCGGCGGCGGCTGAGGCTGAAGCTGAAGCTGAAGCGCCAGAGACCCGCTGACCCTCTCCCTCCCTCTCGGGGGAGGGTGGTCGTAGCGCAGCGGAGACCGGGTGGGGCGGGAAAGGCGATGCAATGCTGTTTTGCCTAACGCCCCCATCCGATCGCTTCGCGATCTGCCCTCCCCCGCGGGGGAGGGAGACGTCCTTGGCCCTTCAAGCTTGACCTGACCTCGGCCGCCGTCGAAAGCGGCTTCCATGCTACCGGTCGATCCCCACCTCTATGTCGCCTTCCTGGGCGTGATGGCCGTCATGGCCGTGACGCCGGGACCGGCGAATCTGTTCGCGGTCGCCACCGGGGCCGAGCGCGGCCGTCGGGCGGCCCTGGTCGGGGTGCTGGGGATGAATGCGGCGACCCTGGTCTGGTTCGGGGCGGCGGCCCTGGGGCTGGGGGTTCTGGTCGCGGCCTTTCCGCTGGCGTTCAAGGCCGTCGCGGTCGGCGGGGCCCTCTATGTCGCCTGGCTGGGCGTGCAGGCGATCCGCGCGGCGCTGAAGCCCGCTCATGCGGCCCACGCCGTCGCCGTGCGTCGCGATCGCGGGGCCTTCGTGAACGGCTTCATGGTCCAGATCGCCAACCCCAAGGCCATATTGTTCTTCACCGCCGTCCTGCCGCCCTTCCTGGACGTTCAGCGACCGGTGGCCCCGCAACTGGCCCTGTTCGCGGCCGCCACCATCGGCATGGATGTGCTGGCGATGAGCGCCTATGGCCTCGGTGGCGCGGCCTTGGCGCGGCGGATGAGCGAGCCCCGGTTCCGGCGCGGGTTCGGCGTCTTCGTCGGACTGCTGCTGCTTGCGGCCTCGGTCTTGATTGTGTCGCGATTATAGGCGTTCTTGGCCATACGGAACGACCGTACGCACGGCCCGTTACGACGAAAAGGCCCGTGACCGGGCCAAAGGAGATTTTCCCGTGAGAACCCTGTCCCTTAGACCCATATTGCTGGCGGCCACAGCGGCCCTGGCCCTGTCGGCCTGCGCCACGGCGACCCCGTATCAGCCGGCCGGCACCGGCGGCGTGCGCGGCGGCTATGCCGAGCAGCGGCTGGAGAGCGACCGTTTCCGCGTCACCTTCGCCGGCAACTCCGTGACCTCGCGCGAGGACGTCGAGATGGGGCTGCTGCTGCGCTCGGCCGAACTGACGACCCAGAACGGCTTCGACTGGTTCGCCACCGTCAACCGCGCCACCGATCGCGACACCCGTTATTCCAGTTTCGGATCGCCCCGACCCGGGTTCGGCTACAGCCCCTATTACGGCCGCTACAGCCCGTTCTGGGGCCCGTCGTGGCGCTGGTACGGTCGCGGGTCTTGGAGTTCGTGGAACGACCCGTTCTGGGGTCGCGACGACTTCGACGTCCGCCAGATCGACCGTTACGAAGCCACGTCCGAGATCGTCATGGGCAAGGGCCCCAAGCCCGCCAACGACCCCAACGCTTTCGACGCCCGCGAAGTGATCGACAACCTCGGCGGCCGCGTCACCCGCCCGATGTAAAAGTCTCGGCCCCGTCGCTAACCAGCGGCGGGGCTGATTTCTTGGTGACGCGACGTTGGACGCGCTCAAGCAGCGAGCGACCGCGTCGCAAGCGTTAGCGCACCAAGCCCGCGCTCAAGCAGCAAGCCGCCGCGCGGCGAGCGATAGCGCAACAAGGAAGGAAAAGTAGAGACCGCGACCCGAAGGGGAATTCGTTGTGGCTGCTGCCTTCCGGCCCTGACCAGGTTGGCGAAGCCTTCGCCCGCGATCTCCGAGGTCCATATCGCGAATCCCGGCGGCGAGATCAAGGCCTCTCCCCGTTGTGCGCCGCACCCGCTAAGAACGGCTCATGACCCTCGCCCCGCTCAACACCTTCGCCGGCAACCCGCTCGACCGGGGTGGGGACCTGCGCGCCGATCCGACGTGGTTGGAGGAACAGGCGGCGAGCGCGGATGCGCTGGCTCTGGTGCTGTGGGAGGGCCAGCCCCTGCTGGAGGATCATGCCGAGGGGCCGCGTCTGGTCTGGCTGGGCATGGAACAGGCGCGCGATGTCGCGCCGACGCACGAGCTGTTCCTGGGTCTGTGGAAGGATGCGCCGGTTTTTGCGGTCGAGATCCAGGGGCCCAATGACCCCGCCGACGGGCCCGTGCGGGGGCTTGGGGCATTCTCCGGGATGCGCGAGGCGGCGGCGGTGCTGTCCGGGGTCGAGGCGGCGATGGCGGGGACCGCCAAGTCCCTGTTCGACTGGCGCAGGCGGCACGGGTTCTGCGCCGCCTGCGGTCAGCAGAGCGAGAACGCCAACGGAGGCTGGAAGCGGATCTGCCCGGCCTGTGGCACCGAGCATTTCCCGCGCGTCGATCCGGTGACGATCATGCTGCCGATCTATTCGGGCGGGCCTGAGCCCATCTGCCTGCTGGGGCGTCAGGCGGCCTGGCCAGCGGGGCGGATGTCGGCCCTGGCCGGGTTCCTGGAGCCCGGCGAGACGATCGAGGAGGCCTGCGCCCGCGAGATCAAGGAGGAGAGCGGCCTGACCGTGACCAGCGTCCGCTATCACTCCAGCCAGCCCTGGCCGTTTCCGTCGCAGCTGATGATCGGTCTGTTCGCCGAGGTGACCGACGATCAGGCCACGCCGGACCAGACCGAGCTGGAAGCCGTCGCCTGGCTGACGCGGGGCGAGGCGCGGGCGGTTCTGGCGGGCGAACACCCCATCAAGGCCCCGCCGCCCTTCGCCATCGCCCACACCCTGCTCAAGGCCTGGGCCGAGGAGGAGTGACCGCTGCGGCAGTTGTGGAGCATCACGCCCTCGCCGGTTGCCCCCTCGCGCCAATACGCTAGTGTCCACAGCCATTGTATCGCGCGGCTTCGATTCCGCGCTGGGCCTTGAGACACCATGCAGCTGACCATCGAACGTTCCGCGCTTCTGAAGGCCCTCGGGCACGTCCAGAGCGTGGTCGAGCGCAGGAACACCATTCCGATCCTGTCCAACGTCCTGCTGAGCGCCGGGCGCGACAGCCTGTCGTTCGCCGCGACTGACCTGGACATGGAGATCGTCGATCAGGCCGATGCGACGGTCCAGGTCGAGGGATCGATCACGGCACCGGCCCACACCCTGTACGAGATCGTGCGCAAACTGCCGGACGGGGCCGAGGTGTCGCTGACCTACAACGGCGACGATCCGCGCCTGACGGTGGCGGCGGGGCGGTCGCGGTTCAACCTGCCGGTCCTGCCGGCCGGGGATTTCCCGGTCATGTCGACGGATACGTCGGGCGTGCGTTTCACCCTGATGAAGGATGATCTGGCGCGGCTGATCGACAAGACCCGGTTCGCGGTCTCGACCGAGGAGACGCGGTACTATCTGAACGGCCTGTATCTGCACACGGTGGCCGAACAGGGCATCCCCCTGCTGCGCGCCGTGGCCACCGACGGTCACCGCCTGGCCCTGGCCGAGACGCCGGCTCCGGAAGGGGCGGCGGGCGGTCCGGGCGTGATCGTGCCGCGCAAGACCATCGACCAGGTCCGCCGCCTGCTGGATGACGGTGCCGGCCCCGTCGAGGTCCAGGTCAGCCCCCAGAAGATCCGCTTCCAGTTCGGGGCCGCGTCCCTGACCTCCAAGGTGATCGACGGCGCCTTCCCCGACTATATGCGGGTGATACCCAAGGGGAACGACAAACAGGCCGACATCGACAAGGCCATCTTCGCCTCCGCCGTCGACCGCGTCGCCACCATCTCGGCCGAGAAGAGCCGGTCGGTGAAGCTGGCCTTCGAGCTGGACCGCGTCACCCTGACGGTGCGCAACATGGAGGCCGGCCAGGGTGTGGAGGAGGTCGAGATCGGCTATTCCGACGACCCCTTCGAGATCGGCTTCAACGCGCGGTATCTGCTGGATGTCGCCGGCCAGATCACCGGCGACAACGCCACCTTCATGTTCGCCGACCCGGCTTCGCCGACGCTGGTGCTGGATCCGGGGGATCCGGGGGTGCAGTACGTGCTGATGCCGTTGCGGGTTTAGAGCACCGGGCGGTACTCAAGTCGGATTTCGCCATCGTCCCCGAGCCCGGGCGCTACCTGGGCAGGCCATTGGCAAACTGCGGAGGCGGTCGCCCCATTTATGACCGTGCGGGAAATCGCGTTCGCCCGGTTGGCCCGGTAGACCTTTAGACGGGCGGTTATCTGGTCGTTTGTCGGTTCGTGCTCGAATATCTCAATCGTTGCTCGCTCTGCGCAGTTGAACGCGTCGAGAAACCAACTTCCTTCCAAGCTGCCAGCCGTGCCGTGCCGGGTCAGTTGATAAGCTTCAAGTCGTGCCGGCTCGCCGTCGATCACCAACGTCTTCAAGCTATAGATGTTCGGAAAACTCTGTCTTGGTCGATCAATAATCACCAAGGTCGCAGTGTCCAAAGGGCGGGTCTCGATATTTCGCGTTTCAAAGTTTGCCTTGGTCTTCAGCGCGGCCAGTGACGCCGCCGCTAGGGCGGTGCGCGCCATAGCAGCTTCATCGGGACGGCTCAAAGCGTTCAGAGCGGCGATCCGCACCAGTTCGCCGTAGGCACCGATTGGATAGGGCGGAGGGCTTGGCACCGGTTCCATCAGGGCCAGGGCCAGGCCACCGTCACCGTCTGCGAGTGCCAGGGTCGCGCGCATCACACGGGCGTGCCATGCGCGTTCGTCCTGTCCACACAGGGCGATAATGCGATCGGCCGCCAGGGCCGCACCCACCCTGTCGTTCCGGCCCATGCGGCGAGCCGCGTCGGACCAGAGGGACTCGACCGCCGCACATTCGCTGATCGACTGGGGATCGACTGGAGGCGGGCCGGCCTGAGCGGATTCCGCCATCTGCGCCCTCAACGCGACGGCGCTGGGCAGCAGGTCGATATAGGCGGCCGGCGACCCGCAGACCTGGCCACCCATCGCGGGCTGGCCGAGGATCACGGTGAAGGCGCACAGATCCAGTCGACGGGCCTCGGTATCGCTGACGCCGGGATCGGCGTGCTGGGCGTAGATCAACGACCCGGGCCCGCCATTGACCCCCGGCACATAGATGGGCTGGGTCGTGGTCTTCATTTGCCCGGCCTGAGCCCTCAAGCCTTCGGCGCGGATCGGGTCGCGGGTGACACCGCGCAAGCCGTGTGCGGCGAGAAACGACACGGCGTACTGTGCCTGGCGATCGCCCGTGGCGGCCCGCGTCTCCAGCGCATCGACAGGCTCGGTCATAGCCATTTTGAGGGGCAGATTGCGCGTCACAGGATCGACGACGGTCACACAGCCCGCCGTCATCATGCAGCCCAAAATCACAGCCGCGAACTTTTTCATGACCCACCCGTCCAAATAAATGGAAGCTTTTCTGCCGCGAGATGGGCTGAGGGTCCACAACCATATCCTGATGAAGACGACCAACTCGCCAGTAAGCTGCCGAAGGGGCTTGGGGTCTGGGATCGGCACGGGAAACTGGGCTATGTCGATGCCTTGATCACTACCCTCGCCCTCACCGACTTCCGGTCCTATGCCTCCGCGACCCTGCCCGTCGGCAGCGGGCCTGTGGTGCTGCATGGGCCGAACGGGGCGGGGAAGACCAATCTGCTGGAGGCAATGAGCCTGTTCACGCCGGGTCGGGGACTGCGGTCGGCGACGGCGCAGGAGATGGGGCGCAGAGAGCCCGGTGAAGCGGTCGGGCGGGCCTGGGCGGTGGCGCTGACGCTGGATGGCGGAGACGGCGAGGAGATCAGGCTCGGCACGGGAACCCAGGCGGCGGGGGCATCCCGGCGGATCGTGCGGATCGACGGGGAGACGGCCCAGCCGGGGCGGTTCCTGGATTATCTGCGGCCGGTGTGGGCGACGCCGGAGCAGGACCGGCTGTTCTCGGACGCGCGGGCGGATCGGCTGAAATTCTTCGACCGGCTGGTGTTCGCCGCCGACCCCGATCATGCCGGGGTGGTGTCGGGATACGAGAAGGCGCTGCGCGAGCGGTTGCGGCTGCTGACCGACGGGGTCGAGCACGGGCGCGCGGCGGACCCGTTGTGGCTGGATGCGCTGGAGGCGCGACTGGGCGAGACAGGCGCGCGGGCGGTCGTGGCGCGGGCCGGGGCGCTGGGCGCGCTTCAGGCCGGGATCAACGACCGGGGCGACCGGCCGTTTCCTCAGGCCGATCTGGGCCTGGCCGGCGAGGCCGAACAGGCGGCGCTGGACGGGGTGGGCGAGGACGCGATCGCCGCCGCCATCCGGGACGGCATGGCGCGGTCGCGGGGCCGGGACGCGGCGTCCGGCCGGTCCCTGTTCGGGCCGCACCGCTCGGACCTGACCGCCCTGCACCGCGAGAAACGCCGCCCGGCCGCCGAGGGGTCGTCGGGCGAACAGAAGGCCCTGGTGCTGAACCTGATCCTGGCCCAGGTGACGCGGCTCAAGGCAGCCGGGGGTGCCCCGCCGGTATTGTTATTGGATGAGGCACCCGCCCACCTCGATACGCGCCGTAGAGCCGCCCTGTTCGACGAGATCGAGGCCCTGGGGTTGCAGGCCTTCATGACGGGCACGGAGGCGGTGCTGTTCGAGGAGCTGAAGGGTCGGGCGCGGTTCGTGCGGGTCGAGGGCGGGGCGTTGGTCGAGGACGCCTGAAGCGCGTCGCTCGCTGTGAGGCCCCCTTAGGTGATGGAGGTTCATCACAACGAGCACAACGAGGTCACAAAGGACACGACGGGACCGAGTTCGCGGGGGCTGCCGGTCATTTCGTCAGAGGCGGAGGCAGAAAAGGCCGCTTCGCGGCGAAGCCGCCGTCTTTAGTGGAATGGCGGATTTCCGGTGGGCCTCGTGAAGTCCCATCGGTCTCGTCGTGTCCCTTGTGTCTTCGTTGTGTTCGTTGTGACGAACCTGTCCCTCGCCAAATACACGGCTCAGCCAGATCGACGAGAGGCCGCGTCGGCCCTTACGCCTTCGAGTCGTACGACCCGCCGTTGGCCGCATCGGCGGGGGCGTAGGCGGTGGAGGCCGCAGCCTTGGCACCCGAGCCCTTGGCGGCGACGACGACCATGGCCGGGCGGATGGTGCGGCCGAACAGTTCGTAGCCGGCCTGCATGGTCTGGAGCACGGCACCGCCGGCGACCGTCTCGGACGGCTGTTCCATCATGGCCTGGTGCAGGTGGGGATCGAAGACATCGCCGGGGCCCGGCGCGACCTGTTTCAAGTTGTTGGTGGCGAACGCGCCTTGAAGCGCCTTCTCGACCAGTTCCAGCCCGGTCACCAGGGCGGCGGCGGGGCCTTCGGAATCCTTGGGCGCAGCCTGCAGCGCGCGTTGCAGGCTGTCGGCGACGGGCAGCAGGTCCTTGGCGAAGCGCTGGATCGCAAAGGCGCGGGCGTCGTTCTGTTGCGTCTCCGAACGGCGCTTGAGGTTTTCCATCTCGGCGGCCACGCGCAGGGCGCGGTCCTTCCATTCGTCGCGCTCGGCGATGACCTGATCGAGCGGCGCGAGGCTTTCGGCATTGGCTGCGTCAGCGTCGAGGATGGCGTCGGCTTCGGCCTCGATCGCGTCGAGTTCGGCCTGTGTGGGATGATTGTCGCTCAAGTGTCCTGTCCGTCCAGCATTCGCCCCAGCACCCGGGCGGTGTAATCCACCAACGGAATGATGCGGGCGTAGTTCAACCGCGCGGGTCCGATCACGCCGATGGCGCCCAGGACCCGCTGTCGGCCGTTCATATAGGGCGCCGCGATGACAGCGGAACCCGAAAGCGAAAACAACCGCGTTTCCGCCCCGATAAAGATGCGCACCCCTTGCGCCGCATTGACCCCGTCGAGCAAGCCGATCAGCTGTTCCTTCTGCTCCAGGTCGTCGAACAGGACGCGCACCATCTCCAGATCAGCGGCGGTCTCATTGTTCTGCAACAGGTTGGCGCGGCCGCGGACGATCAGGCTGCGCTCGCGGTCCGGGCCGCCGGACCAGGCGGCCAGACCGTCCTCGACCAGACGGGCGGCGGCTGCGTCGAGCTGTTGCCGGGCGGCATCGAGCTCAGCCCGCATCTCGGTGCGCGCCTCGGCCAGGGGACGGCCCTTGAGCCGGGCGTTGAGGAAGTTCGACGCCTCCTGAAGCGTGGAGGGGGTGACCCCCGCCGACAGGGGCATCAGCCGGTTCTCGACCGTGCCGTCGTCCCCGACCAGCACCGCCAGGGCCTGATCGTGGCCCAGGGCGACGAACTCGACGTGTTTGACCCCGGCGTCGCGCACCGGGCTGGCCACGATGCCGGCACCGCCTGCCAGGCCGGACAGCAGGGACGATGCCGCATCCAGCGCCTCGTCGAAGCCGCGACCCTTGCCTGCCAGCCGCGCGTCGATCTCGCGGCGTTCGTCGGCCCCGATGTCGCCGATCTCGAGGAAGCCGTCGACGAACAGGCGCAGGCCCGCATGGGTCGGGATCCGCCCGGCCGAGGTGTGGGGCGCGGCCAGCAGGCCGGCCAGGGTCAGGTCCTGCATGGTGTTGCGGATCGAGGCGGGCGACAGCTGGACCCCGCCGCGCGAGATGGTCCGCGACCCGACGGGCTCTCCGGTTTCCAGATAGGTCTCGACGATGCGGCGGAAGATGTCGCGCGCCCGGGCGTCCAGCGCAGTCAGGCCTCCGCCGGACGAGGCGGTTCCTGTTCCGAACGGAAGCGGGTTGGGGGCATACAGGCTCACGGTTTCACGATAAGCAGCGCGGCCCCACTCTCCAAGCCGTTCCTTGAAGGCCACCGACATGACCGCCACCCCCCGCCACTCCGGCCGCACCCCCGAACAGCTCCGTACCGTGACGCTGGAGACCGGGGTGAACCGCTATGCCGAGGGGTCGTGCCTGGTCTCGTTCGGCCATACCAAGGTCCTCTGCACCGCCTCGATCGAGGACAAGGTGCCCGGCTGGATGCGCAACTCGGGTCAGGGCTGGGTCACCGCCGAATACGGGATGCTGCCTCGCGCCACCCATACGCGCGGCCGTCGCGAGGCTGCGGCGGGCAAACAGTCGGGGCGGACCCAGGAGATCCAGCGGCTGATCGGGCGGTCCCTGCGGGCCGTGGTCGATCTGAAGGCCCTGGGCGAGCGGCAGGTCCTGATCGACTGCGACGTGATCCAGGCCGACGGCGGCACCCGCACCGCCTCGATCACCGGGGCCTGGGTCGCGATGGCGGCGGCGCTGGGATATCTGAAGGCCGAGGGCGTGCTGAAGGCGGACCCGATCCTGGACCAGGTCGCGGCGGTGTCGTGCGGCGTATGCAGCGACCAGCCGGTGCTCGACCTCGACTACGAAGAGGATTCGAATGCCGAGGCCGACAGCAATTTTGTCCTGACCGGATCGGGCACCATCGTCGAGATCCAGGCGACCGGCGAGAAGCGCGGCTTCTCTCGTGCTGAATTCGACCGGCTGTTCGAACTGGCCCAGGGCGGCTGTGACGACCTGTTCGTGCTGCAACGCGCGGCGCTGGAGGCCGCGCTGAAGGGCTGACCTCGACGCCGTGGGCCCTTTCCCGAGGCTGCGGATCGGCGCATCGTCACGGTCTGATCCGGATCGGAGATGTCCATGCGTGCCGTCTCAACCTCTCTTGCCTTGCTGCTGGCCGCCCTGACGCTCACGGCATGCGACGGCCCGCCCGACCCTTCGTCGCCGTAGCGGCGGACTCGCAACCGTCCGCTGCGCCGCCCATCCTCATGCCGCTCGACGCCCCGCCGCAGGAAGAGCCCCTGCCCGATTCCGCCATCGGTTCGGGCGAGAAGGCGGAATGCGAGGCCGAGATCGGCGCGGATGCCGCCGCCCGCCTCGTCGAGCGCTGCATCGCGGTCAGCCCGGCGACGCGGCCGCCGTGCAACGCCGCCAACCCCTGTGCACTGATCCGGGACGAGATCGACCGCTCCTGCGCCATGTACGAAGCGGGTGAGACGCGCCCTGCGGAGTGTACGCCATCCGACACACCGGCAAGATGAACGGTCGCTGAATTTCGCCCCGCCACAGTGCAAACAAATTTCGTGACATGCCGCGAAGCTTGAGTAGTCTGACGTAGTTGCGTTCTCGCAACCTTGAATGGGGGACTACCTAATGAAGCTCTTGAAGACCTCATCCGCCCTGGCAGTCGTGATGCTGCTGGGCGCCTGGACCTCGGCGGCCGACGCCGACGTGGTCATCGTCAACGACGACGCACCCGCCTGGGTCGCCGGCATGGCTGACATCGCCGACGGCTCCGCTCCGGCCTTCCAGGACGCTGAAGACGACGACGAGTGCGACGACGAAGAGGATGACGAGGAAGACGACGAAGAAGACGACGAGGAAGAAGACGACGAAGACGAAGAGGACGACGAAGAAGACGACGAGGACGAGGAAGACGACGAGTGCGAGGACGACGAGGACGAACTCGTCTGAGCTCACGCTTCACCGTTGTGAAGCGTCAGGAGGGCGGTGGCTTCGGCCACCGCCCTTTTTCGTGGCCGGGAAGGCCGCGCATGAAAAAGGCCCCGCTGTTTCCAGCGGGGCCTTCGTCATTTCAGCGATGATGCCGAGTCCTAGTCGCGACGGGGACGACGACCACGGTCGCCGCCGCCGCCTTCACGCTTCTTGCCGCCGCCGCCGGTGTCTTCGGTCAGGGGGGCCTCACCGCGTTCGGCGCGTTCCGCGTTGATCTTGTCGGTCAGGTCTTCACCCGTCGACTGATCGACGACCTTCATCGACAGCTTGGTCTTGCCGCGATCGTCGAAGCCCAGGAATTTGACCTTGACCTCTTGACCCTCGGACAGGACGTCGGCCGGGTTGGCGACGCGTTCCAGGGCGATCTGTGACACGTGGACCAGACCGTCCTTGGCACCGAAGAAGTTCACGAAGGCGCCGAAGTCCACGACCTTCACGACCTTGCCGGAGTAGATCATGCCGGGCTCGGGCTCGGACACGATCGACGAGATCCAGTTCTTGGCGGCGTCGATCTTTTCCTGGTCCGAAGCGGCGATCTTGACGGTGCCGTCGTCCTCGATGTTGACCTTGGCGCCGGTCTTTTCGACGATCTCGCGGATGATCTTGCCGCCAGTGCCGATGATGTCGCGGATCTTGTCGACCGGGACCTTGATGGATTCGATCTTGGGCGCGAACTCACCGAGCTCGGTGCGGGCGCCGTCGATGGCCTTGTCCATCTCGTCGAGGATGTGCAGGCGGCCGGCCGAGGCCTGGGCGATCGCCTTGCGCATGATCTCTTCGGTTATGCCCGTGACCTTGATGTCCATCTGCAGGGACGTGATGCCCTCGCGCGTGCCGGCCACCTTGAAGTCCATGTCGCCCAGGTGATCTTCGTCACCCAGGATGTCGGACAGGATGGCGAACTCGCCGGACGGCTCGAGAATCAGGCCCATGGCGATGCCCGAGACCGGACGGGTCAGCGGCACGCCCGCGTCCATCAGCGCCAGCGAGGCACCGCAGACCGAGGCCATGGAGGAGGAGCCGTTGGACTCGGTGATCTCCGACACGATGCGGATCGTGTAGGGGAAGTCTTCCGCCTTGGGCAGCATCGGACGGATCGCGCGCCAGGCCAGCTTGCCGTGGCCGATTTCGCGACGGCCCGCGCCGCCCATGCGGCCGGTTTCACCGACCGAATAGGGAGGGAAGTTGTAGTGCAGCAGGAACTTCTCTTTGTAGGTCCCGGCCAGCGAGTCGACGTATTGCTCGTCTTCGCCGGTGCCCAGGGTGGCGACGACGATGGCCTGGGTTTCACCGCGGGTGAACAGGGCCGAACCGTGGGTGCGCGGGAAGACGCCGACTTCCGAGACGATGTCGCGGACCTTGTCGAGAGCGCGGCCGTCGACGCGGTGGCCGTTGTCGATGATGTCGCGACGCAGGACGTGGGCTTCGCATTCCTTGAAGGCCGTGCCGAACTTGGCGGAATCGACGCCGTCCGGATTTTCGTCGGTCTTCACCAGGGCGGCCGAGGCCTTCTTCTTGGCGGCGCCGACGGCTTCGTGGCGAGCATGCTTGCCGACGTGGGTATAGGCGGCCTTGATGTCCTCGCCGACCAGCGACTGGATGGCGGTGACGACGTCGGAGTGATCCTCGGCCTGGAAGTCGAAGGGCTCTTTCGCAGCGTGTTCGGCCAGTTCGATGATCGCGTCGATCACCGGCTGCATGCCGCGATGTGCGAACATCAGGGCGTTCAGCATGACCTCTTCCGACAGCTCCTTGGCTTCGGATTCGACCATCATCAGGGCGTCCTGGGTGCCGGCGACGACCAGATCGAGCTGGCTGTCAGGCAGTTGGTCCAGCGTCGGGTTCAGCACGAACTCGCCGTCGATATAGCCGACGCGCGCGGCACCGATCGGCCCCTGGAACGGCACGCCCGAGATGGTTAGGGCGGCGGAGGTGGCGACCATGCCGACGATGTCGGGATCGTTTTCCAGGTCGTGCTGCAGCACGGTGATGACGACCTGGGTCTCGTTCTTGAAGCCCTTGACGAACAGGGGGCGGATCGGACGGTCGATCAGGCGGCTGACGAGGGTTTCCTTCTCGGTCGGACGGCCTTCACGCTTGAAATAGCCACCCGGGATCTTGCCGGCGGCGAAGGTCTTTTCCTGGTAGTTGACGGTCAGCGGGAAGAAATCCAGGCCCGGCTTGGGCGCGCGACCGTAGACGACGGTGGCGAGGACGACGGTCTCGCCGTAGGTGGCCAGAACGGCGCCGTCGGCCTGGCGGGCGATGCGGCCCGTTTCCAGGGTCAGCGGGCGGCCGGCCCAGTCGATCGTCTTGCGTTTGATATCGAACATGTTTCGTCTTTCGTGTTCCGGCGGGCGTATTCCCGGCGGAGTCCCATCAGTGGGTGCGGATGCGTCGGGCGTTCAGTCCTTCGATCCAATGGACCGGCCGCCCCATGGCGATCGATCCGGAAGTGGAGAGGACTGTTCTCGAGCCCTCGCGTCATTCTTTGGGACCTGACTCGCGGCCTCGGCGAAGAGCCTCGACCGATCAGGATCCCTGCGCCGTTTCGTCCGGCGGCGCGCCGGTCTCTAGGTACGGAAAGAGGCGCGGACATGGCCCGCGCCTCGAAACCGTTGTCGTGGGATGCGCTTAGCGGCGCAGGCCCAGCTTGGTGATCAGAGCGGTGTAACGCTCCTTGTCGACCTTGGTCAGGTGATCCAGAAGACGACGACGCTGCGAGACCATCTTGAGCAGGCCGCGGCGCGAGTGGTTGTCCTTCTTGTGGGTCTTGAAGTGTTCGGTGAGGTTGGCGATGCGTTCCGACAGGATCGCGACCTGGACCTCGGCCGAGCCGGTGTCGCCGGCGGACCGGGCGTTCTCGGCGATGACTTCGTTCTTGCGTTCAGCAGTAATCGACATCGGTATTCTCCAGTTGGAGTCCCCTGACCAACCCCTTTTGATGGGGGGTCAGGAAAGATTGAAAACGCGGTCGGGTTCTAGCCGGCCGGCCCGCAACTGACCGAGAGCGACGAGGGTCTGTCCGTGAAAGGCGGAAACGGTACGAGAGCCATCCGTGAGGAGGCTCTTTAGCGTCTCGACCTGTCGGGGGAGCAGAACGATCGGTCGTCCCTGACGAAGCGAGAAGGCGTCCTGGTCCGTAATGGCCAGCTCCGGGATGTCGTCCAGGGCGGTCGCTACGGGCAGCAGGCCTTCAAAGGCGGCGTCCCTATGCACCAGATCGGTCAGGAAATCCAGAGTGACCGCGTTCTCGACGGAAAATGGACCCACCCGCTCGCGGCGCAACGCCGAAACATGCCCCTCGGCCCCCAGCATGACCGCCAGATCGCGCGCCAGCGACCGGACATAGACGCCCTTTCCGGTGCGAATGGTCAGCTCGACGTGATCCGGGTCGGGTGCATCGGTGACCTCGGCCTCGTGGATCGTCACCTTGCGGCTGGCCAGTTCGAACTCCACGCCGTCGCGGGCCAGGTCATACGCACGCTGGCCGTCCACCTTGATGGCGCTGAACTGGGGCGGGGTCTGGTCGATCTCGCCGACGAAGGACGGCAGGGCGGCGCGCACGGCCTCCACGCTCGGCCGGACGTCGGAGCGGCCGATGATCTCGCCCTCGCGATCGACACTGGCGGTCGAGATGCCCCAGTGGATGGTGAAGCGATAGACCTTCTGCGCCTCCATCATGAAGGGCACCGTCTTGGTCGCCTCGCCCAGGGCGATGGGCAGAATGCCGCTGGCCAGAGGGTCGAGCGTGCCCGCGTGTCCCGCCTTCTGGGCGTTGAACAGGCGGCGGACCCTGGACACGGCGTCGGTCGAGCCCAGCTCGAACGGCTTATCGAGACAGACCCAGCCGTTGACCGGATCTCCCTTCTTACGACGGCCCATGTGTCACCAAGGTCAAGGTTCCGAGGAATCTACCGTCCGGCGTCATCTCGCTAAAGTCGATGCGCGTTCTACCGTCGTCATAGCCAATGCTGCTCGCAACAACCGCCATGCGACCTGAAGGAGGAGCCGGGCAGCCTTCAGCTCGCACGCCGGTGACCTGTGCGCTTGGGAACCGATAGACCAGATTATGAAAGCCAGTTCGGAGACTCGTTGCGACACTCACGACTTCGGGTTGGACTACGGGCGCTCGTACTCGATAGCAGCGCAACACTGCAGTCATGACGCCATTGTCTACGGTCAGCGTTCCGTCCTCACCCGCTTGCCTGCCATTCACGGAAAGCGCGCCATAAGCCTCGTTGCCGTTTCTAGGCTCGGCGTTGACCGGGGTCAGGTTCAGCTGCGTGTCCTGTTTGATTGTGCAGCCCGTAAGAAGGATCACGGCTGCTAAGGCGAGGCATGAAAGCGAGATACGCACGCCTATTCCTCATCCTCGACCGGCGGCACGAACACGTCCGCGCGCACGCGCGGATCGTCCAGCAGACGGTTCAGCCGCTCGGCGGCCTCGAAGCTCTCGTCGTGGCGGAAGCGCAGGTCGGGGGTGAAGCGCATGTCGATGTGACGGCCCAGGGCGCCGCGCAGGAATTTGGCGTGGGCGTTCAGTGCCTTGATGATCTCGTCGATATGGCCGGCGGTGTCCGAGGTCTCGACGCCGGCCCCAAGCGGCTCGACGAAACAGGTCGCGTGTTTCAGGTCGGGCGACAGCCGCACCTCGCTGACCGTGATCGAGACCCCGACCAGGGCCGGGTCGCGGATCTCATTCTCGCGCATGACCTCGACCAGGGCGTGGCGGATCATTTCGGAGGCGCGCAGCTGGCGCTGGCTGACCAGGCCGGCGGTGGCCTTCGTCTTGGGTTTGCGGTTGCTCATGAGGTGGTCTCCGGCGCTTGCCGGGGATCGGACCCGGCGCAGGGCTGAAATAGAGGGGGCTGAACTGGAAAAGGGAGGCGGTCTAGGCCTGTGGGGCCGCCCTGTCCAATTGCGCGCGGTCGATGGTGCGGCCGATCTCCGACGACAGTATGGTCTGGACCGGCCGGATCGGCAGGCCGGCGGCGTCCAGAACCTCGCCGACCCAGTGATTGCACAGGTGCAGGACCGAGAAGGTCTCGCGGCTGGCGAAGAAGCGGACGGGATCGCCGGGGCGGGTCGCCGCCACGCGCGGGGTGCCGGTCGACAGGTCGAGACTGGCCTCGATGCGTCGGGCCATGCCGTCGAAGGCCGCGTCGGAGAGCACCAGTCGGCGACGGCCCTCGGCGACGAAGGCCTGTTCCGGGGCAATGGTCTCGGGGCGCAGCATCAGGACGGAGGGATTGCCGGGCCGGAAGAAGGCACGGGCACCGTCGGGCAGGCGATCGGCGATCGGGCTCTGATCGACGTAGAATCTGGCATCGCCCCAGCCGATCAGGATCCAGTCGCCGGGTTCAAGGGTGGCGACGGCGTCGGCCAGGGGGCCGGGCCGCGATGCCAGCGCCGCGCGCGGTACGACCATGTCGGTGTGGAAGCCGTTGTCGAGCAGGGTGACGGGCACCTGCCTGTCTGTCTCGTCTGCGGGCCAGAGCGCAGGATCGCCGGGGGTGGTCCAGGTCCACAGGGCGGCGAGGCTGCCGAGGACGCCGGCAAGGATCAGGCCGCGCAACACGATCGTCAGGGCCGTGCGGGCAGGCCGTCGCCCTCGCCCGGCGCGGCGCGCGGCGGAAGGGCCCATTCGCCGCGATAGCTGTAGTTGAGCTCGACGCAGTGGCGATAGCGCCCGTCGGGCCAGCGGCCCACCGCGTGCATGGTCAGGGGGCGCACGGCGCGCACCAGGCCTACGACCAGATAGGTCTGGTCGGCGCCGGGGCACAGGGCGCGGGCGAGGGGGCGGCCGTCACCCTCGGTGGGGATGGTGTAGACGGTGCTTTCGCCGGCACCCTCGGGCAGGGCGTCGCGCGCCTCATAGGGCCCGCCGCGCCGGATGTCGGCCGAACCGCGCGAGGACGTCGAGATGATCCGCCGGATCGACACCGCCCCGAACAGCCCCTTGTTGACCTCGAGCGTCAGGCCGCGCGTCAGGGCCGTCGTGATCCGGTCGGACGGATTGTAGGCGAGATAGCTGGTCCCCGCGAAGGCCGGGGTGGCGATCGTGGTGGCGGCGAGGACGGCGGGGATCAGGCGGCGGAACATGACGGTTTGATCGACGACCTGTGCGGCGGAAGCGTGGCGCATTGGTCTCCTCCCCGTCGCGCAGCGATGGGGAGGTGGCGCGGCGCTTCTTCAGCGCCGTGACGGAGGGGGCGACACGCTATCGACGGTGAGGCACCGCTCGCCCTCACTTTCGAGACCCAGTCGCCCCCTCCGTCACGGCCCGAAGCCGGGCCGCGCCACCTCCCCATTCGCCAAGCGGCGAACGGGGAGGAGAAACAACGTCTCGCGCTCAAGCAGCGAGGCTCCGCGAGCCGAGCGTTAGCGCGGCGGCGAAGCCGCCCCAGACTACAGCGTCCGCTGGATCTCTTCGACGGTGAAGCACTCGACGTAGTCGCCGACCTTGATGTCGTGGAAGCCCTGGAAATGCATGCCGCACTCCTGGCCCGACGGCACCTCGTTGACCTCGTCCTTGAAGCGCTTGAGCGTCGCCAGCGTACCCAGTTCCAGCACGACGATGTCGTCGCGGATGATCCGGACCTTGGCACCCTTGCGGACCACGCCTTCCGACACCCGGCAACCGGCGATCTTGCCGGTCTTGGAGATGTCGAACACCTGGAGAACCGCCGCGTTGCCGAGGAAGGTTTCGCGTTGCAGCGGGGCCAGCATGCCCGAAAGCACGCCCTTCATGTCGTCGAGCAGGTCGTAGATGATCGAATAGTAGCGGATCTCCACGCCTTCACGCTCGGCCATGTCGCGCGCCTGTTTCGAGGCACGGACGTTGAAGCCCAGGATCGGGGCACCGGCCGACTTGGCCAGCTGGACGTCCGACTCGGTGATACCGCCGGCGCCGGAATAGACCACGCGGGCGCGGACCTCGTCGTTGCCCATCTTCTCCAGCGAGCCCTGAATGGCCTCGCCCGAGCCCTGGACGTCCGACTTGATGAGGACGGGCAGTTCCGAGATCTTCTTGGAGCCCAGCTTGGCCATCATGTCGACCAGGCTGACCTGGTTGATGCCGCCGGTGGCCTTCTCGCGCTTGGTGCGGGCGCGGTATTCGGTCAGCTCGCGTGCGCGGGCCTCGGATTCCACGACGGCCAGCGGTTCGCCGGGCGACGGTGCCTCGTCCAGACCCAGGATCTCGACCGGGACCGAAGGCCCGGCTTCCTTGAGCTGTTCGTTGCGCTCGTTGAGCAGGGCGCGAACCTTGCCCCAGGCGGAGCCGGCCACGACGATGTCGCCGCGCTTCAGCGTGCCGCGCTTGACCAGGACGGTGGCGACGGGGCCGCGACCCTTGTCCAGCTTGGCCTCGATGACCACGCCTTCGGCCGAGCGTTCCGGATCGGCCTTGAGGTCCATGACCTCGGCCTGCAGCAGGATGGCCTCGATCAGACCGTCCAGGTTGATCTTGGCCTTGGCCGAGACCTCGACGATCTGGGTGTCGCCACCCAGGGCCTCGCCGATGATTTCGTATTGCAGAAGCTCGTTGATGACCTTCTGTGGATCGGCGTCCGGCTTGTCGACCTTGTTGATGGCCACGATGATCGGGGCACCGGCGGCCTTGGCGTGCTGGATGCTCTCGATCGTCTGGGGCATCACGCCGTCGTCGGCCGCCACCACCAGGATGACGATGTCGGTGACATTGGCGCCGCGCGTCCGCATGGCGCTGAAGGCCGCGTGGCCGGGGGTGTCGAGGAAGGTGACGGTCTCACCGCCCGGCGTCCGCACCTGATAGGCGCCGATGTGCTGGGTGATGCCGCCGGCCTCGCCCGCCGCCACGTCGGTGGTGCGCAGAGCGTCGAGCAGGGAGGTCTTGCCGTGGTCGACGTGGCCCATGATGGCCACGACCGGCGCACGCGGCGTGGTCGCCTCGTCGTCGATGTCGTCGGACAGGAAGCCGGTCTCGACGTCGGATTCGGAGACGCGACGCACGGTCATGCCGAACTCGTCGGCCACCAGCTCGGCGGTATCGGTGTCGATGACGTCGTTGATCTTCATCATGAGGCCCTGCTTCATCAGGAACTTGACGATGTCGACGCCGCGCACGGCCATCCGGTTGGACAGTTCCTGTACGGTGATGACGTCGGGAATGACGACTTCACGCGCGGTCTTGGGCGCGTCGGTCGAACCGCCCTTGCGCTTTTCCTTCTCGCGTTCGCGAGCGCGGCGCACGGAGGCGAGCGAACGCATCCGCTCGGCCGTGTCGCCGTCACCGGCCACGGACTGGATGGTCAGGCGGCCTTCGCGGCGCTTGGGCTCGCCGCGGGTGCGGCTGACGGCCTTGCCGGCGTCACTGAAGCGCTTGTCGCGATCGTCCTCGGGCTTGAGCGGGCGGGCGAAGCCGCCGCCGGCCGTACGGCTGGGGCGCGAGACCTCGGAGGCCACGGGAGGCGTGTTGGGGGTCGGACGACCGCCGGGGCCCGTGCGGGCACCGCCCGGACGCGCCGCGCCAGGGGCCGGACGCGGGTTCAGGGCCGAATAGCGGACAGGCTCGGCCGGCTTGACCGGGGCGCGCGACGTCGGGGCCGGACGATCGGCATAGGCCTTGTCGCCGCCGCCCATCGCCTCTTCACGCGCCGAACGGGCACCGAAGGCGGGACGGTCGATCGGCGCACGGGCCGGATTCGGGGCCTTGGGCACGCGCTGGCCGAAGTTCACGACCGGGCGAGCCGGCGGGGCCGGACGGGGTGCGGAGGCCGGGGCCGCAGCAGCGGGGGTCGGAGCCGGCGCAGCGGCAATGGGAGCCGAAGCAACCGGCGCGGGGGCCGGAGCCGTAGCGACAGGCGCCACAGGCTTGGGCGGCAGCGGTGCGCGAGCGGCGGGCTTGCCGGGGGGCAGGGGCGCGGCGGCCGACAGCTTGGAGGCCTCGGCGCGAGCGGCCTCGGCGGCGGCGCGGGCAGCGGCGGCCTCGGCCTGGGCGGCGTTGGCGGCGGCGGCGGCGGCTGCGGCCTGCTCGCGAGCGGCGGCGTCGCGGCGCGCCTGTTCGGCGGCGGCGGCGGCGGCGCGTTCGGCCTGGGCCTGGGTGGCCAGTTCGATGGCGCGGCGACGGGCCTCCTGTTCCTCACCCGACAGCGAACCGCCGGCGGGTTGAGGGCGAGGGGCCATCGGACGCGGAGCCTGGGCCTGTGGGGCCGGGCCATCGGTGCGCGGGCGCGCGACGTCGAAGCCCTGGGCGCGACCACCGACGGGAGCACCGGGGCGGCGCTTGGTCTCGACCACCACCGTCTTGGTCCGGCCGTGGCTGAAGCTCTGGCGCACGGTGCCGGTCGAAACCGATCCCACGGCGCGCGGCTTCAGGCTCAGCGGCGCGCGCGGTCCCGTCGCCGAAGGGGTTCCGGTCGGGGCCGTCGGCTGCTGGCCGTCGTTGGTCTTGTCGTTCTCGTCGCTCATCCGGTCGCTTTTACTCGTGGCGGGGAAGTCCGCCCAATCTTGAAATCGTCACGCCAAACACAAAAAGCCGTGCGCTGCTCCGCGCCCTTTTCAGGACCCGGAACCTCGCCCGCCAAAAGCCCCGGGGGGCTCATGTCCAGGGTCTTCGTCTGACCCGCTCGCAGCGGCTCCGCCACTTTCCGGAGAAAGGGAGCCGTGACCGGTTTCGGCGCCGCGCTGCGGTCCGTCCTGGTCCCACTCCGATGGTCGGAGCGGTTTGAAACCCGCCAGCCGCTCGACCTCGACGGTCCAGCGATCGGCCCTGCCGCCATGCAGCAGGACGGCGTGTATCGCATTTTCCAGCCCAAGGGCCAAACTCAAATCGTCCGCGCTGAACATCCCGCAGACTTTCGCGGTCTGGTGGCGGGCCAGGGCCAGGAGTTTTCCGCGTCCGTCCGAAGATCCATCGGACGCCTCGATGACCCAGGCGGCCTTGCCGGCGCGGATCGCGGCGGCCGATTTCTCGAAGCCGGAGATAAGCACGCCTTCGCGTCGGGCAAGGCCCAGCTGGTCCAGACAGCGCCGGAACAGCAGGGTTTCGACCGTCGCGGCCAGGTCGGCCGAGGCGTTGAGCTTGGTCTTGGCCGAGCGCGAGAACAGGTTCTTCTTCGACGCTGTCTCGATCGAGACGCGGTCGGCGGCGACCCACATTCCGCGCCCGGGCAGTTTCCTGCCCAGGTCGGGAGCGACCGAACCGTCCGGAGCGGCGACGAAGCGGATCAGACGAGATTCCTCCATGACCTGGTGCGTGACCAGGTCGCGGCGCTCTCTATCCGATGTCGCGTCTCGCAGGCTCATGGACGGTCCGGGTCTCCATCACGCGTTCTGGGGCTGGTCGGCGTCGTCGTCGGCGGCCTCGACGTCACCGTCGGCCTCCGTTTCGGGCGCTTCACCGAAGACGGCTTCGGGGTCGTATTCACCCTCGGCGTACTCTTCCTCGTATTCCGGCTCGGGCTGCGGCAGTTCCGAGGCGTCGATCCAGCCGGCCGCGACACGGGCCTGGAGGATCAGCATCTCGGCGTCTTCCTGGGCCAAGTTGAAGCTTTCCAGCACGCCGGGGACCTTGACCCGCTCGCCGTTCTTCATCTCGTAGCCGCCACGGATTTCGTCGGTGGCCAGGTCGGCCAGGTCCTCGACCGTCTTCACCCCGCCTTCGCCGAGCGCGACGGCGATGGCGCCGGTCACGCCGGGCACGGCCAGAACCTCGTCCAGCACGCCCAGCTCGACGCGCTTGGCGTCCAGAATGGCAGCCTGACGGTCGAGATAGTCGCGGGCGCGGGCCTGGAGTTCCTCGGCGGTGTCTTCGTCGAAGCCTTCGATCTCGGCGACTTCATAGTTGTCGACGAAGGCCAGATCCTCGACGGTCGCGAAGCCTTCGGTGACCAGCAGCTGGGCGATGACTTCGTCGACGTCCAGGGCTTCCTGGAACAGCTGGGTACGCTCGGTGAACTCGCGCTGGCGACGCTCGGAGTCCTGGGATTCCGTGATGATGTCGATCTGCCAGCCGGTCAGCTGGGATGCCAGGCGGACGTTCTGGCCACGACGGCCGATGGCGAGCGACAGCTGCTCGTCGGGCACGACCACCTCGACCCGGTCGGCTTCTTCGTCGAGCACGACCTTGGAGACTTCGGCGGGAGCCAGCGCATTCACGATGAAGGTCGGCTCGTCCGGGTTCCACTGGATGATATCGATCTTCTCGCCCTGCAACTCGGCGACGACCGCCTGAACCCGCGAGCCACGCATGCCGACGCAGGCGCCCACGGGGTCGATGGAGGAATCGTTCGACAGCACGGCCATCTTGGCGCGCGAACCGGCGTCACGGGCGGCGGCGCGGATCTCGATCACGCCGTCATAGACCTCGGGCACTTCCTGGGCGAACAGCTTGGCCATGAAGCCGGGGTGCGCCCGCGACAGCATGATCTGCGGGCCCTTGGCCTCGGGCCGGACGTCGTAGATGTAGGTGCGGATCCGGTCGCCGATGTTGAAGATTTCGCGCGGGATCGACTGGTCGCGGCGCATGATGCCCTCGCCCCGGCCCAGGTCGACGATGGTGTTGCCGTATTCGACGCGCTTGACGGTGCCGTTGACGATCTCGCCGACGCGGTCCTTGAACTCTTCGTACTGGTTGGCGCGCTCGGCGTCGCGGACCTTTCCGGTGATGACCTGACGGGCCATCTGGGTCTGGACGCGGCCGAACTCGAACGGCGGCAGGTCCTCGACATATTCCTTGCCGACCACGGCTTCCGGATCGCGCTTGGACGCGTCGGTCAGACGGACCATGGCCGAGTCGTTGAACTCTTCCAGTTCGTCTTCCGGCATCCAGTCGTCCTCGACGATAGTGACGTGACGGGTCAGGGCGAGCTCGCCGGTCTTGGGGTCGATCTTGGCGCGGATGTCGTGGTGCGCGCCGTAACGCGACTTGGCGCCCTTCTGGATGGCTTCTTCCAGGGCCTCGACCACGATCTCGCGGTCGATGTTCTTCTCCTGGGCGACCGCATTGGCGATCTGCAGAAGTTCCAGGCGATTGGCGGAAATACCGGTGACGGCCATCAGGCTTTGTCCTCAGGAGTGGTGGTCGTGTCAGTGTCTTTGTCTTCGGGCGCCGCTTCCGGCAGTCCGTCGTCTTCAGGTTCGCCGCGCTGGGCGCGCAGCTCGGCCCCGCGCTTGATCAGGGCGTCGCTCATCACGAGCTTGGCGTCCACGATCCAGTCGAAGGGGATCAGGGCGGTGTCGGCCTCGCCGTCCAGGTCGATGGCGACCATGTCGGTCCCCGCCTCGTCCTTGTCCAACCCGGCCAGGACGCCCTTGAAGCGCTTGCGCCCCTCGATCATCCGATCGGCTTCCATTCGCGCCTCGAACCCCTCGAACAGGTCGAAGTCGATGAGGCGGGTCAGGGGGCGGTCTATGCCGGGCGACGACACTTCCAGCAGATATTCGCCGGGGATCGGATCGGCGGCGTCGAACACCTCCGACACGGCGCGGCTCAGGCGCGCGCATTCCTCGACCGAGATGTCGTGATCGCTGGGCCGCTCGGCCATGATCTGAAGTCGCTGACGCAGGGTCCCGCCCATCAGCCGCACCCGCACGACCGCGAGCCCGAGCGACTCCGCGATGGGGTCGATCAGTTCGATCAGCTGGCGGTCCTGGACGGTCTTGGCGCGCAAGGGCGGGGTCAACTCAACAAAAAAGCGGCGGGCCCATCGGCCGCCGCTTGGAAACGCGGCGCCGTCGGACGCCGGTGTCTAACGATGTGGGACGCCCTATAGACCCGCCGGACGGCGTTGTCAGCCCTGTTTGTCGTCGTCGAGGTAGAAGGCCTCGTAGTCGCGTCCGGCACCGAAGATATTGAGGATCTCGACCACGTCTTCGATCTCGCGATAGGCGATCGTTGCGCTGCGTTCGAAAGTGATCAGGCGCAAACCCGGCAGCAGATCATTTCTTGCTCGCCCAGTGCTCGGCGCGCTTCCGATGTCATTGCACCGGTCTTCTATTCGACGGGTGTATCGTTCAGCGGTGATTGGGCCGGCACCGTTTGACGCGATCCAGGCATAGATGTCTTTTAGGTCCGTCAATGAATCGCGGCTGAAGACGACCTCAAGCCGCCGCAAGTCGAGCCGCCTCCGTCATTTGATCGGCGTGGAACTCTTCCATACTGCGACGGAATTCTCCGGCCGTCAGCCGAGGCCTCGTGTCCTCTGCCGAGGCCTTCAGCCGCGCCCTGATCGCCGCCAGTCGCTCGGCGCGTTCCTCGCGGGCGTCGCGCCACATCCGTACGGCGTCGCGCAGTGCCTCGCTGGTGGAGGCGAACTCCCCGGCGGCGACGCTGGCCTCCAGGTCGCGCACCATGGCGGCGGTGAGGGTGACGCTGAGCTTTTCGGCGGCGGCCATGTCGGACTCCTGTAGTAGGATTTTATCCTACCACAGTCACGGGCATGATGTTAGCGGCTAAGCCGGCACGCCCATATAGTCGCGCTTGCCGATCTCGACGCCCGCCGCGCGCAGCAGCGCATAGGCCGTCGTGACATGGAAATAGAAGTTCGGCAGGGCGAAGCCGGTCAGGTATCCCGCGCCTTTGAAATCGAACTGGCCGTTAGGGAATTTCAGCACGACGTCGCGATCCTCGGCACCGGCGAAGGCCTCGCGCGGCACGGATTCGATGAAGGCAATCGACAGGGCGATCGTCGCCTGAAGCTCGGCGAAAGTGGCCTCGTCGTCCTCGGTCTTCGGCCAGTCCTGGCCGGTCAGGCGGGCGACACAGCCGCGCGCGGAAAAGGCGGCGGTGCGGATCTGGGCCGGGAAGGGGTTCATGTCGGGGGCCAGGCGCGCCTCCATCAGCGCTGCCTCGTCAAAATCCTGGGCCAGCGCCTTGTCGAGCAGGGCGGACAGGGCCTTGAGGCCACGCAAGAAGGCGGGGACGGAGGCGTCGTAGAGATCGAAGGCCATGAGCGTTTCCAAGGTCAGTTTCGTTTGAGAACTTAGTCTTTGACGTCATTCCGTCAGGAAATCCAGCGGAGATGTCGAACAGGCCTTGCGGCCGACGGCCCGAACATGGTTCGCCTCGGTCATGACGACAAGCCGCTCCTTCAACGCCCCTCGCAGCGTCTGGCTGATGATGTCAGGGACGGTCGGGTTCGCCCTGCTGATCGCGGTCGCCGCCCAGATCGCGATCCCGCTCTACCCCGTCCCGATGACGATGCAGACCTGGGCCGTGCTGCTGGCCGGAGCCGTGCTGGGACCGCGCTGGGGGGTGGCGAGCGTGGTCCTGTACCTGGCCCTGGCGATGGCGGGTTTGCCCGTACTGGCCAACGGGGCGGGCGGCATGATCGCGGCGACCGGAGGCAGCGCGGGCTATCTGATGGGCTTTCCTGCGGCGGCCTTCCTGATCGGCTGGGCCAGGGAGCAGGGCGGGCTGGAACGGCCTCTGCCCGGCTTCGCCATCCTGCTGCTGGCCCACGCCCTGATCCTGGCGTGCGGGACCGGCTGGCTGATCCTCAGCATCGGGCTGGACCCCGGTCGGGCGGTACAGGTAGGGGCGACGCCCTTCCTGATCGGGGCCCTGGTCAAGGCCGTCCTGGTGCTGGCCACCCTGTGGCTATTGCGGCGTCTGCGACCCCGACCCTAGATCCGCTCGAATTCCAGAAACAGCGGCGCGGTGTCGCCGAGCGCCTTCTCCTCGTATCGCGTGACGACGTGGTCGGCGGGCGCGGTACGCCAGTCGTCGGCCTCCTCGGCCAGCCAGGTCAGGTGCGGCGAAGCCTGCAAACGCTCCAGCGCCCAGGAGGCATAGTCCTTCCAGTCGGTCACGAACCGCAGCCGCCCGCCGGGCTTCAGCACCCGCGTCAGCTCGGCCACGAACTCGGGCTGGATGAGCCGCCGCTTGTTGTGGCGCACCTTGTGCCAGGGATCGGGGAACAGGATCAGGATCCGGTCCAGCGAGGCGTCGGGCAGGGCCTCGACCACCGCCCGGGCGTCGTCGCCGTGGATGCGGACGTTCTTCAGATCGCCGTCATCGACATGGCGCAACAGGGACGCCACCCCGTTCAGAAACGGCTCGCACCCCAGGATCAGAACGTCGGGCCGACGCGCCGCCTGCGCCGCCAGGTGCTCACCGCCGCCGAAGCCGATCTCGAGCCAGACCTCGGTGGCCTCGGGCATCAGGGCACGTGGGTCGATCGGCCCTGCCGCCGGATCGGGCACGGCGATGGACGGCAGCAGGCTGTCGAACAGCGCCGCCTGCAAGGGCTTGATGACGCGTGACTTGATCCGGCCGAAGGACCGCAAGGGGCCTGAGGCACGGGGATGGGCGGGATCGCCGGGATTGCGGGGTCGGGAGGCGGGCATGGGCGGCCCTATAACGCAAAATCGCCGGCCGCGCCCCTCGGCGACGACCGGCGATCCTGAAAGCATTGGCCTCGCCTATTCGGCGTAGAAGCCCTCGTCCGTGACGTAGACGTCCTCGATCTCGCAGTAGTCGATGGTCTCGTAATATTCGGTCCCGTCGGCCATGGTGACCTTGGTATTGTATTCGCATTCGTCTTCGGAATCGAAGAACCGCATATCGACGTCGTCGCCCTCCTCCAGCACCCGCGTCGGGATCCAGTCGTTGCTCCACGACCCGTTGGTCCGGGCGGTCTGGAAGGTCAGGACCGTCTGGCTGGAGGCGTTGTACAGGGTAAAGGTGTAGTCGTCGCCGTCCGGCTCGGCCGACGCCGCGCCGCCGACGCATGCCAGAAGGGCCGCGCCCGCAAGGGCGCCGATCATGGTTCTCATAAGGTAGTCCCCCGCTACGCCGGTGACGATCACCGATTGATAGCGAGGGGATTAAGCCGACGAACCCTGTGTTCCGTCAACGAAAATCAGGCTTTACGGCCCGATTACGCCAGGGCCTTGAGCTGATCGACCAGGTCGGTCTTCTCCCAGCTGAAGCCGCCGTCGGCGTCCGGGGTCCGGCCGAAATGACCATAGGCGGAGGTGCGGGCGTAGATCGGCTTGTTCAGACCCAGGTGCTCGCGGATCGCGCGCGGCGTGGCGCCGCCGATCAGGCCCAGAATCTTGTCTTCCAGGACCGCCTCGGTGATCGCGCCCGTGGCCGTACCGTGCAGGTCGACGTGGATCGACTGGGGTTTGGCCACGCCGATGGCGTAGGAGATCTGGATGGTGCAGCGGTCGGCGATGCCGGCGGCGACCACGTTCTTGGCCAGGTAGCGGCAGGCATAGGCGGCCGAGCGATCGACCTTGGTCGGATCCTTGCCGCTGAAGGCACCGCCGCCGTGGGGGGCCGCGCCGCCGTAGGTGTCAACGATGATCTTGCGGCCGGTCACGCCCGCGTCACCATCCGGTCCGCCGATCTCGAAGATGCCGGTCGGGTTGATGTGCCAGACGGTGTTCTCGTCGGTGAAGCCCTCGGGCAGGACCGAGAGGATGTGCGGCTTGACGATGTCGGCGACGTCGGCCGACGACAGGCCCGGTGCGTGCTGGGTCGAGAGCACGATCGAGGTGGCGCGGACCGGCTTGCCGTCCACATACTGGATCGTCACCTGCGACTTGGCATCAGGCTCCAGCTTGGAGCCGCCGGCGTGACGGACCTCGGCCAGTTTCTTGAGGATGTTGTGGCTGTATTGCAGGGTCGCCGGCATCAGCTCGGGCGTCTCGTTCGAGGCATAGCCGAACATGATGCCCTGGTCGCCCGCGCCCTCGTCCTTGTTGCCGGCGGCGTCCACGCCCACGGCGATGTCGGCCGACTGGGTGTGCAGGCGGTTGATGAACTCGAAGGTTTCCCAGTGGAAGCCGGTCTGCTCGTAGCCGATGTCCTTGACGGCCGCGCGCACGGCGGCCTCGATCTCGTCCTGGACCCCGGGGGCCCAGTTGCCGGCCGTGTCCATGATGCCTTCGCCGCGGATCTCGCCGGCCAGGACCACCAGGTTGGTCGTGGTCAGGGTTTCGCAGGCGATACGCGCATAGGGGTCCTTGGCCAGGAACAGATCGACCACGGTGTCCGAGATGCGGTCGGCGACCTTGTCGGGATGGCCCTCGGACACGCTTTCCGAAGTAAAGAGGAAGGACGAACGGGACAAGGCAGGCTCCTGGATGGCTTCGCGGTCCGCGAGTTGGAGCGAGACATATAAGGATGTCCTTATATGTTCAAGTCAGGTTTGCGGCGCGGGTGTCCGGAACAGCGCGGGGCTAGCCGCACGCTCCCCGGACAGATGACGCTCGAGGATGCCGCTGAACAGGGCATAGAGGGAGACGAGGCCGAACACCCACTGGGCCGCGACCGCTTCACGGGTGCTCAGGTCCGGGGTCAGCAGGATGGCCGCGTGCGACAGCACGTTCAGGCTCTGGGCTCCCGAGGCCAGGAGCAGCCACCACCGGTCGTATCGGAGCGCCAATCCGACGAAGACCGACCAGACGACCAGGTCGCAAAGCGCGACCGCCACCATCACGTCACCGACCTGGTAGCCTTGCAGGAAGGGCCCGGACACATAGGCACCGATGAACAGCGCCACCCCCGCCCGCTCCGGATGCCCGCCTTTGACCCATGCAAGCGGCAGGATCAGCAGCGCCGAACACAGGAAGAAGAGCTGTACGGGGGGCAAGTCGGCGGCTCCTGATCACTTGGCCTCGGGGTCGAACCTCTCGACCACATGGTGGAACTCGCTGACAAGTCCGCCGACGGTGATCAGCATGGCGACCAGAATGATAGCGGTGACGCCGATCAGGATCAGCCGAAGGAGCGATCCTCGCGGTGGAGCGCGGTAACCGAACCGGGCGTTTGCGCCAGCAGCGCCGCCATCGACAGGACCGACGTAAGAAGGTCCGTCGACGATGTCGCTACGGCTGCCTCGGCCTTCAGGGCGCGCATCAGGTGCAGGCGCACCGGATGGTCCCGATCCGCCGTTCCCAGCCGATCCAGTGCGATCTCCAGTTCGTCCCAGCTCCACTGCGGCAGCGGGCCCACCGACTTGGCCATTGTTCGATTTCCCCTCGACAGCCTCATCGGAGCGCGGGGGGACCGTTTCGGCTATGGGGTCATTCGGCCCTGGTCCCATTTGGTCCAGGATCGCCAGGGCCGCCTTGCGCCGGTTCACGCCCAGGCGCTGGCAGGCCTCATGGACGTGTTTCTTGACCGTCGCCTCTGAGATGCCGAGATGGGCGGCGATCTCCTTGTCCGTCCGAAAGGCGGTCAAGCGGATGCACTGGTCCTGACGTGCGCTCAGTCGGGGGGGCATCATACGCTCCGGGACAAGACTCCATGCCTTAGTGCGATTGGCGCACTGCCGTCCAGCAGGGACGCGCGCTGAGATCACATTCCGGAGCATTTCGCCGGGATCGAGCCGGTCCTGGACGTGGCGCACCGCGCGCGGCCGCCCTATCAGGGGTCAGACGACATCAACCGGCCACAGGATCCCACACCGTGCAGACGCGAAAGGTCGAGACCGACGGCAGACGCCAGGCCGTTCTGGAGGCCGGCCAGGGCCCTCTCGTGCTGCTGATCCACGGTTTCCCCGAACTTGCCCTGAGCTGGCGCGACCAGATCGCCGCCCTTGCCCAGGCGGGCTATCGCACGGTCGCCCCCGACATGCGCGGCTATGGTGACAGTGCCGGACCGGACCGGCCGGACGGCTATTCCATCCTGCACCTGGTCGGCGACATGGTCGATCTGGTCCGGGCGCTCGGCGAGACGCGGTGCATCGTCATCGGTCATGACTGGGGTGCGGCGGTGGCCTGGCACTGCGCCCTGATGCGACCCGACATGTTTCGCGCCGTCGCCGGCCTGTCGGTGCCGTTCCAGCCGCGCAGAGCGAGCGGCCCGCCGATCCCCGCCATGGCCGCGATCTCGACGCGGGCGGGACTGGGCGACCTCTATATCTCGCGGTTCCAGGCCGATGATGCCCACGCCATCTTCGACGCGGATCCGGCAGCCGCCCTGCGCAAATGCTTCTATGGCTATGACGGCGCGACGCCGACAGAGCGCCAGTCGACGGGGTTCATCCCGCCGGGCGAAGACATGCTGTCGGTCGTCCCCGAGGACGCGACCCTGCCGCCGTGGATGAGCGAGACGCATTTCGCGGAGTATGTCGCGGCCTTCTCGACGTCCGGGTTCAAGGCACCGATCGACTGGTATCGCTGCCTGGATCTGAACTGGTCGCTGACGGCCTTCGTGCAGGACCTCCGGATCGACCAGCCGTCACTGTTCATCGTCGGCGAACGCGACCCGGTGCGGAACTATTCCGGAAAGCATGAGGCGGAACAGCCCCTGTGGCTGACCGACCTGCGCGGCCAGATCGTCCTGCCGGGTGCCGGCCACTGGATCCAGCAGGAGCGGCCGGATGCGGTCAACGCTGCCCTGTTGAATTTTATCGGAAGTTCAGGGGTTCTTTAGAGGCTGTGATCTAGGGATGTCGTCCAGTGACACCGCGGGACACCGCATGACGACCAGATCTCCCGATGCGCTTCTGCGCAATGTCGCCGGCCACACGATGGACGTGCTGACGCTTGCCGCCCTGGTCACCCTGGCGTCGCTGGTGATCTTCCTGGTGCTCCAGGCCTCGGCCATCCCGACGCTGGCCCCCTCGATGCCGACGATCAACGCTGGCCTGATCGCCTCGACCCTGCTCCTGCTGCGGCAGTGGAAAAAGGGCCGCGATGCCGAACTGGCGGCGCGTGCGGGGGCTTCGCACCTGCGCCGACGCGATCCGGTGACCCAGCTTCCCAATACCGAAGGGTTCGTCGAAGCGCTGGGCCATCAGGCCTCGACCCAGCCCAGGGTCGCCGTCGTCTGCATCAGCCTGGAACGTCTGCGCGATGTCTATGACCGGCTGGGCGCGGGCTGTGGCGACGAGGTCCTGAGGGAGCTCAGTCTGCGACTGTGCTCGGCCCTCGGGCATACCGGGACTGTCGCGCGCATCGGCGACAACACCCTGGCCCTGTTCCATCCTTCGTCGAGCGAGATCAAGCTCGCCCTGGTGGGCGGTCAGATCGGCAAGCTGATGGCCCTGCCGGTCGCGACTCCGGCGGGAGAGGTCGCGGTCGGTGCCACGATCGGGGTCAACTTCGCCGACCTGTCGGTCACGGACCCGCGCGAGGCTCTGCGTCAGGCCCGGCTGGCCTGTTCGGCGGCCCGGACCGCCGGTGGGGACCTGGCCTTCTTCGACGCCTCTCTGGACGAAGCCCAACGGCTGAAGCTCGACCTGGAGATCGAACTGCGTCAGGCCCTGGCCGACGGTGTGCTGCGCATGGTCTACCAGCCCCAGATCGACGAGCGCGGCGTGACCATCGGGGTCGAGGCCCTGATGCGCTGGCCCCACTCGACCCGGGGCGCCATCCCGCCCAGCCTGTTCGTGCCTCTGGCCGAGGCGGCGGGCCTGGGCGAGGCGCTGGGCCGCTACGCCATGGACCATGCGTTCGCCGATTCCGTCCTGTGGCCCAATCTCAAGGTCGCCATCAACGTCTCGCCGATCCAGCTGCAGTCGCCCGGTTTCATCACCACGGTGCGCGACCTGCTGAAGAAGCATGACGTCAAGCCGCAGGGCTTCGAGTTCGAGATCACCGAGGGGCTGTTGCTTGAGGCGGGAACCACGGTGCTGGGCAACCTGGAGCAACTGCGCAAGCTGGGCTTCCAGATCGCGCTCGACGACTTCGGCACCGGCTATTCCAGCCTCAGCTACCTGGGTCAGTTCCCGATCGACAAGATCAAGATCGACCGGTCGTTCGTGACGCCCCTGGGGGTGCGAGAGGACGCCGCCTCCATCATCCGCGCGATCAGCGACCTGTCGGGCGCCATCGGGGTCAAGGTGCTGGCCGAAGGGGTCGAGACCCGCGCCCAGCTCGACATGCTGCGCGCCGAGGGTTGCAACCAGGCCCAGGGCTATTTCGTCGCCCCACCGATGGCCCGCGCCCAGATCCTCCAGCATTTCGGCCAGGTCGAGACCACGGTGCGCGAGCGCCGGCTTCGCGCCGCCTGACCCGATCTGATTGCCGCCCTGATCGCGGCAGAGTAGTCTGATCATCCGAAGGATCGCGCCGCGATCGCATTCGTCAGGCCAGTAAAATGCTTTCTCTCGCCCTGTCCGCCGCCCTCCTGATGGCGCAACCCGCGCAAGTTCAGGTCCAACCCCAGCCCATGCCCGCGCCACCAGCCGCGACCTCTGATCCCGGCGCAGTCGATCTGGGTGACATCGTCGTCGAGGGCGGACGACTGGACGAGGCGACCCAGGCCTTCGTCCGCGAGGTCGGGGCGCCGGCGCGGGGACGCGGCCTGGCCCGCTGGCGCGACGGTGTCTGCGTCGGCGCCGCCAACCTGCGCAACGAAACGGCCCAGTATATCGTCGACCGGGTGTCCACCGTGGCCCAGGACCTGGGCCTGCGCGCCGGCGCACCCGGGTGCGAGCCCAGCGTCCTGATCATCGCCGTCACCGACGCGAATGCCTTCACCGAACAGTTCGTCGCGATGCGGCCGCGCCTGTTCATCGTCGGCGGAGGCGGTATGGATCTGGGCCGGACCGGTCTGCAGCGCTTCAAGACCAACGACCAGCCCGTCCGGTGGTGGAACGTCAGCATCCCGGTGGACAGCGACACAGGCGCCATCGCGGTGAGGTTACCGGGCGAAGAGGCCCCGTATGTCCGCAGCACGGGATCGCGGATCACCACCAACCTCGTCGACGACACCAAACGGGCCTTCGTGATCGTCGACGTGGACAAGATCTCAGGCGTGTCGCTGCAACAGCTCGGCGACTATCTGTCCATGGTCGTCCTGGCCCAGGTCGACCCCGATGCGGACACCAGCGCCTATGCGACCGTGCTGAACGTGTTCAAGGACCCCGGCCAGACCGACGGCCTGACCGACTGGGACATGGCCTATCTGCAGGGTCTTTATGACGCCCAGCGGAACTATCAGAATCCGGGCGCGCACCGGAACGAGGTGGCCGGCTCGATCGTCCGCGCCCACCACCGCATCACTGAGGCGCGTGACGCAGAGCCCGAAAACTAGATCCCCGCATACCACTCATAGCCCTGGTCTTCCCAGTATCCGCCCCGGCCACCCTGGATGTGATCGAAGCTTTCGACGGCCTCGATGCGGCGAATGTATTTTGCGTGCTTGTAGCCCAGCTGGCGCTCGACCCGCAGCCTGAGCGGCGCGCCATGGGGCACGGTCAGGACCTCGCCGTTCATGTCATAGGCCAGGATGGTCTGGGGATGGCGGGCATCGATCAGGTCGATGCTCTCGTAATACCGAGGTCCGTCCTCGGTCTGGGTCAGGGCGTCGAAACAGTGAAAGACGAGGTAGCGGGCCTCCGGCTTCAGGCCGGCCTCGTCGATCAGGGTTTCAAGCCGCACCCCGGTCCATTGACCGATCGAGGTCCAGCCCTCTACGCAGTCGTGTTTGGTGATCTGGGTGCGGCTGGGCCGGGCGCGCAGGTCGTCCAGGGACAGATTTAGCGGCCGCTCAACCAGACCGTCGATGACCAGCCGATAGTCGGAAAATCCACCGTCCCTCAGCGCCACATAGTCGGCCGCCGCCGGATCGACCGAGCCGTTGGCGCGGAAGTCGGGCGAGATGTCGGCAACGGCGTATTCGGGCGCGAGAGCCTCGCGCGGAACCAGCAGCCGCTGCGCGCGTCGGGTCAGACCCTCAGCCATCCGCAGGGCCTGAAGAACCACCGGCGGGGTGGTCGGGCTGCAGGCGGACAGGGCGGCGGCTCCCAGAGTGGCGAGCGCACCGGCCAGCCAGCGACGGCGGTTCATCGGTCGTCTCCCTTAGGCCTGGGGGTCGGCTCGATCACGAACCAGCCGGTGATCATCGCCCGCATGTTGTTGAACAGGCCCGTCCAGATCACCAGCCCGACATGAATGACGATGAAGGCGACGATCAGCCCGGCCGAGATGAAATGCAGGGTCCGCGCCGACTGACGGCCGCCCATAAGGTCCAGCAGCAGCCCGCCGATCGCATTGAACCCCGGCGACATCGACAGGCCGGTGATCAGCATCATCGGCAGGACGATCAGAACCATGGCCAGATAGGTCAGCTTCTGGATGACGTTATAGACTCGCGCGTGGTCGTCCTTGGGGAAGTGGAACCGGGCATGTTCGACCACCGAGGGCCAGAACCCCTTCAGGTCGGCGACGGTCGGCCACAGTCGCCGTCCGAACCGGCCCGAGATAAATCCGTAGATCAGGTAGATCAGCCCGTTCAGCACAAACACCCAGGCGAAGGCGAAATGCCAGGTTCGGGCCTCGGCCAGGTTCCGCCCCTGCGGGAGCATCAGCCAGTCCGGCACCGTCGCGATCCGCACCCAGGGGTCCTCGAAGGTCGAACGCAGGCCCCAGTACAGGGCCGGATGCGCCATCAGGATATTCAGCCCGCTCATGATGAGCACGATTACTGCGATGACGTTCAGCCAGTGGGTGATTCGCACGAGCACGGGATGCCGCCAGGTATCGACCCGCCCGCCGGGCAGGGGCCGGTCGGCGTGGCGGCCGGAGGCCTCTGGTCCCGCAGCCGCATCGGCCGTCTGATCCGTCATCGCCCGCTCCCTTGCCCCGCCGACGCTCCCACGTCGAAGTGGGCCGCGCAATGTGGGCTTGCGGGAGAGATACGCTGGCGGCGGGGAAAAGGTTACGCCGGCTGACGCCTCAGGCGTCCTCGTCGAACTTCCGCGCGACCAGATCGAGCAGAGCCTCGACTGCCTCTGGGGCGTCGGAGCCCTCGGCCGAGATGTCGATTGTGCAGCCGTTGCCGGCACCCAGCATCAGCAGGCCCATGATCGAGCGGGCATCAACCGTCTGGCCGTCGCGGGTGACCTGGATTTCGGCTTCGAAGCCCGAGGCCAGCTTCACGAACTTGGCCGAGGCGCGAGCGTGCAGGCCGCGGGTGTTGCAGATGTTTGCGGTCGCCGTGACCGGGGCCGTGGTCGTGCTCATTTCTCGCCCGCCAGAACCCAGGACGCGACCGAGATATATTTGCGCCCCGCATCCTGGGCATGGGCGACGCAGGCCTCGAGGCTCTCGCGGCCGCGCACCGAGCCCAGCTTGATCAGCATCGGCAGGTTCAGCCCGGCGATGACCTCGGCATGGGTCTGTTCCATTACCGAGATGGCCAGGTTCGACGGTGTGCCGCCGAACATGTCGGTCAGCAGGATCACGCCCGAGCCGTCGTCGACGGCAGCGGCGGCGTCCAGGATGTCGCGACGGCGACGTTCCATGTCGTCCTCGGGGCCGATGCAGATGGCCGCGACCGCGCTCTGCGGACCGACGACGTGCTCCATCGCCGCCAGGAATTCAGAGGCCAGGCCTCCGTGGGTGACGATCACCAGCCCGATCATGAAGGCTTCACCGCTCAACGCCCCCGCGTCTGCGCCCTGACCGGAGGGGAGCACCGGATGGGCCGCAAGCCGGCCTAGATAGAGGAAACCGCACGGGGTTTAAAGCGGCACCGACGTCAAACTTGTCGCACGCCCGAGGACAGCGCCAGGGCGAGCGTCCGCGTCGCCGAAGCGGGCCGGATATCGAGCGCCAGACGGGGCAGGCGAACCCCCGCGATCTCGACATCATCGGCCTCGGGCAGGCGCTCCACCGGCGTCCTGCCGCAGGCGACGACCAGGGAGATACGGCTGATCCAGCGCGATGGCGTGGCCACGATGCCCAGGCCCCGCGCCTCGATCCGGCCCGCGATCCGCTCCGGCACCGTGGCGAACACCGCCCCACCGGAGCGCCAGACATGGACATAGTCGTCGCCGATCAGCCGCCAGCCCTCGCCGATCAACCTCAGCGCCAGATCGCTCTTTCCTGAGCCGGACGCGCCGGTCAGCAGGACGCCCCGCCAGTCCCCGGCGATCTGCGTCGCGACGGCGGTGCCATGGATCGCTCCGGCGTCTGCGCCGGTCACGGGCGACGCACCACCGCCAGATGGGTGGCGGGCAGATCGACCTGGAAGCGCGCGCCGACGACGGTGCCCGATGGATCGGTGCGGTTCTCGGCGCGGACCCGTCCTCCGTGGGCCTCGACGATCTGGCGCACGATCGACAGGCCCAGGCCCGAGTTGGCCCCGAAGGCCGTGCCTCTAGGCCGCGAGGTATAGAACCGCTCGAACACCGTCTCCAGATTGTCGGGCGGGATGCCGGGGCCGTCGTCCTCCACCGACACGGTGACGATGCGGCCTGTATCGGTCTCGTCGCGCCCGATCGTGACCCGGACCTCGCCGCCCGTCGGGCTGAAGGAGCGGGCGTTGTCGATCAGGTTCCGGAACACCTGACCCAGCGGCCCGTCGCGCCCCAGCACCCGCGCATCGCCGCCGGGCGTCAGCACGACCGAGGCCTCGCCAGGCTTGGACGTCGTCTCATAGACCTGGACGATGTCGCCCAGCAGCGCGTTCAGATCGACCGGTCGCGGCCGGTCGCGCGACAGTTCGGCATCCAGCCGCGAGGCATTGGAAATGTCGGTGATCAGCCGGTCCAGCCTGCGTACGTCGGCCTGCAACAGGGCCGTCAGCCGATCCCGCTGGGACTTCTCCTTGACCAGATCCAGCGTCTCCAGCGCTGACCGGATCGAGGTCAGGGGATTCTTGATCTCGTGCGACACGTCGGCGGCGAAGGCCTCGATAGCGTCCATCCGGTCCGACAGGGTCTCGGTCATGGTCTCCAGCGACCGCGCCAGGTCGCCGATCTCGTCCTTGCGGTGCTCGAGGTCAGGCAGGGAGATGGCGCGGGCCCGGCCCTGTCGCACTTCTTCGGCCGCTGCCGACAGCCGCATGACCGGCCGGGCCACGAACAGGTGCAGCAACAGACTGGCCAGCAGATTCACCGCCAGGGCCACCACCGCGAAGGGCAGCAACGCGCGCCGCTGGGCATCCAGGATCTGGTCGACGTCGCCGGCCTCCAGCGTCAGCACGCCCAGCACCTGCCGGACGTGGCGGACGGGCAGGGAGACCGAGATCACGCGTCGGCCATCCTCGGCCATGCGGACATTGGCCTGGGGCTGGCCTTCCAGGGCCCCGGCAACCTCGGCCGACAGTTCGGCGTTGGCGCGGGCCAGGTCGCTGCTTTCGCGCGCGATCGCCTTGCTGTCGTCCTCGACCGGTGTACCGGCCGGGCGGGCGGGCGGCAGGGCCTCGCCGGGGATGGCCTCGGTCAGCACATAGGAATCGGCGATCGGCTGAAGCGGCAGGCCCGGCGCGCTGTCGGCGACGGCCAGTCCGTCCACATCGAACAGTCGCGCCCTCTGGCCGGCGGGGATGAAGTTGTCGGTCAGCCAGCGCGGCGCCTCGATCGGATCGAGGTAGGGGGTCGGCACGCCCTGGGTCACCCCCACGCGCGGCTCTCCCAGGACCCGCACCAGCAGCTCGGCCTGGGACGTCAGGGCTTCCTGCCGTGCCTCGACCAGACCCTGACGCAGTTCGTTCAGGGCCAGGGCCCCGCCGAACAGGATGAACAGGCTGACCAGGTTCAACGCCAGGATCAGCCCGCCCAGACGCGAAAAACCGAACCGCTTCACTCTGCGGGTGTCGGGCTCCTCGGGGCGCTGGCCGTCCTCCGCATCGCTCACGCGATCAGCTTTCGCGATAGCGGTATCCGACGCCGTACAGGGTTTCGATGGCGTCGAATTCGCCGTCGACCACGCGGAACTTCTTGCGCATCCGCTTGACGTGGCTGTCGATGGTGCGGTCGTCGACATAGACCTGATCGTCGTAGGCGGCGTCCATCAGGTTGTCGCGGCTCTTCACGAAGCCGGGCCGCTGGGCCAGAGCCTGAAGCAGCAGGAACTCGGTGACCGTCAGCTTGACCGGCTTGCCGTCCCACGTGCTCTCGTGCCGGGCCGGGTCCATGACCAGCTTGCCGCGCCGGATCGCCTTGCCCGACACCTCGGCCGAGGGCTCGGGCTCGCCGCCGTCGGCGCCGGTCCGTCGCAGCAGGGCCTTCACCCGCTCGATCAGCAGCCGCTGGCTGAAGGGTTTGTGGATATAGTCGTCGGCGCCGAGGTTGAAGCCCAGGATCTCGTCGATCTCCTCGTCCTTGGAGGTCAGCATGATGACCGGGATCTGGCTGGTCTGACGCAGGCGGCGCAACACCTCCATCCCGTCCATCCGGGGCATCTTGACGTCGAGGATGGCGAGGTCGGGCGGCGAGGCTTCCAGCGCCTCCAGTCCCGTCGCGCCGTCGTGATAGGCGACCACCGTGTGGCCATGGCTTTCGAGCGCCAGCGACACGGAGGCGACGATGTTCTCGTCGTCGTCCACCAGGGTGATATTGGCCAAGCAGGGCCTCCTCGAAGGTTCAGGTCAGGCGTGATCAACGCACGGCAAGCGTAACCGTTCGCCCGCAATCGCGGTGACATTACGGCCACAGTGCGCGGGCCGCCAGCATTAACGCGCAAACCTCGCCTTAAGTCCTGTCGTGCAGAGTGTCGTCATGGCCGGGCCCGTTCATTACGAAGTCTATGTACGCAAGACGGCACCCTCGCCGTGGACCCTGTTGATGGCCACCGAGGACCGGGCGAATGCGACCGAAACGGCCGAGGACGTGCTGCGCGACAAGCGTGCGGTCGCCGTCCGGGTCACCAAGGAAACCCTCGATCCCGAGACCATGGCCTTCAACAGCGTCACGGTCCTGACCCGGGGCATGCCCGAAGGCCCCAAGAAGCGGCTGGTCGATCCCGATCGACAGGCGTCGAACTGCCTGGCCCCCCAGGATCTGTACGCCCCCCATGCCCGCGACCTGGTGGGCCGGGTGCTGGAAGACTGGCTGATGCGCAACAATGCCACGGCCTGGGAGCTGCTGCACCGGCCCGACCTAGTCGAGCGTCTGGAGGCCTCGGGCGTCGAGGTCCAGCACGCCATCCAGAAAGTCGCCATCCCGGAAAGCCAGGCCACGGGCCAGGCCACGCACGAGCTGATCCGGCACTACCAGAAGCTCTCGGAGCAGGCGATGGAGCGGGTCATCGCCGCCGGGCGTCGCCGTGTCTTTGCCAACCTGGCCGAGCAGCCCCTGGCCGAGGTGGCCCAGAAGCTGGCAGGCACCCCCGATCGCGCCTTCGTCATGGGCGGGGTCCTCTGTGTCGCCCTGTCGGCCGGAAAGGGAGCCCGGTCGCGACTGGGCCTGGCCATGGACCTGGTGGATATCGCGCCGAAGGACGGCCCCGGGCGTGCCCTGATCCTGGTCGCCATGGAACAGTTCCTGTGCGAACTGCTGGCCGTCCGGACCAGTCTGGCCGACGTTCTGGGCCCGTCTCTCGATCAGGGGGCCAGTCTGGCGGCCGTGGTGCGGATGGTGGCCCCGCGCGAGATCGAGGCCCTGATCGCGCGAGATCCGCGCTTCGCCCTGCTGATGCCGACGGTCGAGGGGCCGGCGGCCCGGCTGGCCGAGCATCTGGCGGTCGGGGAGTTCCCGCTGCTTGCCAACAGCCTGGCCCGGATGGTGCTGCGCGAACTGATGGGCCCGCGTCGTCTCAGGCCCAGCGACGCCGCCGGCGAGATCGACATTCTGCGCGTCCTCGCCACGGCCCTGACGGCGACGGCAGGGCGTCTGCTGAGCCTCGAGGAGGTTCAGGCGGCCTTCACCGAACGGTCCAAGAGCCTGGTCACCGCCGACTTCGTCCAGGCCTATGTGGTGCCCTGCGACACGGTGCTGTGCGAGGCCGAGAGCCTGACCCGGCTTTGCGAGAACGTCATGGGACCTGCGAACAAGCGGGCCGCCTCCCGCTGGCTCAGCGCCTGCGTCACCTCGTTGCGGTTCGAGACCGAGATGCGGACCTCGCCCCAGCGCATTACCCAGAAGCTGCACATTCTGGCGGGGCTGCAACGCTCGGTGCGTGCCTCGGCCCTGTCGGAGACTGATGAGGCCCAGATCAACGGTGCCATCGGCGCAGTCGGCGGTACGCTGGAGGGCGAGGCCAGGCTCATCGCCCAGATGGGCCGCGCCGCCGCGCCCGTGCCCCAGAAGCTGATCGCCCTGTTGCGGATGGCGGCGGGGGAGACATCCACCACCGGCCCGGTCGCCGACCGCGCCAAGGCCGAGACCCTGCGCCTGCTCCGCGCCCCCGAGGCCCGCGCCGCCCTGGGTGCCGCGCCCGAGGCCGTGGCGACCCTAAGGCCGCTGATGAAGGCGATCGGTCTGGCCGCCTGACCTTCGTTTCCTCCCCGTCGCTTCGCGGCGGGAAGGAAATCAGTCGAAGATGTCGAAGATGCTGTCGCGCTTCTTCTTCTTGTACCGATAGTCGTCGTCGCGGTGGCGGTCGTCGCTGCGGTAGGGGTCGCGCGGCCGCTCCTCGCGATAGCCGCCTCCGCCCCAGGGCGACGGTTGCTGAGGCGGCGGAGCATAGGCCTGCGGCGCGACCTGCGGGGCCGAGGCGCGGCCCTCTGCCGTGGCACCCTCCATCAGCTTTTCGAGCTCGCCCCGGTCCAGCCAGACGCCGCGGCAGGTCGGGCACATGTCGAACTGGACGCCGCCCCGTTCCAGCGTCTGCATCGGGGCGTCGTCGTTGGGGCACATCAGAAGGGGCATGGGGCGCGGTCCTCTCGTTTCAGTGGGGAAACGGGCGCGCCCAGGGACGGGCTCATCACGAAGACGAGCCTATCGCCGGGCGCACCCGCTGCGGTCCGACATCACGCTGTCGTCCGGTTCCGCGCGGCGGACTTGGGGGAAAGCCGCCGGGGAAGCGTTCCGGACAATGGCGCCAGAGGGGCCCGTCCCGCTGAACCAAGGTATGTGCAGAACCGGGTTGCCGCAACCCGCCGGGGCACCACAGCTGAGTTAACTCTTGGTTACTCTTCGGCTTTCGTTGAGATCGTCAGCAGGCTTGTCCGGCGGCCCATCCGGACGACCAGGCCCACTGAAAGTTGTAGCCGCCCAGCCAGCCGGTGATGTCCACGACCTCGCCGATCAGAAACAGTCCCGGTACCGAATTCGCCTGCATTGTCTGTTGATCCAGGCCTTCAGTCGCGACTCCGCCCAGGGTGACCTCGGCGGTACGATAGCCCTCCGATCCCACCGGCTTGACCGTCCAGCGGTTGACGGCCTCGGCCAGGGATTTCAGCCGTTTGTCGCCGATCTCGGCCAGCTTGCCCGCGACCTCATGCCGCGCCGCGATCGACTCGGCCAGCCGCCGCGGGAGGATCTGCGACAGGGCCGTATGCACCGCCTGCTTGCCGTTGGCCTCCTTGGCGACCTTGAGCTCACCATAGACGTCCCGGTCGGGCGCCATGGCCAGGGTGATCGCCTCCCCCTCGCGCCAGTATGAGCTGATCTGCAGGATGGCCGGACCCGACAGGCCCCGGTGGGTGAACAGCATGGCCTCGCGGAAGGTCGCCCGCTCCCGCTCGGTCGTCACATTGGTCGCCGCCACATCGACCGCGACCCCCGCCAGGGGCGACAACTGCTCCAGCAGCCCGGCCTCGAAGGTCAGGGGCACCAGGGCCGGCCGGGTCTCGGTGACCCTCAGGCCATGTCGCCGCGCCAGGTCATAGCCCCAGCCCGTCGCGCCCATCTTGGGAATCGACTTGCCACCCGAAGCGACGACCAGCGACGCCGCCGTCACCCTCACCCCGTCCGACAGGGTCGCCGACCAGCCCTCGCCCGCGCGATCGACCTCGGCGACGCCGGTTCCGAGCTTCAGCGTCACCCCCGCCGCACGCATGGCGTCGGACAGCATCCGCACGATCTGCTTTGCGCTGTCGTCGCAGAACAACTGGCCCAGGGTCTTCTCGTGCCAGGCGATGCCCGCCCGATCGACCATGGCGATGAAGTCCCGCTGGCTGAACCGCTTCAACGCCGAGGTCGCGAAGCGGGGGTTCTCGCCCAGGAAGTTCGCTGCGGTCGTGCCGGTATTGGTGAAGTTGCACCGCCCCCCGCCCGAGATGCGGATCTTCTCGCCGGGCTTGGCGGCATGATCCACGACCAGCACCCGCCGTCCGCGCCTGCCGGCCTCGATGGCACACATCATCCCGGCCGCGCCCGCGCCGACGATCAGGACGTCATACGGCTCCGCCTTCATGCCAGCAGAGCCCGGCGCATCAGACCTTCGACAGGATCAGCGTCCCGTTGGTGCCGCCGAAGCCGAAGCTGTTGGACATGACGGTGGTCAACTCGACGTCCTTGCGCGCGCGCAGGATCGGCATGCCCTCGAACTGGGGGTCGAGGGTCTCGATATGGGCGCTCTCGGCGGCAAAGCCGTTGGCCAGCATCAGCAGGCTGTAGATCGCCTCCTGGGCCCCCGCCGCGCCGAGCGAATGCCCCGTCAGCGACTTGGTCGAGGAGATCAGGGGCATGGCGTCGCCGAACACGGCGCGAACGGCGTCCATCTCCTTGGAGTCGCCGACCGGCGTCGAGGTGCCGTGCGGATTCAGATAGTCGATCTTGCGACCGCCGGCCTGGTCCATGGCGATCTTCATGCACCGTTGGGCACCCTCGCCGGACGGCGCGACCATGTCGTAGCCGTCCGAGTTGGCCCCATAGCCGACGATCTCGGCGTAGATTTTCGCCCCGCGCGCCACGGCCCGCTCATATTCCTCGACCACGACGATCCCCGCCCCACCGGCGATGACAAAGCCGTCGCGGGCGACGTCATAGGCCCGGCTGGCTACGGAAGGGGTCGCGTTGAAGTCGGACGACATGGCCCCCATCGCGTCGAACATGTTGGACATGGACCAGTCGATGTCCTCGACGCCGCCGGCGAAGACCACGTCCTGCTTGCCCAGTTGAATCTGTTCGGCGGCCGCCCCGATGCAGTGGGCGCTGGTCGCGCAGGCGGAGCTGATCGAATAGTTGACGCCGCGCATCTGGAACCAGGTCGACAGCACGGCCGACGGCCCCGAGGCCATGGCCTTGGGCACGGCGAACGGCCCGATCCGCTTGGGCGCGCCGCGTTCGATCGTGGTCTGGGCGGCTTGCAGGATGACCTGGGTCGAGGGCCCGCCCTCGCCGACGATCAGGCCGATCCGGTCGTCGCGGATTTCCTCGGCCGTCATGCCGGAGTCCTTCAGCGCCTCTTCGAAGGCGATGTGACCCCAGGCCGTGCCGTTGGCCAGGAACCGCGCGGCGCGGCGATCGACCAGGGGTGCCCAGTCCTCGGCCGTGACACCCAGCGACGGGGGGGCCCAGACCTGGGAGCGGAAGCCGTATTTGATGTGGTCGGGAGCGGCGACGACGCCGGAGCGCGCCGACCGCAGGGAGGCCGTGACCTCTTCCTGTCCGGTTCCGATGGAGGAGACGATACCCAGCCCGGTGACGACGACACGCCGCATGGAGGTTTCCTTCGCTTAGTCTCTAGGGTCCGCGTTGGCCGCGGTATGGTTTACGACGGATCAGCCGCCGACCGGCTCCGACGCGGACTGATCCGCCTGGAACAGGCCGACCCGCATGTCGGTCGCGGTATAGATGGGGACGCCGTCGGCTTCCATCACCCCGTCGGCGATGCCCATGACCAGGCGACGGTTGATGACCCGCTTGAGCGTGATCTTGTAGGTGACCTTCTTCACGTCCGGCTGGACCTGGCCCGTGAACTTGACCTCGCCGACGCCCAGCGCACGACCGCGCCCAGGGCCGCCGATCCAGCCCAGATAGAAGCCGACCAGCTGCCACATGGCGTCCAGGCCCAGGCAGCCGGGCATGACCGGGTCGTTGATGAAGTGGCACTGGAAGAACCACAGGTCGGGATGGATATCCAGCTCGGCCTCGACATAGCCCTTGCCGTGCTCGCCGCCGTCGCCGTTGATCTGGGTGATCCGGTCGAACATCAGCATCGGCGGGGCCGGCAGCTGGGCGTTGCCCGGACCGAACAGCTCGCCCCGGCCCGAGGCCAAAAGGGCCGCGTGGTCGAACGAGGACGGATATTGCGACTGACTCAAGGCGGAAGGCTCCGATTGCGTCGCGTGGGCCTACACGACGAAGGGAACCGGCTCAACCTTCTCGATCAGCGAGCCGGTGCCGCTCCCGCCGCCCGGTTCGCGTCGCACAGCGCCCGGGTGGCCCCGCCGAAGATGCGGGCTTCCGACACCCAGCCGCTGGCCTGGCGCCCGCCGACATGGCACCAGCCCCCCTCGCAGTCGTCCAGCGAAACGACGGAGCGGGGCGAGAGCCGGGCGCGGACGGGCGAGGTCTCGGATCGGCCGGCATGCACCGGCGTCTCCTCGGCGGAGAGGTTGAACGCGCCCCGGCGGCCCGACAGGACGCTGCGGTGGATCCAGGCGACGGCCCCGTCCGGGTCGCAGACCTTGCGCCACTCGCGGGTCTCGGCGACCACCTGAACGGGCAGGCCGGCGGCGCGATATTCCCAGAGGATGCGATAGTCAGAGCCCGGCCCCTGGCGGGCACGGACCTCGTCGGACTTGAGGGTCAGCCAGCGCGGCACGGGCTGGCGGCTGGGGGTCGGGCGGCCGTCGGGCATGACGGCGGCGGCTTGGGCGGCGGCCAGACACATCAGGGCCATGGCACCCACCACCACGGCCGGAACGGCGGCCCGGGCGGGGCGACGAGCCGCCGAATCGACGGTTTCGGAGGCGTCGGCCTCATCGGCGCTTTGGAACCGTGGCGATGCTTTGCTAGACACCCTTGTCGATCCGTCGCGGCGGGCGGGGCCGGATGCCGACCCTCGCCTCGTGAAACCTAGGGAATCCATGTCCACCCGCAAGCTTAAGGTCGTGTTAACCAGGCGGCTCCCCGACGCGGTCGAGACGCGGATGCGCGAGCTGTTCGACGCCGAGCTGAACCTCAAGGACGTGCCCATGGACCGCGCCGCGCTGGAGGCGGCGGTGCAACGCGCTGACGTCCTGGTCCCCACCATCACCGACGAGATCGACGCCGCCCTGATCAACGGCGCCGGCGAACAGCTGAAGATGATCGCCAATTTCGGGGCCGGGGTGGATCACATCGACATCGACGCGGCCGTGGCGCGCGGCATCATCGTCACCAATACCCCCGGCGTCCTGACCGAGGACACCGCCGACCTGGGCATGGCCCTGATCCTGGCCGTCAGCCGACGGATCGTCGAGGGGGCCCAGGTCGTCGCCGCCGGTCAGTTCGAGGGCTGGACCCCGACCTGGATGTGCGGACGCAAGCTGTGGGGCAAGCGGCTGGGCATCGTCGGCATGGGCCGGATCGGCCAGGCCCTGGCCCGGCGCGCCAAGGCCTTCGGCATGCAGGTCCACTATCATAACCGAAAGCCCGTCAGCCCCCGGATCGAGGAGGAGCTGGGCGCGACCTGGTGGGACGATCTGGACGAGATGCTGGCCCGGATGGACGTCGTGTCGCTGAACTGTCCGGCGACGAAGGAGACGCATCACCTGCTGAACGCTGAGCGCCTGGCCCGGCTTCAGCCCCACGCCATCCTGATCAACACCGCGCGCGGCGAACTGATCGACGAGGCCGCCCTTTCCGAGGCGGTGGCCCGGCGCGGGGTCTATGGCGTCGGCCTGGACGTGTTCGAGAACGAACCGGCCATCCATCCCGGCCTGCTGGCCCATCCCAATGTGGTCCTCCTGCCCCACCTCGGCTCGGCGACGCTGGAGGCGCGCCAGGATATGGGCGACCGGGTGATCCTGAACGTCATGACCTACCAGAATCAGCACAGGCCGCCAGATCGGGTCATCCCGGCGATGCTCTAGGACGGGGCTTTCGAGCTTGACGTGGTGCCCGCCTTGCGGCTCGTTGCATCCATGAGTTGAGGGGGTGTCAGGTGTCCTTGCGTAAACCGAGGCCGGGTCTGTCCCGGCGCGACATGGTTCTGGCGCTCGCGGTCGGCGGCGTGGGGATCACACAGGTCGGTAGGGTTGAGGCCGCGCCCATGCAGAGGGGTGCGCCCTACGTCCTTGCGGACTTCTTCAAGCCCGATCGGACCCGCGGCGTGGCCATGTCGCCGTCGGGCACCCGCATCGCCGTGGTCGAACAACTCGGGACGACGGAGGCCCCGCACGCGGTCGTCGACGTTCTCGATGCCGCCGATCCTGAAGGCCAGGCCCGCCGTATCGACCTGGGCCCGATCGACGTCGAGCGGGTCTACTGGGGCAACGACCGCCGCCTTCTGATCCGCGTCGTCACCAAGCTGGAGATCGGGCGACGCACGTCGGCGGGTTCCAATATCCGTACCGGCGGCGGCGAGCTGTGGAACCGGCGCATCGTCTCGATCGACATCGACAGCGGGGCCCGGGTCACCCTGTTTGAAGGCGAGCGCAGCCGCGCGCGGGGCAACCTCGACCTGGGTCAGATCGTCGATCTTTTGCCGCGTGATCCCGACCACGTGCTGATGCTGGCCTATGAGCCCGGCGGCTTCCTGGCGCTCTATCGGGCCGACATCAACGACGGAACCGCCGAGCGGCTGGAGCGGGGCAATTCCGGCACCTTCCGCTGGGACACCCTGAACGGTCAGGCGGTGCTTCGCCACGACATCAACGCGCGCGGCACGCTGGAAAGCGTCTACGCCCGCGCCCCCGGCCAGACCGAATGGACCCTGGTTCGACGCACCCGATTCATCGACGCGCCCGACTTCTCGTTCGTGGGGGGCACTGACCGGCCGGGCGTCGTCCTGGTCAGCGCCCGGACCGGCGAGGAGGATGTGGAGACCATCCGGGAACTGGATCTGGCCACCCTGGCCTTCGGGCCGCCCATCTCGGCCAAGGCCGGACGCGATGTTCTTTATGGACTGAGGGACTCGGCCGGGCGCTATCTGGGGGCGGCCTATTACGGGGACCGGCTGGAGTACGCCTTCGCCGAGCCGGCTCTGGCCGCCCATCACCGCGCCCTGAACCGCTTCTTCGAGGATGACTGCGACGTCTACTTCACGGATGTGGATGTGTCGCGCAACCGCCTGATCGCCCGTGTCACGGGCCCCCGGGAACCGGGTGCCTGGTATTTCTACGATCGAGCGGCGCAGAGGATCGTCAATGTCGGCGCGCGCCAGGATCTCGACCCTGCGCGCCTGGGACCGGGTGAGGTCCTCAAGGTCCGCACACGGGACGGTGCCGAGATCGAGGCCTATCTGACCGCCCCGCCGTCCCGGCGACCTGGGCCGCTCGTCGTCCTGGCCCACGGCGGGCCCGAGGCGAGGGATATGAGAAACTGGGATCGACAGGCCCAGGTCCTGGCCGCCCAGGGCTGGTGGGTGCTGCAGCCGAACTTTCGGGGGTCGGGCGGCTATGGCCTGGCCTTCGCCAAACAGGGCTGGGGCCGCTGGGGCGACCGGATGCAGGAGGATGTCGAGGACGCCGTGGCTCATGCGATTTCGGCGCGCGGCCTGGACGGCCGCAGGGTCGCCATCATGGGAACCAGCTACGGCGGCTACGCGGCCATGATGGGGGCGGTGAAGACGCCGGGCCTGTACAGGGCCGCCATCTCGATCTGCGGCGTTTCGGACCTTCCCGATATCCTCGAATGGGAGAAGCGACAGGACGACTCGCCGGGCCAGGAGATCTTCGATTTCTGGTCAAAGCGGATCGGCGTGCTGGGCGTCGATGACGACAGGCTGTCGGCCGCCTCACCGCGTCGGCGCGTTGCCGAGATCGCCTGTCCCGTCTTCCTGGTTCACGGCACCGACGATCCGATCGTGCCGGTGACGCAGACCCGTCGCCTGAACGCCGCCCTGCGCGACGCAGGAAAGCGGGTCGAGTTCGTCGAGGTCAACGACGCCGGCCACGCCGATTGGGAGGACGACAAGGAGCAGGAGCTGATGGGCCGCTACGTCGCTCTGCTGACCCGGGCTTTCGCCTGATCAGCGCGATCCCGAACAGACCGGGCAGTCCGGGTCGGCGGTGATCCGCACGGTGCGCGCGGTCGCTGACAGGCCTTCGTAGAGCAGCAGCCGCCCGGTCAGGGGCTCGCCGGCGCCGGTGATGAGCTTGATCGTCTCAAGCGCCGCCATCGCACCGACCACCCCGGCCAGGGCACCTACGACGCCGACGCGCGCGCAGGTCTCGGCGTCGGGGGGAATCTCGGGGACCAGGCACTGATAGCAGGGGCGACCGGCGAAGACCCCGACCTGACCCGACCAGCGGCCCAGGGCGCCGGACACCAGGGGCACGCCTTCGGCGACACAGGCGGCGTTGACGGCGAACCGGGTCTGGAAATCGTCGGTGCCGTCCAGAACGACGTCGTGACCGGCGATCAGCGTGCGGGCGTTGTCGGCGGTTAGCGGCCCGGCGACTGTCTCGATATGGACCCGGGGGTTGAGTGCGGTCAGGCGCTCGGCCCCGGCCTCGACCTTGGGGCGGCCTAAGTCGTCGCCGGTGAACAGGATCTGGCGTTGCAGGTTGGAGAGGGCGACCGTGTCCGGATCGACGAGGGTCAGGGTTCCGACACCGGCCGCAGCCAGATACAGGGCCGCTGGTCCTCCGACCCCGCCAGCGCCGACGATCAGCACCCGGGCGGCGGCCAGCTTCTGCTGCCCCGGACCGCCGATCTCGGCGAGCACCAGATGGCGGGCATAGCGTTCGACGTCGTCATCGGTGAACTGGGGCACGCCTGCTTCTAGGGCGTGGCGGGCGCGATGTCAGGCCCCGCTGCGACAGGGGTGGCTCAGGCCGCCTGACGATAGTCCAGCATGGCTTCGACGTCGCGCACGGTCAGCAGTTCGAGATCGGCCAGGCCGACCTTGGACAAGGTCTCGGCCGGTTGGTGGCAGTAGCCCGCCGCCTCGGCCAGGAGACGGCTGTGGATCGGGGTGTCGGCCAGGACCTGGAGGTCCTTCATCCTGGGATCGGCCTGCATCCGGCGCAGCATGCGATCGACGTCGAGACGCTTGCCTTCGACGACCTGAACCATACGGCCTTCAAACAGGAGCATGGCGCTGCAGATGTGGTCGCGACGATTGTTGGCGTCGGACGCGCCGAGAATCTCGGCGATCGACCAGTTGGACCGGCCCGCCAGGCCGACCATTTCGGCGGTCAGCATCAAGCGCGTAAGCATATAGTTTCTCCTGCCTGAATGGTCTGGTGGATGTTATTGCTAAGGTAGCGCTCACATGGGGCTATTTTAAGCCTACCAGCGGTCGTTGAAATTGCTCGGCAACCCGCTTGCACCGCCCCATTTCGGTCGCCATCTGAGCAGCATGACCCAGAACGAAACCCCCTCCGGCCCCGGATGGCACGGCACCACTATCCTGGCGGTGCGCAAGGACGGCCGCACGGTCATCGCCGGCGACGGCCAGGTCTCGATGGGGCCGACCATCGTCAAGGGCGCGGCACGCAAGGTCCGCGTCCTGGCGGGCGGCAAGGTCCTGGCGGGGTTCGCGGGAGCCACGGCCGACGCCTTCACCCTGATCGAGCGGCTGGAGGCCAAGCTGGAGCAGTACCCGGACCAGTTGGCGCGGGCCTGCGTCGACCTGGCCAAGGACTGGCGGACGGATCGGTATCTGCGGCGGCTCGAAGCGATGCTGCTGGTCGCCGATTCGACGTCGATCTTCACCGTGACCGGGGTCGGCGATGTGCTGGAGCCCGAGCACGGCGTGGCGGCGGTGGGGTCAGGCGGCAACTATGCCCTGTCGGCGGCCCTGGCGCTGTTGCAGAACTCGGACCTCGACGCCGAGGCGATCGCGCGGAAGTCGATGGCGATCGCGGCGAGTATCTGCGTCTATACGAACGGGAATCTGACGGTCGAAACCCTACAGAGTTGACGAATGACACAGACTATCTCGGCGAAACGGGCAGTGGGCCACGGCCTTCTCACCGTGAATGGAACCGTGATGTTGATGATGTTCGGGCCGCCCGCGATCGTCGGTGTCGTCTTCTGGCTGTTGGGAATGCAAGACATCGGTGGCTTGATCGCGCTGATTGTCATTGTCCCCTCATGGATCGGTGCCTGGATTGCATGGTCGATCCTGACGCCCCGATGGCGGATTTGGGCCTATGAGCGGGTTGAAAATCTCGACGAGCTCAAGGGGCACGCTGTCGCCGCCGGCGTGATCTGGCCCGAAGGCCATTTCCTCGAGCGCACCGAGATCCGGTCACCCGCCCAACGTGCGCGCCTTCGCGAACTCGAAGAAGCTCATCGCCGGGGCTGAATTCAGCCCCCCGCGCCGAAGTCCAGATCCTTGCGCGCTGCGATGATGGTCACGATGAAGCCGGCCAGGACGTCCAGCATGACCATGGTCACGATCAGGAAGAAGGTCGAGGTGGCGAATCCGCGGATCAGCAGGAACTCGACCAGACAGACCACGAAGACGATCAGCGACAGGGCGTGATTGACGATCGCCACCTTCTGGCTGGACGTCGATTTCAGCAGCTCGAAGAACAGCAGGATCAGCGACAGGAACAGGATCAGGTCGCCGACCCCCACGTTCCAGTTGGCACCCGAGGTCATCGGCACCGAGAAGATCGGATCGCGCAGGATCGCATCGGCCTGGGCCATGCCGCCCCCGCCCGTCGCGCCGAACAGGATGACGATATTGTAGAGCACCACCGGGATCAGCAGCAGCGGCAGGGCGATCAGCATGGCGGCATCCTTCGAGAGGGTCGATTGACGATAACCCGGTTCCATCCGAACCGCTACGGTTGGTCGCCTGGGAGGGGAATGCCCTCAGAACTCGCTGACTGCCCCCGGCCGCCGCGACCGCGTCTTCAGCCACATGACGCCCAGCAGGTCCGAGAACGACGCCATCAGCCGTCCCCAGTTGGTGTATTTCGACCGGCCCACCTCGCGGTGACGGTGGTCGACGTCGAGATAGCGGTTCTCGAAGCCTTCGCGGATCATCAGGGCCGGCAGATAGCGGTGGACGTGATCGAAATAGGGCAGGCGCAGGAAGACCTCGCGGCGAAAGGCCTTGAGCCCGCAGCCGGTGTCGTCGGCGTCGTCGCCCAGTAGGTTCTTGCGGATGCGGTTGGCCCACAGCGAGGCCCAGCGCTTGGCGCCCGTGTCCTGGCGCTTGGCGCGGACGCCGCCGACCAGGGAGACATTGGCGGGGGCGGCCAGCAGGGCGTCGACCAGGCGCGGGGCGTCATGGGGCGGGTTCTGGCCGTCGCCGTCCAGGGTGACGACGATGTCGCCGCGCGCGGCCAGGACGCCGGTGCGCACCGCCCGGCTCTGGCCCGCATTGGTGCTGTGGGCCAGGACGCGAAGGGCCGGCAGTTCGGCCTGAAGGGCGCGCAGTTCGGCCAGGGTCGAATCGCGGCTGGCGTCGTCGACGAAGATCATCTCGTAGGATCGGCCGGCGAAGGCCGTGGCAATCTCGCGCGCCAGGGGCCCGGCGGCACCGGCCTCGTCGTGGACCGGCACGACCACGGAAATCTGGGGGTTGGCGTCGCTGTTCATGTTGGCTGTGTAAACGATATTGGCGCGTGTTAGGAATGGCCCCATGACGCGCCCGAACCTGGATCGCCATATCGCCGGCTGGCGCGGACCCCTGCTGGCGGCGCTGCTGACCCTGATCGCGGGGTTGCCCAGCCTGTTGCTGCTGCCGCCGCTGGATCGCGACGAGAGCCGCTATGCCCAGGCGACGTCGCAGATGCTGGAGAGCGGCGACTATGTCGACATCCGCTTCCAGGACGAGCCGCGCTGGAAGAAGCCGGTCGGGATCTACTGGATGCAGGCGGTCGCCGTATCCCTGACCTCGGACCCGGAGGCGCGCCAGATCGCGCCCTACCGTTTGCCGTCGCTGCTGGGGGCCATGCTTGCGGCCTTCGCCTGCGCCTGGGCCGGGGCGGCGTTGTTCGGCCAGAGGGCCGGATTCCTGGCCGGAGCGATCCTGGGGACCTGTTTCCTGCTGTCGTCCGAGGCCGGGATCGCCAAGACCGACGCCATGCTGTGCGGGGCCGTGACCCTGTCGATGGCGGCCCTGGCGCGGATCTATATGGCGACGCGGGCCGGGGATCTGCCGAAGCGACATCACAAATTCCTGTTCTGGGCCGGGCTGGGTCTGTCGATCCTGATCAAGGGACCGATCGGGCTGATCGTGGTGGCCCCGGCCATGGCCATGCTGTCGATCTGGGATCGCGACGTGACGTGGATGCGCCGTCTGGGCTGGGGCTGGGGCCTGCCGCTGGTGGCCCTGATCGTGGGGCCCTGGGCCATCGCCATCACCATCGCGACGGATGGCGGCTTCTGGCGCGAGGCGGTCGGTCACGATCTGGGTGGCAAGATCACAGGGGCCCAGGAGAGCCATGGCGGCTTCCCCGGCATGTATGTGGTGCTGGCACCGCTGCTGCTGTTTCCCGCGACGCTTCTGCTTCCGGCCGCCCTGTCGACCGGCTGGCATCGGCGGGCGGAGCCGGCGGTGCGGTTCATGGTGTGCTGGCTGGTTCCGGCCTGGCTGATCTTCGAGATCGCCCCGACCAAGCTGTGGCACTATACGCTGCCGACCTTCGGGGCGATCGCCCTGCTGATGGCGGCCGCCCTGACCCGGCCGATCGGGACGATCAGCCGACGGATCGGGGCGGGGCTCGGCGTCTGGGCGGCCTTCCTGATCTGCGGTGTCACCGTCTATGGCCTGACCGTCTATGGCACCTCGACGGCCCAGACCTGGGCGGCCCTGACCATCCTCTGCGCCGTGGCGGCAGGGGCGGGGGGTGCCTTCGTGCTGATCAACCGGGCGGCGGTTTCGGCCCTGCTGGTGTCCATCGTGTTCGGTGTCCTGGCCCATGCGGCCCTGGCCGGGACGCTGAGGCAACTCCGGCCGCTGTCCGTCTCGCCCCAGCTCGAGAAGGCGCTGGACAAGGCCGGGCTCGCTCCGGACCAGGGTCTGACGCCCGGGCCGGTGGCGATCACCACCTTCCACGAGCCGTCGTTCGTCTTCCTGACCGGACGCGACACCGAACTGACCGACGCGGCCGGGGCGGCGAAGGCGCTGTCGGAGGGCCGGCCTGCCGTCGTCGAGGCCCGGGATGCAGAGGCCTTCCGCGTGGCGATGGCCGACATGGGCGCGGTCGGCCGGGCGGTCTCGACCGTGCGGGGGCACAACTATTCGACCGGCGACGACGTGGCCCTGACCATCTATGCCCCTCAACGTCCGCCCGCCACGACGGTGCTGGAGCCTGGCCGGTGAATCCGCGTCCGATACAGATCGTCGAGGTCGGGCCACGCGACGGCTTGCAGAACGAGAAGGCGATCCTCGAACCCGCCGTCCGGGTCGAACTGGTCCGGCGGCTGGAGGCGGCGGGAGCCAAACGGATCGAGGCGGTCAGCTTCGTCCATCCGAAATACGTGCCCCAGATGGCCGGGGCCGAGGAGGTCATGGCCGCCCTGCCGAAGACGCCGGGGCGCAGCCGGATCGGCCTGGTTCTGAACGGCAAGGGCTATGATCGGGCCCTGGGCACGGCGGTGGACGAGGTCAATGTGTCGCTCAGCGCCAGCGACGGCTTCGGGCTCAAGAATGCGGGCCTGTCTGTGGCCGGGCAGGTCGAGATGCTGGCGGGGATCGTCGCCGGACGAGCCAATTCGGGTGGTGATCGCGATGCGACGCCGTCCCTGTCGGCGACGATCAGCTGCGTCTGGGGCTGTCCGTTCGACGGCGAGGTCTCGGTCGAACAGGTCGCCGATCTGGTCGGCCGGATCGGCGAGCTGGGGGTGGACGAGATCGCCCTGGCCGACACGATCGGTGTCGCCGATCCCTGGGCCGTGACCCGCGTCGTCGAAGCGGCCCGCAAGGCAGCGCGCGACACGCCCTTGAGGCTGCATTTCCACGACACGAGAAACACCGGCCTGGCTAATGCCTATGCGGGGGTCGAGGCCGGGATCGACGTTCTGGACGCCTCCGTCGGCGGCATCGGCGGCTGTCCGTTTGCACCCGGGGCGACCGGCAATGTGGCGACCGAGGACCTGGTCTATATGCTGGAGCGGGCGGGGTATTCGACGGGTTACGATCTGGATGCGCTGATCGAGACCGCCCGCTGGATCGGCGACAAGATCGGCCGCCCGGCACCGAGTGCTCTCAGCCGGGCAGGGGGTTGGCCCAAGGCCTGATCCGGATCGACCTTCACCCCGTCGTCCTTCGACGACGGGGTGAGAGCCTGTGTGCCGTTGGCGGTGCCTACCTCTGGCTGATGTCGCCGGAGCCGGTGATGGTCTGGTTCAGGGTCGTCGGACGGGTGGTCAGGTCGATGTCACCCGAACCCGAGATGCTGAGGTCGGCGCGGCCGGTGGGGGCGACGGTGGCGTCGCCGGAGCCGGAGATGTCGACCGTGGCGTCGACGGTCTGAAGCGCGCCGAGGTCCGCCTCGCCCGAGCCGTTGATGTCCACGCTGAGCGCGCGGGTCTTGCCGGACGCGGTCACCTCGCCCGAACCCGACAGGTCGATGTCCAGGGTGTCCTGATCATAGTCGCGGATGTCGAGGTCGAGCGATCCCATCAGGTCGAAGGTGGTCACCGAAGGCGCGGTGACGACGATGCTGAGGCGATCGTCGTTGGACCAGCCGAAGACGACATGGGTTTCATCGTCGGTGTCCGACATGGTCAGGCGGTTACCGTCCAGGCGGACGCGGTCGGCGAGGCTCTTGGGGCCTGTCACGACGATTCCGGCCTGATCGCCCTGGACGTAGGTGACATCGGCCGACAGGTCGACGGCCAGGGTCGAGCCGCCGGTCCAGGCCAGGGTGCGGGTGATCGGCGGGCCATTGTCGCGGCCGACGCGCTCGAAGCGGATGGTCTCGTCGCCGCCGTCGCCGTGGCCGGGGAAGGTCCATTCCCAGCCGTTGGCGGCCAGGTCGCGTCCGCCGATGGCGGCGGCACCGCCCAGGGTGGCCAGGGCCAGCACGAAGGCGGCCCCGGCGATGATCAGAAGAGTGCGGGTCATGCGCGGTCTCCTTGCGCGGCGGTTTGATCGCCCAGGGCGGGCTTGAGCAGGCGGTAGTGAAGGCGGGCGAACCAGACGAGGCCGTTGACCAGCCAGATGGTGGCGACCGACAGCAGGGCGCCGACGGCGACCGATCCGGCCATGAGACCCAGGCCCGCCAGGAAGGCGGCGACGCCTCCGCCGGGGAAGCCTGCGAACGGTCCGGTGACCATGACCACACCGCCGGCGACGAAGACGGCGATGACGGCGACGAAGAAGCCGAACAGGGTCCCGATCACGCCCATCAGCAGGGGCAGCAAGATCAGGATGTCGATAGCACCCAGGCCCAGGACGGCGAAGACGGCGCCGGCCGCGGCCGACGGGGTCTGTTCCTGACGCCAGCGCTGGACGCCGGCCTCGGCCTTGAGCTCGCGCGCCAGCCGGTCGGGATCACCGAGCGCGGCAGCCACCTCGGCTTCCGAACGCCCGGCGTCGCGGCCGTCGTCGAAATGGGCGTGGTAGTCGTTGAGGATGTCCGCGGCGGCCGTGGTCGGCAGGCCGACGAGACCGGCCTTGAGGCGGGACATGAATTCGGCGCGCGTCATTGGGCGACTTCCGTGATTGGGGTGGTTTCGGGAGCGGGCGAGGGGGCGTTGAGGACCGCGTCGACCGCATCGGTGAAGGTCTTCCAGTCGGTGGTCTGGACGGCAAGCGCCGCACGTCCCGCCTCGGACAGACGATAGTATTTGCGCGACGGGCCGGCGCTGGATTCGACCAGATAGGTCTCGACCAGGCCTTCGGACTGCATCCGCCGCATCAGGGGGTAGATGGTCCCCTCGCCCATGTCGATCGCGTCCGACAGCCGGCTGGCGATCTCGTAGGCATAGCTGTCGGAGCGCGACAGCAGGGCCAGGACGCAGAGTCCCAGCACCCCCTTCTTCAACTGTATCTCTATGGTTTCAGGCACCGTGTGGCCTCCCTTTGTGATGAGAAGAGATTACGGCACGGTACTGATCGACGCAAGGTAGCTGTTCAAACATGACAGCGATTTAATCGACAGCCTCGACCCTGCTGCGTCGTCATGGCTCGCTGGACGCCTTGGCAAGCGCGAAACGAGCCGATATGGACCGCCCACAAACGCTGTGGCTGGTGAGTCCGGCGGGCTGTTGCGACTGGGTCGCAAATGCCTGTTGCAGATGGGTTTAAGAGGATTTCGAATGGGACTGGGGATGGGCAGAATGGGCGCGAAAGCCCTGACAGCCGCCGGGGGCCTGATGGCCGCGGTGACGTACGGGCTGATGGCCACGGACGCGACCGCCAAGGCCCTGATGGGTCAGCCCACGCCGGGCGGGATCGCGCTTCAGCCTGCGGCCTCGCAGCTCAAGCACGACGCGCACTTCTTCCACGACGTCATCCTGATGCCGATCATCGTGTTCATCTGCCTGCTCGTGCTGGCGCTGATCGTCTGGATCGCCATCCGCTACAACAAGAAGGCCAATCCGGTGCCCGCGCGCTGGAGCCACAACACGACGATCGAGATCATCTGGACCGTGGCTCCGGTGCTGATTCTCGTATTCATTTCGCTTTTCTCGTTCCGGCTGCTTTTCGCCTATCACGACATGCCGACGCCGGACCTGACGGTGAAGGCCACGGGCAACCAGTGGAACTGGGCCTATGAGTACCCCGACCAGGGCGTGCCCGAATACATCTCCAACATGCTGCCCGAGGCCGAGGCCCGGGCCCGGAACGTGCCCTATCGCCTGGCCGCCGACGAGCCGATCGTCGTGCCGGTCGGCAAGGTGGTCCGGGTGCTGGTCACCGGTGCCGACGTGATCCACGCCTTTGCCCTGCCGGCCTTCGGCCTCAAGACCGACGCCGTCCCCGGCCGGGTCAACGAAACCTGGTTCCGCGCCGAGCGCACGGGCGTCTTCTACGGCCAGTGCTCGGAACTGTGCGGCGTCGACCACGCCTTCATGCCGATCGAGATCCGCGTCGTGACCGAGGCCGAGTTCGCCGCCTGGGTCGTGTCCAAGGGTGGATCGATGACGCCCAAGACCGCCGCCGAAGCGCCGGGCGGCACCGCCGCGCAAGTCGCCGCCGGGACGTCCGACGCCCCCGTGACCACGACGGCCGACGCCGCGACTTCGATCCCGACCGCCCAGACGGCAACCACACCTACGGCCCCCGCTGCGGCTCCCGCCGCCGCGCCGGCCCAGTAACGATACCGAAGAGCCCGCTCAGACATGGCCACCGACATCACCGCCGACACCTACGCCGCTCACGAGCCGGGGCACGACGCCCATGCCGAGCATGACCACAAGCCGGGCTTCTTCGTCCGCTGGTTCCTGTCGACCAACCACAAGGACATCGGCACCCTGTACCTGCTGTTCGCCATCATGGCGGGCATCGTGGGCGGGGCCCTGTCGGGCCTGATCCGCTGGGAACTGGCCGAGCCGGGCATCCAGATCTTCCGCGAGGGTTCGGGCGTCCAGCTGCTGGGCCTCGTCGAACAGACCAAGCACGGCTATAACGTCGTGGTCACCGGCCACGCCCTGATCATGATCTTCTTCATGGTCATGCCGGCCATGATCGGCGGCTTCGGCAACTGGTTCGTGCCGATCATGATCGGTGCGCCGGACATGGCCTTCCCGCGCATGAACAACGTGTCCTTCTGGCTGCTGGTCGCGGCCTGGGTGCTGCTGGTCATGTCGATGTTCGTTGACGGCGGACCGGGCAAGGGCTTCGGCGGCGGCTGGACCATCTATCCGCCCCTTTCGACCAGTGGCCATACCGGCCCGGCCATGGATCTGGCGATCTTTGCCCTGCACGTCGCGGGCGCCTCCTCGATCCTGGGGGCCGTCAACTTCATCACGACCATCTTCAACATGCGTGCGCCGGGCATGACCCTGCACCGGATGCCGCTGTTCGCCTGGTCGGTGCTGATCACCGCCTTCCTGCTGCTGCTGAGCCTGCCCGTCCTGGCCGGCGCCATCACCATGCTGCTGGCCGACCGCAACTTCGGCACCTCCTTCTTCGATCCCGCCGGCGGTGGTGATCCGGTGATGTTCCAGCACCTGTTCTGGTTCTTCGGTCACCCCGAGGTCTACATCCTGATCCTGCCGGGCTTCGGCATCATCAGCCACATCGTCTCGACCTTCTCGAAGAAGCCCGTGTTCGGCTATCTGGCGATGGCCTACGCCATGGTCGCGATCGGCTTCATCGGCTTCATCGTGTGGGCGCACCACATGTACACGGTCGGGATGACGGTGAACCTGCGGGCCTATTTCGTCGCTGCGACCATGATCATCGCCGTGCCCACGGGCGTGAAGATCTTCAGCTGGATCGCGACGATGTGGGGCGGCTCGATCAGCTTCAAGACCCCCATGCTGTGGGCCATCGGCTTCATCTTCCTGTTCACCGTCGGCGGCGTGACCGGGGTGGTCCTGTCCAACGCGGGCATCGATTACAGCCTGCACGACACCTATTACGTGGTGGCCCACTTCCACTACGTGCTGTCGCTGGGCGCCGTGTTCGCGATCTTCGCCGGCTTCTACTACTGGTTTGAGAAGATGTTCGGCGTGAAGTACAACGAGTTCCTCGGCTGTGCCCACTTCTGGATCATGTTCGTGGGGGTGAACCTGGTGTTCTTCCCGCAGCATTTCCTGGGCCTGCAAGGCATGCCGCGTCGCTACGTCGACTATCCGGACGCCTATACGCTGTGGAACCACGTGTCGTCGGTCGGTTACCTGGTCACGATCGCCGGCGTTGCGGTGTTCCTGGTCATGCTGGCCGAGGCGGCCATCCGCCGTCGTCCGGGCGTCGCCAACCCCTGGGGTGAAGGCGCCACGACCCTGGAATGGACCCTGTCCTCGCCTCCGCCGCACCACCAGTTCAACGAACTGCCGGTGGTGAAGTCGGACGAACACTAACCGCACACCCGTCACCCTCGGGCTTGACCCGAGGGCCAGACGTGGAGCGATAAGAAAAGCAAGTCGGGGCCCCGGACGTTCGTGCGTCCGGGGCTTCGTCCTTCGCGCACGACGTCCGGCCCTCGGGTCAAGCCCGAGGGTGACGGGACAAAAATCGAAGACCATGACTCAGAACGAAGCCACACCCGCCCTGACCACCGCCCAGCCGGAAGACTATTTCCAGCTGTTGAAGCCGCGCGTGATGTCGCTGGTGGTATTCACCGGCGCGACCGGGCTGGTCGTGGCGCCCGGTTCGATCAATCCGTTCGTGGCGGCCATCGCCATCCTGTGTATCGCTGTCGGCGCGGGCGCGGCGGGGGCCCTGAACATGGCCATCGAGGGCGAGACCGACGCCCTGATGCGGCGCACGCGCGGTCGGCCCGTTGCGGCCGGACGGGTCAACAAGAACGACGCCATGGCGTTCGGCGCGGTGCTGAGCCTGTTTTCGGTCATGCTGCTGGGGATGAACACCAACTGGCTGGCGGCCGGTCTGCTGGCCCTGACCATCGTCTATTACGCCGGCTTCTATACGGTGATGCTGAAGCGGCGGACGCCCCAGAACATCGTCATCGGCGGGGCGGCCGGGGCCCTTCCGCCCGTGATCGGCTGGGCGGCGGCGACCGGGTCGGCCCCGTGGCAGGCCTGGCTGCTGTTCCTGATCATCTTCCTGTGGACCCCGCCGCACAGCTGGGCCCTGGCCCTGTATTCGGCCGGAGACTACGCCAAGGCGGGGATTCCGATGATGCCGGTGGCGCGAGGCGCGAAATCCACGCGGCTGCAGATCCTGATCTACTCGTTGGTGTTCGTGCCGGTGGCGATCGCCCCGGCCGTGGTCGGGCTGGGGGGCTGGCTCTATCTGGCGGTCTCGGTATTGGGCGGACTGGGGTTCCTGGGGCTGGCCTATCGGCTGTTCCGCTCGCGGGCCGGCGATCCCGTCGGGACCGAGGGACCGGACAAGGCCGACACCGTGGGGCGAGAGGCCGCATTGTATGATGTGAAGGCAGAGGCCAAACCTGCGCGAAACCTGTTCGCCTTTTCGATCGTCTATCTGATGTCGTTGTTCGCCGCCCTGCTGATCGAGGCCCTGACCGGGGCCGCGTCGATCAGCCTGATCGGCTGAGGAAGCCTGCCATGTCCGAACCCCAGTCCACGCCTCCCCTTGCTGCTCCCCGCCAGTATGTGACCCTGACGCCGGTCGAAATGGCCGCGCGCAAGCGTCGCAACGTCTGGCTCGCATTGGGACTGGTGGCCTTCATGATGCTGCTGTTCACCACCACCTTCCTGCGCATGATGCACAATCAGTCTGAAGCTCGCGCTCAGATGGTGCCCGTCGGGTCGATCGACCGGTGAAGCGCAATCATCTGATGGGGGCGATCTGCGCCGGGGGCGTGGTGTTCATGACCGGTGCGGCCTTCGCCGCCGTGCCGCTGTACAAGATGTTCTGCCAGGTGACCGGCTTTGACGGCACGGTCCGGCGGGCCGAGGTCGCACCGGCCGCCGAGGACGTGCTGGACCGCCAGATCACCGTCCGGTTCGACACCAATGTGCGCGACCTGCCGATGCGGTTCCGGGCCGAGCAGACCTTGCAGAAGGTCCGGATCGGCGAGACCGGCATGGCCTATTTCGACGTGACCAACACCTCGGGCAAGCCGATCCAGGCCCGCGCCGCCTACAATGTCGTGCCCGAGAGCACCGGTCCCTATTTCCAGAAGCTGCAGTGTTTCTGTTTCGAGACCCAGACGATCCAGCCCGGCCAGACGATCAAATTCCCGATCCAGTATTTCGTCGCCCCCGAACTGGCCACCGACCGCGAGACGCGCGGGGCCAGCGAGATCACGCTCAGCTATACCTTCTATCCGGCCAAGGACGGCGCGCCGACGGCGGCCGCCAACGGCCTGATCGCGCCCGCCCGGGCGCGGTAGACCGATCGCCTGCACGGGACCGCCGCTTTTTCGCCGCGGTGGCCTCGACGACTTTGAAAAATGGGCTATAGCCCGTCCCTAGACTCTTCGCCTGACGAGACCTCCCAAGATGGCCGACAACCACGCCGCCCCGCATCACGATTACCACCTGGTCAACCCCAGCCCGTGGCCGCTGTTCTGTTCAGCGACCGCCGTGGTGATGATGGTCGGGGCCGTGATCTGGATGAAGGGGCTGTTCGGCCTGCCCGAGGGCACCAGCTGGGTCTTCTTCCTCGGTCTGGCCACGACAGTGCTCGGCATGGGTCTGTGGTGGGCCGACGTGGTCAAGGAAGCCAACGCCGGCGACCACACCCCCGTCGTCGCGATCGGCCTGCGCTACGGCATGGTGCTGTTCATCGCATCGGAGATCATGTTCTTCGCGGCCTTCTTCTGGATGTTCTTCGAGATGGCCGTGTTCAACGAGGCCCGCGCCGGCATCCCGGAGATCAGCGCCTGGGCCGATACGGCCGCCGCCTGGTCGACCTGGCCGCCCAAGGGGGTCGAGGTCCTGTCGGCCTGGCAACTGCCGCTGCTGAACACCGTGACCCTGCTGCTGAGTGGCTGCACCGTCACCTGGGCGCACCATGCACTGCAACAGGGTGACCGCAACGGGGCCAAGCTGGCCCTGGTCCTGACCATCGCCCTGGGCGCGATATTCACGGCGGTTCAGGCCTATGAGTATTTCGAGATCATCCACGAAAACCTGTTCTTCAACGAAGAGGCCGTGAACTCGGGCCTGTACGGGTCGATCTTCTTCATGGCCACGGGCTTCCACGGCTTCCACGTCCTGGTCGGCACCATCTTCCTGGCCGTCTGCCTGATCCGCCTGCTGAACGGTGCCTTCACCCCCGAGCAGCATTTCGGGTTCGAGGCGGCCGCCTGGTACTGGCATTTCGTGGACGTGGTCTGGCTGTTCCTGTTCGCCTTCGTCTACGTCGTGTTCGGCTAAGGACGGCGTTGGACCCAGTCCTGCCTCTCGAACCTGCAAAGCCGGCCCGGATCAATGCGATCCGGGCCGGACTGCTTTGTCGATGCCCGAACTGCGGCAAGGGCAGGCTGTTCGCCGGCTTCCTGAAGGTCGTGGATCGGTGCGCCGTCTGCGGCTTCGACTACAGCCGCATGAACACCGGCGACGGGGCGGCGATCTTCATCATGCAGATCGCCGGCGGGCTGGTGGTGTTCTCGGCCCTCTATGTGCAGATCGCCTTCGATCCGCCGATCTGGCTGTTGCTGCTGGTGTCGCTGCCGCTGGTGGCGGGACTGTCGATCGGGCTGATGCGGCCGGGCAAGGGACTGATGATCGCGCTGCAGATGCGGGGCAAGATGGACGGCGCGCGGTGAGCCGCTTTCCGTGGCTGCTGACCCTGTTCACGGCCCCCGCCCTGGCCCTGCTGATCGGACTCGGGGTCTGGCAGGTGCAACGGCTGGCGTGGAAGGAGGGCCTGATCGCCCGGTCCGAGGCGGCGGCAAAGGCCGCGCCCGCTGCGCTTTCCGACGTGCTGACGGCACCCGATCCGGAGTTCCGGCGGGCGCTCGTGGTCTGTCCGGGACTGGCGACCGCGCCGTTCGTGGAGCTTCAGTCGATCCATGACGGCGAGCCGGGGTCACGGCTGATCTCCCTGTGCCGGGCGCCGGGCGTTGAGACACCCCTGCTGATCGACCGGGGCTTCGCGCCCGAAGGCGTTTCGGCCCGGCCCCGGGTGATCGAATCGACCATGCCCCTGTCGCTGCTGGTCGAGCTCAGGCGGACGCCGGGGGCGGGCAATGCGATGACGCCGCCGCCCGCCGGTAACCGCTTCTATGCTCGGGACAGCGCGGCGATGGCGCAGGCACTGGGGGCTCCGGCCGTGTCGGAGTTCACCCTGTTCGCCCTGACCTCGCCCAATCCCGAGATCGGGGCCCTGACCGCTTCGGCTCCCCCGGCGGCGTTTTCCAACAACCACCTCGGCTATGCGATGACCTGGTTCGGACTGGCGATCGCCCTGGTGGGTTTCTATGTGGCCATGCTCTGGCGCCGGATGCGCCGGGAGCCTGAGAAAGACCCGTCCTGACCACACTTCATACCCTGTCCAACGGCGTTCGCGTCGTCTGTGATCCGATGCCGGGCCTGCGCACCCTGGCCCTGTCCGTCGCCGTGCGCGGAGGCGCGCGCTGGGAGGCCGAGGCCCAGTCCGGCTGGTCGCACCTGCTGGAACACCTGGTCTTCAAGGGCGCAGGCGAGATGGCCGCGCGCGACATCGTCGAACGGATCGAGGCCGAGGGCGGATCGATCAACGCCGCCACCGGTTACGAGCGGACCAGTTTCGAGGTTCGGGCCCTGGACGGGTCACTCGGCCTGGCCATGCAGGTGGTGTCGGACCTGGTGTTCCGCCCCACCCTCGATCCCGTCGAGATCGAGCGCGAGAAGGACGTGGTGGCCCAGGAGATCGCCGAGGCCTTCGACACCCCTGACGACCAGGTGTTCGAGATGGCCCAGACCAGGGCCTTTGCCGGCCAGTCGATGGGGCGGCCGATCCTGGGTTCGGTCGAGAGCCTGAAGCCGGTGAAGCGCGAGTCGATCGGCGATTGGCGCGCGCGACTGTATTCGCCCGACCGGATGGTGGTGTCGGTGTCGGGCGCGGTGGACGCGGCCGAGCTTCTGGCCCTCGCCGAGCGCTGGTTCGGGGATGCGGTGGCGCGGGCGGCGGATGCGCCGGAACCGGCGAGCTTCGTGGGCGGGACGGCGACGCTGAGCCGCAAGATCGAACAGGCCAATCTGGTGTTCCAACTGCCGGCCCTGTCGGCGACCGATCCGGACCTGCCGGCCATGCGGCTGTTCACCGAGATCCTGGGCGGCGGGATGGCGTCGCGGCTGTTCCAGAGCGCTCGCGAGGAACGGGGCCTGGCCTATGCCGTCGACGCCTATCACGAGGCCTATGAGGATACGGGCGTGCTGGGCATCTATGCCGGGGCGGCGGCGGACCGGGCGGTCGAACTGGCCCAGGTCTGCGCCGACGAGATCCGGTCGCTGGCGACCGATGGGCCGAGCGTCGCCGAGCTGTCGCGGGCCAAGGCGGTGCAGACGGCGGGCCTGTGGATGTCGGACGAGAGCCCGGCCAGCCGGGCGGGGCGCAATGCGGCGCAAACGCTGGTCTATGGCGCGCCGTTGTCGTCCGAGGCCAGCGTGGCGAAGATCACGGCGGTGAGGGCGGACGATCTGAAGCGGGTCGGGATGCGGGTGCTGGCCTCGGGCAAGGCGGCTACGGCGGTACTGGGGCCGAAGGGGGCGAACGGGGCAGGGGTAGCGTTCGTGAAGGGGCTCGGTATCGCTCTCCCATAGGGAGAGGGCTTGAGGCTCGCAGAGCGCAGCGATGCGCCAAGCCGAAAGGGTGAGGGGTTCTGCCCTTACCGGTTGGCACGGTGCCCCTCACCCTTTGACTGCTCCGCGCCGCCCTACGGGTAGCGCAAGTCCGATCGCTGACGCTCTCGGGCGCTCAAGCCCTCTCCCCATGGGAGAGGGAGTCGACTATCGTACCCGCCCATGGCCCTGCTCGACTGGATGACGGACGCTGCCGGTCCCCATGTGCGGGGGCATGGGGTGATGTTGCGGCCGCCGCGCGCGGGCGACTATCAGGCCTGGGCCGATCTTCGTGAGGCGTCGCGGGACTATCTGCAGCCGTGGGAGCCGGCCTGGCCCGAGGATGACCTGACGCGGGCGGCCTATCGTCGGCGGCTGACGGTCTATGCGCGCGAGCTCGAGCTGGGCAACGCCTGGCCCTTCTTCATCTTCGACACGGCCGGGCGGGTGTTGCTGGGGGCGGTGACCCTGTCGAACGTTCGGCGCGGCGTCGCCGAGACCGGGACCCTGGGCTACTGGATCGGCCAGCCCTATGCGGGGGCGGGCCATGCGACGGCGGCGGTGCGGGCCGTGGCGCGCTATGCGTTTGCCGACCTGAGGCTGCACCGGCTGGAGGCGTCCTGCCTGCCGATCAATACGGCGTCGCGGCGGGTGCTGGAGAAGTCCGGGTTCCGCAAGGAGGGCGAGGCGCGGGCTTATCTGAAAATTAACGGGCGATGGGCAGATCATCTTCTGTTCGGCCTCTTGTCAGAAGACGCCGAACGGGCCGACGCTTAAGGCCAGTCGCAAAGGATACCGCCCCGTCGTGAACGCCACGCGCTCCAGAACCCTGGCTTGGGACGCGACGACGGCGATCGAGGCCCTGGCCGCCGCCGACTCGGCGCTGTGGATCTGGACGCCGGCGCTGGACGAAATGCGGTTCACCGGATCGACCCGGCCGCTGGGACTGGGACCGCTGGCCCCCGAATGCTCGGCCGCCGCCTTCGTCGCCGTAACCCTGCCGCAGGACCGGTCGCTGGCCGAGGGCCTGCTGACGCCGCGCGAGGAGGGGACCGAGATCGCCGTGCGCCTGCGGATGCGCGGATCCGAGACCTGTCTGTGGCGGGGTGTCTGGCTGGAGGACGGCTTGCGGGCCGCGGGTCTGGTGGCGCTGGAGACCAAGTTTGCGGGCGCGCAGAAGGATCAACTGACCGGTCTGCTGGACCGGCGTGGCTTCCTGGCGCGGGCCGCCGACGTGCTGGCCGTACCCGGCGATTATGAGCTGGTGGTCGCCGACGTGGATCGTTTGCGGCGGCTGAACGAGGCGCTCGGCCATGAGCGGACCGATCTGGTGCTGTCGGCCCTGGGCTCGCGCCTGGCGGCGGCGTTTTCGGATCAGGCGTCCCCGGCGCGGATCGGCGAGGACGAGTTCGCGATCCTGCTGCCGCGCCCCGCCACGGGCAATGCGGCCGAACGGGTGCGCGAGGCGCTGGAGCAGCCGCTGAGGGTTGCGGGATTCGACATCTATCCGACCGTTTCGATCGGCTTCGTGTCCTGCGAAGGCGGTGCCGATGCGGCGGATGCGGCCGAACTGCTTCGCCGGGTCGAACTGGCGGTGGGCCAGGCCAAGGGCGCGGGGCGGTCGGGGGCGGCGGCCTATGGCCGGGCGCTTGAGAGCGATTCCCTCAGCCGGCTGGCACTGGAGGCGGACCTGAGGAACGCCTTCGTACGCGGCGAGATCGAGCCCTTTTTCCAGCCGATCGTGAACCTGAACACCGGGGCGGTGGCCGGGTTCGAGGCCCTGGCGCGGTGGCGGCATCCCAAGCGCGGCCTGGTCCCGCCCGACGAATTTCTGGGCCTGACCGAGGAAATGGGCCTGATGAACGATCTGGGCCTGATGATGATGACCCAGTCGGCGCGCCAGCTGTCGGACTGGCTGCGGCGGCATCCGCGCGCGGGCAAGCTGTTCTGTTCGGTCAATCTGTCGGTCGGCGAGATCGAGCGGCCCAACCTGATCGAGGACGTCGCCCGGGTCATCAGGGAGACCGGCCTGCCGCGCGGCGCCCTCAAGCTCGAGGTCACCGAGGGCGACATCATGCGCGATACCGAAAAGGCCGCGGTGATCCTGCAAAAGCTCAAGGACGTCGGGGCGTCGCTGGCGCTCGACGATTTCGGGACCGGCTTCTCGTCGCTGAGCTATCTGGCGCGGCTGCCGTTCGATACGCTGAAGATCGACCGCTATTTCGTGCTGACCATGGACAAGGACGAGGGCTCGGCCAAGATCGTCAAGTCGGTCGTCAACCTGGGTCGCGACCTGAACCTGGAAGTCGTCGCCGAGGGCGTGGAGAACGCCTCTCTGGCCAAGCTTCTGCTCGACGCCAGCTGCCACTATGGCCAGGGCTTCGGCTATGCACCCGCGCTTCCGGCCCAGGAGGCCGAGGTCTATCTGAACGAAAGCCTGTCGGACGGGACAGCGCCGCTGAAGCAGCGGTCGGCCTGACCGGCGGCCTCTACCAGTCGATCAGGGGCGCGCGCGTTTCGTAGCGGAACGCGTCAAGCCGGCGCTGCTCGTCCGGCGTGACCTCGGCGTAGGTCTGCCAGATGGGCAGGCCCTCGGCCTGTTCGTCGTCCTCGAGCATCAGGACGCCGAGACAGCGGGTGTCCCAGCCGTCGGTCATTTCCGTCGGGTTCCAGTCGTCGAGCGTGAACAGTTCGACCGTGATCGTCTCCGCCGTGCCGTCCGGCACGATCAGGGAAATACTGTGCCAGCCGTCGGGCGCGACCGGGACCTTGAGCCTTTGCCAGGGCGTCACGACGAAGACGTGGGTCGTGTGAACGTCGGAACCGGGTCGGTTGGTCATGAAGGCGATCCGCGCCGTGCCGTTGCGGACGCGAACGGTCTTTCGCGCCTGCCAACTGGTCCAGCGCAACCTCTCATCGGGTGAGCCCTCAATGTGATAGACCCCGTCGTCGTTGGGTGCCGGCGGGCAGTGCTGCGTATAGCCGAAGGCGTTGTCGATGTGGGCCCGGTAGCGCGAGAACATCGGGCCGCCGCGCGCGAACCGCGTCGAGATGGCGGTCAGGGGCACATGGGTCAGGTGAAGGCGGAACTCGTCGACGCCGTAGTCCTCGGCCAGACGCAGCGCCTCTTCGACCTCGGCCTCGGTATCGTTCCAGTCGAAGACCAGATAGCGCCACTGGACCCGGGGCGTGGTCACGCCGAGCTCGCGTCGCGCCTGAAGCAGATTGGCCATGCCCTTCATCGCCAAGTCGAGCCTGCCGCCCACGTGATAGCGGGCGTAGGCCTCCTGGGTCACGCCGCTGATGGTGAACTGGATGAAGTCTAGCGCGCCGGCCGCCACGACCTTTCGCGCGCGATCCAGGTTCGACAGGGGGATGCCGTTGGTCGTGGTGTTGACCCGCGCCTGGGGATTGGTGCGCTGGATATGTTCCAGCATGTCGGCGGCCTGGACGTTCACGAATGGGTCGCCGTAGTTGAAGAAGAAGACGTGGCTGAGCGAGCCCTCCAGATCGTCCATCACCGAGGCGAAGGCGTCCAGGTCGAGGAAGTCGGAATCGCGGGTCTTGATGTCCCGGTCGTTGTTCGGCTTGCAGGCCGGCTGGTCGCAACGCAGGTTGCAGCGGACGGTGGTCTCGACCACCAGGGTGGTGGGGCGCGCGGGCCGTTCGGGCAGGGTGTCGGGCGCGTCCTCGGCGACCGCCTGTGACAGGTTGCATTCGGTGCAGCGACGCCCCTTCCACAGGCGGGCCTGAAGGGTTTCGTATTCGGGATTGGCCCAGATCTCGGCCAGGGACTGGCGATAGATGTTGCCGAAGCTGCGTCGGCTGTGCGGATCGTCGAGGCCGCAGGTGACGTTGCCGTCCGACTGGATCGACAGACCGCCCTCGATCCAGGAACGCCGATAGCGACCGCCGTCGGGCTCGGTCATCAGGCAGCTGGGGTCGGTGTGCTTGCGGTTGTAGTTCCAGGGGCCGTCAAGCGGTGCCGGGGGCGGGGAAATCTCTTGAGCCGTTGAGGTCTTTCGCCGGGGCAGGGTGAGGGTTCGCCAGGACAGAAGACTCATTCGAACACACGTTACTCCACCAGAAGTCGAGTGTGTGCGCCGGTCCGGCGGGGGTCAACGCCCGACCCGCGATCCGGACGGGACCAACGAAAAATTGACCGGTCCCTATTCCGCCCGCATCCAATCGCATTAACTGCGACGACTAGGAGGAAACGGCGCGATCGTCGCCGATCCGAGGGACAACGACCATGAATGCGCAACTGCTTACCGGCCTGATCGCCGCCGTCGGCCTGCTGGCCAACCTGGCCATGGGTAGCGGTGTCGCCGCCCAGGACGGGCATGCGGCCCATGCCGAACCGGCCGACCACGGCCACCACCACGTCGATTTCGACTCCGACCGGATGCACGTCCGCGTCGATGGCGCCGAGGGCGGCAAGGACATCATCCTGATCCCCGGCCTGAGTTCCTCGCCCGAGGTCTGGGACGGGACGGTCGAGCATCTCGGGAACGGCTGGCGGGTGCACCGCATCCACATCCAGGGCTTCGCCGGGGCTCCGGCCGAGGGCAATGCGACCGGGCCGGTCGCCGCGCCGGTGGCTGAGGAGATTGCGCGCTATATCACCGAACAGGGGCTGGATAAGCCCGCCGTCGTCGGCCATTCGATGGGCGGGACGATCGGGATGATGCTGGCGGCGCGCCATCCGGCCCTGGTCGGCAAGCTGATGGTCGTGGACATGGTGCCCTTCATGGGGGCGATGTTCGGCCCGCCCGGTGCCACGGCCGAAAGCGTCGCGCCCATCGCCGAGCAGGTCTATCAGGGCATGGCCAACAGCCCGGCCGACGCCTATCGCACCCAGGCCGTGGCTTCCGTCACCGGCATGATCGCGACCGAATCCAAGCGCGCCGGTCCGATCGAGGACACGATCAACAGCGACCAGCAGGTCTCGTCCTCGGCCTTCCGCGAACTGATCCTGACCGACCTGCGGTCCGAACTGTCGAAGATCACGGCCCCGACCGAGGTGGTCTATGTGAAGTTCAACGATCCGCGCATGACGCCCGAGATCACCGACGCCATCTATCAGGCCTCGTTCGCGAGCCTGCCCGGCGTGACGCTGAAGCGGATCGACGACGCGGCCCACTTCGTCTTCCTGGACCAGCCGGACCGGTTCAACGCCGAACTGGACGCCTTCCTGGCAAAATAGGCGATGCGCCACTCGGCCGCAGACCGGATCATCGGCCTGTATTCCGAGAAGGCCGCAGGCTGGATCGAAGACCGCGCGCCTGTCCTGGGCCAGTGCGGCGGAACCGGCCTGGACGAGGCCGGGTGGCTTGCGAAGTTCATGGCGTGTCTGCCATCGGGGGCGAGGGTACTCGACGTCGGGTGCGGGTCGGGATGGCCGGTGGCAGCTGCGCTGCTGGAGCACGGGTTTCGCGTCACGGGGGTCGATCCCGTACCAGGCCTGCTTGATCATGCGGCGCAGACTCTGCCGGCCGGAGAATGGATCGTGGGCGATATGCGGACGCTGGAGTTGGGGCGGACGTTCGACGGCGTTCTGGCCTGGTTCAGCCTGTTCCACCTGACGCCCGAGGACCAGAGGATCGCCCTGCCGCGCATCCTGGCTCACGTCGTGCCGGGTGGTGTGATCATGTTCCCCACTGGATCGGCCGAGGGCGTGCAGATCGGGCAGTGGCGCGGCGAGCCCCTGTATCACGGCAGTCTGGGCGCGCAGGAGTACCGCGCGATCCTGAACGGGAACGGGTTCGTGGAGATTGGCGACGCCACGGATCAGCGGCCACCGGGTCTCGTATGGCTGGCCCGGCGGGTCTGAGCGCGATCAGGCCGGCTGGCTGAGGGTGTCGGCGACGCCGTTGAGGAAACTCTGGCGCTTGGCCAGGACGTCGGCTTCCTCGACCAGACGGCCCCGGTTCGGCGTCGACGGGCGGCGGGCCTCGTCGCGCAGGCGGGTGACCAGGGCCTCCAGATGGCCGGCACCCTTGCGCGCGTCCATCACGGCGGCGTGGGTCCGGGCCTCGGCGATGCGGCGGGGCAGCATGTCGGCGTCGTCGGGGCGGAGTTCGGCGCGGACGGCCAGACGGGCGAAATCGTTGGCGTACAGCCGGACGTAGCTCTCTTCGATCATGGGGTCGTTTCGGTCAGGCGGCCAAACCGGAGCGGATCGACCGCCTCGAACGGGCGGTTCGCTCTCGGCGGCCGGGGCTACATATGGTGACGATTGCGCCGATTGCGAGGGGCGCAGGTGAATGCGGCGTTCGCCCTTGACCCCGCCGCCGGATACGCCTCCAAGCCCGCATGGCCATCGAAACCGTGCACATCGTCCAAGCCTATGTTCAGGGCCGCGGCAAGGGCCTGAAGGCCGAGCAGCAGATGGGTTGCAAGACGGCGGAAGAGGCGCGGCGCAAGGCCGAGCGGCTGGCCCCCTTGCGGCTGGGGGTCGTGGCGTTCTCGGCCTCGGCCGACACCGAGATGGGCGACTATGACGAGAACCCGACGATCCTGTTCAAGTCGGGTCAGCTGCCGCCGCCGTGGAACGAGGACTGACGCCCCTTCGGTATAGACCTGCGCCGCGTCGCTCTTACGAGTGTCTTGGGCCCATGGCATAAGGCCGCGTCGGTAGCGAGTGAGGGCGCGGTATGAGGAAGCGGCTGAAGGGATCGGCGCCCGAGCGTCCCCGGGGCACCCCCGTCCGGGCCGCCGAGACCGATCTGATCTGCTATGTCCGCCAGGGCTGGGCCCCGCGCATCGCCCCGGCGTCGGCGCGTCGCGACTGGATGAATGACACACCCGAAAGCTTTGCCTATCGCTGCCTGCCGCTGGCCATCGCCAATGCGCATGGCTGGGAGGTGCTGAGCCCCTGCGGATTCTCCGCGCGCTGGCATGGCGGGGTGGACGCCAGTTCGGTCGAGATCGTGCTCGACAAGGGGGCGGACCCCAAGTCGGCACCCCATTCCCTGTTCGGCAGCGGGACCATCACCTTCCACGTCGACGGGATCATGCGCACGTCCGAAGGCTGGAACCTGTGGGTCGGGGGGCCGCCCAACGCCATCAAGGATGGCATCGCGCCGCTCGGTGGTGTGATCGAGACCGACTGGTCGCCCTATACCTTCACCATGAACTGGCGCTTCACCCGGCCCGACGTGTGGATCCGGTTCGAGGAGAACGAGCCCTTCTGCTTCTTCTTCCCGACCCCGCGCGGGGTGGTCGATCGGCTCAAGCCCGAACTGCGTCCGATGGAGGACGAGCCCGAACTGCTCAGGACCTTCGACGCCTGGAGCGCCGCACGTCGGGCCTTTCAGGAATGGGTCAAGAAGGCCAAACCCTCGGCCCCCGCCGACCAGTGGCAGAAGCTCTACTATCGCGGCCTGCATCCCGCGGGGCAGCCGGGCGCGGCGGATCACGAGTCCAAGCTGCGGCTGTCGCCGTTCCGTCAGACGGGGTCCAGGCGAGTCTGTCCGGTGAGCCATGACGACGGCAAGCCGCGCGGCTGACCGATCGGTAACCCGCGCGCCATGGTTTGGGCCGATTGGGTCATCACGCTGGCGTGAGGTCTTCACGCGGCGTTCACCACAATGGGCGTTTTGGTGAGACGCGCGAACGGCTATGACGGCCGGGGTTTCTGAGGATGTCGATGGCCGGTCCGGGGTTCGGAAACAAGACTGCGAATGGCGGCGGGGGCGGACCCAAGCCCGCGCGCACCCGGCTGCAGCAGGTCGTCTACTGGGGATCGGTGCTGGCCGTCTGGGGGGTGATCTTCCTGGTGGTGTTCTTTGCCGTGTTCGCGCGGGGACTGCCTGACACCTCCAGCCTGTACAACGTCGATCGCCAGCCTTCGATCACCTATCTGGATCGCAACGGCGCCCTCATCGCGACACGGGGGACGCAGCAGGCACCGCCGGCCGATCTGGAGAGCCTGCCCGACTATGTGCCGGCCGCCTTTATCGCCATCGAGGACCGGCGGTTCTGGTGGCATCCGGGGTTCGATCCTATCGGCATGAGCCGGGCCATGGTGTCCAACATGCGGGCCGGGCGGATCGTCCAGGGCGGCTCGACCCTGACCCAGCAGCTGGCCAAGAACCTGTTCCTGACGCCCGACCAGAACATGCGGCGCAAGGTGCAGGAGCTGATGCTGGCCGTCTGGCTGGAGATGAAGTTCTCCAAGAAGGAGATCCTGGCCCTCTATCTGAACCGCGTCTATTTCGGTGCCGGGGCTTACGGGATCGAGGCGGCGTCGCAGCGGTATTTCGACAAGCCGGCCAAAAACCTGGCGGTCGGTGAGGCGGCGCTGCTGGCGGGGCTGCTCAAGGCTCCGTCACGCTACTCGCCGGTGTCCGAGAGTGAACGGGCGGCGACCCGGGCCACCGTGGTGCTGAACCAGATGCAGGAAACCGGCGTCATCACCGCCGCCCAGCGCGAGCAGGCGGTGCTGGAACCGGTGCGGGTGTCGCGGACGCTGGCCACCCAGCACGCCCAGTATTTCATCGACTGGCTGGACAAGGAAATCCGCGGCCTGGTCGGCGAACCGACCGAGGACATGGTCGTGGAGACGACGCTCGACCTGACTATCCAGACGGCGGCGGAGCGGGCCGTGAACCGCATCCTGGAGCGGGATGCGGGCAAGGGCGTGCAGCAGGCGGCCCTGGTGGCGCTGGACGGCGACGGCCGGGTGCGGGCCATGATCGGCGGCAAATCCTATGCCGACAGCCAGTTCAACCGGGCCGTCGATGCGCGGCGTCAGGCGGGGTCGTCGTGGAAGCCCTTCGTCTATCTGGCGGCGGTCGAGGCCGGCTATACGCCCCAGACGCCGGTGGTCGATGAGCCGATCCAGATCGGCACCTGGTCGCCCCGCAACTATTCCGGAAACTTCGGTGGGCCGACGACCCTGGGCGCGGCGCTGCAGAACTCGACCAATACGGTGGCGGCCTATGTCGCCGACCAGATCGGGCGCGACGCGGTCAGCCGGGCAGCGCGTCGGCTCGGGATCACCTCACGGATCGGGCTTGAGCCTGCCATGGCGCTGGGGACCACCGACGTGTCGCCGATCGAGATGGCGACGGCCTATGACGCCTTCGCCAACGGCGGGCGGCGGGTCGAGGCCTACGGCATCAACCGCATCCGGACGCCTTCTGGACGGGTGATCTACAACCGCTCGGCGCGCGAGGGCATTGGGGCCCAGGCGATCAACAATCCGGCGCTGTATTATATGAATCAGATGCTGCGCGGGGTGATCGCGGGCGGGACGGGGGCCTCGGCCGCCATTCCCGGGCGCGATCTGGCGGGCAAGACGGGCACCACCTCGGACTACAAGGACGCCTGGTTCGTCGGCTATACCGGCGGCTTCGTGGCGGCGGTCTGGGTCGGCAAGGACGACGCTACCCCCATGCGCGGCGTGACCGGCGGCGGGGCCCCGGCCGCGATCTGGAAGGGCTTCATGACGGCCGCCCTGCCGCGACTGAACGCCCCGGCCATCCCCAACGGACCGGCCATGCCCGAGGGCTGGATCGCGCCCGATCCGGTCGGCGACCTGATGGGCAATATCGAGGACCCTTACGCGACCGGCGAGGCCGCCGATCCCAATGCCGGGGTGTTCGACGACCCGACCGCGCCGCAGCCGAGGCTGGAGGTCACACCGCCGTCGCGCCGCATCGACCCGCCGGACCAGCGGCCGGAGCCGGATGCCCCGCCGGAGAAGCGCAGCGACCCGCTGTTCTTCTGAGTGGCCCCGGAGGTCAGGTCGTGGTCTTGCCGCCTGACGCCTTGACCTTTCGCTTGGTCAGGCGATCGGCGACGGCCTCGGTGTGCTTCAGGGTGAAGGCCAGGGCCGCCGGGTTGCCGCGACGGGCCCCGACGCTGTCGGCCACCAGGGCACCGCGTTCGCCCAGGGGTTTGGGTGCGCCGGTGGTGGTGTCGACGGCCGTCTGATGCTCGATCTCGGCATTGACCTCGGCCCCCATCAGGATGATCTGCACCGTGATCCAGATCCACAGCAGAAAGCCCATGAAGGCCGCCAGGGGCCCGTAGGAATCGGTCCTGACAAAGGTGGTCAGGTACCAGCTGAACAGGAAGGAGACGCTGAGGCTCAGGACCGCTGCAAACAGGGCCCCCGGCGTCAGCCAGCGCCACCGGGCCTTCTGGCGACAGGGCCCGAAGCGATAGATGACGGTCAGGGCCGTGACATAGACCAGGAACAGCACCGGCCAGCGCAGCCAGGCCAGATGGGCGAACTCATCCTCCAGGCCGAACACCGACAGGACGACGGGGACCCCGACGACCAGGGCGGCGGTCAGCAGCACGGACGCAAGACCCGTCAGGGTGAAGGCCAGACAGATCAGGTTGTAGCGGACGATGTTGCGTTTCTCGACCTCGTGATAGGCGACGTTCAGCCCATAGAAGAGCGTCTTGATCCCGCCGTTGGCCGTCCACAGCGACAGGCCGAAGGTCCAGATCAGGGTGAAGGTCAGCTGGGACGAGGTGTTGGACGCCAGCCGCTGCATCTCCCCACCCAGGAATCCGGCGACATTGGCGGGCAGGACCGAATAGAGGAATTGCAGCCGGCTCCAGGCGTCGGCCGGATCGGCGAACAAGCCATACAGGGTGACGAAGGCCGCCAGGGTCGGGAACAGGCTCAGCACCATGAAGAAGGTCACGCCCCCCGCCACGAACCCGACCCGATCCCCGAAATAAGCCCCCCCGACCCGCCAGCCGATATCGACCCAGCCCTTGTGCGGGATGTGCTCCGGCCGCGCCGCCAGACGTCCTCGACCCGGATCTCGGCGGTCGTGATCCTCGGGCGTCGGCGCAGGCGGTGTCAGGGCTTCGGGGCGTCGGGGTCTGAGCTCGATCCCGAACTTGTGCCCCTTGGCATACAGCAGATGCGCCGCCCCGGCCCCGGCGGCGAGCCCTGCGACCGCGGCACCGACGAAGCGCCAGAGGGTGGTGACGCCAACCGATGCCTTGCGGTTCCTGGTCGGCGGCGTAAGTCTGATCATGCCCGGCTAACGGTCGAGCTTGGCTGTCGTTCCAGCACGTGACGGGGAGGACCCGGTGTTTCGCTCGATCATCATCGCTTCAGCCCTCATGATGTCCGCGATCCCTGTTCCCCGAACCTCACCTTCCGGACTCGACCTGCAAGATCCTACGACCGGAGCCTGGTCGGAAGAGGCTTTTGATCGAGCGGTCGCCAAACCGGTCTCCGCATGGGCGCGCCAGGGACGGATTGAAGGAGACAGGCGTTTTGAAACACTTCTCGGAACCGTGGGGCAGGATCACACTGAGCGCACCCGGCTGCTCACCGCGTATGGAATGGCAATATTCGCGCGGGACGAGAAGGCTGCGAGCCTGCCCTATCTGAAGCGCGCGGCGACCGAAGCCAGAAGTGCCTTCACGCCGAATAGCCGCCAGCTCGCGATGGCGCTCGCCGACTACGCGACGGTCGAATTCGAGGTTCTGGGCGATGACGTCACGCCTGAGGCAGAGCAAATGACACGGGAGGCCTATGGTATCCGGATGCGAATCCTGGGTTTGCATCATGACGAGACCCGGTCATCGCGAGGAACTTTGAGCAGGATCGAAGAGCTACCGTCTCGCATCAGGGGCAATGCGGAGAAGCTCGCGGTCGTCTCGCGGCGATACGAGGCCCTCTTGGCGTCACCGTCTGGTCGGCTTCTGGAACCTTGGGAGGCCGAAAGTCTGCAAGATCAGTGGATCGACATGCTGATCGCGAACCGGCGGCCTGATCTGGCCTGCGCGGCCCTGGTCAGTCTCCAGTCCGGTCCCGGTCGAGCCGGAAGCCCCTGGCTTGGCCGAGTGATCGGTCAGAAACTTCAGGATGCGGGCTACACCCGTCAAGCGGAACCGCTGTTGGGTGCGGAACCGGACCTGGACATTCTGAAGGACACCAACATTCCGCCACCCGTCGTCAGGTGCGCCCCATGACCGCCCGCATCGCCGCCCTGTATCGCCACCCGGTCAAGGGGTTCACGCCTGAGCCGCTGGAGGCCGCCGTGCTGGAGGCCGACGGCTGGTTTCCGGGCGACCGGATCTGGGCGGTGGAGAACGGGGTGTCGGGGTTCGATCCGGCGGTCCCTGCGCATCTGCCCAAGCAGAAGTTCACGGTGCTGATGCGCCAGGCGATCCTGGCGCGGGTGCGAACGCGGTGGGATGAGGCGGCGAATGTGCTGCACGCGGAGATGGATTGCGAGCCCCTGGCCGTGCGGATGGACGATGCCGGCGACCGCGCCGAGTTCTGCGAGAGGCTGGCGGCGTTTCTGGGCGACGAGGCGACGGGGCCGCTCAGGCTGATCGAGGCCGGGCCGCGCCATCGGTTCATGGATTCGATGCGGGGCCGGGTGTCGGTGCTGAACCTGGCCAGTGTCCGCGATCTGGAACAACGGCTGGGGCGGCCGGTGGACCCCTTGCGGTTCCGGGCCAATGTCTGGGTCGAGGGCTGGCAGCCGTGGGCCGAGAACGGTTGGGGACGGCCGGACGCCGAAGCGGCGGGGCCGGTGCTGGGCCTCGGTGCGGTGACCCTGCGTGGCGACAAGCCGATCGTGCGCTGTGCCGCCACCGAGGTCGATCCGGCGACGGGGATGCGGGACATGGCGGTGGTCAAGAGCCTGCATGACCTCTACGGCCATGTGCTGACGGGCCTGTATTGTTCGATCGAAACGGGTGGTCGCATCGCGGTCGGTGATCCGGTAATCAGCCCGGCATGAGCGAACAGATCACCCTCGTTTCCGCATGGAAGTCGGCGCAGGCCCGGTTGAAGGCCGGCCGTATCGACAGCCCCTCCATCGACGCCCGCCTGTTGCTGGAGGCCGCGACCGGGGCCAGCCGGATGGACATCCTGACCGATCCCTATCGCGCCGTGACGGCCGAACAGGCGGAGGTGATGGACGGCTATGTCGAGCGGCGGCTGAGGCGGGAGCCGGTGTCGCGCATCCTGGGCCGCAAGGGGTTCTGGAAGATCATGCTGAACGTCACCCCCGACGTGCTCAGCCCCCGACCGGACACCGAGACCATCCTCGACATCGCCATGCTGGCGTTTGCACCGCATGAGGCCTTCAGCATGATCGACCTGGGGACCGGGTCGGGGGCTATCCTGCTGGCCGTGCTGGCGGAGCGTCCGGCGGCGTCCGGCGTCGGCACCGACATCTCGTCCGAGGCCCTGGCGGTGGCGAAGGAGAATGCGGCCAATCTCGATCTCGACGGTCGCGCCGCCTTCCTGAGGACCGAATGGGCGGCGGGATTCGGGGATCACAGCTTCGACTTCGTGGCGTCCAACCCGCCCTATATCCCGACCGACGACATCGCCGGCCTGGACCCCGAGGTGCGCGAGCACGATCCGATCCTGGCCCTGGACGGCGGGCCGGACGGGTTGCAGGCTTACCGCGACCTCGCCCCCGAGATCATGCGTATCTTGAAGCCCGGTGGGACCTTTGCCGTCGAGATCGGCTTCGATCAGGGCCCGCAGGTCAAGGCCCTGTTCGAGGCGGCCGGGTTCGAGGGGGTGATCGTCGTCAAGGATCTGGGCGACCGGCACCGGGTGGTGACGAACGGGCCGGACCCGAGGACGAATCCGATACCGAAGATGTAGTCTCCTCCCCGTCGCGCAGCGATGGGGAGGTGGATCGGAGGCCGCTTGGCCGACGAGACGGAGGGGGCGACTCGGTCTCCAGAGTTGGGGCTGTTGAATGACTCACCGTCGATAGCGTGTCGCCCCCTCCGTCACGGCGCTGAAGACGCGCCGCGACACCTCCCCATTCGCCAGGCGGCGAACGGGGAGGAGACCATGCCCTCGCGGCCCCTCACGATTACCCCTTGGAAATCAGCCCGGGCCACGCTAAGTCTTGCGTCGTCTCCCACCCAAACCGCACGCCTCGAACCGACCGCCGGTTCCAGTCACGCGCGCCGAGGGCTGTGATGGTCGGGCCGGTCGCCCGGCGGACCACGGGGCGGCGACGGATTTCCGATCACATCGTCAGCGGGGATGGGCCCCGAACGAGACGGAACGACGAAACGAACGGACCAGGACGCAGACGCGATCCGGTCGTTCCCTCGAAAGCACGGTATCGTCTCATGAGAGATTTCAAGGGCATGAAGCGTCAGCGCGGACGCAACAGGAAGCCCGGCGGCAATGGCCCGTCCAACGCCAACAACGCCAATCCGAACCGGTCCTGGGACTCGCAAGGGCCCGAGAACATCAAGGTCCGGGGCAATGCCCAGACGGTCTATGAGCGCTATCTCCAGCTGGGTCGCGACGCGACAGCGGGCGGCGACCGGGTCCTGGCCGAGAACTATCTGCAGCATGCCGAGCACTATTTCCGCGTCCTGAGGGCGCTTCAGCCGCAGCGGCCGGTGTCGGAGATCGCCGCGCGCGAACTGTCGAACCAGGGTTACGACATCGATTTTGAGGACGAGTCCGGGGCCCAAGCCGCCGCCTTCCTCGCCGCGCAACAGGCCGCCGACCGCGCCCAAAACAGTCAACAGGGCCAGGGTGGGCAGCAGGGCGGCTATCAGAACAACGACCGCACCGACGGCGAAGGCCAGCAGGCCCGCAACGAAGGTGGCCAGCAACGCGAATGGCGTGACCGCGACCAGAACCGGGATCGCGACCAGAATCGCGACCGCGACCAGAACCGTGACCGCGACTCCAACCGCGACCGTGACCAGCAGCCGCGCGCCGAGGGCGATGGCGGCGAAGAGGGCCAGACTGGCCAGGGTCCCCGCCGCGAGACCCGCCGCGAACGCTGGGAGCGTCGCCGTGAGGAACGCAACCGCCGCTTCGAGGCCGAAGGTGGCGTCGGCGAGGCTCCCGGCAACGCCCCCTATGACGACAGCCGCGAAGGCGGGCGCGACCGTGATCGTGACCGCGACGCCGGATCGACCCCGGCCGAAACGCCCGCGCCGATCGTGGCCGAATCTCCGGCCGAAGCCCTGGCCGGCACACCCTATGAACCCGCCGCCGACGATGCACGTCCGGCCCGCGCCGAGCGTCCGCGCCGGACGCGGATGCCGCGCGAGAATGACGGCGACGATGCGCCCTCGACCCTGCCCGGCTTCCTGACCCGGTCGTCGGCCCCGGCTCCGGCCGCTGCGCCGGTCGAGACCGCCGAAGCGGCCGTGGCTTCCGACGACGAAGCTCCGACGCCGAAGAAGCGCGCGCCCCGCAAGCCCAAGGTCGTCGCCGAGGACTGACGCCGAGGCCTGTCGCCGGGCGGGTCTGTCCCAAAGCCGACACAGGAACCGCCGGACTCCCCGCGCCTTTCCCCTCCTCATTCTGAGGAGATCGACATGAAGGCGTTGTGCTGGCACGGCAAGGGCGACATGCGTTGCGAAACCGTTCCGGATCCCGAGATCCAGGACGGCCACGACGCGATCATCAGGGTGACCTCCTGCGCCATCTGCGGGTCTGATCTGCACCTGTACGGCGGCTTCGTGCCGGGCATGAAGCCCGGCGACGTGATGGGCCACGAGACGATGGGCGAGGTCGTCGCCGTCGGCAAGGACAACCACAAGCTCAAGGTCGGCGACCGCGTCGTGGTGCCATTCACCATCAGCTGCGGCGAGTGCGACTATTGCCGGCGTGGTCTGTATTCCGTGTGCGAACGCTCCAATCCGAACGGGGCGGAACAGGCCAAGCAGATCGGCTATCCGACCGCCGGCCTGTTCGGATACACCCATATGTACGGCGGCTTTCCCGGCGGCCAGGCCGAATACCTGCGCGTTCCCTATGCCGACGTGGGGCCGATCAAGGTGCCCGAAGGGCTGAGCGACGATCAGGTCCTATTCCTGTCCGACATCTTCCCGACCGGCTGGATGGCCGCCGAGAACGCCAACATCCAGCCCGGCCAGACCGTGCTGGTGTTCGGCTGCGGCCCTGTCGGCCAGTTCGCCATCCGATCCGCCTTCATGATGGGCGCCGAGCGGGTCATCGCCATCGACCAGGTGCCGGAGCGCCTGCAGATGGCGCGGGATGCGGGGGCCGAGACCATCGACTTTTCCGAAGGCGATCTGCAGGAGCGGATCAAGACCATGACCTACGGCGTCGGCCCCGACGCGGTGATCGAGGCGGTCGGCCTGGAAAGCCACGGCTCGGGCAGCCTGATGGAAAAGGTCCAGGAGGCGGTCGCCGGCAAGATGGAACGTCCCTATGCCCTGAACGAGGCCATCATCGCCTGCCGTCCCGGCGGCACGATCAGCCTTCCCGGCGTCTTCGTCGGTGCCGTCCCGACCATGATGGGGGCCTTCGTCGGCAAGGGCCTGACCCTCAGGACCGGCCAGACCCATGTGCAGAAATACCTCGAACCCCTTATGCGGCGGATCGAGGAGGGCGAGATCGACCCCAGCTTCCTGATCACCCACAAGATCAAGCTGGAAGACGGCCCGGACGCCTACAAGATGTTCCAGGAAAAGAACGACGGCTGCATCAAGGTCGTCATCAACCCCTAAGGCCGAGGATGCCCGGCGGCGACGTGACCGGAGGCCCCCGTGGAGACGCGGGGGCCTTTGTTCGTTCGATGGGCAGAGGTATCGTCGGTGCAAACGCGGAGGGAGTGCATGAGCACCCGGGATCACTATCTGGCGGTCTTCACCTCGGACAAGACCGGGCCCCGGTGGCGAGAATGGTACGGGCTTACCGAGGCCGAGAAGACGGCGCGGCAGACGGCGGGTATCGCCGCCATCGCCGCCTGGGACGAGGCGCACCGCGACGTCATCGTCTGGCAGGGCGGCCCGCTGGGGCCGACGAAACGGATCACCGATGCGGGCGAGGTCACCGACGTCGTCAACCTGCTGACCGTCTATATTGTGGTACGCGCGGAGACGCACGAGGCGGCGGTGCGGCTGTTCGACGGCCACCCGCACATGTCGATCTTCGTCTGCGACGGGGTGGAGGTGATGCCGGTGCTGGGGGGATAGGGTCAGTCGTCCTCGGCGGGTGGAACCCAGTCCGGATCGTTGACCGGATACCAGTCCGCCGCGAGGTCCAGCCAGTCGGGGTTCGCATCCTCGATCAGCTTCAGCTTCCAGTCGCGCTTCCAGCCCTTGATCCGCTTCTCGCGAACGATCGCCTCGGTGACCAGGGCCTGTCGCTCGAACCAGACCAGTTGGGTGCAGCCCTTGATTCTCGAATGGCCGTCGAAGGCACCGTTCTTGTGCTTCCAGACCCGCGCCGTCAGGTTTGAGGTCATCCCGACATAGGTCGCGCCGTTGCGGCCGTTGGCCATGATGTAGGTCGCGATAAAGGTGCGATGGGTCGGCATCCGCACAACCTATGCTAATCCTCCCCTTTCGTGATTCCGGGCGAAGGCGCGCTTGCGCCGCAGACCCGGAACAAGGCGGCGCCGAAGCGTAGCGCAGGCGAAATGGTTCAGCGCGCTGTGTGTGTGACAGGTTCGCGCTCCCGCGCGCCGCCCGGTTCCGGGTCTCCGCTGCGCTGCGCCCGGAATGACGAAAGGGAGGGTTGTCGTTCTCCAAGGCATCCGTCAGCTTCGGCTGCCACCGGTCGTCGGATCGCGATGCGCTCGTCCTCCACCCGCAAGGGGAGAAGCGTTGGGCAAATCGATTCTTCAGAAAGTCTCAATCACTGGTTAGGCAGATAAGGTTAACGGAGGCGCGTCTGATGATTTCGACAATCGGCTATGAGGGGGCGAGGCCTGACGATTTTGTCCGTACGCTGCAACTCGTCGATGTTCGGATGGTCATCGATATTCGAGATCGGGCACAATCGAGACGGCCAGGTTTCTCGAAAACTGCTCTCCGTGATTCCCTTGACGCGGCAGGCATCGGATATCTTCACCTCAAAGAGCTGGGTGATCCAAAGGAAGGTCGCGATGCGGCCCGTTCTGGAGATTTTGCGCGGTTCAGGCAGATCTATGCGTCGGTCCTCAAGACCGTCGAAGCCTCTGAAGCGCTCGATCAGATTGCCACGCTGAGCGAACAGATGAGCGTCTGTCTGCTTTGCTACGAGCGCGATCACCGCGAGTGCCATCGCAAGATCGTTGCGGATTGTCTCGAATCGGTTGTTGGGTCGAAAGTGCGCCACTTAGGAGTGCAGGCCAATGTCGCGGTTCGAAAGCTCGACGGACGAGTGCGTGATGCTCGTGAAGGCGCTCCCGCATAAAAGCAGCAACTACTTTGAGACGGTGTGTTGCGCCGGTGTCGGACACGACATGAAATGGCGGCGATTGTACCCTGTGGCTTTTCGAACCCTAGAGAAGGGGCAGAAATTTTCTCGTTGGGATTGGGTTTCGTATAGCTTCACGACGCCTTCGAACGACAAACGCTCGGAGAGCCAGAAGGTGGTGCATGAGACCATCTCCGTTTCCAAAAGCATGAAAGTTGGCGAGCGGTTTGGTTTTGCCCGACGAATGACGCGAGAGAGTACCGACGAAGCCGTCTCCTTGGGCGAAACACTGACCTTGCTGCGCCCTGACAATGTACGATTCTCGTGGCGCAGAAAATCCGACGAAGAGGTCGCTGTAGAGCGTATCAAGCACGCGGCGCTCGCTGGTCAGCTTTCTTTCCTTCACGACGCACCCAAGCCACTTGAGCCTTGTCCGTTCGAATTCACATTCCGGTGGAAAGACGCGGCGGGGAAAAGTCGCTCCAACATCTGCGACGATTGGGAGACGTCAACTGCATTCTCTGTCCGCAGAGATTTTAAGGGCGGGCAGGGAGCTCTAGAATCTCTGAGAGAGACGTTCGAGGTTGAGTACCCTCAAAAAGGAATGCGGTTTGCACTGGGGACCCACTCAAGAAGAAGCTCTCAATGGCTGCTGGTCGGTGTCATTCGGGTAGATGAAGCAAGCCAAGGTGAGCTGTTCTAGGGCCGCCTAATGCACCCGCGCCTTCCCGATCTCCAGCCCGTCCGCGCCCGCTGACACGGCGATCACGCTGCCGTCCGCCAGCTCGCCGGCCAGCAGTTTCTTCGCCATCGGGTCGACTAGGTCCTTCTGGATCACGCGCTTGAGCGGCCTCGCGCCGTAGGCGGGGTCGTAGCCCTTGTCGGCCAGCCAGGCCAACGCACCGTCGTCGATGGACAGGGTCAGTCTGCGGTCGGCCATCAGCTTTTCCAGACGCGCCAGCTGGATGCGGACGATGCCGGCCATCTGGTCGCGGCCGAGGCGGCGGAAGAGGATGATCTCGTCGATGCGGTTGAGGAACTCGGGGCGGAAGTGGGCGCGGACGGCCTCCATGACATAGGGGCGCACCGCCTCGACGTCGTCGCCTTCGCCCTGGTTGGCGAGGGCGTCGGAGCCGAGGTTGGAGGTCATGATCAGCAGGGTGTTCTTGAAGTCGATCGTGCGGCCCTGGCCGTCGGTCAGGCGGCCGTCGTCGAGCACCTGCAGCAGGACGTTGAAGACGTCGGGGTGGGCCTTTTCGACCTCGTCGAACAGGACGACCTGATAGGGGCGGCGGCGCACGGCCTCGGTCAGGGCACCGCCCTCGTCATAGCCGACATAGCCGGGAGGGGCGCCGATGAGGCGGGAGACGCTGTGCTTCTCCATATATTCGCTCATGTCGATGCGGGTGATGGCGCTGTCGTCGTCGAACAGGAAGGCGGCGAGCGCCTTGGTCAGTTCGGTCTTGCCGACGCCGGTGGGACCCAGGAACAGGAAGGAGCCGAGCGGGCGGTTGGGGTCGTTCAGGCCGGCGCGGGCTCTCCGGACCGCATCGGCAACGGCTTCGAGGGCCTCGTCCTGGCCGACGACGCGGCCGCGCAGGGCGTCCTCCATCGACAGCAGTTTCTCGCGCTCGCCCTCCAGCATCTTGTCGACCGGGATGCCGGTCCAGCGGGAGACGACGGCGGCGATCTGGGCCGCATCGACGACCTCGGGGGTCAGGGGGCCGCCTTCGGGATTTTCGTTGGCCTCGGCCTCGGCGAGCTGTTTCTCGATCTGCGGGATCTGGCCATAGGCGATCTCGGACGCGCGGCCGAGGTCGCCGTTGCGCTGGGCGAGCGCCAGGTCGGCGCGCAGGCGATCCAGCGTTTCGCGCAGCTGGGCGCCCTGGCCCACCTTGTCCTTCTCGGCCTTCCAGCGCCGGGTCAGGTCTTCAGACTCGACTTCGAGATCGCTGATTTCGTCCTCGAGCTTTTCGAGGCGTTGTCTGGAGGCCGCGTCGGTCTCCTTCTTCAGGGCCTCGCGTTCGATCTTGAGCTGGACCAGACGGCGGTCGATCTCGTCCAGCGATTCCGGCTTGGAATCGACGGCCATGCGGACCCGCGACCCGGCCTCGTCGATCAGGTCGATGGCCTTGTCGGGCAGGAAGCGGTCGGTGATGTAGCGGTTGGACAGGGTGGCGGCGGCGACGATGGCGCTGTCGCTGATCCGTACGCCGTGGTGGACCTCGTACTTCTCCTTCAGACCACGGAGGATCGACACCGTGTCCTCGACCGAGGGTTCGTCGATGAAGACCGACTGGAAGCGGCGGGCGAGAGCCGGGTCCTTCTCGATGTATTTGCGGTACTCATCGAGGGTCGTGGCGCCGACGCAGTGGAGCTCGCCGCGTGCCAGGGCGGGTTTGAGCAGGTTGGACGCGTCCATGGCGCCGTCGCCTTTGCCTGCGCCGACCAGGGTGTGCATCTCGTCGATGAAGAGGATGATCTGGCCTTCGGCGGCGGTGACCTCGTTCAGCACGGCCTTGAGCCGTTCCTCGAACTCGCCGCGGTATTTTGCACCGGCGATCAGGGAGCCCATGTCGAGGCCCATGACGACCTTGTCCTTCAAGGACTCAGGCACGTCGCCGTTGACGATGCGCAGGGCCAGGCCCTCGACGATGGCGGTCTTGCCGACGCCGGGTTCGCCGATCAGGACGGGGTTGTTCTTGGTGCGCCGGGCCAGGACCTGGATGGTGCGGCGGATCTCTTCGTCGCGACCGATGACGGGGTCGATCTTCTGATCCCGCGCCGCCTGGGTCAGGTCGCGAGCATAGCGTTTGAGGGCGTCATAGGCATCCTCGGCACCGGCGGAGTCGGCGGTCTTGCCCTTGCGGACATCCGCGATGGCGGCGTCGAGTTTCTCGGGGGTGGCGCCGACGGATTTCAGGATTTCTTTGGCGACGCCGCCTTCGCGGGCAATGGCCGAGAGGAGCCGTTCGGTCGTGACGAAGGCATCGCCGGCGGTCTTGGACGCGGCCTCGGCGGCGGCGAAGACGCGGGCGGTGTCGCCGTCCAGATAGAGCTGGCCGTTGCCGCCGCTGACCTGGGCGCGCTTTTGCAGGGCCGTCTCGGTCGCGGTCTCGGCCTTGGCGGGGTCGCCGCCGGCGGTGGTGATCAGGTTCCGGGCCAGGCCGTCGCGTTCCTCCAGCAACACCTTCAGCAGGTGTTCGGGCGCGAACTGCTGGTGACGGCGGGCGAGCGCCAGCGATTGCGCCGACTGGACGGCCTGTTTGGCGCGGTCGGAATAGAGGTCGAGGTTCATTCTGGGTCGTTTCCCCTGACAAGGCGGATGACAGTCAGCGCCCTTGCAAGAAGCGACGCCTTGATCTGGGGCAAAGGTGGGTGTGGCGATGGGGCCACACAAGGGGTGGCGTCAGATGGTGCGGGGACTAGGGTAGGGCACTGTCCCGAAAGGTCCGATGCCCCATTCCGCCTGGCCGGTCGATCCCGGCGTCATCCTGCCGTTCCTGATCGCCGTCGCCCTGATCGAACTGACGCCGGGGCCCAATATGGGCTGGCTGGCCATGGTGTCGCTGACGCGCGGGCGGATGGCCGGGGCGGCGGCGGTGGGTGGGGTGACCCTGGGTCTGGCGGTGTGGATGCTGGCCTCGGCGTTCGGGCTGACCCAGGTGCTGCTGACCTGGCCGTGGCTGTACCAGACGATCCGCTGGGCGGGGGTGGCCTTCCTGTTCTGGCTGGCGTGGGATGCGTGGAAATCTCCGGGGGCGGGCGAGGCGGTGTCGGAGGACGTCCCGGGGCGCGACCTGGGGCAGGCCTTCGTCAGGGGGCTGGCGGGCAATCTGCTGAACCCCAAGGCGGCGGTCTTCTATGTGGCCCTGCTGCCGACCTTCATCCGGCCCGATCATGCAGGGGCGCTGGTCCAGGCGCTGACGCTGGGGACGCTGCATCTGGGAGTCGCCTTGATGGTCCACGGCCTGATCGTGCTGGGCGCGGCGGGGGCGGGTGCGCGTCTGCTGACCGACGCCAAGGGACCGTGGCTGCGGGCCGGGTCGGCGCTGGGAATCGTAGCGGTGGCGCTCTGGATGGCGTGGGAGACGCGAGGCTGAAATCCGTGTCGGGATGCAACGTCGCGGGCGAGGTGGCGTTGAAGCGGCAGCGGGGGCTAATCGAAGGAAGGCATTTCCATGCGTACCCTATTGATCGCCGCCGCCGCCGGTCTGATGACCCTCAGCGCCCTGCCTGTCGCCGCCGCCGTCGCGCCGCAGGAACGACCCTATACGCAGGACCGGGACAATCGCGGCCGGAACGACAACGACTGGAACAACGGACGCGGCAACGACAGCCGCAATGACAATGATCGCTATGGCCGCTGGGATGACCGGTGGGGCGCAAGGCCGGCCGGTCCGCCGCGTGGCTGGACCCGGACCAACGACTGGTACCGCCACGTTCGCGCCTGTTCGCAGCGCTATCGCAGCTATAATCCGCGTACGGACACCTATGTCGTGCGTCGCAATGTGGTGGCGCGCTGCCGCCTTTAGGACCCCAGCGGGTCGAAGGACACGAGCCCCGTCGCGAGAGCGGCGGGGCTTTTTCGTCTGCGGCTAGAAATCCAGGTCCGCATAGTGGGCGGCGGCGGCGAGGCCTTGGAAGCGGTCGGTCAGCAGGGGGCGGAAACAGGGCCGCGACTTGATCTTCATGTACCAGAGCTTGAGCGCCGGCTGGGCCTTCCACGGCAGTTCGCCGAAATAGTCGAGCACCGACAGGTGGGCGGCGGCGACCAGGTCGGCCTGGGACAGGCGACGCCCCGCCAGCCAGTCGCGGGCGGCGGCGAGCTCTTCGAGCATGGCGAGGTGCTCACGCAGGGCGGCGCGGCCGTCGCGCAGGGCGCGGGCCTCGGGCGGGCCGAGGCGGAGCAGGGGCTTTTCCATCCGCTCGTGCAGCAGGACGGCGTTGACCTCGTCGGTGAAGCGGCGGTCGAACCAGGCGGTCAGGCGGCGCGCCTCGGCCCGTTCGGCGGGATCCGAGGCCAGGAGCAGCGGCGTCTTCTGCTGATCCTCGATCCAGCCCAGGATGGCGGCGGGCTCGCACAGGGTCAGAGGGCGGCTGTCGGCGACCTGAAGCACCGGCGGCATCCCGGACGGATTGAGGTCGGCCAGCGGGCAGTCGGGCTCCCACGGGCGGACGACCGTCTCCTCGAAAGCGATCTTCGCCTCGCCCAGCGCCAGGCGAACGGTGCGCGAGCCGGGGTCGAACGGGAAATGGACGAGGACGCGGGCCGACATGGAGGGGTTCTGAACCCCTGTCCGTTAAATCGCCGTTTACTGCGTTCGGTTCAGCCCCAGGGGCCTGAGGCGGGCCAGGGCGGTTCGTGGGGCGTGCCGGACGGGTCGGCATGGATCAGGACGTCGGCACCGGGCAGGGCCTGACGGATGCGGTTTTCGGCGTCGTCGATGATCTGGTGGGCCTGGGTCAGGGTCAATGCGCCGTCCAGATCGACGTGCATCTGGACCATCACAGCCCCGCCCGATGTGCGGGTGCGCAGGCGGTGCAAGCCCCGGATGCGGGTATCCGACAGGACAGCCTGGGAGATGGCGGCAATCTCGTCGTTGGAGGCGGACCGGTCCAGCAGTTCGTCGGAAGCCGTCTTCAGCAGGGCGACCGCACCCCAGGCCAGCCAGACCGCGACGACCAGGCCGGCGGCGGCGTCGAGACCCGGCGCGCGCAGCCAGGAACCCGAGATCACCCCGATCAGGACGACGGCGGCGGCGGCCAGATCGGCGGCATAGTGGGCGCGGTCACCGGCGACGGCCAGGGACTTGACCTGTTTCAGGGCGCGCGTCTGGAACCAGACCAGACCGGCCGTCAGGATCATGGACAGGACGATGACACCGACGGCCCAGCCGCCGGCGGCGACGGGGCGGGGGTCGAACATCCGGTGGATGGCCTCCCAGCCCACGAAGACGGCCGAGGCGAGGATCAGTCCCGCCTGGACCAGACCGGCCATGGACTCGCCCTTGCCGTGGCCATGGCGATGCTCGGCGTCGGCGGGCGCGGCGGCCCAGCGCACGGCGAAGAAGGTGGCCAGGGACGCGGCCAGATCAAGCGCTGAATCGGTCAGGGACGCCAGCACCGAGACGGAACCGGACGCGCCCAGCGCAAAGGCCTTGAGCGCGATCAGGACGACGGCGACCCCGACCGACAGGCGGGTGATCCGACGCGTGATCGCCGCCGCGTCGGGTCCGGTCAGCGCGGGCTTTGCGGCGGCGTCAGGCGGCGTTTCGGCGGGGGATGTCATCCCCGGCCTTGTCGCCGAAAGCCGGGGCCTTGCCAAGCGCGGCGGTCACAGGCTTATGGTCAAGCTTAACCCCTAAAACGGTGGTCACCAAAGCGCCGCAAGGTTGTAGCGTCTCTTACCACGACGCGATGATGAGGAAGGTTGGGCAGGCATCGGCATGGATACGGCCGCACGCTGGATAGGACGGGGCGAAGCCCTGGAGCGACTGGGGATCAAGACCCAGACGCTGTACGCCTATGTCAGCCGTGGGCGGATCGCCGCCCGGCCCGATCCCGCCAATCCGCGCCGCAGCCTTTATGCCGTCGACGATATCGGTCGGCTGACCTCGCGGAGGTCCGAAGCCGATGCCGGGATGCCCGCCGACCTTCAACTGCTGACCACACCGGCCGTGCGTGGCGTGGTCACGATCGCCTCGTCCGTCAGCGTGATTGCGGGCGGTCGGCTGTTGTACCGGGGCCGGGATGCGGTCGACCTGGCCCAGACCGAAACGATCGAGGATGTCGCCCGCCTGCTGTGGGATGCCCGGAGCGAAAATCCGTTTGCGGGACTGGGGCCGCGTCTGGACGGGGCCGGAGGCGTCAACGCCCGCACCCGCCTGTTCGGAGCCCTGGGGCGACGGGCGCATGAGGACCGGTCGTCGGCCGGACGCGATGCGACGTCGCTGAAAGTCGAGGCGGCCTCGGTGCTGAACGAAGTCATGGACGCCGTCGCCGGACCGGGGCCGCGCCTGTATTTTCACCAGCAGCTCGGGCGAGGCTGGAAGCTGCTGGAGCGGGACAGTCCGCTGATCTGCCGGGCCGTGGTGTTGGCCGCCGATATCGGGTCCTGTCCTTCGGCCGTGGCCACGCGGGTGTCCGCGGCGGGTGGGGCGTCCCTGGCGGGGGCGGCGCTGGCGGGTCTGGTGGCGACGGCGGGGTCGACCGAACAGGCTGATCTGATCGCCGCCATCGCCCACGTCCACGAGGCCCGGCGCGATCCGGCCGGGGTGTCGAAGCGTCGAGCGGCCGAGGGGACACTCCCCGGGTTCTCCGACCCGCTGTGGCCAGACGGCGATCCGCGCGGGCCGGCGCTGCTGGCGGCCTCGGCCCTGCCCGCCGATCTGGCGGCGGTGGCGCGGGAAGGCGAGGCGGCGTCCGGTCGTACGCCGACTCTGAACCTGGCCCTGGCCCTGCTGGCGCGACGACTGGACCTGCCCCGCGATGCGGCGGCGGACCTGATGCTGATCGGGCGGCTGGTCGGCTTGCTCGGTCATGCACTGGATCAGGTCATCGACGGCTCGCCTATTCAGGCTAGCCTGCGCTATGTGGGCCCCAGACCGACGGCGCAGTGAGGCGACCCCGGCATATCTGAGGGGTTCATGGCGGACTGGCTGGCGGCGATCATCCTGGGTCTGGTCGAGGGGCTGACGGAATTCATTCCGGTGTCCTCGACGGGCCATCTGTTGCTGGCCAAGAGCCTGATGGGGCTGGAGAACGAGCCCTGGGACACCTTCATCGTCATGATCCAGCTGGGCGCGATCCTGGCGGTGGTGGCCCTGTATTTCGGGCGGCTGTGGAAGGTGCTGATCGGCCTGCCGGGCAAGGATCCGGCGGCGCGGCGGTTCGCGATCTCGGTCTTGCTGGCCTTCTTCCCGTCGGCCCTGATCGGCCTGCTGTTCCATGATTTCATCAAGACGGTGCTGTTTAATCCCACCGTGGTCTGCGTCAGCCTGATCCTGGGCGGCATCGCCCTGATCGCCCTGGAGCGCTGGGCACCGCAGCCGCGCGAGCATGACGCCATGAAGTTTTCGGCGAAGACGGCGCTGGGCGTCGGCCTGTTCCAGTGTCTGTCGATCATCCCGGGCGTGTCGCGCAGCGGGGCCACCATCGTCGGCGGCCTGTTGCTGGGCGTGGACAAGCGGGCGGCGGCCGAGTTCTCGTTCTTCCTGGCCATCCCGACCATGGTCGGGGCGTTCGGGCTCGATTTCTGGGAGAGCCGCGAGATGCTGACCGGCGACGTCCTGACCCTGATCGCCATCGGGTTCGTGGTGTCCTTCGTCAGTGGACTGATCATCGTGAAAACCATGCTGGATTTCGTGACCAAACACGGGTTCGCGCCGTTCGCCTGGTGGCGGATCGCGGTCGGGGCGGTCGGGCTGGCGTTGCTGCAAGCCGGCCTGATCGGATGAGCGACGTCCGGCCCGTGCTGGAGGCCGTCTGCGCTCACGTGATGGCGGACCTGCCCGCCATCCTGGCCCAGCGCCGGACGGTGACGTGGAAGCCGGACGGCAGTCCGGTCACCGAGGCCGACGTGCGGCTGGAGCGTGAAGTCCACGCCCTGCTGGAGGGGCGGCTGGGGTCGGTCAATCTGGTCGGCGAGGAGAGCTATGATCCTGCGGGCGGCACCGGGGCGGCGTCCTGGACCGCTGTGCTCGATCCGATCGACGGCACGGAGAATTTCTGTTCAGGCCTCAAGGAATGGGGCGTGTCCCTGTCGCTGTGGCGCGACGGGGGCCACCAAGGGAGCCTGTTGCTGTTACCCGAACTGGGGGAGCGGATGATGACCGGGGAACCGATCGAGCGGCACGTGTCGCGGATCACTGGCTTCTCGTCCTCGATCACGCCGGAACTGGCGCAACAGCTGGTCGGGGCGGGGGAGGCGCGAATCCTGGGGTGCGCGGTCTACAATCTGTATAATGTGGTGCGCGGGTCGCTGGCGCGGTTCGCCAACCCCAAGGGTGCCAAGAGCTGGGACCTGATGGCCGGGCTGATGCTGGCCAGAGAGCATGGATGCGACGTGACGGTGGAGGGACGACCCTATGACGGATCCTATCTCGAGCCTGATCGCCGACATCGCTTCGACATACGCCACCGATACGATCTTCATCCTGGGTAAGGGACCGTCGGTCGATCAGATCGATCCCCGGATATTCTCCGGCGCCCTGGTCATCGGCCTGAACGACGCAGAGCGGATCGCGCCGGTCGATATCAGTGTCTTCCATGACGGCTGGGTCGCCGAGAGCGTGGCCGACAATGGATTCAAGTCGCGGGCCTATGTGACCTCGACCCCGATGACGGCACCGAACCGCACGGTCATCCGGCTGGATCATGCGCCGCTGAGCCAGGAATCCAGCGACCTGATGATGCAGCGGTTCCAGGCCGGACAGCTGCAGATCGAGGACATTCTGTTCATCACCGCCCTGCAGATCGCGCGGCGGGTCGCGGCGCAACGGGGTCGGCCCCAGACGGTCTATATGGTCGGTCTGGATTTCCAGTACGACGGCGGCCACGCCTATTCGGAGCGCGTGGGTGCGGACTTCTCGCACGCGCTCGACGAGGAGCGTCGGCTGGTGTTCGGGATGCAGGAGTATTTCTTCCTGAACGCCCTCTATGTGCTGAAGGGCTCCGAGCTCGATGTCCGGCACGTGGGGGCCAAGAGCTTCAGCGCCCTGTCGCAGACCGAGCTGAATCATGCCTTCGGCGGCGGTGCCGATCAGGACCGGCCTGCAGGGTCCGGCGTCGCTGTGGTGGCCGAACTGACGACCAACCATTTCGGCGATCGGCTGAGGCTCGAGCGGATGATCCGGGCGGCGCGGGCGGCGGGCGCGGACTATGTGAAGCTTCAGAAGCGTGACGTCGACAGCTTCTACAGCGCCGAGCAACTGGCGGCGCCCTATGCGTCACCGTTCGGCAAGACGTTCGGTGACTATCGGCGGCAGCTGGAGCTGACGCCGGACGATTTCGGATTCGTGGCGGCGATGTGCGCGGAGCTGGGCCTGGGGTGGTTCGCCTCGGTGTTGGACAGGCCGTCGTTCGACCTGGTCGCGGCGCTGGAGCCGGCGATGGTCAAGCTGCCGTCCACCATCTCCGAACACCGGGATTTCCTGGCGGCGGTGGCGGGCTCGTACGAGGGGACGATCGTGCTGTCGACCGGCATGACCGATCAGGCCTATGAGGACTGGGTGCTGAAGACCTTCACCCGGTGCGAGCGGCTGGTGCTGATGCAGGCCAACTCGGCCTATCCGACCCGGGCCGAAGACTGCAATATCGGGGTCGTGCGCCACTATCACGAACTGTCCCGGACCGATTCCCGCATCGTCCCCGGCTATTCCAGCCACGACTTCGGCTGGATGGCCTCGGCGCTGGCCGTCGCGGCGGGTGCGCGAATGGTCGAGAAACACGTCAAGCTGGGCAACACCGACTGGGCCCATTTCGATGCCGTGGCGGTCGACCTGACCACACCGGACTTCAAGGACTACGTCGATCATGTTCGTCAGGCCGAACGGATCGTGGGACAGGACAGGAAGGCGATCATGCCCAGCGAACATCACAAATACTGGCCATGAACGTCGCCGCTCTGATGATCGGGCGGGGCGGCAGCTCCTTGCCCGACAAGAATATCCTGCCGGTACTTGGCGTGCCGCTGCTGAAATGGACGGCGTCGGCGGCGAGGCGCAGCCGGTATGTGTCTCGCTTCTATGTCAGCAGCGACTGCCCTCGAATCCTCGACGTCGCCGGAGAAGCCGGCTACGCGCCGATCGTTCGCCCCCCTGAACTCGCGTCAGATACGGCGCAGAGTTCGGACGCGGTGCGACATGCGATGCCCATCATGGAGGCCGACGGACCGGTCGATATCCTGGTGGTCCAGCACGCCAATGTCGGCACGATCCATCAGGATCAGATCGACGCCTGTATCGATATCCTGATCGCTCGTAGCGACCTCAGCGCCGTGATTCCCAGCCATGAGATGGCTGAGTACCACCCGATGCGGGGCAAGGCCGTGAACGCAGACGGCACCCTGGCGCCGTTCATCCCGGCCGCGACATTCGTTTCGGCGAACCGGCAAGACCTGCCCAAATGCCTTTTCTTCGACCATTCCTTCTGGGTTCTGAGAGGGCGATCCGCCGTGTTCGACCCCGAGGGTCAGGCTCCTTGGCCCTGTATGGGACGACGCATCGCGCCGTACGAGACCTCGGGCTGCCTGGATGTCCATACCCTCGACGATCTTGAGAAGACGGCGGTGTGGCTGAGGGCCCACGACATCGCGCCGCCTGATTTCTGAAGCGGGACCGCAAGACCATGACGTTGAAGAGTGCCCCCACGGTCGTCGCGGTCGTTGCAGCCAAGGCGGTGTCGACCCGCGTGCCGCGAAAGAATTTGCGGGAGTTCCACGGGGGACGGTCGCTGCTCGATATCAAGATCGAGCAGTTGCTGTCCGCAGCTCACATCAGCGAGGTCTATGTGTCGAGCGACTCCCCGGAGGCCCGGCGAATTGCCGAGGCGGCAGGGGCCCGGTTTGTCGAGCGGGACCCTCACCTGACACGGTTCGAGACCCCGTGGGGGGACGTCATCGACGGCATCCTTCAAGACATACCGGTGTCGCCCGAAACCTTCATCGCCTGGTGCCCGATCACGAGTCCGCTGTTCACCCGCTACGACGAGGCGATCGACATGCTGGGCCAGGGAGATATCGACAGCGTGATCTCGGTGACACGCGACCAACGGTTCTTCCTGAGCTCAGAGTTTCAGCCCATCAACTATCAGTGGGGTGTGTGGCATCCCTACAGCCAGAATCTGAAGCCGCTGCACATCCACAACACCGCCATCTCTCTGGCGCGCAAGGCGGATATCCTGCGCAATCGCTATCTGATCGGCGAGAAGCCGGGGTTCCTGATCACCGACACGGTGGAGGGTATCGACATCGACACGATGGACGAATTCGAGATGGCGCAGTTCTTCTACGCCCGGCGGTTAAGACAGGGTGGCCCGTCCGCGAAGACTTGAGCCGGCCTGCGGGACTGGACCTGCGGGCGATCACGCATCATCGTCGCGCGACAGAGGCGAGGGGCCATGCCGGACAGACTGACATCGCAGGAACTGAGGTGCGTCCTGCTGGCCGGCGACGGTCTCAGCGACAAGGAGGTCGCGGTCGCGCTGGGGATCGCGCCGCGGACCGTCGGCAACAATCTGCACCGCGCCTATCGCAAGCTCGGCGTCTCGGACCGCAAACTGGCGGCACGACGTCTGAGTAGCGATTACTCAGAGCATCCATTGCTCATAGACCACCTCACCGGACGGGCCGCATCACGGACGGACACCGGGGCGGTTCTGATCGATGCTGGTGATCTGAGGTCCGTGGAGGGGCCGCTGATGCGGGCCTATCGCGGACTGGGGGCGTGGCGGACACCGCCGCGGCGTCACCCCCGCATCGTCCTGATCCTGGGCGGCGCGGTGGCCATCGTGATCGTCCTTGCGATCACGGGTCAGATCATGGCGGGCATCAACGACTTCCTCGGCTGATCCGATCCTCCCTCGAAAGGCCGACCTCCGTGACTCCATCCGCCGTCATCCTGAAGAACCCCCAGGCCGCCGTCTCGGCCGCCAACGCCATCGCGGCGGACCTCAACGCACTCGAGCGCCACGTCGACGAGGCCCTGATGCGGGCCCATGCCATCGGCCAGACCCTGTCGTCGGGCCGCATGGCCGCCGGTATTTCGGCGACCTTCGGCCAGGCCATGTTCGACGACCTGGCCAAGGTCATTCCCGATGCGACTTCCCTGCGCGGCAGTGTCGTCGCCATGCATATGCGAATGCAGCGTCGCGCCGATTCCCTGGGCGTCAGCCCGACCCTGGGGATCGAGGAGAAGCCGCCGGAGAACGGCCCGGAGACGCCCTGGCCCAAGGCGGAACTTCTGCCGACGCCGGCCCGCGTCGCCGCAGAGTAGCCTGTGCTCGCGACCGCCATCTATGCGTTTAATCTGTTCGCTTTCGCGTTGCTCCTGTGGCGCGGACGGTGGGCGGACAGGATCGCGGTCGCGGCCTTCGCTCTGGCGATCGTGGTGGAACCCCTGGCCGGGGCTCTCACGGTCGGCTCCTGGCGGACCGGCACGAGTGTTCTGAACCTGGCGCTGTTCGTGATCGTCTGGTGGCTGGCCGAGCGGGCCGACCGATGGTGGCTGGTCTTCGTGGCCAGCGCCCAGTTCGTCATCGTGGCCACGCACGCCATGCCGCTGATGTCCGACAACGCCTTCGTGTGGTCGGGGATCGCGCTGCGGAACGGTCTCTATATTCTCATCAGCCTGCTGTTCCTCGTCGGGGCCTTCGAGGTCTGGGCGGACCGGCGCATCCGTCTGGAAGCCCGCTAGGCTCCACGCGATCGACGGTTTCCGGGACGGCCAGGCAAGCCCTGGACAACTCCATGCTCCCCAAGACGACCATCACCCTGTTCGCAGGGCAGCGCGGCTCTGCGCCGGACGCGGTTGCGACATCCCTGCACGTCGATCGATTGGTGCTCGCATGAGCACGGCCATAGACATTCCGGTGGACGAGGCGCTGATCGAACGCTTCCGGCGCGCGCGCATCCTGTTCTCCTATGATCGACGCGAGGTCGCCGAGGGGCGGGGATGGCTGTCGGATCACGAGACGATCCAGGTCCCCGGATCGATCAGAATCGAAGGACCCAGCGCATTCTACGGTGGCCCTTATGCGCCCAGCCGATGGGCCGTGCCGGGAGGCCTTTGCACCATGGGTGCCGCATCCTATTCGCACTCGCCGCTGCCCGCAGGCCTCAACGTCGGACGCTATTGCTCGATCGGCCGAGGTCTCAGGTTCATCGATTTTGCCCACCCGGCCGAATGGGCCTCGACCTCAGTCGCCTTTTTCAGGCCCAGCGACACCCCGTTCACGCCGCCGTTGCGCGACGCCCTGGACGCGGTCTCCGAGGAGGCCGGGTCGCGGTTCAGTCCCCTGCCGTACGCATCACGGCAGGGGCAGGCCTATCCCGTCATCGGTCATGACGTCTGGATTGGTGACCAGGTCGCGATTGCCCTCGGCGTCACGATCGGAAACGGCGCGATCATCGCCACGGGTGCGGTCGTGACGACCGATGTCGAACCCTGGACCATTGTCGGAGGCGTTCCCGCCAAGCCGATCCGCAAGCGGTTCGCACCGGACGTGATCGCGCGTCTGAGGGCCTCGCTCTGGTGGACCTACCCTTGGCATGCGTTTCACGGCATGAGCCGGACGGACCCCGACCTGTTCGCCGATCAGGTCGTTGCGGCCGCCATGGCCGGCCGCCTGAAACCCTGGACGCCCGAGACGGTGACCCTGGAACCGGCCGAAGTCGTTCCCTACAGGATGAAACGGCTCAAGTCGGCGTTGCGGGCCAGGTCGCCGACCTTTTCGCGGACCTGATCGCCGTCGAAGGTCAGGGTCTGGCCCGACAGGTCCGAGGCCTTGAACGAGGTCTCCTCCAGCACCTTCTCGATCACGGTGACCAGGCGGCGCGCGCCGATGTTCTCGACCGCACCGTTGGCGGCGACGGCGGCGTCGGCCATGGCCTCGACGGCGTCGGGGGTGAAGATCAGGGTCACCTCTTCGGTCAACAGCAGGGCCTGGTTCTGGCGGATCAGATTGGCCTCGGGCTCGGTGAGGATGCGCACGAAGTCGTCGCGGGTCAGGGCCTTGAGCTCGACGCGAATCGGCAGCCGACCCTGAAGCTCGGGCAACAGGTCGCTGGGCTTGGCGACGTGGAAGGCGCCCGAGGCGATGAACAGGACGTGGTCGGTCATCACCGGTCCATACTTCGTCGAGACGGTCGTGCCCTCGATCAGGGGCAGCAGGTCGCGCTGGACCCCTTCGCGCGACACGTCGGCACCCCCGCGATCCTGGCGACCCGCGACCTTGTCGATCTCGTCCAGGAAGACGATGCCTTCCTGTTCGGCCAAGGTGACGGCCTCGCGGGTCAGGCTGTCCTGATCCAGCAGCTTGTCGCTCTCCTCGGTGATCAGGGGGGCGACGGCGTCCTTGACCGTGGTCTTGACCGAGCGGGTCCGCCCGCCGCCCATCTTGCCCAGCATCTCCGACAGATTGATCAGGCCGACATTGCCGCCGCCCGAACCCATGTCGAGACCGCCGAGCGGAGATGAGGTGTCTGCGAGATCGATGTCGATCTCCTTGTCGTCCATCTCGCCGGAGCGGAGCTTCTTTCGGAAGCTGTCGCGGGTGGCGGGGCCTGAGCCGGGACCGACCAGGGCGTCGAGGATGCGTTCTTCGGCGGCGGCCTCGGCCTTGGCGCGGACGCCGGTTCGCTTCAGGTCGCGGACCATGATCAGGGCGGCCTCGACCAGGTCGCGCATGATCTGATCCACATCGCGGCCGACATAGCCGACCTCGGTGAATTTGGTGGCCTCGACCTTGAGGAAGGGCGAACCGGCCAGGCGGGCCAGACGCCGGGCGATCTCGGTCTTGCCGACGCCGGTGGGGCCGATCATCAGGATGTTCTTGGGCGTCACCTCGTCGCGCAGGTCGGCGGGCACGCGCTTGCGACGCCAGCGGTTGCGCAGGGCCACGGCGACGGCGCGCTTGGCGTCGTGCTGGCCGACGATGAAGCGGTCGAGTTCGGAGACGATTTCGCGGGGAGACAGATCGGTCATGACGATCAGATAGGGCGCCGATGCGTGCTGCGGGAGGGGGCAGGGTCGTCGCAGCCTGTCCAACGGCGCGCCGTTCGCGATCGGAGGTGTTCATCGGCGTTTCGCCAACGCACAGGCGCCGCCGTTCACGAAGCCGGGCCGGTCATCGCCGCAAGTCCGGTGGCGGCGCGTCGGGGCCGGGGTGATGGTCGGGACATCGGAGCCCGGTGGTCGGGTTCCTCCATACCGCTCTTCACCCCTCTCCTTACAAGGATGCCCGTCATGATCCGTTTCGCTTCCGCCGCCCTCGTCGCCGCCCTGCTGGTTTCGGCCCCCGCTCTTGCAGAGACGTCCGCCCCCACCACCATCACCCTGGACTTCGACACCGCCGCCACGACCGGCAAGGTGATGGTGGTGCTGTATGACTCCGAAGCCGCCTTCTCGGGTGGAGCGCCGGTGGCCCAGGCCATGGTCGATGTTGGGGCCGGCCAGCACAGCGCGACCTTCGCCGACCTGCCCGCCGGCGACTATGCGGCCAAGAGCTTTCACGACGTCGATGGCGACGGGAAAATGAACACCAACCCGTTCGGCATGCCGACCGAACCCTTTGCCTTCTCGAACAACGCCCGCGGCAACATGGGCCCGGCCCCGTGGAGCGCCGCCCGCTTTGCCGCCTCGGGTCCGGTGACCCAGACGATCAACCTGCGCTGATAGCACGGACTTCTCCCTCCCCCTGCGGGGGAGGGCAGGCGGCGCAGCCGCCGGGTGGGGGCGGCAAGGCAGATCAGCGCCGCGTCGCCTTGCCCTTCCCACCCGGTCTTCGCTGCGCTTCGACCACCCTCTCCCGCGGGGGAGGGAGATACACCCTCAAGATTTGGATTCCCTCCATGACCCCGACCCGCCGCAACATCCTGATGGGCGCAGCCGCCCTCTCCGCCGCCGTTGTCACGCCCGAAATGGCGCGCGCGGCGGCCGCCCTGAACGTCGCCAACGATGCGGGGGCCGCCGACTGGGCCCTGGCGACGCGGGACCTCGAAGCGGACGTTGCGCCCCAGACGATGCGCCGTATCCGGGGACGTGCCCCGGCCGGGCTGGAGGGGACGCTGTTCCGCAACGGCCCCGGCAAGTTTCGTCGTGCAGGCGGATCGGCCACCCACTGGTTCGATGGCGACGGTCTGTTGCGGTCCTTCGATATCGCCGGCGGCCAGGTCACCCTCCAGGCACGCTTCGCCGACACCAACAAGCGTCGCACCGAGACCGAGCTCGATGCCGTGGTCACCCCCGGCTTCGGCACCCCCGGCCGCCCCGGTGCCCGGATCGATTCCGTCGACGACGCCAACTGCGCCAACACCGCCGTCATGGTGGCCGGCGACAAGGTCTGGGCCCTGTGGGAGGGCGGGTCGCCACTGCAGATGGACGCAGAAACCCTGGCCACGGAACACTACGTCACCCTCAAGCCCGATCTGAAGGGGATGCCGTTCCAGGCCCATCCCCGCTTCGATCCCGACGGCACGATCTGGAACGTGGGGGCGAACGGGGCCCAGGTCATCGTCTGGCATCTGAACGGCGCGGGCGGCCTGATCGAGGCCCAGGTCGTGACCCTGCCGCGCGCCAGCTATTTCCATGATTTCACGGCGACCGACCGGCACCTGATCTTCGTGCTCCAGCCCTGGGTCCATGAGCGCAACGGGATGCCGTTCACGACCCAGTTCGGCTGGCGGGCCGATATGGGGACGCAGGTGGTCGTGCTGGACAAGGCGGACCTGACGCGCGGCCGTGTCTATGAACTGCCGACCTTCTCCTTCTTCCACCTCGGCGACGCCTGGGCCGACAGCGACGGCACGATCCGGTTCGATGTCGCGGCGGGCAAGGACATCGAGTTCGCGGTCGAGGGGGCCCGGGTTCTGGTCGAGGGGCGCGGCCGGGTGCCCGGCGAGCCGACCAAGCTGGCCCTGATTACCCTGCACGCCGACGGCCGGGCCGAGATGGTCTCGAGCGGGCTGACGGGCGAATTCCCGCAAGCCAATCCCCGATTCGCGGGCCTGCGGCGCAGCCTGACGGTCCATACGGCCGGAGAGACGACGGGGCGTCCCCTGCCGACGGGGCTGGCGGTCCAGGACTGGTCGAGAGGGCGTGCCGACGCCTTCCACTTCGGCACCGGCCACGTGGTCGAGGAGGCGGTGTTCGTGCCCAAGCCTGGCGGGACGCGCGAACGCGACGCGTGGCTGATCGTCCCCTCGATCGACCTGCGGGCAGGGGTGACCCAGTTGCATGCGTTCGACGCAGGGAATGTATCCGACGGGCCGCTCGTCACATGGGCGGCGGATGTGGCACTGCCGGCCGGGTTTCACGGGGCGTGGCGGGGATAACGAATCCGCAGCGAGAAACTGATTGCCCTCTCCACCGAGTTCGAGGAGTGATCGCCGGTGTCGCAAAATGGCGGGGGCCGGATGAACATTATCGTGACGGGCGGTGCGGGCTTCGTTGGAAGCGCTCTCGTTGATCGGCTGATGCAGCACACGGACCACGAGGTCCTGGTGGTCGACGCCCTGACCTATGCCGGGACCTGGCGAAACCTGCACGGCATGGAGCGGAACGACCGTCTGGCCAAGGTCAAGGGGGATATCGGCGATCGTGAGCTTGTCGCGAGACTGCTGGCCGAGTTCGAGCCGGATGTGGTGATCAACCTTGCCGCCGAAACCCATGTCGATCGCTCGATCGATGAGCCGGGTCCGTTTGTCGCGACCAACATCCTCGGCGGTTTCGGGCTGCTGGAAGAGACTCGAATGTGGTGGTCACGGCTGACGAAGGCTCGACGGGACGCTTTCCGGTTCATTCAGGTCTCCACTGACGAAGTGTTCGGCAGTCTTGGTGAGACCGGCCGATTTGACGCCATCAGCCGCTACGATCCACACTCTCCCTATTCGGCGAGCAAGGCCGCCTCTGATCACCTGGTGCGGGCGTGGGGGCACACCTACGGCCTGCCGGTCATCGTCACTCATTGCTCGAACAATTACGGGCCCCGCCAGTATCCCGAGAAACTCATTCCCTTGACGACCCGGCGTGCGATCGCGGGTTTGAGCCTGCCCGTCTACGGCGATGGCGGCAACATCAGGGACTGGCTTGCGGTCGAGGATCACGCGGCGGGTCTGCTGGCCGTGATCGAAAGGGGAAGGTCGCAGGCTACCTATATGTTCGGAGGCGGAGCGGAGCGGACCAATCTGCAGGTGGTGACCACGATCTGCGCCGTTCTGGATCGACTGAGACCGCAGGGCGCTCCCCATGCCCGACTGATCGCGCTGACCCAGGACCGGCCGGGTCATGATCGCCGCTATGCTGTCGATTTCACACAAACCTGCCGGGAGATAGGCTTCGAGCCGAGTGTGGACTTCGACCAGGGACTGGAACGAACCGTGGCCTGGTTTCTGGAGCAAGGCGATCTGACGGGTGACGCGGCCCAGCGGACCCGCCGGCTCGGGCTCGACAGCGTGGGGCGAAATCCGTGAAGGGCCTGTTGATGGCGGGGGGCACCGGAAGTCGGCTGGCCCCGATGACGAAGGTCGTCTCCAAGCACCTCCTGCCCGTCTATGACAAGCCGATGATCTACTATCCGCTGACCACGCTGATGCTGTGCGGCGTGCGCGAGATCCTGATCATCTGCAACAGCCGTGACACGGCGGACTATCAGGCGCTTCTGGGAGACGGATCCCTCTGGGGTTGTGCGTTCAGCTATGCTGTTCAGGACGGGGCAGGCGGGATCGCCGAAGCGTATCGGATCGGCGAAGCGTTCGTTCGTGACGAGACGTCGGCTCTGATACTGGGCGACAACATTTTCTATGGGGACAGGCTCGGGAGCGTTTTCGCCGACGCGGTCAGCCTGAACCGTGGGGCGACGATCTTCGCCCACCACGTCAATCGCCCCGAGGATTACGGCGTGGTCGAGTTCGACAGCGACAAGAACATCCTGTCGATCGAGGAAAAGCCGACAAACCCACGCTCGAACTGGGCGGTGACGGGTCTTTACGTCTACGACGCCGAAGTCGTTGATATCGTGCGAGGGCTTCAGCGGTCGGACCGTGGCGAGCTGGAGGTCACCGACATCAACCGCGCTTACCTGGAGCGCGGACGGCTGAACTTGAAACGAATAGGGCGGGGGTATGCCTGGCTGGACGCAGGCACGCCGGACGGTCTTCTGGAAGCGTCCGAATTCGTGCGAACCGTCGAACGACGCCAGGGTTACAGGATCGCCTGCCCCGAAGAGGTCGCCTATCAGATGGGCTATATTGATGCCGATGCGCTGGGTCGGTTGGCGCGCGAACACGGAAGCTCTGCCTACGGAAATTATCTGCTCAATGTCATAGCCGAGGTCTGAGGCTGACATGGGGGCGTAGGGTCAGTAGGACGCGTTCAGTCTCATCCGGGCCCGAATCTGCCGCCATTCGCCTGGTAGCGTCTTCCCAGGCCGTCAAAGCCCCCCGCGTCCACGAACTCTTCCGAGGCGGGGAAGGTCGCGAGAAAATCTGCAAGACCGCGTTCATCGACGAAAGTGCGCGCATCCCGCAGTTCGTCGTTGTTGGGGTGGCGTGAGAGAAACAGACTGTAGGCCTGCCTGACCAGGACACCGTCCGTGTCGTGGACCGTGCCCTTGGCTCTGGCGAAGCGATCCAGGTACTCGGAAATTCCTCGGCTACCGGCCGCCGCCGCCTTGACCCGCTCGTAGCCGATATCCTGGTAGGTCTCGAATACGGCCCCGTAGTAGGAAACGGCGTCGGCCCACTCTCCCGCATAGCGCACCTGGCCCAGGGGAAGGCCTGATCCGGAGTATTCGAGCGCGGTGGCGACCGAAGGGTAGGGCGTGAGGATGATTGCATCCAGGGGTTCGCGCCCTTCGATCGCGATCCGTTCCGGCCGTTGCGCATGGGCCAGGATCCTGTTCGCGACCTCCGCCAGAACATTGCGGGCAGGGTGGTTGACCGTGAACATGGGCTGTTCGCGGTGGAAACGGGGCACGATCAGATCTGCGCTGGTAATGCCCGATGAACTGATACTCTCACGACGCATGAGGTCGAGCGTGGCACCGAAGGCCTCGGATCGGGCAAAATCGAAGGGCAGAAAGTCGGCGCTCAGCATATCGGCGACAAATGCCTCGGCGGGCAGTCGACGCAGAAAATAATCGATCGCGTGCGCGTCGTGATATTCCATCCGGTCGCCCGTAAACTCTCCCAGGGTGAATATCTGCGGCATCTGCCCGCTGTGGTGGATGACCGGAAACTCCACGAGTATTGCGTCGGGTCGGGTGTTCTCGCGTGCCCAGCTGAGCGAAAGCTCCTGAACACCCCGATAGCCGTCCGAAATCGGCTGGTGGACGACGATATCCGCGCTGCGGACGGCGGCGATGTGGTCCTGAAGCCCCTGGTCCAGATCGGTCTGGTAGCAGGCGCGTCCGTCGATCTGCAGGGTCTCGCTTGCGACTTCCCGCATCAGTTCGACCAGGGCCAGGGCCTGGCAGTTGCCATGGATGTAGACGTTCATCGATAACCCTTTGGTCCGCGACAGCGGTCATGCCCTATCGACTAAAGCCTTGATCGTTGAGCCGCAATCCGTCGCCCGACCATCGGTGATTCCAGGGATCGGTTCTCCGGCCTTGCCGCGTTCCGTACGATGTGATGTGGCAAACGCGACACGAGGTGCTAGGCCCTAGCCCCTCTGAGGGGCTACCCAGATCGTGTTTCTGGAGGGTGGTCCCGACTTGACGGTTGCGGCCTCAAAGGACCGATGGTAGCGAAACCGCGAACGACGCGAAGGACATGAATTGAAAACCGCTTTGATTACTGGCGTCACCGGCCAGGATGGCGCCTATCTGTCGCAGCTCCTTCTCGACAAGGGGTATAAGGTCCACGGCCTGATCCGGCGCAGCAGCCACGCAGAAGCCCATCTGCGGAGGCTTGAGTGGCTCGGCATCCAGAATGACGTGACCTACGAGGACGGCAACATTCTCGACGTGTCCGCGATGTCCCGCATCATCCGGGAGATCAAGCCGGACGAGGTCTATAACCTCGCGGCGCAGTCCTTCGTGAAGGCGTCCTGGCAACAGCCTCTGCTGACCAGTCAGGTCACTGCCATCGGCGTTAACAACATTCTGGAGGCTGTCCGTCTGGAAGCTCCTGAAGCGCGCTTCTATCAGGCGTCTTCTTCGGAGATGTATGGCCTGATCCAGGAGCCGCAGCAGAGCGAGGCGACGCCGTTCTATCCTCGCAGCCCCTACGCGGTCGCCAAGCTTTTCGGTCACTGGATGACGGTGAACTATCGCGAAAGCTTCGGTATGCACACCAGCAGTGGCATCCTGTTCAACCATGAATCGCCGCTGCGCGGTCTTGAGTTCGTGACGCGCAAGGTCACTGACGCTGCGGCGCGCATCAAGCTGGGCCTGGCGTCCGAGTTGCCGATGGGCAATCTGGATGCGACGCGTGACTGGGGTCACGCCCGCGACTACGTTCGCGCGATGTGGCTGATGTTGCAGCAGGAAAGCGGCGATGATTACGTCGTTGCGACGGGACGCACCGTGTCGGTGCGGGATCTTTGCCGCGTCGCCTTCGAACAGGTGGGCCTCAACTACGAGGACTACGTCAAGCTTGACGCCGCATTCCTGCGTCCTGCCGAAGTCGATGTTCTGCTGGGCGACCCGGCCAAGGCCAAGGCCAAACTGGGCTGGACGCCGGAAGTGACGTTCGAACAACTGATCGCGGAAATGGTCGAGGCGGATCTGGAGCGGCATAGCGCCAGGCGGGCCTAGTGAATTCGGAAATCCGGCATCCCTCCATCCTCGTCACGGGCGCTGATGGCTTTATCGGCGCTCACCTGGTCAGAGCACTGAGGAGCCGGTTTCCGGACTTCGTCGTGTTTTCGAGTTGCCGCAAGGGGCCTCGAAATCATGTCGATGCGCATCATCTCCAGGCCGACATGGCCGAAGGCGCGTCTATCGACCGCCTTGTCGACCAATCCAGGCCGGATGTAGTGATCCATCTCGCGGCCCAGGCGAGCGTCGGCAAGTCTCTGGAAGTCGGTTCGGACGTCTGGGAGGTCAACGTCGGCGGCACCCGACGACTGGCGGCCGCCGTGCGCGCGGTGAAGCCGGACGCATGTTTCATCTTTGCATCCAGCGCCGAGGTCTATGGCGACTCGTTCCAGTCCCAACTGCCCATGGACGAGGATTCATGTCCGCGGCCCATGACCCCCTATGCCAGAAGCAAACTGGCTGCCGAGTTCGTCCTGCGTGACACATTGGGTGTCGATGCCCAGCTCATCATCCTGCGCTTCTTCAATCATGTCGGCCCTGGCCAGGGAGAACAGTTCGTCGCGGCGTCGTTCGCCGCGCAATTGGCCAGGATTGAGCGTCAAGGCGGGGTGGGTCGGATCGAAGTCGGGGATCTCACGGCAAAACGGGATTTCGGCGACGTACGCGATGCCGTCGCGGCTATTCTGGCGGTGATAGAGGCGCGGGCGACCCTGCCCGCGGTGAACACATTCAACGTCTGCTCCGGCGAGGTTCGGACGGTCCGCGATCTGCTCGACAAGCTCATCGCCGGCAGCACCGCCCGGCCCGAGGTCGTGGTCTCCCATGATCGCCTTCGTTCCGTGGAGACCCCTTGTGCCGCGGGGTCGATCAAGTCTCTATGCAAGGCAACCGGCTGGTCGCCCGGAGGTCTGACCGACGAGACGATCAAGGGCATCCTCGATTATTGGCGGCAACAGACATCATGAGCGGACGTTCGCCGGTCAGGGTCGCGACATGATGTCGAAAACATTGTTCGCTCCTGCTGGAGCTAGATGCCTGATTGTGGCATATATTGCGACGCAGCATCGGGGGCTTGGCTGCCATCCGAAGTTTTCTACGACCGGGACGCCGGGAACGAATTTCCCTGAGGGAGTGCAGTGATGACGGTGTCTTTGAGTGGGAAACGCGTCTGGGTCTCGGGCCACCGGGGTATGGTCGGCTCGGCCATTGTCCGCCGCTTGCAAGAGGAAAATTGCGAGATCCTCACGGCGGGTCGGAACGACCTCGACCTCACCGACTCCGCCGCCGTTGATGCCTGGGTTCAGACCAACAAGCCCGATGTGTCAATCGTGGCTGCCGCCAAGGTCGGCGGCATCATGGCGAATGACAGTCTGCCAGCCGTCTTTCTGTACCAGAATCTGATGATCTCGGCGAACGTGATCCACGCCTCCTATCGGGGCGGGGTCGAGAAGCTGCTGTATCTTGGGTCCTCCTGCATCTATCCGCGCCTGGCTCCCCAGCCGATCCACGAGGACTCGCTTCTGACCGGGCCGCTGGAGCCGACCAACGAATGGTATGCGATCGCCAAGATTGCCGGCATCAAGCTCTGCCAGGCCTATCGCAAGCAGTACGGGGCGGATTTCATCTCGGCGATGCCGACGAACCTGTTCGGACCCGGAGACAACTACGATCTGAACTCCAGCCACGTCATGCCGGCCCTTATACGAAAGATGCATGAGGCCAAGCTGGCGTCCTCGCCTTCTGTAGAGGTGTGGGGTTCGGGCACGCCGTTGCGCGAATTCATGTACGTCGACGATCTCGCCGACGCCTGCATTTTCCTGACCAAGACCTATTCCGACGCGCCTCATGTGAATGTGGGGTCCGGTGACGAGATTTCGATCCGGGACCTGGCGCATCTGACTGCCAAGGTGGTCGGGTTCGAAGGGGATCTGGTGTTCGATGCGTCCAAGCCGGATGGGACGCCGCGCAAGCTGATGGACTCCACCAGGCTTCACGACATGGGATGGTCGGGAAAGCATGGTCTCGAGGACGGTCTGCGTCTCGCCTACCAAACCTTCCTGGCCGAGGGGGCCCGCGGTGAGGTTCGCGCCATCAATGACGGTATTTCGACCTTTGAACCCACTGGAGCGCGTGCGGTAAACTCATGAGCACGAAAAAGAAGAAGGCCGGTGGGTTGGGGCGAACCCTGCTGATCTGCGATCCGACCTGCGTTCTGCCGTATGGACACACGGTCCCGGCGCTGAATCACTTCCGCAAGGATCTGGGCGGCGATTTCGACGCCGTTCATTGCCTGGCATCAACCGGATTGCCGAAAGAGGTCGCGGCCGAGTTCGGCTTCGATCGCAGGTTCACCTTCCTGTACAATCGATACATTCCGATCATGTCGCCGGCGCAGTCTAACCAGATTGTGAACCAGCATCCGGCCTTTGACGACGACTATGCCGATCCCTTCGAGCGCGTGGCGACTTACGACGCGGCGGGAACGCTGGCGGACTACAAGATCACAAGCGACGACGTCATCTTCTTTCCGGGTGCCGACTTCTATGGCGTGATCGGGTTCCTGAATGCGCTGGCGGATGCCCCGCAGACTGAGAGGCCCACGGTCTACATTCGCCTGATCGGCGTCCTCGAAGGCTCGTCGCCGTACTACGATGACGGTACAGCGCAGTTCTTCAAGCGGGTCCGGGCGGCTTCGGAGGGGGGGCTGGACATCCGCCTTTCGGCGGAGACGCCGGAGTATGCCGATCTGATCAGCGGTCTGACCGGCCTCACGACCTTTGTAACGCCCTATCCCGAGACGTCCGAACAGGTTCCGCTACCGGATGGTGACGACTTCACCGTCCTCTGTGCCGGGTCCGCACGGCTCGACAAGGGGTTCCTTGATCTCTTCGGAATCGCGCGTGAAAGCTTGGCGAACCCGCCCAAGAAGTTGGGCCTGAAGTTCGTGACCCAGACCCTGCCCCTCAAGGGGCACGAGCAATGGGATTCCTACACGTCCCAACTGTACGCCCTGAGAGGCGTGACCCTGCTCGACCCGGTCATCACGTCCGAGAAGATGCATGATCTCTACCGGGACAGCGACATCGTGCTCTTGCCCTATGCGAGGGACGTGTACCGGCTTCGGGGGTCTGCGGTGATGATGGAAGCGGCCAGCGTCGGCCGACTTTGCATCACCCTCAGAGGCACGGCCTTTGCACGACAGGTCGAGTACTACGGCCTCGGCGATCTGGTTGATGAGCCCTCCCAGATGCCGGCCGCGATCCGGCGGCTGGCGAACGGCGGCCGCGAAGAAATGGCCGAGCGAATTCGACAGGCGAGAGCGCGGTTCTATCTGGACGTGCGTTGCTCCTATGAAAACTGGTTCCGGTCGGAGCGCGGGTGATGAAACGTCGAATCCTTTACATCGGACACGCATTCCATCTCAGGACGCGGTCGAACCGGTTCATGCTCGATATCCTCGAGAAGGCGTTCGACGTCACGCTCGTCTACGTCGATCCAGACAAGCTGCACGAAACCAACTTTGACGTTTCGGCCGCCGACTACGACATAGCGGTCGTTTACCAGCTCGATTTCCTGGCTCCCATCTTCCTTGCCAAGGGGTTGCCCACCGTTGTCATCCCCATGTTCGACGGTTCCGAACACATGCCCGAGGGGCATTGGCAGATGGCGAACCAGGCGCGTTTCGTCGCCTTCTCGCGCCATCTGCATGTGAAGATCCAGCGGGCCGGCGGCACCTCGCTGCTGGTAAAGTATTTCCCGAAGGTCTCGCCCAACCCCGTGCGGCGCATGAACAGCCTCAACGGCTTCTTCTGGGAACGGCGTCCCGACAGTCCGATCAACACGCAGATGATTGCCAGGGTTATCGGCAGCCAGCTGGACAAGCTGCACATCCATCAGGCACCGGATATCCCGTGGACGACCGAGACGGCGCTGCCGGCCCAGTTCGGCAACACCGAGATCACCACATCGCAATGGTTCGAGAACGTTTCTGAACTGGACGACATCATGTCCCAGTCCAATGTCTATTTCGCGCCAAGGCTCAGCGAAGGTATCGGCATGGGCTTCCTCGAGGCCATGGCATCGGGAATGATGGTGATCGCGCACGATGCAAGCACCCATAACGAATACATCGCGAACTGGCAGAGCGGTATTCTCTATACATTGGGAATCGATGGCTCTCCCCATGTGAGCCCCGAACTCGCCTACGAACTCGGCATGAACGGCCGCCAATCCGTGGCCGAAGGCCGTGCAGCATGGCTTGCGCAGATTCCGGAGATGATCGACTGGATCGAAACCACGCCTGCGCCTGACATCGCAGAGGTCAATGCCTCGATGCTGGCGAACGAGATTCCGAAGGCCTACCTCGCCGGCTTCGGATCCTATCTCCAGTTCCTGCGTCGCAGCACGCCGCTGATCCACAAGATGTCACCGGCCCTTGACGAGAAGCGGTCGCTGGCCCAACGGCCTGCGACCTTCCCGGACGACGACGAGGCCGGCCTCGTTCCCCGGTTGTCCAAGACCGTGATGGGGTTCGGGACGTCGGAGACAAGACCATATCTCGTCAGCGGCTGGTCGCACGATGAAGCCGGCTTTGTGTGGATGGACGGAACGGTCGGCGTAATCCGGTTCGCCAACTCCGCCGAACTGAGCACCAGCACCTGCATGACGGTGACCTGTCACGCCCCCCAGTCCATCGTCGGACAAAAGCTGGCCGTCGTCCTGAACGGCTCGCTCTGCGGTTCGATCGACGTGGGGGACGCGACCCAGTCCACGACCTTCCCCCTGCCCGACGAGGGGCTGAGGAAATTCAATGAGATCAGGTTGTTCGCTGGGCAGGCCCTGACGGGCGGGGCCGATCCACGGGCGTTGAGTGTCGCGATAACCTCGATCATCTTCGAGTGAACAGCCCTCGATCGCTTGCGCCTGTCACAGCGATCGAAACGGTCTATTCTGACTGGACCGAGCTGAAACGGGTGACGTTCACGCTGCGAAGCGGGCTGAGCGTCACCCGGCACGTCGAAGACCATGGTCGCTCGACAGCCGTACTGCCTTATGATCCGGAGCGGCGCTGCGCCTTGCTCGTGACGATGGCGCGTGCCCCCGTGATCCTGGCCGGTGTCGACGACCTGCTTGAGGTCCCGGCCGGGCGCGCCGATGAGCGCGAGAGCCAAGAGGTCGCCAGAGCAGAAGCGTTCGAAGAGTGTGGCGTTCGACTGGGAACGCTTGAGCGGATCATGGAAGCCTGGACCATGCCCGCAGTCTCGTCCGAGCTCAGTGCCTTGTTCATAGCGGAGTACAGCCGCGGGGACCGAGTCGCTCCGGGCGGCGGCCTGTCCGAAGAGGGCGAAGAAATCACCGTCGTCGAGCTAGGCCTGGATGCGCTCTGGTCCCGTCTCCTTTCGGGAGGTCTGCCCGATCTCAAGACGGCATTCCTGCTTCAGGCGCTGAGGCTGCGTCGGCCCGAGCTTTTCTCAGGCCCGATCCAAGACGGCCTGCCATCCCGGGGCACCGGATCCCTGAACCAGTGAGACGAGGCCGGTTCAAGGTCTGCGGAAACCGGGCAAATAACTCGCGACCCCGCCGCACCTGACGCCGGATAGACTTGGAGCGCCGGCCGATCACGCTCCACCAATCGCGTTCCGGTGCGATCGAGGTCTTGAGCAACACGTGGGTCAGAAGCGCCAAACGGCCCTGCCGAAATTGATCATGCTCTAGGCACGACCACCTTCGATCACCGCGAATGGCCCGGTGAGCTCGAACTCGATGGTCTGGGGCGTGGCGAGTGACTGATCCGCATAGCCCCAGACCCGGTGGGTCCGCAAAGATTCGGGCAACCGTACGCGAACGCCGCCAGCATACCCCGATCCCTTGTTGAGGACATGGCGTCCCAATTGCTCCCCCTTCTCGACGCTGTTCCAGAAGAAAAGGCGCCAGGCGCCATCCGGGGCAAGGAGCCCCCGAACGAAAACCGACCAGTGACGCTCGATCTTCATTCCTGACCAGGGGGTGACAATGGCGGACTTTTCGTAGGCCCCGAGCAGTCGGTCGACGAGATCCTGATCGACGTCCCAATTGGCCCGGATCATCCGTGCCGCGAAGTCCGGATCGTCATGGCCGATGACCGACACTCCGAGATCGAGGGCCCTTTCGATCACGCGCTGCCCCGCCGAGGACAGCGGGCGTCCGTCGGGTACGATCAGGGTCCGGATCTGGGCCAGGCGGGCATCGCATCGTGCCGTCGCCGCCGTTCCTACGTTCAGTCCGGCCACACTTGCGCTGAGCATGGCTCCTCGCAGGCGCGCGAAATCCTGACTCTGTTGGAGCGCCTCGCTGTCCGCAAGGCACAGGACGTCCGGCTCAAACGACGGCGCCGTCATCGTGGCTGCCAGTTGCAGGCGCTCGATCTCGGCTCGCATCTCGTTGAGAGATGCGGTGTAGGAGGTATCGATCCGGCCGGTCAGCGCCATCGGGAAATAGACGTGGACCGACTCGTCCGCAGCCAACAGCGGCGCGACCTCGTGGACGAGTTGATCGGGTGCCTTCGGATACTTCCGGCCTCCGCCCTCGGGCTCGACGAACAAGGGCATGACCACCTCGCGCTCCTGACCCTCGTCGAGAACCACCGCTGTTTCGATCCAGGCATCCAGCGGACCGAAGAAGGGTGGAAGGTCGGATGTGATCAGCGAAAGCCCCTTGGGCGGTGCGATCGGATGGCGGAAGGTGAAGGCTAGGTTCACCGAACACTTCAGGTCTTTCACCTGATGGTCGAGAAAGGTCGCCAAGGCCAGGATGTATTCCGAGTAGCTGGCAACGGTCGCTCGTCTCTGGTCAGCGATCGGTGCGTTCTCGATCGCGCCGGCGATACCGAGCAGCCGCATGGCCGCATCGCTCCTGAACTGGCCGGCGGCTTCGCCGACCGCCCAGTAGTCGCCGTCAAAGAAGAAGCCGTCCGGATCATATCGCTCGACGAGCTCGGCCAGGAATGGCTTCAGCCATTCCTGCACATAGGGCGAGGATGGCTCGATCCGGCCAGTCGGAATGCCGTCGGGCCGAATACGCTCCCAATCCGGCCGTTCCTTGGTCAGGACGTCATTGCGCAGCGTGCTGACGTAAAGCGCGAAATCGACCTTTCGATCTCGAGCCAGTCCGCGCCAGATCTCGGGCAGATCGTGTTTAAGACCCGGGGCTACTGTCGATATCGCAGACGGGAATTGCGCCAGGCCGTCATGGCCCAAGGCAAAGACTGTCAGTCGGGTCGGCCGGACGTCGTCGAGGAACTGTGCAAGTTCGGCGACGTCCAGATCATGCAGGGCGTAATCGTCCAACCCCGAATGGAGATGGTTGTCGATCAGAATGCTAATGTTCAGTGTCTGACCCCATGGTTGATCGGAACTCGTATCGTGGTTCCGCCGCCGCCTGCCCGCACGATCTTGGATTCGCTCGACTGCAGCTGTTGTGACAGTCGAACGAGATTGGCATCGAACGCGCAACCTGTCCCGGTTTTCGCTCCCGTGGGGCTCAGGCGATCGGTCCGTGCCGGCATGGTCTGCGTCGGACCGCTGAACGCGGGCCAGCCCCGGCCGATGCCCCCGCCTTGGGATCGCAGGGCGTGGCGGTCATCCAGCACCAGAACTTCGGCCTCACCGTCGACGAAACTGACGGAACAGGGTCTCTCTCCGGCGGCGAGAACGGCCGGTCCTGCGATGGCTTTGCAGAACCGGTCCAGCACGAATCTGGCATCGACCCCACCGTTGTCCAGCCAGTCCTCAGCGCTCGCACTGGCGAGGATGAGGGCCGGCGTGGACGCCGTCCGACCGATGAGAACATTCTCGTAGATCGCCAGGTCGACCTCGCGCCAATAGTCCGGCGTAACGACGATCATCTCCCAGAAATTGCTGAGACGCGGGGGTTCAAACGGGTAGTTGTAGAGTTCGCGGTAGGCGAAATCCCCCAGAGACTGACTGTTGATGCTGAGGCCACAGAGCTCAAGCGACGCCGTCGTCAGGCTGAGGACGATGCCGCAGTTCTCTGCGCCCGCAGGTGCGTGCGACAAGGCCTGCAACGCAAGGGCAGAAGAGCCGTCATTGAATCTCAACGGCCCAATGACGGTTTTGGGGCTGGGCGGTACGTCGGCTGAGAGTGACATCACCATCACGCTGGAGCCTTGGGACAGCAGGCCGTGCGCCAGACCCAGCAGGGTGCTCCAGAAATGCTGGTTTGGTGCAAAATATTTCTCGGTGAGTTCAAACTCTGTGGGCGACACCAGCACCTGCGTTTGAACCAGACGGTCGCGGTCCTTCGCTTCGCCGAAAAAGGACTGCGTCAGCATCTGCCCGGCGGGCAGGCCGCCCCACATCCGGTCCGCCAGACGTTTCGGCAGACCCGCATCGACTCGGCCGAACACATCCACAACCAGTCGGGCCAGGCCCAGAGCTTCCTGGCGAAGGTTGAACTCGAGATACTTCCAGTGGTCGCCGACGAAGACAAACTTTATCATGACCTCTGAACGACCAGTCAGACGGGCCGGGATCGTAAAACCGATATCCTCGTCGTGCCACCGAACGCCGTCGTGCGAACGTGGTAGTTCCTGAACCAGTTCGCCCTCGACCTCGATCGCAAGGGCCGTGCGCAGCTGGGCATTCATCCGTACTCGATGGTCCGCACCCGGCACCACCGGAAGGATGAGTTCCGCTCCGTCCAGCCCCCAACGGAAGGCCTTGTTGTGGAAGAAGCTCATGAAGGTCAGCCGACCTTCCCGGTAGGACCAACGATCCGCGATGAGGCCGCCATCGGTGCTGGAGCCAACGTTGACTTCATATCGGTAGGTGTGGCCTTCGAAGTCGGTCTTGAAGACACGGGACGCCACCGGGACGACATCGTTCGACATATAGGGCGCGCTCGGCACCAGGATGATTTCTGAATCCTCCGGCAGGTTCAGATAGAGATCTGGATGCTGGTACGACGCATCGTCCTGTACGATCTGTGTCAGCAGCTTTCCGCTACGCGCCGAGTAGACCAGCCAGTTGAGTTCCAGCCGGTGCGAGAAAAGCTCGTTGAGTTTGATGCCGGTTGTGAAATGACGTGTCCGCAGATCGAACAGGATTCGGACGCATCCGGTGTGTTCGCTTTCAATGCGGTGCCGCAGGGGGGCCGTCATGACCTCGTCGGTAGGCGTCTCGACCAGAGCCTCGCCAAACACCGCTGCGGTGTCGTCCAACATCCAGTCCCCTCTCGGCACTCGTAACGCGTGTCGGACGCCAGCCTGACCGCTCGACCCTTAGCCGTCAGCGTCAGATCAGCGCAAGGTCTTTTCGGGGTCGGCGAGCCATATCCCGATCGCGGGCGCAGGAGCCTCCCGGACCGGTGCGGCGGAAAGGGGAAATACAGGTCTGACCGGATGGTTCTGCCTTTCCATCTTGCAGGTGGAACGGGTAAGGGGAGGCAGGCAAGACAGGATCAGCGTTGCATGGCGTTTGCCGCGGCAGTGAAGAAGCACACCACGCTGATCAGCGCACTAGTCATGCGCGAGGTCACAACCCGTTTCGGGCGTGAGGGGATAGGGTTCCTGTGGGTGATCGGCGAGCCGCTGATGTTCTGCGTCGGCGTGTTGATCATGTGGGGCTTCATCAAGCCCGAGTACGAACACGGCGTACGCGTCGGACCCTTTGTCATGACAGGCTATATGTGTCTGCTGATCCTGCGGCACATGGTGACGGGCAGCATCGGCGCGGTCCAGGCTAACGTCGGTCTGTTTCACCACCGACAGGTCAGCGTCAACCACGTCATGTTCGCTCGGAACCTGTCCGAGTTCATGGGGGGCAGTCTCGCCTTCGTGATCGTCTACGCCGCGCTGATCATCCTCGGAGAATGCGAGCTGCCGTGGAACTGGATGCTGTTCTATGGGGGCTGGTTCCTGAACGCCTGGGTGGCATTCGGCCTGTCCTACCTTTTCGCAGCGCTTTCCGTCCGGTTCGAAATCATGGAGCGGATCGTCCCCGTCGCGACCTATGCGATGATCCCGGCATCCGGCTGTTTCACCATGGCGTCCCTGATTCCCGACAAGTACAGGGAGGGCTATCTCCTGATTCCCATGCCGCACGGGGTCGAGATGGTCCGCGGCGCGGTTTTCGGTGAGTTCGTACACGTCTACTACCACCCCTGGTATGCTTTTGCCTGGGGGGCAGTGCTGCTGTTCTCCGGGATCGTTCTCCTCTCTGACGCCAAGGACCGTGTTCTAATCGACTGACGTCGATTGTGCGTGCTAAGCCGGGCTGCGCCCATGGAACTCATATGACCGATCCGAACCTGACCTATCTGGGCCCCATCCCCAAGGCGTTGACCTACGACAAGAAGCCGACGCCCTGGTGGAAGCGCGTGCCCCTGGCCTTCATCATCGTCGTCGTCGTGCCGACGGTGCTGGCGGTGATCTATTATCTGATCATTGCTTCGCCGAGATACGTGTCCGAAACGATGTTTATCGTTCGGGCCGCGAATGCGTCACAGCCTTCGTCCCTGGGGTTCGCGCTTGAAGGCGTCGGTCTCGGAACGACCCAGTCCGATGCTTTTGCCGTCCACAAGTATGTGACCTCCCGAGACGCCTTCAATGACGTGTCCCGGCAGTTCGACCTTCCCAAGGTCCTGGCACCGGCCGGAGCTGACCCGTTCTCGCGTTTTCCGCGTCCCTGGGAGAAGCGGACCAACGAGGGCTACTTTAAGGGGTTTCAGCGTTTTATCGACATCGGCTACGATTCGTCGACGGGCATAACCACCCTGAGGGTCGAGGCGTTCAGCCCGCGTGAAGCCCGGGCCATGACCGAGACCCTGCTTGTCGGCAGCGAGAGCTTGATCAACCGGATGAATGAACGGTCGGCCGGCGATGCCATCAAGGAAGCGACGGAGGCGCGCGACCGCGCCCGGCAACGGCTGTCCGAGGCCCAGCAGCAACTGACCGGGTTCCGCAACCGCGAGCAGTTCATCGATCCGGAAACCACCGCGACCGAAAGTACGCGCCTCATCGGCGGCCTGCTGTCGACCGTGGCCCAGCTCAGAGCCGAACGTGCCCAGGTGATGGGCGAGGCCCCGTCCAGCCCGCAATTGCCCATCATCAACAGCCGTATCGCGGCCTATGAGGGCCAGATCGCCCGTGAGCGGGCCAAGATCGCCGGGGATTCGGGCTCGCTGGCTCCCAAGCTCAGCGCCTACGAGGACCTGTCCCTCAATCGCGAGTTTGCCGACAGGGAGTTGACGGCTGCGACGGCCGCCTTGACGAATGCTGAAGCCGAAGCCCGGCGTCAGAAGCTCTATCTCGACCGCATCGTCGCGCCGAGCACGCCCGATGAGGCGTCTGAACCCCATCGGCTGGTTGCCATCCTGACGGTGCTGATTTCGACCCTGTTGGCCTACAGCCTCGGCTGGTTCATCTGGGCCGGTGCGCGCGAGCACAGGCAGGACTGATGCTCCCCGTCGTTGACATCGGGCTCAGCGTCCAGAATCTGTCCAAAACCTATCATGGTGCCAAGACTCCAGTTTTCTCCAATCTGAGTTTTGACGTTGGTCGAACCAGTCGGCTGGCTATTCTGGGGCGGAACGGTCAGGGAAAATCGACACTGATCAAGATGCTCGGCGGTATCCTGCCGCCGAACGAGGGGCATATCCGGTGGCGAATGTCCTCGTCCTGGCCGATTGGCTTCACGGGTGGATTTCAGGGCAGTCTGTCCGGCCTGGACAACATTCGATTCATTGCGAGAATCTATGGCCGGAAATATCAGGATATCCTGGAACGGGTCGATGACTTCGCGGAACTAGGACGCGCCCTGAGGGAGCCGGTCAAGATCTACTCCTCGGGCATGCGGGCCCGCCTGGCGTTTGGCTTGTCCCTGGCGATCGAGTTCGATTGCTACCTGATCGATGAGCTTGTCGCCGTCGGGGACGCCCGCTTTCAGCGCAAATGTAACGAGGAACTATTCCAGGCGCGTGCGGACCGGGCCTTCATGATGGCATCGCACAACACCCACATCATCGGCGAGCACTGCGATCGCGCTCTTATCATCGAGAGCGGCAAGGCCAAGATCTTCGATGACGTACACGAGGCGATCGACGTCTATTCCTGGCTCCGCGCCGCATGAGCGAGCCCATTCGACTGTTCGCCCTGTTCGTTGACGAAATCTCCGACAAGGCCTGGCGGGGACCGCTGACGGCCGCAGGGGAGGCTGGTGGCTGGGACATCCTGACGGGCCCCGTCTCGGACTGGGCCAAGATGACGCACCGCTGTCTGGTGCTTTCGGATGACCCCGATTGGGGGCTGGTCATACCGGCCGACCAATCCGTGGTCATCATGGCCGGCATCCCGGCGCCGCCCCCGGGCAAGATTTCCGATTTCGAGGCCAAGGAGGCCGTAGCGGCGGCCTCGGCGCGTCTTTCGAAAGCGTCCATGATCATCGCCCAGGGAGGAACCTTCGTCAGCGCTTCGTCCGCGAGCCTCAGCCTGCCGCATCTGGGGGACGCTCAGCGGGGAGAGGCGACGCTGATGGTCCCCTTCGTCAAGCCTTGTGCCTTGTCGATCTACAATCACCTGCCGCCCCGACCCGGCGCTGCTGCGATCTGGCCCGCCGAATCGTTCTGGTACAATACCGCTGACAGCCTGGATGGTGGCCCGCAGGAGCTGGATCTGACGGGCCGGGCCAGGATCATCGTCAACGGCCCCCATATCTACCTCACGCCGGGTCTGTGGCGGGTGACGTTCGAAATCTCGGTCGATCCGGAAGGGGGTGTTGCAACCCTGAGTTTCGACTGGGCCCATGGCGACAACAAGGTTACGTGCAACGCCGTGATCAATGAGTCGGGGCGCTACAAGGTGGAGTTGGAGCGTCGGTGGACGGTCGCGGGCCCGGCCCAGGTGATCGCCATCGTTAAACAACCGCTGTTTCAGGGACGATTCGAAATGCACGATTGCAAGGTGGAGATGATTGAAGCCTGATCACGGCTCTGACGTGCTCCCGTGTGCCCTTGTGCCGGGCCGGAATCTCCGGAGTGATCGCATGCTGCGTGCCCAGATCTATCAGAGCCACAGCCGGTTTGACCTCGTCGAGCCGGACGGCGGTACCGCTGACAGCGGTGTGATGTTTCGCCGGATCGTTCAGCTGCCGGCTGGACATCACGGCTTCCTGGTGCAGCTACAGACGGATCCGTCGGCCCTTCCTCAGATCGTGTCGCTGGATATAGAGGTCGTGGACCTTCTGAGTGGGGACCGGATCGGCGGCCTTTCACTCACTGCAAGCGAATCCGAGATCAGTCTGCAGCGTCTTGACAGCCTGGTGTTCGGGACGCGGTCGTCGCTGGCGACCTGCGTCGCCATCACCGGTCGGGTCACAGGGGCCTTGGGGCGGGTCATGTTGCGCCACCTCGTGATCAACCGGTCCGATGCGGTCCCCCCCAAACGTGAGGATTTCTTCGACGACATCGCGCGTCTCAATACGCGGGTTCTGAAAAGTATCTTCGTGGGATCGACGAACATCTGCAGCGCCAACTGCCCCCACTGTCCGACCAACAAGAAGATGACCGCACACCTCGAGCAGGGAGTGATGTCGGATGAGGTTTTCGAAAGACTGCTTGATGGGTTGGCGACGATCGATCTTGCGGATGGCTTGATGTTCGGTCTGTTTGGCGAGCCGTTCGATGATCCCCGGCTCGAGACGCGGATTCGGCGACTGCGTGAACGGTTCCCCGACATTCCCGTCAATGTGGCGACGAACGCGGGCAGCGCCGACGTCGATCGGATGATGTCCATTGTCAAGGACATCCGGACCCTCGCTATCCATGTCGAGGCCGTCACGGCCGCCACATACGACAAGCTGATGGTTCCGCTAAAGGCGGCCGAGGTTCTGCCCCGTGTCGATGCCATGGTGCGGGCAGCTCCGCACAAGGTTTCCATCACCACCCCCGTCCACAGAAATAATCTGCACGAGCTGCCCGCCCTGGTCCGGCGCTGGTCCGGGTTTGGCGCGGACTTTAGATTCTCCCAGCTCCAGACCCGCGTCACCGATCTGACCGCCGCCCGGCGACTTGCCTTGGCTCCCGCCCCGGGCTTCTGGACATGGGATTTGCTCGACCTGATCATCATCGACTGGGATGGATCGGTCCTGGTCACCTGTGATGATTTTTTGAAGCGCCAGGTCCTGGGCAATCTCCGAACGACCCCGCTCGCCGACATCCTGGCCGGAACGCCGCGCCGACAGGCGTTCGAGGCGCTGCGGAACTATCGCTGGACGGATCTGCCGTCGATCTACGGTGCTGTGGTCGACGACGCCGCGGCTCTCCTCCCCAACCAGGGCGAGTTGTCTCGGCCCCAGATCCACCAGCTAGGCTCGACCCGGTTCCAGACGGACCGGTCCGAGCGCGTGTCTGACGGTCTGGTCATTCGCCACGACCAAGACCCGGACCAGACGCCGGCGGTATTTGGGCCGTATCTGTCCTTGAAGCGCGGTCGCTACGTCGTGCGGTTTCTCGGCGAACTGATCGCCGGTTCGGTCATGTGCCTGCAATTCCGCGTCACGACGCAGTTCGGTCAGCTAGTACTGGCCGCAGAAGAACGTCGGGGTGGTCGAGACCGCATCGAAGGGGTTGCGCTTGAGTTTACGATCGATAGCGATGAATCGTCGGTCGAGTTTCCGATAACCGCCCTCGGCGGCCTGGCCGACGATGGCTTTCTGTTCCGGGGCGTGGTCGTCTATGCCGTCGAGGACTGCCTGTTGGTGTGAGGAAAGGCCGGCGCGTCGCCGTCCGAACGACGCACATCACGAGCGCATCCAAACCCCTTATACATTACAGGCCGGCTTGGCGGGCGCGCTCTCATCCCGTACTGAACCGGCATGCCGCCCATTACCGAGAGCAGGTTGATTCCGGCCATGACGGACAGTGCGGAAAAGTCGTCCTTTCTCCGGCTGAACGCCGTCCTGACCGAGGTTTCACTGGCGAAAGCCCGGTCTGGCGGGCGGGTGATCTACGTCGATCTCATGCATGACAACGTGCATTATCAGATGCGATCGCTGGTGATCGGCAGGGCGGTGGCGCACCTGCTCGGTTTGCCTCTGGTGGGCATTGTCGGCAATCCCGGCGTGGTCCGGCGGTCCGCCTATCTGCGTCCCAAGGACGTTGATCTCAAATTGATCCGCTCGTTCGGTGTCCGAAAGATCATCAGGGTTCCACAATCCCTGCCCTCCACACCGGCCTCGGAGAAGGGTGCCGAGGCGCTCAGAAAGATCATCGGAAGCCGCCTTGAAGGCGAGGTCGTCCCGGCGGAGTCGATCCGGGCCTTGACGGCCATGTGCGACGGCGCTGTGCATCTGGGGCGTTTTCTGCATGGGACCGTGCTGAGGTCCCAGCTGATGCCGGAACTCATCGGCGGACCCTGGCTGGACTCGGCGATCGACGACTTCGCCCGGCTGGACGACTGGCTTTGTCGTCAGTTTCTGGATCAACCTCCTGCCGCCTTCGTTACGGGGCACGCCGACTATGCGCCCTGGGGCCTTGCGATCGAACGCGCCATCGCCGCAGGTGGCGTCGGGGTACACTTCCATGTCGATGTCCGACTCCCGATCTATCTGCTGCGCCGCAACGAGCCGGGCTTGACGCTCCACGGCCAGATGCGACGCGCCGATGCGCATGTGTTTGGGCGGTTTCAGAAGCACGTCGGGAAATCCAGGTCGGCAGCCCGGTTCGCGGCGGTACGCCACGGGCGCGCCTACGAACTGTCGAAGAACTGGCGTTGGGTCGGTGCGACCCAGGCGGCACAACCGTCCTGGCCGTTCGAGGACGGCCTGCCCTGCGTCTGCCTGTTCACCCAGACGTTCACCGATCAGCCCAGTTCGGATGAAAGCGTGTTCGTCGACTATCTGGAATGGGTCGAGGCCACGCTCGACCATGCCGCCACGCATGGCGGCTACAATCTGCTGATCAAGGTTCACCCATATGACGGGAATTTCGATCTGGCCTTCAGCATCAACCGGCTCGAAGCCGAGTATGCGAACTGTCCCAATATCGCGTTCGCCAGGACCCAGATTCCCCATGCCGAATTGGCGCAGAAGTGCGTCCTGGGCCTCACCGTCCGCGGAACTCCGGGCCTGGAAATGGTCGCCGAGGGGCTGCCCATGCTGCTCGCAGGACATGGAACCTACAGCGATCTGGGCCTGGCCCAGGTCGCCAGGGATGTGAAGGATTACTTCGACCGTATCGAACGTGCCGTCGCAAGGTCCCGACGAAAGACGCTTAAAAGCACGGCCCGAATGTACATGGCCTGGAACCGGATCCTGTCGCCGACAAGTTCAGGGTTCCTGGGACCCTTCGATATCTCGCCTCCGAACGCGGCTTTCTGGGAACGCGCGGCTTCGGGCGTTCATGCGACGACGGTTGAGGCGGACGAACTGACGCAGACCCTGGCTCGCGGGTGGCAGGATGGGCCTGACGAAGCCGCGGTCCGCCTGAGTTCCCCTGCGTTGGACCAATTGGTCGAGCGTTGGTCCCATGAAAGCCTGGGGGCGCACGGGGGATCGAGCGCGGCGTCTGCGGACGCCTGATCACGCAGGGTGGCCCGGCCACCGGAGGGGCGGGAGTTTCGGTCAGCGCCGTGTCCGATCGCTCAGAACACGCCGCGCCAATCCGCCAGTGGCCTGTTCAGCGAGTCTCTGTCGGAACGGGTTTCGGGCGGTACGTCGAGCGGAAGCCGTAATGACAGGGCGGCATCGTCATGGGCGATCTGTCCCAGGTGGCCCGGCGAGAACGGCCGACTGCATTTGTAGATGATCTCGACGTCTGCGGTCAGGGACTGGAAGCCGTGCGCCGCGCCTTCAGGAACGAAGATCCAGGGTGAGTCCTCGTCCATCTCGTGGGTCGCGACGGAGCCGAAATGGGGCTCACGCAGGTCGAGCGCGATGTTGAGCACCCGTCCACGGATCACCCTGAACAATTTGGCCTGGGCATGGGGCGGGGTCTGGAAATGCAGTCCCCGGACCGTGCCCCTTGATCGGGTGAAGGAACTGTTGTCCTGAACGAGGTCCGGCAGTCCCAGGTCCTCGAACGCCGCACGGCTGTAGCGCTCACTCAGCCATCCTCTCGGATCGTTGAAGACCGGTGTGTGAACCCAGGCGAGGTCGGCAAATTCGGCGATCTTTTCGAGCAGGTAACCCGAGGTCATGACGAGAAATTCTCAGTTTATGAAGGCGGGCCAGGTCCGGGCCGGACCGTTCCGGAGCCTGCCGCCCCCTACACAATTGGGTCGACAATACCCGGTAAGGCCGTCACATCGGGCCCCATGAATACGCTGGAAATAAGCGGCACTCTAGATGCCGATCTGCACGTCTTCGAGGATCGGCCCGATCTGGTTCGACAGCCGACGGAGCGTATCCGGCTGGACAAGGAAGCGACGTCCGAGGCGATTGATCTGTTCGTTTGTCGAACGCCAGACCAGCTGGTGTCCAGCTGCTACCTGGTGGTGGATCTCGAATCCCGCCGGCTGATGGTCAACCAGAGTTACGACAATGTCGGCTACTGGTTCCCGCGCGCGCGCCCCAAGCTTACAGACGATGACTTTACGCTCAGCTCGACCCCGATCCCGATCGAGGGGCCCCACGTCATCATCGGGGGACCGATCGACAGCGTGTGGTACCATTGGCTTGTCAGCTGGTGTGCCCGTTTCTACATCGTCCGTCAGTTGAGACCGGATCTGTTCGAGGATCCTGCGGTCCGGTTCATGGTTTGCACGGAGGCGCGCAACCAGTTCCGGGAGACCGCTCTGGCGGTCGGCATTCCGGAAGATCGGATCACCTGGGTTACCCACGATAACGACTACCTGGTTCAGGACGCGATCGTCGTGACCTTCCCCGATCAGCGCTATCTCTATCCCGAGGTCGTACGCGGGATCGCGGCGACGCTGAAGGCGAACCTGGCCGCCGATATCGAGCCCGGCCGTCGTCGAATATTTGCATCAAGGCAATCGTTCACGACGCCCAAACGGCGGGTCGCCAACTGGGCGGCCATCCAGCCTGTGCTCGAGGCGTTCGGGTTCGAGGTCGTCGAGTTGGGACAGTTGTCGGCGCGGGACCAGATCGCCATGTTCTCACAGGCCCAGTTCGTGCTCGGCGTCCACGGATCCGACCTGGCAAACCTGATCTTTTGCGAGCCGGGAGCCATTGCCCTGGTGATCGAGAACGAACGCAACCTGTACCACGGGCTGTCGGCTTCGCTCGACATCCTCAGCGGGATCGTGGGCGTAGACTATCACTGCATGATTGCAGAAGAGGCGATCGACCCCGACGCCGACTATTCCCACTTCCCCACCCTGCACAATCGCGACGTGATCATAGACCCGGACGGACTGCGCGACCGGTTGATCGCGCTCGGCTGTCAGCCGGTCGTCGCAGCCGTCTAGCCGAGGGCGGGGTTGGGCAGGATGTCCAACTCGCTCGACCGGTCGGTGTCCGACAGTTGCCGCAGGGCAGCCATGATGTGGTAGAACGAGCTGGCCGGAGCGGGTTCGTCCACGAAAGTCAAATCCTGGAGGCGCTTGTCCCGCCACAGGCCGTCCTCGGTGAGATATAACCAGAGCGCTCGCTGTGCGGCGGCCGCATCTTCAAGATAGGCTTGGCGCGCGCCGTCATGGCTGAGTTCGGCCAGGATCAGGGCGGCCTTCAACCATTCGGTCTGAGGCCAGAGGCGCGCTCGACGGCTGCGGATCGTACCGTCATCATTCATGGCATCGACGGCGACCGCCATTCGTTCACTCACGCCGGCGATGCCGTGGGCATAGAGTTTGCGAGCCACGTCAAGGGCGCTCTCGTCATTTCGAGCGCGCGCGTGACGCGCCATCAGCCAGGCCCATTCGAATTGATGCCCCGGCTCGACCAGTCGCCCGGCCTCGCCTTGGGCAGGTGCCCAGTCAGAGCCGAAGAACTCACGCAGATATCCGCCTTCGGCGTCGATGAAGGTCGACCGGGCAAGGTGCGCCACCTGATCGGCCAGTTCAGTCCAGCCGGCGTCGCCTCCGGTTTCTTCCCAGGCCAGGCAGGCTTCGAGCAGGTGCATGTGACAGTTGGACTGCCAGGCGTCGTCTCCCCCCTCGATCAGGGCGCCGTTGGGCAGCGAGCGGGCGCGCAGGGCCTCACGGATCTTGACCGCCCGTGCCTCGATTGTCGGCTCGGCGCATCCGGCACCCTTGGCCATCGCCAGGGCGAACATCACGAAGGCCTGATCATAGACCATGGCCGTTTCGTCGAGCGGCGTCCCGTCCGCCGCCAGCAGGGTCCGGCAAAGGCCGTCGTCGCGCAGGTAGTCGGCGATCAGGCGATCGACGCCCTGGTCGACACAGCGTTTCCACGGGCCTCGCCAGCCCATCTGGCCGGCCTGGGCGAAGACGTAGATCTGGCGCGCCTGGACCCGCGCCCGGCGCGAGGTCTGCACGGGCCGGCCGTCCATGCCGATGACCTCCGCGAACACGCCGCGCTCGTCCTGGCCCAGGGAGGACCAGATCGGAAGGGCGCGCAGGCGCATCCAGTCGGCAAACCGTCGCCCGCCGGTGGCCAGGATTTCGGGAATCGGCCTTACGAAATCCAGATGCTGGGGAGAAGCGACCCTGAGGCGATCGACGATACGCTTGACGTCCTGGGCGCGCGACAGGTCGCACACGAGGACCGCGTCCTTCTCTGCGATGATCGCCAGGTTCCGTACGCCGAGTGCGGCGACCATGATGCCGTCAGCGGACCGGGCGAGGCAGCCTTCGGAGTCCTCGAAGATGTGGAGGCCCGTGTCGCCCTCGCCACTCGCGGCAATCGCGTCCCATGCCCCCAGGTCGGACCATCCGAAATGCACTTCGAGCACCGAAGCGAGCCGGGTCTTTTCCATCAAGGCGTAGTCGATCGAGATCTTCGGTGCCGCGGTGAAGGCCTCGGTCAGGACTTCCACGTCAGCCAGACCGCGGGGCGGCAGGGCCGCCTGCACCGCCGCCTCGACCGCCGGTGCATGGGTCCGGAGTTCTGACAGCAGGGTGCGGGCCGCGACCACGAAATTGCCGCTGTTCCACAGATAGCCGGCGGAGATATACTCACCCGCCGTCGATGCGTCGGGCTTTTCGATGAACCGATCGATGTCGGAAAGTCCGCGTCCGGACGGTTTGATGTATCCGTAGGCTGATGAAGCCTCGCTGGGCGAGACGCCCAAGGTCACGACCCGGCCTTCGGCGGCCGCGACGGCCGCGGTGCGTACGGCCTCTCGAAAGGCGTCGTGCTCGGGGATGTGATGATCGGAGGCCACAAAGGCGTTCACGCCGCCCGGGTCTTCACGTTCGGTCCAGGCCGCCGCTGCGGCCATCGCGGCTGCTGAGTCCCGTGCTTCGGGCTCCAGCAGCACGTGGGCGGACACGCCGATCTCGTCCAATTGCTCGACGATCCAGGGGCGGTGAGAGACCCCGGCGACCACGATCAGTCGGCCTCCGTTGTCGGCCAGCGCCGCGACACGCAACACGGTTTCCTGAAAGAGCGAGCGATTGCCGGCCAGAGGGATGAATTGTTTGGGTCGGGAAGGCCTGGAAGCAGGCCACAGACGGGTCCCCGACCCACCGCACATGATCACAGGATAAATTTTCATCGCCCGCTGCTTAGCGGAGGCTGAAAGGTTTGCGAAGCAGATTTGTTGGACGGCTCACGGGCTCCGTAGCGTGTTCCCGAAGCGTTCGTGGCATCGACCTCCGTCAGGTCGCCGGAGGCGCGAAAACTGCCCCGAAATCCGTCTGCGCATTCTCGAAATCGGGCGGGCGGCCGATGTCCAGCCAGTATTCGTGGATGGGATAGGCACCGACCGTATCGCCGTCGGCGGCGAGAGCCGCCAGGAGTTCGGGCATGTCATAGGGGCCCTGGGCCGGGACGCGGGCCAGGACGGACGGATCGAGGCAATAGACGCCGGCGTTGGCCTGCCAGCGGAAGGTGGGCTTTTCGCGCAGGGACACCAGGCGCGAGCCGTCGATCTCGGCGACGCCGTGGGGAGCCTGAAAGGCGTGTTCGCGCACGCACAGACTGGCCCGGGCCCCCAGATCGATGTGGAAATCGATCAGGTCGGCAAAGCTCATCCGGGTCAGCAGGTCGCCGTTCATGACCAGCATCGGGCCGTCCAGCGGTTCGTCGAGCAGGGCCAGGGCCCCCGCCGTGCCGCGCGGGTGATCCTCGCGCAGATAGCGGATCTCGATCCCCATGGCTGAGCCGTCGCCGAAATGCTCCTCGATCATCTCGGCCAGGTAGTTGACCGCCAGCCGGAACCGCCAGAAGCCCTGGTCGCGCAGCCGCTCGATGATGGTCTCCAGCAGGGGCCGCCCCGCCACCTTCAGCATCGGCTTGGGGCAGTTCTGGGTCAGGGGGGCCAGGCGCACGCCGCGTCCCCCGGCCATGATGACCACCAGAGTGTCGCGGGTCGCCGAGATGCCGATCGCGTCGGGATACAGGCCGATGACCCGCCCCTCGGCGTCCAGCATCGGGGCCAACTGCACCCCGCGGTCCGACAGCCGCCGCACCGCCTCGGCCTCGGACCCGCCGGTGCGCAGGGCGACGGGATCCAGGTTCATGACTTCGCGGACGGCCGCGTCCATCTCGATCCGCCGCATCAGGCCGCGCCGGATGTCGCCGTCGGTCAAGGTTCCCAGCAGTCGGCGGTCCGCATCGACCACGACCAGGAGCTTTCGCCGCACCCCGTCCATCCGCTCGATGGCGGTCAGAAGGGTGTCGTCGGGACCGAGCAGGTTGCCGGAAATGTCGCCGGGTCGGCTCATACGGCGTACTCGTCGGGGCGATAAAGGGTCGGGTTGGCGCGGATGAAATCGACGGTGCGGGCCAGGCCTTCTTCGACCGACACGCGCGGTGCCCAGCCGAGCTTGGCCCGGGCCAGGGACGCGTCGGCGATCAGCCGTTCCACCTCGCTGGCGGGCGGCCGCATCCGGGTCTCGTCGGCGACGACCTCGACCGGAACGCCGGCGGCCGTCGCGATCATCTCGGGCAGGTCGCCGATGCGGACCTCGCGCCCGCCGCCGGTGTGGATCGTCTCGCCCTCGACGCCCGGCGTGATCCCGGCGCGCAGGAAGGCATCCACCGTATCGTCCACGAAGACGAAATCGCGCGTCGGCCGGGTGTCGCCCAGCTTGACCGGCCGCCCGGCCAGCATCTGCACGGCGATGGCGGGGATGACCGCGCGCGCACTCTGGCGCGGGCCGAAGGTGTTGAACGGGCGCAGGGTCACCACCGGCGTTCCGAACGACCGGTGATAGCTCTCGGCCAGTTTGTCGGCGGCGATCTTGGTGGCGGAATAGGGCGACTGGCCGACCAGGGGATGGGCCTCGGTCATCGGAATGGTCTGGGCCGAGCCATAGACCTCGCTGGTCGAGGTATGGACCATCCGCCCGACGTCCAGTTCGCGCACGGCCTGAAGTACATTCAGCGTCCCAAACATATTGGTCCGCACATAGCTTTCGGGCGCGAGGTACGAATAGGGGATGGCGATGAGGGCACCGAGGTGAAACACGATGTCGCGGTCCCGCACCGCGTCGGTGACACTGTCGCGGTCGGCCAGATCGCCGCGCCGGACGTCGATGGCCTTGCGCACCCCTGACCGGTCCAGCCAGCCGGCGTCTCCGTCCGAAGTATAGCGGACCAGCACCCGCACCTGCGCACCGCACTCGACCAGCCGCTCGGTCAGCCGGCTACCGATGAAGCCGCCCGCACCGGTGACCAGGACGCGTTTGCCGGCAAGTCCGGACAGGATGTCGTCGGCCTGGATGGCGTCGCTCACGATGAAGGCTCCCTCGGCCTCGAAGCCGTGGCCCGCAATGTCGTCCAACGCGGTTAACCAGACGTAAGGCGCGGCCTGTTCTGATCACGGCGAACCGGGAAGGGCAGGCGATGATCGACGGCAAACGCGTGCTCGCCATCGTCCCGGCCCGCGCGGGCTCGGAGCGGCTGCCGGGCAAGAATGTGCGCCCCATGGCCGGGCGGCCGATGGTCGAATGGACGCTGCGGGCCGGGCTGGAGGCAGTGACGATCGACCGGCTGGTGGTCTCGACCGACGATCCGGCGGTGGCCGGGTTTGCGCGCGCCATGGAGATCGGGGTGATCGACCGCCCCGACTATCTGGCCGGCTCGACCGCCTCGGTCATCGACGCCGTCGACCATGCGCTGGAGACGGTGGGTGGTGTCTGGGACTATGTCGTCCTGCTCCAGCCGACCTCGCCCCTGCGCACCGCCGCCGACATCGACGGCGCCGTGACCATGTGCGAGGCGCGGGGCGGGCCTGCCGTGATCGGGGTCTCACCCATGTCCAAGCCGCCGGGCTTCTATGGTCGCGTGGACGAGGCCGGCACCTATCACAAGGCCGAGGCCTCGGCCGACGAGCCGGTGGTCATCAACGGCGCCGTCTACGTCGGCCGGCCGGAGCGCCTGCGGATCGACCGCTCGTTCCAGACGGAGGGCACCCTGGCCTGGGTCATGCCGGCCGAGCAGGGCTGGGACGTTGACACCCTGTTCGATTTCACGATGGCCGAGGCATTGATGACAAATCGAGAGCCATCTTCTCCTTCGTCATTTGAGGCGTAGCGAAGCGCAGATCTGGAATGACGACTTTAGGGCGGATACCGTCTGACTCCGGCTGATGTTTCGCAACTTCAAGCCACCAATCCCTTGCCGCACAAGGGATTGGTCGATTCTCGGTGCCTTCTGTCTGGCGCTGCTCCCGGCTGTGGTAGACTGGGCCATCCTACCCGGTCTTTGACAATCTCGATCGCGCCGATGTCGGAGTCCGGACTCAACGGACTCTAATTTGGAGTCCGGACTCTTCGGACTCTTCGGACTCTTCGGACTCTTCGGACTCTAATTTTGAGTCCGGACCGGGCTCAAGGCCGATCGACAAACGGCTTGCGCACCAATTCATCGAACGTCGTTCTCTCAAGAATCTCGACGATCTGTCCGGCCGCATCCCCGTCTCCGAACGGCACCGGCTGGCGGCGGGCGCCCTCGGCGAAGGTGGGGTCGAGCGCGCGGGCCAGGGCCCCGGCGACGGCCTGTGGCGTGTTCGCACAATCGACCACACTGGGCGGCTTGATCCGGCCGTCCTGGCGACCCCCGACATTAACCGAGGGGACACAGGCGATCGGGGCCTCGATCACCCCGCTGGAGGAGTTGCCGACCACGGCGTCGCAGGCGGTCAGGGCGGCGGCATAGCGCGCCGCGCCGAGGGACTCATAGAGCATCACCTGGTCCGGTCGCTCGGCGGCGAAGGCGTCGAGCGCCGCGCGCACGGCGTCTGAACCCACGTCGGCGTTGGGCCGGGTGATGACCAGCTTGCGGTCCTTTACCGACGCCAGCCCACCCAGGAAGGCCGCGATCTGATCGGCGGGGCTCATCGCTGCCAGGGTCTCGGGGTGGAAGGTGACCAGCAGGAAGCCGGGCTCCAGATCCGCCTCCAGCATACGCGCCACCGTCGCCCGGTCGGCGCGGGCGGCCCGGATCGTCTCGACCGCCGTGGAGCCGACGGTGAATACCCGGTCGGGTGCCTCGCCCAGTTGCAATATCCTCTGGCGGTAAGGTTCGGCGGCCGTGAAATGCAGGGCCGACAGCTTGGTCACGGCGTGGCGGATGGCGTCGTCGACCGCGCCGGTGGTCCTGTGGCCCCCTTCCAGATGCAGGATTGGTAGGCCGAACGGAACCGCCGCTGCCGCCGCCGCCAGCACCTCGGTCCGGTCGCCCAGCACCATCAGGGCGTCGAGCCTGAGACCGGGCAGGGCGGCCCCCAGTCCTGCCAGCACCGCCGCCATGTCCGCCGCGACATCGGCGGGCGCGTTTCCGACCAGGGGAACCGGGATCAGGGCGGCGGGCGTTCGTCCATCCGCCTCGATCTCCGACAGGGTTCGCCCGTGCCTCTCCGACAGATGGGTTCCGCTGACGATCAGCACGGGCTCCAGCCACGCCGAGGCCTCCATCGCCGACAGCACCGGCCGCAGCAGGCCATACTCCGCGCGGGTCGCGGTGAAGACGCCGATGCGCGCCCGGACCGTCATGGGTCGATCAGCTCGTCGGCGGCGTAGGCTCGGGGCGAGGGTCGACCTTCCAGATCCCAGAGCCGCGCGGGGGCCAGACCCGCCCCGGCCCGGCGGGCGGCGAGGTTGTCGGACGAGAAGATCTCACCGGCGGCGATGGCCCGTCGCGCGACCAGACTGCGGCGGGCGACGGCGATGTTGGGCCGTTCCGCCTCGACCGGTGCCTTGACCGTGCTGCCGAGCGCCTCGGTCACCCGTCGCGCGCCGGCGACTAGGGCGGCCATCTGGTCCGGCTCCAGTGAGGCCTTGTGGTCGGGACCCTCGGCAGTGCTGTCCAGGGTCAGGTGCTTCTCGATCACGACGGCCCCGCGCGCCACGGCCGCCAGGGCGATGTCGATGCCCAGGGTGTGGTCCGAGTATCCCGGCCTGACGCCCAGCCCGGCATAGGCGTCGATCACCCTCAGATTGGCCTGGTCGTGGGGTGCGGGGTACTGGGTCACGCATTGCATGACCACCGTCCCGGCCAGGATCAGTGCCGCTTCGGCCGAGGCCAGTGCGGCGCGGAAGGCCGCGATCGACGGCCGCTCGCCGGACCCCGCCAGCCGGGCGAAGGCCACGCAGCCCAGGGCGTCCTCGACCTCGCTCATTTCCGCCATCCCGGTAGACAGCAGCAGGGGCCGGTCCAGCCGGGCCAGGTCCAGCAGGAAGGGCAGGTTGGTCAGTTCGCCCGACCCCACCTTGATCCGCGTCATCCCCAGGTCGTCGATCAGCATCCGCGCCGAGCCGATGTCGAACGGCGTGGACAGGAACCCTATGTGGTGCGCCGCGCAGTGATCGACGACCCGCCTCAGGCCGGCCGGCGACAGCACCAGCCGGGCCAGCATCTCCGCCTGTGTCGGGCCCTGGCCGGCCGCGGACTGATAGGCGGCGGTCGGCGCGGCGGCCGTGGTCAGTTCCTTGGGGTCGAAGGTCTGGAACTTTACCGTGTCCGCCCCGGCACGTGCGGCGGCCTCGACCAGAGCCAAGGCCCGGTCCTCGCGGCCGTCGTGGTTCACCCCCGCCTCGGCGATGATCTCGCAGCGTTCAGCCTGGTGCGCCATGACCGAATCTGTAGTCAGGTTCGCCCCGTTCCGAAAGCCGGACGGACCGGATCGTGTCACCTGCAATCCCGGATAGGGGTCATCGGACCGCTCGACACGATTTTTTCGTGTAGCTTCAACGCCACGGTCGCAGATTCACGCACGGGTAACGACGTTATCGCCTCGACCGACTATGGCAACGCTGTTAGAGAGCCATCAGGCGGTGAGACCGCCGCATGAATCAATTTTGGCGGAGGGCTCACACCCATGCGTATGAAGACGATGATCCTGGCGACCAGCGCGGCGGCGGCTCTTGCCCTGTCGACCGGCGCCGCTTCGGCGGAACCCGATGGCTGGTACGGTGCGGTTGACGCCGGCTATCAGCACATCGATCGCCGCATCAACCTCGAGTCGGCGACGACGGGCAACAATTTCCGCATGGAAATCAACGACGGCTGGACCGCCTTCGCCCGCCTGGGCTACCGGTTCAACCCGAACTGGCGCGTTGAAGTCGAGGGCGGCTACCGCTCCGGCGACATCGGCACCTTCCGTGCCCGTCGCGGCCGCAACGGCGTCTGCAACCTGACGCCCGCCACCGGCCCCTGCTACTCGCCCGAAGGCGACGCGACCTCGACGACCCTGATGGCCAATGTCATCTATGACTTCGGCTTCGAATACTGGGGCATCCGTCCCTTCGTCGGCCTCGGCGCCGGTGTGAACCACGTCAACACCGACGTGATCGGCCGTCACCGCAACCTGCGCACCGTCGGCTTCGCCGCCGATGACTCCTCGACCAAGTTCGCCGCTCAGGCAATCGCCGGTCTGGCCTGGGCCGTTTCGGACCGCGCCAACATCGACCTGACCTACCGCTACCTGACGGGCGACATGGAGTTCTTCACGACCTCCTCCGTCGCGGCCTTCTCGCAAGGCACGCTGGAAGGTGACTATGACTCGGCGCACAGCGTTTCGCTGGGCCTGCGTTACGCCTTCGGTCCGGAAGAAGTCGAAGCCCCGGTTGCGCCTCCCTACGTCGCTCCGCCGGCCCCGCCGGCCCCGACTCCAGTCGCGCCTCCGGCTCCGCCGCGTCCGACCGCTCCGGCCGCTCCGGTCGCTCGTGAGTTCGTGGTCTACTTCGACTGGGATCGCTCGGACCTGACGGCTGAAGCCCGCTCGGTCATCACGGCCGCCGCCAACTACGCCAAGACCGGTCGTCCGACCCGCGTCCTGGTCGTCGGCCACGCCGACACCTCCGGCTCGGCCGCCTACAACATCGGCCTGTCGAACCGCCGCGCCCGCACCACGGCTGACGCCCTGGTCGCTCAAGGCGTCGCCGGTGGCGTGATCTCGCTGAACGGCGTCGGTGAAACGCAACTCGCCAAGGCCACGGCCGACGGCGTGCGCGAGCCCCTGAACCGTCGCGCCACGATCGGCATCAACTTCTAAGATTGCTTCGAGGGATCCGGAGAAATCCGGGTCCCGAGATGGTCTGAAGTCGAAACGACAAGAAACCGCCGGCCCCGCATCGCGAGGCCGGCGGTTTTCGTTTGGGGGTCGGCAGGACAGCGCCGTCCGGGGAACCGAGCGGCAGTCCCGGCGCTGCGAATCAGGCGAGAGTGGGCGCTTCCGGTGCGATCGCGTCCGGCACCGTGGTCAGGACCGTCAGCCGGTCCCGCATCCGGTCGGCGGCTCGTCCCCGACTGAAGGCCGCGACGTGGGCGCGGGCGGCGTCATCGAAGGCGGCGATGCTCAATGGACCGCGATCCAGGGCGAGCGCGGCCGACGCATTCTCGTGTGAGAGACCTCGGTCGATGTCCCCGACCACGCTCGCCAAAGCCTCTGCCAGCGCGGCAGGCGTCTCGTCCCGCGCCAGCCGACCCAGTCCGCCGCCGATATAGTGCAGGTTCGAGTTCGCGTAGGAGACCGGCACGCAACCGGCCGCCAGCCCCTCGATCACCGGTACGCAGAAGCCCTCGTGCCGGGATGCGGTGGCGAACACATGGGCCTGGCCATAGGCCTCGGCCAGACCCGCGTCCGATATCGTCCCGCCCAGATCCACGAGATCGTGCAGGTCCAGGTCTGTCATCAGCCGATCGAGGTAGGCGATGTAGTCCGGCGAGGCGTGCCGCGTGTTGCCCAGCAGCCTTGCCTTGAACGGCACCGGCGACCGGTCGCGCAGCAGGGCCAGGGCCTCGAGCAGTTCGTGGACCCCCTTGGACTGCACGAACCGGCCCACATAGACGATGTTGATGGGCCTGCGGGCCTTGCCGGCCAGCCGCCCGACCGTCGGCGGGGTGACGGCCAGGTCCATGACCTGGATGCGCGCCGGATCGAGCCCCTGACGCAGCAGTTCGTCGCGGTTCTCCTGGCTGTCGGCCCAGAGCTCGTCGGCGTCGGCGAAATTCTGGATCTGGGCCATGGACCGGTCGATGATCGGATGGTCCGCCTCACCGACCAGGGCCTTGGGCGTGACGTTGTGGAACCGCACGATCTGGCGCGCCCTGCCGTTGCCCAGCAGGATGGCGTCGAACAGTTCGTTGAAGATGGCGAAGACATAGATCACCACGTCCGCCTGCAGGAAGGCGGGGGTCAGCAGCAGGTCGGCCAGGGACCGCACCCGCGTCACCTCGAACTCGTGCGGGTCGCTGTTGCGGCAGACCAGGGTGACCTGATTGTGCGGATCGGCCGCCAGGTCGCGGACCATGTTCAGCGTCGCCTCGCCCACCGCATCATTGCGCAGCAGGGTCGGGCACACGATCACCACCCGTGTCGGCTGTGGCTCCGACATCAGGTCCGGTCGGTGCGGCGTGCCGGGGTCGTCGGCGTCTTGCGGCGCGTGACGGGCTGGGCATCAGCGAGGGAAGGCGGGACCGGGTCCGCAGGGCGGAGCGCCTCGATTTGGGCCTCCAGCGCGGCGATCTCGGCCTTCAGCCCGGCCAGGCCGGCCGTGATCTCGTCCAGCCGGCCATAGGCATCGGCCGCTTCGTGGGCGCGGACCCGGGCGTCGGCGGTGACCGACAGCAGCTGCGGGATATGCTGGTTCCAGCCCTGGGTCAGGCGCGCCAGATCGGTCTCCACAGCGCGCAACCGGGCCCCGGTGGTGCCGCGCGTCAGCAGCGACGGCTCGATTCGCCCGTCCGCATGGGCCCGGAGCTCGGGACTGGCGAGGCCCAGCGAGATGCGCAGCGACTTGGTGTAGCGGGCGACCGACTTGCTGAGGGATGTGTTGCTCACGCCTGTGCCGCTCCGACCCGAAGAGGCCCCGGCTTAGAGGCTCGCGCAAAACGGGTCAACGCGATCGACCCCTCAGTTCATGACGGCGAGAATGACGTCGCAGACGCGGTCGATGTCGTCGTCCGTCAAGGCGCTGCCGGAAGGCAGGCACAGGCCTGTGGCGAACAGGTCTTCGGCCACCGCGCCGCCGATCATGGCCGCCCCGGTAAAGGCGGGTTGCAGATGCATGGGCTTCCAGATCGGCCGACTTTCGATGTTTGCCGTCTCGAGCGCCAGCCGCAGGGTCTCAGGCTTGCCGGCCCGTGCGGGATCGAGCCGGATGACGGTCAGCCACCGGCTGTGCCGACAGCCCGGAGCCTCCGGTGCGAACGACAGGCCGGAGATGGAGCCGAGCCGGGCGACATAGCGGTCGAAGATGGCGCGCCGTCGTTCGACCTTGGCCTCCAGCGAGCCCATCTGGGCCAGGCCTACGGCGGCGGCCAGACTGCCCAGCCGATAGTTGAATCCGGCCTCGGCGTGTTCGTAGTGAACCGCCGGCAACCGGGCGGCGGTGGCCAGATGGCGGGCGCGGGCGATCAGGGCGGCGTCGTCCGAGGCCAGCATACCGCCCCCGCCCGTGGTCACGATCTTGTTGCCGTTGAACGAATAGGCGGCGCAGCTTGCGCCATGCCCTGCGGCTCGGCCGTTCCGGCTGGCACCCACGGCCTCGGCCGCATCGAGGATGACCGGTACGCCGTGTCGATCGGCGACCGCGCGAATGGCGTCGATGTCGGAGCATTGGCCGTAGAGGTCGGCCGGGACGATGGCGCGAACCGTCAGGCCATCGTGCGCCGCGACCTCGAACGCCTGGTCCAGCAGGGCTGGGGCCAGGTTCCAACTGACCGGATCGACATCGACGAAGATCGGCGTGGCCCCCGTCTGGACGATGGGCGAGACGCCGCCGATGAAGGTCAGGGTCGGGGCGATGACCGCGTCCCCCGGCTTCAGCCCCAGCATGACCAGGGCGAGGTGAAGTGCCGCCGTGCCCGACGACACAGCCGTGGCGTGGGCCAGGCCGACGGTCTCGGCAAAGGTCCGCTCGAACCGCTCGACCACCGGTCCGACCGACGAGACCCAGCCGGCGTCGAAGGTCTCGATCAGCAGGGCGCGCTCGGCAGGCCCCAGGTCTGGCGCGGACAGGGGGATGCGGCTCAATGTCATCGGCGGGCCTCCACCCGGCGGGCGGGATTGCCGACGACGGTCGCGCCGGCCTCGACCGACCGGGTGACGACTGCGCCGGCCCCGACGACGGCCCAGGCCCCGACGGTCAGTCCCGGCAGGACGACGGCACCCGCCCCAACCAGAACGCCCTCGCCGACCTGCACGGCTCCGGTCAGGACGGCTCCCGGGGCGATATGGGCGAAGTCGCCGATCACGCAGTCATGCTCGACGATGGTCCCGGTGTTGACGATGACGTGGCGGCCCAGCCGGGCTCCGGCCTGAACCCGGGCACCCATGCCGATCAGGATACCGACGTCGCAGATGACATCGTCGGCCAGGCTGGCGTCCGGGTCGGTGATGGTGGCCCAATCGGCACCGGGCCGGGCGAAGGCAAGGTCGCGCCGCGTCCGGTTTGAGCCGATGGCCAGATGGAAGAGGCTGTCGACGCGCTGGTCGTCGGCCGTCACCTCGACGCCGCCGACGACCTGGCCGATCCGGTCGGGATCGGTATCAAGCACCGTCCCGATGACGAGACGCGCGCGTCGGGCACAGGCGGCTGCGACCCGGGCATGGCCGCCGGCGCCGATCAGGGTAATGGGCCGGCTCTCGGACGGGATGGGCATCGATATCACGCGGGCATCTGGCCCTGCGTCGCGCCGAACCGCAAGGGCGGGCTCAGCCCGAGGTGCGGATCAGTTGTGCCGTCGGTTCGATCTGGGTCGCCACATGGGACGATGCCGCGGGCTGAACGCGGTCGAGCCATGCACCGCCGGCCCCGATGACGACCGTGGCAGTGACCACGGCCGAGGCGAGTGCGATCGCGGCCAGGCGCAACCCGGCCGCCAATGCCACACGTTCCTCGCCGTCGTCCGGATACATCGCGCTCCCCCGAGTCGATCGATCGGGTTAGTCACCACGGGTCGGCGAACGGCGCAAGTCACGGAACGGTGTGCGGAATGGCCCGCACACCGTTCACGACTGTCGCAGTGCTGGACGCTCAGCCCGTGAAGGGGCGGATCAGGACCTCGACGCGGCGGTTCTGGGCGCGACCTTCCGGCGTGGCGTTCGATGCCACCGGCGTGCGGGCGCTGTTTCCGGCGACGTAAAGGCGTTCGCGCTGGACGCCGTTGCGGATCAAGGCGTCGGCGACCGAGACGGCGCGGCGCTCGGACAGCGGCTGGTTGATGGCGTCGCCGCCGCTGGAATCGGTGTGGCCGATGATGTCCACCATCGACTGATCATACTGGCGCAGCACATTGGCGACGTCCGCCAGGGTGGCGTCGAAGCGCGGCTCGATGTTCGACTGGTTGACGGCGAAGGTCACGTCCGACGGCATCCGCAGGACCAGGTTGTCGCCCTGACGCGCGACCCCGACGCCGGTGCCGGACAGTTCGGCCTCCAGTGCCCGCTGCTGGCGGTCCATGTACTGGCCGACGGCGGCACCGCCCAGGGCGCCGACGCCTGCGCCGATCAGGGCGTTCTTGCGGCCTTCCTCGCCGTTCGAGGTGTTGGTCAGATAACCGAGCACGGCACCGCCGAGGGCTCCGGCCAAGGCACCCGTCGCCGTGTTGTTCCTGCGTGGCGCAGAGCTGTAGGGGTCCGTGGTGGTGCAGGCCGTGGCCCCGAGCATGGCGAGGACGCCGACGCCCGCGACGATGAAGTTGGTGCGCATGATGATCACTCCTTGTGGTCTGGCCCATCCCTTGGCGACCAAACGTGGCCTTACGGTGAAGGTTCCGGTGCTGGATTGAGGCCCGCAGGGAGTCTGCGCCGCCGATCTGCCAATTTCCGGCGATAGGGCGTATGCAAATCTCCGCATTCCCGACCAAAGGCCCGCCTGTGACCACGACCCTGACCGCCGAAACGACCGCCGCCACGAGCCCGCAGGGGATACGGCCGGTGTCGATGGCGCGCTATGACACTGACTTCCAGGGATTCAGCGACGAACTGGGCGCCTCCTTCAGGACCTATGGCTTTGCCGTGGTCGCCGATCATGGGCTGGACGAGACGGTGATCGAGGCGGCTCTGGCCGACGCCAAGGCCTTCTTCGCCCTGCCCGAGGAGGTCAAGCGAGCCTACCACATGCCGGGAACCGGCGGCGCCCGGGGCCTGACCCCGTTCGGCGTCGAGGCGGCCAAGGACGCCAAGACCGTCGATCTGAAGGAGTTCTGGCACACCGGCCGCGAATTGCCGTCCGGCCATGCCTATGCGAAATACATGCGGGCGAACCTGTGGCCGACCGAGGTCGAGGGGTTTCGCGACCATCTGTACGGGATGTTCGAGGCGCTGGACGCCCTGGGCCGCAAGCTGCTGCGGGCCATCGCCCGCTATCTGAAGCTCGGCGACGCCTTCTTCGAGGACAAGGTGGAACTGGGCAATTCGGTGCTGCGGATGCTGCACTATCCGCCCGTGCCGGCCGATGCGCCGGGCGTCCGGGCCGGGGCGCACGAGGACATCAACGTCATCACCCTGTTGCTGGGTGCCGAAGAGGCCGGGCTGCAGCTCAAGGACGCGAACGGCGAATGGCTCGACATTGCCCCGCCGCCCGGTGCACTGGTGGTCAATATCGGCGACATGCTGCAACGGTTGACCAACCACGTCCTGCCGTCGACGACGCACCGCGTAGTCAATCCGGCCCCCGAACGGCGCGGTTTCGCCCGCTATTCGACGCCCTTCTTCCTCCACTTCAACCCGGACTTCCTGATCGAGACCCTGCCCTCGACCATCACGCCGGAGAACCCCGACCGCTATGTCGGCAAGGCGATCATGGCCGAGGACTTCCTGACCGAGAGGCTCAAGGAAATCCGGCTGCTGTAAATTTGGGCGCTACCGCTCGCCGCGCGGCGTCTCGCTGCTTGAGCGCGAGCCGAGGGGGTGCCGACGTACTCGCCCGTCGATGAGTATGCTCGAGATGCGCTCAAGTAGAGAGCGACCGCGTCGCGAACGTAGCGCTCCAAGTAGAGGCCCTTCGCCTCTATTTGGAAATGCGAAGCCTCGTGATGTCGCGGCCGATGGCGGCGAAGTCGTCAGAGAGGTCCGAGCCGCTGGCCGGCAGGAAGGCGTAGTCGGGGCCGGTGGCGCAGCTGGCCAGGATGTTGGCCGCGTTGCTGTTCGGCGTGACCTGGAAGCCGACCGTATAGACCACGATGTTCTGGGCCTTCATCGCGGCGCACAGCTGGGTCGCCTGGGCGAAGGGGTTGCCGTTGGTGGCGTTGCAGTTGATGTGGTCGTTGGTCGAGCCCGAGCCTGAACCTGAGTCTGCTGCAAGCACACCGGTGCAGTAGGGGCTGTTGAAGTCGCCGTCGGTCATCAGGATGACCGCCTTCAGCGTCTCCGAGGGATCGTAGGCACCGGCCGGGTTGGACGACCACAGGGTGTTGAAATTGGGCGAGACCGAGTACCAGCCCCAGGCCAGACCGATCTGGCCTGCGGTAGACCCTGTCTCTGTCAGGCCGCTGATCTTTGTCTTCAAGGTAGAGATGCTGGACGTCAGTGGCTGGATCGTCGGTGTCGGGCAGGGGTTTGCCGTGGAGGCATAGTTGCGGCCGACCCTGGAAGTCGCCGGCGACACATCGGTGTAGGCGTTGGTCCCTGTCCGCTCGCTGACGCAGGTCGAGGTCTGGACCGCGACGAGGAGGTCATCGGAGTCGCGACGGAAGGCCCGGTACTGGCACCCGTCCTGGCCGCACCAGGAGGCACCGCCCGAGGTATAGGCGCTCACATAGGGGCCGACCACGCCGACCAGCGAATAGGTGTTGGTCGTGACGTTGGCGACCTCGAACGGCAGATTGTTAATCTGGGTCATGCCGTTGACGCCGGTGATGTAGACCGTGCCTGGGATAGTCGAACCGGTGTCGGTGGTCGTCGCCGGGATGCCGTGGTTGTTTGCCGTGATGACGACGGTGCAGTCCGAGACAAGGCATTTGCGCACAGTGTCCGAGGCGCTGGTCGCATAGGCGACAAAGCCGAGGCCCGAGCTGGTGTTGACGGCGACCCAGGAAGACCCGTTCCAGGATTGCAACGAGAACTTGGTATTGCTGGTGCGGACAACGCGATAGGCCTTGTCGTTGACCTGCACCATTCCGGCGACGCCCGAGATCCAGACGTAGTCGCCCGTAACCAGGCCGTGGTTCGAGGCCGTGGTGACGATGCCGGGGTTGGCGCGGGTAATGCCGCTGATCCCGATCGATGATCCGGTGGTCCAGGCTGCGGCCGTGATCGACCTCGAGCCTGTCGGCGTGCCCCGCGCGCCGTTGGCGTAGGACCCCATGTTCACCCCAATCGAGTAAGGGATGATGGCCATGCGGGTGTAGTAGGGGGTCTGGACACTCTGGACGACGATATCGACCAACTGGGTCGCGGCGGCGCGCAGGTCGATGATCCGCTGGCCGGCCATCGAGCCGGTGATGTCGAGCACCAGGCCGACCTCGATGTTCTTGGACGAGCGGTTGACCTCGGAATGGGCCCCGACCGGCAGGGTGTCGTCCAGCAGACGGCCGTAGGGCGGCAGGACAATGTTGGCGACCAGGGTCTTCACATTGACCGTGGCGTTGGAGATCACGACCTGGTCCGCGTTCAGCGTGAACGTCGCGCTGGCCAGGGTGATGTTGGGATAGTTGGCCAGGTTGGCGCGTAGAGCCTTGGTGCCGATGGTGGTCAGGTCGGCGTCACTCACGGCGGGCGACCGCGCGGCGGCCAGGGCTGCGGCGTCCAGCGCATCCTGAAGGTTGCTCTTCACCGTAGCGGCGCGGTTGATGTCCACGCCGCCCATGGTGATCATGACCAGGATCGGCAGGGTCAGGGCGAAGATCATCGCCACATTGCCGCGCGACGAGGCGGCGAAACGCCGGGCGAGCGACCGCGTCGCCGCCAAGATGCCACTCATCCGCTTGCCGACAGTCATCGTCCACCCGACCGATCAGGCAGGGCGCTAGCCCCGCATTCGATACGGTTTAGCTCGGCGCGGTTAAGACAAGCGCCAAGGAACGCGGTTAATCGAGCGTGATCACCGCCCCTGGTCCAGTTGCGGCCGGTTCAGGTCCGGGAAGTCCAACCGCAGGGCTTGCCGCGGTTCTGCTCGGTCAGCCAGGCGTTCAGCGGGGCGAAATAGTCGAGGATCGCTGAGGCGTCGTTGCCCGTTTCGCCGGTGAAGGCCTGCATGGCCTCGGGCCACGGGCGCGACTGGCCCATCTCCATCATCGCATTGAAACGCTGGCCGACGGCTTCGTTGCCATAGATCGAACAGCGGTGCAGCGGCCCCGTCCAGCCGACCTGCTTGCAGGCCGCCCTCTGGAACTGGAACTGGTAGATGTGGGCCAGGAAGTACCGCGTATACGGCGTGTTGCCGGGCACATGGTATTTCGCGCCGGGATCGAAGGCGTCGGCCGGACGCGGTCCGGGCGGGACCAGACCCTGGTATTTCAGCATGTCGGCGGTCCAGGCGGCGTTGTACTGGTCCGGGGCCGTCCGGCCAGCGAACACATCCCAGCGCCAGCGATCGACCATCAGGCCGAAGGGCAGGAAGGCGATCTTGTCGAGCGCCATCTTTAGCAGGAAGGGGATGTCCTCGGCCTCGCCCGGCACGGTCTGCAACAGGCCGATCTGGTTCAGATAAGTGGGGGTCAGGGCAGACAGACCGACGAAGTCGCCGATGGCCTCGTGGAAGCCGTCGTTTGCCCCGTTCTTGAACAAGAAGGGTTGGCTCGAATAGGCCCGCTGATAGACGTTGTGGCCCAGCTCATGGTGGACCGTATAGAAGTCGTCGCCGTTGACCTGGGTGCACATCTTGATGCGCACATCCTCGAGATTGTCGATGTCCCAGGCTGAAGCGTGACAGACCACTTCGCGGTCGCGTGGCCGGGTGATCTGGCTGCGTTCCCAGAAGGTCTGGGGCAGGGGTGCGATGCCCAGCGAGGTGTAGAAGCCCTCGCCCGTCTTGACCATTTTCGTGGCGTCGTACTGGGCTGAGGTCAACAGCTCGGTCAGATCGTAGCTGGACGCGCCACCGGTGGTCGGGGCCACGACGTCATAGATATTGCCCCACTGCTGCGACCACATATTGCCCAGCAGATCGGCCCGGATCGGGCCGGTCGCGGGCTGGACCGCATCGCCGTATTTCGCGTTCAGCCGGGCCCGCACGTAGCAGTGCAGGTTCTCGTAGAAGGGCCGGACCTGGCCCCACAGCCGGTCGGTCTCGGTGGCGAAGGCGTCGGGTGCCATGTCGTAACCGGCCCGCCACATGGCCCCGGTGTCGGCAAAGCCCAGCTCCTGCGAGCCTGCATTGGCGATCTCGACGAGGCGCGCATAGTCTTCGCGCATGACTGGCGAAATGGTGCGCCAGCCTTCGTACAGGGCCTTGGTCTCGGCCGGATCGCGGCTCTCGGCGATCAGGATGTTGGCCTCGTCCAGGGTGATGGTCTTGCCCTCGAACTCGAACTTGCCGGTGGAATACGTCGAGTCCAGCCGCGTGGTGATCTCGGCCAGTTCGGCGGCCGCGCCCGGGCGGTTGGGGGCCGGCAGGACAATGCCCTGGCGCATCAGGTTCAGCTTGCGCCGCACGTCGGGAGCGGTCTCGACGTCGTTGAAGCGGGCGGCGGCGTTGGCCAGCTGGACCTGAAGCTCCGTCATCTCGCCGTTGACCTTGGCCTCCAGCCACATGGTGTCGAAGGTGATGTTGGTGGCGCGGGTCCACTGCACCCGCTGGGCATATTCGCTGAGCGTCGCCAGCTTGGCCTCGGCCTCCGCCACGAAGGCGGCGGCGCCTTCGGCCGTGGCGGGCTGTTCGGTGACGGCGGAGGTTGAAGGGGCGGATGCGCCGGACTTCAGCGAGTCGGATGTGAGGGGTTCTGCCTGAAAGCGTGCCGGAGGAGTCTGGCCGGTTGGGACATAGGCGGTCCCGGCTGGAGCGTCCGGCGATACACCGGTCGAGCGCGTGTCGAAGTATCCGTTTCCGACGCAGCCGGTCAGGGACAGGCCAAGCGCGCAGGCGGCGACGGCGGACAGCAGATGACGCTTCATGGGAATTCTCCGAACAGGCGAAGGATCAAGGGTGAAGCGGTGGCTTGCGTCAAGCGCCGCCGCAGATCAGCGTGGCCGGATCACGCAGGCGGCCAGCCCCTCATTCCTGACCACACGGGCAGACGCCTGGATTCGCGCGGCGCGCCTGCGAACATAGGGACCGGGCGTGGCGGCGTCGTAGCGGCGGGGGCTGGGCAGGATTGCGGCCAAGCGGGCGGCCTGCTGCGGTGTCAGGTCGCGCGCGGACTTGCCGAACCAGTGACGGGCGGCGGCCTCTGCGCCGTAGACCCCTGGCGCCCATTCGGCGACGTTCAGATAGACCTCCAGAGTGCGACGCTTGCCCCAGATGGTCTCGATCAGGACGGTATAGCCCGCCTCCAGCCCCTTGCGGATCCAGTCGCGGCCGGGCCAGAGGAAGACGTTCTTGGCGGTCTGCTGGCTGATGGTCGAGCCGCCCCTGACTCTTCCGCCATCCTCGTTGTGGGCCAGCGCCTTCTGGATCGCCTCGATGTCGAAGCCGCGATGGGAACAGAACCGCGCGTCCTCGGCGGCGATGGCCGAGTAGACCAGATTGGGCGAGATATCGTTCAGGCCCCGCCAGCGATAGTCGAGGCCTTTGCCGCCCAGGGCCTGTTGCACCATCAGGATGGTGACGGGCGGGGGGATCAGGGCGTGGACCAGGACCCCGCCGATCGGCAGGAAGCACAGCACCAGAAAGGCGATGAGGAAGGGCCGGCTGCGCCGACCGAGCTTTGGAACCCCGAACATGGGTCCATGTTCGTCATCCCGGCGCGGCTGGCAAGAGCGGCCTCAGGATGCCGCGTTGACGTCCCATAAAAAGACGACGGCCAGGCCTGCGCCGAGAACGGCAATCAGGATGATCACGGCCAGGCAGCCCCAGACCATTGTGCCGCCTCCGCTGTCGTTCCTGTTCATCTCGCCTCCCCGGCCAGAGCCGAGGATGAGGTGATTCGACCCGATCAGGCCTCTACGACACCGGCGTTTCCGTCCTCGTCGGCCCATGCGACGAGGCGGCCGTCGGGGGACAGGGCGAGGGCGGCGATCGGTGCGCCCCTGTCGGCCTTGACGAAGTTCAACCCCTGGCCGGCCGGATCGGCCCACCAGACCCGGCCATCGCTCAGGCCCGCTGCGAGAACGCCGTGCTTCGGCCGTGCCGCCACGAGGGTGACCAGACTGCCTTCGTCATAGCCGATCTCGGTGGCTTCCCGGCCCATGGGTCCGTTGGCGCCGATGAAGGGCCAGAGCACGGCGCCCTGGGCCCCCGAGGTGGCCATCAACTGGCCGTTCGACAGGAAGGCGACCGAGCGGACCTTGGACGGATAGCCGCCCATCCGCATGTCCTTGGAATCCTTGAGTCTCCAACCGTGCAGCTGGGCGTCCTGCATCATGGTGACGACGAAGTTTCCATCCGGAGAGAAGGCCACGCCGGTGTGGGACCCGGCCCATTTCAGCATCGTCGGCTTCTGCTTCTCGATCCGCGCGTACCACAGGGCGCAACCGCCGTAGGTCGAGGCGGCGATCCGCCGGCCCTTTGGGTCGAAGGCCACGCCGGACACGGTGCGCTCATGCGCATAGTCGCGGCGGAAGTAGACGTCGGTGGCATCGATGACCGACAGGGTCTTGCCCGAGGAAAAGGCGATCAGCTTCGATTCAGGCGAGGCGTCGATGGAATCGATCCACTGGCCGTTCACCGAGGTGGCCAGGACGCCGGCCTCGGTCTTTCGCGACCAGATCACCCGCCCGTCGTCGCCGCCCGTGACGACGCCGTCGCCCGAGGGGTGGACCGCAGCGCACAGGATGGCACCGTCGTGGACAGCGTTGTAACTGCCGTCCTCGAACCGCACCGATCCGTCGCCGAGCGTGAAGATGGCACCGGAGTTGTCGAACAGGGCGGCGGTGATCTGGGCGTCGAAGGTGAAGCTCACGCCGCGCAGGCCTCGAACCCGGCCTTCAGTGCCGCTTCGTCTAGGTCGCGGCCGATGAAGACGGCGCGGGACCAGCGGCGTTCGGTGGCACCCCATTCGCGCTGCAGGTCGCCTTCCAGGATCATGTGGACGGCCTGGAAGACCATGCGACGGTCCTCGCCCTGGACATCGATGATCCCCTTGGCGCGCAGGATGTTCTGACCCTGCTCGCCCAGCAATCGGTCGAGCCAGTTGGTGAACTTGACCCCGTTCAGCGGGCGATCGAGCGACAGGGACACGCCCTTGATGTCGTCGTTGTGGGCGTGGCCCCTGGCCCCGTGGTGATGGTCGCCATCGTGTCCATGGTCATGCCCGTGATCGTGGTCGTGATGATCGTGGCCGCAATGTTCGTCATGGACGTGGCCGACCTCGCCGTGGGCGGGGTTGGCGAACTCGGGGTTGATGTCGAGGATCCGCTCCAGGTCGAAGCCGCCGAGACCCAGGACCTGGTCCAGCGGCACGTTGGCACGTTCGGCGCGGGTGATGGGGGCCAGGGGGTTGAGTTTGCGCAGGCGCTGTTCGACGGCGATCAGTTCGGCCTCGGAGGCGAGGTCGGTCTTGTTGAGGATGATCCGGTCGGCGAAGGCGACCTGTTCGCGGGCCTCTTTCGAGTCATCCAGCCGGGCCATGACGTGTTTGGCGTCGACCAGGGCGGTGACGCTGTCGAGCTGGGTCTTGGCCTTGACGTCCTCGTCGACGAAGAAGGTCTGTGCGACCGGGCCGGGATCGGCCAGGCCGGTGGTCTCGACGATGATGGCGTCGAAGGCGGGCTTACCTGGGCGCTGGCGCTTCATCAGGCCGGCGACGACGCGGATCAGGTCGCCGCGCACCGTGCAGCAGACGCAGCCGTTGTTCATCTCGAACACGTCCTCGTCGGCCCCGACGACCAGGTCGTTGTCGATGCCGATCTCGCCGAACTCGTTGACGATGACGGCGTAACGCTTGCCGTGATCCTCGGTCAGGATGCGGTTCAGCAGGGTGGTCTTGCCTGCGCCGAGATAGCCGGTGAGGACGGTGACGGGGATCTTGGCGGCAACGGTGTCGGTCATGGGCCGCTAGATGGCGGCTTGGACCCAATTTGGGAAGGGGTCAGCAGTCTGGGCAATCGGCCATCGGCTCGTTTTCCAGCTGGAGCGTGGTGTGGCCGATGGAGAAGCGCTTCCGGGCCATGGCTTGGGCCTCGGCCAGCAGGATGCCGGTGTCGGCCCGGTCGTGAACCAGGTGGGCGGTCAGGGCGGTCTCGGTGGTCGACAAGCCCCAGACGTGCAGGTCATGGACCGCCGACACCCCGGGCAGGGCCAGGAAGGCGGCGCGGATGGCGGCGACATCGACCCCTCGCGGCGCGGCATCCAGGGCCAGGTTGACCGAATCCTTCAGCAGTCCCCAGGTCCCGACCAGGATCACGATGACGATGACGATCGACACCAGCGGATCGAGGATCGACCAGCCGCTGAAAAGGATGATCGCCCCGGAGATCACCACGCCGATCGAGACGGCGGCGTCCGCCATCATGTGCAGATAGGCCCCACGCGCGTTGAGGTCCGAATGCTGATCCCGCATGAACAGTAGCGCCGTGCCCAGGTTGATGACGAAGCCGATGCCGGCCACGATCATGACGACGCCGGACTGGACAGGCGCGGGATCGGCCAGGCGCTGAACAGCCTCAAAGGCGATGGCTCCACAGGCGAAGATCAGCAGCAGGGCATTGGCCAGAGCGGCCAGGACGGTGGCCTTGCCGAAGCCGTAGGTGAGCTGTTGGCCCGCCGCGCGTCTGGCCAGGACGGCGGCGCCCCCGGCCATGGCCAGACCGAGCACATCGGACAGATTGTGGCCCGCGTCGGCCATCAAGGCGGTCGAACCGCTGTAGATCCCCGCGCCGAACTCACAGGCCACGAAGGCCAGGTTGACGATCAGCCCGACGGCATAGCGCCAGTCGCCGGTATCGACCGGCCCATGGGCGTGGCCGTGGTGGCCGTGGCCCGCGTGGGAATGGCCGTGGTCGTGACCATGATGTCCATGGTCATGGTCGTGATGGGCGTGGTCATGGGGGGAGGCCATGTCTGACCCTTAGTGCTGATGCAGCACGACGAGAAGGCCGATCCCGATCAGGGCGAGGCCCAGGATGGCACCTTCGTAGCGAACCCATCGCTCAAGCCGCAGCACCGAGGCCCCTGCGCGAGCCAGGGTTGTGAACAGGCCCATGCCGAGCAGCGTTCCCGCCAGAAAGGCCAGGGTCAGCAGGGACAGGGCGAAAATCCCCTCCTGCGCTGAGGACATATAGATCGGCAGCAGCACCTCGCCCGGCGACACCGCCAGCATGACGACCAGTCCCCAGAAGGCTGCGGCGTGGGAGACGGTGGGTTCGGATAGCTCAAGTGTCGGGCCGTCGGCGGTGAGGGGCGCGGGGCGGCGCACGACCGCCCGGATCAGGTAGAAGGTCCCGAAGGCGAACAACAGAATGGCCGACAGGTTGGGCAGTATGCCGGCGACCAGCTGATCCAGGGCCAGGCCCGCCGCGACGATCAGGCCGCCGACGACGGCGGTGGAGGCGATGTGGGCGACCCCTGCGGCACCGACGGAGGCCAGGGTCCGGGTCAGGGTCCAGCGCTGTGCCCGGCCGACCAGGACGAACGGCAGCCAGTGGGTCGGAAGCGCGGCGTGCAGAAACGCCGCCACAAAACCGCCGCCCAGCAGCGACAGCAGCACATCCAGTTCAAGATCAGGCGACGACATCGCCGATCCTGTAGCGTGTTACTTTATAACGGTCGAGTGGTTTTTGTGGTCACGGTCGGCGGTACACCACCTTGCCGTCCACGATGGTCAGGACGGCGTGGCCCTTGGGGATATCCGCTTCGGGGACCGTCATCAGGTCGATGTCGAAGGCGGTGAAGTCGGCGCGCTTGCCGACCTCGATGGTGCCCAGTTCCTTTTCGCGGAAGCTGGCGTAGGCGGGGGCGGTGGTGAACATGGCCAGCGCCTGCTGGCGCGACACCGCCTCGGCCGGTCGCCAGTCGGGACCCTGGAAGCCGTCGAGGTCTCGGCGGGTCACGGCGGCGTAGAACTCGATCAGGGGATCGCCGCGTTCGACCGGGGCGTCCGAGCCGCCGACCACCACGACATTCCAGTCCAGCAGGCTGCGCCAGGCATAGGCACCGTCCAGTCGGGCGTCGCCGAGCCGGGCCGGGGCGAAGTGGAAGTCGCCGATCGCGTGGCTGGGCTGCATCGAGGCGATGACGTTCAGGGCGGCGAAGCGGCGCTCGTCCGAGGGGCGCATGATCTGGGCGTGCTCGATACGCCAGCGGTGATCGCGAATGGCGGGCGTCTCGCCGTTCACATTCATCATGGCGTCCAGATACCAGTCGAGCACCAGCGAATTGCCCCGGTCGCCGATGGCGTGGGTGGCGACCTGGATCCCCGAGCGAAAAGCCTGTTCGTACAGGGGGGTGATCTCGGCCGCTGAGGTCTGGAGCAGGCCCGAGGTGTGGGGATCGTCGGAATAGGGCTCGAACAGGGCCGCGCCGCGCGATCCGAGGGCACCGTCGACGTAGAATTTGATCGCGCGGGTGATGACGCGGCCGTCGGCGACGCTGCGGGGACCGGAGGCGATCAGGGCCTGGGCCCCGTCGGGGGTGACGGAGTTGTAGACGCGTATCGGGGCCTCGCCGGCTTCGGCCATCGTCTCCAGCAGGGGGATGTCCTTCCAGGGCGCGCTCATGAAATGGACGCCGGTCCAGCCATAGGCGGCCTCGACCCGGAACCCGGCGCGGTAGGCGTCGCGCAGGGCTTCGGGGTCCGCCTGGGGCCGCAGGGTCTCAACGAGGTCCATGGCGGCGTCGAGCAGGAAGCCGGTGGGCTTGCCAGAAGCATCCCGGGCGATCTCGCCGCCAGAGGGGGCCTGGGTGCTCGCATCGATCCCGGCGGCGGCAAGCGCCGCAGACGAAGCCGTGACGGCGTGACCGTCGGCGCGGCCCAGCAGGACGACCCGGCCAGGAGCGGCGGCGTCGAGGTCGGCGGCGGTCAGGAAGCGCGGGCCATTGGCACTCTCAGGCCAGCGGGTCTCGATCCAGCCGCGGCCGATGATGGGGCCGGTCGGGTGGGCCCGGGCCCATGCGGTTAGTTTCGCCATGGCCTCTGCGAGGGAAGCGGAGCCCTCGAGATTCAGGGTCAGTTCGCGCCAGCCGATGCCGTCCAGATGAGCATGGCCGTCGGTGAAACCGGGGAACAGGGTGGCACCTTTCAGGTCGATCTCCTGAAGCGCATCGCGGGTCACCCCGGGATCCTCGCCGACATAGTCGATGATGCCGCCACGGACGATGACGACCTCGGGGCTGGGGGCGTTGGCGACCCCGGTGTTGATCGTGCCGCCCCGGATGATCAGGTTCTGCGCGGCGGCCGGGCCGGCGGCGAGCAGGGCGGCGAGGATGAGGAGAGATTTCATGGCCGGTATCGGTGGTCGGTGGACGAGAAGAGGTCAAGCGTGATCCTTCTCCCCTTGCGGGAGAAGGAAAGAAGCGTGTTGCGCATTTTTGATGCGCCGAGGTCCAAAGCGCGCTAGGTGGCGGGCATGGATCGTTCCGTTTCGTCCGTTCTGACGCCTGCGCAACGCCTTTCGGCACTTGCGGACCTGCGACTTATGGACGGCCTCCGGGGCTGACGGCGACCCGGCGGCGGCATTCAGCCACTTCGCTTTTCCACACACGAACATCCAGATGAAGGAGCCGCGCCGATGCTGCGCGATCCATCCGTAAAATACCGCCCGTTCCCGCAGGTGGATATCCCCGACCGAACCTGGCCGTCCAAGACCATCACCAAGGCGCCGCGCTGGCTGTCGACCGACATGCGTGACGGCAACCAGGCCCTGATCGACCCGATGAACGCCGAGAAGAAGCAGCGCTTCTTCGATCTGCTGGTGAAGATCGGGATCAAGGAGATCGAGGTCGGGTTTCCCTCGGCCGGGGCGACCGAGTTCGATTTCATCCGCGGGCTGGTCGATCGCGCAGCCATCCCCGACGACGTCATGCCCCAGGTCCTGACCCAGGCGCGGGCCGACCTGATCCAGACCACTTTCGACAGCCTGGACGGTGCCAAGCAGGCCGTGGTCCACGTCTATAACGCCGTGTCGCCGGCGTGGCGGCGCATCGTGTTCGGTCTGGAGCGGCCCGACATCAAGGGCATCGCGGTGCAGGCGGCCAAATGGTTGAGGGATCAGGCTTCGGATCGTCCGAACACGGACTGGCGGTTTGAATACAGCCCCGAGACCTTCTCGACCGCCGAACTGGATTTCTCGCTGGAGTGCTGCGAGGCGGTGATGGACGTGCTGCAGCCGACGCCGGATCGGCCGCTGATCCTGAACCTGCCGGCGACGGTCGAATGCGCCAGCCCCAACGTCTATGCCGACCAGATCGAATGGATGTGCCGCAACGTCTCGCGCCGCGACAGCGTCATCATCTCGGTGCATCCGCACAACGACCGGGGCACGGGGGTGGCAGCCGCCGAGCTGTCGGTCATGGCCGGTGCCGACCGGGTCGAGGGCTGTCTGTTCGGCAATGGCGAGCGGACCGGCAATGTCGATCTGGTGACCCTGGCGCTCAATCTCTACACCCAGGGCGTCGATCCGGAGCTGGACTTTTCCGACATCGGCGAGGTCGTGCGCACGGTCGAATACTGCAACCAGCTGCCGGTCCATCCCCGGCATCCTTATGCGGGCGAGCTGGTGTTCACAGCCTTTTCCGGCAGTCATCAGGACGCGATCAAGAAGGGGTTCGCGGCGCAGGCGACGCGCAACGACCAGATGTGGGACGTACCCTATCTGCCCATCGATCCGGCCGATATCGGCTGTTCCTATGAGGCGGTGATCCGGGTCAACTCCCAGTCGGGGAAGGGCGGGGTGGCCTGGATCCTGGAGCAGGATCAGGGTCTGAAACTGCCCAAGCGGCTGCAGGCCGACTTCTCGCGGCCGGTGCAGACCCTGGCGGACACGCTGGGGCGCGAACTGAACGCGGCGGACATCTGGGCGGCGTTCCAGAGCGCCTATCACCTGACCGGCGATCGGCCCCTGCGCCTGATCGACTATCAGGAGACGGCGGTGGCGGGCGGCGGGCGGACCTTCTCCGGCCGGATCACCCTGGACGGCGAGGAACGTCATGTGTCGGGGCGCGGCAACGGCTTGTTGTCCAGCGTGCTGGACGCCCTGAAGGAGGCGATAGGGCTGGATCTCGACATCGCCGACTATCAGGAGCACGCCATCGGCCAGGGCTCTGACGTGAAGGCGGCGGCCTATGTCGAGGCGCGCACCGGCGACGGGCGGACCGTGTTCGGGGTCGGGATCGATGCCGACGTGGCCACGGCCTCGGTCAAGGCGGTGCTGTCCGCAGCGATCACGGCACGCGTCAACTGATCGTTGATCACATGATGCTGCAATGCAGCAGAAAACTGATCTGCCAAGGTTGCAGAGGCCGGATGTCGGGTCCAATTGACGCCCCATGACCGCAGCCCCGATCGAAGCGCCCGTTGTTCAGAAGCCCGGGTTCGTCGAGTTCGTCTGCCTGATCGCCCTGATGATGGCGCTGAATGCGCTGGCTATCGACGCCATGCTGCCGGCCCTGCCCGACATCGGCGCGGCCTTGGGGGTCGAGAATCCGAACAGCCGGCAGTGGGTCGTGACCGCCTATCTGCTCGGCTTCGGCGGAGCGCAACTGATCTATGGGCCGCTTTCCGACCGGTTCGGCCGAAAGCCCATCCTGCTGGTGGGCGTCGGCGTCTATGTGCTGTTCAGTGTCGTGGCCATGCTGGCCCCGACGTTCGAGACCCTGATTCTGGCCCGGATCGGCCAGGGCATGGGGTCGGCCGCGACGCGGGTGCTGGCGGTTTCGATCGTGCGCGACCGGTTCAGCGGACGGACCATGGCGCGGGTCATGTCGCTGAGCTTTCTGGTCTTCCTCGGCGTGCCGATCATCGCGCCGTCGCTGGGCCAGCTGATCCTGCTGGTCGCGCCGTGGGAGGGCATCTTCGGCGTCCTGGCCTTTGCCGGGGTGGCCCTGCTCATCTGGGCGACGTTGCGCCTGCCAGAGACCCTGAAGCCCGAGGATCGCCTGCCGATCCAGTTCGGCCGGGTGGCGGGTGCCTTTGGCCAGGTCATCACCAACCGCATCTCGCTGGGCTACACCCTGGCGATCACCGCGATCACGGGGGCCCTGTTCGGCTTCATCAACTCGGCGCAGCAGATCTTCTTTGATGTGTTCGAGGCACCCGCCCTGTTCACCACCATCTTCGCGGCCATCGCCGGCGGCATCGCCGTGGCGGCCATCCTGAACGCCCGGCTGGTCGAGCGGTTGGGGTCGCGTCTGATCGGCCATTCCGCCCTGATCGGCTTTACCACCATGTCGGCGATCCACGCCCTGGTCGCCCTGTCCGGGCATGAAACGATCTGGACCTTTGCCGTGCTCCAGACCCTGACCATGTTCTGCTTCGGCCTGATCGCCGGGAATTTCGGGTCGATGGCGATGGAGCCGATGGGCCATATCGCCGGCACGGCGTCGTCGCTCCAGGGCTTCTTCTCGACCATCGTCGGGTCGCTGACCGGCTTTGCCATCGGCCAGGCGTTCAACGGATCGACCGTTCCGATGACGCTGGGGTTTGCGTCCTGCGGCCTGCTGGCCCTGTGCGCCGTCCTGTTCGCCGAACGCGGCCGATTGTTCGTGGCGCGCAATGCCAAGCCGGCTGCGGGTCTCGGCGAGAGGCCGTCGCCCGCCTCTTGATCTTTGACGACGAACGGGTCTGAGGTCTGCGCCGTAGTTTATCGGAGCATTCCATGTTGCCTCGTGCCGCCGGCCTCGTCTCTGCCCTCGCCCTGACCGCCGCCCTTTCGGTCTCCCTGGCCGCGTGCCAGCAGCCGGAGGTGAAGTCCGACATGCCGCCGCTGCCGGCCTCCGCGACCGCCCCGGTCGTGTATCCGAAGGATGTTCACTCCTACGCCCAGCCTCAGGTCGCGCGGGTCAAGCATGTCGCACTGGATCTGACCGCCGACTTCGCCACCAAGACCCTGTCGGGCACGGCGACCCTGGACGTCACGGCCGAGCCAGGCGCGACCCAGGTCATCCTCGACACCCGCAACCTGGACATCCGATCGGTCAAGGATGCCGAAGGCAAGCCGCTGGCCTTTGCGCTCGGCACCGCCGACCCGATCCTGGGCCAACCCCTGACCGTCACCCTGCCGACCTTCACGCCCGGACAGGTCATCAAGATCGTCGTCGATTACGCTACCCGGCCCGACGCGGCGGCCCTGCAATGGCTGACCCCGGCCCAGACGGCGGGCGGCCAGCAGCCCTTCCTGTTCAGCCAGGGCCAGGCCATCCTGACCCGCACCTGGGTCCCGACCCAGGACAGCCCCGGCATCCGCCAGACCTATTCCGCGAAGATCACGGTCCCCGAGGCGCTGAAGGCGGTGATGAGCGCCGAGATGCTGACGCCGGACGGGGAGAAGGCGGCCGACGGCACGCATGCCTATCGCTTCCGCATGACCAATCCGGTGCCGCCCTATCTGATCGCGCTGGCGGTCGGCGACCTGGCCTTCGCGTCGGAAGACGGGCGTACCGGCGTCTGGACCGAGCCCAGCCGTCTCGCTGCAGCCAAGGCCGAGTTCGCCGAGGTCGGCCAGATGGTGACGGCGGCGGAAGGGCTTTACGGCCCCTATGCCTGGGGTCGCTACGACCTGCTGATCCTGCCGCCGTCCTTCCCGTTCGGCGGGATGGAGAACCCGCGCCTGACCTTCGCGACGCCGACGGTGATCGCGGGCGACAAGTCGCTGGTCAGTCTGGTCGCGCACGAACTGGCGCATTCGTGGTCCGGCAATCTGGTGACCAATGCGACCTGGAACGAGTTCTGGCTGAATGAGGGCTTCACCACCTATTTCCAGAACCGGATCATGGAGGCGGTCTATGGCAACGACCGCGCCCAGCAGGAGCGGGTGCTGGGCTGGGATTCGCTCCAGGCCGAGCTGAAGAGCCTGCCCGAGCTGGACACCCGGCTTCACCTCGACCTGGCCGGGCGCGATCCCGACGAGGGCATGACCGACATCGCCTATGAGAAGGGCGCGGCCTTCCTGGAGACCATCGAACGGATCGTCGGGCGCGAGCGGTTCGACGCCTGGCTGAAGGGCTATTTCGAGCGCAACGCCTTCCGCCCCATGACCTCGGCCCTGTTCCTCAAGGACATCCGCGATCATCTGGTGAAGGGGGACGGGGCGCTGGATGCGCGGCTGAAGCTGGACGAATGGGTCTATCAGCCCGGCCTGCCCGACAATGCCGTGGCCCCGACCTCGAACGCCTTCACGGCGGTGGACACGGCGGCCAGGGCCTTCTTCGCCGATCGCGGCCCGGCCTCGGCCATCCCCTGGAGCGGCTGGAACACCCAGCAGCGGCAGCGTTTCCTCGGCTGGCGTCCGGCCAACCTGCGCGACGGTGCGGACTGGCTGACAAACCAGCAGCTGGCCGACCTGGAGAAGACTCTGAATCTGGCCAACGAGGGCAATTCGGAAGTCTTGTTCGGCTGGCTCCAGATCGCCATCGCCCACCGCTACCAGGCCGCCGTGCCCAAGCTGACCCAGTTCCTGACCTCCATGGGCCGCCGAAAGTTCGTCCTGCCGCTGTTCACCAGCCTGTGGGCCGAAGGCGACTGGGGCCGCCCCTTGGCGACGTCGATCTATGCGCGGGCCCGGCCGGGGTATCACCCGGTGACCACGGGATCGGTCGATGCGCTGGTGGGGCGGCCGGCGGCCTGACGCGAGGCCTCGCGGTGATGGCGCCGGTCCTGACCCGTCGTCGGCTGTCGGCCGGTCTGGTGGCGCTGGCCGCAGCGCCTGGGCTGGCGGTCGCCGACGTCGGGCCCGGCTATCAGGCCGAGGTGCTGGCTGAGGGCGTGCGGCCTGTTTCGGGGGCACCGACCTACGCGACCCTCGCCGCCGCCGTCGCCGCCGCGCCGGTCAGCGGAACCGCGCCGTTCCGGATTCTGATCCGGCGCAGCGTGATCAACGAACAGGTCGTGATCGACAGGCCCTTCGTCCATCTGGTCGGGGAGGACCGCGCAGGAACCGTCATCAGCCATCTGGCCGCATCGGGTCTGACGGCGCCCGACGGGCGCAACTGGGGCACGACGCGAACGCCGACCCTGACGGTTCGCGCACCGGGATTTCGAGCCGAGCGGCTGACGATCGCCAATGCCTTCGACGGCTTGGCCGAGATGACGCGTCCCGGCGGTCTGCGGTCGCACGACGGGGCCGGACCGCAGGCCGTGGCCCTGATGCTGGCGGAAGGGTCGGACCGCGCCGTGATCAGCGACTGCGACATCCTGGGCTATCAGGACACCCTGTTCGCGGACGCCGGGACGGCCCTGTTCGACCGATGCCGGATCAGCGGCAGTTATGACTTCATCTTCGGGGCCGGCCGGATCTGGTTCGAGGGTTGCGAGATCCGCTCACGACCCCGGCCCGTCGATCCAGTGGATGGCTATGTCACCGCCCCCAGCACGCCTCTGGACCAGCCGTTCGGCCTTGTGTTCCACCGATGCCGTCTGACGCGGGAGCACGGAACGGCGCGGCATTCGGTTTATCTCGGTCGGCCCTGGCGACCAACGAAGACGTTTCCGGACGGCCGCTACGGCGATCCCGATCGGGTCGGAGCCGCCACCTTCCTCGACTGCTGGATGGACGACCACATCGCGCCGGACGGCTTCACCGAGATGTGGCACACCGGCCGTGACGGCAATCCACGCACGATGTTGCAGCCGGAGGACGCGCGGTTCGCGACCCACGGCTCGCTGGGGCCGGGTGCAGGGGCCTTCCCGCGAGGGGCGGCGCTGACTCGCGCGCAGGCCGCCGCGATCACTCGCGTGGCGGTCGTCGGCTCATTGTTCTGAGAGTGGTGCCCCGGGCCGGGGTCGAACCGGCACTCCTTTCGGAACCGGATTTTGAGTCCGGCGCGTCTACCAGTTCCACCACCGGGGCCCGCGTGAAGTGTTCTTAGTGGGCTGGCGCGTGTTGCGCTACTTAGGCCGTGGAATTTTTGCGCAGCCCTTGCGTTCCATTGGGGTGTAACGCATCTGGCCCCTATGTCCGACGCGTCCAGCCTGCCCGATCTCGCCATCGTCTATGAGCATCCCGAATGGTTCGTGCCGTTGTTCGCGGCGTTGGACCGGCGCGGAGTCTCCTATGTGAAGGTCCCGCTGGCGGAGCACACCTTCGATCCGGCGGCCAGTCCGGCACCGGCGAAAGTGGTCTTCTCCAGAGTGGCGATGTCGTCCTTCCTGCGCGACCCGGAACATCCGATCTTCTACGCCCAGAGCCTGTTCGAGCACTGGGGGGGGCAGGGGACGCGGGTGGTCAACGCTTCGGCCCTGCCGATCGATACGTCCAAGGCACGGCAGTTGTCGCTGATCGCGCGGCTGGGGCTGAAGGGGCCGGTGACGCGGGCGGCGCACCGTCAGGCCGACCTGCCCAAGGCCGCCGAGGGTCTGCGGTTTCCGGTCCTGGTCAAGGCCGACATCGGCGGGGCGGGCACCGGGATCGTCCGCTATGAGACGCCGGAGGACCTTGCGGTCGCGGCGGGCGAGGGCTGGTGTCCGGCCGGGGTCAACGGCATCTCTCTGGTGCAGGAGTACGCCCCGCGTCGGGACGGCAAGGTGACGCGGGTCGAGACCCTCGGCGGCAGATTCCTCTATGCGCTGGATGTCGAGAGCCCCGGCGACGCCTTCGATCTGTGCCCCGCCGACGCCTGTCTGGTGCGGCCCGGCGCGCCGACCTTGACCATGACGCGGGTGACGCCACCGGACGAGATCATCGCGGCGGCGGAGTTGATCGCGGCGGAGGGGCGGCTGGAGATCGGGTCGGTCGAATATCTGATCGACGACCGCGACGGGTCGGTGTTGTTCTACGACATCAACGCCCTGTCGAACTTCGTGGCCAAACCCTTGGAGGTTCTGGGGTTCGAGCCTCATGACGTGCTGGTCGACTGGCTGATGGCCATCGTGGCGGAAGAGGCGGCCAAGGTCGCGGTCAACGGGAAGGCGGCGGCATGAAGTACGGATACTGGGCTCCCGTCTTCGGCGGCTGGCTGAGGAACACCAACGACGAGCCCCAGGCGTCGTGGGAGCATCTGAAGGGGATCGTCACCCGGTCCGAGGACCTGGGGTACGACCTGACCCTGATCGCCGAGCTGAACCTGAACGACATCCAAGGGATTCAAGCGCCGGCGCTGGACGCCTGGTCGAGCGCGGCGGCGCTGGCGGCGATCACCTCGACGATCGAGCTGATGGTGGCGGTGCGGCCGAACTTTCACCAGCCGGCCCTGTTCGCCAAACAGGCGGCCAACATCGACCGGATCTCGAACGGTCGGCTGGCTCTGAACGTCGTCTCGTCCTGGTGGGCCAAGGAGGCCGAGAGCTATGGCCTGCAGTTCGATCAGCACGACGACCGCTATGCCCGGACGACCGAGTGGCTCCAGGTGCTGGACCGGTTGTGGACCGATCCGTCCACGGATTTCGCGGGCGATTTCTACACGTTGAAGGACGCGATCGTGGAGCCCAAGCCGGTGTCGACGCCGGAGCGGCCGCGTCCGGTCATCTATGCCGGCGGCGAGTCGGAGGCGGCCAAGACGCTGATCGCCCGATACTGCGACGCCTATGTCATGCACGGCGACGAACCGGCCGTGATCGCCGACAAGATCGCCAACATGAGGCGGCGGCGCGAGGCGTTCGGCCTGCCGCCGATGCAATACGGCATGGCGGGATACTCGATCGTTCGGGACTCGCGGGCCGAGGCCGAGGCGGAACTGGCACGGATCACGACCATCCCTGGCCTGGCCAATGGGTCGCCGCCGGCGGGGTTCGCGAACTTCGACCAGTGGCTGTCGGGAACCCAGCTGGAGCGGGAGCTGAAGATTCGCGAATACTCGGTGTCGAACCGAGGCCTTCGCCCCGGCTTCGTCGGCACGCCCGAGACCGTCCGTGAGCGGATGGACGAATTCGAGGCGGCGGGGCTCGACCTGGTCCTGCTTCAGATGTCGCCTCAGGCCGAGGAGATGGAGCGGTTTTCGGCGCAGGTGATCAGGCCGAACTGACCGTCTGTTCGATGGCGCCGAAGATCGAGTGGTGTTTGTCGTCCAGCATCTCGATGCGGACGGTGTCGCCGTGTTTGAGGAAGGGGGTGCTCGGCGCACCGGTCTGGATGGTCTCGACCGTGCGGACCTCGGCGATGCAGGAATAGCCGAGGCCGCCGGCGGACACCGGCCGGCCGGGGCCACCGTCGGTGCCCTTGTTCGACACGGTGCCGGAGCCGATGACGGTGCCTGCGGTCAGGCTGCGCGTTTTGGCCAGGTGGGCGATCAGGGTGCCGAAGTCGAAGGTCATGTCGACGCCGGCGTCGGCCTTGCCGAAGTCCTGGCCGTTCAGCTGGACGGTCAGTTCGCCGTGCAGCTTGCCGTCCTTCCAGCGGTCGCCGAGCGCGTCGGGCGTGACGAAGACGGGAGACAGGGCGGAGGCGGGCTTGGACTGGACGAAGCCGAAGCCCTTGGCCAGTTCGGCGGGGATCAGGTTGCGCAAGCTGACGTCGTTGACCAGGCCGACCAGACGGATGTGGTCGAGCGCCTCGGTCGCCGAGACGCCTTGGGGCACGTCGCCGGTGACGACGACGACCTCGGCCTCCAGGTCGCAGCCCCAGCTTTCGTCGGCGAGCGGGATGGGATCGCGGGGGCTGAGGAAGGCGTCGGAGCCGCCCTGATACATCAGGGGATCGGTCCAGAAGCTGTCGGGCATCTCGGCACCGCGGGCTTTCCGCACCAGTTCCACGTGGTTCACATAGGCCGAACCGTCCGCCCACTGATAGGCGCGGGGCAGGGGGGAGGCGGCGTCGTGTTCGTGGAACCGGCCGCGCGGAACGGCTCCGTGCTCCAGGCTCTCGGCCAGGGCCCGCAGATGGGGCTCGCACCGCTCCCAGTCGTCGAGCGCGGCCTGGAGACTGGGCGCGATCAGGAAGGCGTCGGTGAACCAGTGCAGGTCATTGGAGACGACGACGAGGCGACCGTCACGGCCGTGCTTGAGCGAGGCGAGTTTCATGGGCGGAAGGCTAGACCCGTTTTCGGGGCGGGGGAACCGGTCCGTTCGGGTGATCGACGATCATTTGCCGGGCCGGGGCCGCTCCCAGACCCGCTCGCCAGACGACGACGACGGCGGCGGGGCGGTGGTCAGCTGTTTCCTGGCCTCGCGCAGATCCTTGAGGCGGGCGGGCTTGTCGCTCCAGTAGTCGGACAGGTCGTGGACGGCGGTGCGGACGGCGGCCAGCTGGGCCTTGGCGTCCAGGGGTTTGGTGTGGGCGTGGCCATGGCCGCCCCCGTGTCCCGTGCCGTGCCCCTGAGCCGGATGAGCGTCCGCATGGGGATCGGGGGCAGCGCCTTCGGCGGGGGCGGCGTGGGTGTTCAGGACGACGCTGCGGGCGTTGATGGTGACCTTGTTGACGCCGGTGTGGGGGTCGGCGGGGTGGTCCTTGTCGGGTTCGTGGTCGGCAGGGCCATGGCCGTCGAGCGCCTGGGTCAGGGCCTCGTGCGGGCCACCCAGACCGTGACCGATGCGCAGGACGGCCCCCAGCCGATCTTCGAGCACGGTGTTCAGGTGACGGGCGGTGATCATGACCGAGTCGCGCGGTGCGCCGGCGGCAGCGGTGACGGCTTTCTTCACCGCGTCATAGATGGCCTGGCTGGGGTCGTCGCCGTCGCTCTTGCGCCGTCCGATCCACCAGCCGAACAGGCCGGCGAGGACCAACAGCAGGGCCACGGCCAGCAGCAGCAGGGGCGACAGGGTGAACAGGACGCCGCCGTCCTGGGGCTCATAGAAGCCGTCGACGGACTGGAACTCGCTCGGACTGGGCAATGACACTCTGGCGATCCCCTCACGCAGGCCGGGCCATCATGGCGCCACGGCTGCGCTTGGCAATGAAAAGGTTAACGCGGTTCGGTGAAAGCTTTTACGCCGGGGGCGCGAGGATGCGTTCGTCCGCCACTTCCCGAATCGACCTTGGCTTCGCCACGTCGTCCGGAGAGGACGTGATTCGGCAGACTCCCGCCGCGCAGCGTCGGGAGGTGGAAAAGGCCGGCGGAGCGTCCGGGCCTTCGCCCGGAATAGGGGTAGTGATTACCGTTTCGGCGAAAGACGAACGCTCCGCGTGCGTGGTTTTCGCAGGAGCTGTACGGCTCGATCGCTCGAACCAGCGGGGGTGTTAACCCCTTGCCGCTACCGCGCCCCCGGCGGGAAGGTGACGCCCTTGCGACGTCATCCCCTGAACGATCCGACTCTCTGCGCCGGACCCTTTGCACGGCCGGCGACACCGCCCCCGATCCCCCGGGTGCCGCGCCCAGCCTCCCGAGGGACGCCGGCTTCGGAGCTCGCCAAGGCTGACCGGAGACGAGGCCTCGACCGCCCCGCTCCACACACCCCCGCCGCAACAAGATCGCAAGGCCTTGCGCCCTTCCCCGCGACGGGACGAAGGGCAGTATAGCCGCGGCCGGTACCTAGGCGCGTTCGAGGAGGGTCAGAAATCTGCAATCCGTTGCGGGCCAAGGGATTGGAGGCTCGAAGTTCGCAACTTCGAGGCGTCGGGCAAGCCGAGATTCCTTCTTCTCCCGCGCAGCGGGGGTGGAGGAAGGCTCGCATGCGAGCCGACGACGGTCGCGTCCCTGAGCGCAGCGAAGGCAGCGACGATGGGGGGCATGTGAAGGGGGCGAAGAAAGAAGACTTCCCCCATCGGTCCTGGTCTCGCTTCGCTCGACGACGGACCGCTTTCCCCCGTGAAGTACGGGGGAAGAAGGGTAGGCCCCGCTTGATCGGCCGAGACCGTTACGCCGGCGGGGCGAGGACGGCACGGGCTTCGGCGCCGGTGCGGTTGGAGGCGTCGCGGACCTCGACTTCGACGACGACGGCGCCTGCGGGTTCATGGGCCCACAAATAGCGGCGCTCGACCTCGACGGTGCGGCCGGACGGGGCGAAGCCCTCGAAACTGTCGCCCCAGGGGGTGATCCGCACGATCTCGGGCCACAGCAGGGAACAGGCCGCGGCCAGTTCCTCCTCGGCCATGTCGGCGAGTTCGTCGGGGGTGGGGAGGGGTTTGGTCATTGCGGCGTCTCGTCGGCGTAGATGGCGACCTCTGGCCGAGGCTCATCGGATGTGACGAGGCCGCGGTACATTCCGGACGTGCTCATCGCGAACGAGATCGTCCCATCGGATTGCATAACGATGACGCCGCCTTTCCCGCCCAGCGCGTCGGCATCATCGATTTCGGCCTGCGCGGCCATCTGGCCGGACCGGGGAAAATGCCAACCAAGGCAAATGTCGCCAACGGCGACGTCTTCGCAACCGTCTCCCGCCGCTTCAATTCGCGCCCGCTCGTCTCGGGCCAGCGCAATCCGCGCACAGATATCCCGCGCCACCGTCGCCCGGATGAAATACTCGCCGTCGCCCGTCGCCGAGACCGCGCAGCCGTCGCCGTTGGAGGCGTAGGTGCCGGCACCGATGACGGGGACGTCGCCGACGCGGCCCCAGCGCTTGCCGGTCGTGCCGCCGGTGGAGGTGCCGGCCGCGAGGTTGCCGTGGGTGTCGAGCGCCACTGCGCCGACCGTGCCGAACTTGCGCTCATTGAGCGGCGGGGCCGAGGCGTCGTTGTCGGCCATACCGCCGACAGGGGCAGGAGGGGCTCCGGCGGGGCGGTCGGGAATGGGCTGGCCGGCCTCGGTCAGGGCCTTGACCAGACCCTGCCAGCGCCGCTCGGAGAAGAAGAAGGCGGGGTCGACCTGTTCCAGGTTCTGCGACGCCGCGAAACTGTCGGCGCCGGGGCCGATCAGCATGACGTGGGGGCTGTGTTCCATCACCGCGCGCGCCGCCGCGATCGGGTGGCGGGTGGTGGTCAGGCCGGCGACGGCACCGGCGGTCAGGTCCGCACCGTTCATGACGGCCGCGTCGAGCTCGTTCCTGCCCGCTGCGGTGAAGACCGCACCCCGTCCGGCGTTGAACAGGGGATCGTCCTCCATGAGCTCGATCGCCGCCTGGATGGCGTCGAGCGCCGTGCCGCCGCGCTCCAGCACCGCACCGCCGGCCTCCAGCGCGCGGATCAGGGATGCGCGATAAGCGGCGTCCTGTTCGGGGCTGAGGCTGGCGCGCTCGATCACGCCGGCCCCGCCGTGGATGGCGAAGGACCAGCGGGGGACCTCCGATGCGGGCGGCTGGGGCACAGTCCGGGTCTGGGCCAGGGCGTGGGTCGGGCCGATCGTCAGGGTTGCCGCGAGGGCCAGGGCGGCGACGCGAGACAGGAACAGGGTCTGAAAGGTCTGAAATCCGGGAGTGGTCGCCAGTCGGGACTGGGGGGAGAGGGGCATGACGACGGCGTCCAGGTTGATGCGCGACCCAGTCTAACACGGCCGGAAAGAGCGACGGGTCGAAAGGCGAAAAAAGTCGTGCGCAGTCCGTGCCGGCGACCGTGCCGACGGTGAAAGGTGAGCAAACCGTAACTCGACATCCGGAAGCGCGAACGCCAGACCCTGTTGATTACAAGGGAGTTTTTCAGTGAACCATCGGCGGGTCCAACCTTCGTTCTACGGCGTCTTAGCCCTCGTCGCGGTGGCGACCTATCTGGTGCATGAGGCGGCCCACTGGCTGGTCGGAGCGGCGCTCGGCTATCCGGTGTCCTATGGCGTGAACAGCGTGGTGCCCGGCGCGCCGATGACCGAGACCCATCATATCCTGATGTCGGCGGCCGGACCGGCGGTGACGGTGCTGATCGCCCTGGCCGCCTTCGTCGTGGTGCTGCGGCGGCACAGCCTGACAGCCTATGCGGTGCTGTACTTCGCCCTCTTCATGCGGGTGGTGGCGGCGGGGGTCAGCCTGTTCAACCTGAACGACGAGGCAAGGATCAGCGACATGATGGGGTGGGGGACGTGGACCCTGCCGGCGCTGGTGATCCTGGTGCTGCTCGTGCCGACCGTGATCGCCAGCCGTACGCTGAGGCTGTCGTGGAAGGTGAACGCCCTGGCCTATGTCGTGTCGAGCGTGATCGCCGCCGCTATGGTGGGTCTGGATATGGTTCTGCGCGGCACGATCTGACGGTCAGGCCGAGGAAGGACGGGCGTGGTGGCGGGCGCGCGGTCGGTGCTCCATGCCGTCTGTCGCGGCCGCTGACCGCTTCCAGTTCAAACGGCGAAACAAGTCCTGCGACGATGCAGCCCCCGGGGTTGCATCAAGCTTAGCCGTTGACTCGATGACCCGCGTTTGATCAGGTCCCGCCGTCCGCATCGAGGGGGATCGCGGTCGTCAATACGGTCAACAAGGGTGGAACCCACAATGAAGAAGACAAGATTGTTCGCGGCGGTGTCCGTGATCGCGCTGGCGTTCGGCACCAGTTCGATCGCTCAGGACGTCGCGTTTTCGCTGACGAATGACGGCGATACGACGATGGTCGATCTGCGCCTCAGCGGATCGTCGGACCCGAGCTGGGGCGAAGACGTCCTGCCGGCGAACATCGAGCCGGGCGACACGCTCAATGTGACGATCGATGAGCTCGACGAGTGCGAGTACGACCTCAAGGCCGTCTATGACGATGGCGACACCGAGGAGGTCTTCAACGTCGACCTGTGCGCCGCCGATGACCTGACCATCGAGGACGACGACGAGGACGAGGAAGAAGACGAGGACGAAGAAGACGAGGATGAGGACGAGGAAGAAGACGAGGACGAGGACGAGGAAGACGAAGAAGACGAAGAAGAAGACGAAGACGAAGACGAAGAAGACGACGAGGACGAGGACGAGGAATACGACGACGAGGAAGAGGACGAAGACGAGGAAGAGGAAGAGGAAGAGGAAGACGAAGACGAGGAAGACGAGGAGTAGTCCGCTTCTCCGTTTTCGATCAGGCGGCGGCTCCCGGACGGGGGCCGCCGTTTTCGTTTGAAGTTTCCGGGCCGGGGAACGGAGTTGTGCGTCGATCATTAAGAAATCGAAGGGGTTTCCGTCATGATCGCATTCGTTCTCGCCGCCGCTCTGCTCATCGATCCCACGCCCAAGAAGGACGTGTCGTTCAAGACGCCGCAAGCCACGGTCGAGCGGACGCAGGATGCCGAGACCGGCCCGACCCTGACGGCCGTGGCGGTGACGCTGGAATGCACGGCGCGAGCCACGGGCCGTGTGACCGGATGCCGGGTACTGGGCGAGACCCATCCGGGGCTGGGCTTCGGCGAGGCGGCGCTGGCCCTGATGCGGGACGCCGAGGTGGCTCCCGGCCCGCGCGAGGTCCAGTTCGCGCGCACCATCCAGTTCATGCCGTAAAGGCCTACTGCGGCGGTCGCCGGTGATGCGACCATTTCCAGACGCGGTAGATGACGATCGGCAGGAAGCCGCAGACGATGCCGGCGATCAGCACCGTCCAGAAGCTTCCGTCCAGCCACACCCGCCCGGCCAGGGCCCCGGCCACGGCGGCGAGGACCGGGCCGAGGTAGGGCAGCCAGGACGGCGGCTTGAGCTTCATGGTCAGGCGTCAACCACAATCACGCCGCGACGGATTTGATCGAGCTCAATTGAGTCGAACAGGGCCTGGAAATTGCCGTTGCCAAAGCCTTCGTTGCCCTTGCGCTGAATGATCTCGAAGAAGATCGGGCCGAAGGTGTCGGTGGTGAAGATCTGCAGCAGCAGGCCCTCTTCGTCGGACCCGTCGATCAGGATGCGGTTCTTGCGCATCCGCTCCAGGTCATGGCCGTGGTTGGGCAGGCGTTTGTCGATCAACTCGAAATAGGTCTCGATGGTGTCCTGGAACTCGACGCCGCGCGCACGCATCTTTTCGACGGTCTCGAAGATGTCGTCGGTGGCCAGGGCGATGTGCTGGATGCCCTCGCCGTTGTAGCGTTTCAGGAACTCCTCGATCTGGGAGGTGTCGTCCTGGCTTTCGTTCAGCGGGATGCGGATGGCGCGGTCCGGCGCGATCATGGCCTGGGAGAACAGGCCCGTCGCCTTGCCCTTGATGTCGAAATATTTCTGCTCCTCGAAGGCGAAGACGTCGCCGTAGAAGCCGGACCAGGTGCGCATCTGGCCGCGTCTGACGTTGTGGGTCAGGTGGTCGAGCAGGTGCAGGCCGACGTTGTTCCGGCGCTCGTCCTCCTCCCAGCCCTCGATCTCGTCCCAGCCGTCGTACAGCGACCCGGTCTCGCCATAGGCGTCGATCAGATAGAGCAAGCTGCCGCCGATGCCGCGCAGGACATAGGCGCCCTCACCGAGCGCGCCGCCGCCGTGACCGTCGGCCGGATGGGCGCCGCGCGCGACGGCGCTGTCATAGGCGGCCTTGGCGTCGGCGACGCGGAAGGCCATGCCGTTGGCCGAGGGACCGTGATCTTTCGCGAACTCGCCGGCGTGACCGGTCGGGGTGCGGTGGACCAGGAAAGAGATGTCGCCCTGTTTCAGGCGAACGACATTGGTCGTCGGATTCACATGGGTCTGGACGAAGCCCATGGTTTCGAGCCGGGCGATCATGGCTTGCGGGTCGGGGCCGGTGAACTCGACGAATTCGAAACCGTCCACGCCGAGGGGGTTCTCGGCGGCGGCAATAGTGGCGTCTGGCGTCATTGGGGGCGCTTTCCACGAAGGGGGGGTGCGGGCGGGTCGCCTGCGGTTGGGGGGAACCTAAGGGTTCGAAGGGGAGACGCCAAGCTGGGCTGACTGCGACGCGGCGGCGAATGGACCGTTAAGGGCTGGGAAGGTAGGGCAGGGTTCGATCAGGGAATGGCCGATGCTGCGCAAACTGTACGACTGGGTCTTCGAGCAGGCGCGCAAGCCCTATGCGGAAAAGGCGCTGGCCGTCGTCTCGTTCGCCGAGAGCTCGTTCTTCCCCATCCCGCCGGACGTGATGCTGGCTCCCATGGTGCTGTCGCGGCCGGACCGGGCCTATCGGTATGCGGCGGTCTGTACGGCGGCGTCGGTCCTGGGGGGGCTGCTGGGCTATGCGATCGGGTTCTTCCTCGAGCCGGTCGGGATGTGGCTGCTAACCGTCATGGGCAAGGCCGACACCTTCGAGGCGTCCAAGGCCCTGTTCCAGCAACACGGCGCCTGGGTGATCCTGATCAAGGGGCTGACCCCCATACCGTTCAAGCTGATCACCATCGCCGCCGGCATCTTCAGCTTCAGCCTGCCGCTGTTCATCGCCCTGTGCGTCATCACGCGGGGCGCGCGGTTCTTCCTGGTGGCTTTCGTGCTCAAGACCTGGGGGCCCGTCATGCTCGAGATGGTCGAGAAGCGGCTGGCCCTGTTCACCGTCATCGGGATCGCGGTGCTGGTTGCCGCCTTCGCAGCGGTCAAGCTTATCCCGCATTGAGGCCCGCGCCGCGCATTGGCGGATGCGGCGGCGTACAGTAGGACTGTCGGTGATGATCGGGATCTATCGACTTCTGACGCGGTGGTGGACCGCCTTTGCCCTGGCCATTTCGCTGGCCATGCTGGGGGCCGCTCATGCGTCGGAGCGGTTCCTGGGCCTGTCGCCGTGCAACCTGTGCCTCAAGCAGCGCGAGGTCTTCTGGGGCGCTGTGACGATTTCGCTGATCGCCACCCTGTGGGCCGTCATCACCCGGGCGTCGCGCGGGACGCCCCGGATCGCGGCCTTCCTGTTGTTCGCCGTGTTCGCGACGGGGGCGATCACCGCCGGCTTCCATTCCGGCGGCGAGATGAAGTGGTGGAGCCTGCCGGCGACCTGCATGGCGGCCAAGGACGTCGATCTGGAGGGGCTGACCGCCCTGGCGTTCGGCGGCGGTGAGACCCCGCGCGTGGTCATGTGCGACGCCGTGACGTGGCGCTTCCTGGGGTTGAGCATGGCAAGCTGGAATTTCCTGATTTCGTCCGGCCTGGCCATCTTCAGCCTGCTGGCCGCCAAACGTCCCAAGGATGCGCGTGCCCCCAAGCCCTGAGACCGATGCCCGCCGTATTCCTTTGCCCCGGCCCGGGCGAGGATCGATGCGCGCGCGGACGGCCGAGATCCTGAGGGTCGATCACGCCGGGGAATATGGCGCGGTGCAAATCTATCGCGCCCAGGCGGCGGTTTTCCGCGCGGGCGGTCGGACCGAGCTGGCGACCGACATGGAGCGGATGCAGGGCCAGGAGGCGGTGCATCTGGCGCGGTTCGAGACCCTGTTGAACGACGAACGGGTGCGGCCGACGGCGCTGTTGCCGGCCTGGCGGCTGGCGGCCCAGGCTCTGGGCGTCGGGACGGCCCTGATGGGCGAAAAGGCGGCTCACGCCTGCACCGAGGCGGTCGAAAGCGTCATCGCCGAACACTATGCCGACCAGATCGCCGAGGTCGAAGGTCGCGACCCGGCGCTGGCCGCCGAACTGACCGCCTTTCGAGACGAGGAGGTCGAACATCATGACCATGCCGTCGAACAGGGCGCGCGCGAGGCACCGGGATACCGGCTGCTCAGCGCCGTGATCCGCACGGGGTGCCGGGCGGCGATCCGGATCAGCGAACGCGTGTAACCATCGTTCACTGAGCGCCCGCAATATTTTTGTTGCAGTTGCGAACGTCTGAGGCATCATGAGGTCTTTCCAACCTTCGCTGGAGTGATCTCCGATGATGTTTGCCCTTATCGCCCTGGTCGCGACGCTTCAGGCCAAGGGGCCGGACGTGCAGCCGGTCTCAGCCCCGGCCCCGGTGTCCCAGCCTGCCCCAGCGCCTGCACCCGTCGTCGTCGAAGATCCCGTGGCCGAGCCCGAGTTCGTCGAGGAGGCTCCGCTGCCGACGCGCCAGGTCTGCCGCTATGTCGAGGTTTCCGGGTCGCGGTTCCCCGTTCGGCGCTGCCGGACGGTGACCATATATCCCGAGGACTGATCCGTTCAGCCCCGCCACGCCTGCAGCCTGCGGTGTGGCGGGGATGCCTGTCCCCTGATCCTGTCTGTGCCGGAGTCGTTGCGTGCTTCTGACCGCCCTTGCCCTCATCGTCGGCCTGTCCGGCCAGCAGACCCCGCCCGCCGGATCGGCGGACGCGCGCGAAACGACCGTCCCCGCCGAGGTGCCGGTCCAGGTCGCGCCGGTTCCTGTCGATGCGACCCCGCCCGAGGAACCGGTCCGCCAGCGGCAGATATGTCGGAACATCCAGGTAACGGGGACCCGTTTCCCGGTACGCAGCTGCCGCAACGCCGTCCAGACCGATGCCGAGCGGCGGGAGGCGGCCGAGATGCTGCGCCGGATGCAGGGCGCGCGGACGCCGCCGGCGGGCTGATCCTCAGTCGGCGATGTCGAAGGCCAGCAGCAGGGTCTTTTCCAGCGGGTTGGCGTTGTCGTCGCTGAGCAGATAGAGGCGCGTTCCCCGTGCGGTCCGCACGGCGGCGATCCCCTCCATATTGTCGACCGAGGCAGGAGGCCGCAGGGCGATCAGCACGGGGCCCAGGGTTCCGTCCGGAGCCATGCGGCGGACGCGGGCGCGCATGTCCAGCGGCGGGGTGTACAGGCGCTCGATCACGAACCAGCCGCCGTTCGGATCGACGTCCGCACCGGTGACCTTGTAGCCGTCGATGAAGGCGGTGGGCGCGTGGGGCAGGGCGGTGCAGGCGGTCGGCTCGCAGGTCCAGGCCCCGCCGCCCTCACCCATGGCCAGCCAGCCGCCGGGCGCGGCCGCCAGACCTTCCATCCCCTCATTGTCCCCGAAGGCGGCGTCGGGGCGGCGCAGCGGAACGGGCAGGGAGGTCCCGCGCGGGCCGTAGGACCAGATGCGGTGGTCGCGCTCGAAGCTGATCGCGACGCCGGAGGGTAAAAGCACGATGCCTTCCGCGTCGGCGGCGGCCTTGGGCTGGAGCGGGGTGCCGTCCGGGCCGGTCAGGCGACGGGTGGTCGCCCCGCCCGCGCCGACCAGACGACCCGCACGGTCGAGCCGGATGGTGAACCGGACCAGGCTGCCGAAATCGCTGACGCTCCAGGCCTGATCGCCGTCCAGCTTGAGGTCGGACAGGCCGTGAAGGTTGACGCCATGCAGGGACAGGCCACCGGCCCAGGTCACGCCGGGGGCGAGGTCCGCCCCGCCGATGCCCAGCGGCACGCGGCGGGCCTCCATCCGGATCGGATGTCCGTGCTCGCCCGGATCGCGCGGCACGGTGGTGGCCACCCCGGCACAGGCGGCCAAGGTGATCAGACCGGCTGCGGCGAGGCTGCGGAACCCCATCTTCAAACTGTCCGTCGTCACGCGGCGCGGCGCTGCGGCGTCTGACCGGGCGCGCGGGCAGCCCCTCGGCCCTTGCGGGTCACGGCCTTGGGCTCGACCTCGAACAGTTCGGCCAGCTTCTCGACCATGACCCCGGCCAGTTGCTCGACATCGACGATGGTGACGGCGCGGCGGTACCAGCGGGTGACATCGTGGCCGATGCCGATGGCGAGCAGTTCGACCGGCGACTGGGTCTCGATCCGCTCGATCACCTGACGCAGATGCTTGTCCAGATAGAGGGCCGCATTGGCCGACTGGGTCGAATCGTCGACCGGCGAGCCGTCGGAGATGACCATCAGGATGCGCCGTGCCTCGGTGCGGGCCACCAGACGATCATGGGCCCAGGTCAGGGCCTCGCCGTCGATGTTCTCTTTCAGCAAGCCCTCGCGCATCATCAGACCGAGGTTCTTCTTGGCCCGACGCCACGGCGCATCCGCGGACTTGTAGATGATGTGGCGCAGGTCGTTCAGGCGGCCGGGCATGGCGGGCTTGCCCGCCGTGATCCAGGCCTCGCGCGACTGGCCGCCCTTCCAGGCGCGGGTGGTGAAGCCCAGGATCTCGACCTTGACGCCGCAACGTTCGAGCGTCCGCGCCAGGATGTCGGCGCAGACGGCCGCGACCATAATCGGCCGCCCACGCATGGAGCCCGAGTTGTCGAGCAGCAGGGTCACGACCGTGTCGCGGAACGGGCTCTCGCTCTCGGCCTTGAAGGACAGGGGGGCGGTCGGGTCGGTGATGATCCGGGTCAGGCGGGCGGTGTCCAGCATCCCCTCCTCGAGATCGAAGGTCCAGGTGCGGTTCTGCTGGGCCATCAGGCGGCGCTGCAGTTTGTTGGCCAGGCGCGACACGATCGAGGACAGGGCCGTCAGTTGCTGGTCCAGCAGGGACCGCAGCCGTTCGAGCTCGTTCGGGTCGCACAGGTCCGACGCGTCGATGGTCTCGTCAAACTGATGGGTGAAGACGCGGTAGGCGTCGATGGCCTTGCCGTCGTCGGCGGTCTGTTGCCGGTTGGGCAGGTCGCCTTCGGACATCTCCGGCCCGTCGTCGGTCTGATCGCCGTCCATTTCGGCGGGGGCACCGTCGGGGCGACTGTCGCGTTCCTCCTCGGCGGTCTGATCGTCGGAGGAACCCTCCATCGACTGGCCGCCCTCGCCGCCGCCTTCGTCCTCCTCCTCCTGATCGTCGGAGGTATCGGGATCGGCGGGATCGGGTTCGTCCTCGCCCTGTTCGTCATTGGCCTCGTCTCCGCGCCCGTCGCCCGGATCGAGGTCCAGGGCGCGCAGGACGTCCTTCATCGCCTGGCCGAAGGCGGCCTGGTCGTCGGCGATGGCGACCAGACGATCGATCTGCTCGCCGGCCTTGGCCTCCAGCTCGGGCCGGACCTTGTCGAGCAGGGCGCCGGCGCCGTCGGGGGGACGCTGGCCGGTCAACCGTTCGCGGACCAGCAGGGCCAGGGTCTCGGCAACCGGCACGCGGTCGGCCTCGGCGCGCAGGGCCCCCATCCGGTCCAGCCGGGTCAGCAGGGCCGCATTCATATTGGCGCGCACCCCCGCGAGCGACGTCGATCCGACCGCCTCGACGCGGGCCTGTTCGACCGCCTCGAACACTTCGCCAGCGCGGCTGTCGAGGGGCCGCAGGCGGGCGTGAACGGCCGCGTCGTGATTGGCGAGGCGCAGGGCCAGCCGGTCGGCCTGTCCCCGCAGGGCGGCGCTCTCGGGTCCAGACGGATCGCGCGACGGATGGGGCAGGGTCAGGACGCCGTTCGCCAGTTTCGGCCCGTCCGATCCGAAGGCGACCTCAAGCTCGGATTGCTCGGCCAGGGCGCGGGCCGCATGGGCCAGCGCGCGCTTGAAGATTTCGGCCGGGGTTTCGGGGGCGGACATGGGGCGACGCTTACAGCGTCGAGGGGCGAGGGACTAGGGATCAGGGACGAGGGAATGGCGTAGCGGATGACGCAGAGGGACTGGCTGCGACCGAGCATCTTGCGCTCACGTCATCCCTCATCCCTAATCCCTCGTCCCTTATCCCTCCCCTTCGGACTTCGACATGACCCCCTTCGACTGGTCCGCGCTGGCGCTCTTTTTCATGTGCTGGCTCGGCTATGATCCGATGCTGAAGTTGATCGCCCGGCGGTCGGGTGCGCTGAACGAGGACATGCTGACCGTCCGGCACGCCTGGATGACGGCGATGACCCGGCGCGAGATCCGGTTGCTGGACAGCCAGTTGCTGGGCCATTCGATCAATTCGGGATCCTTCTTCGCCTCGTCCAACCTGCTGCTGATCGCGGCCGTGGGCGGCATATTGTTCGGCGGCGAGAGCGCGCTGAAGAGCTTCGCCTCGGTCGGTGCCGAGGCTGTGCCGATCCCCTTGCTGGAGGCCAAGCTGGCGCTGGTGCTGGCCTGTCTGTCGCGGGGGCTGCTGGATTTCATCTGGTCGATCCGCCAGATGAACTACACCCTGGCCCTGATCGGCGCCGCGCCCGAGATCAACGGCGAAGAGGCCCATGCGGCCTTCGGCGAGGCGACGGCCCAGGTGCTGAACCCGGCGCTGGCGGCCTTCAGCCAAGGGGTGCGGGGCTATTATTTCGCCCTGGCGGCGGCGGCCTGGCTGTTCGGGCCGATCTGGCTGGCGGCGGGCGTGCTCTCGGCCTTTACCCTGCTGGTTTGGCGCCAGTCCGGATCGCCGGCGGCGCGGGCCATTCGTACTGCGCGGCGGCTGCTGGACGCGAACTCCTCGCTGTGAAGCGGCCATTTCGCAGTTGCAGCATCGGGTCATCCGCGATCAAAGCATAAATCGTGTCCACGATGCCCCGGAAACGCCCTTCCAGTGCCGTAATCCCCGTAACAAGCCGTGATGAACGGTGATTACATGACGCTTGACGCATTGTGCATCGCAACCTAGATTGATCTTCGACGCCTCGCGGCGTCTTGCCCTTCCTGGGCGTTTCCTCCCTATAAACTTTTCATGCCGCGCCTTCTGGGCGCGGCTTTTTTTTTGCCGCGACGACGACCCCTTGATCCAGGTCAACGCGGCGCGCGCGCTGAAGTCGCGATGGTGGGCCTGCGCGCTAGCGCAGAATATCCCCCCAAACTTCCGCGCCGCCCTTGTCGAGGGCGGCGTTCTTGTTATGCGCCGTCGACCCAAGCCAGGTCGCCCGCAGTGAGCGATGCGATCACCCGTTCGATGGTGCGACGGCAGCGATCGAAATCGGCGCTGGGTTCCAGACGGTCCTCATCCAGATAGAGGGCGCGGTTCAGCTCGATCTGGACGGCGTGAAACCCCTCGGTGGGCCGGCCCCAGCTCTGGGTGGACCAGCCCCCCGCATAGGGCTGGTTCAGCCCGACCCGCCAGCCCAGCCCCTCGAACAGGGCCCTCAGACGCCGCGTCAGCCGCGCCGTGCAGGACGAGCCGTGCCGGTCGCCCAGCACCACGTCTAGGCCGGGCCGGCTGCGGGTGCCGCCACCGGTCGCGCGCGAGGGCATGGAATGCCAGTCGATCAGGATGGCGGTGCCGTGGCGCGATCTCGCTGCCTTCATCAGGTCGGCCAGGGCGGTGTGATAGGGACGATGCACGTTTGCCAGCCGGGCGGTCGCCTCGGCCATCGTCAGGCGGCGTTCATAGAGGTCCAGGCCGTCGCCGGAGCGCCGGGGAATGACGCCGAACCCCGCCGCCGTCTTGGCCGACAGCGCGTCGGTGCCCGCCAGCCCGTCGATCAGGCCGGGGTCGAGTTCGTCAGGGTCGCGGTTCAGATCGACATAGGCGCGGGTGATGCGGCCCAGGATCAGGGGTACCCCGTGCGCGGGCCCACAGGCGATCAGGGCGTCGACGCCGATATCCTCGGCACTGCGCAGACTGGTTTCGGGCAGGTCGGGCCGCGCGCAAAGGTCGTCGGGCCGGATCACGCCGGAATGGGGCGAGGCGAAGACCAGCGGCCCCGGCGACGTCGCGGGCACGATCTCAAACGCAGGATGGAGGGTGGGGCGCTCGGGCGGCGTCATGGCCGACGCATAGCCGGTTTTCCCGCATCCTCCACAGCCCCGCTCTCGCTCAAACGGTGTTTTTCATCGCCGGTTTACCGTTCCGCGCCTAGCGTGGCGGATCGGGACCCTGTCAGGTCCGTGGGGACAAGCACGAAATGGCGCGAATTCTGCTGGCCGAAGACGACGCCTCGCTGCGCGGGTTCCTGACGCGGGCGCTGGAACGCGCCGGCCATCAGGTCGTTGACTGCGAGAACGGCGACGACGCCATCGACGCCCTGGAACACGGTCCCTATGACCTGCTGCTGACCGACATCGTCATGCCGGGCGCCGACGGGATCGAGGTCGCGCGCGTCGCCGCCGCCCGCATGCCGGGCCTGCGCATCATGTTCATCACCGGCTTCGCCGCCGTCGCCCTGTCCGCCGCCCAGGCCTCGCCGCAAGCTAAGGTCCTGTCCAAGCCGGTTCACCTGCGCGATCTGGTGAATGAGGTGGAGCGGATGATCGCGGCCTAAAGGGTTCGCGTGCCGGTCGCCGCGACGAGCCGACCGCGATAGGACACCAGAACGCCGAGCCATGGGTGCGCCATGGTCACCGTGAACGCGAACACACCGTCCTCGTCGGTTTCATAGGCGGGGCCGAGCGGACCCCAGCGTCGGGGCATCACCACGCCCAGGACGCTCCATCGGCGGACGACGAGTTCCAGTCGACCATCCCGCACCAGAAGCGCCAGCCCGACCGTAACCGGGCCGAAGGATTCCCGGATCAAACCCTCCCAGCGCCCTCGCCCTTCGCATTGACGGCTTTCGAACGCGCGTCCGTCGAAGGTGCGCCGCCAGATCTCGCCACCGTCCGACGTGCGCTCGAAATCCACCCGCACGGGAACGCGACCCGCCTTGGGGAAGCCGAACAGATCGGCGACCAAGCCGCCCAGCGGGTTTGATCCCCGTTCGACCGTGGCCATGCCCTCGACAGAGACCGGAGCGTCATGCAGCGCCCGCACTGTGGCGGGCAGTCGGTCATAGGCCTCGCCCAGGACATGGCGATATAGCGGCTGGGCCCCCGGGGTCTCGGCCGCTTCGCCCGGTCGGTCCTCTCGACGGCCCGTGACGATGGCCCGGCCCGCGAACAGGCGCTCGTAGTCGGCGAGTTCCAGTTCGTTCGTCGCCGCGCGTGCGCCCGGGGCCGGCGGATGTCCGGCGAGGGCGCGTCGAATGAGGGCCTCGGCCGCCATGGACGGGATCAGCGGCCCGTCGTCGCCCTCGGCGATCATGTGCCAGGACTGGGTCACGGGCGACGTCCCCCGCAGTCCCTCCGCCGACACATACATGCCGCCCCGGTGGTCGCCCCAGCGCAGGATGTTGATCGCCTTGTGAAACAGGCCGCTGAGCGGACGCAGGCTGGGCACGACACCCCATCGTACCAGCAGGGCCAGCCCGTTCAGCGCGCGATGCAGGATCTCGGGCACCGGGCCGGCTCCCATCCAGACGTCCTGAAGACCCGGCCAGAGTTTAGGAAGAATGCGCAGATCGGGCACGTCGACCAGGGAGAAGCGCAGGCTCGGCAGGGGCACCTCGCCGGGCGGGCGGATGACGTATCGACGGCTTTCGGCCATGGCGAAGCCGGTCGTGTCCCGGCCGGCCCGTCGCAGCTTCACGGCCTTGCCCGAATAGGCGGCGATGGCGCGGATCACGTTCTCGCCGACGCCGGCATAGGGGGACGGCGCGATGCCGCCTTCGATCGAAGTGATGGCGTCCATGTCGCGGGACAGGGCGCGAACCACCGCGGCGGTGAGAACGGGAAAGCTGCTGACACCGGACAGCACGAACACGCCGGCGGCCCTGGCTTCCATATCGAAGCGGCTGACCTCGTCCACGAAATCGGCGCCGTCGGCCAGATCGAGGTAGTTGATGCCGAGTTCGATCGCCGCCCGAACCACGCGATGGCCGTCCGGACCATAGGCCTGGAAGGGGCCGCTGGCATCGACCACGATGTCCGGAGCGATCGCGCGAAGCTGCGCGTCCAGGTCGCCGTCGCGATCGAAGACCGCCGCCTCGCATGACGCCCCCGGCAGGCTGGCGAGGCAGAAGGCCTGCGCCTTGCTCAGCGAGCGGCCGGCGATAATCAGGCGTATCCGTCGCTCGTCACGCAGCAGACGCGCCAGCCGGCCCCCGAAGACGCCATAGCCACCGATGATCAGGACTTTCACGACGCAAGTCCTCCTTCAACCGTTCCGCGCTGCAGAAGGCCGCGCCGGGCGTGCGTTAGATCGCGACCAGCGTCTCGCCCTTCGGACCTTCGGCGAACTGACCACCCTTACGGTAACGCCAGAGGTAAGAAGGAACGATGGCCTCGACGCCGGTCGGCTCGATGCCCAGGGCGGCCAGCCCTTCGGCACCCGGCGTGACGACGTTGTCGGACTCCAGCATGACGACCTGGTCCCGGGTCAGGGCCGGGGCGATACCCAACAGGGTGGTCATCTGGGCGAGGCCGCCGATGGTCTTCGCGACGAAGAAGGGCAGGGGGGCGAGCAGGCGCTCGCGGCCGGTCTCGCGCAGCACGTACTGCAGGATATCCTTGAAGCTCCACACCGCCGGGCCGCCCAGTTCGAACGTGCGACCGGCCGCGTCCTCGCGACCCACGGCGCGGGCGACGGCCTCGGCGACGTCGGCGACATAGACGGGCTGGAACTTCGTCTGGCCGCCGCCGATCAGGGGCAGGGCGGGGGCCATGGTCGCCATCGCCGCGAACTGGTTGAAGAAATTGTCGCCTGCCCCGAACACGATCGAAGGGCGCACGATGACGGCCGACGGAACCGCGGCGCGTACCGCCGCCTCGGCCTCGCCCTTGGTGCGGGCGTAGTCGGAGCGCGCATTCACGTCGGCGCCGAGGGTCGAGACCTGGACCAGTCTGGCAATGCCGTGGGCAGCGCAGCCCTCGGCGATCGTCCGGGACGCCTCGACGTGCATCAGGTCGAAGGTGCGCTTGCCGCTCTCGTACAGGATGCCGATCAGGTTGACGGCGGCGGAGGCGCCCTTCAGGGCGGCGGCGACCTCGGCGGGCTTGGTCACGTCGCAACGGACGGGCTGGACCTGGCCCACGTCTCCAAGGACCCGCAGGTCGCCGGCGAGGGCGGGCTTCCGGACCGCGACGCGCACGCGCCAGCCGGCCTTGGCCAGGGCGCGGACCACCTGCGATCCGATGAAGCCGGAACCGCCGAAAACGGTGACCAGACCGGGGCCGGGCAGGGACATGAAGCGCTCCTTGGAAGATCGAGACCGCAGATAGACGACGGCCGGGCGGCTCGCAACGCGTCAAAGCGCGGAGCGCGCGACGCTTGTTGTGACGGGTCGATGAAAACCCCTGTTGACCGACCGCGATCGGTCCCTTAAGGGTCCGCGCCTTCCGGTCGAAACGCCTTTGCGGGCGCTTCAGTCGGGGCCCAGGTGGCGGAATTGGTAGACGCGCTGGCTTCAGGTGCCAGTGATCGAAAGGTCGTGAAGGTTCGAGTCCTTTCCTGGGCACCATTTCAAAGGGACGTTGCGGCGACGCAGCGTCCCTTTTTGATTCTGGCGCTTGGATGAGTGATTGGTGGTTGGTGACTAGTGGCCGCCGGGCCCAGCACTGTTGCGTCGTGGGTATCGATCCTCGTTGATCTGCAACCACAAACCGCCAGCCACCAATCACCTCACGCGCGCCGCCCTCGCGTCCCGCCCCCCGCTGGTTTAGAAGCAGCCCATGACCGTATATTTCCACGAAGGCGACCTGCCCGACGGCCTGGACCTCGGACCCGAGGTCGCCGTCGATTCCGAGACCATGGGGTTGCGCTACCATCGCGACCCGCTGTGCGTGGTCCAGCTGTCGGCCGGGGACGGAGATGCCCATGTTGTGCGAATGCGTCGCCCGACCTATGACTGTCCCAACCTGAAGGCGCTGATGGCCGACCGGGCGGTGCTGAAGATCTTCCATTTCGGGCGGTTCGATATCGCCATGATGCAGCTCTATCTCGGGGTCGAGACCGGGCCGGTCTATTGCACCAAGATCGCGTCCAAGCTGGCGCGGACCTATACCGATCGGCACGGGCTGAAGGACGTGACGCGCGAACTGGCCGGGGTGGACCTGTCCAAGGCGCAGCAGTCGTCGGACTGGGGCGCGGACGTCCTGACCCAGGCGCAGCTGGACTATGCGGCGTCGGACGTCCTGTATCTGCATGCGGTGAAGGCCAAGCTGGACATGATGCTGGCGCGCGAAGGGCGGACCGAACTGGCCCGCGCCTGTTTCGACTTCCTGCCGACCCGGTCGCGTCTGGACCTTGAAGGCTGGGAAGAAATGGACATCTTCGCACACCTGTAATGACCGACACGCCGCCTCCACAGTCCGGGATCGATCCCGCCGAAGCGAGGCGCCTCGCCGACGAACAGCGCCTGGCCGAGGCGGCGGCGAAATGGCGTGTGCGGTCGAAACGGGTGCAGCTGTATCGGCGGTTGCTGCCGATCCTGATCGTGGTCCTGGCCGGTGGAGCGCTGACCTGGACGGTGTTCCGCACGGTGATGTCCGGCGTCGAGCGCAAGGCCGCCCAGAGCCGTGAGGTCCGGCTCGACAACCCCATGTTCCATGGCCAGGACGCGGCGGGGCGGTCCTTCATGATCGGGGCGCAAGGGGCTGTGCGTGATCCGGCGACCGGCCATTTCCGCCTGAACGGCCCGGCGCTGAGGCTGAACCTGGGCGGCCGCAAGGTCACCGAGATGACGGCCGACGCCGGCATCTATGACGAGGCGAAGCGGACCGTGACCATCGGTCCGAACGTGAAGATTTCCGACGGCGGCACGGGCTTTACCCTGACGACGCCCGAGGCGGTGGTGGATACGGCGACGGGGATCATCACGGGATCGAAGGGTATCCAGGGACAGGGGCCCCTTGGATCGATTTCGGCTTCGTCCTATGCCATCTATGATCAGGGCGAGCGGATCACCTTCGCCGGCTCTGGCGACAACAAGATTCGCGGCGTGTTCAACACGACGCGCTCCGGTGGATAAGACGATGATGAAGCTTTCCGGTATCGCAGGCGTGCTGACGCTGGCGGCGGTCGCCCTGATCGGCGGCGCGGCGGTCGGCCAGGTGCGCCCGCAGACCAGCGACCAGCCCATCATGATCGGTGCCGACGCGGGCGAGCGCACCAATACCTCGTTCTCGTTGCGGGGGCGGGCGGAAGTAACCCAGGGCGGCAACCGCCTGCGGGCCGACGCCATCGAGGGTGCCAGCGCCGCGGGCGGCGACATCAGCTCGGTCACCGCGTCAGGCAATGTCTATTACGTCACGCCCAATGAGACGATCCGGGGTGACCGGGCGGTCTACACGATCTCGAACGCCACCATCGTGGTGACCGGCGACGTGATCCTGACCCAGGGCAAGAACGTCCTGACCGGCGGGCGGCTGACCTACAATATCGACACCGGCGCTGCGAACATGGCCGGCGGCACGAACAGCCGCATCCAGGGCGTCTTCTATCCGCAGGGGAACTGAGGCCGTTTCGGTCCGGTAGCGCCCTTGGCCCGTAAGGAACTCTCCGCCCTCAACGTCAACGAGCCGGTCGCCCCCGTCGCGGCGCCGGCCGTGGTGCCGCGCGGTCTGCAGGTGCGCAACATCGCGCGAGCGTTCGGCGCGCGGCAGGTGGTGCGCGACGTGTCGCTGACGGTGCAGCGGGGCGAGGTCGCGGGGCTGCTGGGGCCGAACGGGGCGGGCAAGACGACCTGCTTCTACATGATCACCGGCCTGATCCCCGCGGACTCGGGCTCGATCTGGCTGGACGGCGAGGACATCACGGCCCAGCCGATGTACCAGCGTGCCCGCATGGGCCTGGGCTATCTGGCGCAGGAGGCCTCGATCTTCCGCGGCATGACGGTCGAGCAGAACGTCAAGGCGGTGGTCGAACTGCGCGAGACCGGCAAGGGGATCGATACCGAGACGACCCGGTTGCTGGAAGAACTGCATATCGACCACCTGCGTCACGCGCCGGCGTCCGGCCTGTCGGGCGGCGAGCGGCGCCGGGTCGAGATCGCGCGGTCGCTGGCAGGCCGGCCGTCCTTCATGCTGCTGGACGAGCCCTTCGCCGGCATCGACCCCCTGGCCATCGCCGACATCCGCCAGGTGATCCGCTATCTGGCCAATGAGGGGATCGGCGTCCTGATAACCGACCACAATGTCCGCGAAACGCTCGATATCATCGACCGCGCCTCGATCATGTCGGGCGGAGCGGTGTTGTTTGAGGGCACGGCGGACGAGATCGTCCACGATCCCGAGGTGCGGCGGGTTTACCTGGGCGACCTGTACGGCTGAGGCGGCCCTCGCCTGTCCGATTTTTCACTGGCGATCCGGCGACGGACGCGGCTTGATGGCGAGGCCGATCATCAGGACGCCGCCATGACCGCCCGCCCGCCCAAGAAGTCAGAGACCCTCGAGGTCCGCCTGCCCTTCGAAACCAAGACCGCTTTCATGGCCCGATGCCAGCGCGACGGCCGGACGGCGTCGGATGCGGTGCGCGGGTTCATCGAGCGTGAGCTGTCGCCCGTTCGCCGGACGCGGGTGAGGGGCTGGCAGGCGGTGGCGGCGGCGGTGGTCGGTTTGGCCATCGGGGCGGTCGCGGCACCGTCGCTGGCGCAGACGGCCGCACACCCGAGTTTCGCCCAGCTGGACCGGAACGATGACGGCGTGCTGAGCCCGGCTGAGTACGCCGACCGCTAACCGATCCGCTGAAAGAACCGCCCCGGCTGAAGGTTCAGCCAGGTCCAGGGCTTCCACAAGGCCGCGCCTGGTTTCCAGGAGGCCACGACCAGTTCCGCCTTGCCGACGATGTTCTCGGCGGGCAGCAGGCCGACGCCGAGTTCGCGGGGCCAGCGGCTGTCGAGCGAATTGTCGCGGTTGTCGCCCATCATGAAGTAATGGCCGTCGGGAACGACGTATTCGCCGGTGTCGTCGCCGGGCTGGGCCGAGCCGCCGTCATAGGTGACCCAGGTCCGGCCGTCCGGCTGGGTCTCGCGAACCTGGAGGACTGTGCGCCCGGGCGAGTCGTGATCCTGGGTCAGGCCCTCGTCGCGTTGAGGCAAGGCGCGGCCGTTGACGAGGACGGTCCCGCCGAGAACCTGAATCCGGTCGCCGGGCAGTCCGATGACGCGCTTGACCCAGGTCTGTTGCGGGTCGCGCGGCAGGCGGAAGATCACGACGTCGCCGCGTTCGGGCGAGCGACCGAATAGCCGCCCCGACCCCACCGGCGGGTGAAAGGGCAGGGACGCGCGGCTCCAGCCATAGGCGAACTTTCGCACCACGATGTAGTCGCCGGTGACCAGCCCCGGCTCCATCGAGGACGAGGGAATGGTGAAGGGCTGGAACAGCACGGTCTGGATGGCGACGGCGGCCAGCAGGGCCAGTCCGATCGTGCGGACGAGTTCGAACGCCTCGCGCCACACGTCTTGCGGCAGGCGCTGGGGCTGCGGGGACGGGGCGGCGATGTGAGGATGATCGGTCATGGCCGACAGGATCGCCGCAGGGCCGCATCGTGCAATCAAGGCCGTGTCCGGACAGTCGCAAATCCTGTCCGGACAACGCCTGCGCGTCTCTAGGTCCGGCGGCCGAAGGGGCGGCTCGGCGCGACGCCGGGGTCCCAGGCGGGCGGGGTCGGCTGGCCCCAGTCGACGGTGCGTGCGGGTGGGGCGGGGGTCTCGGCGATCGGGCCGGGTCCGAAGTCGAAGACGGGTTTGTAGGGGGCCTCGCCGGCGCGCGACTCGCGCCTGGCCTGGGCGAACAGCTCCTCCAGACGGTCGTCGTCGATGCCGGCCGACCGCACCGGGGCCTTCGCATCGGGATCGCGGGGGTCAGGGCCGAAGCGGTTCGGACCTTGAGTCCCCGGCATCAGTGTCAGGACAAACAGGGCCATGCTGCAGATCGAGGCGACGATGGCGATGGCGCCGACGCTGGCGAAGGGTCCGGCCAGGGCCTGGGCCATGGCGTCCTGAGTGTTCAGGCCGGCGAGCTGCGGTTGTGTCGCCAGGGACCCCATCGCGCGGAAGGTGGCCAGGTTGGTGGCGAAGGTCGGCAGCAGCAGCGCCATCCAGAAGGCCGACCGACCGCTGTCATGCAGTCGCCGGGCCAGCACCGCATAGTTGGGCAAGGCGAAGGCCAGCACCAGCAGCAGGGCGAAACCCAGCCACCCGGCCAGGCCGAGGACGCCACGCGGACCGTTGGCCAGGGAGGTGACGGCCAACACGACACAGCCGATGTAGATCAGGCCCTGAGTGAGCATGAACAGCCAGTACTCGCCCCGGCTGGCTCGTCCTCTGAAGTCGGCGTAGCGGATCAGCGGGCGCAAAAGCAGCATCGGAGGGCTCGTACGGCTCGGGTAAGGTCGCCATCATGGTTCCGCGCCGTCAACGTCGGGTTGAAGAGAGTGGTAAATGTCCACATCCTGCGTGAGCGTTGCGACGGTGTTCGGCCCTTGCATCCGGGCCCGTCCGGCCGCATTTGCGCTGGCATGACCGATCTCGCCTCGACTCGCCCCTCCGGCCTGCCCACGCCGCGTCGCTATGACGGGATAAACTGGATCGGGGTGCAGACCCTGTATCTGCGCGAGGTGCGCCGGTTCTGGAAGGTGGGGGCCCAGACGGTGGCGGCGCCGGTGGTGACGACCCTGCTGTATATGCTGGTCTTCGTGGTGGCGCTGAAGGGGTCGCGGCCGCCGTTGCACGGTACGCCCTTCGCCGAGTTCGTGGCCCCCGGCCTGATCATGATGGCGATCCTGAACAACGCCTTCGCCAACTCCAGCTCCAGCCTGATCCAGGCCAAGATCATGGGCACGGCGACCGATTTCCTGACCCCGCCGTTGAGCCCGCTGGAGCTGACCATCGGGTTTTCGCTGGGGGCGGCGACGCGGGGGATCGCGGTCGGGCTGGTCACCGCCATCTGCGTCATGCCGTTCGCGAAGCTGGGCGTCACCAACGTGGCGCTGATCGTCTATTTCGCCCTGGTGGCGTCTCTGCTGATGGGGATGGTCGGCGTGTTCGCAGGACTCTGGGCCGAGAAGTTCGACCAGCTGGCGGCGGTGCAGAATTTCGTGGTCATGCCGATGACCTTCCTGTCGGGCGCATTTTACCTGGTCGAGAACCTGCCCGAGCCCTTCGCCACCATCAGCCATTTCAACCCCTTCTTCTATCTGATCGACGGCTTCCGTTCGGGCTTCATCGGCCAGGCGGAGGGGTCGGTCTGGATCGGGATGGCGGCGAGCGCGGTGCTGACGGTGGTCATGGCCTGCGCCTGCTGGCTGGTGTTCCGCTCGGGCTGGCGGCTGAAGAGCTAGGCGGTCTTGCGAGCCGCCTGTCGGAACAGGGCGGCCGACAGAAGCCAGATCAGAGCGAAGATGCCGGTCGCTCCGACGATGTCGCGCGGATAGATTTCGCTGGTCGAACCCCAGCCGGCGATCAGGGCCGTGACTGCGACGGCGACCTGGGCCAGGGCGGCGGCGATCATGGCCAGGACCATGCCCCTGGCCTCGAACCGGGCCATCACCGCGCCGATCAGGGCAATGCCCATGACGCCGAGGTAGAGCAGGTTGGCCGCCTCGTCCTCGCTGCCGATGATGCCCACTGCGCCGTTAACCCAGACCAGGGCGACGCAGGCAAACAGGCCCAGCACGGCACCGGAGCGATAGAACATGTCGCCCGAACGCCAGGCGATCAGCTCGCAGACGATGCCGGCCCCGCCCAGAATGATCCCGGCGAAGACGAAGTCGCCGGCGGTCCAGACCACGCCCTCCGCGCCCATCTGCATGGCGATCGCCGGGGCCAGCAGAAGGACCGCGATCGTGGACCAGCCGATGACCCTGAGGATCAGATCGCGTCGGCGCGCGCCGGGCGTGGAGGCATTCGTCATGGTCGTCGATCCGTGGCATGGGTAAGGTCCGCACCGTCGCCGTCCGGCTGGTGAAAATCATGAGCAAACCCTGAGGGCGTTCTGAATAGTGGCTGACGGCACCTATCGATTCGATCGCTTCGTGCTGGAGCCCCAGGATCGCCGCCTGACCCGCGACGGGGAGATGGTCGAGCTGAGCGGCCGCTATTTCGACGCCCTGGTGCTTCTGGTTTCGGAGCCGGGGCGGCTGGTGACCAAGGCGCGGTTCATGGATGAGGTCTGGCGCGGCGTGCCGGTCACCGACGAGGCCCTGACCCAGTGCATTCGGTCCCTGCGTCGGGTGCTGGGCGACGACGTGTCCAACCCCCGCTTCATCGAGACGGCTCCCAAACACGGCTATCGCTTTATCGCGCTGGTAATGCGGGAGGACGGCGCGGCTGCGGCCTCGGTGCAGGCCATTGCAGCGGCGGGTACCGCCGTGGCGGACGCAACGGAGCCGACGTCGCGCGGGGTCTGGGATACCGTCTTTCGCCTCGGGCGCGGCGGGATGCTGGGCGGGGGCGCGGCCGGGCTGATGGGCGGGCTGGTCTATGGGTTCGCCGGCGTGGCGGGCGGGTCCGAGGGTGGGGGGGCCTCGGCCCTGCTGGTCGTCGCGGTCCTGACCATGGCGGTCGGGCTGATGGGCGGGGCGGGCGTCGGCTTTGGCATCGCCGCCGCCGAGTTCGCGCCGGGCCGCCGGGGGATCTGGGGCGTGGTCGGCGGGGCCGTGGGCGGTCTGGTGGTCGGGGCGGTGGTCAAGCTGGTCGGGCTGGACGCCTTCACCCTGTTGTTCGGCCAGTCGCCGGGAGGGATCACGGGCGCGCCGGAAGGGGCCCTTCTGGGCGGAGCCGTCGGACTGGGCGCGAGCCTGGCGAACGGCGCGGCGGCGAAGTTTTTACGGCCGGTCAGGATCGCCGTTGCGGGCCTGCTGGCGGCCGCGGCCGGGGTGACCATTGTCCTGCTCGGCGGGCGGCTGATGGGCGGGAGTCTTCAACTGCTGGCCGAACGGTTTTCGCAGTCGCGCCTGACGCTGGATCACCTCGGTGGGCTGTTCGGCGAAAGCGGGTTCGGCCTGATCAGTCAGTCCGTCACGGCGGGGCTGGAAGGCGGGCTGTTCGGGGCCTGCGTGGTCGCGGCCCTGATGGTCGTCCGCCGATCCCTGCGGACCGGCGGACGGTAATCGATCAGGCCGCCTCGGCCCGCTCCACCGAGACGGCGTCCAGGGCGCGAACCAGGTCGGCGATCAGGTCGTCCTGGTGCTCGAGCCCGACCGACAGGCGCAGCAGGCCGTCGGTGATGCCGGCGACCTCGCGGGCCTCGGGCGTCATGGCGGCGTGGGTCATGGTGGCCGGATGAGCGATCAGGCTTTCGACCCCGCCCAGTGATTCCGCCAGGGTGAAGGTCTCCAGATCCTCGACCAGGGTGCGGACGGCCTCGACGCCGCCGTGCAGTTCAAACGACAGCATGGCGCCCGGACCCTGTTGCTGGCGCGCGGCCAGGGCGTGGTTGGGGTGGGACTTCAGGCCGGGATAGTGGACCGCCTTGACCGCAGGATGGGCCTCCAGCAGGGCGGCGACGTGGCCGGCCGTCTCCTGTTGCCGCTCGATGCGGGTGAACAGGGTGCGGATGCCGCGCATGGTCAGATAGGCGTCGAAGGCCCCCCCGGTGACACCCTTGCAGTTGGCCCACCAGGCCAGTTCGGTGTGATCGGCCGGATCGGCGCAGATCACGGCACCACCGACGACGTCCGAGTGACCGTTGATGTATTTGGTGGTCGAGTGGACGACGATGTCGGCACCCAGTTCGATCGGGCGTTGCAGGGCGGGCGACAGGAAGGTGTTGTCGGCGATGACCTTGGCCCCGACCGCATGGGCGCGAACGCAGATGTCGGCGACGTCGACGACGCGCAGCAGGGGGTTGGACGGGGTCTCGACCAGCACCAGTTTGGGGTTCAGCGCGAAGGCGGCGGCGAGCGCGACGGGATCACCCTGATCGACCCACAGAACCTCGAAATGGCCCTTCTTCGCATGGGCGCACAACAGGCGGTGGGTGCCGCCGTAGCAGTCGTGGGGCGCGATCAGCAGGTCGCCGGGCGACAGCAGGTTCAGCGGCAGATCGACCGCCGCCATGCCGGTCGAGGTCACCACGCAGCCGGCACCGCCCTCCAGCTCGGCCAGGGTGTCGGCGAGTACATCACGCGTGGGATTGCCCGAGCGAGAGTAGTCGTATTTCCGCTTCTGGTCGAAGCCGGCGAAGGAATAGTTCGACGACAGATACAGGGGCGGCATGACCGCGCCGTGGGCCGGGTCCTGATCCACGCCCGAGCGGGCACAGAGGGTGCGGATGTCTTTCGTCGTACGCGTTGGGCGGGTCACTGGTCGATGTCCTTGAGAGCGGTACGGAGGATGTCGCCGACGAGGGCGTCCTCCTTCAGAAAGGCGTCGTGGCCATAGAGGGACGGAGCCTCCACCAGACGCCAGAGGGTGGGCAGGCGGGCGGCGAGCTCGCGCATGTCGTCGATCGGCACCAGCCGGTCGGAGGTGAAGCCGACCAGGGTGGTGGGGGTGGTGATCGATTCCGGCAGGACCGAATGGCGATCGATCGAGTCCGACAGGCTGAGCCAGCGCGACGGCGTGGTGTGGGTGCGATAGGCCTTGCCCCGCGCGGTCAGGTATTCGCACACGGGATAGGATTGACCGGCAAACGTGGGCGCGTCGCTGGCGAAGCGGTCGCCGAATTCCTCGGCGGTGCGATAGGTGGTCATGGCCAGTTCGCGGGCCAGGGCGACGCCGTCCTCGGGCCGGCCGGCGTCGACCGCCAACTTCAGGATGCGGCGCTGGATGCCACGCCAGGCCGTGGCCTGGGGGTGGGCGCGGTGGGCGGCCGAGACGACGATCAACTGCTCGATCCAGCGCGGGAACAGTTCGGCGAAGCTGAGGCCGATCATGCCGCCGTAGGAACAGCCGACGAAGGCGGCGACCCGCTCGATGCCCAGTCGATCCAGCAGCAGGGCCAGCAGGCGGGCCTGATCGTGGGTGGTGATGGTCAGGGCCTCTTCGCCGGTCTTGCCGGTCGGGGCGTAGTCGAAGGCCAGGACCTGACATCGCCGCAGGTCGATCGGTCCGCCCATGGACACGGCGTCGGACCACCAGCCCAGGCCGTTGGTCTCGGTCCTGTGAACGAACCGGCCCGAGGAAATGCCGCCGGCCACCACGACGACGGGCGCGCCTTCACGGCCATGCAGGCGACCGGTCAGGAAGGTCTGGCCGAGTTTCTCGCCGGACTGGAGGCGGAAATCGGCGGGGATCTCGATGGTCACGTCGGCGGCGTTGCCCTGGCGCGAGCGGCGGGCGAACACAGGCATGGACGGCACCGGCAGGACGGCGCCGTCGCGGCCGACGGGCCTGCGCAGGTTTTCAATCGTCGTCTGAGTGTCGAAAGGCATCGTCGTTCCGCATCGTCCCGCCCAGCAAGGCTCCGGATGCGATGACAGATCGTGGAGTGTCGCCTCTTCGACGCTCCACCCATCTCTCGCGAGCCCGGTTTCCCGGACCCTCGCAGGAGTTGGCACCGTTCGGGTGGAACCCGATGGTTGCCCCGACGTCAAAGGGCCTATCCCTCGGTCGGTCTTGATGAGTGCGACCACAGATGATGAAAAAGCCGCATTCCGTCAAGGAGAAAAAGATCGCGACACGCCCAAACGGGTGGGCAGGCTTGCGGCCCTATACTCGCCGAATTGCCAGTTTGCGCAAAAAACTTCCAATCCGGGCTTGACGGGGTCGTCCGACCTCGACACCCTGAGGCTCAGGATTTTCGCAAGGATACGCCCCGTTGTCGCGACTTGGCCGCATCGCCATCTCGATTAGCACCGCCGCCGGAATGGGCGTGCGGATGGGCATGACTGCGCTCACCACCACCGGCGGTATGACCATCACCGGCCCCTCGCGGGCGGGAACAGGTTAGCGCGCGTCGGACCCCGACCAGCCCAACCCGAACCCGCCCGGACCCCCGGAGCGGGTTTTTTCTTGCCCGATTTCACATTTCGCACCCTTTCCAGAATTCCAGAGAATCCGATGTCCAGCTCATCTTCCGTCCTCGCTCCCGCCCTCAAATCGGTATTCGCCCTCGTGGACAAACCGAAATCCGACGCCGCCGAAGTTGTGGTGCTGAAGTTCGGATCCTCGATCCTGCGGACCCAAGCGGATGCGCCGGCCGTGGCGTCGGAGGTCTATGGCCACGTGCGGGCCGGCCGGAAGGTCGTGGCGGTGGTCTCGGCCTTCGGCGGCCATACCGACCGGCTTCTGGCCGACGCCCGCGAACTGGGGCTGGATCACGAGAACGACCTTCTGCCCGGCTATGTCGCCCTGGGCGAAGAGAAGGCGGCGGCTCTGACGGCCATCGCCTGCGACCGGATCGGGCTGGATGCGGTGTCGCTGTCGGTCAAGGAACTGGGCATCGTGGCTGAGGGCGAGCTGGAGCACGCCCACCCCTGTGGCCTGCGCGGCGAAGCGCTGCACAAGGCGCTGGCCGAGCATCAGGTGGTGGTGGTGCCGGGCTTCGGTGCCCTGCGGCCCGACGGGCGGGTGGCCTTGCTGGGGCGGGGTGGATCGGACCTGACGGCGGTGTTCCTGGCAGCCGAGCTGGGTCTAGATCGGGTGCGGTTGGTCAAGGATGTCGACGGTCTGTACGACCGTGATCCGGCAAGCGCCTCGGGCAAGCCGCTGCGCTATCGCCGGGCGTCGTGGGACGATGCGCGGCGTCACGGCGGGGCCCTGGTCCAGCATGACGCGATCGACCTGGGACAGGAACGCGGCGTGGAGATCGAGGTGGCGGCGCTGGGCCGGGCCGATTCGACGGTGGTGGGCGAGCATTCGGCACCGCCCGGGCGCTCGATCCCCGATGCCCCGGTGCGGGTCGCGATCGCCGGTTGCGGCGTGGTCGGGGGCGGGCTGCTGGCGCGTCTGCTGCCCGACACCCGTTATCAGGTCGTCGGCGTGCTGGTGCGCGATCCGAAGAAGCTTAGGGACGTGGCTGCTCCGGCCGATCTGTTCACCGCGGATGCGCAAGGGCTGCTGGACCTCAAGCCCGACCTGCTGGTCGAAGCCCTGTCCGAGGGTGAGGCGGGGCATGCCCTGATCCGCGCCGCTCTGGAACGCGGCATCGACGTGGCCAGCGCCAACAAACAGGCGATCAGCCGCGACCCGGCGGGCTTGCAGGCCCTGGCCGAGAAACACGGCGCGCGCCTGGCCTATTCGGCCGCGGTCGGTGGCGGGGTGCCGATGATCGAGACACTGCGGGCGGCGCGGGCGGCCGGGCCGGTGGCGGGCTTCGAGGCGGTGCTCAACGGCACGGTCAACTTCATGCTGGATCGCATCGGGGCGGGGGCCGATTTCTCCGATGCCCTGGCCGACGCCCGGGTGGCGGGCTTTGCAGAGGAAGATCCGTCCTCGGACCTGGAGGGACGCGATGCGGCGGCAAAGGTTCGGCTTCTGGCCTTCGAGGCGTTCGGCGAGACGCCGGCGGACGGATCGATCACCTGCGACGTGCTGTCGGCCGCGTTCAAGCCGCGCGCCGAGGGCGGGCCGGTTCGCCAGATCGGTGCCTGTCGCCTGTCGGACGGCAAGCTGGAGGCCTCGGTCAAGCTGCTGAACGACCTGCCCGATCCGATGTTCGAGGACCTGCGCGGCGAGCGCAACGCGCTGCGGGTCCATGGCGAGGACGGCAGGGTGTGGCTCTGCAAGGGTCGCGGGGCCGGGCGCTGGCCGACGACGGAGAGCGTGCTGGCCGACGTCGCCGACATCATCCGCGCCAAACACGCCGAACTGGGATACCACTAGGCCATGGCGGTCTTCACTCCGGTCTCGGACGATCAGGCGCGGGCCTTCGTGGCGGCCTATCCGGCCGTCGGCGAATTCCGGTCGCTGCACGCCATCGCGGAAGGGGTGGAGAACACCAATTTCCGTCTCGAGACCTCAGCCGGGCGGTTCGTGCTGACCCTGTTCGAGGGGCGGACGGATGCCGCGTCCCTGCCGTTCTGCCTGGGGTTCACCGACCATCTGGGACAGGCGGGATTCCCGGCGGCGCGGCCGCTGAGGGATCGCGACGGCGAATGGATCGGGGTGCTGAACGGCCGGCCGGCGGCGATCGTCGAATGGCTGCCCGGCGCCTGGCTGAGGACGCCGTCGTCGGAGGATCAGGCGGCGGCCGGGGCGATGCTGGCCCGGCTGCATCTGGCTGGAGCGAGCTTTGAGGGGCGGCGGGTCAATCCGGTGGGCCGGGCCGCCTGGCGCGCCCTGGCGGATCGGTGCGCCAAGGGGCTGCAAGGAAGGCCCCGGGGCGAGGACCTGTCCATCCTGATCGGGGTCGAGGCGGCGCTGGCGCGGATCGGCGATCCGTTTACGGACGATCTGCCCACCGGCGCGATCCACGCCGACTATTTTCCGGACAATGTGCTGTTCGAGGACGGTGCGGTGTCCGGGGTGATCGACTTCTATTTCGGCTGCACCGGCCCCCTGGCCTATGATCTGGCCATCGCGCTCAGCGCCTGGGCGTTCGATGGCGAGGGCCGGCCGATCGCGGGCGCGGCGGAGGCCTTCCGGCGCGCATATGAGACGGTGCGGCCCCTGACGCGGGCCGAGGCGCTGGCCCTGCCGGGGCTGGGCGAGGCGGCGGCGGTGCGGTTCACCCTGACCCGCCTGCACGACCGCATCTTCCACGACCCGACCAAGCTGGTGACCCCCAAGGATCCGCAGGCCTTCTTCCGCCGTGTCGACTGGTGGCGGGTGGCCGAGGCGGCCTGAGTCCGGTCAGATACGGTCGGTTCCGCCTGCGCCGACCGGGGCGTAGGCTCCGGCCATGATCCACACAGGCAGTTTCGCAAAGCTGAAGGCCGCGTTCGTGGCGCAGTTCGAGCCGGATGGGCAGGGCTTCCTGTATCGTCGCAACCGGACCGGCCCTGCCGTTCGGCTGAACGCCGAGGAACACGCCGACTTCGTCTCTGGCTTCGCGCGGTCGTTGAGGCTGGCGGGATGGGCGGTCTTCGGCACAACCGTCTTCGTCGGTCTGACGGCAGGGGTCTGGTCGGCCTGGGCGGGCACCGACGTCCGGCCTTGGGCACCGCTCGGGGTCGGCGTCCTGCTGCTGGCGTTCGCCCTGATCGTGCTGTGGCTCTGGAACGCCCCCGCGCGACAACTGGCCTACAGGGTGCCGACGGCACCCGGCCTGTCGCGCGATGAGCGCAGGCGGCAGGCCCTTGCGCGCATCAACTACGGCGTGCTGGCCATGGGTCTGTTGGCCGTACCCTTCATGCTGTGGAACGCCTCGCGCGCGTGGGACATCCTGCACGGCTGGGGCCGGCTGTGGATCGTGGCGGGCGTCGCCCTGTTCGTCCTGATTGCCGTCCAGGCTTTCCGGAAATGGTGGTACGAGCGGGCCGGACGCTAGGCGCGGAACCCCCGCACGGCGGCCAGCGCGGCCTCGGGCGTACCCTCGATGATGGTCAGGCGTTCGGGGCGGTCGCCCAACTCGCGGATGACGCGCGGCGGGTCGGGGTCGAAGCCGAGAACGGGGGCGACATCCTTGCCGAACTTGGCCGCGTGGGCGGTGGACAAGGCGACGATGGGGCCGGTGCCGCGAGTCTGGCTGCGGGCCGCGTGCAGGGCCACGGCGGTGTGGGGGCAGACGACCCGTCCGTAGGCGGAGTAGGCGTGGGCGATCTCTGTGCGGGTGGTCGCCTCATCGACCGAGACGGCCGAGACCTCGGCGCGCAGGGCGGACAGCAGGGCGGCCGAGAGGGTGACCGAACCGTCGCGGGCGAAGGTTTCGAACACGGCGCGAGTAGTCCCCGCGTCGCGGCCGGAGGCTTCATAGACCAGCCGCTCGAAATTGGACGGGGCCTGGACGTCCATGGAGACCGACGCGGTCTCGACGGCGGCCTTGCGGGCATAGAGGCCGTCGTTGATGGCGCGGGCGAGGGCGTCGTTCTGGTTCACGGCGGCGACGAAGCCGGCGATCGGCAGACCCATCTTGCGCGCGGCGATCCCGGCGAATGCGTCGCCGAAATTGCCGGTGGGGACGACGAAGGTCGGTGCCCGTGTCTCGCCCTGCGCCGCCATCTGGGCGACGGCGGAGACGTAATAGGGGATCTGGCCTGCCAGACGGGCCCAGTTGATCGAGTTGACCGAGGAGAACCGGCCGCGCTCGCGCAGGGATTCCTCGGACAGCAGGCCCTTCACCAGCCGCTGGCAGTCGTCGAAATCGCCGTGGACGGCCAGGTTCAGGACGTTGTCGGCATCAACCGTGGTCATCTGGCGGCGCTGAACGGGCGAGACCCGGTCCAGGGGATGCAGCACGATCAGGTCGATGCGGGCCTTGTTGGCAAAGGCGTTAACGGCGGCGGCGCCCGTATCGCCGCTGGTCGCCGTCACCAGGGTCAGCCGCTCGCCGGACGCCGCCAGGGCCTCGTCGGCCAGGGAGGCGGCCAGCTGCATGGCCAGGTCCTTGAAGGCGGCGGTCGGGCCATGGAACAGCTCCAGCAGCCACAGGTCGTCCTCGAGCTGGACCAGGGGGGTGACGTCAGGATGGTCGAACCCGGCGACCAGTTTGGCCAGCGCCCGGTCGAGTGCGCCGTCTGGCAGGGCGTTTCCGACATAGGGGGCCATGGCCGCCGACGCGATCGCCGCATAGGTCTGGCCCGGAGCCCAGGCGGACGGGTTCAGCGTCGGCCAGGCCGTGGGCATATAGAGGCCGCCGTCCGGCGCCATGCCGCGCAGCAGGGCCTCGGCGAAGTCGGTCGGGGTCGTGTCTCCGCGCGTGGAGACATAGGTGTCGGGGCTCTGCGTCATGGGTGCGTTCCGTACCCAGTGGAAGCGGCGCCGTCACGCGAGAAAAGCCCGCTGCCGCTCGCAGTCGCGCTGGCCCGCGACGCTTTCGCCGGTGGCGCGCGGGGCGAATAGGGACCATCTGTGGACCATGAATCGCAGGACGCTTCTGGTCAGGCTCGGGTTGATGGGCGCGGCGGTGGGCGGCGGATGGTGGCTGAAGGATCATGTGATCTGGCGCAGGCCGGACGTCGTGTTCGGGCCGGCTGACGAATGGCTGGCCTTCGATGCGCCGCGCACCCTGCTGCCGACGGTGGAGGCCACCGTTGGGGGACGGACGGTGCGGGCGCTGATCGATTCCGGGGCGCAGTTCTCGGTCATCGACCGGGCCCTGTTCGCCGATCTGGGTTTGGCGCGGACCTTCGACATGCCGCTGCTGGCCTACGGCGTCGGGGGCGGGGCGCAGGTCGGCAAGGGGGTGACGCTGGATGTCGGACTGGGGGCGACACGCGTCGAGAACCTGAGGGCGGCGATCCTCGATCTGGGGCCGCTGGCGCGGGCGGACGGGCTGTCGACGCCGCTGATCCTGGGTCAGGACCTGCTGTCGCAGGGCCTGCTGGACATCGATGTGGAAAGGCGGCGGATGCGGTTCGTGGCGCGGGAAACGCCGCTGCCTGCCGATGTCATCGCCATCGAGGTGCGCAAGGTGGGCAAGGCCCTGGGGACCACGATCACGGTCGAAGGGGCGACGGTCGAGGCGATCGTCGACACGGGCGCCTCGGGCCTGCTGGCGCTGAGCCGCGAGTCGGCCCACGGCGCGGGTCTGCTGGATGGGCGGGATCAGGCGCGCGGGTCCAGCCTGGTGCTGGGCGGGGCCGTGGCCTCGACCCTGGTGGAGGCGCGGACGGTGACTTTCGGCGACCGGCTGTACGAGCGGGTTCAGACCGCGATCTATTCCGATGTAGCGGCCCCCGGATACCCCGCCGCCCTGATCGGGATGGAGGCGTTCGCAGGCCAGCGGATGATCGTGGACATGGGCGGCGGGCGGCTGCTGGCCTCGCGGGCGCTGGACCTGACCGTGGAGCGTCCGGTCAGGCGGCGTCGAGCGGCTCAGCCCGCGCGTTGATCCAGTCGGGCAGGTCCGCGATGGCGTCGAGCGCACCGTAGCGAGGGTGGTCCTCCGGCGCGTCGGCCAGTTCGTGGGCCCAGGTGACATGATAGGGGATGTGGACGGCAAAGGCCCCCGCCTCCAGCGCCGGCAGGACGTCAGACTTCATCGAATTGCCGGCCATGACGGCCTCGACCGCGCCCGTGCCGTGGCGGGCGAAGATGCGGTCATAGGTGCCGCGATCCTTTTCCGAGACGATCTCCACCGCCGCGAACAGGTCGCCGAGGCCGGACGCCGCTAGCTTGCGCTCCTGATCCAGCAGGTCGCCCTTGGTGATCAGGACCAGGCGGTAGCGTTCGGACAACCGCGCCAGGGCCTCGTCCACGCCGGGCAGGGTCTCGACCGGATGGGCCAGCATCTCTCTGCCCGCGGCCATGATCTCGCGGACCACGTGGGACGGGGCCTCGCCGTCGCACAACTCCATGGCCGTCTCGATCATCGACAGGGTGAAGCCCTTCACGCCGTAGCCATAGAGCCGCAGGTTCCGCCGCTCGACCTCGGCCAGCCGGGCCTCCATGACCTCGGCATCGGCGCGGTCACCCAGCAGGGCGATGAACCGCGCGTGGGTCAGACGAAAGATGGTCTCGTTGTGCCAGAGGGTATCATCGGCATCGAGACCGACGGTGGTGATCGGGGCCTTGGTCATGATCGGTGCTGTGACGTGCAGACGCACCCGACGCAAGACCGCTTGCGGCGCTGGCCTGACGGGAGCCCTGTGCGCCGATGAGCGAAGACGCGGCACCATCGGCAATCATCATCGGGGCCTCGGGCGGGATCGGCCGGGCAGTCGCAGATGCGGCCGGGGCGTCCGGGCGGTTCGCTGTCGTCCACCGGCTTTCGCGCTCGGGGACCGGATTCGACCTGGAGGACGAGGCCTCGATCGCGACGGCGGCGGCCGAGGTAGCGAAGGGTCCGGCACCGACCCTGGTGTTTGTTGCGACCGGCGTGCTGCATCACGGCGAGGCGCCCGAGCGGTCGTATCGGGCGATGACACCTGCGCATCTGTTGCGGGATTATCGGGTGAACACCGTCGGGCCGGCGCTGGTGGCCAAGCATTTCCTGCCTCTGTTGCCGCGTGATCGGCGGGCGGTGTTCGCGGCCCTGTCGGCGCGGGTGGGGTCGATCGGGGACAACCGGCTGGGCGGCTGGCACAGCTACCGCGCGTCCAAGGCTGCGCTGAACATGATCCTGAAAAACCTGTCGATCGAGATCGCGCGGTCGCATCCGCAGGCCGTGGTGGCGGGCCTGCATCCCGGGACGGTGGCGACCGACCTCAGCGCCCCGTTCCAGAAAGGGGTGGCGGAGGGAAGGCTGTTCGACGCGACCTATTCGGCGGAGCGGCTGCTGTCGGTCCTGGACGGATTGATGCCCGCCGACAGCGGCGGGGTCTTCGCCTGGGACGGGGCGCGGGTGCCCGAGTAGGGCGGGCGTTGACCCCAAGATCGGGGGTCTGTAGTCACGCCGCCGTTTGCGCGCCGGGATTCGGTGCTAAGGGACGCGCCATGACCACTCAACTTCTCCCCGGCTGCACCGGCGTGCTGGCCCTGGCCGACGGCACCATCCTGCAAGGCATCGGCGTGGGCGCGACCGGCACGGCGCTCGGCGAGGTCGTCTTCAACACGGCCATGACCGGCTATCAGGAAATCCTGACCGACCCGTCCTACATGAGCCAGATCCTGGCCTTCACCTTTCCGCACGTCGGCAATGTGGGGACCAACTCCGACGACATCGAGCAGATGGGCGGCGGGTCCGATACCTCGGCGCGGGGTGCGATCTTCCGCGACGTGCCGACCGATGCGGCCAACTGGCGCGCGGACTCGACCTTCGACGCCTGGATGAAGCGGCGCGGCGTGGTCGGGCTGGCCGGGGTCGACACCCGGGCCCTGACCAAGATCATCCGCGACAAGGGAGCCCCCCATGCCGTGATCGCTCATGATCCGGACGGCCGGTTCGACCTGGAGGCTCTGGTCGCCGAGGCGAAGGCCTGGACCGGGCTGGTGGGCCTGGACCTGGCCAAACCAGCCTCGACGCTTCAGGCGTTCCAGTGGGACGAAGGCCTGTGGGAATGGCCCGAGGGGCATCCGAAAACCGTGGGCCGCAAGTCGGTGGTCGTCATCGACTATGGGGTGAAGCGCAACATCCTGCGGGCGTTGGCGTCCACGGGCGCGAAGATCACCGTGGTGCCGGCGACGACGACGGCGGAAGAGATCCTGGCGCGCAGCCCCGACGGGGTGGTGCTGTCCAACGGGCCGGGCGATCCGGCGGCGACGGGCGAATACGCCGTGCCGGAAATCCGCAAACTGGTCGACAGCGGAAAGCCGATCTTCGGTATCTGCCTGGGCCACCAGATGCTGGCCCTGGCTCTGGGTGCCCAGACGATCAAGATGGATCAGGGGCATCACGGGGCCAACCACCCGGTCAAGGACCTGACCACCGGAAAGGTCGAGATCGTGTCGATGAACCACGGTTTCGCCGTCGATCGCGACAGCCTGCCCGACGCCGTGGTCGAGACGCACGTGTCGCTGTTCGACGGCACCAACTGCGGCATCCGGCTGAAGGACAAGCCCGTGTTCAGCGTCCAGCACCACCCCGAGGCCTCGCCCGGACCGACGGACAGCCTGTATCTGTTCGACCGGTTCGCGGCCTTGATGGACGCGTAGCGTCCAGGGGCGCTAACGCTCGGCACTCCGGACCGCGTTAACGGCATCGACCGGAGCTGCGGAACAGGCGCGAAACGAATCAGGACCGAATCATCGACACGGCCCGATTCAGGCTTTGTTCCCTACAAGATATTGTATCTTAAGGTCGATTAACCACAATCGTCCCGGCGGTCGGCGGGGGGCGTGCGGAAAAATGCCCGGGACGGTCCCGCACCGCCTTTCGCCGGGCGGCCGGACCCGCTAGTCAGGCGACCGCGTGGTCCCGTAGCTCAGCCGGATAGAGCAAGGCTTTCCTAAAGCAGAGGTCGGGGGTTCGAGTCCCTCCGGGATCGCCACACCTTTGTTGCTGGCGGTGGCGGTCTCGAAAACAGGCCGCCAAACCGCCACACCGCCAGGTCCGCTCAATCAAATCAGTGGCTTGCGTGGTCGGGACGGAAAGCGCCGCCAGGTTCGAGATGCGCCTCCGCTTCATGGCCTGAAACTTTCAAAGACCTGACGAAAGAGGTGGTGACGACTCAAGCCGGCCGCAAGGGATGCTAAGGAAAATATTCCTCTAAAAATGAAGGTGTTGCAGTCGAAGCCCGCACGGATCGCGCTCCGGCTTGGGAGACATGACGATAATTTGTGCAGTTGCGAACAAACATTGTTGCGGCGCAACATCATATGATCCTCTCGAACTTCAGGAGAGTCTTTCGTCATGACCGGTCTCGGACAAACCCTCGCGACCCTGGCCCGTCGCCGTCTTGATCCCGTCCAGGCGGGTGGCCGTGGCCCCGCGCGGATGCTGGCCTGTGATTTCGCGCCCAATCCGGGCGCGCTGAAGATGCTGATCCACGTCCCGGCTGGTCTGGCGCCCGGCGCGCCGCTCGTCGTGGTTCTGCACGGCTGCACCCAGAGGGGCGAGGCCTATGCAGACGGGGCGGGGTGGCTGACCCTGGCGGATCGTTTCGGGTTCGTGGTGCTGAGCCCCGAACAGACGGCGGCCAACAATCCAAACCGCTGTTTCAACTGGTTCCAGACCGGCGACACCACCCGCGACGCCGGCGAGGCCGCCTCGATCGCGGCGATGACGCGAAAGGCCATCGCCGACCACGCCATCGACCCCGATCGGGTCTTCGTCACCGGCCTGTCGGCGGGCGGCGCGATGACGGCGGTCTTGCTGGCCACCTATCCCGAACTCTTCGCCGGCGGCGCGGTCGTGGCGGGTCTGCCGCATGGAGCCGCCGCCAGCATGTCGGAGGCATTCGGCGCGATGATGAAGCCCAGGGCGCGCGACAGTGCGGCATGGGGCGAGAAGGTCAGGGCGGCCTCCGACCATGCCGGTCCGTGGCCCCGGATTTCCATCTGGCACGGGACGGCCGACGCGACGGTCCGACCGGCGTCGGCGGACGCCCTGATTCAGCAGTGGACGGACGTCCATGGCCTGACCGGCGCCCCACACAAGGCCCGAACGCCGCAGGGGCGGGTCTTCGAGGTGTGGATGTCGCCGTCCGGCGAGCCCCTGGTCGAGAACCACCGCATCCCCGGTCTGGCGCACGGAACGCCCCTGAAGACCCAGGGCCCCGATGGCGTCGGCACGGCGGGCCCCTTCCTGCTCGACGTCGGGATATCGTCCAGTCTGGAGATCGCCATGGGGTGGGGGATTGCGGAGTCTGAAGCGAACTCCCGGCCTGCGTCGGTCACGGATTCAGACGTGGCGCCCGCGCATGGGTCCGCAGGAAAGCATCGCCGATCGCCGCAACCCGCCCCCGACGGCACCGCTCCGCAACGCCCAAACGCAGTCACATCCGTGATTGAGAATGCTCTGAGAGCGGCCGGACTGATGAGGTAGGCTCCGAGCGATCCCGCCGCGAGCGGTTGGCAGTGCAAGGTCGGGATGCGCTCAAGCAGCGAGCGACCGCGTCGCGAGCGTTAGCGCCCCCAACAAAGTATGGAGGCGGTCCGGCTTCGTGACTGGAAACCCGCCGGACCGCCTGACCAAGGTCGCCCCCTCAGCCGTGTTCAGATTGCACGGATATCGGGAGTCCGCATCCCTAGAATCGCATCCGGCCACGCGGACGGATCACGGAAACGAACAGGCGTTGCGCGCCCCACACAGTCGCCACCAGGGCGAGTCCGACAACGGATTGGAGCAGTTCGATCGGCATTTTGTCCCCCCGGATTCAGCCAAGCCGACACTGGACGCCCGGTGAGGAAACCCGCCAACCGCATTCACCGGGGAGGCGACGGTTCAGGCGGCAATTCATCCCTCAGGGTATCGGTCTTCGCCCGGCGGGTTGCGCCGCGTTGACGGGGTGTGGTCATGTCGCGCGATCTGCGATGCGAAAGGAAGCTGCGATGTCCGATGCCCTGATGGAAATCCCGGTCAAGCGCATCGACGGCGAAGCGGCCAGCCTCGGCGACTATGCGGGCAAGGTGCTGCTGGTCGTCAACGTCGCCTCGAAATGCGGCCTGACCCCCCAATATGCCGGCCTCGAGGCGCTGTATCGCGAACGGCACGGCGAGGGCTTGGAGGTGCTGGGGTTTCCGGCCAACAACTTCATGGGTCAGGAGCCGGGGACGGAGGCCGAGATCGCCGACTTCTGCGCCATCACATATGACGTCACCTTTCCGATGTTCGCCAAGATCAGCGTGGCGGGTGCCGACAAGCATCCGCTGTATCAGACCCTGACCGGAACGGCGCCGGGCGCGACCGGAGACGGACCGATGCGCGAGAAGCTCAAGGGATACGGCGTGGACACCGCGCCCGGCGAAGTGGTGTGGAATTTCGAGAAATTCCTGATCGGTCGAGACGGGCAGGTCGCCGAACGGTTCGCGCCCGATGTGACGCCGGACGATCCTCGTCTGGTCGAGGCCGTGACGCGTGAATTGGCCAAGCCGGCGTCGTGAAGGCCGTGCGTTTCCTTTTGGTTGCAGGGGTGCTGGCCCTGCTGGTCGTGGTGCCGGTCCAGGCCCAGGTCCGATCGACGCCCTTCACCCTGACCACCGGCACGCCGCGCACGGCCGAACAGGTTGCCACGGTAGTCGATGAGGCCGATCTGGCGATCCGGGTGATGCCGCAGACGCGGACCATTGCGGGCGATGCGACCCTGACCCTGTCCTTCACCGCCCCGGTCAGCCAGGTGGTTCTGGAACTGGATACCGTCTTCACCATCGAAGCGATCACAGTGGACGGGGTTCCGGTCGAGGCCGACGACGGCTGGGAGAATGCCGACGGCCGTCTGACCATTCCACTGTACGAGACCAAGGCGGCGGGTGACCGGACCTCGGTGCGGATCGAGTATTCGGGATCGCCGCATCAGGCGACCAATGCGCCCTGGGACGGGGGCTTCGTCTGGTCGCGGACGCCCGACGGCCAGCCGTGGATCGCCACGGCGGTGCAGGGCGAGGGGTGCGACCTGTTCTGGCCCTGTATCGACCATCCGCAGGGCGAGCCGGCCAAGGTCAACCTGCACATCACCGTGCCGAACGGTCTGTCGGCCCCTTCGAACGGCCGGTTCCTGGGCTCGACCGCCAATGACGACGGCACGACGACCTGGAACTGGACGACGACCCGGCCCAACACCTATGCGATCGCCCTGAACATCGGGCCCTATGTCGAGCTGACTGCGCCGTACGAGAGCCGGTTCGGCAACACCGTGCCGATGCATTTCTGGCACCTGAGAACCGACAGGGCCGAACGCGCCGCCGCCCTGTTCGCAGAGTTCCCGAAGATGCTCGACTTCTATGAGGCGACGGTCGGGCCCTATCCGTTCGGGGACGAGAAGATGGGGGTGGTCGAGACGCCGCACCTGGGCATGGAGCATCAGACCATCAACGCCTACGGCAACAAGTACGAGCTGGACGGCAAGGGTTACGACTGGCTGTTGCAGCACGAACTGGCCCACGAATGGTTCGGCAACCAGATGACCAATGGGTCCTGGGACGACATGTGGCTGCACGAGGGGCTGGGCACATACATGCAGCCGCTCTATGCGCGCTGGCTGAACGGCGACCGCTATATGGAGGCGGAGCTGGCGACGATGCGGCTGACGCTGCGCAACCGGTTTCCGCTGGTGTCGGGCCGGGTTCAGGATTCCGCGACCGTCTATGAGGACGCGACGGGGCCGGGGCTGGACCTCTATTACAAGGGGGCGCTGGTCGCGCACACCCTGAGGGCCTTGATCGGGGAAGAGGCGTTCAACCGGTCGCTGACACGGCTGGTCTATGGTCGGCCGGATCCCCGGCCGGGAAATTTCGAGCCCCGCTATGCCACCACGCCCGACTTCATCCGCATCGCCGAACAGGAGAGCCGGCGGGACCTGGACTGGTTCTTCGCCACCTATGTGTATCAGGCGACCCTGCCGAAGCTGGAGATGACGCGCGACGGCGGCCGGGTGACCCTGCGCTGGACCGGGACGGCGGGTGAGTTTCCCATGCCGGTCGAGGTCGAGGTGGACGGGGTGTCGCAGACGGTCGCCATGCGCGGCGGGGCGGGTGTGTTCAATGCCCGGCCGGGTGCGCACATCCTGATCGATCCGCAGAACCGGGTGCTGCGCCAGCTGGATTTCGTCGACGCCTATCAGGCGCGGCAGGCCGAGACCGGGGCCTCCCAATGAGCGTCGCTCTGTTCGCCGCGCTCGTCCTCATGTCGCCGCCTCGGCAGCAAGATTCGCCGGTGAGTTGGGTGACGCCGCCGGCCCCGACTGAAGAGGATTATCCAGGTTTCGCCTCGCTGATTGGTGTCAGCGGGTCGGTTTCGGTGAACTGCCTGTCGACCGTCTCCGGGCGCGTACGGGATTGCCAAGTCCTCAGCGCGACGCCGCCGGGCCTGGGATTTGAAACCGCCGCCATCACCATTGTCAGTCGCGGATTGACCCGGCCGGCGAGTGCCGGCGGCGTGCCGTATGAATCCCGCTTCTCGGTGCGCGTGCCCTTTCAGATGTGGGAAGACGATGTCGAAGACGAGCCCCGACCAGAACGTCCCGACGTTCCCACACCCACAGAGTCAGCCCTTCGCCTCGCCGAGCGTGTGGTGGACGCCTACGGCGCAGGCCCGATGATCGAGGTTGCTGTGGACGGGCTCCCTCTCGCCAAGCACGAGGAAGTCCAGAACTGGGCCCGGCGGGATATGGTCCAATCCGATCGGCAAGTGAAAGCAGCCGTGACCCGGATGGTAGCTCTGGCTCTCACCGAGGAACAGATGTCGGAAATCCTGGAGGGCGGCGCGGTCGCGGTCGGCGGGCGCCAAGACGTCTATGACCTCGGAAACTACCTCATGTGGGACGTCGATGTCGGGGCCTATCTGAAAGACAGGTACTGTTCCCGGTACGAGTGCTGAGCGAGCCTCAGGCGCGCTGCATCGTTACCGACTGACTGACTATCTCTTGGACGCCCTGGGCGCTCAGGAAGGCGATCCGACGCTCGGCATCAGACAGGTTCGAGATCGTCCAGTCCGGCACCGGCAGTCTGGTCTGGGTCGATCTGAAGGGCGACTGCGGCACAGACATGATGATCCAGCTGGCCGACGTAAGGTTGACTGCGTCGGACGTAGTCTGGGGCTGACTTTGGACCCGGGGCCTTAGGGTACGCGCGCCCGGCCTGTCAGGTTTGATCGGTGGCGGAAAGGGCGACGGCGGGTCAGCCTGTCTTCTTCGGAGGATCGCCATGACCAGAACACGCACGACGGCGCTCGCCCTGGCCGCATTCGCCGTCGCCGTCACGGGGCTGCCCGGCCCCGCCTTCGCCCAGGTCAGCGGGGTTGGCGAGGGGAATGGCTCGACGCGACTGGAGGCCTGTCGCCGGGCCATCGCAGCGTCGTCGTCTCACGCCGGGGTCGCGGCGACCAATGCCCAGAGATCGGTCGATGCGCGCATCTTCATCACCGCCGAGGTCTCGGCCTGCGAGTGTGAACAGAGCACGACCGGCAGCCTGTCCTGGACCTGTATCGCGCCGTGGCGACTGGTCGCCATGCCGGTCGAGCGACACTGAGCCTCAGGCCGGTTCCACCGTCACCGACTGGCTGACCATCTCGCAGACACCCTGGGTGCTCAGGAAGGCGATGTCGGCGGCGTCGCGGCCGCAGGCGATGCGAACCAGACCCTCGATGGGGGCCAGACCGGTCGGATCGACCAGCCACCAGCCGTTCGACAGCCACACCTCGAAGATGGCGTGGAAGTCCGGCGGGTCCAGCAGATGGGCATAGGCGCTGACCGCCCGCGCCGGGATCCCCGACGCCCGGCACAGGGTGATCCCCAGATGGGTGAAGTCGCGGCAAACGCCCGCCCGGTCGATGAAGGTGCGGGCCGCCGTCGTCTCCGAATCCGAGACGCCGAACTCGTAGTCGATGTTGTCCTTGATCCATTCCAGGATCGCCAGCACCCGCTCGCCGCCGGTGCTGTCGCCGAACTGGCGTTCCACGAACCGGCCGAACTGGTCCGACGGGCAGTAGCGGCTGGGCAGGCGATAGGCCAGGACCTCGGCCGGCAGGTCGTTCCAGTCATGCTGAAGGGCGACCGGCGGCAGACCCTGAAGCACGCCGTTCTCGACCACGGCGGTATAGGTCAGGGCGACCTCGCCCTCCAGATGCGCACGCAGGGTCCGGGCGCCGAACTCGGCGTCCTTGTCCTCGGTGAAGGTGACCTGGGGCGTGGTGATCAGGGTCTCTTCCAGGATGTCCTGGCCCGGCCAGTGCGCCACCTGGAACTGATAGATGGCGTCGGTCGGCGGATCGAACCGATAGACGAGCTCTGAGCGCACGCGCAGTTTCATGGCGATCCGGATGACGAGGGGTTTGAATGCGGGACCGACGCCAACGCGGCGGCGGCACGCGCGTTCCCGACCGGGGAGGCGTCCTTAACAGTTTTGTCGCCGGACGCCAGATCGGGACGGAACTCCGCAGCGTCGCCGATCATTGGATGGATGACCCCCCGACCGGAGAACCGTCATGAATACCGTGCTGATCTTCCTGGGAATCCTCGCGTTGTTGGCCATCGTCGCCGTGGCGCTGCGTCCGCCGCACGCCCGAATGTCGCAGTTCACGGACAAGGACGCGGACGGGGCCCCGGACATGACAGAGACCGAACGGCGAGAGGCTTTGCGTAAAGCCGATATTTGACACCGGCATTCTGTCGATGGATCGTGGGTTGAATCTATCGGAGGCTCCCCATGTCCGTCATCGCTCTCGCCGCCGCCCTGACCCTTCAGGTGCAGGTCTTCACGCCCGCCGCCCCGCCCCAACAGGCACGCCCCAGCCAGGCCCAGACGACTGAGGGGGCTTCACCCGCCGATCCGGATCTGGTCCAGCAGGTGTGTCGCAACGTGCCGGTGACCGGCAGCCGGTTTCCGCGTCGCGTTTGTCGCAGTGAGCGCCAGGCCCAGGCCGACCGCGACGAGACGCGCGAAATGCTGAGGAACTGGCAGGGTCTTCCCGATCTTCCTGCCAGTTCCAACTCGCCCAAGGGACTGGGATCGAACGGTCCGCTGTAATCTACGGCTCCAGCTCGATGTCCCAGTACAGGTAGTCGAGCCAGCTCTGGTGCAGGTAGTGCGGCGGAAAGCGCCGGCCCGCGTCCTGAAGCTGCCAGGCGTTGGGACGGTGTGGCTCGCGGCGGATCGGCATCTGGGCCTGGCGCGGGGTCCGGCCGCCCTTCTTCAGATTGCACGGCGAACAGGCGGCGACGATGTTCTCCCAGGTCGTGCGACCGCCCTGTGAGCGCGGGACCACGTGGTCGAAGGTCAGCTGGTCGGCATTGCCGCAATACTGGCAGGTGAAGCCGTCGCGCAGGAAGACGTTGAAGCGGGTGAAGGCCGGGCTGCGGTCCTGGTCGATGTAGGATTTCAGCGCGATGACGCTGGGCAGCTGCATCTCCATGGAGGGGCTGCGGACGACCTTGTCGTACTGGGCGACGACGTCAACGCGGTCCTGATAGACCGCCTTGACCGCCTCTTCCCACGGCCACAGCGACAGCGGGTAGTAGGACAGGGGCCGGAAGTCGGCGTTGAGCACCAGGGCGGGGAAACCCGCCGGCGACTGACCGACATGAGGTTGGGCCACGAAGGGGCGGGCGACCGAGGCGTTCGGTGTGAGAGACTGGACCTGCATCAGGTCCGCTCCGTGCGGTGTGAAGCGACAGGACTGAAGACGCGTCTCCTTCCAGATCAGGCCTTCAGACTAGGCGCGATTCGTCGGGGCCGCCATGGTGGAAAGAGCAAGGTTTCGCGACATTATCGACGCGCCCGATCCGGAAACGCCGGCAGGCTCCAGCCATAGACGAGGGCACCGGCGCGCAGTGCGAAGCCCAGCAGGGCCGCGACGACGGCGGCGGGCCAGATCGGCATCTCGGGCAGGCGCAGGGCGACGAAGGCGGTCGCGGCCAGAAGGGCCGCCGAGACGGTGATCTCGCGTCGCAACAGGATCGACGGCTGGCCGGCCAGCAGGTCTCGCACGATGCCGCCGAAACAGGCCGTCAGCGCCCCCATGACGATGCAGATCAGGGGCGCCATACCGACGGCTTCCGCCTTGGCCGCGCCCATGACGCCATAGGCCGCCAGTCCGACCGCATCGAGCCACAGCAGGGCCCGGAACCGCCAGTCGCGCCGCCCGATCATCCAGATCGTCACGGCGGCCAGCAGACAGACGGCGATGTAGCGCCAGTCCTCGACCCAGAAGACCGGCTGGCCGATCAGAAGGTCGCGCAAGGTGCCGCCGCCCACGCCGGTGATGGCCGCGAAGAAGGCGAAGGTGACGAGGTCATGCTTTTCCCGGGCCGCCGCCAGGGCCCCGGTTGCGGCGAAGACGGCGACACCGGCGAAGTCCAGGGCGACCAGGACCTGTTGCGGATCGGCCAGGGCGCGGGCGGTTTCGGGATCCACGAGCGGTGTCATGCGGCGGCACCCATGATGACCTCTTCGCGCGCGATCTCGCCGCGCTTGACCCCGCCGTACCAGCCCCACAGCAGATGGGCCGCGACGCCGCGGTGGGGACGCCAGGCCTCGGCCCTGGCATAGGCCTGTTTCTCGTTCGGGCGATCGGCCGCGCCGTCGGCCCAGCGCATGGCTTCCTGCAACGCGATGTCGCCGCCGGGAAAGACGTCGGTTCGGCCCTCGCAGAACATCAGATAGGTCTCGGCCGTCCAGCGGCCGACGCCCTTTATGGACACCAGGGCGGCCGTGGCCTCGGCGTCGCTCAGTCCGTCCATCCGGTCCAGGTCGACCCGCCCCTCGACCTGGGCCCGGGCGATCTCGTGGGCGTAGCGGGCCTTCTGGATCGACAGGCCGAAGGTGCGCAAATGTTCGATGTCGTGGGCGAGCGCCGTTTCGGCGGTCACCACCCCGCCCAGACCCGCGACGACCCTGGCCCAGATGGCGGCGGCCGAGGCGACTGAGACCTGCTGATCCACGATCATGTGGAACAGCCCCTCATAGCCGCCGGGTCGCAGTCGCCACTCGAAGACCGGCGTCTGTTCGTGGGCGCGCGCCAGGGCAGGATCGGCCTGGGCCAGGGCCTGACGCGCGGCGGCGATCTCTGCGGCGGTCGGGGTGTGGGCCATGGGTCTTGATAGAGCGGGAGGGCGGGATCGCAAATGGCGGCGGCCCGGCAGGTGGCGGAAAGCGGACGTTGTCACCGTGGGTCGTAATAACTATTATTGGTCAAGCTGGAGAACGCCATGACCATGACCGTTGAACTGGGTGCCCTGGAACAGGTGGTGACCGACTTGGTCCGTGACGGACGGTACGGGTCCAAGAGTGAGGTCCTGCGTACCGGGGTGCGTCTGGTTCAGGAACGGGAAGCAGCGCTGGCTGCCCTGCTCGCCAAGCTGGATGAGGGGATCGCTGACATCGATGCGGGCCGCGTGTCGCCGATTGATGAGGTGCGGGATCGTCTGAAAGCCCGGTTCGGTGTCGCAGTGGAATGAAGGTCGTCATCTCGCGTCGAGCCGAACTCGACATCGTCGAGATCGCGACCTGGATCGAGCAGGACAAGCCGCGAGCCGCCGGACGGATGGTCGATCGGCTGATCGGTGCGGCGAACGCATTGTCGCGTTTCCCGCGCCGCTATCCCGAAATCGGGCATCGCGGCCTGCCAAAGCGACCCGTCGGGAACTATGTCCTGCTGTACCGTGTCGATGATGTCGTGTCCGTTGCGCGAGTGATTCACGCCGCCCGCGACTGGGTCTCCCTGCTGGACGAGGCGTGACCGCGTAGGTAGCGTCGCACCCGATGCGCAGTCTCGAAGACCTTCTCCACCCGATCACCCCCGATCAGTTCCGGGCCGAGTACCAGGGCCGCAAGCCCCTGCATATTCCGGCGGGCGAGGGGGGACCGAAGGCGGCGCTGCTGGATTGGGCGACGTTCAACGGACTGCTGGGCCAGACGGCGCTGTGGACGCCGGAGACGCTGAAGCTGGTGCTCAATACCCGGCCGGTCGCGCCCGAATTCTATTGCGAGCTGGCCGACACCCAGAGCGGCAAGCGGCTGAGACCGTCGCCGGCCAAGGTCAATGTCTTCCTGTCCACCGGCGCGAGTCTGGTCGTCAACGACGTCCAGACCCTGACGCCGGCCCTGGCCGAGACCTCGGCGATGCTGGGCCAGGCGTTTGCCGGACTGGTCGGGGCCAATGTCTATTGTTCGTTCGGGGGCGTGCGTGCCTTCGCCACCCATTTCGACCTGCATGAGGTGTTCGCGGTCCAGGTCGAGGGCGAAAAGACCTGGCGGCTGTACGAGAACCGCGCCGAGGATCCGGTCGAGTTCCCGGTTGGTGATGACCAGGTGGTCGGCTGGTTCGAGCGGACGCGGGGCCGGACCATGCAGGACGTACTGATGCGGCCGGGCGATGTCCTGTACCTGCCGCGCGGCTGGTATCACGATGCCCTGGCCGAGCCGGGGGCCTCGCTGCATGTGACATTCTCGGTGACGCCGCTGTATGGGCGCATCCTGTTCTCGCTGCTGGAGAAGGCCGCCCTTCAGGACCCGGCCTTCCGGGCCTGGTTGCCGTCGGCTTCGCTGGATGACGGCAAGGCGTTGCAGGCCCATCTGGCCAGGCTGGGCCGCAAGCTGGCCGATCTGGCGGCCCATCCACAGTTCCGCGACGAGATCGCCATGGCCCAGCAGAAACTGGTGCAGAGGCCCGCCGAATACGGACTGCCCGTCCGCGCACCACTGACCGGCTATCGTCGCACAGGCCTGGCCTCGCCGGCGTTCACGGGTCCGGTCGCGGTGGCCATGGACTGGGCGTTCGGCCAGCCGGATTTCGCGATCGAGGACCTGTGCGCCCAGTTCGACTTCGTCGATCCCGACGCCATCCGCGCGGCGGTCGAGCGGGCGCTGGCGGCGGGCGCACTGGCGCGGGTCTGAGTTCGCCGTGACCTTCGTCACCCGGTTCGCGCCGTCGCCGACAGGGCTGTTGCACCGGGGGCATGCCTTTTCCGCCCTGACGGCCTGGACGGCGGCGAAGGATGTGGGCGGGCGGTTCGTGCTGCGGATCGAGGACACCGACTTCACCCGCTGTCGCCCCGACTACGAGGCGGCGATCGTCGAGGATCTGAGCTGGTTGGGTCTCGACTGGGAGGCGCCGGTGCTGCGCCAGTCGGAGCACGTCGCCGACTATGACGCGGCGCTGGAGCAACTGCGCGGGATGGGGGTGCTGTACCGCTGTTTCCGCACCCGCAAGGAGATCCTGGCCCTGGCGGGAGGCGCGGCGCACGCGGACGATCCGGCGGATGCGGCGGCCTTTACAGGCGGTGCGCTGTCGGCTGCCGAAGAGGCGGACCGGCTGGCGCGGGGCGAGGCCTTTGCCTGGCGGTTGTCGCTGAAGGCGGCGAGCGAACGGCTGGGCGGCTTCGGGCACCTGACCTGGGTCGAGGAAACAGCCGATCCCGGCGTGCATCGGGCGACGCCGGAGCGGCTCGGCGACATGGTCATGGGGCGAAAGGACATCGGCGCGGGCTATGTGATCGCGTCGGTCATCGACGATGCGCGCCAGGGGGTGACCCATGTGATCCGGGGAGAGGATCTGATCGCCACGACATCGATCCAGCGGGTTCTACAGGCACTGCTGGGGCTGCCGACGCCGGTGTATCGCCACCACCGGCTGCTGCTGGGGCCGGACGGCAAACGCTATGCGAAACGGGATCGGTCGGTGACCCTGGCCGAGCTGCGGGCGAGCGACATGACGGCGGAAGCGTTGAAGGTGGAGTTGGGGTTTCTCCCTCCCCTTTATGGGGAGGGATGCTGAGGCGCAGCCGAAGCCGGGTGGGGATGTTCGACACGGCCCCACCCTGGCGTCGCTGGCGCTCCGCCGTCCCTCCCCATAAAGGGGAAGGAGAATGTCCCAGTCGCGCCTGTTCGCCTTTTCCGTCCTGCTGATCTCCGCCTGCATTCTCGGTCTGGCCCCGATCCTGGTGCGGTTGACGGAGACGGGGCCGGCGGCGGCGGCGTTCTGGCGGTTCGCATTCGCCCTGCCCCTGCTGTTCGCCATCTGTGGTCTGCCGAAGGGGGAGGGGATCGGGCGGCCGTCGAAATGGATGGTTCTGGCGGGGGTCTTCTTCGCGCTGGACCTGTCGTTCTGGCACTATGGGATCGTGATGACCTCGGTCGCCAATGCGACGGTGCTGTGCAACCTGACGCCGGTGGTGGTGACCCTGTTCGGCTGGATCGTGTTCAGACAGACGCCGGCCAGGCTGTTCATCCTCGCCCTGGCTCTGGCCATGGGCGGGGCCTTTGCGATGGCGGCGGGGGCGGACGGCCGGCAGGGTACCGACCCCGTGCTGGGGGACGTCCTCTCCCTGATCGTGTCCCTCTGGTACGCGGGCTATTTCCTGGCGGTGCAACAGGCGCGGACGACGGCCGGGGCCATGCGGGTCACCCTGTGGGCGACGCTGGTCGGGGTTTTTCCGCTGGGCGTTGTGGCCTTGGTGCTGGGCGAGGACATGATCCCGGCGACGATCGCGGGCTGGGCGGCCTGCGTCGGCATGGGGGTCATGCATGTGGCGGGACAGGGCGGCGTGGCCTGGTCCCTGGGCAAGCTGCCGCCCGCGATCGCGGCAGTCATCATCCTGATCCAGCCGATCGTGGCGGGCCTGTTGAGCTGGTGGATCTTCGGCGAGACCCTGACCCCGGTTCAGGCCCTGGGCGGGGCCCTGGTGCTGGGGGCGATCCTGCTGGCGCAATGGTCCGCGCGTAAACCCGGACCGGACACGAAAACGGGCGCAGACCGCAAGCAGCCTGCGCCCGTCATTTCTTGATTGGCCTATCGCCCTTGCGGGCTACTTGAGGCCGAAGTCTTGGGTCCGGATGGACCCGTCGGCTTAGAGAACCTTGAGGTTCACGGCCGAGGTCTTGCCGCGCTGGGATTCCAGCTCGTATTCGACCTTGGCGTTCTCATCGAGGCCGGCCAGGCCAGCCTTCTGAACGGCGGTGATGTGAACGAACACATCTGCGCCGCCGCTTTCGGGCTGGATGAAGCCGAAGCCTTTCGTGGGGTTGAACCACTTGACCGTACCGGTCGCCATATCTGCGCTCTCCAATAAAACGCGCTTTCCAGGCAGGTCCTCACGAGGAGTGACCCGACAGTCCATCTGGACGGCTCGTTCAGGCGAAGGAGCAGAACATGGGTTTGGACCCCACGCACGAAATCCGGACTGCACAGCCGTTCTCTCGCACCTGTCCACAGCGGTCAACCGGATTCGATTCGCCTGTCACGCGACAGTGATCGGGCTCGCGGTTAAGGCGGGGCGGCCTTTTGCGCCGCACGCTGCGTCTCCGGCGAGGGGCCGAGCGCGCAGAGCGAGCGCGGGGCACCGTCCAGATGCAGGTGGTTGGCGTGGGCGGCGTTGTAGTCGGGCGTCAGGACGGTCGCGAAGACGCGGCAACCCCCGTCGCGCAGACGCCGCAGGAAGCCCGATCCGGGGACGCCCGCCGGGCCCTGTCCGCCCCAGTCTTCCAGCACCGAGACGCGCCGTCCGTCCTTCAGCGTAACCCCGCCGATGTCCAGCGCATTGGCGCGGGCATGTTCGCTGGGTCGGTCGGAAGCGGACTGGGAGCCATAGATGCGGCGACACGAATAGGTCCCCATGTCGTCGACGCGGGCGACCTCCGATCCCAGGGTCGATCGGGCCGCCGGACGCATCACCTGACGGTCCCAGATGACATAGCGCACGGCCAGCGGGCACTGCATGACCAGGTCGCGCGTGGCGAGGGGGGTGACGTCGCCGCCGGTGATCCGGACCAGGCCTTGCGCGATGCAGAAGCCGCCGTCGGATCGATCCTCGACCCGTTCGACCTGAACCCCGGCGTCGCGCAGGGTCTGCATACAGGCCTCGGTCGCGCCCTGGACCTGTTCGACGGGGGCGGCGAAGGGGACCTCGAAATCGGCGACCTTGGCGCTGGTCGCGGCACCCAGAGGCCGGTTCAGGTCCAGCGGCTTCCACGGCAGGTCCTGGTCCGGCACGAAGGCGTTTATGAGCGCGAACATGGCGCAGGCCGCCAGCCCCAACTCCCACAACAGGTTCCAGAAGTCGGCGAAGTCTCTCTTCATTGCTCAGCTTAACGCACGAGCCGAAGAAAGGTCTTGCGGGATTTCCGCTATCCCATCCGGATCAGGCTGGAGACCAGTTGCTGACAGGCCGGTCCGCCCCGGACCTCGTCGTTGGACAGGGCGATGAAGGCGCGGCCGCCTGCCGGATCGGCGACGACCATCGAATGCCACATCGTATTGGTCCCCTCATGGGCGATGACGGTGCCCCGGGCCCAGGGCTGGCCCGCGACCGTGATCCATCCCAGGGCATAGCTGCGGCCCGTGGCGACCGGGGGCGTGATCAGGTGGGTGATGGTTTCGGGCTTCAGCCAGCCGCTGCCCCCGGTCAGGACGGCACGGACGAAGGTCGCATAGTCTGCCAGGCTCATATGCGCCGTCCCGGCCGGACCCATGGCCAGGGGATTGTCCGAGAACAGGTTCGTCGGGTCCATCGGCGTCGCCTGTCCGCCCAGTCCCGAATGGCCCCAGGGCTGGTCGCCGACGGGCGGACCCGATCCGCCGCTGGTCAGGCCCAGCGGCCCGAAAACCTCGGCGGCCATGGCCTCTTCCCAGGGCAGGCCCGTGATCCTCTCGATCGCGGCCCCGACCAGGATGTAGTTGGCGTTGGCATAGGCGAAGCTTCCGACCACGCCGCCGGGCGGTTTCGACAGCGCGCGTTCGGCGAGGAGCGCACGCTGGCTGGTCAGGCTCGTCGTGTCTGCGCGTGCGGTCAGCAGCCAGGTCGACCCCAGCATGTCGATGTCGCGCAGGCCCGCCGTATGGTTCAGGAAACGCTCGACCGGAGTCGCGGCCCAGGCCGGATCGAGGGTCAGGTCGGGAAATAGCTCAGCCGCCGTCGCCCCCCATTTCGCCTGTCCCTTGTCGACCAGCCGGCCATAGAGGGCGGCGGTCATGGCCTTGGTGTTGGAGCCCAGGTGCCAACGGTCGTCGATGGTGGCGGCCTCGGTCCCGCCTGCGCGGCGCACGCCCCTGACGCCGGACCAGATCAGTCCCTCGCGGGTGACCACGCCGCCGATCAGGGCCGGCGGCGCAGAGGCGGCGAAGGCAGCGTCGAGCAGGGCATCCCGCGTCGGGGCGGCCTGTCGCGCCTGGACGGGCAGGGCGGCCGAGGCGGCGACGCCTGCCATACCGGACAGCATCAGGCGGCGGCTCAGTCGAGGACATGGCGTGTGGATCATGCGCCAGACCTAGACGGGCTTTGTGGCCGGGTCACATTAAAGCGCGGTCAGGATCGCCCGCCTTGCTCCCCCGCCGGGTCCGGCCGATAGTCGCGCCATGAGCAAGAAGACCGACGCCTACGAAGCCGCACTGGAACAGCTCCAGATCGAACTGGTCGACAGCCAGGCCTGGGCCATCGAACAGGGGCTGAAGATCCTGATCATCTTCGAGGGCCGTGACAGCGCCGGCAAGGACGGGGCCATCAAGCGGATGACCGAATATATGTCGGCCCGCCAGACCCGCGTCGTCGCCCTGCCCAAACCCTCCGAGCGGGAACTGGGCCAGTGGTATTTCCAGCGCTACGTGCCGCATATTCCCGGCGCCGGCGAGGTCGTGATCTTCAACCGGTCCTGGTACAATCGTGGCGGGGTCGAGCCGGTGATGGGGTTCTGCACCCCCGAACAGACGACCCAGTTCCTGAAGGACGCGCCGCGCTTCGAGCGGATGCTGGCCGACAGCGGCGTGATCATCATCAAATTCTGGCTCGACATCTCCAAGGCCGAACAGGCGCAGCGGCTCGAGGACCGCAAGACCGAGCCGCTCAAGCGGTTCAAGAACTCATCCCTGGACGCGGAGGCCCAGACCCGCTGGGACGCCTATTCCCAAGCCCGCGACCGGATGCTGGACGAGACCCATTCGGGCCATGCGCCCTGGATCGTGGTGGCGACCGACGACAAGAAGACCGCGCGGCTGAACATCCTGCGCCATGTCCTGCACCGGATCGGCGCGCCCGGTGTCCACTGCGAAACGCCCGACAAGGACGTCGTCTTCACTGCCGACAAGGACAAGGGTCGGCTGGCGACCTGACATCGTCATCGCCACTGTGGGCGGACGGAAACGGACAGGTGCAATCCGCGATTTCCATCGCTATGAGGCCTGAATGATCGCTCGCCTTCGCCCCGTCCCGTTCGACCTCGGTCCCGTCCATTTCGTCGGTATCGGCGGCATCGGCATGAGCGGCATCGCCGAGATCATGCTCAAGATCGGCTATTCGGTTCAGGGATCGGACGCCAAGGCCAGTGCCAACACCGAGCGGCTGGAAAAGCTGGGCGCGCGCATCTTCGTCGGCCATGACGCGGCCCATGTCGGCGAGGGCGTCTCTGCGGTCGTCTATTCGACGGCGGTGAAGGCGGAAAACCCCGAGCTGAAGATCGCGCGCGAGCGCCGCATCCCCCTGGTCCGCCGGGCCGAGATGCTGGCCGAACTGATGCGGCTGCAGTTCTCGATCGCGGTGGGCGGCACCCACGGCAAGACGACGACGACGTCGATGGTGGCCTGTCTGCTGGATGCGGCCGGGCTGGACCCCACGGTGGTCAACGGCGGCATCATCAACGCCTACGGCACCAACGCCAAGGTCGGCGACGGCGACTGGATCGTGGTCGAGGCGGACGAGAGCGACGGCAGCTTCCTGCGGCTGAAATCGACGGTCGCCATCGTCACCAACATCGATCCCGAACACCTCGATCACTACGGCGACTTCGACAGGGTGCGTCAGGCCTTTGTGGACTTCGTCGAGAACATTCCTTTCTACGGCTTCGCGGCCGTCTGTCTCGATCATCCCGAGGTGCAGCGGCTGGTGGCCTCGATCGATAACCGACGGCTGGTCACCTACGGCATGAACCCCCAGGCCCAGGTCCGGGCCGAGAATGTCGAGATGGGCGCCGACGGATGCCGCTTCGACGTGGTCTTCCAGTCCGGCGATCCGGCGCTTGAACTGACGCGGATCGACGGTCTGCACCTGCCCATGGCCGGCTGGCACAATGTGGCCAACTCCCTGGCCGCCATCGCCGTGGCGCGCGAGCTGGACGTCTCCGACGAGGCGATCAAGGCGGGGTTGGCGGGCTTCGGCGGCGTCAAGCGGCGCTTCACCACCACGGGCGTCGTGAACGGCGTCCGCATCGTCGACGACTATGGCCACCACCCGGTCGAGATCGTTGCCGTCCTGAAGGCCGCGCGTCAGGTGACGGAAGGCCGGGTCATCGCGGTGATGCAGCCGCACCGCTACACCCGCCTGCGCGATCTGATGGAAGAGTTCTCGACCAGCTTCTCCGACGCCGACCAGGTCATCATCGCCGACGTCTACCCGGCGGGCGAGGCCCCGATCGAGGGCGTGGACAAACAGGCCCTGGTCGAGGGTGTGCGCCGATACGGCCACCGCAATGTGTCGGCGCTCGAGAACGTCACCAGCCTGCCCCGCGTGATCGCCGAGGCGGCGACGGCGGGCGACGTCGTGGTCCTGCTCGGCGCCGGCGATATCACGAGCTGGGCCTATGCCCTGCCTGCGCAACTGGAAGCGCTGGGTGGCTGACTGGTACTCCCGGCCGGTCCTGTTCGTGTCCGACATCGAGCGGTCGCTCGCCTTCTACCGTGGCCAGCTCGGGTTTCGTGAGGACTGGCGTTACGACGAGGAGGGCGATCGCCGGATCGTTCAGGTCAGCCGTCAGGATTGCGAATTGATCCTGACGTCGCAATGGCCGGACAAGGTCGGCGGCGGCCTGATCTTCGTCTCGCTCGACCTCGATCTTGTGACCGCGACCCGTGCCGAGTTCGAGCGACGCGGCGTCGAGGTCAAGGACGGTCGCTGGGGTTACCCCCTGATGATCGTCGCCGATCCCGACGGCAACGAATTGTATTTTCCCTACCCCTCCGACGACGCCGAGGAACCGGCATGACCTGGCGTGACACTCTTCCTGCCGTGCGCGGCAAGCTGCTGCGCGACGAGCCGCTGGCGCCCTTCACCTGGTTCCGGGTCGGGGGGACGGCCGAGGCGCTGTTCATTCCGGCTGACCCGGAGGACCTCGCTGACTTCCTGAAGGCGCTGGATCCGTCCGTGCCTGTGACGGTCCTGGGCGTCGGCTCGAACGTCATCGTCCGCGACGGCGGGGTAGAGGGGGTCGTGATCCGGCTGGCCGGCCGTCCCTTCGCGGGCATAACGACCGAAGGTGACAGGATCACTGCCGGGGCGGGCGCGCTCGACGCCATGGTCGCCAAGGCCTCGGCCAAGGCGGGGCTGGCAGGTCTGGAGTTCTATGCCGGCATTCCCGGCACGATCGGCGGCGCCCTGACGATGAACGCCGGCTGCTATGGCGCGGAGACCAAGGACGTCCTGGTCTCGGCCTGGGGCCTGACGCGGGCCGCGGAGCGGGTCGATTATGCGCTCTCCGACTTCGGCTATACCTACCGCCACTCACAGGCCCCCGCCGACATCCTCTGGATCGAGGCCGTCTATCGCGGCACGCCCGACGATCCGGCTGCGGTCGCGGCCCGGATCAGTGAGATCACCGCCCGACGCGAAACCACCCAGCCGATCCGCGAAAAGACCGGCGGCTCGACCTTCAAGAACCCGCCCGGCCACTCGTCCTGGAAGCTGGTCGACGATGCGGGCTGGCGCGGCAAGCCTCATGGCGGCGCGAAATTCTCGGAGCTGCACTCCAACTTCATGATCAATTTCGACGACGCGAGCGCCGCCGACATCGAGGGCCTGGGCGAGGCGGTACGCGCCGATGTGCTGGCCAAGGCAGGCGTGCAACTGGAGTGGGAGATCAAGCGGATCGGGCGTGCAGGCTAATCGCGCGGCCTCGCGGTCGATCAAACTGCCTTATTGAAACAATCACTGTGGCGGATTAGGTTGTCGGACACCGCCGGATCGGACGGGACGCCATGAGCCAGTTGAACGACAACCTCCCGTCCCCCTCGGCCCGGTACGGTGCCGTGGCGATGGGACTGCACTGGGCGATCGCCCTTCTGATCGTGTTCGAGATCGGCCTGGGCTGGCGGATGGACGGACCGCCGGGGGCCACGACCTTTGCGGTCTATCAACTGCACAAGTCGATCGGGATCAGCATTCTGATCCTGACCCTGGCGCGCATCGCCTGGCGGGTCGGCCATCGTCCGCCTGCGTCGGTCGGCGGCCATGTCTGGGAGCGGCGTCTGGCGGGGTGGGTCCACCTGGGCTTCTATCTGCTGCTGCTGGCCATTCCGTTGAGCGGCTGGCTGATCGTGTCGGCGTCGCGAACCGGGATCGGCACCGTCCTGTTCGGCCTGATCCCCTTTCCGCACCTGCCGGGCGTCCCGGGTCTGGAGCCCGCGACCAAGGCGGCGGTCGAGCAGGCCGCCGAGAGCGCTCACAGGCTGCTGGGCTGGGCCCTGTACGGCCTTCTGGCGCTCCATGTCGCGGGGGCTCTGAAGCACCATCTGATCGATCGGGATCAGGGCCTGTCCCGGATGCTGCCGGGGCCGTCGGCGGTTCGGCTGGTCAGCCGAAGGTTGGTCGGGGTCGCAGTGGCGGTCGTGTTGACGCTGGCGGCGGCGGCCCTCTATCCCTGGATCACGGCGAAGGTGCCGGTACCCGCGTCCGCGCCCGAACCGGCCGCGACGGTCCAGGCCGAGGCCGCGTCTGTGACTGTCCCTGCCGTCGCCGATCCGTCTGCGCCGGTCGAGGCCGATGCAGTCGAGACGCCCGCCGTACCGTCCCGCTGGACGGTCAACCGCGCGCAGTCGCGGCTGTCGTTCTCGACCAGCCAGTCGGGATCGCCGATCCGGGGCCGGTTCGCAGACTGGTCGGCCGACATTCTGTTCTCGCCGGACGCGCTGGACGCCTCGCGCGTCCGTGTCACGGTCGCCATGGCCAGTTTCGCCACCGAGGACAGCGACAGCCAGGGGGTGCTGGGCGGGTCCCAGTGGTTCGACACGGCAAGCCATGCCGAGGCGGTCTTCTCCGCCGAGCGGTTCCGGGCCTTGGGCGGCGACCGCTACGAGGCGCGCGGGTCGCTGCGGCTCAAGGGCGTCACGCGCGGGGCCGTCGTGCGCTTTACCTTGAACATCGAGGGCGACACGGCCCGGATGACGGGTACCGCATCCCTGGACCGCACGGCCTTCGGTGTCGGGACCGGCGAGTGGGCGGGAACGGACGACATCCCGGCCCAGGTCGCCGTGGACGTGACGATCGTCGCGGCGCGGTCGGATCGATGAGCCTGCGCCCCCTGCTGCCGCCGTCATGGGCGAGCGAATATCCCGGACTTCGAGCGTCAAAGTAAACGCGGTGTAAACCATGGCGGGGGGATCAAGGGCATCGGCCGCTCCCTCCAGTCCCCGGAACACGATGTCCCGTCCGCTTTCCGAGCTTCACGTCGCCGTCCTGATGGGCGGCCTGTCCTCGGAGCGCGAGGTCTCGCTGACCTCCGGCAAGGGCTGCGCCGATGCCCTGGAAGGGCAGGTCGCCCGGGTGTCGCGCGTCGACGCGGGACGCGACCTGGCTCAGGTGCTGGCCGATCTGAAACCCGACGTTGTCTTCAACGCCCTGCACGGCGACTGGGGCGAAGACGGGTGTGTCCAGGGCGTGCTCGAGACGCTGGACATCCCCTACACCCACTCCGGCGTCCTGGCCTCGGCCCTGTCGATGGACAAGGACAAGTGCAAGGCCGTGCTGAGCGCCGCGGGGGTCGTCGTGCCCGGCGGCGGGCTGTTCGACCGGCACGAGGTCGCGCGCGGCCACGTCATCCCACCCCCCTATGTGATCAAGCCCAATGCTGAGGGGTCGTCCGTCGGGGTCTATGTGGTGCGCGAGGGGGCCAACGGCCCGGTCACGGAAGTCGGCGAGGACAGCTGGACCTATGGCGACCTGGTCATGGTCGAGCCCTTCATCCCCGGCAAGGAACTGTGCGTCGCCGTGGTTGGGGATACGTCCGGGCCGCGCGCCCTGACGGTGACCGACATCACCCCGACCAAGGGTTTCTACGACTACGAGGCCAAATACGCGCCCGGTGGCTCTGTCCATGTGCTGCCGGCCGTCCTGCCCGATCACGTGTTCGAGGCGGCGCTGCGTCAGGCGGAACTGGCGCACACCGCCATGGGCTGTCGCGGGGTGTCGCGAAGCGATTTCCGTTATGACGATGTTAAGGACGAATTGGTCTTTCTGGAGGTCAACACGCAGCCCGGCATGACCCCGACCTCTCTGGTGCCAGAGCAGGCCGCCTATGTCGGGATGTCGTATCAAGACCTTGTCCGGTGGATCGTGGAGGACGCCTCATGCCCGCGGTAGTTCGCGGCGGTCGGCGACAGAGTTCGGCATCGGCTCCCCAGCGCGGCGCGACCTCCCCCAAGCGGGGCGGTCAGGCCAAGGGCGCGCGCGGGGGCGGAAACGCTCCGGTCGTCGGCGGCAAGTTCGCGGCGGTGGGCAAGCTCGACCTGTCACCCCGCGCCGTCGTCATTTCCATTCTCGCCGGTGTCGTCGTTCTGGGGGCCGTTCTGGCCACGGGCGCACGGGCCGAGCGGATCGGCGCGTCCCTGAGCCACGGCATGGACAGCATGACCGCTGGCATGGGCCTGTCGCTGCGTCGCGTCCACATCACGGGAGCCTCGGCCGAAGCCACACCGGCGATCCAGCAGGCGCTGCAACTTCAGGCCGGCCAGCCGATCACCAGTCTCGATCTCGACGCCCTGCGTGGCCGGGTCCAGTCGGTGGGCTGGGTCAAGGAGGCGAGGGTGGTGCGTCTGTTGCCCGACACCCTGATCGTCGAAGTCACGGAACACGACCGTCTGGCCGTCTGGCAGACCGGCGGAAAGACCTTCGTCATCGACGCCAACGGCAAGGCCATCCCGGGCGCTGACGCCGGTCGTTATCCCCAGTTGCCTCTCGTCGTCGGCAAGGGTGCCGACACCGCCGCCGCCGACCTTTTGCCGTTGCTGGCCCAGCGTCCGCGCCTGGCCGGGCGGATCGACGCCATGGTGCGGGTCGATGAGCGCCGCTGGGACCTGCGACTCAAGGACGGCAGCCTGATCCAGCTGCCCGCCGTCGATCAGGATTCGGCCCTGATCCGGCTGGATGCGCTGGATCAGCGCGACCGGCTGCTCGACCTCGGGTTCGCCCGCGTCGATCTCAGAACCCCCGACACTATCGCCGTGCGCCCCGGCGCTGGAGCGGCCCCCGCGTGACCCTGTTTGAAGTGAGGCTTTCCCGATGACCGGACGCAGAAGCGATCCCGCCACCGAGGCCGCCAAGGCCGCCCGCGCGCCCGTGGTGGCCGCGCTCGACCTGGGCCAGTCCAAGGTCGCCTGCTTCATCATGAAGCCCGAGGGCGTGCGTCACGCCGACCGTACCATCCGCGTGGCGGGGGCCAGTCACGTCCAGTCGCGCGGCGTGCGCGGCGGGGCCATCGTCAACATGGACGAGGCGGCCCAGGCCATCGGCCAGGCCGTCGAGCGCGCCGAACGCTCGGCCGGCGCGCCCGTGTCGGGCGTCATCGTCTCAACCGCCATCGGCCAGATGGCCAGCCACCGGGTCCAGGCCAGGGTGTCGCTGGGGGCCAATCCGGTCGGTGACGGCGACCTGGCCCGCGCCATCGCCATGGCCCTGGCCCAGATCCGCTACCCCAATCGCCGCCCGATCCACGTCCTGCCGATCGGCTGGTCGGTGGACGGCGCGCGTGGCGTCCACGATCCGCGCGCCATGCGCGGCGCGTCGCTGGGCCTCGATCTGCTGGTCGTGTCCATGGCCGAGAGCGCGTTTGCTTCGCTGAGCCATTGCCTGGAGCTGGCCCACCTGGACCTTCAGGGTGTGGCCGCCGCCCCCGTCGTCTCGTCGCTCGCCGCGCTGGAAGAGGACGAGATGGACCTGGGCTGTGTCTGCATCGACATGGGCGGAGGCTCGACCTCGGCCGCCGTCTGGGGCGGACGCAGTTTGCTGCACATCGAGTCGCTGAACGTCGGTGGCGACCATGTCACGGCCGACATCGCGCGCGGCCTCTCGACGTCCAAGGCCGGGGCCGAACGGCTCAAGACCCTGCACGGCTCGGCCATGGCCAGCGCCAACGAGGACCGCGAGATGCTGGAGGCCCCGCCCCGTGGCGAGGACCCGTCCGCCGGCCCCGTCATCGTGCCCCGCGCCATGCTCAAGACCGTCATCGCTCCGCGCGTCGAGGAGACGCTGGAGCTGCTGCGCGACCGGCTGCGGAACGCGGGCGTGGGTCTGGAGCCGGGCGCGGGCCTGGTCCTGACCGGCGGCGCGAGCCAGCTCAACGGGGTGCGCGAACTGGCCGTGCGGGTGTTCGACCGGCCGGTGCGGCTGGGCCGGCCCCAGCGCGCGCCGCACATGGCCGACGCCGCATCGGGCCCGGCCTTCTGTTCCTCGGCCGGCGTGCTGTTGCGCGCCGCCTATGGTCCGCGCGAGGCGGTCTCGGCCCGCAAGCTGATGTCGCGCCAGATTTCGGCCGCCGACGCCCCCAAGGTGCATCGTGGCAACGTTGTCGCACGGGCAGCAGGCTGGCTTCGCGAAAACCTCTGATATCCCAGTTGCATAAGCGTCGCGGCACCGTGTCCGGACTGTGACCCGATTGTAACATCCAGACCGAAGTGTGGCCGCAAAGCGGTCGCAATGGTTGCGACCCCGCCATTTTCCTCTAATCCCGACAGCAGCGCGTGGTCCAACTCTCCGGGGCCACGATTCTGTTTTTAACGTTGGGGCCTCCAAAATGCTTTTGAAGCGCAAGTATCTCTTCGGCACGACGATCATCGCGGGCATGATCGCCGCCTCGGCTCCGGCCTTCGCCCAGACGGCCCCGGCCGCCCAGGACGACGAGACCCAGGTCGAAGAAGTCGTCGTCACCGGTTCGCGTATCCGTCGCGACCCGACCACGGCCCCGACGCCGCTGATCCAGGTCACGCAGGACCAACTGCTGCAGACCGGCCTGTCGACCGTGATCGACTACCTGGCCACCATCCCCGCCCTGTCGAACTCGGTCGTGCCTTCGGACACCACGGGCTCGGGCCTGAACGACGGTGGTCTGTCGCTGCCGAACCTGCGCTCGCTGGGCACCGGCCGTACCCTGACCCTGGTTGACGGTCGCCGTCACGTGGGTTCGCAGGCCGGCTCGCTGGCCGTCGACATCGACACCATTCCCCGCCTGCTGATCCAGAACATCGAGATCGTCACCGGCGGTGCCTCGTCGGTCTACGGCGCTGACGCCGTTTCCGGCGTGCTGAACTTCGTGCTGCGCAAGGACTTCGAAGGTCTCGAAGTCGACGCCAACTACGCCTGGATCAACCAGGACGGCCAGGAATCCAAGCGCGTCTCGGCCGTCATCGGCCAGAACTTCTTCGACGACCGCCTGAACCTGTACGCCCACGCCGAATACGAAAAGATCGATGAAGTCCTGTCGACCGACATCGACTGGCTGCGCCGCTCGCCGACCCTTTTCGGCATCGACGCCGATCCGACCGCGGCCGCCAACGGCCCGAACGACGACGGCAAGCTCGACAACATCATCATCATGTCGAACGAAATGCGCCGCCTGGATCGCCCGCGGTGGGGTTCGACCACCCTGGCCAACAACCAGCAGCCCAGCGCGCTGAATGAACCGAACGTGCCGATCGCGTCCTGCACGGCCTACAACGCCGCGGCCTGCTATTCGGTCGATCCGGCCAAGACCTACTGGTATGAAGGCACGACCGCCCGTCTGGCCAACTTCGGCCAGCGCCTGGGCAACACCGGTGCCAGCCGCCCGCTGAACATCGGCGGCGACGGCGAATCGCCCGTCCTGTTCGCGACCGAGAACCGTATCCCGTCTTCGGAATCGCAGCGCTACCAGGTCGGCGGCACCTTCGCCGTCACCGACAGCATCAACCTGTACGCCGAAGCCAAGTACATCACCGAGAGCACGATCGACGCCTCTCAGCCGACCTTCTTCGACGTCTATCTGGCTGACGTGACCGCCGCCAACCGGGTCAACACCCTGCTCGGCACCGGCACGTTCCAGATGCGCTATTCGGACAACGCCTTCCTGCCGGCGAACGTCAAGGCCGCCATTCTGGCCAACCAGGTCGTGACCTACAACGCTCCGACCGTGACGGCGGCCGGTACCGCGCAAGCGACGACCACCAACCGCCAGTGGGCCGACCACCGCCTGTTCGGGCCCCAGCGCTTCCAGGACAACACGCGCGACCTGCAACGCTACGTCGTCGCCATGAACGGGTCCTATGACAGCGTTCTGTTCGTCAAGAACTTCGACTGGGACATCTCCTACACCTACGGCAAGGTCGAGAACACGAACATCGAGAACGGCGTCGACGTCGAGCGCTTCAACTGGGCGGCCGATTCCGTAGTCGACACCGCCGGCGTTCTCGGCACCCCCGGTGCCATCGTCTGCCGCGCCAAGCTGATCGTCGCCCAGAACCCGACCGTCGCTTCCGGTCAACTGGCCGACGCCTTCCGCGGTGGCGATCTGCGCAACAGCCCGACGGCCCTGGCCTCGATCAATTCCTGCCAGCCGCTGAACATCTTCGGTGCCGGCAACCAGAGCCAGGCCGGCCTCGACTATGTGAAGGCCTTCATCACCGTCAACGAAGAGAACCAGCAGGAAGACGCCATCGCTTCGGTGTCCGGACAGCTGTGGGACTTCTGGGGTGCCGGCGCCATCGGCGTCGCCCTGGGCGCGGAATACCGCAAGGAAACCACCTCGGGCATCGGTCGTTCGACCACGACCGGCGATCGCTTCCTGTTCCTGAACACCGGTGCCGACTTCCCGGAAGCCTCCTACGACTCGCAGGAAGCCTTCGCCGAGCTATCGATCCCGCTGATCCGCGACAGCTTCCTGGGTGAATACGCCGAACTGAGCGGTTCGTACCGTTACGCCGACTACTCCACCGTCGGCGAAACCGAAGTGTACGGCGTCAACTTCGTCTATCGCCCGGTCAGCGACATCGCGTTCAAGACCAGCTTCAACTCCTCGATCCGCGTGCCGTCGCTGGGTGAGAACTTCTCGCCGCGCAGCCAGACCTTCTCGAACGGCTTCGTCGATCCCTGCTCCACGGCCAGCATCACGGCAGCCACCCTGGCCGCCGACATCCGCGCCAACCGGATCGCCAACTGCACCACCCTGGCCGCTGCCAAGGGTCTGGCCTATGACTTCGCCGGCACCACCGGTTCGCCGGACGATGACTACGCTCCGCTGTACGCTTCGGGCGTCGCCGGGGTGAACGGCGGCAACCCGTTCCTCCAGCCTGAAGAGTCGGACTCCTTCACCTTCTCGACCGTGTTCCAGCCCCGGTTCATCCCGAACCTGGACCTGGTGCTCGACTACTACGAGATCGAGATCACCAATGTGATCGCGGCGGTGACGGCCCCGGCCGCAGCGGCCAACTGCGTCAGCGGCCCGACCCTGAACACCGCGGCCTGCGCGACCATCTTCCGCAACAACCCGGCCGCGGCCGGCACGACGGCGGTTCTCCGCTCCGAGGCCTTCAAGGTCGGCGGCACGGGCACGACCGATCCGATCGGCGGCTTCATCCAGGGCTCGGTGAACTTCGCCAAGCGCACCGTTCGCGGCCTGGACTTCACGGCGCGCTACTCGTTCGACACCGAGGAAATGCTGGGTCGCAACTGGGGTCAGTTCAACTACTCGCTGAACGGTTCCTGGCTGATCGAGCAGAAGTTCTTCACCGATATCGCCAACCCCGGTGCCTTCACCGAGAACGCCTCCTCGCTGTTCTACCCGCGCGTCCGCTTCACCTCGACGCTCCAGTGGGCACCGACCGACACCGTGACGGTCAGCTGGATCGCCGACTGGCAGTCGTCGCAAGACATCAGCCAGTTGCGGACCCTGATCCTCAACCTGGACACCCAGCCCCTGGCCTATCGCGAAAGCGGCAACTTCGTCCGTAACGACTTCAACGTCCGTTACGACCTGACGGACGACGTCACCCTGCGCGCCGGCGTCACCAACGTCTTCGACGCCGAGCAGTCGCCGTGGCTGGGAACGACCCTCTACTCGAACTTCGACCCCTACGGTCGTCGCTTCAACGTCGGTCTGAACTGGCGCGTCTGGTAGGACTTCACGTCCCAAGGATACGGAAAGGGCGGCTCTCACGAGCCGCCCTTTTTCGTTGAAACCTGTGGATGGACCCAGGCTTGGCCGGTCCTGTGGGGCCTATCCTGCGGTCAAGGTTAACCTTTTTGCTCGACGCGAGTCCGACTCACCTTAATCGGTAACCTTCCCTTAACGGTGATGGGTGTTTCCTTAACGGGCCCATTAACCTTCTGATTCGGCGGGGCGGATCAGGAGGCCGGTAAGGGGGCAGGGTCGGAAAAGGTCGGTTTCAAAATGTCTCTCTCGCTGGTGCGTCCTCAAGCCACGGAACTCAAGCCCCGGATCGTCGTCTTCGGCGTCGGTGGCGCAGGCGGCAACGCCGTCAACAACATGATCGACGCCGGCCTTGAAGGGGTCGAGTTCGTCGTCGCCAACACCGACGCCCAACATCTGTCGTTCGCCAAGACCGACCGCCGCATCCAGCTGGGCGAAACGATCACGCAAGGCCTCGGTGCCGGCGCTCACCCCGAGGTCGGCATGAACGCGGCCGAGGAGTCGGCCGACGAAATCCACGCGCACCTCGAAGGCGCGCACATGATCTTCATCACCGCCGGCATGGGCGGCGGGACCGGCACCGGTGCGGCTCCGATCATCGCCAAATGCGCGCGCGATCGCGGCATCCTGACCGTCGGCGTGGTGACCAAGCCCTTCACCTTCGAAGGCCGCCACCGCATGCGCCTGGCCGATGCGGGCATCGCCGAGCTGCAACGCTATGTCGATACCCTGATCGTCATCCCGAACCAGAACCTGTTCCGCGTCGCCAACGAACGCACCACCTTCGCCGACGCCTTTGCGATGGCCGACCAGGTGCTGCATTCGGGCGTTCGCTCGATCACCGACCTGATGATCCTGCCTGGCCTGATCAACCTCGACTTCGCCGACGTCCGCGCCGTCATGTCCGAAATGGGCAAGGCGATGATGGGCACCGGCGAGGCGACCGGCGACGACCGCGCCCTGCTGGCCGCCCAGAACGCCATCGCGAACCCGCTGCTCGACGAGACGTCGCTGAAGGGCGCCAAGGCCGTTCTGGTCAACATCACCGGCGGGCTGGACATGACCCTGCTGGAAGTCGACGAGGCCGCCAACGCCATCTCGGCCGAGGTGGACGGCGACGCCAACATCATCTTCGGCGCGGCCTTCGATCCCAATCTAGAAGGCAAGATCCGCGTCTCCGTCGTCGCCACCGGCATGGACGAGGTCGGTGCCGTCAAGGCCGAGCCGACCCCGACCAGCGCCTTCCACGACACCCGCCGTCCTGTGGCTCCCGTCCGTCCCGAGCCGATCCGCCAGGAAGCGCTTCGCCCGGAACCCGTCCGTGCCGAGATGGCCCGCGCGGCCGAGGTCCGTGTCGAACAGGCCCCGATCGTCCCGACCTTCCAGCCCACGCCGGAACCCGTCGTCGCGCGCACGCCCGAGCCGGTCATCCACGTCGCCGAGCCCACCCGTGCCCTGGAGCCCATCGTCGATCCCTGGGTCGAGGCCTTCGAGGCCGATCACGGCCGCAAGGCGACGCCCGCCGCCGCCACCGCCCAGGGCGAACTCTATATGGAGCGTCAGGCCGCCGAGCCCGCCTATGACGATCGCGATCATCGCAAGTCGGGCTGGAGCCTGTTCGGCTCCAAGAAGCCGCGCGCCCAGTCCAACTACGTCGCCCCCGCCGCGCCCCAGATGCGCCAGACCGGATCGGCCCAGGCCGCGCCTGAACTGTCGGCCGAGGAAGACGACCTGGAAATCCCATCCTTCCTGCGACGCCTGGCCAACTAGCTTCGCTGCCAACGGGCAACGAGCAACAGGCAACAGAAGGGGCGGTCCGCAGGGGCCGCCTTTTTTGCGTCTCCCTCCCCCGGAGTGGGGAGGGACGGCGAAGCGAAGCGAAGCCCGGGTGGGGCCGTGTGAACCACCACGACCTCCTTTGCGGCACACTTCCCCAGCCTGATCGCTGCGCGATCTTCCCTCCCCACTTCGGGGGAGGGAGACGAAACAATCCGAAACCTGACTTTGGTTTCCGTCTGGTCGCATAGGCGATACCAAAGTGTCATCGGCGGCTCCCCCTCGCCGCCCGCACGAGAGTTCCCCACTTTGCCGCTGCGTCCCGATCATCACGAACGGACCATCGTCGCCCCTGCGATCTGCGCGGGCGTGGGCGTGCACACGGGCCAGCGGGTGCGTCTGGCCATCCGTCCGGCCGCGCCGGACACGGGTATCGTCTTCGTCCGCACCGACATCACCGACCGCGACAACCGCATCCCCGTCTCGGGCGAGGCGGTCATTGACGCCCGCCTGAACACCATGATCGAGAATGCGGCGGGCGTGCGCCTGTCGACGATCGAGCATCTGATGGCGGCGTTCTGCGCGCTCGGCATCTCCAACGCCGTGGTCGAGGTCGATGGGCCCGAACTGCCGATCCTGGACGGTTCGGCCCTGCAGTTCGTGCAGTTGCTGGACCGCGCGGGTTTCCGGCCCCAGTCCATGCCGGTCCGCTACATCGAGATCCTGGAGCCGATCCACGTGACCGACGGCGACAAGCACGCGGCCCTGTATCCGTGCGACCGCTACGAGATGCGGTTCGAGATCGACTTCGACAACACCGTGATCGGCAACCAGGTCGTGGACTTCGTCGTCGACGAGGAAACGTTCCGCTCCGACATCATGGCCGCCCGCACCTTTGGTTTTGCCCATGAGGTCGAGGCCCTGCGTCAGGCCGGCCTGGCCCGTGGCGGCAGCCTCGAGAACGCCGTGGTCATCGACGGGGACGACATCCTGAACCCGGGCGGCCTGCGGATGGAACGCGAGTTCGTGAAGCACAAGGCGCTGGACGCGATCGGCGACCTGTACGTCCTGGGCGCGCCCCTGCTGGGCCGGTACGAAGGCTACAAGGGCGGCCACGCCCTTAACAACCTGCTGGTCCGCGAACTGCTGGCCAACCCCCAGAGCTGGCGCGAGACCGTCCGCGTGCCGGAACTGGCGCGGGTGGGGTAAAGGCTGTCCCTCTCCCTATGTAAGAGGGATCAACTCATCGAGATCGCACTCATCAACCGTCCGAAATCCGGCTCCCCACGCTGGAACGCCCGGCGGTTGGAGAAGAACCGCGCCTCATCCGCACAGGTGTCGTCGCCGGTCCACGCCGCCTCGCCGATCCCCGCCTGTTCCAGCCGTCCCAGCACGAAGCCCGGCAGGTCGAACATCCGCTTGTCCGCCGCCATGCCAGGCATGAAGAACCGCGCGCTGTCCGGATCGACGCTCTCGAACCGTTCCTGGAAGTCCGCCCCGACCTCGTAGGAGGCTTGGGCAATGCAGGGGCCGACGACGGCGACGGTGCGCTCCGGGCGCGCGCCGAGCGCCGACATGGCCGCGACCGCGCTCTGCACCACCCCACCCAGCGCCCCCTTCCAGCCCGCGTGGACGGCCGCGACCACCCCGGCCTCGGCGTCCGCCAGCAGCACCGGCGCGCAGTCGGCGGTCAGGACGGCGCAGATGACGCCGGGCGTCGCGGTGGCCACCGCATCACCTTCGGGCCGGTCGCCGCGCCACGGCCCTTCCGCGACACGGGTGATGGCCGAATGGATCTGGTAACAGGCGGCCAGGTCGTCTGGACCGCCGCCGAAGGTCTGCGCGATCCGGCGGCGGTTCTCCTCAACGGCCGCGATGTCGTCGCTGGACCCCAGGCCGGTGTTCAGACTGTCGAAGATCCCGGTGGAAAACCCGCCCCGTCGCGTGAAGAACCCGTGGCGAACCCCGGCCTTCGTCAGTAGCGGATGAGTGATCGGTTCAGGCAGGGCAGGGGTCATGTCTCGAATCCCGGCACGGACAGGGCGGCGGGCGCGAAGATCGCACAGGCCTTGAACAACGTCCCCATTTCGTCGTCGGCGATCAAGCGGTTCATCTGGCGGTCCAGCAGGGCCGCGCCGTCCGGTCGGGCTTCCTTCAGCCGGGCGGCCCGGACCTCGATCCCCATGGCACGAAGAAGGTCGCCCTGGCCGATGCAGGCGGTGGTTCCGGCACCGGCCGTCGCAGCGGCGGCCAGGACGGCGGGAAAATCGGCCCACTGGGTCAGGTCGGCCTCGCCGGGGCCGACGAGCGGGTCCACCGCCTTGTGCCGGCTCAGGGCCTGGAGGGTGTCGCCCGGCCCCGGCGTGTCGCGGCCATAGTCGATCAGCAGGGCCGCACCCGTGGCCTGGACCAGCAGGGCGGCGCAGTCCCGGCCGAACTGGGCCTGATGCGGCGAGGTCTCGACGACCTGGCCGATCTCGACGGGGTAGGGGGGCGGGGTGAAACCCGCCGGGGCTGCCGTCAGGCCGAAGATCAGGTCGCCGGCCTCATCGACCCCGACGCAGCGCTCGGCCCAGCCCTCGGCGGTCCTCATGAACTGGCGCACCGGCAGGCAATCCAGCATTTCGTTGGCGACGAGGATCACGGGCGCGTCGGCGTCGATGGCATCGAGTGACGCCACCCAGCGCGGCGTCAGGGCAGCGCCCTCCAGCCGCTGCGCCTGGGCGTCCCTCAGGACCGGGCTGGGTTCGATCAGGATCAGGTCGCAGGCCTCCAGGAACCCCGGCGCGCGCCGGGCGGTCCTCAGGATGTCGTCCATCAGGGTGCCGTCGCCGGGCCCGACCTCGACCAGGGTGAACCGCGCAGGGCTTCCCAGCCGGCGCCAGATCTCGGCGGCCCACAGGCAGACCAGTTCGCCGAACATCTGACTGACCATCGGCGCGGTGATGAAGTCGCCGTCGACGCCCAGGCCCGGCCGGGTGGCGTAATAGCCTTCCTGAGGATCATGCAGACAGCGCAGCACATAGTCGGCGACCGTCATTGGTCCGGTCAGGACGATCTCGCGGACCAGTCTCGCCTTCAGGCTCACGTCGCCGTGGGTTCCGCTTCGGGCTCCGCGACCGGTGCCGTCTTCCACGCCCGCCAGATCAGCCAGCCGCCGATGGCGATCATCGGCACGGACAACAGGATGCCCATGGTCAGGCCGAGCGGCAGGTTGTCCAGCCCGACATCGGGCTGGCGCACATTCTCCAGCACGATCCGCGACAGGCCGTATCCGACCAGGAACAGGCCGGTGACATAGCCGGGCTTGGCCAGCAGCCGGAATTTCCAGATCGCCAGCGACAGCAGGCCGAACAGCAGCAGCCCCTCAAGACCCGCTTCGTACAGTTGGCTGGGGTGACGCGGCACGTCGCCGGCCGGGCATATCCCGTAGGTCGAAAGGATACGATCGTTGCAGAAGCGGATGGCCCAGGGGACGGTCGTCTCGCGGCCCCACAGCTCGCCGTTGATGAAGTTGGCCATGCGGCCGAAGAAGATGCCGATCGGCGCGGTGGCCAGGGCCATGTCGCCGACGCTGAGGGTGGACAGCTTGTTCTTCCAGGCGAACCACAGAACGGCGGCGGTACAGCCCAGCAGGCCGCCGTGGAACGACATCCCGCCGGTCCACAGCTGGAACAGCTCCAGCCGCTCGCCCCAGCTGTCGCCGGTAAACAGCTGCAGATACATGACCGGCTTGTAGAACAGGGCGTATCCGAACCGGCCGCCCAGGATGATGCCGAGCGTGATCCACAGCACCAGGTCGTCCAGCTGGACCGTCGTGATCGGCGGCTTCTTCGGTGCCCAAAGGCTGTTTCGCTTGATCAGGACGCCGGCGTACCACCAGCCCAGCACGATGCCGGCGACATAGGCCAGGGCGTACCAGCGGATCGGCAGCGGCCCCAGCTGGATCAGGACCGGGTCGAACTCGGGGAAGATCACGAACGCAGGCTCCGCGCGGCTTGGCCCCGTCGTTTAGCAAGCGGCCCCTCGTAAAGCCATCCGGGTGAACGCCATGGCGACATCCATGATCTCGATTTCGACACGACGCAGGCTATAAGTCGCATCGACGGAAAGGTTTCGTTCACCATATCGCGTAAACCTTCCTTAACCACGGCCGCCCGCCCGAGTCGGTGGCCACGGAGACCGCCATGCAGACCCGCAACCCGATCCTCGACGAGTTCGCCAAGATCACCACCGGCGCCATGGGCCTGGCCCAGGCCGCGGGCGAAGAGGCCAAGGCCGCCTTCCGCAGCCAGACCGACCGCGTTGCCGCGGAGCTGGACCTGGTGCGCCGCGACGAATTCGACGCCCTGAAGGCCGAGGTCGCGGCCCTGCGCAACCAGTTGACCGTCCTCAACGCCGCCTTTGCCGCCAAGGCGAAGAAGCCTGCCACGGGAACCTCCACAGGCGGAACTCCCGCTGAGGACGCAGCGGGTTGAGCCGAATCCGCGAACACGTTTACCGTAATCTGGAGGGGCGTGACTCGCGTTCCCTCTCACACGCCGCTGGAACCGACCTATGAACGCACTGGGCCCCGAAGAGGTCGACGTTCCCTACGATCCGCTGGACGTGGTCGAACACGTGCTGAACGCGGAGAACCTGCCGTTCGACCGCACGGACGACGGCGACCTGGCCTTCGCCCTGGCCGGCGACTGGAAGGATTACGAGCTGTGGTTCGCCTGGCGGCCCGAGGGCGACTGCCTTCAGCTGTGCTGCGCGCTGGACCTGCGGGCCACCAAGTCGCGTCGCAACGCCGCCTATGAACTGGTCAGCCTGGTCAACCAGCGCGCCTGGATGGGCCATTTCGAGGTCTGGTCCGAGGACGGCGAGATCGTCTTCCGCCACTCCCTGGCCCTGCCGCACGGCGAACGCCCGACCCTGGCCCAGGCCGCCTCGATGATCGACGCGGCGGTGGAGACGGCGGATCGCTACTATCCCGCCTTCGACTTCATGATCCGCGGCAACAAGAAGCCGCAGGAGGCGATCGACTCCTGCCTGTTCGAGACCGTCGGCACGGCGTGATCGCGCCGGACGCCCCCGTCGTTCTGGTCGGCTGCGGCCGGCTCGGCTCGGCCATCGTCGAGGGCTGGCTGGCGACGGGGTTCGACCCGCGCCGCCTGATCATCCTCAGCCCCTCGTCCAAGCCCGTCGCCGAGGCCGCCGCCCTGCGCGGGGCCCGGCTGAACCCCGACCGATCAGCGCTGGCCGAGGCGGGCGCTGTGGTCCTCGCGGTCAAGCCCGCCCTGTGGCGCTCGGTCGCCGAGGGCCTGTCCGACGCTTTCGATCCGGGAGCGGTGATCGTCTCGGTCATGGCCGGGGTCCGCGACGAGGCGATTTCAGAGGCCTTCCTCGGCCGGTCGGTGGCGCGGGTCATGCCGACCACCGGCGTGGCGACGGGGCAGGGGGTGGCGGCCATCTATGCCGCCAACCGCAATGCGCGCGAGGCGGCCCACGCGTTGTTCGACCCCCTGGCCGACACCGTCGATCTGGATCAGGAAGTCCTGATCGACGTCGCCACCGCCGTCGCCGGCTCCGGCCCCGCCTACGTCCACGCCTTCACCCGCGCCCTGGCCGAGGCGGGGGAGGCGCAGGGGCTGGACGCGGACAGCGCGCTCAGGCTGGCGCGCGGGGCCGTTCGCTCGGCGGCCTCGGCCGATCCGGCGACGCCGCTCGGCGACCTCATCGCCCGCGTCGCCTCGCCCGGCGGCACCACGGAAGCGGGGCTGAAAGCGCTGGCGAATGGGCGGGCGTTGGACGCATCGGTTGAGGCGGCGGTAACGGCGGCGCTGGCGCGGGCGCGCGAGCTGGCGCGGTAGTCGCGGGACGCTTCGTTCAAACCGACGTCAACGGCCGGTCAGGCCTATGCCGCGCCCGTGAAAAACAGGATCAGCATCACGACCATTGCCAGGCTGAGCGTAAGAGGCACCGCGACGCTGATCCAAGTCGCCCAGCGCCATTTCAGCTTCTGAAAGATCACGCCGCCGACCGGCCCCAGAAGCAGACTGCTGGTCCAGAGCGCCAACGTCGCTGACATCAAGCGGAGGAGTGCGTTCGTTCCGCCACCCTGAGACATCGTGAGGAGGATAAACAGAACGAAAGTGACTGGCAGGCACAGAAAGCAGAAGATGATGACTCGCACCATCGCCTGGTCAGAGACTAGCCGAGGGGTCGCTAGCTTCATCATGCCGGCAGCGTCGCCGAGACCGAAGTGCTAGCGGCTGACCAACCGCCCGCGTGACAGGTTGGACGCCAGACGGTCGAAGGCACGGTCGGCCTCTTCCCAGGTGTTGTAGCCGAAGACGTCGGCGATGCTGTTGGAGTAGCGCGAGTATTTGACCGGCAGGCGCTGGCCGTCGGCGGTGACGACCTCGCCCTCGATCGTGGCACCGCCGATCGAGACACTGTCGAAGATCGACAGGCCGGGGCGGTCGATCGACTGCTGCATCGTCGGGCGGTTGGGCTTGAGGTCGGTGACCACCAGATTGACCTGGGCCCCGGCCAGGGCACCGCTGCGGGCCAGTTCGCGCTCGACCGTCTGTTTCAGGTCGTCGATCTGCCAGTTGACGTCACGCTCGCCGAGCTTTTCGACGTCCTCGATCAGATCGCCGCCGATGGTCACGGTGACGGACGGGGCGCCGATCCGGGGCTGGTTGGCGGGCTCGGCCTGGGCGGCGGCGGCGACCGCCATGACGGCGGCGAGGGGGGCGAAGAAGGCGAACCTGCGCATGATGATCTCCATGGGTCCCTGTCCCGATGAAGATGCGCCCGGCACCGCCTTTCCGCAAGACGCCCCTACCCCGGTAGCCGGATCAGCGCCTTCAGCCCGCCCATGTCGCTGCGATCCAGGGTGATGTCCCCGCCGTGCCCGCGCGCCACGTCGCGCGCGATGGCCAGGCCCAGGCCGACGCCCTTGGTGTTCTGGTTGCGGCTTTCATCCAGGCGCGAGAAGGGCGAGAACGCCTCTTCGTGCATCTCTTCGGGGATGCCGGGGCCGTCATCCTCGACCGCGATCTCGATCCCGCCGGACGCCAGGGCGCGGGCCGACAGGCGGACGTGCTCGCCGTGCGCTGCGGCGTTGCCTGCCAGGTTGTTCAGGGCGCGACGGATGGCGATGGGGCGCAACGTCGCCTTCAGCCCCTCCGGCGCCTGGACCTCGACTTCCGCCCCTATCCGGCGCGCGTCCTCGCCGGCAGAGGTCAACAGGGCGGCGATGTCGATGATCTGCGCCGCCTCACCCGCCTCGCCGCGCGCGAAGGCCAGGTATTCGTCGATCATATGCTCCATCTCGTCCAGATCGCCCTTCATCGCTGTCTGACGCTTGAAGGGCGGCGCCAGCGCCAGCTCCAGCCGCAGCCGGGTCAGGGGCGTCCTCAGGTCATGGCTGACCGAGGCCAGCAGGGCGGTACGCTGGTCGATATGGCGCTGGATCCGGTCGCGCATGGCCAGAAAGGCCGTCGCCGCCTGGCGCACCTCACGCGCGCCGTGGGGCTTGAACCGGGGCTGGATCTCGCCGCGCCCGAAGGCCTCGGCCGCCTCGGCCAGCCGCTCGATGGCACGGACCTGGTTCCTGATGAACAGGATGGCCACCGACATCAGCAGCACGGTGGCGATGGTCAGCCACAGCACGAAGATATGGGCCTGGGTCGCCACGGCGCGTTCGCGGGGCGCGATGATGCGCAGCACTCCGTTCGGCTCCTGCACCTGGATATCGACGTAAGCCGGATAGCGGGTTGTGTCGAACCAGAAAGGCTGGTCCAGCCGCGAGGCCAGGGCCTGTTCCAGCGTCCGGTCGATCAGGCCGATCGGCCCACGATTTTGTTCGGTCGGCAGGGTCTCATCTTCCTTCAGGGCGACGGACAGCTGCATCGACTTTTCCGCCCGGGCGGCGATGACGGCCAGGTTCTGTGGCGTCGGATCGTCGCGATAGCTTTCTGACGCCCAGGCGATGTCCCCGGCCAGCCCCTCCGACAGGCGGGCGGTCACCCTCTGCCAGTGGGCGTCGAAGAAGGCCCAGGTCACCGCCCCCTGCATGATCAGGATCGGCGCCACGATGATCAGCAACGACCGCCCCCACAGCGAGGCGGGTAGCCTGCGCTTGATGAACCGGCCGAGGACGGCGGGGGGGACGAAGCGCATCAGCGTCCCTCTCCCATAGGGAGAGGGCTTGAGGCTCGGAGAGCGCAGCGATCCGCCAGCCGAAAGGGTGAGGGGTTACGGTGCGTCATTCTGAGAGGGAAACCCCTCACCCTTTCGCGCGAAGACCGATCGCTACGCTCTCGGGCGCTCAAGCCCTCTCCCCATGGGAGAGGGAGCCAAAGCGCCGTCATCAATCCGGCGCCAGCATATACCCCACGCCGCGCACGGTCTGGAGATAGCGCGGGTTCTTCGGGTCCGCTTCCAGCTTCCTGCGCAGGCGCGTCACCTGGACGTCCACGGCGCGGCCGGTGATGTCGGCGGTGTCGGGCGACAGGTCCATCCGCTCGACCGGCGAATGGGCATGGATGGCCAGCGTCTTCAGCAGTTGCGCCTCGGCCTCGGTCAGACGCAGCGGCTTGCCGTCGCGCGACAGCTCCAGCCGCTCCATGTCGAACGACACCTCGCCCAGCCGGATCTCGCGCGGCGTCAGGGGCTTGCCGCCCGTGCGACGCAGGATCGCCTCGATCCGCAATGCCAGTTCCTTGGGCTCGAACGGCTTGGACATATAGTCGTCGGCGCCGCGCGACAGGCCCTCGATCCGGTCCGACGCCTCGCCGCGCGCGGTCAGCAGCAGCACGGGCGTCTTGGACAGCTGCGCCTTGGACCGGACCCACGACGTGAGCTCCAGCCCCGTCTCGCCCGGCATCATGACGTCCAGGATGACCAGGTCGAACTCGATCAGCTCCATCAGCCGACGCGCGGCGGCGGCGTGGGCGGCACCGGTGGTGCGATAGCCCTCGCGCGCCAGATATTCCTTCAGCAGTTCGCGAATGCGGTCATCGTCGTCGACGACCAGCAGGTGCCGTCCGACGCCGGGGCCGGCGACGGGGCCGGAGCGATTGCGTGATTCGTAACTCATAGTCTGGGGCTCATCGGCGTGTTCCGCGCGTGCATACAGCGTGGCCGAGATCAAGGCGACCTGCAAGGAACCCTGTTCCGTTGCGCCCGCTCGAACGTCCGGGTGCAATCAACCCCAGGCCCGCATCGCGATCCGGACAACGCCCAGCAGTTTGTCGCGGCTGGCACCGTCGCGAGCGAGGGTGGACATCCCCTGAATGACCGCTGTGGTGTGCCCGGCCAGAGCGCCCGCATCGGTGTCTTCAGGCAGTTCTCCGTCGACCACCGCGTGTTCTATCCGGCGTCTGAGGTGGGCCTCGACCGCGTTGCGCAGAGCTGCCAGCTCGGCCTGAACGTCAGCGGCCGAGGCCGAAACGCTGATGGCAGAGGTGGCCAGCATACAGCCGGGCGGCGTCGTCGGATCGGTGAAGGTCTGGGCCGCACCCGACATCAGGGCCAAGGCGGCGTCGCGCGCCGATCCCGCCGCGTCGATGATCTCCTGGGGCGAAGTCGGATGCGACAGGTAGCGGCGAACGGACTCCAGAAAGAGACCCTTCTTGTTGCCGAACGCCGCATAGACGCTCGGCGGTGAAACCCCCATCGCCGCCGTCAGGTCCCCCAGCGAGGTGGACTCATAACCATGCCGCCAGAACAGCAGCATGGCCGTTTCCAGGGCGGCCTCGCGATCGAACGACAGGGGTCTGCCCGCCTTGCGGATCGATGAAGACTGCGACGTTTTCATAGCGTCCGTTATGAAACCCTTGACCGGCGACGGCAAGGGCTTCACTGGTTCCATAGCAATCACTAGGAAACCCTCGATGTCGCTCTCCGATTACCGCACACTGGGGCGTTCCGGCCTGCTGGTCAGCCCGCTGTCGCTCGGCACCATGACGTTCGGGACCGCGCGCTGGGGCGCGGCCGAGGATCAGTCCCGGGCGATCTTCGACGCCTATGTCGACGGCGGCGGCAACGTCATCGACACGGCCGACGTCTACGCCGGCGGGCGCGGCGAGGAGATGGTCGGGCAGTTCATCGCCGATCGGGGCCTGCGTCACGACCTCGTCCTGTCGACCAAGGCGGGCTTCGGCACAGGGCAGGGGCGTCTGGCCGGCGGCAACGGCGCAAAGCACACCAACACCGCGCTGGAAGGGTCTCTACGGCGGCTCGGCGTGGACCATGTCGATCTCTACTGGGTCCACGTCTGGGATTCGGTCACGCCGCCGGACGAACTGCTCCAGACCATGGCCGGCCTCGTTCGGTCGGGAAAGATTCGCTACTGGGGCATTTCCAACGCACCGGCCTGGTACGTCGCCAGCCTGGCCACCCTGGCGCGGGCCACGAACCGGCCGGGGCCGATCGCGATGCAGTATTTCTATTCCCTGGTCAGCCGAGACATCGAGGACGAGCATTTGCCGCTGGGGGCCGAGTTCGGCCTGGGCATGGTCCCCTGGAGCCCGCTCGCCTACGGCCTGCTGACCGGAAAGTATGATCGCGCGGCGATCGAGGCCGGGGCCCCTCGTGCCGGCGGCGTCCCCCGCGAGGCGGCCGTGGCCGGCGAGGCGCGGCCCGAGAGCGACAATCGTCTCGACGGCGCCAATCCGTTCGGCGACAGCCTGTTCACGGACCGCAACTGGACCATCGTCGAGACCCTGAAGCGCGTGGCGGACGATGCGGGCCAGAGCCCGGCCCGTGTCGCCCTGGCCTGGGTCATCGGCCGACGCGGCGTGGCGACCACCCTGATCGGCGCCAGCCGCCCGCAACAGATCGTGGACAACGCCTCGGCCCTCGACATCGTCCTGTCCGACGACCACCGCGCGATGCTGGACGCCGTCAGTGCACCCGAGCAGCGGTTGATCTACGGCCTGTTCTCGGACGCCGGACGTCGCGGGGCTGTGTTCGGAGGGGACTCGGTCATGCCTTGGCGGCCGTGAGCTGCGAGTACCCCGCTAGTCGCTGATCTCGACATCGTCGATCCAGAGCCTGCGCGGGCCGTCGGGGATATAGGTCTCCCAGCCGATGTTGACCCGCTCCATCGCCGGCAGTTCCCAGACGTAGGACGCCGGCTGGTGGACGCAGCCCTGGCCCGTGGCACCGACGTCCAGCCCCGAGATCGGCCGTCCGTCGATGGACAGGGTCAGGCCGGTCGGCGCGATCCTCCAGGCGACATCGACCCAGCGTCCCTCCGGCATGACGTCGGCCTCGCCCGCATGGCCCCAGCAGTCGGACATTGGGGCGGTAGGGTCCGAATAGCCGTCGGGCGTCTCATAGTTCGACATCAGCCGCGATCCGTTCGGTATCGGCAACTGGCCGCCGAACCGGACCAGTCCGGTATGGCCGTCGCTGCGCCGCACGCCCCGTCCCTCGATGATGGTCCAGTGGATTTCCGTACGCGGACCTTCCTCCAGCCAGACCTTCATCCGCCCGGACAGTCCGTCCCGAGCCGCAGGGAACAGGGGGCCACCCTGGTTGAACAGATAGACGGTGCCCGTCCCCGCCACGTCGATCCGCACCGACCGGTGCCCGGAGGCGGCCCGGGTGTCGTCGATCACGGCCGTGCCGTTCACCTGCTGGACGCCCCACGGACCGCCCGGCGGACCACCGACCGCATAGGCCTCGAAATCGTCGGCGATGACGGGCCCTGCACCACCGGCCTCGGGCGGCGTGGCACAGGCGACCAGACCGAACCCCAGACCGGCACCAAGCATCTTCAGGTTGATTTTCATGACAAGACCCCGTGTTCGGCTGTGGTAGCGATCCCAGTCTCACCCGGTCGATGAACGCGCGCAACCTTGCCGGTGCCTTGCGCTGACCGCGACGGACGCTAGAGGTGGATGGAGTTCGGGGATCCCATCATCATGTTCAGCCTGCTGAACCTTCAGAGCCTGTTCGGGCTGATCGTCATCGTGGCGGCGGCCTGGGGGCTGTCCGAGAACAAGCGGGCCTTTCCCTGGCGGCTGGCGCTCGGCGCGGTCGGGGTGCAGGCCCTGCTGGTGCTGGCGCTGTTCGCCATTCCGGGATCGCAGGTCGTGCTGGCCGGGATCACCGGCGCGGTCGACGGCCTGACGGTGGCGGCGTCCAAGGGCGCGCAGTTCGTGTTCGGCTATCTGGCCGGGGGACAGCAGCCCTATGTGGTCGGCAACGAGGGGGCCCTGTTCACCTTCGCCTTCAACGTCCTGCCGATGATCCTGGTGATCTCGGCCCTGTCGGCGTTGCTTTGGCACTGGAAGATCCTGAAGTGGATCACGCTGGGGTTCGGCTTCCTCTTCCAGAAGACCATGGGGCTCGGCGGAGCCTCGGCCCTGGCGGTGGCGGCCAACATCTTTCTGGGCATGATCGAGAGCCCGATCATGATCCGCGCCTATCTGGACAAGCTGACGCGGTCCGAGATCTTTCTGATGATGGTGGTGGGGCTGGCCACGGTCGCGGGATCGACCATGGTGGCCTATGCGACCATCCTGTCGGCGGTCCTGCCCAATGCGGCGGGCCATGTGCTGGTCGCCTCGATCGTCTCGGCCCCGGCGGGGGTGCTGCTGGCCCGGATCATGATCCCGGAAAAGGCGGGCGAGGGCGGGGCGGTCGCCGACTACGGCTCGGCGTTGAAATACGACTCGGCCATCGACGCCATCGTCAAGGGCACGGCCGACGGCCTGATGGTGGTGATGAACATCTCGGCGGTGCTGATCGTGTTCGTGGCCCTGGTCGCCCTGGTCAACATCATGATCGGCTGGATCCCGGTCTTCGGCGAGCCCCTGACCCTTGAACGTCTGCTGGGCTGGATCTTCTGGCCGGTCGCCTGGTTGACGGGGGTGGAGGCTTCGGAGGCCGGTCGCGCGGGCTGGCTGCTGGGCGTCAAACTGACCCTGACCGAGTTCGTCGCCTTTATCGAACTGGGCAAGGTGCCGGCCGCCGAGATGAGCGAGCGGACGCGGATGCTGATGACCTATGCCCTGTGCGGCTTCGCCAACATCGGCTCGGTCGGGATCACGGTGACGGGCCTGTCGGTCCTGATGCCCGAACGCCGCGAAGAGGTGCTGGGCATGATCTGGAAAGCCTTGTTCGCCGGCTTCTGCGCCACCCTGATGACGGCAGCGGTTGTCGGGGCCATGCCGGCCTCCATATTCGGCTGAGCCGAACACAGGATCCACCGATGAAACTCTATACCTCGAAGCGCGCGCCCAACCCGCGCCGGGTCCGCTGGGTCATGGCCGAAAAGGCCATCACCGACGTCGAGATCGTCGAGGTCGACATCATGGCCGGCGACCACAAGACGCCCGAGTACCGCGGCAAGGTCGGCGTGCCCCACGTCCCGGCGCTGGAACTCGACGACGGCACGACCATCTCGGAATCGGTCGCCATCGGCCGGTATCTGGAGTCCATGTACCCCGAGCCCAATCTGTTCGGTCACGACGCCCGCGAACAGGCGGTCATCGAGATGTGGACGCGGCGCTGCGAATTCTATCTGGCCAATCCGCTGATGCTGAACGTGCGCCACTCGCACCCGGCCCTGGCCGCCCTGGAAGGCGTTCAGGTCGCCGAGGTCGCCGAATACAACCGCGTCTGGGCCGAGCGTTTCATGCGCACCCTGGACCGCCAACTCGCCGGCAACGCCTTCATCGCCGGTGACCGGTTCACCATCGCCGACATCGTCGCCACGATCGGCCTGGACTTCGCCCGCTTGGTCAAGGTCCGCCCGCCCGAGGATCTCGTCGCCCTGAACCGCTGGTACGAGACCTGCCGGGCGCGGCCGGCGGCGTCTGCGGGCGCGTGATCGACACCGACCCGCTGATCGTCAGCCTGGGGTTCGATACGGAGACGTTCGAGCGGCTCGACGGACTGCGCCGGTCCCATTTCCCGCCGGCGCTGAACAAGATCCCTGCGCACCTGACCCTGTTCCACCATCTGCCCGGCGACCGGCCCGATGAGGTCACAGCCGCCTTGGCCGAGGCTGCCGGCACCGTCGCCCCCTTCGCGCTGGAGGTGTCGGGTCTGCGCAAGCTCGGCCGGGGCGTCGCCCTGACGCTGGTCAGCCCCGAACTCATTTCGATCCGTGCGCGGATCGCTGCGCGCTTCGCCGACGTCCTGACCCCTCAGGATCGCCAGGGTTTCCGACCCCACGTCACCATCCAGAACAAGGTCGATCCGAAGGAGGCGGCCGCTCTCCACGACCGCCTTGCCGCTGGTTTCACGCCCTGGACCGCCACAGCCGAGGCCCTGCTGCTTTGGCGCTATCGCGGCGGCCCGTGGGAAGCGGCGGGCCGGTTCGATCTTGCGAGGACCGATTAGCTAGCCTAGCTTATCTGGATGGCCGTCATCGCGAACATCCACGAAGCCAAGACGACGCTGTCCAAGCTGATCGAACGCGCGCTTGCGGGCGAAGAGGTCATCATCGCCCGGGCAGGCAAGCCGGTGGTCGAGCTCAAGGCGCTCAACCCCTCTGTCGTCGATCGTGAGGCCATCCGCCAGAAGCGCCTGGCGCTCTTCGGCAGTATGGAGGGAAAGATGAATCTCCAGCCCGGCTGGGAAGAGTCAGCCTTCGACGCCGATATGCACCGCAAATGGTATGGCGAGGAGCCCGAGGGTTTGCCCCACGCAGCCGAGACAGCAGCGCCGTTGACGCGCTGATGCGGCTGCTGCTCGACGCCAACATCGTCATCTGGCTGCTCGGAAGTCCGATCCGGATTTCACCCGCAGTGATCCGGACTTTAGAGGACGCCGACAACGACCTGTTCGTAAGTACGGCGTCCTTGATGGAGATCGCCGCCAAGGCCTCGACAGGGCGTCTGATATTCGATCAGGAAGCGCGCCAGAAGGTTGAAGCGATGTCCGACTGGCTGCCCGTGACAGCCGACCACGCCTGGAAGGTCCGAAACCTCCCGCCGATCCACAAGGATCCCTTTGACCGGGTCATCGTGGCCCAGGCGATGATCGAGGGCATGACGCTCGTCACCGGCGACCGGATTCTGGCCGACTATGGGGTCTCGGTGATCCTGACCTGACCTCAGTTCCGCAGGTCGAACTTCTTGATGATGCCGGAGAAGGTCATCAACGTCCGCTGACCCGTCGTGATCTGGCCACGCACGAAGATCAACGAACCCCCCGCACGGACGACCTCTCCCGTCGCCTCGATCAGTTCCCCGACATAGCCGCCGTCGATCAGGGTGGAGTCCAGCTGCACCGTCACGCCGTTGCGTCCCTCCATCTCCTGATAGGCGGTCTGGAACAGGGCGATGTCGGCGAAGGTCATCAGACAGCCGCCGTGCATGCGATTGCCCGCGTTCATGTGCTTGGGCTCGGCGCGAAAGGCGCAACGCATCCGGCCGTCGGGGTCGGGCCTGAAATAGAAGGGGCCGACCACCTGGTCGAAGGTGCCGTGCAGGTCATAGGTATGCCAACCGGCGAACTCGCCCTCGGTCACCGCCAGTTTCGCGACCATGTCCGTCATCCTTGCCTTACGTTCGCGCCCGCAATGCCTCATACAGGCGCGATGAGCGACCCCATCGAAACCGCAATCTTCGAAAAACTGGCCCGCGTCGACCCCAAGGGCGACAATGGCAAGAGCATCGAACCCGCCGAAGTGGCCAAGGCCCTGCAACCCGAACAGTGGCAGCGCATGATGCCCAAGGTGCGCGGCGTGGCGCTGGGCCTGATGCGCCAGGGCCGGCTGACCATCACCAAGAAGGGCAAGGCGATCGATCCGAACGCCATGAAGGGCGTGATCCGCCTGCGCCTGCCCACGGCGGAAGAGACCGCTGCGGCGCTGGCGGCGCTTCCGCCGGTCGTCAACGAGGACGATGACGACTTCGCCTGAGAGGTCCGCGCCTGATCTCGACGCCGTCCTCGCCGACATCCGCGCCTGTCGGGCGTGTCTGGGCGAACTCCCGCACACGCCGCGACCGGTGGTGCGGGTCTTTCCACAGACGCGGCTGCTGATCTGCGGCCAGGCGCCGGGGCGGCGCGTGCATGAGAGCGGCCTGCCCTTCACCGATCCGTCCGGCGACCGGCTGCGGGGCTGGATGGGTGTGGATTACGAGACCTTCTACGCCGATCACCGCATCGGCGTTGCGGCCCAGGCCTTCTGTTATCCGGGAACGGCCCCGAAGGGCGGAGACTACCCGCCGCCGCGACGCTGCGCCGAACTGTGGCGGCCCCGGCTGCTGGCCGCCCTGCCGCAGATGGAGCTGACCCTGCTGGTCGGCGGCTATGCCCAGGCCTGGGCGCTCGGCGCGCGGGCCAGGGACAACATGACCGAGACGGTGCGGGCCTGGCGAGACTTTGCGCCCACGATCCTGCCGATGCCGCATCCGTCCTGGCGCAACACGGCGTGGCTGCGCAAGAATTCCTGGTTCGACGCCGAGGTCGTGCCTTACTTGCGCAACAGGGTTCACGACATACTCTCCAACAACTCCGCTCATCCCGGCGAAAGCCGGGACCCACTTCTTTTGTGACGCACGGCGTCTGGGATTTTCTGTCGATGCGAACCCTTCGCCTCCGGTCGCCCAAAGCACTGGGTCCCGGCCTTCGCCGGGATGAGCGGAAGAGAGTGGGTCTGGCAGTCCTCGCAGCCCTTGCCCTGGCCTCCTGCACAACCCCCTATGTCCAGCCGCCGCTGACGCCACCCGCCGCCTTCGCAGGGCCCATGATCGTCGAGCCCGCGCGGCCGGGATCGCCCGGGGCCTTCATCGTCCAGGACGGCGCGCGCCTGCCCTTCCTGCGCTGGAGCCCGGCGAACGCACAGCCTGACGTCGTCATTGTCGCCCTGCACGGCATGAATGACCACGACGCCTCCTTCAGACTCGCGGGGCCGTGGTGGGCGCAAGCCGGCATCGAGACCTGGAGCTACGACCAGCGCGGCTTCGGCCGGGCCCCCGGACGGGGCATCTGGGCGGGGGAGGCGAGCATGGTCGAGGATCTTCGCACCATCACCGCCCTGGTCCGCGCGCGACGTCCCAATGCCACGATCGCGGTGGTGGGCGAGAGCATGGGCGGGTCGGTGGCGGCGGCCGCCTTCGCCTCGGACCGGGCCCCCGACGCCGACCGGCTGATCCTGCTGGCCCCCGGCGTCTGGGGCTGGTCCAGCCAGAACATCGCCAACCGCACCAGCCTGTGGATCGCCGCCCGGGCCCTGGGTTCGACGGCGGTCCAGCCGCCCGATTTCATCGCCCGCCACATCCTGGCCTCGTCCAACCTGGCCGAACTGGTCAGGAACGGCGACGACCCCGACAGCATCCTGTCCACCCGGTTCGACACCATCTCGGGCCTGGTCAGCCTGATGGAGACGGCGTCGAACAGCCTGGGCCGCACCCGCATCCCGACCCTGCTGATGTACGGTGCCCAAGATCAGGTGGTCGAGCCCGGCCCCATGCGTCGCGCCCTGATCCGCGCAGGCGACGCGCCCAACCTGCGCACCGCCTGGTATCCCGACGGCTGGCATTTGCTGAATCGCGACCTCGATGCGGAGGTCGTCTATGGCGACGTGGCGGCGTGGTTGCGCAGTCCGGACCCGCTCGCACCGCTGCCGTCCGGGGCAGGCCCGGTCCAACCGCAGCTCAAGCATCGCTAGGCGAGGCACTGTGCCGTTCCGCTGGTCTGGCCCACCACGCTGCGGCGAGCCGAATCTGGTCTATAGTGACGGTTGGCAGGGGCCGGCCCCGGTCGGCCTTCAGGGGGATAGGATGGCGGATACCGAAAAGCCGGCTCAGGCCCTGGCGGACGATGTGCTGGGATTTGGCGCAAGCGAGCTGGTCACCGTCAGGGATCTGGTCCTGCGCCCGGGCGCTGTGCTGCAGGCCTGGATGGAGCAGGGGGCCCACGGGGGCGGTGCCTATGCACGACCGCTGCGGCTCTACCTCGCGCTGAACGCGATCCTGATGCTGCTCCTGTTTCTTCGGGGAGGTGCCGGGTACATGCTGGAGGGCCTGCCTGCCGGGTTCATCGACCCGCTTGTCGCGAACGCGGGCAAGTCCAGGGACGCCTTCATCGCCGACGCCGACGGCTGGATGACTCTGGTGATGGTGCCGTTGCTGTCCCTCTTTTACGCCTTGGCGGCGGCCCCGCTGCTTCGTCTTTGGGACAGGGCGGATCTGGGCTGGCGTCGCGGGTTCCGGGCGGCCTTCGGCTGGCTGTGCGCCTGGACCGTCCTGATGCTGCCGATCGCGTGGTGGGGCTATGGTACCGGACCGCTGGCCGGCCTCGTGTCCCTGGCCATCATCATCCTGGGCCTCGTCGCCTTCCTGCGGATGGGCCGGGGCCGATGGTTCAGGTCGTGGTTGGCGGGAGTGGGCAAGGCGCTCCTGCTGATGCTCTGCGTCCAGATCGCCGCAGTCTTCGGCGGTACGCTGGTCATCGGCATCGGCCTTCTCGGCGCGGCCGCGACGCCCTGACGCGTCCGGCGTGACGATCGCCGAGGATTTTAACCCCCCTTAACGCGGCATTTACCACGCAGGCGGCAGTTTCTGCCTAGCGGGGCATACGGGCTCCCCCGTTTCAGTATGTGTGGGGACGCGTGGGCGGCTTTACGGCGGCGTTGCAGAGATTTGGGATCGGGCGCCTCGCCATGGTGCTGGGCGTCGGCGCGGGTGTCGCGGCGGTGCTCGTCCTGTTGATGATGCGCGTCGGCCAGTCGCCGGACGCCCTGCTCTATTCCAACCTGGACCTGAAGGAGGCGGGCGACATCACCGCCTCGCTGGAACAGGCAGGCATCAAGTACAAGACCCAGGGCGACGGCTCGACCATCATGGTCAACCGCGACGAGGTCGGCACCGCCCGGATGATGGTGGCCCAGAAGGGTCTCGTGACCTCGGGCTCGGTCGGATACGAGCTGTTCGACAACCAGTCGGTGCTGGGCCAGACCGAGTTCCAGCAGAACCTCAATGAAAAGCGCGCCCTCGAAGGCGAGCTGTCGAGGAACATCCTGTCGTTCCGGGGCATCTCCTCGGCCAAGGTGATGATCGCCCTGCCGCGCCGCGAGATGTTCGCCAGTGACACCGCCGAGCCCACGGCGGCGGTCACCGTCGGCGTCGGCGGTCGCGCCCTGACCGGCGACCAGATTCAGGCCATCCGCAACGTCGTCGCCTCCTCCGTGCCCGGCCTGAAGCCCGAGCGGGTCACGGTCACCGACACCGCCAACCGCACCCTCGCGGCTGGTTCCGCAGACGGCGGCTTCTCGGCTGCCTCGGCCTCCGACGCCAAGAACGAGGCGGAGATGCAGCTCCAGGCCCGCATCCTGGACATCGTCGAAGGCGTCGTCGGTCCCGGCGCCGCGCGCGTCCAGGTCACCGCCGAGATCGACCACAGTCGCGCCACCACCCAGGAACAACGCTTCGATCCCGACGGCCAGGTCGTCCGCTCGACCTCCACCAACGGCACCGAGTCGACCGACACGACGGGTCAGCCGGACGGCGGTGCCACGGCGACCAACAACATCCCCGGCGGCGCGCCCCCGGCCACCACTCCGATCGGGTCCTCCGACAAAGCCAACACAGAGACCACCAACTACGAAATCTCCAACACCACCACGACCACCATCCGCGAGGCGGGCGAGGTGCAGAAGCTGGCCGTCGCGGTCGCCGTCGACGGCGTCTGGACCCCGGCCGCCGACGGCCAGGGCGAGCCGACCTTCGCGCCCCGCTCGGCCGAGGACATCGCCAAGATCGACGCCCTGGTGAAGGCCGCCATCGGCTTCGATCAGCCGCGCGGCGACCAGGTCAAGGTCGAGGCCATTCGTTTCAGCCGCGACACCTCGGGTGCGGGCGGCACCGAGGCCAAGGCCTCCATGCTGGACTTCACCAAGAACGACATCATGCGCGGCGTCGAACTGCTGGTGCTGCTGGTGACCGGCCTGCTGCTGATCTTCTTCGTGCTGAGGCCGTTGCTGAAGTCGGCGACCGGCGGCGCGGGCGGCGGCCCTCTGGCCATGGCCGTGGCGGGTCCCGGCGGGCCGGGTGTTACCCAGCTTCAGGCCACCCTGGCGGGCGGCCAGCCCATGCTCGGCGGCCCTCCGTCGGAGATGGATCAGCGGCTCGACATCGCCCGCATCGAGGGACAGGTGAAGGCCTCCTCGGTCAAGAAGGTCGCCGAATTCGTCGAAAAGCACCCGGATGAGTCCACCGCCATCCTGCGCAGCTGGGTGCACGAAAGCTGATGGCAAAGCAGGCTGGAAGTACCAAAAAGGCTTCGGTCGAGGACGCCAAGAAGCTGACCGGGCCTGAGAAGGCTGCGGTCATCCTGCTGTCGCTGGGCGAAGAACACACCCAGCTGTGGAAGAACCTCGACGACGAGGAGATCAAGGAGATCTCCCAGGCCATGGCGAGCCTCGGCACCGTCTCCTCGAACGTGGTCGAGGAACTGATGATGGAGTTCGTCTCCGGAATGAGCGGTTCCGGTGCGGTCCTGGGGTCGTTCGAACAGACCCAGAAGCTGCTGGCCGCCTTCCTGCCGCCCGATCGCGTCGACGGCCTGATGGAGGAAATCCGCGGTCCCGCCGGCCGGACCATGTGGGACAAGCTGGGCAATGTGAACGAAAGCGTCCTCGCCAACTATCTGAAGAACGAATACCCCCAGACGGTCGCGGTCGTTCTGTCCAAGATCAAGCCCGAGCATGCCTCCCGCGTCCTCACCGCCCTGCCCGAGGATTTCGCCCTGGAATGCGTCCAGCGCATGCTGCGCATGGAGCCGGTGCAGCGCGATATCCTGGACAAGATCGAACAGACCCTGCGCACCGAGTTCATGTCCAACCTGGCGCGGACGTCCAAACGCGACAGCCACGAGATGATGGCCGACATCTTCAATTCGTTCGATCGCCAGACCGAGGCCCGGTTCATTGGCGCGCTGGAGGAACGCAACCGCGAGGCGGCCGAGCGGATTCGCGCCCTGATGTTCGTGTTCGAGGACCTGTCAAAGCTCGATCCCGGCGGGGTCCAGACCCTGTTGCGCGTGGTCGAGAAGGACAAGCTCGCCCTGGCGCTGAAGGGGGCGTCCGAAACCCTGCGCGAGATGTTCTTCACCAACATGAGCGAGCGTGCCTCCAAGATCATGCGCGAGGATATGGAATCCATGGGCCCGGTCCGGCTCAAGGACGTCGACTCGGCCCAGATGGCCATGGTCCAGGCGGCCAAGGATCTGGCGGCCAAGGGCGAGATCATGCTGGCCGGTGCCGGCGGCGCCGACGACGAGCTGATCTACTGACATGACCCACGTCGCCCCCCTCAACTCCCGTCCCTTCTCCTTCGACACCGAGTTCGCCTCGGACGGATCGACGACGCGGACCGGCGCGGCCTTCGTCCCGACCAAGCGTGCCTATCTGCCGGCCGAGGTCGAGGCCCTGGTCGCGCAGGGACGGCTGGAAGCCCGCGAGGCCGCCCTTGCCGAGGTCGAAAGCCTACAGGCCATGGCCCTGGTTACAATCGGACAGGCCATCGCGGCCTCGGCTCCGGCCCTGGGCCAGGTCGCCCAGGCCCACCGCGAACAGTCGGCCGAACTGGCCCTGGCCGCCGCCCGGGTCATCGCCACCGCCGCGCTGGACCGCTTCCCGGCCGGTCCATTGCAGGAGGCGCTGGAACAGCTCGGCTCAGAGATCGATGCTGCGCCCCGGCTGGTGATCCGCGCGCGGGGCCTGGACGAGACGGTGCAGGCCCGGCTTCAGGCCGTCTGCGCCGATGCCGGCTTCTCGGGCCTGATCGCCTTCCGGGACGATCCGGGCATGGCCACCGCCGCCTTCCAGCTCGAATGGGCCGACGGCCGCGCCGACTACGATCCGGCCGAGGCCGCTGCCCGCATGGGCGAGGCCCTGGCCGCCGCCCTCGCCGCCGAGGCCGGACATGCTGAAACCCTGAACGGGAGCCCCCACTGATGGCTGACGATTTCGCCCTGGAGGAATTCGGCGCCTCCACCGCCCTGGCCACCGCTGACGAAGGGGGCGACAAGAGCGCCACCGATCTGGCCACCGTCTTCGATGTGCCGGTCAACATTTCGGCCGTTCTGGGCAAGGCCCACATGACCGTGGCGCAACTGCTGAAACTGAACCGGGGATCGGTGCTGGAGCTGGACCGCAAGGTCGGCGAGGCCATCGACATCTTCGTCAACAACCGTCTGGTCGCCCGCGGGGAGGTCGTCGTCGTCGAGGATCGCCTGGGCGTGACCATGACGGAAATCATCAAGACCGAGGACTCGGCCGCCTAGGCGGTCGGTCACGCGTAAGAGCTTAGAGGAGAAGACCGATGCGGCTTCTGGTGGTGGGTCGGCTGAGCGGACAGCTCGCGGCGGCGGTGAAGATGGCCATGGCGCACGGCGCCAAGGTCCAGCACGTCGAACGCACCGATCAGGCGACGGAACAACTGCGCCGCGGGCAGGGGGCCGACCTGCTGATGGTCGACTACAACCTGGACATCGCCGGGCTGATCGCCGCCAACGACGCCGAGCGGATCCATGTGCCTGTGGTCGCCTGTGGCGTCGACAACGATCCGGTCAAGGCCGCCGCCGCCATCCGCGCCGGGGCCAAGGAGTTCATCCCGCTTCCGCCCGAAGCCGATCTGATCGCCGCCGTCCTGTCGGCCGTCGCCGACGACGAGCGCCCGCTGATCTCGGCCGATCCGTCGATGCAGGCCGTGGTCAAGCTGGCCGACCAGGTCGCCCGCTCCGAAGCCTCGATCCTTATCACCGGCGAAAGCGGTGTCGGTAAGGAAGTCATGGCGCGCTATCTGCACGTCAACTCCAAGCGCGCCGAACGCCCCTTCATCAGCGTCAACTGCGCCGCCATCCCCGACAACCTGCTGGAATCCGAACTGTTCGGGCACGAGAAGGGCGCCTTCACCGGCGCCGTGGCCCGCCGCATCGGCAAGTTCGAGGAGGCCGACGGCGGCACCCTGCTGCTGGACGAAATCAGCGAAATGGACGCCCGGCTCCAGGCCAAGCTGCTGCGCGCTATCCAGGAGCGGATCATCGACCGGGTCGGCGGCACCAAGCCCGTGCCCGTCAACATCCGCATCATTGCCACCTCCAACCGCGACCTGGCCAAGGCCGTGGCCGAGGGCACGTTCCGCGAAGACCTTCTGTATCGCCTGAACGTCGTCAACCTGCGCCTGCCCGCCCTGCGCGAGCGGCCCGGCGACGTGGCGGTCCTGGCCGATCATTTCGTCAAGAAATACGCCGCCGCCAATGGCGTGCCGGTGCGCCCATTGTCCGTGGATGCCCGTCGTGCGCTGGCCGCCCACCGCTGGCCCGGCAACGTCCGTGAGCTGGAAAACGCCATGCACCGCGCCGTCCTGCTGGCCGTCGGTCCCGAGATCGACGCCGAGGCCATCCGCCTGCCCGACGGCCAACCCTTGATGGGTGCGGTCGCGGGTGCCGACGCAGGGCAGGGGGGGCTCGCCGCCCGCGCCGCCCAGACCGCCGATGCCGTGTCGCGCGCCTATGTCGGCCAGACCGTCGCCCAGATGGAAAAGACCCTGATCCTCGACACCCTGACCCACTGCCTGGGCAACCGCACTCACGCCGCCAACATCCTGGGCATCTCGATCCGGACGCTCCGCAACAAGCTCAACGAATACGCCGACGAGGGCACCTCGATCATCGCCCCCCAGACGGGCATCGCTACCGGCGGCTATTCGTCCAGCGCGGCCTGATCTGATGATGGGTGCGGATCGCAGGAGCGTCCTGACCGGCCTCGGGGCGCTGGGCCTGATGGGTTGTGCGCCTGCGCCAGACCTGGCGTCGTCGGCAGAGTCGGTTCGGGAGGTCAGCGAGCCGTTCGACCTGTCGGCGCTCGAGCGTCGCGGCGGCGGCCGTTTGGGTTTCGTCGCTCTGGATCAGGGAAGCGGTAAGGGTCTGGCCTGGCGCGGCGACGAACGGTTCGTCTACTGCTCGACCTTCAAGATGTACCTCGCCGCCGCGACCCTGATACGCGTGCAGGCGGGCGATGAACAGCTCGACCGGCTGATCCCGATCACCCGCGCCGACATGATCAGCCACGCCCCGGTCACCGAGCCGGCCGTCGGCTCGACCCTGACCGTCGAACAGTTGATGAAGGGCACGGTCGAGGTCTCCGACAACCCCGCCGCCAACCTGCTGCTCAAGGCGCTCGGTGGCATCGATGCCATGCGGGCCTTCTACCGGCGCGACCTCGCCGACGACAGCACCACCGTCGATCGCTTCGAGCCCGAAATGAATCGTCTCGACGGCGACAAGGACACGATCACTCCGGTCCAGTCGGCGGCCAACATCCGCCAGCTGTTCCTCGACAACGGCACTCCCCTGTCCGACGCCTCGAAGGACAAGCTGCTCGGCTGGATGTTCGCATCCCCCACCGGCACCGCCCGGATCAAGGCGGGGGTGCCCGCCGACTGGCGCGTGGCGCACAAGACCGGCACGGGCGGCTTTGGCCCGACGAACGACATCGGCATCCTGTATCCCCCGACCGGCGCGCCTGTGATCGTCGCCGCCTACTATCACGCGACCTCGACCTCCTCGGCCGCCGCCAATGACGCCGTGATCGCACAGGCGACGCGACTGGCCCTCAGCCGACTGGGCCGCACGTGACCGACGTCCCCGTTCAGCCTGTCATGATGAAGGACGGCATGGCCCGTCCGACGGGCGGCGACATCCGTGGCTGGCTGATGCGCGGCGAGGTCGGGATGGCGGTCGGCGTGATCGGCGTCATCCTGCTGCTGATCCTGCCGGTCCCGAAATTCCTGCTGGACCTGCTGCTGGCCATCTCGCTGGTCTCCAGCGTGCTGATCCTGATGACGGCGCTGATGATGAAGCGGCCGCTGGACTTCGCCATCTTTCCGACGGTGCTGCTGATCTCGACCCTGTTCCGGCTGGGCCTCAACCTGGCCTCGACGCGCCTGGTCCTGACCCACGGGCACGAGGGCCACGACGCCGCCGGTCAGGTCATCAACGCCTTCGGGGCCCTGATGATGGGCGGCAGCTTCATCATCGGCATCATCATCTTCGCCATCATCCTGGTGGTGAATTTCGTCGTCATCACCAAGGGCTCGACCCGGATCGCCGAGGTCAGCGCCCGCTTCACCCTGGACTCCATGCCGGGCAAGCAGATGGCCATCGACGCCGACCTGTCCAGCGGCCTCATCACCGAGGACCAGGCCAAGCTCCGCCGCAAGGAGCTGGAGCAGGAATCCACCTTCTTCGGGGCCATGGACGGTGCGTCCAAATTCGTGCGCGGCGACGCCATGGCCGGCCTGATCATCGTCTTCATCAACGCCATCGGCGGCATGCTGATCGGGGTGATCCAGCACGGCCTGCCCTTCGGCGAGGCGGCCAACACCTATGTCCAGCTGACCATCGGCGACGGTCTGGTGACCCAGGTTCCGGCCATCATCATCTCCATCGCCGCCGGCTTCCTGGTGTCGAAGGCGGGCGTTGAGGGCTCGGCGGACAAGGCCCTCGTCTCGCAACTGGCGACGAACCCCGTCAGCCTGGGCATGGTCGCCGCCGCCTCGGCCCTGCTGGCCGTCATCCCCGGCATGCCGATCATCCCGTTCGTCGGCCTGGCGATCGGGGCCGGCTTCCTGGCCTGGCGCCTCGGCCGCGCCAAGCTCAGACCCCAGCCGACCGAGGCCGAACTGGCCGCCACCGCCTCGGCCGGCAAGCCAAAGGACGACGTCGAGGAACCGATCGGCACGGCCCTGACCATCGACGAGGTCAAGATCGAGCTCGGCTATTCCCTGCTCAGCCTGATCAACGACCTGGAGGGCCGCCGCCTGACCGACCAGATCCGCGCCCTGCGCCGCGCCCTGGCCCAGGAATACGGCTTCGTCATCCCCTCGGTCCGCATCCTCGACAACATGCGCCTGCCGACGCAAGGCTATGCCATCCGCATCAAGGAGATGGAGGCCGGGGCCGGAGAGGTCCGCCTCGGTTCGCTGCTGGCCATGGACCCCATGGGCCGTCAGGTCGAGCTGCCCGGCGAACACACCAAGGAGCCCGCCTTCGGCCTGCCCGCCACCTGGATCGACGATGGCCTGAGGGAAGAGGCGACCTTCCGGGGCTATACGATCGTCGATCCCTCGACCGTCCTGACCACCCACCTGACCGAGATCCTCAAGGACAATATGGCCGACCTGCTGTCCTATGCAGAGGTGCAGAAGCTGATCCGGGAACTGGGCGAGGACGAAAAGAAGCTGGTCGACGAACTGGTCCCCTCGGTCGTCACTGTCACCACCCTGCAACGGGTGCTTCAGGCCCTGCTGCGCGAAAAGGTCTCGATCCGCGATCTGGGTGCCATCCTGGAGGGCCTGGCCGAGGCCGCGCCCCATTCCACCTCGGTCACCACCCTGGTCGAACACGTCCGCAGCCGCCTGGCGCGTCAGCTGTGCTGGCAGCACAAGGGCGACGACGGTGCCCTGCCCATCGTCACCCTGTCGCCCGAGTGGGAACAGGCCTTCGCCGACGCCCTGGTCGGCACGGGCGAGGACAAGCAGCTGGCCATGGCCCCCTCACGCCTTCAGGACTTCATCCGCGCCACGCGCGACGTGTTCGAACGCGCCGCCATGGCCGGCGAAAGCGCCGTCCTCCTCACCGGCCCCCAGATCCGCCCCTACGTCCGCTCCATCATCGAACGGTTCAGGGGACAGACGGTGGTCATGAGCCAGAACGAGATCCACCCGAGGGCCCGGCTGAAGACGATCGGGTCGGTGTAGGGGCGAGTTAAATCTGCCGTGTCCCGATCCAGCTTTACGCTCTATTTCTGCATGGCGTTCTCCACTTGTTCTCCTGGTTTAAACTTGCCATTCTGCCATCCTGAACAGGCGGGGATTCTACCGTGTCGGAGTACGCGATCATGGTGAAGCAAGCAGGTCAGGCGACGGCTGACCGGGCTGTGCGCCTTGGGTTTATCGATGGGCCGGCGACGCCGTCGGTCACTCAACCGAGGTTCAAGCTGGTCCGTGGCGATCTTGATGCCGCTGGGGCCGATTTCACTTTCATCGACCTGTTCGCAGGCATCGGGGGACTTCGGCGAGGCTTCGAGTCCATCGGCGGAAAATGTGTCTTCACGTCAGAATGGGACAAATATAGTCAAAAAACCTACGCTGCGAACTTTCCCAACGACGATCACGAAATAAGCGGTGACATCACTAGTGTCGATGTCAGCGACATTCCAGAACACGACGTTCTGTTGGCTGGTTTTCCATGTCAGCCATTTTCCATTGCTGGTGTTTCAAAGAAGAACTCGCTTGGGCGCGCCCATGGATTTGAGGACAAGACACAAGGCACACTGTTTTACGATGTAGCGCGGATCATCAAACATCACCGTCCGGCGGCTTTTCTGTTGGAAAATGTCAGGAACCTGATTGGGCACGATAAGGGGAAGACTTTTCAAACGATCAAGGACGTCCTCGAGAAGGACCTTGGTTATACGATCGACTATCGAGTCATCGACGGGCAGTCATGGACGCCCCAGCATCGCGAACGTATTTTTATCGTTGGATTTCGCGAAGATCAGGCCTTCCGCTTCGCTGACCTGAAGTTGCCTGACGCAAGGCCGAAGTTGCGCGAAATCCTGCATCCCGGTGATGGATCAGAAGCGCCCGACCAAAAATTCACTGTAGGGAATTCTGGCCGCGTGGCGGACAAATACACGCTGACCGATCACCTCTGGAATTATCTCCAACGGTACAAGGAAAAGCATCAGGCGGCGGGGAACGGCTTTGGGTTCGGTTTGGTGGGACCGGACGACATCGCGCGCACCCTGTCAGCTCGCTACTATAAGGACGGCTCTGAAATTCTGATCGAGCAGGAAGGCAAGGCGCCGCGCCGTCTCACACCCCGGGAGTGCGCACGGCTGATGGGTTTCGATGATCCTCAGGGGAATGACTTCATAATTCCAGTTTCGGACACCCAGGCCTATCGCCAGTTTGGCAATTCAGTCGTCGTGCCGGCCGTCAAGGCTGTCGCCGAACACATGAAGCCGCATCTGTTCAAGGCGCTTGCCGCGCAGCGCAAGGTGGCGCTTGCCTGACATCGTCGATACGGCAACGCGAAGCAGGATGATGTCCGGCATCCGGGGCAAGAACACGAAACCCGAAATGCTGCTGCGGCAAGGCCTGCACAAGCGCGGGCTTCGTTACCGGCTTCACGAAAAGACCCTGCCCGGCAAACCCGACTTAGTGTTTGCGCGAATGCAAGCTGTCCTCTTCGCCCATGGTTGTTTCTGGCACGGTCATAACTGTCACCTTTTCCGAATGCCCTCGACTCGACCGGAATTCTGGGCAGCCAAGATCGAGCGAAACCGCGAAGTTGATCAGCGCTCGACTGCAGCGTTGCTGGATGGAGGCTGGCGCGTCGGCGTGGTCTGGGAATGCGCTTTGAAAGGTCGGACCCGGTTGCCGTTAGACGCCGTATTAGACGAGTGCCAAGCATGGCTTGCAGGAAGTGATGCATATTTTGCGGTCGGCGGTATGCCGCAGGCGGCATCGTGACGTCGCTACAGCTTCCTTGATCAGGTCCCGAATTACTGGACTAGGCTGACGATCTCATTGCGATGATACATTTGCGTGAGGTTGGAGTGCTGAATCCGAAATTGACTGCGTCGGTGTAGTGTTTTTCTACCCGAAGAGGTCGTTTCGAGTTTCAATGCAGGGTCGTAGTAGACCTTACCCGCAGAAAACGCCTTCAGAAATAGTATGAAGTCGGTCTGTTCGCACAAAAGTACTTGTGGTCCGTAAGCGTACTCAGGCGGTGGCGTGCGGAAGATTGACGGCACATAGGCAGCCTGCGCATGCTTTCTGTTCCAATGTGCTATGAGGCCGGAAAACGACCAAGTTGCAGCCTCTTCACCATCCTTTGTGATCAATGCCAAGCCACCGTCCATGTCGGTGATCTTTCCGGCATGAGCATCGAACCCTTTGATAGTCATACAAAGCCCTGTGTCGGCGTGCGCGTCTTTCCCGGCGGAATAAATGCCGCCGAAGTTGATTCTGTCTGGCTTTCCGCTTTTATCGCTGTAGCCGAAACGCTCGACGAACTTTTCCGCTGTTCCTGTCTTGTAGAAGCCTCCGCTTGGCTCGGGCGTAAAAAGAGTGACCGCAGATTTTGGCGTGAAGCCAACAAAATCTTTCACCCCATACTGCTTTACTTCCCAGCCCATGAAATCGGGTTCGGCATACCCGTTGGGCTGCACACCAAGTTCGGCTTCGAGGCTGTACCCTCCTCCGTTGCGGGCGGCGTACGACATTTTGGCCCCCGTTCGCGTAAGTTTCTGAGACGCAATCCACCGCAAAGAATGGATCCGTCGTAGATGTCCGAGCAAGATCGCCTTTGGATCAGTCTCGCCTTTGAGGCTGAGCGGTAGCTCAAGGAAAATGCCCAACGTCGGCCATACAGCAGCGTTGATCTGATTTGAGATCGGGCTAGTATGATCCGAGACAAATCCAAGAACCTCACCCTCACGTGTGATCCCAAAAAACAGGACACGCCCCTTATCGCGTGATGTCATCAAGTCGGTAGGCGCGGAACTGCAACCACGCAGGAAACCCGACATTCGGACTTCCGGGTAGTCTGGATAGAGAATCAGGTTCGCATCCGGCGCTACATGCCTGCCCGTATCTTCAATCCAAGAAAATCTGACCGCCGCTTTTGGTCTATCTTGCTTGCTTCCTGCTCGAGCACTTGTGTCGAGATAGATTTCGCCGTGAGGAATTATGTTCAGTGCCCCAAACCCACTGCCCAGATACACTTGGTTCTTGGAGTTGTCGTTCGGGGAAAGCTTCTTCGCATATATGCGGTACGCGCCATGATGCGCCATAATCTCAAGTAGATGCGAGAGTGAGTTGATCAAAATCTAGCCCCGGCAACGGTACGCGAGTCTCTTGGTATCGGGGATCTGGACAGGCGCATAGCAGATCATCATACGATCTCCGTGGCCACGACCGTTTCTGACGTACCGCTGTGCTTCACTCCCCGGCATGACCGACGCCTATCGCATTCGTTCGTCCGAGACCTGGGACATGATCCGCGACGCCTTCGTGGGCGGGGAGACGGCCGAGAGCGTGTGTCGGCGGTTCGCGGTGGGGACCAGCGCCTTCTGGGAGCGGGCGCGGGCGGGGGGCTGGCGGCGGGCGGATCAGGCCGATCCGGCGCCGCAGGACGCTCCGGTCTTCGGCGCGGACGCCCTGGATGACGGCCCGGAGGGGCCGGTCTGGGACCCCTCCGATCCCGACGACGCGTTCGAGGACCCCGACGCCCTGCGGCGGGTGGCGACCGACAAGATGGCCCTGGCCATCCGGCGGGGGCAGGCGCTGGAGGCCCTGCGCTGGTCGCGGGTGGCCCATTCCATCGCCGTCGAACAGCGGGCCGAGGCCGAGGCCGAACGCGCCCGCCTGCGCGAGATCGACGAGGCGACGACCCGTCAGGCCCAGCGCGAGGCCGCCGAGGAGCGGCGCGAGATGGACATCCTCCTGCGCGAGGCCCAGGCCCTGGCCCGTCTGGTCAAGGCGTCCGGGTCGGTCGCGCCGGACGATCCGGACAGTCCGGACAACAATTTTTTCAAGGCCGGGGCCGGCGCGCCATCGGGGTCGGCGCCGAACCGTTCCGACCGCCGCCGGGCCCTGCGCGAGGCCCGCCGCGAGCGCCGGGGCGGGGGCGGCTCGCCCTGATCGGGGTCCCTCAGCCCTGCCTCAGACCCCCAGGATCCAGCCCTCTTCCTGCTCGACCTGGTCCACCAGCTCCGGCGTCGCGGTCTTCGGCGGGGCAAACGCCCTGGCCAGGTCGCCCTTGTCGTCCATCTCGGCGAAGGCCATGGCCGTCGTGCGCACCTGGGTCTGGTCCTTGAACTCGCCCTCGGTCGGGGTGGTGGGCCACATCGAGGGCCAGACCTCGGCGACCAGCACGTTCAGCGGCTCGACGTCGGCGGCCTCCAGCGCGCGCCAGCCGGTGCCGAAGGGCCAGACGGCCCCGGCGGGCCCCAGGCTCTCCAGCAGGCGGCGCACCATGGGGATGCCGACCAGGGTCTGGCCGCCGACGGCACCCGCTCCGTGCATCTGCCAGTTGGACTTGGGCTGAAGCCGGCCGCCCTTGATGGTCCGTTCGGTGGCCCGGTACTCGGGGATGTCTGCGCCCGATCCTGCGGGTGGCTTGGTCGTGGTCAGCCAGCGTTGCGCCTGTTTGGCCGGCGCCCCCCAGAAGGGCCAGGCCTGGTCGGTCATCAGCCGGTTCATCTTGGCCGCGACCTGATAGCGGTTGTTGGTGTTGTCGGCCTTGTCCACGATGTTGGACGCCACGAATTTCCACATCGCCGACCAGATCGGCGTGTCCTTCAGGCCCAGCCGCTCGGCCGTCCCCACCGGATAGCCCAGCGAGAAGTCGAACCCGACCAGCACCCGATCCCCGCGCTTCCTGTGGTCGGCCAGGATGGAAGTCAGCAACGCCTCGCCCTCGGCCCGGGTGGCGACATTGTGGGTCTCGGTATAGAGGCGAAACCGTACGTCGCGCTTGGCCACGCCGATCCACACCGAGTTCTCGCCCAGCTTCTTGCCTTCGGCGGCGGTCCAGTCGGCGATCACATAGGCGTCGAAAAGGCGGGCCATGGCGGCCTCCGGGAAATGCACGTGAAGGGAAGGGGGCCTTCTAATCTCCTCCCCCTTGCGCAGCAATGCCCACCCGTCCGCTTAGCCCTTCAACAACGCCTCCAGATGGCTCAGCCACCGCCGCCCCAGCCTCAGGGCCTCGGCCGGCGATCCCGTCTGGGTCGGCAGGGTGGCGTCCCACAGGCTGAGTTCGAACTCGGGATGGCGGGCATCGGCGAACATCAGCCGCAGGGTGACCTGTTCGGCGTCGGGGGCCATGACGTCCAGCGACTTCCTCGCTTCCCCGCGCCGGATCCGGGCCAGGACGTGGCCGTCGACGATGACCTCGCCGCCCTCGACCTCATCGAACGCATAGACCAGCCCCATCGCCCCCCGGTTCCACAGCACGGCCACCTGGCCCCCGTCGAAGTCCAGCCCGGCGGCCCGCCCTTGCGCCGGCGACAGGGCCAGGGCCTCGGGCACGGCGCCCAGCGACTTCAGCATGGCCCTGCGCAGCCGCCGCTCGGGCTCCATCCACCAGTTCAGCGTCAGGGCCCCGGTGGTCAAAGCCGCCGCCGCCAGGCCGACCAGCAGGATGACCCGCAGTGCCTCTTCCATCAGGCGTCCAGATTCAGGTCGATGACCACCGGCACATGGTCGGACGGCTTGTCCATGTCGCGGGCGTCGCGGTGGGTCTCCACGCCCCGGAACCGGTCGGCGGCCTGGGGCGACAGCAGGTGGAAGTCGATGCGGATGCCGTTGTCCCTCTGCCAGGCCCCGGCCTGATAGTCCCAGAAGGTGAAGGTCCCCGGCGGCTGTTCGCCCAGTTCCCCGGCCTCGGACAGGCCCAGGTGCTTCATCGCCCGGAACGCCGCCTGGCTCTCGGGCATGAACAGCGCGTCGCCGACCCAGTTCTGGGGGTTCTTGGCATCGGCCGGCGTCGGGATGACGTTGTAGTCCCCGCACAGCACCAGCGGCTCCTCATGGGCCAGCAGGTCGACGGCATGGGCCCGCAGCCGCTCCATCCATGCCAGCTTGTAGGGAAACTTGCCCGTGGCGACCGGATTGCCGTTGGGCAGATAGATGGCCCCCACCCGCACCGGTACCGGGGCCTCGATTACCGCCTCAATATAGCGGGCCTGATCGTCGTCCGTGCCGTCGGGCCCTGCGCCCTCAGGCCCGGGCAGGCCGCGCCGCAAGTCCGACATCGGGTGTTTCGACAGGATGGCCACGCCGTTGTACGACTTCTGGCCATGGGTCTCGATATTGTAGCCCAGCCGCTCGAAGTCCTCGCGCGGGAACTTCTCGTCGACCGTCTTGATCTCCTGCATGCAGACGACGTCGGGATTCGCCGCCTCCAGCCAGGCCAGAACGGTCGCCAGCCGGGCGTTGACGGAGTTCACATTCCAGGTCGCGATACGCATGGCGGAAGGCTAGGGCGAGCCGCCCTGTCGGACAAGGCGGCTCGCAGCAGGATCGGCGCCGATCAGTTCCGGTTGGCGGCCAGGGTGCAGCCCCCGCCGATACCCGCCGCCTGGGCGCAGGGCAGGACTTGCTGGACGGCCAGAGCGCTGTTCAGGCGCGCCACATAGCCCCCGCCGCCGCCGCATTTGGCTTCGTAGAAAGCGTCCGTGGCATTGGCACCCATGTAGCGGACGTCGGTCACGTCGCAGGCGGCGGCCGAGGTTCCGGCCAGCCAGGTCCGCACCGTGGCGGCCTGTTCGTCGCGGGTGGTGAAGCGGCAGGCGTTGCTCTGGGCCGCGACCTTGACGCACGGGGTCAGCATCCAGCCTGCGCTGGCCTTCTCGATCCAGTAGCCGTCGGCCCCGTTGCACCCGACCTCATAGACGGCGTTGCCCGCGACCGAGGTGCCGGCCATGGCGGCCTCGTCGATGTTGCAGCCGACACCGGCCTCGCGCGCATAGTTGGCCACCATGCCGCTGATGTTGCGATTGGCGCTCAGGGTGCAGACCACGGGTGTCGCGGCCGGATCGGCGCGCAAAGCCATGTCGGCACGGCCGGCGATGGTGATGCAGTCGGTGACCGTGGGCGGCGACGAAGCGCCGACGACATAGCCCATGCCGGTCCCGCAGGAGACCTCATAGACGGCCTGCTGCTCGAAATTATAGCCCATCAGACTGGCCTCGACGACGCGACAGTCGACGTTGGCGGTGTTGATCTCGGACTGCGCTGCGGACACGACCTCGTTGACCGACGGGTTGCGGGTATAGACGCCGTTGCGATTGCGTTGCCGATCGAGCCGGGTCGGCGTCACCGCCGTCACTGTCGCGGCCATAGGGTCGGTCAGCTTGGTCGAGAAGCTGCGCGCGCCGGTCGCCAGACCGCCGGGCCCGACGATCTGACCATTGCCGGGAGTCTGTGCCGCCGCCGCCGACGCCGTCGCCAGCATCAGCGCACCGCAGACAACGCCCGCAATTCGTTTCCAGTGAGCCCGCATGACCGCCTCCAATCGTGACTGAAAGAAGGCACTGTGGCCCTGGATTGCCCCGGGTGCAACCCAGAGGCGGTCACGGCGTCGTGACGCTCCTACTGGGCGGGAGCCGCAGCGGCGGGGGCCGGCGGAACGATGGTCAGTTTGCAGCCGCCGCCGATCAGCTGGGCGGTTTCGCAAGGGTAGATCTGCTGCACGGCCATCGCGGTGTTGAAGCGGGCGATCAGGCCGTTTCCGGCGGCGCATTTGGCTTCGTAGAAAGAGCCGTTGGCATTGGCACCCATCAGACGGGACTGGGTCACGTCGCAGGCGGCCGCTGCGCTGGACGCCAGCCAGGTCTTCAGCGTGGCCGACTGTTCGGCGGGGGTGGTGTAGCGGCAGGTACCGCCCGCCGAGGCGATCTGGAAGCAGGACGTCCGGGTCCAGCCCGATGCGGCCTTTTCGATGCGGACGCCGTCCACGCCGGTGCAGCCGACCTCATAGACCAGGCCGTCGGCCTCGGACTTGCCGACCGCCGAACCGGCGTCGATCGTGCAGTTCACGCCGGCTTCGGCGGCATATTGTTTGACGACCTTCAGGACGTCCTTGTTGGCCTCGATCTGGCATTGCAGGCCGACGTCGGCGTCTGGATCGGCGGCGCGGGCCATGTCGGCCTGGCCGAACAGGGCGATGCAGTCGACGGCCTGGGGCGGGGTCGATCCGATCAGGACCAGGCCCGGACCGGTGGCGCAGGCGACCTCATAGGCGTTCTGGCCTTCGCCGATCTGGCCGCGCAGGACGACCTCGGTGGTCTGGCAGGTGCTGTTGGTGGCCGCGATCAGGGCGTCGGCGGCTGCCTTGTTCTGTTCCGGTGTCGGCGCGGCCGGGGCCCGGCTGTTGCGGTTCTGGCGCTGTTGGCGGTCCTGCCGCTGCTGGGCCGCGTTGGTCACCGCTTCCTGGGTCCGGGCCGCGACGGCGGGATTTTCCTGGGCGAGGGCCGGGACGGACCCGAGGGTCAGCGACAGGGCGGCGACGGCCGCAGGAAGGAATCGAGTGAACACGAAAGCGGCTCCAGACGGACAGCGGGTACGACGTGGCGGAGCCATGCCGGGGCGATGTGGCGCGGTCAAGGCGGACCTTGGCGAACCGGGGGCGAAACTTGCGCCACCGCTTACCCTGCGTGATCTGGACGACGCCGAACCCCGGGCCTAAAGCTTCGTTTCGATAGGAGACGGACTTGGCCGACGGCGCAGTCATCACCACCCAGGACGGTACGGTCGACGCAGGTTCCGGCAACCGAGGCCTGACCTATCCCCTCGGCACGCCGCCTGAACCCGGCACGGCGGTCCAGGCCGCCGCGGGCGTGCTGTGGATGCGGCTGCCCCTGCCGATGTCGCTGAACCACATCAATGTCTATGCGGTCGAGGACGGCGACGGCTGGGTGCTGGTCGATACCGGTCTGAACACCCAGGCGTCGCTCGAGGCCTGGGAGGCGGCGCTGGCGGGCCCGCTGGGGGGGCGGCCGATCACGCGGGTGATCTGCACCCACATGCACCCCGATCACGTCGGCATGGCCGGCTGGTTGTGCGCGCGGACCGGCGCACCGCTGCTGATGTCACGGCTGGAATACATCACCTGCCGCCTGCTTGTCGCCGACACCGGCCGGCCGGCACCGGAAGAGGGCGTCACCTTCTATCGCGCCGCCGGCTGGGACGCGGACCGGATCGAGAGCTATCGTCGGGAGTTTGGCCGCTTCGGCAGTGCCGTCTCGCCGATGCCGCAGAGTTATCAGCGTCTGAGCGAAGGCGACGATGTGACCATCGGCGACGACGTCTGGCGGATCGTGGTCGGCAATGGCCACTGCCCCGAACATGTCTGCCTGTGGCGTCAGTCGGACGGCGTCTTCATCTCGGGCGACCAGATACTGCCGCGGATTTCTTCCAACGTCTCGGTCTGGCCGACCGAGCCGCTTCAGGACCCGCTGGCCGACTGGCTGACGTCGCTCGACAAACTGCGCGGCCTCCTCGCGACGGACACCTTCGTCCTGCCCGCCCATGGCGAGCCCTTCACCGGCGTCCACACCCGGCTCGACGCGCTCAAGCGGGGGCACGAGACCGGCCTGCGCCGCCTTGAGCGGTCCCTGCGAACGCCCAAACGCGCCATCGATGTCTTCTCCAGCCTGTTCGCCCGCCCGATCGGCGACGGGGTGTTCGGCATGGCCACGGGCGAGAGCCTGGCCCACCTCAACTGCCTGGAAAATCGCGGTCTGGTCCGACGCGAACGTGATGCAGACGGCGTCGACTGGTGGGTCGCCGTCAACCCTCAACCCCTGGAAGCCCGGAACCCGACGCATGAGCGACCCCATCCGTACAGACCTGGCCGACGGCGTCCTGACCGTCACCCTGGCCCGGCCCGAGAAGAAGAACTCGATCACCCAGGCCATGTATTCGGTCCTGGCCGAGGCGACGAACCGCGCCCGGACCGACGACGCCGTGCGCGTCATCCTGTTCCGGTCCGAGGGCGACAGCTTCTCTGCCGGCAACGACATCATGGACTTCATCGCCATCAGCCAGGCGGGCGGCGGCGGCCAGATGATCGATGCGCCGGTGTTCCAGTTCCTGCGCGCCATGGCCGAGTTGGACAAGCCGGCGGTGGCGGCGGTGCGAGGCCGCGCGGTCGGCATCGGCCTGACGCTTCTGCTAAACTGCGACCTCGTGGTCGTCGCCGAGGACGCCCTGCTGTCGGTGCCCTTCGTCAACCTGGCCCTGGCACCCGAGGCCGCGTCCTCGATGCTGCTGCCCATGGCGATCGGCCATCAGCGCGCCTTCGAAATGTTCGCGCTGGGCGAGGCGATTGACGGCAAGACCGCCCTGGCCTGGGGTATCGCCAACCGCTGCGTTCCCTCCAGCGAGGTCGACGCGGTCGCCGCTGGCCTCGCCGCCAAGGTGGCCCAGCGCGCGCCCAACTCGATCAAGAAGACCAAGCGCCTTATGCGCGACGCCGAGGCCCTGTGGGCCCTGATGCAGCGCGAGGGCGAAGCCTTCGGCTCCCAGATGTCCAGCCCCGAAGCCATGGAGGCCTTCATGGCCTTCACCCAGAAGCGGGCCCCCGATTTCAGTAAAGCTGGCTGAGCGTCATCAAGCCTTGCCTTGAACCTGCCGCCCATTGCGACTAGCAGGCGCGCCTCATGTCCGCCGCCGCCAACATCAACACGCTCGCCCTCACGCCGGAGCTGCCTCGCGACCGCGCCGAGGCGGACGCCCTGATCATGGCCGCCTTCGGTCCCGGCCGTTACGCCAAGACCGCCGAGCGCGTGCGCGAGCGCGCCCACATGGCCGCCGGCTTCGTGGCCCGAGACGGGGATCGGCTGGTCGGGTCGGTCCGGCTCTGGTCGATCGAGATCGAGGGCCAGCCCGCGCTGTTCCTCGGGCCCATCACCGTCGCCGCCGACGACCGCAAGGCGGGTCTGGGCGCTGATCTGGTCGCCGCCTGCATCGACTATGCGAAACGCTGCGACGTCGCGGGCATCCTGCTGGTCGGCGACCTGTCCTATTTCACCCGCTTCGGCTTCGAGCCCGCGCCGGCCGTCCGCCTGGAAGGCCCCGCCGACGCGCGCCGTGTGCTGTGGTTGCCGGTGACGGCCCCGGCGCCGACGGGGATCGCCCGGCCGGTGTGAGGCTGGAATGGCTCAGGCCGCGATTGGCTCAACCCTGATCCGGTCCTGGTGACTGCGTGCGTTCGACAGATCATGTGCCGTCTGCATCCTCAGAAGGGTGTCCGCGCTCAGGCCGAACGCCTTCTCGAAGCGAATGGCCATCTCGGCAGACAGCCCCGCGCGACCGTTCAACAGCCCGCTCAGGGCCTGCCGCGTCACGTCCAGCCGCTGCGCCAGGTCCGTCACGCTCAGCCCGCTGGGTTCGACCACCTCATCCCTGAGCCACGGGCCGGGATGGATGGCGAAACTGGAATGAAGCTTGATGGCCATCAGTGATAATCCTCCAGATCCAGACCTTCGATCGCGCCGTCAGAGTTGACCGTAAATGTCATCCGCCAGTTTCGCGTCACCGTCAGCGCCCATGTCCCCGTCCGGTCGCCCGTCAGGACGTGAGCACCGTAGTTCGGAGGAATCCTGAGCTCCTCGACATCCGCGATAGCCGCAAGGTAGGCCAGCATCCCGCGCAATCGAGGGATCAGGTCTCCAGCCAGCCCCTTGGGCGCGCCAGTCTCTGCGAAGCGCCGCAAGGCTTTGTGACGGATGCTTTCGATCTCCACGCGTGAACATGGCGCGAGACGCTGGTTCCGTCAAGTGTCGCTTGACGCATTACGCATGATGACGCGGCGACCTGCTGCGCCTAAGTCAGGGCAATGACCGACTCCCCGCCCACCGGAGGCCTCAGCGCGATCACCGCCGCCGCCAAACAGGCCCCTGGTCGCGGCCTGCCGCCCGTGCATCTGTGGCATCCCGACCATTGCGGCGACATCGACATCGTCATCCGCGCCGACGGGACCTGGATGCATGAGAACTCGCCGATCGGGCGCAGGGAACTGGTGCGGCTGTTCTCGACGGTCCTGAGGCTCGACCCCGACGGCTATCATCTGGTCACCCCGGCCGAGAAGATGCGGATCACGGTCGAGGACCTGCCGTTCCGCGCCGTGGCGATGGAACGCCGGGACGATGCCCTGGTCTTCACCACCGACGTCGGCGATCAGGTCACGGCCGACGCCGACCATCCGATCACCGTCGAGACCGACCCCGCCACCGGCGAACCCGCGCCCCGCATCCATGTCCGCCGGGGGCTAGAGGCCCGCATCGTCCGCACCGTCTTCTACGATCTGGTCGAGATGGCCGAGGTCATTGATGGCCGCCTGACCGTGACCTCGTGCGGCCAGGCCTTTCCGCTGGGTCCTGTCGGAGCCGGTGTGGAATGAGCGCGGCCGGTCCCCTTCATGATCTCAAGGCGCGCCTGACCGCCGGCCTCGATCCGGTCGAGACCTGGCACCCGGATCGCCGCCCGGTGCGCTCGGATTTCGATCTGAACCCGGATCGCGACGTCGCGACCTTCCCCGTCATTTCACCCCTGCGTCCCGCCGCCGTCCTGATCCCCATCATCGCCCGCGTGGAGGGGCCGACCGTCCTTCTGACCCGGCGCTCCGACACACTCAGCAGCCACACCGGCCAGATCGCCTTCCCCGGCGGTCGCCTCGACGCGGGCGAGACTGCGATCGAGGCGGCCCTGCGCGAGGCCGACGAGGAGGTCGCCCTGTCGCCGTCGGTGGTCGAGGTCCTGGGCCTGGCCGACACCTATGAGACCGGCACCGGCTTTCGCATCACCCCCGTGGTCGGCTGGCTGACCGAGCCGCCGCGTCTCTCGCCCAGCGCCGACGAGGTCGCCGAGGTGTTCGAGGTGCCGTTCGACTTCCTGATGGACGTCGCCAACCACCGCCGCGACCACTACGACCCCGAGACCGGCCCGCGTCGCTGGTACTGGGCCATGCCCTGGCAGGAGCGCTATATCTGGGGCGTGACGGCCGGCATCGTCCGGGGCCTGCACGCCCGCCTGTACGGCGACGATAAGAGGGCAGACGAGAACGCCGCATGACGACCGTCGCCGACCAGTCCTGGCTGACCAGCCGCGCCACCCGCGCAGTCATCGCCGCGCTGGAGGCCGCGGGCGGAGAGGGCTGCGTCCGCTTCGTCGGCGGCTGTGTGCGCAACAGCCTGATGGGCCAGCCCGTCGACGACATCGATCTGGCCACCCGGCTAAAACCCGAGGCGGCCATGGCGGCGCTGAAGGATGCGGGGCTCAAGGTCGTGCCCACCGGCCTGGCCCACGGCACCGTCACGGCCGTCTCAGGCCGCGCGCCCTATGAAATCACAACCCTGCGCCGCGACGTCTCGACCGATGGCCGCAACGCCACCGTCGCCTTCACCGACGACTGGTCCGAGGACGCCCAGCGCCGCGATTTCCGCCTCAACGCCCTCTACGCCGACGGCACGGGCCAGGTGTTCGACCCTACCGGCCACGGCGTCGATGACGCCCGCACTGGGCGCATCGTCTTCGTCGGGGACCCCGAGACCCGCATCCGCGAGGACTACCTCCGCATCCTGCGCTTCTTCCGTTTCTTCGCCTGGTACGGCCGGGGCGAACCGGACGCGGAGGGCCTCGCCGCCTGCGCGGCTCTCGCCGATGGCATGGTCCGCCTCTCGGCCGAGCGGGTTTCTCGCGAACTGCTGAAACTTCTGCGCGCCCCCGATCCCCGCCCGGCGGTCGCCGCCATGGCCACTTCCGAGGTGCTGGCCCGGATCCTGCCCGACACCGCCCCGCTGCCGATGTTCGAGCGGATGGTCGCCATCAGCCCCGACCCGGTCCTGCGCCTCTCGGCCCTGCTGCCCGCCGATCCTGAAAGCGTCGAGGCCACCGCGCGGGCCCTGCGCCTGTCAAACCCCGACCGCCTGCGCCTGGTCGCGGCGGCGTCCGGCGAGATCGACCTGGACATGACCGCGCCCACGGCCCGCGCCCACCTGTACCGCCTGGGCCGCGAGACCTTCCGCGACCGCGTCCAGCGCGCCGCCGCCCAGACAGACCGCTCCGTCGCCGCCGCCCCCTGGCTCGACCTCGCCGACGCCTGGCCCATCCCGCGCCTGCCGGTCGGGGGGCGTCAGGTCGCGGCGGCGGGCCTCCCCGCCGGTCCCGACACCGGCCGGGTGCTCGCCGCCTTCGAGGCCGGCTGGATCGCCGACGACTTCCCGACCGAGGGCCACGCCGAACGTCTGGCCCGCGTCATCGCATCGCTGACCGCGTAAGCCGCGTCACCACCGGCCGGTGATCCGACCCCGTCGGCCGCCCCAGTTCCCGCCCGACCAGGGCCAGATCCGGGCTGCGATAGACCTGGTCGATCGTGATCCCCAGCGGCGAGGGCAGCGCTTCAGGCCAGGTCCCCGGCCAGCCCGGTGCCGGGATCAGCCCCAGATCGTCCTTGATCTGTCGCCCGATCCGCGCGCTGGACACGCTGTTGAAATCCCCGGCCACCACCACCGGCCCTTCCAGCCCCCGCATCGAGTCTTCCAGCGCCATAACCTGGCTGATCTGCCCCCACTGGAACTGATAGGGCCAGGGCCGCGTCAGGTGGACGGCGAACACCGTCACCGGCCCCAGCGGCGTCTCGACCACGGCCGCCACATGGTTCGGCCCACCCCGCGCCTCGATCTTCCTCACCGGCCAGCGCGAGGCGATCACCGTCCCATCCACCGCATAGGCCCCGCCGGTCTCGACCACCCGGTTCGGCTGACCGGGCAACAGGAGGTCAAGATCGTCCAGCATGGGCACCGGCGTCTCGATCAGCACCACCACATCGGCTGCGCTGTCCGCCACCGAGGCCCGGATCGCCTCCGCATCCCGGTTCCAGACCCACAGATTGGCCGTGTACAGGCTCACCACCGGCGCCCCCGCCTCGGGCTGGCCTTTCGCCGGAAACCACTGAGGTGCCCCGGCCGCCAGCAGCACCAGGGCCACGACCCCGCCGACCCCCGCCGCCATCCACAGCCGGGCCACCAGCGTCACGACCAGCACGGCCAAGCACACCGCCATCGCCGGCCCGGTGAACTGGGCCAGAATATCCACCCACCGGTACCCGATCCCGCTCAGCGCTGCGATACCGATCACCAGCGACGGTCCCAGCGCCAGGATCACCGCTGCGGTCGCCATCTGGCGGACAGTCGGGACGGGCAGCCTCATGCGCTTGCTTTCTTCTTGAACGCGGGTCGGTATGGGGCGTTGTCGCATCGCGCCAGCTTGGCCGCGACGAAGGAAAAGATCATGGCCCGGCGCACGATCGCGGATATCGAGAAGATCTGGTCCAATGTCGAGGGCGTCAAGAAGCTGTCCGACCGCGTGATCGGCATCGGCCCCTTTGGGCTGGGTCTCGACGCCCTGCTGACCTGGGTGCCGGTGGTCGGCACCGTCTATACGGTCGGTACAGGCGGCTGGCTGATCCTTCAGGCAGTCCGGGCCAAGGCCTCGCCTGCGACCCTGGCCCAGATGGCGGCCTATATGGCGGTTGACACCGCGACGGGCACGGTCCCGATCGCCGGCGACGTCGTCGACACCTTCTTCCCCGGCCAGTTGCTCGCCGCCAAGGCCCTGCAAAAGGACATCGCCTCCACCCACTGGGTCGAGGATTCTGAAAGCGCGGCCCGTGCCTCGGGCGATCATGACCGGCATCTGGAGACCGTGCGCGGCGATCGGAACCTGCGTCGCGTCGTCTATCTGCACGACTGAGGTCATCTGCAGGCGGATGCTTGCCGTAGCTACGGCCGATCGGTTCGTCGCTCGGACGCCTTGGCGGCCGTGCGCGGTCCTGACAGCCGCGAGCCGGTCAGCGGGGAGGCCTTCAGAGCCCTTCCATGGGCCTCCCCGCAACCCTCATCCGGCTTGTCGGCGGCCTCGAACTTTCAAACTTCAGTCGTCCAATCCCTTGCCGCACAAGGGATTGCAGCGTTGAGACCCCCTTCCGACGCGCCCAGGTTCGCCGCGCCCCCAGACTGATCTCCGACAGCAACGGAGATCGTCATGGATACCAGCGCCCGCCTTGGGCTTCCCTATCTGGCCGCCGGCCAGCTTCAGAAACACGTCACCCTCAACGAGGCCCTGACCCGGCTGGACGCCCTCGTCCAGTGCGCGGTGGTCAGCGATACGACCACGACCCAGCCCGCCGATCCCGAGGACGGTGATCTCTACATCCTGCCCGCCGGTCCCACCGGCGGTGTCTGGTCGGCCTTCGACGCCGACGACCTCATCCGGTTCGAGGCCGGCGGCTGGGCCGTGGTCGCGGCACCGTCCGGCCTCGTCGTCTGGGTCGCGGATCAGGCCCGGCTGGTGGTGCGTACGCCCTCGGGCTGGTCGCCACTGGGTGAGCAGCTCGGCGCGGTCCAGGCCCTGACCCGCCTGGGGATCGACACCACGGCCGACGCTACCAATCCCTTTGCCGCCCGACTGAACAAGGCCCTGTGGACCGCCCGGTCGGTCTCCGACGGCGGCGACGGCGACCTGCGCCTGACCTTCAACAAGGACACGGCGACCGACGTCGGCTCCCTGTTGTTCCAGAGCGGCTATTCCGGCCGGGCCGAACTGGGCCTGATCGGCGACGACGACCTGACGCTGAAGGTCAGCGCCGACGGTTCGACCTGGCGCGCGGCCATGACCGTGGACCGGGCCACGGGCGCGGTGGCCTTTCCGTTCGGCGGCGGCCGGGTCGAGACCACAGTCCTGACCACGAGCGGAACCTGGACGGTCCCCGCCTGGGCGCGGCGGGTCGAAGCCGTCGCCGTGGGCGGCGCAGGCGGCGGTGGCTCGGGCGCGGCGGGAGCGAGCGGCTCGCCCCGCTTCGGCGGCGGTGGCGGTGGGGCAGGGGGTGTGTCCCTTGGCCAGTGGAGCACCGCAGACCTCGGAGCCACCTTGGCCATCGTCATCGGCACAGGCGGCACGGGCGGGGCCCCGGTCACATCCGGCCCCGGTGCGACCGGCACCGACGGGCTCGCAACCACGATCTCCAGCACTGCGACGGTGATCCTGACGGCCCTGGCCGGTCGAGGCGGCGCGGGCGGTGACGCGACCTCCGGTCCGGGCGGTGCGGGTGGTCCCGGCGTTTCCGCTGCCAATCCGGGTGGCGACAGTCGAACGGACGCGACGGCCGGGGCGGGACAGGCCCTGCAACGCCCCGACGGCTCCGGCGGCGGCGGGGCGGGCGGCGGTCTCGACGCCGCGAACACGGCCCGCGACGGCGGCGCAGGCGGGCAGGGGGCTGCGATCCAGCGTCCGGCCTCGGGCGGCAGCGGCGGCGCGGGTGCCTCAGGCGGAGCGGGCTCCGCGCCTGCGACCCCCGAGATCTCCTGGGCAGGCGGCGGAGGTGGCGGAGGCGGGGCCTCGGTCACGACCGGCCATGACGGCGGCACAGGTGCAGTCGGCGCGGGCGGGGGCGGCGGCGGGGCCGGTGTCTCCGCCTCGGGTGCCGGCGGTGCGGGCGGCGGGGGCCTGGTCCGACTGGTGGCCATCGGATGAACGCCCTTCCGTATGGCCGCGACCCGACCGAGCCGGAGGTCGAACTGCTGGATGCGGAGGTCTTCGAGGCCCCGCGCCGGCTCGGCCTCTGGGACCTGCGGGACCAGACCGGCATCCGCTCCGGTCTCCGCCCCTTCAACGAACCCGATCTGGAGGATGACCGATGACCGATCCCCTGATTTCCCGGACCGCCGTGCCGGTCACCCCAGATCCCCACGTCCGGGCACCCGACATCCCGCCCCTGGCCGAGGGGCGGTGGCTGTGGCGGCGCGTCTATGTCTTTGCGGTCAGCGCGGCCCTGTGGGCCCTGCTGGCGGCGGCGGTGCGCACGGCCACGCCCCAGTCCCTGCCCCGGATCACCGACGGGATCATGGGGCTGCTGGCCCTGGTGCTGATCATCTATCTGGTCGCGCCGACGACCCAGCAGCTGATCGAGCTGATGGCCAACCTGCGTCTTCGCCTGGGAGGCCGGTCATGAGCGTCCTGTCGCGCCGTTCGCGCGATCGCCTGGTCGGGGTCCATCCCGACCTGGTCCGGGTGGTCGAGGCCGCCATCGCCCGCACCCCGATCGACTTCATGGTCACCGAGGGCCTGCGCACGCCCGAGCGCCAGGCCGCCCTGGTGCGGGCGGGGGCCAGCCGAACCCTGAACTCGCGCCACCTGACGGGCCATGCCGTCGACGTCTGCGCCCTGGTGGACGGCAAGGTCCGCTGGGACTGGCCGCTCTATCCGCGCATCGCCGGGGCCTTCAAGGCGGCGGCTCTGGCGCTGGATGTCCCGATCATCTGGGGCGGCGACTGGCCTCGACTGCGCGACGGCCCGCATTTCGAGCTCGATCGATCCCGCTATCCCTGAGGCGGGCCTTGGGACCAATCGGTTGAAACGGTTGAAACGGTCGATGCATTCACCCCGACCGTTTCGATCGCCGGGCCGGGCCGGGCCGGGCCGGGCGGGCCGGGGCCTCGGCGGCAGAACTTGCCGGGCGATCGGCAGAACTTGCCGGGCGACCCGATCTCTCCCGGCAGGTCTTGCCTGGTGCGAAGCGTGGTTAAGGCAAAGTACCGTAACGAAATCAACAAAACTGCGATCTGGCACGCCGCCCTGGCGATCGGCGCGATGTGGCGCGGCCCTTGCTGCCTGTCTTTCCGAGCAAAATGCTCCCGACGGTCAAAATGACGGTCGGACACCTTGAAACAAGGACTTTCGTCATGGCGCTGAACAGCGTGAACACGAACTCGGGCGCAATGGTCGCCCTGCAGAACCTGCAGAACACCAACAACGAGCTGGCGACCACCCAGAGCCGCATCAACACCGGCAAGAAGGTCAACTCCGCAAAAGACAACGGCGCTGTCTGGGCTATCGCCCAAGGCCAGCGTTCGGAAGTCACTGCCCTTGGCGCCGTCAAGGACAGCCTGTCGCGCGGCTCTTCGGCCGTCGACGTCTCGATCTCGGCGGGTGAATCGGTTTCCGATCTGCTCATCCAGCTGAAGGAAAAGGCCCTGTCGGCGACTGACAAGTCCCTGACCACCGCTGCTCGCAGCGCCCTGAACGAAGACTTCAAGGCGATCCGCGATCAGATCACGACCGTCGTCACCAACGCCAAGTTCAACGGCGTGAACCTGCTGGACAACTCGACCGGCACCGGTGGCTACAAGGCCCTGTCCAACACGGCCGGCTCCACCATCAAGGTGGCGGGTGAAAACCTGTCGCTGGGCGGCGCCAACGTGACCGTTGCGGCCACGACCACCATCGGCACCTCGACCCTGGCCACCACGGCCCTGGGTCTCGTCAACGCCTCGATCGACAAAGTCTCGGCCTCCCTGGCTCGCCTGGGTACCGGCTCCAAGGCGCTCGAAACCCACTCGACGTTCGTCGGCAAGCTGTCGGACGCCCTGGAAAACGGCATTGGCAACCTGGTCGATGCGGATCTCGCCAAGGAAAGCGCGAAGCTGCAGTCTCTGCAAACCAAGCAACAGCTGGGTGTGCAGGCGCTGTCGATCGCCAACTCCTCGTCGTCGATCCTGCTCGGCCTGTTCCGATAAACGACTAACGGCGGGCGGGGCCATCCGGTCCCGCCCGACCGCTTTTCACCCTTCTCATCGGGAGCGCCGAATCCTCCCCGGCGCCTGGAGCCATGGAATCACATGCCAAACTGAGTCTCGTCGCCCCCGCCGCCGTTCCGCCCGTGGCCCAACAGCCCCCGCCGAACGTGCCCGCCGAGGCGTCCAGAGACGTCGAAGCCGCCGCCAGCTACCGGCTTGTCATCGAGGAAGGGCCCACCGTTGGGACCTTCGTCTACAAGACCCTGAACAGCACGACCGGCGAAGTGGTTCGCCAGTTCCCCCGTGAACAGGTCCTGCGTCTGGCCGAGGCCCGCCAATACAATGCCGGATCGGTGATCGACACCTCCGCCTGACCTCACCGGTTTTTTCGGGACCGGAACTGATCAACACAACCGCCAGGGCCCTCCCTGAGCGGGCGTTTCGCGTCGTTTACTTCCGTTAACCATACGCTCACGACTTGCCGCCATCCTCAGGAGAATCACTTCCGGGGCTACGAACAATGTCCAACAGCGTCCTGACCAACTCTTCAGCCGCCGTCGCGCTGCAGAACCTGACCGCGACCAACAATCGATTGGGCGATGTTCAGTCGCGGATCTCGACCGGCCTGAAGGTCCAGGGCGCCAAGGACAACGCCGCGGTCTGGGCCATCGCCCAGAGCCAGCGCGCCGACGTCGGGGCCCTCTCGGCGGTCAGGTCCAGCCTGGACCGCGCCACCTCGATCGCCGACGTGGCCCTCTCGGCCGGTGAATCGATCTCGGACCTGCTGAACCAGCTCAAGGAAAAGGTCGTCGCCGCCAAGGACACCTCCCTGGGCACCCAGTCCCGGTCCCTTCTGAACGACGACTTCAAGGCCCTGCTTCGCTCCATCAAGTCGGCGGTCGAGAACGCGGCCTTCGACGGCGGCAACATCCTGAACGGCTCGATCACCAACGGCATCCGGTTCCTGGCCAATGCCGACGCCACCTCGTTCGTGACCCTGGGCTCAAAGAACCTCAGCCTTTCGGGCGCGGTCATTTCCCTGGGTCTGGCCGACAGCCTGCTGACCCTGACCGGTGCCACCACGGCCCTGAACAAGCTCGACGCCTCCATCACCCGCGTGAATGCGGCGCTGGGCTCCATCGGTGCCCAGGCCAAGCAGATCGAGGCCCACAACATCTTCGTCAGCAAGCTGACGGACACGCTCGAAAGCGGAATCGGCAACCTCGTCGACGCCGACCTGGCCAAGGAAAGCGCGCGCCTTCAGGCCTTGCAGGTGCAGCAGCAGCTAGGGGCGCAGTCGCTTTCGATCGCCAACCAGTCGCCGCAGATGATCCTGTCCCTGTTCCAGGGCTAAGGTCGTCATCGCTTCTGCTGGTGGACCCCGATCATCACGGGGCCGGGGCGGCGGCGCGGCGCATGGGCGCGGTCGCCAAATCCATAGAGCGCAAGGATAGACTGAACCACCGACGGAATGCTCATCGTGACGCTCCAGCGTGTCGAGAGCCCCATCGCCGGCGCGCTGACGCTCACCGAACCTTGCTCTCCTGCGAGGCGAATAATGCATGATTCGAGCGCGGGTTCCCGGTTCTGTTAACAGCCCGTTACGCCTGTGCCCCTAGACTGTCACACAGGAGGTCCGTGTGACGTCGATCAACAACGGCTATCTGCTGGGACTATACGGCGGGTCATACGACCCGACGGCTTCGGCTGCCCTGACGGCGTCGATCACCAAGAAGGCACAGCCGACCGCGCCCTGGTCGTCATCCGCGACCCCTCCGAAGGCCGACGCCCTGGTCCGCTCGGCGCTCGGCGGCCGCAAGCTGATCAACGAGGACGCCGCCCAGGTCGACGTGAAGGGCGCCTCCACCGACTACAGGAAGCTGTTCGCCCTCTATCAGGGGCTCGAGACGCTGAACGCCCTGACCAACCGCGCGGCGACCACCGGCCTGACGACGACCGAGTCTGCCCAGCTGGCCAAGCGGTTCACCGCCGGTCTGGCCGAGATCTCGGCCTATGTCGGCAGCGCCGGTTTCGAGGGGGTGCGGATGGTGCAGGGCACTTCGACCTCCTTGTCCAAGACCACAGCCGCCGTGCCCCGCGACAGCGCCGTCTCGATCACCGGCCCGGTCCACGAGGGTTCGCTCGACACCCCCGTCACGGCCTTCCAGGGCGACGTCCAGTTCGACATCACCATCAAGGTCCCGGTCGGTCTGGGGACCCAGACGACTGCCGTGCCCATCGATCTGGCCGGCATGGGGGCGACGCCCCGCACGATCGACAACGTCACCACCTTCATCAACGGCAAGCTGGAGGCAGCCGGCTTCCAGACCCGCATCGGCCGCCAGCAGATCGTCGCCGAGCCCAAGACCGTTCAGGTCAACGGCAAGCCCGTGACCCTGCCTGCCGGTCCCGACAAATGGTCCCTGGCCATCCGCGGCACCTCGACAGAGACCGTGGGCTTTGCGGCGTCAAAGACCTCCGACGCCGTCTATGTGGTCCAGACCTCGGGCTCCCCGGCCCAGACCACCAGCACGACCGTCAACGGCGTCACCACCACCAAGACCACCGCCGCCGCGACCCTGAAGACCGAACTGCTCAAGTTCCAGAGCGACGGCGGGACCGCCGACGCCCCCACCTCAGGCAATGTCGGAGAGACCCAGTGGGTCGATGGCCGGGTGTCGCAGGAAGACCTGCCCGACGGAATCTCGACCATCCGCGCCAGCGCCGTCGGCCCCGACGGCTCGCTGTGGCTGGTCGGCGACCTGGCCTCGGGTTCGGACACCCAGCCGATCAAGGGCACCCAGGACGTCGCCCTGTTCAAGTATGACACCGCCGGTCGCCTGGTCGCGACCCGGACCCTGGGCGCCGCCTCATCGGCCTCGGGCTATGCCATCGCCGTGGACGCCGACGGCAATGTCGCGGTCGCCGGCTCCGTCACCGGAGCCCTGAACACCTCCCGGACCGATGCGGGCAAGGCAGGCGAGGTCTCCACCGTCGCCGACAGCTTCGTCACCGTCTTCAACAAGGACGGGGAGGAGACCTGGACCCAGCGCCGGGGCGCCCGCGCCGCCGACGAGGCCACCTCGGTCAGCTTCGGCGCCGACGGCACCGTCTATATCGCCGGTCGTGCCCAGTCGGCGATCACGGGCTCGGTCGGGGTCGGCGGCTGGGACGGCTATGTCCAGGCCTTCAAGGCGGGCGAACCCTATCCGACCGCCGGGATAACGGCCAAGGCCATCGGCACCAGCCAGTTCGGCACGACCTCCGACGACAGCGTCGACGCCATGACCATCGACGGCTCCAACCTCTATACCGCCGGGGTCGAGAACGGCCGGGCGGTGGTGCGTCAGTTCACCCTGGACGGCGCGGGCGTCCCGACCCTGGCCGCGACGCGCGACCTGGGCGAGATTTCGGGGGACATCTCGGGCGTCGCCGTCTCGGGCGGCAAGGTCGTCCTGACCGGGACCAGCCGCGATTCAGGTCTGGCGGCCGGGACCACCACCGTCGCCCATTCCGGAGGCAAGGACGTCTTCGTCGCCGCCCTGTCGACCAACCTCGCGGCCTCGCCGGCCGACAGCCTGAACTGGTTCGGGGGCGCGGGCGACGACAGCGCCGCCGACGTCAAGGTCCACGACGGCAAGGTCTGGATCACCGGCATCGCCGACCGCGACCCCGCCGCCAAGGCCACCGACCCGACCAAGGGCTATCTGGCCCGTCTCGATCCCCTGACCGGCGCGGTCGAGTATGAGAAGACCTGGTCCGGCGACGGCGATCAGGCCAAGCCCCTGACCCTGGCCGTGGCATCGGGCGGTGCTAGCGTCCTGGACCGTCTGGGCCTGCCCAAGGGCGAGATCGACCAGTCGGATTCCAAATCCCTGATCGCGGCGACATCCGTGCGCGTCGGCGACCGCTTCTATGTTTCTCCGGCGGCGGGCGGCCGTGCCGTGCCCGTCACCATCGAGGCCAAGGACACGCTGCAGACCCTGGCCCGCAAGATCTCAGTCGCCTCGGGCGGCAAGCTCAAGGTCACCGTCGCTTCCGAAGGCGGTTCGGTCACCGGCAAGGAAGGCGAGACCACCACGACCACCGGCGGCTTTCAGCGTCTGTCCATCGTGGCAAAGGACGGCAAGACCGGGGCGATCCTGACATCCGGCGAGACGGGCCGCGACGCCCTGGCGGGGCTGGGCCTGTCGGCGGGCTTCATCGGCATGAACGTCGGCGACGGCGCGCTGCGCACCTTCGGTCTCAATCTGCCGGGCAATCTCAGCCTGTCCGACGCCGCCACGATCAAGACCTCCGGCGAGAAGATCCAGGCCGCGCTCAAGGCTGTCCGCGACGCCTATCGCGAACTGGCGCCCAAGACCGACAACTCGGCCAATAGCGGCACGGTCCCCGCCTATCTGACCGCACAGCTGGCCAACTATCAGGCCGCGCTCAGCCGCCTTACCGGATAGCGTCGTTCACCGGGGTTGGCGGTTGACGCCGGGCCGTCCGGCGGCGTTATTGAGCATCACCTGCCACGCGAGTGCCTTGCGCAATGCCTGTCGACAACCGAGTGATCCTGGCGATCGGTGCCGGCCTGGCCATCCTGGCCGCCGTGGTCCTGGCCCTGGTCTTCACCGGCGGCCGTGACGAGACGCCTGAGGCCCCGCCTGCGGCGCGCGGCGGCCTGACCGTCGATCTCGCCGATGCCCCGGTTCTCGACACCACGCGCGAGCTGCGCTGCTTCGTCAACGGCCAGTATGTCGGCCTGGCCACCCTTCCGGACTGCGCGCGCCGTAACGGTGTGGCCACCGATGCGCTCGACGTCGGCCTGGACGAGACCGGTGCCCTGGCCGCTGCCCCGACCGCCGCCTTCGCTCCGCCACCGGCCGAGCCCGGGATCGCGACGGGTGACCTGTCCGGCCAGCCTCAACCCGCATCGCCGGGGGATTTCCAGACCGCCACGCCTGTCCCGGCCACCTCCGCGAACGGCAGTCCCTGCCTGCGCCACACCGGGTCCGAATGGCGCACCGTGTCCAATTCGATGAGCCTGAGCCAGTGCGTTCAGGCCCTGTATTCCGGGGCCTGTGTGCAGCGTCTGGGCGACGCCCAGTATGGCCGCTCGGGCGACGTCACCCTTCGCCTGGTGCCGCGCCGGGTCGAACAGTCCAACGACAACAACCGCTTCCGCGTCCTGGCCGAACAGGACCGCAACTGTCAGTTCCCGAGCCTGTAACCATGCGCACCCTTGTCCTGACCGCCGCCCTGGCCGCCTCCGCCGCCGTCCTCGCCGCCTGTACGCCCGAGGTAAAGGCCCCGGCCGAAAACGGCGTCTGCTATGCCGTCGTGACGCCCGAGCCCGGCGAGAAGGGCGAGGTTCGGTTCAACCGCCTGGCCGACAACCAGCCCCAGATGGAGGCCTGCGCGGCGCGTCTGGAGGAGATGCGCCTGCGCTTCCTGCGCATGGGCGGCTCACAGACCGAGGTGATCGGCTCGTATCAGGGCCTGTACCTGTTCATTGACCGGGCCGGCGTCTGGCAGTCCCAGAAGCTCGACGGCCCCCGCTTCTTCGCCCTGGCCCGCACCGGCGACGGACGTCTGGCCGTGCCCGGCGCGATCGACCGGTCGCCGGTCGAGGCTGTGGTGGCCCCGCCCATGCCGGGCAAGGCCGCCGAGTAGCAGAACAAAGCTGGAACATCCACAGCATTCGTGTTAAGGCGGCGTTAACAGCCTGACGTGGGTGCAAGCGCGCGCTAGGCGGGGTCAATCAATCAAGCCGCGCCGAACCGCGCGGGGCAGACAACGCGAGAGAACATCATGGCGGGCAGCGTCAACAAGGTCATCCTGGTCGGCAATCTGGGGCGCGACCCCGAGATCCGGTCCATGCCGAACGGCGACCGCATCGCCAATCTGTCGATCGCCACCTCCGAGACCTGGCGCGACAAGTCCTCGGGCGAGCGCAAGGAAAAGACCGAATGGCACCGCGTCGCCATCTTCAACGACAACATCGTCAAGGTCGTTGAGAACTATGTGAAAAAGGGCTCGACCGTCTACATCGAGGGCGCGATGCAGACCCGCAAATGGACCGACAAGGACGGCGTCGAGAAATACACCACTGAGGTCATCGTCGGTCGCTTCAACGGCCAGCTCACCATGCTGGGCGGCCGTGACGGCGGCGGCGCGTCCCAGGGTGGCGGCGGTTACGGCGGTGGTTCGGGCGGCGGTCGCGGCGATGACGACTATTCCTCCGGCTTTTCCACCGGCGGTGCCAACAAGCCCTCTGGCCCCCGCGAAAGCTACGACCTCAACGACGACATCCCTTTCTGATCGAAGACAAGGACGCCGTCAGTCCCAGACGGCGTCCTTGAAGTTGGCGCGGATCTTCTCGTCCGCAGTGATCAGTTTGACGCCGTCAGCCATCGCATTGGCCACGATCAAACGGTCGAACGGGTCGCGGGTCCAGCCGATGGTCAGCGCCTTGGCAATGATGTCCTGAAAGGGCGTCGGGGAGACGTCGATGGGACCGATTTCCTGGGAAATGATCGCGATGATGGTCGCCGGGCTCTCTGCCTTGACCCGTCGTCCAGCGATGAGGTTGTCGAGTTCCATAAGGGTCAGCGGCGAAATAGTGACCGTGTCGGAACGCCTGATCAGATTTCGAGCCGCCTTCGACAGTTTGCTTGCCCGGCCTTCATACAGCCACACGACAATATGGGTGTCGAGCTGGCTCAAGGTTTGCGCAGGATATTGAATTCCCGGTCGGGATCCCAGACGCGATGGCTCTTGTCGGTGTGGTCGTAATCCGAGTCTTCAAACCCTGGGCGAGGGCCTTTGGCCACCCACCGGTCGAACCGCTCTGCTCTCGTCAATTGGCTGTCGGGTTTTTCGACTACCCTGGCGGTCAACTCGACCGAAATATTACCCCGGCGAATACGGACGGGTTCGCCGCCTCCGATCATCTCATCGACAATTCGGAACAGGTCCTTGCGCATCTCGGTGAGCGTGATGTCGGCCATGCGTACAGGATGCGCGCACTGCATGTACATGTCAAAGCGAAACACCCCGTCACCCATCTTGACGCGCCATTGCCACACCCCTGTGGCATGACGCCCCGGTGACCGTACCTGACAAGCCCCACAGCCCCCTGACCTCGCTCGAGATCGCCGCCATCGTGGCGGTGCTGGTGATCTGGGGCGTCAACAATGCCGCAGCCAAGGTCGCGACCGAGACCATGTCGCCCCTGCTGGTGGCGGCGCTCAGGTTTGCCCTGGCGGCGGCCTGCCTGACCTGGTTCGTCCGGCCGCCTTTTCCGGACTGGAAGAGCCTGGCCATCATCGTCGTGCTGGGCGGCCCAATCCATTATGGCCTGATCTATCTCGCCTTCTGGCTGGCCCAGGATGTCAGCCCGGTGTCGGTGGCGGCCCAGATGTGGATCCCCTTCACCGCCCTGTTCGCCTTCCTGCTGCTGGGCGAACGGCTGTCGAAGCTGGCGCTCGCCGGCATGGCCGTCGCCTTCCTGGGCGTCGCCTGGATGACACTGGACCCTCACGCGTTTGAGGACTGGAAGGCCATCCTGGTCGGCATCGCCGCCAGCGGTTGCTGGGCCATGACGACGGTGATCGCGCGACGCACCACCTCCATCCCCCCGCTCAAGATGCAGGGCCTGCTGGCCCTGGTCGCTCTTCCGGGCCTCGCCGCCGCCTCGGCGGTGTTCGAGCGTGACCAGGCCGCCCAGATCATGTCCGCCACGCCGCTGGTCTGGGTCTGCATCCTGTGGGCCGGGATTGCGTCATCGGTCGTCGCAACCAGCCTGACCTTCTGGCTGGTCCAGAGACGCGAGGCCGGACGGGTGACGCCGTATCTGCTGGCTACGCCGGTCGTCTCCATCGCCATCGGCTGGGGCCTGCTCGGCGACGTGCTGACGGTCCAGATCCTGGTCGGCGCGACCCTGACCATGGCGGGTGTGGCGCTCGTCGCCCTGGCAGAACGAGGTCTCAGGGCCGGTGCCGCCCGCGCGTGATCAGCGCGGCCTACGACGGACGGAATACCCCGCAGGCGATGCGCGCCCCGGCCCCGCCGATCGGCTGGCTGACGTGATCGTCGCGGTTGGCGTGGACCAGAAAGGACACCCCGTCGGCGTCCAGCAGGTCGTATCCCGGCCCGATTAGTCCGGCCCCCGACACATAGACCTCGGCCTGGGCCGACCCGTCCGCCGCCGCATGGATATTCTGCAGGTCCCCAAGGTCGGGCCCGCCGTTGCTGTTCAGCAGGCCGTGCGGACGCGCCGTCTCCGGATGGTTCACATGGGCCCCCGCCGAGGTGAAGCCCGGCCCCTCGCAGGTGCCGACCGCGTGCAGGTGGACGCCATGCCACCCCTGCGGCCAGCCCTTGCCCTCGACCACGAGCAGCACCCCCAGAGGGCCCTTGTAGGCGGTCACCATCCCGGCATCGCTACCGTCCGCCGTCTTCAGCGCGGCCGTCGCGACGGGCTGAGGCGCGGGCGCGGTCGTCGCGGCGGGGGCGGGGGCAGCCGTCCGGGCCGCGGCGCAACCCCCGGCCATCAGGGCACCGGCAGCGAGGGACAGGGCGAGAGCGGGGATGCGCATGGATGTTCCTTTCACGGACGAGGCCGAAGGGCGCGCAAACTTTGCCACCGGACGCCTCGGATGCTAGAAAACGCGACAGCGGATCACGTTCCGATTCCGGCCACTTAAAGCCTCAAATCCTTGACTGACGACAGCTACGAAAACGCCGCACCTCCTGCAGGTACGGGCGGTTCAGACATCTCTACCATCACGATCGAGGACGAGCTGAAACGCTCCTACCTCGACTACGCCATGAGCGTGATCGTCAGCCGTGCGCTGCCGGACGCGCGCGACGGCCTGAAGCCCGTTCACCGCCGCATCCTGTATTCGATGCACGACCTGAACATGACGCCGGAACGGTCGTATTCGAAATGCGCCCGTGTGGTCGGCGACGTGCTGGGCCGGTTTCACCCGCACGGCGACGCCTCGGTCTACATGGCCCTGGTGCGCATGGCCCAGCCCTTCTCGATGGGGCTGATGCTGGTCGACGGCCAGGGCAATTTCGGCTCGGTCGACGGCGATATGCCGGCCTCCATGCGCTACACCGAGGCCCGGATGGCCCCGGCCGCCAGCGCGCTTCTGGCCGACATCGACAAGGACACCGTCGATTTCCAGCCGAACTACGACGAAAAGGAGCTGGAGCCCGTCGTCCTGCCGGCGCGGATCCCCAACCTGCTGGTCAACGGCGCGGGCGGTATCGCCGTCGGCATGGCGACCAACATCCCGCCGCATAACCTGGGCGAGATCATCGACGCGGCCGTGGCCCTGCTGGACGATCCGGACGTCTCGGACGACGCCCTGCTGGACATCGTGCCCGGTCCCGACTTCCCGACGGGCGGCGAGATCATGGGCCGCACCGCGCCCCGCAACGCCCTGCGCGACGGTCGCGGTTCAGTCGTGGTGCGCGGCGTGGCCACCATCGAGACGATCCGCAAGGACCGCGAGGCCATCGTCGTCACCGCACTGCCCTATCAGGTCAACAAGCTGACCCTTCAGGAGCGGATCGCCGAAATGGTCCGCGAAAAGCGGATCGAGGGCATCTCCGACGTCCGCGACGAATCCGACCGTCAGGGGATGCGGCTGGTCATCGAGCTGAAGCGCGATGCCTCCGGCGACGTGGTCCTGAACCAGCTGTGGCGCTTCTCGGCCATGCAGTCGTCGTTCGGCGTCAATATGCTGGCCCTGAACCACGGTCGCCCTGAACAGATGGGCCTGCGCCAGCTTCTGGAAGCCTTCCTGGAGTTCCGCGAGGAAGTCGTCGTCCGCCGCGTCAAGTTCGAGCTGGCCAAGGCCCGCGATCGAGGCCACGTTCTGGTCGGTCTGGCCGTCGCCGTCGCCAATATCGACGAGGTCATCCACATCATCCGCTCCTCCGCCGATCCGGCCGAGGCGCGCGAGCGGTTGCAGTCCAAGCCCTGGCCCGTCGCCGACATGATCGCCCTGGTCGAGTTGATCGCCGACCCGCGGTCCATGCTGATCGACGGCGACAAGCTGAACCTGACCGACGAACAGGCCCGCGCCATCCTGGGCCTCACGCTCAGCCGCCTGACCGGCCTGGGCCGCGACGACATCTTCGGCGAAGCCCGCGCCCTCGCCGACACCATCCAGGGCCACCTGACCATCCTGTCGGACCGTGCCAACATCCTCAAGATCATCCGCGACGACCTGCTGCTGGTGAAGTCCGAGTTCGCCGTGCCGCGTCGCACCGTCATCGGCGAAGGCGACGCCGAGATGGAGGACGAGGACCTGATCCCGCGCGAGGACATGGTCGTGACCGTCACCCACGGCGGCTATGTCAAACGCGTCGCCCTCAACGCCTATCGGACCCAGCATCGCGGCGGCAAGGGCAAGTCCGGCATGACGATGAAGGACGAGGACGCCGTGGTCGGCGTGTTCTCGGCCTCGACCCACACGCCGGTCCTGTTCTTCGCCACCAACGGCAAGGCCTACAAGCTCAAGGTCTGGCGTCTGCCGCTGGGCGCCCCGACCTCGCGCGGCAAGGCCTTCGTCAACCTGCTGCCGATCGAGCCGGGCGATTCGATCATGAACGTCCTGCCCCTGCCCGAGGACGAGACGACCTGGCACGACTACGACATCATGTTCGCCACCAAGTCGGGCGACGTCCGCCGGAACAAGCTCAGCGACTTCGCCAGCGTCAACCGCGCCGGCAAGATCGCCATGAAGCTGGAGGACGGCGATCACATGGTCGGCGTCGCCCTGTGTACCGGCGAGGACGACGTCCTGCTGACCACCGCGCTCGGCCGCGCGATCCGCTTCAAGGCCGACGACGTCCGGGTCTTCAAGGGCCGGGATTCGACCGGGGTGCGCGGCGTCCGCCTGCAATCCGGCGACGAGGTCATCTCCATGGCCATCCTGGGTCGCGTCGACGCGACGCCCGAGGAACGCAGCGCTTACGTCAAGCACGCCAATGCGATGCGCAAGGCCAGCGACGGGGCAACCAGCGAGGGCGATGACGAGACGCCGGTGGTCGAAGCTGACGAGGGTGACGAAGGGGAGGGCGGCGACGCCGTCCTGTCGCTCGAACGCATCGCGGCCCTGGGTGCTGCGGAGCAGATGATCCTGACCGTGACCGACACCGGCTTCGGCAAGCGATCCTCGGCCTATGAGTACCGCCGCACGGGTCGCGGGGGCCAGGGTCTGACCGCCCACGGCCTGGGCGGTCGCGCCGGCAACCGCCTCGCCGCCGCCTTCCCGGTGGAAGAAACCGACGATCTCTTGATGGTCACCTCGACCGGCCAGATGATCCGCACGCGGGTCAGTCAGGTCCGCGTCGTCGGCCGCTCCAGCCAGGGCGTCACCATCTTCAAGACCGCCGACGGCGAACGCGTCGTCTCGGTCGAACGCCTGGCGGAATCGCCCGGTGGAGACGTCGATGACTCGAACGGTGACACGGAAGACTGATCCCTCTCCCGGAGGGAGAGGGCTTGAGGTCCGCAGAGCGCAGCGATGCGCCTTGGCCGAAAGGGTGAGGGGTTACGCCCTCACCGGTTGGCACGGTGCCCCTCACCCTTTCGCGCAAGTCCGATCGCTGACGCTCTCGGGCGCTCAAGCCCTCTCCCTCTGGGAGATGGAAGCATGACGGCGATCTTGATCGATGGCCTCCCCCCCACCGAGGCCGACCTCACCTATCTCGCTCTGGTCAACTACGGGGCCTACACCTCGTTTCGGGTCGAGGACGGCGGTGTGCGCGGGCTGGGGCACCACCTCGGTCGCCTCGACGCCTACGCCGTCGCCCTGTTCGGAGAACCGGTGGAGGAGGGGGGCCTGCGCGCCCACGTCCGAGCGGCGCTGGCCGACCGCCGCGACGCCTGGCTGCGGGTCAGCCTGTTCTCGCCCGACATCTGGTCCCGCACGCCCTCGGCCCAAGTCCGCCCCAAGGTCATGACCGCCCTGTCGCCACCGCCGCCGCCGCTCGCCACCAGCGTCCGGCTTCAGGTCCAGACCTATGTTCGCGAAGACGCCCACATCAAGCACACGGCCATCTACGGCCTGATCCGGGCGCGGCGCCTGGCGCGCGAGGCTGGCCTCGACGACGCCCTGTTCGCCGACGCCGACGGGCTCATCTCCGAGGGCAGCAGCTGGAACATCGGCTTCCTGTCGGGCGACTTGGTCGTCTGGCCTCAGGCCCCGATGCTGGCGGGCGTGACCCGGATCCTGATCGATCGCGGCCTGGCCGGCGTCGGAATGACGTCAGTGAACCGACCGGTGCGCACCGCCGACCTCGACGCCTTCGACGGCGCCTTCCTGTGCAACAGCGCCACGCCCGCCTGTCCGATCACGGCCATCGATGGCCATGCGTTTCAGACCTCGCCCGAGGTGATCGACCGCCTCGCCGCCGCCTGGACCTCTAACCCGCCCGAACCGATCTAGGCCCTGTAACTCAGCGCCACTTCGAGCCTTCGCCGTGCTTGCCGATGCTCTGCCATTCCGGCGGGGCGGCCTTGTGGACATACTGTTCCGACACCAGCCAGCCCTTGAACGGCCGCAGCACCGACAGGCACATCAGGGCCAATAACGGTAGCGTCACCACAAAATGCACCCAGATCGGCGGGTGGACCATGAACTCGAACGCCATGAAGGCCATCATCCCGACGACCCCCACGCCCGACATCACGAAAAAGGCCGGACCGTCTGCCGGATCGGCGAAACTGAAGTCGAGGTGACAAACCGGGCATTCATCGCGAATGGTCAGATACCCCCTGAGCAACGGCCCCTTGCCGCAGCGCGGACAACGACAGCGGATGCCCGTCGAAAGGGTGTTGAGCGGCGGATAGGCGGGTTCTGACATGGGCGTTCCTGACGTCCGGGATGTCGGCCTGCATCAGGCCCGATGCAAGAGACGGCAGTGTCGCATCGACCCGCTACATCCCTTCGATTAGATGCAGGATGTTGCCGTCCGGATCCTTGAACCACACGAGCTTGATATCCCCTACCTCGTGAACGTCGCCGTTCAGGGTCAGGCCGGGCAGATCGCGATAGTGTTCGAACGCGACTCCCTTTGCCTTCAGAGCATCGACGGTCTCGACCATGTCGCCCCTCATATCCCACGTCACGGCATTGGCCCTGTTCGTGCCCGCGAACTCCGAGACATAGACGGTGAGAACAGTTTCGCCCGTTGAGAAGGCCAGCATCTCGTCGCCGGTCCCATCAAGCCGCTTCAGTCCAAGGGTGTCCTCATAGAAGGCACGAGCCCGATCTATGTCGCGGACGGCGACGATGGCGGATGAGTTTCGGTCTCTGAGCATGGCGGTCTCCCTTTCGATGGGAAACCAGCGTCCGGAGCGGCGATCCCGTTCCCCTTAGATCGGCATCCGCATGATCTCTTGGTACGCGGAGATGACCTGGTCCCGCACCGCGATGACGGTCTCCAGGCTGGCCTCGGCGCTGGACACGGCGGTGACCACGTCGATCATGTTGTTCTGGCCCGAGATGGCCCCCGTCATCTGCGTTTCCGCAGCGCGGGTCTGCTGGGTCATGTCACCCATGACGTTCTGCAACAGTTCGCCGAAGCCGGGCGCGCCGGTTGGGGCCGGGCCGCCCGTGGGCATCCCCCCGCCCTGGACCGCCTGATAGGCCTTCATCGCCGCCATCGGATTCATCGTTCAGGTCCTATCGCTTCAGGATGTCGAGGGTGCGGCTTTCCATCGACCGCGCCGTCTCGATGACGTTCAGATTGGCCTCATAGGCCCGCTGCGCCTCGCGCATGTCCATGGCCTCGATCAGGGTGTCGACATTGGGCCGCATCACATAGCCGTCGGCGTTGGCCGCCGGGTGGGCGGGATCGTAGTCCATGCGGAAATCGCTCTGGTCCGGCCGCACCTCGGCCAGGGCCACGCCCGTCGCTCCGTCCATCTCGCGCGCCTGGAAGACCGGAATCTGGCGGCGATAGGGGGTTCCGCCGGCGGTCGGAGAGGTCGACTCGGCGTTGGCGATGTTCTCGGCGATGACCCGCATCCGCGACTGCTGGGCGCGCAGGGCCGAGGCCGCGACCGCCATGGCGCTGTTGCGAGGCGGGGCGCCGTTGACGGGATCGCTCATGGTTCAGACCTCATGCGCCGGGCTTCTTGGCGGCCATGCGCAGCATCTGCATGGACTTGGTGTACAGGCCGATGGCGGCGTCATAGGCCATGCGGCTCTCGGCCATCTTGAGCATCTGCTCCTCGACCACGACCGAGTTGCCGTCCAGCGTCGTCTCCGAATCCGGCGTCTTCTCTGACGTGAAGCGCGCCACCGCGCCGTTGGCCGGGGCGATATGGGCCGCGCTGGTCCGCGTCATCTGCAACCCGCCACCCTGCCTCATCGCGGCGGCGAAATCGGTCGGTGCCTTCAGGTCGCGGGCGACATAGCCGGGAGTGTCGGAGTTGGCGACGTTCTGGGCGACCACGCGCTGGCGCTCGTCCAGCCAGGTCAGGCGGCCCTTGATCTGGCTCAGCAGCGGCAGGTCGGCGTAGCCCATGGGCGACAATCCTTCGGCAGATGGGCAGAAAATGCCGTGTGCATGGTTAACGCCGGGTTATTTCAACGCCCCGTTAACCACGATGGTTAAAGGCTCCGCGCGATCGGCCATCTGTCTGTCCGGCCGCCGGGCCCGTTTCGCATGAACCTCCTCGACCTCGCCCGCGCCATCTTCGGCCTGGCCTTCGTGCTGGGCCTGATCGGCCTGGCCGCCTGGGCCGCGCGCCGCTATGCGCCGCAACTCATGGCCCGCCTGTCTGCCGAACGCGGCGAGCGCCGGATGAAGGTGATGGAGACCCTGGTTCTCGATCCCGCACGTCGGCTGGTGTTGGTGCGGATCGACGACGAGGAACGGCTGATCCTGCTGGGGGAAGGCCGCGAGCTGATCGAACCGCGCGGGTCGGAGGCGGGCAAGTGAGTTCCCAAGAACGTCTCCCTCCCCCTCGGGGGAGGGTGGTCGCAGCGAAGCGGAGACCGGGTGGGAAGGGCGACGCAAATCATCGCCGTATCGCCTTGCCGCCCCCACCCGATCGCTTCGCGATCTGCCCTCCCCCGCGGGGGAGGGAGAGGCCCGCGATCTTCGTCCTGCCCACGCGCGACGAACTCAAACGTGCCCTTCTCCTCTCCCTCCTGACCACCCTGGTCTGCCTCGTCTGGCCGCTCGCCGCCCTGGCCCAGGACGTCGCCGCCGCCGGCCAGTCGGGCGCCGCCATCAACGTCGACCTCGGCACCGGGGCGGGCCTGACCGAGCGGGTGGTGCAACTGGTCGGGCTGATGACCGTCCTGTCGCTGGCCCCCTCGATCGTCATCATGACCACCAGTTTCGTGCGGATCATCGTCGTGCTCAGCCTGCTGAGGACCGCGCTCGGCATGCAGCAGTCGCCGCCGAACGCGGTTCTGGTGTCCCTGGCCCTGTTCCTCAGCGCCATCGTCATGGCCCCGACGTGGCAGGACGCCTATGATTCGGGCATCCGTCCCCTGATGGATCAGCAGATGGAATTGCCCCAGGCGTTCGATCTGGCGTCGGAACCTGTGAAGAACTTCATGCTGGCCCAGGTGGGGCGTGACGACCTCGCGTTGTTCACCCGTCTCAGCCAGGTTCCGGCCGACACCCCGGCCGTAGATCTGCCGCTTCGGGTGGTCACGCCGGCCTTCATGATCTCGGAGTTGAAAACGGCGTTCGAAATCGGATTTCTCCTTTTCGTTCCGTTCCTTGTGATCGATCTGGTGGTCTCCAGCGTGCTCATGTCGATGGGTATGATGATGCTGCCGCCAGTGGTGATTTCCCTGCCGTTCAAGCTGATCTTCTTCGTGCTCGTGGATGGCTGGCGACTGGTCGCCGGAAGCCTGGTCGAGAGCTTCCAGAGGGCGTCAGGAGGGGGGTAAAAGCCCGCCACGAGGGCTTTTGCGCCGCAACGAAGCTTGCCAAGCCGCTGAAAAGAGGTTTGATCCCTCGGTCATCGCCCGGAACAGGGCGGTTTTTTTGGAAACGACCATATGACCACTCAAGCTGAACTGATCGCCTCCGTCGCCAAGGACGCCGGTGTCTCGCAGGCCGACGCCGGCCGCGTGCTGGAAGCCATCGTGAAGAACATCCACTCCTCGCTGATCGGCGGCGGCGACGTCCGCATCTCGAACCTGGGCGTGTTCGACACCGCTGCCCGCGCCGAGCGTGAAGGCCGTAACCCCGCCACGGGCGCCACGATCAAGATCGCCGCCTCCAAGGCCGTGCGCTTCCGCGTGTCCAAGCCCCTCAAGGACGCCGTCAACAAGTAAGACCTTCCGCGTCGCATCGCGACGAGGAACGCGGGCGGGAACGGTCAGCCGTTTCCGCCCGTCTGCTTTCTGAACTCTTCCTTCGCCGAGGCCACCCAGCCCGCGAAGGTGTCGGCCGAGGCGGTCAGGCCGGCAAAGGTCGTGGCACTGGCCACCCCGTCCATCCCGTTCAGCGTATCCAGCGCGATCTGCATTGCCGCCTTGGACCGGGCCCGCTCCACGAACGGCTGGAATGCGCGCGACAGTCGGCCCAGCGACGCCGCGTCCCGCCCCAGCGAATAGCCGATGCCCGCCCGGATCACGCGGCTTTCCTCGGCCGCCGACAGCGGCGTCGCCGTATCCGCCGCCCGACCCGCCAGCCGCGCCTCATAGATCTTGGCCGCCCCGGCCCAGTTCTGCTGCTTCCACAGGATTTCCGCCCGCACGTCCTGGGCCGGGCCGTTGGTGTCGGTCCCCAGGGTCTCCAGCGCGTGGTCGTACCGGCCCAGGTCCATCAGGGCCCGAGCCTCGATCGCGCGGCGTTCGGTGTTCAGCGCCGTCGGCAACAGGGTGGTGCGCGAGCCCCAGATGGCCTGCAAGGCCTTCTCGGGCTGACGGTCCATCAGATAGAGCGTTGCCAGGTCCGACGCGACCTGAGCCTTGGCCACCCCCTCCAGCCGTTCGTCGACCTGGTGTTTCAGCAGCTCGGCCGCCTGGGGCAACAGATCGACGTCGACCAGCCGACGCGTCAGCCGGCGCACCATCTCGTCGCCGTCAGCCCCCACGGGCGTCAGGTCGCGGAAATCATAGAACAGGGCCACCGCCTGCACCGGCTGCAATCCGTCCGCCGCCCCGTCCAGGAACAGGGCCCGGAAGGCATTGCCCAGATCGGCCTGAAGCTCGGCCGCGCCCGGCAGGTCACCCAGCTGCTTGCCGGCCCCCCTCAGCGTCTCAAGCGCCTCACGATACCGTCCCTGCGACAGGTAAAGGCCGCCCAGCGTTCGGATGACGGCCAGTTCGGTCGCATCGCCGCGCCAGCGCCACTTCAGCTGTTCCAGCTCGGCCGCCGCCTGGACCGGCGTCATCAGCCCCTTGGCCAGGGACAGCTTGATGACACCCAGCTTGGCAGGCGTCGCGATCCCGTCCAGCGGCGCACGCGCCACGGCCTTGTAGACCGCCAGGGCCCGATCGCTCTCGCCGGTCAGCTCGAACAGTCGCGACTGCACCAGCCGTGCGGTCAACTGGTCGGCCGCCGGCGCCCTCTGGCTGAAGCTGTAGGCCAGCAGGGTGCGGGCTGCGTTCAGGTCGCCGAGCTCCAGGGCCGCCTGGGCATGGGCCGCCCCGAACCGGGCCTTCCATGTATTGGGAAAGTCGTCGATCACGGCGGCACCGGCGGCGAAATTCTGGCGCGCCGAAGCCCAGTCGCCGCGCTGGGCGTCCAGATACCCCTGCCAGACCTTGGTCGAGGGATCCCCGGCCAGGGCCCCGGCCGAGAAGTCAGCCTCCGCCTCCTCGAACCGTCCGATCGAGGCCCGGGCCGCGCCGCGCAGGCCCCGGATCTCCGGCTCCCCTTGCAGGCTGGGCGTCTTGGCGATCGCGGCGTTCAGAACTCCGATGGCCTCAAACCCCAGACCTGATCCGATCAGGAACCGGGTGAACTGCATCCGCGCCTCGATCGGCGTGCGGGGGTCATCTGTGGACTGGATGGTTTCCAGCGACGCCGCGTCCTGGAGCGCGCGATACCGCTTGGCGAACCCGTCGTGCCCCGGATCGGCCCAGCCGGCGAGGATCATGGCGGGGAAGGCGGCCTTCTTCAGCGTGTCTTCGGCCTCGGGGGCCTCGTCGAAGGCCTGGGATGGCGGCGACATCGTCAGGCCGCGCGGCCGGGTCACGGTGACCAGGTCGCCTTCGGTCTTGATGGTCAGGTCGTCGGTCGGGGTCTCGACCGCCAGACCCTGGGCCGTCGGCAACAGGGTGGCGTCGATCGTCCTGCGCAGCGCCCCATTGCCCTTGCCGGGGGCCAGGGCGGTGACGGCCGCGAACCGGTCTCCGACCATGGGATCGGTCAGCCAGATGGCCTTGGTCGCCCCGGCCATCCGCGCCACCAGGGCGGTCGCGGCCTCATCGTCCCGGGTGACCTCGACGGCCGTGGCGGCCGAGGTCGGCGCTCCGCCGATGGTCACGGTCCAGGTCGCGCCCTGGCCCACCGCGGAGACCTGCAGGTCGTTGCGTGCCGGGATGCGTACCACCGTATAGTCGGGACCGGCGGCCCAGCGTGCGGCCCCGGCCGGGCCCATGGCCGCCTGCTTGGGCATCTCCAGACGGGCGGCTGTGTCGAACACCACCCAGACGGCATTGCCTCGCCGGAACACGGCGGCGCCGACCGGAGCCGTCCACGGAAAGCTCAGCGTGACCTGGTCGTCATGCGTCTCGGCCGCGACCCGCACCAGGGAACCGGGCGCGACCGTCGGGGCCGGACCCTGGGCCGCCCTGGCCGCATCGGCGTACAGGTTCACCCAGACCGCGCCGTCGTCGGTGCCCGTGCGCGCGTCGGCCCCGGCGGCCAGGGTCAGGATCAGCTCGGACCCGCCCTGGACGGCGCGAGTCTCGACCTTGGTGACGCCGGGGGGTGGATCGTTCCTCAGGCGGCTGACGTCGGCGGCGGTGGCACCGATCCGGACGATGACGGCCTGGCCTTCGCGCCGGACGCGCGACCTCTGGCCGATGACGCCGGCGAACTCGACGCGGGTGAAGTCGCGGTTGGCCCCGACGCGGATGGATAGGGGATCGGTGGGGGCGGCGGCTTCCTGGGCAAAGGCGGGCGCGACCGCCGCTGCCATGGGCCCGAGCACGACCGCGCCCATGGCGCCCAGCGCCACGGACGTCCTCGCGATCGACGATCTCGAACGGGGGCGGGCCATTGATCCCGGTTGTGCCGTGCGCGGCCTTTCAACGCGGTTAATGGATCATGGATTGCCCAGGGTCTTTGGCCCGTCCAGTCTGGCCACAAACCGGAGTTCGCCCATGATCCTCGCCGCCCTGTTCCTGGCCCTCGCATCGCAGACGGCACCCGTCCAGACAGCGGCCCCGGCATCCGCTCAGCTCGATGGCACCTGGTCGGTCGATCTCAGCGTCGATCCGGCCCAGCCCTATACGCAGCCGATGAACCTGGCCCTGGCCCCGGACGGCACAGTCACCGGCGACTTCTATCAGAGCCAGATCGAGGCCGGCCGCTGGAAGGCCCAGCACGGGCGGCTGTGCGTCTCGTTCCGCACCTCGGACGGCGTCGGCCCCTATCACACCGCCGCCTGTTTGGTCGGCGACCATGTCGAGGGCCAGACATGGGCCGAACAGCGCAACTTCGTCTTCGTCTGGAACGCGACGCGGCCAGCGCCCTGAGGGCTCAGCCCTCCAGCGACACCACCGGCCCGACGACCGGCGAAGGACGCCGACGCCGCGCCTTCAGCCAGGCCTTGATCCGGTTCTGGATCGGCTGATCGATCAGGATGTGGAAGCCGAAGGCGACCACGAACGCCATGACGACCCCCAGCACCCACAGGCCCCACTGCGCCGCGACGGGCAGGGCCAGCTTCGCGATCATCACGTTGGCGACGCCGAAGAAGGCGATCCGCGTCACCTCATTGGTGATGAACATCGAGAACGACATCACCGACAGCTTCTCGACCAGCTTCGACGGCCGGGTCACCGGCACGGCCCCCGCCGCCAGGATGATCAGCGAGATCAGGGTCAGGGCGATGAGCGCATGCTTGCCGTGCAGTTCCAGGGCGAAGAAGGCCACGGCCGAGACGATGCCGACGAAGGCCGCCAGCTTCGGCGCGATCCAGACCTTTTCGGTGAAGACGGCCAGCCCCATCCCCAGGATGAACAGCGGCAGGGCCCGCCAGAAGCCGTACATCATCGGCATCTGATAGACCGGGTATCCGAACAGGGCGTGGGTCGCCTGATTGGCCAGCAGGTACAGCACCACGACGCCCGCCAGCACCGCCCACGGCCCCATCCGGCGCATCGCCTTCAACAGCCACGGAAACGCGAGGTAACAGCCGACCAGGGCCGAGATCGACCATGACGGCGCGTTCCAGCCCAGCCCGCCATAGACGCCGAACGCCTGGGTCAGGGTCAGTTGCGCCGGCAACTGGTCCCAGCGGAACCACTCGGGATTGCGCGGCCCGATCCCGGCCGCAGTCGAGGCGACCACGAGCACGACCAGCGCCAGCCCCATCAGCAGATGCGCCGGATAGACCCGCAGGAAGCGCTTGGCGAAGAAGTCGCCCGCCGACATCCTTCCGGCCCCGACCGACGGCCCATAGACCCGCATCAGGACGTATCCCGAATCGATCAGGAAGAAGTTGGTCAGCAGGAACCCGCCCCGCTCGAAGATCGGATTGATCAGCTCAGCCAGCGGTACAGGGCCCGCCGCCTGGAAATGGTGCAGGATGATCAGCGAGGCCACAATGAAACGCAGGGCGTCCAGCCACCCGCCGCGAGAGATCGCGGGTGTCTCGTTTCGGGTCGAAATCGCGGTCCAGGCCATGGGATCAGGCTCCTTTGAGCCCCTCGGCGCAAGCAACGGACCATTTGTCGCCTGACAGGCGTAAATATCTCGTCAGGCGCGCAGCGGCACGCGGGGGCTCAGGCTGCGCGCAGCGGCGCGCGGGGCCGCATCCACTGCGACAGGATCCATTTCTCGCCCGACGTCGGTGCCAGGCCCGCGTGGCGTGTCAGGGGATCAGCCCTCCCGTCCGGCGTCACATTGGCCCACAGAATGGCCGAGCCTTTCGGCCCGCCGAACCGCCGATCGCCGGTCGCGAACGCGGTCTCGCCACCCTCGTAGTCGTCGTTGAGCCGCACCAGACAGGTCGCGATCCTCTGCCCCGATCGCGCCAGGTCCTCGCGATGGCCGGGCATCGCAGGGTCGAGGAAATCGACGTGCCAGTCGAACTTCTGGCCGGGGGTGTATCTCAGCACCTGGCTGGGCTCGAGCCCCGGTACCGGCAGCCCCGCCAGCCGCGCGATCCTCTCGCGCACCAGCACCAGCACCATGTCGGTCGCCTCCAGGTCGAAGGCGAAGGCCGTGTTGGTCCGCACCGGATCGGGCCGCCCGGCCCCCGTGGCCTGATCGTAGATCTCGGCCGGTGCCATCCGCGCCCGCGCCCGCTCGACCAGCCAGTCGCAGACGGCCGGCGAAACGAAAGCTTCCACCTCCAGGATGTGCGGTCGTTCTGAAAGCACGCGCGGCGCGGGCGGCGTGAGCCATCCCTCCAGCCCGTCCGGCTCGGCCTCGATCACGGCCAACGCCCCTGCCGCCAGATCGTGCCCCAACGCTGCCGCCTGACGCAGCCGCGTCATCGCCAGCGCCGGATCGTAGGGCGTGCCCAGGCCGATGCCGCTGAGCAGCGCCGACCGATGGAGCGCCTCCGCCTCGCTCATCCCCGGCGGGTCAGGCTCAGGAACTCCTCGCGCGTCCGGTGATCGTCGCGGAAGGCACCCAGCAGGGTCGAGGTGGTCAGGGTGGCCCCCGGCACGTCGACGCCGCGCAGGGTCATGCAGGAATGCTCGGCCTGGATGACGACGCCGACACCTGCGGGGCGCAGCACCTCGTCGATGGCCGTGGCGATCTCGGCCGTCATCTTTTCCTGGATCTGGAGGCGCCGCGCATAGCCCCGCACCACCCGCGCCAGTTTGGAGATGCCCACCACCCGATCGGTGGGCAGATAGGCGACGTGGGCCACGCCGACGACCGGCAGCATGTGATGCTCGCAGAAACTGACGAACCGGATATCCTTCAGCACCACCATCTGATCGTACCCGCCGACCTCCTCGAAGGTCCGCTCCAGATACTGGCGCGGTTCAACCTCATAGCCGGCGAACAGTTCCTTGTAGCTGCGGGTCACGCGGCCGGGGGTGTCGAGCAATCCTTCGCGATCCGGATTGTCGCCCGCCCAGCGGATCAAAGTCCGCACGGCGGCCTCGGCCTCGGCGGGGGAAACGGGGGGAAACGCAACGGGATCGGTCATGGCGTCGATATAGCGGTGAAATCGGCAAAGGGGAGGGGGTGCGACCTTCGCTCCGCCATGCGTGAAAGACAGATCGCGGCGGCGATCCGGATGGCGCGCGCAATCGATGGTGATGACAGGCAGAATGACGCGTCTCCTAACCCTCCGTTAACCACGCTCCCGGCATTTTCTGCCGAGTTTCCCGGAGTGTGAGTTTTCAGATGAACGGCGCGGAAGTTCTGGATGTCGGTCGCGACGCCATCTGGCTGACGGTGCAACTGTGCGCCCCCATCCTGCTGGTGGGTCTGGTGGTCGGTGTCGGCATCGGTCTGTTTCAGGCCCTGACCCAGATTCAGGAACAGACCCTGATCTATGCCCCCAAGATCATCGCCATCTTTGTGTCCCTGCTGCTGTTCCTGCCGCTGATGGGGGCCCTGCTGGGCGGGTTCATGAGGACGATCGCCGCCCGCATCGCCGGGATGTAGCGACGCGGTGGAGCCTTATGCGACCAGCGAACAGGTCTGGACCGGCGCGCTGATCTTCGCACGCATCGGCGCCATCCTGCTGACCCTGCCGGGCATCGGCGAAAGCTATGTGCCGCCGCGCATCCGCCTGTCCCTGGCCCTGGTCGTGACCCTGGCGCTGTGGCCCATCGTCGCCGGTGGTCTGCCGCCCCTGCCGCAGAGCCTGGGCACCATGGTCGGCTGGATCATCCGTGAGGTCGTCACCGGCCTGATGATCGGGATGCTGCTGCGGATGTTCACCTCGGCCCTGTCGACGGCTGGCGAGATCGTGTCGCTCCAGACCACCCTCAGCTTCGCCCAGACCGCAAACCCGCTCCAGGCCCAGCCCGGCACCACGATCGCGTCCTTCCTGATGCTGTTCGGGACGGTGCTGGTGTTCGCCACCAACACCCATCACCTGTTCATCGCCGGACTTGTCGGCTCGTACCAGACCATCGCCCCGATGAAACCGCTCCTGATGGGTGACTTTGCCCAGATGGCGGTCCGCACCGTCGGCGACAGCTTCGCCCTGGGGCTGCAACTCGCCGCGCCGGTGGTGGTCTTCGCCCTGATCTTCAACCTGGCCTCGGGGTTGGTGGCGCGGGTCATGCCGGCATTTCAGGTCTTCTTCGCCGCCGCCCCGCTCAGCGTCATCCTGGGCCTGTCCATCTTCGCCCTGTCGCTGGGGGTGATGGGCACCGTGTTCATCGATCGGTACCGCGCGGTCGCCCGCGTGTTCGCCGCGGGCGCAGGAGGCGTCGGTGGCTGAAGGCGCCGATCCCGAGTCCAAGACAGAAGAAGCCTCTCCTCAGAAACTCGAGGAGGCGCGAAAGAAGGGCGACGTCGCCAAGTCGCCCGACGTCGCCCAGGCCCTGAGCCTGATGGGGGCCTGCGCCGTCATCGTCTTCGGCGGGTCATACTTCGCCACCACCATGGCCGAAGGGTTCCTGCCCTTCATCGCCTCGCCCCACGCCATGATCGGCGGTCTGGATGCGGGCGGCGGCCTCGAAATCGGCATGCACGCCCTGTGGATCGTCGTGCCCTTCCTGGGCGCCGTGATGCTGGCCACCATCATCGGCGGCGTCGGCGGCAATGTGGCCCAGAGCGGCGGTCTGATCTTCAGCGGCGAGAAGATGAAGCCGAAATGGGAGAAGGTCAGTCCCATGGCCGGGTTCAAGCGCATCTACGGCCCCGACGGCCTGATGCAGTTCGGTCAGACCCTGCTCAAGCTGATCGCCGTCGGGGTGATCTGCTGGATGGTGCTCAAGCCCCATATGCGCGAGTTCGAGATGATGGCCGCCATGAGCCCGGCGACCATCCTTCCCCTGGCGCGCGACATGATGATCGCCCTGATGATGTCGGCCCTGGTCTTCCTGGGGCTGACGGCCGGCGGTGACTTCATCTGGCAGAAGATCCGCTTCGCCAAGCGGATGCGGATGTCCAAGGAAGAGGTCAAGGAGGAGTACAAGAACTCGGAAGGCGACCCGCACGTCAAGGCCAAGCTCAAGCAGATCCGCATGCAGAAAAGCCGCCAGCGGATGATGCAGAACGTGCCCACGGCCACGGTCATCGTCACCAACCCGACCCACTATTCCGTCGCCCTGCGCTACGAGGACGGCGACGCCGCTCCCGTCTGCGTGGCCAAGGGCGTCGACGCCGTCGCCCTGCGCATCCGCGAGGTCGCCCGCGAACACAAGGTCCCGATCGTCGAGAACGTCCCCCTGGCCCGCGCTCTCTACGCCGCCGTGGACATCGACGAGACCATCCCGCGCGAGCATTTCGAAGCCGCCGCCAAGGTCATCGGCTTCGTCATGCAGAAGCGGAAGCGGCGGTAAGTCTTCTTCTCCCGCGCAGCGGGGGAAGTGTCGCGTCCCTGAGCGCAGCGAAGGCAGCGACGATGGGGGTCGTGTCACGCAGGGCGAAGAAGGAAGACTTCCCCCATCGGTCCTGGTCTCGCTCCGCTCGACGACGGACCGCTTTCCCCCGCGAGCGGGGGAAGAATGACGGGGCCGTCCCCACCGCTTAGAGCGCCGTTAACCGCTTGCCGTCATCGTGGGCGACAGCAAGTTCCGGGCCATGTCGGCCCCCTTATCGAAAGACGCAACGATCGTGGTTGGGCAAAGGCTGGAGATCAGGCAGGGGCAGGGCCTCGTCATCACGCCCCAGCTCCAGCAGGCGATCAAACTGCTGCAGCTCTCGAACCAGGAACTGGACGAATATGTCGAGGCCGAGCTCGAAAAGAACCCCCTCCTGCAACGCGACGAGACCGACGGCACCCCTGTCGAGAGCCGTCTGGAGGAGGCCCGCGACGCGCCTGCCGAAATCACCCGCTCCGACGAACTCAGCTTCACCGACGGCGAGGCCTCGGATCGCTCATCCACCGTCGATGCGCGCGAGGACGACGTCTATGGCGACGCCACCCCCGGCGAACGGACCTCGGACCGGCTGTCCGATGACGCGGCCTCCCAGCCCGGCCTGTCGGACTGGTCGGCGGCGGGCAAGGGTGGGTCGTTCAACGATGGCGACGGCGGCGAACGCCCCGACGCCCAGATCCCCACCCTGTCCGAACACCTTCAGGCCCAGGCTTCCTCGGCCGGGTTTTCGGCGGTCGATCACGCCATCGCGCTCAGCCTGATCGACGGGGTCGATGACGGCGGCTATCTGCGGGGCGAACTGGCCGAGATCGCCGACCGGCTGGGCTGCGGCCTCGATCGCGTCGAGGCGGTGCTGATCGTCTGTCAGGGCTTCGAGCCCACCGGCGTCATGGCCCGCTCCGTGCCCGAATGCCTGAGGTTGCAACTGGTCGAGCGCAACCGCTTCGACCCGGCCATGGCCGCCCTGCTCGACAACCTCGAACTGCTGGCCCGGCGCGACCTGACGGCCCTGCGCCAGGCCTGCGGCGTCGATGCCGAAGACCTGTCGGAGATGATCACAGAGCTGAAGGGCCTGACGCCGCGTCCCGGCGCGGGCTTCGGTCATGAGACGGCCCAGACGGTGATCCCCGACGTCCACGTCCGCCCCGACCCGGCCGGCGGCTGGAAGGTCGAGCTCAACTCCGACACCCTGCCGCGCCTGCTGGTCGATAAACGCTATCACGCGACCATCTCGGCCGGTGCCCGCACCGAGACCGAAAAGACCTTCGTCGCCGACTGCGCGGCCCAGGCCTCCTGGCTGGTCAAGTCGCTGGACCAGCGGGCCCGCACCATCCTGAAGGTCGGGGCCGAGATCGTGCGCCAGCAGGACGCTTTCCTCGCGTTCGGCGTCGAGTTCCTGCGCCCCCTGAACCTGAAGACCGTCGCCGACGCCATCGGCATGCACGAATCGACGGTCAGTCGCGTGACCTCCAACAAATACGTCTCGACCCCGCGCGGCGTGTTCGAGCTGAAATTCTTCTTCACCGCCTCGATCAATGCGACGGGCGACGGCGCGGCCCATTCCGCCGAAGCCGTCCGGCACCGGATCAAGGCGATGATCGATCACGAAGGCCGCGACGGCGACGTCCTGTCCGACGACCGCATCGTCGAATTGTTGAACGAGGCCGGGATCGACATCGCCCGCCGGACCGTGGCCAAGTACCGGGAAGCCTTGAGGATTCCGTCCTCGGTGCAGCGCCGTCGGATGCTGAAGTTCGCCTGATCGGCGATCAGCTTTGCCACAAATCCGTGATATGGATTGACACCTTCCGCGAGGAGTCGCGTTCTACTCCCATGCAAGTGCAAGTGAGCGGCAAGCATGTGGATGTCGGCGAAGCGTTAGGCTCGCGCATCTCCCAGGAACTCGAAGAGGGCGTCGGAAAATACTTCGAACGCGGCGGTGAAAACGCCGAGGTCGTGGTGTCCAAGGACGGTTTCGGCTTCAAGGTGGACTGTTGGGTCCGCCTGGCGTCGGGGCAGACCCTCGTGACGACGGGCATGGGCGGCGACGCCCATTCCGCCTTCACGGAAAGTCTCGACAAGCTCGAGAAGCGGGTGCGTCGTTACAAGCGACGGCTCAAGGACCACCACGCCGGGCCCAAGGGCCTCTCCCCCGAAAAGACCGAAATGGCTGCGGCCGAGGTCGCCCATTCGATCGTGTTCCGTAACCCCGATGAGGTCGAGGACGAGGTCTTCGGCGATGCGGGAACCCAGGACGGCCCGCCGCCCGTCGGCATGGTGATCGCCGAAACCCAGAGCGAAATCCGCACCATCACCGTCGGTCGTGCCGTGGCCGAGCTCGACATGACGGGCTATCCGGTCGTGCTCTTCAGGAATGCGGCGCACGGCGGCCTGTCGGTCGTCTATCGTCGGCCTGACGGAAACGTCGGGTGGATCGACCCGGAACGGACCATCACCTCCAATGGTGCCGCCAAGAGCAACGGACACGCTTCCGCAAGCGTTTAGGGTGTAGGGCTATGCGAAGGCGGGCGGAGCGTCTAAACGGCGCCCGCCCGCCGATCGTGGGCTGTCAGTGATTTGAGTCGGGGATAGCATGGACATCGATGACCTGCTCGCGCCGGACGGTATCGTCCTGCGCAGCGGCGCTTCGTCAAAGCGCCAGGCACTGCACGTCGTCGCCGAGGCGGCGGCGCAGTCGCTGAACCTCGACGCCGATCGCGTACTGGACGCCCTGCTCGAACGTGAGGCCCTGGGCTCGACCGGTCTTGGCTCTGGCGTCGCCATCCCCCACGCCCGCATCGAGGGCCTGAGCCGTATCTCTGCGGTCTTCGTGCGTCTGGACGCGCCGGTGGCCTTCGGCTCGGTGGATGACCGGCCCGTGGACCTGCTGTTCGCCCTGTTCGCCCCGCCGCGCGACGGTGCCGAACACCTCAGGGCTCTGGCGGCAGTGTCGCGCGCCCTGCGTTCGCCGGAACTGCGTGAGAAGCTGCGCCAAGCTCGCACCGTCGATGCGGTCCATGCCCTGTTCGTCCGCAACGAGGCGGCAACCGCCGCCTGAGCGCGGCCCCGGAGTGGCCGATCGGCCTCTGCCTAAATCAGTGAACGGAGACCGGGGCGAGCTCGTGCGCCACGGCGGCGGCGAAGGCGGTTTCCCGATCCATCATGACGGCCAGCCGCTCACCGTTCGCGCCATGCACGGCATACAGGGTCTGGTCCGGATCGATGTCGAAGCCGCCCAGATCCTTCAACGGGGTGTCGCTGAGCACATCGGCGGCCGTGATCTCGCGCACATAGACGAGATCCGGGGCACCCAGGCCGGCGAAATCTTCCTTGGTCATACGCGTCGACAGCATCGAAACGCCTCCTTCTGGATAGGGTAACGCCCGGTTCCCCGGACGGTTCGCATCAAGGCTCTGATCGGTCGCGATCAGGCCGAGCGAATGGGGATGCGGCGCACGGCCGCGATATGGTCGGGCCGCTTCATGTCGACGTGCAGCAGGCCGTGCTCCAGGGCCGCGCCCTCGACCTCCAGCCCGTCGGCCAGCACAAAGCTGCGGACGAAACCCCGCGCCGCGATGCCGCGATGCAGAAACGCCTGGTCCGCCTCGCCGACCGGCTCGCGCTTGCCGGCGATGGTCAGCTGGCGACCTTCAAGGGTCACGGCCAGGTCATCGGGCGTGAATCCGGCGACGGCCAGGGTGATCCGGACCTCGCTCTCGCCGCGTTGCTCGACGTTGTAGGGCGGATAGGACTCGTTCGCGGCCTTGGCGGCGCGGTCGATCAGGGCCCGTGTCTGGTCGAAACCGAGCAAAAAGGGGCTGTCGAACAGGATGGTTCGTGTGGTCACGTTGGCGAGTCCTCAAATCAAGCGACTGCGACGCCCATCTCCCTGAAGCGGCGAGTTCGGCGTCGGGCCTGAATATGGGGAAGGCGGACGAACCTGCAACCGCCTCGTGGACGCCCGGCCGTCAGGCGGCCGCCGCCGCCGCCGCGGCTTGCGTCCACGGCGGCGTCGGCAGCCCCTTGCTGAGCAGGAAATCGGCGTTGAACAGCTTGGATGCATAGCGCGAGCCGGGATCGCACAGGCAGGTCACAATGGTCTGGCCCGGCCCCAGATCTCGGGCTAGCCGCACCGCCCCCGCCAGGTTCACCCCCGCCGATCCGCCCAGCGACAAGCCCTCGTGCTGGACCAGGTCGAACAGGATGGGCAGGAACTCGGCATCCTCGATCCGATAGGCATGGTCGGGCTTGAACCCTTCCAGATTGCCCGTGATCCGCGCCACCCCGATGCCCTCGGTGATCGAGGAGCCTTCCGACGTCATCTGGCCTTGCGTGAACCAGTTGAACATGGCCGCGCCTGCCGGATCGGCGATGGCGATTCGGATGTCGGGGTTCTGCTCTCTCAGATACTGTGACACGCCGACGATGGTGCCGCCCGAGCCGATGGCGCTGACGAACGCGTCCACCTTGCCTTCGGTCTGGGCCCAGATCTCCGGGCCGGTGGTCGCGTAGTGGGCCTCGCGATTGGCCAGGTTGTCGAACTGATTGGACCAGATCGCGCCGTTGGGTTCCGACGCGTTCAGCTCGCCCGCCAGCCGGCCGGAATAGTGGACGAAATGGTTGGGGCTCGAGAACGGCGCGGCGTCGACCTCGACCAGCCGGGCCCCCAGCGAGCGGATGGCCTGCTTCTTTTCCTCGGACTGGGTCCGCGGAATCACGATGACCACGGGATGGCCCAAAGCGGCCCCGACGAGGGCCAGGCCGATGCCGGTATTGCCCGCCGTGCCCTCGACGATGGTCCCGCCGGGCTTGAGCGCGCCGGACGCCCGCGCCGACTGGACGATCGACAGGGCGGCGCGGTCCTTGATCGAGCCGCCGGGGTTCATGAACTCGGCCTTGCCCAGGATCTCGCAGCCGGTCAGGTCCGACAGGCGGTTCAGCCGGATCAGCGGTGTGTTGCCGATCAGGTCGGTGATGGAGGCGGTGGTCACGGGCATACTCTGTAGGGAAGGGGCGGTCAGGCCGCGATCGGCTGGCGTCGTTCGACGTGAATACCACATTCCGTCTTGTCCAGCCCCGACCAGCGACCGGCGCGCGCATCCTCGCCCTCCTGCACCGGGCGGGTGCAGGTGTGGCAACCGATCGACAGGTAGCCCTGCTCGACCAGAGGATGGCGGGGCAGGGCGTGGGCGACCAGATGATCCTCGACGTCGTCTGCAGACCAGTCGGCCAGCGGATTGACGCGCAACACCCCGTCCAGAACCTCGAACGGCTTCAGCCCGGCCCGCGTCGAGGCCTGATGGCGCTTCCTGCCGGTCACCAGGGCGGTGAAACCGACCGTGGCGCGGGCCAGGGGCCGGGTCTTGCGCAGGTCGCAGCAGGCATCGGCGTCGGTCTTCCACAGGTCGTCGCGGGCGTCGAGATCGGCCTTTTCCTGCGGATCCGGCGTGACCAGCCGCACGTCGGTCAGACCGAGGCTGGCGGTCAGCTGCGACCGGTATTGCAGGGTCTGGAAGAAATGCTGGCCGGTTTCCAGAAAGACGACGGGCAGGTCGGGCTTCTCGTCCGAGATCAGATGCAGCAGGACGGCCGCCTCGGCCCCGAACGACGAGATGGCGGCGGTCTTCAGCCCCAGGGCCGGGTCGAGGGCTGCCTTCAGGATGGCCGCTGCATCCTGTCCAGCGACCTGTTCGTTCAGGCGCGCAGCCAGAGCATGCAGATCGCCGTCAGGCTTTGGGGGCAGGGCAGGGGGCGTCGTGCTCTGGGCGGCGGTGCGGCGCTGCCAGATGGTCGGGACCGGATCGATCGCGGCCTGATAGGCGGCGTCGAAGGCGTGATCCATCCGTTCCCACGTCGCCCTGTCGGCCCCGGGGTTCAGCTCGACCGCATCGAAACCCGACCGGCGCAGGTGCCGCGCCTGGTCCGGCAGGATCTTTCCGGCGGCGATCAGCCGGCCGCCATAGCCCCGCTCGCGCAGGATCGCGCCCAGCGAAAAGCCCCGCCCGTCCCGAAAGGCCTCGAACTCCAGCACCAGCACATCGGTCTCTCGCGCAGCTGCCTCGATTTGGTCCAGCGGCGTCGTGACCGACAGGCGCGGGCCATTGTGGATCCCGTCCAGCAGTTCCAGCTCAGGCGGCGACATCGGCGACCTCCGGGTTCGAGAAGGGCGCATAGATGGCCTCGCGGAACGGTTCGGCACCGGTCCGGCGGACGGTGTCGATGAAACGCTCGCCCTCGGTACGGATTTCCAGGTAGCGATCCAGGGCCCGGGTAATGGCTCCCGGCACCTCGTCGGCGGGCAGGGACCGCCCCACGATCTCGCCCAGCGCCGCCTGTTCGTCAGGGGAACCTCCGACCGTGATCTGGTAATATTCCTCGCCCTTCCGGTCGACGCCCAGCACGCCGATATGGCCGACGTGGTGGTGTCCGCAGGCGTTGATGCACCCGCTCATATTGATGCGCACCGGCCCGACCCGCTCCTGGTAGTCGAGATCGGCGAGCTGTTTCGACAAGGCCTGCGCCACCGGAATGGAGCGGGCGTTGGCGAGGCTGCAGTAGTCCAGGCCGGGGCAGGCGATGATGTCGGTGACCAGGTCGGCGTTGGGCGTGCCCAGCCCCGCCGCCAGCAGTTCGCGCCACAGGGCCGGGGTGTCGTCCAGCCGGACGTGGGGCAAAACGAGGTTTTGCTCATAGGCCGCGCGGACCTCGTCGAACGCATAGCGCTCGGCCAGGTCGGCGACGATCTCCATCTGTTCGGCCGTGATGTCGCCGGGCACGCCGTCCAGCGGCTTCAGCGAGATGATGACCGACGCGTACCCCGCCTGCTTGTGCGGCCGGACGTTGTTCCTGCTGAACCGCGCGAAGTCGGGATCGGCCAGGACCGCCCGGTCGAACGGCGCGCTAGTCTTCGGCAGGTCGGCGAACGCGGGCGGGGCGAAATAGGCCTTGATGCGATCCGCCTCGTCCTGCGGGATGGCCAGGGCCTCGCGACGCAAGGTGGCGAAATGGGCGTCCACCTTCTCGCGGAAGGCGTCGATGCCCAGCGAGGCGACCAGGATCTTGATCCGCGCCTTGTGGATGTTGTCGCGCCGCCCTTCCAGATTCCAGGCCCGGACGATGGCGGTCAGATAGGCCAGCAGGTCCACGGCTGGGACCGTTGCGATCTCCTGGGCAATGTGCGGCAGCCGTCCCTGACCCCCGCCGACGAAGACGCGGAAGGCCGTGCCGCCGTCCTCGCCCTTCACGATCTGCAGGCCCACGTCATGGGTGCGGATGGCGGCGCGGTCGGTCTCGGACGCGATCACCGCGATCTTGAACTTGCGCGGCAGGAAGCTGAACTCGGGATGGATCGTCGACCACTGCCTCAGGATCTCGCACCACGGACGCGGATCCTCCAACTCGTCGGCCGTGGCCCCGGCGAAGACGTCGGTGGTGACGTTCCTGATGCAGTTGCCGCTGGTCTGGATGGCGTGCATCTCGACCTCGGCCAGGTCGCTCAGGATGGCGGGCAGGTCAGTCAGGGCCGGCCAGTTGAACTGGATGTTGGTCCGCGTCGTGAAGTGGCCATAGCCCTTGTCATAGGTCCTGCCGATTTGGGCCAGCCGGCGCATCTGGGTGCCGTTCATCACCCCGTACGGCACCGCGACCCGCAGCATATAGGCGTGCAGTTGCAGATAGACGCCGTTCATCAGCCGCAGCGGCTTGAACTCGTCCTCGGTCAGGGCACCGGAGGCCCGGCGCGCGACCTGATCGGCGAACTCCGCGACCCGCTCCTGGACCAGGGCATGGTCGAACTCGTCGTAACGGTACATCAGGCAGGCTCGCGGTGGTTCAGGCTGTTGCCGACGGTCGGGCCGGCCGAGCGGATGGTTTCCTTCAGCCGGTCGCGGCCGGAAGGCGTCGGGCCATCGGTGACCTCGACCAGATAGGGATTGACCCACGTCGCGGGCTTGGACGCGGCGGCGATCAGGGCCGCATCGGCCGCGTCCGCGTCGAACAGGGCGGCCAGGGCCAGGTCCTCGACCACGGCGGCGTCCGGACCCAGATAGATGACCCGGCCGTCCGACAGACGATTGGCGGTAACGATCTTCATGCGACCAACTCCGCCTGCACATCCAGTTGCGCTGCGCTGAACGCCGCGCATTCGCCGACGTAGAGCAGGGCCGGGCCGGTCAGACTGGCGCGCGCCACCAGCCCACCGAGTTCGGCAAGCGTACCGGTGATGACCCGCTCATCCGGGCGGCTGCCGTTCTCGACCACGGCCACCGGCGTGGAGGGATCGCGACCGGCCGCGATCAGGGACGCCGCCGTCTCTGCCGCGCGGCCCACGCCCATATAGACGGCCAGGGTCTGGTTCGGTCCGGCCAGCCGCGACCAGTCGGGCGCGATCCCGCCGGGCTTTTCCTGCGCCGTGACGAAGGTCACCGACTGGGCCATGTCGCGGTGGGTCAAGGGAATGCCGGCCGAGGCGGCGCAGCCGATGGCCGCCGTGATGCCCGGTACGACGAAGACCGGAACACCCGCCTTGCGCATGGCCTCCAGTTCCTCGCCGCCGCGCCCGAACACGAACGGATCGCCGCCCTTCAGCCGCACCACGCGCTGACCCTTCCTCGCCTCCTCGACCATCAGGGCCTCGATCTGATCCTGCGGCACCGAGTGATGACTGCGGCTCTTGCCGACATATAGGCGATGCGCGTCGCGGCGGGCGCGGTCCAGGATCGCGTCGGGGACCAGCTTGTCGTGGATGATGACGTCCGCGTCCTGAAGCACGCGCAACGCCTTCAGCGTCAGCAGTTCCGGATCGCCGGGTCCGGCCCCGACGATGTGGACCACCCCCTGCTCCGGGCCGGTGGTGATTTCGCTGGACGCGTTCAGCAGCCGCATCATCTCGCGGCGGGCCTCGGCGGTGCGTCCTGCGGCGGCCAGGTCGGCGGCCGGACCCCGGAAGGCCTTCTCCCAGAACCGCCGGCGCGCCATGAAGTCGGGAACGCTTGCGATCACCGTGTCGCGCAGATCGCGCGCCAGCTTCGCCACCTCGGTCAGGCCGGCAGGCAGGACCGCCTCGATCTTGCTGCGGATGTCACGCGCCAGAATGGGCGCCGATCCGCCGGTGGCGATGCCGATGACGACCTCGTCGCGGTCGATCAGGGCGGGGGTGTGGAAGTCGCTCAGCGCGGGCCTGTCGACCACATTGACCTGGGCTCCGGTCGCGCGGGCCAGGGCGGCCAGATCGGTCGCGACGTCCGTGTCCTCGATCGCGATGAAGACCAGCCGGGCCCCGGCCAGATCGTCAGCGTGGGGCAGCCGGTCGATTGCCACCGTACCGCCCTGCGCTGCGCTCGCTCCCGTCGGTGCGCCGTTCGGCGCGAACCAGGCCAGATCGGCGGGCGTCTTCTGGAACAGGCGCAGCTTGGCCAGCGCGGGCTCGCCGTCGCCGACGATGACGACGCGGGCGCCGTCCATGGGAATGGATGCTAGAAAGACTCTCATGACAGCTCCGCCGGCCTCGATCGGAGGGGCTAGCCTGCCGTGGGTCGTGCGATCACACTCCGCCCGCGGGGTGCGCCGCACAAATCAGATTGTCTTTGTCGGCCTGATAGGATTTCTAACCGCCATGGCCAGACCGCTCCTTCCCCTGAACGCCCTGCGCGCCTTCGAAAGCGCGGCGCGGAACCTGAACTTCAGCCGGGCCGCCGACGAACTGTCGGTGACTCCCGGCGCCGTCAGCCAGCAGATTCGCTTGCTCGAGGACATCGTCGGCGGCCCCCTGTTCAAGCGCGAGGCCAAGGGTCTGCAACTGACCGACCTGGGGCGCGGGGCCGTGCCCCTGCTGCGCGAGGGCTTCGAGCGGCTGATGGACGCCTCGTCCCTGTTGCGCGAACCACCCAAGAAGAAACAGGTCTCGATCAGCGTGACGCCGTCCTTCGCCGCCAAATGGCTGATGCCGCGCATGGACGATTTCCACGCGGCCCACCCCGAGATCGAGGTCTGGATTTCGGCCGACCTCGAGCCCGCCGTGCTGGGCGAGGGCGGGGCCGACCTGGCCGTGCGCTACGGCCCCGGCGACTATCCGGGCCATGTCGTCGAGCGGTTGATGACCGAGACAGTGTTGCCGGTGATCGCCCCGTCGCTGATGGCAGGCGACAAGCCGATCCGGACGCCGGCCGACCTGGCCGGACACGTCCTGCTGCACGACATGTCCAACGACGGCGATCCTTCGCGGCCGGATTGGGCGATGTGGCTGAAGGCCCGCCGGGTCAAGCATTCGGACCCGCGCAAGGGCTCGCGCTTCAACCAGTCGTCGATGCTGATCGAGGCGGCGGCGGCGGGCCGCGGCGTGGCCCTTGCCAAACGCACCCTGGCCCAGGCGGACCTGGCCTCAGGCCGTCTGGTCGCGCCCTTCCCTGACGGCAGCGAGGCGGTGGGCTTCGCCTATCACGTAGTCCTGCCGCGCGATCGCCCGCCATCGCCCAGCGCCACGGCCTTCGTGGCCTGGCTGAAGAGCCAAGCCGTGCATCACGACAATCAGATGGGGCAGCTTTAGGACGGGCAGTGCTTCGGCTGAGACCATGTCAGGCGACTACCCCACGGGTCGCGCTTTCCGTCGGCACGCTGGACGGCCTTGACCAGTCCGCAATCGTCCCTGGGCTTGAGAAAGGGACATTGTGGGGTTCCAAGCCGCGAAAGGTGGTCGGCGTGAACCTGCCGCTCTATCCCCAAACCCGTGAAGTAGGTGCACTGGAGTTTCAGTAGGCCCGTGTCCACGATTGGCGTGTCACTGGAGTGAGGGATCCATATCAGGGGACTGTCTGGCGTCCTGATACGCTCGGCAACGAGTAGTCCGGTGTCCGCTGTTGCAAGAGAAACGCAGGCTAGGGCGGCGATGCCTGCCGCAATCCCCGCAATCCCGATCTTGTTCATAGTCGCCTCACTGACCGTGTGGGCCAGAGATGGTCAGGCAACATCCCGATCGCCAGCGCCGGAGCGAGTGGCGGCCTAAGCGTTCTGCATCGCCGCGCGCAGGGCCGCGACGCGGACACCGTCGGTCAGCGGGCTCGGGCGAACCGGGCCGTGCAGCACGGACGGCGTGGCGCTCTGTTCGTCGCCCTTGGGCGTGACCAGAAAACCGTTGCGGGCGAAGGCCTTGCCGGAGGCGCGGCGCGAGGTCCAGACCACGATCGGCGCGGCCAGCAGCAGCGGACCGACGATCGGGATGAAGAAGGTGGCCAGGTCCGGACGGAAGGCGAGCGCGGCACAGAAGGCCAGGCCCGTGCCCATCTGCCAGCGCATGGAGCGGAAGGCGTCCTTCCACGACACGCCATCGGCGTCGCGCTGCTGGGCATGCCAGCCGGCGTCCTGACCGATCAGGATCTTGGTCACGGCGACCGTGTTGGCGACCATGAAGATCGGGGCCAGGGTGGCCGACAGGAAGATCTCGGCCATCATCCCCTTGACGATCTGGCGGCCGCCACCGAAAGCCCGGCGCTCGCGCGGACGCGACAGCACCAGGACCGCGCCCATGATCTTGGGCCCGATCAGCAGCACGCCGGCCAGCAATGATGCCAGCATGAACGGCGTGAACTGGGGCTTCAGGAAGTAGAAGAACGAGGCCCAGTCGATCGGATAGTAGAGCTGGATCACCAGCCCGGTCACCAGCGAGGCGGACCACAGGGGCGAGGCCAGATAGGCCAGCACGCCCATGAACAGCTGGGTCCGGCTGGCACCCGTCAGGCCCGGCGCGCCCAGCAGGGCCAGGTGCTGCAGGTTGCCCTGGCACCAGCGGTGTTCGCGGCGCACGAAGTCGGTGATGGTCGGCGGGGTCTCTTCGCACGATCCGTCCAGGGCGGCGGTGACATGGACGCCCCAGCCGGCGCGGCGCAGCAGGGCGGCCTCGACGACGTCGTGGCTCATGATGTGGCCGCCGAACGGCTTCACACCCGGCAGGACCGGCAGGCCGGCGGCCTCGGCGAAGGCGCGGGTGCGCAGGATCGCGTTGTGACCCCAGTAGGAGCCTTCCGAGCCCGTCCACCAGGCCAGACCGGCGGCGGCGACGCGGCCGTACAGTTTGACGCTGAACTGCGAGACGCGCGCGAACAGGGTCTGGGCCTTGATGATGGTCGGGGCGGTCTGGATCAGGCCGATGCGCGGATTCCGCTCCATGGCGTCGACCATGCGCAGCACGGTCTCGCCCGCCATGGTCGAGTCGGCGTCCAGCACGATCATGAACTCATAGGCACCGCCAAATCGCCGGGTCCAGTCGGTGATGTTGCCCGACTTGGCTTCGACGTTGAGCTCGCGGTGGCGATAGAAGGCCTGGGAATGGGTGCGCAGGCGAAAGCCCGCGAACACGGCCTGTTCCGACATCAGGGCGTCGAGCTTGTTGGTGTCCGACAGAACGAAAAGGTCGAAGGCGTCCGAAACGCCGAGACGCGCCAGGCCCGCGTCGATGGCGTGCAACCGACCGAGCGCCGCATGGGCGTCCTCGTTGTAAAGCGGCATCAACAGGGCGGTGCGGGTTGTCGGTGCCTCGGGGTGGGGCGAAAATGACAGGTCTTCCTGTTCGCGGTTGGTCATCAGCACCCAAAGGCCGATGGCCGAGTTGGCGAACCAGCAGCCGATCGAGGCGATCAGGATCAGGAACAGGCCGAACGCCAGCATCTCCAGCCCGTCCCAGCCCTTGCGGCCGTACAGGATGAAGGGGGCGATGGCGGCCAGAACGGTGATCAGGGTCGTGGCACCGGCCAGCACCAGACGGCGCAAGCCCACGTTCCGGGGCGAAGTCGCGACGGGCGCAGCCGGCGCGCTCTCGTCGAAGGCCCACGTCTCGAAGGATTGGCGCGGCATGGCCAGCGGGGCATCGTCAGGAGCCCAAGTGTCGGCGCCGAAATCGACGGCGCCGTCCAGGACATCGCTGCGCAGGGCCAGACTGTTCATGGCGTCTTTTGATATCCCGGAGACCGGCGCGCGATGGGGAAGGAAGGTGCGCCAGGCTACTGCATCGCAGCATGAACGCATTCTCGTGAAAATCAATCACGGAGTCGTGATTGTCCCGTGATTTTCACATTTCCGTGTCGGCCGCGCGTCGGTGCAGGTGACGCCCCAGGATCAGGGCCGTGACCCCAACCCAGGTGACCAGCACCACGGCGAAGGCCCGCTCCCACCAGCCGACGTTGGTCGGATTGACCGTGCCCGGCAAGACCAGATGATGGGTGATGACGGTCAGGATCGTCATCACCACGAAGGTCAGGGTCAGGAAGGCCTTGAGTCGCGGCATTTCCCGCGTCCCGGCCAGCCCCCACAGCAACAGCAGCGGGGCCACCTGGATGCCCAGGGCCATGTTGATCACCTGATGGCGCGGGTCCGGATACGGAAACAGGGTCGACAGCGCCAGACCCGCCCCGGCCAGCACGAAGACGATGCCGATCAGCCAGCCGGTGATGTGGGCCCGGGTGATGGCGCTGACCGCAAGGCCGAAGCCGACCCCGGCGAAACCGGCCATCGCGCCCGCGGCGAAGACCCCGCCGTTGAAGATCATGGGGTTGGCGGCCGAGTCATTGCCGAGCTCGCTCAGATACTGTCGGGCATTGTCGAAGCCGGGATAGGCGAGGATAGCCACCCCGACGGCCGCAAAGGCCAGCACCGGCGCCATGACCCCGATGGCCAGCAGGATACGCCGCCGCCGGAACCGCACGTGCGACCAGTGCGCAGCTGTCAGCCAGGCCAGGGTCGGCCGACCGGGCAGGGGACGCAGGCCCCAGATCGGACGCAGCAGCGGAATCCGCCGCACGATCTCGTAGATCAACAGACTGGCCCCCCAGGTCACGGCGGCCAGCAAGGGCGCCTCGATCCACACGGGTAGCGCGGCGGGTCGGATCAGCCAGACCGCGCAGACCAGCACCGTCTGATGCGCCAGATACAAGGTGAAGACCGCGTCGTTCAGATAGGTCAGCGCCGGGCCGCCCTTGTCACGCAGATGCAGGCTGGCGAACCCCAGCAGGGCCACGATCACGGCCCACTGGTCGATGGCCACCACGATGTTGCGCGGCACGCCCCAGAAGGCTCCGCCTCCGGGATGGGCGACCTGAAGCATCATCAGCGGCAGGGCGACCGCCGCGACGCTCAAGGCCACCCAGCGGAACCGCTCCAGATCGCGCCAGATCGAGACCTGACGCACGGCGAAGAAGCCGAACAGGAAGGCGGCCAGCGACTGGGCATGGTTGTACCAGTCCCACCACAGGACATTCGTCAGGCCGAACCACGGAAACAGCAGCACCCGCACCCCGATCAGCCAGAGCGCGGGGAGGATCAGGATCCGCCAGCCGGCGAACAGCGGTCCCATCCTGCGCTCGACCGCCTCGATCCAGGCCGGACGGGTCATCAGGGCCACGATCACCGCGCTGTAGACCGCGATATAGAGGACGAACCACAGGTGGTTCAGCGGAACCCCGTCGGCCAGGCCCGACGGGCCGAACTCATGCCCCAGCCAAGCCAGATAGCCGCCGTCGAACCCACCCTTGTCCAGCGCCTCGATCCACGACTGGATCGTCACCAGCACCAGCACGCCGAAGATCAGGGGCGGCAGAAGCCGGGCGACGCGCAGCCGCGCCACCTGGATCGGCGTCTTCCTCAGGGTCATGAACCGGATCGCCGCGCCCGAGACCAGGAACAGCAGGGTCAGCCGCCACGGGTTGGTGACCAGCACTCCTTCGCGCATCCACAACAGCGTATGGGTCGAATGGATGTGCCAGTCGTAGACGCCGTAGGCCAGACCGACATGATAGAAGATCAGCAGGGCGAACGCCCCGACGCGCAGCCAGTCGAGATCGTATCGGCGTGACGAAGAGGGGGGCGCGCTCACGGCGTCCCTATGGGCGAGGCACGGCGGCCTGTCCACGGTGCAGGTGCCGCAACCCTGGGGCCCGCCGGCCGAACAGCCGCTTCAGGAACGGCGTCGTCGATGATGCGTTCGCCAGCCTCTGATCGGGCGAATGGGACGGCGATGGCGGACGGACTGGCGAAATTTCCCACCGAGTCGGCTCCCAAGGGCCTGACCTGGTGCTCGGACGACCGGCCGGGCCTGACCCGCAAGGTGTCGCGCAAGGGCTTCGACTATCTGGACGCCCAAGGTCAGCCCGTCACCGACGAGAAGGTTCTGGACCGCATCCGCATGCTGGCCATTCCGCCTGCCTGGACCGACGTCTGGATCTGTCCCCGCGCGTCCGGCCATATCCAGGCCACCGGCCGCGACGTGAAGGGCCGCAAACAGTATCGCTATCACGACGGCTGGAGCGCCCACGCGGCCTCCAACAAGTTCGACAAGCTGCCCGCCTTCGCCGCCGCCCTGCCGCGCTTGCGCAGACAGGTCGAGGCGGACATGGCCCTGAAAGGGGCATGCCGGGCCAAGGTCCTGGCCACGGCCGTGCAATTGCTCGAGATCACCCTGATCCGGGTCGGCAACGCCGTCTATGCCAGACAGAACCGCAGCTACGGCCTGACCACCCTGCACAAGCGCCACCTGGCCGTGGACGGCACCGGCCTGACCTTCGCCTTCAAGGGCAAGAGCGGCGTCGAGCACAGGGTCAGCGTCCGAGACCGCCGCCTCGCCACCGTCGTCCGATCCCTGCGCGACCTGCCCGGCCAGAGCCTGTTCAAGTACCGCAATGAGGACGGCGATCTGTGCCCCGTCACATCCGACGACGTGAACGCCTACATCCGCGATGCCATGGGCGAACAGTTCTCGGCCAAGGATTTCCGCACCTGGGCCGGCACGGTCTCGGCGGCGCGGGCCCTGCGCGGCATGGAGCCCCCGACCTCGCCGACCGCCGCGAAACGGTCGATCACCGTCTGCGTCAAGGCCACGGCGGGGCTGCTCGGCAATACCCCGACGGTGTGCCGCTCGTCCTATGTGCACCCGGCCGTGTTCGAACTCTATGAGAGCGGACAGATGGCCGAAGTGCTGCCGGGCGCGGAGACCGTGGGATTCGAGAAGGCCCTGGCCAAGTTCCTGAAGGCTCCAGGGTCATGACCGCGAAGGGCGAGCTCGACACCTATCAGGCCAAGCGCCGGTTCGCCGACACGCCCGAGCCCAAGGGCAAGAAGGCCAAGGCGAGGAAGGGCGCCCCGCTGCGCTATCTGATCCAGCGCCACGCGGCGACGCGGCTGCACTACGATTTCCGCATCGAGGTCGACGGCGTCCTGAAATCCTGGGCCGTGACCAAGGCCCCGTCGCGCGACCACACCATCAAGCGCCTGGCCGTCGAGGTCGAGGACCATCCGCTCGACTACGGCGGGTTCGAGGGCACGATCCCGGCCGGCAACTACGGTGCCGGCACGGTCCAGATGTGGGACGAGGGCAGCTGGGAGCCCCAGGAGCCCGACCTCGACGCCGCCTTCGCCAAGGGTCAGGTCAAGATGGTCCTGCACGGCGAACGGCTGAAGGGCAAATGGGCCCTGATCCGGCTCAAGGGCGATCGGGGAAAACCGTCCAAACGCAACAACTGGCTGCTGATCAAGGAGATCGACGACTTCACCGTCGACGGCGAAGGCGATGCCAATATGGAGATCGACGCTTCGGTCACCTCGGGCCGCACCATGGCCCAGATCGCCGACGGCCGGAAACAGTGGACCTCGTCCAAGCCCACCGGCCGAAAGGCACCTCCGAAGCCGAAGGCGGCCCCCGCCCCGCTCACGAAACCCCCGGCCTTCGTCCCGATCCAGCTGTGCAAGGTCGGCGACTACCCCCCGCGCGGCACCGGCTGGGCCCATGAGATCAAGTTCGACGGTTACCGCCTCCAGGTCGGCGTCGGCGGCGGAAGTGCGACCCTGCGCACCCGCAAGGGTCTGGACTGGTCGGATCGGTTCGCGGCCCATGCGGCCGACGCGGCGAAATGGCCCGACGGCGTCGTGGACGGCGAGCTCTGCGCCCTCGCCGACGACCACATGCCTGACTTCTCGGCGCTCCAGGCAGCGATCTCGGACGGCGAGACCGGCGGGCTCATCTTCTTCGCCTTCGACCTGCTGTTCGACGGGCCCGAGGACCTGCGCAAACTGCCGCTCTCGCATCGCAAGGCGCGGCTCCAGGCCTATATCGACCGCATCCCGAAGGCGGCCGCCAAACGCATCCGCTACGTCGATCATTTCGCCACGACCGGACAGGCCGTGCTCGACAGCGCCTGCCGCATGGACCTCGAAGGCATCATCTCCAAGGACCTGACCGCCCCCTACACCGCCGGCCGATCCTCGACCTGGGTCAAGTCGAAATGCCGGGGCAGGGACGAGGTGGTGATCGGCGGCTGGACCTCGGAGGGCGACCGCTTCCGCTCCCTGATCGTCGGCGTCCAGGACGTGGACAAGACGGCCGGCAAGGGCCTGCGTCACCTCGGCCGCGTCGGCACGGGCTATTCAGAAGCGGTGGTCAAACGGCTCCTCCCCGCCCTGAAGGCCCAGGCCGCCGACCACAGCCCCTTCGTCGGCAAGGCCGCACCGCGCCGGTCCTCCACCGGCGGCACGATCCACTGGCTCAAGCCGGTCCTGGTCGCCGAGATCGAACACGGCGGCTATACCGACAGCGGCTCCCTGCGTCAGGCCGCCTTCAAGGGCCTGCGCGAGGACAAGGCGGCCGCCGAGGTCGATGCCATGCCCCAGGCCCCCGTCGATCCCAAGGCGGCACCGGGCACCAAGGGTACCGTCAAGGCCTCGCCCCCGCCCCAGCTGAAACTCGGCGGCAAACCCGGCAAGGTCGTCGTCGCCGGCGTCACCCTGTCCAACCCGGACAAGGTGCTGTGGCCCGGAACCGACGGTCGCCCCGACATCACCAAGGCCGACCTCGCCCGCTATTACGAGGCCGTCTCGGACCGCATCCTGCCCCATGTCGGCGACCGCCCCACCTCGGTCATCCGCGCCCCCGAGGGCATCGGCGGCGAGACCTTCTTCCAGCGCCACGCCATGCCCGGCTCCAACCCCCGGCTGAAGCTGATCGACGTCAACGAGCGCAAACCCTATGTCTCGGTCGTGGATGCCGGCGGCCTGGTCGCCATCGGCCAGTCCGGCGGGCTGGAACTTCATCCCTGGGGCTGCGCGCCGGGCGAGCCGGAAATCCCGGACCAGATCACCTTCGATCTCGACCCCGACGAGGGCCTGGATTTCAACGACGTGATCTCGGCCGCCGAGGTCGTAAAGACGAAACTCGAAACCCTCGGCCTGACGCCCTTCGTCAAGACGACCGGCGGAAAGGGCCTGCACGTCGTCGTGCCGATCAGGACCGACGCCCGCAGCCGGATCACCTGGGACCAGAACAAGGCCTTCGCCAAGGCGGTCTCGGAGGCTATTCGCGCCGACGCCCCCGACCGCTTCACCACCACCCTGGCCAAGAAGGCGCGGGCAGGAAAGATCTTCCTCGACTATCTGCGCAACGGCCGGATGGCGACGGCCGTGGCCCCCTGGTCGCCGCGCGCCCGCCCAGGCGCGGGCATCGCCTTTCCGCTGTCCTGGAGCCAGGTGAGGACGGGCCTGGACCCCTCCGTCTTCAACCTCTGGAACTATGAGGCGCTGCTCGGAAAGCCCGATCCGTGGAAGGATTTTCGCGCGGCGGCGAAGAGCTTGCGGCCGGCGATCAAGGCCACAGGATCGGACATTGGCCCCTGAATGTCCGGTTCCAGACAGTCGTATGGAACAAAGCGCTCTCGGACGGGTTGTATGAGTGTCCCGGGGAGGGACCCATCGTGATCCAGATCGACAACCTCAAGAACCGCGCGCGCTCGTTTCGCCGCCGCGCGGAATGGATGACCAGCGGCGTTGACCGCGACCGCATCATCGCCATGGCGGCCCAGTTCGACGCGGACGCCCTGTCGCTGACGACACGCCCCCTGACCTCACTGGCCTGACGTCGCTCCGGCCTCTCGCTTTCAGGCCGCCTTCTTCTTCGCGGCCGGCTTCCTCGTCGCCGCCTTTTTCGCCGGGGCTTTCCTCGCCCCCGTCGCCGATCCCTTCAGACTGTTTCGCAAGGCTTCCATCAGGTCGATGACATTGGTGTCGTCCGGCTCCTCGACCTCGACCACCCCCTTGCCGCCCTTGGTCTTGGACTTGATCAGTTCGCGCAGGGCGTCGTCGTAGCGGTCCTTGAACTCGGTCGGGTCGAAGTCGGCCTCCTTCTGGGCGATGATCCGGGCGGCGATCTCGACCATGTCGGCGTCGGCCTTGACCGTGGGGATGTCGTCGAAATAGTCGTCGGCGTCGCGGACCTCCTCGTGGGCCCGCAGTGTATAGGCGACCAGCCCCTTGCCCCGCACCTCCAGCGCCAGCTGACGCTCCTTGCCGCGCAGCACCAGCTGCCCCAGGGCGATCTTGCCCTGTTTCTGCATGGCGTCGCGGATGACGGCAAAGGCTTCAACTCCTGCACCCTTTTCCGGCACGACATAGAAGGGATCGTCCCAGTACAGCCGGTCGATCTCGGTCTCGTCGACGAACTTGTCGATCGAGATGGTGCGGGTGCTTTCCAGACGAACTTGATCGAAATCCTTGTCGTCGAACAGGACGTATTCGTCCTTGGACACCTCGTATCCCCGGACCAGGCTGGAGCGTTCGACCGGGCCGGTATCCGGGTCGGTCGGGACCATGCGGATGCGGTTGTTGGTCTCGGGGTTGATCAGGTTGAAGTGGATCTCGCTCGACGACGACGTCGCCGTGTAGAGCGCCACCGGACAGGTGACGAGCGACAGCTTCAGATGTCCCTGCCAGGTGGGTCGTGCGGCCATGATCGCTGTTCCTCGAATTGCAGACCAGCAATGCGAAGCGCGGCGGTTGGTTCAGATTCGGCCCGAAAGCGTCAGTTCGGCCGCACCAGCGACACCTGAACCACGTCGGTTCGGCCCGTAGAGAACCCCGCCTCGCAATAGGCGAGGTAGAACCGCCACAGCCGGTCGAAGGTCGCGTCCATGCCGCTGTGGGTCTCGTCGAACCGCTTGAGCCACAGGGCCAGGGTGCGGGCGTAGTCGGCGCCGAAACGCCGCGTCTCAGTGGTCACCAGCCCTTGCGCCGCCGTCTCCTGGTTCAGGCGCGGCTCGGACGGCAGCATCCCGCCGGGGAAGACGTATTTCTGGATGAAGTCGACCTCGCGCCGATAGGCCTCGAACAGGTTCTCGCGGATGGTGATGATCTGCAATCCCGCCCGTCCGCCGGGCACCAGCCGATCGCGCACCACCTTGAAATAGGTCGGCCACCACTGCTCGCCGACCGCCTCGAACATCTCGATGGAGACGATGCGGTCGAAGGTCTCGGCCGTGTCGCGATAGTCCTGCAACCGGATCTCGACCCGGTCGGACAGGCCGGCCTTTGCCATCCGCTCGACCGCGAACGCCTGCTGGGCCGGAGACAGGGTCAGTCCGACGATGGAACAGCCGATCTCGCGCGCCGCATATTCCGCGAACCCACCCCAGCCGCAACCGATCTCGAGCACCCGGTGGTGGGGCTGCAGGTCGATGGACCGGGCCACGGCCGCGTATTTCTCGTGTTGCGCCTGCTCCAGCGACTGGCTGCCTTGCGTCCACAGCGCCGACGAATAGGTCATGCTCGGATCGAGCCAGCGCGAATAGAAGTCGTTGCCCAGGTCATAGTGGGCGACGATGTTCTTCTTCGATCCGGCCCGGGTGTTCATCCGCCCCAGATTGTGCGTGACCCAGTTGAAGGCCCGCACCAGGGCGTTCCCTTGGGTCAGCTTGCCCAGCCGGTCGAAATTGTCCGCCAGCACGATCAGGGTCCGCGCAAGGTCGGGGGTGCGCCACTCGTCGGCCATATAGCTCTCAGCCAGGCCGATCGCCCCGCCGGCCACGATCCGGTGGATGAAGCCCCAATCGCGGATGTCGAGCACGGCCCGATCGGGTGACGGCGGTCCGAAATGATGCTCCTGACGATCGGGCATGACCATGGTCAGGCCACGCCCCTGCCAGTCCTTGTCGGCGGCGCGAAAGGCCCACAGCAGGATACGGTTCGGTCTCGGCAGATCGAATCCGAACCGGCCTTGAACGTCGTCCACCAGGGGAGCCGTCATCTGTCTTCACTCCACGCACCAGGACGCAAACCGCAACCCCGTGAACAGCTACGCACCGTGTTCCGAACGGATGCGCCGCCTGTCTGGAACTTTCGCGTCCTCTCAAGCTTAGCTTTCCCGGCATCCGGATCGCGACGCCGCACGTAGCTGAGCCCGACTGTCAGAAACACCGATACCGCAGGGCTTCATGTACGACCGCATCCCGCCGCATCAAGAGCCTTCGTCCGTCCGCCGCAGGCTGGCCGTCGTCGGATCAGGCGTGTCGGGCCTGTCGGCGGCCTGGCTGCTGTCGCAACATCATGACGTCACCTTGTACGAGTCCGGCGACCGGGTCGGCGGTCATGCCTGTACAGTTGAGGCGCCGGATTTCGATCAGCGCGGCTCCTGCATGACGGCGGTGGACATCGGCTTCATCGTCTACAACGAGCCCAACTATCCGAACTTCACAGCCCTGCTTGACCACCTCGGCGTCGCCGCCAAACCGGCCCATATGTCGTTCGCCGTGTCGATGGAGGCCGGCGGGTTCGAATATTCCAGCCATGGCCTGAAGGGTCTGTTCGCCCAGAAGCGCAACCTGGCAAACCCGAAATTCTGGAGCATGCTGGCCGACCTGAAACGCTTCCACCGCGAGGCCGAGGCCGACCTTCCCGAGCTGGATCAGTCCCTATGTTCCCTGGGCGACTACCTGGACCGCAAGGGCTATGGCCAGGCCTTCCGCGACCTGCATCTGCTGCCCCAGGCAGCGGCGATCTGGTCGTCCTCGTCGCGCCAGATGGCCGACTATCCGGCCGCCGCCTTCGTGCGTTTCTACCGCAACCATCGCCTGCTCGAGGTCGATCTCAAGCCCAACTGGAAGACGGTCGAGGGCGGCAGCCGCTCCTACGTCGACGCCTTGACCCGCGCCTTCCGGGGCGAGGTGCTGCTGAATCATTCGGTCGATCTGATCGAGCGGACGCCGGGCCGGGCGACGATCTTAGCCAACGGCGAGCGCCGATCCTATGACGGCGTCGTCCTGGCCTGTCATTCCGATCAGGCCCTGGCGATGCTGGAGCATCCGACGGCCGAAGAAGCGCGCCTGCTCGGGGCAATCCGCTACAGCAAGAACCGCGTCGTCCTGCACCGCGACACCGCCCTGATGCCCCGGCGCAAGTCCGCCTGGGCCGCCTGGAACTACGTCGGCGAACAACCGGTGGCGGGCGACGCGGGTCAGCCCAGCGTCACCTACTGGATGACCCTGTTGCAGGGTCTGGCCGGCGACAATCTGTTCGTCACCCTGAACCCCGAGCGCGAACCCGCCCCTGCGACCGTGCTGGTCGATCGCGAGTTCGATCACCCCATCTTCAACGCCGCCGCCCTGGCTGCGCAGAGCGAGCTGTGGTCGCTTCAGGGCGTCAACGACACCTGGTTCGCCGGGGCCTGGTTCGGCTCGGGTTTCCACGAGGACGGCCTCCAGGCCGGTCTCGCCGTCGCCGAGGCCATCGGCGGCGTGCGGCGTCCCTGGACGGTCGAGAACGAAAGCGGCCGCATCCCTCTGACCGTGCCGTCTCCCGCTTCTGCCATGGCGCTCGCGGCCGAATGACCCAGGCGGGCACACGCTCGGGCCTCTATGCCGGTACGGTGTTCCACCGCCGGACCCGTCCGCGCGTCCATGCCCTGCAATACCGCGTCTTCATGCTGCTGCTCGACCTCGACGAATGGGACGGGCTGGTGAAGCGTCTGCGCTGGCTCGGCGCGGATCGGTTCGGCCTGATGACCCTGCGCGCCTCCGACTTCGGCGACCGCTCCGAGACGCCGCTGAAGACCCAGATCGCGACCCGCCTGGCCGAGGCCGGGATCGAGGGCGGCGGCCCGGTCCAGCTGCTGACCATGCCCCGCATCCTGGGCTACGGCTTCAATCCGCTCAGCGTCTTCTTCTGCCACGCCGTGGACGGCCGGTTGAGCGCCATCCTGTACGAGGTGTCCAACACCTTCGGCGGTCGCCATGCCTATCTGATGCCGGTCGAGCAGACCGCCGGCGCGGTACGCCAGTCCGTGGACAAGGCCTTTCACGTCTCGCCCTTCATGGACATGGACCTGGCCTATCGCTTCGCCGTGACCCCGCCGACCGGCGTGCCCGGCGAGGCCGCCAGTGTCGCCATCACGGTCGAGGACGCCCAGGGGCCGATCCTCTTCACCGCCTTCCATGCGCACCGGGCCGAGATCACCGACCGCAACCTGCTGGCCGCCTGGATCGGCCATCCGTTGCTCACGTTGAAGGTCATCGCCGGCATCCACTGGGAGGCGGTGCGGCTGCTGCTCAAGGGCCTGCGCCTGCGCGGCGGCGTCACCCCCGCCTATCCAGTCACGGTCGGTGCCGTCTCCGAACCCCGAGGTCACCATGCGTAAGTTCCGTTCCATAGCCCTCGCGATCGCCCTGCTGGCCGGATCGGCCGGTGCCGCCCTGGCCCAGGCCCCCGAACCGCGCGCGACCATAAATCTCGATCGCTTCATGGGCCGCTGGTACGAGATCGCCCGCACCCCGAACGATCGCCAAAGCGACTGTTGGGCCGCCAATCAGGTCTGGTCGCGCCGCAATGCCACCAGCTTCTCGATCAGCCAGACCTGCCATCGCGGCAGCCGCACGGGCCGGACGACGACCATCAACACGACCGCCCGCGTCCTCGACTCCGCCACCAACGCCAAATGGGAGGCCAGCTTCTTCGGCGGCCTGATCCGCCAGAGGTACTGGGTCATCGACATCGCCCCTGACTATTCGTGGATGATCGCCACGACCGCCGACGGCCAGTTCCCGGCCCTCCTGTCGCGCAGCCCGACCATGAGCGCCGCCCAGAAGACCGAGCTGATCGCCCGCATGGGCCGCCTCGGCCTGCCGACCCGCCAGCTGATCAGCCGATAGGACGCCGCCGTGCTGCTCGCCCTCGCCTTCGCCCTGATTTTCATGCTGGTCGTCATGACGACGGCCTGGGCCACCGTGCTCAAGACCGGCAATGCCGGCTGGACCGACGTGTTCTGGACCTTCGGCACCGGCCTGACCGGGGTCATCGTCGCCCTGTCGCCATGGGCCTGGGACGTCGATGGCCCGAGCGCGCGCCAGATCCTGGTCGCGGTCCTGGTCGCCGTCTGGTCCGTCCGACTGGGTGCCTACATCGCCATCCGCGTGGCCCGCACCAGGGAAGAAGACGCCCGCTACACCATGCTCAAGGCCGAGTGGGGCCCCACTTTCGGCAAGCGGCTGTTCGGTCTCGCCATCGTCCAGGCCCCGGCGACGACCCTGCTGTGCGCCTCCATCGCCGCGGCGGCCCTGCGCCCCGGCGAAGGCCTGACGCTGACCGACTATGTCGGCGCCGTGATCCTGGCCGTCGCCATCGCGGGCGAGGGCATCGCCGACCAGCAGATGAAGGCCTTCAAGGCCGACCCCGCCAACAGGGGCCGGATCATGGACAAGGGCCTGTGGGGCCTGTCGCGCCATCCCAACTATGTCTTCGAATGGTTCGGCTGGGTCGCATACCCCGTCATGGCCATCGACCTGACCGCAAACTGGCCCTGGGGCTGGGCCGCCCTGATCGCGCCGATCGTCATGTATCTGATCCTGACCCGCCTGACCGGCGTGCCCCCGCTGGAGGCCGCCATGCTGAAGTCGCGCGGCCAGGCCTACGTCGATTACCAGAACCGCGTCGGGGCCTTCTTCCCCCGCCCTTCCAAAGCCTCCTGAGGACCGCCCGATGAGCCTGCTCGCCAACAGCGTCAACAAACTCCAGGACGCGCCGTTTCCGGACTTCGTGACCCGCCCCGCCATCGCCCTTCTGGTCGCCAATGCGCGCAAGGCGCTCAAGACCCCGCCCGCCGACGTCGAGGCCGAGTTCGCCCGCGAAATGGCCGCCCGACCGGTCGCGGAACACACCGACGCTGCCAACGAACAGCACTACGAACTGCCCGCCCGCTTCTTCGAACTGTGCCTGGGCAAGCACCGCAAATATTCCAGCTGCTTCTACGAATCCCCGACCGCGACCCTGGATCAGGCCGAGGCCAGCGCCCTACGGATCACCAGCGAACACGCGGACCTTCACGACGGCCAGGCCGTGCTCGAACTCGGCTGCGGCTGGGGCTCGCTGTCCCTGTGGATGGCCGAACACTATCCGAACTCGACCATCACGGCGGTGTCCAACTCGCGCAGCCAGAAGGCCTTCATCGACGGCGAGGCGGCCAGACGCGGCCTGACCAACCTGACCATCATCACTGCCGACATGAACGTCTTCAACATCGACCGCACCTTCGACCGGATCGTCTCGGTCGAGATGTTCGAGCACATGGCCAACTGGCGCGCCCTGCTGACCAGGGCGGCGGGATGGCTGAAGGCCGACGGCCGGATGTTCATCCACGTCTTCAGCCACGTCGACCAGCCCTACCGGTTCGAGGTCTCGGACGATTCAGATTTCATCGCCCAGCATTTCTTCACCGGCGGCGTCATGCCCAGCCACGGCCTGATGCGTCAGTATTCAGATATCCTGACCATCGACGACCAGTGGCGCTGGTCCGGCACCCACTACCAGCGTACCGCCGACCACTGGCTGGAAAACATGGACGCCAATGCCGAGGAGGTCCGCGCCATCATGACCGAAGTCTATGGCGACCAGGCCGCCCTGTGGACCCGGCGCTGGCGGCGTTTCTACATGGCCACCGCCGGCCTGTTCGGCGACTCGGACGGAACGGTCTGGGGCGTCAGCCACTATCGCCTGAAGAAGCCTTGAGGATCCCATGCTGAAATACATCGCCGCCTATGGATCGTCCGCGATCGCCATGCTGGTGCTCGACGTGGTCTGGCTGACCATGATGGGCGACAGGCTTTATCGCCCCGTGCTCGGCGACTGGATGCGCACCAAGGTCGACTTCGTCGCGGCCGGGGCCTTTTATTTCATCTTCCTCTTCGGGATCACATTCCTGGCCGTCGTCCCGGCCCTGAACGAACAGAGCTGGAGCCGGGCGGCGATCAACGGGGCGGTGTTCGGCTTCGTGGCCTATGCGACCTATGACCTCACCAACCAGGCGACCCTGACGCGGTGGGCCCTGCACATCACCCTCGCCGACATGGCGTGGGGGACCTTCATCAGTTGCACGGCCGCGCTCGCGGGCTATTTCGGATCGCGCCTGCTGGTGCGCTGATTGCTGAGTCCGCTTGCGGACGCAGCGCCGCCGTGCGACCGAAGGCGTTGACGATCAACGGATATACAGACGCCGACGCATGGACGCCGACATCAGTCGTCAGACTTTGACCTTAAACCTGCGCCGCGTCGCCGGCGGTGACCGTTCCGCGCTTCAGGACGTCTATGACGCGACCTCGTCGAAACTATTCGGTGTGGTCCTTCGTATCTTGAACGATCGAAGCGAGGCCGAGGACGTGCTGCAGGAAGTCTATATCAGCGTCTGGTCAAAGGCGGGCACGTTCGACGAGAACCGTGCCAGCCCGATCACCTGGCTGGCGACCATGGCCCGCAACCGCGCCATCGACCGCCAGCGCCAGGTCGGCCGTCGCACCACCCGCCCCATCGATGACGCCAACGAGGTTCCGGACGATGCCGAGGACGGCCTGGGTGCCGTGCTTCGCTCGGAACAGACCACCCGGCTGGACGTCTGCATGGACCAGCTGGAGGACGCTCAGGCCAGGGCCATCCGCACCGCCTTCTTCGAGGGCCGCACCTATGAGGACGTGGCCAAGGTGTTCGGCGTCCCGACCGGCACGATGAAGAGCTGGATCCGCCGCTCCCTGATGAAGCTGAAGGCTTGCCTGGGCGGATGACAGACACAACCGACTTCCCCTTCCCCGACGAACGCGCTGCCGAATACGCATTGGGCGTGCTGACGGCCGAAGAACGCGCCGCCGCCGAGCGCCGCATCAAGTCCGACGCCGGTTTCGCCGATCAGGTCGCCGACTGGGACGCCCGCCTGGCCCCGATGATAGAGGCCGTGCCGCCGGTCGTGCCGCCGCGCGTCGTCTGGCTGCGCATCGCCGCGCAGCTGGGTCTGACCAGGACCCCGGCCAACGACAATGACGGCTTCTGGGGCAATATCGCCATCTGGCGCGCCGGCACCGCCGTCTTCGCCACGGCCGCCGCCGCCGCCTTTGCCGTCGTCCTGCTGAACCCCGGCGCGACCCCGATCGCCCCGACCCCGGCTACGCCCGTCCCGACGATCCAGCCCATGTCGGTCGGAATGCTCAAGTCGGCCGAGGACGGCCCGGTCAGTTTCGTCGTCACCCTGGATCGCCAGAACCAGAAGCTGATCATCGCCCCCATCTCCGGCGCGCCCGAGGGGCATTCGTTCGAGATGTGGATGCTGCCCGACGGTTCGCCACCGGTCTCCATGGGCTCCATGGACGGCGCCGAGGTCGTGGTCATCGACGCCGCCCGCCTGTTGGGCGTCAACCCCGACAACCCTCCGGCCCTCGCCGTCTCCGTCGAACCCCGCGGCGGCTCCCCCACCGGCCTCCCCACCGGCCCGGTCATCGCCAGCGGGGCGCTGCAGCCGGTCTAGGGAAACGCATGGACCTCTATGAGCAGGCCCCCTAGTCTCGGGTGTCCGGAGGTTGCGATGCCGAAGCCCGATAGCCAACCTGAAAGTCCTGTAGACGGTCCCGAAGAGCGGGCTGCCAGTCTGCTGAATGGCATCATGGTGATGGCGCTCGCGCTTTGCCTGGCGGCCTTTGCCGTGTGGGTGTTGGCGGCCTTCTCGATGCCGATTCTCATTGGCCGTTCGCCTTGGGTTTGGAGCTGGGACACAGCGCACCGGCTGCTTCTCCCCATCGTCGTCTTGCCGACTGCGTTCTCTATGCTCCGCTGGGGACATCGAATGTTCCGAACCAGGACCAGCGTCGGCTGACAAAGCCATAGCAAATAGGCTGCTCAACGCCGCCGCGTTATCCAACTTCAACGCGCCAATCCCTTATCCTGCAACGGATCGTGCCGATCTCGGCCTGAGTTTCCCGCCCTGGTCCGCCGGTATGTTAGACTGGGGCGAACACGGTCTTTGACATCCCGCGCCGTCGCACCTCCGATCCTTAGTCCGGACTCAACGGACTCAACGGACTCTTTTTCGAGTCCGGACTCAACGGACTCAACGGACTCTTTTTTCGAGTCCGGACTCTTCGGACTCTTCGGACTCTTCGGACTCTTCGGACTCTTCGGACTCTTCGGACTCTTCGGACTCTTCGGACTCTTCGGACTCTTCGGACTCTTCGGACTCTTCGGACTCTTCGGACTCTTCGGACTCTTCGGACTCTAATTTTCGAGTCCGGGGAGTCCAGCGCACCGATCGTGGCCTACGCCACCCACCCATGCCTTTTTCCGAACCGCAGCGCGATCTCGGGCCAGGTGTCGGCGGGCTTTCCGGCGATCAGGCGCACCCCGAAGCCGTGGCCGCCTTCCTCGAACAGATGGGCCTCGGCCGGCACCTTGGCGCGCCGCAGGGCTGACAGCAGGTTCAGACTGTTCTCGACCACCACCGACGCATCGTCGATGGCGTGGATCAACCAGACCGGCGGCGCGCCCGTCCAGTCCATCTCCTCCAGCGAATGGGCCTTGATCCGCTCCGGCGAAGGCGCGGTCCCCAGCAACTGCTCGCGCGACCCCGCATGGACGAACGGATCGGCCATGGTCGCCACCGGATACATCAGGATACTGAAATCCGGCCGCAACGACACTTCGTCATGGGCGTCCACCGGCGTGTAGGCCGCCGTCGTCTCGGCCGTCGCCCATCCCGCCAGATGCCCCCCGGCCGAGGCCCCCAGCACCGCCACCCGCGCCGGGTCCAATCCGAACTCGGCGGCCCGCGACCGCACCATCCGCACCGCCCTCTGCGCGTCCTGCAACGGCGCCTCGGCCCCCGCTGCCCAGCCGTCCGCGGGCAGGCGATAGCGCAGCACGAAACAGGTCACCCCGGCTTCGGCGAAGACTCGCGCGACATCCATCCCTTCCTTGTCCACGACGGACCATTTGTACCCGCCCCCGGGGATCAGGATCATCGACGCCCCGTTCGGCGTGATCGGCCGCATGACCGTCAGGATCGGGTCGGTCGTGTACTGGGCGAACCGGTCATGGAAGGCCGGGTCCGTCGACCGCTCAGTGACGACCGGCGTGACCGTGACCCGCTCCCCGCCCGGCGCACCGTTCGGCCACAGTTTCCACACCTCGGTCGGGTCCGGCGGGGCCAGCAGCGGCCCCGGCCTCATCTGGGCCAGGGCTGACGGGGCAGACGCTCCCCCGGCCACGGCGGCGGCGAACCCGAACAGGCTGCGGCGATCGATCCTCATGGGCTCAGGTTCCCGGCTGGATATAGGGCACGCGGCTGAAGAAGGCCCGCTCGTCGCCGCGCGGGTCGTCGGCCATCCGGGCGGTGGTGTCGAACACCATGGTCTGGCGCCGCGTCAGGTCATAGGGCGTCCAGTCCGGCAGCCCCGCATGGTTGGGATCTCCGGTCCGGGCCAGGGTGGCGAAGGCCCCGCTCATCAGGTCGGCCGCCGCTTGGGCCTCCGCTCCCGTTGCCCCCGATCCGGCTGCGGCGACATTGTCGAACACCAGGGGGATGTCGGCGGTGTGATAGGCACCCTTCCTGCCGTTCGACAGGCTGGCCTGGAAGTCGAGTTGATAGACCCAGGCCCCCCTGCCGGCCCCCGCCGCAGCGGTGGCGGCCCGGACCTCGGCCTCGATCACCGCCCCGCGCCACGATCGACCGGCGGTCGTGGCGGCGATGAGCACCTGATCGGGCGACAGCTCCGGGTGGCTCTGGCGATACCAGGCGATCACCGTCTCGGGCTGGATGTCGATCCTCAACTGCTCGGGCGTCAGCCGCCCGACCAGCGTATCCCAGGTCAGATTGGCGTTGGCCGGGTCGTTGCCGAGGAACCCCAGGGTCTCGTCGTGGGTGTTGCCGATGATCATCGGCATCGACGCCGACTGGGGCGCGGCATCGGGATAGAAGGGATGGCGGTGCAGCACCACGTCATCCATCACCGGCCCCATATAGACCCCGCTGCCGGTCAGGATCGGGTCCCGCGCCGAGGTGCCCTCCAGCAGCGTCTCCCAAGGCATCGTGGCCAGCTCGCCGATCCGCTCGACAGGCAGTTCCATCGCCGCCAGCCAGGCCTGGGTCCGGCGCGTGGCGTTGATCGGGCCCGACGCCGTGACCTGCTGACCGCTCATGGTCGCCGCCGTGTGGAACAGGCCGGCGGCCGCCGGCGTCGCCATCAGGGTCGCGATCTTGGCCCCGCCGCCCGACTGGCCGAACACCATGACCCGGCCCGGATCGCCGCCGAAGGCCGCGATATTGTCCCTGACCCATTGCAGCGCCAGGATCAGGTCCAGCTGACCCGCATTGCCCGATGACCCGAAGCCGGGCGCCAGCCGTGCCAGAAACGCATAGCCGAACACGTTCAGACGGTGGTTCAGGGTGACGACGACGACGTCCTTGCGCCGCGCCAGCCGCGTCCCGTCATACAGCGGGTCCGAGCCCGAGCCGTTCGAATAGGCCCCGCCGTGGATATAGACCATGACCGGCCGCTTCTCGCCGTCCAGCCCCGGCGTCCAGACGTTCAGGAACAGACAGTCCTCGGACGCTGGCACATCGGGACGGCCCTGCGGTGCCGATGCCCCATAGGCCAGGGTCTCGACCGGCTCGGTCCAGGGTGTCGGGGCGACGGGCGGCTGGAACCGGCGTGGGCCCGTGTCGGCACCGTAGCGCACGCCCTTGAAGACCGAGATGTCGCCGTCCCGCCCGCCGATGATCGGCCCGTAGGTGGTGCGCACCGTCGGGGCTGTGGTCTGTGCCAGGGACAGGCGTGGCAGGGCGGTGACGGCGGCCCCGGCGGCGACGCCGAGCGTCAGACCTCGTCGCGTCATCATCGTGGGCACTCCACCAACACCGGCGGCGGTGACAGGGGGACGACGCGCCGCCGGGCGTCGTCCCCCCAAGCCTCAGATCAGGTCGAGACCTTGGCCGGAGCGTACCGCGGCGAGATCACGTGGATCAGCAGCAGGGCCAGCAGATAGACCGTGCCGGCGACCACGAAGATGGGCGTATAGGTGCCGATCTTCTCCAGCACCTGACCGACGTATTTCGAGAAGACCATGCCGCCGATGCCGCCCAGCATCCCGCCGATGCCCACGACCGACCCCACCGCCGAGCGCGGGAAGACGTCGCCGGGCATGGCGTAGAGGTTGGCCGAGAAGCCCTGGTGGGCCGCCGTGGCGACGCCGATGATCAGCACCGCGATCCAGACGTTGGAGGCATAGGCCGCGAACATCACGGGCACGGCCAGCAGGGCGCAGATCAGCATGGTGGTCTTGCGCGCCCGGTTCAGGCTGATCCCCATATGCATCATCCGCGACGACAGCCAGCCGCCCCCGACCGAGCCGACATCGCTGAGCAGATAGATGGCCACCAGCGGGGGGCCGAAGGTCTTCAGGTCCAGGCCATAGCGCTTGCCCAGGAAGTCGGGCAGCCAGAACAGGAACATCCACCAGACCGGGTCGATCAGGAATTTTCCGCCGGCATAGGCCCAGGTTTCCTTGACGGTCAGCAGCTTGAGCCAGCCCACCTTCTCGGCCGGATCGGCCGGGTCCTGTTCGATATAGGCCAGTTCGGTCGCGGACAGACGCTTCTGGTCACGCGGCTTGCGATAGACCAGCAGCCAGATCGGCAGCCAGATCAGCCCCATCAGGCCGGTGATCACGAAGGCCATCTGCCAGCCGAAGGCCAGCACCAGGGCGGGCACCAGCAGGGGCGTGACGATCGCGCCGATGTTGGTGCCGGCGTTGAACAGGCCGGTGGCCAGGGCGCGTTCCTTCTTGGGGAACCACTCGGTGACGGCCTTGATCCCGCCGGGGAAGCCCCCGGCCTCGCCGACGCCCAGCAGCATCCGCGCCATGATGAAATGCGTCAGGTCCCGCGCCCCGCCGTGCAGGATGTGACCGACCTGCCAGATGGCGAAGGCGATGCCGAGACCGAACCGGGCCCCGATCTTGTCCATCAACCGGCCCCAGATCGCATAGAAGAGGGCGTAGGAGGCCTGGAACCAGAAGACGATGTCGGCATAGTCCGTCTCGGACCAGCCGAACTCGGTCGACAGGGTGGGCTTCAGCACCCCGATCATCTGCCGGTCGACGTAGTTGATCACCATGGCCGCGAACAGCAGCCACATGATCAGCCAGCGGTACTTGCCCGGCGACGGCGCCTTGATCGAGATCGGGCCCGTAGAGCCCTGGGTGGTGTCGGTCATGATGGCCGTTCCTGTACTCTGGTCCTCACGCGTCCCGACCTGTCTCCGTCGGGTTGGCGTCGGTGTTGATGGTTCAGACTTGCGCCTTGATGACGGTGCCGCGGATCTCGCCCACGCCCTGGAAGTCGCAGACGAAGTCGCTGCCGCTGTAGATCCTGTGTACGCCCGTCACTGCCCCTGTCGAGACCAGGATACCGGCGGTCAGGGGCCGGCCGCGCCGTGCCCCGTGCTCCAGCAGGAACCGCACCGATTCCATCGCCCCGCCTTGCAGGGACGGCGATCCGCCGGTTCCGACCGAGACGCCGTCGATGGTGGTCTCGACCGTGATCGCGTCCAGCCGCTCGCGCCAGCCGTCCAACTCCAGGCCGACGAAGACCCCGGCGTTGTTGCCGAAATCGGACGCCACGATGGGCGGCCCCAGGTCGTTGATGGCGGCCAGGGGGCTGCCGGCGATTTCGATCCCGATGAAGACGGCGTCGACGGCGGCCGTGGCCTCCTCGATCGTCCAGTCGGTCTTGGCGGGATCGACACCCTCGCCGATGCGGGCGATGAATTCGGCCTCGACGGCACAGAAGCCGCCCTCGATGGCACCGACGGTCACGGGGCCGTCGACCGGCCATTCGTTGCGCGCGAAGATCGGACCCGCCAGACGGTGGGTGCCCAGTTTCTCTTGCAGGGCAGGGCCCACGCCGCCCACCTTCCAGCCGATGATCCGGTCCGGATACAGGCCGATGGCGATCTCCTGGATCGCATAGCCTTCGGCCATGGTGGTGGGCAGGACGCCCGGATAGTCGGGCGTGGCCCGCGACGCCAGGCGTGCGGAGACGAACGCCTCGGCCACGGCGGCTGCGCTCGATTCGTGGATCGGCTCGGCCGTCATGCGCGGCTCTTGTGCTGGATGCGGATCACTTAGGCGTTCCCTCGTTCTTGGGCGGGATATGACCGGCGAAGGAAACCGGTGTCAATCGGCTTTCACAATCCGGGTTGGCGTCGGCGCGCCGTCACGGCTATGCCATGCGTCGGACTTATCCAGAGACGCCGACGTGACAGACGATCCGCACCCGCTGAAGCCGGGCAAGCGCGCCACCATCAACGACGTGGCCCGGATCGCCCGGGTCTCCAAGAAGACGGTGTCCCGCGTCATCAACCAGTCGCCCCTGGTGCGCGAGGAGACTCGCACCCGGGTCAACGAGGTGATCACCGAACTGGGCTTCACCCCGGACCCCCAGGCGCGCGGCCTCGCCTTCCGCCGGTCCTTCCTGGTCGGGCTGATCTACGACAACCCCAGCCCCACCTATGTCGTGAACATGCAGCAGGGCGTGCTGGACGCGCTGAAGGGTTCGGGGCTCGAACTCGTCGTCCACCCCTGCAACCGCTATTCCGACACCCTGGTCGAGGACATCCGGGGCTTCGTCGAACGCCAGCGCCTGTTCGGCGTCATCATGCCGCCGTCGGTGTCGGAGGACGAGCGGGTCATCGCCCTGCTGCGCGATCTCGACTGTCCCTATGTCCGGATCGCCTCGGTTTCGCTGGACGAGCCGGGCGTCATGGTCGTGACCAATGACCATCTGGGCGCGGCCGAGGCGGCGCATCGCCTGGCCGACCTGGGCCACAGGCGAATCGGCCTGGTGCGCGGCCCCAGCCTGTTCCGGTCGGCTGCGGTGCGCGGTGGTGGCTTCCGCGACGCCCTGGCCGAGCGCGGCATCCCCATGGACCCCGCCTATGAGTACGAGGGGGCCTATACCTACGAATCAGGTGTCGAGGCGGGCCACGCCCTGCTGTCGATGAAAGAGCCGCCCACGGCCATCTTCAGCCTGAACGACGACATGGCCATCGGGGTCATGCAGGCGGCGCGCGAGCGGGGTCTGGAACTGCCGCGCGACCTTTCCATCGTCGGCTTCGACGACCTGCCCATGGCCCAGCGCATCTGGCCGAACCTGACGACGGTGCGTCTGCCGATCCGCGACATGGGCCGGATGGCGGCCGAGAAACTGCTGGCCCCCTTGCGCGGCGTCGATCCTGCAAAGCTGAGCCAGCCCGAGGTTCGCCCTTCGCTGGTCATCCGCAAGTCCGACATCCCCGCCTGAACGAACGACGCCCGCCGTCGGTGCGACAGCGGGCGCCAATCTCAGGCCGATTTCAGTCTCAGGCCGGTTGCAGCGCCGGCGAGGTGGCGACCACGCCCTTGATGTAGTCGCGGATGGCCGTGTCGGTCGCGTTGGCGAAGAAATACTCCTGGAACTTCTCACCGGCGACGGCCGCCTTCAGCAGGTCCTGGTCGACGGTCTTCAGAACCGTGATCATGTCGTGGCAGGTGACGGTCTTCAGGTTTTTCAGGATGCCGCGGTTGGTGGCCATGATCTGGGCGCGTTCCTTGGGGTAGCCAAGGCCGCGCTCGCCCTCGAACAGCTTCTTGTAGACGTCCTGCAGGTTCAGCTCGGCCGCCCAGCCGAAGCCCTTGGCATAGGGCATGGAGATGGCGTTGCCGTCGTTGATCTGGCCGAACAGGAAGGCGTCGGTCGGGTCGATGACCAGACCGCAGAACACGCCGGGCATGGCGTTGCAGGCCAGCATCGAGCCCATGCCCGTGCCACAGCCCGTCACGACGAAGTCGGCGGCGCCGGAGTTCAGCAGGATACCCGTCAGCAGTCCGTTCATGACATAGGTAAGCGAGGCCTTATCCTCGGCGGTGTACATACCGTAGTTGAACACCTGGTGGCCCAGGGGCTCGGCGACCGTGGTCAGGGCGTCGTGGATCACCGCGTTCTTGGCGGCCTGGCTGTTCTCGGTGATGAGAGCGATTTTCATGGGTGTTTCCTCGCGGGGTTGGACAGGAAGTGGGCGAAGAGCGAGGCCTCTGCAAGAGGTCCGGGCTGATCCCCGCCGTCTGGTTCTGCCTGTTGCATCTGCCTATGACACCGGTTACCTATACGCACAACCCGAATCCGGCCTGAAGTCCCTCGACAGGGCTGAGCTGGACCTGTGAACCAAGGTAGGAAGCCGACCATGACCACCCCCTTCGACCTGACCGGCAAGGTCGCCCTCGTCACCGGCGGCAACACGGGCCTGGGCCAGGGCATCGCGCTCGCCCTGGCTGACGCCGGGGCAGACATCGCCTCGGTCGCCCTGTCGGATTCGGACGACACCGTCGGCCAGGTCCTGGCCAAGGGCCGCAAGGCCGTCTCGCTGCAGGCCGATCTGACCTCGATCGAGCCGGTCGGCCGTATCGTCGAGGAAACCCTGGCGGCGTTTGGCCGGATCGACATCCTGGTCAACAACGCCGGCCTGATCCGCCGCGCCGACGCCGTCGACTTCTCCGAGGCCGACTGGGATCTGGTGATGAACATCAACCTGAAGACGGTCTTCTTCATGAGCCAGGCGGTCGCCCGCCAGTTCATCAAACAGGGTGACGGCGGCAAGATCATCAACATCGCCTCCATGCTGTCCTTCCAGGGCGGCATCCGGGTGCCGTCCTATACGGCGTCCAAGTCCGGCGTCGCGGGCCTGACCAAGCTGATGGCCAACGAATGGGCCCCGCACGGCATCACCGCCAACGCCATCGCCCCCGGCTATTTCGCCACGGCCAACACTCAGGCCCTGCGTGACGATCCCGTCCGTTCGGCCGAGATCCTGGGCCGCATTCCCGCCGGTCGCTGGGGTAAGCCGTCCGACCTTGGCGGCGCCGCCGTCTTCCTGGCCAGCGAGGCCTCCGACTATGTCCAGGGCGCCATCCTGCCGGTCGATGGTGGCTGGCAGGCGCGCTGATCTCGCGCTAGTTTCCGCCGCATGACCGGGTCCCCGAACGCTGCCGCAGGCGGCAAAATCCTGTGCTTCGGCGAGATGCTGTTGCGCCTCAATCCGCCCGAGGGTGAGGTGCTGATGCAGGGCCCGACCCTGACGGTGCGACCCGGCGGGGCCGAGGCCAATGTCGCCGTCTCGCTGGCCCGCTACGGCGCGCCGACGGCGATGGTGACCGTCCTGCCCGACAACGGGCTGGGCCGTGGTGCCCGTGACGAGGTGCGCAAGCACGGCGTCGACACCTCCGGCATCGAGTTCAGGCCGGGCCGGATGGGCCTGTATTTCATGACCCCCGGCGCCGTCCGTCGCCCGGCTGACGTCCTATATGACCGTGCAGGTTCGGCCTTCGTCGAACACGTCGATACCGCCTTCGACTGGCCTTCGCTGCTGGACGGGGTCGAGTGGCTGCATGTCTCGGGCGTGACCCCGGCGGTCGGTCCGAACGGCACCCGAGCCGCCATCCAGGCCGTCGAGGCGGCCGAGAGGGCAGGGGTCAAGGTCTCCTTCGACGGTAATTTCCGTGGCAAGCTGTGGGGCGAATGGGCCGGCGATCCGCCCGCGACGCTCGGCCGGATGCTGGCCACCGCCTCGATCGCCTTCGCCGACGAACGCGACTTCGCCCTGGTGCTGGGCCGCACCTTCGAGGACGCCGACCCGCATCAGCGCCGCCGAATGGCCGCCGCCGCCGCCTTCGAGGCCTTCCCGAAACTGGAGCGCATCTGCTGCACCCTGCGCGTCCAGGACAGCGTCGCCGACCAGGCCCTGTCCGCCGTCATGCTGACCCGTGACGGCCAGGTGGACGCGGCACCCATCCACATGGCCGGGGTCATCGACCGCGTCGGCGGCGGCGACGCCTTCGCCTCGGGCGTCCTGTTCGGTGTCTGGAGCGGCTGGCCCGACGAGGAGTCCCTCGCCTTCGGCCTCGCCGCCGCCGGCCTGAAGCATTCGGTCCACGGCGACTTCAACCTGTTCACCTCAGCCGACGTCCGCGCCGCCATGGACGCCGACGGTTTCGACATCAAGCGGTAGGGCAGTCCCGGTCACGCCGGTAAGCCGATCTTCTTCCCCCGCTTGCGGGGGAAAGCGGTCCGTCGATCGCGCAGCGATCCAGGACCGATGGGGGAAGTCTTCTTTCTTCGCCCCCTTCACACGCCCCCCATCGACCCTGGTCTCGCTCCGCTCGACGCCGGGGATGGTTTCCCCCGCTACGCGGGAGAAGAAGAAAGTCGGCTCGTCCAGCGCCTCCAACTTGCGAAGCTCGCCCGACCCTATCCCTTGCCGTGCCTGGGGATACGACCGATTCTGACGTTCAGTCAGGGCTATCCACGCGCCCAGGTCCCCAACCCCGCTATGATCCTTCCGTCCCGTCGCGGGGAAGGGCGCAAGGCCTTGCGATCTTGTTGCGGCGGGAGTGTGTAGAGCGGGATCGGACCGGGGGATGCCGGCGCAGTTCTTTCGGGGACTGCGTCGCCCCGGACCGTCAAAGGGTCTGGCGCAGAGAGTCGGATCGTTCAGGGGATGATGCTGCAAGGGCATCACCCTCCCGCCGGGGGCGCGGTAGCGGCAAGGGGTTAAGAGCCCCGCTGGTTCGTGGCGACACGAGCCGTACAGCTCCTGCGAAAACCACATACGCGGAGCGTTCGTCTTTCGCCGAAACGGTATTTTCTATTTCATTCCGGGCGAAGGCCCGGACGCTCCGCCGGCCCTTCCCATCGCTTCAGCGCATCGGCGCGTGAGGGCGAAGAGGCGTGAAAAATGCCCGGCCGAACCCACTAGGAAACCGGTGTCATAGCGCCTAATCTGATACGGAAGGACCGCAGAGTCCGCCCCGTGGAAGCGTTCGGAGTATCCTCATGTCCATCTCGATGAACCGTCGTGCCCTGCTCGGTGCCGCCGCCGCGAGCGCCTTTGCCTCGGCCGCGCCCGCCGCCTTCGCGCAAGGCTCGCCCGACCGCTCCGCCATCCTGGCCGCGATGAAGAAGGCCGCCGCCTTCATGACCGACGAGGTCGCGGTCGGTGGCGGCTATGTCTGGAACGTCCTGCCCGACTTCTCGCGCCGTTGGGGCGAGCTGGAGGCCTCGCCGACGATCATCTGGGTCCAGCCTCCGGGCACGGCGACGGTGGGTCACGCCTTCCTCGACGCCTATCACGCCACCGGCGACGAACAGTTCTACGCCGCCGCCAGGTCCGCCGCCGACGCCCTGGTCGCGGGCCAGCATCCCCGGGGGGGCTGGAACTACGTCGTCGACACGGCGGGCGAGGAAAGCCTCAAGGCCTGGTACGAGACCTATGGTCACAACGCCTGGCGGATGGAGGAATACCATCGCTATTACGGCAATGCGACGTTCGACGACGCCGGCACGGCCGAGGCCTCGCAACTGCTGCTGCGCATCTATCTCGAGAAGCGCGAGCGCAAATACCGGGCCCCGCTCGACAAGGCGATCCAGTTTGTCCTCGACGCCCAGTATCCGAACGGCGGCTGGCCCCAGCGCTTCCCCTTCGTCGAGAACGGCGGTGCCCACGGACATGCCGACTATACGCCCTACATCACTTTCAACGACGATGTGGCGGGCGAGAACATCGAGTTCCTGCTCTATGCGCATCAGGCCCTGGGCTCGAACGACGCCCGGCTGGTTGACGCGATCGAGCGCGGCATGGACATCTATGTGAAGACCCAGCAGCCCATGCCTCAGCCGGCCTGGGGCCTCCAGCATTTCCCCGACACCCTGAAGCCCGCCCCCGCCCGCACCATCGAGCCCCAAGCGTTTGCGACCCACACGACGGGGACCAACATCCGTTCGATGATCGGATTTTATCGGCTGACCGGCGACCGCAAATTCCTCGAACGCCTGCCCGAGGCCCTGGACTGGCTGGATCAGGTCAGGACGCCCCAGAATCTGATCGCGCCGGGCCGGACCCATCCGACCTTCATCCTCGAAGGGTCGAACACCCCGGTCTATATCCACCGCCGCGGGTCCAACATCACCAACGGCCAGTATTACGCCGACACCAATCCGAACAATCTGATCGTCCACTACGGTTCGTTCCGGAACGTGGACACCGCCGCCATCCGCGCCGAGTACGAGGCGGCGGCCGCCATGGACCCCGCCGCCCTGATCGCCGCCTCGCCGCTGAAGGCGCGGGCCGGGTCGCTGAAACTGCCGAAATATTTCACCCTGCGCGACGTCAGCATCTGGGACATGTCCACCGACGCCCGGCGCGAGCGGCCGACGACGCCCGCGCGCGTCGCCGAGCTGGTTTCGGGCCTCAACGACCGGGGCTACTGGCCTTCGCCTCTGACCACAATCTCCAACCCCTATATCGGGCCGGCCCCGGCCGAGGTGACCGGCGGCGAGTATCAGACGACCCGCGTCGGCGACCTGTGGGACACCTCGCCCTACAACACCGACTACCCCGTCGAATGCATCTCGACCCAGGTGTTCGTGCGCAATCTGGGCGACCTGATCGAAGGTCTGGCCGCATGATCGACCGGCGACAGGCCCTGATCGGCGGCGCATCAGCGGGGCTGGTCGCCACGACCGGCTGCGCGACCTTCGCCGGGTCGGCTCAGCCGGATCAGACCGTCTGGCGCTTCGGAGACCTCGACCGGATCGGTGCGCCCCTGACCATCGAAGGGGCCCCACAGCGTATCGACGGCCCGGCCTCCGTGCCCGGCGGCGCGCTCAAGTTCGACGGTGTGGACGACGCCCTGTTCATCGGCGACCACCCCCTGGCCGGTGCCTCCACCTTCGCCTTCGAAGCCGTGTTCCGCCCCGACGGCGGCGCCTTCGAGCAACGCTGGTTCCACCTGCAGGCCGACGAGGCGGTGGTGCCGGGCCAAACCCCGGTCGGCACCCGCTTCCTGTTCGAGATCCGCGTCTATGGCGAGCAATGGGCGCTCGACGCCTTCACCAAGGGCCCGACCTACAACCAGACCCTGCTGTTTCCCGACAAGCTGCACCCCGTCGGCCGCTGGTATCACGTGGCCCAGACCTATGACGGGACGACCTACCGCAGCTTCGTCGACGGCGAACTCCAGGGCGAGGCCGCCGTCGCCTTCACACCCCAGGGCCCGGGGCGGGCGTCCGTCGGCTGTCGCATCAACCGGGTGAACTATTTCAACGGCGCGGTGGCCGAGGCCCGGTTCACGAAGCGATTCCTGCGCCCGGATCAGTTCACGGGTTTGAATCCAAACTAACTCGCCTGCCCACGGTCTTTGACAACTCAATCCCGCTCATCCCGGCGAAAGCCGGGACCCAGTCCTTTGGGCGATCGATGCCGTCAGTTTTCCACCAGCGGCGATCCCACACCTGTGACCCCCAAAAGCACTGGGTCCCGGCTTTCGCCGGGATGAGCGGAATGTGGGTTACCCCGCCCGCTGCTGATCCCACCACCGCACCGCATCTGCATCGCGGGCGCTCAACTCGGGGTAGTCGGGGTCGGACCCCACGTCCGGCACCCGACGCCAGGAGCGGGCGCATTTGGGGTGGTCCAGAATCGGTTTCGCGACGACCTCAACGTTGATCACTTCCAGGGCCTGGAAAGTCTCGACCGCTTCGGGGCTGATACCGGCGACGATGCTTGCGACGCTCGACCGGAAGATGTCGGCCACGTCTTGTGCCGCGAGCCCCTCAAACGCTGCCAGAAGTTGATCGTCCGCAATGTAGACGGTCAGTTCGGCGTCAAGGCCGGTTCCGATACGCTTCTCGCGGCGTTCGACTTCCAGGGCGCCATTGGTGACCAGCAACACGCGTTGGACCTTCTCCCAACGATGCTTCTCGTTCCAGTTCTGCCACTCACTGGGCGTCTCCGGAATCACCCGCGCACAGTTCGTCCCCGCCTCCGGGAAGCGCGTCAGCCACGCCTCCTCCATGGTGAACGGCGTCAGCGGGGCCAGCCAGGCGGTCAGCCGCATGAACACCTCGTCCATCACCGTCCGAGCCGCACGGCGGCGGATCGCATCCGGACGGTCGCAGTACAGGCTGTCCTTGCGGATATCGAAATACAGGGCCGACAGGTCGTTGGCGCAGAACTCCAGCACCGGCCGGACCACGTCCTGGAAGCGGTATTCGGCGTAGGCCTTCCTCACCTGGCCATCCAGTTCGTGCAGCCGATGCAGCACGAACTTCTCAAGAGGCGGCATCTGATCGTAGTCGGTCAGTCGCTCGTCCTCGTCGAACCCGACCAGGGCACCCAGCAGATAGCGGACGGTGTTCCTCAGCTTGCGATAGGCATCTACCGTCGTCTGAAGGATCGTCTTGCCGATCCGCTGATCGTCCGAATAGTCCACCAGCGCGACCCAAAGGCGCAGGATGTCGGCCCCGCTCTCCTTGATGATGACGGCGGGGTCGGTCGTATTGCCCTTGGACTTGGACATCTTCTCCCCCTTCTCGTCGAGGGTGAAGCCGTGGGTCAGGACCGCATTGAACGGTGCCCGGCCGCGCGTGCCGGAGCCCTCCAGCAGGGACGACTGGAACCAGCCGCGATGCTGGTCCGACCCTTCCAGATACAGGTCCGCCGGCCAGTGCGAGGGCCGGTCGCCGACGTATCCATTGGCCGGATCGCGGGGCTCGATGGTGAAGGCATGGGTCGATCCGGAGTCGAACCAGACGTCCAGAATGTCCTCGACCTTCTCGTACCGCGCCGGGTCGTGGACACCCAGGAAATCGCTGTCCGGCGCGCTGAACCAGATGTCGGCACCGTGCTCGGCGATGGCCTTCAGGATGCGGGCGTCGACCTCGGGGTCATGCAGGGGCTGGCCGGTGTGCTTGTCCACGAACATGGCCAGAGGCGTACCCCAGGCGCGCTGGCGGCTGATCAGCCAGTCGGGCCGGCCCTCGACCATGGAGCGGATGCGGTTGCGGCCCGCCTCGGGGTGGAAGTCGGTGTGGTCGATGGCCTTCAGCGCCGTCTCGCGCAGGGTGTCGCCGTCCTTGAGCGGGGCATCCATGCGGATGAACCACTGCGGCGTATTGCGGAAGATCACCGGCGCCTTGGACCGCCACGAGTGCGGATAGGTGTGTTCGATCCGACCGCGCGCCAGCAGCGTCCCGGCCTCGATCAGCCTGTCCATCACCGCACCGTTCGCAGGACCGAACTTGCCCGTCTTCTTGCCCTCGGTCTCCAGCACCTTCAGCCCCGCGAACAGGGGCACGCCGGGATAGTAGGCACCGTCCGGATCGACCGTGTCGGGCACCTCGTGATGACCGTGGGCCTTCCACACCTCGAAGTCGTCGGCGCCGTGGCCGGGCGCAGTGTGGACGAAGCCGGTCCCCGCGTCGTCGGTGACGTGATCTCCGGCCAGCAGGGGCACCGAGAAGCCATAGCCCGGATCGAGCGCCGCCAGCGGATGGGCGCACTCCAGACCCGACGGATTGAGGTCGGACACCCGGGTCCAGGTCGCGATCTTCGCTGCCCTGAACACATCCTCGGCCAGCTTGTCGGCGACGATCAGACGGTCTCCGGCCGCAGCCCAGGGCTCGAACTCCAGCCCCTGTTCCATCGACTGGACCTCGTACAGGCCATAGGCGATCTCGGGCCCGTAGCTGATCGCCCGGTTGGCCGGGATGGTCCAGGGCGTGGTGGTCCAGATCACGATCGACGGGGTCGCGTGGCGGAAGGCCAGCAGGTCGTCGTCATGGTCGTCCGACGCCGCGATCACCGGGAACTTGACCCAGATCGTGGGCGAGACGTGGTCGTGGTACTCGATCTCGGCGTCGGCCAGCGCCGTGCGTTCGACCGGCGACCACATCACGGGCTTGGAGCCGCGATACAGCTGACCCGAATTCTTGAACCGGTGGAACTCGGCGACGATCTTCGCCTCGGTCGAGAAGTCCATTGTGGCATAGCGATTGTCGAAGTCGCCGGTGATCCCCAGACGCTTGAACTGGGCCCCCTGCACGTCGATCCAGCCGGCGGCATAGTCGCGGCAGGCCTTGCGGAATTCCTCCTTGGAGACCTCGTCCTTGCGCCGGCCCTTGGCCCGGTACTGTTCCTCGATCTTCCACTCGATGGGCAGGCCGTGGCAGTCCCAGCCGGGGACGTAGTCGACGTCATAGCCCAGCAGGAAGCGCGACCGGACCACGAAATCCTTCAGCGTCTTGTTCAGCGCATGGCCGATGTGGATGTCGCCGTTGGCATAGGGCGGGCCGTCGTGCAGCACATAGAGCGGCGCGCCCTGGACCTGACGTTCGGCGCGCAGGGTCGCATACAGGTCGCCCCACTGCTCCAGGATCGCCGGCTCCTTCTGCGGCAGGCCGCCCCGCATCGGGAACGGCGTCTCGGGCAGGAAGACCGTCTCGCGGTAATCGCGGGCGGCGGGGGCGTTGGATTGGTCGTCGGCCATGGTTGGTCTCGGCGTGTTCTGATTGATCGTTCGCTGTCTCGATGGTCGCTCGGGTCAAGAGCGGAGTTCCCGGCGTGGGCGGGGCTGAAGCAGCCCTCGGCGCTACGCCGGGCGGCTAATCGAAATCGGGCGACGGAAGACGCGGACGGTCATGATGGGCGCTGTCTAGCAGAGCCGGAACCGGCTGCGCCAGTGCGAGCGTCAGCATTCGACAGTGGGACCGGGGCGAACTCGGCGCATGATCCGGCGGGTTACGGAGGTAGGGATGCGACATTTTCCAGCGATGATCGTGGGGCTGCTGCTGGCGGGCACAGCCTCCTCGGCCTCTGCCCAGCGCGGCGACGAGGGGGCCGCTGCCTTCGTGCGCGGCGTCTATGCCGCCTATTCCGACGAGGACGTCTCGCCGCCGGATCTGGGCGACCGGGCGGTCTGGTCGCCCCGGATGGCGACGCTGATCCGGCGCGACCGCGAACTGGCCACCGAGGATCTGCCCTATCTCGACGCCGATCCGATCTGTGACTGCCAGGACTGGGAGAACCTGCGGGTCCAGTCCGTGGGGGTCAGCCTCGACAACGTGCGGATGCGCTGGATCGCCACCGTGCGGTTCGTCAACGCCGGCGAGACGAAGACCGCGCGCCTGCTGCTCTGGGGTGATCCGATCCGGGGATGGACGATCGACGACGTCCTGAACCCCGGCTACCCCAGCCTGGCCGACCAGCTGACCGAATCCATCCAGCGGGTCGAGGCGGGTGGGTCTGCCCACGACTGACCCGATGAAGCCTCTGGGAAATCGCAAGCCCCGGGTCTAGCGTCAGCACGTCAGCGCGGCGTTTCAGGATCGCGCACCATCAGGAAACGCCCATGCGTGTCGCCCCCTCGGTTGTCGCCGCCACGATCGTGGCCTCGCTGACCCTCGCCGGATGTTCCGAGGGCGGTTCGGCCCCCATCGCCGAGACCCCGGCGGCCGCCACCCTGCCGCCGGGTCGCCCGGCCATCTATCAGGCAGCGGGCGAGGGGCCCGAGCCCTTCGTGCGAGCGCTCTACGCCGTCTACGTCGCAGGCGGCCCTGGAACCGATACCCCGGCGCCGGGCCAGGACCCGATCTATTCGCGCATGATGAACGCCACGATCGGCGCTGACTTCCGGGTCGCAAACGGCGAAGTGCCGACCCTGAACTACGACCTGATCTGCGCCTGCCAGGACCAGGGGCCGTTCACCCTCGACAGCCTGACCGTCGGTCAGACGGGGGTGAACGCCGCCACCGCCGCCGTCGTCTTCACCAATGCGGGCGAGACGACCACGCAAACGCTCAATCTGGTCCGGGAGGGCGTGAACTGGAAGGTCGACGACGTCATCGGTGCCGATGGCAAGTCGGTGCGGGCAGAGACCCTCAAGGTCATCGAGGCGGCGGGGGGCTGAGCGCCAGGGCGATCCTTGCCGCCTTCGCATCGGCCTCGATCTGGACCTTCAGCGCGTCCAGCCCGTCAAAATCCATCTCGCCGCGCAGACGGGCCACGAGGTCTGTCTCGACGGTCTGGCCGTACAGATCGCCAGAGAAGTCGAACAGCCACACCTCCAGCAGCGGCTCGTCGATCTCGAACATCGGCCGGACGCCCAGGTTGGCGACGCCGTCGACGACGCGGCCGTCCGGCAACCGGGTCCGGGTGGCATAAACCCCGTAGGCCGGCCGCATATAGTCGCCGAGCCGGACATTGGCGGTCGGCACCCCGATGGTGCGGCCGCGCTTGTCGCCGTGGACCACCTCGCCCTCGATGGCGAAGGGGCGGCCCAGGATGGCGGCGGCGCGGGCCATGTCGCCGGCCTGCAAGGCCTCACGCACTGCGCTGGACGACAGTTTCAGGCCGTTGGCGTCATCGACCCGGGACGTGACCGACACGGTGAAACCCAGGTCGTGTCCATAAGCCTTCAGGGACTGGGGCGATCCCGACCGACCCTTGCCGAAGGTGAAGTCGAAGCCGACGGCGGCGTGACGGATGCCCAATCCCGTTCCGAGCACGTCCCGGGCGAAGTCTGCATCGCTCATCGCCCCCATCTCTGCGTCGAACGCCAGCAGATGGAGGCGCTCCACGCCCAGGGGCTCCAGCGCCCGGGCCATCTGGTTCGCGTTCATCAGGCGAAACGGGGCCGCGTCGGGCTGGAACCAGCGGCGGGGATGAGGATCGAAACTGACCGCCGCCAAGGGGGCACCCAGCCTTGCAGCAGCCTCGCTCGCTGCGGCGATCACCGCGCGATGGCCCCGGTGTACGCCGTCCAGCGCCCCGATCGCAGCGGCAGCGCCCTTCAGTTCGGCCGGCAGGTCGCGCCAGCCCCGAATGACCTTGATGGCCATGGACGGTCAGCCCTTGGCGGGACGGCGCCGACGCGGCACACGCACGGTGGCTTCGCCGTCCATGATCAGCTCGCCGTTCACATGGCCCTCGCAGGTCAGGACGACCCGGGCAGACACCTCATCGACCGAGGCGACGGTGATCTTCGCAATGACGACATCGCCGATCCGCACCGGCTTGTGGAAGGCCAGGGTCTGGCTGAGATAGATCGCGCCGGCGCCCGGCAGGATGGTCCCGACCACCGCCGAGCCGAACGACGCCGACAGCAGGCCGTGGGCGATCCGGCCGCGATAGGCGGTCTTTGAGGCATAGGCCTCGTCCATATGCACGGGATTGAAGTCGTCGGACGCCTCGGCAAAACGTTGAATCCGCTCCTCGGTGATGATGACGGGCTTCTCGGCGACCATGCCGACCGAGAGCTCTTCGAGGATATAGCCGCCTGAGGGGTGGGGTCCGGTCATGCGTCGCTGTTAGACGGCCCGCATCATTTTGGCGAGGCCTGCCAGGTCAGATCGAGTGCAGCGTACCGGGCATAGGTCGTCTCCGCCTTCAGCAGGCCTGCGGCCAGCGCCGGATCGATCAGCCCGTCCGGGCCCTTTGCCGCGTCGCCGTGGATGCCCTGGGCGATGAACAGGCAGTCGAGCGCCTGCTGGTTGGCCCCCATCACGTCGGTGATGACCCCGTCGCCGATGCACAGCACCCGAGAACGATCGACAGGACGACCCAGAAGCCGCGCCGCCTCGGCCAGAGCCAGGGCGTAGATGGGACCATAGGGCTTGCCCGCCATGGTCACCCGGCCGCCGAGTTCCTCGTACAGATCGGCCAGGGCCCCGCCGCAGTAGATGATGGTGTCGCCGCGCTGCACGATCCGGTCGGGGTTGGCGCAGATCATCTCCAGTCCCCGTTCGGCGGCGGGCTTCAGCCGTTCGCGATAGTCGGCGGGCGTCTCGGTTGTGTCGTCCAGCAGACCGGTGACCGACAGGAAGGCGGCGTCGCCCGCGTCTTCAGCCAGGTCCAGCCCAAGGCCGTCGTACAGGGGCCAGTCCCGGTCGGGTCCGAGGACCCAGGCCGGACCCGGCGCCCGCCTCGCCAGTTCCGCGCGGGTCGCGTCGCCGGAGGTGACGAAGGCCCGCCAGCTCTCGCGCGGCACGCCCAGCGCGTCGAGTTGAGCATGCACGTCCGAGGCCGGACGCGGCGCATTGGAGATCAGGATGACGTGGCCATGGTCTCGGTTGAAACGGGCCAGGGCGTCGCAGGCCTCGGGCCAGCTTTCGCGCCCGTTGTGGATCACCCCCCAGACGTCACACAGCAGGATGTCATAGTCGGCGGCGATCTCGGAGAGGCCGGAAATGGCGTGGGGCAAGGTCATGAGGGGCCAGATAGCCGGTCGGAAGCCTGCGGAGAACCCGCCTGTTCGCGCACGAAGGGGAAGATTTCATTTGTGGCGTATGCTGACGCACTGATTCGCCTGAGAGGTCGCGTGACCGCACCCGTCCATCCCTCGCCGAGGTTCCGCTTCGATCCGCTGCTGATCGTGATGGCGATCGGCTTTTCGGTCGCGATCGGGGCCCTGGCCTGGCCGGCGTTCCGCTCGGGCCCGACGACCACGCCGCATGCGGTGCTCCTGCTGACGGTCGCCGCCGTGGCCCTGATCGGGCTGCTGGCCTTCGGGCGCGGCGAACGCAAGACGACGGGCGCAGCTCCGGCCGGGGACGTCGCGGTCGAGATGCTGGACGCCATGGCCGAGCCGGCCGCCCTTGTTCGCGCCAATGGACAGGTGCTGGTCTACAACGCCGCCTGGGGTGCGCAGAACGGTGCCCTGGATGCCCTGCCCAAGGGCAAGTCGGCTCAGGCGCTCTACATGGCCTTCGCCCAGGCCCGGCAAGGCGAACAGGGACGCGCCATCGTCCTGGTCGGCACGCGCGAGATCGAGGTGATGATCGGTCAGGCCGGAACCGATGCGAGCGGAGGCGGTCGCTTCCTGGTGCGCGAGGCCCCGCAGGCCGCGCTGGAGACCCCGGCCGCCGCCCTCCCGAAAGCCTACGTCGCAGCCTCTGGCGAAGGCAGAGCGATGGCGGCCGGTGCGCCGTTCGGCTCGGCGGTCATCGACGGCGACGACATCTTCGCCGGTCGCGCCGAGGACCCCAATCCCGCGCTCGCGGTCCTGACCGGTCCGAATGCCGCCCGAGACGCCGCCTTCGGTCATCTGTTCGAGCCCAACGGAGTGAGCGAAGCCCGCACCCGTATGGCGGCGGGATCGACCGGCCCGATCGAACTGGTCGCCCGGGCCCATCCCGACCGGATGCTGCACCTGTATGTCGCGCCGGAAGGCGACAAGCGTCGCGTCTGGCTGTTCGACGTCTCGGCCCAGAAGTCGATGGAGCTTCAGCTGTCGCAGGCCCAGAAGATGCAGGCCGTGGGCCAGCTGGCCGGGGGCGTGGCGCACGACTTCAACAACCTGCTGACCGCGATCCAGCTTCAGCTCTCGGGTCTGCTGGAGCGCCACCCGGTCGGCGATCCCTCCTATGACGGCCTGAACGAAATCCGCCAGACAGCCATTCGAGCAGCCGACCTTGTGCGGAAACTGCTGGCCTTCTCGCGCAAGTCGACCGTGCGGCGCGAGCGGCTGGACCTGGGCGAACTGGTCAGCGAATTCACCGTCCTGCTGCGCCGTCTGCTGCGCGAGGATGTGCGCCTCGAGACGGACTATGGACGCGATCTGCCGGTCGTCCTGGCCGACAAGTCCCAGTTGGAGACGGCTGTGATGAACCTGGCCGTCAACGCCCGCGACGCCATGCGCGGCGTGGTCGAGCCGGGGGCGGGAGTGGTCACCATCCTGACCCGCCGCCTGACCGGGGCCGAGGCCCGGACCATGGGCTGGCTCGATGCCACGACCGATGAAGTGGCGCTGATCGAGGTGTCCGACACCGGCCCCGGCGTGCCGCCCGAACTGCTGGACAAGATCTTCGAGCCCTTTTTCACGACCAAGGCCGTCAACGAGGGCACAGGCATGGGCCTGGCCACCGTCTACGGCATCGTCCAGCAGGCGGGCGGCCACATCGGGGTGACCAACCTGCCGGGCGCGGGTGCTGCGTTCCGCATCTTCCTGCCCGCCGCGACGGCCGAGGAACTGGTCGAGGCCGCGCCCGTGGTGGTCAAGGTCAAGGCCGCGCCGCGCGACCTGTCGGGGGCTGGTCGCATCCTGTTCGTCGAGGACGAGGCCGCCGTTCGGGGCATCGCCGCCCGCCTGCTGCGCCAGCGCGGCTATGAGGTCATCGAGGCCGCCGACGGCGAGGAGGCCCTGGCCCTGGCCGAGGAATGGGCCGGCCAGATCGACATGATGATCTCCGACGTCATCATGCCCGGCCTCGACGGGCCGTCCCTGCTGAAGAAGGCGCGCCAGTATCTGGGGGACGCACCGGTGATGTTCATCTCGGGCTATGCCGAGAGCGACTTCTCGGACCTGTTGCAGGACGAAAAGGGCGTGTCCTTCCTGCCCAAGCCGCTGGACATCAAATCACTGGCCGAACGGGTAAAGCAGGAACTGCACGCCGGGTAAGGCTTGCGTCGGGGCGTGGGATCACGGCTGATGCGCGAAGTCCCGTCCCGGAGTTCCCCCATGATCGATCGCCGCCGCCTCCTCGTCGCCGCCAGCGCCCTGGCGGCGCTGTCGGAACCCGCCCGCGCCCTCGCCGGGACGGTGCGCCAGACCGCTTCGCCTGGTGCCGGCACCGCCGATGCGGCCCTGACGGCGGCGATGGACGGGATCGTGCGCGACATGATCATGACCTCGCCCCAGACCCTGACCATGCTGGGGCTCGACAAGGGACCGGCGGCACCGATGAAGGCCAAGCTGGATGACCAGTCCCAGGCCAAGATCGACGCCGACAAGGTCAAGATGCGGGCCAGCATGGCCGAGCTTTCGGCCATCGACCGCAACGCCCTGACGACCCAGTCCAAGGTCTATTTCGACTCGGTCAAATTCTTTGGTGAGACGGTGGCGTCGGGCTCCGACTTTCCATACGGCGGCGGCCAGTACCCGTCGCCCTATACGATCAGCCAACTCGGCGGTGCCTATCAGTCGGTACCTGACTTCCTGGACAGCCAGCACTCGATCGAGACGGCCCAGGACGCCGAGGCCTATCTGTCGCGCCTGTCTGACCTGGGCAAGGTCTATGACCAGGAGACGGAGCGGATGCGGGCCGATTTCGGCGCCGGTGCCGTCCCGCCGGACTTCGTCATCGACCGGACGACCGGCCAGATGGACCGGACGCTGGACGCCGATGCTGCGGGTCTGACGCTCGTAACGTCCGTGGCGCGGCGGGCCGAGGCCAAGGGGCTGGCGGGCGACTGGTCAGCCCGGGCGCTCGCCATTGTGTCACGCGAGGTCCTGCCGGCCCTCCGCCGCCAGCGCGACGCGCTCGCCGGCCAGCGTCCGACGGCGGTGCATGACGCCGGCGTCTGGCGTCTGCCGCAGGGCGAGGCCTACTACGACTTCGGCCTGCGCTTCTACACGACCACCGGCATGACCGGGCAGGAGATCCATCAGATGGGTCTCGAACAGGTCGCCGAGCTGTCCGCCCGCGCCGACGTCCTGCTCAAGGCCCAGGGCCTGACCCAGGGCACGGTCGGGGCCCGGATCGCCTCGATCGCCAGTCAGGTGCCCGGCCAGCTGTATCCCAACACCGACGAGGCCAAGGCGGTCCTGCTCACCGATCTGAACGCCCAGATGGAGCGGGTCATGGCGCGGATGCCCGAGTATTTCGGCCGCCTGCCCAAGTCCGGCTGCGACATCCGCCGCGTGCCCAAGGACATCGAGGCCGGCGCGCCCGGCGGCTACTACCAGTCGCCGTCGCTGGATGGATCGCGGCCCGGGGCCTACTATATCAACCTGCGCGACACGGCCGAATGGCCCAAGTACACCCTGCCGACCCTGACCTATCACGAGGCGGTGCCCGGCCACCATTTCCAGATCGCCCTGCAACAGGAGAACGCGTCGGCACCCATGCTGATGAAGATCCTGGGCTTCTCGGCCTATTCGGAAGGCTGGGGCCTGTACTCCGAACAGCTGGCCGACGAGATCGGGATGTACGAGGGCGATCCCTGGGGCCAGATCGGGTCCATCCAGTCGCTGATGTTCCGGGCGACGCGGCTCGTGGTCGATTCCGGCCTGCACTACAAGCGCTGGAGCCGCGAGGAGGGCATCCGCTACATGGTCGACACCCTGGGCGACCAGGAAAGCTCCATCGCGACCGAGGTCGAACGGTACGCCGTCTGGCCCGGTCAGGCGTCCAGCTACAAGGTCGGCCATTCGACCTGGGTGCGTCTTCGCGAGGCGGCCAAGGCCAAGTTGGGCCCGCGCTTCGACATCAAGGGCTTCCATGACGTGGGTCTGGCCGCCGGTGGCGTGCCCCTGACCGTGCTTGAAGAGGTTATCGACGGCTGGGTCGCGTCGCGTCAGGCCTGATGAGAGAGATGACCATGATCGATCGCCGCCGCCTGCTCGTCTCCGCCGCCGGTCTCGGCATGGTCGCGGCCTTGCCCGCCGCGGCCCAGACGCCGCCCGTCATGTCCGAGGCCGATGCCCGGCTGGACGCCATGATGACCCGCTGGTTCGAGGAAAATCTGCAGAACAGTCCCGAACAGGCGACCAACCTGGGCCTCGACCGGGGCGACAAGGCCAACCTGTCCAGCAAGCTGCGCAAGTCCGGCCTCGCCGACGCCGAAGCGGATCGTACCCGCGCCCGTGCCCGCTGGGCCGAGATTCAGACGGTGTCCGAGGACGGCCTGTCGGACCAGGCCAGGGTGACCCGGGCCATCTTCCGCTTCACCGCCGAGGGGGCGGCGATGGCCGCGGACATTCCCTATGGCGGCGGGATCGGACCCTATGTGGTGACCCAGCGGTCCGGGGCCTATTTCTCGGTTCCCGACTTCCTGGCCAACCAGCACCGGATCGAGACCGAGGCCGATGCCGCCGCGTTCATATCGCGGCTGGAAGCCTTCGCCGGCGTGCTGGATGGCGAGAGCGAGCGCATCGCCGCCGATGGCCGGGCGGGGGTCATGCTGCCGTCCTTCCTGATGGACAAGACACTCACGCAACTGAAGACGCTTCGGGATACGCCTCCCAACGAGATGGCCATGATCCAGGCCCTGATCCGCAAGACGGACGCGGCGTCGATGATAAGCGACTGGGGAGCCCAGGCCGCCGATGTCGTGGAGACCTTGGTCAAGCCCGCCCTGGCCCGCCAGATCGCCGTGTTCGAGGCCCAGCGCCCGAACGCCACCGAGGACGCCGGGGCCTGGAAGCTGCCCGAAGGCGGCAGGACCTACGGCCTGGCGCTCCGCGCCTACACCACCACCGACTATAGCGCCGAACAGATTCACCAGATCGGTCTGGAGCAGGTCGCCGAAATCCAGGCGCAGATCGACACCATCCTGAAGGCCCAGGGCATGGCCGAAGGTTCAGTCGGGGCTCGCATTCGGGCCCTGAATGAAGACCCGCAATACCTCTGGCCCAATACGGACCAGGGCAAGGCCGATCTGCTGGTGTCGCTGAACGAACAGATGGCGGCCCTGGCGCCGATGCTGCCCCGCGTGTTCAACACCCTGCCCAAGGCCCAGGTAGAGATTCGCCGCGTGCCGCCCTCGATCGAGATCGGCGCGCCGGGTGGCTATTACCAGGGGGCGTCGCTGGATGGGTCGCGGCCGGGGGCCTATTACATCAACCTGTCGGACACGGCGAACTGGCCCAAATGGGGTCTTCCGACCCTGACCTATCATGAGGCCTCGCCGGGCCATCACCTGCAGATCACCATAGCGCGGGAGGCCGGCACCCTGCCGGTCTACCGCCGCATCGCGGGCAACTCGGCCTATAACGAAGGTTGGGCCCTGTATGCCGAACGCGTCGCTGCCGACGACCTCGACGTCTATGCCGACAACCCGCTGGGCCGGGTCGGATATCTGCAATCCTACCTGTTCCGCGCAGTGCGGCTGGTCGTCGATACCGGCCTGCACCACAAGCGTTGGACCCGGGATCAGGCCATCCAGTACATGATCGAGGAATGCGGCGAGCCGGCGGGGTCGGCCGAGAAGGAGATCGACCGCTACTGCGTCTCGATCGGCCAAGCCTGTTCCTACAAGCTGGGACAGACGGTCATCGAACGCCTGCGGCAGGAGGCCGAACGCCGGCCAGGATTCGACCTGAAGGCCTGGCACGATCGGGTCCTGCTGAACGGTTCGGTGCCCCTGGCGGTTCTGGAAGCCCAGCTCAGCTGACGACCCGGGCTCAGCGACCCAGGGCGGTCAGCGCCTCCCGGATCGCCGGGTCGGCGGCGGCGGCGGCCAGCAGCCATTCGCGGAAGCGCACGATCTTGGGCGAGCGCCGTCGATCGGCCGGCCAGCAGACCCAGTAGCCGGGGCTCAGCTCGACGATCTGGGGAAACGGCCGGATCAGCATCCCGGCCGCGATCTCCCGCGCATAGAGAATGGGCGAGGCCAGGGCGACGCCCTGGCCACCCAGGGCCGCCGCCACCTCCAGTGCCTGGAAGTCGGCCTGAAGCCGCACGGCCGGATGGGCCACACCCTCGACCCCGGCGACGGCGAACCAGGCACCCCACTCCTTTTCCTCGCCGATGCGGGGCGCGGCGATCAGGTCGGCGGGGGTCTCAAGCTTCAGGCTTTCGCACAGGTCCGGCGTACACAGCGGCGTGAAGACGCTGGGCATCAGCAGTGCCGCCTCCAGCCCCGGCCACTGGCCCGTGCCTGAGCGGATGGCGATGTCGGTGTTCTCGCGGCTCAGGTCGATCAGGTTGGACGAGGTGTCGACCCGCACCGCCAAACCGGGATTGGCGATCTGGAACCCGCCCAGCCTCGCCGCCAGCCACTGGCTGGCCAGGGTCGCCAGGGTCGTGATGGACAGCACACCTTCATCGGCGTCGGTCAGATCGGTCAGAGCCCGGCGAAGCACCAGCATGGCCTCGGTGGCGGCGCGCGATAGTCTCTCCCCGGGCTCGGTCGGCTGAACCTCGCGTGGCAGGCGACGGAACAGGCTGAGGCCCAGCCGGGTCTCCAGCGCCTTGATCTGCCAACTTACGGCGGCCTGGGTCATGCCCAGTTCGTCGGCGGCCCGCGTGAAACTCTTCAGGCGGGCCGCCGCCTCGAAGACGCGGATCGAGGCCAAGGGAAAGCCGGCGAGAGGATCTGGCATAAGTCCGCCTTGTGATTACGAGCCATCATCTGGTTTGAGACCGGCGGCCGTCAAGCCCAGATATGGGCCTCCCCGAAACGACTGCCTGAGGAGGCCGATATGGAAGAGATGACCCGCACTCATAAGGAACCCGCATGGGGCTGGATCGGCGCACTGGTCGCCGCCCTGCCGCCCCGCGCTCAGCGGCGAGCCCCGACGCCCCACCAGGTGGTCACCCCGTGGAGCCCTCGCTCGGCTCCCGGCTGGTCGGCCTAGACCGTCTGGCCGTCCGCTTCGCGCAGGGCGTTGTGGATGGCCGTGGCGGCCACTGCGGCCTCGGCCGTGGCGACCGCGATCTGGTTGAGGCCCCGAACCACGTCCCCGGCGGCATAGAAGCCGGGGATGCTGGTCATCTGATGATCGTCCACCAGCAATCGTCCGTCGTCGCACAGGGCGGTACCCAGCGTCCGGGCCAGTACGGCGTTCGCCGAGGTGCCGAGCGCGGAATAGACCATGTCGAAGGCCGTCTGGCGGCCGCCCCAGCTCAGGGCCGTCACCCGGTCGCCTTCCAGATGGATCTGTTCGATCGGCGTCTCGACAAGGCCGATGCCGAGGCGTTCCAGTGCCTCGCGTTCGGTCAGGGCACCGGGCTCCCCAACGTGGATCAGGGTCACGCGGTCGGAATAGGTGCGCATGAAGGCGGCCTCGCGTACGCCCATGTCGCTGGCACCGATCACGGCGACGGCCTTGCCGGTGGCCTCATAGGCGTCGCAGATCGGACAGATGCGCACCAGCGACCGGCGAACGGCGTCCTCGACGCCGGGCAGGTCCGGGTGGTGATCGACCACGCCCGTCGCCATCAGCACAGCCCGCGCGTGGACGTTGCGTCCGTTCAGCCGGGCGACGAAGCCATCGTCGACGACCTTTACAGCCTCGACCGACCCCGCCTCGATCGCCGCGCCGTATTCCCCGGCCTGTTCGCGCAGCCGTGACAGGATGGCAGCGCCCGTGATGCCCGCCGGGAAGCCCGGCATATTGTGGCTGAGCGGAATCCAGCAGGCTCGCGGCTCGCCGGCGTCGGCCACCAGTACCCGCCGCAGGAACCGACCGAGATAGGTCGCCGCCGTCAGCCCGGCCGGACCCGCGCCGATGATGAGAACCTCGGGGTCGCCGCTCATCGACTGCGGAAGGTGGTGGGCCAGAAGTCCGAGACCATGCCGAAACAGTCGCTCATCACCTGTTCGCGGCTGAGCACGAAGGCGCGGCCGGTCCAGGTCCAGGTCTGGGAGACGCCGCAATCGCCTAAGCCCCGCGCCTTGGCGAAGGCGGACAGGGTCCGGGTGGCGGGATCATAGGCGGGATTGATCAGCCAGTCTTCTGTTCCGTCCGCCCCTTGCATCGCCTTTCCGTCCGCATCGGGAAAGCTGACCGGTCGTGGGTCAGCGCCGCCGGCCCCGGCCAGGAAATAGGCGTAGCTGACGTTGTAGGCCCCGCTGTCGCATGGGATGCCCCAGAGCTCGGTCGTGGCGTTCAGCCGCGAGGCCGTCACGGCCTTGCGGAGATAGTCGTTGAAGGCGGTATTTTCGCGGCACTGTCTGACCGCGGGCACGGCCTCCAGAGCGGCGGGCGGGACGGCGTTGTCGTCCTCGTCATCGGTGTTGATCGGATCCAGGGCGGTGGTGAAGCCTGTCTGGCTGACGGCCGGTGCCGCTGTGATCACAGGCAGGTCTGGAGCGGCGGGCACGGCCGAGGCTGCCCGTTGCCCGCGTCGGATCAGGGCGGTGGTCGTGTCCAGGCGTCCCTGCCGTTCGTCGAACCACAGCAACGAGGCAGACGCGCCGGCGGCCGGAAGCTCCGCCGTCTGATCGCCCGAGACCAGGGATATGGTCCTGGCCGCAGCCAGTTCGGCCAGCACGGCGCGGACGTCGCGCGCCGGGATCACGGCGCTGGAGGTGTCGTCGGGGCCGGGCGTGGTCGCATGGCGTCGCCCGTCGATCACCAGACTGATCGGAGCGCCGAGATTTTCCTCTCCGCCATCAGGCCAGAGGCCGAAATGGATCGTCGGCCGGGCTTGCGGACCTGCATCGATCCCGACCCGAACCCAGGCGGCCACGCCCCCGGTATAGGCGACACAGGCGTTGCCGTTGTCACAGACGGCGTACCAGTCTCGGAACTGGCGGCTCTCCGATTTCACGATCGCGGCTTGCGTCGCAGCCGTCGACGACGCGCCCGGCTCGCCGGCGGTTCGCGCCTCGCCGTTCCCGCAGGCCGCCAGCAAGACGGTCGCGGCCGCCATGGTCCATCGGTTCATCGTCATCCCCCTCACAGCGTGTTCAGGCCTTGCGCAGTTCCGACGGCCTGTGGGCCGCCTGCGCGCCTGTCTTTGCGCTCTCGACCAGATACTCGGGGTTGTCGGGCGAGGCCGCAACCTTGTGATTTCTGATCGTCATGGGCTTCGTCAGCTTCCTGACGACCTTGCCGGTCGTGGTGCCCTGACTGTGGTCCCACTTCACCGTTTCGCCGGCCCTGAAGGTCTTTTCCGTCATGAGGTCTGCCGTTCCGCGATCCTGTCGTCCTCTTCAGCGAGCACGCGCGCCATCAGTTCCGCATCGACGAAGGCGGGGGGCTCCAGGAAGGTGATGATCCAGCGATCGACCAGTCTTCGTGTCTCATCGTCCATTCTCGCCTCAGTACGCAACGCCCGTTCGGGTAAACTAAGGTCTGAGCCGCGCATCGGTTCAGTCCGCACACGGCGACTTTTTCAAGACAAAGTTAACCCGGGGGGATGTGGGCGCGCACCAGACCTTTCGCCCGCGGCAATGCCTCGCTATACCCCCGCCAACTCAAATCCCCGACACCCAGCACAGAGGCGCTTCATGGCCAAGATCAAGGTCGCCAATCCCATCGTGGACATCGACGGCGACGAGATGACCCGGATCATCTGGCAATGGATCAAGGACAAGCTGGTCTTTCCGTTCGTCGACGTCGAACTGGACTACTACGACCTGGGCATGGAGCACCGCGACGCCACCGACGACCAGGTGACGATCGACGCCGCCCACGCCATCCAGAAGCACGGCGTCGGCGTGAAGTGCGCCACCATCACTCCGGACGAGGCCCGGGTGAAGGAGTTCGGCCTCAAGAAGATGTGGAAGTCGCCGAACGGCACGATCCGCAACATCCTGGGCGGCGTGGTCTTCCGCGAGCCGATCATCTGCCAGAACGTGCCCCGTCTGGTTCCGGGCTGGACCCAGCCGATCGTCGTCGGCCGCCACGCCTTCGGTGACCAGTACAAGGCCACCGACTTCCTGATGCCGGGTGCCGGCACCCTGACGATCAAGTTCGTCGGCGACGACGGCGCGGTGATCGAACATGAGGTGTTCAAGGCCCCGTCGGCGGGCGTGGCCATGGCCATGTACAACCTCGACGACTCGATCCGCGACTTCGCCCACGCCTCGTTCAGCTATGGCCTGGCCCGCAACTATCCGGTCTATCTGTCGACCAAGAACACGATCCTGAAAGCCTATGACGGTCGCTTCAAGGACATCTTCCAGGAAGTGTTCGACGCCGAATATGCCGACAAGTTCAAGGCCGCCGGCCTGACCTATGAGCACCGTCTGATCGACGACATGGTCGCGGCTGCGATCAAGTGGTCGGGCGGTTTCGTCTGGGCGTGCAAGAACTACGACGGCGACGTCCAGTCCGACATCGTCGCCCAGGGCTTCGGCTCGCTGGGCCTGATGACCTCGGTTCTGATGACGCCGGACGGCAAGGTGCTGGAGACCGAGGCCGCCCACGGCACCGTGACCCGCCACTATCGCCAGCACCAGAAGGGCGAGGCCACCTCGACCAACTCGATCGCCTCGATCTTCGCCTGGACCGCCGGCTTCAAGCACCGCGCCAAGCTGGACGGCAACGCCGAACTGGCCACCTTTGCCGAGACCCTGGAAAAGGTCGTCGTCGACACCGTCGAGGCCGGCTTCATGACCAAGGACCTGGCGCTGCTGGTCGGCGACACCCAGGGCTGGCTGACCACCGAGGGCTTCCTCGACAAGGTCGCCGAGAACCTGCGCGCCGAGCTGCCGAACGTCGGCTAAATCCGGCTTGAAATCCGCGACATCGACGCCCGCCGGAGATCGCTCCGGCGGGCGTTTTCGTGGTCGATGTCAGCCCGTGGCGGCCAGGGTTTTCAGCCATCCGACGGCGACGTCATGCCTCATCCGTCCATTGCGGACGGGGAACGGGAAGTCCGGAGACAGGCCAGGACGGACGTCGGACGGGGAATAGCCGAAGGTATTTCGGAACACGCGGCTGAAGTGGGACTGTGAGGGGAAGCCATGGTCCTCGGCCACATCAGCGACCGACCGGCGGCGGCCTTCGCGCAAGGTCATATGGGCGCGTTCCAGACGCCGCTTCTGGATGAAGCGGTGGACCCCGCCGTCATGGTCGAACGCGCGATAGAGGGTGGCCCGAGACCCGCCGCAGGCCCTGGCCACGGTGTCGGCATCCAGGTCGGGATCCAGCAGTCGGTCGTGGATCCATCGCTCCGCCCGCCAGCGTAGTCCCAGGCGCAGGGAGGCACGCGTTTCCGGATCGAGCGGACGCGTATCCCCCAGGGCGCGGGCGGTCATGGCCAGGGCCGCCGTCAGCCCGGCTCGTCTGTGGGCATCGTCCAGCCGCTCGATCTGGTTGCCGAGGATGCGGACATGGCCCGCGATCAACCGTCCGGCCGGGGTGTCGCGCCTGAGTACCGTTCCGTGGGCCGACGGTTGTAGCAGGATGTCGGGGACGTATCGGCGCGGGATCAGCAGGCTGTAGACATCGACGCTGGCGACCCGGGACACGGTTTCGCGCGACAGGTCCCGGATCTGGAGGTCGCCGGGGCGTGAGCGCACGTCGCGCCCGGCGCAGTCTCCGACCAGCGGGGCCAGATTGACCAGCAGGTTGATCCCGTCGATGGCCGAGCGACCGACATAGGGCCGGGTGCGTCGCATGATCTGGCCGCTGGATCGTCCGCGACCGACGACGCCTTCAGCCGTCAGGGCCATGACCGTGGCATTGTAGAAGCTGGGGCGAGCCTCGGGTGCGACGCCCTCGACCGCATACAGGTCGGCCATGCTCTGTCGATAGAGTTCGTAGGTCTCTTCGCCGTTACGCGACCCGGTGTCCCAGGCCAGGGCTTCACTGGTCAACGCGTCTCGACGCCCGGCGCCGCTCCCAACTCAGGCCCGAACCTATCGTGGTTTCTCCGGCCAAGGCAATCATCCCGCGACCTGGGCGGGCCGGGCGGCTTGAGACGCACAGGCATGGTCATGATCGGGAGAGCCGTTATCAAGACGCCAGATCGGCGTGACAGCGTCGGTTCGAGACAGCCCAGGTGTGGGGAATTGCGCCAGGGCCTAGCAGGTCGTTCAGCCCACGCTGAACGACCTGCCTCTGTTTCGACAGGAGTTGTTGCGTTGATTTTCGATGCCGCCATGATCGAGGGCCTCGACGGAAAGCCTGCGGGGCCGGCCGCGCTGCCGCACAGCCGCCCGAGCGAGGGTTCGTCCGCCGTCCACCTGCGACAGGACGGCGATCGCTGGACCTGGATGCTGATCGCCGAGGACGGCAAGTCCGTCGCGGCCGGGGAAGCCCATACTCGCGAGGACGCCCTGCGTGGGGCCCAGGACGCCGACCGTCCGAACGACTGACGGCCGATGCGGCACAGCGAGTCGCGATTTCGGGTAAGGGGCCTTGTCGAGGCAGGATTTCCGTCTAGCGTTCCGGCCCTGATCCTGGAGCCCCTGCCTTGACCCCTTCTTCTCCGCCGACCGATGAAGGCCCGGTCTGGGCGAGGGATGCGGCGCGCAAGGCGGCCCGTCGGAACGAGCCGTCGTTCAAGCGGCTGATCGTCAACCTGATCGCGGTCGCGGCCGTGGCGGCGGTCGTCGCCTTTTTCGCCGCGCCGGTGGTCGGCTTTTTCGGCATCCGGGCGGCGGCCGAGGCAGGGGATGTCGCGGGCCTGGCCAGGCTGATCGATTATGACGCCGTCCGGGCGTCGCTGAGGCCGCAGTTGTCGGGTCGGCCCGAGCCTCTGACGCCGCCGCCGTCCTTCATCCAGGACCCGATCGGGGCCGTGCGACGCCAGTTCGATCAGGCGGTGACGCCTGGGGCAGCGGATGCGCCGGACGTGGAGGCCTATCTGTCGCCGCCGGCCCTGTCGTCGCTGACGCGGGGCGAGGGCCGGGCGGCGATCGAACCGCCGACCTCGGCCGACGCGAAATGGCCTACGCCGATCTACTGGTCCGTCAACCGGACCCGGCTGGCGGTGACGAACGACGGCGGGGCCCGCACCATATTCACGTTCGAGCGGCGTGGGCCGTACGAGTGGAAGCTGGTGCATGTCGGGTTGCCGGACGAGAACCCGTCGCGGCCCTGATCGCAACCGCCCAAGCTTGGCCGCGTTGGTGCGTGTAGGAGTATTCATGAACCGCAAGTCCGTCATCGCCATCGTCGTCGCCGTCGTCGGTGCCTTTCTGATCGCCTATTTCGCCTCGCCCCTGCTGGCCGTGCGGGGGCTGGTCGAGGCGGCCAAGGCGGGAGATGAGGCGGCGCTGGAGCGCAAGGTCGATTTCCCGGCCCTGCGTCAGTCGATGAAGGACGAGATGAACGCCCGTCTGGTCGCCGAGATGCGCCGGGATCTGGGCGATCGGGGGTCCGCGCTGGGCGGTCTGGGCATGCTGCTGGCCCCCAGCCTGATCTCTAGCGCGGTCGATACATTGGTGACGCCCAAGGCCGTCGCCGCCATGGTGGTCGAGGCCCGCGAGCCCCGCGCCGCCGATGCTGTGGGGGAGGCCGCTCCGACGGCCGACACCGCCGGGAACGATATCCGCAGGAGCTACAGCTACCGCGATCTCGACACTTTTGCGGTGACGCTCAGCGATCCGGACCAACCGGATCAGAAGCTCGACCTGCTGCTCAGGCGGCATTCGGTCTTCTTCTGGAAACTGGCCGGGGTCGATCTGCCCGATCCGAAATAGCCTCCTCTATTTCGCGGACTGGGCCGTGATCCAGGCGTCCATGCGGGCATCCAGCAGGTCGAGCGGCAGGGGGCCGTCGACCAGAAGCGCATCGTGGAAATCGCGCACGTTGAAGCGATCGCCGAGCGCACCTTCCGCCCGCGTCCGGATGGCCCGCAGCCGGATCTCGCCGATCTTGTAGGCCAGGGCCTGACCCGGCCAGCCGATGTAGCGCTGCAGTTCGGTCTCGATGTTGTGGGGGGCCAGCGCCGAGTTGGCGGTGAAACAGGCGCGGGCCCGTTCGACGCTCCAGCCCATCCAGTGCATCCCGGTGTCGGCGACCAGGCGACAGGCCCGCCACATCTCGTAGGACAGGCGGCCGAAGCGCTCCTCGGGCGTGCGATAGAAGCCCATCTCCTCGCCGAGGAATTCGGAATACAGGCCCCAGCCCTCGGTGAAGGCGGTGACGTCGACGTTGCGGCGGAAATAGGGACCGGCAGCGGCCTCCTGTTGCAGGGCGATCTGGAGGTGATGGCCGGGCACCGCCTCGTGCAGGGTCAGGGCGGGCAGTTCATAGAGCGGACGCTGGTCCAGCTTGCCGGTATTGACGATGTAGCCGCCCGGTACGCCCTCGGCCAGCGACCCGCCGTTGTAGCGGCCGGTGGTATAGGTGGCCTCGATGTCCAGCGGCACGGGGCGGACGTTGTAGGTCAGGCGCGGCAGGGTGCGGAACAGGGCCGGCAGGCCGCCGTCGGCGCGCTTGGCCATCTCCGAGGCCTTCTCGATCATGTCCTCGCGCGAGGTGGCGTAGAAGGACGGGTCGGTGCGCAGATGGGCGAGGAAGCCGGCGAAGTCGCCGGTCCAGCCGGCGGCGCGCATCTCGACATCCATCCGGGCCCGGATGCGGGCGACCTCGTCCAGGCCGATCTGGTGGATCTGATCCGGGGTCAGGTCGGTGGTCGTGTAGGATCGGGCCTGGAAGGCGTAGTAGGCCTTGCCGCCGGGCCGCGAGCCGATGCCGACGACATCGGTTGAGGCGGGCAGATAGTCGTCGCGGACGAAGGCCAGCCAGGCTTGGCGGCGCGGCACGATCCGGTCGGCGACGATGGCGGCGGCGCGGGTGCGATAGGCGGCCTGGTCTTCGGCCGGGATGGTCGCGGGCAGGGTCGCGAACGGCTTCATCAGCGGCTCGGTCTCGGCCGTGTAGGCGACCTCGTTGCCGAGGGTGACGAGCACGCTTTCGACCACGGATTTCGGCTGGGTGAAGCCGGTCTCGAGGCCCCGCCGGGCATTGGCCAGGCCGTCGTCATAGAGCTTGGCGAACCCTTCCAGCCGGGCGATCCAGGCGTCGGCGTCGGCCCGCGTGGTGATCCGGGTACCCGAGGCGACATAGGCGGCGGTCTGGCCGACCCCACCCTCGGAGTCGAAGGCCAGGCGCCGGTCGTCGAACTGGATCGCCTCGATCGACCGTTTCAGCACCCAGGCGAGGAAGTCGCGGTTCAGCCGGTCCTCTGACGACAGGCCCGTCGTGGGGATGGCCTCGGCGCGGGCGAGGAAGGCCTCGAGCGGGGCCTTGCGGGCCAGTTCGGCCGTTCGAGACAGGTCCGGCAGTTTCGACTTGGCCGCCTGATCGCCCTCGAACCCGGCCGAGATGGGGTCGTTGGCCTTGAGGAAGGCCTCGTAATCGTCGAGCAGGGCCGCCAGTGCCGGGTCGGGCACCGGCGTCGCCGCAGCCGTGGTGGGCGAGATCTGGGCCGAGGCGGGCAGGGCGACCGAAGTCAGCAGGAGGGCGGCGAGACCGGCGACGAATTTGGACATGTGACCCCTCGGATGAAGGCATGCATGGGGCGGGATCGCAGGAGCGGCGTCAATGGGGAGTGGTGAATGGGTGGTTTGTGATTGGTGGCTGGTGGTTGTCGCATCTTCGAAGCCGTGACGCTGACGACTAGCGGGCGCCCTGCCGGATCCAGCAGCCACAAATCACCAGCCACCAGTCACCCCATCACACGCGCCTCTTCGCCCTCACGCGCCGATGCGCTGAAGTGATGGGGAAGCGGGCGGAGCCTGGGCGATCGCCCGGAACCGTGTGGATGCCCCGTGCTTTCGCCGTAGGGGCTGATGATGTTTTCGGCTCACGCCGAGGCTCCGCCGCGACCGGTTCGCTCGAGCATTTCGGGGAGGGTTTCGTACAGCCTGCCGGGGGTCTTCAATCCCCTGCGCTTTTCGCCGTTTAGACCCGGTCGAAACGAAGCCCGAGGCGGGCGGAGGGTTCAGGGCCCTCCGGGCTCCACGGTTTCGCCGTGGACAGCCGCATCGCCGCCGGTTCGCTCTCCACAGGCTCCAGGTCATCGCCGGGCCAGGGTCCGTCACCCTTGAACGACACGGTACACCCGCTCGATCGCTCCCGCCGCGACGTCCGGGTCCTGGGCCCAGGACGCCTTCCCCTCCGCAACGGGACAGATACAGCATAGCCGATCCGGGGACCTGGGCGCGTAGATCGGTGCAGCCCAGCGTCAGAAACGGTCGCATCCCCAGATGGGGCAAGGGGTTGGAGCGGGCGAGGTTCGCAAGTTGGAGGCGCTGGACGAGCCGACTTTCTTCTTCTCCCGCGTAGCGGGGGAAGTGGGCCGCAGTCGAGCGAAGCGAGACCAGGGTCGATGGGGGCCGTGTGAAGTAGGCGAAGAAGCAAGACTTCCCCCATCGGTCCTGGATCGCTGCGCGATCGACGGACCCGTCGTAGGCTCGCATGCGAGCCTTCCTCCACCCCCGTGAAGGACGGGGGAAGACGACCGCTGATCGGCCAGACCCCGACGCCCCCTCCGTCACGGCCCTGAAGGAGGGCCGCGCCTGAGGACGGCTCGTATACGAGCCGCCCGCAGCCCCATCGCTTCGCGACGGGGGAGGAGAGGTAACTCTCTGGCCCGAAAGGTCAGCCCGCGAGGGCTGCGCGCACGGCCGCCAGACCGGCCTCGGCCTTCGAGCCGTTGGGGGCACCGCCTTGGGCGAAGTCGGCCTTGCCGCCGGCGCCCTGGCCGCCCATGGCGAGCACGGCGGCGCGGGCGAGGTCGGCGGAGTTCACACGATCGGTGACATCGCTGGTTGCGGCGACGGTGACCGCCGCCTTGCCGTCCGTCACGCCGATCAGGGCGACGACGCCGGAGCCGACCTGTTTCCTGAAGTCCTCGGCCACACCGCGCAGGCCCTTGCCGTCGACGCCGTCCAGGATGCGGGCGATCAGCTTGACGCCGTTGATCTCTTCCGGGGCGGCGGAGGCGGACGAACCGCCGCCGAGCGCGAGTTGCTTCTTCAGGTCGGCGACCTGTTTTTCCAGGACGCGGCGTTCGGCGGTCAGGGCCTCGACGCGGGCGGGGACATCCGAAGGCTGGACCTTGAAGCCCTGGGCCAGACGACGGGCGACCCCGGCCTGGGCTTCCAGATACTGGCGGGCGGCCTCTCCGGTCAGCGCTTCGATGCGGCGGATGCCGGCAGCGATGCCGGTCTCCGACACGATCTTGAACAGGGCGATGTCGCCGGTGCGAGCGACATGGGTGCCGCCGCACAGTTCGACCGAATAGGGTTTGGCCGCATCGGTCAGCGACCGGCCGAGCGTCAGGACGCGGACCTCGTCGCCGTATTTCTCGCCGAACAGGGCGACGGCGCCGGCCTCGATGGCTTCGTCGGGCTTCATCAGCTTCGTTTCGGCGGGCAGGTTCTGGCGGATGACGGCGTTGACCTCGTCCTCCAGGGCGGCGATCTCGGCCTCGGTCAGCGGCGCGTTGTGGCTGAAGTCGAACCGCATCCGCGCGGCGTCGACCATCTGGCCCTTCTGGGCGACGTGGGCACCGAGCACATTGCTCAGGGCCTTGTGCAGCAGGTGGGCCGCCGAGTGGTTGGCGCGGGTGGTCAGGCGAGCATCCGCCGTGGCGCGCAGCTGGACGCGAGCCCCGATGGTCAGGGTTCCGGACGTGATCTCGACCTTGTGGGCATAGAGGTCGCCGCCGGCGTGCTTCAGAACGTCGAGCACCGTGCCCGCGCCCTGCTGGCCCGAGGCGTCCGTCCATTCGATCTCGCCCCGGTCGCCGACCTGGCCGCCGCCTTCGCCGTAGAAGGGGGTCTGGTCGAACAGGACCTCGGCGGTCTGGCCGGGTTCGAGCTGATCGACGGAGGCGCCGTCGGCCACGATGGCCAGGACCTCGCCCGAGCCCTCGACGGCGTCATAGCCGGTAAAGACGGTCGGCCCCAGGCGGTCGCGCAGGGACAGCCATTCGCCGGCCGAGGCCGTCTGGCCCGAGCCCTTCCAGTTGGCCTTGCCGCGGGTCTTCTGCTCTTCCATGGCCGCGTCGAAGGCCTCGGTATCGACGGTGAAGCCACGACGGCGCGCCTCGTCCTGGGTGAGGTCCAGGGGGAAGCCGTAGGTGTCATGCAGGGTGAAGGCCGTCCGGCCCGGGATCACGCCGCCCTCGGACAGCGAGGCCGTGGCCTCGTCCAGCAGGCCCATGCCGCGACCCAGCGTCGTTCGGAATCGGATCTCCTCCTGCTTCAGCGTGTCCTCGATGCTCGCCTGGGCGCGGGCCAGTTCGGGGAAGGCCTCGCCCATCTGATCGACGAGCGTCGGGACCAGGCGGTGCATCAGGGGATCGGCGGCGCCCAGCAGGTGGGCGTGACGCATGGCGCGCCGCATGATCCGGCGCAGGACATAGCCGCGCCCCTCGTTCGACGGGGTCACGCCGTCGGCGATCAGGAAGGACGATGAGCGCAGGTGGTCGGCGATGACGCGGTGGCTGGCGGCGCGATCCCCTTCGGCCTTGGTCGAGGTGGCGTCTTCGGAGGCGGCGATCAGGGTCTGGAACAGGTCGGTGTCGAAGACCGAGTTCTTGCCCTGGAGCACGCTGGTCATCCGCTCCAGCCCCATGCCGGTGTCGACCGAGGGCTTGGGGAGTTTGCGAACGATCTCGTCGTTTTCCTTCTCGAACTGCATGAAGACGTTGTTCCAGATCTCCACATAGCGGTCGCCGTCCTCGTCCGGGCTGCCGGGAGGACCGCCGGGGACGTGGTCGCCGTAGTCCCAGAAGATCTCGGTGCAGGGCCCGCAGGGGCCGTTGTCGCCCATGGCCCAGAAATTGTCCGAGCCCGCGATGCGGATGATCTTGTCGTCGGAAAAGCCGGTGACCTTCTTCCAGATCGCGGCAGCCTCATCGTCGTCGATATAGACGGTAACCAGCAGGCGTTTCGGGTCGAGGCCGTAGTCCTTGGTGACGAGGTTCCACGCGCGGTCGATCGCGTGTTCCTTGAAATAGTCGCCGAAGGAGAAATTCCCCAGCATCTCGAAGAAGGTCAGGTGGCGGGCCGTATAGCCGACGTTGTCGAGGTCGTTGTGCTTGCCGCCCGCGCGGACGCATTTCTGGGAACTGGTGGCGCGCGGATAGGGGGGTGTGGCCGCGCCGGTGAAATAGTCCTTGAACGGCACCATGCCCGCATTGACGAACATCAGCGTCGGATCGTTCTGGGGCACCAGGGGGGCCGAGTGGACCTTGGTGTGTCCATCGGCCGCGAAATAGTCGAGGAAGGTCGAACGGATCTGTTTCAGCGTGGTCATGGCGGGTCTTCTTCGGGGAGGCGGGCGCGGGCGAACCGGCGTCATATAGGGGTTTTGCCCGGCGTGCATCACCCGTGGGGCCGATGAGGCCTTACAAATCCAGATGCAGGAACTGGTTGAAGGCGCTGCGTTCGTAGTCGCTGAAGGCCTCGCCGTCGGTGAAGCCGCGACGGCGATACAGCATCAGGGCGGGGTCGAAGGCGGGGCCGGAGCCGGTCTCGAGGCTGAGGCGGCGGTAGCCCCGAACACGCGCATCTGCGACGATATAGGCTAACAGATGGGCTGCTACTCCGGTTCGCAAATGGTCAGGGTGGGTGCGCATCGATTTCAACTCGCCGGTCCCGTCGCCGTGATCCTTTAGCGCTCCGATGCCCGCGATGTTGTCGCCGCGCCACGCGGTCACGACGGTGACATTCGTGGCCTGTAGGCCCGTCAGGTCGAGGGCTCGCACATGATCTGGTGGCGAGTTGGCGTGCATTCCGGCGAGGTGAAGCGCCAAGAGCGCGCGGGTCTGATTGCTGGACAGGTCATCGACGCGGACTTGCAGATCGTATCGCCAGTCATTTGAAAACGGCGTGTCTCGGCGAGTCGACCAGTCAGGGCGGGCGCACAGCTGGCTGCCCAAAAAACATGCGTGGGTCTGATCGAAAAACAACTCCGCATCGACTTCAAACTGATAGGCGTCATCGAACAGGGTCACACGATCCAGATTTTTCAAACCGAGATCGGCAACCGATGCCTCCAGCGGCCGCCCACGATACCTGAGGCCCCAGTATCGGTTGTCGTCTGTCACGTCGTTGAAATCGCAATAGACCTTCAGCACAGACTCATCTCTTCCGGCATTCCATAAGCGGCTGGATCTTCTGGCCGAAGTCCTCAATGCCCTTTTCGAAGTCGTCGAAGGTGAGGAGGACGCCCGCCGTGCCCGGCACCGTCGCCACCTCGTCCAGCATGCGGGCGATGGAGGCGTAGGAGCCGACCAGGGTGCCCATGTTCAGGTTCACCGCCGCCTTCTCGGCCGCGAGCTGTTTGGTGTTGGTGTCCTCACCGGTGTTGGCGGCGGCCTGGCCGACCAGCCATTTCACGGCCTCCTTGTCGACGCCGTCGCAATAGAGTTCCCACTTGGCCATGGCGGCCTCGTCGGTGTCGTCGGCGATGACCATGAACAGGATGTAGGCGGCGACGTCGCGACCGGTCTTGGCCTTGGCGTCCATCAATCGCTGGCTGACGCTGGCGAAGGCGGTCGGGGTGTTGGTTCCCATGCCGAGCGCGAAGGAATAGTCGGCGTACTGGGCGGTGAAGGCCAGGCCTTCGCCCGACGAGCCGGCGCAGATCAGCTTGGTGTCGGTCGCCCTGGGGCTGACGCGACAGTCGGTCATGGTGAAATAGTCGCCCTTGAAGTTCGAAACCCCGGTGTCGAACAGGTCGCGCAGGATTTGCGCGTATTCAGCCAGGTATTTGTAGCGGTCCTTGTAGTGGCTGTCGCCGGGCCACAGGCCCATCTGGCTGTATTCCGCCTCGGCCCAGCCGGTGACCAGGTTGATGCCGAACCGGCCCGGCGCGATAGAATCGATGGTCGCGGCCATCCGGGCGACGATGGCGGGCGGCATGGTCAGGGTGGCGGCGGTGGCGAAGATCTTGATCCGCTCGGTGACGGCGGCCAGGCCCGCCATCAGGGTGAAGCTTTCGAGGCCGTGCTCCCAGAAATCGGTCTTGCCGCCGAAGCCGCGCAGCTTGATCATCGACAGGGCGAAGTCGAGGCCGTAGCGATCGGCGGCCTGGACCACCTTCTTGTTGAGCTCGAACGACGGCATGTACTGGGGCGAGGTCTCCGAGATCAGCCAGCCGTTGTTGTTGATCGGGATGAAGACGCCGACTTCCATGGAGTGACCTTTCACGCGTCGCCGAGGAGGAAGGCGATCAGACGGGCATTGAAGACATCCGGAACCGTCGCCGTAAAGGCGTGACCGCCGTAACGGACGACATCGAGCGTCGCGTTGGGCAGGCCCTCGGCCAGGCGGCGCGACAGGCGGGGTGGGATCAGCATGTCGTCGGCGGAGGCCGAGACCAGGACGGGGTGGACGATTTCTGACAGCCGGTCGTCGATGTCGAAGGCCAGCAGGGTGCCGATCCGGGCCAGCATGACGTCGGGATGTGGGAAGTTTTCGACATGGTGGGCGTCGCTGATCCTCAGCGCCGCATCGTTCTGGCTGATCCAGTCGGGCGGATAGAGGAACAACGCCTGCGCCTCCACATAGGCGGCGGGACCGAAGGCTTCGAGCAGGTGGGTGCGGGCGGCGAAGCAGCGGGCGACGTGGGGATCCGGCCGTGACCAGCCGTTGACGACGACGAGGCGATCGAGCCGCTCGGGGTGGTCGAGCGCTAACTGCAGCCCGGCGTTGCCGCCCGCTGCGTGGCCGACGAGGTGGGCCCGCGGCGTGTCGGTGGCGTCAAGGACGGTGACTATATCCTCGGCCATCGCGGCAACGGTGTGATCGGGCTTGAGGCTGCGGTCACTGCGGCTGGTGCCGCGATGGTCGTAGAGGATGACGCGGAACCGCTCGGTCAGGGCCTGCATCTGGGGCGACCAGAAGGCGGCCGAACCACCGAGGCCGGCGGACAGGACGACGCTGGGCGCACCCGTCGGGGCGTCGTGGACCTCCCAGAACAGGCCATCGGCGGTTCCGCTGCGCAAGGTCAGACGCGTTTGCCGATGTGGGCGATGGTGGCGATCTCGACGAGGAAGTCGGGCTTGACCAGGCCGCACTGGATGCAGAACCGGGCCGGTTTGTCGCCGGGGAAATACTCGGCATAGACCTTGTTCAGCGCGGCGTAGTGGGCCCAGTCGGACAGGAAGATGTGGTTCATGGTGACGTCGTCCATGGTCCCACCCGCGGTCTCGATCACCGACTTGATGGTCTCCAGCACGATGCGGGTCTGGCCTTCCGCGTCGCCGACGCAGGCGACATTGTTGTCCTTGTCGAAGGCCAGGGTGCCGGACACATAGATCACGCCGTCGGCCAGGGTGCCGGGCGAGAAGGGGGCGATCGGGGTCTGGGTTCCGGGCGGGGTGATGACGATCTTGGGCATGGTCAGGTCTCCTGTGAGTGGGGCGCGATCTGGCCGACGACGCCCTTGAAGTCGGCGACGCTGGAGACCCAGCCGAAGAATTTCTCGATGTTGTAGATCGCGGCCTGTTGCACGAACGCGGGCCCGGCCTGATGGGTGGCGTCCTCCAGCACGACACCGAAATATTCCAGGAAGAAGCCGTCCCTCAGGGTCGATTCCACGCAGACGTTGGTGGCGATGCCGACGAACACCAGGGTGCGGATGCCGCGCGAGCGCAGCACGCTGTCGAGCTGGGAGTTGAAGAAGGCGCTGTAGCGGCTCTTGTGCAGGCAGATATCGCCGGGCTGAGGCTTCAATTCATCGACCAGTTCGTAGTCCCAGGTGCCACGCGCCAGCAGGGTGCCGTGCAGTTCGGGGCGGGCGCGCATGGTCTTGAGCGCATTGGACTTGTGCCAGTTCGGCGATCCGGGGCCGCCCGCCTCGACATAGTCGAGGTCCCAGCCGTTCTGGAAATAGATCACCTGGACGCCGGCCGATCGCGCGACCTCCAGCACCCCCCTGGTGTTGGCGATCACCCGGGCCGCGCCCGAGATGTCGAAACCCGCCAGATCCAGATAGCCGCCCGGCGAGGCATAGGCGTTCTGCATGTCGATGACGATCACCGCCGTGGTCGCCGGGTCGATCTGGAGCGGGTCGGGGCGGGCGGGCAGGGTTATCGTCGGCATTCGCCCACCATGACACACCAGGCGCCCGCGCCAAGCCCTTCGGCACCGCAGCACGAAAGCGGATACCGCTAAGCCTTGTTCAATAAACCTGTGTCATGGCTGTCCGGTAGCCGGATTTTCGATGCCCAGATTCAGTCTTGTCCTTGTCGCTCTTCTGCTGGGCGTTTTGATCGGCGGTCCTGTCTGGGCCTCCGCTCCGCAGCGATCCCCGCGCGAGCTGGCGGCGGCTGTGGAACGACGCGCGGGCGCGACCGATTTCGCGCAGTTGGTCGCCTTCGGTGACGCAGCGATGACGCGCGACGATCGCGAGGGGCTGAACCGGCTGTATCACGTGGCCTGGATCTTCCTGAACCAGGGGGATTTCGACAATGCGATCCTGTGGAACAGGCGGCTGGAGGCGGCGGCGCGGCGGCTGGACGACGGCCGCTATGTGATGATCGCGCACCTCAACAATCTGGCCATCCGCTATGACCAGGGGGACGCGACGGCGGCAGGTCAGATGGCGGTCCTGGCGACATCCGAGCGCGACTGGTTCACCCGGGCCCATGCGACGCGCCTCCACGCCCTGTCCCTGATCGACGAAGACCGGATCGGCGAGGCGCTGAAGATGCTGGGCGACGTCGACACCCTGATCCCCGAGGGCGACCGGTACGCCGCCACGGCCCATGCCGGGGTGTGGGAGATGGTCGGGATGGGGCTGATGGATCTCAACGACTTCGACGGGGCCGCCACCGCCTTCGGCCGGTTCGAGATCGATTTTGCCGACCCGGCCTATCCGCGCCCCGATTTCGACAGCCTGTACAATCTGGCGAAGCTGGCGGCCCAGCTGGGCGACGCCGACCTGGCGCATCAGTTCTATGCCTCGCACCACAGGCTGTCCGAGCGGGCCAGTCTGGCTAGCCTGTCGACCTATGACGCCAATCTGTGCGCCATGGTGGCCCAGGCCGGTGACGACGCACGCGGCGTGCTGGACTGTCTGGAGCCCTACGGCCACGACCTGGGCGACGCGGCCTTTCTGGCCGGCAGCCTGCTGCCGATGCGGGCCATCGCCTATGCCCGCACGGGTCAGGTGGGTGAGGCCCAGGCCGACCTGAACGAGATCCGTCGGCGCGAGGCCTCGGGCGCGTTCCGTGAGGACGGTGCGTCGAAGCTGCCTCTGGTCGAGGCCGAAATTCTGTTCGCCCGGGGACAGTCCGCCGAGGCTTACCGGATCCTGCGCGCCTATGACCGCGCCGACGCCGAGCGGATCGCCCAGAGGTTCAGCGCCGGCATTCGTCAGGTGACGGGCGACATGCAGGAAAAACTGGATGAGCGCCGCGCCCAGCTGGAGACCGTGCGCGCCAACGCCACCCTGCAACGCGACGTCATCCGGTCCCAGAACTGGATGTTCGGCATCGGCATCGTCTTCTTCCTGTTCGTCAGCGGGGCCATGGTCTGGCAGTTCCGGCTGTCGGGTCACCTGCGCGCCGCGCGTCGCCGGGCGGACCTGGCCAACCGGTCCAAAAGCGAATTCCTGGCCAATATGAGCCACGAGATCCGCACGCCGCTGAACGGCATCGTGGCCATGGCCGATACCCTGACCCGGTCGGTCCTGCCGCCGCGCGAGCAGGAGATGGTCGGGGTGATCCGATCATCGGGGATCACGCTGGAGCGGCTGTTGTCCGACATCCTGGACACGGCGCGCATCGAGTCCGGCCAGGTCACGATCGAGCCGATCGCCTTCCATCTGGGCGAGGCGGTGCGCAGTATCGGGATGCTGTGGGGGCCAAAGGCCACCGAGAAGGGTGTCGATCTGTCTATCAATCTGGATCCCACCCTGGACATCGCGGTGATCGGGGACCCGGTGCGGTTCCGCCAGATTCTGACCAACCTGACCTCCAACGCCCTGAAGTTCACAGACGCGGGATCGGTCCGGATCGAGGGCGCTCCGACCGGCGACGGCCGGATGCGGTTCACGGTCACCGATACGGGCGTAGGCTTCGACGATGCCCAGAAGGCCCGCATCTTTACCCGCTTCCAGCAAGCGGACGGATCGATCACGCGCCGGTTCGGCGGCACGGGCCTGGGCCTGGCCATCTCGCGAGACCTCGCCGAACTGATGGGCGGATCGATGGATTGCCGCAGCCGGCCGGGCGAGGGGGCCAGCTTCTGGTTCGACCTGCCGCTGGATCCCGCGCCCGAAATGGCCCTGGCCGAGGAGGCCGACGCCGCCGAGACCGACGCGCGGGGCCTGCGCGTCCTGCTGGCCGACGACCATCCCGCCAACCGCAAGGTGGTCGAGATCATGCTGGGCGACAGCGGTGTCGAACTGACCATGGTCGAGGACGGTCAACAGGCACTGGACCGGTTCACCAGCGAGCCCTTCGACCTGGTGCTGATGGACATGCAGATGCCGGTGATGGACGGCCTGACCGCGACCCGCGCCATCCGCACGCTGGAGGCCGGGACGGGTCGGGCACGCACCCCGATCGTCATGCTGACCGCCAATGCCCTGGCCGAACACGTCGCGGCGGGCAAGGAGGCGGGCGCCGACGGCCACCTGGCCAAACCCATCACCCTGGCCACCCTGTTCGCCGCGATCGAGGCGGCGATGGGGGCGGGAGAGGATGGCGCGGAGACGCACCCGCACTCGCAGGCGGCCTGACGCACACCGAGCAAGCGGACAGGCGGTGCCGTTTCGGCCGTCATGCTTGCAAATCGCCTTGAGCTCTCTGTGCAACTCCAAAGGGAAGCGCTAGCCTCGACCAAAATCAGGGAAGCAGGCTCATGCCCACCATCACGGGAACAAGTGGCGCGGACACGCTTCTCGGAGGTCTCGAGGACGACGTCATCATCGGCCTGGCCGGAGATGATACGATCCGGGCGGGTGCCGGCGCGGATCGGATCGACGCGGGATCGAACAACGATATCGTTTTTGGCGAGGACGGCGACGACGTCATCACCGTCTATAGCCTTTGGCCGGGCAACAATAATCCCGCGACGTTACTGGGGACCGGGCTCAGCAACATCGACGGCGGCGCCGGGCGCGATACGCTTATCCTCGCGAACGGTACGCAGGTGGGCGGCACCGCTGTCGGCTATGTGGTTCGGTCGATTGCCGGCTCGCCCAGCGGTCTGACGGTCGCCACAAGCGGTCTGTTCACTCCCGTGAACGTCGCCAATGTTACTGGCATTGAGGTCATTCAGGGCTCCGGTCTGAACGACTTCTTCTATCTGACCAATCTGGCGACCCCTATCGAGATACGCGCAGGAGCCGGTGCCGACTCGCTGACCTCCGGCCTGGGGGCGGACGCGCTGTACGGCGGCGACGGGAACGATGTCATCGAGGTCGGACGAGCCGACAGCGTGTTTGGCGAAGCCGGTGCCGACGTCTTTCAGGTGGGGGCATTCACGCCCGGGGTCCTGCCGACGACGATCGATGGCGGCGACGGTGCAGACACCTTCCAGCTCAACGTCGCCCTTTCGACCGCAGTGGATCTGAGGCTTGTCGGTGGTGCAGTGACCTACGGCACGGTCAGCGCTATCGGGATCGAGCACATCGATCTGTGGGGCCCATACAGCAGCACCGGGCCCGCGGGGGCAATCAGCATCCAGGGCGACGACAATGCCAACAGTATCCGCACCTCCTACTATGGCGAGGGCCAGATTTCGGGGGCGTATTTCGACGGCGGTGGCGGCAATGACGCGATCGCAGTCACAGCGCGCAACAGCCGGATTTTCGGCGGTGACGGCGACGATGTGCTGACCACCACCGTCAGCGCTTCGACAAACTCCCTCAACAATGAGATGCGCGGCGGTGCCGGCAACGACAACATTGTCGGCAGCGGCCAGATTTATGGCGACAACGGCGACGATACGATCAATGTTCAACGCGACTCCCTTGTCTATGGTGGAGCCGGCAACGACACGATGCTGGCCATGGGGACGGTCTTCGGTGAGGACGGCGACGACTTCGTCACGATGCTGGGTGGTGATCTCGATGGCGGCGCAGGGACGGATACCGTCAGGCTGAACTACGCCGGTCAGGTGATCGCCGATCTCGGTGCCGGGACAGTTCGCCTGTCTCAGCCTAACGGCGCCAACGTCGGCCGGCTGACGTCGGTCGAAAACGCGGTGGGCAGCGCACTCTCTGACACCATCATCGGCGATGCCGGAGCGAACCGTCTGGCCGGCGGTGGCGACGGCGATATCCTGTTCGGGGCCGGCGGCGACGACATCCTGGCGGGCGACGTCGGAGACGACGTGCTGAATGGCGGTGACGGTTTTGACATCGCGGACTTCCAGACCGATGGCCTTTTCATAAACGCCATCGTCGATCTGCGCATCACGACGGCCCAGAATACCAACATGGGTCGGGACCAGTTGAGTTCCATCGAAGGGCTCTCCGGCACCCGGTACAACGATCGTTTCACCGGCGACGACGGGGCGAATATCCTGCGCGGCATGGATGGCGACGACACCCTGCGCGGCAACGGGGGTGACGACATCCTGGACGGCGGCTCGGGCGTGGATGTGGCGGACTACAGCGGTGCGACCTCGGCCTTGCGGTTCGACCTCAACGTCGGCGGCGTCTATGACATGGGTACCGATGGCAGAGACGCCCTGGTGTCGATCGAAGGCGTCATCGGCGGGGCTTTCGACGATGTCCTTATCGGAACGGCCGGGGCAAACATTCTTGCCGGCGGCGTCGGTGCCGACACCCTGACCGGTGGGGGCGGGGCGGATGTGTTCCGATACTTCTCTGCGTCCGAGTCCACAGCCTTGCGCCAGGACACGATCACCGATTTCGTCACCGGTACCGACACCATCGACCTGACTGCGCTGAATGCGACATCGCTGAGCATAGGGCGGCTGGTCGGGGGCAACAGCGTGGTCTTCGCCGAAACGGCCAACGGCGCGTTTCAGCTGTTCGTCCAGGGGGCCGTCAACGCAGGGGACCTCACCTACTTCGGAACGGTCGGCGTCTACATTTTCGGAAGTGACGGGCCGGATTCCATGTCCGGCAGTTATCGCAATGACTCTCTGGTCGGAGGTCGCGGCAATGACGTCCTTGTCGGAGACAATGGTGATGATCGCCTGACCGGTGGAGATGGGGCCGACATCCTGACCGGTGGCGGGAATGTTGATCAGTTCATCTTCCTGGCTTCGGACCTGCAACCCGCCATTGACGTCATCACAGACTTCCAGACCGGGCTGGATCGGCTGGATCTCAGCGCGATTGCCCCGGACACCCTATCGGTCGCTCGCACCGAGACCGGCCAAACCTATGTTCAGGCGAGCGCCGGCGCGGGTCAGATCACCATCGTTGTGAACACCGTCATCCAGGGCAGCGACATCGTACAACGAACCGGAGGGTCGGTATCAATGGTAGGATCGACGCGCGCGGAAACGTTGGTCGGCGGCGCAGGCAGCGACGCCATATTCGGCGGCGGTGGAGCCGACGCCCTGGGCGGCGGTGTGGGTTCGGACCGGTTCTACTATTTCTCGGCAGCGGAATCGGTGGCCGGCACCGCAGACAATCTGTTCGACTTCCAGACCGGCATCGATACCATCGATCTGTCGCGCCTGGGGACAAGTTCGATCAGCATCATCCGGGCAGACAACGGGTCCAGCTTCGTCTTCGCCGAGACGGCCACGGGTAGCATGCTGATCACAGCGGCGGGCCGGGCGATCAACGGCCAGGATATCCTCTACGGCGCCGGTCATGGCGTCTATTTGATTGGATCGAGCGGCGCAGACATCCTGGTCGGTTCAAATCGCGCTGATCCGATACAGGGCGGGGCCGGGAATGATACGATCACCGGCGGTGGGGGAGCCGATGTCCTGTTCGGTGAGGGCGGTGCCGATACGTTCGTCTATTCCAACGCTTCTGACTCCGGTGTCGCGGCCGCAGACACGATTTTCGGCCTTGTCTCCGGACAGGATCGGTTGGATCTGACCGCGGTTCGCACAGGCAGTCAGGACTCATACGGTATCGCCTACCTGAACGGTTCCAGCTTCCTGTTCGTGGATCTGGGCGGCAACGGGACCAACGACATGCTGATCCAGCTGGCGGGGACGACCCTGGTCGCGTCGGACATTCGCTGGAGCGCCGGAGCGGGGGGGCTCGAACCGGAGGTCAAGCCGGCAGTGCCGGAGACGCTGCCGGAATCGGAGGATCGCTCATGGGACGGGCAGGCCGCGATGTCGGACGATGTGTGGCTGTTCCTGGCCGACGGTGGTTCCGCCTCGGCGCGGGGGCACGACTGGTATCTCTAGGGGCGCCGCCCGTCAGCCGCACGCCAGCCGCCGCCTCGCCGCCGTCGCCACATCCGCGACGATCAGGTCCATCAGGCTCCAGGGCTCGATGAAGTAGCGGCGGAACAGGCGTTTGGGGTCGGCGGTGACGCGGTAGAGCCATTCGATGCCCATCCGGCCCATCCAGCGCGGGGCGGCCTTCTGGGCACCGGCCTCGTAGTCGAAGGCGGCGCCGACGGAGAAGATGACGCAATCGGGCAGGGCGTCGAGGTTCTGGTGGATCCACAGTTCCTGGCGCGGCATGCCCATGCCGACGAACAGGATGTGGGGCTGGAACAGGGCGGCCTGGTCCAGCACGTCCTGATTGCCGTCCGAGCCCGGCGTCATGTCGAAGAAGCCGTCGCGGACCGAGATACGCGCGCGGGGATAGCGGGCCAGCAGGCGGTCGCGGGCCACCTCGACGACATCTGCGGCACCGCCGACATACATGACGCGCCAGCCGTTGCGGTTGACCAGGCTCCAGAAATGATCGCGCCAGTCCAGATAGGTGCAGCGGTGGAAGGGCCGGCTGTTCAGGCCCAGGGCGCGGGCGAAATGCACAAGGGGGGTGGAGTCCAGCTCGATCAGGTCGGCCCGCTCGTAGAAGGCGCGCATTTCCGGCACGCGGCGCATCAAGGCCAGGCTGTTCAGATTGTGGTTGGCGACGATGGCCTTCTTCTTTTCCAGGATCCAGCGCTGCATGTGATGCAGCACCTCCTCGGGCTTCACCAGGTCGATGGGCTGGCCCAGCAGGACGATCCGTTCGTCGGTTCGACGGGCCTTTCGGAAGTTCGGGCGCGAGTCGTCTCTGCGGTCCGGTCCGGTACGGGCGGCGATGAAGGTGGAGCTGTCGGCCATGGCTGGACTGTGCGCCATCAGGCCTCAACGCCCGGTCATCAGACAGGCTTAACGAAGACCTGAGGTTTCATCGCGTCAGATGGGGTTTCCTCATGCGCCGCGGAACGGCAGAGGAGGATCGACCCCGGAGCCCGTCTTGAAACCCATCGCCATCCTGGAGACCGGAAAGCCGCCCGCCGACCTGGCGGACTCGTTCGACGACTATCCGGCACGGTTCCGCGCCCTGCTGGGTGAGGGGGTGCCGACGGTGCGGTTCGACGTCCAGGCGGGGCGGTTGCCGGATGACCCCGGCGCGTTTCAGGGGGCGATCGTCACCGGTTCGGCGGCCGGGGTCTATGACGATTTGCCGTGGATCGGGCCGCTGCTGGACTGGCTGCGGGCGGCGCGGGGCCGGACGCGGCTGGTCGGCATCTGTTTCGGGCACCAGGCCATGGCCCAGGCGTTCGGCGGTCGGGTCGAGAAGTCGGATCGCGGCTGGGGCGTCGGGTCGCATCGCTATGAGGTTCACAGTGACGAGCCGTGGATGTTTCCCCGCTCGAAGGCCATCACCATCGCCGTGTCGCACCAGGACCAGGTGATCGTGCCGCCGGACGATGCGCGGGTCATCGCGTCGAGCGCCTTTACCCCCTATGCGTCCCTGGCCTGGGACCGTCATGAGGGCGAGCCGGCGGTGTCGTTCCAGTGCCATCCCGAGTTCCAGCCGGAATACGCCGCCGCCCTGGTGCGCCAGAGGCGCGGCCATCGCATCCCCGAGGCCTTGGCCGACGAGGCCTTGGACACCCTGGCGCGGCCCAATGACCGGGCCGTGCTGACCGCCTGGATCCGCGCCTTTCTGATGGTGACGCCGCCGCCGGTCGAGGACGACGGCAGTGGCATCTGATATGCAGGGGGCGGCGTCGGAGGCCCCCGAATGAAACAGTTTACCCTCGCATCGATCCTGCTGCTGGCGCTCGGCGTGGCGGCCTGTGGCACCACGGCGGCACGACCGGGCGCGGTCGCCCCGTCCGCGCCCTTGGCCTCCAACGAGGACTGCGCGGTCTTGGCCCAGGCCCTGGAGCTGTTCGACCGGCCCCACGACGGATCGGGTCTGGCGGTCATGGAGGTGGCCCTGCTGGAGACACCGTCGTTCCAGCCGCAACGACCGGAACAACGTGCCAGCGGGCCGATCTCGATGCGGTCATGCCCGCTGACCGAGGTGCGGCTGGTCAACACGGGGCCGGCGGTCCAGCTGTGGCGGCCCGAAATCCATGACGAGACGGTGCTGGTCGCCTATCGCGCCACCCCCGCCGACACCATCATCCACGCCGTGCTGGAGCGCACCACCGAGGGCGGCTGGCGGCACAAGGGCGCCCTGCTCGGTTCACGCTGAGATGCAAATTGGGGGTGGCGGCCCAACATTCCCGACAGTTTGCGGTATCGGGGAGGTCGGGCCGCCGGTCGCCGGGGGACCAGCGACAGTCTCCACTAAGGCATATTGCGATGCCCTCGCAAAGTCCTATCGCCCTGACACACCATGACAATCCGGTCATGGCTCGTCGCTGTGGGGGATAAGCGTCAGACGGCCTGTAAGCCGGGTTCTGTCCCGATCCGAGGACCGGTGACGATCATTCCTCTGGACCGCCCATTGCTGGACGGTTCTCGCGACCTACCCGGACGTCTCGGGCGGTGAACCCTGCGCAGGTTGCCCTGCGCGCGACGTCCCTATTCGGTCTTGCTCCAGGCGGGGCTTGCCATGCCGTTCCTGTTGCCAGGCCCGCGGTGGGCTCTTACCCCACCCTTTCACCCTTACCGGTCCCGCAGGTCCGGAGGTTTGCTTTCTGTGGCGCTATCCCTCGGGTCGCCCCGGGCGGGCGTTACCCGCCGCCTTCTCACCGTGGAGCCCGGACTTTCCTCGACAGGGGCAAGCCCCCGCCGCGACCGCCCGGCCGTCTGACGGGCCGGGTTGTGGGGCAGGAGGGGCGGGGGGTCAACCTGGCAAGGTGCGACCGGCCAGGAAGTCTGCTATGAGGTTGGAATGGCGCATCCAGCCCAAACTGAAGAGTTCATGGTCTTCGAGAACCGGGAAGCGCGGTTGGCGTGGGAGCGTGAGCGGCTGGCAGAGGCCGAAGACGATATCGCCAATGGGCGTGTCATCTCGGGCGATGAAGCACTGGCCTGGCTTCGTAAAGAACGGGCCGAAGCTCAAGCGGCCATGTTGCTCGAAAGCGAATGAGTGACCCGTTTCAGGTCGAGTTTACGGCGCGTTCCCGTGGCGACCTGAAATCGGCGAAGGCCTGGTTGACACAGCCAGGCAGCGGGCAGCGATCACACGCGCGGTATATCTCGATCATCGACGCTCTCGAGAACCTCAGCGAGACGCCGCATCGGTGGCCGAAAAGCGAGCACATTGGCTTTCGGAAGCGGTCGATCAACGGCTATCGCATCTTCTACAGCATCGACGGAAATCGACGGATGGTGACTGTCCGCCGGGTTCTGGGCCCTAGGCAGGATGAGGCCACCCTTTAGTTCAGCACTCCGGTGACGCTCTCCGCCGTCGCCAGTTGCAGGACCCCCATTAGCGTCGCGCGGGTTTCGCCGTCCGCGACGCCGTCGACGCGGCTCTGACGCCAGTGGCGCTGGAAGGCGCGGACGGTGGTGGCGGTGTCCTCGTCATAGGTGGAGCCGGGTTGCAGGCCGTAGCCCAGGCGGTGCAGGCCGGCGCGCAGGACGACCACGCCGATGCCCTCGTCGCCGATCTGGAGGAAGCCGCCCAGGGCCGCGATCCGTTCGGCGGCGGGTTCGAACCACAGGCCGTGACCGGCACCGGCCAGGGCTTTCCACGGAAACAGTTCGCCGGGGTCTTCCTTGCGGTCGGGGGCCAGGTCGGAGTGGGCGATGATGCGGGCGTCGGGGATCGACCAGCGCGAGCGGATGTCGGAGGTCAGGGCGATCACAGCCGCTATCTGGACATCCGGAAAGGCGCGATAGCCGAACTCGTGGCCTGGATTGACGATCTCGATGCCGATCGAGGCGGCATTGACGTCGGTCTCGCCTTGCCAGACCCCGCGGCCCGCGTGCCAGGCACGACGTTCCTCGGGCACCAGCGAGAAGATGCGGCCGTCTTCCTCGACGACATAGTGGGCCGAGACCTTGGCCTCGGGGTCGCGCAGACGGGCCAAGGCGGCCTCGCCGGTCAGCATCCCTGTGTAGTGCAGCACCAGGATGTCGGGCGGGGCGCGCCGAGTGTCGAAATTGGGGGAGGGCGCGTCGATCAGGTCGAGCGGCATAATGCGTCGGGCGCGGCTTTAGCGGCCGGGCCGCTCCCAGCCATAGGCGACCCAGGTGTCGCCGACCTTCTGGGCCTCGATCAAGTCGTCGTCGCGGCGGCGCTGCACGGTGACCTTGCGACGGGTCCGCATGGCGAACCCGGCAAAGAAGACCAGGATACTGGCGATCAGGGCGATGACCGCCACAGCCGCGGCGGTGAACACCGCAAGGATGGCGCCGACGGTCAGGGCCGCCACCGTCGCGATCAGTCCCGCCAGCCACATCAGCGGCGCGAGCACACCCCCGTTCGAGCGGCGGGCGTTGAAACCGAGGGAGGCGACGCGATCCTGGGTCATGCTGGTCCTTGGAGGCCGGGGCCCTCAGGCGTGATGGATCACGCCTGAGGGCCCAATGTCGGTCGAATGACGCCCATCGTCAAGGAACAGGCCGTTCACGGAACGGTGCGCCCTTGTCGCAGGTGCCGGAACGATCCTCAGGGCAGGGGCTGATCGGCGAGGACCACGGCCCCCGACGACCGCATCCGCTCGGCGTCCACCCGTTGCAGCAGGGCCTGGGCCTGGGGGTCGGCCATGACCCCGCCGATGGCGACCAGGGCGTGGGCCGCCTCGCTGGACACGCCGAACGCTGACGACAGGGCCTCCCACGGCGATTCGGCCTCGGGGAAGCGTTTGTAGCGGACGGAGCGGTCGGTCGGGATGCGGGCCAGTTCGCGGGCCTTGGAAATGGCCTCGGTCACCCCACCCAGTTGGTCGACCAGACCCAGGGTCTTGGCTTGGGCACCGGTCCAGACGCGGCCGCGCGCGATCTCGCGCACCCGGGCGACGGGTAGTCGGCGACCGGTCGAGACCCGGGTCACGAACTCTTCGTAGGTCTTGTCCATCGAGGCCGAGAAGGCGGCGCGCTGGGCCGCAGTGAAGGGCTCGGACGACGAGTAGGCGTCGGCGTACTGGCCGCCGACCGAGATGCCGCGCACATCGACACCGAACCGGGCCAGGGCGTCGGCGATGACGAACTTGCCGCCGAACACGCCGATCGACCCGGTGATGGTCGTGGGCTGGGCCACGATCCAGTCGGCCTGGGAACTGATCCAGTAGCCGCCGGACGCCGCGTAGTCGCCCATCGAGACCACGACCGGCTTGCCGGCTTTCCGTGCGGCGCGGACGGCGGCCAGGATCTGTTCGGACGCCTCGGGCGAACCGCCCGGCGAGGAGACGCGGAAGACGATAGCTTTTACGTCCTTGTCCTCGATCGCGTCATAGATGGCCTTGGCCGTGACGTCGGAGTGGATGGACGAGCCGCCGCCGAAGCCGCTCGAGCCGCCGCGCCCCGTGACGATCGCACCCTCGCCCCCGACGATGGCGATGGCGTCGCTGCCCGAGCCGGTGCGTTCGCCCTGCGACGACGCATAGTCGTCGAACTCCAGGATGTCGGCGTTGTTTCCCGCGCGACGCTTGGCCTCGGCCTCGGCCTCCTCGGCCTGGCCGATCTTGTCGATCAGCTTGAGCGAAAGGGCCTGCTGGGCGGTATAGGGGCCGGCCTCGATCGTGGTCTGCAGGGCCGGAACCGCCGTCTTGCGGTCATTGGCGATGCTGGCCAGGGCGGCGTCATAGATGGAGGTCATCCAGGCTGTCATCGCCTCGCGATGCGGCTCGGTGAAGTTGGACTGGGTGAATTGGTTGACGGCGTTCTTGTACTCGTAACGCTGTTCGAAATCGGCGCGGACGCCGTATTTGTCGAAGGCGCGGCCCAGGAACATCTCCTCGGAGGCCAGACCCGAGACCTGGAAGGAGGCGGTGTTCTGCATCCACAGCTCGGAGGCGGCGGCGCCGACCATATAGCTGGAGATCACCGTGCCGACGGGCGAGAACCCTTGCGAGTGGGCGATGACCGGCTTGCCGGCGGTGCGGAAGCGGCGGATCGCCTGGCGGACCTCGTCGGCGGCGGCCGGGGTCACGCCGCCCTCGGGCAGGCGGACGAGCAGAACCTTGATGTGATCGTCCTTCTCGGCCTGGGCCAGGGTGTCGACGATCTTCATCGTCGACAGGCCCGAGCCGCCGAAAATGGCGAACGGATCGGTCGGGGCCTGATCGGTCAGCCCCTCGCGCAGGTCCAGTTCCAGCACGGCATTGGCCGGGGTCGCGGGTTTGGAGGACGAGGCGGCCGCTGCGCTGATCAGCACGATCGGCACCACGACAAGGAACAGCACCAGCCCGGTGAAGACGCCGAGCACGGTCAGGAAGAACTGTTTCATGGGCGTCTGGCGGTCCGTCGAGGACCGGTATGGCCTCAGCCGCGACCATAGTGCGCGCGCGGTCGCGGTCAAATGAAGGTCTCTTCACGCGCGAGCGAATTCATCGCGCCTTCGCTGCATCGCAGCAACGCGATTGATGGGGACCGCGTAAGTCCCTATATGAGCCGTCTGCGAGCGGGGGCCCACGCCCCGCGTCACGATTGGGACGACAAGCCTATGCTGGTCACCCTGATGAAGGCCAAACTTCACCGCGCAACGGTGACCCAGGCCGATCTGGACTACGAAGGCTCGATCGCCATCGACGGCGATCTGCTGGATGCTGCGGGCATCTTTCCGCACGAACAGGTCGATGTGCTGAACATCACCAACGGCGCGCGGTTCACCACCTATGCCATTGAGGCCCCGCGCGGATCGCGGACCTTCGGCGTCAACGGCGCGGCGGCGCGTCTGGTCCAGAAGAACGACAAGATCATCGTCGTCACCTATGGCCAGATGCCTGAAGAAGAAGCGCGCCAATGGTCGCCGACCGTGGTGCTGCTGGACGACCAGAACGCGATCAAGCGCGCGGCCTGATCGCCTTCATCCCAGGATGACGCGTCGGGGAATGGGCGTTAAAGCCCGTACATGAGCGACGTGACCACCGACCCCCTGGCCCTGAAGAAGGCCGAGACCCGTGCCTGGTTCGAGGTGCTGCGCGACCGCATCCATGCCGGGTTCGAGGCGCTGGAGGACGCGGCGACGCCGGACCTGTTTCCCGGCGAGCCCGGCCGGTTCGTCCGCACGCCGTGGACCCGGCTTGAGGGCGGTGGCGGGGTCATGGGGATGATGCACGGGCGGCTGTTCGAGAAGGTCGGGGTCCATTGTTCGACGGTCCACGGCACCTTTCCGGCCGACTATGCCAAGACGGTGCCCGGCGCGGCCGAGGATCCGAGGTTCTTCGCCACCGGCATCAGCCTGATCTGCCATCCGTGGAGCCCGCGCGTGCCGGCGGTCCATATGAACACCCGCTTCATCGCCACGACCCAGAGCTGGTTCGGGGGCGGGGCGGATCTGACGCCGGTGCTGGACGTGGATCGCACCCAGGATGCGCCGGACGCCATCGCCTTCCATGCCGCGATGAAGGCAGCCTGCGATCCGCACGACGCGACCTATCACCCGCGCTTCAAGGCCTGGTGCGACGAGTATTTCTGGCTGCCGCATCGCAATGAGCCGCGCGGCATCGGCGGCATCTTCTACGACCACCATGACAGCGGCGACCATAACGCCGACTTCGCCTTCACCCGCGACGTGGGGACGGCGTTCCTGGACATCTATTCGGCGATCGTGACCAAGCGGATGGCGGAGCCGTGGACGGCGCAGGAGCGTCAGGAACAGCTGGTGCGACGCGGCCGCTACGTCGAGTTCAACCTGCTCTACGACCGCGGCACCATGTTCGGACTGAAGACCGGAGGAAATGTGGATTCAATCCTCAGTTCCATGCCGCCGACCGTCGCCTGGCCCTGAGGGGCGGCTTTTCCACCGTCAATGATCGGTTAACGCCTTGGGCGGAAAGGGGACGCGTGATGCACCCACAGCCTGTTAATACTTGCCATGTTCTTTGTATGTTCCGATTATGAACAGTCTAGAGCGTCGAAATCTTCTTAATCGTGGTTAAAACGCGTCAACCATCCCATTGAGACCCAGTTCATCCCATGCTATCCCAGATACGTATCCGGGGGTGATCGGCGTCATTTGACGCCTCGGCAATCAGGGGCGGGCCGGAAGGTTCGAGTGGGCTTAGGTTGTTTCGTCAGACCTACGAGAAACAGCTGGACGGCAAGCGCCGCCTCCTGATCCCGCAGGACTACCGCACAGCCGACAACGGCGCAGAGACCGCTGTCTTCCTGTTTCCCTCCATCGAGGCCGACTGTCTGGAGGCGGGCGGCGATCGTCTGCTGGCCACCCTGACCGACATGATCCAGGACCTGCCGTTTGGCTCGGCCGAGCGGTCGGCGCTGGAGTGGCAGGTGATGGGCGAGCAGACACGGCTCGCCTTCGATGCGGGCGGCCGCATCACCCTGCCTGAAAGCCTGTGCGCCGAGGCCGGCCTGGGCGAGGACGTCGTCATCGTCGGCCTGGGCGACCGGTTCCAGATCTGGAACAAGGCGGCCCACGCCGCGCGTCGGGCCGAGCAGCGCGCCCTGGCCAAGGCCTCGATGGCCCAGATCGGTGCCCAAAAATTGGCGGCCCAGATGAAGCGGGCGGAGGGGGCATGACCGCGCCGCACGCTCCCGTCCTGCTGGCCGAGGTGATCGAGGCCCTGTCGCCGCAACCCGGCGATGTCGTGATCGACGCGACCTTCGGCGCGGGCGGCTATACGCGTGCGATCCTGGCGACAGGCGCGGAGGCCATCGGCCTGGATCGCGATCCGACGGTGCAGCCCCATGCCGATGCCGTCGCCAACGACTTCCCTGGAAAATTCACCCTGGTGCGGACGCCGTTCTCGGGTCTGGCCGAGGCGTTCGAGGGAACCGGCAAGCCCCGGCTCGACGGCGCGGTGTTCGATATCGGCGTCTCGTCGATGCAGCTGGACCAGGCCGAGCGCGGCTTTTCCTTCATGCGTGACGGGCCGCTGGACATGCGGATGTCGAACGAGGGCCAGAGCGCGGCCGACATCGTCAATACCTATGACCATGGGCCGCTGGCGCATCTGTTGAAACTGTACGGCGAGGAGCGTCAGTCGGGGCGGATCGCGACGGCCATCCTGCGTCGGCGTCAGGCCGAGCCATTCACCCGCACGCTGGACCTGGCCGAGGTGGTCGAAAAGGCCCTTGGCGGACGGCGCGGGGCCCCGACCCATCCGGCGACCCGGACGTTTCAAGCGCTGCGCATTGCGGTGAACGACGAGCTGGGCGAGCTGGAAGCCGGACTGGCGGCGGCTGAAGGCGCGCTGGCTCCCGGCGGGCGGCTGGCCGTCGTCACCTTCCACTCGCTGGAAGACCGCATCGTGAAGGCCTTCTTCACCGAGCGCAGTGGCAATGCGCCGGGCGGCTCGCGCCACGCCCCGGTCGCCATCGAGACGCGCAAGCCCTCGTTCACCCTGCTGTTCAAGGGCGCGCGCGAGGCGGGCGACGCGGAATGCGCGACCAACCCCCGGGCTCGCTCGGCCAAGCTGCGCGCCGGCGTCCGCACCGACGCCCCCGTGTGGAGGGCCGCCGCATGACCGCGTACGGCCCCCGGTCGAACCCTGTCCAACGTCTGTTCGACTGGAAGGTGCGCGGTATCCGCTGGATCGAGATCATCGGCGCGGTCTGCGTCGCCGCCATGGTCTTCTCGGTCTATGTCGCCAAGACCGCCGCCGCCCGCGAAAGCACCGAGATCGGTCGGCTGGAAGGCGAGATCTCCGAAACCCGGCAGCGGGTCCGGCTGTTGCGCGCCGAGATTTCACGCCTGGAACAGCCCAGCCGTCTGGAGGCCCTTTCGCATGCGGCGGGTCTCGCGCCCGTCGATGTCCATCGTCAGGCGACCGAGAGCCAGCTGACCTCGCTGAAGCCGGCACCCGCCCCGGCCGAGGTCGCCCCGCCCGCTGCCGTTGCGGCGGCGAGCCCCGTCGTCACGCCCGTTCCGCCCGTCATCGACGAGGCGCCGCAGTGAGCGTTCAGGATCATCGCGGTCATTTCCGTCCGACCCCTGGCGCCGAGCCGATCGGTCGGGCCCTGTCGCCCTGGCTGCGCTGGGCCGCGTCGGCCGTCTGGTGGGTCGAGCACGCCTTCGAGCGCGCCCGCGCCGACGCCCGGCCGGAGGAGGACACCCGCGTCCGCATCTTCCTAGTCATGGCGGTGTTCTCGGTCGTGTTCGTCGGGCTGGGTATCGGCGCCGTCCGCGCGGCCCTGTTCGTCGAGAAGAGCGGGGTCGGTTCGGCCGGCAATCCCGACGCCCTGATCCGCGCCGACCTGGTGGATCGCAACGGCGTACTGTTGGCCACCAACATCACTCACTACGGCCTCTATATCGATCCGGCCGAGGTCTGGGACCGGGCCCTGGCGATCCGTGAACTGCGTCGGGCCCTGCCGCGCATCAAGTCGGACAGGCTGAGAACGGTGCTGTTCGGCGAGCGTCGCGCCCTGGTCGCCCAGAGCCTGACCCCGGCCGAGCGGGCCGCCGTCCACGCCCTGGCCCTGGGGGGTATCTCGTTCGAGCCCGAGGATCGCCGCGTCTATCCGATGGATCAGTCGGCGACCTTCGTGATCGGCCAGGCCGACAGCGGTGGCATGGGCATCACCGGTGCCGAACTGGCCTTCAACGACGAGATCCGCGCGGCCGGTGCCGTCAGCCGCGACTTCCCCCTGTCGATCGACCTGCGCGTCCAGGGCGTGCTGGAAAACGAACTCTATGCGGCCGCCCGCGAGAACGGCTCCAAGGGTGCCGTCGGGATCATCGCCGACACCTCGACCGGCGAGGTCCTGGGCATGGCCAGCTATCCGCAGGACAGCCAGGTCAACCGGGCCGTGGCCTCGGTCTATGAGATGGGGTCGGTGTTCAAGACCTTCACCATCGCCGCCGCCGTCGATACCGGCCGGGCCGACATGAACACCATGATCGACGCGTCCAGGGCCTATATGATCGGCAACCGGGCCATCAAGGATTTCCACGCAACGAACCGGGTTCTGTCGCTGGAAGAGGTCTATCTGCATTCGTCCAACATCGGCACGACGCAGCTGGCCGTCGGCATGGGCGGCGACGTGATGCGGGACTATTTCACCCGCTTCGGCCTGCTGGCCAAGGCGCCGATAGAGTTGCGTGAATCGGCCCGTCCGATCCGCCCCCGCGAGTGGTCCGACACCACCCTGGCGTCCCTGTCGTTCGGGTACGGCATCTCGATCACCCCGGCCCAGATGTCGGCGGCCATGGGGGCCCTGACCAACGGCGGCCGCTATGTCCCCCTGAGCTTGCGCAAGGGAGGGGCGCCCAATGTCGAGCCGCGCCGGGTGATCTCGGAACAGACCTCCCTGACCATGCTGGACCTGATGCGGCGGAACGTCGTCAACGGTTCCGGCACCCGCGCCGACGCGCCGGGCCTGAGGGTCGGAGGCAAGACCGGCTCGGCCAACAAGCTGGTCAACGGGCGCTATCAGGCCAGCCACGCGGTCGGCACCTTCGCCGCCGTCTTCCCGACCGACGGGCCGATCAACACCCGGCGCTATTCGATCCTGATCCTGATGGACGAGCCCCAGACCTATCCGCGCACCGGCGGCTTTGTCGCGGCGCCCGCCGTGGGCCGGATCGCCGCCCGGATCGCGCCCTTCCTGGGCGTCCAGCGCGGTGCCGACGCCTGGCGCGATGCTCTGGGTGAGAAGGTCCCCGCGTTCGAGGATGTGGAGGGTGACGGCCGATGACCGCCGCCGGTGTCCCCTCCATCAGGCTGTCCGACCTGCTGCGTCGCGATGTGTCCTCCGACCCGTTCATCACGGGCGTGACGGCCGACAGCCGCAAGGTCGCGCCGGGCTCGCTGTTCGTCGCCCTGCCTGGCAGCGTCACAGACGGCCGCGCTTTCATCTCCCAGGCCCTCGCCCAAGGGGCCGCCGCCGTGCTCGCACCCGCCGATACCCCCGAAGGCTCCGCACCGCTGTTGGTGACGTCGGGCGATGTGCGTCGGGCCTATGCGCTGGCGGCGCGCAGCTTCTACGGAACCCAGCCTGCGACCTGCGTCGCCGTCACCGGCACCAACGGCAAGACCTCGGTCGCCACCTTCTGTCGCCAGATCTGGGCGTCGCTGGGGCTCAAGTCCGCCAGCATGGGCACCCTGGGCGTCGTCGGTCAGAAGGGCGACAAGACCTACACCTTGACCGGCGCGGGCCTGACCAGCCCCGATGCCGCCGACGCGGCCCGGCTGATGGCCGAACTGGCGGCTAAGGGGGTCACTCACCTGGCGCTGGAGGCGTCGTCGCACGGCGTGGATCAGCGGCGGCTGGACGGGGTGTCGCTGAAGGCGGCGGGGTTCACCAACCTGACCCAGGACCACCTCGACTATCACGGCACGATGGAGTCCTATCGCAACGCCAAGCTGCGGCTGTTCGAGACCCTGCTGGCGCGCGGCCGGACCGCCGTACTCAACGCGGACTCGGATCACTATTCCAGCTTCGCCTCGGCCAGCATCATGTCCGGTCTCGGCATCATGGGCGTGGGCCAGCGCGGTCGCGACCTGGCCCTGATCGGCCGGACGGCGACGCCCGAAGGGCAGCGCCTGTCGATCGATGTGCGCGGCCAGGTCCACGACATCCTGTTGCCGCTCGCCGGCGCGTTTCAGGCCTCGAACGCTCTGGTCGCGGCGGGGCTGTGCATCGCGGCGGGCGAAAGCGCCGACCGGGTTCTGGGTGCGCTCGAGGGACTGACGGGCGCGGCCGGGCGGTTGCAGCGGGTGGCCGGGGGCGACCGGGGCGGCGAGGTCTATGTCGACTATGCCCACACGCCCGACGGGCTGGAGACCGTGCTGACGGCACTGCGGCCCCATGCGACGGGACGGCTGATCGTGGTGTTCGGCGCGGGCGGGGATCGGGACCGGGGCAAGCGACCCCTGATGGGTGCCATCGCCGGGCGGCTGGCCGACATCGCCATCGTCACCGACGACAACCCTCGCTCGGAGAAGGCCTCGGCGATCCGGGCGGATGTCCGGAAGGGCTGCCCCGATGCGCTGGAGATCGGCGACCGCCGCGAGGCCATCCGCCACGCGATTTCGACGATGCGCGACGGAGATGTGGTGGTCATCGCCGGAAAAGGGCATGAGCAGGGTCAGATCGTCGCCGGGGTGACCCACCCCTTCGACGACGCCACCGAAGCCGCCGAAGCCCTGAGCATTCATGCCTGACACGACCCCGCCGCTGTGGACTGCGGCCGAGATCGCCGACGCCACCGGCGGCCGCCTCAAAGGCGGCGACTTCGACGTCCATGGCATCACCTACAACAGCCGCGAGATCGCCCCCGGAGACCTGTTCTTGGCGCTGAAGGGCGCGCGGGACGGGCACGAGTTCGCGGCCTCCGCCTTCACCGCAGGGGCTGCCGGGGCTTTGGTCGAACACGCCATCGAGGGCGGGCCGCACGTGATCGTTCCAGACACGCTGAGAGGGCTGGAGGCACTGGGTGCCGCCGCCCGTGATCGCGCCCCCCAGGTGCGGCGTGGCGCCGTGACCGGCAGCGTCGGCAAGACCAGCGTGACCCAGGCGATCAAGGCGGGCCTGGATCTGGCCGGGCCCGCCCACGCCTCGATCAAGAGCTACAACAACCATATCGGCGTGCCCCTGACGCTCGCCCGGATGCCGCGTGACACCGAGCGGGCGGTGTTCGAGATCGGCATGAATGCGCCGGGCGAGATCGCACCCCTGTCGAAGATGGTCCTGCCCCACGCCGCCTGTGTCACCACGGTCGGCCCGGTCCATATCGAGGGGTTTTCCGACGGCGAGACCGGGGTGGCGCGCGAGAAGGCGGCGATCTTCCAGGGGCTGGGTCCCGGCGGCGTCGCGGTCATCAACGGCGACAATCCCTGGGTCGACATGCTGCGCGAGAGCGCCCTGCGCCAAGGTGCGCGGATTGCCCAGTTCGGATCGGGGCCGGAACAGGATGCGCGGCTACTGGACTTCGTGCCGGGCCCGGAGGGGGCGCGGGTCACGGCGGAAATCTGGGGCCGCACTCATGTATTCACCCTGAAGCAGTCGGGCTTTCACTGGGGCCTGAACTCCCTGGCCGTTATCCTGATGCTGGATGCGCTGGACGTGCCGGTCGAGACGGCGTTCGAGGCGCTGGCGACCTTCGAGCCCCTGGCCGGGCGCGGCGAGATCCGCTCGGTGAACGGGCCGCATGGGGCCTTCACCCTGATCGACGAGAGCTACAACGCCAATCCGCTGTCGATGCGGGCGGGGTTCCTGAGCCTCGGCGCGCGGCCGGTGCGGACGGGCGGACGGCGGATCGTGGTCCTGACCGACATGCTGGAGTTGGGCGATCAGTCGGTGGCCCTGCACGCCGGGCTGGCCGAGACCATCGATGCCGCCGGGCTCGATCTGGTCCACGCGGCGGGCCCGCAGATGCGCCATCTGTACGACGCCCTGCCCGAAAGCCGCCGCGGCGTCTGGACCGAAACCGCCGCCGAACTGGCGCAGCAGGCCGCCGAGCTGGCCGCCTATGGCGACATCGTTATGGTCAAGGGATCGAACGGCTCCAAGGCCTCGCTGGTCGCGAAGGCCTTGGCTGCATTGGGCGCGACGCGGTAGGGGGACCGATGTTTTATCTACTTTACCTGCAGTTCGCCGACGTCGCGAAGGACTATCCGCTCCTTCACCTGATCCAGTACCAGACGGTGCGGGTGGCCCTGGCCATGGCCACGGCGATGATCGTGGCGGTGGCCATGGGGTCGCGTTTCATCAACTGGATCCGCGCCAAGCAGGGCAAGGGCCAGCCGATCCGCGAGGATGGGCCCGTCAGCCACCTGTCCAAGGTCGGCACCCCCACCATGGGCGGGCTCATGATCCTGGCCGGCATCGGCGTGGCGGTGTTCCTGTGGGGCGACCTGACCAATCCCTATATCTGGATCGTCAGCTTCGTGACGGCCGCCTTCGGGGTGCTAGGCTTCGTCGATGACTATGCCAAGGTCACGAAACAGACCTCGGCCGGGCTGACCTCGAAACAGAAGCTGCTGGCGCAACTCGTGGTCGCGGTGATCGCGGGCGTCCTGACCGTGCTGTGGATGACCCAGTCGCCGACCTCGCCGGGGCTGGAGACCTCGATCGCGTTTCCGTTCTTCAAGGACGTGCTGCTGAACGTGGGCTGGTTCTACGTGGCCTTCGCTGCCTTCACGATCGTCGGATTTTCCAATGCGGTGAACCTGACGGACGGGCTGGACGGGCTGGCCATCGTCCCGGTGATGATGGCAGCGGCGGCCTTCGGGATCATCACCTATCTGGTCGGCAACTTCATCTTCTCGGACTACCTCGGTGTCCATCATGTGCCGGGCGCGGGCGAGCTGGCCATCTTCTGCGCGGCCATCATCGGCGGGGGCGTGGGCTTCCTCTGGTACAACGCCCCGCCGGCCAAGATCTTCATGGGCGACACCGGCTCGCTGGCGCTGGGCGGTGCCCTGGGCTCGATGGCGGTGGCAACCAAGCACGAACTGGTACTCGGCATCGTGGGCGGCCTGTTCGTTATCGAGGCCGCCTCGGTCATGATCCAGGTCGGCTATTTCAAGCTGACCAAGCGGCGCATCTTCCTGATGGCGCCGATCCACCACCATTTCGAGAAGCTGGGCTGGCCGGAATCGACGGTTGTCATCCGCTTCTGGATCGTCGCCGCCATGCTGGCCCTGCTGGGGCTGGCGACCCTCAAGCTTCGCTGACCCGATGATCGCCGTTCCGGGATTCCAGGGTCGCCGCGTCGCCGTCTTCGGCCTGGGCCGATCCGGGATCACGGCGGCGCGGGCGCTGCAGGCGGGCGGGGCCACGCCCATCCTGTGGGACGACGGGGTCTCGGGCCGAATGCAGGCCGAGGCCGAGGGGTTCGCGGTCGAGGACCTGACCACCGCCGACTGGTCCGCGTTCGCGGCGCTGGTCCTGTCGCCGGGCGCGCCCCTGACCCATCCCAAGCCGCACTGGACGGTCGAGAAGGCCAGGGCGGCGGGCGTCCCGGTCATCGGCGACATCGAACTGTTCGCCCGCGCCATCGACACGGTCCCGGCCTCGCTCAGGCCCCGCGTCATCGCAATCACCGGCACCAACGGCAAGTCCACGACCACGGCCCTGATCGGCTGGGTGCTGAAACAGGCGGGGCTGAAGGTCGCGATCGGCGGCAATATCGGCATCGGTGTCCTGGCCCTGTCGGCCCCGGCCGAGGTCGAGGTCTATGTGGTCGAGACGTCGTCCTATCAGTTGGACCTGACCACCAGTTTCGCGCCCGACGTGGCGATCCTGACGAACGTCTCGCCCGACCATCTTGACCGGCACGGCGGCATGGAGGGCTATGTCGCGGCCAAGCGGCGGCTGTTCCAGGTGATGACGCCCGACAAGGTCGCCCTGATCGGGGTCGATGACGACTGGGGCTGGGGCGTGGTCAACGCCCTGAACGACCGTCGTCTGCGGGTCTCGACCATCACGACCCGGACGCCGCCGGAGTATCTCGATCCTAACGGCGGCATGCCCGTGGACCAGATGGCCGACCGCCTGCCGGACCAGATCCCGGCCTTCGACCAGGGCAGGTTCATCATCGTGGATGCCACGGGCGGGCGGATCGTCGCCGACGGCATCGCCATCGCGGACCTGAAGCCCGCGCGCTCGCTGCCCGGCCGCCACAACGCCCAGAACGCCGCCTTCGCCTATGCCGCCGCCCGCGCTGTGGGGGTGTCGCATGACGCGGCGGTCGAGGGTCTGATGACCTTTCCGGGTCTGGCGCACCGGATGGAGACGGTCGGCCATCTGGGCCCCATCCGCTTCGTCAACGATTCCAAGGCGACCAACGCCGATGCGGCGAGGCAGGCCCTGTCGTCCTACCCCTCCGTCTTCTGGATCGCCGGCGGGGTGCCCAAGGACGGCGGCATCGACGACTTGGCCGATCTCTTCGGTCGCGTGACCAAGGCCTATCTCATCGGCCAGTCCGCCGAGGATTTCGCCGTGACGCTCGGCACTACGCCGCACGTCGTCTGCGGGACCATGGAAGCCGCCGTCGCCGGAGCCGCCGCAGACGCCCAGGTCGCCGGCGGGGAACAGATCGTCCTCCTGTCCCCCGCCTGCGCCAGTTTCGACCAGTATCCCGACTTCGAGGCGCGCGGAGAGGCGTTCCGGGCGGCGGTTCTTAACCAAGGCGCTACCCCTTTGCGTTCATGAATGGGAAACCATGACCGCAGAGCCCTATCGCCCGGCCTATAACCCGGCCTTTTCGCGCAACGACCAGAGCCCGATCGCCCAGTGGTTCTGGACGGTGGATCGCGGCCTGCTGGGTGCGGCCCTGACCCTGATGGCGTTCGGGGTGGCGCTGAGCTTCGCCTCCTCGCCCGCCGCCATCCTGGCCGACGAATCGATCTCGGACCCCTTCCACTATTCCTGGCGGATGATCGTCTGGGCGACCGGCGGTGCGGGGGCCATGCTGACCATGTCGCTGCTGTCGCCGCGCGGGGTGCGGCGGATCGCGGTGCTGGGTCTGCTGGGGGCCATAGTGGTCATGGCGGCCCTGCCGTTCATCGGCGACGAGGTGAAGGGCGCCGCGCGCTGGATCAACCTGGGGCCGTTCAGCCTGCAACCCAGTGAATTCGCCAAGCCCAGCCTGATCGTCTTTGCCGCCTGGATGTTCGCAGAGGGGCAGAAGGGCGAGGGGGTGCCCGGCGTCAGCATCGCCTTCGGCTTCTGGGCCCTGACGGTCGGTCTGCTGCTGATCCAGCCCGACATCGGCCAGACCCTGCTCATTACCACGACCTTCATGTGCGTCTTCTTCATGGCCGGGGTGCCGCTGAAGTGGATGGCGGTGCTGGCCGCCGCCGCCGCCGGCGGGGTGGTGTCCCTGTATTTCATGTTCGGCCACATGCGCGACCGTCTGAGCCGCTTCACCAACCCCGAGACCACCGACACCCACCAGATCGATCGCGCGTCCGAGGCCATCCGCGCCGGCGGCCTGGTCGGGCGCGGGGTGGGGGAGGGGGTCATGAAACGCCACGTGCCCGACCTGCACACCGACTTCATCTATTCGGTCGGTGCCGAGGAATTCGGCCTGATGGTGAGCCTCGCCATGATCGGCCTATACGCTTTCATCGTGGTGCGCGGGATGCGCCGAGCGATGAAGCTGAACGACCCGTTCGAGCAGACGGCGGCGGCGGGGCTGTTCGTCCTGATCGGGCTGCAGGCCTCAATCAATGTGGCGGTCAACCTGAACCTGATCCCGACCAAGGGGATGACCCTGCCCTTCATTTCGTATGGCGGGTCGTCGATGCTGGCCATGGGGTTGACGATGGGGCTGGCGCTGGCGCTGACCCGGCGGAGGCCGGGGGCCTATGAGCCGGGGGTGACCTTGCAGGACCGGCGTCGGATTTTGCCGTAGAAATCCTTCTTCGCCCGCGTAGCGGGGGTAGTGTCGCGTCCCTGAGCCCCCGGGTCCGAGCTTCGCTCGGCCCGAGGACAGGCTCCGCGAAGGCAGCGACGATGGGGGCTGTGTTGGCCATCGCACGAGAAGTCGGACTTCCCCCATCGACCCTAGTCTCGCTGCGCTCGACGCCGGGCCACTTCCCCCGCAAGCGGGAGAAGAATAGGAGACCGCCATGCCGTCCAAAGTCTGCATCGTCGCCGCCGGGGGTACCGGGGGTCATATGTTTCCCGCCGAGGCCCTGGCCCGCGAGATGGCGTCGCGCGGCTGGCGCGTGGTTCTGGCCACCGATTATCGCGGCGAGAAGTACGCCGCCAACTTTCCGGCTGAGGAGAAGCTGTATCTCGACACCGCCACCGGCTCCGGCCCCGTCGCCCTGCTGAAGGCCGGGATCGCCATCGCGCGTGGGGTGCTTCAGGCTCGGGCGGCGTTCACGCGACTGGATGCCGGCGTGGTCGTCGGCTTCGGCGGCTATCCGTCGGCGCCCGCCCTCCTCGCCGCGATCACGCAAGGCACGCCGACCGTCATCCACGAGCAGAACGCGGTGCTGGGTCGGACCAATCGCCTGCTGGTCTCGCGCGTCGGCCGGATCGCTTCATCCTTCCCAACCCTGAAGCGCGCGCCCAAGGGGATGAAGGCCGAGGTGGTGGGCAGTCCCGTCCGCGCCGAGATCGGTGCCCTGTTCGACCGCGCCTATGCCGCGCCGAGCGCCGACGGCCCCATCCATGTGCTGGTCACGGGCGGTAGTCAGGGGGCCCGCATCCTGTCCGAGACGACGCCCCGCGCGCTGGCGGCCCTGCCAGAAGCCCTGCGCGCCCGCCTGCGGGTCCAGCAGCAGTCGCGGCCCGAGACGCTGGAGACCGCGCAGCAGATCTATCTGGAGGCCGGCATCCAGGCCGAGGTCGCGCCCTTCTTCCGCGACATGGCCGGGCGGCTGTCGCAGGCCCACCTGGTGGTCGGCCGCGCCGGGGCCTCGACCTGTGCCGAACTGGCCGTCGCCGCCCTGCCGTCCGTCCTGATCCCGCTCAAGATCGCCACCGACGATCATCAGACCCTGAACGCCAAGGCCCTGACCGACGTCGGCGCGGCGGTGGTGATCGCGGAGGACGACGTGACGGTCGAGGCACTGACGGGGGCATTGCTGCCCCTGCTGTCCGACCCCGCCCGGCTGGCGACCATGAGCGCGGCGGCCCGATCGGTTGCCATCCCTGATGCGGCGCGCAGGCTGGCGGATATTGTGGAAGCTTCCCTCTCCCAGGGGGAGAGGGCTTGAGCCTCCGAGAGCGTAGCGATCGGCAAGGCGAAAGGGTGAGGGGCGTGACGCTGGATGTGAGTCCAAATACGCTTGTCCTCTAAAGGGCTCCTTTTTTGGCAGCGTAACCCCTCACCCTTTCGCGCAAGGACGCCGGCTGCGCCGCCGTGCGCTCAAGCCCTCTCCCGATGGGAGAGGGAACCGAACCGGCGAACAACCTTGGCCGTTGTGCGTTACTGTACCCATGCCCCCCTTCATTTCCGACCTGACGGCCGAGACCACCCGCCTGTGGCGGCAGTTCGACTGGCTGCCTGAATGGGCGGTGATCGTGCTGGTGCTCGTCGTCTTCGTCGGCGCGGGATGGCTCGCGCACGCCGCCGCCTTCGCCGTCCTTCGCCGTGTTGTCAGGAACCGCGACGTCTTCTGGCGCGGGGTGGTCGAGCGGGCGCGGGCCAAGCTGAGGGTGCTGGTGATCATCATCGGCATCGGCATAGGGGTCAGCGTCTCGCCGTTGGACCCCGGTCCGTCGCAGCAGGTCCGCGCCGTCCTTCTGGTCGCCTGGATCCTGGCGCTGGGCTGGCTGGCGTCCGGCGTGCTCGACATGTGGGCGGTGGTCCACCTGAAGAAGTTCAACATGGCGGTCGAGGACAATCTGATCGCGCGCAAGCACCTGACTCAGACGCGCATCCTGCAACGGGTGGCCAAGGTCCTGCTGATTATCGTCACGGTCGGGCTGGCCCTGATGACCATCTCCGGCTTTCGCCAGTGGGGGGTCAGCCTGCTGGCCTCGGCGGGGGTGGTCGGGATCATCGCCGGCCTGGCGCTGCAGCCCGTCCTGACGAACATGCTCGCCGGCATCCAGATCGCCCTGTCCCAGCCGATCCGCATCGACGACGCGGTCGTCGTCGAGGGCGAATGGGGCAATGTCGAGGAGATCACCTCCACCTATGTGGTGGTCAAGCTGTGGGACTGGCGCCGGATGGTCCTGCCCCTGTCCTATTTCATCACCAAGCCGTTCCAGAACTGGACGCGAGAGAACGCCCGGCTGATCGGCACGGCGATGTTCTACGTCGACTACGAGGCTCCGATCGACCGTCTGCGCGAGGCCTTCGAGCGGATCGTGCGGGCCTCGCCGCTTTGGGACGGCGACGTTCAGGTGATGCAGGTCACCGACATCACCGAACGCGTCATGCAAGTCCGCTGCCTGGCCAGCGCCCGGTCGGCCCCGGTCGCCTTCGACCTGCGCTGCGAAATCCGCGAGAAGCTGATGGCCTTCATGCGCGACGAATGCCCGGAGGCCTTGCCCAGGGACCGTCTGGATTGGGATCGTCCGGAGCCGGCTGTCAGCGCGCCAGACGCGCTCGCGCGCGTGTCAGGAACTCCGCCTCCGTGAAGATTTCTTCCGTTGCGGGCCATTCACCGCGGCAGAGCGCCGCGTAGATCTGCTCGTCGCCGCCCCCGCCAAGGGGCCGCATCTCGGGCCAGGTCTGGCGATGCCAGACCTCGCCGGTCTCCGCATGCCGCTCCACGACGCCCCACGATCCCGTTCTGGCGGCGCAGTCCATGACGGCGCGGCTAATCACATAGGCCACGGGCCGCCCGTTGTGGGTCGAGGCCCCGCGCGCGAAGACGGTGGCGCGCGAATAGGTTACCCGGTCGCCGTCGCTCAGGGAACTGGCAGGTTCCAGCAACCACATGCCGTCCGAGAAGCTGTTGATGCCCATCAGCCGATATCGGGCCGGGTTTTCCGGTGGCGCGACATCGGGTTCGGCAGACGTCGACATGGCGACAAGGGCGAGGATCATGACGAGGGAGGTCATGGCCCCAGAATTCCGCCTGATCCGCGTTCGGCCAAGCGACGAAACCTGACCGCGTCGTCACTCCGCCAGCGCCGCCCGCCCCAGCGTCACCGCCTCTTCCAGCGTGAAGACATCCGGCGACCGCGCGTCGGTCGAACAGGCCACCACCAGCAGTTCGGCGGCATCCCCGCCGGGGTCGGCATGATAGGGCGGGGCCGTGTCCGGTGTGATCGGCCCCTCGACGCCGCCCTCGCGCACGGAAGCGAAGTCCAGGCGGTCGGCCGTCTCGGCGACACAGTCGAACCGCCATTTCGACCAGCCGCCCCAATAGGTATTCCCCCCGGCGGTGAAGCCCGGCTCGGTGACCTGGAACGCCCGCATCGTGACGCTGTCGCCGTCGCGCACGATGGTCATCTGGTCGGCGAGGATCGCGAACCGTCCGGCTCCGGTCAGGACGAAACCGTGCTCCGGAAAGGGTGATGGCTGATCGGTCTGGGCGGCGGCGGGAACCGACACCCCGATGGCCGCCGCCAAGGCGGCCACACCCGGAAGGGCCCGCATCAGTTAGGGCGGAACAGGCCGGCGGGGCTGGCGGAGAAGATCTCGACCCCGTCCTCGGTGACCCCGACGGTGTGCTCGCACTGGGCCGACAGGGACTTGTCGCGGGTCACGGCCGTCCAGCCGTCGGACAGGACCTTCACGTGCGGCTTGCCCAGATTGACCATCGGTTCGACGGTGAAACACATCCCGGGCTTCAGCACCGCGCCCTCGTTCTTGCGGCCGTAGTGCAGGACGTTGGGGCTGTCGTGGAAGATGCGGCCGATGCCGTGGCCGCAGAAGTCGCGCACCACGCTCATCCGCGCCGCCTCGACATGGCGCTGGATGGCGAAGCCGATGTCTCCGAAAGTCCCGCCCGGCTTCACCTGGGCCAGGCCCAGGGCGATGGACTCATAGGTGACGTCGATCAGCTTCTTCGCGCGCGGATTGATGTCGCCGACCGCGTACATCCGGCTGGAATCGCCATGCCAGCCGTCGACGATGACGGTGTGGTCGATATTGACGATGTCGCCGTCCTTGAGCACCCGGTCGCCCGGAATCCCGTGACAGACCACGTGGTTGATCGAGGTGCAGACCGTCTTGGCATAGCCCTTGTAGCCCAGGCAGGCGGGCAGGCCGCCGCGGTCCAGGGTGTACTCGCGGATCCGGTCGTCCAACTCGCCCGTGGTCACCCCGGGCACGACGTACGGCACAATCATGTCCAGTGCCTCGGCGACCAGCCGCCCGGCGATCCGAATCCCCTCGAAATCGTCCGCATTATAGATGCGGATCGCGCTCGACCGGGTGAAGGTCTCGATATCCTGGTCGGGCGTTTCGTACATGAGGGGCTCTGGCGGGCAGTTTCGTCAGGTCAGATGGCGACTATAGCATTAAACCTCAAGGATGTCCGGCGCGTGGCGATCAGGCCGTTGCGGCGATCCAGCGCGCAATCAATCCGGTCAGTTCGGGCATCCCGGCCTCGATCGCAGCCAGATCGGCCAGACGGATGACACCCCGATCCGGCGAAGGCCAGACGGCCAGCCGGCCCGGATCGTTGAAGCGAAAGTCGGCAACATCCCGGGTCGCGGCTCCCCGGTGCAGGACGATCCTGTATCCTCCCTTCGCCTCGATCCCCAGGGTGACCCGGTCGCGCCCGTCGTGGGCATAGCTGGGCGCGTTCCACTTGATTTCTTCCGTCAGGCCGGGATCGGCGGCGCGGACGACGGCGCGCAGGGCGTCGATTCCGGCGCGGGTCGGGACGTCGAGGGCGTTCAGCCAGTCGTCGACGGTGGAGGCGGGTCTGGCCATGCTTGGTCCTTTCCAATGGGAAGGCTATCAATATCCAGCCGGAATGAGGAGCGCCGTCATGGTCCAGGTCACCGCCTTCAAATGGGTGCCGCCGTTTGCGCAGGGGTCGGTGCGCGACCTTCGTGTCCGCTGGGCGCTGGAAGAGGCGGGCGTCGCCTATGACGCCGAGCTGATCGGGTTCGAGGACCAGGCCTCGCCCGACTACCGTGCGAAACAGCCGTTCGGCCAGGTGCCGGCCTATCGCGACGGCGAGGTGGCCATCTTTGAAAGCTGCGCCATCGTCCTGCATATCGCCGGCAAGTCTGAGGCCCTGATGCCGAGCGACGAGGCGGGCCGGGCCGAGGTGACCTGCTGGCTGTTCGCCGCCTCCAACACCATCGAGCCCTGGGTCGGCCAACTGGCCACCATCGACCTGTTCGCCGCCGCCAGCGCCTGGGGCCAGGAACGCCGCCCGGAGGTCGAGACCTTCCTGCGCAAGCGGCTGGACGAGCTTCAGACCGCGCTCGGCGACCGCGACTGGTTCGCCGCCGACCGCTTCAGCGCAGCCGACATCATCATGACCCACGTGCTGCGCGACCTGCGCCACACCGATATCCTCGCCGACTATCCGAAACTGGCCGCGTTTGTCGCGAGGGCCGAGGCGAGACCGGCCTTCCAGAGGGCCTTGGAGGCCCAGATGGCGGCGTTCCGGGAGGTGGAGAGGGCGATGGCTCAGGGATGATCCGAACCGCTTGGGAAGGACTGAGAAGTATCGGCTTGGTAGATTTGGACTATCTATAACTTCGGACTTCTCGATGCGTTAGACGGCGCTATCCTCGCGGCCAGATAAGAACTGGGGCGGAAGCGGACGATGTTTCTCTACAACGCCTGGTACGTTGCGGGCTGGTCTGCCGATCTGGTGGTGAGAGCGAGCCAGGCGCGGACCTTCCTCGGCCAGCCCGTCGTCCTGTTCAGGACGGAGGCGGGACAGGCCGTCGCCCTGGAGGATCGTTGCGCGCACCGCTCGGTGCCTCTGTCCGCGGGACAGGTCGCCGGCGAGGCGATCCGCTGCGCCTACCACGGTCTGGAGTTTGCGGCCGACGGAGCCTGCATCAGAGTGCCGTGCCAGGACCTGATCCCGCCGAAGGCCCGGGTCCGAAGCTATCCGGTCGTCGAACAGGATGCGGCCATCTGGATCTGGATGGGCGATGTCGAAAAGGCCGATCCGGCCACCATTCCCCGGCATCCCTGGCACAGCGATCCGGCATGGGCCTGGCGCAGCGCCCACTATGAGGTGAACGGCAACTGGCAGTTGCTGATCGACAATCTCATGGACCTGTCCCACCTGCCCTACATCCACCCCCATACGATCGGCGGCGATCCCGACACCCATTTCCGCGCCGAGATGGAGACCCGGCGGACAGCGGCCGGAGTCTTTGTTCAGCGGCGGATGCCGAACTCGCCGCCGCCACCGACCTATGTCGCCGCCCGGGGCTTCACGGGCCGGATCGATCGCTGGCAGGAGATCGAGTTCATGCCGGTCATGCTGCGCATTCACACCGGCGGGTGTGACGTCGGAACCGGTGCCTACGAAGGGCATCGCGATCATGGTTTCTCGATGATGGGGTTCCACGGCATCACGCCGGAGACGGAAACGACGACCCACTATTTCTGGTCGATCGGGACGAACGTTCTGACCGAGGGCGTCGCAGACCTCGTGTTCGAACAGACGGCGGCGACCTTCCGGGAGGACCAGGTGGTGCTGGAACTGCAGCAGCGGAGGCTGCTTCAGAGCCCCGACCGCCCGCGCGTGGATATTCTCAGCGATGCGGGCGGCAACATGGCGCGCCGCCGGCTGGCGGAGCTGATGAGGGCCGAAGCCCCGAAAGAGATCGCTACCGCCTGATCGCCCAGACCGTGTCGAGGATCAGCGTCCGGGTCACGCGTTGAGGTCAGGCGTTGCGTCGGCTCGGGCCGGAACCAGGGCGGCGGCGAAGTCCGGGGCCGTGGACGGGTCATGTCCCATGAACAGGTCCGCGATGACACCGCGCAGCCAGACCCCCCGGGGATCGGCATGGAAGCGGCGATGCCAGAACTGCTTGAGCGCGATCGGCGGCACGGTGACCGGCGGAGGGAGCATTTTCAGATTGGCGCGGCCTATCCAGGCCGTCGCCACGGCCTTGGGGACCGTCACGATGAGGTCGCTGGTCGCGATGAGCAGGGGCATCCCCATGAAGTGGGGGGTGCTGAGCGCGATGCGGCGATGGATGCCCCGGGCCTGCATCTCGTTCTCGAAGATCTCCTGACTGCGTCCTTCGGCATTGACCACGGCGTGCTCAGCCTGGACGAATTCCTCCAGGCTGAGGGTCGATCCGATGGTGGGATGATCGCCCCGCACCAGGCAGGCGAACGGATGCTCGAACAGGCCCTGCTGATAGATGCCGCCGGCCAGATCCGGGAAATAGCCGAGGGCGAGATCGACCTGCCCCCCGGCCAGAGCCTCGGCCAGGCGTTGCGGTCCCATGGTGACCGACCGCACCGTCATCTGCGGCGCGATCGCTCGAAGGTGCCGTAGAAGCTTCGGCAGAAAAACCAGTTCGCCGACGTCGGAGGTGCTGACCGTTACCGGGATGTCCGATGTCGCGGGTTCGAAGGTTCGCGCGGACAAGAGCTGATCTTCGACGGTGGCCAGGACACTGCGAACCGCGTCCCTCATCTCCAGGGCCCTCGGTGTCGGCTCCATCCCTTTGCCCGTCCGGATGAACAGTGGGTCTCCAAGGATGTCGCGCAGCTTCTGGAGCGAAAAGCTGACCGTCGGCTGGCTGGTCTTCAACCGCCGCGCCGCGCCCGTCACGCTACGCTCGTCGAGCAAGGCGTCCAGGACGACAATCAGATTGAGATCGAAATGTCTGAAATCCATCCGACGGATATTACGGGTGAGCGTATTCCACGCAACCTATCGTGCCGCTGCCTTCGATTCCGTTGCTTTCGTCATCCTCCGGCGAGCGTAGCGAGACCGGGGGACCCAGCGGCGCGCGAGAGCGCGAACCTGTCGCGCACGCGAGATTCAAACTTCTCGTCTGAAAAGATCGCCTTCGGCGCCGCTGGGTCCCCCGGTCTGCGCCGCGAAGGCGCGGCTTGCCGGAGGATGACGAAAGCAGGGTTCAGTCTACGGCCGGGCTTACGCCACCAGCGTCTCGGCCTGTTTCAGGTCGACGCTGACCAACTGGCTCACACCTCGCTCCGGCATGGTCACCCCATACAGCCGGTCCATGCGGCTCATGGTCACCGGGTTGTGGGTGATGACGATGAAGCGGGTGTCGGTGCGGTTGCGCATCTCGTTCAGCATCCGGCAGAACCGGTCGACGTTGGCGTCGTCCAGCGGGGCGTCGACCTCGTCCAGCACGCAGACCGGCGCGGGGTTGGCCAGGAAGACGGCGAAGATCAGCGCTGCCGCCGTCAGGGCCTGTTCGCCCCCGCTCATCAGCGACATGACCGACAGCCGCTTGCCGGGCGGACAGGCGAAGATCTCGAGGCCGGCCTCCAGCGGATCGTCGCTCTCGAGCAGTTTCAGCTCGGCCTGACCGCCGCCGAACAGGGCCTCGAACAGGCTCTTGAAATTGTCGTTGATGATGTCGAAGGCGGCGACCAGACGCTCGCGACCCTCGGCGTTCAGCTCGTCGATCCCGTCCCTCAGCCGGGCGATGGCGGTGGTCAGGTCCGACCGCTCGATCCGCATGGTGTTCAGGCGTTCGGCGTATTCGTCGGCCTCCTCCTCGGCGCGCAGGTTGACGGCACCCAGCTGTTCGCGCTCGCGCTCCAGCCCGTACAGCAGGCTCTCGGCCCCGGCGGCGTCCGGCGGGCGGGCGACGGCGTCGTCGATCAGCTTCTGACCCAGGGCCTCGGGCTCCATCTGCGCCGTCTCGCGCACGGTCTCGGCGGCCGTGGCCAGACGTTCGGCGGCGGCCTCGGCCCGTGCGGCCAGACCGGCGCGGGCCTCGCGCGCAGAGGCGGCGGCGGCGTCGGCGGCGCGTGAGGCGCGGTCTGCATCGCCGGCCTCGGTCTCGGCCGTGGCCAAGGCGTCGGCGGACGCCTTTCGCCGGGTCTCGGCGGCGGTCAATGTGTCGAGCAGTTTCGACCGCTGGGCCGCCAGGGCCTCGGGCGCCGTCCGGGCCTGGGCCAGCAGGGCAGCGGATTTTTCGGCGTCGCCGGCCAGGGCGGCGATGCGGGCCGCGGCGTCCTTGGCCCTCGTCGCCCAGCCATCGCGCTCGCGGGTCAGACCCGTCAGGCGGGCCTCGCGCCCGGTGCGTTCGCGGGCCTCGGCGTCGCGATCGGCGCGGGCGGTGCCTGCGGCGGTTCGGGCGGCGTCGGCGGCCGTGCGGGCGGCGGTGAGGTCGTCGCGCAAGGTGGCCAGGGTCTCCGACGGAGCGTCGGTGGTCAGGGCCTCGGCCAGGGCGGCTTGCGCCGCCGCGACCTCGTCGGCCTGACGCGCCAGGGTCTCGTCCAGGGCCTGGGAGCGAGCCTCGCGGCGGGCCTGGTCGCGGGACAGGGCCTCGACCCGGTCGCGGGCGGCGGTGACGGCCTTGTCGGCGGCGAAGGGGGCTAGGCGCGCGGTCTTCACCGCCTCTTCCGCCGCGCGGAAGGCCTCGGTGGCGGCCTTCTGAGCGGTCTGGGCGGCGTCGAGCGCGGGTCTGCCCTCGTCGATCGCGGCCTCCAGCTCGGCCAGTCGTCCGCGCTGGGCGAGGCGGACGGCGGCGGGGCGGGGGGCCTCTGCCCGGCTGACGAACCCGTCCCACCGGAACAGGTCGCCCTCTCTCGTCACCAGCCGCGCGCCGGGGGGCAGCTGGGCGGCGAAACCGGGGGCCGCCGCCCTGTCCACGACGCCGCACAGGGCGAGGCGGGCGGCGAGCTGGTCGGGGGCCTTCACATGGGCCGACAGGGGCGACACCCCGGCGGGCCAGATCGGGGCGGGGGGCGTGGCACCCGCCCAGTAGGCGGCGGCCTTCGGATCCAGTGCCGCGTCCAGGTCGTCGCCCAGCGCGGCGGCCAGGGCGGCCTCATAGCCCTTTTCGGCCGAGACCTTGTCCAGCGCCGGGGCATGGTCGCGCTTGGCCGAGACCAGCAGGGAAGCCAGGCCCCGCGCCTCGGTCTGGAGCCGGCCCAGCCGGTCCTCGGCGGCGCGGGCGGCGGTGCGGGCATCCTGTTCCGCGCGGGCCCGGTCTGCGCGCAGGCCTTCCGCGGTCTCAACGGCGGCGCGGGCGGCGGTCAGAGTATCGGCGGCCTGCTCCAGCGCCGTACGGGCCGTCGCCAGTTCCGGCGTTTCGAGCGGCCCCAGCACCTCGCGTTCACGCCGGGCCTGGGCCAGAGCCGCCTCGGCGCGGGCGACGCGGGCTTCGGCGTCGCGCTTCCGGGCCGTCTCGGCATTGGCGCGGGCTTCGACGGCGGCCAGGGTTCCGGCGATGCGCTCGACCTCGGCGTCGGCGGCGCGGCGGGTGTCCTCGGCCGTGACCAGCGCCGCGTCCAGTTCCGGGCCACGCGCCGGCGCGGCCGCGACTTCGGCGGTCAGGGCGTCGAGATCGGCGGTCAGCCGGGCCAGTTCGGCGGCGGCATCCTCGGCCATCCTGGCCTCACGCTCGGCGTCGGCGGCGATGCGGGCGGCCTCGGCCGTCAGGCGTTCGACCTCGGCTCGCGCCTGCTGCTCGGCCATGTCGAGCCGGTCGCGTTCGAGGCTGGCCCGGTGCAGCAGGGCGGCGGCGACGGCGTCCTCCTCCCGGGCGGGCTTCAGGCCTTCCTGCGCCGACAGGGCGGCGGTCTGGGCCCGAGCCGCCGCGCCGGTCGCATCGGTCACGGCCCGGTCGGCCTCGCGCAGTTCGTCGGCGGCGGTTTCGGCCGCGACCCGCGCGTCGTTCCAGCGGACGTACAGAAGCGCGGCCTGCAACGCCCGGATCTCGGCCGAGATCTTCTTGTACTTCTCGGCCTGACGCGCCTCGCGCTTCAGCCGGGTCAGGGCCGTTTCCAGCTCGCGACCGATGTCGTCGAGCCGCTCGAGGTTGGCCTCGGCCGCCTTGAGACGCAGTTCGGCCTCGTGGCGTCGGGTGTGCAGGCCGGCGACCCCGCCCGCTTCTTCCAGGATACGGCGGCGGTTCTGGGGCTTGGCGGCGATCAGCTCGCTGATCTGGCCCTGACGCACCAGGGCGGGAGAGTTGGCCCCCGTCGAGGCGTCGGCGAACAGAAGCTGGACATCACGCGCCCGGACCTCCTTGCCGTTGATCCGATAGGTGGACCCTTGCCCCCGGTCGATGCGGCGCGAGACCTCCAGCACCGGCGAATCCGTGAAGGGCTGGGGTGCCCGGCGCTGCGCATTGTCGATGGTCAGCTGGACTTCGGCGTGGTTGCGCGGCGGGCGGTTCGAGGCCCCGGCGAAGATGACGTCGTCCATGCCCTGGCCGCGCATGGCCTTGGCCGAGTTGGCCCCCATGACCCAGCGCATCGATTCCAGCACATTGGACTTGCCGCAGCCGTTGGGGCCGACGATGCCGGTCAGGCCGGGTTCGATGAAGACCTCCGACGCATCGACGAAGGACTTGAAACCCACAAGGCGGAGGCGCTGGAACTGCATCGCACTCCCTGAGCCGACGGGTTGGGACGAAAGCCCGCTGGGGGGCTCGACCCCTTATAGAGCCTGATTCATCGCGTGGGGGGAATCAGCTGCGACTCAGCGGTTGAGCAGGGGATCGATGGCGGCGGCCAGGTCCTCGATCGGCACGACGCCTTCCATCTTTTGTCCGTTGACGAAGAAGGTCGGGGTCTTGGTAGCACCCGCCGCCGACCCGCCCTGAGCCGTGCGCCAGATGGCGGCCTCGACGGCGGGGTCGGCCATGCAGGCGGCGATCTCTTCGGGTGTCCGGCCGGTCTCGGCGACGGCGCGGCTGTACCATTCGCTGACGGGTCCGAAGTTGCGGGCCGTGCCTTGCCACAGGAACAGGGTGTGGACGACGTCGAAATAGCGGCCGGGTGCCGCGCAGCGGGCGATGGAGGCCGAACGGATCGCCTCCTGGACCGGCTGGGTCGGCAGGTCGCGGAACACGAACCGAACCTGGCCCGTGTCGATGTAGCGTTCCTTGAAGGCGCGAAAGACCCCGATCTGCCACTCGGCGCAGTGGGGGCAGGCGAAGGAGCCGTATTCGATCACCGTCACCGGCGCGTTCGGATCACCCAGCACCTGATCGGCCGCCGTCACGCGCGGCGGAGCCCCTTGCGCCGTCGCCGTCCCACCGATGCACACCGGCAGGGCCAGCATCAGCACCAGAATGAGACGACGGAACAGGATCATGGGGTCAGCGTCCGGGAGCGGCGGCCCCTATGGCGGTCGCCAGGGCTTCGATGTTCGGGTCGCCTGCAAAAGCCCTGCCATTGACGAAGAAGGCGGGGGTCGAGGTGATGCCCGCCGTGATCGCGGCGTTGACGTCAGCGTTCAGGGCTTCCTGGCGGCCTGGCGCGGTGAAACAGGCCTGCATCTCTTCCCGGGTCCGACCGCTGGCCGCGAGCGCATTGTCGAACCAGGCGCGGCCCCCGCCGGTCGCCAGCGAGGCCTGACCGGCGAACAGCGACGTCGCGACGTCGAAGAACCGGCCGGGCGCGGCGCAGCGGCCGATGATGGCGGCAGCCATCGAATACTGCTGCGGATCGGTCGGCAGGTCGCGGAACACCAGCTTGACCCGGCCCGTGTCGATGAACCGGGCCTTGAAGGCCGGGAAGACCTCATTGAACCAGTGACCGCAGTGGGGGCAGGTGAAGGAGGCGTATTCGATCACCGTCACCGGCGCATCGGCCCGCCCCAGCACCCGGTCGGCGGCCGTCACCGGCGGTGGGGTCTGGGCCGAGGCGGCGGGGGCCACGACCGCCAAGGGTGCGACGGCAAGAGCCAGGATCAACAGAAGGCGACGCAGCACGGACATCGATCCCTATTTGGCCAGTTCGGGGTCGATGGCGGCTTCCAGGATCGGCATGGGCGGGCCTTCGCCGCCGGTGTAGGCGACGGTCTTTCCGTTGACCATGAAGGTGGGCGTGCCGGTCACCCCGGCGGCGACCGCGGCCTGGACGCGTTTCTCGAGCGCGGCGACGGCCTTTTCGTCGGTCACGCATTCCTGGAATTGGGTCTCGGACATGCCGAAGCCACCGGCCGTCTTGACCAGGGAGGCGCGGGGGCTGATCGCGCCTGACTGCCACTCGGCCTGGTTGGCCAGCAATTCGTGGATCACGTCGAAATACTTGTCCGGCCCGGCGCAGCGCGCCATCAGGAAGCCTGCGGCCGCGATCTCGGCGGGCGGGGTCGGCAGTTCGCGGAAGACGTAGCGGACCTTGTTGGTATCGACGTATTTGGCCTTGAACGCGGGCCAGGTGTTGTTCTGCCATGCCGCGCAGTGACCGCAGGTGGGCGAGGCGTATTCGACGACGGTCACCTTGGCCCCCTCGGCCGCGCCCATCGCCATGTCGCCCTCGGCCGCGCCGGAGCCGCCGCCGCACGCCGCCAGCGTCAGGGCCGCTGCAGCCATCGCCAGGCCGGCCAGTGTCTTCATCGGGGTCATGTTGGTTTCCGTCCGCTCTTATTTGGCCAGGGCCGCGTCGATCTTCTCTGACAGGCCGGTCAGGCTGGTGTCGATCACCTTCTCGCCGTTGACGAGGAATGTCGGGGTGCCGGTGACTCCGGCGTCCAGCCCGGCTCGTATCCGCGCCTCCATGCCGGCGATGGCTTCGGGGTCGGTGACGCAGGTCTGGAACTGGGCCTCGCTCAGCCCCGCCTCCAGGGCGATCGGCAGCAGAACGTCACGGGGCGGGACGCCGCCGAAAATCTGGTCCTGGCTGGCCATGATCTTGTGGATCACGTCGAAATACTTGTCCTCGCCGGCACAGCGCGCGATCAGGAACCCGGCCGTGGCGACGGGGACGGGCGAGGTCGGGAACTCGCGGAAGACATAGCGCACCTTGTTGTTGTCGACGTATTTGGCCTTGAAGGCGGGCCAGGTCTGCTCCTGCCATTCGGCGCAGTGGCTGCACGTCACCGAGGCGTATTCGACGACCGTGACCTTGGCCCCCTCGGGCGCGCCCATCCCGATATCGCCCTCGGCCGGCTTGCCCGCTCCGCCGGAACAGGCCGCCATCGCAATGGTCGCCAGCGCCGCGCCGGTGATGGCCGCCCGCCGGCTCATGGCGGCGAAGGTGAAGGGTATCGTGGCGCGCATGGCGAGATCCTGAAGGCGGCGGGTCATGATGATCGCGCGATTCCCCGAGGATGGGACGGTCCGCACGACACCGATTGTCGAGAACAGGTGCGGCGAAGTTTTGTCAACGTGTGGACGGGTCGCATGGATGGCAGGGCCGAACAACTCCGCCTATCTCTTGGTGATTATTGATGAGCTAAATGTCATGTCTCCAGCCAAAGGGCTCATGAAGCTCACAACTCCATCATTGCCTGTGTGTGACCGTGATCGGATCAGCCGCGCCCTGATCGCTGGAGAGCAGAGCGGTGAACCTCAACCATTCGATTTCGAGGCTTTCAGGAAGCGCAAGGCGAAGCGGTCCAGCTAAGCTGATCTCAACCGCGCGGCCATCTGCTTAAGGGCCCCCTGGCCGCCCAGGCGCGCGTCTTCTCGTCCCCCATATCGGCGTCAATGACGTGCCGGGCCTCGAATGGGAGTTCTGAGCCGAGCCAAAAGACATCGTTCTCTGCGATCTCTGAGGGCTGATTGTCGAGAAGGCCGATGTAGACGCCCGCCTCCAGTCGTTCGCTCACGACGACCCACATCCGCTCCACTGCTTCCTGCGCTTCATCGTCGACGGCAAGCTTGAATATGAGTTTCGCCAGATCACCGGGCCGCAAGGCGCGTCTGATGCGAATGTCGGGGATGTGAAAAGTCTGCGGGTTCTCCTTTTGCCGAACCTCGGCATCGTCGAGAGACCAGCCGTCGCGGTGAAGGTCAGGCATAGAGATTGTCGCTGGCATCAACGCGTCCGATCCATCTTGCCCTTCGCCTTGTCCGACAGCACGGCCCGCCCGAGATTGGCCAGCGCGGCCTTCAGCGCGTCAGGCGCGGCTTCCACCGACTTCGCCAGATCCGCCTCGGCGGCGGCGTCGAGGGGGTCGATGCGGCGGCGCGCGCCCTTTGTGGAGGCGGCGGGTTGGGGGAGGGGTTTCACCGGCCCTTGCGCGATACGCAGCTTTTCCACCGCGCCGGGGCCGAGGAACAGGTTGACGCGCGACAGGATCTCGGCCGACTGATGCTGGACCAGCAGGGCGGCGGGGCCGGCGACGCGCAGCTCCAGGGTGCCCCCCGAACCGGCGCGGCCCTTGGTCAGTTTCTGGGGACGGGTGACGCGGGCCAGCTGATCGCCGACGATCTCGCGCCAGCGCGGCTCCAGCGCCCCGGCCCCGCGCCCGTATTTCTCGTCCAGCTCGCGAATGAAGGGGGCGAGCGCCCGACCCGCAGGCGGTGCCGGGCGCGGCGCGGGGCGCGTCCGTCGCCGCGACAGGATCTCGCGGGTCTCGCTTTCCGTGGGCAGGTCGCGGGCCATGGCCCTATATAGCCGAACCGATGACCGACGTCGCCCGCTCCGCTTCCGATCAGATTGCCGCCGTCCGCGCCGCCCTGCTGGCCTGGTACGACGAGGCTGCGCGGACCCTGCCGTGGCGAGCGCCGCCGGGGTCGGGGGTGCGGACCGATCCCTACCGGGTCTGGCTGTCCGAGGTCATGCTGCAACAGACGACGGTGCCGCACGCGACGCCCTATTTCCTCAGCTTCACCGCGCGGTGGCCGACGGTGGGTGATCTGGCGGCGGCGGAGGACGGGGACCTGATGGCGGCCTGGGCGGGCCTCGGATACTACGCCCGCGCCCGCAATTTGCTGGCCTGCGCGCGGGCGGTGGCGGGCGAGCATGGCGGGGTGTTTCCGGATACCGAGGCGGGCTTGCGGGCCTTGCCGGGCGTCGGGGCCTACACGGCGGCGGCGGTGGCGGCGATCGCCTTTGATCGGCCGGCCAATGTCGTGGACGGCAATGTCGAACGGGTCATGGCCCGGCTGTTCGCGGTCGAGACGCCGGTTCCTGCGGCGAAACCGGAGCTGGCGCGGCTGGCCGGATCGCTGGTGACGGAAGATCGTCCCGGAGACTGGGCCCAGGCCCTGATGGACCTCGGCGCGACCGTGTGCCGGCCCAAGTCGCCGCTCTGCCTGATCTGTCCGGTCAGTGCCTGGTGCGCGGGCTATGCGACGGGCGCGCCGGAACGCTATCCGGTGAAGACGAAAAAGGCCGACCGGCCCCATCGGCTGGGCACGGCCTGGGTGCTGCGGGACGGCCAGGGGCGGGTGGCTCTGGTACGGCGGCCGGACAAGGGATTGCTTGGCGGGATGCTGGGCCTGCCGACGGGGGAGTGGGCCGGGTTAGTATCGCATGCCGCTCCCGTCGCAGCCGACTGGGCGGACGCTGGCGCGATCGAACACGTCTTCACCCACTTCAGCCTGACCCTGTCGGTCAAGGTGGCGGAAGGCGAGGGAGACTTCATCTGGACCCCCGAAGGCGAGGCGCTCAAGGCCTTGCCGACCGTCTTTGCCAAGGCGCTGACGCGGGGGTTGGCGGCATGATGTCTTCGCTACCCCGTCGCTTGGTAACAGGCAGGAGCGTTAGTCGAGCCCGCCATTGACGGTCGGCGCCCCCGGTTCGCGACGCAGGACTGCCTTGAGCTCGGCGGGGGTCACGGCGTGGAACGCGATCAGGCAGGCGGCATAGACCATGCCGCCGACGCCGCAGACCACCAGCACCGCGATCTCCTTTGCCAGCAGCCATCTTGACAGGTCCTCGTAGAAGACGCTGGCGGCGAACAATACGCCGGCCATGGCCGCGCTGGCGGCCAGGACGCGGGCGATGCGCGACACGAACCGGGGCGAGGCGTGCCAGGCCTTCTCGCGGATCAATGTGCCGCCCAGAAGTGCGACATTGACCCAGGCCGAAACCGAGGTGGCGATGGCCAGGCCCAGGACGCCGTCGACGCCGATCCGGCTGAACCAGAAGAACAGCCCGGCCCCCAGGATCACGGTGATCACCACCGAAGTGATGGCGAAGATCATCGGCCGGCGCGTATCCATCCGCGCGAAGAAGGGCGGGGTCAGCACCTTGGCCAGGACGAAGGCGGGCACGCCCCAGGCGAACTGGCGAAGGACGTCGGCGGTGCGAGCCGCGTCGGCCGAGGTGAAGGCATCGCGCGTCATGGTGGCGTCGATGACCACGAAGGGCATGACGAACAGGGCGACGGCGGCCGGCAGGGTGAAGGCCATGGCCAGGGTGATGCCGTCGTCCAGCGTCCTCTGACCACCCTCGTGATCGCCTGAGACGAAGGCCTTGGTCAGACGGGGTACGAGTGCGAGACCGATCGCCACGCCTACGAGACCGAGCGGCAGCTGGTACAGGCGGTCGGCGTTGTAGAGCACCGAACGCGCGCCCACGTCCGACCCGGTCAAAAACTGGCTGACGACGGCGTTGATCTGCAACGCACCTCCGGCCAAGACACCGGGAATGGCCAGCGTCAGGGTCTTTCGAACACCCGTGGTCAGGGTCGGCCAGGAGATTCTCAGTCGGATGCCGAGACGACGAACGCCCCACCACAGCAGCCCCGCCTGAATGACGCCCGACACCGTCACGGCCGCCGAGACCGCCAGCAAGATGTCGGGCTGGCTCATCGGAATGAAGGCAGGGGCGAACAGGGCGACAAGGGTGCAAAGATTGAGGAAAACGGGAACGGCGGCCGACAAGGCGAACTGTCCGCCCGTGTTCAGGACGCCCGACAACAGCGAGGCGATGGTCATGAAGACCAGATAGGGCATGGTCAGCTGGGCGGCCGTGACGGCAGCCACCATCACGCCGGGATTGTCGCGATACGCCGAAAGCAGCCAGGGCATGATCCAAGGCATCGCGACCTGGGCGACGATGCAGAAGGCCGCGACGACGGCCAACAGGAAGGACAGTGCTTCGGACGCGGTGACGGCCGCCGCCTCCTCGCCCTCGGCGGCGCGGACCCCGCCGTAGATGGGCACGAAGGCCTGGGCGAAGGCGCCCTCGGCGAACAGGCGGCGGAACATGTTGGGCAGCATGAGGGCCGTGGTGAAGGCGTCCATCATCGGCCCTTGGCCGAACCGCGCGGACAGCACGAGATCCCGCGCGAACCCCAGGATGCGGCTGCCGAGCGTCAGGGTCGACTGGACGATGGTGTTGCGGGCGAGGGACATCGGCGGCCTCTAGCGCGCTTCCGGCACCGGTGAAACGGCCTTGCGGCGGATCGGGCGGTTCAGGTCGGAGACATCGCGGGCGCTGGCCCGGGCGGCGGTGATGCGGCGGCCGGCCGGGGCGGCGGGGGTGCGTTCCAGCACCGCTTCCAGCGCCGTCTGGATCTCGGTCAGGATCTGTTCCGCGAAGACCTTCCGGCCCTTGCGATCTACGACATAGAAACTGTCCACCGCCCGCTCGCCATAGCCGGCGACGTGGGCCGAGCGGATCGACAGGCCGAGGTCCGTCAGGGTGCGCGACAGCTCGGCCAGCAGCCCCGGCCGGTCGGCGCCAGAGACCTCGATCACCGTCGCCGTATCCGACGCCGCCGTGTCAATCATCACCACGGGCCGCACGTCGAAAACGGCCCGGCGCGGGGTTGCGGCGGGCATGGGCGGGGGGGCGATCGGGGTCTCGCCCCGGGCCGCGGCTTCCAGCGCGGCGACCAGGGTGGTCAGGCGGCGCGGCTCGTTCTGGCCATAGGGGGCGTCGGCGCCGTCCTGGACCTGAAAGACGTCCAGCACCGTGCCGTCGGGCGTGGTGGCGACCCGCGCGCCGGTCACATCGGCTCCGGCGGCGGCCAGCGCGGCGGTCAGGTCGGCGAACAGGCCGGGGCGATCCCGGGCGGCCAGAGAAATCTGGGTCGTCGATTCGATCCGGCCCGGTCCCTGACGCGTCTCAACCGCCGCGCCCGTCTGCGCCGCCCGCGCGACCAGTTCGGCGTGGTCGGCCAGGGGGTCCAGCGCCTGGACGTCCTCGCCCCGGAACAGGGCCTCGGTGGCATTGTACAGGCTGGTGATCAACTGCCCCTTCCAGCTGTTCCAGACGCCCGGTCCCACCGCCCGGATGTCGGCGACGGTCAGGACCTGCAGCAGCCTCAGCCGCTCGGGATCGCCGACCAGTTCGGCGAAGGCGCGGATGGTGGCGGGGTCGGAGGTGTCGCGTTTCTGGGCATAGTCGGACAGGGCCAGGTGATTCCGAACCAGCCAGACCACCAGCTCGATGCGGCGGGGATCGACGCCCAGGCGCACACAGGCCCGGCGCGCGGCGATGGCGCCGTCCTCGAGCTGGCCCCGCTCGCCGCCCTTGCCGACGTCGTGCAGCAGCATGGCCAGCATCAGCACCTCCGGATCGGCGATCAGGTGGATGATGGCCGAGGCGTTGGGATGGTCGTGCTTCAGCTTGCCGCGCGCGATGTCGTTGATGATGCCGATGGCCTGGAGCGTGTGCTCGTCGACCGTATAGGCGTGGTACATGTTGAACTGGGTCTGGCCGACGATCCGCCCCCATTCGGGCAGGAACCGGCCCAGCAGACCCGTCTCGTTCATGATGGTCAGGACCCGATAGGGCCGCGCGCCGTGCGCCAGGATGTGCAGCAGCGCCGCCGTCGCCTCCGGATTGCGCCTGAGTTTCGGCGTCACCAGCCCCAGCGACCGGGTCACGGCCGAAAAGGCGTGGGGATGGACGTCCAGGTCGTGCTGATCGGCACAGACGAAGAGTTTCAGCAGCTTGACCGGATCTTCGGCAAAGACCTCAGGCCCCGTCACCGACAGTCGGCCGCCCTCTTCGATGAAACCCTCGACGCCCAGGTTTCGCTTCCGCCCCGGGATCAGCCGCGACAGGCTCATCGTCTTCTTCTGCTGGCGTGCCTCAAGCGTCGCGCTCATAGCGCGGGTCAGTGCGCCGACGTCGCGCGCGACCAGAAAGTACCGGCGCATGAACCGTTCGACCGCCGGCTCGTCGCCGCGCCCGCGCCAGCCCATCCGCCGCGCCACCTCGGGCTGGAGGTCGAAGGTCAGCTTCTCCTCGGCGCGGCCGGCCGTCAGGTGCAGATGCGCCCGCACTCGCCACAGGAAATCGAACGCTTCTTCGAAGGTCCGTCGCTCCCGCGACGTCAGCAGGTCGTCCAGCACCGCCGCCCCCAGCACGGAATTGGGTGCCAGCGACCGCGCGATCCAGAACAGGGTGTTGAGGTCGCGCAAGCCTCCTTTGCCGTCCTTGATGTTGGGCTCGACACGGTATCGAACGGCTCCGACCTTTTCATGCCGGGCGGCGCGTTCCTCGAGCTTGGCGGCGATGAAGGGGCGGGGGTCGGCGTTGGTCACCATCCCCCGGAACCGCCACAGGAAATCCTCGGTCAGCAGCCGGTCCCCGGCCAGATACCGCGCTTCCAGCAGGGTGGTGCGCACCACCATGTCGGTGCGAGACAGGGCCAAGCATTCCTCGACCGCCCGCGCCGCCGATCCGACCTTGAGCCCCAGATCCCACAGCACATAGAGGACGAAGGCGGCCACCGTCTCGGTCCGGGCCGTCGTCTTCCACGGCCGCAGGAACAGCAGGTCCAGGTCCGAAAACGGCGCCAGAACGCCGCGTCCGTATCCACCCACCGCGATCAGCGACAGCCGCTCGGCCTCGTTTGGAGCAGGGGAGGGGTAGAGGGTCTCGGTGGTGAATCGCCACAGGGCGATCAGGATCTCGTCCGCCGCCTGACAATACAGCCGGGCGACCTCGACCCCGCCCAGGCCGTTCGCCAGTTTCGACCCGATCCTGTGGCGGGCGGCGGCATGGTGCGCGCCCAGCAGGGTCGCGACCTCGGCCCGCACGTTCGGCCCCCCGACCAGGGCGTCAAGACGCCGGTCGAGGTCGGAGAGTTCGGCATTGGCGGGGGGACTGGCGGGCATCGGCCCGCATACTATAGGCACAATCCTTGACCGTTTGGACGCCATCGACCGGGAATCTGTGGGTCTCATGCGACACCTCGTCGCCAAGCTTCGCCTGAGGGGCGTGTGGTCTGGAAACCCGTGATTTCCTGAGGCAGTGTCGCTTCAACAAGTCGGGGCTGACTTCTTGAAACGCTTTCTATTCGCCGCAGCGGTGCTTTGCGCTGCCCCGGGCCTCATGGCCCTGGGGGCGACGGATCGGCTCGTGACCGCCATGCCGGCCAGCACCGGCCCCGGCGGGGGTGCCGGCCAGCTGTCGCGCGAGGTCTTCGACGAGATGAACCTGATGCGGGCCGACCCGCAGGGCTATGTCGCTGTGCTGCAAGCCTATCGCGCCCAGTTCCGGGGCGACGTCGTCATTCGCCCGGGCCGGATCTCGATCCAGACCCGCGAAGGCGTCGCCGCCGTGGACGAAGCGATTCGCTTTCTCCAGGCCCAGTCGCCGATGCCCCCGCTCCAGCCCGATACGATCCTGGGCCTGGCCGCCGCCGACCATGCGCGTGACCAGGGACCGGCCGGCTACATCGGCCACCACTCCTCCGACGGCTGGGACTTCGCCACCCGCGTTGCCCGTCGCGGCGGCGAGCCCTATGGCGGCGAGAACATCTCCTACGGCTATGACACCGCGCGCGAGGTCATCATCCAGCTGCTGGTCGACGACAATGTCCGTGACCGGGGCCATCGCGTAAACCTGTTCCGCCCCGGCTATGTCCGCGCCGGCGTCGGCTGCGGCCCGCACACGGTGTTCAGCTATATGTGCGTGATCGACTACGGATACGCGCCGAGGAAGCCGGCGGGCGCGGCACGAGCGGCGATGCCGTAGACCCGACTCCTCCCCGTTCGTCGCCTGGCGAACGAGGACGAGGGGCGACCTACCGCGCCGTCAGAATCCGAACATCCCCCGACTTTCCGCGCGGCATCAGCACGGTTCCCTCGCCGATACGTTCGAAGATTAGATCGACTTTCGAGCCCCCGACCCGCAGGTCGGTGACCGCCAGGCGGTCGACGCCGTTCGGCAGGGTGGGGTTGGTGACGGTGACGACGCCGTTCAGCGCATCGACGTCCACGCCCAGCGCCGCCTGAAGCATCAGGAAGGCCGATCCCGCCGCCCAGGCCTGGGGCAGGCAGGCGACCGGATAGGCGATCGGGCCCTCGCCCGGTTCGCGGTCGAAGCCGCAAAACAGTTCGGGCAGGCGCATCTGGAAATGGCTGGCGGCGGTGTAGATCTCGCTGATGATCATGGCCACGGCGTCGCGCTCGCCGTAGCGGGCCATGCCGGCGACGGCCAGGGAGGTGTCGTGAGGCCAGACCGAGCCGTTGTGATAGCTCATCGGATTAAACCGGGCCTGACCCTTGGCCAGGGTGCGCAGACCCCAGCCCGATCGGAACTCGTTCGACAGCATCCGCCGCGTTACCCGCTTGGCCCGCTCCGCCGACGGCAAACCGCTGAACAACAGGTGGCCCGCGTTGGACCCGATCGACCGGACCTGTTCCCCGTCGCCGTCCAGGGCGATGGCGTAGAAGCCCTCGTCCTCCATCCAGAACCTGTCCTCGACCAGGAACCGGACCTCGTGGGCATGGTCTTCCCAGGCCTGGGCGCGGGCGTCGCCGAGACGCGCACCGAGATCGGCCATCGCCAGCCAGGCGGCATAGGCATAGCCCTGGACTTCCAGCAGGGCGATCGGACCCTTGGGGAAGCGGCCGTCGCGGTGGAAGATGGAGTCTTCGGAGTCTTTCCAGCCCTGGTTCGACAGGCCGGTCTCGGCGGCGCGGGCATAGTCGATCAGGCCGTCGCCGTTGCTGTCGCCATAGTCGCGCATCCACTCGGACGCCGCGACCAGATTGGGCCACAGGGTCCGGATCAGCTCCAGGTCTCCGGTACGCCGGGCGTAGGCACCCGCCAGGGCGATGAACAGGCAGGTGGTGTCTACCCCGCCGTAGTAGAGGCCGAACGGCACCTCGTGCAGGGCGCTCATCTCGCCACCCCGGGTCTCGTGCATGATCTTGCCGGGCTGGCTGTCACGGAAGGCGGAGACCTCGGTCGCCTGACGCCGGGCCAGATAGGTCAGGACGCCACGCGCCAGCGACGGATCGAGCCACAGCATCTGCCACGCGCTCAGGATCCCGTCGCGCCCGAACGGGGTCGAGAACCACGGCGTCCCCGCGTAAGGGTAGGGGCCGGTCGGCAGGTCGGTGGTCAGAAGGGCGATGTCGGCGCGGCTCTGGTCGAGCCAGGCGTTGAAAAGGGGGCTGCGAGGGCCGCGAAGGGAGGCGCCGCGCCGCCGCCTCTGACGCATCGACAGCTGGGCCTTAAGCGCATTCTGACGCCAGCGCAGCGCGTCTGGAGCCTCGCAGGCATTGCCGCCGCATTCGATGTAGAGGTCGATCCGCTTGCCCATGGGCAGGCTGAACATGAACTCGGCGCGACTGGCGGTCAGGCGGGCGGGGGGCTCGGAGAAGGACAGGCAACTGGTCCGCTCGACATCGTCCAGACCGGTATAGCGGAAGGTGACGCGGCGACCGTCATGCGTCGGCGTATGCTGGGTCCCGCGCTTCTCGCGCAAAGTGCCCCGCACCTGGAAGATGTCGGCGAAATCGGCCCCGAAATCGAAGGCTAGCGGCAGCAGAACGTCCTCGATGCCGTGGTTGACCACCCGCACCCGCTCGAACATCCGCCGGTCCCACAGGAACCGCCGCCGCTCGATATGCAGCACCCCCGCCGGCGCCGACCGTCCACCCATCGGGGGCAGGGGGCGGTTGGTCAGGTGGGCGGTGAAAAAGACGTTGTCGCGCGACACGCCGCTGCTCAGCCGCGACGGCCGCGCCAGCCCCGCTGACAGGGTCAGGCGCGACAGAATGCGGGTGTCCTGATCGAACAGGCCGTCGGCCCCGCCCTTCAGGTCGCCCCAGGTGTCGGCCACCAGAAAGGTATCGCCGTCCTTCAGCGCCTGGAGCGTATCCAGTCCGCCGCTGTCCGAGGTTTCGGCGGCCGTGGTCTGAACCGAATAGGTATCGTCCATGAGGTCTCTATGCGCGGCTTGGGGACGTTCGAACGTGTCACCCGAATGCGGCGCTTGCGGGCCGCTCAGGTGACGAATGCCCCAGACTGCGAACGGTTCAGCTTGAACCGCTGACGTCGTGTTTCAGGCGACGTTGCCGAAACTGCGTGGCTCATGCAGCGGCGTCACGACGTCATTGACCGGCGACTTGATGACCGGCTGGACCGCCAGCAGGTCATGGTAGACATCGACGTAACGCCTCGCCATCGCCTGGGCCGAGAACCGCAGCTCGAACCGGGCGCGGATGGCTTCGCGATCCAGAAGACCGACCCGGTCCGTCGCCGCGATCGCCTGTTCCATCGTGTCGACGAGGAAGCCGGTCGCGCCGTCCTCGATGACCTCGGTCGTCGAACCACATTTGAACGCAACGACCGGCGTGCCGCAGGCCATGGCCTCGATCATCACCAGACCGAAGGGCTCGGGCCAGTCGATGGGGAACAGCAAGGCCTCGGCACCGCCCAGGAAGTCGGACTTCTGATGATCGCCGATCTCGCCGATGAACTCGATCAGGGGGCTGGATTCGATCAGGGGTTTGATCTTCGTCTCATAATAGACCTTGTCCGCCGCATCGACCTTGGCCGCCATCTTCAGTCGCTTGCCGAGCTTGAGCGCGATCTCGATGGCCCGATCCGGCCGTTTCTCCGGCGAGATACGACCCAGGAAGGCCAGATAGCCCTTCGACGTCGCATGGAATTTGTACTGTTCGGCCGGCATCCCGTGATGCACGGTCGCGCGCCAGTTGGCGAAGGCCAGGGGCCGGCGCTGGTCGTCCGAGATGGACACCAGTCCGTATTCGCCGAACCGCTCATAGACCTCGGGCAGGTCCTTCATGTCGAGCCGCCCGTGCAGGGTGGTCAGGGTCTTGCCGGCGTACTTCCGGAACATCGGAAACTGGATCATGTCGGTGTGGAAATGGACGACGTCGAAATCGTCGATCCGGTCCATGACCTCCGAGAGCATGGTCATGTGAGCCGCCAGGTCGGACTTCAGCGGCGAGGGATCCAGCCGGATCGCCTGATCGCGCACGGGGATCAGCTTCGCCTTGGTGCGCGCATCGGCGCTGGCGAACAAAGTGACCTCATGGCCCAGATCGACCAGGGCGTCCGTCAGATGGGCGACCACCCGTTCGGTCCCCCCGTAAAGCTTCGGAGGAACGGCCTCGTAAAGCGGAGTGACCTGGGCGATCTTCATGGCGGATGTTCCCGACCCGCTTAGCCGGGCCGTAGGGATCAACAGAAAAGTGCGGACAAGGTTCCCCCCGCGAGAGCCAAAATCCGCAACGATATCGGTCGGTTACAGAAGGCGAATTGCGCGGTTGCAGACATTTCTACCTTGTCATTTCACGTCGTGCAGCACGCACCAGCCATTCGCTCTGATTGGGCCGGCAACGACGATGCACTTTCCTGGTGCGTCCGCTTCCTTGCCCGGTCTGAAGAGCCGGCAGCCCGCACACGCTCGACCCTCCCTCGGAACAGGTTGATAGGCCACTGTAAGCTTTGGCTGAAATCCTTCGCTCTGGGCCACTGCCTGCGAGGATATCCCGAATGCTGTTGCACCGGCACCGGTGAACAATTTCCGTCTGCTGATCGTCATCCATGCCTCCCGATTCAAGCTTGACCGTGGAGGAACGTCGTATCGTTCGCCGCAGATGACTCTGCGTCAATATGTCGGTTATTGCATCGCGGCCCGAACCTCGGCCCTCAACGCGTCGATGGAGCGCATTCCCGTGTCCGTCTTGAACTGCCAGTAGGTCCAGCCGTTGCAGGCCGGGGCGTTCTCCAGCAGGGCACCCAGCTTGTGAATCGAGCCGGTGAATTCGCCGGACACCAGCGACCCGTCCGCCCGCACCCGTGCCTGACGATCCCCCTTGGGCCCATACAGGATGTCGCCGGGTGCCAGCATTCCCGCCTCGACCAAGGCCCCGAACGGCACCTTCACCTCGGCCCGCTTGGAGCCCATGACCATCAGGTCTTCGGGGTTGCCGGGGATGACGGCATCGATGCGGGTCCGGGCCACCTTGGCATAGGTCTCGTCGCGCTCGATGCCGATGTATTGACGCCCCAACCGTCTGGCCGCCGCGCCCGTCGTGCCGGTGCCGAAGAAGGGGTCCAGAATGACGTCGCCGGGTTTGGTGGCGGCCAGAATGACCCGGTGCAGCAGGGCCTCGGGCTTCTGGGTCGGATGGGCCTTCTTGCCGTCCTCGCCCTTGATCCTTTCCTCGCCCGTGCAGAGCGGGAAGGTCCAGTCCGAACGCATCTGGGTGTCTTCGTTGAAGGCCTTCAGGGCGTCGTAGTTGAAGGTATAGCGTTTCTGATCCCGCGACTTTGCGGCCCAGATCAGGGTCTCGTGCGCGTTGGTGAACCGCGTGCCCTTGAAATTCGGCATCGGGTTGGACTTGCGCCAGATGATGTCGTTCAGCACCCAGAACCCCAGGTCCTGGATCGCCGCGCCCAGCCGGAAGACGTTGTGATAGCTGCCGATCACCCAGATCGAGCCCTCGTCCTTGAGCACTCGCCGGCACTCCTTCAGCCAGTCGCGGCAGAAGGCGTCATAGGTGGCGAAACTGTCGAACTTGTCCCAGTCGTCGTCGACCGCATCGACCCGGGAGTTATCCGGCCGCAGCAGGTCGCCGCCCAGTTGCAGATTATAGGGCGGATCGGCGAAGACCATGTCGACCGACTTCGACGGTAGTGACCTCAGGATCTCGATGCAGTCGCCGAGGTGGATGATGTCGGTCTTCAGATCGGTCACAGGCAGCCTCGGGGAGAAGAAGCCGTGATGGTGAATCCTTGTGGTTAAGGTGGCGTAACCGGCCGACGCGTCGCTTCGGCCGACCGGAGCCTTTGCGGCCTTCGCCTTGACTTGGCCGCAATAAACGCCCATCTGCCCTGCGTCGCACAATTGCGATCCCCGGTGCGCTCCAGCGCGTGTGGGTCTTCACTCCCCAACGAAGACCTGACTGTAGCAGCGGCCGGCCCTCAAGTTCACTACGCTGCCCGGACACGCGGGGCGGCGCCCGATCCACCCCGAAGGCTCCACTCTGGTGCCCCATCGGGACTGGCGGTGCGCGGCCTTTTCTGGCGTTGAGCCATGGCTGATGCGCGTCGCCGCACGCGAAAGACATCACCTTGACCACCACATTCGAATCCTTTGGTCTGAACAAGGCCCTGCTGCAGGCCCTCACCACCGAGGGCTACACCACCCCCACCCCGATCCAGGCCCAGGCCATTCCGTCAGTCATGCTCGGCAAGGACCTGCTGGGCATCGCCCAGACCGGCACCGGCAAGACGGCGGCCTTTGCGCTTCCGATCCTGCATCGTTTGGCCGAGAACCGCGTCGCGCCTCTGCCGCGCACCACCCGCTGCCTGATCCTGTCGCCCACGCGTGAGCTGGCCAGCCAGATCGCCGAGAGCTTCAAGGCCTATGGCAAACACCTGGGCTTCAAGGTCGCGGTCGTCTTCGGCGGCGTGAAGTACGGCCCCCAGGAACGCGCCATCCAGGCCGGCCTCGACGTCCTCGTCGCCACCCCCGGCCGCCTTCTGGATCACATGCAGCAGAAGACCCTGGACCTGTCGTCGACCGAGATCTTCGTCCTCGACGAGGCTGACCAGATGCTGGACCTCGGCTTCGTCAAGCCGATCCGCCAGATCGTGTCGCGCATCCCGGCCAAGCGCCAGAACCTGTTCTTCTCCGCCACCATGCCCACCGAAATCGGCAAGCTGGCCGGCGAGTTGCTCAAAGAGCCCGTCAAGGTCCAGGTGACGCCTCAGTCGACGACGGTCGAGCGCATCAACCAATCGATCATCCACATCGAACAGGGCAGGAAGCGCGCCCTGCTGACCGAGATGTTCGCCGACGACAAATTCACTCGCGTCCTGGTCTTCACCAAGACCAAGCACGGTGCCGACAAGGTCGCGGCCTATCTGGAAGCCGGTGGCGTCCAGGCCGGCGCCATCCACGGGAACAAGTCCCAGCCCCAGCGTGAACGCACCTTGGCCGCCTTCAAAGCCGGCAAGCTGCGCGTGCTCGTCGCCACCGACATCGCCGCGCGCGGCATCGACGTGGACGGCGTCTCGCACGTCGTGAACTTCGAACTGCCCTTCGTGCCCGAAGCCTATGTCCACCGCATCGGCCGGACGGCCCGCGCGGGCAAGGACGGCTCGGCCGTCAGCTTCTGCGCTGGCGACGAGATGAAGCTGCTCAAGGACATCGAGAAGGTCACTCGCCAGAAGATCCCGGCGTCCGACCGTCGCAACGACAAGTCCCTGGGTCTGCTGGATCAGTCGATCATGGCCGCCGGCGTCGGCACCAAGGCGACCATGCCCGATCGTGAAGAGCGTCCCCGTGGCGAAGGTCGCGGCAATCGGAACCCCCGTCGCGACGGCGTCAAGCCAGCCCACGGCGGTCAGCCCCACCGCCAGCGCAAGCCCGGTCCGGCGCGCGACGGCGCTCGTGACGGCGCACCGCGCGTCCATCACGACCGTCCCCTGGCCTCGACCCAGCCGTTTGACCCCCTGGCCGCCGACCGCGCGCGCTCGGCCGCGGCCGCCAACCGTCCGGTCTCCGAAGCCAAGCCCGACGGCGAGTTCAAGCGCCGCCCCCGTGGCCGTCGTCCCTCCAACGGCGGCAAGGGCTACGCGGCCTAAGGGCCTACGGAACCCATAGTTCGAGTAACGCAGAGCCCGCCCGGTGCGAACCGGGCGGGTTTTTTAGTCAGAGCTGGAGAATCGCCGTCACGCCCCGTTCCCGCAGGGCGTCTGAAAGCGAGACGACAGCGGCGTCGAGAAGCGCCGCATCCCGCCCCCGCACCACCAGGTTCGTCCCGATCTCGCCGTCCGATCCTGCGCCGAACGGATAGGAGCCGAACGACAGTTCGCGCTGGGCCTTTGCCGCGGCCCCCAGCGTCTCGGCGATCGCGCCCTCACCGACGCCAGTGACCCTCAGGGTTCGCGAATGGACGACGGCCCCGGTGCGCAGGCGGGGCGCGACGTCCTCCAGCATGGCCGTCATGATCCTGGGCACTCCCGCCATGACGAAGACGTTTCCGATCTGGAAGCCCGGCGCATCGGTGACCGGATTGGCGATCAGGGTGCCGCCCTCTGGGATACGCGCCATCCGCCGCCGCGCCGCATTGAAGTCGTCGCCATAGCGCCGCGCCAGAATGGCCAGGGCGTCTGGATGTTCGGACAGGGCGACGCCGAACGCTTCGGCCACGCAGTCGGCGGTGATGTCGTCGTGGGTCGGGCCGATGCCGCCGGTGGTGAAGACATAGTCGTGGCTGGCCCTCAGGGTGTCCAGGGCGTCGATGATCTGGGCCGGCACGTCGCCGACGGTGCGCGCCTCCTTCAGGTCGATCCCCAGCGCCGTCACGAACCGGGCGATAGTGTTGAGATTGGTGTCGGCCGTGCGGCCCGACAGAATCTCGTCGCCGATGATCAGGACGGCGGCGGTGGGGCTGGGTTTGGTCATGACCAAACCTACCGCGTCGGGGTCGGACGGCACCAGCGCCCTTGACGCCTCACCCGTGCCGCGCATGATCAGGAGGCACAGGGGAATCCACGCCATGCCGGCCGAGGCGCTCATCGCCGACCAGACTCCGACCGACACCTGGCAATGGTGGGAGGCGCGCCGGCTTCGCTATAACCTCGGCCTCGCCGTGGCGGGTGTCCTGGCCGGAGGGCTGACCGGCCTGGTGATCTGGAGCTTTCGCAATGACCCCTCTCCGGTCGAGGTTCCCTGGCCGGCGATCCTCATCCACGGACTGCTGTATCTCGGGTTCATGGCGGCGGCGAACGCCTGCTACCTGATCGGGGCGTTCAGCGAGAAGCTGCTGACCCCGCGCGACACGGACGCCTATCGCCGCCGGATGTGGCGGCTCGGGTTCGGGTTCTCGATGGCCCTGCCGTTCGCCTATCCGGCCTGGGTCCTGTTCGTGATGATGATGTTAAGCCGGCTTTGAGCGACGCCGCCCCCGCGCCCCTTCCGGCCAAGAGTCGCAACTCCGGCCACCGCGAGCGGCTGCGCGAACGCGCGGCCAAGGGCGGGATCGACGCCCTGCCGGACTATGAACTGCTCGAGATGCTGCTGTTCCGCTCGATCCCGTACAGGGACACCAAGCCGCTCGCCAAGGACCTGCTGGCCCGGTTCGGCAGCCTGGAGGGCATCGGCGCGGCCAGTCACGAGGCCATCGACGCCCAGGTGGCGGAGTCTCTCCAGATCGTGCGCGGCAAGCAATCGCGCGCCACGGCTCTGGACCTCCAGCTGATCTTCGACGCGGCGAGGCGGGTGGCGCGCGAACCGGCGTCCAAGCGCCCGGTCATCTCGTCCTGGACGGCGCTACTGGCCTATGTGCGGGTCGCCCTCCAGCACGAGCCGATCGAACAGTTCCGCGTCCTCTATCTGGATAACCGCAATCAGCTGATCCTCGACGAGGTCCAGAACCGGGGCACCATCGACCATGCCCCCGTCTATCCGCGCGAGGTGATCCGCCGGGCGCTGGAACTGTCGTCGAGGAACATCATCGTGGTCCACAACCACCCGGCCGGCGACCCGACCCCCAGCCGCGCCGACATCGACATGACCCGGCAGATCGTCGCCGCCGGCCATCCGCTGAACGTCAGCGTCCACGACCATCTGATCGTCGGTCGCGACGGCGTGGCCAGCTTCAAGCAACTGGGCCTGATATGAGCGAGATCGTCCGCCGCGCCCTGTTCCTCGCCCCCGGCCTGGCCTTGGCCTCGGCCGTTTCAGCCCAGACGCCGGTCGCGCGTGCCGTCATGGTCTCCACCTGGGATTTCGGACGGGTGGCCAACGCGGCGGGGATCGAGATTCGGCGCGCGCGGGGCTCGGCGCTGGACATGGTCGAGGCGGGCGGTCGGGTTGTCGAGTCCGATCCCGACAACACCTCGGTCGGCATCGGCGGCTATCCGGATCGCGACGGGCGGGTGACGCTGGACGCCTGCATCATGAACTGGAACGGCGACATCGGCGCGGTCTGCGCGCTGGAGGACATCACCCACCCGGTCTCCGTCGCGCGGGCGGTGATGGAGAAGACGCCCCACACCATGCTGGTGGGGGAGGGGGCCCGCCGCTTTGCGCTCGATCAGGCGTTCGAGACCGCCGTCATGCCCTCGCCGAGCGCGGAGGCCGCCTGGCGCGAATGGTTGAAGACCTCGACCTATGCCCCGGTCAGCAATCGCGAGAACACCGAGTGGCGCTCGATGCCGGGCGGGCCGGGCAATCACGACACCATCGGCCTGCTGGCCATCGGTCTGGACGGCCATATGGCCGGGGCCTGCACCACCTCGGGTCTGGCCTTCAAGATGCGCGGCCGGGTCGGCGACAGCCCGATCATCGGCGCGGGCCTTTTTGTCGATGACGAGGTCGGGGCTGCGACGGCCACCGGGGTCGGAGAGGACGTCGTTCGCGTCGCCGGGTCCCATGCCGTAGTCGAGGCCATGCGTCAGGGAAAATCCCCGACCGAGGCGTGCCGCAGCGTGATCGAACGTCTGGCCCGGTTGCGCGGCACGGCCGTCGCCGACCATCAGGTCGCTTTCCTGGCCCTGTCGAAACAGGGCGAGTGGGGCGGCTGGGCGCTCCAGCCCGGTTTCACCTTCGCCGTCACCGATGCGTCGGGTGCGACACGCGTCGAGCGCGCCGGTTCGTTGTTCGAGGCCCGATGACCCTTCCCATCCTCACCACCGAGCGGCTGATCCTGACGCCTGTAGCCCTGGCGGATTTCGACGACCTGATGGCCCTGTGGAGCGACCCCGTCTTCACCCAGGTCATCGCCCATCGCGGCGCGATGTCGGAGGAAGAGGTCTGGTTCCGCCTGCTGCGCGACATCGGCCACTGGCAGGCCCTGGGCTTCGGCAACTGGGCCCTGCGCCAGAAGACGGACGGGGCCTATGTCGGCAGCGTCGGGGTGCTCGACTATCGCCGGGGCTGCACGCCGCCACTGGACGCGCCCGAACTCGGCTGGGGCGTCGGGTCGGCGTTTCAGGGCCAGGGGCTGGCGCGCGAGGGGCTGGACGCTGCCCTGGCCTGGGCGGACGATAGCCTGAAGGCCCCGCGCACCGTCTGCATGATCAACCCCGACAACGCCCCGTCGCTGAAACTGGCCGAACGGACAGGCTTCAGGCCCTATGCGGAGGGGGTGTACTACGAGCGGCCCGTCATCCTCTTGGAGCGGCTTCGGACGAGCGCAAAGTGACAGCTCAGCTCGTCATCGAATTTCTGATTGCTTTCGCCTTCTTGGTTCTCGGAGATTTCCGGCTCTGGCAACACTTCAACGGCCAATCCCGTCGGTTGTGGCAGGTATCAGAGAGTGTTGGCGACCGGCCGACACCGGCCTATCGTGTCACTTGGGCCCGAGCAGCGGTCATGGCGTTCCTCGCTGGACTGCTGTTGGGAACATTCGCAGCGCAAGATCGATGGGTTCAAGTCATGCTGGCGGTGCTCATCATCTCTGGCGGCGTAGGTTGGTTGGTCATGTTGAACCGGTGTTACGGCGCTGCACTCCGGGAACGATCTGGCGGGTAGCCTTGGTGGCCACGTGCGCCGTACGCCGTCCATTAAGGTTTATGCGCCACTCTGAGCGGTGAACCGTCGCGACGAGACCGCCCCTCCATGCCCATGTCCGCCGAAACGCTGCACGCCCATCTGGCCGAGGCCTTTCCCGACGCCGAGATCGCCATCGACGATCTGGCCGGGGACGGCGACCATTATCGTGCGCGCATCGTCTCGACCGCCTTCGCCGGTATGCCCCGGGTCCGCCAGCATCAGCTCGTCTATGCGGCCCTGAAGGGCCAGATGGGCGGGGCCCTGCACGCCCTCGCGCTCGAAACCTCTGCTCCAACTGGAAGCTGATCCATGCGTTACCGCCCCTTCGGCACCACGGGCGCCTCGATCTCGACCGTGACCCTCAGCCTGGGTCTGGACGCCATCTCGCGCGGGCCTGACGCGGCCGCCGCCCTGATCTATGCGGGGCTGGAGGCGGGCATCAACGCCTACTGCCTGCAAAGCGCCGACCCGGTCCTGGCCGAATGCGTCGGTCAGGCCCTGTCCAGCGTCGATCGCAAGCTGCTGAACGTCAGCCTGACGCTCGGGCGCGGCGACGGCCGTCGCAACAGCCAGCGCGACTTCTCGGCCGAGGGCATGACCCACGCCATCGACCGGGCCCTGCACATCTCGGGTCTCGGCTGGATCGACATGGCCCTGCTGGAACAGCCCGAAGAGAATGAGCTGCCCCAGTCCTCGCTGAATGCGCTCAAGGCCCTGCGCGCCACCGAACGTGTCCGCTATCTGGGCGTCTCGGGCGACGGCGAGGTCATGGACGCATATGTCTCGACCGGGGCCTTCGACGTCCTGGCCACCCCCTATCACGTCGATTCCGAGTGGCGGGTGCGCAGCCGGATCCGCGCCGCCAAGGAACAGGATATGGCCGTCTTCGCCTATGGCTATTTCCCCGAGACCATCGCCACCCCCAAAAAGGCCGCCTCACTGCACCAGCCGAAAAAGGGTCTGTTCGGTTTCGGCTCGGGTCGCCCCAAGAACGATCCCCTGGCCGGCGCGGGCACCTTCGCCTTCCTGCACCAGACCCCGGGCTGGGACGCCGAGTCGATCTCTCTGGCCCACGTCATGACCGATCCCGCGATCTGCAGCGTGATGATCGAGGCGCGCGACGAGGCCCGGATCGCCGTCCTGGCCACCGTTCCCGATCGCGACATGCCGCCCGGCCTGTCGGCCCAGATCGAGATGGCCCGCGTCGGCGCGGCCAGACAGGTCGCCTGATCACGCTCCGGTCACCTTGGCCCGTCGGCCTTGACCGGCCGGGGCATCGTCCCTAGCTGACGGGCGAACCCGAAAGGCTCCTCCCGTGACCGACCAAGCTGTTGCCGCCGATCCCGTCCACGACTTCATCGCCTCGACCGTCAGGGACCACGAGGTCGTGCTGTTCATGAAGGGCACGCCGGATGCGCCGCGTTGCGGCTTCTCGTCCCTGGCCGTTCAGATCCTGGATCAGGTCGGCGCGCCCTTCGTCGGCGTTGATGTTCTTCAGGACGACGCCCTGCGCGACGGCATCAAGGCCTTCACCGACTGGCCCACCATCCCCCAGCTTTATGTGAAGGGCGAGTTCGTCGGCGGATCGGACATCGTGCGCGAGATGTTCCAGGCCGGTGAACTGCACGCCCTGATGGCCGAGAAGGGCGTGGCGCTCGGTCAGGACTGACCTTGGCCCGGCCCATCCTCGAACCGCGTCCGGACCGCGAGGTCTTCACCGTCCTGCTGGACCTGCTGCCCGAGCACATCGACGCCAACGGCCACGTCAACAACGTCGTCTATGTCGGCTGGCTCCAGGACGCGGGCACCGCCCACTGGAACGCCCGCTTCGATGCGGAGACGCGCGCCCGCTGGTCCTGGGTCGCCCTTCGGCACGAGATCGACTATCTGCGCGCCCTCATGCCGGACGCGACCGCCGTTGCTCGCACCTGGGTCGGCGACCCGCAGGGGCCGCGCTTCAACCGCTATGTCCGCATCGAGGACGGCGAGGGCCGGCTGTGCGCGCAGGGGCTGTCGGAATGGTGCCTGGTGGATGCCGTCACCATGCGGCCGACCCGCATCCCGGCGACCATGCTGCCGACCTTTGAGGCGCGCTGACGCCCGGCAATAGTCAGTCGGCCCAAAGCTTCACTGTATTCAGCCGGGCTGATGGACGTTGGCGCAATAAAACGCGCGCAAGTGCGCGACGCGTGTTAAGGTTTCATCCTGATCGAATGATCGTCTGGGGCGATCTTCGCGTTTCCTCGAAATCTCGGCCGGGTATGGCTCTCGCTCCGCGAGCCTCCGGATCACCTGAAGGGTCAGCCATGGCTGCCCACCCGCCGCTGCATCCCGATGGTCCGCTCAGCCTCGCGCTGGCCGTTGTGGGATCCTCGACGGCCCCGCTGCTGCTTCTTGACCAGTCCCTGAAGGTCATCGCCGCCAGCACGTCCTTCTGTCGTACGTTCGACATCGACCCGGATCGGATCGTCGATCGCTTCCTGGGCGAGATCGGAATCGGCGAATGGAACAGGCCCCAACTGCGGGTGCTGCTTGAGGCCACAGCCGACGGTGACGCCGCCATCGACGCCTATGAGATGGATTTGAAGGGCCCACGCCAGGGCGTTCGCAAACTGGTCATCAACGCCCAGCGGCTCGTCTATTCCGATACCGATCCTGTCCGCCTGCTGTTGACGATCCAGGATGTCACCGATGCGCGCGCCGACAGCCAACTGCGTGACGACCTGCTGCGCGAGAAGGCCGTCCTGTTGCAGGAGCTTCAGCACCGTGTCGCCAACAGCCTGCAGATCATCGCCAGCGTCATCCTGCAAAGCGCCAAGAAGACCACCTCCGACGAGACCAGACTGCATCTGACAGACGCCCACAGTCGCGTCATGTCGGTCGCCGCCCTGCAACAGCAACTCGCGACCTCTCGCCTCGGTGAGGTCGAGCTGGCCCCATACTTCATCCAACTGTGCAAGAGCATCGGCGCCTCGATGATCCACGACCCGACCCGCCTGTCGCTGAGGGTCGAGGCCGATGAGAGCTCCACGACCGCCGACGTCTCCGTCAGCCTGGGCCTGATCGTGACCGAACTGGTCATCAACGCCCTGAAGCATGCCTTTCCCGGCGGACGCAGCGGCACGATCGTGGTCGGCTATTCCAGCCATGGTCCCAACTGGACCCTGACGGTTCGCGACGACGGCGTCGGCATGCCCAAGGACGCGGCCAGTGCCACCCCGGGTCTGGGTACCAGTATCGTCGAGGCTCTGGGCAAACAGCTTCACGCCCGGATTCAGGTCGAGAGCCCCGGCCACGGCACAATGGTGTCGGTGATCCACAGTCAGCTGGAGGCGGTCCAGAACCCCTCGCTCAGCGCGAGTGGGACGCCTTAGGTCTGCGGCAGCTGATAGGGGTTGTTGACCGACACCCGCGATCCCGGCGTCAGTCCCAGTTCCTGATACGACCACTGGACCTCGAACCCGTCGTCGAGCGGGGTCTTGCAGCGATCCTCGGAGATGCGGCGCAGGGTGATGACCGAGGCGTCGCCGTGGGTCTCGACCACCGGCGTCAGGTCGTCCTTGGTGGTGCAGCCGTTCGACGACACCCAGAACACCGCGACATTGTTGACCAGGGCGGCGGCGTGGATAGGCTCCAACTGGCCGGGCATGGGGGGCTGTGTCGCCACCTGGACGTCGTCCGGTCCGAACGGCAGGCCTGACGGCAAGGCGGCGCACCCGGCCGTCAGCGATGCGATCGCAATCAACGCGACGACGATGCGTTTCATTCCAGCCTCCCGCCGGATCCCGAACCCTGACACATAGTGCGCCTGTTCGCGCGCCAAGGGAACTGACGGTTCCGTAATCCTTCCCCAAAGGAAAAGGCCCCGGGTTTCCCCGGGGCCTTCTTCGATTTTGATCCCGTCCCGGCTCAAGTAGCGCGAAGCGCGGTAGCCGGAACAGGAAAGCGAACTGATCGCGGAGCGATCAGGAGCTGTAGTATTCCACGACCAGGTTCGGCTCCATCTTCACCGCGAAGGGCACATCGGCCAGTTCGGGGAAGCGGATGAAGCGGACCGAGAAGCCACGGTCGCCGAGTTCGATATAGTCGGGGATGTCGCGCTCGCCGGACTGCTGGGCTTCGAGCACCAGCGCCATGTTGCGGGACTTTTCCTTGACCTCGACGACGTCGCCCGGCTTCACGGAATAGGAGGCGATGTTCACCTTCTTGCCGTTGACGGTGACGTGGCCGTGGTTGACGAACTGGCGCGCGGCCCAGGGGGTCGGCACGAATTTGGCGCGATAGACGATGGCGTCCAGGCGGGCTTCCAGCAGGCCGATCAGGGTCTCGGAGGTATTGCCCTTGCGGCGCGCGGCCTCGTCATAGGTCTTGCGGAACTGCTTTTCCGTCAGGTTGGCATAGTAGCCCTTGAGCTTCTGCTTGGCCTTCAGTTGCAGGCCGAAGTCGGAGACCTTGGACTTGCGGCGCTGGCCGTGCTGGCCGGGGCCGTACGAACGCTTGTTGACGGGGGACTTGGCACGACCCCACAGGTTTTCACCCATGGCCCGGTCGATCTTGTACTTGGCGCTGTGGCGCTTGGACATACGTATCTCTTCTTCAGTGATGCGGCCCGGCCTTCCCGAAAGTGGGAGGGCGATCTCAACGGCGGTCCACGCATCGTCCGTAGTGTCTTCGCGCGTTCAGCCATAAGGCCGACGCGGGAAAGGCGGGCTTATGACGGCCCGCCCTCCTTGAGTCAACGCCCATCGGGCCCTGGGTCGTCTAAGACGCCATCGAAACCGGACCGTCGAGGTCTTCGATCTGGTCGTCGGTGGACAGGACGGCCTCGGCGAGATCGGCGTGTTCCGCCTCGCGCTGGGGGCGCCCCAGCAGATAGCCCTGGACCTCGTCGCAGCCCTGATCGCGCAGGAAGGCCAGTTGCTCTCGCGTCTCGACGCCTTCGGCCAGGACGGGGATCTCCAGACCGGCCCCCAGCGCCAGCACCGCGCGAATGATGGCCCGGGACTGCGGGCTGTCGTTCAACGCCGACATGAAGGACCGGTCTAGCTTGATCTTGTCGAACGGGAAGGCGCGCAGGGTCGATAGCGACGAATAGCCCGTGCCGAAGTCGTCCATCGCCACCGACACGCCCAGCATCTTGAGCTGGCGCAGGACATGGGTCGTGCGATCCAGATCCTCGATCATCGCCGTCTCGGTGATCTCCAGCTCCAGCAGCGACGGCTTCAGGCCCGTCTCGATCAGGATCTGATGGACCAGCCGGGGCAGGTCGGTATGGGCCAGTTGTACGGCCGACAGATTGACCGCGATCTTGTGCGGTTCGGGCCAGCTTGCCGCCTCGCCACAGGCCCGTCTCAGCACCCATTCGCCGATCGGCAGGATCAGCCCCGTCTCTTCGGCCAGGGGGATGAAATTGTCCGGCGGAATGAAGGACCCGTCGGCCTGTCGCCAGCGCAGCAGGACCTCGTAGCCCGTCACCTTGCCGGTCTCGAGCGATCCCTGGACCTGATAGTGAAGCTCGAACTGGTCGTTATCCAGGGCCTCGCGCAGGCTCTGGGTCAGGCGGCGGCGGTTGCGGACCGCCTCGTCCATCGCCTCCTCATAGAAGCAGATCGGCCGAAGCAGCGACCCCTTGGCCCGGTACATGGCCAGGTCTGCGTCGTTGATCAGGCTGGAGGCATCGGCGGCGTCGTCGGGATACAGCGCGATGCCGATGGCGGCACCGCAGCCGACCTGGGCATGCTCGATCTCGGTCGGAACCATGATCGCGTCCCGCAGCCGTTCCGCCGCCGCCAGGGCACCGTCACGCCCGACGCCACCGACCAGGACGACGAACTCGTCGCCACCCTGCCGGGCCACGAACTCGGTTTCCGTCAGCGCATCGCGCATCTGGTTGGCGACGTGGATCAGCAACCGGTCGCCGGCCGCGTGGCCATACAGATCGTTGACCTCCTTGAAGCGGTTCAGGTCGATGGCCAGCAGGGCCAGGGTCTCGCCGGGATTTAGGGTCGCGATGCTGCGTTCCAGCTTCTCCAGGAAGGACGTGCGGTTGGGCAGGCCGGTCAGGCTGTCGTTGCGCGCCAGGTGGCTGATACGACGTTCCTGGGCCAGACGCGCGCGCAAGTCTCGCACGGCGAAGATCAGGGCCTGGCCACCATCGCCCGTCTCCTGTCGGATCGCGATCTCGACCGGAATGGATTCCTGACCCGGCCGGATCAGATAGCTCTGGATCAGGACGTCCTTTTCCATCGTGGCGGCGCCGTCGATCAGGCTTCCGATCGGCCATCCCTCGAGCACCTCCGGGGAGATGCCGCAAAGCGTGGTCAGGGCGGAGTTGACGTTGATGATCCTGCCGTGGCGAACCACCACCATGCCGTCGACCGACCCTTCCATGAGGTCCTTCAGTCTGCCGCGGTTCTGCAATGCCATCTGGGTGTCGATCACATGGGTGGCCACGCTGATCCCCAGGACCAGGAAGGCGACCCCGGCCACGCCCAGCGCCATCAGGGCCGAGGCACCGTCCGCCGTAGTGGCACCGGCGACCGGTGCGAAGGGCAGGATGGTCATGGCCGCCATGCCGGTAAAATGCAGGCTGACGATGCACAGCACCAAGGCGCCGGCGGCCCAGGCCTGGCCCTTCAAACCCGCTTCGCGGCTGGCCAGGATCCATGCGATCGACCCGATCACGAGCGCCGCGATCCCGGAGGCCACCAGATAGGCGGCGGACCACAGCACCTGGGCGTCGACCGCGAAGGCTGACATTCCGGCATAGTGCATGGTGGTGACGGTGGCGCCGAAGATGGCCCCGGCGACGGCGGGCGCGAAGCGGTTCTGGATGGCACCTACGGCCAGGGCGATGGTGCAGCCCAGGACCGCGATCCCCAGGGACACGCCCGTCATGATGGGTTCGTAGGTGACCGTCACGCCGGGCTGATAGGCCATCATGGCGACGAAATGGGTACACCAGATGGTGGCGCCCGAGGCGACGGCACCCAGGAAGAGCCAGGCCATCTTCTGGCCCCGGCTGCGGCTTCGGACCCGTTGTGCCAGCCGAACCGTGGTCCAGGCCCCTACGATGCAGATCGCGGCAGCGAGCAGGACAAGGACTAAATTATGGTCTTCGACGAGGCAGGTATAAATACGCATCTTGGCCGGTACAATGTTCGCTACCTGTCAAGACTAGACGAAAGGCGTTAATAGAACGCCGCCACATCGGCTGATGTGACGGCGTTATACTGCAAATCCTACAGATCAACCAAAAGTTGTTCTGTATATCCGTTCAATTAAGCTTTGGCTGCCGTAAACCGTTCATTGACCTTGTTCCAGTTCACGATCGGCCAGAAGGCCCCCAGGAAGGCTGGGCGCTTGTTCTGGTAGTCGAGGTAGTAGGCGTGTTCCCAGACGTCGTTGACCAGCAGGGGCGTTCCCTTGTCGGGGTTGATGTCCATCAGGGAGTTGTCCTGGTTCGGCGTGTTGATGACCTTCAGCTTGCCGTCCTTCAGGATCAGCCAGGCCCAGCCCGAACCGAACTGGGTCACCCCGGCCTGTTCGAACGCGGTCTTGAACGCGTCCATCCCGCCCAGGTCGGCGTCGATGGCCGCGGCCAGCTCGGGCGAGGGTTCGCCGGTCTCACCCTGGGGTGCCATGCTCTCCCAGTAGAAGATGTGGTTCCAGTAACCGCCGCCATTGTTGCGCACGGCCTTGGGGAATTTCGAGATCTCGGCGAAGACCTCCTCCAGCGACTTGCCGTCGGCCTCGGCCAGGCCGTCCAGCGCCTTGTTCAGGTTGTCGGTATAGGCCTGATGGTGCTTGTCGTGGTGGAACTCCAGCGTCGTTTTGGAGATGATCGGCTCCAGCGCGTCGTGGGCATAGGGCAGGGGGGGCAGTTCATAGGCCATGGGGAGGCTCCGTCAGGACAAGGTTGCGACGGGCTGCATCTAGGCAACCCACCTGCCGGACCCAAGCCGGAGGCCGCGTTTTCGTTCCTCTTGCGAGTCGTTCGCTAGCCTGCGGGCAGATTGGCTTTCAGACAGTCCCGAATCTGGCGTTTCAGAGTCCCGGACGAATTCAGGAAGTCGGCTCCGTCGGCGTCCAGCACCGCCTTCACCGCCGCGTCGAGCCCGTCCGGCAGGGCCGCCATCACCCGCTTCTGACCCTTGTCATGCAGACAGTAACCCAGCTCCTTGCACAGCGCGCCGAACATCCCGGCGTGGCGGTCCAGCTCGCTGTCGGCGTCGGTCATGATGAGGCTTTCAGGCGTTCGGCGTGGAAGGCGACGTGGTCGGCGATGAAGCTGGCCATGAAGAAATACGAATGGTCATAGCCCGGCTGCATCCGCAGGGTCAGCGTCTGGCCCGCGATCCGCGCCGCCTCGGTCAGCAGTTCCGGCTTCAGCTGGTCGGCCAGGAACCCGTCCGCGTCGCCCTGGTCCACCAGGATGTCGTCGAACCGCCCCTTTGCGGCACCGCTCTCGATCAACAGGGCGGCGTCATGCCCGGCCCAGACGGAGCGATCGTCGCCGAGGTAAGCCCCGAATGCCTTCTGACCCCACTCACACCGCGTCGGGGATGCGATCGGTGCAAAGGCCGAGACCGAGCGGAACAGGTCCGGGTGGCGCAGCGCCAGCGTCAGGGCCCCGTGCCCGCCCATCGAATGGCCGCTGATCCCGCGCACGCCCGTCGTCGGGAACTCGGCGTCGATCAGGGCGATCAGGTCGCGGGTGACATAGGTCTCCATGTTGAAATGCGGCACCCACGGCTCGCGCACCGCATCGACATAGAACCCCGCCCCCTGACCCAGGTCATAGGCCTCATCGTCGGCGACCTCCCCGCCCTTGCTCGAAGGCCCCCGTGGTGAGGTGTCCGGCGCGACGATCATCACCCCATGCTCGGCCGCCGACCGATAGGCCCCGGCCTTGGTCGTGAAGTTGTCCTCGGTGCAGGTCAGGCCCGACAGCCAGATCAGGACAGGGAAGGGGCCCTCACCCGGCGGCGTGAACACCGACAGGGTCATCGGCGTGCCCGTCGCCGCACTGTCGTGACGCAGGTAGCGCAGGGTGCCGCCGTGGACGGTGTGGGTCTTCAGAGTTTCCACTTTTACCCCAGCCGATGCATCGCACAGACCTTGTTGCCCGCCGGGTCGCGCAGATAGGCCAGGTGCAGCTTGCCGAAGGTGCCGTCGCGAAGGCCGGGCGGGTCCTCGATGGCCGTGCCGCCGTGGGCCAGGCCCGCAGCGTGGAAGGCGTCGGCCGCCTCGATCGAGGCGGCGACGAAGCCGATGGTGCCGCCGTTCGCGCAACTGGCGGGACCGCCGTCGATCGGTCTGGAAATGGCGAACAATCCCTTGTCGGTTCGCCACCAGACCCGGCCCTTCGGATCCAGCGTCCCCGGCCGGACGCCCAGGGCACCCAAGGCCGCGTCATAGAAGGCCTTTGACGCCTCGATGTCGTCGGCCCCGACCATGATGTGGCTGAACATCGGCTCTCTCCCTTATTCTTCCGGCGTGTTGAAGCACGGTTTCATGACCACCGTATCGGCGATTTCGCGCGCGCGCGAGGCGATCTCAGGCGGAGTGTCGGCGGTGATCCAGGCATGGACCTCGTTGGACCAGCCGTCGCATTGCTGGTTCCAGAAATACTCGACCGTCAGATCGCCGACCTTGCGCTCCTGACGCCCCGCCGCATGGCGATCGGTGACCCAGTCCCCGACATTGGCCGACCAGCCTTCGTACAGGTTCAGCCCAACGACCCCATCGACACTGACCCGGTACAGATCGAAATCCAGGATCTCCCGCCGCGTCAACGTCGCATCAGCGGGCAGTTCGAGGGCGAAATTGTAGGCGGCGGTCGAAGGCCTATAGCCGTCCGCGTCGGCGGTCGCGGCCTGGGGCGGCGTTGACAGGAGCGCAATGGCGAGGCCGACCGCGATCATCGGGATTGTCCGCCCACCAAAGTCACTTTGGCGACTCGTTGAGCTTCACGACAACGAGCGCACTCCATGGCGTTCCACCTTGAGCATAGGTTTGCGTCAGCAAGATCGGTCGAACATAGCGCTCGTAGTTCTCTGTGAAATCGCCACGAAGCAATCGGGCGTCCTTGACTGTGCCGTCCTCACCGACGGTGAGTTCCCAGACCCCGCAACCCGCCGGACTGCTGCTGCTTTCAAAGATCGGCGCAGAGGAGGTCTCACCGGCGCTGACCCTTCTGATGCTGGCGTTGGCCATACGCACCTGCTCATCTGCATCTAGCTCGCAGGCGCCGCCAGAGAACAAGGCTGAGAGAGCGAGCGCGGTAAGCATCAGAACACCACAACCGACCGGATGCTCTCCCCCGCGTGCATCAGGTCGAAGGCCTCGTTGATCCGTTCCAGCGGCAGGGTGTGGGTGATCATCGGGTCGATCTCGATCTTGCCGTCCATGTACCAGTCGACGATCCTCGGCGTATCCGTCCGTCCGCGCGCGCCGCCGAAGGCCGAGCCGCGCCAGACGCGGCCGGTGACCAGCTGGAACGGCCGGGTGGCGATCTCCTTGCCCGCCTCGGCCACCCCGATGACGATGCTCTCGCCCCAGCCCCGGTGACAGGCCTCCAGCGCCTGACGCATGACCACGGTGTTGCCCGTGCAGTCGAAGGTATAGTCCGCTCCGCCACCGGTCAGCTCGACCAGATGGGCCACGACGTCGCTCACATCCTTCGGATTGACGAAATGGGTCATGCCGAAGCGGCGGCCCCATTCCTCCTTGGCCGGGTTCAGATCGACGCCGACGATCATGTCGGCCCCGACCATCTTCAGCCCCTGGATGACGTTCAGCCCGATCCCGCCCAGGCCGAAGACCACGGCGTTTGCACCCGGCTCGACCTTGGCCGTATTGACCACCGCGCCCACGCCGGTCGTCACGCCGCACCCGACGTAGCAGGCGCTCGCGAACGGCGCGTCCTTGCGGATCTTGGCCAGGGCGATCTCGGGCAGGACCGTATAGTTCGAGAAGGTCGAACAACCCATGTAGTGGGCGATCGCCTGTCCCTTGTAGCTGAAGCGTGACGTGCCGTCGGGCATCATCCCCTTGCCCTGGGTGGCGCGGATGGCCGTACACAGGTTGGTCTTGCGGCTGAGGCAGGATTTACACTGGCGGCACTCCGGCGTGTACAGCGGGATCACGTGATCGCCGACCGCCACGCTCGTCACGCCCGGCCCCACCTCGACCACCACGCCCGCGCCTTCATGGCCCAGGATGCTTGGGAAGATGCCCTCGGAATCGAGCCCGTCCAGCGTGTAGGCGTCGGTGTGACAGATGCCCGTCGCCTTGATCTCGACCAGCACCTCGCCGGCGCGCGGCCCTTCCAGATCGACCTCGACGATCTCGAGCGGACGTTTGGCCTCGAAGGCGACGGCGGCGCGGGTTTTCATGGGCGATCCTCGTGTGACTCGGGCCTCTTGTAGCGAGCCGTGAGCCGGGTCGAAAGAACCGGCGCTAGAAACCGTCACAGTCGGACGCGATGACGGTCTCATGACCCATCGCAATATCGTTGTTCTGACCGGTGCCGGCATCTCGGCAGAATCGGGCGTGCCCACCTTTAGGGGTGCCGACGGCCTGTGGGAGGGCCACCGGTTCGAGGATGTGGCGACGCCTGAAGCCTTCGCGCGCGATCCAGAGCTGGTCCAGCGGTTCTACAATCTCCGCCGCGCCGCCCTTTCGACGGTCCAGCCCAACGCCGCCCACCATGCCCTGGCCGAGCTCGCCGCGCGGTGGGAGGGGGACTTCCTGCTGGTGACCCAGAACGTCGACGATCTGCACGACCGGGCCCACGCCGACCCACTGCCCGGCATGGGGTTCGAGCTGATCCACATGCATGGCGAGTTGCTGAAGGGACGCTGCACCCGCACGGGCCTGGTTAGCGACTGGCCCGGCGACATGGCCGCCCACGAGCCCTCGCCCGATCACCCTGATGGCTGGATGCGGCCGCACATCGTCTGGTTCGGTGAAATGCCGCTGCACATGGACCGGATCGAGCGGGCGCTGGCCGCCTGCGACCTGTTCGTCTCGATCGGGACGTCTGGCGCGGTCTATCCAGCGGCGGGGTTCGTCGATCTGGCGCGCAGGGCCGGCGCGCGGACGGTCGAAATCAACCTGGAACCCAGCCTCGGGGCTGGGCTGTTCGACGAGGGTCTTTATGGGCCGGCGACGGAGGTCGTGCCGGGATTTTTCGCAGCGCTCTAGTCTTTCCCGGCCTTTTCGCGCGCCAGCCGTTCCAGCACCCTGCCGCGTCCCTTCGAGAGCGCCGTGATCACCCCACGGAAGGTCGCCACCTCCTGCGCCGAAAACGCGGCCCGGCCCAGCATGACGCGCAGGTTCTGGCTCATGGAGCGGAACTTCTCGGGCGGATGGAAGAAGCCGGCGGCGTCGAGTTCCTTCTCCAGATGCTCGTACATCCCCAGGGTCAGCGCACCGTCCGCCGGAGGATCGCCCTCGCGGAAGTTCGGCGGTGGGGCGTCCAGAACGAGCGTGCGCCACTCATATGCGTTGATCGCCACCGCTTGGGCCAGGTTCAGGCTCTGATGCCGGGGGTCGATGGGGATGGTGACGATGCCGTGGCACAGGGCGATGTCGGTGGTCTCCAGCCCCGCCCGCTCGGCCCCGAACAGCAGGCCGATCTCCAAACCCGAGGCCCGGTCGTCGTACAGGACCCGCGACGCTTCACGCGGGGTGCGCACCGGCTGGCGGGTCTCGCGCGGGCGGGCCGTGGTGGCGAAGACGGTGTTCAGGTCGGCGACGGCATCGGCGACACCTTCGAACACCTGTGCCCCTTCTAGCACCCAGTCCGCTCCCGATGCGGTGGCCCAAGCGCGTTCCTGAGGCCAGCCGTCGCGCGGGCTGACCAGCCGCAGTCGGTCCAGCCCGAAATTGGCCATCACCCGCGCCACCGCGCCGATGTTCTCAGCCATCTGGGGCCGGTCGAGGATGATGATCGGTGGGGTCACGCCAGCGCCGCCCTCAACGCCCCCAGATGCGCCTCATAGTTCCGCCACCGCCCCGACGACTTGCGATACAGCGGCTGGCGGATCTGCCAGACGCTGGCGGTGCGCACCGCCCCGCCGGCCTTGTGGAAGTCCAGCACGGCCTCCTCCCAATCCAGACCAAGGTGGGCCAGCACCCGTTCGATCTGGGGCCTCGGATCGGCGACCAGGGCGTCGTAGTCGACGGTCAGGATGTCCGGATACAGTGCCTTCCAGTGCGCCATCAGCCGATCGTGCTGTTTCAGCCAGTGGGCGATGTCGGACAGGTCCGTCGCATGGGCCATCGACCGGTCCAGATGCAGGAACAGGTTGGACAGACAGACGTCCATGGGATCGCGCACTGTGTGGATGATCCGCGCATCCGGGAACATCGCCTTGATCAGCCCGACGTGCAGGAAGTTGTCGGGCCGCTTGTCCGTGACCAGCCCGTCTCCCGGCCGCGCGGCCCGCAGGCCCTCCAGATAAGTCTCTCTCCATCCCTGGACCGTTTCCGTGGATGCCTCCGCCACGGCCTCCGGATAGGGCGCGATCCCCGCCACCACACGCGGCAGCAAGGCCAGTTCGCCGCCCGAGATCACCCCGGAGTGGGCGGCCAGAATACGCTCGACCAGGGTCGATCCCGACCGGAACATCCCCAGGATGAAGACCGGCGTACCCGTCGAACCGACGGCCTCGGCCGGGGCCGCGTAGGTCGCGACCGACCGGTCGACGAAGGCTTCCTGCGCCGCCCGGTTGTAGCGGGCTCCCGTCGCCGCACGGCTGGCGGCATTGGCGTCGGCATAGGCGGCGAAGGCCTCGTCGTAGGCCTCGACCTCGTCCAGTGCCCGACCGAGTGCGAAGCCGAGCTCGGCCCGGTCAGCCGGACTTGCGCCAGGTGCCGACATCGCCGCCCGAAGTTGCCCGATCAAGGGATCGGCCGCGTCAGTGAACCGTGTCGCATTGGCCAGCCGCGCCAGGGCAAGCGGTGCCTCGGGCGGCGAGGCGACGGCCAGCGCGCGGGCGTAGGCCGCCCGCGCCGCATCCCGCTCGCCCTTGTCCTCATGCAGATTGCCGAGATTCAGCAGGGCGGACAGATAGTCCGGGTCAATCGCCAGCGCCCGATCCAGTTCGAGTTGCGCCGCCTCGGCCTGACCCAGGTCGTCGGAATAGATCACCGCCCGGTTCAGATGGACCTCCTCCGGGCCCCGGATGCGGCGATCCAGCGCCTGCTGATACGACGCCAGAGCCTGGGCCGGCCGCCCGGCCTGCCGCTGCATCAGGGCCAGGTTGAACCAGGTGTCGGGCAGGTCCGGCTGGATCGCCAGCAGGGCGGCATAGGCGTCGGCCGCCTCGCCCGCCCGTCCGGCCGCGCGGTGGCCTTGCGCCTCCCGCAACAGGATTTCGGCTTCTGCGCTCAACCGATCAGTCCTCGCCGATCATGGAGATCCACGGATCGGCCGTCCCCGCCTCGACCTCGGCGACCTTGACGGCGGGCCAGCCGATGGAGGCCTCGCCCGACGCGGCCCAGGCCGCCACCAGCATGTCGCGCAGTTCCGCCGCGCCGGCACTCAGCCGCTGGTTGACGAACTCGGCGCCGCGCGGATCGGTCTCGACGAACACGCCGGCCTTCTCCAGCCGATAGAAGGGGATCACCGTGCCGAGCGTGCTCTTCATATATCCGACGACGCGGGCCTTCATCTGGAACGGCTCGGTTGCCGGTGCCGACATGGCCGCCTCGACCTGGTCCAGACGCGCGACCCGGCGCGTGAAGGCGCCCTCGAACAGGCTATGGGTCTGGCGCGAGTTGGTGAAGCCCTCGGGGTTCGGGAACGGCCCCCAGCCATTGTAGTGGATCGACAGGTGATGCGGTTGCGATCCGTCCCCGACATAGTGGGACAGCACCCCGATGTCGCGCAGCGTCAGGGCCTCGCGCCGTACCCGGTCCTCGCGATACCAGGCGCGCCTGGCCGGATCGGTCTCGCGCTGCTCCATGGCGTAGACGACGCGCCAGCCGGCCAGATCGCGCACCACCTGCTGCCAGCCGTCCATGATCGCATAGGGCAGATAGCCCGCGTCATTGACCTTGATCCCGGCGGCCAGAAGCTGCGCGTCATATTCGGACTTCAGCTCGGGCAGGGCGTCGATCGACATCCCAGCCGCGTTCATCACATGACCATTGTCGTCCAGATCGACGAAATGCGCCGTGTCGCGTTCCCGGTCGTGCGGCTGGCCCGCGCCCTTCCAGCGATCGGGCTCGCGCGACAGTTCGCCGACGTCGGCGATATTGCCGGGATCGCGCAGAAAGGCGGGCAGGGTCTCGGGCAGGGCCCGCATCGCCGCCACCCCGATCAGCCGGTGCCCGGTCGACCCCCAGGCCGAGACCTGCACGGCCGATCCGGCCAGGACCGCGACGCAGGCGGTGGCGAGGGCGAGGCGTTTCGTCAGGCGTTTCATGGCGACCGTCCGGGGAGGTGAGGTGTGGTCTGCGCGGTTAAAACCATGCCGCGACGCCGTCTATCGGTTTCTTGCACGCCGGGGTTCGCACCGCCGCTTGACGGTTCGGGGGCCGCCGATCAAACCGGACCAAAGTCCTTCCGGAAACGTCTCATGCTGAACCTCCGTACGCTCCTCGTCGCAGGCCTCGTCGCCGCCTTCGCCACGGCGGGTCAGGCGCAGGAGGCCTGGACGGTCAAGCCGGCCTGGGTCAGCGCCCACGAGAATTTCCTCGCCTCCCCCGCCCTGCGCGGCCGGGGCAGCGCGACCCCGGACGAGGTCGTCGCTGCCACCTATGTCGCCTCGGTCTTCGAACGCTACGGCCTGACGCCCGCCCCCGACATGGCCGGCTTCTTGCAGACCGCGCCCCTGACCAGGTCCACCCCCAGCGGCCATGCCATCCTGACGGTCGGCGGCGTGGCGGTCGCGCAAGGGGAGGGCCTGTCGATCCTGTCGGCCTCGGGCCAGCGGATCGAGGGTTCGGTCGCTACCGGTTCGGATGCGGCAGCCATGCCCAGGGCCGACATCGTCCTGGTCGCCCCGCCGGAGGGGCCGGGCTTCCGTCCCCTGATGGGCGCGGCGCGGGCGGCGGGTGCCAAGGTCATCGTCCTGCGTGAGACCGACACCCTGAAACAGGCGGCCGCACGCTCGCGCCCACGCCCCGGCTACACCCTGGTCGGCGAGGAGCCGGGTATGCGTCCTGACATCCTGGTCCTGAGCGCTGATGCCTTCGACCGCCTCGCCGCCGCGACCGGACCCGCCGTCCTCGATCCCGGCACGCCGACGATCGAGGAGGCCTCGACCGTCAACGCCATCGGCTGGCTGGAGGGCTCCGACCCCACCGCCGGCGTCGTCATGATCTCGGCCCACCTCGACCACCTCGGTGTCGTGGACGGCGTCCTGATGCCGGGTGCCAATGACGACGCCTCGGGCACGGCGGCGGTGATGGAACTGGCCCACGCCCTGGCCGCTGGCCCCCAACCCAAACGCAGCATCCTGTTCGTCGCCTATGGCGCCGAGGAGATCGGCCTGCTGGGCTCACAGTTTTTCGGCGAACACCCGCCCGTGCCGCTCGATCGGATCGTCGCCAATCTCGAGATCGAGATGATCGGCAAGCAGGACCCCAACCTGCCCGCCGGCGTCATGATGATGACCGGCTTCGACCGCTCCGATTTCGGCCCGCTGATGAAGGCGCGCGGGGCCCTGGTCACGGCCGATCCCTATCTGGAGCAGCAGTTCTTCCAGCGGTCCGACAACTACGCCCTGGCCCTGAAAGGCATCGTCGCCCACACCATCTCCGGCTGGGCCACCATCCCGACCTACCACTCGGCTGAGGACACGATCGCCAACCTCGACATCGGTTTCATGACCGCCGCCATCCAGTCCCTCGTCGAGCCCCTGCGCTCCTTGGCCGACGGTGCATTCACCCCGCAATGGGCCGAGGGCGGGCGGCCGGTCGCCGGCGCGCGATAAGGCGTCTCGATCCGGATCAGAAGCGATCGAGCTTGTGGGGCGCGGCCTTCAATTCGCCGATGATGAATCGCGAAAACTCCAGGTTCCGGTTCCGGGTCAGCATGCCGCTGAGGGTTCGATACCCCCGGGCGTCCTTCACAAGGCGTCCTGCTTCCACCAGCGCCTTGAGACGGCGCCGCACCGTTTCTCGCGGCAGTCCCGTCGAATCGGCTATGGAACGTCCGCTCGTCGGCTGATGCAGGTGGTCGGGGAGCGAATGAGTTTTGAGCGCCTCCAGCAGTTCCGGATCGCGGAGGTGTTTGCCGGCGCTCGCGGCGGCGACCGTCAGGATGACGAGGATGGTTTCCACGTCGTCGCCCTCGAAACAGTCATGCGCCTTTCGCACCAGACGCAGAAGGATTTCTATCGCCGAAATCGCCTGCGCGCGCTCCGTAAGCGCAATAACCGTCGGATCATCCTGGTTCGCCTGCACCGGACCTCGCTCCCCATTTTTGGGAGACAGGGTGCTCGAATTGCGCGCTCGCGACCAGCGCCTCGTCGGCAACCGCGCTCAGCGGAGGCGGCAGATGTCCTTGCGCGCTGAGGACGGCCTTGTCGAGGCAGGCTTCACTGGCATCCGAGCGAACCTGCCGGTTGTCGCGGCGGTCTGCCGGTTTTCGCCGTATAGGCCTCGCGCAGGAGGGTCGCCTGGACGGCATCGACCTGACCCGGCATCATCCGACTGTCGGTGACGGCATCGTTCAGTCGTTCCGCCAGCCATTCTCCCATCGCCGCATTGGCGTCCGCAAAGGCTAAGGCGAGCCTTTCCCGATCGCCGCACGGCTCGGGTCTGAGTTGCTGGTGGAACCAGACGACTTCCTTCAGGGTGTCGACGCGGCCCCGGATCATGGCCTGACGCGAGGCTGCGTCTCGGGACGTCATGACAGGCTCGCCTGACGAGTTTGAGGCAAGGTCGAGGCTTCTTCGGTCAGGCTGTCAATATAGGCGCGAACCACCGCATCTGCGCCTGCCGGCGTGGGACTGTCGGTGTTGCGGCACTCCTGCCGCAGACGGTCGGCCTCGATGGACAGGGCCTGGAGGACATCGGCCATGTCACCAGACGAACGCCCGCCGATGGCCCGGCTGAGCCCGAGCACGATCGATCGCAAGGCGGCCAGATCGATTGAAATCGCCTGCAGGTGACTGTCGTGTTCCATAGTGCGCCCCGATGATCGGGGGCCGCTCCTAGTGGGTGGACCTTCGAAAAACCACGGGCCAGTGACCCATTTCGGGTCACTTGAGCCTGACCTCGGCACCAGGCCTCAGCCGTACGGCTCCAGCGCCAGAGCCGCCTCGACCCGTCTGATCCAGGCTCGCGTCGCCGTTCGCGTCGAAAGGTCAAACCCTCCGTCGCCCGCCATCCGCGTGTAGGCGACCAGCGCGATATCCGCCAGCGTCATTCCCTCGCCGACAATCCAGTCCCGCCCCGTCAGCGCCCCCTCCAGCCGGTCCAGCGCCGCGTCGCCCCGCTGCATGATCCGCCCCTCGACCTCGGTCTTGCCCAGATACAGCCGCTGGAATCGCGCCACCGCCACATAGGGCTCGTGGCTGTACTGCTCCCAGAACAGCCACTCCATCATCCTGGCCCGGTCATAGGCGTCGGCGGGTATCACGTCCGTGCTCTCGGCCAGATGCAGCAGGATGGCGTTCGACTGGGCCAGCGGCCTGCCGTCCTCCAATACAATGATCGGAACCTGCCCGGCGGGGCTCATCGCCAGGAATTCCGGTGTTCGGCTACCGCCCGACATGATGTCCACCTCGACCCAGCGATAATCACGCCCCACCCGGTCCAGCATCCACTTGACCTTCAAGCAGTTACCCGAACGAATGTCGCCATAGACAGTAAGCATCACGCACCCCCGAAGGTCACAGATCGCACGAATACTGATATCGCCATCTCAAAAGATGCCATACCGCGATTCCGCTGTGCTATCGATAAGGGGGACTGATCCGTCGCAGGTGTGGACAGACCGTCGCACCGGGCCGGGTTGCCACATTCTGGACACAGGTCGAAACGACACAGCCCACGCCGCCACGGTACGGGGTCGGCGCCACCGTGAGCCGTGTCCATGCGTTTCGTCGCCGCTGCCGTCGTCGCCTTCTGTGCGTTCGCGCTCCCCGCCATGGGTGAGCCGATCGCCTATACCGAGGTTCTGGCTGCCGAACAGGCTGCCCTTCAAACCCCGGATGCGACGGTTGGTTCCAGCGGCGATGTGGCGGATGCGGGTGTCGAACTCAGCGCTGAAACCGCCCAGATGATGGCCCGCGACGGCGACTGGCGTGCCCATGCCAGCCTGTATCACGCAGGCGGAGGCGGGGCGACCGGCAACGATTCGCTCGGCTGCCGCCCGATCGCCATGCGCACCGTCGCCGTGGATCCCCGCGTCATTCCCCGCCGGACCCGCCTGTTCATCCGCGAGACGGTCGGCATGCGGATGCCCGACGGCACGCGACACGACGGCTACTGGTACGCCACCGACACCGGCGGCGCGATCAAGGGCCAGCGCGTCGATCTCTACACCGGCCACGGCCGCGGCTCGATGCAGCCGGCCATGCGCTTCAACCAGCGCGCCCTGACGGTGATCGACGCGGGTCGTTTCGAAGGCTGCCCGCCTGCCTGGGGTCGCACCGTGCCGGTCATCACCCAGACGGCCCGGGCCTCGGCCCCGATCCAGATGGCCTCGAACTGATCTAGAATTTCCGCTGGCCGGACAGGGTCTCGAACCACATCCGCCAGTCGCCCATCAGGCTCCACAGCGGGTATCTGAACGTCGCCGGCCGGTTCTTCTCGAAGAAGAAATGCCCGATCCAGGCCGCGCCATAGCCCACCACCGGCATGGCCAGCAGCCACCACGGGTTCATCGTGAACAGGAAGCCGACGAACGCCGCCAGCACCACGGTCGTCCCCACCACATGGATCCGCCGGCACGTCCGGTTCGAATGCTCGTGGATATAGTAGGGATAGAAGGCGGCGAACGAGGCGTATCGCTCGGGTGCGGGCTGGCTGCTCATGTGCCGATGCTGCGCCGGAACGTCGCATCTGACAAGATCGCGGATCACGCCTCCTGGACGGGTTCGGGGCCCAGCAACCGCCGGATACGCGGCCACAGGGTCGACAGGGCCGAGAAAAACCCCACCACCGTCGCCGCCCCCTGGAACAGGGTCCACACCGTCTGGAACGTCGTGCCGAACACGGCTTGAGTCACCGGATACAGGATCTCGCTGATCCGGATCTGGAAGGCGGCATAGACCTGGGAATATTCGATCGACCGGTCGGCCAGGAACGCCGCGACCACCGCCGCCGACACCGGCCCCCACAGCAACGGCATCGCCAGCACCACGGCCAGCATCACGATCACCAGCTTGGTCCCCAGCGTCTCCTTCGACATCAGGCTGACCACCACCCCGACGCCCAGCCCCAGCGCCGCCAGCCCCAGGCCGACGGGCAGCACCTTGTCGATGATGAAAATCAGGTCGTCGAAGAAGACCCCGACCCCGATTGCCGCCCCCGTCAGCACGAAGGCCGCGACCCACAGCGCCCCGTACTGGCCCAGACGCGTCTTCAGAAACCCGATGTTGAACATGGCCGCCTGATCCCCGACCGCCCCCGCCGTCCGGTCTCACCATGCCTCCTGACAGGGCCGCTGTCGACCGGGCGAACGCGGGTCTGTGGCGGCCGGACCGTCGGCGGGCACCGGGACAGGCTTGACGACCCGCTTAAATAACTGCATGGTTAAATACAGTCTGGAGACCCTGCCATGCCTGACAAGATCACCCCCTGCATCTGGTACGACCTGGGCCAGGCCCGCGCCGCCGCCGAATTCTATGTCTCGCTCGGCCTGCCCGACAGCCGCGTCGACACGGTCCACGACAGTCCCGTAGACAACCCCTCGACCCCTGCGGGCGAGGAGCTGGTCGTCGAGTTCACCATGGCCGGCCGCACCTTCATGGGCCTGAACGGCGGCCCGATGTTCCCCCAGACCGAGGCCGTGTCCTTCATGGTCTATACCGACGACCAGGCCGAGACCGACCGTCTGTGGAACGCCATCGTCGGTAACGGCGGCGCCGAGAGCATGTGCGGCTGGTGCAAGGACCGCTGGGGCGTCAACTGGCAGATCACGCCCAGACGCCTGATGCAGTTCCACTCCGACCCCAACCCCGCCCGCGCCAAGGCCGCCTTCGAGGCCATGATGACCATGAAAAAGATCGACATCGCCACCTTGGAAGCCGCCGCCGACGCGGTATCCTGACGCCTTCGTACAAGACGCCTGCCTGCCGCATCATCCACCATAGGCGCTCAAGCAGCGAGGCTCCGCAAGCCGAGCGTCAGCGCTTCCGAAGGAGCACCAGAATGTCCTACGTCTCCGGCTTCCTCATTCCCGTGAAGATCGCCGACAAGGCCAAATACATCGCCTCGGCCGAGGCCAGCTGGCCGATCTTCCAGAAATACGGCGCCCTCGAACAGGTCGAGACCTGGGGCGAAGACATCCCGCCCGGCAAGGTCACCGGCTTCGACCTGGCCGTGAAGCTTGAAGAGGGCGAGGCCGTGGTCTTCTCCTGGATCAAATGGCCCGACAAGGCGACCGCCGACGCCTGTTTCGCCACCATGGAAAGCGACCCCGCCTGGGCCAACATGGACATGCCCTTCGACGGCAAGCGCATGATGTGGGGCGGATTCGGGACGATCTTCGCGAGCTGAGTCGCCATCCTGTCCCTCTCCCATTGGGAGAGGCCCAGAAAAAGGGCCACCTCCCTTCCGGAAAGCGGCCCCTTGTCGTCTCCGGTGCTTTCGCGCCTCAGCTGTCCAGGAAGCTGCGCAGCTTCCGCGACCGCGAGGGGTGCTTCAGCTTGCGCAGGGCCTTGGCCTCGATCTGGCGGATGCGTTCGCGGGTGACGCTGAACTGCTGGCCGACCTCTTCCAGAGTGTGGTCGGTGTTCATGCCGATGCCGAAACGCATGCGCAGGACGCGTTCCTCGCGCGGCGTCAGGGACGCCAGCACGCGCGTCGTGGTCTCGCGCAGGTTCGACTGGATAGCAGCGTCGATGGGCAGGATGGCGTTCTTGTCCTCGATGAAGTCGCCCAGGTGGCTGTCTTCCTCGTCGCCGATCGGCGTTTCGAGTGAGATCGGCTCCTTGGCGATCTTGAGGACCTTGCGGACCTTCTCCAGCGGCATGGCCAGCTTTTCGGCCAGCTCTTCCGGGGTCGGCTCGCGGCCGATCTCGTGCAGCATCTGGCGGCTGGTCCGCACGATCTTGTTGATCGTCTCGATCATGTGCACCGGAATGCGGATGGTCCGAGCCTGGTCGGCGATCGAGCGGGTGATCGCCTGACGGATCCACCAAGTGGCGTAGGTCGAGAACTTGTAGCCGCGACGGTACTCGAACTTGTCGACCGCCTTCATCAGGCCGATGTTGCCCTCCTGGATCAGGTCCAGGAACTGCAGGCCGCGGTTCGTGTACTTTTTCGCAATGGAGATCACGAGTCTCAGGTTCGCCTCGACCATTTCCTTCTTGGCCTGACGGGCCTCGCGCTCGCCCTTCTGGACCGTCTGGACGATGCGGCGATAGTCGTCGATGGGCAGGCCGGCCTCGATGGCCACGGCGGCGACATCGGCGCGGATCTTGGCGATCTGGACGGCTTCGTTGTCGCTGAACTTGGTCCAGCGCACGCCCATTTCCTTGACCCGCTCGGACCAGTTGGGGTCCAGTTCCGAGCTGAAATAGGCCTTCAGGAACTCGGGGCGCGAGATGCCGTAGCTGTCGGCCAGGCGGAGCAGACGCCCTTCCAGCCCGATCAGGCGTTTGTTGATCGCGTACAGCTGTTCGACCAGGGCCTCGATGCGGTTGTTGTTCAGCTTGACCGTCTTCAGCCGGTCCGAGATCCCGACCGACAGGGTCTCATAGGCCTTGCGGTCCTTGGCGCTCAGCTCCTCGCCCTTCAGACGCGTCTCGACCAGCCGCTCCTGCAGCTTCCTGAAGGCATCGAAATCGTTGGCGATCGCGTCCAGGATCTCCATGACCCCATCGCGCAGCTCGGCTTCCAGCGCCGAGATCGACATCCCGCCGCCGTCGTCGAAGTCCTCGTCCTCTTCGTCGTCCGTCTCGGGCTTGGGCTCGGCGCCCTCGACAGGTTCGGGGGCGACCACGACCGGCTGGGGCTGGCCCGGAATGGGCTGTTGCGGCTGGTTGTGGGGCAGGGAGGCGGGGTTGATCACGCCGTAGGTGGCGTCCAGGTCGATGACCTCGCGCAGCAGGATGCGGTTGTTGGCCAGTTCGTCGCGCCACACCATGATGGCTTCGAACGTCAGGGCGCTTTCGCACAGGCCGCTGATCATGGCGTCGCGACCGGCCTCGATCCGCTTGGCGATGGCGATCTCGCCCTCGCGGCTCAGCAGCTCGACCGAGCCCATTTCGCGCAGATACATCCGCACGGGGTCGTCGGTGCGGTCATAGGTCGGCTTGGCGTTCTCGGCCGAAATCTCGGTCTCGGCCCGGGTCGTGACCTCGCCGCCGCTCTCGGCCGCGTCCTCTTCCGCCTCGACGACGTTGACGCCCATCTCCGACAGCATGGCCAGGGTGTCTTCGATAGCGTCGGGCGTGACTTCCTCGGACGGCAGGACCTTGTTCAGCTCCTCCATCGTCACATAGCCGCGCGCCTTGGCCTGCTTGATGAACTTCTTGACCCCGGCATCGGTCAGGTCGAGCAGCGGCCCGTCCGTCGTGGCTTCGGTCTGTTCCTGCGTATCCGTCATGAAGTCTCAAATCTCCGCGTCCGTGGCGATCTGGCGACCGATCCGGACCTGAATGCCAAGGGCTGACCCCTGGCAAAATTGCAACGCCTGCGAAAAAGACAACGCGCCCGGCCACCGTTTTGTTACGGCGACCGTCCGGATCGGCCTCATTCGCTTCCTTGGTCGGGTTCGTCACAGCCTGCCGCAATCCGCCCCCAGCGTGCTGCGAGCGGTGACGGTCGCGCCCATCAGGGCCGCCGTGACGGTTCGGACCTCAGCCATCGGCGAGGGGCGCTGCTGCGGCCAGGAAAGGCGCGCCGGACTGAGCCGCCGCCTTCTCGACCTCGCGCACGAATGCAGGATGATCCGAATGCGCCAGATGGCGAGCGACCGCCGTCCTGTCAAGGGTTGCGGGCGTCAGACCCGGTCGAGGCGCGGATTGGTCCAGACCTGTCCGCCGTCGCGCGTGGTCCAGCCGGTGATGTCGGCGATCTCGGTCCGATAGCTGAACTGGCAGGGCCGCTCGCGCACCAGGGTCCAGCCCCGGCCATGCAGCAGGTCCAGCAGTTCGCCCTCGATTCGGCGGGAATGGGTGCCGATGAACATCGTCCGCACCCGGGCGTCCAGCAGGTCGATGTTGGCGCTCAGCAGCCGGCCCTCGGTGCCCTGAATGTCGACGTGCAGCAGATCGGTGATCCCCTCGGCCAGCACCTGGTCCAGGGTATAGGCGGTGACCGCCTCGTGCTCGACTTCGCGGCCGATGTAGTCGTGATCGCGCGCTGTCTCGACGGCCTGGCTGCCGTTGTCGTTCAGGCTGTGGACCTTGGGGAAGTACAGCGTCCCCGCCTCGGTCGCGATGGCGCCGTGGACCAAATTCAGCTCGGCGTTCTCGATCGACACGCCGTTCGTGGCCAGGTGGTACTGGATCTGCTCGAAATGCAGGTGGCTGGCCTCGACCGCCGTCAAACGAACCTGCGGCACCCCGCGATGTCGGGCCTCCACCGCCGCGGCGCAGACCCAGGGTCCGAACGAGGCGCCCAGTTCAGCGATCGTGAAGCTGTCGGGTCCGGCCCGATCGAAAGCGTGCAGCAGAGCGAAATACTCGATCGCCTCGGCGCGCAGCTGATCGTCGGGGATGGGCAGGTCGTCGAAAACAGCACCGTCATGCCACGCCGCCCAGGGATGCAGGCCCGTTGCGGTCCGGGTGCCCAGGAAATCGGTGATCGTGCCGGGCTGAGCCGTTGAGGACCGGCGCGCGCTCTGGAACAGGGCAATGTCCTCCTCTTCCCACCCGCCGTAGAAGTCGTTCGGATGCTCGCGCCGGAATTGAACGGCCGACTGGACGCGAGGGGACAGCGGGCTGGTCCCGGGGACTTCCGTCACGGCCTGCGGCACCGGTTCGGCCGGTGTCACGGGCGTCTCGGCGGTAAGGTGTCTGCGAAGGCGGCGAAACATCCGGAAATCCAGTCTGGACGACGGTCGAAAAGGCGAGACCGGCGCGTCTTCCTTACAATCCCGCGCGGGTTGCGAGCTACCGTAAATGTCGTCTGGTTCCACAAGGACCGAGATCATCGCGCCCGAGAAGCATCCTCAGCCCGCGCTCCAGATCTCCCCCGTCCTTACCGCCCGGCGCAGGGCATCGCGTTCGGCCTTCAGGCGGCTGAAGGCCGGGGCGTCGAAGGCCTGGTCGGCACCCGACTTGGCCGAGGCCAGGGCCTGTTCCAGCGCCGCGACCCGGGTCAGGGCCTCGAACCCCTGGGCCCAGCGCAGGCGAGCGTCGGCGGTGCTGGACGTGGCGTCAAGGAACGGCGCTCCCGACTTGGCCGCCGCCTTCTCGACCTCGCGCAGCAGGTCGTCGTGGCCCGTGGCCGACAACCGCCGCCGCAACAGAGCCGAATCCATCGCCGCATCGGAGAACCTCAGCCGCACCAGCTCATGCGCCAGCCCGTCCAGCGCCGCATCGCCGAACCCGTGCGAGGAAATGGCCTCCAGATGGTCGTCCATCCGCTCGGGATCCTCGATGACTCCGTGTGCCAACGCCGCCGCCACCGGCTCGATCGAGCGCGACAACGACTGCATCGCCTGCGCGCCTTCCGAGGTTTGGCCCAGCTTGGGCGGCGGACCTGGTCGCCAGCGTCCGCCTGTTTGTTGAGGCCGCTCCTGGGGTGCAGCCCGGCTGGGAAACAGGCCGTCGAACCGCTCGAACATCTCGCGCCGGTATTGTTCGGCCAGATCCTTGTCCTGGATCAGGGCCGCTGCCTGACGCAGCCGACCCTTGAGGCCCGCGCGCCGTTCGGGCGTATCCAGCGGCTCGACCTCGACCTCGCGCCGGAACAGCATCTCGGCGAACGGCCGGGTCTCGCTCATCGCCTGGCGCAAGGCGGGTGCCCCCTTGTCCCTCAGGATGTCATCCGGGTCCTGCCCCCCCTCCAGCAGGGCGAACCGGAACGACCGGCCGGGCTTCAACAGGGGCAGGGCGCGTTCGATGGACCGAAACGCCGCCCTCTGACCCGCCCCGTCGCCGTCGAAACACAGCACCGGCTCGGACGATGTCCGCCACAGCAGGGCCATCTGGTCTTCGGTCAGGGCCGTGCCCATGGGCGCCACAGCCGGCAGGCCCGCCCGCTGACAGGCGATGACGTCCATGTATCCTTCGACGACAATGATCGCCGCCTTGCCCTTGCTCTCGGCCCCCAGGATGCGCCGCGCCTCGGGCAGGCCGTAGAGTGTCGCCCCCTTGTGAAACAGCGGGCTCTCGGGGCCGTTCAGGTATTTGGCCCGGTCGTCGGGGTTCATCGCCCGACCGCCGAAGCTGACGATCCGCCCGCGCGCGTCCAGTATCGGGAACATCAGTCGGTCGCGGAACCGGTCATAGGGCTGGCCCCCGCCCTCGGGTGAGATCAGCATCCCCATCTCGACCAGGTCGCCGGGCTTGGCCCCCCGCTGCACCAGCGCGCCTTTCAGCCCCTCGCGATCATTGGGCGCATAGCCCAGGCCGAACCGTGCCCACTGATCCTCAGGCAGGCCGCGCCGCTCCAGATATTCGCGCGCCGCCTTGCCCACCGACCGGCGCAGATTGGCCGCGAACCATTTCTGGGACAGGTCCATCCAGTCCGACAGGCCCTGACGTTTCTGCTCCCGCTCGGCCGCCTCCGGGTCTTCTGCCGGCATCTGCATCCCGGCCTCGGCGGCGAGGCGTTCGACCGCCTCCGGAAACGACAGCCGCTCCGTTTCCTGCAGGAAGCTGATGACGTCGCCGTGCTTGCCCGAGCTGAAGTCGTGAAAGAACCCCTTGTCGTCGTTGACGAAGAACGACGGCGACTTCTCCTTCGAAAAGGGACTCAGGCCGACCCATTCCCGTCCCTGACGCTTGAGCTTCACCGACCGCCCGATCACGTCGGACGGGCGAAGGCGGGCCTTCAGTTCTTCCAGGAAACGGTCATCGAAACGCACCGTCGATCCTTAACGCGGGCTGAGCCGACTAGCGACTCTCTCCACACGAAGGCTCTTGACTCGACAACTTTGAAATTGAAAGTAGTCACACCGAAACCGGAGCCCTGCCATGTCCGACGCCACGACCCCGACGCCGTCCACCGACGAAAGCGACATCGCCTATCTGAAGCGGCTGGCCGTGGCCGGCCGCGGCGAGCCGGCACCGTTCCTGTTGCTCATGGCGGTGTTCGGCGGGGGCTACGGGTTCGCGATCTTGGCTGTCATGATTGCCTTCCTGATCGAAGGTCTTCCCCAACCGGGCGGCGACGTTGGACCGATCTCCGAATTCCTGGGCCGCTGGGCCTTCGTCGCGGCGCCGATCGCGTTTGTGTTGGCCCTTGGTTGGACGGTCTGGCGCACCTTCGGCCCCAATCGGATCAGGCTCAGCCGCGCGGCCGTCGCGACCTGGAGCGCGGCCTTCATCGGTCTGGTGACCATCGTCGCGTCGATGCGGCTGTTTACGCAGGGCGACACTCATCTTGACCATGCCTACGCCGCCAACTTCCTCTGGCCGGTGCTGCTGACACTGTGGGGCTGCGCCTGGTGGGTCACGGGTGTGACCAGCGAACGGAAATGGCTACTGGTCGTGGCCATCGGCTCCTATGCGGCGGCGATCGGAATGGCGATCACCGCCAACACCCCGAGCATGATGCCATTGATCTGCGCCTGTCTGCTGCTGCTCGCCTTCGTCCCGGCGGTCATCCTGATGCGTCAGAGGGCCCGTTGAACGCGCCGTTTCCGGTCGATCCGCTGCTGTCCAGCCGTGTCCGGGCGGGTATTCTCGACTTTCTGTCCGATCGCGGGGCGGCCGACTTCACCGAACTGGCCGCCGTGCTGGCACTGCCTAACAACAGCCTGTCCAGCCACCTGCAAAGGCTGGAAGGGGCGGCCTATATCGAGCTACGTCGCGGATTTCTCGGCAGAAAACCCCGTACACGGATCGTTCTGACGCCCGTCGGGCGCAGGGCCTGGCTGGCCCACCTGTCCCGGATCACCGACCCGGCCTGAGGGGTTCGTTAACCTTCTGTTTACCAATACGCTCAAAGCGTGACCATAACTGCCTGAATACGCACATATTTTCTGCCCATGCATGGAACTGTCCACAGGATCTGTGGATTAACCATACGACCCGTCACAGAAGGCGATGGGCCGCCGGGGCCAGGACGCGATCGGCGTCGCAATCTCGATACCTGCGTTACGAAGGCTCGCCATGTTCATCTCTATCGCCCGCCCGGCGGTGGAGCCCATCGGACCCGACACCGTCGCCGTTCCCGGCTCTCCCGCCATCGCCGAACTGTCGCCCCGCGCGATGCACGCGCGCCTGCTCGAGAACGCCGCCCTGCGCCGCCTGCGCGGCGTGGAGCGCAAACAGGCGCACCGCGACGACGACGCCGGCTACTGGTTTAGCGCCGCCCCGATGGCGGTCCGCAAGGCCTCGGCCCTGCGCGAAGACAAGAGCTTCGCGCCGCTTCCCTGATCTCACGAGGCTTCGCCACATGGTGAAGCTTCAAGGACGGCCTGCGTCTTGCGGGCTCCAGCAAGGGATATAGGCTCGGCAAGGCCAGGCCGGTTGAACCCATCGGGGGTCTTCGAGCCGTGGAGGGAGCCTCCCGTGAGCCTCGACACCCTGTTCAACATCGCCAACACCGTCGCCCTGGTCGGGTGGATCATCCTGGCGCTGGCCCCGCTGCGACGCCAACTGGCGATCGCGGCGGCGCGCTGCATCGCCGTCGGCCTGTCCGTCACCTACACGGTATTGCTGGTCCAGGCGGTCGCGAGCGGCGGCCTCGGCGGCGACTTGACCACTCTGTCAGGCCTCACCCAAGGCTTCAGCCAGCCGAAGGCGGTCCTGGTCGGCTGGGTCCACTATCTGGCCTTCGACCTGTGGGTCGGATCATGGGCGATCGAGGACGCCGGCAAGCGCGGCGTGCCCCACTGGGCCATGCTGCCTGTACTGTTCCTGACGCTGATGGCGGGTCCGGTCGGGCTGCTGGCCTACCTGGGGGCGCGGGCGGCGCTGGTGCGTCGTCAGCCGCCCGCATTGACGAGTTAGTTTCGATATGAAACGGTCTCTCATCCAGGGAGACCGCCAATGTCACTGAAGCCATCCTGCCTGATCGTCGGTGCCGGAGACGGGGTCGGGTCCGCGATCGCCCGCGCCTTTGCGCGCGAGGATCTGGCGGTCTGCATCACCCGGCGCCCGCGCAACCTGGATCAGCTTGAGGCTGTGGCCGCCTCCATCCGCGCCGAGGGCGGCGAGGCCCATGCGTTCGGCGTCGATGCCCGCGTCGAGGCCGAGATGATCGCCTTGGTAGACAAGATCGAGGCCGAAATCGGCCCGTTGCAGGTCGTGGTGTTCAACATCGGCGCGAACGTGCGGTTCTCGGTCATCGACACGACGGCCCAGGTCTATTCCAAGGTCTGGGAGATGGCGGCCCTGTCCGGCTTCTTCACGGGACGCGAGGCCGCGCGCGTCATGGCCCCGCGCGGCAAGGGCACGATCCTGTTCACGGGGGCGACCGCCTCGACGCGGGGCGGCGCGGGTTTCTCGGCCTTTGCGGGGGCAAAGGCGGCGCTGCGTCAGCTGGCCCAGAGCCTGGCGAGAGAGATGGGCCCGCAAGGCATCCATGTCGCCCACGTCGTGGTCGACGGGATGATCGATGGCGTCTTCGCCCGCTCCATCGCGTCTGACATCCAAACCCTGCTGGACGAAGACGCCATCCTGAAGCCCGACGAGATCGCCAAAAATTACGTCTGGCTGCACAACCAACAGCGCAGCGCCTGGACGTTCGAACTGGATCTGCGCCCGTGGAAGGAAACCTGGTGAGCAAGACGATCGACTTCATCTTCGATTTCGCCAGCCCGAACGGCTATTTCGCGCTCCGGGCTTTGTCGGGCGTCGCGGAACGAACGGGCGCAACCGTCAACCTGATCCCCTGCCTGCTGGGCGGCTTGTTCAAGGCGACGGGCAATCAGGCGCCGATGGTCGCGTTCGGCGGCATCAAGGGCAAGATGGACTACGAGATGCTGGAAATCCGGCGCTTTATCGCCCGACACGGGCTGACCGCATTCCGGATGAACCCGCACTTTCCGATCAACAGCCTGCTGGCCATGCGCGGGCTGTGCGCCGTCGCGCCCGGCATGGATTTCGATGCCTATGTCGAGGCGGTGTCGGTGGGCTTCTGGGAACGTCGTCTGGCAATGGGCGACCCGGCTGTGCTCGCCTCGGTCCTGAGCGAGGCGGGTCTGGACGCCGAGGCGATCCTGACGGCGGCCCAGACCGATCCGGTCAAGGCGAAGCTGGCGGACAACACCGCTGCGGCCGTCGAGCGCGGAGCCTTTGGCGTGCCCACCTTCTTTGTCGGCGACGAGATGTTCTTCGGCAAGGAACGCTTGGGGCAAGTCGAGGAGATGGTCGCCGCAAAGTGATCGGGCGAGGTTGAGGAACCCACAGCGAATCGCCACCTTATGGCGATCATGAGCGACCGCTCCACAGGCCAGGCTCCGTCCCGCGTCGTCGCGGTGCTGGGCCCCACCAACACCGGCAAGACCCATCTTGCGGTCGAGCGGATGCTGGGCCACGCCTCGGGCATGATCGGCCTGCCGCTGCGGCTGCTGGCCCGCGAGATCTATGAGCGGGTGGTCAGGCTGCGCGGGGCCAATGCGGTGGCCCTGATCACGGGCGAGGAAAAGATCATCCCGCCGCGTCCGCATTTCTGGGTCTGCACCGTCGAGGCCATGCCGCTGGAGCGGGAGGTCGAGTTCCTGGCCGTGGACGAGATCCAGCTAGTCGCCGATCCCGAACGCGGCCACGTCTTCACCAACCGGATGCTGCACGCCCGGGGTCGGTTCGAGACCATGTTCCTGGGGGCCGGGACCATGGCCCCCTTGATGCGCCGCCTGATCCCCGACATCGAGATCGTCACGCGCGAGCGGCTGTCTAACCTCAGCTATGCCGGGTCCAAGAAGCTGACCCGCCTGCCGCGCCGCTCGGCCATCGTCGCCTTCAGCACAGAGCAGGTCTACGCCATCGCCGAGCTGATCCGCAGGCAACGGGGCGGGGCGGCCGTGGTCATGGGCAGTCTTTCGCCCCGCACCCGCAACGCCCAGGTCGCCTTGTTCCAGTCGGGCGAGGTGGACTTCCTGGTCGCCACCGACGCCATCGGCATGGGTCTGAACATGGACGTCGACCATGTCGCCTTCGCCGGGATGCGCAAGTTCGACGGCCGTCGCACCCGCTGGCTCCACGCCCACGAGATCGCCCAGATCGCCGGCCGTGCCGGCCGCCACATCCGCGACGGCACCTTCGGCGTCACCGGCGAATGCGAGGAACTCGATGAGGATCTGGTCGAACAGGTCGTCAACCACCAGTTCGATCCGGTCCAGAACGCGGAATGGCGCAACGCTCGGCTAGACTTCGACACCCTGCCGGACCTGTTGCGTTCGCTGGTGCAGACACCTCAGCGGGGCGGCCTGAAACTGACCCTGCCCGCCCTGGACGAAACCTTGCTGCGCCGGGCCATGCAGGACGACGACATCAAGGCGATCAGCCGCTCGCGCGGGACCATCATGCGGCTGTGGGAATGCTGCCAGCTGCCGGATTTCCAGAAGACGACCCTGGACGAACACGCCCGACTGTCGCGCGACATCTTCCACGCCCTGACCGGCAAACGCGGCCGGCTGACCGACGACTGGATGGGGCCCCGGTTCGCGGAACTGGATCGCGACGACGGCCAGATCGACCAGCTTTCGGCGCGGCTCAGCGGCGTGCGCACCCTGTCCTACATCGCCGCCCGCCCCGACTGGCTGGATCAGGCGCAAGGCTGGCGCGACCGCACCCGCGCACTGGAGGACCGGCTGTCGGACGTTCTGCACGACCGCCTGACCGCCCGGTTCGTCGATCGCAAGACCACCGCCCTGATGCGCTCCCTGCACGACCGCGCCGACACCCTGGCCGAGGTCGCCTCCGACGGCGTCGTCACCGTGGACGGCGAGGCGGTCGGCCATCTGGAGGGGGTTCGATTCGCCGGCGACAGGGGTGGCTCCGCCCTGGCCGACCGCACGCTGAAGACCGCCGCCCTGCGCGCCGTCACGCCCGAGATCACCCGCCGCCTCGGCCGCCTCGCCGCCGACGCCGATGAAGCGTTCAGCGTGACGCCCGAGGGCGACGTGCTCTGGTCGGGTGCTCTGGCCGCGAAAATCGTCAACACCGAACCCTTCTCGCCGCGCGTCCGGCTGATCGGCGATCTGGGCCCGCAGGCCGCGCGCGACCGGGCCCAGCGCCGCATCGAGGCCTGGCTGGCGGCCGAGGCGGGGCGGGCCCTCCGCGATCTGCGCCGTCTGAAACAGGCCATCGAAACCGGCGTCCTCAAGGGCCTGCCGCGCGGCATCGCCTTTCGCCTGCTGGAGGCCGGCGGGGTCATCGACCGCCGTGACGTCGAGCGCGACCTCGCCGCCCTCAGCCAGGTCGAGCGCCGCACGATCAAGACCTTCGCCATCCGGGTCGGCACCCATTCGGTCTGGCTGCCTAGCGTGCTCAAACCGCGCGGGCGGGTGCTTGCCCAGGCCTTCGCAGCGACCGAACCTTTCCGCGCGTCGGGGGAGGGGCTGACCCTGTTGCCGCTCCCGGTGCCGTCGATTCGCGCCCTGTCGGCCTTCGGGCGGCGTACGGTCGGCCGCTGGTCGGCCCCGGTCGAACTGCTGGAACGCCTCGCCGACCTCAAACAGGCGGCGGGCAAGGGCGACATACCCGTCGACACCCTGACCGGTCTCGGCCTGAAGTCCGGCGAGGCCGGTGCCCTCCTCGCCGCCCTGAAATCCACCCGCGCCCAGCAGCCGGACCGGCCCGGCAAGCCCCTGGTGGTCAAGGATTCGCCCTTCGCCAGACTGGCCGAACTCACCGCCCCCGCACCGCCCGCCCGCCGCAAGCGGCCGAGGCGGAAGAAGGCATCACCCTCCGCATGAGCGAAGGCTCGGTCCGCATCGACATCTGGCTGTGGCGCGCGCGGTTCGTGAAGACGCGGTCGCTGGCCGCCGCCCTCGTCGAGCGCGGGGCCGTCCGCCTCACCCGTCAGGGCCGCCAGACTCGCCTCGACAAGCCCAGCCGTGTCGTCCACCCCGGCGACGAGATCACCTTCGCGATCGACGGCCGTGTCACCGCCCTGCGCGTCGAGGCGCTCGGCGAACGGCGCGGACCCCCACTGGAGGCCCGCGCCCTGTATTCCAGTCTTGAAGGGCTGGACCCTACTGCTTGACGAACTCGCCCTCGATGTGGAGTTCGACCTCGTCGCCGATGGCCGGAAGACCATAGGACATGCCGAACTCGGACCGCTTGATCGTGGTCTCGCCGTCGAAGCCGAGGCGATAGGCACCGCGCATCGCGCCCGCCTGGTTGAACTTGACCTCCAGGGTCACCGGCTTGGTCACGCCGTGCAGGGTCAGGTCGCCGACCACATCGGCCTCGGTCGCGTCGTCGCTGTCGACCGTGATCGTCTTCGCGACGAAGGTGGCGGTCGGGAACTGGGCCGCATCGAAGAAGTCGGGCGTCTGCAGGTGGGTCTTCAGGCCCGGCGAGGTGTCGTCGAGGCCAGAGATCGGCACGGTCGCCGTCAGGGTCGCCGCCGACGGATTGGCCGGATCGATGGTCAGGTCGGCCGTCACGCCCGTGAACTGGCCCGTATAGGTCGAAAAGCCCAGATGGTTCAGCGACCACGTGATCTTGCCGTGAGACGAATCCAGCTTGTAGGTCCCGGCCTGGACCTCGGCCGGGTTCTTGGTCAGGGCGGCCTGGGCGACGACCCCGCCCGAAATCAGGACGGCGGCGGCCCCGGCCAGGGCGGCGGAACGGATGAAGAGGCGGCGGTTCGACATGGAAACTCCTGGGTTGGGACGGCAATGACGGGAGAACTGTAATCGGTACTGATGCAAATAGCCGTGTTTCACGTCACCGCAAGAGGGCCGGGGGCGCAAGTGGCGACAGATTTGCTGTTCAACGCATTCAGCCCCGTTCGGTTGACAGTGAGCCCCGTCGGGGTCATCTGCGCAACCCGACCTTCCCAACCGACAGCGCCTATTCCCGCCCATGACCTACATCGTCACCGACGCCTGCGTGAAATGTAAGTTCATGGACTGTGTCGAGGTCTGTCCGGTGGACTGCTTCTACGAGGGCGAGAACTTCCTGGTCATCGCGCCGGACGAATGCATCGACTGCGGCGTCTGCGAGCCCGAATGCCCGATCGACGCCATCAAGCCCGACACCGAAGACGAGCCCGACGGCAAGTGGCTCCAGATCAACGCCTCCTACGCCAAGGTCTGGCCCAACATCACCGTCAAGGGCACGCCCCCCGCCGACCGCGAGGACTGGGAGCGCGTCGAGAACAAGTTCGAGACCCACTTCAGCCCGAACCCGGGCAAGGGCTCCTGATCGCCTGCCGCAAAGCCGCCATAATGCGCCGTCGCGGGCCTTACCCGACGTCCCGCTTTGAAAATCCCCAGTTTTGTGATAGGTTCTCAATCATTGGATCGGGCGGCCGCATGTTTTCGTGCTCCGCCCGAGTTTGCGACAGAATCCCGTCCATGAAGACGGGATCGGCCAGAGGTTGGGTGATCCGTTTCCGCATTTGACGCCTGCACGTTTCCTCCGACAGCTTCGCTGGCGGACGAGAACCTGTCTGCGTCATGCGCCTTCGTGTCTTCGGCCCCTGCGTCCGGGAAAGGAATGACATGACCACCAAGAGCGTTCTGGAATTCAAGGTTGGCGACGCGGTCGTCTATCCGGCGCACGGCGTCGGCAAGGTCGCTGCGGTCGAGACCCAGGAAGTCGCCGGCATGTCGCTGGAAGTCTATGTCGTGACCTTCGACCACGAGAAGATGACCCTGCGCGTCCCCACGAAGAAGGCCAAGACCGCCGGCCTGCGTTCGCTGGCCTCCGACGACGTCGTGACCAAGGCCCTGACCACGCTGAAGGGCCGCGCCCGCATCAAGCGCACCATGTGGTCGCGTCGCGCCCAGGAATACGAAGCCAAGATCAACTCGGGCGACCTGATCTCGATCGCCGAGGTGGTCCGCGACCTGCACCGCGCGGATTCGCAGCCGGAACAGTCCTATTCCGAGCGCCAGCTCTATGAATCGGCCCTGGACCGGATGGCCCGCGAGGTCGCCGCCGCCAACCGCATCGACAAGGACGCCGCCGTCCAGCTGCTGGCCAAGTCCCTCAGCGCCAAGAAGGCCAACGCCCCCGTCGCCGTCGAGGAAGACGCCGAGGCCGAAGCCGCTTGATCCCTCCCGGATCGCCGAATGCAGAAAGGCCCGGTGGAAACACCGGGCCTTTTTTTGGGCGAGCCGCGGCCGAAGGTCTGCTTTCCGGTGCCATGTTTCTGACAGCTCTCGACCCGAAGCGGACCTTGGCGATCACCATTTTGGGCCTGCAATCTGCAGTAGCGATCGGAAAGGAGACGGGTTACGTGACCTTGGCCCAGGAGTACGACATGCCTTTTTTCACCGGAACGAGCAGCGCCGACACCCTGACCGGATCGTCAGGTGACGATCAAGTCTATGGCTTCGACGGCGACGACGTGCTGTCGGGGGGCGAGGGGAACGACTTTCTGCACGGCGGGATTGGCGACGACATCCTAATTGGCGGATCGGGTGGCGACGTATTCTACGGCGGTGCCGGGGCGGACATCATTCGTTACATCCGCGCCAACGAGTCCGGCGGCGGGGTGGTCACAGACTTCGAGAGCGGCGTGGACCGCATCGAAGTGCTCGATTTCGGCCCGATCGAAATCCTTTGGCGGGAAGACGGGACTAGTCTGATCAGGACGTCGCCGCCGGGGATGTCACTGACGGTCAACACCCTGGTGAACTTGGCAGACGTGGTCGCTACGAGCGAAATTTCCATCCGGGGCACTAGTCGAGGTGACCGCCTGATCGGCACGGCCAACCGAGAGTTTCTATACGGCCAGAGCGGCGACGATATCCTTTCGGGCAGGGCAGGCCATGATTTCATCAACGGAGGTGCCGGCGACGATCTCGTCAGCGGCGACGACGGGAACGACTTACTTGTCGGCTGGGAAGGCAACGATCTGATCGAGGGTGGCGCGGGTTCGGACCAGCTGGCTGGCGGGCTGGGGCTCGACACGTTGACCGGCGGTGAAGGCGTCGATTCATTCCAGTTCGCAGCCGGTGATTCAACAGAGTCTGCCATCGACTCGATCGTCGATTTCCAGACCGGGGTAGACCGCTTGTTGGCTGTCGGTGTGGTCAACGGCAGCGTCAGCTTGGTTCGGGTAAGCAGCACATCCACCTTGGTCTTCGCCAGGCATGCGACGGGGCCCCAGACGGTGATCGGCGTCAATGGCCTGATCCAGGCCGGCGATGTTTCCGACCCGACCAGCCAGGCTCCACGTTTCAACATGATTGGGTTCGACGGGGCGGATCTGCTGATCGGATCCGACTGGAGTGACACCTTGAACGGCGGCGCGGGCGATGACGTGCTGAACGGGGGCGCGGGCGACGATGTGCTGACCGGAGGTGACGGCGTTGACCTCATGACCGGAGGTGCGGGGGCGGACCAGTTCATCTACGGGGCCTTCAGCACCGCCGGGGCAGACACCATTACAGATTTCCAGACCGGGATCGACGCGATCAACCTGACTGCGCTGCAGCCCGAAAGCATCAGAATTCAGCGTCTCTCGAACGGGGACAGTTATGTTCTCGCGAACTACAACGCCCAGTTCAACGGCAGCATACCGATCTATGTCCAGAGGACATTGCAAGGCTCCGATTTCATTCTGGCCAGTCGCACCGACATCCCGATCGACTTTAATGGCTCATCAGGTGCGGACTGGATCGTGGGCGCCGCTTCGAACGACACGATAACCGGGGGTCGGGGCGCGGACGCCCTAGCCGGGGGCTTGGGTGCCGACATCTTCAACTATTTGGCCGTTACCGAATCGACTGCTAGCGCCACTGACAATATTTATGATTTCGAGACCGGCATCGACAAGATCTGGCTCAATATCCGGGGCGGGTTGACGGCCGTAAGCATCGTCCGCACCGACAATGGCTCCAGCTTCATTTTTGCGGACGCGGCAGGCGGGAGCCTGCTGATCTCCGCAGCCGGACGGGCCGTCAATGGCAATGATGTCTTGTATGGGTCCGCTGTCGCCGGGACCACTTTCGGCGTTTATCTGATCGGCTCCAGCCAGGCCGACGTTCTGATAGGCTCCAGCCTGGCCGATCCGATCCAGGGCGGGGCGGGGAACGACAGCATCACTGGCGGCGGCGGAGCGGACGTGCTGTTCGGAGACGGCGGAGCGGACACCTTCGTCTATCGGGCGGCGTCGGATTCGACGGTCGCCGCCGCTGACACGATCTTTGGATTTGTGTCTGGCCAGGACCGGCTCGACCTCAGCGCGGTGCGGACGGGCGGATCGGATACGTTCGGCATCGCATATGCCAACGGCGGCAGCTTCCTGTTCGTCGACCTGGGCGGAAACGGCACGAACGATATGCTGATCCAGCTGGCCGGCACGACGCTGGCGGCCTCGGACATCCGCTGGAGCGCCGGCGCGGGCGAGCTGGAGCCGTCGATCAAGGACGCGGGGCCGGAAGTTCTATCGGTCTCGGACGACATCGGCGGTCCCGGCGTCGCCATCCCCTCAGACAGCGACGTCATGGCCTTCCTCGGCGAGGCGGCGTCGGCGCGCGGGCACGACTGGTATCTATAGCGCAGAGAGGTCCGCTAACCCCCCATAGCAGACCTCACGAGAGACCGCTTTCGGCACGTTTCAGCGCCTATCCCGGCTTGTCCAACCGCTCCAGGTTTCAAACTTCAACCGTCCAATCCCAATGAAACAAAGGGATTGCTCCTGCGATGACCCCCTCGAACGCGCCCAGGTCAGAGCCTGTGTCATCCTCGCCGCCTCTGTGGACGATGAGCGTAAGGAGGGGGTCGTGGACCGATTGGAAGATGAGTCGGGCGAGACGTCGCGTCGCCGGGGCGGTGGACGGCCTGCGGCGCCGGAGGCTGTCTGGGCGCGGGTGCGCGAGGACTATGTTGGGGGACTGTCCGCCTCCGACTGTCGGCGTCGGCACGGCGTCGGGCTGACGGCCCTGTATGAACGCGCCCGCGCCGAGGGCTGGCGGCGCGCGGACCTGCCCTGGGCCCCGGGGTTCGAGCTCGATCCCGCCGACGAGGGTGCCGCGCTGGATATGGCGATCGACGGCGATCTCGATCAGGTCGATCACCCTCTGATGATCGAGGTCGCCGACCAGCGGATGAAGCGTGCCGTGCTGCGCGGCGATGCGAACGGGGCCTTGCGCTGGCGGCGCATTCGGCTGGCGCTCGAGGCGGACCTGGCCGAGATCGACCGCAATTTCGAGGCCCTGGAACGCGAAATGCAGCCGGTTCGTGCTCGCCTCGCCCAGCAAGCCCAAACGGCTGAAACGGTTGAAACGGTCGACGATGTCTCAAGAGCCCTCGACCGGCTCATGGCCGCATCCGGGTGACGCCCTCAGAAATACTCGGCGTTGGCCGGGCACACCGCCGCGATCCGCCGCGCCGTGATGCTGGCCGGCAGATAGGGGGTGCCGCGCGCCAGCTGGGCTCCGCCGCTGAAGCGGAAGCTTTCGGTGCGATAGGTGCCGCTCAGCCGCACATTGACCCGGCGACCCTTGCGATCGGTGCAGGTGCCCTCGAATCGGGCATTGCCGCCGGCGAACTGGCGCACCGGATAGGTGCAGCGCCAGCGCCGCGTCGACAGGCCGCCGACGAAGCGGTTGATCTCGGACGGCCGCACGCATTTCTGTTCGGTGTCGCGGATGCCTACGGCCGAGGTCGTGTATTCCCAATAGCCGGGCAGGACGGTGTCGGCCCCGCCCGACTGGGCCAGGCTCGCCGGCGCGGCCAGCAGGGCCCCGGCGGCCAGGGCAGGGGCCGCCACGGCGACCAGACGGAGAGCGAGCGCGGTGAAGGTCATCATACAGCCCTTGTAGTCACAGACTTCGACGCTGACACGACTATATGGCGGGATTTGAACCGGCGCTGAATGGCTGCGGGTGCCTGCAAAGCCTTGACGCGGCGGCTCCGGTTCCTCTATACGGCCCCCTCTCGCGCAAGGGGCAACTCTTGCGCGCTTCCCGTTTCATGCCGGCGCGACGCTCGCGAAGGCCCGCTTTCAAGGATTACGCGATGTCGCGTCGTTGCGAACTCACCGGTATCGGCCCGATGGTCGGCCACAGCGTGAGCCACTCGAATGTGAAGACCAAGCGCCGGTTCCTGCCGTCGCTGAAGAAGGTCAAGCTGGCGTCGGAGGCCCTGGGCCAGTCCTACACCCTGCGCATCTCCAACGCCGCCCTGCGCACCCTGGACTACAAGGGTGGCCTGGACGCCTTCATCGTCAAGGCCGGCGACGAGCAGCTCTCGCCCACCGCCCAGAAGATCAAGCGCCAGGTCAAGGCCAAGATCGCCGAACTCGCCGCCGCCTGATTCGGGCGCCGCGCTGATATCGAAAAGGCCGCCCCCCGGGGCGGCCTTTTTGTTTTGTGGCTGTCTGTGGCGGATCGTTCATTGAACGTCTCCAACCCTCAACCCACCGTCATCCTGGGCCTTGTGCCCAGGATCCAGACTCCCGGTGACGGCCGTGAGCCATACTATCGACGGTGTTTCTGGATCCTCGGGACAAGCCCGAGGATGACGGAATGAAGGGTGTCAGGCGTAGCGCCGACGCCGCTCCGCGCTGAGCAGGGTCGAGCGGACGAAGTCGGCGGGGGGATCGGTCTCGGCCAGGACGGCCTCCTTGATGGCCCTCGGCTCCCCGAACAGGTGGCCCTGGCCCATCGAGACGTCGAGCTCGAGGATGTCGATGATCTGGCGCTCGTTCTCGCACTTCTCGGCGATCACCTCGATGCCGTAGCGCCGGGTCAGCTGGGCAAAGTCCGAGGCCTGGATGTCGGGCATCGACCGCAGGGGGGCACCGCCGTCCAGGTCCAGTAACTGTTCGATCAGCAGGTCCGCCGCCACCTTGATGAACCGCACGTCCGACCGCTGCAGGTCCGAGAAGTTCAGGTCCAGCGTCTGGACCTTGTCCAGCGAGAACCGGAAGCCCAGATCGGCCAGCTTGGCCATGTTGCGGGCCTCGACCGCGCCCCGCGCATCGAAGGTCGCCTGACCCAGTTCGAAGATCAGGGCCTGGTTCAGGTCGCGGTTCTCGCTCAGGAAGTCCAGGAACTGCGGAAAGAAGGTCTCGTCGCCCAGGGACGACAGGGCCACGTTGCAGAAGACGCCGACCTTGCGATCCTGACGCGCCAGCCGCCGCACGATCTGGGCACAGCGGAACAGCAGCAGGTTGTCGATGGCCGGCACCAGCCCCTCGCCCTCGGCGATCGACAGATACTCGGCCGGCATCATCACCCGGTCCGTCGCGTCCCTCAGCCGGGTGAAGCTCTCGTAAAAGATAGTCCGGCGCTGGGGCAGGCTGACCACAGGCTGGAGGTACAGATCCACCCGGTTCTCGCTCAGCGCGTCGTGGACGGTCTTGAGCAGGATATTGCCCTGCTGGCGGCGACGCGCGTCGGGGCTGTCGGGGGCGATCATCGGGGCGACCTTCAACCGCTCGTCGATCGATTCGCTCATCTGCTGGATCAGGGTCTCCAGCATCCGCACCTCGCCGGTCAGCTCCTCGGCGGTGTTCAGGGCACCCGCCTCGATGGCCTGGGCCAGCTCGGCCAGGGCGTTTTGCTGCTGCTCCATGGCGTCGGCCAACAGCCGGTGCGCCTCGCGGACCTGACCGATCTCGGCGCGCAGGGCCTTGCGCTGCCCCCCGCCGGTCGCCAGCAGGTGGACCACCCCCAGCAGGGCGAAGCTGCCCACCGCCGCCGCGAATCCCGCGCCTCCGCCCAGTCCCGCCCGCCACAGGAAGGCACCGACCGTCATCGCCACGAAGGCGTAGGCGAAGAACAGGAAGGCGGTGGTCAGTGCGCGCATGGTCGCCAGACTGTGGGAAGGGCTTGCGCCGGTCCCGGGTGGAATCGACCGAGTATCAGGCGATTGCAGCGCCGCCGCTAGGGGGCGCGCAGAATGATTCCGCGTCCCCTTCCGCGACGTCACGGTTGGCGGGCCCGCCCGGGCATCGTAACCATCCCTCAGGCGGCGTCATGACCGCGACGGAGCAAGCGCATGGAACTGTTCGACCTGACGGGCAAGGTCGCCGTCATCACCGGCTCGTCCAAAGGCATCGGCCTGGCCATCGCCCAGCGGCTGGCCGAACACGGGGCCCGGGTCGTCATCTCCTCGCGCAAGGCCGGGCCCTGCGACGAGGCGGCTTCGGCGATCAACGCGAAATACGGAGAGGGTCGCGCCATCGCCGTGCCGGCCAACATCGCCTCGAAGGAAGACCTGCAACGGCTCGTGGACGAGACCAATGCCGCCTTCGGCCGCATCGATATCCTGGTCTGCAACGCCGCGACCAACCCCTATGCCGGGCCGATGGCGGGGATCAACGACGAGCAGTTCGGCAAGATCCTCCAGAATAACGTCGTCTCCAACCACTGGCTGATCCAGATGGTCGCCCCCCAGATGCTGGAGCGGAAGGAGGGCTCCATCATCATCGTCTCGTCGATCGGGGGCCTGCGCGGAAACGCCCTGATCGGCGCCTACAACATCTCCAAGGCCGCCGACATGCAGCTGGCGCGGAACCTCGCGGTGGAGTGGGGGCCGTCCAACATCCGGGTCAACTGCATCGCGCCGGGCCTGGTCCAGACCGACTTCGCCCGCTACCTGTGGGAGAACCCCGACCTGCTGAAGGAGGTCACCGGCCCCGCCCCGCTGAAGCGGATCGGCCAGCCCGACGAAATCGCCGGCGCCGCCGTCTATCTCGCATCCCCCGCCTCGGCCTATATGACGGGCCAGACCCTGGTGGTGGACGGCGGGATAACGATTGCCTGGTGATAGACCTTCCCTGAAGCAAGACCTGATCTGGCGACTGGAGGCGGCGGGGTTCGACGCCTTCATCGGCCTGATGCGGCTACTTGGGCTGGAACGGGCCTCGGCGTTCGGCGGTGGGTTGCTGCGCTGGCTGGGACCGAAGACGGGCACCCACCGCACCGTGATCCGCAACCTGCGCATCGCCTTTCCCGACATGGACCCGGCCGCCCGCGAACAGCTCGCCGTCGATCAGTGGGAACAGACCGGCCGGGCCTTCGCCGAGACGGCGGTGATGGATCAACTGACCCTGGCCTCGGGCCGGATCGAGGTCGTCGGGCTGGAGCGGATGCACGCCATCCGCGACGAAGGTCGGCCGGTGGTCTTCGTCGGTGGGCACCTGGCCAATATCGAGACCCTGGCGGTGACCATCGTGGGTTCGGGGGTGCCGTGCCAGATCACCTATCGTGCGGCCAACAACCCCTATGTGGACGCCCGGATCGTCAGGCTTAGGGCCGACTACGGGATCAAGCTGTTCGCGCCCAAGGGCGGCGACGGCGCCCGGGAACTCCTGGCCGGGATGGCACGGGGCGAGAGCGTGGCCCTGATGAACGACCAGAAATTCTCTGAAGGGCCCGAGGTCACCTTCTTCGGCCAGCCTGTCAACGCCGCGCCCGGCCCCAGCCGCCTGGCCCTGAGATACGGCACGGTGCTGCAACCCCTGTCGGTCACCCGACTGCCGGGGGTCCGGTTCCGGGTCACGGCGCATGAGCCGATCGAGATCCAGAAGACCGGCGATCGTCAGGCCGACATCGCGCGGGGCGTCCAGGCCATCACCAGCTTCATCGAGGAGAGGGTGAGAGAGAATCCGGTGGACTGGTTCTGGGTCCACAAGCGGTGGCCCGACCGGGTCTATGCCGCGTTGCCGCCCGAGACCTGAGCGTCCTTTGGATCGGTCGAGCGCCGCATGGGGCCGCGATAGGCGGCGTTGTTCCGTCGCCGGTCCGGGCCGAAATAGCCGTCGGTCTTCACGAAGGCGCGGGGGCGGATGATCACGGCCTGGATGCGGTCGAAGATGGCCTTGGCTGTGATCGGCTTGACCACGAATTCGGTGACGCCGGCGTCGCGCGCCTCGTAGACCCGGCTCTTTTCGGAATGACCGGTCATCATGATGATGGGCAGATAGGGGTTGGCGCTGTCGGGGCTGTTGCGGACCAGCCGGGTGAACTCGACCCCGTCCAGAGGAAACATGTTGAAGTCGACGATGGCCAGGTCGACCGGGGCCTCTCGCAGGGCCTCAAGCGCCATCGACCCATCCGAGACCTCGCGAATCTTGCGAATGCCGGCGGACTGGAGGATGGCGGACGTGATCGCCCGCATATGCTGATTGTCGTCAACCAGCAGGATGCTGAGCGACTGAAGTGCGGACATGCAGTGTTCTGACCGTAGTGCCGAATCCGGCAGGCATCACGTATCATTACGAATGATTGAGCCGAACGTCCACAGGGCGAACGGGGTTCACCCGTCAGGCGAAATCCGGTGCGCGGGCTCCGACCATGAGGGACGGGTCGAGGTTCCGGTCGCGCCACTTCATCCGCCAGCACAGGTGGGGGCCGGTCGCCCGGCCCTTCATGCCCACAATGCCGATCGGCTGGCCGCGCAGGACTCTCTGACCCGCCGCGACGTCCAGCCGCGACTGGTGCAGATAGACGCTGATCAGGCCCTGGCCATGGTCGATCAGGGTCAGGCCACCCTCGAAATGCATGTCGGGTTCGGCCAGGACGACCAGGCCCGGTGCCGGTGCGTGGATCGGCGTGCCCTGAGGCGCGGCCAGGTCGATGCCATAGTGGGGCCGGGCGGGCGTGCCGTTCAGGATCCGCTGGGCACCCCAGGCGCTGGAGATGCGATAGGCCTCCAGCGGCCAGATGAAGCCCCCGGCGAAATCCTCGGTCTCGGCGCGGCTCTGGAAGGCGGCGGTCTTGAGGGCCAGTTCGCGCTGGATCCGGGCCAGCAGTTCGGGGTCCGAGGGCGCGATGGTGGAGGGCGGCAGGCCGTCGACCCGGCTGGAGGGGAAGCTGCCGGGCGCGACGGCGACGGGCGTGGTCGTCACCTGCATCTGGCCGGTGGCGGTGTCCGGCATGACGGTGGCGATGCTGGTGGAGGCCGGGCTGTCGCGGTCGAAGCCGACGACGAACAGGCCGGTCGCGGACGCCTGGGTCAGGGCCGTGCCGTCCACCTCGATCGCGGCGCCGGGCGTCGTCCGGCCGAAGATGAAGCCGCCCTGGACGAGTTTGCCGGACAGGGGCATCGCTTCGGAGGGCCGGCGGACGGGTGGGGTTTCCGGGTCGGCGATGATCGGCGTGGCGACCAAACTGGCGCCGGCACCCAGCAACAGGGCCCGCCGGTTGGGGATCACGTCCCGGACGGAGCCTTGGGGCCGATGCGGGTCAGGGCCTCGGCCGGACCGGCATAGGGCTCCTGAAGCTCGGCCGACCAGTAGCGCAGGGCCTCCAGCGGAATGGTCCGCCCCGACACCGCGCAGACCACATAGGGGCCGGGCTTCAGCACGGCGAATTCGCCGTCGCCATAGTGAAGGGTGGCCGGGCCGGGGTTGAGGTCCATCGCGTTCATGGGATGAAGATAGCGCGGGTCCCGAGGTTTCGCGAGGGGCTTTCACGTCCTGCTTCGTCGCGGGTCGAACTGGCGGTGGCGGTCTGAAAAACACAGCGCCAAACCGCCAAACCGCCAGTTCTGTCTGTGCGAAATCAATGACTTGCGTCGCCGGGATGGCGCGGACCGCCAGAGCGGTGGGGGTTGAACGGGCCCATCATCGCGCGTCAGCCATCATGTTTTCAAAGACCACAGGCACGGAGGTAGGGGTGCCGGAACCAGTGCGCAAGAGGAGAATAGGAAAATCATCCTGAATTCGGCTTGCGACTGGATCGAGGCCCCCGACCCGATCAGAACAGGCTGCCCTGATCCACCGGGGCAGCCTTGGCTTTGGGGGACGCAGGACGGGGTGCGGGGGCATGGGGGCCGTCTCCCCCGTCGATCCGCGCGCCTTTGGCCCCATCGGGGAAGGTCAGGGTCACGGCCTGGCCGGGGGTCAGGTCTGCGGCGCGTGTCACCATCCGCCCGGCGACATCGTCGATCCGGGCGAAGCCGGGCTTGGGGCGTTTGGGGTCGAGGCTGGTCAGCGCCCGGCTCAGGGCCGCGAGACGATCCACCGACTGCTCCAGCTTCAGGGGCAGGGGGCGCGCGAGACGGTGAGCGGCGGCGTCGAGCCGTGCGGCCCTCTGATCCAGCGGGCGCTGGATGAGCGGCGGGCTCAGCCTGCCTGCCACGACGTTCAGCCGCCGCTCATCGGCCACTGCCTTGGCCCTCAGTCCTGCCATCAGCCGCGCAGCCCAACCTTCCAGCCGTGCCGCTCTCTGCTCGGTGGCTCGGTGCAGAAGAGTTGGCGACAGCCGCGCTCCTACGATGGTCAGCCGTCTTGCGTGATGGTCGTTGTTTCGCCGTAGCCCCGAGGCCAGCCGGCTCGACGCGTGATCCAGCCGCTGCTGGGCCATGGCGACCAGTTCCTCGGGGCGCGCGGGCAGACCACGCGCGACGGCTCGCAGCCGGGTGCGCCGGTCATCCAGCAGCCGCGACCCCGCCCGGTCCAGCCGCCGCTCCAGATCGGACAGGCCGAAGCGCAGGTCGGCCAGAACCGGCGTGGCGATCTCGGCGGCGCCTGTCGGAGTCGGTGCCCGGCGGTCGGAGACGAAGTCGATCAGGGTGGTGTCCGTCTCGTGCCCCACGGCCGAGATGATCGGGATGCGCGCCGCCGCCACCGTTCGCGCCAGACCCTCGTCATTGAAGCACCACAGGTCCTCGACTGACCCGCCGCCGCGCGCCACGATCAGCAGGTCGGGCCGGGGGATGGGGCCGTCCGGCGTCATCGCATCGAAGCCCCGGATGGCGTTGGCGACCTGACCGCTGGCGACGTCGCCCTGGACCACCACGGGCCAGACGATGACCCGGCAGGGCCACCGTTCGGCGATCCGGTGCAGGATGTCGCGGATCACGGCGCCGGTCGGGCTGGTGATCACTCCGATGGTGCGGGGATAGAGCGGGATCGCCTTCTTGCGCGAGACCTCGAACAGCCCCTCGGCCGCGAGCCTGCCCTTCAGCCGCTCCAGCTGGGCCAGCAGGGCGCCGGCGCCGGCCGCCTCCATCGATTCGATCACGATCTGGTAGGACGATCGCGCGGGATAGGAGGTGATCTTGCCGGTGACGATGACCTCCAGCCCCGTCTCGGGCCGCACGCCCAGGCCCCGCACCGATCCCTTCCAGACCACCCCGTCGATCGCCGCCTTGTCGTCCTTGAGCGTCAGATAGACGTGGCCCGACGCGTGGTGATTGACCTTGGAAATCTCGCCCCGCAACCGCACATGGCCGAACCGGTCTTCCAGCGTCCGCTTCAGCGCGAAGGCGAGCTCGGAGATGGTCTGGGGCGGGTTGTTGTCGCGGGCGGGTTCGGGCGGGTCGGCCGGTCCCTCGAAGATATAGGAATCGTCAGAAGGGTTTGGGCTCATGCGGCACCGTAACGCGCGTCGGCACTGGCGGAAACGGGGGCTTTCGCTATCGTCGGGAAATGGCCGACCCCTCCGACCCCGACGACCGCGACCCCCGCGAAACCGACCTCCAGCGCCGCAGCGCCGGCCCGGCGATCAGCCCGTGGCTGGTGATCGGGCTGATCGCGATGCTGGGGGTGGGGGTCTATGCGGTGATGGCGATGATGTAGGCGTCAGAAAGCGGACTGCCTCAATGTCTTAAGAGGAAAGAAAGCGGGCATAGATGGTAGTCGATTGTACAGGTCTACAACGATCCGCTGAACGTATCAGCATGCCAGTTCGTCTTCCCGGTGGCCTATTTCAACAGCCCCTACGCCCGGAGGCTGATGACATCGTCGCCCGCGACGATCAAATGGTCATGCACCTCGATTCCGAGGGTCTGGCCCGCACGCACAATCTCAAGCGTTATCGCTCTGTCATCGGCCGAAATTTTCCGACTTCCGCTGGGGTGATTGTGCACCAGAATTAGTGCCGTTGCAGAAAGTTCAAGCGCTCGGCGCATGACTTCCCTGCTGTAAACGGCAACGCGTGAGATTGATCCCCGCGCGAGCACTTCGTCGGCGATAAGGCCGTTGCCGTGATCAAGAAACAGGACATGAAATTCTTCGCGAGGCTCATGGCGCAGCGAGGCGGCCAGGAATGTTCGCACGAGTACGCTTGATGCTAGCAGTGGCCGACGCCCCACTTTCTGGCGCAGCACTCGACGGCTTAGCTCTCGGATGAGGTTCAAATGCAGTGCGGTCGACGACTTGAGTGCTCTCAGTCCGTCGGGCGCATGAGCGGGCGCGATATGTTCCAGATCTGCCCGGGACGCCATCAGCACCCCGCTCAAGCATCGGAAGCGATCGATGAGTTGGTTAGCGGTAGTGAGCGCGGTTATGTCCTGGCTTTGCTGATAGACGAGAAGAGCCAAGAGCTCGGGATCGGTGAACCCCTTTAACCCAACGTCCAGAGCGCGACGCGTCAAATCATCATCGTGTTGGAAGACGAGACGAACCCCTCGCAATAGATTCCGTTGATGGACCCCGAGGGGCCGAAGGTCGGAATGTAATTGAAATCGACGAAGCGCTCGACAAGCGCGCCCCCGCTCTCGGGTTGGATCAGAATTGGACTTCCCGTCAAACTGATCCGACGTCCCGTGTTGAACACCTCATCGAGCATGGCCGGATAAGCCTGGCCTCGGACTTCAGGGAACAGCTCATGGACGGTGTGCCCTTCGTATCCTCGCGCCCCAAAGGTGGTCGTGTAGCTATCGTTGACGAACTCGAACGCATGGTTAGCCCCCTTGAGGGTCGCGACAAACCATGGAGCACGCTCGACATTCGAAGGTGTTTCCCGTTTCGGTCGAGCGAACGATCCCATTCAAAGAACTCCAGAGTCGCGATTCGACTAGGAGAAGCTGCCACTCCTTTCTGTGCGCGTCACGGCTGAAACATCGATTTTCTCTACCTTGGGCCGTATCGAATTCGTCCCCTGACCTGACCTGACCTGACCTGACCTGACCTGACCTGACCGCGACGCTGAAGCCTTGGCCGATGCGCTGGTGTCCGCAAAATTGTCGAAAGCAGACATGCGGCTCTGACCTGAAACCGGGTATTGTCCCCGCCTATCAAAGCGCCGCTATCTGTCCTGAACCCAACCCCCGCTTGACCCCGCGCGTCATCGCCGCCATTGGCCGGGCATGAACATCCTGCTGGTCGGATCGGGGGGGCGTGAGCACGCCCTGGCCTGGAAAATCGCCGCGTCGCCCCTGACGAAGCGGCTGGTCATCGCGCCCGGCAATCCGGGCATGGAGAAGCTGGGCGAACTGCGGCCCGGTCTGAAGGCCGACGACGCCGATGGGCTGGCGGCGCTGGCGCGAGAGATCAAGGCCGACCTGGTCGTCGTGGGGCCCGAGACGGCGCTGGCGGCGGGGCTGGCCGATCGGCTGGCGGCGGCGGGCATTCCCTGTTTCGGCCCGACCCAGAGGGCCGCCCAGCTGGAAAGCTCCAAGGCGTTTTCCAAGGCGTTCCTGGAACGCCACGAGATCCCCACGGCCGGCTACGGCGTCTATGACCGGGTCGCCGACGCCAGGGCGGCGCTGTCGGTGTTCAAGCCACCCTATGTGATCAAGGCCGACGGTCTGGCCGCCGGCAAGGGCGTGGCGATCAGCCCCGACAAGGCCGATGCCGAGGCCGAGATCGAACGGATGCTGGGCGGCCGGTTCGGCACGGCCGGGGCCCGCGTCGTGATCGAGGAGTTCATGGACGGGGAGGAGGGCTCGCTGTTCGCCCTGTGCGACGGCCAGCGCGCGGTGCTGTTCGGCGGCGCCCAGGACCACAAGCGCGCCTTCGACGGCGACACCGGCCCCAACACCGGCGGCATGGGTGCCTATTCCCCCGCGCCCGTCTTCACGCCCGAACTGGTCGAGGCGGCGGACCGTCTGGTCGTCCAGCCGACGATGGCGCACATGGCGGCGGAGGGCGCGCCCTATCGCGGGGTGCTCTACGTCGGGCTGATGGCCACGGCCGAGGGCCCCAAGGTGGTCGAGTTCAACGCCCGTTTCGGCGACCCGGAATGCCAGGTGCTGATGATGCGAATGGCGGGGGATATCGTGCCGTACCTGCTGGCCTGCGCGCGCGGGGACGTGTCGGGATTGCCGGCACCGGCGTTCAAGCCCGGCACGGTGATCTGCGTGGTCATCGCCGCGCGAGGCTATCCCGACAGCCCGCTGGAGGGATCGATCATTCGTGGCGCCGAGCAGGATTTCGGGCCCCATGTGCAGGTCTTCCATGCGGGCACAAAGCGCCGCGCGGATGGCCAGCTGGCGGCGGCGGGGGGGCGTGTGTTGAACGTCTGCGCAGAGGGGGCGGATATCGCCGAGGCAAGAGACCGCGCCTATGCCGCCATCCGCAAGATCGACTTCCCCGGCGGCTTCAGCCGTTCGGACATCGGCTGGCGGGCGATGGATCGGGCATAGGGTTCCCTCTCCCATTGGGAGAGGGCTTGAGCGCACGAGAGCGCAGCGATCGTTCTTGCGCGAAAGGGTGAGGGGCGTGTCGGTGGCAGTGGGTCACGGCCATGCCGTTGCCATCAGTCATAGCGCCAAGAGTTCGGAACTCCCCTTTGAGACCTGATCCCCTCACCCTTTCGCCTGGCCGATCGCTGCGCTCCCGGAGGCTCAAGCCCTCTCCCTATGGGAGAGGGGGCGCGTTACTTCTCCTCCTCCTGCTCGGCGGCTGCATCGCGCATCCGGGGATGGCGCATCACGTCCGTTTCGCCGCCGACGCCCGACCGGTGCTGGCGACAACAGATGCCGGGATCCTGCGTGGGGTCGAGGGCAGCGCCGTCCGCGCCTTTCTCGGCCTGCCCTATGCCGCGCCGCCGACGGAGGAATACCGTTGGCGCGCGCCCCGTCCGCCCGAGCCGTGGACCGGCATCCGCGATGCCCAGAGGATCGGGGCCGACTGTACCCAGGCCCTGGGGCGCGAGGCGGTGCTCGGTGGGGGCGGCGGGGTCGTGGTCGGGTCCGAGGACTGTCTGTTCGTCAACGTCTATGCCCCGGCCGAGGCCAGCCCGGAGCCCTATCCGGTGATGGTCTATCTGCACGGCGGGGCCTTCACGATCGGAGCCGGGGCCAACTATGACCCCAGCCGCCTGGCGCGCGAGCAGGGCCGGGTGGTGGTCACCGTCAACTTTCGGCTCGGTGCCCTGGGCTGGCTGGCCCATCCGGGGTTCGCGGACGGCCCCGGCGGCAACTATGGCCTCATGGACCAGCAGGCGGCCCTGCGCTGGGTCCAGGCCAACATTGCCAACTTCGGCGGAGATCCCGGCGACGTGACCCTGTTCTCGGAGAGCTCCGGGGCCTGGAGCGCCTGTTATCTGATGGCCGCGCCGTCGTCGCAGGGGCTCTACAGCCGGGTGATCCTGCAGTCCGGGCCGTGCCTGGAGCCGTCGTCGCTGAACGCTGTCGCCGATCAGGTGCAGCCGGGCGTCGTCTTTGCTGAACGGCTGGGTTGCACAGGAAACGACGCCGCCGACTGCTTGCGCCGACTGCCCGCCCGCACCCTGGCCAGCGCGGCCTCGACGCGGTCCGGCATCAACGGCCCCGGATCGTGGGGGCCGGTGTATGGCGACGCGCTGGTCCCGATCAGCCCGGCCGAGGCCTTCGCCACCGGGCGGTTCGTCCGCACGCCGGTCATTGTCGGCACGAACCTGGACGAAGGTCGGCTGTTCGCGGTCGAGGTGCGGGACATGGAGCGCTATGCCGACGAGACCCTGTGGCTGTATGGCGACGCCGGCCCGCGCGTTCTGGAACGCTATCCGGTCGGCCCAGAGGGGCCGGCCGTCGCCATCGCCCAGAGCTTCACCGACAGCCGCTTCGCCTGTCCGTCCGATGCGCTCCGCCGGGTGCTGTCGCAGTGGGTGCCCACGTACGGGTACGAGTTCGCCGACCGCCGCGCCCCGATCCGGTTGCCGAGCTGGATCAGCGGCCTGGACATGGGGGCCTATCATGCGTCGGAGGCGACCTATGTGTTCGGGACGTCGTGGCTATTCGCCGACACCCGCGCGTGGACGGCGGACCAACGCGCCCTGTCGGAGCGAATGATGGCACTGTGGGCCGGCTTCGGGCACGACGGCTTCGAGGCGGATTGGCCCCGCGTCTCGACCGGTGGCGACCCCGTCAAGGTCTTCGACCCGGCCGGGGACCGTATGGACGACGGGTTCTTCGCCCGCCACCACTGCGACTTCTGGGGTGGTACCGCGCTGGGGGCGCCGGTCTAGACGAACCGGACGGGCACCCCCGGCTTGACCGCCGCCGCCAGCTGTTCGGCGTCCCAGTTGGTCAAGCGGACGCAGCCATGGCTGGCGGTCTTGCCGATCTTGGACGGGTCTGGGGTGCCGTGGATGCCGTAGGTGTCGCGAGACAGGTCGATCCAGACGCTGCCGACCGGATTGTTCGGCCCGGCGGGCACGATCACCCGCTCGCCCTTGCCGAAGGTGAGGCGCGACGGGTCGTAGAGATAGTCGGGCTCTGGCGCCACGCCGACGACGGTCAGATTGCCCGACGGCGAGAGGTTGTCGCCGCTGCCGATCGTCGCCGGATAGAAGGCGATCAGGGTTCCGGCGGCGTCATAGGCCTTGACCGCCTTCTCGGCCTTGTCGACCTCGATCCGGGCGACCTGGGGCAGGGGGCGGTCGATCAGGGCGGGGATCAGGATCGCCACCCCGGCGCGTGCGAAGTCCACCGACGGATTCAGGGCCTGGAGCAGGTCTTCAGACATATGGAACCGCTCGGCGATCCGTTCGCGGGCGGTCGAGAAGTTGGTGCCCTGGGCGGCCTGGACCGACAGGTCTTCCCCCGCAGGGGACGGGCTGAAGGGGCCGCCGACGTCGGCCGGGGTCAGGACGTATTCGGTCATCACGGGCTGGGCGTCGGCGGTGGCCAGGGACTGGATCAGGGCCGCATCGACCGCGTCGCCTGTCCCCAGTGCCTTCGCCTCCCGATAGGCGGCGATGGCCTGTCGGACGTTCTCGCCGTGCAGGCCGTCGATGACCCCGGGCGAGAAGGACGAGCGGTCCAGCAGCACCTGCAAGCGGATCATGGCGGGGTCGGGCGGTGTCGCTGCGGGCTGGCCGTTCGGCGACGCCGGGGCCGGTGTCGTCGAGGCCGACGCCGGTTGCGCGCTCGGCATCGCCTGTTCGATCTGGTCGTGGGTGAAAAGGCCCGGCGCGGCCCGAACCTGGGCGGACGCAACCGGTGCATTTCCACCGGCCTTGGTACCCTCGCTCGGATCGTTGGCCCCGCAGGCCGCCAGAGGCAGGGCGACGGTCAGCAGGAGGGCGAGGTGGTGGGGGCGCAGACGCATGGAACACTCGAAATAGGCCGGACTGGCCCTATCAAGGTCTCAACGCGTCGAGCGTTCCGTCGTCGGTTCTGCCACGGCCTGTGCCAGACCCTCGGCGGTGATCGCGGCCCAGCAGGCATAGCCGTCGTCGTTCATGTGGATGTCGTCCGGGCCGATTCCGCCCCGGTTCAACCGGCCCCAGTCGCGCATGGCCTCGAACCTGCGCTGGACGGCATATCCGATCCGGCTGCCCTCGACCGCGATCAGTCTTGCAGTCTCGTCGAGTTGGGGGTTCCGGCCCGGAAAGTTGACCGCGTTCTCAGGTAGGCGCTGAGGATCGACTAGCAGGACATCGACGTTGTAGCGCGCCAGGATCGCCTCGCCACGCTGGATGTCGGCCATCATGTCGTTCCACGGCCGCGCTCGCAGGACGTCGTTGGTTCCCAACTGCCAGATCACCAGATCGGGCTGATAGCGCTGGATCTCGGCCTCGAGCCGGTCGACCGTCTCGCGCGCGGTCTCGCCGCCGACACCCCGGTTCCAGACATTGATCGCCACGGTCGGCAACCGTGCCCGCAGGTCGGATTGAAGCAGGGGCACGAACCCGAGCTCGACCCGGCTTGCCCCAATCCCCTCGATGCTCGACGACCCTACGGCCAGTATCGACAGCCGATTCCTCGACACAGCCGCCCGGCTGCGCACAAGGCCGTCGCCGGCCAGGGTCAGGCTATCGGCGCTGACCGGACATGCGGCAGAGTTGGTCGCCGGCTGTTCGGCCGCCGAGGGCAGGGATGGCTCGGCCGCCTTGGGTGTCTGCGCACGCGCCGTCGAGGCCATGGTCAGCGCCACGAGGGCGCCGAGCCCGGCGGCGGCCAGCAGGATGGTCGTCAGTCTCACCCGTTCTCTTCTCCTGTCGCCGGGTCGGTAGCGGTCTCGCCCGAGTTCGAACTGCCCTCGGAACCGCGCGGCTCGGTCGCGGGACGCGGCGGTTCGCCGTCACCGGCAGGGCGCTGGTTCTCGGTCTCGGTGGTGCGGTCCTTGGGGCGTTGGGCGTCGGTCATCATCGTCTCCTGATTAATCACGGCCAGGCCGCAGACGGCAACGTTCGACAGACGCTGTCGGCTCCGCCCGGGAGCCGACTTTGTCGTCCGATGCCTATCTCAGATCATAGACGCCGGTGATGTCGATCTTCACCGACAGTTCGCCCCCCGAGATAGGCGTCGAGTCGCTTTCGGCCATGGCGGCGCGGGCGTACATCATCGGCATGGGCTGGGGCGGCTGATAGCCTCCGCCCTCGTTCAGCGAGCGGATGCCGCCGAGCGTCACGCCCAGGGCCTCGGCATAGAGTCGTGCCTTGGACTGCAGGGCCGTCACCGCCATGCGCCGCGCCTCGTCCTCGGCCGCCTTGGGATCCTGGAGGCCGAAGGCGATGCCGTCGATCTGATTGACCCCGGCCGCGACCACGGCGTCGGCGGTCGCGCCGACCTTGGTCAGGTCGCGGATGGTCACAGTGACGCGGTTCGTCGCCTGATAGCCGCGCAGCTTGGGCGGCTGGTTCTCGACATAGTCGTACTGGGCCTGAAGGTTCAGGCCCGAGGTCTGGATGTCGCGTTCGGCCAGGCCGGCGCGACGCATCGCCGTCGCCACCTCGGTCATCCGGGCGGCGTTCAGGGCCATGGCCTCGCGCGCGGTCGCGGCCTCGGTCACGACGCCGAAGGTGATAGTCGCCATGTCGGGTGCGACCTTGACCTCGCCGGTGGCCGACAGGTTCAGCGAGGGCTGGGTCTGGATCATCTGGATGGTGCTCTGGACGGGTTGCGAACCCGTAGACTGGGCGTGGGCCGGCGCGGCTATGGCGGTCGCGGCCATCAGCGCGCCGCTGAGGGCGATTGCGCGCAGGCCGGGCGCGGTGAGGGCGAGGGTTCGGGTCATGGGGGGCTCCTGAAAGAGACGTGGTCCGGACGGCGCGCTTGTCGCCCGCCGCCATGTCCGAACCTTGGCCGATCGCGCCTGAACGCCGTGACTGTGCCTCTGTCAGGGAGCGTTCATCGCCGTGACATCGCCGACAGGATCGCGGCGCCTTTGCAGCGAGACGCGTGTCCTGCTAGGCCGTCGCCTCTCCCGCGCGCGGACACGGGGGCGAGTAGCTCAATGGTTAGAGCCGACCGCTCATAACGGTCTGGTTGGGGGTTCGAGTCCCTCCTCGCCTACCACCCCGTGAATTTTCTGTTGAATTTCAGATATTTAGACCGTTTTACAGATCGGATTTTACACTAGGTGTACTCTGTTTGATCACGGTAGTCGTACTCAACGCTTCAAGTTAGGCCTAGCGACGAGGATTGGATTGGGATTTCAGCAAGCGTTCTCCGGCCCTGTCTGCGAGGCGGACCCGGTTCGCATCTCGGGTGTAGACTTCGACCTGACGTAGTGAATCCTGACCGAGCATCGCTGCGATTTCATGCTCTGTGCAGCCACACTCGGCCAACCGCCTCCCGGCAGCCTTCCGCAGGCCGTGGGGGGTTCGATTAGCCAGACCAGCTAGCTTTGCCTTAGAGACAAACCATTTGGTGAAGCCCGCTTCGGTGAAGGATCGCCCATACTCAGTCCGCAGGAAGGTCAGCCCAGTCTGCCCCCGGAGGACGGTTTCAAGCTCGGGGTGCAGGGGTACGGTGACACGCTTTCCGCCTTTCTTCTGGATGACCGATACACGACCGTCCGAAATGTGCTGCCAGCCAAGCTTGATCACATCGGAACGCCGAACCCCGGTGTGCAAGAGCAGCGACAGAGCAAGCCATTCTTTGGTACCGACCGGCCAGCGAGTCTTGAACTGCTGAATGTCTTCCTCAGTCCAAGGGACGAACCCTGTCGAACGCGGGCGCTCGGCTTCGCTGTGTTGCACAGGGTTGGATGCTCGCCAGCCAAGTTTCACGGCGAGACGAAAGACCCGGCTCAGCCTTAGCCGAAGATTCGCGGCCGCGACGGGCGTCCGCACCATCTTCATAAAGATCGCGTTCAGGTGCTTCGCTTGGATTGTAAGCGCCGATAGCTTTCCATACTTCTTTCTGAAACGATCCAAGATATTTCGGTAATTGGCTTGAGTAACAGGCTTCAGATTTGCGAACTCTGCCGAATCGAAGTAGAGTCGTATTAAGGCGGATACTGTTCGGTCGTCCGCATCAATCGGGACTGGAGTCCGCCGCGTACCGGCACCTAGTGCAGCGGTATTATACGCAGCCATAAATTCATCTGAAAGTGGCTCGCCGGGCAGCGTTATCCGGGAGTGCCCTCGTCGGAAATAGTGGTAGGTCTTGCCTGTCTTCTTGTTGTGGACCGAGTGCAGATAGCGGAAATTGATCTGAGCCATAAAACCGGCATACCACTGAATTCTAGAGGACTGAATCCCACTCGTTGGGCTCGGTGTCTGGCTCCGACGACCCGTTCACGACAACGCGGAAGCCATCATAGATGACCTGAGCAGAGACACGTTCCTGCTTAGCCGCGCGGAACACGCGAGCGAGGTCGGTCTGACTCACCTTCGTGCGCCCGCGAGGCTTGCGCCCTACGGGGCTCTTAGCGCTGTCATGAACAGGTTTGTCGGTCATGGCGAAGCTGACGCTTAAGCGTCCTGATCGTCGTTCAGTTCGTAGCGGATAAACAGACGACCACCGTCAAAGTCCCCTTTCGTGTAGGTCACTCCGCAGTCGTGTCAATCGGCGTCTAAAAGGGACCCCTTATCGGCGTGCAATAGGGACCCCCTTTTGGGGTTCGTGATGGACGTCACGAGCGCACCGCTTGCGAGGGTTGGGGCGTAGGGAGGGCGTAGCCCGACCGGAGGCTCAACCCTCGCTTGGCGTTCTTCGTGGTGGGTCAGCTGCGGTGTTTGAAGCGCCAGCTGTCGTTGCCGGTCTCGACGATGTCGCAGTGGTGGGTGATGCGGTCGAGCAGGGCCGTGGTCATCTTGGGATCGCCGAACACGGTCGGCCATTCGCCGAAGGCGAGGTTGGTCGTGACGATCACCGAGGTCCGCTCGTAGAGCTTGCTGATCAGGTGGAACAGCAACTGACCGCCCGAGCGGGCGAACGGCAGGTAGCCGAGCTCGTCGAGGACCACGACGTCGAGGCGGCAGAGGTGAGCAGCCAGCGCACCGGCCTTGCCCAGGCGGGTCTCCTCCTCGAGGCGGTTCACCAGGTCGACGGTGTTGAAGTAGCGGCCACGCGCCCCGGCGCGCACGACGTTGGCGATGATGGCCGTGGCCAAGTGGGTCTTGCCCGTGCCGGTCCCGCCGACCAGCACGATGTTGCGCCGGTTCGCCAGGAAGGAGCCGCTGTGAAGCGAGCGCACCAGTCCCTCGTTGATCGGCGTGCCGTCGAACACGAAGGCGTCGAGGTCCTTCACGGCCGGCAGCTTGGCTGCCGCCATCCGGTACCGGATGGAAGCCGCATGCCGGTGGGTCGTCTCGGCGCGGAGCAGGTCGGCGAGGATCTCCATGGTCGTACGCTTGCGCTGCAGGCCCGTGGTGACCGCTTCGTCGAAGGCGCCGGCCATGCCCTTGAGGCCCAGGCCGGTCAGGGCCGCCATCATCTCATGCCGCTGCATGCAGGCCTCGCAAGCTGTCGTAGCGGTCGCAGTCCGCCAGAGGCGGATGCCGCAGCGCCAGGTCGTCCGGTGTGACGATGCTCAGCGGCCGGGGCGGTTCGCGCCGGCGCGCCAGGATGTTGAGGATGACGTCGTCGCTGACGGTCCCGGCGGCGAGCGCCTCGCGCGCGGCAGCCTCGACCGGCTCCAGGCCGTCTTCCAGCACCGCCGCCAGCACCCGCACGAACCGGCGATCGGCCTCGTCGCCTGAGCCCAGCTTGCGGCGCAGGCGCGCCAGCGCGGGCGGCAACTCCCAGTCCTGGAACGGCGCGCCATTGCGCAGGGCCCCGGGCTTGGTCGCCAGCACCGGCAGGTAATGCCAGGGATCGTAGAGGGTCCGGTCGCGACCGAAGAACCGACGATGGTCGGCGATGACCTCTCCCTCGCAGCGCACGACGATCCGGTCGGCATAGGCGCGGACCTGCACCGTGCGTCGCCCGGCTCTGGCCATCACCGAGTAGCGGTTGCGGTCGAAGCTGATCAGGCAGGTCCCCGTCACCGCGTGTTCGCTCTCGTGGAAGCCGTCGAACGGGCCCAGCATGGGCTGCAGCGCCGGACGCTCGGCGGCCAGGGCCTGAGCGACCGTCAGGTCCTTCTGCTCGGGATGCTGGCGCAGCTCGCCCCAGCGACGGCATTCTGCCTCCAGCCAGCCGTTCAGCTCCTCCAGGCTGGTGAAGCGCAGGCGCGGCTGGAAGAACCGTCCCCGCGCCGTCTGGACCTGGTGCTCGACCTGGCCCTTCTCCCAGCCGGCCGCTGGCGAACAGGCCGTCGGTTCGACCATGTAGTGGCTCGCCATGACCAGGAAGCGCCGGTTGAACAGCCGGTCCTTGCCCGTGAACACCGTCGTCACCGCCGTCTTCATGTTGTCGTAGATCCCGCGCGTCGGCACCCCGCCGAAGAAGGCGAACGCCCGCGCATGCGCGTCGAACAGCATCTCCTGGGTCTCGCGCGGGTAGGCCCGAACATAGATCGCGCGTGACGCGCACAGTCGCATGTGCGCCACCTTCACCCGCATCGGCTTGCCCGCGATCTCCACGTCCTCGTGGCTCCAGTCGAACTGGTAGGCTTCGCCCGGCTGGAACATCAGCGGGATGAACGTCGGCGCATCGGCTACGCCCCGGCGTCGCTTCAGCCGCCACCCCGCCGCGTAGCGCCGGACCGCGTCGTACGACCCGTCGAACCCCTCGCGCACCAGCAGGTCATGGACCCGCGTCATCCGCAGCTTCTCGCGCCGCGGCCGCGCCTCGTCCTCTTCCAGCAGTTCATCGAGCCTGGCCTGGAACGGCGCCAGCCTCGGCAACGGCTGCACCGCCCGCCGATAGGCGAACTCCGCATCAGGCTCCCGGATCGCCTTGCGCACCACCTTGCGCGACAATCGAAGGTCACGCGCGATCGCCTTGATCGCCTTCCCGGACGCAAACTCGCGCCGGATCCTCAACACCGTCTCCAACACCAACATCCCGAACTCGCCGCCTGACATCCGCCAAGCCGCCACCGTTAGACCTCAGGGATGAGGGGTCCTTATTCGACGCCGATCACACCGCTAACGGGGTCCCTTTTCCACGCCGATCCACACCGCAGTCGTCCATGAGGGCTACGAACTCGGCGAGAGGATTGGTGGCCTCGCCTGCTTTCAACAGGTTGGCCAGTTCGATCTGCCGATGCAGCGACCTGAAAGCGCGTTCCGGGCCAATAAGCAGACCAGTCTCGGAGAACCTTTCATAGTTGGCTTTTCGAATGGACCAAACGTATTCGGAATGATCGATCACATAATCTGCAAGGACTGTGAAAGCAGTATAAGCCTTCTGTCCGTAATCCGGGTTCACGTAGTAAATGTAGTTGGGCATAGGAGCCTCCGTTGCTTGGGAGAATGATCTAGAGGTTAGGCCCAATTGGGCGTCAAGAGGCGAAAATCAGGCGGCATTAGCTAAAATGACTGGGATTTCGACGGGGAAAATGGCAGACATGATGTCTATTATATTAGAGACCGCGCGTATTAATGTTGCGACTACTTAAGGGCCGCAACGCAAACGAATTTCGCTGCTCTCGATTTACGAACCGCTGTTATGCCGGCCGAGCGGGATGCGGTCTGACGTAGGTCTCAGCATTTAGATTTTTTCGTTCCACCCCGACCGCGTTGCATGCGACCATTATCGCTTAGATAGTTGGACCGATTTTACTCCCGCAAAGGTGGTCCAATGCTTCCTTTTTTTTGCGGATAGCTCGCAGTTGCGGGTGTGCACGGGAACCGGAGAAAGACCCGCCCGCTGGTCAGGCGGGCAGTCTCTGTCGCTCAGTTTAGGTCAGGGAGTTCGAGCAAGATTGGCACAGCGTCGAAGCTGTCGAACCCATCGAACATCCACATCGTCCCTTCGGGCGGAGGTCCAAGGCTTTCCTTGAGTGCGGCAATCTCTGTATTTCGAGGATCGGGCTTGGGGGCGCTAGGCGAGGCCCCATTGATGCGATCAGCGATCCGGCCATGCCCTTTGTAGGTATGCGACTTGACCGTTTCCTCTGCCTCAGCAGTCTGGGCTACATCGGGCGTTGCGTCTGGCTCTGGGCTGGAGGGCTCTCCAACGTCATGCTGTTGCAATGATTGCACTGGCTCGGGAGCCGAAGGCGAAGCGGTCGCCTCTCTAGCCTCTTTGATAGAGAACAGGAGAAGCCTGTCAGGGGCTGTCTGGTATCGGTCCCCAGCGAGCTTGATGTTCTTTTGAAGGGAGTCTTCGGCGATTTCGAGGATATCGGCCCTCACGTAAGGACCATCCAATGTAGTTCTAGTGTGTTTCTCGACCATCTGCTTAACGAGAGCAAAATCGCTTAGCTTTTTATGCCCCACATGGTTCTGTAGTAGGCGCATCAGTAATCTGTCATACACATCCTGAGGGATAAGTACGTCTTGCATTATTTAACTCTTAATAAATATCTCCTCTCATCAAACGCATTAAAGCCCCACTGCGGGGCTTAATATGAGATATGATTGAGCTTTTACATTAGTTCTTATCTTCTCTCTGTTGGTTCTAAGACAGCAACAAAATGAGAAAGAAAATCAGAAGGAGAATTAATCTGAATGAACAGGAAGAAAAATATCATAAACAGGGAGAAAAGTCAAGCTCTCTTCTCTGTTAAGCTGAGGGCTTACGCCCGAGGCTAGGAAATAAGAAGGGTTTCGCTCGCAGGACCGCGCCGCCGGCCATTTGCCCCTCAGTAGCCCGTGCAGACTCAAGTCGCCGCAGGTGCCCTCTGATGCCGGACAGCCATTACCGCGCCCCTAGGGGCCATCCAGAGTCATTCTAGAGGGTTAGAACCAATCAGGGTCGCTGAGGCGTCGGTGCAGGTCGCTGGATCATGAAACGGGACAGGAAAGAGCTAGCTTTGATCGCCCTGTTGATCGTTGTGACAGCGGCTCAAGCCGCCAAGGCTATATGGGGCTGGTTCCGGTCGCACAGCGGACGTCTCGACATCTGTGACGTCGGAAATATATGCTGGCTTAGCAAAGGAGCGAACATGACGCGCGATCCCATCACCATCGCTGCCTACGCAGCCCTCATGCTATTGGTTGTCGCTACAGCCGCAGTTGGCTTGTTTTATCATTTCGGCAGTAACGGCGACCGCTTCCAGCCATGGATTTTTCCTATGTGCATGGCTACTTTTGCCGGTGCTCTGCTGGTGGATCGCTTGTCCAAAAAACGGTCGCGCTAACACTGAGGTCATCTACGACGACCGCAGTAGGCAGGGTCCGCTTTGGGTCGTTCTAGGATATTGGCTCCTTGTCTGAAGGCGGACCTCCCGGCCCAAACATTGAACCAGCTTTTGCTCGGTCGCCGGGTGAGTGGGATAGCAACCACCACAAGAGCCTTTGTACGGAACCGTACACCTTAACCCTACGTAAACTTTTCGTTGCCGATCTGAGAAATCAGTGTTTCTCTACGCGCTATGGGGAAGTTGCTAGACAGTCTGTTGACTGGTGCGCCGGTTCGTCGGGTTTACGACCCTGACGGGCTGAACCTGTATCCTATCCCCGGTCACGAAATAGACTTTGACGACTTAGTCCGGACCATCACTGCCAAGGCTGGTGAGGAATACGTAGCCTTTCCGGTACCAGCGGGGCCGCACCATTATGACGGCTTGCTGGTTGTGGGGTTAGAATAGCGGAACGGCGCTGATAGCGGGCAACCGTTCCATACCGCCGCGTCGGTACAGTAAGCCAGAGGCGATCTGCCCAAAATTAATGCGCAAGGGGGCGAGTGGTTCAACCTGACAAAGGTCATCCTTGGGAGGCATGAAAAACCCGGCGCAGAGGCCGGGCTGATCATCGTCTTGTTGCGCTGCCTATTCGGCTGCTGGAGCCTTGGTCGCTCTGGGCTTTTTCGCGGGACCCTTTGGCTTCCGCCCTCCAACTCCTAGCCCCATGGACTTGGCCAATGCGCTACGTGCAGCGGAGTAGCTAGGAGAGACCATTGGATAGTCTTTGCCGAGCCCGAAAGTGTTGCGATAGCTCTCAGGCGTGTAGCCGTGCCGGGCTAGGTGGCGTTTCAGGCTCTTGTACGATTTGCCATCAACAAAACTGATCAGCATGTCAGGCTGAATGGACTTCTTGATTTCAGCCTTGGTTTTGGTGAGGTCTTCTGTCTCTTCAACCGGGGCAGGAGCTCCGTCGTCTAAGCCTTTGAGCGTGGCAAACGTGTCCTTGATCAGAGCTTGAAAGTCATCAGGAGACAGGCGATTGTTCGCGTTCGAAGCATATGAGGATGCTAGCTCAATCGTCGCGCTGAAAATGTCGTTGGACGTATCGTAGGTTTCGTCAGCCAATGTTGCTCTCCTGAGTTGATGGTGTGGAAACTAAATGGCATTCGCTGACAATGAAAGACCGGATCACTGGGCAAGATGACTAACAGTTCAAAAAGTTCTTAGCGCTGACTTCAACAGGGAAATGGTCGCACTCCTTTTTGGCCACAACTTTTGTCGCGCTTAAGCTTCGTATGCGGTTTGGGGCCGCCATCAAGATTGCTGGGTCTGAACGTCACCGTTCACCACTCATAGTCACCGGGTGGCAAGGTGCCGATGCTCTGATCGGGCATGGTCGTCATTCCCTTCAGGCCAAAAGCCAAGCGGCGTAGCTCACTCAGGCCAGTGGTGGCGGCGACGTTCGTCGCAACTCTTGCACTGACGACATACGCGCTAGCGCCCAATCTACCGGCCAAGGCCTTCCTGTTCCGCGTCACTCACCGAGCGGTCTCTCAGCAGCACTTCGCGAACTGCTCCATGGCTAGGGCAGAGGGAAGGGAGAGCATCCGCCGTGGTGATCTGGCGTACCGCTCCGAACTGGATAGGGACAGCGACGGCTTGGCGTGTGAGCCGGTCCGCTAAGCTAGCCTCTCCAACCTTCCTGTTGAAAACCAGAACAGAGAGGGAACATACCATTGCCTAGTTCCGTGAAGGACGCCTAGATCGGACTCGGTCGGCGCAATGGAGGATGGTCATGGAAGACAGAACCAGCGCGCTTGTGGATGCCCTGAGCAAGCTTGACCTGACGAGTGCAGACGGCAGGGCTGGGATCGGCACACTGCTAGCCGAGATAGAACGCCGGGCCCCCGGCTCGATCCTGCAACAGGCAGCGAGGATACAGCTTCAAAGCTTGGGCCTCACCACGGCCCGGTGACGGGATGGGGCGAAAGAACCCTGACCGCTACACCGCTGACGAATGGAAGTTTGCCGGACGGACAGTAGGGGCGATCATCGCCAATCGGTGGATGGTCTATACCGAATGCGACCTCTGCGAACTGCGGATCAAGGCTGACCTAAAGCGCATTGCCCGTGAACGCGGTGCGAACTTCGATCTGTGGGGCCGATCAACCACCTGTCGCCGCATGGGTTGTCCCGGTCGCGTCATGTTCTGGGTCCGACCGCACGGTGCCAACGCGGACGTGGCTATGACTTAGGGCAGGGTCGGGCTTGCCTGTACCTCAGCCGCATCAACGACTCCCGGTCCCGAGACAATCTCTGAGGCGTCAGCAGACGCGATAAGCTCGGCCTCCTGCTGCGCAGCGAGCAGTTGAGAGTTGACCTCTCTCAATTCTGCCTGAAGGGTTCTCTGGCGTGCAATCTCGGCTGCCAGTTCCGCTTGTACATCGTAAGATTGGTCGGACGCATAGACGGCAGTAGGATAGTCATCTGTTTGGTGAGAAAGGCCGGCAGTCCCGCCTTGCTCATACATTGAAGCCACGGCCACCGGTTCTTCTTCTTCGGGAACTTCGTCATAGGCACCTGTGAACATGCCGTAGACGACAACACAGCCGAGAGCGATCCACGACCATTTGCTGTACCGCCAGCCATTCTTCGATTTGCCTAGAACACCATCCTGATAATAGGCATTGGCCTCTGGGGTATCTTCCTTGAAGCCAAAAAACGCGGTGTGCCTAACGAGGGTTCTGCAATGCCCACAAAGTCTCGCTGTGCTGGACCTGATGGTTTCGCTGCAAACAGGACACGTACCGGCGTAGCTCATAAATGACTCCCCTCACTCAGGAGAGCATGGGCAATACATCCTGACCTTGCGTTAGCGAGTTTGGTTTCCCGCCGGTGAACGAAGCGGGCCCTCGTCTGTATCGCAAACGACCCTTTTCAATTCACCACCGTGGGCCGGATCGAAAAATAGCTTGCTCCGCATTTAGATACATGTAGAATTCCGCTACAGGTTTTGGATACAGGAACGGGTCTATGAGCCGGGTATTTGCCTACTGCCGTGTGAGTACGGCTGACCAAACCACCGACAATCAGGTTCAGGAGATTTCCGGTGCGGGGTTCGCTGTCGAGACGCATCGCATCATCTGCGAGACAGTCTCGGGCTCTGTCGCTGCGATGGAGCGAACTGCTTTTTCCAAGCTAGCGGACCGGCTCGAAAAAGGGGACGTATTGGTCGTCACCAAACTCGACCGGCTTGGGCGAAACGCTATGGACGTGAGAGCCACTGTCGAGAGGTTGGCCGCGTCCGGTGTCCGCGTTCACTGTCTGGCCTTAGGGGGAGTGGACCTGTGCAGCCCTGCCGGAAAAATGACCATGGGAGTGATCGCTGCCGTCGCTGAGTTTGAGCGTGACTTGTTGATCGAGCGCACCCAATCGGGGCTGAAACGAGCCAAGGAACAGGGGAAGGTTCTGGGAAGGCCTTCGAAACTCACAGCTTCGCAACAAGCAGATATCGTCGCCAAGCGAGCGGAGGGGATGACGCTTGGCGCGCTGGCCAAGACCTATGGTGTGGACCGTTCGATGATCCAACGGGCAACAAGACGGGTGCTTTCACGCTAGCGTCTGGCCCGTCCATTTTGCAGGTATACTGGGAACTGGAGCTACCATACGGGACGGTCAGAGCGTCTCATGCCCCGTCGTTCAAGGGGGGCTCCTCCCGTGCATTGGCGTTCCTCAACTTCTAGCGGTAAAGCTTGCCTAAGCAGGAGGGGTACACGTGCAGAAGCCCGCGAACGAGTGGCCGGAGACTGAGCGAGCAAGAAGCGTTCTTTTTGTAGCGCAAGCGATCTCATCCTTGGTTGCGACCGACACGTTCGAAAGTTTTCGAATGATGACATTGGACACGCCCGCCCGGCTTGGAGAAGCCATTGCGCTGTTAAGAGACATTGAGTCAGGCCAGCTACCTAGAGCCACATTCGGTCCCGTGAAAGATGAACTAGCGTGGTCAATCGAGTTCGATCCAGCAATAAATCATAAGGTTCACGACGAACCGTCAATGCTGCTGCGCAGCCTGAGGTCAATTCAATCCCTCGAAAAGTTCGACATTCGAAGGCTGTCGACGCAAATCCAAGTTACGTCTAACCGCGTAACTCCGGGATATAAGGAACGGTTAGAGAGAATAATAATTGAAAATTATAACGAAATTAGTCGTCGAAAACAAACACTAAGTGCTGTATCATTTTATTGCACCCATATAATAAATCTAGGATATTCGAGAGAATATGTTCTGAATTCGGCCAAGAGATACTTTTTTACCGAACGAGTTGAGCGCGCTGGCGCTAGAAAGCTAAAGGGATTTTTTAGCTTATTTGATGGCCTTGAGTATAAGTTTACATGCTATGCGGCGGTATCTCCGCACTTTGCAACGTATCTAGACGGAATCGTATCTGGAAACATACTACAACTGTCAGATCTGCCTGTAGCAGTCTCAGAATCATTCACAGATCACTGGGAGTATGACGAAGAGTTTCGATACGTAAAGTTCCAGACAAAGGCTAGAGACCGATACATTGCTTCATTTAAGCTCATAGAGGAGCTTTCTAGGCTACGCTCTGTCACAATTCTAGTTAGCCGGACATTTGAAGCCAGCTGGATGGACGACGTTTATGTAATACGAGGTTCATCAGATTCGGGAGATATGGTACAGAAAGCATCGGTTCGTCTTAGCCGAAAGACATTTAACCCCCGTCTAGCTGGAAACTCAGCTAGGGACTCAAAATCGTTAACAGAATCGATTGACTCTCAGTTTAACATCGCGTCTAGAGACCGAATTCTAAATTCTCTAAGTACTACCTTTACAGCAGCCGCTTCAGACGATCCTGAGTCAAGGCTTATATCCTTGTGGTCAGCGTTTGAAATACTCTTACGAGAACCGTCTGCTGGGACGCCAAGAATCGTTCACTACGCTGAGTTAATAGCGCCATGTATCGCCCGCAACTACGCACGGCGTACATTTGCGGCTACCTATAACGGCCTCCTTGTAAATCATCGAACAGACACATCGTGGTTCACGGAATTTGCCAGCGAAGGCGGTCGATACAATAGGTACCAATCATTTGTACGGGGCATAATACTTCATGATTTCCATGAACACTTTCGAGATTTCAATCGTCGTATATCTCAGAATCCTTTGGCCTGTTTTAGGCTGCATGAACTGAGAGATAAGTGGTCAACTCCAAAAAAGTACAGTGATTCTATAGAAAAGCATGAGTCAAAGCTGATGTGGCAGACACACCGAATATATAGAGCAAGAAACAATTTGGTGCATTCTGGTAGAGTTCCGGCGTACCTTGATTCTCTTACGATAAATGTTTTTGAATATTATAGAAACGCACTTGCGGCGATTGTGAGGGACTCAAAGGATTATATGCCAACATCGGATATTGACCATGTTGTCGAATTTATCCGAATGAAGCATCACGGTCAGAAGCTTATGGTCAATGAGATGCGCGGAGACGACGAATTCACCTTGGAACAAATCGACGTCGTGTTCGGTAAATCTTAGATCGCCTCGCTCTGATGCCTGTCGCGTTCTGAATCGACGAACACCATTCTCAGACCCGTGGCCAGCGCCGGAGGCATGTGGCGGGAACCGCACTCAAAGCTTTCATTATGAGCCCCTCCATTGCCGGAGGGTGCACAAGAGACGCCCGAAACTGCCGTAAGCTGTATGGCTGACAAGGAATGTCTGCATGCTGCTGAAAAGCAGGCAGGCCCTCCTTTCGATCTACGGCCGATCACCTACTCAGATAGCAAGAAGCTCGGGGCCGTTCCCAAGGCCTGAGCGAGCCGAACCAGCACCAAAAGACTCGGATTTCTTCGGCCTCTTTCGATCCTACCTAGATAGGTGAGGTCAATCTCGGAGTCGTGTGCAAGCTGCTCCTGTGACAGGCCACGCTCAAGGCGAAGCCGTCTGACGTTTCCCCCCACGATGGCCCGCCAATCCATTTGCGGAGAGAGCAGGATCGGGCTTAGGTCTCAGTGCGCATACCAGCGATGACTTTCTGAAGGGCGTCCAGCATGGCTGTCGGCTTGCAACCTGTGGCACCGATGAAGTCGACGAACTCGATCACGTCGATCCGCCGTTCACCGCGCTCCAGCTTCGAAACGTAGGATTGGGGCTTACCTAGCCGGTTGGCCATTTCCGTTTGCGTCAAGCCCGCCGTTCTGCGGCATGCCCTGAGGATGACGAGCAGTTCTTCATAGCGGTCGCTGTGTAGCGACTTGGTCATATGCGCCGTCCCGTTGAACGACGCTTTGCCTAAAACCCGATTTCGGATATCCCAGTACGGGTTATCGCGGAGGGTTCATGCTCTGGTGGGTCTTGGGAGCGCTTGCGCTAGTTGTGATCGCGATTCTGGGACTCTCGGCTGCCAATGGCACTGCCGCTGAGACTGAAGACGAGAGAGCGCTGCGGCGTCGACGCGAAAGCAGGAAAGAGGTCCAGCTTGAGCAGGATCGTGAAGCCAAAGAGCGTGAGGCCGAGTTCCTAGAGGCCAGAGCCGCGTCAGTGCAGGCGTTTGAGCATGATGCGCTACGAGGCTGGCCGTTCAAGAAATGCAAAATGGGAGAAACAAGAGCGGCGATTGCGTTCGAACCGCGAGGGTCAACGTTTGTAGTGGTTCACTACAAGGACTACCGCACGATCAACATCCTTAGTCAGGCTGAATACGACGCCTCCGACGTGCTTTCTGTTCAAGCAGACCAACTATTCAAGTCCTACGATAGGAAAATCGTCGACTATCAGACGGTGGAAACGAGGAAAAACAAAAGCGCAATCGGCAGAGGTGTGGCTGGAGCGGTTGTTGCCGGGCCTGTAGGCGCAATCGTAGGAGCGGTGTCCGCGTTGACACCTACCGTCACCACCGAGCGGGTCGCATCGGTCCGCTACGAGACAACGAAGTCCAAGGGCGATAGCCGCGTGATCCTGCATATGTCCGATATGGCATCAAGGCCGCTAGTGATGGATTTCGCCTTCGAGTCAGATGCTCATGCCTTGGTGGCGTGGATAGACGCTCACCGCAATGGTTCAGGTCGCTAGCGGATAGCTTCCACGCAACGCTTGTGTCTTGCCGGCTCGCGCGTATCGTTATGGGCGCAGATCGCCTCTGGCTTACTGTGCCGATGCGGCGGCTAGGAGCGGTGCCCGCATTCATGCGCCGCTTCACCAACCGTGGGTTAGTCCCGAGTCTCGGCACAAATGTTGAGGCCGGTCGCGTCACTCGGCTTGCATCGCAGACCGCATTCGAAGGTGCCCGTTTGTTGTCGACCAAATGTGGCAAGCGTCTCCGATGCAGCCACGCGGCACTGCTCGAAGGTTTTGAACCTCCCGATTTCGGCTGAGACAGTGAGATTGTCGGCGTCGGGATAGACGAAACCGGTCCATTGATCCTGTGCGCCACAGGAGACCAATCCGGTCAGACACAGGAATGCTAGGAGGGGTTGATGGCGCATGCGAGGTTTTACACCCGCTAGCAAGCCGTTGATATCATTGGACGACGAAACTGCACGTTTTACAGGCTAAGCCTCTGAAGTTTATGAGTTAGCCTAGGGCCTCCTCGCCTACCACGCCCGTCAGTACGGTCTCGGCGTTGCCTCGCAGGAGCGCTCACGAAGGCGCTCTTGCTCCCTCACCCAACGGCGGTCGTAGCGGGGATCGCTGGCGAAGGGGAGGGGCGGGTTGCGGCGGCCGAAGCGGGCCTCGCCCCAGTAGCGGGTGTCGTCGATGAAGCCGCCGCGCTGGTCGTACCAGCCGCAGCCGGCGTTGAAGCGGTTCAGCCCGGGCACGACATAGGCGTCGTTGACGTAGGCGATGCCCAGGGCACCCTCTTCCTCGGCCCACCACGACTGCGGATAGGGGCGTTGCTGGCACTCGAAGCCCTGTTCGCCGCGCCGCCAGAAGGGGACGAACCGGCCGCGATACTCGGGTCGGAACTCGGGCGAGCATTCCCGGCCGCGCGACCACAGGGAGTTGCCACGCGCATCGATGTCGCCGCGCGCGTCCTCGAAGAAGATCTGCTCGACGCCGGAGAAGGCGGTGTTGGTCACCACGGCGCGGCCGGCCTGTGCCACCACGCCGACGTATCGGGCGCGAACCCGAGAGCCGGTCAGGGTCAGCTCGCCGCCATAGACGACGACACCCTTGTCGGCGAGGCACAGTTTCGAGCCCTGGATGGTGACGCGGACCCCGTCCACGGCGACGCCCTCGCCATAGCCGCAGATGCGGCTGTTGACGATCGACAGTTCGCCCAGTTCTCGGCGCGAGCGGACGTTCACCCCGATGGCCCGCGGGCCGAAATTGGACGGGTTGTGTTCGCCGGTCAGGAAGACGTTGGTCAGGCTGGACGGTCCGCCGGGTCCAGGCGAGATTTCGACACCGGACTGGGCGTTGACCACATTCAGGCCCACGGCGGTCAGCGTCCCGGCATCGACCAGGATGGCGGGGCCGGTGGTCTGGGCGTTGATCGAGCTGGAGCGGATGTCGAGCACCCCGCCGCGCACCAGGATGGCCGCCTCGTCGCCGACGTGGCGCAGCGAGACGCGGTCCAGCGCGATCGTGGCCTCCTCCCCCGAGATGCAGGGGGCGTCGCCGGCCGTGGGCGAGGCCAGGGCGATGTCCTGGATCACGGCGCGAACGCCGGGTGCCACGGTGATACAGGGCAGGCCCTGCGGCGCCTGGAGCGTCACCGATCCGGCATAGCTGCCCGAGCCGCGAATGGTCATGGCCTTGTCGATGTTGATCCAGCCGACGCAGGGGCCGCCCGAGGCGCGGATGGTCAATGTGCCGCCGGGGGCTACGCGCCGGGCCGCCGCCTCGACACCGCCGCTGCCGGGATTGCCGCCACAGTCGACGACGACCTCGTTCTGAAGCCCACCGGGGTTGGGCGGGTAGCCGGGTCCGTAACCGGGACGTGGCGGCGCATAGTAATCCGGGCGGTGGTCGCGATAGTTGAAGCGGCGATGCTCACGCCGGGGCCGGCTGCTGGTCTGGGGGCTCAGCAGCAGGCCGAAGTTCGGTCGGGTCTGGCTCTCGACCCGCGCAGCGACCTGCGCCTGGGCCGGCGTCGGACTGGCAACGGCCAGAAACACGGCAGCGGCGACGGCGGCCCCGGCCAGCAGTCCAGTGGAGATGGCGAGGGCGGTCGATGACGTCTTCATGGCTCGCCCTCCTAGCGGCGCTGCGAACGGGAAACCTGGGCGAGGACCGCCTGCAGGCGCGAGGCCGAGGGGCCGAAACCCTCGAAGGCCGAATCGATCCGGTAGGCGACGGCCTGGGCCTTGTCCTGATCGGACACTCCGGCGACGCCGAGGGCGAAGAAGGTGGACATGGCGAACTTGGCCTCGCCGTTCCCCTGTTTGTCGGCCATCGAATACCAGTGGAAGGCGCGGGCGTAGTCGGCGGGAACGCCTATCCCCTCGGAATACATCACCGCCAGCACCATCTGGGCGTCGGACGATCCGTTGGTGGCGGCCAGCTGGATCGCGCGGACCTTCTCCAGCGGTGACAGGAAGCCGTCCATCGGATGGCCCAGCATGGCCTCCAGGGTCTCGACCTGGCGTTTGGACAGGCCGTTGGGTTCGCGCGCCACGTCCTCGGTCACGCCCAGGAACTTGAGCGCCCGGCCGACATGGACGAATGGCATCTCGCCCTGCATCCGCGACAGGGCGTATTCATAGGCGTCGCCGCGTGGCCGGCTCTCGTCGGAGAAGGGCACGCCCGACGGAGGAGCCTCGTTGGGATAGAATTCGTACGGCGGCACCCACTGACGCGCCTTGGCCTCGACGAAGGAGCCGGACCGGGCCCGCGTCGGTGACGACCGTTCGAAATCCTTGAGCAGGACATAGGCCCCGACGTCGCCGGTCTGCACCGCCAGATAGTTATAGAGGTAGGCGTCCACGTCGTTACGCTGGAACAGGTTGACGGCGGCGTTGCGCGACGCGCGCCAGCGTTCCTCGCGATTGGCTCCGTCCTTGCGGCCATAGGCCTCGCGCCCCTGAGGGTTGTCCTCGGGCTCGCCGAACGGACCGAACAGGCCGTCGTGAAGCCGGGCCAGGGTGCGGAAGCCCTTGGCGTCCTGGGTCGACAAGACATAGATCATCCGGTCGCGGACCTGCTCCTGTTCGTCGCGCGACATCCGGGACAGCTGCTCGTCCAGCTTCTGATAGGCGTTGTGGCGTTCCCACGCCCGGCAGTCGTCATAGCGCGACAGGGCCCTGAGGCCGCCGCCGAACAGGCCGCCGCGCTCGACGCGGTTGATCGGGGCGTAGCCCTCCTCGTTGGCGAGGGCGAGGCCGGTCCACACGGCGCTTTCGATCGGGTCCTCGATGTTCTTGTCGGTGGCGCGCACCGCCGCATAGCGGGTGCCGAGCTCCAGTTGCGCGAAGAAGTCGCCGCGGAAGGCGGCGCGGCGCAGCGCCCTCAAACCCTGTTCTTGGGCATTGAACTCGGACCCGGTCAGGGAGGCGGGGCGCGGACAGGCGTTGACGGCGGCAGCCCCATCCTTGCGCCACAGCGAAGGGCCACCTTCGCCGCAGCTGGTCAGGCCGGTCAGGGCGACGGCGGATGCGACCAGGGCCACGACGACGGTTGCGGGCCTGCGTGCAACACCGCGCGCGTGATCGCCTCGATCCTCCCGATCACCCATCACCAACCCCTCGAACCCCGTACTGGACATCCGGCGACCCCGGGTATCGCGTCAACCATTTCGCAATACGGCGTTCGGGTCCAGTGACTTCGCCTCATGGTTAACGTTGTTTTGCGACAAAGCGTTGCCGCAAAGGCGCGACTTTACCGCACAGCTTGATATCGCGGGTGAAATCAGGGTTTGAGCCGCTCGCCCGAAAGGGGAATCCGGCGCATCTCGCCCTGTGCCCCATGACCCCCTATATGCGCCGACCGCCCACAGAATCGCCCGCGCCATGTCCTATGTTCCCCGCACCGACCGCCCCGCCGACAAGGCCGCCTGCTATGCCGAGGTCGAGGGCGAGATCCTGGCCGTTCTCGACGGCGAGCCGAACCGCGTGGCCCGCATGGCGACGGTCGCCTCGATGCTGGCCGATGCCTTCGACAGTTATTTCTGGACGGGCTTCTATGTCGTCGATCCGGACAAGGCTGGGGCGGATGGGGCAGGGGAACTGGTCGTCGGCCCGTATCAGGGCACCCTGGGCTGTTTGCGCATCCCCTTCGGCCGGGGCGTCTGCGGGGCCGCAGCCGCGACCGGACTGACCCAGGTGGTCGAGGACGTCCACGCCTTCCCCGGCCATATCGCCTGCGACAGCCGCTCGGCGTCGGAGATCGTGGTGCCGGTGTTCGGGGCGGACGGCGTTCTGATCGCGGTGTTCGACGTGGACTCCACGGAAAAGGCGGCCTTCGATGGCGTGGATCGGGCGGCGCTGGAACGGCTTCTGGGGAAGGTGTTCGGCACTTGAACTCCCTCTCCCAGAGGGAGAGGGCTTGAGCCTCCGGGAGCGTAGCGATCGGCAAGGCGAAAGGGTGAGGGGTTACGGTGCGAAACGGCGAGGGCATAACCCCTCACCCTTTCGCGCAAGGACACTCGCAGCGCTCGTGTGCGCTCAAGCCCTCTCCCTCTGGGAGAGGGTTCGCAAAGTGCGGACGACGCCCTAAAGCATCGAGACGTTTCCGGATCGCTCAGCTTGCCCCCTTCCCATCCGCCATCGCCCAAAATCCCCGCCTGGGTCTGCGCGCCTGGCGTGCTGAAGGTCCCGTTCCTGGCCGAGTTCCTGCCGGAGTACGACCTGCGCGCTCTGCCCGGCCCCGACATCCGGGCCGTCATCGGCTGGGGGATGAAACCGACGGCGGCGGCGGGGCGGAAGTATGCGGCGAAGCGCGGCCTGCCCTATGTCGCGCTGGAGGACGGGTTTCTGCGCTCGGTCGGCTTGGGCGAAGCGGGGGCGACCTCGCTCAGCGTCATCGCGGACGACCTCGGCGTCTACTATGACGCGCACCGTCCCTCGCGGATGGAAGACCTGATCCGCACCGCGCCCGACTGGTGCGACGCCGCCATGATCGCCCGCGCGCGCGTCCTGATCGACCGCATCGTTGCGTCGGGCGTGTCCAAGACCAATATGGGCCAGCCGCTGGACCGTGCAGTCCTGAAACCCGGCCGGCGGGTCCTGGTGGTGGATCAGACCCTGGGCGACGCCTCGATCGGCTATGGCCTGGCCTCGCCCCAGTCGTTCGCCGAGATGATCGCGGCGGCCCGGCGCGACGAGCCTGATGCGCAACTGATCGTCAAACGGCACCCGGCCGTCGCTGCCGGGCGCAAACAGGGCTGTATCGCCACGGCCGACCTGACCGGCGTTACTCTGATCGACACGGACGTGCGACCTGCCGACCTGCTGGCGGTGGTGGACGCAGTCTATGTCGTCACTTCGGCTCTGGGATTCGAGGCCCTGCTGCGCGGGCTGCCCGTGCGGTGTTTCGGGGCACCCTTCTATTCGGGGTGGGGTGCGACGACCGATGCGATCGAGACCGGCCGTCGGGGCGGACCCCGCTCGGTCGAACAGATCGCCGTCGCCGCCCTGATCGTAGGCACCCGCTATGTCGATCCGGTCACCGGCCAACGCTGCGAGGCGGAACAGGCACTGGAGCGGTTGATCGCGCTACGGAACCGCGCAGACCGGCTGTCGGGCGTCTGGGCCGCCGCCGGGTTCGCACCGGCCAAGCGCCCCCCGATCCGCCGCCTGCTGAACTCGCCCAAGGGCTCTGTCCGCTATCACTGGTTCGCCCGCAACGCCGCGAAACAGGCGGAAGAGCAGAACGGTCGCCTGATCTGGTGGGCGGGCAAGGAGAGTGATCCGATCCGCGCTGCTGCCGCCGCGACGACCGCACCGACCGTGCGGATGGAGGACGGCTTCATCCGCTCGCGCGGCCTGGGGTCCGATTTTCACGGCGCTCTGTCGGTCGCCCTCGACGACCAGGGGGTCTATTATGACGCGCACCGCCCCAGCCGACTCGAAAGCCTGATCCAGGCGGGTGGGCTGGACGACAGGGCGCTCGCCCGTGCCGCAGCCTTGCGCGTCCGGATCGTCGAGGCGGGGCTGTCCAAATACAATATCCGGGGCGAGGCACCGGCCGGCTGGCCTTCCGACAGGGAACGCGTTCTCGTCGTCGGCCAGGTCGAGAACGACAAGTCGATCGCACTGGGCTGCACCGATATCCGTACCAACTCCGGCCTGGTCGAGGCGGCGCGACGGGATTTCCCTGACGCCTTCCTGATCTACCGCAACCATCCCGACGTCATGGCCGGAAACCGGCCCGGCCTGCTGGAGGCCCATGCGCTGGACGCCGTCGATGCGGTGGCCGACGACCTGGACATCATCGACTGTCTGAACGCCTGCGACCGGCTGGTCACCCTGACGTCCCTGTCGGGGTTCGAGACCCTGATGCGGGGCAAGGCGGTGACCACCTATGGCCGGCCCTTCTATGCCGGCTGGGGCCTGACCGACGACCGCACCGGTCCTTTCCCGAGACGCACGGAACGCGCCAGTCTGGATGCCCTGATCCACGCGGCCCTGATCGACTATCCGATCTACGTCAGCCCCTCCGGCTGGCCCTGCGAGGCGGAGGATCTGGTCGAGGCCCTGATCGCCGCCCGCGACCATCCGGTCCCGCCCGGACCGCGTGGCGTCATACCCCGCTGGTGGCGAGGCATCATGGCGTCTCTCGACCGGACGCCGCCACCGTCCTATTGAAGCCTTAGAAAAGCATCAGGTCGCTCTGCGCGCGCCTGGAACTCACGGACCGACGTCCCTCAAGCAGTGAGGCGCCGCGCGCCGAACGATAGGGACCACGAAGTGCAAGCGTCAGTCATCGCCGCCACCGGCCTGTTCACCCCCGAACAGTCGATCTCCAACGAGGAACTGGTCGAGGCCTACAACGCCTGGGCCGAGCAGTGGAACATCGACCACGCGCTCCAGATTCAGGAAGGTGACGTCGCCGCCCTGACCCCGTCCTCGGTCGCCTTCATCGAGAAGGCCTCGGGCATCAAGTCACGCTATGTCCTCGACAAGACCGGTATCGTCGACCCGAAGCGGATGGCCCCGAACATCCCCGAGCGTGGCAATGACGAGCTGTCGATCATGGCCGAGATGGCCGTCGCCGCCGCACGGCAGGCCATCGCCGCCTGGGGCAAGCCGGTCAGTGAGATCGGCGCGGTCCTGTGCGCCGCCTCCAACATGCCGCGCCCCTATCCGGCCCTGGCGGTCGAGGTCCAGCAGGCGCTGGGCATCGAGGGCTTCGGCTTCGACATGAACGTCGCCTGTTCCTCGGCGACGTTCGGCATCAAGACCGCCGCAGACTTCATCGGCTCGGGGTCGGTCAAGGCCGTGCTGATGGTCAACCCCGAGGTCTGTTCCGCCCACCTGAACTTCAAGGATCGCGACAGCCACTTCATCTTCGGTGACGTCGCCACCGCCGTGATCGTGGAAGCCGCCGATCAGGCGGGCCCCGGGGGCTGGGACATTCTGGGCACAAAGCTGAAGACCGTCTTCTCCAACAATATCCGCAACAATTTCGGCTTCCTGAACAACGCCGCGCCCGAAGGCATCGGCGCACCGGACAAGCTGTTCATCCAGCAGGGACGCAAGGTGTTCAAGGATGTGGTGCCGCTTGTATCGGACATGATCGTCGAGCACGCCGGTGAGCTCGGGCTTGATCCGCACGGGCTCAAGCGACTGTGGCTGCACCAGGCCAACATCAACATGAACGACTTCATCGGTCGCAAGGTGCTGGGTCGTGACCCGACGCCGGAAGAGAACGTCATCATCCTGGACGAGTACGCCAACACGTCATCCGCCGGATCGATCATTGCCTTCCACCTCAGGCACGACGGGTTCGAGCCCGGCGACACCGGCCTGATCTGCTCATTCGGCGCGGGCTATTCGGCAGGTACGGTGTTCGTGCGGAAGCGGGCCTGACGTCACTTCGGCCTGGTCGGATAGAGCGCTTCGATCAGATCGAGGCGGTCTGCGAAGGGGATGGGTTTGACCACGGGGCCGTCGTTCGTGAACTCCAGGAGCTGGTCGGGTGAGGAGCCTAGGTCGGGCCAGCGGACGGGAGCGCTTGCGCTGTTGGGATCCCCTGCCTTGGCGAAGTCGGTCCAGTAGCCGGCCATGACGTCGGCGACGCGCTGGTCTCGGGTGTCGGTGGGCCAGGGCGAGGCGGTCAGTGTGTCGAACACATACTGGCGTTCCGAGGCGTGGGGCGCGCCGCCGTGGGGCATGGTCATGCCCTCCGAAACGACATCGAACCGATAAAGCCAGGTCGGGTAGCCCCGTCCGGCGTGCAGTCGCGCGAGGCGCCTCGCCGGCTCATTGAAGACCAGATCACTGACGATATGGTCGTCATAGCCGGCCTGATCGCCATAGACGGCGAGCAGCGCTGCTTTCTGGTCGGGCGTCTGGCCGTCGAGACGGTCGCGGTAGGGCGGCACATAGGACGGGCTCGCGCGCCAGAACTCCGCCGAGTTGGTTCCGATGATCAGAGGCACGGGGGCCTGGGAGCCATTGGCGAAGGCGGTTTCGACGTCGGTGGCGAGGATGGCACCGTCGGTGAGGATCAGGTCGCCGTCATAGAAGCTGGGTGCCGGGGTCAGCAGGCGTTCGGCGGGGACGGCGCGCAGGGCCTCGGCCGTGGGTGTGATCCCGGCGTCATAGGCCCAGGCCGCGCCACGCGCGCGGGTCGGGCGCAGGGTCCCGTCCGGCACCTCGATCAGGGGGGCACCCTGCTGGCGGCCGAGGCCCGATTCGACCACCGCGCGCGCGAACAGACCCCGCGCGCGCTCTGCGACCATCAACTGGGTCACCGCGACGCCGCCGGCCGACTCGCCGAAGATCGTGACCTGGGCCGGATGACCGCCGAATGACGCGATGTTGTCGCGCACCCATTCCAGGGCCGCTATCATGTCCATGACGCCGTAGTTGCCCGCAGGCTCGCCCGCCGCCCGCTCGGCCGCCAGGGCCGGATGGTCGAAAAAGCCCAGTCGGCCGAGGCGATAGTTCAAGGTCACGACGACCACGCCGCGCTTCGCAAGGTTCGATCCGTCGTAGAGCGCCGCCGTGCCCGAGCCGTTGATGTAACCGCCGCCGTGGATCCAGACCATGACGGGCAGGGGGCCGCTGCGACCCTGAGGTGCCCAGACATTCAGGGTCAGGCAGTCTTCGCTCATCGGCAGGGGGCCGACGCCGTTGTCGCCGTTGGCGGGCGGCTGGATGCAGATGGCGCCGACCGAGCCTGCGTCGCGAGGTCCGGACCATGGCTCGGGCACCTGGGGCGGACGCCAGCGCAAGGGGCCGACGGGCGGCGCAGCATACCGAATGCCCCTGAAGCTCTCGACACCCCCGACTTCACGCCCGACCAGAACGCCCTGTCGGGTCTGGGCCGTCGGGTCGGAGGAGGCAGGCGGGGTCGTCATCAGGAGCACGGCACCGAGAAGGGAAGAGATGAGCATGATCTGTCTCTAGACGCGATGGCCCACTTCGCCCAAATCCCGCCTGTGTACGATCGACGACAATCCGATGAACCATTCACGGGCTTGAGCGTTAGTCGGCGCGTTCGGCGGGGATTGCATTGAAAGAACTGGTCAAATCGAGCGATCTCGCGATCGATCTGGCGACGGCGTTCGATGCGTCGCCGAATCCCTATGTGCTGCTCTACCCGGACCTTTGCGTCGCGGGGATGAACCAGGCCTATCTGGACATCACCCACAGCCGGCGTGAGGACATCCTCGGCCAGCCGATCTTCGGGTCCTTCGATTCGGGGCCGAGCGACGAGGCTCCGGAGAATGTGCGCCAGGTCCGCACCTCGATGGAAAAGGCGATCGCCACCCGACGACCCGACCATCTGGCTGTGGTGAAGTTCTCCATCGCGCGCGACCTGCCCGAGGGCGGCCGCGTCTTCGAGGACCGGTTCTGGAGTGCAACCCATACGCCGGTCCTGAACAGGGACGGCGAGGTCGTCATGCTGTTGCAGCATACGACCGACATCACCGAGTTGGAACGGCTGCGACAGATGTCGGCCGCCGGCACGGATGGAGCCGTCAGCGCCCTGGACGCGATGGTTGGCGGAGGCCTTCTGGCGCGGGCCCGGCATGTTCAGGAGGACAACCGTCGCCTCTCGATCGAGCGCAACCGACTGACCGAGATGTTCATGCAGGCGCCGGGGTTCATCGCCGTGCTGTCAGGACCTGATCACCGGTTCGAGCTGTTCAATGAGGCCTATCGCCGCCTGACGGACCATCGCGAGCTGGCGGGCAAGACTGTGGCCGAGGCCCTGCCTGAGGTAGTCGAGCAGGGCTATATCGACATGCTGGACACGGTGTTCGAGACCGGTGAGCCGGTGGAGGGGCGCGGTAGCCTGTTGCGGCTTCAGGCCGTGCGGGACGGTCCCTTCGAGGACGCCTATGTCGATTTCATCTACCAGCCGATCCGGGAGGACGGCGGCAAGGTGGTGGGCATCTTCGTGCAGGGCCACGATGTCACTGACAACGTCTTGGCCGCCCAGCGCCAGAAACTGATGATCGACGAGCTGAACCACAGGGTGAAGAATACCCTTGCCACCGTCCAGTCCATCGCCATGCAGACGGCGCGCTCCCATACCGATCCGCGCGCCTTTGCCGAGTCTTTCCAGGCCCGGCTTCTGTCGCTGTCGCACACCCACGACCTGTTGACCCGCAGTCACTGGGAAGGTGCCGACCTGGGCGACATCCTGCGGCACGAGACCGAGGCACACGAGACGCACCGGATATCGGCCAATGGGCCGCCTGTGCCGCTGGGCCCGGCATTCGCCCTGTCGCTGGGGATGATCTTTCACGAGCTGGCGACCAATGCGGCCAAGTACGGTGCCTTGTCGGCACCGGGTGGGCGCGTGCTGGTCGACTGGTCGATCGCCGACCAGACCGACCGGCGTCTGGTCGTCGAATGGCGCGAAACCGGCGGGCCCACCGTGGCGACACCGGAACGGCGCGGCTTCGGCACCCGGATGATCGAGCGCAATGTGCGTCATGATCTGGCGGGCGAGGTGGAACTCCGCTACCTCGAAAGCGGCCTCAACGCCCGCATCACTGTTCCGCTGGATCGCGCCGTCCCATGACCCACCCCCTGAACGGCCGCCGCATCCTGATCGTCGAGGACGAGAGTCTGGTGGCCATGCTGCTGGAGACGATACTGGAGGATATGGGCTGCACCCCGGTCGGGCCGATCGCGAGCGTGGCCGAGGCCCTGGCCCTGCTGTCCGATCCCGAACTCGAAGGGATCGATGCGGCTCTGCTGGACGTCAATGTGGCGGGCCACGAGGTCTTCCCGGTCGCGGAGGCCTTGGCGACGCGGGGTACGCCCTTCGTGTTCTCCACCGGATATGGCCAGGGCGGACTGCCGGACCGGTGGCGCAATCATTCGACGATCCAGAAGCCCTTCACCGAGGCGGCGGTGCAGCAGGCCCTGATGGACGCGGTTGGGGTGGCTAACGTCTAGCGACGAACGTCCTTGAGGACGGCGCGGGCGGCATTATGTCCCGGCGCACCGGTCACGCCGCCGCCCGGATGGCTGCCGGAACCGCACAGATACAGACCCGGAACCGGCATCCGGTGATCGGCGTGGCCCAGCACCGGGCGGGCGCTGAACAGCTGGTCCAGGGTCAGTCGGCCATGGAAGATGTCGCCGCCGATCAGTCCGAAGCGCCGTTCCAGATCGCGGGGCCCCAGCGCCAGCCGGCCGATCACCGAGGCCTTGAAGCCCGGGGCGGCCTTGTCGACGGTCTCGATCATCAGGTCGGCGACGGTGTCGCGATGGGCGTCGTCGAGATCGGGCGATACGTGCTGGCAGAACAGGCTGGCGACGTGCGCTCCGGGTGGGGCGAGGCTGTCGTCCAGGGTCGAGGGGATCAGCATCTCCACGATCGGCTCGGAGGACCAGCTGTTCAGCCGGGCCTGAGCGTGGGCCCGATCCATATAGGCCAGGCTGGGGGCGAGGATGATCCCCGCCGTCAGATGATCCCCGTCGCCAGGCAGGGCGGTGAAATCGGGCAGTTCGCTGAGCGCGACATTCATGCGGAAGGTGCCCGAGCCCGAGGCATAACGACTCATCCGCTCGGTGAAGTCGGCCGGGACCAAGGCCGGATCGACCAGCCGATCGAACAGCAGGCGCGGATGCAGGTTCGACACGACGGCGCGGGCGAGTATGACGTCGCCGGCCTCCGTGACCGCCCCGACGGTGCGGCCCTTCTCGGTCAGGACGGAGGCGACGGCGGTGTCCAGCCGTATCTCGACCCCCTGTTCGACACAGGCCGCCGCCATCGCCTGGGTGATCGCCCCCATGCCGCCGATGGCGTGACCCCAGACACCCTTGCGACCGTTCACCTCGCCGAAGACGTGGTGCAGCAGGACATAGGCCGAGCCGGGCGTATAGGGGCTGGCATAATTGCCCACGACGCTGTCGAAGCCGAACAGGGCCTTGATCGGATCGCTTTCGAACCAGCCGTCCAGCCAGTCGCCCGCCGACTTGGCGAACAGGTCCAGCACGTCGCGCCGCGCCGTCAGGTCCAGCCCGCCCATCCGCCGGGCCACGGATGCCGACTTCAGCATCTCGGGGATGGCCGCCAGCCAGCCGCCCAGGCCCTGAGAATCTGGCGGCAAGTTGGGCGGGATTTCGAGAACCAGGGCGCGCAGCACGGCCGCCACGGCCTCCAGCCGCGCCTCATAGTCGGGCAGTCGTTCGGCGTCGCGGGCAGAGAATTTCGCCACCTCGCCGGCGGTCCGACCCTCTCCGGCAGAAAGATGGCGACCGTCCGGCAGCGGCAGGAAGTTCGACATCCGGCGCTCGACCACGGTCAGGCCGTGCCGGGCCAGCTCCAGGTCGGCGATGATCTTCGGGTTCAGCAGGCTGACGGTGTAGCTGGCGGTGGAGTTGCGAAAGCCGGGATGGAACTCCTCCGTTACCGCCGCCCCGCCGACGACACCGCGCCCCTCCAGCACAGTGACCTTCAGGCCTGCCCGCGCCAGATAGAAGGCGCAGACCAGCCCGTTATGGCCGCCGCCCAGGATGACGATGTCAGTATCGGTATGCGCCATGGCTCCGAACTAGACCGACGGCAAGGGATCGGGAAGCGTCAGTTGATCCGGCGCGGCGCGAACCAGCCGTCGTCGGTCTTCTGGACCGAGCCTGCGACGGCCAGAACGGCCAGAACGCGTTCGATCCGGAGAGCGGCCCGATTTGTCGATCGAACGACGAACCCGCGGGCCAGCGACCTGGGCTGCATCGGTCGACCCGCTTGACGCAGCATCTCGAGAAGAGCGGTGGCCATGGCGTCGTCGGCGGCGGGCAGGGGCGGGCCGACCTCGCTGAGCGAAAGGGTGGTGCTGACCTCCAGAGGCTCAGGCGAGCCCGTCCGACCACGCTGATAGGCCGGCCTAAGCCAGTTGACCCGTCCCTCCCGCTCATCCGCCGCAGCAGCCTGATTGAGGGCCGCGAGCCGGGTGACGATCGCTTCTTCCCCGATATCCTGAGGCCAGCCGTAGGCTGCGAGCACGGCCGCGTCGAGCCGGGTATGCAGATGGTCGATCAGGCCGACACACCCGCGTTGATGGACATCACGCTGCGCCGCCGACATCGTGCCTGCCTGGCCGACGAGGCCTCTGGCATTGTAGAGGCCCGTCATCGTCAGGTCGCCGTGCCGGTCCAGGACCTCCGCCCGCAGGCGATCCAGATCTTTGGCCAGGACCGCGATATCTTCGCGCGCCTTTACTGACGGGCTAGGGAAGGCGAACCGCTCGAAGCAGGCGGTCTTGGCGTAGACGGGTCGGTCTTCCAGCAGGCCTCCCGTCGCCCGTGCCCAGGCGAGGTGTACGCTGGACGACAGCACCCCCAGAACGAAAGGGTCGTCGGACGCCACGCAAACGAGCCGGTTGTCCGGCAGAACCTGCTTGTCGAGGAACCGGAACCAGCGATGCTTGCCGGTCTCGACCGTCACGATGTAGCGCTCGAGCCCCTCCAGAGCGAGCCTCAGCTCCCGGCGTGGTTCACCGAGAATCCACCAGGCATCCCGATATCCGGACCTCGCGTTTCGGTCCCTGTCCGGCTTCACTGTCTCAAGCAGGTGCTGATAGATGCCCGAATGGCGTCGCCTGACGGCCGCTTCGTCCCAGCCGAACAGGTCGATGACTTCTACGGCACGCGGTCGATCGGTGAGGTCGCGGCCGTTCCGGTACTGTCGCATCGGACTTTCGGTGCCGGCATCAGATGACTCCAGCAACTGTCGCGCCTTGGCAGCCTCGACGATGAAGCCGGTGCCCATCAACTGAACCCCGCGCGAGGCCAGGCCTTCGTTGGCCCGAAGTGCGACCGCCGTCGTCACATCCGCCCCGATGCCCAGGTCGGACCGGATCAGCCCCTCGCGCTCCTGGTAGACAGGACCCGCATCGGGTTCGGCGATGACGGTTCGCAGCCGTCCACGGCCTGTCGGCCTGCCCTTCTCGACTACCGTCATGGCGACCCGGACCGCAGCGGCGTCAGGCCCCCTGAGCCAGGGATGGTCCGGAACGGCGAAAGCCAGACGCATTGGCACCGGGCCATTGAGGTGATGCTCGACCACACGCCGCGAGAACGTCTGCGTGACCGAGTTTGTGGTGATGAACCCGAAGCGCCGCAGCCGTGAGTTCGGGGTGACCAGGATTTCGGCTGCCCTGTCCCACCACCGCATCACCAGGTCTGCAGATCGAAAGCGGCCCGGACTGAGCGCCCTCAGGGTATGGACGTAGACGTCACCCAGTTCACGTCGCTGGGCCTTGGCCCCCATGAACGGAGGATTGCCGATGATGAAGTCCGCTTCCGGCCAGGCAGAACGGCCGTGCCGTCCAGGCTGGAGATCGCGCGCGGGCTTGTCGGGGTCACAGGCGATCAGGGCGTCACGGGTGCGAATGGCCCCGAAATTCCTCAGAACCGGGTCGGAGGGCTGGGCTCGTCCATGGGGCCGGAACTGCCACTGGAGGTGACCGATCCACCTGACCATTTCCGCGATGGCGGCGGCTCTGCGGTTTTTCTCGAGGCCCAGGAACTGGCCCGGGCCGACCATGACGCCGTCGAGGTCCAGAGCTTGTCTGTCGTCTCCCAGTTCGGCCAGAACGGACAAGACCTCGGTCTCCAGCGCCTTCATCAGGTCCATGGCGACATAGAGAAAATTACCCGTCCCGCACGCCGGGTCCAGGACGCGGGTTGCACAGAGTGACTGGTGGAACCGTCGAACGCCGGCACGAGCGGCGCGCACATTTCCCTTCTGGTAGTCGGCGATCGCCAGGGCCTCCACCCCTTCCCACTCACGACGCAGCGGTTCCATGACCGTAGGCTCGACCAGAGCTTCCACGAAGGGACGGGGCGTATAGTGGGCTCCGAGTTCGGCCCGCTGGCCGGGCTCGAGCGCCTGCTCCAACAGCGAGCCGAAGATCGCCGGTTCGACCGACCGCCAGTCACGCTGCCCTGCCTGGATCAACTGTTCCAGTTCGGGTCCCGTGATCTCGACAACGGCGTCCTTGCGAAACAGTCCGCCGTTAAAGCGTCGAAGATCGCGCCGGATCGCAGGGCAGTGTCCTCCCTGATCCATGGTTCGGAAGAAGATCTGGGCACCGTGATGGAACTGGTGAGGACGGTCACGATACGCCTCCATCAGTCGCAGGAAGCCCCGTTCCTCGATCAGGCCGACACTGTCGGCGAACATGGCGAACAGGCATTGCATCATGAAGGTCGCGACCTTGTCATCCCAGGCCGCCTGATGGATCGGATCGACGCGACCGTCGGCCCCTCTGGGTGCCCGAGCGCCGATCGATCGGATGAGCGCGGCCAAAGGCGTCGAAATCGCGGTCGTGACCCTGGCAGCCTTGCGGGCCGGATCGAGCGACAAGGGATCGGTCCATACTGCAGCGAGCCACTTGCGAACCTCGGGATCAGCGAGTTCGTTGAGTCCGATCCGATGATGGGTCCGATCCGGGAAAGGCACATAGGTCTTGCCCTGCCGAGCGAAGTCCGACCACAGCTCGATCGAGCGGCCGACATCGACGATGACGAGGAACGGCGGCCATTCGTCGAGCGCCTTGGCGTAGCCCTCCGCCTGCTTTTTGGCATGACGCATGAGGCGATCAACCGAGGCTGGCGAAGTGGGTGCGCACCGACCGCGGCGCATCATCCGCAGTTGAGGTTCAGGATCCAGCGCTCCGCCGCCCATCCGCTTGTCAGACTGCTTTGCCTCAAGGACAAAACTGCCGCGCCGGTAGCAGTCGATGAAGCCGGTGTGGGAGTTGCCGTCGTCATGTCGAAACCGCACCGCGCGCTCGTAGCCGTAGTCCCGGTCGCCTGGCCTGTCGTCGTCTGGAGCGGGAACGCCGAGAACGCGGCATAGCTGGGACACGAAGCTCTGATACTGAGCGCGTTCGCTGACTGAAGCTGTGCTCCAGTTCGCGATGAAGGCGTCGGCGTTCATGACTGATCCCTCGTGAGGGACCAGAATTACACCTTAGGCGGTACTATACAATCTTAGATAGATTAGACTTGAAGCGGTACCCGTCTCAGCTTCGCCAGATCGGCCGAGCCGGTGCAAAAGCAGGCCGTGCTCAACTGTCGGATAACGGTCTGGAAATGGGCGACGACGGCTTCGGTCGAGACGGTGGCGGCGTCCAGAACCCCTGCCGCCTGACCCACGATGTCGGCGCCCAGGCGAATAGCCTTGGCGGCGTCGAGGCCGTTGCGAACGCCGCCGGAGCCGATGATGACGGTGTCGGGGCAGGCGGCGCGCACTTCGGCGATGGCACGGGCAGTCGGTATGCCCCAGTCGGCGAAGGCCAGGGCGTGTGCCTTGTCGGACGGCTCGGTGGCGCGTTCGCCCTCGATCAGGCCCCAATTGGCGCCGCCCGCCCCGGCGACGTCGAGGGCGGCGACGCCCATGTCGATCAGGCGTCGGGCGGTCGCGGCCGAGATACCGGCGCCGGTTTCCTTGACCACGACGGGCGCATCCAGACCGGCGATGAGGGCCGACAGGGCCGCGCCCACACCGCGCCAGTCGCGATCGCCCTCGGGCTGACAGGCTTCCTGAAGCGGGTTCAGATGCACGATCAGGGCGTCCGCGCCGATCATCTCGATGGCGCGACGGGCTTGGTCGAGGCCGAAGCCCCGGACCAGCTGGGCCGCGCCGATATTGGCCAGCAGGGGGACGTCGGGGGCGCGGCGACGGAGACCGGCGTCCAGGCCGGAGGCCCCGCCGTTCTCGAGGGCGCTGCGCTGGGAGCCTACGGCGAGCGCGATGCCGAGGTGCTGGGCGGCCTCGGCCAGACGGGCGTTGATCGCCTCGGCGCGGGAGGGGCCGCCGGTCATGGAGCTGATCAGCAGGGGGGCCTTCAGCCGATAGCCGAGGAAGTCGGCCCCGAGGTCGATCGCGGCGTGGTCCAGGTCCGGCAGCGCCTCATGCACAAAGCGGATGGCGTCGAAGCCCGCATCACTGGCGTGGCGACCCCGTCCGGACAGGACGACGTCGAGATGCTGGTCCTTGCGATGGGTGGTGGCGTCGTCGCTCATCCGATGACCTTAGCGACCTGTGGTCACGGTTGGAACGGGGCGCGACGGCGCGTAGTGTCGCGAGCATGGTCGCCCTCTGGTTCACCCTGATCGTTCTGGCCGTCTTCTTCTTCATGGAGGGGGCGGCTTGGTGGACGCATCGCTATGTCATGCACGGCTGGGGCTGGGGCTGGCACCGCGACCACCACGAGCCGCATGACAAGGCTTGGGAGAAGAACGACCTCTATGCCGTCGTCGGGTGCGTGCTCGGGATGGGGCTGTTCTTCGTGGCGATGTTCACGGGATCCTGGCCGGTGCGGGCGGTGGCGACGGGGGTGACGCTTTATGGGGCCGTCTATCTGTTCGTGCACGACGGGCTGGTGCATCAGCGGTGGCCGTTTCACTGGATGCCGGCCAATGGCTATGCGCGGCGGCTGGTCCAGGCGCACAAGCTGCATCACGCGGTCCAGACGCGCGAGGGAGCGGTGTCGTTCGGGTTCGTGTTCGCGCCCGACCCTCAGCGGCTTAGCGCGATCCTGAAGGCCCGGCGGGCCGAGCGGGCGAATCTGCCCGGGATGGTTTCGGACACCGAAGGGTCGTGAGCGCGGCGCGCCAGACGGCGATCGGGCTGGGTCTGGCCGCTCTGATCGTCGGCGGATGGGTCAGCCTGCACGTCTGGGCCGTTTTCTTTCATCGCCTCGAAGGCTGGGGCGTGGCCGCGGCGCCTGTGCTTATCGCGGTTCAGAGCTGGCTTGGGGCCGGGATGTTCATCGTGGCGCACGACGCCATGCACGGCGCCCTGGCGCCGGGCCGGCCGCGCGTGAACGCGGTCGTGGGCCAGGCCTGCGTCGGGGCCTATGCGGCGTTTTCGTTCCGCAAGCTGAACGTCTGTCACCACCAGCACCACCGGACGCCGGGGGTTGAGGGCGATCCGGATTTCCATGCCGCGGATCCCACGCGGTTCGGGCCGTGGTTCCTGGGCTTCTTCCTGCGCTATTTCGGGTGGCGGGAGTTCGCGATCGTGACGGCTGTGCTGCTGGCCTATCTGTGGCTGGGGGCGAGGTCGGCGAACCTGATCCTGTTCTGGGCGGTGCCGGCGATCCTGAGCGCGCTGCAGCTGTTCGTGTTCGGGACGTGGATCCCGCATCGGCATCAGCGGGAGGGCGTCTTTCCGGACCACCACAATGCGCGCACCCTGCCCATGCCGTGGATCCTGTCGCTGCTGACCTGTTTCCATTTCGGGCGGCACCACGAGCACCACCTGTCGCCCTCGACGCCGTGGTGGCGGCTGCCTCAAGTGAAGGTCTGACGGCTCAGACGCGGGTCCAGAGGTCGGGCCGGGCGGGAGCGGGATGGCCGCGGTCCAGCGTCTGGGTCCAGATGGCGATCAGGGCACCGCGACCGAACAGCCACAGCTTCATCGCCTTGCCCACCGAAACGCGCTTGTCCCAGGCGTCGGGGCCCCGCCGGACGACCTTGCGACCGATCTCGCGATAGACGCCGCGCGCCGCCGCGATCGCCATGGATGAGCGGAAGGGCAGGCCGCGCAGGCCGTCGCGGGCGCTGTCGTAATAGGGTTCGGCCACGGCCAGCAGGCGCTGGGTGACGCCATGCACGGCGGCGCGGTTGGCGGGATCGGCGACGGCGGCGGCGGTCGGTTCGAGCCCGGCCTCGATAAGCCAGTCCGCCGGCAGATAGACCCGCCCATCCTGAGCGTCCTCGATGACGTCGCGCGAGATGTTGGTCAGCTGGAAGGCCAGACCCAGGTCCTGGGCGCGGCGCAGCACGGCCGTGTCGGTGACGTGCATCACCCTCGCCATCATCACCCCCACGACGCCCGCGACGTGCCAGCAATAGGTCAGGACATCGTCGATGGTCCGATACTCGCGATGCTCGACGTCCATGGCGAAGCCGTCGAGCAGGTCCAGCGGCCAGCGTTCCGGCAGGCGGTGACGCAGGGCCACGCGCTGAAACGCTGCGAAGGTCTGGTCATCCATGGCCTCGCCGGCCAGGGCGCGGCGGGTCTGGTCATAGAGGCGGGCGAGGCGGCGCTGCTGCTCCTCGGGCAACAGGTTCTCGTGGCCGAAGCCGTGGTCCTGGCCGTCGATCTCGTCGTCGCAGCGGCGGCACCAGGCATAGAGCAGCCAGGCGTCCTCGCGGACCTCGGCGTCGAACAGGCGAGAGGCCGAGCGAAAGCTCTTGGACCCCTTGACGATCGAGGCCTTGGACGCGGCGAGGACGGCGTCGGTCATGCCTTCGCCCCTGCCAATCCCGCCTGTTCCAGCATCAGCCCCGCCGTCGCCTTGGCCGATCCGACCACGCCGGGGATGCCGGCACCGGGATGGGTCCCTGCGCCCACGATATAGAGGTTGTCGATGACGTCATCGCGATTGTGCGGCCGGAACCAGGCGCTCTGGGTCAGGATCGGTTCCAGCGAGAAGGCGCTGCCCAGGTGGGCGTTCAGGTCGTCGCGGAAATCGAAGGGGGTGTAGATGCGGGTCGTCACCAGGTCGCGCCGCAGGTTGGGGATGTAACGTTCCTCGAGATAGTCGAGGATCTTCTCGCGATAGAGCGGCCCCTGGACCTCCCAGTCGATGTCGGCGGCCCCCAGGTGCGGCACGGGCGACAGGACGTAATGGCTCGACATGCCTTCGGGTGCCATGCCGGGGTCGGTGGCGCACGGGTTGTGCAGATAGAGCGAGAAATCTTCGGGCAGGGTCGGTCCGCCGAAGATCTCGGCGATCAGTTCACGGTAGCGGGCGCCGAAGCAGATGGTGTGGTGGGCCAGCTGCGGCTGGGGCGTGCTAAGCCCGAAATGCAGCACGAACAGTGACATCGAGAACCGCTTCGACTTCAGCGATTTCGCCTTGGCCTTGCCGCGCGGGGTGTCGCCCAGCAGGCGGTCGTAGGTCGCGACCACGTCGGCGTTGGAGGCGACCATGTCGGCCGAGATGGCCTGGCCGTCCTCCAGCACGACGCCAGTGGCGCGACCGTCCGAGATCTCGATGCGCTCGACCGGGGCGTTCAGCAGGACCCGGCCGCCGAGGTCCTCGAACCCCTTGACCAATCCGGCGATCAGGGCCCCGGTGCCGCCTCTGGCGAACCAGACGCCGCCGCGCCGTTCCAGCGCATGGATCAGGGCGTAGACCGAACTGGTCTTGAACGGATCGCCGCCGACCAGGAGGGTGTGGAAGCTGAAGGCCTGACGCAGGTGCGGGTCCTGGATGTAGCGGGCGACCATGGCGTGGACGCTGTTCCAGCTTTCCAGTCGGGCCAGTTCGGGCGCGGCCTTGATCATCGACCAGAAGGACTGGAAGGGCACGGCACCGAGCCGGAGGTAGCCCTCCTGATAGAGGTCCTCCGAATATTTGTGAAAACGATCGTAGCCCGCGACGTCGGCCGGGTTGAAGGCCGCGATCTGACGCTCCATCGCGACCTGATCGTCGTTGTAGTCGAACGCCGCGCCGTCTTCCCAGCACAGGCGATAGAAGGGATCGACCGGGAGAAGCTCGACATAGTCAGCCAAGGTCTTGCCTGTGCCCTCGAACAGGTCGGTCAGGCAGTCGGGGTCGGTGATGACCGTGGGGCCCGCGTCGAAGGTGAAGCCGTGCTCGTGCCAGACGTAGGCGCGGCCGCCGGGCTTGTCGCGCTTCTCGACCAGGGTGGTCTGGATGCCAGCGCGTTGCAGACGAATGGCCAGGGCGATGCCGCCGAACCCGGCGCCGACCACAACCGCACGCTTGGCTGCGACGTCTCTCACAATGAGGCTCCGGCGTGGGTGTCTCTGAGTTGTCGCATGGCTTTTCCGATCGGCACAGGCGGTTTTCCGGCCAGAATGCGGGCCTTGTCCAGCGTCGTGCTGTGCCCTGCGTAGAAGCGCCGCACCACACCCTCCGACAGACCGTAGAAGCGGCGCAGGACCCGCCACCTCTGTGACGGTTCGGCGGCGCGGAACAGCATCCGGTTCAACAGACGGTAAAAGGCGCGATCGGCCCACAGCGCCTTGGACCGCGCCTCGGTCGCCTTGCGCAGGGCGGCCGAACTCAGATCGGGCAGGGCGGCGATCATCCGGGCCATGGCGACCGCGTCGGGCAGGGAATAGCCGGTCGTCGGATGAAACAGGGCGGCGGCCAGGCCCGTGCGGGCGACGGGCGATCCCTCTGCCCAGAAGGCGTCGATGTCGCCGCCCAGGGCGATGGGCAGGACGCCCTGTTCCTCGGCCATCACCGCCTCGATGGTCCAGCCGCGCGAACGGGCATAGGCGTCGATGCGGCGACCGATCAGGGCGGGGTCGAGTGCGGGCGTGTCGGCGTAATAGGTGTCCTCGACCATCACAGTATGGGCGTCGAACGGCAGCAGATAGACGAAGCGATAGGCGTCGCCCTGACCCACGGTGGCGTCCATGATCGTGGGCCGGGTCAGGCCGTGGGGCCGGGCAAGACGAAGGGTGCATCCTACGAAGACCTGCCAGCCCAGGTCGAGGTGGGGCGTCGCCGTTGGGCCCCGCGCATCGATGACGCCGGGCGCTCGCAGGGTCCGGCCGTCAGCGAGGGTGACGTGGCCAGGCGCGATCTCGACCGCTTCGCCCGCGATCAGCCGGTCGCCGAGCAGGGGGGCGACGACGGCGTGGAGGCGTTCCGAGGTCAGGCTGTTGTAAGGCGTCTTCAGCGAGCGGCTTAGGCCCGGGAAATAGACGTCATAGCCTTCGGGCCAGCGATGCGGGGTGGCCGGGGCCAGCCAGGCGCGGTCGGCCTCGGACAGGTCGCCGTCGAAGAAGGACCATGTGTGGTTCCCGCCCAGCTGCCCATCGCGCTCGATCACGGCGAGACCAACCTCGGGACGGTCCAGCGCCAGCCGCCAGGCGATCAGGGCGGCGGACAGGCCGCCGCCGACGAGGATCAGATCAAAAGCCGGATCGGGGACGGACATGGGGACGGTCTAGCACGTCGCCGGCCGTTCGCGCCGCCCGATCACTCAGACGTTCAGCGCCTCGACGCCGGGCAGGGGCTTGCCTTCCATCCATTCCAGGAAGGCCCCGCCGGCGGTGGAGACGAAGGTCATGTCGTCCACGACACCGGCGTGATGCAGGGCCGCGACCGTGTCGCCGCCGCCGCCGACCGCGATCAGGACCCCGGCCTTGGCCAAGGCCGCGGCATGATGGGCGACCGCGACCGTGGCGACGTCGAACGGAGGGACCTCGAACACGCCCAGCGGCCCGTTCCAGATCAAGGTCTTTGACGCCGTCATGGCATCGACCAGGCGGGCGACGGTGGCGGGGCCGGCGTCCAGGATCTTGTCATCGGCCGACAGTGGCTGGCCCGCAGTGACGGGGCGGCTGTCGGCACCCGGCTTGACCTCGGTGGCGACGATGAAGTCGACAGGCAGCAGGATTTCGCAACCCCGGGCTTTCGCCTCGGTCAGGATTTCCAGCGCGGTCTCGGCCATGTCGCGTTCGGCCAGCGAGCCGCCGATGTCGACGCCTTGCGCAAACAGGAAGGTGTTGGCCATGCCACCGCCGATGGCCAGCCGGTCCAGCTTGCCGACCAGGTTCTTGAGCAGGTCGAGCTTGGTCGAGACTTTCGATCCTCCGACGATGCCGATGACGGGCTTCTTCGGATTGCCGAGCGCGGCGTCCAGCGCCTCGAGCTCGCGCCGCATGGATTCACCGGCATAGGCCGGGATCAGGTGGGCGACGCCTTCGGTCGAGGCGTGGGCGCGGTGGGCGGCGGAAAAGGCGTCGTTGACGTAGATGTCGGCGATGTCGGCCAGCTGGGCGGCGAAGGCCGGGTCGTTCTTTTCCTCACCGGCGTGGAAGCGGACGTTCTCCAGCAGGATGACGCCGCCGGCGTCCAGATCGGCGATGGCCGCCTTGGCCTCATCGCCCACACAGTCGTCGGCGAATCGGACGGGGGCGCCCAGCAGATGCTCCAGGTCATCGACCACGGGCTTCAGGCTCATCGACGGCACGACCTTGCCCTTGGGGCGGTCGAAATGGGCCAGCAGGGCGACCCTGGCCCCGGCGTCGCGCAGTTTGGCGATCGTGGGCAGAGCGACGCGCAGGCGGGTGTCGTCGGTGATCTTCCCATCTTCCATCGGCACGTTGAAATCCACGCGGACCAGGGCGGTCTTTCCCGCGAGGGAACCGGCGTCGTCGAGGGTGCGGAAGGTCATGCCAGTCTCGGAAGCGATGATGGTTGAAAAATCAGATGCCGTCGCCGGGTTCGTATCGGCGGTAAACAAGATGAGCGAGGAGCGGCGGTCGAGGAGCGCTGGTGACCTCAATGCGGTCGTCGATCATTGAATCCACGTAGTGAGAAATCAGCTCAGTTCCCGCGAGTTGGATGAGTTCGATCTCATGGTCGCTTGGCGGTTGTTCGAAGACGGCAAGGCCCCGGATGGTCTTGCCGTCCTCTTCAACAGAGAAGGCCCGTAGATTGGGTGTGACGTGCCCGAGTAGCGCCTGTTGAGCGGCGAGGCGCAGATGGATCGGCGCCTCGACTGTCATCAGATCAGCTTGCTCATCACCAGCGCCGTGTCGGCCATCCGCGTGGCGAAGCCCCATTCGTTGTCGTACCAGGTCAGGACGCGGGCCAACTTTCCATCAACCACTTGCGTCTGGGGCAGGGCGGCGGTGGAGGAGGCGGCGATGTGGTTCAGGTCGGTGGACACCAGGGGATCGGTGGTCACGGCCAGGACGCCCTTCATGGGGCCATCGGCGGCGGCTTGCAGAGCGGCGTTGATTTCCTCGACGGTGACTTCGCGACCGGCGACGACCTTCAGATCGACCACCGAGACGTTCGGCGTCGGTACGCGGATCGACGAGCCGTCCAGCTTGCCCTTCAGTTCCGGCAGAACCAGGCCGAGCGCCTTGGCGGCGCCGGTCGAGGTCGGGATCATCGACAGGGCGGCGGCGCGGGCGCGGTACAGGTCCTTGTGCATCGTATCCAGCGTCGGCTGGTCGCCGGTGTAGGAGTGGATCGTGGTCATATAGCCGCGCTCGATGCCGAACAGGTCATGCAGAACCTTGGCGACGGGGGCCAGGGCGTTGGTGGTGCAGGATCCGTTGGAGACGACGATGTCTTCACCGGTCAGGACGTCATGGTTGACCTTGTAGACGATGGTCTTGTCGGCACCGTCGCAGGGGGCCGAGACCAGGACGCGCTTGGCACCGGCGGTCAGGTGGGCCGAGGCCTTTTCCTTGGTGGTGAAGATGCCTGTGCATTCAAACGCGATGTCCACGTTCAGTTCGGCATGAGGCAGTTTGGCCGGGTCGCGTTCGGCCGTGACCTTGATCTTGCCGGTGCCGACGTCGATCCAGTCCTCGCCGGTCGTCACCGTGCCGGGAAAGCGGCCGTGGACGGAATCGAAGCGGAACAGATGGGCGTTGGTCTCCACCGGGCCCAGGTCGTTGATCGCCACCACCTCGATGTCCGTGCGACCATGCTCGACGATCGAGCGCAGGACGAGACGGCCGATGCGGCCAAAGCCGTTGATGGCGACGCGGACGGTCATGGGCGGGTGCTCCTGAGGTTGGGATTTTTTCGTTGGGCGCTTCAATGGAGCGAGCGCGCGTCGGGATCAACCCCGCAAGCGTAACAAGGCGTGATCGATTGTGTCGCCAGACAGCAAAACGCCCGGCTGGCGAACCAACCGGGCGTCAAGTTCGGGCGCTAGGCGAGATCCTACTTGATCTTGCCTTCCTTGAATTCGACGTGCTTGCGGATGACCGGGTCGTACTTGTTGACGACCATCTTCTCGGTCTTGGTACGGGCGTTCTTCTTGGTGACGTAGAAGAAGCCGGTGTCGGCGGTCGAGTTCAGGCGAATCTTGATTGAAGCTGGCTTGGCCATCGGAATTACCTTTGCGACGGCGAAAGCCGCTAAAAATGAGAGCGGCGGAACATACTCAGGAACGCCCGGAAGTCAACGGGCACTGCACCGTCTTGAACCGGCGCGGTTCGCGGCCCAGTCTGGGCGGATGAAAACCGCGATCGCACTGGCCGTCACCCTCCTTGCCCTCATGGTGCCGAGCCTCGCAAGCGCCCAGACGCCGACGCGCGACGCCTTCTTCGCCAACCTGTCGACCCTGTGCGGCCAGAGGTTCGAGGGGCGGGTGGTGACGACCGACGCCGCCGACGCCGACTTCGCCAGCCAGCGCCTGACGATGCACGTCCGGGACTGTTCCGCCGACGAGATCCGCGTCCCCTTCGCCGTGGGTGAGGACCGATCGCGCACCTGGGTCATCACGCGGATGGGCGACGCCCTGCGGCTGAAACACGATCATCGCGGCACCGACGGAAAGCCCGACGGCCTGCACTGGTACGGCGGGATGACGACTGCGCCGGGGACCGCCGAACGGCAGGAATTCCCGGTCGATGCGTGGTCGGTCGAGCTGTTCAACGCCTGGGACGCTCCGGTCTCGACGACCAATGTCTGGGCGGTCGAGGTTCATCCGGGGCGGATGTTCGCCTATGAACTGCGCCGCGCGAACCGCAACTTCCGGGTCGAGTTCGACCTGACCAAGCCTGTCACGAACTAACCACGGCCCAATTCGTCAGCGGCCTTACGGTGGCGCAGGCCGGTCCGCCGTCCTTCGCCCGACCCGGCAGGGTGACGCCCAGGATCGCGCCGGATCGGGCCTGAGCCAACATGTCGGCCGGGATGTCGTGGACGTCGATCTTGGCCCGGCGCGAGACGCAAGTCTGGCCGTCACCGGCCTGGCCACCGATGGCGATATAGATGAAGCGCCGCGTCGGCCCCTCGCGCCGCACGAACGGCCCGGTCAGGCGGCCGTCCTCCGACAGCTTGACCGGCACATCGAAGGTCAGGGGCGCGTCGGTCGCGATACAGGCGTTCACCGGAGCGGATTTCTGATCCTGCAGACTGTAGTGCAGGCCCGCGACCGGGTCGGCGGTGGTCAGGCGCAGGATGATCTCGGCAGGCATCGGCCTATTCCCGGGTGATGATGTGCTGACCCTTGATCATGCGGACGAAGGGCGGGATCCGATCAGGTTGCGCGCGCCGCTCGGCCGCCTCGCCCAGGATCAGCCGGGTGATGGCGGGCAGGGGCAGCGCCAGCGCCTCGGGCAGGGACAACCATGCGATCTCGTCCAGCTCACCGGAACCCGCTGTCGGCTCGGGCTTCAGGAGGGCCGAGACGTCGGCCATGAAGAACCGCGCGTCGAAACGGCGCGTCCGGCCGGGCGGGGTGATGGCCCGCCCGGCATAGGTCAGGGCGGCGAGATCGGGCAGGGCACCGATGGCCCGGAATTCCCGCCACGGTCCGGCGACGGCGGCGGGCGGCGCCGGCTCGGCCAGCATCAGGCCGGTCTCCTCGAAAGTCTCGCGCACAGCGGTCAGGGTCAGAGCGCGGGCGCGACGGGCAGGGACCTCGCGCTGGAGGCGGGTGAGGGCCTCGGACGACGGGTCGGTGGCTGAGGCGGCGGTGAAGTCCGACCGGTCGATGCGCCCGCCGGGAAAGACCCATTTGGAGGCCATGAAGACATGGCCCTGAGCGCGCCGGCCCATCAGCACCTCAGGTGCCTTTGCCGCGCCGCGAAACAGGATCAGGGTTGCGGCATCCTTGGGGCGCAGGCGGGGTCCGGCAACGCGTGGCGCGTCGGCAAGGTCCTGGGCTGCGTCGAACGGTTGGGCGGCGGGGTTCACCTCTTTCAGCTAGCCCGTTTTCGCGCTCGTCCCAAGAGTGGTGTTTGGCGCGGACCGATCCGGGTCAGCCGCCCGCGTCCTCCGAGGAACCTTGAGCGATTGCGGCGATCTGGTTCTGAAGCGCCTGCCGAACTTCCGGCGAACATTCGCCAGGCGAAACGGCGGGTGCATCCTGCGGCAACGGAGCGTTCGAAACGATCAGGTCCTCGACGAGGCTGGATGCAGCGGCCCGCAGCGGCGGCTCCTCGATCCCGCTGACCGCGCTCCTGGCGAGGCCGGCGGCATCGACATCCTGCCATCCGCAGGTGGCGGCCGCCTGCTTCAGGGTCTGTGCGGCGCGGATGCCCTGGACGACCTCGGGGTTGCTGGCCTCCAGAGCGGCCAGCGCGGCGTTGCGGCCGGCCTTCTGAACATCGAGCTCGCCGCATGCAGCTGTGGCGAGGAGGCCGATCACGGGGAGGACGATGAAAGAATGCATGATGAAGCTCCCTTGAACGAACGATGCCGGGCTAACGCGCACGAACCGCTTGCGAAAGCGCGACCCTTTGCCTCCGTTCGCGGACGGGCGAGCGAACTTAGTGACGATCAACGCCGCTTGCCTTTGCGGACGCCCTTCAGCCCGCCGGAGGGCCGCCCGCCCGACGGCGGCTTGGGGCCGCCCGGCCTCGCCTTACCGCGCTTGGGGAAGGACGTCCCGCCGGGGCCCCGGTCGCGGGCGCGGACGCCCAGGCGGGGTGCCGCCGCGTTCGGGTCGCGCGGTTCTGGGTCGGAAAGCATCTCGAACAGCAGGCCGCCGGTGATGGGCGTGGCCTCCTTCAGCCTGACCTCGACCATCCGGCCCAAGGTGAACCGCTGGCCCGAGCGTTCACCGACCAGGGCGTGGGCGCGGTCGTCGTGGGTGAAATACTCGTTGCCGAGAGAGGACACCGGCACCAGGCCGTCAGCCCCCGTCTCGTCCAGTCGGATGAACAGGCCGAAGCGAGTGACGCCGGTAATCCGGCCGGTGAAGGTCGCGCCGACGCGGTCCTCCAGGAAGGCGGCGACGTACCGGTCCATGGCGTCGCGCTCGGCGGCCATGGAGCGGCGCTCGGTCAGGGTGACCTGTTCGGCGATCGACTGGAGCTCGGCGATTTCCTTGTCGGTCAGGCCGTCGGAGCCAAGGCCCAACGCTCGGATCAGGCCCCGGTGCACGATCAGGTCGGAATACCTGCGGATCGGCGAGGTGAAGTGGGCGTAGCGGTCCAGGTTCAGGCCGAAATGGCCCAGATTGTCGGGCGAATAGTGGGCCTGCATCTGACTGCGCAGGACAACCTCGTTGACGACGTCGGCGTGGGGGGTGTCGCGGGTCTCGTCCAGCAGCTTGTTGAACCGCTTGGTGGTCGGGGCCTCGCCCTTGTTCCAGGTCTTGCCGATCGTGGTCAGGAAGTCGGCCAGGTTGAAGACCTTTTCCTGGCTGGGCGTCTCGTGGACGCGGAAGATCAGGGGCGTCTTCTTCTGTTCCAGGGTCTCGGCGGCGCAGACGTTGGCCTGGACCATCATCTCCTCGATCAGCCGGTGGGCCTCCAGCGACTTGCGCGGCACGATGGCGGCGATGCCGCCGTCCGGAGCCATCAGGATGCGGCGTTCGGCGGACTCAATCTGCAAGGGACTGCGCTTGAGCCGCCCTTTCAGCATCGTGTGATAGGCGTTCCATAGCGGATAAAGGATCGCTTCCATGATCGGGCCGGTGGTGTCGTCGGTCCCGCCGCCGTTCTCGACGCCGTCGATGGCCGACTGCGCCTGCTCGTAGCTAAGCTTGGCGTGGCTGCGCATCAGGCCGCGGTGGAATTTGTGGCCGATCTTCCTGCCCTGCGCATCGAAGACCATGCGGACGGCCAGGGTCGCGCGGTTCTCGCCCTGCTTCAGACTGCACAGGCCGTTGGACAGCCGCTCGGGCAGCATGGGCTCGACGCGGTCGGGGAAATAGGTCGAGTTGCCTTTGGCGCGGGCCTCGCGGTCCAGAGCCGTGCCGGGGCGGACATAGGCGGCAACGTCGGCGATGGCGACCCAGACGATCCAGCCGCCGGGGTTCTTCTCGTCTTCGTCGCGCTGGGCATAGACGGCGTCATCGTGGTCGCGGGCGTCGGCCGGGTCGATGGTGACGAAGGGAATGTCGCGCAGGTCATCGCGGCCCTTGAGCGTCGGCAGGTCCTGATTCTCCGCCTCCTTCTCGACCGTGTCGGAGAAGCCGGTCGGGACGCCATGCGCGTGGATGGCGATCAGGGAGGCGGCGCGGGGGTCGTCCTCCTTGCCGATATGTTCCAGGATCTTGCCACGCTTGGGGCCGTAACGCTGTTCGGATTTCTCGATGGCGGCCAGCACCAGATCGCCGTCACGCAGGTCTTCCGCCAGCAGTTGCGGGATGATCAGCACGTCCTTGGAGCGACGATCGACAGGCTCGACGCGGGTCTCGCGGTTGGACTTGCGAATGACGCCCAGGACGCGGTTGTTGTCGCCGTCGAGTTTCTTGACCATCCGGGCTTCCCAGCCCTCGGCGGCCCGCTCGAACTTGACCAGCAGCCGGTCGCCCATGCCCGGCGCCGGCCCGACCTTGCCGGTCTTGTCGGGGACCAGAAGAGCCCGGGGCGCGTCCTTGGAAGCCTCTACCAGGCGGACGTACATCTCGCCGTCGGCGTCCCGCTCGACCACATCGACCACGCCGACCGGGGGGAGGGTGCCGGTCTCGGAAAAGCCCTTTCGGCCCCGCTTGCCGAGTTTTCCCTCGGCCTCCAGTTCGCGCAGCATCTCGCGCAACAGCCGACGCTCGTTGCCTTTCAGCCCGAAGGCGCGGGCCAGGTCGGACTTGTCCGCCTCTCCGGCCTCGCGCAGGAAGGCGAGCAGGGCTTCCTTGTCGGGAAGGCCAGAGGCGGGCTTCTTGGGGGTCTTTGTCATTTAGACTTTCATGCCGAGGTCTCGGCGGGATTGATGCAGGCAACTCCCATAGTTGCCGCCGCGCGGGCCATGCCGCGATCAAATGTCAGGAGGGTCATCCCAAGTCGGTCGGCAGCGGCAATGTGGATTGCGTCAGGCGCGCGCAAAACTATGTCAGGGTTGCGGACGAGTTGACCCGCTGTGGAGATGTCGTTCGGAACAGTTCCGACCGATTCGGCGAATTCCGCCGCCCATTCATCCAGTCGGGCGAAGTCACTCGCCAGCAGGACGGCGCTACGATTGCTCGCCCGGCCTTTTGCAGCAATGGCTGCAGAGGCTTCGGCGATGGCGAGGTCGCTGACGCAGGAGACGTTTCTCGCGGGATCCAGGAAATGAGTTAGGAGCGCCCGGGTCGGTTCGTTTCGGACGATCGCCACCAGGATGCTAGCGTCCAAATAGACAGGCACTAAAGGTCGCCATCGCGCATTCTGCGGACCACTTCCACCCCCGACCAGCCCTCGGGCGGCACCTCGATTGGGCGAGCCATGAACTCTGCCCATTTCGCCTGGCGCTCTTCCAACGTCAGTTTCGGTCGTATCGGCGTCATCGCCTTCAACTCGGCGATCGGTTTGCCGTGGCGCGTAATGGTGATGCTTTCGCCCGCTTCGACCCGGTCGAGCAGGTGGGTGAAGTTGTTCTTGGCTTCGGCGACGCCGTAGCTGGCCATGATCGCTCTCCGATTATGGCCATAAGTATAGCCATTTTTGCCGCGCTTCGCCAGTCAGGCGATGATGTCGGGCAGGATGCGGCTTTCGATCTTCACGATCTCGTCGCGCAGCAGCAGCTTCTTGCGTTTCAACCGGGCGATCATCAGCTGGTCGGGGATCGGCATATGGTTCAGCGCCTCGATGGAGGCGTCGAGATCGGCGTGCTCCTGGCGCAGCAGCTTGACCTCCGCGTGGAGCGCCAGCTCGTCTTCGGACAGGAAAGGTTCGTCGTCGTTCATGCGCAGGCCCTGACTCGCGCGATCATAGCCGAGGCGGCCTCAGGCCGGAAGGCGTTCGGCGAGCGCGATCAGCGCCTGGCGCGGCACGACGCGGTCCCAGACGCGCGCGACCTCGGCCATGCCGTCCAACGCGGGCCCGGCGGTCCCGGTCGTCGGCGGAGCGAGGGCTTCCAGATCGGCCAGCAGGCCTCTTTCGGCCTCAAGCTCGAGCGCCTTGACCTGTTCGCGCAAGGCCAGGCGGGCCACCGAATTCATGTCGAGGATTTGGGCTTTCAGCGTGACCCGCACCTTGCGCAGCGGGCTTATGGCGGCATGGTCCCAGGCGCGGGCGGTGTCGCAGGCGGCTTCCAGCGCGTCTGCGTCCGGGCGTCGCCCCGTTCCGGCGCACCAGGCAGCCCAGAGCAGCAGGGGCACGTTCTGGCCGTTGACGTCCTGAAGCTGAAGGCAAGCCGCTGCGACGCCCGGTGTCGCATAGGCAGCAACGGCCCAGTCCCACAGGCCCGTGTCGTTCATTCCGCGTCGGCCGAGGGCTTCAGCCCGCCCCACCGACGCACAGCCGACCAGTCCAGCCCGAACAGGTCCAGCGCGCGGCCCACCGACTGGTCCACCATCTCGGCGATCGAGGTGGGATTGGCGTAGAAGGCTGGCACCGGTGGCGCAATCACCGCGCCCATCTCGGCCAGGGCCGTCATGGTCCGCAGATGACCAAGGTGCAGAGGGGTCTCGCGCACCATCAGAACCAGCGGCCGTCGCTCCTTCAAGACCACATCAGCGGCGCGGGTCAGCAGGGTCGAGGTCACGCCGGTGGCGATCTCGCTCATGGTCCGGACCGAACAGGGTGCCACGATCATGCCCAGCGACCGGAACGAGCCCGAGGCGATGGTCGCGCCGACGTCGTTCAGCCGGTGCGACACGGTGGCGCGGCCCATAAGGTCGTCCGGGGTCAGATCGGTTTCCTGGGACAGGGTCAGCAGGGCCGCACGGGTGACGACCAGGTGGCTCTCGACGCCCAGATCGTTCAGAGCGTCCAGCACCCGCACGCCGTAAGTCACGCCGGACGCACCCGAAATTCCCACGACAAGGCGGGGCGGAAGGTTCCGTACGGCTCCGTTCACATCATGGTCCATATTGGCGCTCAGCCTGTCCCGGTCCGGAGCCCGTTAACACCCTGTTGTCGTCACGGACTCGTGATTCCACAGACCGGCGTTCCGGGCGCTCACTACCTGGTCCCTTAGACATGGAGGCGCAAGCCATGACCATCGAAGCTCGTATCCGCGAACTGGGAAACCGTCACCGTCTGCTGGATGAGACCATCCAGCGGGAGGTGCATCACCCCGCCGTGGATCCGTTGCAGGTCAGGGAGCTGAAGCGAAGGAAGCTCCGGCTCAAGGAGGAAATCACCAGTCTCGAGGCCCGGGCAGGTTAGCCGGGGCCACCCGCGTCGAATGAATGGACGGCCCCGGTGGAGACACCGGGGCCGTTGCCATTTTCAGTCTAGTTACGCGTACCGAACACCGAGGCCGCCGTCGGCTCGGCGGTGCGGCGCTCGGCAGCCTCGGGGACGAACTCGGGCTCGGCGGGTTCGGCCTCGACGGGCTGGATCGTGTCGCCGCCCTTTTTGGCGTCGTCCTTGTTCTTCTTGGCGGCGGCCTTGGAGACCAGGTCGTCGAGCGCCAGCTGGCCGACCAGGCCCAGGGTCACCGGGTCGACCGGCTTGATCTGGGGGCTGTTCCAGTGGGTGCGATTGCGCACGCTCTCGATCGTGGATTTGGTGGTGCCCAGCAGCTTGGCGATCTGGGCGTCGGTCACCTCAGGGTGGTTGCGCACGAACCAGGCGATGGCGTCCGGGCGGTCCTGGCGACGCGAGACCGGGGTGTATTTTGGCGGCGCCTTGTGGGCCTTGAGAAGTTCGGCGTGGCGGCTGACGATCGCCTTCATGCGGTAGTCTGCGTTGTTCTGGGCCTTGTCGAGCTCTTCGCGGGTCAGCTGACCGCCGGTGATCGGATCGACGCCGCGAATGTCGCGGGCCACGTCGCCGTCGGCGATGCCGCGCACTTCGAGCGGATGCAGGCCACAGAAGGCGGCGATCTGCTCGAAGGTCAGGGAGGTATTGTCCACCATCCAGACCGCGGTGGCCTTGGGCATGAGGATGTCGGTCATGGGCGTTTGTCCCGGTGAATTTCGGCCCGTTCGCGGGCGCTGGATACGACGGCGCCCGACCTTTCGGCCGGGCGCGATGGTCGAGGTATAGGCCGTTTCGTCAGAAAAGAAAACGTTGACCGTCACGCGTCTGAAACGGACATACAGCACAGGTTCATGTTCGGGGATGAACACTGGTCGTCCAGGCGCGTTGTGCGTCTTTAGGGATTGTTCTGGAGGGAACGCGATGTTGATTCAAATGAGCGCGGCGGCTGCCGCCATGGCCCTGCTGGCCCCCCAGCAGTTCGCGGCACCCGAGGGCGGGCAACAGCGGGTCGCACCGCGCGGCAGCTATGCCCAGACCTGCTCGGGCGAGTACGTCAACCAGGGCCGCCTGTACGCCGACTGCCAGGACACCCGCGGCAATCTGCGCGGCACCTCGATCGAGCTGGCCCGCTGCGCCAACAGCGAAATCGGCAACATCGATGGTCTGCTGGTCTGCGGCAGCTTCCGTGGCGACTACGAGCGGGGCAACGGCGGCGGCAACAACGGCGGCGGCGGTCGCCCCGGTGGTGGAGGCAATAACGGCGGCGGCTGGGGCGGCAACAACGGTGGCAACAACGGCGGTGGCTGGGGTGGCAACGGCGGCAACAATGGCGGCGGTTGGGGCGGCGGCAACAACAACGGCCGCGACTCGGTGACCGTCTATCGCGACGCCAACTTCCGTGGACAGTCCCAGACCTTCTCGGGTGAGATCTACAATCTCGGCAACTCCGGCTTCAACGACGCCATCAGCTCGATGCAGTTCCGGGGCACGTGGGAAGCCTGCACCGACTCCAACTTCCGCGGTCAGTGCCAGCAGTTCGACGGTTCGGTCTCCAACCTGGACCGTTGGGGCCTGAACGACAGAATCTCGTCGATCCGCCCGGTGCGGCGCGGCGGAGGGGGCTGGTAAGCCTAGACCTCCAGAACCACCTTGCCGACATGGCGGCCCGCTTCCAGATGGAGGTGGGCCGCAGCGGCCTTGGCCAGCGGAAAGATCGCCTCCACCGGCGGCCTGACAGCGCCTGACGCCACCCACGGCCAGACCGTCGCCTCGACCGCCGCCGCCAGCCGCGCCTTTTCGTCGGCAGGACGCGCCCGCAGGGTGGAGCCGGTCAGCACGATCCGCTTCATCATCACCTTCGACAGATCGATCTCCGACCGCGCGCCCGAAAGCGTGCCGATGACGACCCATCGACCGAGGGGCTTGAGCGCGTCGAGATTGATCCGCGCATAGTCGGCTCCGACCATGTCTAGAACCACATCGACCCCGCCGGCCTCGGCCAGCGCCGCCGCGACGTCGTCGACCGAGGCGTCAAGGCTGATGTCGGCCCCCAAGGCCAAAGCGGCGGCCGTCTTGTCCGGGCCCCGAGAGGTGGCGATCACCCGGGCACCGGCGGCCCTGGCCATCTGGATCGCCGTCACCCCGATGCCGCTGGTCGCCCCATGGATCAGCAGGGTCTCGCCGGCCTTCAGCCCGCCCGCCTCGAACACATTGGCGAAGACGGTGAAGACGGTTTCCGGCAGGGCGGCGGCCTGGACGAAATCCATGCCGTCGGGGATCGGCAGGACGTGCCGGGCATCGACGACAGCATACTCCGCATAGCCACCTCCGCCCAGCAACGCGCAGACCCGGTCGCCAAGCCGCCAGCACCCCACGCCGCCAGAGCCGTCATCGGCGCCGATCCGGTCGATCTCCCCGGCGACCTCGAGACCCAGGATGTCCGGTGCGCCGGCCGGCGGCGGGTAACGGCCCTGGCGCTGCAACAGGTCGGGGCGGTTGACCCCGGCGGCGCGAACCCTGATGCGAACCTGACCCGGACCGGGCTCCGGATCGGGACGTTCGGCGAGCGTCAGCGCCTCGGCGGGGCCGGAGCCGCCCTTGATCTCGATGACCTTCATGGGCGAGCTACCTTGCATTCATGCCGCGACAGGCGCTGAAATAGGGGCTCACACGGAGCATGGCCACAGGAGCCGGTGATGACGTTTGAAGATCTGGAGCCCCGCGTCGGCCGCGGCGCGACCCTGACGGCGCTGGGCCGCGAAGACCTCGACCTGTATTCGGTTCAGGAACTGGACGAACGGATCGAGGCCCTGAACACCGAGATCGAACGGGCCCGGTCGGCCATTGCGGGCAAGCAGGCCAAGAAGAGCGCCGCCGACGCCCTGTTCAACTTCGGTGCCTGACGAAGCTTCGCACACCGCCGGTACGCTGGCACGGGGGTTGCAGCCCAGGACCTCAGGGGCCGTCACGGGCCGAAAATCGATACGGACGCGCGCGCGGTTTCATGAGTATTATGGCCTTTATGACGACTGACGCTGCCCTGCCCGACATGCGGTCCCGCGCGGCCGAGATCCGCGACTTCGCGCGCTCGGAGCTGTTCGACCGCACCTTTGCCGAGGGGATGGAGCTGGTCGAGGATATCGCCGCCTATCTGGACGGTGACGGGCGGCGCGAGTCCAAGCTCCTGTCGCGCGCGGCGGCCCTGGCCTATGCGGCCGAGAGCATGAAGTTGACGACCCGGCTGATGCAGGTCGCGTCCTGGCTTCTGGTCCAGCGCGCGGTGCGCGAAGGCGACATGGAGCCCGACGCCGCCTGTGATCCGCGCTACCGCCTGACCCCCCGCTCGGCGGATGCCGAGCCCAGCCATGCCGACCTGCCGATCGCCCTGGTCGAATATGTGGTCCGCGCCGAGAAGCTTCACGACCGGGTGCTTTACCTCGATCGCCGGATGTATCTGGACGCGCCGGTGGAGGAGCCGGTGAACCCGGTCCTGAGCCAGCACGGCATGCTGGAAGCGGCGTTCAGACTTTAACGCCCGTTTTTCCGCAAGGGCGAAGGGCGTTCACCCCAGCGCCGCCTCGTAGATTTCCGGCTTGAACCCCACGATCCGCCGGTCGCCCAGGTCCAGGATCGGCCGCTTGATCATCGACGGCTGGGCCAGCATCAGATCGACGGCCTTGGCCGCATCGATCCCCGCCTTGTCCGCCTCCGGCAGCGCCCGAAATGTCGTGCCCGACCGGTTGAGCACCGTCTCCCACCCATGCTCGGCCACCCAACCCTCGATCGCCGCCCGATCGACGCCCGCCTTCTTGTAGTCATGGAAGACGAACGCCACCCCGCGCCCGTCCAGCCAGACACGTGCCTTCTTGACGGTGTCGCAGTTGGGGATGCCGTAGAGGGTGTGGGTCATGGAAGTCTCGAATGTCTGCTTTGCGCGGATGCACCCATAGCGGCTTTCGACCCACAGTCTATTCGAGCTTCGCTGGGGCTAGGAGACCTTGTCCTCCTCAGCCCGTCTCCGCTTCTCGGCCTCGATCCGCATTCCCACTTGAACCGCAGGGACCATGGCAAGACAGGCGACGACCAGAATCAGAGGGCCGAACGGCCAGAAGAACACCAAGATGCCCGTCACGGTGATTGCGGCGCTGATCCACACCTTCCAACCAAGAGCCCGGAGGTAGGCGAAGAAATCCCGAACGGCCATGGCCTAGCTTAACCCACAGCGGGTCCTACTTCCAACGCAGACGGCCAAGCAGCATTTCCGCTATCCGGCCCGATGTCTTTGACGAACTCCGACCATGAGGGGACGCAGAGAAGGTCCGTTCTTCCTCGTAGCTGCGAACGAACCGCTAAGGTACGACCGAGGTGGGCACCTTTGCTCGCTTTGCTTTAGCTGTTCTTCGCTAGAGACACACAAGGCACTTCGCTGGCCGTCCAGTCGAAATCATAGGTGGCCGGCACGGTCTCCCCGCTGCCAACGGACGCCCTTCGCGCAGAGGGATTGAACGAGATCCAGCCCATGCTGTTGTCAAACGCAGCAATCCGTTCGTTGTCACGCCGCGCGGTGCTCGCATCGATCTCTGGCCGTTCGATGCGCGATCCCCGGACCATGCGTATGGATCCATCGCGCAGTTCCCATGCGCGGTAGTAGTTTCGCCCGAAGAGACGAGTATTAAAGCTCTCTGTCGATGACCACTGATTTGCCCGGGTTGAGTCTGGCAGTCGAACTGTCGTCACGTGGCAGGTGTACTCCGGCGCCGTATAAAAAGGCGCTGTCTGGTCCTGATCCGCCGCCCGCACCCTTCGCTCTGGTGGGCTGAACCCGCCACCTGGAAGCGACAGCGACTTCGCCCCACTGCCGTCATCGTCCCAATCGATCGTTCTGGTGCCGCTGATCGTGAGGATGCTGGCACCCGCTCCTTGATCATAGCGCCACTGAACATCCTCGATCGTCTCCCAGGCATCGCCGCCGGCCTGCTGACGGAAAACATCCAACAACTGTCCGGTCGATACTGCGGAAAGTTGCATGTAGGTTTGCAAGCCTTTCACGCCACGGACGATTTCTGTCGACACAACCCTTGCCGGCTCATCAAAGCCGGAGCGCGCGTCGATCTCGTACAGGTTTATCTGGTCGGGCGTAGTCGCAGGTTGCCATGCAATGTTCTGAAGTTCACTGCCCCGCTCAGTGAGCGGCAGGACCCAGCTAACAGGGAACACCGGTCGGGCGCTAGGCGAGGCCACCGGCGGGAGCGTGCCGTCCAGCCAGTAATCAACCCCCTCGATGTGCGCGCGCACAAGCACATGATCGAAGTATTGTGGGACCGGGAGACGCTGATCGAGGCCATCATCGGCACCGCTCGAGTTCACAAGCACGGGCTCCGCATCAATTCCCAACTCGCGAAGTAGCGCCAGCAGCAGTGCGGTCTTGCCCTTGCAGTCACCATAGCGGCGGTGCCAGGTTTCATCGGCCGGGGCCGGTGTCAGATTTCGGCCATCAAGACCCACATAGATGTATCTCACGTCCTGCTGAACCAACTTCAGTGCGGCGCCGGCGCGATCAAGAGGACTCGTTTGCGCGGTAGCGATGCGGCCGGCCTCACGCTTGATCGGAGAATCGGCGTCAAGCGTTGCGGCTCTCCCGTAGAGGGGCGCGAAATGCCGCGAAAGAGCCGGCCAGTCGGCGAAGTCCGTATATTCGACAGCGCGTTGCCAGTGATAGCGCGCCGGTGCGTCTCTCGGCGGCGACAGGCCGGCCGGATTGTCGAAGCGAAAGTCGATTGCGCGTTCGCCCGCCGTCATCGCCGCCGTCATGTCGTCGGTCATTTTCAAGTTGGGCTCGTGACCCTGGTCCCAGCTTAATCCAAGGCGGTACCGGCCCGGCGACGGATTGGGCGTGAGCGCTAGAAGACCTGCTTCGTAGCGCCCTAGCGTGGGGTCGTTCGCGAAACTGGTGAGGTTCACCTCCAACTCGTCGCCCACTCGAAGGTCGGGGATGCGAAGGATCGCCGTCAGCGTCCCATCGAGCTTCGCCATTTCCAACTGGTCTTCGCGTCGTAATATCTCGAAGGATGAGTCCTTCAGAACATCGATGACCTGATTATCGCGGAACAGCTTGATCTCGTGAACGATCGGCGCATCGGAACTAGGGTTCCATGCTATCGATATGTTACCAAGCTGAAGCGCGCTCGCTTGTAATATTTTGACGTGATATCCAAAGTACTGCGCCTGACCTTGCTGGCTCAGGTGTATTTCCATGTCCTGGCGACGGATGAACACCGGGCCGCTGACGTTTTCTGGTATCAAGAGGGGTGTCGACGGTGTAGCCCATGCGGGAGCGGGGCCTCGAAGAACTTGTTCGGACTGCGCGTATGCAGAACTTGCGACAAAAATAGACGCCAAGATTGTTGCTGAAACACGCACCGCTTTTCCCCGCTCCGCTTCGCGCCATTGTGGCGCAAGCGCCACCACTTTCAAATGGCGCTTGCCGCCTGCGCAAGCAAAAGTAGTTGCGTAGGTTCGATGAGACGCAGATCGCTCGCGATATCCGCTGTCCAGCCTAAGGTCGAATAACTGGTTTCGGCTGGCGACCTGGTTTCCGCTACCCCCCCCCCAGAGCGGGCCTTTCGAGCGTCCGCTTTCGGGAGACGAACGCGTCTTTCGACACCCCGGGAAGGGATTGGCCGTTTCCGAAGGCCACGTCCAAATCCGCCTCCACGCTCCTGCTCGGGAACCGAACGACCCCGTCCGCGCTTTGGCGGGTCCACGAGCGGCCCATCATGTCTTATCCCTATCCCGAGACTCTCCCGTCCAAGGCCTTTGACGCGCCCCGGATCCAGCTGGCGGGCACCGTCGACTACGCCATGTACGACAGCTTCCGCCGCCAGTTCGCCATGGTCCCCAACGAGGGGCTGGTGATCATCGAGCTGTCGACCCTGGGCGGCGATCCCGAGGTGGCGCGGATGATGGGCGAGGACGTGCGGTTCCATACCGAGATCACGCCCGGCCGCCGGCTGGTCTTCCTGGGCAAGGCGGCGATCTATTCTGCGGGCGCGACCTTCATGAGCTTCTTCGCCACGCCGAACCGCTATCTGACGCGTGGCACCCGGCTGATGATTCACGAGCGCAAGATGAACCGGACGCTCCAGGTCCAGGGCCCCCTGACCACCTGCATCGCCTCCATCAAGGCCGTACTGCATGAGATCGAGCATTCGATCACCATCCAGAACGAGGGGTTCGAGAACCTGGTGCGGGGCTCCCAGATCACGATGGACGAGGTCCTCGAACGCGCGCCGGCGAACTGGTATCTGGAGGCTCAGGAAGCCAAGGCGCTGGGGATCATCCACGGCGTCATCTGATCCCGGACGGCCGCATGATCCTGTATTCCCACCCCTTCTCGTCCTACTGCCAGAAGGCGATCATCGCCCTGTACGAGAACGACACCCCGTACGAGGCGCGGCTGCTGTCGGACGGGGAGTCCATGGCGGCGCTGGAGGCGATCTGGCCGCGTCGGCAGTTTCCGGTGCTCGAGGACGGCGGGCGCGTGATCCCCGAGGCCACCTCGATCATCGAACATCTGGCCGTGCATCATCCGGGGCCGGTGGCCCTGATCCCGTCCGATCCGGCTGCCGCCGTCGAGGTGCGGATGATGGACCGGATCTTCGACAACCACGTGTCCAGCGCCCAGCAGCGGATCATCTACAACGCCATTCGCCCCGAGGCCGAGCGCGACGCCCGGATCGACAGCGAGGCCCGCACGGCGCTGGACCAGATCTATCCCTGGCTGGACGCCCGTGTGGCGGGCCGGGAATGGGCGACGGATTACGGTTTCAGCCTGGCCGACTGCGCGGCGGCACCGGCCCTGTTCTACGCCGACTGGACCCATGCGATCCCCGACGATCTGATCCACCTGAAGACCTATCGCGCGCGGTTGCTGGCCCGACCTTCCATGGCGCGGGCGGTGGACGAAGCTCGGCCCTATCGCGACTATTTTCCGCTCGGCGCGCCCGATCGGGATTGAGGAAGGAATTTATTCCTCAGTGGGCCTTGTCAAAGCGTTCCGGCGCACCACCTCTCGCACGGTCTTTGACATGTCGAGATGAGCACACTTGGCCCCGGCAACCGCGCAGCCTGGCGGTCGGTCCGGCGCAGGTCACCTAAGCTGTTGAATTCACGTACGGCGATTGGCGGTTTGGAGCTTTGGCGGCCTGTTTTTCGACCGCTACCGCCACCGATCAACTCGGGTCCGGTTCCCCGTCCCTGAACCGCCACTTCATGATCAGCACCCCCAGGGCCATGACGAAGGCACAGGCGTTGGAGACTACGATCGGCCAGGCCGAGGTCAGAACCCCGTAGGCCACCCACAGCACGAAACAGGTCACGGTCAGGGAATAGGTCCGCAAGCTGACCGAGGATGCATCCCGCTCCTTCCAGATCTTGATCATCTGGGGTGCGAAGCTGACGATGGAGCACAGGGCGGCGGCCGTGCCGACGACGTTGGCGATCAGGTCGCTCATTTCGCGGCCGAGGGCTTGCGGGTCTTGCGTTCGGCGGCCGGGGTCGCGGCCCTGGGCTGGGCCGCCTCGATGTCCTCGGCGCGGACGGCGGGCCTGCCCTTGATCGGCCGGGCCGGCTTGCCCGCCTGGACGTCCAGGCCGCGCTTCTCGACCTCCTCCAGAATCTTGTCGAGCTCGCGCTCGGTCAGGTGCTCGATGCCGATGAACCGCGCGTCGGCCTTCGTCACCGCATAGACCAGCTCATCCAGCTTGGCCTGCATGGCCGCGCCGTCGCGGTTCTGGGTGTTCTGGATCAGGAACACCATCAGGAAGGTGATTATGGTCGTGCCGGTGTTGATGACCAGTTGCCAGGTCTCGCTGAACTTGAAGATCGGCCCCGACACCGCCCAGACCACCACGATCCCCAGACAGGCGATGAAGGTCCACGGCTTGCCCGCGATCTTGGCCGTCAGGGTGGCGAAACGGACGAACAGCTTTTCCATGCGGCCCTAACGGCACCGCTTGCCGACGGTTCCGGACCGAAATTCCCTATCCCGGAGCGGGACAAGGATCCTCGTTTCAGACCGGCTTCATCTCGATGACCTGCGGCGCAGGCTCCGGCGCGACGGGAGCCGGTGCGGGTCGGGCCGGCGGGGCCGAGGCGGGGACGTCGCGGCGGCTTTGCAGGACGCGGCCCTGGAAATAGGCACCGACGTCGATCGACAGCTGCTCCGCCGTGATGTCGCCGTCCAGATAGGCCGTCGAGATCAGCTTGACCTGTTTGCCGGTGACAGCGCCGACGATGCGGCCACGGACTTCGAGATAGTCGGCCGAGACATTGCCCTCGATCGCGCCGGTCTCGCCGACGATCAGACGGCCGACGCGGACGTCACCCTTGATGGCGCCGTCGACCTGGAGATCGCCGGCACCCGAAATGACACCCTCGAAGCTGAGGTCCGACGACAGGGTCGACAGACCGCGCGACGACGCCACCGGCGACGGGGCCGGGGTCGGCGCGCTGGCCGAACGGCCGGCGCTCGGCAGGTCGGGCAGGGGCGGGATCGGTTGGGCGGCGGGGCGGGGGGTGTTAGTTTTGTTGAACAAGCTGGTCTCCTGCTCTGAGGAAGCGGGCGGGATTCTGGGGGCGGCCGTCCACCCACACTTCATAGTGCAGATGCACGCCGGTGGAACGGCCCGTGGTCCCCATGCCGCCGATCCGTTGGCCGAGCGCGATCGGCTGGCCGGTGGCGACGGCGATGGAGTTCAGATGGGCGAAGCGGGTCTTGAAGCCGTGACCGTGGTCTATTTCAACGGTGTTGCCATACCCTGAACGTACGCCGGTAAAAGACACGACGCCCGGTGCTGTCGCCGAAATCGGCGTGTTCAAGGGCGCAGCAAAGTCCTGACCCTGATGCAGGGCGGGCCGGCCGTTGAACGGATCGAACCGTACGCCGAAACCCGAGGTGGTCCGCGCACCGGTCGGCTTGTTGAACGGCATGCTCTGCGCGACATCGGCCAGCTGGCGCATTTCGCTGAGGTTGTCGGCGGCGTTGCGGATGCGGATGGCGAAGGGCTCATCGACGTCCAGGATGGCGGCCAGGGCACTGGGATCCTTGGCCTCGACCAGCGGCCCCCCCAAGGACGATCCGCGCGAGACATAGGCCGCCGGGTTCAGCCCCGCGAGCCGGAAGGCCAGGCGCAGCCGTTCTGCGCGGTTCTGGGCGAAAGTCTGGGCCCGGGCGATCAGCCGGTCCTGATCCAGCCGCACGGCCATGATGCGTTGAACGGGAGTGGTGGTCGCCGGATTCAGGGCCCTGGCAGGACGCAGCGCCGCCTGTGAACCTGGGACGCCCTGGAAGGTGCTCATCACCCCGGTGAGGGCCGCATGTCGGCGCTCGACCATCTCGGCCATTTCGTCGAGTGAGCCGTTGGTGGCCGACATCCGAACGACAGCGGTTTCGAGGCGGGCCTGAAGGTCTGCGTTGACGCGTTCCGACGCGGCGCGAGCGCGGGCGACGTCACTGTCGGCCTGGCTGCGGGCGATCACATCGAACAGGAAGCCGCCGGATGCCACAAGGGTCCACGCCGCAAAAACCACGGCCACAGCCGCGATCAGGGCCTGACGGCCGCCGGTCAAAACATAGCCCCGGACCTCGCCGTGGCTACGCAAATAGAGATGACGCTCCGGAAAAAAGCGATCCAGAAGGGACCGCCTGACCGCCCCTTGTTCGTCTTGCATATGAACACGCCCCCACGTTCCAGAGGCACTAAACCGTACGCTGACGCTTACGGCAATGGCGTTCACGCTTTGTTAATCATGATTGTGCGCCGCACACCCAAAAACGAATCTGGATACGGTAAAGTTTCGCCTGACAGGGGTAATGACAAGTCTGTCGAGGTCGCATCCCGGCGAACTTTATACTGAGGTCGGCGTGGTCAGAGCGTTCGCGCGGCGTCCAGCACCGCCTGAGCGTGGCCCTTGACCGCGACCTTGCGCCAGGTTTCGCGAACGACCCCGGTCGCATCGATCAGGAAGGTGGCGCGCTCAATCCCCATATAGACGCGACCGTAAAGCTTCTTTTCTCCCCACACTCCAAAGGCTTCGGTGACCGAGCCTTCGTCGTCGGAGGCGAGGACCACCCCCAGCTCGCGTTTGGTCTTGAACCGGTCCAGCGCCCTTACCGCATCGCGGGAGACGCCGATGACGACGGTGTTCGCGGCGGCGAAATCATCAGCCAGTGCCGTGAAATCCTGCGCTTCCGTGGTGCAGCCCGGGGTGTCGGCCTTGGGATAGAAATAGAGCACGACCGTCTTGCCCTTCAGGTCGGCGCTGTTGATGCGCGCACCGCCGTCGGTGGGCATGTCGAAGGCGGGCGCTGGGGAGCCGGGTACGATGGTCATTCTGTCCTCCGGGTCAGACGGGCCTGACGAGTACGATCTTCTTCTTGCCCGCGGCTAGTTTGATGACGCCCTCGGCGCTCACGTCGCCAGCCTCGATCAGCCGTGCGCCGTCGGAGATCGCCTCATCGTTCAGGCGCAAGCCCCCGCCCTGAGCCAGACGACGGGCCTCGCCGTTGGAGGCGGTCAGGCCGGCTTTGGTGGTCACGGCTGCGATCATGGCCCCGATGACCTCGGCCGACGGGAGTTCGACGGTCGGCAGGTCGGCGGATACCGTGCCGCGCTCGAACGCGCCTTCCGCCGCCGCGCGGGCCTTGGCCGCCTCGTCAGAGCCATGCAGCATCGTGGTCGCGGCGTCGGCGAGCGCCTTCTTGGCCTCGTTGATCTCGGCACCCTGCTTCGCTTCCCAGACGGCAATCTCGTCCAGCGACAGGTCGGTGAACAGCTTCATGAAGCGGCCGACGTCGCCGTCCTCGGCGTTCCTCCAGAACTGCCAGTAGTCGTAGGGGCTCAGCTGTTCGGCGTTCAGCCAGACGGCCCCTTGCGCGGTCTTGCCCATCTTGCCGCCAGACGCGGTGGTGAGCAGGGGGGTGGTCAGGCCGAAGGCGGCCTTCTGATCCACGCGACGGACCAGGTCGACGCCCGAGACGATATTGCCCCACTGATCCGAGCCGCCCATCTGCAAGGTCACGTTCTGGCGGCGGTTGAGCTCCAGGAAGTCCACCGACTGCATCAGCATGTAGTTGAACTCGAGGAAGCTCATCGGCTGTTCGCGTTCCAGACGCAGCTTGACGGAGTCGAAGGCCAGCATTCGATTCACGGTGAAATGAGTGCCGTAGTCGCGCAGGAATTCGATGTAGCCGTATTTCGACAGCCATTCGTCGTTGTCGATCAGGATGGCGTCTGTCGGGCCGTCGCCGAAGGTCAGGAATTTCTCGAACACCGTCCTGATGGTGGCGATGTTGGACCGGATCGTCTCCTCGGTCAGTTGGGGGCGCGAGGCGTCCTTGCCGGTCGGATCGCCGACCTTGGTCGTGCCGCCGCCCATGATGACGACGGGCCGCCCGCCCGCCTGCTGGAGCCGGCGCAGCATCATCACGGAAATCAGGTTGCCGACGTGCAGGCTCGGCGCTGTGGCGTCGAAACCGACGTAACCCGAGACGATCCCGTCCTTGGCCGCCGCGTCGAGCTCGGCCGGGTGGGTGATCTGGTGGATGTATCCGCGGGCCTGAAGCGTTGTCAGGAAGTCGGACTTGAAGGTCGGGTCGGTCATGGGGCGTTCCGTTAGCAGGGAGGCCAGCGGGCGTCATCCGTTTCCGGGTGGGTCGCGCCGCCAGCGTGGGCGGCGCGTGAGTTCGCAGCCGCTCGCTAGCTCAGCGAGCGGTAGTACAGGCAGGTGATGGCGCGGGTTGCGATCATGGTCAGTGCGTAGCTTCAGGCGTTGACCCGCGTCAAGGTCGGGGTATCGAGGGGGATGGCCGTTACCTTGATCCACCATCCCAGCACGCCAGGGTCTCCGGTCGAGCACATCGACGTAGATCTCCGTCGCGAAGGCAACCGGCTCCGGCTGACCTACCGTCTCCGAGGCGAGACGGCCCGGATCCGTTGGCCCCGTCAAGTCGGCCCCGTCATGATCGAGAGCTTGTCCAGCGCGGGCCGAGGGGATGAGCTTTGGAAGCATACCTGCTTCGAGCTGTTCATCAGCACCGACGATGGCTATCGCGAATTCAACTTCGCAACTTCGGGTCAGTGGGCATCCTACAGCTTCAGCGGCTATCGACAGGGGATGATACCGGCGAAAGAGGAGGCTTGGCTGGTCTGCCTTGAAGGTCGCGGCAGCTATCAAGATCTGGGCTTCGTCGTTGATCTGCCGCCCTCCGCCGATCGGATCGGCCTTTCGGCAGTCATCGAAACCATCGACGGGGCGAAGACCTATTGGGCGTTGGCGCATCCTTCGGATAAGCCGGACTTTCATCATCCCGACTCCTTCGTTCTGGACCTTCCATGAAGACCGGCCTCGATCGCCTGCTGTCCGACCCGGCCCTGCGCGCCGATCTCGAGGGACGGCGCGTCGCCTTGCTGGCCCATCCGGCCTCCGCGACCGAGGACCTGACCCATGCCGTGGACGCGCTGGCGGCACTTCCCGGCATCCGGCTCACGGCCGCCTTCGGGCCCCAGCACGGGATGAAGGGCGACCTTCAGGACAATATGATGGAGAGCCCCGACGAAACCGATCCGGTTCACGGCATCCCCGTCTTCAGCCTGTACGGCGAGGTGCGTCGGCCGACCGACGCCTCGATGCAGACCTTCGACGTCATCCTGATCGATCTCCAGGACGTGGGCTGCCGCATCTACACCTTCATCACGACCCTGCTTTACGTGCTGGAGGCGGCGGCCGAGCACCACAAGGCGGTCTGGGTGCTGGACCGGCCCAATCCGGCGGGGCGACCGGTCGAGGGCACGACCCTGCGGCCCGGCTGGGAGAGTTTCGTCGGCGCGGGGCCGATGCCGATGCGGCACGGGATGACCCTGGGGGAGCTGGGGCACTGGTTCATCGACCATTTCAAGCTGGACGTGCCCGAATACAAGGTCGTCGAGATGGAGGGCTGGGCACCCGACTTCGGGCCGGGATTCGGCTGGCCGTTGAACGAACGGTCCTGGGTCAACCCCAGCCCGAACGCCCCCAATGTGTCGATGACGCGGGCCTATGCCGGAACGGTGATGCTGGAGGGGGCGACCCTGTCGGAGGGGCGGGGCACGACCCGGCCGCTGGAGCTGTTCGGGGCCCCCGACATCGACGCCCGCGCCGTGATCGCCGAGATGCAACGGATCGCGCCGGACTGGCTGAAAGGGTGTATCCTGCGCGACTGCTGGTTCCAGCCGACCTTCCACAAGCACGTCGGCCAGCTGTGCAGCGGGGTCCAGATCCATGTGGACGGGCCGTTCTATGACCACGACGCCTTCCGGCCCTGGCGGGTGCAGGCGGCGGGGTTCAAGGCGATCCGGAACCTGTATCCCGATTACGACCTGTGGCGGGATTTTCCGTATGAGTATGCGTTCGGGAAACTGCCGATCGACGTGATCAACGGCTCGCCGATCCTGCGGGAATGGGTCGATGACCGGTCGGCAACGGCGGCTGATCTGGACGCGCTGGCGACGCCTGACGAGGCGGCATGGGTCGAGACCCGGAAGCCTTTCCTGCTCTATTAGGCCGCCCAGCCCGTTGCCGCAGCTCCCGCTTCGTGGCGGTGACGCTCTGAAAACAGGCCGCCAAACCGCCAAACCGCCAAGTCCGTGTAAGAAAAATCAATGACTTGAGCCAGGGGTGGAACGGGCACCGCCAAGCGCGGTGGTTTCCATTGGCCGACACCACGGGGTTGCAGCCTGCACTTTTCAAAGACTCGAAAGGGCAGTTGGTGGCGATGCCACCCAAGCGCAGGGGGTTGAGAGGAATATAAGCCTATTTCTCGCAAGCCTTGCGCCGAACGCGCCAATCAGGCCGGTTCGGCTTCCAGCCGCTTGTCCAGATACAGGCCGACCCGGCGGTCCACGGCGTCGATGTGATTCTGCCAGAAGTGGCTGGCACCTTCTTCCAGTTCGTAATCGATGACGATCCCTTTTTGGGTCCGCAGCTTGTTGACGACGCGCTCGACCTCGACCGGCGGGACGATGGTGTCGGCGGTGCCGTGCAGGAACAGGCCCGAGGCCGGGCAGGGGGCCAGGAAGCTGAAATCGTACATGTTCGACGGTGGCGAGACCGAGATGAAGCCGTCCGTTTCCGGGCGCCGCATCAGAAGCTGCATGCCGATATAGGCCCCGAACTGATAGCCGCCGACCCAGGTCTGGGTCGCCGCCGGGTTGTTGGACTGGAGCCAGTCCAGGGCGGTGGCCGCGTCGGCCAGCTCGCCGATTCCTGAGTCGAACTCACCCTGGGACTTGCCCACACCGCGCGAATTGTAGCGCAGGGTGGCGAAGCCGCGCTTCTGGAACAGCTGGTACAGGGTCACCGCGACCGGGTTGTTCATATGCCCGCCCGCCTTGGGGTGGGGGTGCAGGATCAGGGCGATGGGGGCGTTGGCGCGCTTGCCGGGGGAGTAGCGACCCTCGATACGACCAGAGGCGCCGGGCAGGATGACTTCAGGCATGGGGCTCGAATAATCCGTTCAATCGTCGTTTCGCGGCCGGGCAATACTTGACCGTGGCGGTGGGACTTTATAAGTCCAGCCAGCGCACAGCGGCCTTCCTTAAAGGCGCGGCTCTTAGCACAGGGCCCCTGAAAAGCGCGAGATTTTTGAGTAGGTGCGATGCGTCTGTCGACCAAGGGACGATACGCCGTGATGGCGATGGCCGATCTGGCCAAGAACGGGCTGGGCTCGGACGGGTCCGCACGGGCGGTGTCGCTGGCCGAGATTGCCACGCGCCAAGAGATTTCCCTGAGCTATCTGGAGCAGCTTTTTGCCCGTCTGAGGAAGGGCGGGCTGGTCAAGAGCGTGCGCGGGCCGGGCGGTGGTTACCGTCTGGCCAAGGCGCCGCAGGAAACCGTGGTGTCCGAGATCGTGCTGGCCGTCGATGAGCCGATCCGGGCGACGCGGTGCGCTTCCCACTCCTCGCCCAAGGGCTGCATGATGGCCGGCGAACGGTGCATCACCCACAATCTGTGGGAAGACCTGGGCGACGAGATACATCGCTATCTGGCGGGAGTGTCGCTGGAAGACGTGGTGATGAACCGCACCGGCGCGCGCCGCCGGGCCACTCAAGCTGAAGTGGGAGTGGCGGCGTGAGTGCGGTCCTGACCTTCATGCTTATGGCCGCGTTGGGCGACCCGGCCCGAAACATCACCCCGTGCGATGATCTTCGTGAAATTCCTCTCGGCACAGCGGTGATTGTCGAGGGGCGATACCTCACTGATTTCATGCACGGCGAAGGCTTAGTCGCCCCTGATTGCTTGGTGCCCATTGCGCTCGGGCCAAGGGCAGAGGGGCCTCTGGCTGACCGGTTCCTTGATGCGACGTGGCGGAAGCGACCCTATCCTTGGAGAGACAGTGGCGGGGTGAACCTCCGAATTAAGGGGGTGCTCGAAATGGAGGCCGACGGGCATCTCGGGCTTCCGCCTCAGCCGTTCATCCGTGTCGAAGAACTGCTGGCCGTCACGGGTGATGAAGGACACGGCCAATGAGCGTCTATCTCGACTACAACGCCTCCGCCCTCGTCCGGCCTGAAGTGCAGGACGTGATGGCCAAGGCCCTCGCCGACAACGGCAATCCGTCGGCCGTGCATGCGGCCGGCAGGCGGGCGCGGGCGCGGATCGAGACGGCGCGTGCGCTGGTGGCCGATCTGGTCGGTGCCGATCCGACGGCGGTGGTCTTTACCTCCGGCGGGACCGAAGCGAATGCGCAGGGCCTCGCCAGTGCGCTGGCGGCCGGGTGCGAGCGAATGATCGTCTGCGCCACCGAACATCCCTGCATCGCCGAGGCGGCCATCGCCACGGGCAAGCCGGTCAAGGTGCTGCCGGTCGATGGGCGGGGTGTGATCGACCTGAAGACGCTGGCCGAGCTTCTGGCCAGACCGGGCCGGGCTGTGGTGGCGATCCATCATGCGAACAACGAAAGCGGCGTGATCCAGCCGATCGCCGAGGCGGCGCGTCTGGTCCGAGCGGCGAAGGGCTGGCTGCATGTCGATGCGATCCAGTCGGCGGGCAAGATCACGGTGGATATCCGCGTGCTCGGTGCCGATAGCCTGACCCTGTCCGCGCACAAGCTGGGCGGACCGCAAGGCGTCGGCGCGCTGGTGATGCGCGAGGGGTTGGCGGCCGCGAAGATTCTGCACGGTGCCGGCCAGGAACGCGGCCTGCGCGCCGGCACCGAGAACACGCCCGGCATCGTCGGCTTCGGCGTGGCGGCGGACAGCGCGCGCAGCGGTCTGGCCGGCGTCGAGGCGCATCGGGTCTGGCGCGATGCTGCCGAGGCGGTCGTGAAGGCTGCCGGGGCGACGATCGTGGGGGAGGGCGCGCCGCGCCTGCCCAACACCCTGTTTCTGGCTGTCAGCGACTGGGACAGCCCGCGTCAGCTGATCACGCTCGATCTGTCGGGCGTGATGGTTTCGGGCGGATCGGCCTGTAACTCGGGCAAGACCAAGCCATCGCGGACCATATTGGCGACGGGGCGGATCGACCTTGCGTCCGGGGGGCTGAGGGCGTCCGGGGGCTGGGGCACGACGGAACAGGACTGGCACAGGTTCGCCGACGCCTGGGCCGCCGCCTATGTCGCGCAGCGGGCGCGTAAGAATGAAAGGCAGGTCGCCTGATGGCCGCCGTCCAGGAAACCATCGACGCCGTCGCCGCGCTGGAAAAGTACGAGCACGGCTTCACGTCCGACATCGACACGGAATATGCGCCGCGCGGGCTGAACGCCGATATCGTGCGTTTCATTTCGGAGAAGAAGGGCGAGCCGGAGTGGATGCTGGAATGGCGCCTCGCCGCCTATGAACGCTGGCTGGCGATGGAGGAGCCGACCTGGGCCTCGGTGAAATACGAGCCGGTCGATTACCAGTCGCTGTTCTATTACGCCGCGCCCAGGAAGAAGGATGGGCCGAAGTCTCTGGACGAGGTCGATCCGGAGATCCTGGCCATCTATGCCAAGCTGGGCATTCCGCTGGGTGAGCAGGCGGTGCTGGCGGGTGTCGAGGGCGCGCCGCGATACGCGGTGGATGCGGTGTTCGACAGCGTGTCGGTGGTCACGACCTTCAAGGCCGAGCTGGCGAAAGTGGGCGTGATCTTCATGCCGATCTCGGAGGCGCTGCGGGAATATCCCGATCTGGTGCGGCAATATCTGGGGTCGGTGGTGCCGGTGTCGGACAACTATTTCGCGGCGCTGAACAGCGCGGTGTTTTCGGACGGATCGTTCGTCTACATCCCGCCGGGCGTGCGCTGCCCGATGGAGCTGTCGACCTATTTCCGCATCAACGCGAGCCAGACGGGTCAGTTCGAGCGGACCCTGATCATCGCCGACAAGGGCAGCTATTGCTCCTATCTGGAGGGCTGTACCGCCCCGATGCGCGACGAGAACCAGCTGCATGCGGCGGTGGTCGAGCTGGTCGTGCTGGACGACGCCGAGATCAAATATTCGACGGTGCAGAACTGGTATCCCGGCGACGCGGAAGGGCGGGGCGGCATCTACAACTTCGTCACCAAGCGCGCCGATTGCCGGGGCGATCGGTCGAAGGTGTCGTGGACCCAGGTCGAGACCGGCTCGGCCGTCACCTGGAAATACCCGTCCTGCGTCCTGCGCGGCGAGGAGAGCTCGGGCGAATTCTATTCGATCGCCATCACCAACGGACATCAGCAGGCCGACACCGGCACCAAGATGATCCATCTGGGCAAGAACTCGAAGAGCCGGATCATCGCCAAGGCGGTCTCGGCGGGCAAGTCGGACTCGACCTATCGCGGTCTGGTCTCGGTGCATCCGAAGGCGACGGGGGTGAGGAACTTCACACAGTGCGATTCCTTGCTGATCGGGTCGGAGTGCGGCTCTCACACCGTCCCCTATATCGAGGCCCGCAATGGCTCGGCCCAGCTGGAGCACGAGGCGACGACGACGCGCCTGTCGGACGACCAGCTGTTCTACGCCCAGCAGCGCGGGCTGTCGCAGGAGGAGGCCGTGGCCCTTCTGGTCAACGGCTTCGTCCGCGACGTGATGCAGAAGCTGCCGATGGAGTTCGCCGTCGAGGCACAGAAGCTGGTGGCGATCTCGCTGGAAGGGAGCGTGGGGTGAGGGGCGTTCTCATTGCTGCCGTTGCGCTTATGAGTACGTCCTCTTGCGCTGCGCAGGAGGCATCAGTTGTTGGATTGAGATGCGTTCCGGAGCGAGGCGGAGGCGCCCTACTGTTCCGGTTAGATCCAACGGCTGGCTCAGCGATCTTTGCCAGCGGGTCCAGTGCGCCAGCGGGTCACTCAGTGGTGTCCGAGCACCAGTATCGACTGATCTTTCCGGCGAACGAAGCGCGTCGCGAATGTCGAGCAACCATCAATCGGCATAGCGGAGCCGGTGAGTGGGAATGCGGCGAAGAGCCCTTCGGCGATCTGAATCCCAAGAACATCTTTGTCCTTCTTCGGTGTGAAGCCGAAGATTCGAGTCCGAAAATTTGACCATGCTCTCCATCACCAACCTCCACGTCTCCGTCGGCGACAAGCCGATCCTCAAGGGGCTGACGCTCGATGTTCCGGCGGGCGAGGTGCACGCCATCATGGGGCCGAACGGGGCCGGAAAGTCGACGCTGGGCTATGCCCTGTCGGGGCGGCCTGGCTATGAGGCCATCGAGGGTTCGGTCGAGTGGCGGGGGATGAGCCTGCTCGACCTCGATCCGGCGGCGCGGGCGGCCAAGGGCGTGTTCCTGTCGTTCCAGTATCCGATCGAGATTCCCGGTGTGCCGGCCCTGACCTTCGTGCGCACGGCGCTGAACGCGCAGAAGCGGGCGCGGGGGGAGGAGGAGGTGTCGGCTCCGGCCTTCCTGAAACAGGTCAAGGCGGCGTCGAGCGCGCTGAAGATGGACTTCGACATGCTGAAGCGGCCGCTGAACGTCGGCTTCTCCGGCGGTGAGAAGAAGCGGATGGAGATCCTGCAGATGGCCCTGCTGGAACCGTCGCTGCTGATCCTCGATGAGACCGATTCCGGGCTCGATATCGACGCCCTGCGGATCGTGTCGGAGGGGGTGAACGCCCTGCGCTCGCCCGACCGCGCCATGCTGGTGATCACCCACTATCAGCGGCTGCTGGACTACATCAAACCCGACCGGGTCCATGTGCTGGCCGCCGGCCGGATCGTGGCCTCGGGCGGGCCTGAACTGGCGCTGAAGCTGGAGGCGGAAGGGTACGATCAGTACCTGCCGGTCGCGGCGTGACCGCACTGAACCTGCGCGACGCTTCCACCTTCCCGTCGCGGCGGGTCGAGGCTTGGAAATACACCGACCTGCGCCGGGTGCTGCGCGAAGCCCCGATGCCGTCGGGCGAGGCGGTCGTCACCGGTGGCGGGCCGTTCGAGGCGCTGGGCGGGGACGAGATCGCGTTCGGCAACGGCCGAGCGGTCGGGGCCGAGGCCTTCGTCGCGTCAGGGGTGCAGACCTTGCGGCTGAGGTTCGTTTCGGAGGCGGTCGGAACGGGCCACACCGCTTCGGTGAAGATCGCCGCGCGGCCGGGGGCCAGGCTGCTGCTGCTGGAGAGCCATGAGGGTGCCGCAGGGGACTATGTCGCCCACAACCGGATCGACATCGACGTGGCGGCGGGGGCCGAGGTCACGCGCATCGTGCTGGTCGAGGAACCGGCCGAGGCCATCTCGGTCACAGACATCGACGTCAGGGTCGCGCCGGGCGCGGTCTATCGCCAGACGACGGTGACGACGGGCGGCAAGTTGCAGCGTCAGGCGACGACCGTGGCCCATGGCGGGGAGGCGGCCGAGGTTCGCCTTGATGGCCTCTATGCGCTGGGTGACGCGCGTCACACCGACCTGACCAGTGTGGTCTCGCACGGCGGGCTGAACGGCGAGACCTCGCAACTGACCAAGGGCGTCGTGCGCGACGCCGCGCGCGGCGTGTTCCAGGGCAAGATCGTGGTCGAGCGCGGGGCGGACGGGACCGATGCGCGGATGGGGCACCACGCTCTGATCCTGGGCGAACGGGCTGAGGTGGACGCCAAGCCTGAGCTGGTCATCTACGCCGACGACGTCCAGTGCGCGCACGGCAATACGGTCGGCAATCTGGACGAGAGCGCCCTGTTCTACATGCAGCAGCGTGGCATTCCGGTGGACGAGGCGCGGGCCCTGCTGACGCAGGCCTTCCTGATCGAGGTCGTCGACCGGATCGAACACGAACAGGCGCGGGAGGTGGTGCGGTCATGGCTGACGGAACGGCTTTAATCACCAAGACCTTCGATCCCCATGCGGCGCGGGCCCAGTTCCCGATCCTGTCGCGGACGGTGAACGGCAAGCCGCTGGTCTATCTGGACAACGCCGCCTCGGCCCAGAAGCCGAAGGCGGTGATCGACGCCTTCGTGGCGCAGATGGAGGGGTCGTACGCCAACGTCCATCGCGGCCTGCACACCCTGTCCAACGAGGCGACCGAGGCGTTCGAGGCGGCGCGCGAAATCGTGGCGCGGTATCTGAACGCGCCCCATCCCGACACCATCGTCTGGACCAAGGGTGGCACCGAGGCGATCAATCTGGTCGCGAACGGGATCGGCCTGTCGATCCAGCCGGGCGACGAGATCATCGTCTCGGAGATGGAGCACCACTCCAACATCGTGCCCTGGCATTTCCTGCGCGAACGGCATGGAGCAGTGCTGAAATGGATCCCGGTGCTGGACGACGGGTCGCTGGACATGGCGGCCTATGCCGAAATGCTGGGGCCGAAGACCCGGGTCGTGTCCGTCACCCATATGTCGAACGTGCTGGGGACAATCAATCCGGTCGCGGAGATCACGCGGTTGGCCCATGCGGCCGGAGCCCGCGTCCTGATCGACGGGTGCCAGGGGGCGGTTCACGCCTCGCCGGACGTGCAGGCGATCGGCTGCGACTGGTATGTCTTGACCGGGCACAAGCTGTTCGGTCCGACCGGGATCGGCGCGCTGTACGGCACGGCCGAGGCGCTGGAGAGCCTGCCGCCCTATCAGGGCGGGGGCGAGATGATCGCCGTTGTCGAAAAGCAACGGATCACCTATGCCGCCCCGCCGCACCGGTTCGAGGCGGGGACGCCACCGATCCTGGAGGCGATCGGTCTGGGGGCGGCGCTGACGTGGCTGTCGGCCTTCGACCGGGTGGCGGTCGCGGCGCATGAGCACGCTTTGTACGACCACGTCCGCAGCCGCACCGAGGGCCTGAATTGGTTGCGGGAGCTTGGCACGGCGGATGGGAAGGGCGCGATGTTCACCTTTACGGTCGAGGGCGTTCACGCCCATGACCTGGCCCAGATCATGGACCGGTATGGTGTCGCCGTGCGGGCCGGGATCCACTGCTGCGAGCCGCTGGCGAAGCGATTTGGCGTGACGTCGAGCACACGCGCCAGCTTCGCCCTATATAATACGACGGAGGACGCCGACGCCTTCGTGGATGCGCTGATCCGGGCGCGCGAGTTCTTTGTGTGATGACAGACGAGACGATTTCAAAGACCGACGTTGCCGGCGCAGACGCCTTCGCCGCCGCTTGGGACGAGCCCCAGACGAGCGCCCTGTCGCAGGCCGAGCTCAATACCCTGACCGACGACCTGATCGAGGCGCTGAAGACCGTCTATGATCCGGAAATCCCGGTCGACATCTATGAGCTGGGCCTGATCTACAAGGTCGATGTCAACGACGACCGCGACGTGATCGTCGAGATGACTCTGACGGCACCCGGTTGCCCCGTCGCCGGCGAGATGCCGGGCTGGGTCGAGGACGCGGTGATGAAGGTGCCGTCGGTCAAGTCGGCGCGTGCCAACCTGGTGTTCGACCCGCCGTGGGACTCCTCCAAGATGAGCGACGAGGCCAAGCTGGCCCTGAACATGTTCTGAGGCACTGCCGATGACCGAACTCCAGACCACGACCCGCCTCCGCCGTCCCCGCCCCAAGGCCGTGACCCTGACCGACGCTGCCGCAGAGCGCGTGCAGGAGATCATGACCAACGCGGACAAGCCCTACATCGCCCTGCGCGTCGGGGTGAAGAACGGCGGCTGCGCGGGTCAGGAATATACCTTCGCCTATGCCGAGACGATCGAGCCGATGGACGAGGTGGTGGAGGACAAGGGGGTCACCATCCTGATCGACCCCAAGGCGATCCTGTTCCTGATCGGGTCCGAGATCGACTACGAGACGACCAAGCTGGCGTCCAAATTCGTGTTCCGCAATCCGAACCAGACCGACGCCTGCGGCTGCGGCGAGAGCGTGACGATCATCCCGGCCGCTGCGCTGGACGCCTGACCCCGTGGCCGCGCGCGATCCCGATTTCGAGGAATGGGTGCGTGAGCACCTGGCGGGTCTCGGTCCGCTGGAGTTCAAGCGGATGTTCGGGGCCGGGGCGGTCTATTCGCACGGCTTGATCTTCGCCCTGCTGGACGACGGCCTGATCTGGCTCAAGGCGGACGAGACGACCGTACCGGCGTTGGAGGCCGCAGGGTCGCGTCAGTTCACCTATCCCGGCAAGGACGGGGCGGTGATGGGCCTGGGTTACTGGAGCCTGCCTGAAAGCGCGGTCGATGATCCGGACGAGGCCGTTCGCTGGGCCCGCGAGGCCATCGATGTCGCGCTGCGCAAGGCGGCGGCAAAGACTGCGAAATCGCGAAAGGGCGGCGCGGCGAACGCCGACATTAAATCGAGGTCATGACGTCGAGTTAAAATGACTTGGGCGGTGCCTGCGCGCATTTTCTCCTCAGAGCCGGAGAGGAAACCGCCATGAATTTCGCCGTCGTCGCCACCGCCGCATCCATCGCCGCCCTGGGGCTGATAGCCGTCGCGCCGCCCGCCAGCGCCAAGGAAGTTCCCGAGGTCCAAGTGCGCCACGCCGTGGCCCGGATGGTCGTCATCGTCGAGGACCGCACCGACGTCGCGGTCGAGATCGAGGGCGGCACGGCAGGCCTGCCGCGCCCGACCGTGACCCGCCGCGGCGACGAGATCCGTATCGACGGCGAGCTGGGCAGAAATGCCGTGCGGAACTGCGAGGGCGGCGCCGGCGGTCCCGGTGGCCAGCCGGGCCAGACGTCTTCGGTCGAGGTCAGGAACCACGGACGGGTCCAGGTCAGCGCAGCGCCGCTGATCGTGGTGCGTACGCCCCGCCAGGTCGAGGTGTCGGTCAGTGATGGTTCGGCCGTCTTCGGTGCCGTCGGACGGGGTGCCACATCCATCTCTCTGTCCAACTCGGGATGCGGCGATTGGACCGTGGCCAACACCAGCGGTGAGCTCGACGTGTCCCTCGCCGGATCGGGCGACGTCTGGGCAGGCGACGCAGGCAGCCTTGACGTCTCGCTCGCCGGATCGGGACGGGTCTCGGCCGGGGCGACGCGCTCGCTCGAGGTGGCGATCGCCGGGTCCGGCAGCGTGACGGCCCGCCAGGTCGATGGGCCCGTGGACGCCAGCATCGCCGGATCGGGCGACGTGGTCGTTCGCGGCGACGCCGGTCGGCTGGACGCCAGTATCGCCGGCTCGGGCAGTGTCATCGTGCGGGGCCGCGTCGCCAGCATCGATTCCAGCATCATGGGATCGGGAGACGTCCGCGCCGGATCGGTCGCCGGTTCTGTGTCCCAGAACTCGGTCGGCTCGGGCCGGGTCCGGGTCGGCTCCTGAAGGAATCACACGCCGCCGATCCGTCAGGATCGGAGAGGTGGATAAGACGGGCAAAACCGTCACCATGGGTCCTGACTGGGCATTTCCGGTCAGGACCTTTTTCGTATGTCTCGACTGTTCGCGGCCTCGCTGGCCGCCGTGTCCCTGATCTCGGCCGCCGGTGCCGCCGCCACAACCCAGGCACCGCCTTCCAAGCCGCCGGAGGGCCTGACCTGGTTCGTACTGAACGAGATCAACAGCTTCTACCTCGACCGCGATGACCCGACGAATCGGCCCGCGCTGGTAACGGAGGTGCCCGAGGGGGTGCTGGTCCCGGTCGACATCAGCAAGGACGGCCATGCCGATTGGCTGATCAACTGGCCCGACTCGAGCCAGTTCTGCGGGACCGGGGGATGCGCGCGCACCCTCTATGTCAGCACCGCGTATGCGGACGGCCCGGTCACCGATGTCGAGGGCGGCGTCCATGCCTATGGCTTCGTCCGGGCCTTTGATCGCCAGGGCGGCACCCTCGATATCCGCGAGGTGAACGGCGAGGTCCGGGTCGAATCGTCCTTCCACCACCTGAACTGCGAGGACACGCGCGAAGACTGCCGCCTGGCCTGGGGTTGGGACCCGCGCGCGGGCGCGCTGGTCGAGCGGCCGTCAAGCGACGGCAATCACATCCTGCTCGGCGCCGGCCAGTCGCCGGTGGACGTGGACGACAGCGAGGACGGTCCGGACTGGGTTCCGGCAGCCCTGTCGGAGTTGCGCACCGCGGGCCGGAAGGTCTGCCCCAGCGCCGAGGACGAGGCGCTGACGATGTTCGTCTATCCCTCGCTCAGCGAAATTCCCGACCTGAACGGTGACGGCGTCCGCGACTGGGTCATCGGACCACCCGCGAGTTGCACAGGCGACTCACAGGGATACAGCTTCCAGGTCTGGGTCTCCGACGGCCCGGGTCATGGACCGAACGGGCGGGGAGGGCCCGCGGTGATGGCCTATCAGGGCGCGCCCGGCCGCTGGGTGAACATCGACGTCGCGCCGACGCCGGCCCGGCTGATCGACGCGCCCGACTGCGAGTACGGCAAGGTCTGCACGGGCGTGAGCCTGCGCTGGGACGCGGGGACGAAGCGGCTGGTGCGATAGGGAGAGCCGGGCAGGGGGAGGAGTCAGAATCCCGACCCCGCCTCAGTTTCGCCGCTTGACGAAACGGGACTCAATCGTCATAAGCGCCAACTCTTGTTGGACCGGCTGTGCAGAGCAATCTGCAGACGCGGTTCGCAGGAACGACCTGAGTTACCGTTCTTTGTAGCGACTTAGGACTTCAACGGCCTTCGCGGGGAACTGCGTGGGCCGATCGTTTTTGCGAAACGTGCGTCCCTGATGGGGTTTCCCCTGAAGGCTTCGGTCTTTGAAATGGTTCACAGGGACGCAGGTTCGCCTGCTTGGGAAATACAACCGATATGGATCAAAGCATCCGCATCAGGCTGAAGGCCTTCGATCACCGCGTCCTCGACTTTTCGACGCGTGAAATCGTCAACACGGCCAAGCGCACCGGCGCGACCGTTCGCGGTCCGATTCCGCTGCCCACCCTGATCGAAAAGTTCACCGTGAACCGCTCGCCGCACGTCGACAAGAAGTCGCGCGAGCAGTTTGAAATCCGCACGCACAAGCGTGTCCTCGACATCGTCGACCCCACCCCGCAGACCGTGGACGCGCTCATGAAGCTCGACCTGTCCGCCGGTGTGGACGTCGAGATCAAGATTTAACGAAGAAAGAGGCGGGATCCGATGCGCACGGGCGTGATCGCCAAGAAGCTGGGCATGACCCGCGTGTTCGCCGATGACGGCGCGCACGTTCCGGTCACTGTGCTCCAGCTCGACGACTGTCAGGTCGTCGGCCAACGCACTCAGGAGCGGGACGGCTATGTCGCCCTGCAGCTGGGTGCCGGGGCCAAGAAGGCAAGGAACACCAACAAGGCTCAACGCACGACCTTCGCGAACGCGGAAGTCGAGCCCAAGCATGTCGTCACCGAGTTCCGCGTGTCGGAAAACGCGATGATCGACGTCGGTTCGACCCTGACGGCCGACCACTTCGTCGCCGGCCAGAAGGTCGACATCCAGGGCGAGACGATCGGCAAGGGCTTCGCCGGCGGTATGAAGCGCTGGAACTTCGGCGGTCTGCGGGCCACCCACGGCGTCTCGGTCTCGCACCGTTCGCTGGGTTCGACCGGCCAACGCCAAGACCCCGGCAAGACCTTCAAGGGCAAGAAGATGGCGGGTCAGCTCGGTAACGAGACGATCACCACCCAGAACCTGACGGTCGTCCGTGTCGACGCCGAGCGCGGCCTGATCCTGGTCAAGGGCGCTGTCCCCGGCCACGAAGGGTCGTGGGTCAAGGTCCGCGATGCGCACAAGAAGCCGTTCGCCGACCTGCCGTTCCCCGGTTCGTTCAAGACCAAGGGTGCCGCTGCTGCTCCGGCCGCCGCCGAAACCCCCGCTGAAGAGGCTCCGGCCGCTGAAGCAGCCGAAGGCGGTGAAGCGTAATGAAACTCTCAGTCATCAAACTCGACGGCGCTGCCGCTGGTGACGTGGAACTGTCCGATGTCGTTTTCGGCATCACCGACATCCGCGGCGACCTGCTGGCCCGCTACGTCAACTGGCAACTGGCCAAACGCCGCGCCGGTACCCACAAGGTCCAGACCCGGAACGAGAATTCTCGCACCGGCAAGAAGATGTACAAGCAAAAGGGCACCGGCGGCGCTCGTCACGGTTCGCGCCGTGCCCCGCAGTTCGTCGGTGGTTCGCGCGCTTTCGGCCCGGTCGTTCGCGATCACGGCTTTGATCTTCCCAAGAAGGTCCGCGCCTTGGCCCTGCGTCACGCCCTGTCGTCCAAGGTGAAGTCGGGCGGCCTCGTCGTCGTCGACAGCCTGTCGCTGGACGCGGTCAAGACCTCGGCCCTGCGCGACACCTTCGGCAAGCTCGGCTGGACCAAGACGCTGATCATCGCCGGCCCCGAAGTCGACACCAACTTCGCCCTGGCGTCGCGGAACATTCCGCACATCAACGTCCTGCCGAACGCCGGCCTGAACGTCTATGACATCCTGCGCGCCGACACCCTGGTGTTGTCGAAGTCGGCCGTCGAGGCGATCGAGGCGACCTACGCCGACTACAAGCCCTCGCGTCGCGAGCAAGCCCAGAAGGAAGCCGCGTAATGGCCGCCGCTCCCACCGCCAAACACTACGACACCATCCTGGCCCCGGTGATCACCGAGAAAGCCACGATCCTGTCGGAGCAGAACAAGGTCGTCTTCCGCGTCGCCGGCACGTCCACCAAGGACGAAATCGCCGCTGCGGTCGAAAGCCTGTTCAAGGTCAACGTCCTGAAGGTCAACACTCTGGTGACCAAGGGCAAGACCAAGCGCTTCCGCGGCATCATGGGCCGTCGGGTCGACATCAAAAAAGCGATCGTGACCCTGGCCGAAGGCCAGTCGATCGACGTCACGACGGGGCTCTAAACAGATGGCCTTGAAAACATACAATCCGACATCGCCGGGCCGTCGCGCCCTGGTGCTGATCGACCGCTCGGAGCTCTTCAAGGGCCGTCCCGAGAAGTCGCTGACCGAAGGCCTGACCAAGTCGGGCGGACGTGGTCAGGGCGGTCGCATCGCCGTCCGCTTCCGCGGCGGCGGCGCCAAGCGCCTGTATCGCAAGATCGACTTCAAGCGTCGCAAGTTCATGACCGCGACGGTCGAGCGCCTGGAGTACGATCCGAACCGGACCGCCTTCATCGCCCTCATCACCTATGAGGACGGCGAAAAGGCCTACATCGTCGCGCCGCAACGCCTGAAGGCGGGCGACACGATCGTGGCCGGCGAGAAGACCGACGTGAAGCCGGGCAACGCCATGCCGCTGCGCTCCATGCCGGTCGGAACGATCATCCACTGCGTCGAGATGAAGCCGGGCAAGGGCGCTCAGCTGGCCCGTTCGGCCGGTGCCTACGCCCAGCTGGTCGGTCGCGATCAGGGCTACGCCCAGATCCGTCTCGGCTCGGGCGAACTGCGCATGGTCCTGGACGGCTGCATGGCCACGGTGGGCGCCGTTTCGAACGCCGACCACATGAACCAGAACCTGGGCAAGGCCGGTCGCGTCCGTCACATGGGCTTCCGCCCGCACGTTCGCGGCGTCGCCATGAACCCGGTCGATCACCCGCACGGTGGCGGCGAAGGCCGCACCTCCGGTGGCCGCACCCCCGTCACGCCGTGGGGTAAGGACACCAAAGGCACCCGTACCCGCAAGAACAAGGCGACGGACAAGTTCATCATCCGTACCCGCCACGTTAAGAAGGCTCGCTAAAGATGGCCCGCTCCTCCTGGAAAGGCCCGTTCGTCGACGGGTATCTGCTCAAGAAGGCCGACGCCGTTCAGACGTCGGGCCGCAAGGACGTGATCAAGACTTGGTCGCGCCGCTCCACCATCCTGCCGCAGTTCGTCGGTCTGACGTTCGGTGTCCATAACGGTCACAAGCACGTCCCCGTGCACGTGAACGAGGACATGGTCGGCATGAAACTGGGCGAGTTCTCGCCCACCCGTTCGTTCCCCGGCCACGCCGCGGACAAGAAAGCGAAGCGGAAGTAGTCATGCCCAAGACCAACAACACCCGCCGCGTCGGCGCAACGGAGGCCCGCGCCAAGCTGGTCAACGTTCGCATCAGCCCCCAGAAGCTGAACCTGGTCGCCGCCTCGATCCGCGGCCTGCCGGTCCAGAAGGCGCTGAACGAGCTGGAATTCAGCCGCAAGCGCATCTCTGACGACGTCCGCAAGGTCCTGTATTCGGCCGTGTCGAACGCCGAGAACAACCACAACCTCGACATCGACAACCTCGTCGTCGCCGAGGCCTTCGTGGGCAAGAACCTGGTGATGAAGCGTTTCGCGAGCCGTGCTCGTGGTCGCTCGTCGCGTATCCTGAAACCGTTCAGCGAGATCACCATCGTGGTCCGTGAAGCCGGCGAGGCCGCCTGATGGGTCAGAAAATCAATCCGATCGGTTTCCGCCTCGGCGTGAACCGTACCTGGGACAGCCGCTGGTTCGCCGACGGCCCGTCCTACGCTCGCCTGCTGCACCAGGACATCAAGCTGCGCACCTGGCTGCGTGAGCGCCTGAACGCCGCCGGCGTCTCGCGCATCATCATCGAGCGTCCGCACAAGAAGTGCCGTGTGACGATCTATGCCGCCCGTCCGGGTGTCGTGATCGGCAAGAAGGGCGCCGACATCGAGAAGCTCCGCAAGGACATCTCGGCCCGCACCGAAGGCGAAGTTCACCTGAACATCGTCGAAGTGCGCAAGCCCGAGACCGACGCCCAGCTGATCGCCGAGAACATCGCGCAGCAGTTGGAACGCCGGATCGCCTTCCGTCGCGCCATGAAGCGTTCGATGCAGGCCGCCATGCGCCTGGGTGCCAAGGGCGTCCGGATCAACGTCTCGGGTCGCCTCGGCGGTGCCGAAATCGCCCGGATGGAATGGTATCGCGAAGGTCGCGTGCCGTTGCACACCCTGCGCGCCGACATCGACTACGGCTTCATCGAGGCCAAGACGACCTACGGCATCATCGGTGTGAAGGTCTGGGTCTTCAAGGGTGAAGTCCTGGAACATGATCCGATGGCGCAGGACAAGCGTTGGGCTCTGGAAGCCGCCGGTCCGTCGTCGAACGAAGGCCGTGGTGGTGATCGCGGTGGTCGTAACGACCGTGGTCAGCGTCGTGGGCGTGAGGGCTAAGTCATGCTGCAACCGAAGAAAACTCAATACCGCAAGGCCTTCAAGGGCCGTATCCACGGTGCCGCCAAGGGTGGCTTCTCGCTGAACTTCGGGTCCTATGGCCTGAAGACGCTGGAGCCGGAACGCATCACGGCGCGTCAGATCGAGGCGGCCCGCCGCGCGATCACCCGTCAGATGAAGCGCCAGGGCCGTGTCTGGATCCGCATCTTCCCGGACCTGCCGGTCTCGGGCAAGCCTGCCGAAGTCCGCATGGGCAAGGGCAAGGGCGCGGTGGATCACTGGGCGGCGCGCTGCCACCCCGGCCGGATCCTGTTTGAAATCGACGGCGTCGCCGACGACGTGGCCCGCGAGGCCCTGCGTCTGGGTGCCGCCAAGCTGCCGGTCCGCACCAAGGTGGTCACCCGCCTGGACGCCGGTATCGCTCACGTGGAGCACGTCGCCTGATGACCAAGATCGCTGATCTGCGCTCGCAGACGCCGGACCAGCTGGGCGACCAGCTGCTCTCGCTGAAGAAAGAGCAATTCAACCTGCGCTTCCAGGCCGCCACCGGCCAGATGGAAAAGACTCACCGCGTCGGTGAAGTCCGCAAAGACATCGCCCGCATCTCCACGCTTCTGCGTGAGAAGCGTTCGGCTTCGTAAGGAAACACCATGCCCAAACGTATCCTGGAAGGTGTGGTTGTGTCCGACAAGGGCGACAAGACCGTCGTCGTCGTCGTCCAACGCACGCTGCTGCACCCGGTCATGAAAAAGATCGTGCGCCTGTCCAAGAAATACCACGCCCACGACGAAGCGAACGCCTTCAAGGAAGGCGACGTCGCCCGCATTCGCGAGTGTGCTCCCAAGTCCAAGCTGAAGCGCTGGGAGGTCCTCTCGAAGGACACCCCGGCCTCGGCGTCGTAATCAGAAGGATCTGACACTATGATCCAGATGCAAACTAACCTGGAAGTGGCCGACAATTCGGGCGCCCGCCGGGTCATGTGCATCAAGGTGCTCGGCGGCGCTAAGCGTCGCTACGCCTCGGTCGGAGACACCATCGTCGCTTCGGTGAAGGAAGCGATCCCGCGCGGCCGCGTGAAGAAAGGCGAGGTCGTTCGCGCCATCGTCGTTCGCACCGCCAAGGACATCCAGCGCAAGGACGGTTCCGTCATTCGCTTCGACAAGTCCGCCGCCGTCATCGTCAACAAGCAGAACGAGCCGGTCGGCACGCGGATCTTTGGCCCTGTTCCCCGTGAACTGCGCGCCAAGAACCACATGAAGATCATCTCGCTGGCTCCGGAGGTCCTGTAGTCATGGCCGCCAAGATCAAGAAGGGCGACCGCGTCGTCGTCCTGGCAGGTAAAGACAAGGGCCGCACCGGCTCGGTCACCAAGGTCCTGCCGACCGAAAACCGCGTCCTGGTTCAGGGCGTGAACATGGTGCAGCGTCACACGCGTCCGTCGCAAGGCGACCCGCAGGGCGGCATCAAGAACAAGGAAGCCTCGCTTCACCTGTCGAACGTCGCGATCGCCGACGCCAACGGCAAGGCGACCCGCGTCGGCTTCCGCGTCGAGGGCGACAAGAAGGTCCGGTTCGCCAAGACGACTGGAGACGTCATCTGATGGCCGAGACCGCATACACCCCTCGTCTCAAGGACGATTACAACAGCCGCATCCGCGCCGTGATGACCGAGAAGTTCGGTTACACGAACCCGATGCAACTGCCCAAGCTCGACAAGATCGTGCTGAACATGGGTATCGGCGAAGCCGTGGCGGATTCGAAGAAGGCCAATGCGGCCCTCAAGGATCTGACGCAGATCGCCGGCCAGAAGGCGGTTCCGACCAAGGCCCGCAACTCCATCGCCGGCTTCAAGCTGCGCGAAGGCATGATCATCGGCGGCAAGGTCACCCTGCGCGGCGACCAGATGTACGAGTTCCTCGACCGTCTGATCACGATCGCCCTGCCGCGCGTGAAGGACTTCCGTGGCCTGAAGCCGACGTCGTTCGACGGTCGCGGCAACTACGCCATGGGCCTCAAGGAACACATCGTGTTCCCGGAGATCAACTACGACCAGATCGACCAGATGTGGGGCATGGACATCATCGTCTGCACCACGGCCAGGACCGACGACGAGGCACGCGCGCTTCTGACCGAGTTCAAGTTCCCGTTCGTGAAGAACTGAGCGGGAAGGGAAAAGCACAATGGCAAAGAAAAGCGCCGTAAACCGCAACGAAGCCGTCAAGGCCCTGGTTGCGAAGTATGCCGCGAAGCGGGCCGCCCTCAAGGCGACCGCCAACGACGAGAGCCTGCCTCTGGAAGAGCGTTTCGACGCCCGCCTGAAGCTGGCCGAGCTGCCGCGTAACTCGGCCGCCGTCCGGATCCGCAACCGCTGCGAAGTGACGGGCCGTCCGCGGGCCTTCTATCGCAAGCTCAAGATGAGCCGTATCGCCCTGCGTGAACTCGGCAACCTGGGACAGATCCCGGGCCTGACCAAGTCCAGCTGGTAAGGGGAGCGACACACCATGATGATCAACGATCCCCTGAGCGACATGATCGCTCGCATCCGCAACGCGCACATGCGCAAGCGGGCCAAGGTTCTGACGCCGGCTTCGCGCCTGCGCCAGCGCGTCCTCGACGTGCTCCAGGACGAAGGCTACATCCGTGGCTATTCGCTGGTTCAGAACCCCGGTGAATTCCCGCAGTTCGAGATCGAGCTCAAGTATTTCGATGGCCAGCCCGTCATCGCCGAGATCGCTCGCGTGTCCAAGCCGGGCCGCCGCGTCTATTCGGCGATCGGCGACCTGAAGCCGATCAAGAACGGCCTGGGCATCTCGATCCTTTCGACGTCCAAGGGCGTCATGTCGGACGCCAACGCCCGCGACGCCAACGTTGGCGGCGAAGTCCTCTGCAGGGTCTACTAAGATGTCCCGTATCGGAAAACGCACAATCGCCGTGCCGAAGGGCGTGACCATCACGCTCGACGGCCAGACCGTCACCGTCAAGGGACCCAAGGGCGAACGCTCCTGGACCGTGGCCGAAGAGATCGAAGTCAAGTTCGAGAACGACGAGATCAACCTGGTCGCCCGCAACGACTCGCAACGCGCCAGCGCGATGTGGGGCCTGTCGCGGACCCTGGTCGACAACATGGTCGTCGGCGTCACCGAAGGCTTCACGCGCAAGCTTGAACTCGTCGGCGTCGGTTACCGCGCTGCGCTGAAGGGCAACGACCTTTCGCTGCAACTCGGCTTCTCGCACGAGGTCGACATCAAGGCCCCCGAAGGCGTGACCTTCGCTGTGCCCAAGCAGACCGAGATCAATATCTCCGGCGCCGACAAGCAGGTCGTCGGCGAGCTGGCCGCCAACATTCGCAAGCTCCGGCCCCCCGAACCCTACAAGGGCAAGGGCGTGCGCTACTCGGGCGAAAAGGTCCGGCGCAAGGAAGGCAAGAAGAAGTAGGTCATGGCAACCACGCTCAAACAAAAAGCCGCTCGCCGCACCGAACGCAACCGCCGTCGCCTCAAGGCGATGGGCAACGGTCGCCTGCGTCTGTCCGTGCACCGCTCGGACAAGAACATCTCGGCCCAGATCATCGACGACCTCAAGGGCGTCACGGTCGCATCGGCCTCTTCGCTGGAAGGCGAGAGCGCCGGTCTGGCCAAGGGTGCCAAGGCCGAGACCGCAGCCGCCATCGGCAAGCTGGTCGCCGAACGTGCGATCAAGGCCGGCGTCACGGACGTCGTCTTCGATCGCGGCGGCTATATCTATCACGGACGGGTGAAGGCGCTGGCGGAAGCCGCGCGTGAAGCCGGCCTGAACTTCTAGGGATCGTCAGTATGGCCTCTCAACCCCAACGCGGACCCGGCGGCGGCAACGACCGCAACCGTCGCGACAACCGCAATGGCCCCGCCGTCGACGGTCCGGATTCGGACATCGTCGAAAAGCTGGTCCACATCAACCGCGTCGCCGCCACCGTGAAGGGTGGCCGTCGCTTCAGCTTCGCCGCCCTGATGGTCGTCGGTGACGGCAAGGGCCGCGTCGGCTTCGGTCACGGCAAGGCGCGTGAAGTGCCGGAAGCCATCCGCAAGGCGACCGAAGAAGCCAAGAAGACGATGATCCGCGTTCCGCTGCGCGAGAACCGCACCCTGCACCACGACGGCGCCGGCCGTTGGGGCGCTGGCAAGATCATGATGCGTGCGGCCCCTCCCGGGACCGGCGTGATCGCGGGTGGTCCGATGCGCGCGGTCCTGGAAACCCTCGGCGTCCATGACGTCGTGGCCAAGTCCACGGGCTCTTCGAACCCCTACAACATGATCCGTGCGACGTTCGAGGCGCTGAAAGTCCAGTCGTCGCCGCGTCAGGTCGCGTCCAAGCGTGGCAAGAAGGTCGCCGACCTGATGGGCCGCCGCAACGACGGTGCCTCGACCCCGGTCGAGACCGCCGAAGCCGTGGAGGGCTGATTATGGCTACCGTCACCGTCAAGCAGACCGGTTCGCCGATCCGCCGCAAGAACGACCAGCGCGCCACCCTGGTGGGCCTGGGTCTGAACCGCATGGGCCGCGAGTCCACGCTGGAAGACACCCCCTCGGTTCGCGGGATGATCGCCAAGGTCGCCCACCTGACCGAGATCGTCGAGAAGTAAGCCTTTTCCTCTCCAACAGGGGAGGCCAGGGCATTCGGTGAGGGCGGCTCGCGAGAGTCGCCTTTACTGCATTCCGGGGAGCCGCTATAGCGCGCGACCTTGAAGTTCCGGGTTCGGCTCATTTCGCCGTTCCCACCTGCGTTTAAACAGCCGAGTCATCGTCTCCGGGCGATGGCGCTAGCACCCGAAAGGATCAGGCACATGAAACTGAACGAAATTCGCGACAACGAAGGCGCGCACAAGAAGCGCATGCGGGTCGGCCGCGGCCCGGGTTCGGGCAAGGGCAAGACCGCCGGTCGTGGCGTCAAGGGCCAGAAGTCGCGTTCGGGCGTCGCCATCGGCGGCTTCGAAGGCGGCCAGATGCCGCTGTACATGCGCATGCCCAAGCGCGGCTTCAACAATCCCAACGCTCTGAAGCTGGCGGAACTGAACCTGTGGCGCCTGCAAGACGCCATCGACGCCGGCAAGCTGGACGCCTCGGGTGAGATCAAGGGCGACGCCCTGGTCGCTGCCGGCGTGATCCGCCGCGTCAAGGACGGCGTCCGCATCCTGGGCACCGGCGAACTCAAGTCGGCCGTCAACCTGGTCGTCTGGTCGGCCTCGGCTGGCGCGATCAAGGCGATCGAAGCGGCCGGTGGCACCGTCGTCCAGCAGCGCATCGCCGCAGAGGCCAAGGCCGCTGCCGCCGTCGAGAAGCGCAACGCCGCCAAGGGCAAGGCTCCGCCCGCCAAGGCTCCGCGTGGCGACGCCAACAAGATCTCGGCGCGCACCACCCGTACGGCCGCCAAGGCCTAATCCAAGAAAGCTTGAGGGGCGGTCTCGCTAAGAGGCCGCCCTTCGCCTATCTGAACTCCGGCCTGCGGATTCGACGCCGCCTGGCCGCGTTCTGATCAGTCGGGGTAACGACATATGGCTTCGGCCGCCGAACAACTTGCCGCCAACATGAACATGGGCTCGTTCGCGAAAGCGACCGACCTGCACAAGCGGCTGCTCTTCACCCTGATGGCCCTGCTGGTCTATCGACTGGGCACCTATGTGCCGATCCCGGGGATCAACTCCGAAGCCTTCCTGCAGTTCTTCCAGAACCCGGACGGCCAGCGCGGCATCCTGGACATGTTCAACATGTTCTCGGGCGGTGCCGTGGAGCGGATGGCGGTCTTCGCCCTGAACGTGACCCCCTATATCTCGGCGTCGATCATCGTGCAGCTGATGGGTACGGTGTATCCGCCGTGGGAGAAGCTGAAGAAGGAAGGCGGCGAAAGCGGCCGCAAGCAGCTGAACCAGTACACCCGCTATCTGACGGTGTTCCTGGCGCTGGCCCAGTCGCTGGGTATCGCGGCGGGGCTGAATGCCCAGCCGAACCTGGTCGATCAGCCGGGCCTGTTCTTCATCGCCACCACCGTCGTCGCCCTGACCGGCGGCACCATGTTCCTGATGTGGCTGGGTGAGCAGGTGACGGCGCGCGGGATCGGCAACGGCATCTCGCTGATCATCTTCGCGGGTATCGTGGCGGTGCTGCCGGGCACGATCGCGCGCCTGTTCGGACTGGCCCAGCAGGGTCAGCTCTCGGCCTTCGCCCTGCTGTTCATCGCTGCCCTGGGCATCTTCACGGTCGTCTTCATCGTGTTCATGGAGCGGGCCCAGCGCCGGCTTCTGATCCAGTATCCGAAGCGCCAGGAAGGCAACCGGATGGCGGGCGGCGAACGCTCGTTCCTGCCGCTGAAGGTCAATACCGCAGGTGTGATACCTCCGATCTTCGCCTCGTCGCTGCTGATGCTGCCGTCGACCGTTGCGACCATGACCGCCAACGCCGACCTGCCGACGTGGCTGAGCTGGCTCCCGATGGTGACGGGGCAGCTGACGCACGGCCAGCCGCTGTTCATGCTGCTGTATGGCCTGTTGATCGTCTTCTTCTGCTTCTTCTACACCTCGATCACCTTCAACCCCGAGGACACCGCCGAGAACCTCCGGAAATACGGCGGTTTCCTGCCTGGCATCCGTCCGGGCAAGCGGACGGCCGAGTACCTGGACTACGTGCTGACCCGTCTGACGGTGATCGGCGCCGCTTATATCACCGCCGTCTGTCTGATCCCCGAGTTCATCGCGGCGCAGATGGGACCCAGCCTGCTGTTCGGTGGCACCTCGATCCTGATCGTCGTGTCGGTGACCATGGACACGGTCGCACAGATCCAGTCGCAGCTGCTGGCCCACCAGTACGAAGGCCTGATCAAGAAGGCCAAGCTGCGCGGTCGGGGTGGACGCGGTGCGCCTGCTCCCGTACGGCGATGATGAGTGGGCCTTCAGCGCCTTGCGCGACTTAAGTCCGGCTTGTTGGGCTACAGCGCTTTGCGCTACTTGAGCCCGGTTACGATCGCTTTGGGAGGGCGGCCTTGAACCTGATCCTGTTCGGACCGCCTGCCGCGGGCAAAGGCACCCAGGCCAAGCGGCTTGTCGATGGGCGGGGCATGGTCCAGCTGTCGACCGGCGACATGCTGCGCGAGGCGATTGCGTCGGGCTCGGACCTGGGCAAGCAATGCCAGGCCATCATGTCCGAAGGCGGTCTGATCGCCGATGACATCGTCATCGCCCTGATCGAGGCCCGGCTGAAAGAAGCCGAAGACGCCGGCGGCGCCATCTTCGACGGCTTCCCCCGCACCCTGGCCCAGGCCCAGGCGCTTGACGCCATGCTGGCCAAGCTGGGCAAGAAGATCGATGCCGTCGTCCGCCTCAAGGTCGACGATACGCAACTTCTGGAGCGCGTCGCCAGGCGGTTCGCCGAGCAGGGCCGCCCGGACGACAATCCGGACAGCTTCAAGGTCCGGCTGGACGCCTACAACCGCAACACCGCGCCCCTGCTGCCCTATTATGCCGACAAGGGTCTGCTGACCGAGATCGACGGCATGGGTGCGATCGACGCTGTCGCCGCCGAGATCGACAAGGCGCTGGGGTAGATTTTTCCTTCCGGCTCGCCGAGCGGCGAACTGGGAGGAGGGCGTTGACTCACCCCCTCCATTGACCCTCCTATCGCACCGCAGCGTAGAGGGATCAGGCATGGCGTTCAGGGTCGGTAAAGCAGCGACGGCGATCGCTCTGGTGCTGGCTCTTTCGGCACCCGCGTCCTTCGTTCACGCCGCAGACGATCCCGCGACTTATGCCGAAACCATCGAGGGTCTGACGCGCCAGGACGGCCTGGCCCCGATCTTCATCGATGCGGACAAGGGCAAGGTGCTGGTCCAGCTACCGGCCGCGGGGGCGGACGGGGTGATGCTGCGGATCATCCACCACACGGCGCTGCGGACCGGGGTGGGGTCGGCCAATACCGGGCTGGATCGGGCCCAGATCGGGGCGACCAACATCCTGGCTTTCCGACGGATCGGACGGCGGATCGTCGCCGAGTTCGAGAACCCGAGATATGCGGCCCCAGCCGGCAGCATCGACGAGCAGGCGGCGGCGCGCGATGCCTTCGTCGGGTCCACCGTCTGGGCGGGCGAGCTCGTGGCGGAAAACGATGACGGCTCGGTGCTGATCGACATCACCGGCTTCCTGACCCGCGACGCCATGGGGATCGCCGAACAGCTGAAAAGCGCGGGGCAGGGGACGCTGAAGCCGGTCGCCGACCTGACCCTGGTCGATGCCTCCCAGGCCCGGGCCTTTCCTGAGAACCTGGAGATGGAGGCGCGTCTGACCTTTGCGGTCGATGCGCCGGGGACCGATCTTCGCCAGATCGCACCGGACGCGCGGCTGGTAACGTTCACGGTGCGCCACAGCTTCATCAAATTGCCCGAGCCGGGGTTCGTGCCCCGGCCGTTCGATCCGCGCACGGGCGCGATCTCGACCCTGGTCACCGACTATTCCGCGCCGCTGGATGAAGCCATGGTCCGGCGGTTCGCCAACCGGTTCCGGCTGGAGAAGACCGATCCGACGGCGGCCCGTTCGACGGTCAAGGAACCGATCGTCTTCTACGTCGATCGCGCGGCACCCGAGCCGGTGCGGACGGCCCTCGTCGAGGGCGCGCAGTGGTGGGCCGACGCCTTTGACCGCGCGGGCTTCATCGACGCCTATCGGGTCGAGGTCCTGCCCGAGGGCGTCGATCCTCTGGACGCCCGCTACAACGTCATCAACTGGGTCAATCGAGCCACCCGCAGCTGGTCCTATGGCCAGAGCGTGGTGGATCCGCGCACGGGCGAGATCGTCAAGGGCTCGGTGCTGCTGGGCTCGCTCCGTATCCGGCAAGACATCTTGATCTTCGAGGGACTGTTGGGGGCTGCGGGCACCGGCGACGGCGGACCTAACGACCCAGTCCAGATCGGCCTGGCCCGCATCCGCCAGCTGTCGGCGCATGAGGTCGGCCACGCCATCGGCCTGTTGCACAATTTCGCCGGCAGCACCCAGGGTCGGACCTCGGTGATGGACTATCCGGTGCCGGTGATCGCCATCGGGCCGGAGGATCAACTGGATTTCTCGGACGCCTACGCGGTCGGGATGGGCGACTGGGACCGGTTCGCCATCGACCAGCTCTATAGCGACGCGCCTCCCGATGTCCGGGCGGCGGCGCTTGAGGCCGGGGTGGTGCGGCTGCGATTCGTGTCGGACCCCGATGCCCGGATCGGCGGCGACGCCCAGCCCTGGGGCAGTCTGTGGGACAATGGGGCCGACCCGGTCGAGGAGCTGGGTCACCTGATGCGGATCCGGCGGATCGCTCTCGATCGGTTCGGCCTCGGCAATCTGCCGGACGGGTCGGCGGTCAACGATCTGAGGCGGCGGCTGGTGCCGATCTATCTTTACCATCGCTATCAGGTGGACGCCGTGTCCAAGCTGGTCGGCGGGATCGACTATGGCTATCCGGTCTCGGGTGACGGACGAGAGGCGGCGATGGCTGTCCCGGCCGCGACCCAGCGCGCGGCTCTGGCGGCCCTGACCGCGACCCTGAGCCCCGCCGAACTCGACCTGCCCGAGCCCTTGATCGCCCTGCTCAACGCCCAGCAATCCGGCGACGGCGACCCCCAGAACGACATCGAGGTGTTCAAGGGGCTTGAAGGGCGAGTCTTCGATCCGGGCGTGGCGGCCGATGTCGCGGCAGATGTGACGCTGACCGCCCTGTTCGCCCCGGCGCGGGTCAACCGGCTGAGCGACGCCGCGCGCCGCGATCCGACCCAACTCAGCCTGACCGAGACGATCGACGCCGTCACCGCCGCCGCCTTCGCCCCTGCAACAGGGAGGCTGGCCGAACCGGCGCGGCGAGTTCAGGCGCAATATGTGCTGACCCTGGCAGGGTTGTTGCGCGGTGACGACCTGTCGAGCACCTCGGCGGCCGTCATCGACGAGCGGCTCCAGGCCTTGGCGACGCGGCTGAAGGCCTCGCGCGCTACCGACCCGGTCCAGCGGGCTCACGACCGCTGGCTGGGCGCCCTGATCGGCGACCGCGACCGTCTGGACCAGATGCTGGAAGACCGCCACCACGCCCCGCCGACACCCCCCGGCAGCCCGATCGGCGCGGAGGCCGACTGGCACGGGTGAGCGCTGCGCGTCACGCCACGTTCATCCGCATCGTGCGTTAGAGTGCGCTTGAATGGACCGTAACGGTTCGACAGGGCGACCCTACGCAGGTGACGACGATCAGGCCGCATTTTTCCCGCAAACAGGGACAGAGGCTTGCCGTGGCTGCGGGCGTCGCCGTGTTGCATGGTGGCCTGTTCCTTGCGCTGTCCACGAGCACGGACGGGCCGCCCATGGTGTCCTTGCCCCCAATCGAGGTGGAGATGTTCCGGCCGGCCGATCCGCCACCTCCGCCACCCCCGACGCCTGAACCTCCCGCACCGGTCTCGGGCGGCGGAGCCCCGGCGGCACCGTCTCGCATCCATACGCCGCCGCGGCCGCGTCCCGTCGAGCCCGAACTGCCGGCACCGGTGATCCAGGCCCCCGCGCCCGCACTGGTCGTCGGAGTCGCCCCCGTGGCCACACCGACGCCCGGCTTCGGCCAGGGCGGGCAGGGGACGGGCAGCGGGACCGGTAACGGTGAAGGCGATGGGCCGGGTTCGGGCGGCACGCCGCCTCGCTTCATCGCCGGGCCGACGTCGCGCCAGATCGCCGACGCTGCGCCGGTCGCCGCGCGTCGGGCACGGATCGACGGGATGGTGGCGCTGCGTTGCGTGATCCGGCTGGATTCCCGGCTGGAGAACTGTCGCGTCGTCAACGAGACGCCGTCGGGGATGGGTTTCGGCGAGGCTGCGGTGCGGATTGCCATCGACCGTTTCCGTTTTGCGCCACCGACGCGTCAGGGCCGGCCGGTCTCGGGTGCCGAGATGCCGCTGGGCATCCAGTTCAACCTGGGTGGACGGCGTCCGGACACCAGCCCGGCCGTCGGCTGACGTCCCGGTTGCAATTGTTCCGGTTCGGGCGGATCGTTCGCGTCTGAGAAGGGCGGGGCCGGGCGATGCGGACGCGGGACGAGCGATCAAGGCGGACGACGGCCTTTGTCGTGGTGCTCATCGCCCACATCCTGGTCCTGTGGTGGCTGACCCTGACCCGGGACGTGCAACTCTTCGAGCCGAGCCCACCGATCGACGTGACCCTGTTCCCCGGCTCTCCGCCTGCGGGCTCAAGCGGATCCGGCGGCGAGGCCGCAGCCGCTCCGTCGGTCGTCCACCGGCCGCCCGTCGTCATGAAGCCCTTCCCCGACGCCTTCCACGCCCCGCTGGAACCGACGCTGCTCCCGCAGCCCCTCATTGTGGGGTCGGCCTCGATTTCCACACCGAGCTTGACCGACAGCGCATCGACCCAGCCCGAAGCGAGCATCAGCGTGATTGCTGGCGCTACTGAAGGTGCCGGCGCTGCGGTCGGCCAGGGGCAGGGAACGGGGACCGGCCTGGGTGGAAGCGGGACAGGTACGGGCGACGGGGTTGGCGCGGGCGCGGGATCATCTGGCCTGCGCTGGATTCGTGAGCTGACCCGGGCGGAAAGACATCAGCTGTTTCCGAGCCGCGCGCAGCGACGGAGGATCAGCGGGCAGGCCGTCATTCTGTGCCGGATCAATCGCGACACGACGGTGACCCATTGCCGGGACGAGTCCGAGCGCCCTGCGGGCTGGGGCTTTGGTCGTGCGGCTGTCCGGGCGGCGCAATACATGCGTGTCCGGCCCCGGGTCGTAAACGGCGTGGTCCAGGACGGCGCTAGAGAGCGCATCACTGTTTCATTCCCCTGGGAGCAGGGTGTTTCGCCTGAAGACACCGTCAGCCGTTGACCTAATCTGAATCATCGGTATAAGGCGCGCTTCCCGCGAAGGGCGCCACGCTCCTGGTCTGTTGACCGGAGCGTTGTTTGCGTCCGGTTTGCGCGTATCTGGAGAGCTTCGTGGCCCGTATCGCTGGCGTCAATATTCCGACCAACAAGCGCGTCGAAATCGCGCTGCAGTATATCCATGGCATCGGCCCGGCCGCCGCCAAGGACATCGTGGGCAAGGTGGGCATCGAGTCCGCCCGCCGCGTGAACCAACTGACCGACGCCGAAGTCCTGCAGATCCGCGAGACGATCGACAAGGATCACACCGTCGAGGGTGACCTGCGCCGTGAGACGTCGATGAACATCAAGCGTCTGATGGACCTGGCCTGCTACCGCGGCCTGCGTCACCGCAAGGGTCTGCCGGTCCGCGGCCAGCGCACCCACACCAACGCCCGCACCCGCAAGGGTCCCGCCAAGCCGATCGCCGGCAAGAAGAAGTAAGACAGACACATGGCCAAGGAACCGGGTCGCGTAAAGAAGCGCGAGCGCAAGAACATCACCTCGGGCGTCGCCCACGTGAACGCGTCCTTCAACAACACCATGATCACGATCACCGATGCCCAGGGCAACGCGATCTCGTGGTCGTCGGCCGGACACATGGGCTTCAAGGGTTCGCGCAAATCGACCCCTTATGCCGCCCAGATGGCCGCCGAAGACGCCGGCAAGAAGGCCCAGGAACACGGCGTCAAGACGCTTGAAGTCAACGTCTCGGGTCCGGGTTCCGGCCGTGAGTCCGCGCTCCGCGCCCTGCAGTCGGTCGGCCTGACCATCACCACGATCCGCGACGTCACGCCGATGCCGCACAACGGCTGCCGTCCGCCCAAGCGCCGTCGCGTCTAAGACACCCGCCTACGCCGACCCATCTTCCGCCGGCCCTGGACGCACCTGACGAGGAGCGAGGGGCCGGCGACCTCCGTACCCAAGGGACACCCATGATCGAACGTAACTGGCAAGAGCTGATCCGTCCCGAGAAGCCGCAGATCGAACTCGGCTCCGACGCCCAGCGCAAGGCGCGCCTTGTCGCCGAGCCCCTCGAACGCGGTTTCGGCGTCACGCTCGGCAACGCGCTGCGTCGCGTGCTTCTGTCTTCGCTGCAAGGCGCCGCAGTGACCGCCATCCAGATCGACGGCGTCGTGCATGAATTCTCGTCGCTGGAAGGCGTGCGCGAGGACGTCGTCGACATCGTGCTGAACATCAAGCAACTGGCGCTGCGCATGCACGCCGAGGGCCCCAAGCGCATGACCCTGCGTGCCACCGGCCCCGGGCCCGTGACCGCCGGCCAGATCGACGTGCCCGCCGACATCGAGGTTCTGAACCCCGACCACGTGATCTGCACGCTGGACGACGGTGCCTCGGTGCGCATGGAACTGACCGTCCAGAACGGCAAGGGCTATGTCGCGTCGGAGCATAACCGCCCCGAGGACGCGCCGATCGGCCTGATCGCCGTCGATGCCCTGTATTCGCCGGTCAAGCGCGTCGCCTATCGCGTCGAGCCGACCCGTCAGGGCCAGTCGCTGGACTATGACAAGCTGGTGCTGGAAGTCGAAACCAACGGTGCCGTTAGCCCTGTGGACGCCGTGGCCTACGCCTCGCGCATCCTGCAGGACCAGCTTCAGATCTTCATCACCTTCGACGAGCCGAAGAAGGCCGTGGAAGCCGTGGACGGCAAGCCCGACCTGCCGTTCAACCCGGCCCTGCTCAAGAAGGTGGACGAACTGGAACTGTCGGTCCGCTCGGCCAACTGCCTGAAGAACGACAACATCGTCTATATCGGCGACCTGATCCAGAAGACCGAGGGCGAAATGCTTCGCACCCCGAACTTCGGCCGCAAGTCGTTGAACGAGATCAAGGAAGTGCTGACCTCCATGGGTCTGTCGCTCGGCATGGACGTGCCGAACTGGCCCCCGGAAAACATCGAAGACCTGGCCAAGAAGTTCGACGACCAGATCTAGTTTCAACCCTCCGCCCGTCTCCGTTCTGGAGAATGTCGGGGCGGTTAGAATGAATGCGGTTCAGGGTCCTGTGAGAGGGAAACCGGAGCCGGAGTAGGAGAGACCCCGATGCGCCACGGCGCCGCCCACCGCAAACTCGGCCGCACGGCCAGCCACCGCACTGCCATGTTCGCGAACATGGCCGCGTCGCTGATCAAGCACGAGCAGATCACCACGACCCTGCCCAAGGCCAAGGAGCTGCGCCCCTTTGTCGAGAAGCTGGTCACGCTCGGCAAGAAGGGCGACCTTCATGCGCGTCGTCAGGCCATCAGCCACGTCCGTGACGTGACCCAGGTCGGCAAGTTGTTCGAGACGCTCGGCCCCCGCTACGCCGAACGCAACGGCGGCTATATCCGCATCATGAAGGCCGGCTTCCGCCACGGCGACAACGCCCCGATGGCCGTCATCGAGTTCGTCGACCGCGACGTCGACGCCAAGGGCCTGGACTCGGGCCCGGTCTACACGGCCGACGCCGACGAAGAATAGGGTTCAGCCTTCCAAGGCTGGACATCGAAAGGGCGGCCCGAGCGATCGGGCCGCCCTTTTTGGTTTGGGAGACAGCTCGAAGAGCGGTCCGGTTGTCAGCCCGACACGTAGCGCGGGTTAGCCTGCGCGCATTGTGGGTACGCTATGTCATATAGCCAGCCTTCATCTCGGCAGACGTAGCACTGCCCGCCCGGGCCTCGTCTGACTTGTACGTCTCCAACGATGGAGCTCGCCAAGCGCTCGCATTTTCGCTCGCGGGCGATGACCCAGCCTCCAATGGCCAAGCTAGCGATACCCACGACGATGACTGGCACGGCGACTCGCTTGGACTTCACTATTTCGGCCTCTTCTTAAGGGACCCAGCACCGGGTCGCAGATGGCGCTACTCCTTCGACAGGTCCTGGGTGCGGAACCAGGCGATGGCGCCGGCGAGCGGGATGAGGGTCCAGAGGGCGAGGCTGGTCAGGGCCTTGAGGATCAGGGCGTTGGCGGCGGGGTTCTCCGCGCCCTGCTGGATCGCGGCCTTGAGCGACTCGAAGGCGAGGCCGGGCAGCAGGAGGTGGGGAAGCCAGTCCTGGGGGTTCCAGCCGAGCAGGGCCAGGCCGGGGCCGCCGAACAGGGACTGGGCAAAACCCACGACCCAGGGCACGAACAGGGCAGCCAGCAGCGACCGTGTCAGGGTGGCGGTCAACAGGGCCAGCATGGCGTACTGGACGATCCGGACCCAGGACAACAGCAGCAGCAGGATGAACTGGCCGAGACCGGCGGCGTCCATGTCGAAGCCGAGGGGGCGGGCGAAGATCACGGCCTGGGACACCGAGTGCAGCAGGCTGGCCAGCAGGAAGGCGATCATGCCGGACAGGGCCAGCAGCTTGAACACCACCACCTTGCCGAGGATCAGGTTGGTGCGGCTGTTGCGGGCGCTGATCAGCCGCCAGGTTTCCCAGCGGTAGTCGCCCGCGTACAGGGTCGCCGCCCCGATCAGCATGAAGACCAGGATGGCCCCGTTGGCCCCCATGCCGGCACCGGTCATAAGGCCGTCGGCCAGGTTGACGGGCTGCTGGCCCATCCGCTCGGCGATGCCGGGCGGCAGCTCGGGCACCTTGGACTTGGTGATGACGTGGTAGGCGATGCCGCCGAGGAAGAAGAGGATCGGGACGAACAGCACGCTCCAGAACACGGTCATCCGGTTCCGGGTCAGGCGGTAGGCCTCGGAGAAGATGGAGTCGAACAGCAGGGTCGGGTTCATCAGACGGCCTCCGCCTGGATGGCTTCGGGCGTCTGGACGCTGCCGGTCTCGGTCATGAATACGCTTTCCAGGTCGGCGCCGACCCAGCGGGCCTCGTCGATGTCGACGCCCTGTTCGATCAGGGCGCGCAGCAGGGCAGGGCCCTCGGCACGGGGGATGGCAGCCAGGACGGCGGAGCCTTCCAGCGTCCCCTTGTCGCCGAGCACGCCCATGATCTGGGCCAGGGGGGTGCCGGACAGGCGCAGGCGTTCGCCGCCGGCGGTCAGGTCCTTGACCAGACCCTCGCGGACCAGGGCACCCTTGTTCATGATGGCCACGCGGTCGCAGACGCGCTGGACCTCGAGCAACTGGTGGCTGGCCAGGACGACGGTGATGCCGTCCTTGTCGGCCAGGGAGCGGATAAGGGCCCGCATCTCCTGAATGCCGGGGGGATCCATGCCGCTGGTGGGCTCATCCAGGATGACCAGTTCCGGCTCGGTGATCAGGGCGATGGCGACGCCGAGGCGTTGCAGCATCCCTACCGAGAAGCCGCGCACCCGACGGTCGGCGGCGGCGGTCAGGCCTACGCGATCCAGCCAGCCGGCGACCCGGGCGGGGTCGGCCTTGAGCCCGTGGGCCGTCGACAGCCAGACCAGCACCTGACGCGCGGTCAGATAGGGCGGAAACCGGGGCGTCTCGATCATCGAGCCCATGCGGCGGCTGGCCGCGACGTCGCCGCCCCCACCCATGTGGACGGTGCCGCCCATGACCAGGGCCTGGCCCTCGGTCGGCTTGATCAGGCCCAGCAGGATGCGGAACAGGGTCGACTTGCCCGCCCCGTTGGGACCGAGGACGCCATAGACCCCGCCGCGCGGGATGGTCAGGCTGAGCCCGTCAAGGGCACGGACCGAACCATAGGTCTTGGTCAGGTTGCGGGTCTGGATCACATCGCTCATGGCGCGAGAGTGGCGCGACCGGGGCGGCGGGGCAAGCCGCCTGCGAATTAAGGTTCTGCAACGTCGCCGAAGGGTGGGCGCGGGGTCGGCATGCCGAAGGCGATGAGGTCGCCGTCGGGGGCCAGGACGATCAGCTCGCGCTGGCCATAGGCCTTGTCGGCCGGGCCGTGGACGTCGCCGGGCGGCAACCCGTCGAGCCGGGGCTTCAGCTCAGCGTACAGAACGTCCACGTCGCGGACATCGATGTAGTAGCGGAAGGTGCGCTCGGGTGGCCCGTGACGCGGACAGTCCCGTTCCAGCAGGCGGAAGGCCGCGCCTTCGCGACGGATGTAGGCATAGCCGGCCTCGCGGTAGGGGATCTGGAAGCCCAGGACATCGACGAAGAAGGCCAGGGCGGCCTCGATGTCATCCACGTGCATGAAGGGGGTGGCCTGGAGGATGTTGGACATGACCGCGTCTCCCGTTGCCGGCTTCCTATCATCCGGGCTTCCACGGCGTCGAGGAGCGCCGGTCGTCGTGACGGCGTCGCGGAAGGGGGCTAGGCATGCAGAGACCCCGGAGATGACCATGGCACCTAGACTGATCCTGTTCCTGCTGGCCCTGACGGTGTCGGGGTGCGCGAGTTGGCCGGCGGGGTTCGGGGGGAGCGGCAAGGCCGAGCGGCCGATCGTTGTGCTGGTCTCCATCGACGGGTTCCGGGCCGACTATATCGAGCGGGGGGCGACGCCGACCCTGTCGCGGTGGGCGAGAGCGGGGGCCTCCGGGTCGATGCAGCCCTCGTTCCCGACCAAGACCTTTCCCAACCACTATACGCTGGTCACAGGGTTGCGACCTGACCACCACGGGATCGTCAACAACACCATGGTGGACCCCACCATCCCCGGCGTGACCTTCAGCCTGAGGAACGCCGAGGCGGTGACGGACCGGCGCTGGTGGGACGATGGGGAGCCGATCTGGGTGACGGCGCAGAAGGCGGGCCTGACCTCGGCAGCAATGTTTTGGCCCGGGTCGGAGGCGGATGTGCGGGGGGTGAGGCCCAGCCTGTACGCCAAGTTCGATCAGGCCATGCCGGGCGATGCGCGGGTGGACCAGTTGCTGGCCTGGATGGACCTGCCTGAAGACGGTGGGCCCGGAGCGGATCGGCCCGACATCGCGACCCTGTATTTCGACATCGTGGATACGGCCGGGCACGAGCACGGGCCGGATGCGCCCGAGGTGGCGACGGCCCTGGCCTCGGTCGATCAGTCGCTGGCGCGGCTGGAGGCGGGGCTGCGGGCGCGGGGGCTGTGGCAGCGGGTGGTGGTCATCGTGGTGTCGGACCACGGGATGGCGGCGACCTCGCCCGAGCGGGTGGCGCGGCTGGGGCCGCTGGCCTCGTCGGCGGAGGCGGCCTTCGTCCAGTACGGCGGAGCGATCGCCTCGATCGAACCCCTGCCCGGCCATGAGGCGGCGGTGGCGGCCGAGGTGACGGGGCCGCACCAGCACATGACCTGCTGGAAGAAGGCCGAGATCCCGGCGCGGTTCGCCTTCGGCACGCACCGGCGGGTGCCCAGCCTGTTCTGCGTCGCCGAGCCCGGCTGGGCCATCCTGAAGGCCGACCAGACCTTCCGGGGGGAGGGCGGCGGGGACCACGGATACGACAATGCAGCGCCGGAGATGCAGGCCATCTTCGTGGCCCATGGGCCGGGGGTGCGGCGGGGCGCCCGGATCGAGGGGCTGCAGAACGTGGATGTTCACGGCCTGATGGGCCGGCTGCTGGGGATCGAGGTGCCGGCCGACGACGGCGATCCGGCGAGGGCGGCGGGGATTCTGAAGGACTGAAGCCGGGGATCGCCGCCGAAAAGGGTCTGAAAGGTCTGAATGGTCTAAAAATGTAATGCACACCTTACATCCTGAGGGAGTCCGGACTCAAATTTAGAGTCCGAAGAGTCCGAAGAGTCCGTTGAGTCCGGACTCCCTTCGATTTCGGCAGGCCGGGCGAATGTCAAAGACCGGGGCGAACCGGCATCCTACCACGACACCGAGGGGCGCCAGGTCGAAGGCCTCGAGATTTCGGCAATCCCTTGCAGGGCAAGGGATTGGGTCGCCGAAGTTTGATAACCGGGACTGATCGCGACCGCGCCCCTTTCCCGCGGGGAGAGGATTCAGGAGGCCGAAGCTGGACAGGGATGGACGGACCAGCCCGGCGTCGGGATATAGATCGACAGGACTTCTTGGCGAGGCGAACAAGCGATGCCGGTGAGCACGATCCAACTTCGCGATAGCGATCATTTCGTCACCTATACGAACGCGCAAGGCAGCTTGGTCACCGCGCCGCGCGATCTGATCCTCAGCACCTATGCCCCCGCGACGCCCGGACGGTATCCGGTGATCGTCTACAGCCACGGGCACGGCGGAAGCGGGACGGCCGGGTCCGGGTCGGGGATCACGGCCCAGGCCCTGGCCGATCTGGGCTATATCGTCATCGCCCCGACCCACCTGGACTCGAACGCGATCTATCCCGCCACGATCACCCAGCAGTTCGGCCTGTTCAATCCGGTTTCGAGCCTGCATCGAACCGCCGACGTCCAGTTCGCCCTGGACCAGGTCGCCACCCTGGTCGCCGCCCTGCCGGGCTATTCGGCCGACGCCGCCCGACCGGTGGTGGCGGGTCACAGCCACGGAGCCTTTACCGCGGCCCTGATCGTCGGGGCCCAGTCCGAACTGCATGCGGCGGGTCTGGCCCCCAACAACCCGTACGGCATGACGAGCATCGCCGATCCGCGCTTCGCGGCCGCGATCCTGTTGTCGCCTCAGGGGGACGAAACCCCGTGGGGAGGATTGTCGCCGACATCCTGGGACGCAATCCGGGTTCCGCTGCTGGTGGTGACCGGAACCCTTGACGAGGAACTGGGTCTGGCCGGCTGGCAGGGTCGACTGGACCCCTTCGGCGAGAGCGATGTCGCGGGCGCTGCCGTCGTCTATCGCGACGCAACCCACGCCGATATCGGTGGCAATACCACAATCCCCGGCATGACCGCGTCGATCGCAGGGTTTGCCGACCGCTTTCTGGACGGGTTCCTGGGGGGAGACGCGGCGGCGCTCGCGGCGTTTTCTACGGCGGCCAGCCTGATGAGCCTGGAGCAACGCCTGGCCCAGGCCTTTAGCCGGCCGGTCGTCGGATCGACCGGGACGGGGGTGATCGACGGCGGTGCCGGAGCCGACATCCTGGAGGGGTTGGCCACAGCCGACCGGATCACCGGCGGTGGCGGTGCGGACACCCTGAGCGGTGGGGCCGGGGCGGATGTGTTCCGTTATCTGGCGACCTCGGATTCGACCGCATCGATCCAGGACACGATCACAGACTTCCAGACGGGTTCGGACCGGATCGACCTGTCGGCGCTGAGCCCGACGTCGATCAGCATCGCGCGACTGACCGGCGGCAGCGCCGTTTTTGCCCAGACCCCGGGCGGAGCCTTCCAGGTGTTCGTGCAGGGTTCGCCGCTGAACGTGACGGACATCGTCTATTCAGGCGGTTTCGGGGTCTATGTGATCGGGTCGGACAGCCCCGACGTCATCCAGGGCGGAGACAGGCCCGATCCCCTGGTCGGCCTCGGCGGGGATGACGTCATCACCGGTGGCGCGGGTGCCGACGCCATCTCGGGCGGGGCCGGACGGGATGTATTCCGCTATGTCGCCTGGGGCGATTCCAACCAGACGACCGGATACGATAATCTGTACGACTTCACCTGGGGTCAGGACAGGATCGACCTGACGCAGTTGAACGCGACCTCGATCAGCATCCTGAGGTCCGACAACGGGTCCAGCTTCGTCTATGCGGAAACGGCGCAGGGCGTGTTCCTGACCACGGCTGCGGGTCTGTCGGTGCGGGGGGCCGATCTCATCTATGGGCCCAATGGGGTCGGCGGATTCGGCATCTTCATGCTCGGCTCGAATTTCGGCGACGGCCTGACCGGCACGAGCCAGGCCGACTCGATCGTGGGGGGAGCCGGCAACGACAACATCACAGGGGGCGGCGGTGCCGACGTCCTGTTCGGCAACGAAGGCGCGGACCTGTTCAACTATGAGTCCGCCTCGGATTCGACGGCTTCGGAAGCCGACACCATCTTCGACTTCGTTTCGGGCGCGGATACGATCGGTCTGTCGCGGATCCGTACCGGGGCAGCCGACAGCTTCGGCATCGCCTATCTGTCGGGCGGGTCGTATCTTTTCGTGGATCTGGGCGGTAACGGCACGAACGACATGGTGATCGGCCTGGCCAACACCACGCTGAGGGCCTCGGACATCATCTGGGGGACCGCTGCGATCGGCGAGGAGCCTGGAATCAAGGACGCGGGGCCAGAGGTGCTGCCGGTCGAGGAGGTGGGCGAGGTCTTCGGTATCGACCTGATGTCCGACCTGTCGCCGATGACAGGGCGGTGGATGCTGGACCTGGAAGGCGCACGCGGGTTCCACGGCCAGGACTGGTATCTGTAGCGACCCGCCGACGACGATCCGCGCGAGAGGTTCCCGCCGCCCGGCGTCCCGGGCAAAAGGCGAAACGGCGGCCCGAAGGGGGCAATCCCCGGGCCGCCGTCATTTTATCCGGCGTCTCTCCAAACGCCGGAATCCGCGTCAGGTCGGGGCTACCAGACCTTGTAGTTCAGGCCGACGAAGAAGCGGCGGCCGTAGGGGTCGAAGTTGGAATACAGGGTGGTGCCCAGGAAGGGTGCCTGTTCGGCGTCGAAGGCGTTGACCACACCGGCGCGCAGCGACAGGTCGTCCATCACGTTCCAGCGCACGGTGAAGTCGTTCCGCACGAAGTTGCCGGTGTCCAGCTCGTCCTGCTGACGCGAGTCGGCGTTGTTGATGAAGTCGCGCGAGTAGACGACGTTCTGGGCCGATTGCCAGTCGGCGGTCCAGTTGACGCTCCAGGTGTCGTTCGGCGTCCAGGTCAGCGACGAGGTGAAGCGGACACGCGGGTAGAAGGGCGTGCCGGCCAGTTCGTCGTAATCGGAGGCGTCCGACTCGTTCAGGTACTGCTGCTGGGTGATCAGCCACAGGCCGCCGATCGAATAGTCGAAGCGACCGAAGCTGCGGCCGAACATCTCTTCGGTGTCGAGGCTGTAGCGGGCGGTGAAGTCCAGGCCGCGCGTCTTGAGCGAGGCGTAGTTGAACGACCGCTGGATGAAGCCGCCGATCGGGTCACCGGCGGGCGCGCCGACGCCGAACGGGATATTCGGATTGTTGCGGAAGATGGTCGAGCAGGCGTCGGTGTTCAGCGTCGGCCCGTTGACGCAGTTGGCCGCCGCCGTATCGGCCGAGACCGAGGCGATCACGTCGTCGATGGTGATCTCGTAGTAGTCGAGCACCAGGCTGAAGTTGGGGATGAAGCGCGGACGCAGCACGGTGGAGAAGGTGAAGCTGTCCGACTGTTCCGGCCGCAGGTTGGGGTTGCCGCCGGTGACGCCCGAGATGCCCGAGGTGTAGTTCGGACGGAAGTCGTCGAGGTTGGTCGCCGTGGCCCCCGCGAAGTCGAAGGTGCGACCCTGGGCGGCGGCCAGCGCCGTACAGTTGGTGATCCGGTTCTGGCGGGTCGCCGCATCCGACACGGCCGCGATGTTGGCGGTGGTGCAGGGGTCGACGATGCCGTTGGCGAAGGTCTGGCTGTTGGGGGCGAAATTCTCGGCCAGGTCGGGGACGCGGATCGAGGTGTTGTAGCTGGTCTTGAAGGTGATGTCCTGGATCGGACGATAGATCAGGTTGACGCCGTAGACATCCGATCCGCCGACGGTCGAATAGTCGGCGTAGCGGTAGGAGCCGCTGAACTCGGCATATTCACCCAGGATGCTGTCGCGGAACAGCGGGATGGACAGTTCGGCGAAGACTTCCTGGCTGTCGTAGCTGACTTCGGGGAAGTCCGGGCCGGTGTTGAGGAACAGCAGGCGGCCGTCGGTGTCGCGGTCGCGACCGGTCGCCTCGGTGGTTTCCTTGCGGTATTCGCCGCCCAGGGCCACGCCGATCGGACCGGCGCCCCAGAAGTCCCACAGGCTGCCCGAGATCGAGCCGATGGCCTGATGCTGTTCATTGCGCTCGGTGATGCCGACGGTGGCGTCGATGTAGTTGAGCGCTTCCTGGCTCTGGTTGCCCTTGCCGAAGACGTTCAGCGGGGCGCAGGCGGCGATGGCGTCGCGGCCGTACTGGGTGTCACGCAGATCACCACCACGCTGATAGTCGAACAGGTTGCCGCTGGCGACATTCTGCTTGTTCAGAAGCTGGGCGCGGCAGACGATCTGTCCCGGCGTGCCGTTGACGATGCCGGCGGTGTCGACGACCGAGTCGATGGCCAGGGCGAAACGCTGGCCGTCGACGCCGCGTTCGATGTTCTCGACCTCGACCTGACCGTAGGTATAGCCCAGGTCGATGCTGATATCCTTGACGAAGGCGAACTGGTCGAACTCGCCGCGCACGCCGGCGACGTAGCGTTGCAGGACGCGGCTGTTGTCCTGGGTGCGGTCAGGGCCGAACATCGAGTGACGCGCGTTCTGGACGATGAAGGGCGTGCCCGCGGCACCCGCTGCGGTCGCGGTCGGCGCGCCGTAGGGGGTCACCAGGTTGGTGCGGATCGCGTCCTTCACGTTCTGGGGCAGGAAGGCGTTGTCGGTCCAGCGCAGGTCGAAGTTGTTGACCGCATAGATCGGGTTCACTTCGTTCGCGGCGTAGGAGTTGACCAGGTCGATGTCGAAGAAGGTCGGCTGGGCCAGGTCGAAGGTGTCTTCGGTGACGTATTTGGCCTCGGCATAGGCGGTGATGGCGTCCGTCAGCTTGAAGGTGCCGCCGACCTGGTAGCGCTGCGATTCCGATGAGGGCACGCGCGAGCCGGTCGAGAACTCGGCCGGGTTCTCGCCGTCGCCGCCGAGGTTGTAGGGGCGGTTGGCACCGGTCTCGCCGACGCGCTGACCGAAGTCGGCGAGGCGGGCGGTCGTGCCGTCATACCAGAAGGTCTTGCCCGGGGTGACGCCGAAGCAGTTGGCGGCGTAGCTGAAGTTGCCGGGGGTATTGCCGCCGGGGAAGCAGTTCTCGAACGGGACGTTGGGGTTGGTCAGGTCGCTGGGCTGCTGGACGTTGGCCAGGGTGGTCTGGCCCCACCGGGGACGGTCGATGCGGTTCACTTCGGTGAACAGGCGGGCGTCCAGGTTGGCGTCGTCGGGGCGGTTGGTCGGGTCGGCGTCGATGCCGATGCGGACGGGCGCGCGGCGCAGCCAGTCGATGTCGAGCGAGGTGACCTCGTCGACCTTTTCGTACTCGGCGTGGGCGTAGAGGTTCAGGCGGTCGTCGAAGAAATTCTTGCCGATCAGGGCCGAGATGCGGCGGTTGGCTTGGCCGTCCTCGTTGATCATGCCGTAGCTGGCGTCGACCTCCAGACCCTCGAAATCCTTGCGCAGGATGAAGTTGAGCACGCCCGAGACGGCGTCGGCGCCGTAGACCGAGGCGGCGCCGCCGGTGACGATCTCGATGTTCTCGATCAGCAGACGGGGGATGGTGTCGATGTCGACCGACAGCTGGCCGCCGCTGGAGCCGACGTGACGACGTCCGTCGACGAGGGTCAGGGTGCGGTTGGAGCCCAGCGAGCGCAGGTTCGGCAGCGACAGACCGCCGTCGCCCAGGCCCGAACCGGTCGTGTCGGACGGCACCACAGAGTTCGACAGGGCCGGGATGGTGGCCAGATAGTCGATCACCGTCGACTGGCCGGTGGTTAGGAGCTGGTCCTGGGACACCTGGATCAGCGGGGTGGGGGAGTTGGTCGCGTCGCGACGGATGCGCGAACCGGTGACGACGATCTCGCCAAGTTCCTGGTCCTGGGCGTCGGCGGCGACGGGGGCGGTCGAGACGGGTTCGGACGTCTGGGCGAGGACCGGCGCGGCGAAGGACGCAAGCGCAGCCGTAAGAATGGTCGAGGCAAGAAGGTGTGAGCGCATAACAACCGTTTCTAAAAAAATACAGTCTAGCTTGTCCGCGCGGGTGACGCAGAGATGCCGATTTGCGGACACAAAGATTTCAGTTCAGAGACAGGTCAAGCGTTGCCATGGTCGATTGTTGAAAGATTTCATGGTTACTTCAGAAAGCGTGATTTCGTCGTCATGGTGACGAAGAAAGAGCAGAGATGCTGAATATTTCGTCGTTTTATGGGGAACGGGAAGCATGGCCAGGTGTTCTCAACCTCGTTTATCCGGGGCAAGCCCGGCCCCAAAGATCGCGGTGGCTGGCACCGGCCAATGCCCGGGTCGTACCTCGCGTCAGGGTGGGGACAGGGCGGTCGTGATCGGATAAGGCGGCGATCCCATGTCGATCCTGCACCCTAAACGACGCCGCGCGGCCATCGCCTTCATCTTCGTGACGGCGGTGCTGGACATCCTGGCCATGGGGCTGGTGATCCCGGTGCTGCCTGCGCTGATCGAGGAGTTCGCGGGGTCGGGGGCCTCGGCGGGGATCTGGAACGGGGCGTTCGTGGCCATGTGGGCGGGGATGCAGTTCCTGGCGTCGCCGGTGATCGGGTCGCTGTCGGACCGGTATGGGCGCAGGCCCGTGATCCTGATTTCGTGCGCCGGGCTATCGATCGACTGGCTGCTGATGGCGCTGGCACCCAACCTGTGGTGGCTGGCGGTTGGGCGGTTGCTGGGCGGAGTGACCTCGTCCAGCTTCACCGCCATCTATGCCTATATGGCCGACATCACCGCGCCGGAGGACCGGGCGCGGGCGTACGGTTTGATCGGGGCGGCGTTCTCGGGCGGCTTCGTGCTCGGGCCGGTGGTCGGCGGGTTCCTGGGCGAACTGGGGCCCCGGGCACCGTTCTGGGCGGCGGCGGCGCTGTCGGGGGTGGCGTTCCTGTACGGGCTGTTCATCCTGCCCGAGAGCCTGGCCCCTGAGAACCGGACGGCGTTCAGCTGGCGGCGGGCCAATCCGCTGGGGGCCATGACGCTGTTGCGCCGGCATGTGGAGCTTACCGGCTTGGCGACCGTAAACTTCCTGCTGTACTTCTCGCACCACGTCTTTTCGGCGGTGTTCGTGCTCTACGCCATGCACCGCTACGGCTGGGGGCCGCGCGAGGTCGGGCTGCTGCTGGCTGCGGTCGGGGCGATCGACATGGTGGTTCAAGGCATGGTCGTCGGCCCTGTGACCAAGCGCCTGGGCGACCGGCGGACCATGCTGGTGGGGCTGGGGTTCGGGGCGGTCGGGATCGCCATGATGGGGTGGGCGCCGACGGGATGGATGTTCGCCCTGGCCATGCTGCCTAACAGCCTGTGGGGGCTGGCCATGCCGACGCTGCAGGCGCTGATGACGCGCCAGGTCGGGGACGACGAACAGGGCCAGTTGCAGGGGGCGAACAACAGCGTGGCCTCGATCGCCGGGGTGATGTCGCCGCTGTTCTTCGGCTGGATCTATTCGGTGTCGATCGGACAGGGCGCGTGGATTCCGCATCCAGGCATGGCCTTCTTCATGGCTGCCGTGGTGCTGGCGTTGGCGGGCGTCGTGGGGTGGCGGGTCGGGCGCAAGGCCGAGCTTTCGCACGGCACCGGTTAGGGCTATCACGGCGCCGTGAACGCCGGGGCCCCTCAGAGATTTGACGTGCTGGATGCACTGCGCGGACTGTGCGCGGTGCTGGTGGTGTTCTTCCACATGCCGGTGGCGAGCCATTTCCACGCTCTGCCGCTGACCCGGCACGGGTATCTGTTCGTCGACTTCTTCTTCGTGCTGTCGGGCTTTGTGATTGCGCATGCCTATGGCGCGCGGCTGGGGCGGGTCGCCGATCTGTGGCCGTTCCTGGTCAAGCGGATGGGCCGGGTCTGGCCCCTGCATGCGGTGATGCTGGCGGCGTTCGTGGGGCTGGAGCTATGCCGGCTGTGGTTCAACATCGACGCGGCGACGCCGTTCGTGCGGGACCGGTCGGTGGAGGCGATCTTCACCAACCTGGCGCTGATCCAGGCCTTCAACATTCACGACTACCAGACCTGGAACGGGCCGGCGTGGAGCATCTCGGTCGAGATGGGCGCCTATGTGCTGTTCGCCGTGCTGATGGTGATGGCGCGGCGGTGGTTCGTGCCGATCAGTCTGGCGATCATTGTGGTCGGCGGCGTGACGGTGGTGCTGCTGGCCCCCGGCTTCATGAACACGACCCATAATTTCGGGTTTCCGAGGGCGGCCTACGGATTCTTCCTGGGGTGTCTGGTGCATCGGGTCTGGCTGTGGCGACCGCCGACGTTCTCGCCGGCCGTGGCCAGCGTGTTGCAGGCGGCCTGTCTGATCTGGACGGGGGTGTGGGTGTCCTATGCGACGGGGCCGTGGACGGTGCTGGCGCCGGTGGTGTTCGCGATCAGCATCTGGATCTTCGCCGAAGAGCGGGGGCTTGTGGCGCGGGTACTGGCGGTCAGGCCCATGCTGGCGCTGGGGCACTGGTCCTATTCGATCTATATGGTCCACATGTTCATCATCACCCTGATGCTGATCGCGGCAAGGAAGATGCAGCTGATGCCGGGCGGGCGGCGGATCGACCTGGGGTCGCTGTGGCTGAACGACCTGCTGGCGCTGGCGGTGATCGGGGTGATCGTCGGGGTGTCGGTCCTGACCTATCGCTGGGTCGAGGTGCCGGGTCGGGACGCGGTCAACGGCTGGCTGGCCCGGCGCATGGCCATGGCCAGGGCCCGGGCGGGGACCGTGGCGGCGGCACCCGGCGGCTGACATTCTCCAGAGGCGTGATAGGCTTCCAAGGTCAGGAGAACGCCATGGCCGCTGAACAGAAGACCAAACCCACCGCCGTCAGCGTCGCCGACTTTCTGGCGGCCGTCGAAGACCCGAAGCGCCGGGCGGATGCGCAGGCCGTCTGCGCCCTGATCGCCGAGGCGACGGGGCTGGAGCCGACGATGTGGGGGCCGTCGATCGTCGGGTTCGGGCGATATCATTATGTCTATGACAGCGGCCACTCGGGGGATGCGCCCCTGGTCGGGTTCTCGCCAAGGAAGGCGAACCTGGTGCTCTATATGGCCGCCTGTGAGGAGGCACGGGAGGATTTCCTGGGCCGCCTGGGCAAGCACAAGTCCGGCAAGGGCTGCATCTATGTAAACCGGCTGTCCGACGTCGATCCGGCTGTGATCGGCGAGATGGCGCGGTGGAGCGTCGAGACGCTGAAGGCGCGTTATCCGGACTGAGGCCTCACGCCGGCTTGATCCGCTCAGAGATCGCGCGTGAGCCCAGCCAGATGAGGCCGATCGCCAATGCTGCGGTCCAGACCACGGCCGTGATCGCGAGGTCGAGCACGATGAGGGCGATCTGGAGAACCCAGGTCCCGAGCCAGATCGCGGCCAGGATGATGACGACGGCCCATATGGCGAAGGTCATTCCGGCTCCCGATCAGGCGGCCATGCGCAGGTCGGCGTCGGCCCAGCCGCGGGCTTCGTCCCACAGGGCGTCCTCGTCGGAATAGCGGTGCGAGGCGGCGGCGCTGATGACGTCGATGACCTGTTCTTCCAGACGATCCCAGATGACGGCCAGGTCCGAACAGCCGTCGGCCTCGCACGGGACGATCAGGTAGCGGCTGGCGTTGACGGAAGCGTGGGGAGCGAAAGCGCGGGCCATGTCGTGATCTCCGTGAGGTCGGTCGGTTGCGATGATGGACATTGCAACGGCGATACGTCAGAAACGGTCGTACCCAATCGGAGGCGGGCGTGCGGCACGACAAGGCGGTCCTGGTCATCGAACTGGCACGGCGGATGGCGGCTTCCGCCGAGGGGCTGACGCTGGACGAGATGGCGCGCGAGGCGCGGGTCGGGCGGCGCTCGGCCGAGCGGTTGCGGGATGCGGTCCTGATGCTGTTTCCGTCCGTGGAAGAGGTGTCCGATCCGCCGACCAAACGCTGGCGCATCCGGGGCGGGCTGTCGGCGTTCGAACAGGCGCCGACGACCACTGAGCTGATCGAGCTGACCAAGGCGGCGCAGGGGTTGCGGGCCACGGGGGAGGCGGGCCGGGCGGCGGCGCTGGAGAGCCTGGAAAGGAAGCTGAAGTCGGCGATGCGGTCGACGACCCTGAACCGGCTGGCCCCCGACCTGGAGGCCCTGGTGCGGGCCGAGACCATCGCGGTGCAGGCGGGGCCCCGGCCCTCGGCGGACGAGGCCATGCTCGCGGCGATCCGTGAGGCGATCCTGGGGCTGTCGCCGCTGGACTTCACCTATGCCCGGCCGGGGGCGGAGGCACGCAGGCGCAGCGTGGCCCCCTGCGGGGTCATGTTCGGGCGGGCCAACTATCTGGTCGCGGCGGACCGGGAGAGCGGGCGGATCCAGACGTTCCGGCTGGACAGGATGAGCGCGGTGGCGCCGGGCGAGGGCGTGGCGACGGCCCCGGCGGACTTCGACCTGAACGTCTTCGCCAGCCAGTCCTTCGGTATCTACCAGGACGAGATCGAGGACGTGGTGCTGAGGGTCACGCCGGATGGCGCGGCCGAGGCCAGGGGCTGGCGCTGGCATCCGACCCAGACCATCGACGACCTGCCGGACGGCGGGGTCGAGGTGCGGTTCCGGGCGTCGGGGATGCGGGAGCTGGCCTGGCACCTGTTCACCTGGGGCGACCAGGTGTCGATCGTGGCGCCGGATCGGCTGAAAGCGGTCATGGCGGGGGAACTGGCGGCGGCGAAAGCGGCGCTGGACGCCTCGGCATGACGAAGGCTTAAGGTGACGGGATGCGGCGGGCTGGCTATGGCGCGGGCATGAGCTTTCGAACGCCGAACCTGTTGTCCGTCCTAACCTGCGCCGTGTTGGCGCTGGGGGCTTGCACGGCCTCGGGTGCCGAACCCGTATCGGTGATCCGGGCAGCCGGCGACCGGGTCGAGGCGGCGGTGCTGCGCGACGGGGACGCCTGGACGGTGACCTATCGCCTCAACGAGGATGCGCCGGTGTGGGCGTTCCAGCGGTCGGCGTTGCTGAGGGTCGGGCGGACACCCTGGCGGCCGGCGTGGTGGGAGGTGCAGACGCCGGGCGTGATCCTGGATCGTCAGGGACGCTATGACGTGCTGCGCACCGTCGATGGATCGCCGGTGCCGCGCGAGGTGCGGATCATCATGCGTCCGCAGGCGGGCGATCTGGAGGCGGATTATGATCCGGCGCTGATGTTCTCGGACGGGACGGTGGCGCTGTATTCCGGACAGTTCGATGTCGTGCCTCTGGTCTCGGTGGAGCAGGCGCGAGCCCTGCCGCTGGACCTGAACGGGATCGATCTGCCGGGGACGGGACCGGCGCGGGTCCGCTGGCACGACCGGGCCGGGCCGGTGCTGTTCAAGGGGGAGCGGATCGCCGAACCGGTGGAGGTCGATGCCGACACCTATGTGCTGTTCGGTCAGGCACAGGTGCGGTCAGGGTCGGGGGTGACGACGGTGATCGATCCCGGGCTGCCGGTCTGGCTGGGGCAGGAGCTGGCCGGGTTCACGCCGCGGGTGATGGGCTACTACGCCGAGCGGCTGGGGCCGTCGGCGGGCGGGGCACCGACCCTGATGGTGTCGTGGACGGGGCCGACGGAGCGTCTGTCCAGCATGGGCGGCAGCGTCCTGCCGGGGCTGATCTCGATGAATTTCGAGGGCGAAGGGGTGCTGGACCCGGATGCGGCAGCGCTATCGCGGGCGCGGTGGTTCATCGGCCATGAGGCGGCGCATTTCTGGCTGGGCTCGAACGGCTTGCGGTACGAGTTCGCGCGCGACGCCTGGATCACCGAGGGCGGGGCCGATCTGATGGCGGTGCGGGCGATCTCGGCGATCGATCCGACCTATGATGCGCGGGCCGAGTTGCAGCGCGAGGTGGACGACTGCGTGACCTATGCGACCGCCAAGCCGGTGGCGACGGCGGGGGAGCGGGGCGACAACCGCGCCTACTATGCCTGTGGCGCGGTCTGGGCGATGGCGTTCGAGGCGGCGAAGGGCACGCGGGATGAGGGCGACTGGTTCGACGTCATCGCCGACTTCCAAAGGAACGAGGGCAGCGACGGGGTGCTGAGCCGCGAGGAGTGGCTGTCGGCCCTGACCCGCACGGCGCGCGATCCGTCACTGAGGCTGGATATCGAGCGGATGCTGGATCAGGGCGTCGGCGATCCCGGCGCGGTGATCGGGCGGCTGTTCCAGCGAACGGGCGTCGCGCACCGGGTCGAGGGCGGGAAGGTCGTGCTGGGTTGAGGCTGGGTCAACGGTCTTCGCGCATGTGGAAGATGCGGGCGATGACGATAGCATCAGGATCGACGCGGTACTGGACGACGTAACCAGACACGCCGAACCGCAGATAGAGCTGTCGCCGCTCGTCGCCCATCGAAACGCCGCGCTCCGGATAGTCCGATAGCGCCAGAATGCCGGAACGGATCAGGCGGGCGGCCTTGCGCGCGGCATCGGGCGCAACGGCGTCGAGAAAATCAACCACCCGATCAAGGTCACTTTCGGCGGCCAGCTCAAGACGAACGGGTCGCTTCACGCGCGTCGGGCGGCCCGATCATCGACCCTGGCGACGAAAGCGTCCAGGACGTCGACGGCATCGACGAACTCGCCCGTGCGGTCATACTCGGCCAGGCGTCGGTCGGCCTCGGTCCAGTCGAGGTGGAGGCTGGTCAGGTCGGCGGAGAGGCGATCGAGGACGTAGGCCTCGGGCGTCATGCCGGCAAGGTGCGCGGCCGCGTCGAGCTTTCGCGTCGTTTCGTCGTCAAGGTTCAGGGTCAGAGCGCCGTCGGCCATGGCTGTATCCTAGTCCATCCAGCGCACCCGACCAAGGCGCCGCTCACACCGCCGCGATCAGGACGATAGCGACGGCGGTGGCCGCGACGGTCAGGGGCAGGGCCCAGGTGATGAAGGTGAAAGCCTCATGCTGCACGTGTCGCCCGGCCAGGGCGCGCACCGCGTTGAAGCGGAACAGGGCGATGTTGATGCCGAGCGCGAGGGCCAGGGTGACGTAGTTGAGCCCGAACAGCATCGCGACCGTGTTCTGGCCATTGGCCAGGATGGCGCGGTCGGTGTTCACCGTGAAGTTCAGGGCGATGACGGCGAACAGGCCGCCGATGACGATGTTGGTCAGCTCGAAGGCCTCGGTCTGGAACTCGCCGTTCTTCGCCGACTGGAGCCAGGTTGCCAGCAAGGGGATTAGCAGCGAAGCCAGCAGGGGGATGAACAGGCCCGCCACGGTCGAGCCGGCGTCGCGGCCGACGTCCAGCGCGGCGCGCAGGCGCGAATAGGTCTCGCCGTACCAGCCCGCCAAGGGGTCGCGGGTCAGGGTGACCCGGCCGATGGCCCAGCCATCGAGATTCAGACCGGCGCGGGCGCGGCTGAACTCCAGATCCTCCTGCCGGTAGTCGAGCGAGACGCGGTCGGCGGGTTCGCCGCGCGAGACGAGTTCGACCGGCAGGGCCTGGTGGTCGAATGGGAAGGTGGTGACGTCCAGCGGGGCCTTGTAGACGGCCGTGACCCGCCGCAGCATCTCGACCTGGCCGTCGGGAAAGACGCGCAGCGAGCGGCTGTCGGCCGAGGGCTCATCGACGCGGTTGGCCAGATCGACGTCGGGGATCCAGATTTCGGCCAGCTTGTTCGAGGCGGCCTCGCCGCGCCATTCCTGATAGCCGGTCGGGGCGTCCGAGGGCGGATAGGCCAGGCGGGCGTCCTTCCAGCGCAGGCGCAGATCGACGGTGGCGGCATAGGTCTGGGCATTCTCGTCGATCGCCTCGACGTCGACGAAGGACAGACCAGTGCGGACGACAACGGGCAGGCCGGCGCCCAGCGGCAGGGTCGTCGGCTGGGGTGCCGGCGCGGACAGCGGCGGCTCGGGCGGGGTGGCCAGGCTCTGGGTCTGGCCCAGGCCCGGGAGCAGCAGGCCGACGACCAGAAGGCCGGTCAGGGCCATGGCCGCGATGATCAGGCGGCGCAGGCTCACGGGGCGGGAGTCCGAGCGGCCTCGACCAGGGCGGCGATGCGCTTCTGTTCGGCGGCGAGTTCAGACATCTCGAGCGACAGGCGGTCGTCGTCGGGATCGTCCTCGACGGGATCGTCCGTGCCGATGGCGGCGAACCGGGCGGAGATCGCGCGCAGGGGCCGCAGCAGGAAGCCGCGCACCACGATCAGCACGGTCCCCGCCAGGACTATGACGGCGAACAGGGCGAACAGGATCTGGAGCACCAGAGAGCGACCGGCCGCGCCGCGCGTGGGGGCAAAGCTCTGGGTCACGGCGACGGCCCCCAGAAGCTCGCCTGAGGCACCCCGGACAGGCACGATCACGACGCCATAGGGCTTGCCGCCCGCCTTGCGGACATAGTCGGAGGGTTCGTCGTGGAGGCGCAGATCCTCGGCGGTGACAAGCTCGCGCATCAGGTCCCAGTCGGTCGAGTGGAATTTGATCGTCGAGCCGACGCGGTTCTGTTCGGCCAAGATTGTGGGGTCCATGGCGGTCGCGGTCTGGCGCAGGGGGGCCTCGTCCAGGAACAGGGTCAGGTCCAGGCCATAGGCGGCCTTGAGCCGGTCCAGCACGGGGCCGAAATCCATGCCGACCTCGACCGAGCCGGCGGGCGAGCCGTCGGGCGCGCTGATCGGGGCGACGCCGAAGATGGCCGGGCCCGAGCGGGCGGTCTCCATCCCCTTCTTGGGCGTGCGCTCGCGGTTCACCGCCACGACGATGGCGCGGAAGCTGGACAGGTCGTCGCCAAACCGGGCCGGAGCCTGAAGGCGCAGGAAGGAGGTGGCGGGCGGGGTGTGGAACTGGACCTGGGTGACGCCGTACTTGTCCTTCTGGGCCGCGAACATCGCCTCGGTGGTCGACAACAGGGCCGGGCGGTCGCTCCGCGCCAGGGCGTCACGCACCTCGGGCTCGCTGGCGATGATCTCGGCGCGGGCCAGGGCGTTGCTGGCGGTCCCCTCAAGGTTGAAGGTGATGATGGAGCGCATCAGATCTATCTGGCTCTTCTCCACCGCAGAGGTCATGCCCCCGAACAGCAGGTTGGAGGCCAGGGTCAGGACGCCGATCACGACGACGACAGCGGTGATCAGCGCCACAGGCGCGTCGCGACGAAATTTCATAGGTCCCCCCGGACGGCGGCGTTCAATCCGCACTGCAACGCTTACCGAGGTTTGTTCGGCGGCTCAAGAATAGGGAGGCGAGGATCGATGCGGCGGCCCGGTCACGCCCCTGCGAACGGATACGGGCTGACCGACTTGGACCAGTCGTCGACGGCGAGGAGGCGGTCGATCGGGGCGGCGGCGCGCTCTGCGCAGGGGTGGCGGTGGCACAGGCGGCAGGCGGGGCCGATGGGGGTGACGTCCGGCGTCGCCAAGTCGATGCCCCGGGCGGCGGACAGGCGGTGGGCGTGCTTCAGCTCGCAGCCGATGCCGATGGCGAGGTCGGCACCCTCGGAAAAGGCGTCGCGGCCCTGGCGGTCGACGGTGCGGGCCAGGGTGAACCACTGGCCGGCGGGTTTTCCGTCCTGGGCCGGGGTCTCGATGATCTGGGTGACCAGGCGGCCCGGTGTACGGAAGGCTGAGTACAGCCGCCACCGGGGGCAGGAGCCGCCGAAGCGGGCGAACGGACACGCCGCCGAGGCGTAGCGTTTCGACACATTGCCCGCCGGGTCCACCCGCATCAGGAAGAAGGGCACGCCACGGGCCGTGGGGCGCGACAGGGTGGTCAGGCGCTGGGCCGCCTGCTCGAAGCTGACGCCGAAGCGGGCCTGAAGGCGGGGGAGGTCATAGCCGGTGTCCTCGGCCGTGCGGTGGAAGGCGGCGTAGGGCATCAGGATGGCGGCGGCCAGGGTGTTGGTCAGGGTCACCTTGACCAGGCGGCGCGCGGCCGGGTCGGGCATGTCGGCAGCGTCGGCCATGGCCTCCAGGTCGGTCTCATGCTCGGACAGGGCCAACTGATAGGCGACGGCAAAGGCGCGCGAGGCGTGGCCCAGGCTTTCGGAGACCAGCAGGCGGCGGCGGTGGGGATCGAAGCGGCGGGTCCATTCGACCATGACCTCGGCCGGCATGACCCGGACGGCGAGGTTGTGCCGATCGGCCAGGCGGCGGCGGGCCAGGGCCTCGACCTCCTCGCCCGTGGCGTTGCGGGTCAGCTCGGCGTGCAGCGCCTCGCCCATCAGGTCGAGGTCGGGGAAATGGTTGTTGCGGGCCTGGATATAGTCGCGAACGCGGTCGGCGGGGGTGTGGTCGGTGGCGTCGTCGCGGGCACCGATCTGCTCGCGGGCACGGGCCTCTGCGAAGGTGCGGTACAGGCGCAGCACCGCGTCGGCGGCGGAAGGGGCGTCGTCGGCCAGTTGAAGGATTTCGTGACGCGGCACGGCCAGTCCCTTGAACAGGGGGTCGGCGAAGATCTCGGCCAGTTCGGCCTCGCCCGCCTGGCCGGCCGGGCGGTTCAGCTCGCGCAGATCGACGTCATAGGTCTCGGCCAGTCGAAGCAGCAACTGGGCGGAGACGGGGCGCTGGTTGCGTTCGATATGGTTCAGATAGCTGGGCGAGACCGCGAGATCGGCGGCCATGCCGGTCTGGGTCAGGTTGAGGCTGCGCCGAAGCCGCTTCAGCCGGCCGCCGAGGAAGAGCTTGCGATCGGTGGTCTTCATGGTGGGAGAGTGTCACAAAATTACTGAAATCGGAAGGTCATCATTTGACAAAATGACATCGTGGAGGGCGCGCAAACGGTATCTATTGTGACTTCGGCGTGTTCTCTGAGCTCACAGCGCATCGGCGCACGAATGGAGACGACCATGGAACCGCTCAGCCGGCCTCAGGCCATCATCGCTTTCTGCCTGGCTCCGCTGGAGCTGGACGCCAGTTCGGAGGCCGCGACCGAGGTCCGCCGGCGTCTGGAACATGTCATCAAGACGTTTCAGTCCAAGGCGGCCCAGCCGATCAGCGTCGATTTCTCGCGCATGCCGTCACAGGTCATCAACGAGGCGGCGCACGGCTACGAATAGCCTGCGAGGCTGAGGTCAGGCCGCGATCGCGCGTGGATCGGCAGCGGCGCATTCGGCGACGAGGGTCAGCAGATCCTCGGCGCTGAAGGGCTTGGACAGGTGTGCGTCCGCGCCCGCCGCCTGACCGGCCGCGACGTGCTCGGCCAGGGCGTTGGCCGTCAGCATGACGATCGGGGTGCGGGGGGTGCCCATGGCGGCTTCGTGGGCGCGGATTTCACGGGTCGCGGTCAGTCCGTCCATGACCGGCATCTGCATGTCCATCAGCACCAGGTCGAACGGCTGGGCGCAGAAGGCGGCAAAGGCCTGGGCCCCGTCCTCGACCGAGGTCAGGTCGACGTGGGCCTGGGCCAGGATCAGTTCGACGACGCGGCGGTTGGTTGGGTGGTCGTCGGCCAGCAGGACGCGGACGCCACCGCCTTCACGCTCGGGCTCGACCGAGACGTCCAGGCCGGGGGCCGCGGCGGGCTCGGCGGCATGGATCAGGGGCAGGGTCAGGATGAAGGCCGAGCCTCCGCCCGGCTCGCTCTCACAGTCCAGGGCACCGCGCATCATTTCTGCCAACTGACGACAGATGGCCAAGCCCAGGCCGGTGCCGCCATAGCGACGCGTGATGCTGGCGTCGGCCTGTTCGAAGCGGTTGAACAGGCGGTCGCGGGCCTCTGCGTCGAAGCCCACGCCGGTATCCTCGACCGTGAAGCGCAGGAAGGGCTCGCCGTCGGGCGACAGGGCGGTGGCGGCGGTCAGGCTGACGAAGCCCTGGGCGGTGAATTTGACGGCGTTGGAGACCAGGTTGGTCAGGATCTGTTTCACCCGGACCACGTCGCCCAGGACCCAGGTGTCGGCGTCCGGCTCGATGTCGCAGAAGAACTGGAGCCCCTTGTCGGCAGCCGAGGCGGCATAGAGCTGGGCGGCTTCCCTGACCGCGCGCGACAGAAGGAAGGGTTGGGCGCTAATCTCGACCCGGCCGGATTCGACGCGGGCGAGGTCCAGGATGTCGCTGAGCAGGGTCTGGAGCGTCTGGCCCGAGGACTGGATCAACTCCAGCATCTCGGCCTGTTCGGGGCTCAGGTCTGTGCGGGCAAGCGCCTGGGCCAGGCCAATGACGCCGTTCAGGGGCGTGCGGATCTCGTGGCTCATATTGGCCAGGAAGGCCGATTTGGCGTGGGTCGCGGTTTCGGCGGCGTCGCGCGCCTCGGCCAGGGCGATGGCGTCGCGCTTCAGGTCGGTGATGTCGTTGACGACGGTGACAGTGCCGCCGTCGGCCGTGCGGCGGTCCTGGACCCTGAGCCAGATATCGCCGGCTATGCGCTGTTCCATGGTGCTGAACCCCTGGAGACGCGCCGCCATACGTTCGGCGAGCCACTCGTCGCGGCGACCGAAGGCCTCGACATAGATGTCGGTGGTCAGGCCCGCCTCGACCAGTTGGCAGAAGGTAATGCCCGGCCTGAGATGGGGCTTAAGCTCGGTGTTGACGTCGGCGTAGCGCTGGTTCCACGCCACGAGCCGATCCTCGGCGTCGAAGAAGGCGAGACCGTCCGGCATGCCCTCGATCGCCTGACGCAGCTGCGCCAGGCTGTTGGTGCGCGACCACCAGGCGATCCCGATCATGAAGGCGGCAAAGACAACGGTCACGACCACGGTGCCGAGCAGGGTGAGTTGCAGTGCCGATTGGGACAGGTCGCCCACGACGGTCACCGGCGCGGGGCTGACGACCATGGCGGCCATCGTGCCGAAATGGAGGGTCAGGACGGTCAGCGATCCCAACAGCGCCGCCGCCGCGGCCCTGAACCGTTTGGGGATCACCCGGATGAAGCCGATGAGGCCGGCCATCACCAGGCCGACGGCGACGACCAGGATGGTCGGGCCGATTTCCCATCCGACGCGCGCGCCCGCGATGGAGACCGCAGCGAGGCCGACGAAATGCATGGCAGTGGTCGAGGCCGCTGCGGTCAGGCCCGCGATCACTCGACCGGTCGGGCCAGGGCGGCTCAGGAGCAAGGCGACGCCGGCGGCGAAGCCGACGCAGACGATGACCAGCGAGAACAGGGTGATCAGGGCGTCATAACGAACCTCGGCGACACTGCTGTATCCGATCATGGCCATGAAATGGGTCGCCCAGACGGTCAGGGCGGAAATGGCGGTGGCGGCGGCGCCGAACAGGATGCGGCGACTGCGACCGGCGGACCGGGCGAGCGACAGCAGGCCCACCGTCGCCGCCAGTCCGGCGACGCACAGGACGACGGCCCCGACGACGTAACGCCAGTCGTGTTCGACGGAAAGGCAGTAGAGAAGGTCGTCCAAGGTCGTTCGTGCTCCTGGCCCCACCCTAATCTTCACAGGTAAACAAACCGGTGCCCGGGATGCTGAAGACGGTGCCTGTGACGGTCATCAAGCCGTGCCATCCTCGTGTTATGAGGATCGAATCGGGGCCTGCCGTCCCGGTACTCCGAGGTTTGCCGGCCGTAATGCCCTACGAACAGTCGCCTTCTCCCGTCGCGCCCCTGGCGTCGTCGCGTCTGTGGACCGAGGTCGCGACGGGTGGGCTGGCGGTCGGGATCATGTTGGCTCTGGCCGTCGTCCACCCCGAGATTGCGATCTGGCTGGTCGGCGGTGCCGCCGTCGTGGCCCTGAGCGCCTGGTTGGCCATTCGACGCCCGGCGGCGTCGAGCGCGATCGTCGCGGACGGCCGTGGAGACGGAGTCTGGGATGCGCGCCGTATGGCGCTGCTGGACAGTGTGTTCGAGGCGATGACCGATCCGGTCATGGTGGTCAGCGGCGGAGAGGCGGATGACATCGCGGGGCGGCGGATCATCCTGGCCAACGGCGCGGCGCGCGACCTGTTGAAGATTGCCCGGGAGGGTGCGCTGCTGGTTTCGGCCGTGCGCGATCCCGGGGTGCTGGAGGCGGTGGACGAGGCCCTGTTCGGCGAGGTGGCGCGCACGACCAGCTATGCGGCCGGGGGATCGCGGGACCGGCACTGGCGGGCCTGGGTCGAGCCGCTGATGTCCGAGCCGGGCTCCGACGTGGCGTCGGGGCCGCACGACCGGCTGGCGGTGCTGCGGTTGCATGACGAGACCGATGTGCGGCGCATGGAGTTGATGCGGGTCGACTTCCTGGCCAACGCCAGTCACGAGCTGCGTACGCCCCTGGCCTCGCTGAGCGGCTTCATCGAGACGCTGAAGGGCCATGCCCGGGACGACCCCAAGGCGCGCGACAGGTTCCTGGACATCATGGGGGTGCAGGCGGACCGGATGGGGCGGCTGGTCGCGGACCTGCTGTCGCTGAGCCGGATCGAGCTGAACGAACATATCCCGCCGTCGGGGCGGGTCGATCTGGCTCTGGCGGCGTCCGACGTCGTGGATGCGCTGAGCGTGCTGTCGCAGGAAAAGGGCGTCGCGATCGTGCTGGAGGCAGAGCCTGGCGCGACATCGATCGAGGCGGATCGCGACGAGATCGTTCAGGTGGTCCAGAACCTGACCGACAACGCCATCAAGTATTCCGCGCCCGGACAGATCGTCGAGATCACGATCCGGCGCGGTCTGACGCTGGACGCCGCCCCAGGGCCGCGCACGGAGGGGGCGACGCGGATGTCGCTGCTGACGCCCGACCGGGAGGCCGGAGTGCTGTATGCGGCGGTGACGGTGCGCGATCACGGGCCGGGCATGGCGCGCGAACACCTGCCCCGGCTGACCGAGCGGTTCTATCGCGTCGAGGGCCAGAAAAGTGGCGGCGAGCGGGCCGGCACGGGTCTGGGGCTGGCCATCGTCAAGCATATCGTCAATCGGCACCGTGGCGGTTTCGTCGTCGAGAGCGCGGTCGGAGAAGGCGCTGGCTTCACGGCCTATTTCCCGATGGCGGGAGGGACGGCGGCGACGCCGGCAGTCCGCGAGACGGGCGGGCAGATGCTTCAACCTGCGCCGTAACAGAACTGTCACCCAGTCGTCGTAATCCGCTCGCCACCCGAGGCTATTGCGGCCGTCGAAAGCCGGCCCTCGCCGCGCTGCGATTCTGGCGACCCCTGCTCCCCGATGATCTGGTTGTTCCTGCCGATCCTGATTGCGCTGTCGGCGCTGGCCTTCGTCGGCGGACGCCGGCTGGCGACGCGCCGGGCGGCCGCTGCGGGCGTCAAGGCCCATTCCAGGCCCACGCAACACGGTCTGTATGCGATGATCTGGGTGGGGGTTCCGGCGCTGGTGATCCTGATCGCGGCCGGGATCTTTGCCGATCCGATCGCCTATCAGACCATGGCCGCCGGGGCACCCGCCGAGGTCAATGAACTGGAGACCTTCAAGCGCGAGGCCTTCTTCGACGATGCGCGTCGGGTCGGACAGGGCCAGGTCCCGCAACAGATATGGCTGGCGCCATTGAGCGAGGCCCTGATCGTCGAGGGACGGCGGTCGGCCGAGATCCGCACGATCCTGACCACCGGGGCGCTGATCGCGGCGGCCATCGCGGCGGCGCTTGGTGCCCTGTTCGCGGTGTTGCAGATCAAGCCGTCCCTGCGGGCGCGCAACCGGGTCGAGGGCTGGATCGGCGGCATCCTGCTGGCCTGTTCGGCGGTGGCGGTGCTGACGACCGTCGGCATCCTGTTCTCGCTGATCTTCGACTCCCTGCGGTTCTTCCAGTCGGTGCCGGTGACCGAGTTCCTGTTCGGGACCAAGTGGTCGCCGCAGATCGCCATTCGGGCGGACCAGGTCGGATCGTCGGGTGCATTCGGGGCTGTGCCCCTGTTCGCCGGGACCTTTCTGATCATGCTGATCGCCATGTGCGTGGCGGCGCCGGTCGGCCTGTTCAGCGCCATCTATCTGTCGGAATACGCCAGCCGGACATCGCGAGCGGTGATCAAGCCGGTGCTGGAGATTCTCGCGGGCGTGCCCACGGTGGTCTACGGCTTCTTCGCGGCCCTGACGGTGGGACCGGCGTTCCGGGTCTTCTTCAACACGATCGGCGCCTGGCTGGTCGGCGGGCCGCTGGACGGCATCGGCCAGTATCTGATGCTGGTGCAGAACCAGATGGCGCTGGTGGCCGGGGCCGTGATGGGGATCATGCTGATCCCGTTCGTCTCGTCCCTGTCGGACGATATCCTGAACGCCGTGCCGCAGTCGCTGCGTGACGGCTCATACGCCATGGGCGCGACCAAATCAGAGACGGTCAAGCGGGTACTGCTGCCGGCCGCCCTGCCGGGCATTTCCGGGGCCATGATCCTGGCCGTGTCGCGGGCCATCGGCGAGACCATGATCGTGACCATGGCGGCGGGGCTTGCCGCCAAGCTGACGCTGAATCCGCTCGACACCGTGACCACGGTGACCGTTCAGATCGTCACCTTGCTGACCGGGGACCAGGAGTTCAACAGCGCCAAGACGCTGGCCGCGTTCGGACTGGGGCTGACGCTTTTCCTTGTGACCCTGGTGCTCAACATCGTCGCCCAGCGGATCGTCCAGACCTATCGGGAACAGTATGACTGACGCGACTTCAGCCATGGTTCCGGCGTCGGACGTCGCACGCGAAGGTCGGCTCAAGGCCGGGCTCAAGAAGCGGTATGCGCGCGAGGGCCGGTTCAAGCTGTACGGCGTTCTGGCCGTCTGTATCGCCATCGGCTTCCTGCTGCTGCTGCTGGGTCGGATCGTGACCCAGGGCTATACCGCCTTCTACGCCCACGAGATCACCTTGCCGGTCTATATGGACCCGGCGCGCATCGACCGGGCCTATCCGCAGGGCACCAATTTCGAGTTGCTGGTCGCCGAGCAGCAGCTGGCGCGATACGGCATCGCCGACGACGCGCGCGGGACCAAGGCCACGGCCATGCGCGGCCTGTTCTCGTCGGAGCTCAAGTTCCGGGCCGCCGCCCTGATCCGCCAGAACCCGACCCTGATCGGCCAGACGGTGACGATCTCGGCCCCCGCCGCCGACGAAAGCGACCTGTTCTACAAGGGCCAGATCTCCATCGAGACACCGTCCGATCAGCGCCGCTTGTCGGACGAACAGATCGGCTGGCTGAACCGGTTGAAGGCCGAAGGTTCGGTGCGGACCCACTTCAACGGCGCGCTGTTCACCAACGGCGATTCGACCGAGCCGGAACTGGCCGGGGTGCTGGGCGGCGTGATCGGATCGGCGCTGATGCTGCTGGTCACCGCCTGCATCGCCATCCCGATCGGGGTGGGGGCGGCCGTCTATCTGGAAGAGTTCTCGGCGCGGAACCGGCTGACCGATCTGATCGAGGTCAATATCAACAATCTGGCGGCCGTGCCGTCGATCGTCTACGGCCTGCTGGGGGTGGCGGTATTTATCAACTGGGCGCACCTGCCCCGGTCGTCGCCGCTGGTGGGCGGGCTGGTGCTGGGGCTGATGGCCCTGCCGACCATCATCATCGCCACCCGGTCGTCGCTGAAGTCGGTGCCGCCCTCGATCCGTGAGGCCGCCCTGGCCATGGGGGCCAGCCGCACCCAGACGGTGTTCCAGCATGTCCTGCCCCTGGCCATGCCGGGCGTGATGACCGGCACCATCATCTCCATGGCCCATGCCCTGGGCGAGACCGCGCCCCTGCTGCTGATCGGCATGGTCAGCTTCGTGCCGGGCATCCCGCACGCCATCAACGAGCCGACCGGCGCGTTGCCGTCCCTGGTCTATATCTGGGAGAACGCCTCCGAGCGCGCCTTCCACGAGCGGACCGCGGCGGCGATCATGGTCCTGCTCGCCTTCATGATCGTCATGAACGCCGCCGCCATCGTGCTGCGTCGGCGCTTCGAACGCCGGTGGTAGAGTTATGAAACTTCCGTTCTTCAACACCCCGAACCGTGCCCCCGAAGGCCGTGATGGCGGCCCCGGTGATCCGCTGGATACACCCATGATGGGCGGTCAGGTGCTGCCCGGTGCCGTCGAGACGTCGCGCGACGTCTCGATGCTGGAGCCCCAGCAGGCGACGGACAGCGCGGTGCCCGGCGCGACGCGGGCACCCCAGGTCAAGGCCAATCTCGCGCCTCTGGGCCCGACCAAGATCGCGGCGCGCGACGTGTCGGTCTTCTATGGCGAGAAGCAGGCGCTGTTCGACGTCTCGCTGGACATCCCGGACAAGACGGTCACCGCGTTCATCGGTCCGTCGGGCTGTGGCAAGTCGACCTTCCTGCGGACCATGAACCGGATGAACGACACCATCCCGGGCTGCAAGGTGACCGGCCGGATCGACATGGACGGCCAGGACGTCAATGCGAAATCCGTCGATCCGGTGCTGCTGCGCGCCCAGGTCGGGATGGTGTTCCAGAAGCCGAACCCGTTTCCCAAGACCATCTACGAGAACGTCGCCTATGGGCCCAAGATCCACGGTCTGACGACCAACAAGGCCGAGCTGGACGGAATCGTCGAAGCGTCGCTGAAGCGCGCCGGCCTGTGGGACGAGGTCGCCGACCGGCTGCATTCGGCGGGCACCGGACTGTCGGGCGGTCAACAGCAGCGTCTGGTCATCGCCCGCGCCATCGCGGTCGAGCCCGAAGTCATCCTGATGGACGAGCCCTGCTCGGCGCTGGACCCGATCGCCACGGCCAAGATCGAGGAGCTGATCGACGAACTGCGCGAGCGGTACTGTATCGTCATCGTCACCCACTCGATGGCCCAGGCGGCGCGTGTGTCGCAGCGCACGGCCTTCTTCCACATGGGTCGGATCGTCGAGACCGGCGACACCGAGGAAATCTTCACGAATCCCCGCGAACGGCGCACGCTGGACTACATCACGGGACGGTTCGGCTGATGAACCAGCACACTGTAAAAGCGTACGGCGACGAGCTGAACCAGCTGACGGCGGAGGTCGCCCGCATGGGAGGCCTGGCCGAGGCCCAGGTGGCCGATGCGGTCGAGAGCGTGGCCCGGCGCGACATCGCTTTGGCCCGCGCCGTGGTCGATCGCGACGCCAAGCTGGACGTCATGCACCGCGAGATCGAGAAGAAGGCCATCCGTCTGATCGCCCTGCGCCAGCCCGTGGCGTCGGACCTCAGGAAGACGCTGTCGGCGATGAAGCTGGCGACCGATCTGGAGCGCACAGGCGACCTGGCCAAGAACATCGCCAAGCGTGGCCTGGCCGTGGCTGAAACCGAGCCGATGCAGCCGCTGACGCGTTCGATCGAGCGGATGGGGCGGCTGGTGTCGTTGCGGCTGAGGGATGTACTGGACGCCTATACGTCGGGCGAACTGGACGGGGCCCTGGCGGTCTGGGCCTCGGACGACGAGGTGGACGAGCACTACAACGCCCTGTTCCGCGAACTGTTGACCTACATGATGGGCGATCCGCGCACGATCAACGCCTGCACCCATCTGCTGTTCATGGCCAAGAACCTGGAGCGGATCGGCGACCACGCGACCAATATCGCCGAGACCGTCCACTATGAGATCACCGGCGACGAGATGATCGGCGAGCGGCCGCGCGGCGCGCCGGATGCGTCCGAGACCGGCCTGACGCACACCCACACCCTGCCGCAAGCCTGACAAGGGAGCCCTGGATGCAGCCCTATATCCTGGTGATGGAAGACGAGGACGCCCTGGCGACCCTGCTCCAGTACAATCTGGAAAAGGAAGGCTATGACGTGGTCATCGCCTCGGACGGCGAGGAAGGCCTGGTCCAGGTCGACGAGCGTCAGCCTGACCTGGTGCTGCTGGACTGGATGCTGCCCAAGGTATCGGGGATCGAGGTCTGCCGGCGGCTGCGCGGGCGGGCCGAGACGCGCAACTTGCCGATCATCATGCTGACCGCACGGGGCGAAGAGACGGACCGGGTTCGCGGTCTGGACACCGGTGCCGACGACTATCTGACCAAGCCGTTTTCGATGGTCGAGCTGATCGCGAGGATCCGCGCGGTGCTGCGCCGGATCCGTCCCGGTCTGGCCGACGATCGGGTGGGTCATGGCGACATCGTCATCGACCGCGTCGCGCACCGGGTCCGCCGCAGTGGCACCGAGGTGCATTTGGGCCCGACCGAATTTCGGCTGCTGGACCATTTCATGCGTCACCCGGGCCGGGTGTTCAGCCGCGAACAGCTTCTGGACGCGGTCTGGGGCAGTGACGTCTATGTCGAGGCGCGGACGGTGGACGTCCACGTCGGCCGCCTTCGTAAGGCGCTGGACGTCGGCGAGAGCGCCAACCCCATCCGGACGGTTAGGTCCGCGGGGTATTCGCTGGATCTGGAAGGCTGACAGCGATCCGCCTTCCCCGATGTTTCAGGGAAGGCGGTAAGCCGCTGTACTGAAGGTCATCGGTGCATCAGCGCCGGAAGGTCTGACGGCTGGCCGTGCCGCGCATGAAGCCCAGGATGGCCGAGTTGTCGATGCGCAGGGTGTTGTTGGAATAGGTGCGGTCGTCGTTGCACCGATTGCCGTCGATGGCGATGTCGGGATCGTAGGTGATGGCGACATCGACGTGGCCGCCGAACTCGAAATCGTCGAAGGCGTTCGAGATCATCGGCGAGTCGTAGCGGACCATGCTGGCACCCGCACCGGCCATGCCGCTCATGGCCTGATGGTTGCGGAAGGCGCGGCCGGTGTTGCCGTTATGGGCCACGAGATTGACGCCTTGCTGGCGGGGGCCGGACGTCCAGGCGGTGCGGCCGGCATTGACGACTTCATAGGAGACGCTGACCTGGCCCCGACGGGCACCCTTTGTCAGGGTCACGCTCGAGATCATCGGATCGACGTCGCAGGCGACGGGGCGGGGCGTGACGCCGCGCAGGTCGGGCAGGCGGGCGTTTCCGGGCAGGGTGCGCTCCGGCAGAACGCGGGCGTTGTCAGCGATCCGATAGGACTGGGCCTGGGCGACAGCACCGGTCAGACAGACGGCGGCGCATACGGCGCCGGTGATGAGGGGGGTCTTCATGGCTTGTTCCTCTAAGGGCCGTGATTGGCCTGACACGAGGATTAACCAAGGTTCCCTGAACGCCGTCCGGTCGCCGCAGTTGTGGTTTGTTCATGTTCGGAATGTGGCGAGATCGCGTCAGGCCAAGGCGGCCGGAACCGTCAGCGACTACCGAACTGACATCCGGCGTAGAGCATGCGGATGATGACGACGCGATTGTCCTGGACCTCGAACGCAATATCGACGCGACCCTCGAAGGTGATCATCCTGACACCGGGGCGAATATCGTCTCGGATCATGCCCCGGTTGGGGAACTGGCGAAGCTGTTGGCAGAACAAGCGAATGCGATGCAGGTACCTTGCTGCAATCTGCGGGCTCGATTCACGGCCGATCCAGGCGCGCAGTTCCGCCATGTCGAAAACAGCAGTTCGATCATAGACGATCGCGTATCGCCTCAAGTCTTGGCGGACCCGGCCGAAACAAGCTGATCGACGAGCGCAAACGCTTCTTCCTCCGACATCAGGCGTGAGGGATCTGCCTTGTATGCGTCATAGGTTGGGCCGACCTCGTCGCGCAGCCATCGCTCCACGTCGGGTCGTTGCGCCGAGAGCGAGGTCTCGACAGTCTCGCGCAGGAACTCGGCCGCATTCTCGTAGACGCCGGATGCGATCCGGGCGTCGATCTCCATCGCGGCGTTCTCAGAAAGCTCGAAGGTCAAGGTGCGTGTGGCGCTCATGTCCGCAGCGTCTCACGAATCCGCGTTGCTCGCCACCTCGGCCGGATCGAGCGCGTAGACCGTCGAACAGTATTCGCAGGTGACGCGGATCTTGCCGTCATCCTCGACCATGTCGGCGCGTTCGGCGTCATTGAACGAGCCCAGGACGCCGACGATCCGCTCGGGCGAGCAGCGGCAGACGGCGGCGAGGGGCAGGGGCTGCTCCAGACGCACCCCGTCTTCGTGGAACAGGCGGAACAGCAGGGTTTCGGGCGTGATCGTGGGGTCGATCAGCTCGTCGTCGCCGAGCGTCTGGAACAGAGCGCGGGTGCGGTCCCAGACCTCTTCGGTCGAGCCGCGCGTGACGTCGCCGGCGACCATCTGGATCATGGCCCCGCCCGACCGCCAGTGGGCGACGCCGTCCTCGCCGATGACCTGACCCACGGCGAGCTGGACCTTGGTCGGGACCTGTTCGGACTGGGCGAAATAGTGTTCGGCGCACAGCGACAGGCTCTCGCCCTCGATCGGGGTGATGCCCTGATGGCGCTCGAAGTCTGGCCCTTGGTCCAGGGTCATGATGAAGACGCCCTTGCCCAGAAGCGTCTGCGCGCCGGGGCGGGCGAAGCCGGTCGAGGCAGCGACCTCGGTCTCGTCGAACCGGCAGTAACCGCGCAGGGTGCCCGAGGTATCATAGTCGGCGACGACATAGCGGACGGGGCCGTCGCCTTGCGCCTGAACGATCAGCCGGCCCTCGAACTTCAGGCTGGAGCCGACCAGGGCGGCAAGCGCGCAGGCCTCGCCGAGCAGGGCCGCGACCGGCTCGGGATAGGCGTGCGCCGACAGGATCTCGTCGACGGCCGAGCCCAGACGGACCAGGCGGCCGCGCACCGGCCAGCCCTCGATCTGGAAAGCGGCGGCCAGGTTGTCGGACGCGTTTGCGGCATCGGTGGGCGCGGAGTAGGGCAAGGGTGTTCTGGTCCGGGCGAATGTCTAGGGAAGCGCGTCTAGATAGGCGCCCGCTCCGCCTATGGTAAGGGGTGGGGAACCGGCGCGACCGGCGGCCGTTGCGACGCGGGCCGCGGGAGCCGACAGACGAAGGCGTGATCATGTCCGTAAAGCCCACTTTGAAACCTCTGAACCAGCAGGCGATTGTGATCACCGGCGCGACCTCGGGTATCGGCCTGGCCACAGCGAGGCGAGCGGCGCGGGCGGGGGCCTGTGTGTTCCTGATCGCGCGGGGCGAGACGGACCTTCGGGCGCTTTGCGAGGAAATCCAGCGCGACGGCGGCCGCGCGGCCTGGGCCGTGGCGGATGTTGCGGATTTCGATGCCCTGGCCGAGGCGGCCGACAAATGCCGTCGGCTGTTCGGCGGGTTCGACACCTGGGTGAACAATGCCGGGGTCTCGATCATCGGCAGTGTCCTGGAGACTTCGCTGCAGGACCAGCGACGGCTGTTCGAGACCAACTACTGGGGCGTGGTCAACGGATCGACGATCGCGGCCGAACATCTGAAGGGTTGGCCCGGCGGGGGCGCGATCATCAATGTCGGCTCGACCCTGTCGGATGCGCCGGCCCCGATCCGGGGGGCCTATTCGGCGTCCAAGCATGCGGTGAAGGGGTTCACCAATGCCTTGCGGATGGAGCTGATCCGCGATGCCGCCCCGATCTCGCTGAGCCTGGTCAAGCCGGCGGCGGTGGATTCGCCATACGACCGGCACGCCCGCAATCTGGCCGGCTATGCCGCGCAGAGCCCACAGCCCGTCTATGCCACCCATGTGGTGGCCGATGCCATCCTTTGGTGCGCGACCCATCCGACGCGGGAGATCACCGTAGGCGGCGGCGGGCGACTGATCGCCGCATTCTACTCAGCTTTGCCGGGGATCGCGGAACCACTCTTCGCGCGGTTCGCTCCTGTGATGAAGCGGGACAGGGGTCCCGACGACTGGTCGTATGAGGATGGTCTTTACGAGCCTTCCGACGACGGCCTCAACGAAGAGGTTCATTATCCCATGGTTCGACAGTTCAGCGTCGTCGCCGAAGCGCGCAAGCACCCCGGCATCACCGCCGGCACCGTGGCCCTGGTCGCGACGGCGGCGATCGCCACGGTCCTGCTGATGCAGCGGTCGGGGCCGCGCCGGTACGAGACGATCCGTGACCGGCTTGACCCGCGCGGCTGGATTGACGCCGAGGCCCTGAGGCACCGGTTCGAGGACATCCAGCGGGGCCTGACCGGTGCCGCCGAGGATCTGGGCGACCGGGCCGGGTCGTTGCGCGAGGACGCCCGCGACACCGCCGACAGCCTGTTCCAGCGCGGCCGTGACGCCATTTCGGGCGGCAAGCGGAAACAGTATGCCAAGGCTGCGCGCGGATACGCCGACAAGGCGGGCAAGCGGGCGCGGGGTTATGCCGACGCCGGAGTCCAGTACGGCCGTGATCATGCGCGCGAAGGTGGGGCCCTGCTGGCCGTCGCCACGATCGCTGCGGCGGTCGGTGCGGCCGTGCTGGAATCGCGCCGTCCGGACAGCCGGGTCCGTCGGATCGCCAAATTCTAGGCCGCCAGCTTAGCAATCATCGTTGCCGCAGTTGCGAGCGAGGGGGTAGGAGGGCGCCATGAGCGCGCCCACCCCCACCTTTGTCTTCGATTTCGATTCGACCCTCGTCAGGATCGAGACGCTGGAGGCGCTCGCCGACATCGCTCTGGACGGATCAGCCGAGGCTGACGCCGTTCGGGCCCGGGTCGCCGACCTGACCGACCGGGCCATGTCGGGCGAGATCGGCTTCGGCGAGGCGCTGCGTCAGCGGCTGGCCCTGCTGCCGTTGACGAAGGCCCACGTCGAGGCCCTGGCGGACCGGATCCTGGACGAGGGAACGCCGTCGGTGAGGCGGAACTTGCGCTTCTTCCAGGAGAACGCCGACAGGATCGTGATCCTGTCGGGGGGCTTCCGCGACATCATCGCGCCGGTCGCCGAACGGCTGGGCGTCGCGGCGGATCGGGTGCTGTGCAACGACCTGACCTACGACGCAGAGGGGCGCGTCACCGGGGTGGAAGACAGCAATCCCCTGTCGCACGCCGACGGCAAGCCCGAGGTCATCGCGGCGCTGGACCTGCCGCGTCCGATCGTCATGGTCGGGGACGGGTGGAACGACGCTGAGGTCAAGCTGGCGGGGGTCGCGGACCGGTTCTACGCCTATACGGAGATCGTGCGCCGGCCGAAGGTCGTCGAGGTCGCCGACGCCGAGGCGCCGTCGATGGACGAGCTGCTGCACGCCGAAGGGATGATGGGCCGCTGGTCCTTCCCGCGTTCCAAGATCCGGATGCTCCTGCTCGAGAACATCCACCCGGCTGCCGTCGAGGCGCTGGAGGAGGCCGGCTATTCGGTCGAGACCCAGAAGGGGGCGCTGGACGAGGACGATCTGATCGCCGCGATCAAGGGCGTCCATGTGCTGGGCATCCGGTCCAAGACCAATGTGACGGCGCGGGTGCTGGAGCAGGCGGATCGCCTGATGGCCGTCGCGGCCTTCTGTATCGGAACGAACCAGATCGATCTGGACGCCGCGGCGGACCATGGCGTGGCGGTGTTCAATGCGCCGTACTCGAATACCCGTTCGGTGGTGGAGCTGGCCATCGGCCTGACCATCACCCTGATGCGCGACGTGGTCGACAAGTCGGCCGCCATGCATACCGGCAAGTGGAACAAGTCCGCCGATGGATCGCGCGAGCTGCGTGGCAAGACGCTGGGCATCGTGGGATATGGCGCGATCGGATCGCAGCTGTCGGTGCTGGCCGAAGCTCTGGGGATGCGGGTCATCTTCCATGACCTGTCCGAGCGGCTGGCGCTGGGCAATGCCAAACGAATGCGGAACCTCGACGCCCTGCTGGCCGAGGCGGACGTCGTGACCCTGCATGTCGACGGTCGGCGCGAGAACACCAACCTGATCGGCCCGGCCCAGTTCCAGCAGATGAAGGAAGGCGCGCTGTTCCTGAACCTGTCGCGCGGGCATGTGGTCAACATCGGCGCCTTGGCTCAGGCGATCCAGGGCGGGCGGATCGGCGGGGCGGCGCTGGATGTCTTTCCCGAGGAGCCGCGCACCAATGCCGATCCGTTCGACAGCCCGCTGATGGGGCTCAGGAACGTGATCCTGACCCCGCACATCGGCGGCTCGACCGAAGAGGCGCAAGAAGCCATCGCCGAGTTCGCGGCCGAGCGGCTGCTGGGCTATCTGAACCGGGGCGACACGACGTTCAGCGTCAACCTGCCCAATGTGCAGCTGGCCGAGGTGTCGGGCGGGCACAGGATCCTGCACATCCACAGGAACCAGCCGGGCGTCATGGCCGAGCTGAACCGCGAACTGGCGACGGCGGGGCTCAACATTCTGGGCCAGCACCTGAAGACCGACGAGCGGACGGGCTATGTGATCACCGACGTGGATCGCGACTATGACCCCGAGGCGCTGAAGGCGCTGAAGACCGTGGCGGGAACGCTAAAGTTCCGGCTGTTGCATTGACCTACTTTCGTCATTCCGGGCGAAGGCGAGCGTAGCGAACCGAACCGTAGACCCGGAACCAGGCGGCGCCGAAGCGAAGCGCAGGCGATGGCGGATACGGTCGCGTTCGCGACAGGTTCGCGCTCTCGCGCGCCGCCTGGTTCCGGGTCTACGCTGCGCTCCGCCCGGAATGACGAAAGTTGGGATGACATGGCCCAACCTTCCCCGACGGCATCTTGAACTCGCGGCAAACGCGCGCAAAGTGGGGTCAACGACCGCGAGTCTGACGGTCGAGGGAGGTTTCATGTCCAGGATTCACAAAGGCGCGGCTCTGGCCGTGCTCGCGGCCGCCGCGTCGCTCGCCGCCGCATCCACCGCCAACGCCCAGTCCTACGGCCGGCTCGTCGTCTTCGGGGACAGCCTGACCGACAACGGCAACCTGTTCGCCGTCACCGGCGGGGCCGCACCGGCCGCACCCTTCGTCAATGGGCGGTTCTCGACGGGGCCGGTGTTCGTCGAGCTGCTGGGCTTCAACCTGGGTCGCCAGACGGCGGGCTCGCCGGTGACCGGCAGCATCAACTATGCCTACGGCGGCTCGCGGACCGATACGGTGGCGACGCCCGGACCGGGGATGCGGACCCAGCTGGCGGCCTATACGGCGGCGGGCGGGCGGTTCGGATCGACCGATCTGGTCAGCATTCTGGGCGGGGCCAACAACATCTTCCAGGCCATTCCTACAGCGGGCGTGAGTTCCAACCCGACCGGGGCGATCTCGCCGGTGTCGCTGGCTGCGGCGGCCGACATCAACTTCCTGACCAACAGCGTGGCCGCGGCCGGGGCGGGGACCGTGTTGGTCACCAACCTGCCCAAGCTCAGCCTGACGCCGCAGTTCCGGACCAGTCCGGCAGCGCCCCTGGCCGATTTCGCGGTGACGACCTTCAACGGCGCCCTGCTGACCGGCTTGCAGGCGACGGCGGCGGCCAATCCGAACGCCAACATCATCTATATGGACCTGTTCAAGATCGGTGACGTGATCGCCGGCAATCCGGGCCAGTTCGGCATCACCAACGTCACCGACCAATGCGCCCTGGCCACGCCGCGTTGCGCCGATCCCGGCTATTTCTACGCCGACGGGGTCCACCCGACGGCGCTGGGGCACCGGCTGATCGCCCAGCTGGCCAACGACTACCTCTACTACGGCGACATCGGCGCACAGAGCGCGGTGATGGGCGAGACCTCCTATCGCCACCGCGAGGACAGCCTGGACGAAGGTTCGGCGGCGCTGTCGGGTCATGGCGACTGGGCGGACGGCACGACCGTCTCGGTCAGCGGATCGTACGACCAGACTGACAGCGACCGGCGCGGGGTCGCGGCCTCGGCGTCGTCGGAAGGGTACGGCCTGCGCTTTGCGGTCGAGAACGCCTGGTCCAACACCTGGAAGGTCGGGATCGCGGGCAGCTATCGTCGCGCCGACGTCGTGGGCGGGCGGCTGGAGACCGACCTGAACACCTATGCGTTCGACGTCTACGGCGGCTGGCGGTCGGGTGCGATGTTCGTCAATGCGACGGCGGGCGCGGCGGCGGACCAGTTTGACACCCGTCGCCTGACCTCGATCGCCCCGGTGGTCCACATCGGCAAGGCCGACGGCGTCAGCAAGGGCGCGCGCGCGCAAGGCGGCGTGTGGATGGACCTGGGCGGCATCGCCATCTCGCCGCGCGTGGCGGTGTCCTGGGTGTCGGCGACGGTGGACGGCTTCATCGAACAGGGACCGGCCGCCGCCTATGACTATCAGGGCCGCACGGTTCAGGTGATCAGCGCCGAGGCCACCCTGCGGGCCGAGGCCGACATGGGCGGCTTCGCCCTGTTTGCCGAGGGCGGCTATCGCGACGCCCTGGACGACAGCTCCGACGCGGTGCGCACCGGCATCGGCTACAACACCGCCAAGGTGCTGGCGCGTCAGGTGGACGAGCCGTTCGGGGGTCAGATCCTGGCCTCGGCCGGGGTGCGTGGCGACCTGGGGCCGATCTCCGTGGACATCGGCTATCGCGGCCGGTTCGGCGACCATGCCGACAGCCATATGGGCGGGATCACCCTGACTCTGCCGCTGCAATAGACGGATCGGAGTTCCCCGGGTGCGACCTTGTGTCCGCCCGGGGCGCCCCAAAGTCGCCCTTTCGGGGCGAGACAAGACGGCTCCTTCGTCATCCCGGATCGATGCAACGGCGTTTCTGCCGCGTCGTGGGGTGATGGTCCTCCCTGCTCTTTCTTGCAGCGACCGGAGCCGACGATTTCATGCGCCGACTACTGCCGCCCGCGCGGTCCTATCTCATTCGCTTCGGCCAGACGGCCGGTCTTCTGACCATCGCCGGCATGGCCATGGCCGCCGCCCCCCTGGCCCCCGTCAGCCTGAACGCCGACGAGCCCGTCGCCATTCCTGCGCCTGCGCCGGTAATCGCCGTCGCCGCGCCGGCTGGGCCGGTGACGCGCGAGATTGCCTTCGCCGAGCCGGTGCCCGGGTTCGCGATCAACTCCAAATTCGGAATGCGGCGTCTGGGCGGCGAACCCGGTGTGCGTCAGCACAAGGGTGTCGACATCGCCGCCCCGACCGGCACCTCGGTCTATGCCTCGGCCGAGGGGCAGGTTCTGCGGATCGGCTATGATCCGGAAGGGTACGGCAACTTCATCGAGATGCGCCACCCCAACGGCATGACCAGCCTGTATGGCCACCTGAGCCGCGTCGATGTGGCCTCTGGCGACAAGATCGTGCCGGGCGAGCGCATCGGCCTGATCGGCTCCACCGGCTATTCGACCGGACCACATCTGCATTTCGAGATCCGGCGTGGAGGCGCTCAGATCAACCCGACCAAGGTCATGGGGCGCAGCTTTCAGGTGAAGGTCACGGCCACCAAAGGTTGATATTTCCGTCGCAACGTCTGGCGGCGGCTTGACGACCGTGGTTCACTGAAGGCGGCGAAACCGGATGCGAAAGCCTTCGGGGACGAACCGTCTCGGGAGGGCTGGATGCGGGGATCGACGATCAGGATCGGCGTACTGAGCTTGTCGGGCCTTGGCCTGGTGCTGCTGAGTGCCTGCCAGACCCCAACGACGCGCATCCCGGATGTCTTTGGCCAGGAATGCTCGACCATCGCTGCCGATCGTCGCGCGGATGTGGATTGCGTACGCATCTTCTACGGCACCAACCGCCGTCTGACCCTCGAAGCGCCGGTGGCGGCTCGTGAAGAGGTCAGTTTTGAAGGGCCCGCAGTCTATGGGCAGAGCGGTGAAACCCTGACGCTGGGTCGTGCCGACATCTGGTTGCCGCGGATCAGTCCCGACGGGACCCCGCGCGAGAAGGGCGAACTCGACCTCGCCGACTCGGACGAGCAGGCCCGAGCGCAGACGGAGTTCCGCGCTTTCGTCACCCGGATCACCGTCGCGGGCGAGGAGCGATTCACGACCGACCTGGCAAAGGCGATCGAGGGCGAGAACCAGCCCCGATCGGTGCTTCTGTTCGTCCACGGCTTCAATGTCGCGTTCGAGCCGGCCCTGATCCGTTCGGCCCAGATGACCTTCGATCTGAGGGGCGTGGAGGGGTTCGATCCCGGCGTCCCGGTCCTGTTCAGCTGGCCCTCGGCGGGGCGTCTGCTCAGCTACTGGAGCGACGAAGGCCAGGCGCGGGACGCCATCCCCCGGCTGAACGACTTCCTCGACCTGATCGTCGCCGACCGGAAGGTGCAGCGGGTCAATATCGTCGCCCATTCGATGGGCAACCGGGTGCTGATGGGTGCGCTCGAGAGCTTTGCGCGGGACTATTCCAAGACCCATGCCGGCCGCCCGATCGAGTTCCGCATCATTCTGGCCGCCGCCGATCTGGACGTGGACGAGTTCACGCGGATCTCGGACAGTTTCCGCGACTGGCCTCACGCGGCGACGGTCTATGCCTCATCTCAGGACCGGGCGCTGACGGCGTCGTGGGTTCTGCACGGGTTCCAGCGCCGGCTGGGCCAGAGCTTCTGGCGTTTTCCGTTCGTGCGCCAGGACCAGCGCTACGCGACGATCGACGCGACCTCGGTCGCGACCGAGCTGTTCGGTCTGGGACACGGCTATTTCAGCGCCAACCCGACGATCATCAACGATATCCGGTGCAGCCTCGCCGACGTTCCGTTCAACAAGCGGGCGCTGCAACCGCGCGAGACGCGGCGGGCGGAACCCTTCTATGCGGCCGTTCCGACGGGAAGCGGGGCCGGTGCGGACGTCCGCGCGGAATGCAGGCTGGAGCGGGACGTGTTCCCGATCGCTGCCATGGAAGAGGTTGGCGCACCCCCGCCGCCGCCACCACCTCCACCTCCACCTCCACCACCGCCGCCGCCGCCGCCGCCTCCGCCGCCCGTCGGGATCGAGGATCGCTTCTTCATGGTCTATCTGGCGACAGGGCAGGAGACGCTAGATGCGCAGGGTCGTGCGATCCTCGAAGCGTTCGCGGCCTATGCGGCCGGCGGAACACCGAGCCGGATCCGGATCGTCGGTCATACGGACACGGTCGGCAGCGTCATCGCCAATCAGCAACTGTCCGAACGACGGGCGCGGATGGTAGCCGACGCCCTGATCGCGCTGGGGCTACCCGCCGACCTGATCCAGATCGTCGGTGCCGGTGAGAGCCAACTCGCCGTGCCCACGGCCGACGGTGTCGCCGAGCCGCTGAATCGCCGTGTCGAGCTTCTGATCAACTTCTGATCGTGGGTCGCTGTCGCACGGGCCGGGGCTTTGCTAGACCTTGGTGTCGGGGCCGGGATTCGGCGGGCAGAGCAGGGCAAACCCATGGTCGCGGCATTGACGCTGGACGGCGTGAGCAAACGCTACGGTGAGTTCCAGGCGGTCCGGGATCTGAGCTTTCAGGTCGAGAAGGGCGCGATCTGCGGGTTTCTGGGGCCCAATGGCGCGGGCAAGACTTCGACGCTGCGGATGATCCTGGGGCTGCAGCCGGCGACGTCGGGGCGGATCGAGATCCTGGGGGCCGACGACGGGCGCAAGGTCCGCGACCGGATCGGCTTCCTGCCCGAGGAGCGGGGCCTGTACAAGAAGATGACGCCGGTGGACGCCATCGCCTTCTTCGGCTCGCTGAAGGGGGTGCCGGTCGCCGAGGGCCGCAAGCGGGCGCGCGAGATGCTGGACGCCCAGGGGCTGGGTGCCTCCAAGAACAAGAAGATGAAGGAGCTGTCCAAGGGGATGGCGCAGAAGGTCCAGCTGATCGCCTCGGTCGTGCATCGGCCCGAGTTCGTGATCCTGGACGAGCCGTTCAGCGGCCTGGACCCGGTCAACCAGCAGGGGCTGGAGACGGTGATCCGCGACCTGGCCGCCAATGGGGCCACGGTGCTGTTCTCGACCCACGTCATGCAACACGCCGAGCGGCTGTGCGACCGGGTGGTGCTGCTGGCGCGGGGCAAGAAGGCGTTCGAGGGCACGGTCAACGAGGCGCGGGCGACGTCTCGCCGGTTCCTGGAACTTGAGGGCGCGATCGACCCGAATGCCGTGGGCGGATTGCCCGGTGTGACCGGCGTCGAGGTGCTGAACGACGCGGACGGGGTGCGTACGCTGAAGGCGGCGCTGGCCGCCGATGCGGCCGGGCAGGAGACGCTGAAGGCGGCCTTCCTGACGGGTCTGGACGTGCGCCGGTTCGAGCTGAAGCAGCCGACCCTGCATGACGCCTTCATCGACCTGACCGGGGATCACCCGGACCAGGACACCTCGGTCAAGACGGCGGAGATCGCACGATGAACCGCACCCTGTTGATCGCCCGCCGCGAATACATGGCCTATGCCCGGACGGTCGGGTTTTGGCTGTCGCTGCTGGCCTTTCCGCTGTTCGCGGTTCTGGGCGGGGCGATCCCGATCCTGATGCAGACGTCCGAGCCCGTGCGGCGGGTCGTCCTGATCGAACAGGGGCCGGAGGCGCAAGGCCTGTCGGCCGCTGTGCGTGACGCCCTGGCCTCCGACGCCAAACGCCGTCAGGACCGCGCCAGGGAAGCCGCTGAAAAGGCCGCCGCGACGGGGGCGCAGACCTCGGCCGCCGGGGATGCGCTGCGGTCCTTGTCGAGGCCCTCGATGCGACTGGTCCCGGCCCCGGCCGACATGGCCGCCGCTCCGAACGGCCCGGCCCAGGAGGCGGTCGTGCGTCGCTATCTGGAGGACGACGAGACGCCGCGCGACCAGCGGATCAGTTCGGTCGTCTTCCTGACCCGGATCGACGGCAAGCCGTCGGCGCGGGTCTGGACCAACCGGGCCACCGACGACACGGTCGAGGACTTCGTCCGGGCGGCGCTCAAGACCTATAACCGCAAGGACACCTTCGCCCGGGCCGGGATCGACCCCGCCGTCGTGCAGCAGACCGAGGACTTCCGCGCCGACGTCAGCGTGTTCTCGCCGCGCGCGGCGAGCGGCGGAGAGGTGTCGTTCAAGGACAAGCTGCCGGCCGTCATCGGCCTGATAGGCGGGTTCCTGTTGTGGTCGCTGATCATCACCGGGGCCTCGATCCTCCTGAACAGCGTGATGGAGGAGAAGTCGAACAAGATCCTGGAGGTGCTGCTGTCCTCGGCCTCGGCGACCGAGATCCTGGCCGGCAAGGTGCTGGGGGTGGCGTTGCTGACCCTGACGGTGATGAGCGTCTGGGGCGGGATCGGCCTGTTCGGCCTGCTGACGGCGGCCCCGGCGCAGGGTGCCCAAGTGCTCGAGATCCTGTGGGGCGGCGGTCTGCTGGCCTGGTTCGTGGCCTTCATGGTTGGCGGATACCTGATGTACGCGGTGCTGTTCGCGGCCATCGGGGCCTTCTGCGAGACGCCGCGTGACGCCCAGACCCTGATGGGGCCGATCATGATGATCCTGGTCGTGCCGATGATCACCATGCAGATGGCCCTGACCTCGCCGGACAGCCCGGTGGTGCGTATCCTGTCGTGGATCCCGCCGTTCACGCCCTTCCTGATGATGGCGCGGATGCCGTCGCACCCGCCGCTGTATGAATCGCTGGGCGCCCTGGCGGCCATGTTCGCGTTTGCGCTGTTCATGGTCTGGGTGGCGGGCCGGGCGTTCCGGGCCGGTGCCCTGTCGGACGTCAAGCTGAGCTGGAAGGCGTTCGGGTCGGCGATCCGGGGCGGAGGGCGGTAGGGCGATCCGCCTGGCCGCCTTCGCTTTGCCCAGCTTCGCGCTATAAGCCCGGCCATGATGCGTTTTCTGCTGGTCGGCTTCGGCGGAGCCCTGGGCTCCATGGCACGCTATGGCGTCGGGCTGGCGGCAGCGCGTGTGGTGCCCGGCGCGAGTTGGCCGTGGGCGACGATGACCGTCAACGTCGTCGGTGGCCTGTTGATGGGATTGCTGGTCGGCTGGTTGTCGGCGCGGGCGGGGGCCGAGGGCGAGACGCTGCGGGTATTCGCGGCGGTCGGCATCCTCGGCGGGTTCACGACCTTTTCGGCCTTTTCGCTGGAGGTCGTTCTGATGATCGAGCGGCGCCAGTATGCGGCGGCGGCGGCCTATGTGGTCGCGTCAGTGGTGGTCTCGACGGTGACGCTGATGATCGGGCTGATGATCGCGCGGCGAGCGTTCGGAGTTTCGGCATGAGCTACGATCCCAACGACGATGTGCCCGAGGCCCCCAAGGCCAAGGGCCCGGTCGGGGCGGCTGAGGCGCAGATCCTCTATGTCGCCGAGGCCGAGGACGGCATCCGGCTGGACCGCTGGTTCCGGCGGCGCTGGCCGCATCTGTCGAACATCCAGGTGCAGAAGATGGCGCGCGGCGGCCAGATCCGCGTCGACGGCTCGCGCATCAAGCCCGAAGGTCGGCTGACGGCGGGTGCCGCCGTGCGGGTGCCGCCTATCCCCGAGCCGATCGTGCGCGCGCCGGGCGAGCATATGGCCCTGACGCCCGCCGACATCGCCTTCGCCAAGTCGCTGGTGATCTTCGAGGACGATCTGGTCATCGCCCTGAACAAGCCGCACGGCCTGGCGGTGCAGGGCGGGACCAAGACGACACGGCACGTCGACCGGCTGCTGTCGGCCTGGGGCGAAGGGATGGAACGGCCGCGTCTGGTGCACCGGCTGGACCGGGACACGTCGGGCGTGCTGCTGCTGGGCAAGGGACCCGAGGCGGCGAAGCGGCTGTCGGGTGCGTTTGCGCGGCGTCAGGCCAAGAAGACCTACTGGGCCATCGTCCACGGCATGCCCAAGCCCAACGCCGGTCAGATCGACATGGCGCTGAAGAAATCCGGCATCAACGACTACGAGATCATGCGGCCGGCCGAGCCGAAGGAGAACGGGGCGGAGCCGGCGGAGACGGCGTTCGCCCTGATCAGCCACGCGGGCCAGCGGGCGTCGTGGATGGCGCTGCGGCCCTTCACCGGTCGGACGCACCAGCTGCGGGCCCACATGAAGGCGATCGGCCATCCTATCCTGGGCGATCCCAAATACGGCGACGAACGGTCGGCGGAACTGTCGGGGCCGCTGAAGCTGCAACTGCACGCACGCCGGATCGAACTGGATCATCCATCGGGGGGGCGACTGATCGTCGAGGCCCCGATCAGCGCCGAACTGCGCGCCGGCTTCCAGCATTTCGGGTTCGACGAAGGCGAGGCGGACTACGACCCGTTCGAGGGTGTCAGGCGGATGCGGTGAAAATCCTCACCCAAGGGGGAGGATCATGAAACCTCTCGCGGTGTTCGACATCGACGGCACTCTGGTGGACTCGCGGGCGTCGATCCATGAGGCGTCGTGCGAGGCGGCGCGGGCGCTCGGCCTGCCCGAGCCGGACTACGACCGGGTGCGTCAGGGGGTGGGCCTGAGCCTGACCGAGGCGATGCGGCGGCTGGAGCCCGGCTTGGATGCGACCGAGCTGGCGGCCTTCGTGGCGGCGTTCCAGAGCGCGTTCCGGCGGCTGTATGACTCAGGGCACGAAGAGCCGCTCTATCCGGGGGCGATGGAGCATCTGCACCGGCTGAAAGCCGACGGTTGGCGGCTGGCCCTGGCGACGGGGCAGAACCGGCGGGGTGTGACCCGGAACATGATGCGCGAAGGCTGGGCCCATCTGTTCCTGTCCTCGCATTGTGCCGAGGACGGGCCGGGCAAGCCCGATCCGGCCATGCTGAGCGCGGCGATGCGGGCCTGCGACGCCTGTCCCGCCACGACCGTGATGATCGGCGACACCGCCCATGACGCGACCATGGCGGTCAATGCCGGGGTCCTTCCGGTCGGTGTGGCCTGGGGCTTTCACACGGCCGAGGAGCAGTGGGCGGCCGGGGTCGTCCACGTCGCGTCCGACTTCACCGACCTGGAGGCGGCGCTGGCGCGGTTCGCTGACCAAACCCACCTGCAACGCCTGACTGCCTGAGACCTGAGCGATGAGCCACATTCCGCCTCTGGACCCCATGGTCGCGGCCCGGAAGGGATTTCGCGAATCCGAGGAACGGTTGAAGCGATTCTGGAAGGCCGCCGGGGTCGAGGCCGTGGATGGCGGCTGGCGCGTGGTGCTGGACGGACGGCCGCCCAAGACGCCGGCCCATGCGGTTTTCGTCCTGCCGACCGAGGCGGCGGCGCGTCTGGTCGCCGACGAATGGGACGCGCAAGGGCAGTTCATCGAGCCGGGGACGATGCCCGCCACCCGACTGGCGGCGACGGCCATCGACCGGGTCAGCCAGACGCGCGAACCCGTCGCCGACGAGATCGCCGCCTATGCCGGGTCGGACGCGATCTGTTACGTCGCCGAACATCCGACGGGGCTGGTGGCGGAACAGGCCAGGGCCTGGGGGCCCTGGCGGGACTGGGCAGCAGCGGAACTGGGCGTGGTGCTCGAGGTCGTCGAGGGGATCATCCACAAGGCCCAGGATCCGGCGGCGATCGCGCGGGTGCGGGCGCTGGCGCTGGAGGCCGACGACTTTGCGCTGACGGCGCTGGCGACGGCGGTGCCCCTGCTGGGCTCGGCCGTACTGGGTCTGGCGGTGATGCGCGGGGCGCTGTCGGGGGATGAGGCCTTCGACCTCAGCCGGATCGACGAGGCCTATCAGGAACGCCAATGGGGCGTGGACGCCGAGGCGGCCGAACGCACGGCGGCGCGGCAGGCCGAGGCGGTGCTGGTCGATCACTGGTTCAGGGCGCTGGAGCGCTGACTTTCCACTCCGGAAAGTTTTCACTTGCCAGGCTGGAAAGCGTGCGTCATTTTCCAGTCTGGAAAGTGAGGACGCCATGCCTGAACCCGAGACCGACATCTCCGATCCCGCCGAGGCCCTGGCCTCGCTGAAGGCGGCGCGCGGCGCGGTGGGGCGCAGCATGACCTATCCGTTCGGCTATGACCTGCTCTACGGCGGGGTTTGCGCCCTGCTGGTGGCCGGTCAGGGACTGCCGCAGCCCTGGGCCGTTCTGACGGTGCCCATCGCCCTGGGGGCCTTGGCCCTGATGGTGCGCTGGTGGAAGAACCGGTTCGGCTTCTGGGTCGACGGGTTCCAGCCCAAGGGCGCGCGCTGGGTCGCCGTGGTCGTCGGCGTGCTGTTCGCGGCCCTGACGATCGGCTCCCTGGTCGGGCGCGAGAAGGGCATTCTGTGGCTGCCGCTGGCGACGGGAGCCGTTGCCTTCGTCGGTGCCGTCGTCGGCGGGCGTTGGTGGATGGCAGTCTATCGTCGCGACCTGGCAGAGACCGTCGAATGAGCCTCGTGCCCGCGCTCGACCCCGTCATCCATGCCCCGGGACGCCTCCAGATCTGCGGCGTGCTGGCAGGGGTTCAGGACGCCGAGTTCGCCATGGTCCGCGATGCGATCGGGGTGTCGGACTCGGTCATGTCCAAACACGTCAAGCTGCTTGAAGAAGCGGGTCACATCGCGGTGTCGAAGGTGGCGTCGGGCGGCCGTCAGCGCACCTGGCTGAAGCTGACGCCGGGCGGGCGTAAGGCGTTTCAGGCTCATGTGGCGGAGCTGACGCGGCTGGCGGGGGGCGCTCGCTAACCCTGCCGGTATGGCGACATCTCAGCCGTCATCTCCTCGATCCCTTGCAGCACCGCCGGTCGTTCGCGGTCGAGATAGTCGGCGACGGCGTGGCGCAGGCCCCGGTTCTCGATCCAGTGGGCGGAATAGACGGGGGAGGGCAGATAGCCGCGCGCGACCTTGTGCTCGCCCTGGGCCCCCGCCTCGACGCGGGACAGACCGCGCGAGATGGCGAACTCGATGGCCTGATAGTAGCAGAGCTCGAAATGGAGGAAGGGCACCTCCTCCAGCGCACCCCACTGGCGGCCATAGAGGGCGTCGCGGCCGATGAAGTTCAGGGCGCCGGCGATCGGCGTCCCGTCGCGGAAGGCCATGACCAGGGCGATCCGGTCGGCCATGGCCTGACCGATCATCGAGAAAAAGGCGCGCGTCAGGTAGGGGCGGCCCCATTTGCGCGAGCCGGTGTCCATGTAGAAGGCGAAGAAGGCGTCCCAGTGCGCCTCGGTGATCTCGGCACCGGTCAGGACGCGGATGTCGAGCCCGGCCTGGGCGTCCCTGCGTTCGCGGCGGATGGTCTTGCGGCGGTTCGAGGACAGGGCGGCCAGGAAGTCGTCGAAGGTCGCATAGCCGCCGTTCCGCCAGATGAACTGGGTGTCGATGCGGGGCAGCCAGCCGGCCTCGCTCATCGCGCGCCAATCCGGCTCGGTCGGGAAGTTGACGTGAACCGACGACACGCCGCTCTGTTCGGCCAACGTTTGGGCACCCTCGATCAGGGCGGCGCGGACGACGCCGGGGTCCGCGTCGGGATGGGCCAGGAACCGGGGCCCCGTCGCGGGGGTGAAGGGGACGGCGCCCAGCAGCTTGGGATAATACCGCCCGCCCGCTCGCTCATAGGCATCGGCCCACGAGTGGTCGAAGACGTATTCGCCCTGGCTGTGGCCCTTCAGATAAAGCGGCATAACGCCGAACACCGCCCCGTCGTCGGCGGTCAGGGCGAGATGACGCGGACCCCAGCCCTGACGCGGCGCAGCGCTGCCCGACGCCTCGCAGGCGTGCAGGAAGTCGTAGCTGACGAAGGGGTCGCCGGTCGGGGCGGCGCAGGCGTCCCAGGCCTCGCGGCCGATCGCGGCGAGGGTGTCGTGGACGTGGATGGAGAAGGCCGCCTCGGAACTCACTTCACCTCGACGATGGCATCCACTTCCACCGCGAAGCCCAGCGGCAGCTGGTACACGCCGACGGCCGACCGGGCGTGTTTGCCGGCGTCGCCGAAGACCTCGACCATCAGGTCGGAACAGCCATTGATGACGGCGGGGATGGCAGTGAATCCCGGGCCGGCCTGGACGAAGCCGCCCAGTTTCACGACCCGCACGACGCGGTTCAGATCACCGTCCAGCGCCGACTTCATCTGGGCGATCAGGTTGATGGCGCACAGGCGGGCGGCGGCCTGCGCCTGTTCCGGGGTCACATCGACGCCGACCGTACCCTTGATGCCGCCCGAGGCGTCGTTCGACAGCTGGCCGGAGATGTGCAGCAGGTTGCCGGTCTGGACGAACGAAACGTAGCTGGCTACCGGCTTGGCGGGTTCGGGAAGCTCGACGCCGAGTTCGGCGAGGCGGGCGGTGATGGACATGGAAAGCTCCGAAGGTTTGGCCCGGGGTTTAGCGCACGGCCGTCAGGGCGTCAGCCTTAAAGGTTCGCCAACCCGTGTGTGTCATGGTCGCGCCATGGAAATGCTCAGCCCCTCTCAGGTCGAAGCCTTCAAAGGCGTCCAGCAACGACTGGCACCCGACCTTCTGAACCGCGTCCTGACCGCTTCGGTCGAGGCCGTCTATCCGGCGCAGGCCTCGGCCAGCCACTGGAATTTCGACCTGCCGTCCCATGCCGCCGACGAGGCGCTGGAGGCTGACGCGACCGACGCCATGCGTCGCGCCCTGGTGGCGACCTGGGTGCTGGAGATGGCCGAGCGGGTCGAGACCGCCGCCCTGCCGGTCGAGGTGCATGAGCTTTATCCCTTCTGGCTCGACAAGTTGGCAGCGTTCCTGACGGAAGCGGCCGACGGTGATGCCGAATACGACCGCGACCACTATGCCAAGGACGTGCGGTTTGCCCTGGTGCTGAGCGTGCCGGGTGCGAAGACCCAGACCATCGATCTGTCGTCCCCGATGGGACCGGGCCAGGTGGTCCGCAACGGCCGCGACGGCTACGGCTGGTCGCAGGTCCTGGCCTATGCGAAGGCGCAGGGGTGGAAGAAGCCCTGGCTGGAGGTCCACACCGAGAGCCGCCATACTGACGATTTCACCGAGGCCGGCTGGGACCGAGCCTGGGCCACGGCCGCCGCGATCTGCAAGACGCGGCCCGAACTGGCCGGGATGATCGGGTCGAGTTGGTTCTATGATCCGCCGCTGGAGACCATCTCGCCGCGCCTGGCCTATCTGAGGCTCAATCCGCTGAAGGGCGGGGCCTTCATCATCCATCAGGGCCCGGCACCGATCCATTCCGAACGCTGCGGGGCGACCTCGCCGACGCGGCGCGCGATGATCGAAAGCGGCGAATACCTGCCGCGCTCCTGGCTGGTCGCCTGGCCGAAATCGACGCTGATCCCCTGGGCCGAAGCACGCAAGGCGGCGATGGCAGAGCAGGAGAAGCAAGCGGCGTGACGTTTCTCCTCCCTGTTCGCCGCTTGGCGAATGGGGAGGTGGCATGGCGCGTCTTCGCGGCATGACGGAGGGGGCGAAGCGGCATCAACCGCTGAGTCCCCCCACATCGAACACCGAGTCGCCCCCTCCGTCTCGCCGGCTGTCGCCGTCGATCCACCTCCCCATTCGCTGCGCGAACGTGGAGGAGAACTACGCCGCCACCCGCTCCCACCCATCGCCCACCGGCAGGATGTCCAGATCGGCGGCCTTGGCCAGGCGGATCACGCGGTCGAGGTCGTCGGGGGTGCAGCCGTAGGGGGTGGGGCCGTCCATGACGTCGTGGCCGTAGGCGATCAGCCAGCCCTTTGATGCGGCGGTGTCGGCCATCATCCTTTCGAGATCATAGCCGGGCAGGCGGCGGCTTTCGAGGCCGATGGCCTGCAACAGGTTGCGGTCGGCGGACCCCGCGTTGATCCCGTCGCGCACCCCCCGTCCGCACAGGAAGCGGCGATCGATCACGGCCTTTGACCCCAGGGCCGCGTCGCCGAAGGGATAGGCAAAGGTGGTCATGACGTGATCGTCGAGCCGCTCAGCGACCCACGCGGCGTTCCGTGCCAGGCTGGCGTCGAGTTCGGCGGGGCTAAGAGTCAGGGTCGAGACGTGCTCATAGGTGTGGCACCCGACCTCATGGCCGGCCGCGTGCAGGGCCTGAAGGTGTTCGGTCTCGAACTGCGGCAGGTCCATGTTGGAGCCGCCGGCCAGACCACCGCAGACATAGTAGGTGGCCTTGATCCCATGCTCGGCCAGGATCGGTCCGGCCTCGGTCCAGGCCGTGACGGGGATGTCGTCGAAGCTCAGGCTGAGCACGCCGCGCGCGGGGGCGATGTCCACCGGGCGGACGTCGAGGTAGCGACCGGCGCGGCGACGCATCTTGTCGATGAAGGCTTGCATAGGCGCAGGGTAGAGGTGGCGGGTTAATCCGGCCCTTCCGCGGGGCGTTTCAGCGCCCGTCCCGCCACCACGGCGTCCTTGCCGAACTTGTCGCGCAGTTTGTCGATGGTGGTCTCGGTCTTGAGGATACGGGTCTGGTCGGCGGCGAACAGACCAGCGGGGGCGTCGACCGCGTCCGTGACCTCGGCCATGCCGATGCCGATCAGGCGGTAGGGGCGGCCGAGTTCGGGCTTCAGCAGGTCGCGGCCGATGGCGAACAGCGCGCGCGCCGTCTGGACCGGATCGGGCACGCTGATGCGGCGAGTGACGATCTTGAAGTCGGTGCGGCGCAGTTTCAGCACGACGACGCGGCTGGCGACGCCGTCGCGCCGCGCCTTGGACGCCAGCTTTTCGCACAGGGGCCAGAGTTCGGCCTCCAGGTCTTCGGCGGTGGTCAGATCGACGTTGAAGGTGGTTTCGGCGCTCATGCCCTTGCGGTCATGCTCGGGCCGCACCAGCCGGGCGTCTCGCGCATGGGACAGGTCGTGCAGGCGCAGGCCGGTCTCGCCGTAGCGTTTGACCAGATCCTTCAGGTCGGCGGCGGCCAGGTCGCCGATGGTGTTGAAGCCGTCGCTTCGCAGGGTCTTTCCGAAGACGGGGCCGACGCCGGGCAGGGCGGTGACGGGGCGAGGGGCCAGGATGGCGACCGCGTCACGGCGATTGACGACCGAGAACCCGCGCGGCTTGTCCATCTCGGACGCCATCTTCGCCAGGAAGCGGTTGGGGGCCAGGCCGATGGAGACCGACAGGCCGGACTCGTCCTCGATCCGCTTCTGGAGCCGGATCAATTGGAGGGCGGCGGGCCCGCCGTTGAGGCGTTCGGTGCCGGAAAGATCGATCCAGGCTTCGTCCAGCGACAGGGTCTGGACCAGCGGCGTCAGTTCGCGGACGAAGCCGAAAATGCGGCCGCTCTCGTGAACGTATTTGGTGAAGTCGGGCTTGATGACCACGGCCTCGGGACAGGCCTTCAGCGCCTTGAACATCGGCATGGCCGAGCCGACGCCATACAGCCGGGCGACATAGCAGGCGGTCGAGACCACGCCCCTTACCCCGCCGCCGATGATGACGGGCTTGTCGCGCAGTTCGGGCCGGTCGCGTTTTTCGACCGAGGCATAGAAGGCGTCGCAATCCAGGTGGGCCAGCGTCAGGGTGTCGAGTTCGGGGTCGCAGACGAGGCGCCTGGAGCCACACGCCGGACAGCGGCTGTCGCCCGGAGACTCTGCCCCGGTCCACAGACAATCCCGACAGATGGCCGTGATGGCCAAGACCATTCCCCCTACCGAACGTGAGCCTCTGGTCGAATCCCGGTGCCGGTCGGCACCCGCTTCACGTGACCTTAAGAGTGGAGGGCGCAGGTTGCGAGGACAGAAGGCGAAGACGCCTCTCGATAAGCACGCCGCCAAAACGGGGGCGGACAGGCCGGGTGATGATGTCCAAGAAAGTCCTCATCGTCGAGGATAACGAGCTGAACATGAAGCTGTTTCATGATCTGCTCGACTCGCAAGGGTACCAGACGCTGCAGACCCGCGAGGGTTTGCAGGCGATGGCCCTGGCGCGTCAGCACTCGCCCGACCTGATCCTGATGGATATCCAGCTGCCCGAGATCTCGGGCCTGGAAGTCACCAAATGGCTGAAGGACGACGAGGAGCTGGCTCACATCCCGGTCATCGCCGTCACGGCCTTTGCGATGAAGGGCGACGAGGAACGGATCCGGCAGGGTGGCTGCGAGGCCTATATCTCCAAGCCCATATCGGTGATGCATTTTCTCGAAACCGTCCGGAAGCACCTGGGGTAAAGTGTAATGACCGCGCGTATCCTTGTGGTCGACGACGTGCCCGCCAACGTCCGGCTGCTCGAAGCCAAGCTGACGATCGAATACTATGACGTGGTGTCCTGCCACGACGGCCAGACCGCGCTGAAGCTGGCGGCGGCGGAAAAGCCCGACATCATCCTGCTGGACGTCATGATGCCCGGCATGGACGGGTTCGAGGTGTGCCGACGGCTGAAGGCGGATGCCGAGACGCGGCATATTCCGGTGGTGCTGGTCACGGCGCTGGACGGCCGCGAGGACCGGATCAAGGGGCTGGATGCCGGGGCCGACGACTTCCTGACCAAGCCGCTGGACGACGTGGTGCTGTTCGCGCGCGTGCGTTCGCTGGTGCGGCTGAAGCTGATCATGGATGAACTGCGCGAGCGCGAGGAGAGCGGTCGGCGGATGGGGGTCTCGACCGACGGTGCCGCGCGGTTGCGGGGGTCTGGCGGACGGGTCCTGATCGTCGACGACAATGCCCGCCAGGCGGCCAAGGTCATGGAAGAGCTGTCGCGGGAACATCGTCCGGTGATCGAGACGGACGCAGGCGCTGCTCTGGTGGCGTCACGCGGCCTGATCGACCTGATGATCGTCAATATCGCGGCCCAGGGCTTCGACGGCCTGCGGCTGATCGCCCAGATCCGCTCGGTCGAGGCGACCCGGCACCTGCCGATCCTGGCCATCGTCGAGACGAGCGAACGGCCGAGATTGCTGAAAGCGCTGGAGCTGGGCGTCAACGACATCCTGTCCCGGCCGGTTGATTCCGAGGAGCTGGCGGCGCGGGCCCGGACCCAGATCCGGCGCAAGCGCTACACCGACTTCCTGAGGGAAAAGCTGGACTACAGCCTGGAGATGGCGGTGACCGACGCCCTGACCGGCCTGCATAACCGGCGCTATATGTCGGGCCAGCTGCGGGCCTTCGTTCAGCGGGCCAACCACGGCGGCGATCCGGTGGCGGTGCTGGTGCTCGACATCGACCACTTCAAGGCAGTCAATGATGGATTCGGCCACGACGCCGGCGACGAGGTGCTGAGCGAATTCGCCGTGCGACTGGCCACCAATGTGCGCGCCGTCGACCTGCCCTGCCGTCTGGGCGGGGAGGAGTTCGTGGTGGTGATGCCCGATACCAGCCTGGAGGACGCGCACCGCATCGCCGACCGTATCCGCCGTGACGTCGGCTCGGCACCGTTCCGCGTGATGGGCGGGCGCGAGCATCTGACCATCACCGTCTCCGTCGGGGTGGCGGCGTCGCTGGGCGAGGGCGACACGCCCGAGGCCCTGCTGAAACGTGCCGACGAGGGCGTCTATGAGGCCAAGGCCTCGGGCCGCAACCGGGTCATCGCCCGCGCCGCCTGATCGGCCTCAATCCGTTCGGCGCGCACGCATCGGCGGCCCGCCGATCGCGATCAGGTCGAAGCTGACGGCACGACCGTCCTGAACCGTGAATCGATAGCGCCGCGACGGATCGCCGACCACGCTGAACAGGTCGTCGCCAAGCGGTGCCAGCATGACGGGCGGGCGGCGGCCGCTCATGATGGCCAACTGCCCATCGACCAGGCCTACGGTGCGTTCGCCGTAGTTCCCGACGTAAGGATTCAGGTCGACGGGCGCATTCGAGGCCCGCAGCGCCTCAAGGGCCCAGGCGGCGTCGGTGCGTTGGCCGTCGTTCGAGACGATGGTCTGAAGCGCGAGTTCCCGCGCCTTTCGCAGCGCCTGGTCCCAGGGCGTGGCGACGTCGGGCTGGACCCCCGTGCCCTCCCAGTTTCGCCCGGTGATCGGATTGACCGGCGAGCCGCCCGAGACGAAGACCGCGAACCCGCCCCCGGCCGGCACCATCCCGCCCGGATTGGCCGCGCCGCCCGTCGCGTCGCCGACGATGGTGGCGCGCTTCGTCGCCTGCATCGTGTAGGGAAAGGCTTCCGCCGCCGACCCGGACCGGGCGCTGGTCAGGATATAGACCGGGGTGGTCAGGCGCGGTTCGGGAAAGAAGACGCCCGGGGCCTCGCTCTCGGTCCCCGCGCGGCTGTGGAAGATGTTGTAGATCGGCGCATCGGCCGGGGTGAAGGCGCTGACCAGATAGCCGACCATCGACGGGGCACCGCCGCCGTTGTTGCGCACGTCGAAGATGACCGCATCGGCATCCGCGACAAAGGCCAGGGCGCTGTCGGCGGCCTTGCGGGCCGGATCGTCGGGGTCGGCGAAGTCGATGCCGTAGAAGCCGGTGATCTCCACATAGCCGATATTGCCGGGCAGGATTTCCGCCCGACGGAATCCGTAGTGGCTGCGTGCCTCGGGCGAGGCTCCCGGGGTGCGAGGGCCGGGCGGGGGGCCGGGCGGACGGGGCCCGGGGCGTGGACCCACGGCAGCCGGATCATGGACGACGTTGAAATGGGCGTCCTCGGGCTTGAGACGCGCGGTCAGGGCGGCGGCGAGGTCGGGCCCGTCGGTCAGGGTGTCAAAAGCGCCGGTCGAAGCCTCGGCCTCCAGCGCATCGGCGATCCGGGCACCCTTGGCCGGGTCGAAATAGAGGTCGCGGATGCGGGTCGCGATCGCCGAGACGGTCTGACGCGGTGACTGCTGTGCCGCTGCCGGCGCTTCCTGGGCCAGGGCCGGCAAGGCGACCAGGGGCGGCAAGGCCGTCGCGGCGGACAAGGCGAAGGCCAGGCTCAGGGTGGCGGGGCGAAGGCGGATCATCGCAGGTCTCCGTCAGGCGAGAGGAAGGGTCAGGCGGGCGATCAGGCCGCCTTCGGGGCGGGGGATCAGGACCACGTCGCCGCCGTGGGCGCGGGCGACCTGGCGGGCGACGGTCAGGCCGAGGCCGGCACCGCCCGTCTCGCGATTGCGGGAGCGTTCGGCGCGGGCAAAGGGCTCGAAGACGGTTTCCAGGTCGTCGGCGGGCAGGCCGGGGCCGTCGTCCTCGACCAGGACGACCGCGCGACCGTCCTGGGTCAAAGTGGTGACGCGGGCCACGCCGCCGTATTTCACTGCATTGCCGATCAGATTGGCCAGGGCGCGGCGCAGGCCGGCGGGGTCGCCCTGGACGGCCAGGGTCGGGCCTTCGGTGAAGCCGACAGGCTCGCCGGTGTCCGAAAATCCTGCGGCGCAGTCGGCGGTCAGGGTGGTCAGGTCGAGCGGCTCGCGCCGGTCGGGGGCCGCCTCGCCGCGCACATAGGCCATGGCCTGGCCGATCAGGGCGTCCATCTCCTCGACATCGGCGGCCATCCGGTCGCGCAGGGCCTCAGGGGCCTGTTCCGCGCGAAACCGCAACCGGGTCAGGGGGGTGCGCAGGTCGTGGGCGATGGCGGCGACCGTCTGGGTGCGGCGTCGGATATGGTCGCGCAGCTTGGCCTGCATGTCGTTGAAGGCAGTGATGGCGGTGCGCACTTCGCGGGGCCCCGATGGCTTCAGCGGCTCGGCATCGGGGTCGGCCCCCAGCCGTTCGGCGGCCTCGGCGAAGACGCGGATCGGACGGGTCAGCCGCCGCGCCATGAACCAGACCAGGGGTGCCAGCAGCAGCATGGAGATGCCCATCGACAGCAGCAGCCGCATCTGGGACGGCGACAGCAGGTCGTGGGGTGGCTCGACGATGGCCCAGCGGCCGTCCGGTTGCTGGAAGGAGGCGGTGAAGGGTGGGAAGCTGAGGCGATCGAACACGGCCAACTGATCGACCTGAATCCGCGACGGGCCGGTCCGGGTTTCCGTGCGGCTGACGACGATATTGGAGACTGCGCCCGCGACCGGGTCCGGCGTCCGACCGGCTTCAGGCTGGGCAGGGCCCTGACCTGCCGAGAGCCCGACAATGCGTGTCGTGGATTGGGTCTCGACAAAGTCTTGCGGCTTGGGCGGGCGCGTCATGACGATCACCCCGCCCGGGCCAAACGGCTCACGTCCGCCCGGCCGGTCCGCCGGGCGGTGGTCGAACAGGACCCGTCCAGCGCCGTCCCTGCGGCTCCATCCTGGGCCCTGGGTGGTCTCGACCCGCACCCTGTCCGGTGTGGTGCCCAGCCTGCGGGCCAGGGTGGTTTCGAGAGCCAGGGTCAAGGGATCGTTCGGCCTGTCCGCTGACCTCGAAGAGGCGGGGTGATCGGCAAGGCGGCGTTTCAAGGTCTTGCCGTCGGTGGTCTCGGCGGCTTCGCCTTTCAGGGCGCTGGCGGCAGCCTCCATGCTGAACCCCTGGGGCCTCGGCTCGGGGGCGAGGACGACCACGGCGAAGGCGACCGCCTGGGACAGGATCACGGCGACCGCGACCAGCAGGGCGACCTGAACCATCACCGAAATCGAGGCAGGGCGTTTCAAGCGCGTCGCCCGACGATGACGGCGGGTCGTTCCACCTTGATGTCGAACCGATAGCCCTCGCCGCGCAGGGTCTGGATCATCTCAAGGCCCGAGCCGTCGTCGAGCTTCTTTCTCAGGCGGCTGATCTGGACGTCCATGGCGCGGTCGAAGACGTCGGCGTCGGACCCGCGCGCGGCCTCCAGCAGCTGGTCGCGGGTCAGGATGCGCCCCGGTCGTTCGGCGAAGGTGCGCAGCAGGGCGAACTCTCCCGCCGACAGGCCGACGACCTGACCGTCCGGCCGGGTCAGCTCGCGCCGCATCAGGTCCAGGGTCCAGCCGGCGAAACGCAGGGCGTGGTCGGCGGGGACGGTGGTGTCCTCGCGCGGGCGACGCAGGACGGCGCGGACCCGGGCCAGCAGTTCGCGGGGATTGCACGGCTTGGCCAGATAGTCGTCGGCCCCGAGTTCCAGCCCCACGATCCGGTCGGTGTCCTCGCCCATGGCGCTGAGCATGACGATCGGAGGACCCGCCCGCGACAGCCGGCGCACGACCGACAGCCCGTCCTCGCCGGGCATCATCAGATCGAGCACGATCAGGTCGACCAGGGCCGTCGCCAGCGACCGGTCCATCTCGGCGGCGGAGGCCGCCGTGGCGACGTCATAGCCATGCTGGGTCAGGTAATCGCTCAGGACTTCGCGAATGCCGGGGTCATCATCGACGACCAGAATGCGGGCGGAGGTATCCAGGGACATCCGATCCTTATGCCGCGTCCGGCCGACACCGTCATTTCAGCCCTGAAACATTTATCAGACCGACTGAAATCCCCAGGCAAGGCCAGGGTGGTGAAACCGGGTCACAACAACACGAGGATTCCTCTCCATGCTGATCGTCCTGACCCTCGCCGCCGCCGTCGCCGGCCAGTCCGCACCGCCTGCGCCACCGGCGACCGAGACGCGCCACGAGGTCCGCATCGTCACCACCGGCGGCCCGGGTGGACATCCCGACATGGACAAGAATGACGACGGCTTCGTCACCCGAGAGGAGTTCACGGCACCCCAGACGGCGGCCTTCGACATGCTCGACACCAATTCCGACGGCCGGGTCTCGACGGAGGAGTTCGCCTCGGGCCGCGCCGCCGCCCATGTGATCCTGGGTGGGCCGGGTGGGCCTGGTGGTGCCAGTGGGCCGATGCGCTTTCAGATGAGCGGCCCGGGTGCCCCCGGCGGTCACGGACCGATGGGCGAGGGCAATGTGACGGTGATCCGTCGCGGCGGCCCCGATGGCGGCATGGCTCACATGGGCCCCATGGGCGCCGGCCGGAACGTCCAGATCCACACGATCGGCGGCCCCGGTCCTGACGGCCCCGGCGACCTCGACAAGGACGGCGACGGCAAGGTGTCTGAGGCCGAGTTCCTGGCACCCCTGCGCGACGCCTTCCAGCGCATGGACGCCGATCGCTCGGGCTCGCTGGAAGCCGGCGAGCATGGCCCGGGCGGCAATGCCAACGTCTTCATCATGCGTCGCGACGGGCCAGACACGCCGTCTGCGGACTGATCGTCACGAACGTGACTTGAGCGTTCCGGTCAGGCTGACATAGGGTGGCGGTGATGTTTCCCGCCACCCGCTCTCTTCGGCTCCCGAGCCACCGGTGCCCGGCGTTTGGTCCTGCGCGTGGCCTCGCGCTGATTCTGGCCGGCGTCTTGGCTGTGGTCGGGGCCGCGCCGGCCACGGCGGGTGAGCTCGCGTCGACGCCCGTTGTCGTCGCAGCCCCGCTCGACCGGGCGCGGGCGGAGATGAACCAGCGGGTCTTCGACCGGGTCTGGAGCGAAGTCCGAACCCAGTATTACGACCCGACGATCCATGGTCTGGACTGGACCGAGGCGCGCCGCACCTATCGTCCCGACGCCCTGGCAGCCCGCGACGACGGCCAGCTGTACCGCGTGATCGACCAGATGCTGGACCTGCTCGACGACGATCATGCGGGCGCGGCACCGCCGGCCGTGGCGCGGCGCCAGGACGCCCAGCGGCGTCGGCGGGCCGTGATGGGCGTGACCCTCTATCCCCAGGACGACGGCGGCTACCGGATCGAGCGGGTCCGCCCCGGTTCCCCGGCCGAGGCGGCGGGTGTGCGCGTCGGCTGGCGGCTGGCGGGTGACGGCACCGGCGGCTGGTCCCCGGATCGCGAGGTGGTGGACGGCCAGTCGCTGACCCTGACCTTCACGGATACGGACGGCGTGCGTCGTGACGTGACCCTGACCCCACGCGAGATGGACCCCTTGCCGGCCTTCGTCGCCGACCGGTCGCGTCCGGACGTGCTGGTGCTGCGCATCGAGGGGTTCGAGCCCGGTCTGGGCCGCTGGATGGGGGCGCAGCTGGCCGACCTGTCGCCGGACACGGCCGTGGTCCTGGACATGCGCGACAATCCCGGCGGCCTGCTGATGGAGGCCGATGCCGTGCTGTCCTGTTTCCTGCCCGACCGTATGGCCTGGGCGACGCGGACCAACCGGTCAGGACGAGCGGCGACGCTGCGCGTGCGAGAGGCCTGTGGCGGGCGGACCGAACCGGCGACTAATGCCCTGGCCGTGCTGGTCGATGGATCGACCCGCAGCGCCGCCGAACTGACCCCCGCCGCCTTGCAGGAGGCCGGGCGGGCCATCGTGGTCGGAGAGCGGACGGCCGGGGCGGTGCTGATCTCTCAGGATACGCCCCTGCCGGACGGCGGGCGACTGACGCTCAGCCGCGCCGATTTCGTGACGGCAGGCGGCGTGCGGCTTGAGAAGCGCGGCGTCGATCCCGACCTGGTCGTCGCTGATGCGGAGCGCGAACCGGACGCGGCGGACGAGGCCCTGCTGGCCGCCATCGCCGCCTTGCGAACCTCTGCAACCGTCGGCGCGAGGCCGGATGTCAACTGAACGGCGTGGCTGGGCGCGGATGAGCGTATGGCGGCGCGGGCTGGCCGTACTGGCCTTTGCAGGCCTCGCGGCCTGTCAGTCGATTCCGTACGAGCGGACCGGGGTGCTCCCCCCGCCCGTAGTGGTCGCCGACGCCTCGCCGGAACGGGCGGCGCTTAACGCCAGGACCTATGACGCGGCGGTCGGCTGGGTCGAGAAGCTGTTCTACGCAAAGGATTTCCATGGGGTGGATTTCGCAGCCGAGGCCGCCGCACGCCGCGCCGAGGCCATCGCCCAACCCGACGAGGCCGGCTTTTACGGCGCGCTGGAGGCTCTGGTCGACAAGCTCGACGACGATCACACCCAGACCCTGAGCCCGACCCGGCGCGAGCGGATCGCCGCCGGCGAGGCGGGCGACCGCCGACCCGGATACGGCATGGTGATGATGCCGCGCGGCGACGATCGCTATGTCTCGCGGGTGCGGCCCGACACACCCGCTTCGGCCGCCGGCGTGCAGGTCGGATGGAAGGTGGAGACCGTCAACGGCGTCCCACCGCGTTTCGCCTCGCCCGCGCAGGAGGGAAAGGCCGACACCGTGGTCTTCCTCGACGAGACGGGTGAGCGACACACGGTCGCGCTGACCCCCGTGCCGCTGGATCCCCTGCCGCGCACCGAGGCGCGACGGCTCGAGGGCGACATCGCCTATATCCGGTTCGACGACTTCGACCGCGAGACCTATGACTGGTACAAGGCCGAGTTCGCCAAACTGGCCGATGCGCCGCCTGCAGGCCTCATCATCGACCTGCGCACCAACGGCGGCGGAAGCCTGGCGCTGACGGGGATGAGCCTGTCCTGGCTGTTCGACCGAGAGATCGATTTCGGCGTGACCACCGGGCGTTTCATCAATCGGCGCTACAGCAGCGAATCTCCGGATCGACCCTATCTGGGCCCTGTCGTGATGATCGTGGGACCGGGCTCGGCCAGCGGTGGCGAGCTCTATCCGGCGGTGGCCCAGGAACTGAAGCGGGCCGTGATCGTGGGCGAGCGGACGCGCGGTGCGGTGATCGGATCACGGGCGGTCGAACTGCCTGACGGCGGCGCGATCCGGATCGGCATCTTCGACATGACCACCCCCGGCGGGGCCCGGCTGGAAAAGGTCGGGGTGATCCCCGACGTCCCCGTTGACATCGACTGGAGTGCGCTGCGTGAGGAACGCGATCCGGCGCTGGCCGTGGCGTTGACAGAGTTGGCCAATTTGGCTGCGCGCACCACCGTGACTTCAGGGCCGCGAACGGCCGAATAAATTCCTATTTCACCCTTGTCTTTTCGCCCGTCGTACCCATCTGACGGCTTCACGTCCGACACCGAGACTTTCGGAAATGGCGGTTTGGCGCTTTGGCGGTCACTTTTCGGACCGCCACCGCCAGTGACGACGGGCGATCAGCCCCGAACCGGTCTGACCTTCCCGGCAGCCTCGGTCGCGCGCGACCGTGCCTCGTCGGTGGTCGCGCCCAGCGCCGTGGCCACGCCCATGCGTCGCCGCTCGAAGCTTTCCGGCTTGCCGAACAGGCGCAGGTCCGCCGTCTGGACGGCCAGGGCCTCGGCGACGCCCTCATAGGCGATGCCCACCGCCTCCATGCCGCCGTAGATGACCGCGCTGGCCCCCACCTCGCGCTGGCTGACATCGACCGGCAGGCCCAGGATCGCCCGGGCGTGCAGGGCGAACTCGCTCATCGTCTGGGTCGCCAGGGTGACGAGGCCCGTATCGTGCGGGCGCGGCGAAACCTCGGAAAACCAGACCTGATCTCCCTTCACGAACAGCTCGACCCCGAACACGCCCCAGCCTCCGAGCGCCTCGGTGACCCTGCCCGCGATGTCCTGAGAGGTCGCGAGCGCCGCCTCCGACATGGCCTGGGGTTGCCAGCTCTCGACATAGTCGCCGCTGATCTGGCGATGGCCGATCGGGGCGCAGAAATCGGTGCGGGTCTGGCCGTCCACACCGCGCGACCGGACGGTCAGCAGGGTGATCTCATAGTCGAAGTCGATCCGGCCCTCGACGATGACACGGGTCGTCTCGACACGGCCCGACGACTGCGCATAGGCCCAGGCGTTGCCGGCATCCTCCAGGGCGTCGATCACCGACTGGCCCTTGCCCGAGGACGACATCACCGGCTTGACGAAGACCGGCAGGCCGATCGTGTGCGCCGCCTCCATCAGCTCGCGCGACGACCCCGCAAACGCATAGGGGCTGGTCGGCAGGCCCAGCTCCTCGGCGGCCAGTCTGCGAATCCCCTCGCGGTTCATGGTCAGTTGCACCGCACGCGCCGTCGGCACGACCCGCGCCAGTCCGGCGGCTTCGATCTGGGCCAGGACCTCGGTGGCGATGGCCTCGATCTCCGGCACGATGATGTGTGGGGCCTCGGCCAGGATAACGCCGTTCAGCACCTGGGGGTCGGTCATCGGGATGACGTGGCTGCGGTGGGCGACCTGCATGGCCGGGGCGTTCGGATAGCGATCGACGGCGATCACCTCGACGCCGAGCCGCTGCAGTTCGATCGCCACCTCCTTGCCCAGCTCGCCCGCGCCCAGCAGCATGACCCGGACAGCCGTGTCCGACAGCGGTGTTCCCAGTTTCATCGCCTATTCCTTCGGGGACCAGTTGCCGGCCGCATGGGCGGTCGCGAGAGCCTCGATCAGCCGGCCCTCGACGCCGCTGGCCCGCATGGCCGCCCCGTCCATGATCGCGGCGTCGCCACAGGCCTGGACCACGTGCGGCAGGTCCGGCGAGACCATCAGCCCACCGGCCTCCGCGTCGGCCGAGAGCCGGAATCCGTTGCTCGAGAATTCTTCCGCATCGAAGACCGGCGCGCACTGCTCCATCCATTCGGAGCCGCCGTCCTGACCCACGATCTGGGCCTTGATGGTGCGGACATACCAGGCCGCGAGGGCGGGCGAATAGACGATCGGGACGGACCCGGCGGGCATCCCTTCGGTGTCGCCGTTGTTGACATTCATTGTCTTCAGGACATCCGACCAGTCCACTCGCCGGCCCGAAGCCAGGTCATAGGTCACCGTCGTCTGGCTGGTCGACGGATAGGGGCCGCCGCAGTTGTATTCCTCGGAAATGGCATAGGTGACGAAGGCTGGCCCGGTCATCGGCTGGCTGATCCAGCGGCTGTATCCACCGTCCGGATTTTCGCAACCGGCCGCGCTCTCGCGGGCAGCGGCGTCCAGGGTGTCGAGGTCGGCGTTGATCGCGGCGATGGCCGGCGTGGTGCCGACTAGCCGGGGCAGGGCGGCGATGTCCTTGCCGAGGTCGGGCCGGGCCGCGAAGGCGACCGGGGTGTCCGCCAACGCCTGCGCGGCCGCCGTCGTTTCACCCGCCGCCTGCGCCGCCGGGGTCTGATTGCAGGCAGTGATGCTGATGGCCGACAAAGCCAGGGCCAGACGTGGGCCACGCCAGATGAAAACTCGATCGCCCGTCATCATGGTGCCGCCCCCCGGTTGTCTGATCGCGCGGTGGCCGTTCCAGACCCCCTCGGCCTTCCTCTACGCGTCTTTGGGTCCGCGCCGAAAGTCCCATTGGTCCCATGGAAACGCCTCAGCGCGCTGGTTCGATCAGGTCCCAGGCGTTGCCGTACAGATCCTCGAACACCACCACCTTGCCATAGGGCTCGTGACGAGGCGTCTCGCGGAAATGAACCCCGGTGGCCAGCCACGCCGCATGGTCCCGCATCAGGTCATCCGTCTCCAGGAACAGCCAGACCCGATCGCCGGCCTGGGAGCCTACCCGGGCCCGCTGTTCGTCCGACGTCGCGCGTGCCAGCAGCAGAGAGGTGTCGCCGCCCTTCGGCGTCACCCGGACCCACCGCTTGCCTCCACCCATGTCGGTGTCCTCCGACAGGTCGAAGCCCAGCTTGCCGACATAGAAGGCGATGGCCTCGTCGTAGTCGCGGACCAGCAGGCTGACGGCGCCGATCCGGCTCATGCGATCACAGCCGCTCGCACACGGCCTTGAGCACGGCGTCGGTGGTGATGCCGAACTTGTCGTACAGGACCTCTGCGGGGGCGGAGGCTCCGAAGCCGGTCATGCCGATGAAGGCGCCGTCTTCGCCGATGAACCGTTCCCAGCCCTGCTTCACGCCGGCTTCGACGGCGATCCGCACCGTTCCGCGTCCAATCACCGAGGCCTGATAGGCCGCGTCCTGCTGCTCGAACAGGGCCCAGCAGGGAACCGAGACGACGCGCGTCGGCGTGCCTTCGGCCTCCAGGGTCTCGGCCGCCTTGAGGGCCAGGGGCACCTCGGTGCCGGTGGCGAACAGGGTGACCTTGGCCTCGCTGGACGCAGACTTGAGCTCATAGGCGCCCTTGGCTGACAGGTTCTCGTCGGAGGCCGTGACCCGCACCGCCGCCGTCTTCTGGCGCGACAGACAAAGGGCCGACGGAGCGGTCGCAGTCTGGAGCGCGACCTGCCAGCACTCCATGGCCTCGATGGTGTCGGCGGGGCGGAAGGTCAGCAGGTTGGGAATGGCCCGCAGCGCCGCCAGATGCTCGACCGGCTGGTGGGTCGGGCCGTCCTCGCCCAGGCCGATCGAATCGTGGGTCAGGACGTGGATCACCCGGATGCCCATCAGGGCCGCCATCCGGATCGCCGAGCGGCTGTAGTCCGAGAACACCATGAAGGTGCCGCCGTAGGGGATGACCCCGCCGTGCAGCGCCATCCCGGTCATGGCCGTGGCCATGCCGAACTCGCGGATGCCCCAGTTCACATAGCGCCCCTCATAGGTCGGGGCGTCAAAGATCGGCGTGTCCTTGACGAAGGTGTTGTTGGAGCCGGTCAGGTCGGCCGAGCCGCCGATCAGTTCGGGGACGGCCCCGAACAGCTGATCCAGCGCCGCGCCCGAGGACTGGCGCGTGGCCTGGGCCGGTTTCGTCTCGACCAGTTCGGCGATGGTGGCGTTCAGCGCGTCGAACGCCGAGGTCGGCAGTTCGCCCTTCATGGCGCGGGTGAAGTCCGCCGCCTGCGACGAGGCGGCCAGACGGTCTTCCCAAGCCTTGCGCGCCTTGACGCCCTGTTTGCCGACCTTCTTCCAGGCCTTGTCGATGTTTTCCGGCAGGTCGAACGGCTCGTGCGTCCAGGACAGGCCCAGCCGGGTGGCGGCGATCTCGGCAGCCCCCAGGGCGGCGCCGTGGGTCTTGTGGCTGCCTTCCATGGTGGCGGCACCCTTGCCGATCTTCGTCTTGCAGGCGATCAGGGTGGGCTTGTCCTGCTTGGTCGCCCATTTCAGGGCAGCCTTGATCTCGTTGACGTCATGGCCGTCAATGGCCTTGACCGCCCAGCCGCAGGCCTTGAACCGCGCCTTCTGGTCGGTGGCGTCCGACAGGCTGACTGCCCCGTCGATGGTGATCGCATTGTCGTCCCACAGGACGGTCAGCCTGTTCAGCTTGTACCGACCGGCGAGGGCGATCGCTTCTTGCGACACCCCCTCCATCAGACAGCCGTCGCCGGCGATCACCCAGGTGCGGTGATCCACGAGATTCTCGCCGAACCGCGCCGCCAGATGCCGCTCGGCCATGGCGAAGCCGACCGAGTTGGCCAGGCCCTGACCCAGGGGACCGGTCGTGGTCTCGACGCCCGGCATATGGCCGTACTCGGGATGTCCCGCCGTCTTCGAGCCCCACTGGCGGAAGTTCGACAGTTCCTCGCGTGTTGCCGTCTTGTATCCCGTCAGGTGCAGCAGGGCGTAGATCAGCATCGAGCCGTGGCCCGCCGACAGGATGAACCGGTCCCGGTCCGCCCAGTCCGGCCGCGAGGCGTCGAACTTCAGGTATTTCGAGAATAGCACGGTGGCGACATCGGCCATTCCCATCGGCATGCCGGGGTGACCACTGTTGGCCTTCTGCACCCCGTCCATGGCCAGCACCCGGATGGCGTCCGCCATCTGCTTGATCGTCGGCTTGGCGGCGGAGGATTTGTCGGCGGTCATGAACAGACCTTTCGTCGGAAGGCGGTAAATTCGGGGTGCGCCGCTTTACCCCGAGGCGTTCGCGGGTTCTATACGGAATCTGGAGGATGCGACCGATGGCCGACGCCACGACCGCCGCCCGGGACCGGATAGACCGGGCCCTGGCCGCGCTGGAACAAAAAGTTCTGGAGCTGAAGGCCCGGCCGGCGTCGGCGCCTCCGATCGCCGACGACGACCTGTTCGCGCGCGCGCCCGGCGACACCGCCATCGATCCCGACGCCAGGGCCCGCATCGCCGCGCTGGAGGCCGCCGGCCGTGACGCGTCGGCCGCCCTGGCGCGGGCCACGGATCGGTTGCGCGGCCTGCTGGTGCCGACGAACGAGGACCCCGCCTGATGGCGACGGTCACGGTCGAGATCAACGGTCGCCCCTATGCCGTCGGATGCGCCGACGGTCAGGAGGAACGCGTCCGCATCCTGGCGCGCCAGTTCGACGGCCATGTGAAGTCGGTCGCCGGCGATGTCGGCCACGTCGGTGACCTGCGGCTGTTCCTGATGGCGGCGCTGTTGCTGGCCGACGAACTGCATGAGGCGCGGCTGGCGCTTCAGACCGGGACCGACGCCCCTGCGGTTTCCACGGCCACGCCGCCGTCTTCCGACACGGGCGTGGCCGAGGCTCTGAACGCTGTCGCCGCCCGCATCGAGAAGATCGTCCAGTCGATCTGACCCAGACTACTCAGGTCGGTGCCCGGCTTTCGCGTCGTCCTTGTGATCGGAGCCGGCAGGGCCTATCTTCCTCCTTGGCGGGTCATGCTGTGGCTCTCGTCGAAGGCAACATATCCTCGCGGCCTTAATTCACTCGAAGGGAGCTGTCCCTGTCTGGGTCCGTGGACCCGGGTATATGGCGCCCACCTGGCTACCCAGGCTCGAGAGGATTCAAACCGTCCTTCACGGCTCTTACGGCGCCGCCAACCTCTCTCTTTTTCCGGGCGCTATCGCTTGCCGCGCGGCGGCTCACTGCTTGAGCGCGGTGCGGCCGTGGCGTAGACACCGCGTAACAAGCGTCAGCTTGAGGAGCAGGCCATGAAACGCGGCTGGTTCGGCCCCAAGGTCTTCGGCTGGGGCGCATCCCCGGCGAGTTGGGAAGGCTGGTTGGCGACGGCGGTTTTCGTCGCAGCGATGATTGGCGTCGGCCTCTTTTTCGAACATCGAAGCTGGGGCTGGGCTCCACCGTTCGGCATTCTCGCCGTCTATCTGGTCGTCGTCGTCCTGACCTATCGCCGAGACGCCAGGACCTGGTTCTGACCGCCCCAGACAAGGCGACCCTGCGCGCGGAGGCCCGCAGCGGGCGTCGACGCCTCGCAGAGATCGAGCCGGATGCCGCGAACCGCGCCGCATCCTTCCTCACGGACCTCCCGTCCGGCGATCTCGTCGCCGTCTATCGCGCCATTGGCTCCGAGCTGGATCCGGAACCGCTGGCGCACGCCGTGATTGCCGCCGGCCGTTCGCTGTGCCTCCCCGTCGCGCTGGAGCGGGACGCCCCCATGATCTTCCGCCGCTGGTCGCCCGGCGAGCCCCTGGAAATGGACGCCGCCGGCTGTCCCGCCCCCCTGCCGCTGGCGGAGGTCGTCGATCCCGACCTGATCGTTACGCCCCTGCTGGCTTTCGACGACTTCGGCGGGCGGCTGGGGCAGGGCGGCGGCTACTATGACCGGACCTTCGCGGCGCGACGCGACGCCATCCGGATCGGCTTCGCCTTCGGGGGCCAGCGCGTCGCCCGCCTGCCGATGGACGAGCACGATGTCCGCCTGCATGGCGTTCTGACCGAGGTCGGCTATACCCCGGCGCGAAAGGTCTAACTCCTCATGCGTCTTGCCTTCTTCGGCGACGTGATCGGCAAGTCCGGTCGCGATGGTATTTCCGATCATTTGCCCGGACTCAAGCGGGACCTGAAGCTCGACTTCGTGGTGGTCAACGCCGAGAACGCGGCGGGCGGGTTCGGCATCACCGAGAACACGGCGCGCGAGCTGTTCATGGCCGGCGCTGACTGCCTGACCCTGGGCAATCATTCCTGGGACCAGCGCGAGGCCCTGACCTACATCGTGCGCGAGCCGCGGTTGATCCGGCCGGCCAACTACCCCCGGCTGATGGATGCGCCGGGTGCCGGGGCCAATCTGTTCGAGACGCACAGCGGCCGGACGGTCCTGGTCATGAATGTGCTGGGTCGCATCCACATGGACCCGAACGACGATCCGTTCAGCGCGGTGGATCGCGAGCTGAACGCCGCGCCTCTGGGGGCGGTTGCCGACGCCGTGATCGTCGACATGCACGCCGAGGCGACCTCCGAGAAGATGGCCATGGGGCATTTCTGCGACGGGCGGGCGAGCCTTGTCGTGGGCACCCACACCCATGTGCCGACCGCCGATTGCCAGATCCTGCCTGGTGGAACCGCCTACCAGACCGATGCCGGCGGCTGCTGCGACTACGACAGCGTCATCGGCAACGAGAAGGAAGAGCCGCTGCGGCGCTTCACCACCCGCATATCCGGCGGCCGCTATGTTCCCGCGCATGGGCCCGCGACGATCTGTGGCGTCTTTGTCGAGACGGACGACCGAACGGGTCTGGCGATCCGGGTCGAAGCGATCCGGGTCGGGGGGCGGCTGAGCCAGGCTATCCCGGTGGTCTAGGCAACGGCTACGCTTGATTGACAGTCAGCGGTCGGGCTCGCATCAAGGTCGCCGATCCGGGCTTCAGACCCGGGTGGGGGAAACCATGACGACCGAGGCGATCGGTGTTGGCCGGGCGGGCGAGCGGCTGGCCGCAGTGGACGGCCTGCGGGGCTATGCGCTGCTCGGACTGTTCCTTGTCCATATGTGCGAGCTGTTCGAGCTCTACTGGGCCATCGAGGTCCCACCCAGCGCGATCCACGATGCGGTCTTTGGCATCTTCGCCGGCAAGTCCTAAGCGATCTTTGCCCTCTGCTTTGGCTTCGGCGTCTTTGCCATGATGGACGGCGAGGCACGACGGGGCCGGGATTTCACCGGGCGACTGGCCTGGCGGCTGGGCATCCTGCTGGTGATCGGCCTGCTGCACGGGCTGATCTATCGAGGCGACATCATCCAGGTTCTCGCGGTGTCCGGATTGCTCGTGCTTGCGATCAACCGGATCCGCAGCCTCGCCTGGCTCTGGGCCATCGCTGCCGTCTTCTTTCTCCAGCCGTGGATGCTGTTCCGGATCGCCGCCGCACTGTCGGGCCAGGCCTGGGCCGTTTCGCCGCCCAACTTCTCCCACGACCCCGCAATGCCGATCTATCTGACGGGCACGCTAATCCAGACACTGGTTGCCAACCTTTGGGACGGGCTGACGACCAAGTGGTGGTTCATGTTCGAGTCGGGCCGGATTTCGCAGATCATGGGCCTGTTCGTGGTCGGATTGATCCTGGGCCGCACCGACTTCTTCGGAGACGAGGACAGGCTGAAGCGGGCTCGTCGGATCGCCATCCCGGTCTTGCTGGCGTCGATCCTGACCCTGCGCGCCTTCAGGGATGAACTCTCGACACTGCTGTTCCATGACGGTCTCGACGGTGCTGACTGGGTCTGGACCATGATGACCGGCGCCTGGATCGACCTGGGCTGGACGATGTTGTCGGTTCTGTTGTTCGTAGAGGTTTGGCACCGGCTGGGCGGCAGGATCCTGGGCTGGCTGGCCCCGGCAGGCCGGATGACCCTGACCCTTTACATCGTCCAGTCGCTGGTGTTTGTGCCCGTGTTCTACGGCTTCGGCCTCGGTGGGTATCAGACCATCGGCCAGACCCAGGCCTTCCTGATCGGGATCGTCGCCTTCGGGGTTCAGATGCTTTTCGCGAGCTGGTGGTTCACCCGCTACCGATACGGGCCACTGGAGTGGGGACTGCGATCCCTGACCTGGCTGAAGCGCATCCCGATACGCCGTTCGTAGTCGGAGCACCGGCTCGTCCAGACGTCAGGCGTCGTCAGGCGCGGGCCGTGCTTGCGTCCAATAAGAGGTCTCGGAGAGCTGGGAACGAGGGCGGGCGATGCAGTGGGGCAGGGTCTTGGGCGTTACCGCGGTCTTCGGTCTGATGGGTCCATTGGTGGGAGGATTCGTCGCCCTGGGCTGGACGCTGGCGACGCTGGACCGGCACCATCCCGCCATGGCCCTGGCGATCGTGGTGACCTGGACCATCCCCTTGCTGGTGGGCATGGTCATCGGAGCCCCCGCCGCCGTGGCGTCCGGGCTCGGCCTGGGGCTCGTGTCCGACCGCATCCGGCACGGTGGGTTGTGGGTCCTGGCGGCGACCCTCACCACGAGCGCAGTGGCTTCGGCCTTTCGCCTGGCCTTCAGGCATCAGGTGGATTCCGGCGCGACGGCGGTGGCGGGAGCCCTGGCCGGGCTGATCTGCGGTCTGATCTGCCTGGCCTTCAGGCCGACCAGGCCTGATCAGGCTGGTCGGCCGTAAGTCAGCCCTCGATCCAGCCGGGCATCCAGCCCTCGTGGATTTCGCGAAGGTGGGTCAGGGGAATGGAGAACAGGCCCTTGGAAGCGAACGCCGAGCCCCCCGCCTGACCGACGACCGAGGCGTGCAGACCCGACTCGCGCGCGACGCCCAGGATGTCGTCCGGGTTCGGGGCGGCGATCAGGTAGCGCGCCTGGTCCTCCCCGAACAGGAAGATGTGGGCGTGGGTCGCGCTGGTGGCGTCCAGGGTCACGCCGACGTCGGAGGCCAGGGCCAGGTCCGCCGCAGCCCCGATCAGGCCGCCGTCGGACAGGTCGTGGACACAGGTCAACTGGCCGGTCTCGATCAGGTCGCGGACGACGTCGCCGGTTTTCTTTTCCAGCTTCAGGTCGACGGGCGGCGGGGCGCCGTCCTCGCGGCCGAGCACCTCGCGCAGATAGATCGAAGCGCCCAGTTCGCCGCGCGTCTCGCCGATCAGGATCAGGGTGTCGCCCTCGGCCATGGTCGAGAAGCCGGTCACGACGTCATAGTTTTCCAGCAGGCCGACGCCGCCGACGGTCGGGGTGGGCGGAATGGCGACGCCGTTGGTCTCGTTGTAGAGGCTCACATTGCCGCTCACGACCGGGAAGTCGAGTTCGCGACAGGCTTCGGCCATGCCGTCGATGGCGCGGACGATCTGGCCCATGATCTCGGGCCGCTGGGGGTTGCCGAAATTCAGGTTGTCGGTGATGGCGATGGGGCGGGCACCGACGGCCGTCAGGTTGCGCCAGGCCTCGGCGACGCACTGTTTGCCGCCTTCATAGGGGTCGTTCTGGACGTAACGGGGGGTGCAGTCGCTGGTCACGGCCAGGCCCTTGTCGGTGCCGTGGACGCGGACCACGCCGGCGTCGGCGCCGGTGGCCGAGTCCTGAAGCGTGTCGGCCATGACGTGGCGGTCGTACTGTTCCCAGATCCAGCGTTTGGACGCCATGTCGGGGCAGGCGATGACCTTGAGCACAGCGTCTTCCCAGCTCTCGGGGGCGGGGACGTCGGCGGCGGTCAGGCGCGGATGGAGCGCGGGCTGGACCCAGGGTCGGTCATACAGGGGCGCATCGTCGAACAACGGGGCCAGCGGCACGTCACAGACGACTTCGCCATGGTGGTTCAGGATCAGGCGACCGGTCTCGGTCGTCATGCCGATGACGGCGGCGTCCAGACCCCATTTCCTGAAGATGCGATAGCCGTCTTCCTCGCGGCCCGGCTTGAGGACGGCCAGCATCCGTTCCTGGCTTTCGGACAGCATCATCTCATAGGCGCTCATGCCGGTCTCGCGCTGGGGCACCGCGTCCATGTTTAGCTCGATCCCGACGCCACCCTTGCCGGCCATCTCGACCGAGGACGAGGTCAGGCCCGCCGCGCCCATATCCTGGATGGCGGCGACGGCCCCTGAGGCCATAAGCTCCAGGGTCGCCTCGATCAGCAGCTTTTCGGCGAAGGGGTCGCCGACCTGGACGGTGGGCCGCTTCTCGTCGGAGTCCTCGTCGAACTCGGCACTGGCCATGGTCGCGCCATGGATGCCGTCGCGGCCGGTCTTCGACCCGAAATAGACCACCGACATGCCCGGTCCCGGCGCGGCCGAGTAGAAGATGCTGTCCGCCTTGGCCAGGCCCACGCACATGGCGTTGACCAGGATGTTGCCGTTGTAGCCTGAGTGGAAGTTGGTCTCGCCCGCCACGGTCGGCACGCCGACGCAGTTGCCGTAGCCGCCGATGCCCGAGACCACGCCCTTGACCAGCCGCTTCGTCTTCTCGTGCCCGATGTCGCCGAAGCGCAGGGCGTTCAGCAGGGCCACGGGCCGCGCCCCCATGGTGAAGACGTCGCGCATGATGCCGCCCACACCCGTCGCCGCCCCCTGATAGGGCTCGATGTAGGAGGGGTGGTTGTGGCTTTCCATCTTGAAGATGCAGGCGTCGCCGTCACCGATGTCGATGACGCCCGCGTTCTCGCCCGGGCCGCAGATGACGCGGGGGCCGGTCGTCGGGAACTTGCCCAGGTGGATCTTGGACGACTTGTAGGAACAGTGCTCGGACCACATCACCGAAAAGACGCCCAGTTCCAACTGGTTCGGCTCGCGGCCGAGCCGGTCGAGGACGACCTGATATTCGGCGGGGCTCAGGCCGTATTCGGCGGCCAGTTCGGCGATCGATTTCTCGGGGGTCTTGGAGGGGGCGCTCATGGCGGCGCTTCTAGCGTGCGTCGCTCCAATCCGCTACACGTCTAGACACGATAGGAGTGTCTAGACATGGGTATCAGCGTCAAGCGTGCCGAAACGGTGGAGATGGTCCGGCGACTGGCCGATGCCAAGCACATCAGCCTGACGGATGCGATCCATCAGGCAGCGGAGCGTGAGCTCCAGGCGTTGGGCGTGTCTTCAAGTCGCCAGGAACGCCGCGCCGCCGAGCTTGCGGACTGGCTCAAGGAGGTCGACGCAAGGCCGCGAATCGATTCACGGCCTTGGCGAGAAATTGAAGCCGAGATGTACGACGAGTTCGGGAATCCTCGGTGATCGTGGTCGATACGTCCGCTCTGATGGCGGTCATCTTTGACGAGGAAGATCGCGACCTGCATTTTCGCGCCATCACCGGCGCGCGTCGCGCATTCATGGCCGCAGGCACGGTCGTGGAGGTGGCGGCCGTCTACGCGTCAGCGTTCGGGGGTGAAGATGCCAGGCGGGTCAGGGATGACTTGTCGAGCCTGGGTATCGAAGTCGCGCCGATGACGGCGGAACAGGCATGGATCGCGGCCGATGCGCGCTTCCTATATGGCAAGGGTCGCAACGGGCTGAATTTCGGGGATTGCTTCCCGTACGCCTTGGCCAAGACGATGGACCTGCCTCTCTTGTTCAAGGGCAATGACTTCATCCACACCGACCTGAAGTTCGTGATCTAAGCTCAGACCCGCTCGATCCTGCGCCTCCACGCCAGGGTGATGACGACCGCACCGACCAGCGTGGCCACGGCGATGATGGCGGCGGTGAAGGCGAGAGTGCCGTTGCGGGACTGTTCGGCGACGAACACTCCAACCAGGCCCCAGAGGATGGGCAGCGAATAGGCGATGGTCCGGATGCGCCAGGTAACGGCCACGGCGACGAGGCCCACCAGCACGACGGCCAGCACAGCCCAGACGGTCGGCGACGCCATGGCGGGCAGGTCGCCGTTTCCGGTCGCGACGGTGATCAGATTGACCGGCGCTGCGACCGTCAGCCAGCCGGCCAGCAGCGACAGCGGCCAGACGGTCAACCAGCGATCGCGATCCCCGAGCCGGAGCGCGCGGATGCCGCGAGCATGCGCCAGCAGGGGAATGAGCAGCACGGTCAGGGACCCGAAGATCAGGACGATCGTGGCGACTTCCCAATCGAACGCCGCCGCGATGATCCACAGGCCGATCCCGGCAAAGGCCAGGGCCGACGGCCAGCCGAAGGCCTTGAGGACATCGCTCTCGCCGGTCTGGGGCAGGACCTGGCGTATCGCATAGGCCGCGAGGCCCAGATAGATCACGCCCCAGATCGCAAAGGCCCAGCCGATGACGCGCAGGGTGGCGTCGCTGTCGGAGGCGAACTCGGCCGCGCTCTGGCCCCAGCCCAGCCCCATCTGCACCTGGGGAATCAGGATGGCGAAGACGGCCGTGGCCATGACGATGATCCGCCGGGTCATATCGGCAGGCGAGGGACGCAGGATGGAGGGCATGATGGAAACCTGTGGATGCGAGACCGACACTACGCGCAACTACGGTCAAGGTTCAGATGGAGATGACGATGCGGAACCGGCACCGCCCGCGTTCGCTACCTCGACATCGATCGCATCAGACAAGGAGGCCGTCATGGCCGATCCCACCAACACCCCTGACGAAACTCCGCATTTCGACACATCCGACGTCGAAGCCAATCTGGCCATCGAACAGGGGCTGGGCGTCGGTGCCCGCGAACTGGCGGCCCAGCGTGATCCCGGCGGGATCGTGACGCCTGACGAGGACGACGGCGAGGTCTGACATCTCACAGTGAAGTTTGTTGATTGACGGAGCCCGGTTCGCCGGGCTTCGTTCGTTCGATGACCCAGCCTGCCTCTATCGCCGCCGCCCGATCGCTGCTGGCCAGTGCCGACGCGATGCTGGCGGCCGATGGATCTGACCTGCGTGGACTGGTCCTGAAGGGGGACGCCCTGTCGGCCCTGGGTGACGCGAGGGCGGCATCAAGCTTCTATACCAGCGCGCTGAGGGCGGCTCAGGCCAGTCAGGCCCGGGGCGTCCGGCTGACGCCCGATCTGATCGCCGAGCTCCGACGCGCCAAGGATGCGGTTCAGGATCAGGCCAGGGCGTTTCAGGACCACCTCGCCCAGGGTCTGTCCGCCGCTGGATTCGATCCGGAGACATCCAGCGACCGGTTCGCCCTGTCGCTGGATCTGACGGCGGGGCGCAAGCAGCTCTATCTCCAGCAGCCCCGCTTCTATCTCTTCCCCGGCCTCCCGCAGGTCCAGTTCCAGCCGCGCGCGACCCTGCCCTGGCTGGAGGCGGTCGAGGCGGCGACCGACGACATCCGTGCCGAACTTCAGGCCCTGCTGGCCGAGCCCGCCCTGTTCCGTCCCTATGTCGAGCCGCGCGCCGACCGTCCGAACACGGACGCGCAAGGGATGGCGTCCAATCCCGAATGGAGCGCCCTATTCCTGTTCAAGGACGGCGTCGAGCAGGAGATCGCTGCCCGCTGTCCCCGCACGATGGCGGCGCTGGCTCAGGTTCCGCTGTGCCGGGTGCCGGGACGGACGCCGTCGATCCTGTTCTCGCGGTTGACGCCGGGGGCGCGCATCCCGCCGCATCACGGCCTGATCAACACGCGGTTGATCTGTCACCTGCCGCTGATCGCCCCGCCGGGCAGCCGATTCCGGGTCGGCAATGACGTGCGCGACTGGAAGGAAGGCCAGGCCTGGGCCTTTGACGACACCATCGAACACGAGGCCTGGAACGATAGCGATCAGGACCGGACGATCCTGATCTTCGACGTCTGGAAGCCCGAACTGACGGAGGAGGAGCGCGACCTGGTCTCGGCCATGTTCAGAGCGATCGACGGCTATGGCACGGCCCAGCCGGCCTGGGGGGTTTAGCTCCGGTTCAGTCCGGGTCTCGCTGATGACTATGAGGGGGGCCGGACTCGATACCGGCTGGCCAGCGGGGCCATTTTGGCTCGGTCGGTGCGGTGGCGTTGATATCAATCGGGGTTTCCGAGTGATCTATCAGAAACGCCTCTCCCGACGTTCTTGTCGCCTTCAGGCCAACCCGTCCGTCGATGTCTTCAAACACCGAAAGGACAGTCCAAATTCCTTGCGAGGGCCGGTTCAGATCACCTGCGGTGTAAGCACCCCGATTAAAGTAATCTGCCGCCTTCCGGCGAAGATTGCATCTTGGCTTGTCTTCGTCTCGCATGACGCAATGGGTGAGCGGCGCGGTGTCGCTGGACCACCAACACGAAAAACGTGCGCTGGTTTCCAAGGGAACGCATTTCGCTTCGAGTTCAGCCAGAGTGCCGGTGCTGCTGGCGCATCCGCCGACAGCAATGACAATGACTGAGACATATCCAGTGAATAGAAATCTCATCGCAACTGCCCAACCCATGAAACACGCTGGCGATCACACAACTTTAGATAACGTTGCGCAAGGAAATTAGCCGCGCTGTCGGTCCAGTTCCAGTTCTGAGCCCCCGGTGAGAATTTCTTCGACCAGATGGGTGTGTTTGGCTCCTGACCGGTCGTGAAGCACAAGTGCCGGATGCAGGACCAGCGGCGCGCGGCCCCGCTTGATGGCCCGGACGATGACCCGTTTGGCGGGGGTCTCGGCGAACGGCTGGATCGGCAGGATGGCGAAGGAACCGGCCTTCCCGCCCAGCAGGCCCAGCAGATCGGCCAGTCGGTCGGCGCGGTGGATGACCACGATCCGCCCGCCGTCCTTGACCGAGGCCAGCAGGATGTCGGTCCAGGCCTTCAGCCCGTCGTCGGCCATCCAGGCGGCGCGCTTGCCGGGGGCCGGAGCGCGCAGGGCGTCGGGGTCGTCGAAGAAGGGCGGATTGGATACTGCCCAGTCGAACAGGGGCAGGCCGAGCGGTCGGAACCCGTCGGCGACGTCGCCGGTGAGGATCGTGGTGCGGTCGGTGGCGTCGTTCAGCAACGCATTCTGGCGGGCCAGGTCGGCGGCGGCGTGTTCGCGCTCCAGTCCAGTCAGGGCGACGCCGGGTCTCCGGGCCGCGATCTGCATCAGGACGGCGCCCGCACCGCACCCTGCCTCGAACACCCGCTCGCCGGGCCTGGCGGGGACGGCGCCGGCCAGAAGCGCGGCGTCCATGCCGGCGCGATAGCCTCGCACCGGCTGGCGCAGGCGAACGCGACCGCCCAGAAGGGCGTTTTCGATGACCGCATCGTCATTTTCGGGCGGGGGTGTGACGGTCACGCAGCTTGACCCTTCATGGTGTGATCACCATTGTCCCGCCGTTCGCGACGCAGCAAGACACCTCGCGAAGCCTTTCGGGCGTTGTCGCTTCGCACTGCCCGGTTTTCAGAGAGTTATCGTTTCCGTGGACGCCGTCACCCTGAGCCCCACCCGATCGCACGTTCGCCCTGCCGGCGACGTGGACACCCTGGCGCGGCTGGCCCAGGCCGACATGGCAGCGGTCGACGCGCTGATTCTGGACCGGATGCAGTCCCAGGTGCCGGTGATCCCCCTGTTGGCCGAACACATCGTCTCGGCGGGCGGCAAGCGGATGCGCCCCCTGCTGACGGTGGCGGCTGCCCGGGCGGCGGGCGGCGATATCGCGCATCCGCTGAAGCTGGCGGCGGCGGTGGAGTTCATCCACACGGCGACCCTGCTTCACGATGACATCGTCGACGGATCCGAACAGCGTCGGGGCAAGGTTGCCGCGCATCTGATCTGGGGCAATGCCACCAGCGTCCTGGTCGGCGATTTCCTGTTCGCCCGGGCCTTCGAACTGATGGTCGAGACGGGACAGATGCGCGCCCTGGGCATTCTGGCCAATGCGTCCAGCGTGATCGCCGAGGGCGAGGTCCTGCAACTGACGCGGGCCCACGACCTGAACCTGGATCAGGAAACCTATCTGCGGATCATCTCGGCCAAGACCGCCGAACTGTTCGCCGCCGCCGCCGAGGCCGGGGCTGTGGGATCCGGCGCGGATGACCGGACGACGGCGGCGCTGCGGTCCTATGGCCTCAACCTGGGTCTGGCGTTCCAGCTGGCCGACGATGCGCTGGATTATGGCGGCTCGTCCGAGGCGCTGGGCAAGAACGCAGGCGACGACTTCCGCGAGGGCAAGGTGACCCTGCCCCTGCTGCTGGCCGTGGCCCGCACCCGTGGGCGCGAGGATGCCTTCTGGGACCGCACCATCAACAAGGGTCAGCGGACCGAGGACGACTTCCGCCGCGCGCGCGAGCTGATCATCGGCACCGGCGCGGTGTCAGCGACGCTGGATGCCGCCGGCGACTATGCCGATGCGGCCAAGGCGGCGCTGTCGATCCTGCCCCGAAGCGACTGGCGCGATGCGCTGGAGACGCTGGCGGACTTCGCGGTCAGCCGGGCGGCCTGAGTTTCTTCTCCCGCGCAGCGGGGGAAGTGTCGCGTCCCTGAGCGCAGCGAAGGCAGCGACGATGGGGGCCGTGGGACGTGGAGCGAAGAAGGTAGACTTCCCCCATCGGTCCCGGATCGCTGCGCGATCGACGGACTGCTTTCCCCCGTGAAGGACGGGGGAAGAACGAACCCTATTTCAAGCTCGCCGCGAACCGCTGGATCCGTCCGCACGCCTCTTCCAGCACCGCCTCGCTGGTGGCGTAGCTGATGCGGAAATAGGGCGACAGGCCGAAGGCCGAGCCTTGCACCACCGCGACGCCCTCGGCTTCCAGCAATTCGGTCGTGAAGACCTCGTCGTCGGTGATGACGACGCCCGAAGGTGTCGTCTTGCCGATCAGGCCCTCGACCGACGGGTAGACGTAGAAGGCGCCCTCGGGGTTCGGACAGCGGATGCCGGTGGCCTGATTCAGCATGGACACGACCAGATCGCGGCGCGCCTGGAAGGCGTCGTTGCGGGGCTTGAGGAAGGCCTGTGTGCCGTTCAGGGCTTCGACGGCGGCGTACTGGCTGATCGAGGTGGGGTTGGAGGTCGTCTGGCTGGCGACCTTGCGCATCAGGTCGATCAGGGCCTTGGGCCCGCCCGCATAGCCGATCCGCCAGCCCGTCATGGCATAGGCCTTGGACACGCCGTTGACGGTCAGGGTGCGATCGTACAGGTCGGGCGCGACCTGGGCGATCGTCGTATATTCGAACCCGTCGAAGGTCAGGTGCTCGTACATGTCGTCGGTCAGGATCCAGACGTGCGGATGCAGGCGCAGCACCTCGGCCAGCCGGTGCAGTTCCAGCCGGGTATAGGCGGCTCCGGTCGGGTTCGACGGCGAGTTGAGGATCAGCCACTTGGTGCGGGGCGTGATCGCCGCCTCCAGCACCTCGGGGCGTAGCTTGAAGCCGTCGGCCTCGGCTCCCGTGACGAACACCGGCTCGCCCCCGGCCAGCAGGACCATGTCGGGATAGGACACCCAGTAGGGGGCCGGGATGATGACCTCGTCGCCGGGGTTCAGGGTGGCGACCAGGGCGTTGAAGATCACCGGCTTGCCGCCCGGCGCGACGTGGATCTGGTTGACGTCGTAGGTCAGGCCGTTCTCGCGGGCGAACTTGTCAACGATGGCCTTCTTCAGCGCCGGCATGCCGTCGGCATCGGTGTATTTGGTCTGGCCGTCGTTGATCGCCTTGATGGCGGCGGCCTTGATGTTGTCCGGGGTGTCGAAGTCCGGCTCGCCGGCGCCCAGGCCGATGATGTCGCGACCGGCGGCGGCCAGGGCCCGCGCTTTCGCGCTGACCGCGATGGTGGCGGAGGGCTTGACGCGGGCGAGCGCGGCGGACTGCAGGTCGGACATGGCGGAATCTCGTTCTCGGGAGGCGGCCGCTGTTTACGGGCAGGGGGGGCTGCGTGCAAATGAAGACAGTGCCGGAGGTGTCGAATGCTTTTCGCCGTGTTGTTCAGTCTGGCTATCGCCTCCCTTCCTGCCGCACCTCAGGATGGCAGCGCCGATGACGAGCCTGCGGCGTGCAAAGAAGACTGGCGGTCAGACGCCTGCCGGATCGCCACGTTCGACCGGACCCTGGGTGATCTGCAGGTCACGGCCATTGAGGACGAAGCGGCTACCGGAGCAGAGATCTATCGGGTTCGCGCCCTGACCGCGTGGGGCCGGCCCCTTCCGGTGATCAGTTTCGAGCGCAGACTTGGCCAGTCGCCGTTGGTGGTGGCGACGGACGCGGGCGGCGGTCAAATGTCGACACGGGTGGGCGGGCGGGTCTGGTCGCGGGTCGTCTCCGCCTCTGCCTTCGCCGATCGCGATCTGGTCCCGGAACCCCCGGCTCCAAAGCAGGGAGACATCGAGGAAATCATCGTCTGTGCGGACGGCTCCACCGTCATGGCGGAAATGGCGAATGCTCCGGCGCGTTTTGGCGACCATCGGGCCGTCCGACGAAAGCTGGGCCATAGCTGCGAGGATCAGCCTGTGGTCGCCTATGCCGACCTTCTGGCCCAGATGGCGGCCGAGGTTCTGCCGGCGTGCGCGGCGCTCAATCGCAGCGGAGAGGGGTTCTATACGTTGCGGAACTGTCTCGCCTTGCGTGGAGATACGCTGGCGGCGGCCGACTTGATGAACGCCTTGGACGACGCGCCCTTTGAGGAACGCATGGAACGGCCGTGGACGCAGTGGCTCGGCGTTTCCTCTGAGCCTGCGCGTCTGGACTGGGCCGGGCAGGTCGTCGAGCAATCCGGCTTCACTCCACCAGGATCGGCGAAGCCCACCATCGCCGCCTTCATGGCCGAACGTGTTTCGGCACTGACCAACCTGAACTTCTACGAAAACCTTGTCGGCGCCGAGACGGCGTCCCGGGGTTGGGTCACCGGCCAGATCACCTACCAGACGTCTCGCGAAGACGACGCCCAGACCCTAGTTGCCGACTATCGTCAGGTCTGGACAAAGAAGAATGGCTACTGGGGTCTGGAATCCTGGTTAGTTGAGCCGTTCACCCCGGCCGCACCCTGATGCGTCCCATCCTCGACTTCATCCTCAACATGGAGGGCCGCCGCTGGCGGGCCATTCTGGCGACGCTGCTGCTGTTCGCGGTGATCGTGGGACTGTTCGCGTTCGGGAAGTCGTCGCTGGGTCTGGGGCAGGGGGCCCTGGGGGCGGAGGCGCGGCTGGAGGACTGGCTGGGCGGGTTCAGGTCCGGGCCTTGGGGGCTGGTGGCGGCGGTGGTACTGTTCACGGCCTCGGCGTTCCTGGGGGTGCCGCAGTTCGTGCTGATCGCGGCCTGCGTGGTCGTGTTCGGGCCGTGGTGGGGCTTCGCCTACAGCTGGATCGGGACCGTGGCCTCGGCAGGCGTCACCTATTGGCTGGGGCGAGGGCCGACGGCGCGGCTGGTCGAGCGGTTCGGCGGCAAGACCATGGGGCGGATGACCCGGTTCGTGGGCAAGAACGCCTTCTATGCGTCCTTCATGATCCGCAACGTGCCCTCGGCCCCCTTCATCGTCGTGAACATGGCGTTCGGCGCGGCCCGGGCGTCGTTCCCGGCCTATCTGGCGGGGTGCGCGCTGGGCGTCCTGCCCAAGACCGCGCTGGTCGCCTTTTTCGGCGGATCGTTCATGACGGCGGTCCGAGGCGACGGTGTCTGGACGTCGCTGATCCTCGCGGGTGTCGCGGTCGCCTGGCTGGCGCTGATGCTTCTGGTGCGGGAGGTCGTCAAGCGGCGCGAAGCCGCCGGTGACGTATAACTACCTACACGCGTCTTTAGCGGAGTTTAGACATTCTGCAGGACAACGGGGCCTGTCAGGAGCGTACCCCATGCTGGATATCCACGAACTGAGGCGGCAGCATCGTCTGATCATGATCCACGCCACGGGCCTGAGAGGGCTGGGCGACATGATCAAGACCCGTCATGACGCCGAAGAGGCGCGGGCGGCGATCAAGGGGATCGACAGGATGCTGGTCGAACACCTGACGCTCGAGGACGACCATCTGTACCCGGCGCTTCTGGCCGGACCCGACAGGGAGGTCGCCGCGATGGCGGCCGACTGCGCCGAGGAAATGGGCGGGATTCGCGGGGCCTGGGTGGCGTATCACGATCAGTGGACGGCGGCTGCGATCGCGGCTGATCCGGCCCGGTTTTCTGCGGCGACGGCGGGCGTCATCGGTGCTCTGGCCTTGCGGGTCGAGCGTGAGAACACCGAACTTTACCCGGCGTTCGAGGCCCTGGCCCAGGCACCGATTGCGGCGCGGCGGGCAGCCGGCTGAGCGGATCACTCGCCTCGCGGGCGAGCGGCCGCCGAGGCCAAGCGAGGCCGTAACTCGCTCGTGATCACCTGCGTCGGATCGCAGGGTATCAGGACTTGTAATCGCCTCACCATGCGGGCAAACGGGCGCACAGTCGGTCAGGCGGAACAGACAGGACGCGGCGCGTATGGGGATGCGTGCAGCGGGGGTCGCCGAAGCCTTCGGATGTAAAAGAACGCCCTGAGCGGCCAGAACAAGACGGTACCAGACCCCCATGTTTTCACACCTCTTCGGCGCCATCTCCAACGACATCGCCATGGATCTGGGGACGGCCAACACCCTGATCTACATGAAGGGCAAGGGCATCGTCCTGAACGAGCCGTCGGTGGTCGCACTTCGCAACGTGGGCGGACGGAAAATCGTCCACGCCGTCGGCATCGAGGCCAAGCAGATGCTGGGCCGCACCCCCGGCCACATGGAAGCGATCCGTCCCATGCGTGACGGCGTCATCGCCGACTTCGAAGTCGCCGAAGAGATGATCAAGCACTTCATCCGCAAGGTGCATAACCGTCGCGGCTTCGTGAACCCCAAGATCATCGTCTGCGTGCCCTCGGGCGCCACGGCGGTCGAGCGTCGCGCGATCAACGATTCCTGCCTGAATGCCTCGGCGCGTCGCGTCGGCCTGATCGACGAGCCCATGGCCGCCGCGATCGGTGCGGGCCTGCCGATCCACGAGCCGACGGGCTCCATGGTCGTGGACATCGGCGGCGGCACCACCGAGGTCGCCGTGCTGTCCCTGTCGGGCATCGTCTATTCCAAGTCGGTCCGTGTCGGCGGCGACAAGATGGACGACTCGATCATCAGCTACATGCGTCGCAACCATAATCTGCTGATCGGCGAGACCACTGCCGAGCGCATCAAGAAGGATATCGGCACCGCCCGTATCCCCGCCGACGGCGAAGGCCTCTATATCGAGGTCAAGGGCCGCGACCTGATGCAGGGCGTGCCCCGCGAGGTCCGCATCTCGGAACGCCAGGCCGCCGAGGCCCTGGCCGAACCGGTCGCCCAGATCATCGACGCGGTGAAGGTGGCGCTGGAAGCGACGCCACCGGAACTGGCCGCCGACATCGCCGACAAGGGCATCATGCTGACCGGCGGCGGCGCCTTGCTGCGTGGCCTGGATGCGGAAATCCGCGATCACACCGGCCTGCCGGTCTCGGTCGCCGACGATCCGCTGTCCTGCGTGGCCATCGGCTGCGGACGGGTGCTCGAGCATCCGCGCTGGATGAAGGGCGTCCTCGACTCCGCCCTCTAATCTCGTTCCCAACGGGCGCGAATTTTGCAATAGGCTGCGATATCGGCGGGCGGTGTCCCGGTGATTCCATACCCTTACCGGAAAGGCTGCCGTGGCGTTTCGCGACGGACCGTTCGAGAAAGTCAAAGTCCCGCTGGCATGGACCGCCGCGGTCGCGGTCGTCGTTGCCCTGGCCGCATCCGTCATCCTGATCGTCAGCGACCGTCGCGGCGGGGAGGGTGGTGATACCTACGCCCCCGTCCGGGCCGGTTTCGACGCCGGGGTTGGGCCGGTCAACGGCGTGCTGGCGGCCCCGGTGCGTTGGGCAGGAAGCCTCAGCGACGGGGTCCGTGGCTATTTCTTCGCCGTGTCCGAGAACCGCAAGCTCAAGCGCCAGCTGGCCGAGCTGGAGCCGTGGCGTGACCAGGCGATCGCGCTGAAGAACGTCAACGCCCGATACGAGGCCATGCTGGGCCTGCGCACCGAGCCGCCGGTCGATATGGTCACGGCCCGGTCGATCTCCGACGCGCGCGGCCCCTTCGCCAACGCCCGACTGATCGACGCCGGTGCCGCCAAGGGCGTACGCATCGGCAACCCCGTGATCAATGAGCAGGGTCTGGTCGGAAGGATCACCGGCACGACCGGCAACGTCAGTCGCATGCTGCTGCTGACCGACGTGGCCAGCCGGACGCCGGTGCTGATCGACCGCACCGACGCACGCGCCATGCTGACCGGCGACGGCAGCGGTAATCCGCGTCTGGAATACATTCGTGGTGTCGGCGCGCTCCAGGCCGGCGACCGGGTCCTGTCGTCCGGGGACGGCGGCGGCATTCCGCGCGGCGTGCCGATCGGGGTTGCGGCCAAGGGGATTGACGGCACCTGGCGGGTCAAGCTGTTCAGCGACCGGGGTGCCATCGACTATGTCCGCGTCATGCTGTTCCAGGACTTCGGCCAGCTGGTGAACCCGGAGGCGCTGAACGCCGCGCCGCTCGCAGGCCTGACCTCCGCGCCTGCGCCCAGTGCGACCCAGGCCGCCGCCATCGGCGATGCCGCCGCCCGCCGCGCCGCTGCGCCGGCCACGCCTGCTCCTGCGGGAGCGCCACGGTGAGACGGGCGGCTACGGTCCGTGTCGTCGGCCCGCTGCAATGGATCGTCTATCCGGCCCTGATCGTCATTGCCCTGTCGATCGTTCTGGCTACGCCGGTCGAGCTGTTCGGGCTGAAGCTGCCCGAGCCGATCCTGCCGATGGTCCTGGCCTTCGCCTGGCCCCTGATCCGGCCGTCGATGATCGCGCCCCTGGTGCTGCTGTTGCTGGGTCTGTTCGTCGATCTGCTGCTGGCAGGCGCACAGCCGCTCGGGGTCTGGTCGCTGAGCCTTCTGGTCGTCTACGGCGTAGTGCTGGCGGCGCGGAACCTGCTGGCGGGACAGGAGACCCAGATCCTGTTCATCTGGTACGCCTGCTGCACCCTGCTGGCCTTTCTTCTGACCTATCTGATCGTCAGCATCCAGGCGGCGAACGCGCCCAGCATCCTGTCTCTGTTCGGTCAGATGATCCCGACCCTGCTCCTGTTTCCGATCGCCAACATCATGATCGAACGCTTCGACGACGGCGATATGCGGCTGCGATGAGCAACGAGCCCTCGATCTTCTTTTCGGACGTCAACGAGCGTCAGGGGTCGTTCCTGCGCCGGACCTTCGTGGTCGGCGGGGCGACAGCCCTGGGCGTCGCGGCCCTGACCGCACGGCTGGCCCAGCTCCAGGTCGTTCAGGCCCAGGAGTATTCGACGCTCGCCAGCGAGAACCAGTTCAACTTCCGCCTTGTGCCGCCGCCGCGCGGGCGGGTGCTGGATCGCAACGGCGTCGTCATCGCCGGCAACCGCCCCAGTTTCCGCGTCCTGGTCGTGCGTGACGAGACCAAGGATTTGGACCAGACGCTGGACCTTCTGGGGCGGCTCCTGCCCGACACCATCGACCGCCGCCGCGCCATCATCCGCGACGTCAACGCGGCGCCGCGCTTCAGTCCCGTCCCGGTCAAGACCGACCTGTCGTGGGAGGAGTTCGCCCGGGTCAACCTGTATGCGCCCGAGCTGCCGGGCGTCATGGCCGACATGAACGAGACACGGTTCTATCCGTTCGGCGGGTCGTTCGCCCACGTCATCGGCTATGTCGCCAAGGTCACCGACCGCGACATCAAGGCCATCCGGGACAAGGGCCAGGAGCCGCCCACCATCCTGTTCAATCCGGGTTTCCGCATCGGCCGCTCCGGCGTCGAAAAGGCCCTGGATGCCGACCTTCGTGGCGAGGCGGGCGGCAAGCGGGTCGAGGTCGACGCCCGGGGTCGTGTCGTGGCCGAGGACATCGGCGGTTCGCGCCCCGCCATCAATGGCAAGGACGTGGTCCTGACGCTCGACGCCGACGTGCAGAACCGGGCGCTCGAGGTGTTCGGCGACGAGAGCGGTGCCTGCGTCGTGATGGATGTGCGCAACGGCGACATCCTGTGCATGACCTCTTCGCCGTCGTTCGATCCCAACCTGTTCGTCGGGGGGGTGCCGTCGCGGATTTACCGGGCGTGGAGTGATTTCGAGCGCAAGCCTCTGCTGGACAAGACGATCAACGGCGTCTTTCCGCCGGGCTCGACCTTCAAGCCGGCGACGGCCCTTGCCCTGTTGGCGGCGGGGGTCGATCCTGCGGATCGGGTCAACTGCAGCGGCGTGTTCCGCACCGGCCAGCGCTGCTGGGGTCGGCACGGCTCGCAGGATATGCACGAGGCCATCAAGAACTCGTGCGACATCTATTTCTACACGATGTGCAATCGCGCGGGCGTCGACGGCATCCGCGACACGGCGTTGAAGCTGGGCTTCGAGCATGTGTTCGACATCGGGGTCGACAACCAAAAGAAGGGGCTTCTGCCGTCGACGGACTGGAAGCGCCGCACTTTCCCGCGCGATCCGACCTGGCATCCGGGCGAGACGACGTCGGTGGCGATCGGCCAGGGGGCGGTGACCGTCAACGCCCTGCAACTGGCGACCTATACGGCCCGTCTGGCCAACGGCAAGAAGGCGATCCTGCCCCGTCTGATCAAGTCGGTCGGGGGTGTCGAGCGACCGTCCGGGGCCGCTGTGCCCGACCTGCCGTTCAATCCGGCCCATATCGAGATCGTGCGTCAGGGCATGATCGCGGTGGCCAACGATCGGTCCGGCACCGCCTATCGCCAGTCGCAACTGGGGCTGGGCGACATCCAGATGGCCGGCAAGACCGGCACGGCCCAGTCGCGCGACTATGGCTCCGGCACCCGCAAGTCGAACGTCTGGGCCGAGAAGGACCACAACCTGTTCATCGCCTTCGCACCGGTCGATGCGCCCCGTTACGCTGTCGCCGTCATCATCGAGCATGGCGGCCGGGGCGGCGGCACGGCGGGTGCGCCGCGCGCGCGCGAGGTGATGCGCACGGTGCTGCTCAAGGATCCCGAGATGCGCGAGCGGATCACCCGCCCGCCGCCGCCCGAGGCGACAGGGCCCCAGATCGACGAGGGTGACATCGGTGCCGCGCCCGAACCGGCCGTGGCACCGCCGACGCCGGCGCGTCGTGCGTCCTCCGCGCCGGCCCGTGACCCCAATGTGCCCCCGGGCTTCACCCCCTATCAGGCGACGCCCCGATGACCGCCTCGGCCCTGACCCGTCCCGGCGAGCGCGAGCGGCTGTCCACCAAGCTGGGCGAGATCGAATGGCGGCTGGTCGCCCTTCTGTGCGCGGTCGCCATGGTCGGCACGGCCATGCTCTATTCGATCGCCGGCAGCAGCTGGAACCCCTGGGCGATCGATCATCTGATCCGGTTCGGTGCCCTTCTCGTCGCCATGCTGGGGCTTTCGCTGGTGCATCCCCGATGGTGGTTTCGTGCCGCCTATCCGATGTACGGAGTGCTGCTGATCCTGGTGCTGATGATCGAGTTCACGCCCCTGGGCTATGAGCCGGCGGGTGCCGGCGCCAAGAACTGGCTGAACCTGGGCTTCATGCGCATTCAGCCCGCCGAGTTCTTCAAACTGGGTCTCGTCCTGGCCCTGGCGCGCTGGTACCACGACCATACCGCCCAGGAGGCGCGCTGGTCCTGGAAGCTGATCTTCCCGGCGGCCATGGTCGGCGTTCCCTTTCTGTTGATCGCCAAACAGCCGGATCTCGGATCGGCCATGATCATCGGTCTGACTGGGGCGGCGATCATGTTCGTTGCGGGGCTCAGCTGGAAGATCATCGCGGCGGGCGGCGTCGCGGCCCTCGTCACCGTGCCGCCCTTCGTCATGTTCGGGATGCACGAGTACCAGCGCAATCGCGTCCTGACCTTCCTGAGCCCCGAGTCCGATCCGACCGGCACGGGCTACAACATCATCCAGTCGAAGATCGCGCTGGGATCGGGCGGTCTGCTGGGGCGCGGATATGGCCTCGGCAGTCAGAGCCAGCTGGAGTTCCTGCCCGAACGCCAGACCGACTTCATCTTCTCGACCCTGGCCGAGGAGTTCGGCTTCGTCGGGTCGTTCGCCGTTCTGGCCTGTTATGTCGGGATCATCCTGATCGCCCTGCGCATCGCCTCTCTGGCGCACAGCCATTTCGGCCGGGTCGGCTCTGCTGGGATGACCGCCTTCTTTGCCCTGTTCGTCCTGATCAACGGCGCGATGGTGATGGGGCTGGCTCCGGTCGTGGGCGTGCCCATGCCGCTGTTGTCCTATGGCGGCTCGTCCATGATGACGGTGATGATCGGCTTCGCCTTCATCCTGTCGACCCGGGTCCACCGCTATGCCGAACTGCCCAAGGGGTATGGGGCATTCTAAGGTCTCTCCCTCCCCTTCATGGGGAGGGACGGCGAAGCGAAGCGAAGCCAGGGTGGGGTCCGAACGAGCGGAGTGACGTCCAACACAGCCCCACCCGGATCGCTGCGCGATCGTCCCTCCCCATGAAGGGGAGGGAGAGCTAAAGCCCCGCCGCCCAGTCCGTCGCCCGCACCAGGCTGTCCACGATGCCCGGCTCGCTGGACGCGTGGCCTGCATCCGGCACGATATCCAGCTTCGCTTCAGGCCAGGCCTGGCTCAGGGCCCAGGCGCTGGCGATGGGGGTGACCACGTCGAACCGGCCTTGCGCGATCCAGCAGGGGATGTGGCGGATGCGGCCGATGTTCTTGAGCAGCCAGCCTTCCTCCGGGAAGAAGCCGCCGTTGGTGAAATACCAGTTCTCGATCCGGGCGAAGGCCAGGGCGAAGTCGGGTTCGGCGAACTTGTCGGGCCGAGCCGAAGGGCCCTCGACGCTGACGGTCTCGCCCTCCCAGCTGGACCAGGCGACGGCGCAGGCCTCGCGCTCGTCCTTGTCGGGGCCGATCAGCCGCCGATAGTAGGCGCCCATCAGGTCGTGGCGTTCATCCTCGGGGATCGGGGCGACGAACCGTTCCCAGGCGTCGGGGAAGATCATCGAGGCACCGTCCTGATAGAACCAGTGCAGCTCCTTCTGGGTCAGCAGGAAGATGCCGCGCAGCAGCAGGGCCTCGACCCGCTCCGGGTGAGTGATCGCATAGGCCAGGGACAGGGTTGACCCCCACGAGCCGCCGAATACCGCCCATTTCTCGATGCCGCAGCGTTCACGCAGGGCCTCGATGTCCTCGATCAGGGTCCAGGTGGTGTTGTCCTCCAGCGAGGCGTTGGGCCGCGACTTGCCGCAGCCGCGCTGGTCGAACAGGACGATGCGGTATTTGGCCGGGTCGAAATAGCGCCGCATCCCCGGATTGACCGCCCCGCCGGGACCGCCGTGCAGGACGACCACAGGCCGCCCCTGGGGGTTGCCGCATTCCTCGTAATAGATCTCGTGCTCGGTCCCGGTCTGCATCCAGCCGGAGGCGAAGGGCTCGATCTCGGGATAGAGCTCGCGGCGCGGCGCGTCGGGCGTAGGAAAGGCCATGGGCGGAGCGTCTCGACGATGGATCAGGCGCGGGAGGGAGGATTCCGCAATGCGGCAAAGGCGAGCAAAAGCCAAGCCGCAATCATCAGAACCCCGCCGACGGGGGCGACGGCGCCGAACGACGGCTCCCGCCCGGTCAGGATCATCGCCACGCAGAAGACCAGCCCGCCCACGACCGCCAGCCAGCCGGCGATGTCGCTCAGGCGGCTGCGCAGGGGCCAGACGGCACAGGCCAGGGCCAGCAGGGCGTGGACGATCTGATAATGGGCGCCGGTGGTCAGCAGGGTCTTGATCGCCGGTCCGGCCCCATGGGCACCGAACGCTCCGACCATGACGGCCATGGCCCCGTTCAGGGCGGCGAAGACGGCGAGGTTTCGGTTCAGGGTCATGATCGATCCGTAGCGCACCGGCGCGCCTTCGTCTGCTAGGGAGCGGCCATGAAGTCTTCATGGCGCATGGCGCTGCAATACATCCTGGTGTTCGGGGCCAATGGGGTCAGCCTGCCCTTCATCGGGCTGTGGCTCAGGGCGCGGGGCCTGGACGGGGCCGAGATTGGTGTGTTGCTGGCCGCGCCGATGCTGGGGCGGATCGTGACCGGCCCGGCGATCGCCCTGTGGGCCGACGGGTTTGCGCACAGGCGGACGGCGATCGCGTTTCTGGCGGTGCTCGGCACGGCCGCCTATACCGCCATGCCCGTCGTGGACGGGTTCGTATGGTGGGCACCGCTGTGGTTCGTCGCGGCGACCTGCGCCGGGGCCCTGATGCCGCTCAGCGACGTGCTGACGATGCGGCTGGCGGCGCGCGAGGGATTTGCCTTCTCCGTGCCGCGGGGGTTCGGGTCGGCGGCCTTCGTCGCGGCCAATGTCCTTGTGGGCGCGCTGCTGGTCACCGGGTCGGTCGATCTGGTGATGGTCTGGCTGATCGCGGCCGGGGTGTTGCTGATCGTCTGGGCGCGGTTTGGATTGCCTGCGGAGCCGGTGCTGGAGGGTGGGCCGGCGGCGGGGCTGGAGCGGTTTCGGGGCCTGCATCGGCTGCTGACCGATCCGATCTTCATGGCCGCCATCGTCGCGGTCGGCTGCATTCAGGCCAGCCACGCCTTCTACTACGGATTTTCCGCCATCCTGTGGAAGGCGGCAGGCGTGCCCGAGAGCCTGACCGGCCTGCTGTGGGGGGCGTCGGTCGTGGTCGAAATCGCCTTCATGTGGTGGATCGATCCGTGGCGGCGACGGATGGGTATCGGGCCGCTGCTGATGCTGGGTCTGGGCGCGGCCGGGGGCGTCGTCCGCTGGGGCCTGTTCGCGCTGGAGCCGCCGCTGTGGAGCCTGTGGCCCTTGCAGGTGCTCCACACCTTCACCTTCGCCGCGACCTTCCTGGCCGGAGTACAATTGGTCGAACGGCTGAGCCCGCCCGACAGTCATACGGCGGCCCAGACCCTGAGTTCGATGCTGTCATCGGGCGTGCTGATCGGCCTGGCGACCCTGGCGTCCGGGCCGCTGTTCGACCGGTTCGGAGCAGGGGGGTATTGGGCCATGGCGGCGCTGGCGGCGGTCGGCGGGTTGGTGGCGTTGGGGTTGGGACGGTCCAGCCGGGTCCGAGGCTGATCTTCAGAGGATCGCCAGCAACAGCAGAACTAGAAGCAGGACCGCAAGCGCCCGGGCGGTTGCCCAGAGCGTAATGAGCGCCGCGCGTAGGTAGGACGTCGAGAGCTTGTTGCGAAACCAGAGCGTCTGAACGGCCAGAAACCAGGTCGCTCCCATCGCCATCACTGCGAGCCCAAGCGGGTTGGCAATGTCGGCGCGTCGCAGAATGATCCCGCCGATGGAAACCACCATCACGCAGGGTGCCGCCAGATAGCACTGGGCGTAGAACGGTGCCCGCAGGGTCTCCCGGCTAAGCCTCTTGCCTTGCCGGTGGACAAGGCTGGCCGCTGCGATCAGGGGGATCAGGCTGAATATCAGGGACCGGAACAGGATCAGGTTCTGCTGAGACGCGGCCAGCGTCTTCATGGCGGTCGAGGTCGCCTCGAGGTCGGCCACATGAGCCTCGATGCCGATCAAATTCCACAGGACGATCGTCGCCAGAAGCACCAGTGGTGGGCTGAGCCCGTCGTCATAACGCTTCTCGTCGGTGTCGGACTGCTCCCGGTCCGAATAGTCCATCGTGGCCAGTGGGCGGCGGAGGATGCGCCACATCGTCAAGGGGTAAAAGATCAGCCAACTGGTGCCCTCGAATACGAACTCCTCGAAACTCCTCAGGATCTTGAGAAAGTCCATCGGGACTCCTTGGACGACCGACCCCGACACCGTGACGGGCGCCGGTTGACTGTCAAGTCCGTCGGCGAGTGCGAGCCGGCCAAGAAAAAGGGCCGACCCCCTTTCGGAGACCGGCCCAAGGTTCAGGCTCGTAGGATAAATCAGGCGGCTTCGCCGAACTGGTTCATCGTGTTGTGGGCACCGCCGGCCTTCAGGGCGGCTTCGCCGGCGAAATACTCCTTGTGGTCGTCGCCGATGTCGGAGCCGGACATGTTCTGGTGCTTCACGCAGGCGATGCCCTGGCGAATCTCCTCGCGCTGGACCGCCTTGACGTAGCCCAGCATGCCCTGGCTGCCGAAATACTCGCGGGCCAGGTTGTCGGTGGACAGGGCGGCCGTGTGATAGGTCGGCAGGGTGATCAGATGGTGGAAGATGCCCGCCCGTTTCGCCCCGTCCGCCTGGAAGGTGCGGATGCGTTCGTCGGCCTCGGCCCCTAGAGGCGTGGCGTCGTAATCGACGCTCATCAGTTTCGCCCGGTCATAGGCCGAGACGTCCTTGCCCTCGGCCGACCAGGCGTCGAACACCTGCTGACGGAAGTTGAGCGTCCAGTTGAACGAGGGCGAGTTGTTATAGACCAGCTTGGCGTCGGGGATGACGGCGCGGATGCGGTCCATCATGCCGGCGATCTGCTCGACGTGAGGCTTTTCCGTCTCGATCCACAGCAGGTCGGCGCCGTTCTGCAAGGAGGTGATGCTATCCAGGACGCAGCGGTCTTCACCCGTTCCGGCGCGGAACTGGAACAGGTTTGAGGGCAGGCGCTTGGGCCGCAGCAGCTTGCCGTCGCGATTGATGATGACGTCGCCGTTGGACAGCTGATCGGCCGAGATTTCTTCGCAGTCCAGGAAGCTGTTGTACTGATCGCCCAGGTCGCCCGGCGTGTTGGACACGGCGATCTGCTTGGTCAGGCCGGCGCCCAGGCTGTCGGTGCGGGTGACGATGATGCCGTCCTCGACGCCCAGTTCCAGGAAGGCGTAGCGACAGGCGCGGACCTTGGCCAGGAAGTCCTCGTGCGGGACCGTAACCTTGCCGTCCTGGTGGCCGCACTGTTTCTCGTCGGAGACCTGGTTCTCGATCTGGAGGGCGCAGGCGCCCGCCTCGATCATCTTGCGCGCCAGCAGATACGTGGCCTCGGCATTGCCGAAGCCGGCGTCGATGTCGGCGATGATCGGGACGACGTGGGTCTGGTGGCCGTCGATCGCCTGCTGGGCCTTGGCGGCGGCGACCTCGTCACCGGCGGCGCGGGCGGCGTCCAGGTCGCGGAACAGCATGCCCAGCTCACGTGCATCGGCCTGACGCAGGAAGGTGTAGAGCTCCTCGATCAGGGCCGGGACCGAGGTCTTCTCGTGCATCGACTGGTCGGGCAGGGGGCCGAAATCCGAGCGCAGGGCGGCGATCATCCAGCCGGACAGATACAGATAACGGCCCTTGGTCGTGCCGAAATGCTTCTTGATCGAGATCATCTTCTGCTGGCCGATGAAACCGTGCCAGCAGCCCAGCGACTGGGTGTATTGCGACGGATCGGCGTCATAGGCGGCCATGTCGGCGCGCATGATGCTGGCGGTATAGCGGGCGATGTCGAGGCCGGTCTGGAACCGGTTCTGCAGCCGCATGCGCGCCACGGCCTCGGCCGAGATGCCCGACCATGGGCCGGCCTTGGACTCGATCAGGGCGCCGACTTGGCGGATGTGATCCTGGTATGACATCGAAATTTCCTGCGTCTGGAAGCGGGTGTTGAACGCCGGATAGGCCCCGATGCTGCGCCTGCGAAGGCGCTGCGAAGTCGAGTTGTCAAACTTTACAGAGATCTGGTGTAATGCTGTAAGGATGGCGATGCTGCCGCCCGGAGACGCCTTGCGATGATGACGCCCCGCCGCCTGTTCGTCGGTCCCAGCCTGCGCCGGATTCGGCGTGACCTGGGCCTGACCCAGGCCGACATGGCGGCGGACCTGGAGGTATCGGCCTCCTACATCGCCTTGCTGGAGCGCAACCACCGGCCGCTTACGGCGGACATCCTGCTGCGGCTGGCCCAGACCTACAAGATCGACATGGCGGCGCTTGCCCGGTCGGACGGGTCGGAGATCACGGCGCGTCTGCACGGGGTGCTGAAGGATCCGATGTTCGCCGACATCGACCTGCCGCCGCTGGAGAACGCCGACCTGGCGACCAACTTCCCGGGCGTCACTGAGGCCCTGTTGAGGCTCTACACCGCCTATCAGGAGGAGCATCTGGCGCTCGCGGACCGCGGGGTCGAGGCGCTGGACGGAGATGAGGGCGCACCCGACCCGGTGGGGGAGGCGCGGCGGTTCCTGGCGGCGCGGAGGAACAGTTTCCCGACCCTGGACGACGCGGCCGAACGGCTGGGCCAGACCCTGACGGACGAGGGTGGGCTGGCGAAGCATCTGCTCACCCGTCACGGGCTGACGGTGCGCAGGCTCCCCACCGACGTCATGGTCGGGTCGGTGCGTCGGCTGGACCTGCACCGGAAGCAGCTGCTGCTCGACGACGCGCTCGACGCCGCCAGCCGCACCTTCCAGATGGCGCAGCAGGTCGCCCACCTTGAGATGGCCGACGTCATGGACGCCGTCGTAGCCTCCGCGACCTTCGCCACCGACAGCGGCGAACGGCTGACCCGGCGGGCCCTGGCCAGCTATGCGGCGGCGGCGATCGTCATGCCTTACGGCGCCTTCGCGCGGGCGGCGGAGGCGAAACGCTATGACATCGAGGCCCTGGCGCGACAGTTCGGGACCAGTTTCGAGCAGACCGCGCACCGGCTGACGACCTTGCAGAAGCCGGGGTCGGAGCGCGTGCCCTTCTTCTTCATTCGGGTCGATCCGGCGGGCAATGTGTCCAAGCGGCTGGACGGGGCGGGATTTCCGTTCGCCCGGCACGGGGGCGGCTGCCCGCTGTGGTCGGTGCATTCGGCGTTCCGCACGCCGCGCGAGATCGTCACCCAGTGGCTGGAACTGCCCGACGGCCAGCGGTTCTTCTCCATCGCCCGGACGGTGACGGCGGGTGGCGGGGGTTTCGGCGCACCCCGCGTGGAGCGGGCCATCGCGCTCGGCTGTGCGGCCGAGCATGCGGGTCGGCTGGTCTATGCCGATGCGACGCCCCCTGCGCCGACCCCCATCGGCGTGACCTGTCGGCTGTGCCACCGCACCGAATGCACGGCACGATCGGCCCCGCCGATCGGCCGCCAGATCCTGGCCGACGACATCCGGCGGACCTCGGCCCCGTTCGGGTTCACCGATACCTGAAAGGACGTTGACACCGGTTCCCCCGTGCAGGATTCATCCCGGCGATGACCCAGTCCCTTCGCCTTCATCCCGACCGCCTGTTCCCTGTCGATCCCGACACGCGCGGTGTGGCGCGGCGTCTGTATGCGCAGATCAGGGACCTGCCGATCATCAGCCCGCACGGGCACACGGACCCGTCGTGGTTTGCCGGCAATGAGAACTTCGCCAACCCGGCCGAGCTGCTGATCACGCCCGACCACTACGTCTTCCGCATGCTGCATTCGCAGGGGATGGCGATGGAGGATCTGGGGGTTCCGCGTGCCGACGGCGGTCCGGTCGAGACCGATCCGAGGGCGATCTGGCGGCGGTTCGCATCGAACTATCACCTGTTCCGGGGCACGCCGTCGCGGATGTGGCACGACTGGGTCTATGCCGAGGCCTTCGGCATCGACGTGCGGCTATCGGCCGAGACGGCGGACCACTATTACGACGTCATCGACGCGGCCCTGAAGACCGAGGCGTTCAAGCCGCGCGCCCTGTTCGAGCGGTTCAACATCGAGGTGATCACGACGACGGAATCGCCGATCGACACCCTGGAGCATCACAAGGCGATTGCGGCCTCGGGCTGGAAGGGGCGGGTCCTGACCGCCTATCGGCCCGATCCGGTGGTCGATCCCGACTATGAGGGGTTCCGCGACAATCTGAAGGTCCTGGCCGACCAGACCGGCTTCGATACCCTGACCTGGGACGGATACCTGGACGCGCACCGGGCGCGGCGGGCGGTCTTCGCGTCGATGGGGGCGACCTCGACCGACCATGGCCACCCGACCGCCTTCACCGCGGACCTGTCGAAGGCGGATGCGCAAGCCCTGTTCGCCCGCGTCTCGACGGGCCCCGCGACGCCTGCCGACGCCGAACTGTTCCGGGGCCAGATGCTGACCGAGATGGCGGCCATGTCGGTTGAGGACGGGCTGGTGATGCAGCTTCACCCCGGATCCTTCCGCAACCATTCGGCCACGGTGTTTGAGCGGTTCGGCCGGGACAAGGGCTGCGATATCCCCACCCAGACGGATTACGTCCGGGCGCTCAAGCCCCTGCTGGACCGGTTCGGCTCGGACACCCGCCTGACCCTGATCCTGTTCACGCTCGACGAGACGTCCTACAGCCGCGAACTGGCCCCGCTGGCCGGGCATTATCCGGCGCTGAAGCTGGGGCCCAGCTGGTGGTTCCACGACAGTCCCGAGGGGATGCGGCGGTTCCGCGAACAGACGACCGAGACGGCGGGCTTCTACAACACCGTCGGCTTCAACGACGATACGCGGGCCTTCCTGTCGATCCCGGCGCGGCACGATGTGGCGCGGCGGATGGACTGCGGCTTCCTCGCCAAACTGGTGGTCGAACACCGGATGGAGGAGGACGAGGCGCATGAGCTGGCCCATGCCCTGACCTATGGGCTGGTCAAGGCGGCCTACAGGCTGTGAGCCGGCTGTCGGACGCTTCGCTGTCGCGCCTGCCGGCCGAGGTCGCCCGGCCCGGCTACGACCGGGCGGCGGTCAGGACCGGCGTGGTCCACCTGGGCATCGGGGCCTTCCACCGGGCGCACCAGGCGGTGGTGTTCGACGATGCCCTGGCGTCAGGCGACCTGCGCTGGGGGGTGCTGGGCGCGTCGCTGAGGTCGCCCTCGGTGGCCGAACAGCTGAACCCGCAGGACGGCCTCTATACCCTGGTGGTGCGCGACGGGGCCGAGGAGCGGCTGAGGATCATCGGGGCCGGCAAGGAGGTCATGGTGGGGCCGCAGGACCCGGCGGCGCTGGTGGCCGCCATGGCCGATGCGGACGTCCACATCGTCACCCTGACGGTGACCGAGAAGGGCTATCGCCTCGACCCGGCGACGGGCGACCTGATGCTGGACGACCCCGAGGTCGCGGCCGATCTGATCGACATCTCCAGGCCGATCACGGCACCCGGCTTCATCGTTGCGGCCCTGAAGGCGAGGAAGGCTGCGGGGCTCAAACCCTTCACGGTCATCTCTTGCGACAACCTTCCCCACAACGGCAAGCGGATCCGCGCCGGGGTGCTGGAGATGGCCCGGCGCATCGATCTGGACCTGGCCGACTGGATCGCGGCCGAGGGGGCCTTCCCCCAGACTATGATCGACCGGATCGTGCCCGCGACCATCCCCGACGACATCGACCGGCTGGAAGCGCGGCTCAGATTCCGCGACGAGGGCATGGTCAAGGCCGAGCCCTTCACCCAGTGGGTGGTGCAGGATTGGTTCGCGGGAGAACGTCCGGACTTCATCGCGTTCGGGGTCCAGCTGACCGAGGCCGTCGAGCCTTGGGAGGACGCCAAGCTGCGCCTGCTCAATGGCGCCCATTCGGCGGTATCCTATCTGGGCGCCCTGTCCGGCCACGCCCATGTGCATGAGGCCGTGGCCCAGCCGGCCCTGCGCGCCGTGGTGCTGCGCCTGTGGGACGAGGCCCAGACGACGCTGAACCCGCCGCCGGGGCTCGACCTCGCCGCCTATCGCACGGCCCTGATGGCCCGGTTCGACAACGCCGCCCTGATGCACCGGACCTATCAGATCGCCATGGACGGCTCCCAGAAGCTGCCGCAGCGCCTGCTGCACACCATCGAGGCCCGGCTGGCGGCCGATCAGTCCATCGACGCCCTCGCGCTCGGCGTCGCCGCCTGGATGCGCTGGCAGGACGGGGTGGACGAGGCGGGCAACCCCTATGTCGTTCAGGACCCGCTGGCGGCCGAGACGGCGCGATTGCTGGTTGGGGCGGATACGGATGAGGCGCGGGTCGACGCGCTGCTGAGCCTGTCGGCCGTGTTCTCGGCTGCGCTTGTGGCCGATAAGCGATTCAGGTCGGCGGTGACGGCGGCCTACAGCGGATTGCGGCGGGACGGAGCCCTGGGCACCGCGGCAAGGTTCCTGACCGCCTAAAGGATCAACGCCCGCCGCAACGCCGGCACAGCCAGGACCAGGTCACGCGTCACCAGGTCGGCGAAGAAGTCGGCACCGACCGTGCCCAGGTGGGTGTAGTCGAACGACAGCTTGGCCTGGCCCATCGGCTCGACCGCCGCATTGTTCTGGGCTGTCACCGCGACCGCCGGGGTGTTCGGTGCCACCGGGGCGGGTGCAACCGGGGCGTTGCCCGACGCCGGGATGGTGGTCCCCGTCAGCAGGGCGGCACCGACCTCGGGCAGCGGCGCGGCCTGGGCGAAGCGCGCCGACATCGCAGGACCCAGGGCCTGAACGGCGGCGGCGCTGGAGGCATTCAGGTCCACCAGGGGCGTATTGGTTTCGACGGCGACCCGGCGGATGGCCTCGGCCCAGGGATCGAGGTCGTTCTGCAACTGGCCGTCTACGAACTGGCGGCGGGTCAGGGGCGTGACCAGGACGGGGATGGCACCGCGCGCACGGGTCTCCTCGACATAGCGTTTCAGGTTGGCGGGAAACTCGGTGGCGAGGTCGGTGGAGCGGCCCGGCTTGCCCGGCTGGTCGTTGTGCCCGAACTGGATCAGCACATAGGTGGCGACATAGTTGGGCGTGGACATCTCCCCCAGCGCGATGTCCCAGGACCCCTCGGTCCGATAGTTGCCGCTGCTCCGTCCGCCGCGCGCCAGATTGGTGCAGGTCAGGAACGAGGTGACGTGCTGTGCGCAAAAGCTTGGACCCCAGCCGCCGGCGACGGCGGTGGTGGAATCACCGACGAGAATGATCTTCGACGCCCGGATGGGCTGGGCCGGCGGAACGACGTTGGCGGGGGTCGGGGCGGTCGTCTGGGCCAGAGCGGGGGAGGCCATGAGGGCGACACTGGCGGCCGCGATCTTCAGGGTCAGGCGCATCGTCAATCGGTCCTTGAAAGAAAAACGGCGCCGGCCGAAGCCGACGCCGTGTCGAGGTTCAGGAGAGATGGGTGATCAGAACGTCATCCGTGCGCCGACGAAGAACTGACGGCCGTTGCGGCCATAGGAGGTCGTGACGGGGTCTTCCGAATAGGCCCAGCGGTCATTGGCCTGGTCGGTCAGGTTCAGGGCTTCGGCCGTGACGCTGATCAGATCGGTGAGCTTGTAGGTGGCCGAGAAGTCGATGTTGGTCGTCGCCGCGCTACCACCGAAGTCGTTGACCAGCGGGCTGTCGCAAACGCCGGGATCGCAGGTGCCGGTCGCGAGCGGATACGTCGTCTGGTATTCGGCCCGGTAGGAGGTCGAAACCCGAGCGGTGAACTTCTCGACCTCATAGTAGAGCGTGAAGTTGAACGCATCCGGCGAAGCGCCGAGGAATGGTCCCTTGCCCACCACCAGCGGCTGCGGGCTGAGGATGTAGTTCAGCTCGCTCTCGATGTGGGTGTAGTTGGCCTGGATGCCCAGGTTCGAGAAATACCAGGGCAGGAAGCGCAGGTTCTGCTGATAGGCGATCTCGATGCCCGTCAGGGTGCCGCCCGGCGCATCGCGGAACTGGCGGATGCCAAAGACCTGGTTGCTGTCGATATAGGCGCGCTGGTTGGCAAGGTTCACATTGGGCACGGCGCCCGGTGCGTCGAGGAAGGCTTCACGCAACTGGGCGATCTGATCGGCGGTCAGAATCTCCGTCAGACGCCCCTCGCCGACCAGAGTCTGCGGGAAGCTGGAGATGTCCTTGTTGAACACGGCGACCGAGAACAGGGCGTCGCGGGCGAAGTACCACTCGATCCCGAAGTCGAGGTTGGTGGCGCGGAACGGCTGCAGCTTGGGATTGCCCAGGGTGATGGAGCCGCCGGTGGTCGTGCCCGCCGTATTGGGCACCGAGAAGGCCGTGATGCTAGGTGCCAGGTTACCCAGCAGCGGACGCGCCATGACCTTGGCCGCGCCGAAGCGCAGATAGAGGTCGTCCATCACCTCATAGACGAGGTTGACCGATGGCAGGGTGTCATCATAGTCGTTAACCGCCCGAACCGGACGGGCCGTGGTGGTCAGGCCGGCGGATTCCAGCTCGGTAAGGGCGTAGCGGACGCCGAGGTTACCGCGCAGTTCGCGATCGAACAGCAGGGTGTTGAAGTCGGCCTGGAGATAGAAGCTGGTGTCCACTTCATCCACGCCGAACTTGCTGGCGGGGCTGCGCAGATCCGACAGACGCCAGTCGCCGTAGGTGTTGATGCAGTCGCAGTCGAAGCCGTAGCGGGCCTTGAACGCTTCCAGGTTTGGCGCCCAGAATGAGGTCGGCATGCCGGCCGGCACATCCAGACCCTGGCCCCACTGAACCAGTTGACCCATTTCACGGGTGTTGGTCCGGGTGGCGCCTTCCAGGAAGCTTGGGTTGACCGTGTCGCCGATCAGCCGCTCAAACTGGTTGGTGCTGAAGCCGAAGCGACGCTGACCGCCGCCGAACTTGAGCGTGATCTGGTCGTTGGCGTCGAAGGTGAAGTCCAGGCGGCCGCCGCTATAGGTGTTCTCGGTCTCGCGCCGATAGTGGCGGATGGCCGAGAAGCCCTTGACGAAGTCCCACTTGGTCGGATCGGCCACATCGAAACCGAAGTTCATCAGCGGGAAGTCGCCGCCGCCCCGTGCGTCATAGATGAAGTAGTCGTTGCCCGGGGTGCCGTTGCCGGAGTCCATGCGGTTGAACTCGGCCAGCAGGCCGGTGCTGACGTTGGTGGACTTGGACGCGCCGTAGAGGGCCTGCATCCGGAACCGGTCCGAGAACTCGTGATCGACGTGCACCGACAGCTGCTGGAACTCGGTGGTGTAGGCTCCGGAGTCCGCCGCCGAACGCATGTCGACGTTGCCGAGCTTCAGATACTCCGCCTGAGACCCATCGGCGCTGAGCGCCGCATCGATCAGTCTGATCGCAGGACGCCCGATGAACGAGCCCCGCGCCGCCAGGCCATAGGCGTCCGCCACATAGCCGGGCGAGTTCGTGTTATTGTAGTATTCGTAGGTGTCGAGGTTGTTAGGGTTGAAGCTGAAGGCATAGCCAGGAACAAGGTTTGTTCCCCCGCAATCGATCGCGTCACGAATCCTGGCGCCGTCCGCTCCGGTCAGAACGCCTTGCGCCGTACAGTTGGCATAGAGGCCCCGCCGCTGGGTTGCCGAACCCTGGTTGGTGTTGGCTGTGCCGGCGCTGGGGGCACCCGGACGGGCGGTATTGAAGCTGTAGTTGGTGGCGTTGGGGATGACGCCCGAGGTGTTGTTGCGGTTCAGGCCGACCGGAACGATCTGATAGTTGACCGATTCACTGTCGAACTTGGAGAAGAGGCCGTCCAGGCTGACCGTAGTACGATCGGTCGGCCGCCATTGGCCGCTCAGCGTCACACCGACGCGCTCCTGGCTGATCTCGCGATGGTTGACGGTCGGCAGGGCGGGAATACGCACCAGCGACCCACGCCCCGTGCCGTTGATCAAGGCATAGGCCGCCGCATTTGACCCGGTAAGCAGCGCCAGGGCGTTGGGGTTGGTCACGTTCGGGATAAGCGAGCCGGTCGGCAGGGCGAAGCCCTGGCGTTCGGTGCCCGCCGGGCTGCTGGTGCCCTGGAAGGTCGCGCCACGATAGGCGTAGTCGCTCTGGCCGGCCTGGCGCTCATAGGTGTCGCTGAGCGTGTCGCGCTTGTTGTAGGCGATCGACCCCAGCAGACCGAACTCGCCCAGACCGTTGACCGACCAGCGGTCGGAGGCCAGCAGGGCGACACGCGGATTGTGCTTTTCGCCGTTCTCGTAATAGGCGTCCTGAAGCGACACGGCGAAGCGACGACCGCTGAAGTTGAATGGTCGTCCGGCGACCAGATCGACGGTAGCGCCCAGCGCGCCTTCATCGGTTTCAGCCGAGGCGGTCTTCTGGACCTTCAGCGAGCTGAACAGTTCCGAGGCGAAGGTGTTGAAGTCGAAGCCGCGCCCGCGGTTGGGGCTGGAGCCGGCGTCGTTGGAGCCGGAAGTCGACAGGGTCTCTAGGCCGTTCAGTCGCACGCGGGTGAAGTCGCCGCCCAGACCACGAACCGAGATCGTCCGGCCCTCGCCGTTGTCGCGATCGATCGACACGCCCGGCAGGCGCTGCAGCGATTCGGCCAGGTTGGCGTCGGGGAAGTCGGCGATGTCCTCGGCGTTGATCGCGTCGACCATCACGTTCGAGTTGCGCTTGGTGTCCAGGGCGCGGCGAAGGGCGGCGCGGAAGCCGGTGACCACGATTTCATCGACCTCGGCGACTTCGTCCTGCGACGGCTCGGCGGGCGTCGTCTGGGCCGCGACCGGGGCGGCGAAGGCGGCGGTCATCAGGGCGACTGCGGAGGCGCAGTAGAGCGCGCGGGTGCGTGAGTTCAACATTTCGGGTCTCCTCCCAGGGTGCCCGCCCCTCTGTGGGAACTGGACAGAATCTCGCCGACTTTTGGCCCGCTGAATAAGGCGATGTCTGACACCGGTGTCAACCACAGAAATGAAACGTCGTACAAATCGCCGCCTCTGTGACAATCTGCACAGGTCCCATTCGGCGGAACCGGCGACGACACGGAGGCATTTGCGCGGGGACGGAGGATGTCATGGCCAGATTGAAGGTCTTCACATGGTCTGACGGCTTCCACGCCTTTACCGTGGCGGCGTCATCGCGCCCCAAGGCCTTGAAGGCATGGGGTATGAGCCAGGACATCTTCAAGTCGGGGTTGGCGCGGGAGATCACCGATGGCCCGGCCTTCGACGCCGCCCAGGCGCAGCCGGGTGAGGTGATCCAGACGGGGGAGGCAATCGATCCGGGCGAAATTTCAAAGGCACCCCGACGCGGGCCCGATTCCGGACCCACGCCTGCTCAGAAGGCGCGGGTTGCGGACCTAGAAGAACGACTGGAACGCCTCGACGCCAAACAGGCGACCGAGATGGGCAATATCGCGGCCGAGGTGGCCGCGTTACAGAAACAGAGGTCGGTTCTGGAAGGTAACTATGAGGCGGCGCGGCGTGATCTGGTTGCTCGCCTGAAGGCGGCGCGGGCCAGCCGTTGAGCCCTTATTCAGCCGCCATGGCGTAGATTTCGCGGCTTTCCTGGATCATCGCGCGCATCTCGCAGACGCACTTGGCGCACTGGGCCTGGCACTGGTTGCGGGCGAAGACGTCGCGAGGGCGCGTGGCACCCGCCTCGATGGCGAGGGCGACGTCACGCTGGCGAAGGCCATTGCAGTTGCACACGTACACGGAAAGGCAGATCCCGAAGCCGAACTGAGAATGGTTCTCTGTAGCACAGATTCCTGCGCCTGCAAGTCGTTCGCATTGTCGCGGGTTGACGCACGCAACCGTGCGGGGCAGGCGGACGTCATGGCCAGACCTTCCAGTATTCCTGAACGCCCGCAAACCCGACTCTACCTCATCACGCCACCCCGGATCGACGATCTGGACGCGTTTGCCGGGCAGCTCGAAGCCGCGCTCGGGGCGGGTGATGTGGCGGCCTTGCAGGTCCGGCTGAAGCCGGCCGACGAGGCGACGATTCGCGCGGCGGTGACGCGCCTGGCCCCGATCGCGCGGAGGCATGATGTGGCGTTGATCCTCAACGACCGTCCGGACCTGGCCGCCGATCTGGGGTGTGACGGGGTTCATGTGGGTCAGTCGGACGCGTCGGTCGCCTCGGCGCGGCGGCTGATGGGGTCCGCCGCCATGATCGGTGCGACCTGCCACGACAGCCGCGACCTTGCCATGGAGGCGGCGGAGGCGGGGGCCGACTATGTCGCGTTCGGGGCCTTCTTTGCGACCGACACCAAGGAAACCACGCACCGGCCCGATCCGGAAATCCTGTCCATCTGGCAGCAGACCATCGAGACACCGTGCGTGGCGATCGGCGGGATCACGGTCGACAATGCCGCAGGTCTGGCCCTGGCCGGCGCGGACTTCGTCGCCGTCAGCGCCGGGGTCTGGGCCTATCCCGAGGGGCCAGGCGAGGCGGTGCGCGCTTTCAATGCCGTTCTGGCCCAGGCCTGGGAGGCGGCGTCCGGTCGGGGCTAACTTCACCGGATATTAGGGAGGCGGGGCGATAGATTGCCGTCCCGTTTCGATCCGAGTCCTGCCTGATGTCCGTCAGCCGCGTGCTGGAAGCTCCAACCAGGCCCCTTGCGCCTGCCCCTGTACGTCGGCCCGCGCGAGCGGGGGCGGCGGGTCCGAGCACGGCGTTTGCACAGCCCCTGGGGCCGCTGGCGACGGCCTGCGCGGTAGTCCTGCTGACGGTCCTGGGCATTCGTTTTGGGATGACGACCGAGGGCGTCGTCGTGATGTGGCTGGCCAATGCGGTCGCCTCGGCGATCTGGGTCCGGACCGGCAAGGGTCTGGCGTTTGACCTCTGCTTCGGTGGGCTCGTCATCGGCGGCCTGTTGGCGGGTCTGCTGCTCATGGGGTACGCGCCGTTCGCGTCCCTGTCGTTGGCGGCTGTCAACGGGGTGGAGATCGTAGCCGCCGTCCTGCTGATGCGGCGCTTCGCCCCCGGTCAAAGCCTGTCCACGGTTCGATCCGCCGTCACCGTGATCGGCGTGTCTGCTCTCGTCGCGCCGTTGATCGGAGCCGGACTGGGCTGTCTGGTTCTGGCCAACCTGAAAGGAGTACCGCTCCTCACCGGTTTCCAGATGTGGTGGTTTGGCCACGCCCTGGGCATGACGCTGATCCTGCCCATAGTTCTGGGCGTCAACGGCCGGTCGGCCAAGGTTCTGATCGATCCCGTCAGAATGGCGGAGTGGATCGGCCTCCTGGCCATGCTGACCGCCGTGGCGTGGGCCTACTATATTCTGAGGCTGGGACCGGTGTCGTTCATTCTCAACATGCTGCTGGTCATCATCGCAGCGCGTTTGCGATTGACCGGCGTCGCCATTTCGATGCTGGCGACCGCCGTTATCATGTTCTGGTCTATCCTCTACGGGGAACCGCCTCAATCCCTGGTCGGATTTGACCCCGGCATCAGAGTTCTGACTTCGCAGTTGATGCTTCTGTCCGTCTGCATGCCTTTCATGCTCGTCGCCGCACTTCTGAACCAGGTGGATGGCCTGACCGAGCGGGCCAAGGCGGGACAGCAACGCGCCGAACTGGCCTCAGAGTCCAAGTCCCGCCTGCTCGCCAACGTCGCCCATGAGATCAAGAGCCCGGTGGCCGGAGTCATCGGCATCGGCGACCTGTGGTCCTCGGGTCAACTGGGTCCGGTCACGGCGACGCAGAAGGAAATGGCCGACATGCTGGTCAAGACCGCGCGGCAGGTCGAGACCCTGGCCCACGACCTGCTGGACGTGGCGCGGGCAGAGTCCGGGGCCGTCAAGGTCGAGCTGCGGCCCACCGATGTGGTCGGGGTGATCGAGGATGTGTGCCGGTCCACCGCCATGCGCCCTGACGCCCAGGGACTGAAGGTGAAGGTCGAGGGCGAGGGCATCGGCTTGATCGCCCAGGCCGATTCCCAGCGTCTGACCCAGGTGATCGACAATTTCGCGACCAATGCCGTCAAGTACGGTGCGGCCGGCGGGGCGGTGACATTCCGGGCTCTCCGCATCCCCTTCGGCATCCGGATCGAGGTCTCCGACAAGGGGCCTGGCCTGACGCCTCAAAAGCAGACCCAGCTGTTCGAGCCGTTCAATCGCCTGGGACTCGAGCGCAGCACGGTCGAGGGCCACGGCATCGGTCTGGCCCTGGCCAAGCGGCTCGTTGAGCTCCAGGGCGGATCGATCGGGGTCGAGTCGGCACCGGGCGAAGGTGCGACCTTCTGGGTTGAACTGCCCGCCGCCTGACGTTAACCGATGTGCGTAACCCTGGCCGTGCGGCGTCGCGTCGCGCGCTCTATCGCCCGTAGACTCTGCCCTGGCGAAGGCGCAGTCAACCTGCACTGACTAGGGTTATTCGGGACACCTGACCGTGGACTTCGACGCACTTCTGCTGTCGCGACTGCAATTCGCCTTCACCATTGCCTTCCACATTCTGTTTCCCGCCTTCACGATCGGGCTGGCGGCCTATCTGGCGGTGCTGGAGGGGCTTTGGCTGGCGACGAAGCGTCAGGCCTTCATGACCCTGTACCTGTTCTGGGTGAAGATCTTCGCCCTCAGCTTCGGCATGGGCGTGGTGTCGGGGGTGGTGCTGTCCTACCAGTTCGGCACCAACTGGTCGGAGTTCATCCGCCTGACCGGCGGGGTGATCGGGCCCTTGCTGGCCTATGAGGTGCTGACGGCCTTCTTCCTCGAGGCGTCGTTCCTGGGGGTCATGCTGTTCGGCTGGAAGAAGGTCGGGCCACGGTTGCATTTCGCCGCGACGGTGCTGGTGGCGATCGGGACGACGATTTCGGCCTTCTGGATCCTGTCGGCCAACTCGTGGATGCAGACGCCGCAGGGGTTTCAGATCATGGCCGACGGCCGGTTCGAGGCGACCGACTACTGGCAGGTCATCTTCAACCCCAGCTTCCCGTCGCGCTTGGCCCACATGCTTTTGGCGGCCTTCATCACCACAGGGCTGGTGGTTGGAGCCGTGTCCGCATACCGGCTGCTTAAGGACCGGACGGCTGGCGTCAAAACCGAGGGTTGGAGCGAGAGCCGGATATCGTTGGTGATGGCGGTTGGCCTGATCGCCGTGCTCGCACCTATGCAACTGATCGTGGGCCATGAGTCGGGCATGGTCGCGCACAAGTATCAGCCGTCCAAGACCGCTGCGATCGAAGGCTATTGGGAGACCCGGGCTGATCAGCCGCTGCACCTGTTTGGCATTCCTGATCGAGGTGCCCAGAAAAATCACCTGCAGGTGTCTGTCCCCGGCATCGGCAATCTGATCCAGGGCGTGCCGAAGGACGAGGTCATCAAGGGGCTGGATTCCTATGCGCGCGAGGACCAGCCCCCGCCCCTGATTCCCTTCTTCGCCTTCCGGATCATGGTTGGGCTGGGCCTGCTGATGATCGGCCTGGGGGCGTGGGGCGCTGTGTTGATCTGGCGCAAGCGAATCTTCGACAGTCCCTGGTTCCTGCGCTTCGCTCTGGTCATGGGACCGTCCGGATTCCTGGCGGTTCTGGCGGGCTGGATGGTGACCGAGGTCGGACGCCAGCCCTGGCTGGTCTATGGCGTGCTGAGAACGAGAGACGCGGTGTCCCCGGTGACGACCGGCGAGGTGGCGATCTCGCTGACCGCCTATGTCCTGGTCTATTCGATCGTGTTCACCGCCGGGGCTATATTCATCCTTAGGCTTATGGCCGAGGGTCCGGTGGCGGCGAAGACCGAGCCGGCACCACGCGGACAGCGGGCACCGGGCACGCCGCTGGCCAAGGCGCCGGAGGACACCACGCCGGGCGACGACGGCCCTGACGGCGTACTGGGAGGTCCGAAATGACTCTTGATCTTCCTCTGATCTGGGCCGGGCTGATCGCCACGGCGGTGCTGCTCTATGTCGTGCTGGACGGGTTCGACCTGGGGGTCGGCATCCTGTTCCCGTTCGCAAAGACGCCGGGCGAGCGCGACGTGATGATGAACACCATCGCCCCGGTGTGGGACGGTAACGAGACCTGGCTGGTGTTGGGTGGAGGGGGGCTGCTGGCCGCCTTTCCGCTGGCCTATTCGGTGCTGATGCCGGCGTTGTATCTGCCGGTGCTGCTGATGCTGGCGGGGCTGATCCTGCGGGGCGTAGCGTTCGAGTTCAGATTCCGGGCCCGGAACCGGGGCCGCAAATTCTGGACCCAGATGTTCGCCGGGGGCTCGATCCTGACGGCCCTGGCTCAGGGGCTGATCCTCGGCGGTTTCATTCAGGGGGTGACAGTCGAGAACGACCGGTTCGCGGGTGGGCCGTTCGACTGGTTCACCCCCTACACCCTGCTGGTCGCGGCCGGGTTGGTGGCCGGATACGCGCTGTTGGGCTCGACCTGGCTGATGATGAAGACGACCGACAATCTGCACGGCGACGCACGTCGCTGGACGGTGTGGGGGGCGGTCGCGGTCACGGCGCTGCTGGCGGCGGTCAGTGTGGCGACCCTGGTGATCCACCCCCGGATCGCGGCGCGCTGGGGTATCGACCTCAGCGACGGGCTGGCGGTGTCGATGCCGACGCTGGCTCCCCTGCTGCTGATCCCGGTGCTGGGCCTGATCGGGCTGGGGATCGTGTTCGTCATGGGTCGCAAGGGCTCGCATCGCTGGCCCTTCGCGGGCGCGCTGCTGGTCTTCCTGTCGGGGTATCTGGGGCTGGCGGTCGGGTTCGCGCCCTATGTCGTGCCCTATGCCATCGACTATCGTCAGGCCGCCGCCCCCGACAATGCCCTGGGGCTGATGCTGGTCGGAACGGGGATCATCCTGCCGCTGATCCTGCTCTACACCGGCTGGGTCTACTATGTGTTCCGGGGCAAGATCGACGAGGAGGCCGGCTATCATCATTGATCCCGTTCCCCCGCCCGAGCCGGACGAAGCCGCCGGCCCGCTGTGGAAGAAGCTGGCCTGGTTCGCCGGGCTGTGCTTGGCAAGTTCCGCGGTGGTAGCCGTCGTCGCCTATGCGTTGCGGGCCTTGCCGTTCGCGGGCTGAGGCGCGAAAGAGGGGCCATGTCGAGCTCCGTCGTGTTTGCCGCCCTGCTGCTGTCGTCAGCACCCCAGACCACCACCGCCGCCCCGCCGCCGGGATCGATCCAGGGCCTGCCGCCGTCGCAGCGCCCCGGCAGCGACCTGACGCGCAGCCTGAACAGCGCGCCCCCTGCGGCCGTCGTGCCTGTGCCACGTCCGGTGCAGCCCGCTCCGGTCTATTCGCCACCGCCGACCTCCGCACCGGTGCCGCGCCCGGCTCCCGTGACCCCGCCGCCTCTGAACCCGCCGCCTGTGCGCCAGCCGACGCCGACCCCGGCTCCGGTCATGCCCCAGCCGCGCCCGTCCGCTCCGCCGGTTTCCACGGCACCCGCCCCGGTGCCTCGTCCTTCAGCGCCCTCGACCCAACCGCCGGTGACCCGTCCCACGCCCGCGCCCGTCATGCCTCAGCCGCGCCCCGTCGCGCCGCCGATCGCAGCGACGCCAACGCCGGTGCCGACACCCCGGCCGACACCGACCGTGCCGCAGCCCCGCCCTGTGACCCCGCCTGTCGCGGCACCGCCGATGCCCGTCCCCCGGCCCAGCGCGCCGGTCGTACACCCCCCTGTCCGGAGCCCGGCACCCTCGACGGGGCCGGCCTTTGCGCCCGAGCCCCTGCCGGCTCCGGTCCCTGCGCCGCCTGCGCCCGCGCCGGTGCCCGCTGCCACGCCGGTCAGTCCCTCGGCCTACGCCGCCCTGCCGTTTACGGTGGAGATGCCGATGGGCTTCAGCCTGACGGCGGGTCGGCCCGGTCCGGATTTCCAGGAATATACGATCGCCCGCGCGGGCCAGGCCTTCGTGCGCATTTATGTCGGGCCGTCGTCGCAGTTCCCGATCTATTCGGGAGACGTGATCATGGCCGGCGGACGCGCCTCGGTGGTGACCACCGACGGCCTGACCCGGCACGCGCTGGAGCACATGTTCCAGCGCCCGACGGCCCCGCGCGAGATCCACGTCTGGACCTCCAGCCTCGACGGCGCCGATCAGGCCCTGGCCGAACGGATCGCCGACTCGGTCGACGCCAAATAGGCGAGGTCTACTCCGACCAGGCCGCCAGTTCGGTTCCGGCCGGATCGCGGAAGTGGAAGCGCCGCCCGCCGGGGAAGGCGAAGATGGGTTTGAGGATCACGCCGCCGGCCGCCTCGACCCGCGCCTGCATGGCCTCCAGATCGGTGGCGTAGAGGACGGGAAGGGGTGCCTTGGACCGGTCGGCCGGATCGGCGTCGAAGCCGCCGTCCAGACCCTCATTGAAGGCCGCATAGGTCGGCCCATAGTCCTGAAAGGTCCAGCCGAAGGCCGCATCATAAAAGGCCTTGACCGCGCCGATGTCTGCGGCGGGAAATTCCAGATAGTCGAGCTTGCCGTCTTCGCGCATGTTCGTGTTCCGTTCCTGTAAGCCGCCGAAAAGGGGCTTGCCACACAGATGATCTCCACGCAATCTTGAGAACTATTCGCAGTCGCAAGAGTCGTCGTGATGATCGTTCTGGCCGGCGGACCCGACGCCTTGAGCCGCCTGATGGCGTCCGACCGTGTGCGCCGGTGCGGCCGGGCAGATCAGACCAGTTCGACCGCCATCGCCACGGCCTCGCCGCCGCCGATGCACAGGCTGGCCACGCCCTTGGTGCCGCCACGCGCCTGAAGCGCAGCAAGCAGGGTGGTCAGGACGCGCGCGCCGGACGCGCCGATTGGGTGACCGAGGGCAGTGGCGCCGCCGTTGACGTTGACCCTGGCGTGGTCGAGGCCGAGCTCCTGCATGGCGATCATCGGCACCACGGCAAAGGCCTCGTTGATCTCCCACAAGTCGACGTCGGCGGCGGTCCAGCCGGCCTTGGCCAGGGCCTTCTGAATCGCAGGGACGGGCGCGGTGGTGAACAGGCCGGGCTCGTGGGCATGGGCCGAATGGCTGACGATCCGCGCGACGATCGGCAGGCCTAGCACCTTGGCCACGCTTTCGCGGGTCATGACCAGGGCGGCGGCACCGTCGCTGATCGAGGCGGAGGAGGCGGCGGTGATGGTGCCGTCCTTGGCGAAAGCGGGTTTCAGGCCGGGGATCTTGTCCGGCATGGCCTTGCCGGGCTGTTCGTCCTCGACGACCGTGACCGTGCCCTTGCGACCCGCGACCTCGACCGGGGTGATCTCGGCCTTGAAGGCGCCCGAGGTGATCGCCGCATTGGCGCGGGTCAGGCTTTCGACCGCATAGGCGTCCTGAGCCTCGCGCGTGAACTGATAGGTCCGGGCAGAGTCTTCCGCGAAAGACCCCATCGGCTTGCCGGGCGAATAGGCGTCCTCCAGCCCGTCCATCATCATGGAATCGATGATGACGTCATGGCCGATGCGAGCGCCCGCGCGGTGCTTGTTCATCAGGAAGGGCGCGCCAGTCATGGATTCCATGCCGCCCGCGACGATGACGTCGGCGGAGCCGGCGGCGAGGCTGTCCGAGGCCATCATCACGGCCTGAAGGCCCGAGCCGCACATCTTGTTCAGCGTCGTGGCCTCGACGTGCAGGCCCAGCCCCGCGCCGATCGCCGCCTGACGCGCCGGGGCCTGACCCAGGCCGGCGGGCAGAACGCACCCCATGTAGATCTGGTCGATCTTCGCGGGATCGACGCCCGCGCGCTCCACCGCCGCCTTGACCGCCGTGGCACCCAGTTCGGTCGCCTTCACGCCCGTGAACGCGCCCTGGAACCCGCCCATCGGGGTGCGGGCGAAGGAAACGATGACGACGGGATCGGCGGACATGGCGGAAAATCCTTGAAAGGCTGTGACGGCTAGATCGGCGGTTTGTCGGTCGGGTTCAAGCGGGGCGGTGAGCGGCACAGTGAAACTGCCGCGATCAGGGCCGGGGCGGACGGGTCGGGGCCAGTTTTCGGCGCTGCCGGCCGATGGCGAGAATGCTGCCGGTCCCGTCGCGCACGATCAGGTCGTCCAGCGTCCAGCCACCGCCCAGATCGATCAGCGAAAACTCGAAGAAGGCCCAGCCATCGGGTGCGTTCTCCGGGGTCGGATCCATGAGGATGTCGTAGCGCAGATCCACGGTCGCGGCGCGGAACGGCTGGGTCACGACGGTCCAGCCCGGCGGATACACGGCGTCCATCAGATAACAGAGCCGGGCCTCATCCAGAGGGGCTCCATCCCGCGTCCGCATCCACAACCGCTCTCCGCCTTGATCGCCGGTCAGACCCCTCAGCAGGCTGGGCCCGGTCACCATCCGGTACTCGACCTGCTGGGAGAACCAGGGTGCCATCGGTCCGCTGATGGAACGCGCCGGGTCGATGCTGTCGAGGGGCGGAGGCGGGACGATCCGCCCCGCCACGCGCGGCGCATGGGCGTCGTCCTGGCCATAGGTGGCCTGGGCGTGGTGGGTCAGGCTCTCGCCCTGGCGCACGTCGAGCGCCGCATAGGTGACGGTGCGCCCGCCGCGCAGGATCCGGGGCGTGAAGGTGACCGGCGTGTCATAGGCCGGCGCCGACAGGAACTGCATCGACAGGCTGCGCAACGGCTGGGTCAGGCCCAGGCCACGGCGCAAGGCCGAGGCCGACAGGGCGGCCAGCAACCCCCCGAACGGAAAGCCCTTCTCGGGCGGCGCAGAGATCGGCCCGTTCGAGAAGTCGCCGGTCAGGGTGCCGATCAATCCGTCGGGGCCCGGGCTCAGGGTCAGGGCTTCAGCAAGGCTCTTCGAGGTCATGGCGTCGGGTCAGGGTCCAAAAGGAACGGGCGGAAGACGGCGCTTCCGCCCGTGTCAGTCAAGGAATGCAGGAAACGCCCGGCGATCGCCATACGTCCGTTGCGAAAAGATACTGACTTGGAGCGTCCATTTTGGCAACCCACTTGCCAAACGCCTGACGCGGGGTCACTTTCCGACCATGGGACGTACCGCCGATTATTCCAAACAAAGCTGCACCATCGCCGCCACGCTCGAGGTGATCGGCGATCCCTGGACCCTGCTGGTCATCCGTGACGCCTTTCAGGGCACGACCCGGTTCGAGCAGTGGCAGGATCAGCTGGGCGTGGCCCGCAACGTCCTGGCCGCGCGTTTGAAGACCCTCGTCGCCCACGGCGTGCTGGAGCCGCGCCTGTATTCCGAACGACCGCCACGCAATGAATACGTCCTGACCCGAAAGGGTAGGGATCTGTCCGACGTCCTGCTGACCATGCACGGCTGGGGCTCGAAACACCTCTACAGCGAGTGCGACTCGGGGGTCAGCTTCCGCCACAAGACCTGCGGTGCCGAACTGTCGCCGCGTCTGGCCTGCAGCTGCTGCGGAGAGATCGTCAACCGTCGCGACATCGAGACCCGCCGCATCGCCGACTGTCCGACGGTTGGAGACGTCATGCCGAGGCCAAGCGACACCGAAGTCGCCTGAACGACGAAAGCCGGCTCCGCTCGCGCGAAACCGGCTCCCGTCATCCCTTTACGCACACCACCTGACGCAGGGTGTGGACGACCTCGATCAGGTCGGTCTGGGCCGCGATGACCGCGTCGATGTCCTTGTAGGCCATCGGCGTTTCATCGATCACCTCGGCGTCCTTGCGGCACTCGACGCCTTCGGTGGCGCGGACGTGGTCCTCCACCGTGAAGCGACGCTTGGCCTCGGTCCGGCTCATCGCCCGACCGGCGCCGTGCGAGCAGGTGCAGAAGCTTTCCGCATTGCCCTTGCCGCGCACGATGAAGGATTTCGCCCCCATCGAACCCGGGATGATGCCCAGCTCATCCAGCTTGGCCGACACTGCGCCCTTGCGGGTCAGGTAGACGTCCTTGCCGAAATGCTTCTCCTTCGAGACGTAGTTGTGATGGCAGTTCACCGCTTCCTGCGTCGTCTCCAGATCCGGCCAGAACGCGCGCAGCACGGTCAGGACGCTGTCCATCATCACCTCGCGGTTGGCGCGCGCGTACTTCTGCGCCCACGACACCGCCCGGACATAGTGGACGAAGCCGTCCGTCCCCTCGGGGAGGTAGGCGAGGTCCTGATCCGGCAGGTTGATGTGCCAGCGGCGCATCTCGTGCTTGGCCCGGTCGATGAAATAGGTCCCGAACCGGTTGCCCACGCCCCGCGAGCCGGAGTGCAGCATCACCCACACGTCGCCAGCCTCGTCGAGACAGAGCTCGATGAAGTGGTTGCCGGTGCCCAGCGTCCCCAGATGGCCGAAGCCACGCGGGTGCGCCGCCTTGGGATGGGCCTCGACCACGGCGTCATAGCCGGCCTTCAGCTCGCCCCAGCGGGTGACCGCAGAGGCGGGCGGCTCGCCGGCCCAGGCGCCCTTGTCATTGCGGCCGCCGTTGTCGGTGCGGCCGTGCGGAACGGCCGCCTCGATCGCGGAGCGGATGCCCGACAGGTCGTCCGGCAGATGTTCGGAGCGGATCGAGGTCCGCACCGCCATCATGCCGCAGCCGATGTCCACGCCGACGGCGGCGGGGATGATGGCCCCGATCGTCGGGATCACCGAACCCACCGTCGCGCCCATGCCCCAATGCACGTCGGGCATGACCGCGACGTGCTTATGGATGAACGGCAGCGAGGCCACGTTCTTCAGCTGCTTCAGTGCCGCATCCTCGATGGGCACGCCCCGGGTCCAGGCTTTGATGGGCACATGGTCCGGGTTTTCGATCACGTCATAGCCGCGCATGGCGACGTCTCCTTTTCTGTCTTTCGATCCTCTCGGACCGGCAGGGGAGGCGTCACTTGCGGATACAAGAAACCCCTCCGGCCGGTCGGCGGGAGGGGTTGCTGGAATACCGAAGTCTGATCGACCGTTCGTTCCCTAGACACCCTCCGCGCACGCGCCATTGCCCTCGACCAACTGGCGGTCGAAGCTCATGGGCAGGTACGGGGTGGCGGGCTTACAGAACATGGTGGTCTCGTCTTCGGAGGGCGCGACATACACCGATGATCGGCGTTTGGCCAGTGCGCCGCCGCCTACTCCGCCCGGACCACGACGATGACGAGGCGCTTGCCGCCGTCGGGTTCCTCGCTCGAGGTCCATTTGTTGGCGACGACATAGAGGGGCGATGAGACGCCCTGGGGCTGGCCGGTCCAGACGTCGACGGCCATGTCGGGGCTGGACTGGACGTTGCTCTGGACAGCGGTCCAGCCGATGCCGGCCATGGCCGGCAGGAGGTCCAGGCCCGAACCGGCGGGGCCGGTCACCGTGACCTGGCAGACGTTGTTCTCGGCCATCCAGTCGATGGTCACGGTCGATCCGCCGCCGGAGGGGACGCGCCAGCCGGTGCCGGATGCGGTCAGGTTTTGTGCCTGGGCCAGGGTCCCGAGACGGGCGGCATCGGACGGCTGGCCGTCGAACATGGTCAGGCAGACGTTGTGGACGGCGAGACCGGCGGCCTCGCCCGCATCGTTGACGGGCTCCTGGGCCAGGGCGATGCCCGGGGCGAGCAGAACGGCGGCGGCGGCGATGATCCTGAGCATGATGGTCTCTCCAGTTGCCGGATCGTGACAGGGCGGCGGGGGGCCGAAAAGGGGGCGGGGTGCCATCGTCAGGAACCGGCGCCTCGGCCGGTGGTCGCCCGTGCTAGGTTGGGCCCATGAGGACGGGGGGCATGATCGCTGGACTGGCGGCGGCTGCGTTGTGGGCGGCGGTGCCCGCGAGCGTCTGCGCCCAGGACCCCCAGGCCATCCAGACGGCGGTCCGCCAAGGACAGGGACTGGTCGCCCAGGGCCGACCCGCCGAGGCCGAACCCCTGTTGCGACAGGCGGCCCAGGACGCACGACGCCTGTGGGGCGACACCTCGCCCGACGCAGGGTCCCTGACCTGGCTCTGGGCCGGGGCGGTGCGGGATCAGGGTCGGTCGGCGGAGGCGGAGACGATCTATCGCGAGGCCCTGCGGCTGATGCTGGCGACGGATGAGCCGGGGCATCCGATCATCGGCCGGATCGACAACGACCTGGCCATGACCCTGATGGATCAGGGGCGCTATGACGAGGCCCTGCCGCTGCTGGAACAGGCCATCGCGATCCACACGGCCGTCGAGGGTCCGGCGGGGGATCAGGCTCTGGTGGCCGTGAACAACCGCGCGATCGTTCTGAAGCGGCTGGGGCGCTATCTGGAGGCGGACGCAGAGTACCGCCGGGTGCTGGCGGCGCGCGAGGCGGAGGGGGCGGACCCGACCGAGATCGCGACCACGCTCAACAATCTGGGTGCCAACCTGATGATGCTGGATCGCGGGGCCGAGGCTGAGGTCGCGCTGCGTCGGGCCGTGGCCCTGCGTGAGACCGCGCTGGGGCCGTCTGATCCGTTGACCGGCCAGTCGCTGGCCCTGCTGGCCGGGGCGGTGGCGGCCCAGGGGCGGTTCGAGGCCGCCGAGGCGATGCAGCGTCGGTCCCTGCTGGCGTTCGGACCCGGCACCGACCCGGTCGAACGGGCGGCGGCGCTGGGGGCGCTGTCGGACATCCTGCTGAGCCTGAACCGCAGCGGCGAGGCCGAGGCTCCGGCCGTGGAGGCCTTGGCCCTGCTGACCGAGCGGCTGGGCCCCGATCACCCGGAGACATTGGTGGCCACCGTCGCGGTCGCCGACGTCATGCTGTTGCAGGGACGGCCCGAGGGGGCCGAGCCCCTGCTGGCCGAGGCGATCCGCCGCGCGACGGCCCGTCTGGGGCCGAACCATCCCGGGTTGATGCAGCCCCTGTTCCTGCTGGCCCTGACCTATGGGGAGCTGGACCGCCGGGCGGAGGCCCTGCCGCGCTTTCGACAGGCGGTCGCCATCGCCGACGCCAGCCTGCCGCGCGATCATCTGGCGCGGATCGGGGCCCTGGCCAATCTGGGCTCGGCCCTGGCGGCGGACCGGCAGTCGGGCGCGGCGCTTCCGGTGTTGCGGGAGGCGGGGCGGGCCCTGATCGAGAAGTCGCGTCAAGGCGGAGCGGACGTGGAGGCCGGGCGGCGTGACATCGCGGGCTATCGCTACCTCTACCGGCTGACCGTCACGGCCGCTTGGGACCGGTCGACCGGGCGCTGAGCCTCAGCCCTGCATCGAGGCCGAGGCCCCGCAGGCGTCGCAGACGCGCACCGCGCCGCGCTGTTGCAGGGTGAAGTCACCGCAGGCGGGGCAGGCGTCGGCATTGGCGGCTGAAGCGGTCTTCGTATCGACCTCCCGGGCCCGGCCGAAGGGCAGGACGACGAGGTTGTCGGGCGCGGCGCCGCGGGCGAACCCCTTGGACATGAACCGGGCGGCGGGCACCAGTTCGTCGGCCTTGCCGGAGCCCAGGCCGTCGGCGTCCAGCGGCTCGGCGTCGGCATTGGCCAGCTCCTGACGGCCCAGATAGGACACCCCCAGTTCGCGGAAGATATAGTCCAGGATCGAGGTCGCCGAGCCGATGGAGTCGTTGCCGGTGACGCGGCCGGCGGGCTCGAACCGGGTGAAGACGAAGGCGTCCACGAACTCGTCCAGCGGCACGCCGTGTTGGAGGCCCAGCGACACGGCGATGGCGAAATTGTTCATCAGGCTGCGGAAGGCGGCGCCTTCCTTGTGCATGTCGATGAAGATCTCGCCCAGCTCGCCGTCGTCGTACTCGCCAGTGTGGATATAGACCTTGTGGCCCCCGACGGCGGCCTTCTGGATATAGCCCTTGCGGCGGTCGGGCAGTTTGCGGCGGGAGCGGTCGCGCTCGACGATCCGTTCGACGATCTTCTCGACGGCGCGGACCTCGGGCTCCTGGGTCTCCAGGCTCGGGCGGCGCGGTGCCGGCTCGACCTCGGGCAGGGTGAACAGGGGACCTGAAGGGGCCGGGTCGGGTCGCAGGCGGATGGCGCGGCGGCCCTCGGCGGCGGCCTGGGCCAGGAGTGCGACGGCCTCGGACGACGTCAGGGTCCAGGGCTGGACGTCGGCTGAGGTGTCGGGGACGTCGCTGAAGGGCTCGATGGCGGCGCGGGCCTGATGGGCGATCGTGGCGGGCGGTTCGGCAAGCAAACTGGCGAGGGCGGTGGGGGCTCCCGGCCAGTCCGACAGGTCGGCGTGACCCAGAATGTCGGCAGTGGCCTCGGCGATCTCGGCAGGCGACAGGCCGAGTTGGGCGAGCAGTCCGCCGTCGCTCTCGATGCCCAGGACGTCGCGGACGAAGCCGGGGTCGAGCACATGGGGTCCAAAGGCGTCGTCGAGGCGATCGACCTGGGCCAGGGCGATCTCGACGGCCTCAAGCTCGGCATCTGTGAAGCCGAGGCTGCGCAGCCGTTCGGGATTGAGGCCGGGGGCCCCCTCCAGGGTGCGGCGGCCGAGCAGCCAGCGCTCGGCCTCGACCCTGGTCTCGACATCGAGGCCCTGGGCCAGGCAGGCGTGCAGGCGGCGACCGATCTGGCCGTCCGCGGTCTGGAAGGTCTCGACATGGGAGAAGGCTGAGGCACCGAGGCGAAGGTCCAGTTCGGGGTCGTCCAGCAGGAGGCCGATCGTGGCGTGGTGGCGGCCGGTCTTCTGCATCGCCGTCCGGGCCTCTGCGCACAGGTCGGCGGCGCGGGCGGCAAGGGGATCGTCGAGGCGGGCCAGTTGGTCCTGGCGGCGGGCGAGGGCGTCGAGAGCGGCAGGGGCCGAGGCGTCCCAGCCGTCGCAGGGGCCGAGCCGGGCCGCGATCTCGCTTGAGGCGAGGGCGGATGTTGCGGCGACGAGACCGGCCGTGGCGGCCAGGCTCTGGAACCCGTGGTCGCCGGATGCGACGGCGGCATCGACGCTGCCGCTCAGGCCGATCACGATGGGTCGGACGGCGTGGCGGCGGCGGGCGGCGGGACCGTCGGCGGAGAAGCCGCAGGCGGTCTCGATCTCCAGCGCCGTGGTCCACAGGCGGGTTAGGGCCTCAAGGGTCGCTGCGCTGTCGCCGGGCAGGGCGTCGATGGCGGGCAGGTTCAGGGCGCAGGCGGCGGCCAGGGACCGGTCGGCGATGGCGGTGGCGTCACCCGCGTCGAAGCTGAGGATCAGGTCGCCGGACAGGGCGGCGGAGGCGGCGACGTCGGCGGCTTGTCCGATCAGAGCCGACGGCTCGGCGTAGGCGGTCCAGCGGACGGCGAGGCGGGCCTTCGGGTCGGGCAGGGCGGGGCGGTCACCGCCGAGGGCGCGCAGGATGTCGGCGTCGGGGGCTCCGGCGCGGCGAGCGGCGGCCATGGCGCGGGCCAGGGCGGGGTTGCGGGCGGGGTCGGCGCAGTCTGCGGCCGGGCCTTCGCAGCGGTCCACGGCGTCGGCGACGGCGATCAGGGCGCGGGTGGCGGCCTCGGCCGAGGCTTGGGCCAGGTCGGCGATGCGGCGGGCTTCGACGGCCCGGGTCAGGGCGGTGCGGTCGGCGGGGTCGGACAGGTCCAGGACGGCCGGGTCCGGGGTCGGGCGGGTCGGGTCGCCGGCGACGGGGTGGACGCGGGCACCGTCCCTGAGTGTGGCGGCAGGGGCGGCGAGGCCCAGCAGGACGGTGGCCACCAGGTCGTCGGCGAAGACCTGGGCCTCGGCGGAACCCTCGACCACCCCGACCGCGCGGCCCCAGGCCGTCAGGCGGGCGGCCCAGTCGCTCAGCGCCCCGTCCAGCACCGTTGGAGCCAAGGTCGGGCGGATGTCGCAGGCGAGGGCGGGACGGTCGGTGGGCAGGGTGTCGGCCCAGTCGAGCCAGGCCTCGACCCGGGCGTCGGTCCAGCCGTCGGGGGCCAGGGTCTCGACGACCGCCGCCGCGCGCTCGACCGAACGCAGGCCGATCGACAGGTCGGCCGTGAGCGGGGCGAAACGGGGGGTAAAGCGCATTCGGGACCGTCTGTGCCGGAAATCCTGAACCAGACTAGGGCGGTGAAGGGCGGGCTTCAATAGATGTTGCGGGTCACGGCGGGCTTACCCCCAAGATGTTGATCGTGATGGGCGACCGGTCGTGCTGGACGCGGGGCCCTGTGGTTTCTATGATCGAGGATGCGTCGTCGGCCTCCCCGGCGGCCTGGATTCGGGATCGCCTCAGTTGCTCAAGACGATTTTCACCTGGTGGAACGGCGCCACGGTCGGGACCCTGTTCACCATCGCCAAGCGTGGTGTCCTGGTGGGGTCCGACGAGTTCGGCAACCGCTATTACGAGAGCCGGGACCACACCAGCTACGACGGGCGCAAGCGCCGCTGGGTCGTCTATGACGGCTATGCCGAGGCGTCCAAGGTGGCCCCCGACTGGTACGGCTGGCTGCACTATACCTATGAGGCACCGCCGACCGAGCAGCCGCTGGTGCGGCGCAAGTTCGAGCTGGACTACCGGCCCAACATGACCGGGACGCCCCTGGCCTGGCGTCCGCCGGGTTCGCTGGCGGCCGAGGGTGTGCGCCCGGCCGCGACCGGCGACTATGAGGCCTGGAAGCCCGAATGATGTCGCGCAAGGGGATCCTCGTCGGCGCCGCGGCCCTGATCCTGTGCGGGCTGGGCGTCGGGGGCGTGGTCGCGGGTGGCTTGCAGGACAGCCCGCCCCAGGACGCGCGTCCGGCCGATCCGATCGGCGACATTCTGAGGAACGCCCCGCCGGTCGAGGCCGCGCCGGCCGGCACGCCTGCCCCCGCCTCACCGATCGCCATCGTGCCGCCTGCGCCCATGGTGACGCCGGGCGAGCTGGACGAGACGGCCGCCCTCGCGGAAGAGGACGCGGTCAAGTCCGACGCGGAGGTCAAGCCCGCCGAGAAGGTCGAGGAGCCCGAGGTTCCCCTGCCGCGCCAGCGCCGCCGGGTCGCCATCGTCGAGGCCATCGACAAGGTGACGGCCGAGCGGATGCGGTTCGAGGTGGTGGTCGGCGGTCGGCCGGTTCGGTTCAACGGCAGTCTGATCTTCTCGGCCCGGGCCTGCGAGGTCACGGCACCGAACGAGTCGGTCAACGACGCCGTGGCCTATATGGACATCACCCTCCAGCCCAAGGGCACGGCCGTCCAGGCCGCGCCGCGCCAGATATTCCGGGGCTGGATGTTCGCCTCCACCCCCGCCGTCAGCGGCCTTCAGCACCCGGTCTATGACGCCTGGGTGGTGGGCTGCAAGGCATAGGTCACGGCGTCCGCGCCTGACAGCGGCAGGCCGAGCGAGCCCTTCTCGGGGGTGCAGGCCAGGGCCAAGGCAAGGCGTTCCAGATAGGCTGCTTGCGGCGTTTCGACCGCTCCGAACTGGCTGAGGTGGTCGGTCAGGAACTGGGCGTCCAGCAATGTCCAGCCGCCGCGTCGCAGGCGGGCGACCAGATGGACCAGAGCGACCTTGGACGCATCCCGCTCGCGGCTGAACATGCTCTCGCCGAAGAAGGCACCACCCAGGGTGACGCCGTACAGGCCCCCGACCAGCCGCTCGTCCCGCCAGCACTCGACGCTGTGGGCCCGGCCCCGGGCGTGGAGTTCCAGATAGATCCGCCGGATCGGGCCGTTGATCCAGGTGTCCTCCCGGCCCGGGGCGGGCTGGGCGCAGGCGTCGAGGACGGCGGCGAAGGCGGTGTCGACCCTGACGACGAACGGCTCGGAGCGGACCGTGCGGCGCAGACGGGATGGAATGTGGAATGAATCCAACGGGATGACGCCACGTTGTTCCGGCTCGACGAGGAAGATGCGCGGATCGTCCCGCGCCTCGCCCATCGGGAAGACGCCGGCGGCGTAGCAGTTCAGCAGCGCGTCGGGGCCGAAGCCGCCGAAGGGGTCGGTCAAGGAATGGGCTTTCGTGGACGTGTGGGGCTGGTGTCGGCGGACTGTCCTGACTCAAAAAACAGAGTCCGAAGAGTCCGAAGAGTCCGTTGAGTCCGGACTCAAAAACAGAGTCCGAGGAGTCCGAGGAGTCCGGATCCTGTGAACTCGGGTGCCGTGGGTGGGACCTCTCTGGATGTGAACGTCGGCGGACCACCAGCTTACCACAGCCGGGGACGGCGCCAGGTCGAAGGGCTCAACATCGAGGCAATCCGTTGTGGAGCAAGGGATTGGAGCCGCGAAGTTGCGAAGTTGGCGCTCTTCTTCCCCCCGCTATGCGGGGGAAGACGAGTCTACGCCGTCGCCTTCTTCTTCGCCGGGGCCTTCTTGGCTGCGGGCTTCTTCGCTGCCGCAGGCTTCTTGGCCGGGGCCGCCTTCTTCGTGGCTGCCTTCTTGGCCTTGGGGGCGGCGGCGGCGCGGGCGGCGATGAGGGGGAGGGCGTCCTCGAGCGTCAGGTCCTCGGGAGCCATGCCCTTGGGCAGGGTGGCGTTGACCTTGCCCGACTTCACATAGGGGCCAAAGCGGCCAGCCATGACGTGGATGGGCTCGCCGGTCTCCGGGTGGGCCCCCAGGTCCTTGAGCGGGGCGGCAGCCTGGCCGCGACCGGCGAACTTGCCCGCCCGCTTGTCGGCCAGAAAGGTGACGGCGCGGTTCAGCCCGACCTCGAACACCTCGTCGATGTCGGCGACATTGGCATAGGTGCCGGCATGAAGCACGAAGGGGCCGTAGCGGCCGAGACCCGCCGTGATCGGCTTGCCGTCCTCGGGGTGAATGCCGACCTCACGCGGCAGGGCCAGCAGGCGCAGCGCCTGATCCAGCGACAGGGTCGCGGGGCTCCAGCCCTTGGGCAGGGAGGACCGTTTGGGCTTGTCCTCACCGGCGACGGCCGTCTGAACATAGGGGCCGAAGCGGCCGATCTTGAGCTCGACGGGCAGGCCGGTGACGGGGTCGAGGCCCAGGTCACGGTCGCCGCCGGCCTCTGACCCTTCCGCATTCGCGCCCGCGCCGAAGCCTCGGGTGTAGCGACATTCGGGATAGTTGGAACAGCCGACGAAGGACGACTTCATCTTGAAGCTGGCCTTCAGGTGCAGACGGCCGGACTTGCACAGGGGGCACAGGCGGGGATCGGTGCCGTCACCCTTGTCCGGGAACAAGAAGGGGCCGATGGCGCTGTCGAGCTCGTCGATCACGCCCTGGCGTTCCAGCACGGCGGCGGTTGCGGGCTTCAGCTTGGACCAGAACTCGCGCAGCAGGGCCTTCCAGTCGGCGTCACCGGCGGAGACCTCGTCCAGCTGGGTCTCCAGCGCGGCGGTGAAGTCGTACTGGACCCACTGGCCGAAGAACTGTTCCAGGAAGGCGGTGACCAGGCGGCCGTTGTCCTCGGGGATGAAGCGGTTCTTGTCCATGCGGACGTATTCGCGGTCGCGCAGGGTGGTCAGGATCGAGGCATAGGTCGAAGGCCGGCCGATGCCGAGCTCTTCCAGTTTCTTGACCAGGGTGGCCTCGGAGAAGCGGGGCGGCGGCTCGGTGAAATGCTGGTCGGTGCGGACGGCCTCGACCTTTGCCTTGGCGCCCTCCTTGAGGGCGGGCAGGCGGGCGGTGTCGTCGTCCTCTTCGGATTCGGCGCCCTTCTGCTTTTCGTCGCGGCCTTCCTCATAGACCGCCAGGAAGCCGTCGAAGGTGACGACCTGGCCGGTGGCGCGCAGGCCCGTCAGGCCGTCGGAGGTCTCGACGTCGACCGTGGTGCGATCGAGGCGCGCGGCCTCCATCTGGGACGCGACCATCCGCTTCCAGATCAGCTCATACAGGCGTTGCAGGTCGGATTCGAGACGCAGACTGTCGGGGCGGCGGGCGATATTGGTCGGGCGGATCGCCTCGTGGGCTTCCTGGGCGTTCTTGGCCTTGGTCTTGTAGTAGCGGGCCTCGGCCGGGACGAAGGCGGGGCCGAAGGTGTCGGAGATGACCTCACGCGCCTGGGCGATGCCCTCGGGCGTGGTCTGGACGCCGTCGGTCCGCATGTAGGTGATCAGGCCGCCGGTCTCGTCGACGCCCTCGTACAGTTTCTGGGCCGCGCGCATGGTGCGCTGGGCGTCGAAGCCGAGCTTGCGCGACGCCTCCTGTTGCAGGGTCGAGGTGGTGAAGGGGGGCGAGGGGAAGCGGCGGACCGGCTTCTTCTCGATCGACCTGATGGTGAAGTCGCCGGCCTTGATGGCGTCGCGGGCGGCGTGGGCAACGGCCTCCGAAGGGATGTCCAGGCGCTGGATACGCTTGCCCTCGTGCTTGACCAGACGGGTGGTGAAGGGCGGGCTGTCGGCGGCGAGATCGGCCTCGATCGACCAGTATTCCTGGGGCCGGAAGCGTTCGATCTCCAGCTCGCGATCGACTACGATGCGCAGGGCCACCGACTGGACCCGGCCGGCCGAGCGGGCCCCGGGGAGCTTCCTCCACAGCACCGGCGACAGGGTGAAGCCGACCAGATAATCCAGCGCGCGGCGGGCCAGATAGGCCTCGACCAGTTCCATGTCGAGCTGACGCGGGGCGGCCATGGCCTCGAGCACGGCGGATTTGGTGATGGCGTTGAAGGTGACGCGCTCGACGTGGGTGTCCTTCAGCGCCTTCTTCTTGTTCAGGACCTCGAGCACGTGCCAGCTGATGGCCTCGCCCTCGCGGTCGGGGTCGGTGGCCAGGATGACGCGGTCGGCGCGTTTGGCGGCGGCGGCGATCTCGGACATCCGGGCCGAGGCGCGGGCGTCGACCTCCCACTCCATCTCGAAATCGTCGTCCGGACGAACGGACCCATCCTTGGACGGGAGGTCGCGGATATGGCCGTAGGAGGCCAGAACCTCATAGTCCGAGCCCAGGTATTTATTGATGGTCTTGGCCTTGGCCGGGCTCTCGACGATGACGAGGTTCATTAGGGCGCAGTCTGTTTGGGAGGCGGCGAAGGTGGTCAGACGCAGCCGTCCTGTCAATCACGCCGATTGTGCAATGCGGAATTCAGCTACGGGTTGTCGTTTACCCTAAAGTTGTGCAGGGTGAGATTCGCTGTCAGATCCGAGGACCTTCATCATGGCCCGCGCCGAACTTGTCGAGACGTCCGCCGTCGCATCCCGCTCCCCGGCCAGGACGGAATATCCTGTCCGCGAATACATCGGCTCCATGGCCCAGGAACTGGCCGAGATGGCGCGCTGGGACGGCGACGAGGTGCTGGCCGGGCTGCTGGAGACCGTCGCCCTCCGGGCCGAGTCGCCCCGCCCCTGAGCGCTCCAGATCAGGCATCGCCGATCGTGCCGGTCCGGACAGGGCCGGCCCGCGTATATAGGCTGGAAACCACGCCGGTGGAGAAGGTCAGGGTCCGGTCCAGGGTGAAGCCGGCCGGCGCGGACCCTTGGCCGAACCAGCGCTTGCCGTGGCCGAGGACCACCGGGAAGGTCATCAGGCGCAGTTCGTCGATCAGGTCGTGAGCCAGCAGGGCGTGCAGCAGGACGCTGGACCCCTGGGTCAACAGGTCGGGTCCGTCGCCCTGTTTCAGGCGCGCAATCCCGGCCGTGACGTCGCCGGTGAGGGCGACGGTGTTGATCCAGGTCGCCGTCTTCGGGTCCGAGGTGGCGACATATTTGGTGACCCGGTCGAACAGGGGCCCGATCGGGATTTCCTGATGCACCGGCCAGTAGGCGGCGAAGATGTCATAGGTCCGGCGACCCAGCAGCAGGTCGAACGGGTGACCCGTCGCGTCGTCGAACACCCCCATGAAGGGGTCGGTGTCCTCGGCCCAGAAGGGGGCGGTCCAGCCCCCGAAGGCGAAGTTTTCCGACGGGTCTTCCTCTGGCCCGCCCGGCGCCTGCATGACGCCGTCCAGGCTGACGAAGGCGGCGGCGATGAGCTTTCTCACGGCGATCAGCTCCGGCGGACGGGGAAGATCTGGCGCAGGGCCGGATCGCGCAGCCACAGCCCGCCCCACATGAACAGACCCAGATAAACCCCGAACAGGGTGAAGCCGAACAGGGGGTTGTCGACACGCAGGTTGGTCGCGATCGCGCCGCCCAGATAGGCCGTCATCAGGACGGCCCCGAACACCGCCGTACGCGGGACCAGATACAGGACCAGGCAGGTCAGCTCGATGATCCCCAGCAGTAGGGTCTTGTCCCCCGACCAGCCGTTCGGCGTCATGCTCTGCGCCACGACGGTGGGCATGAAGAATTTGGGCATGATCGACGCGCCCAGCATGAAGACGGCGAACAGGCCGGTCAGGACACGACCGACCCAGACGGTGGCAGTGGCCTTCATGACGGCATCGGACCGGTGGTGTTGATCATCCAGGGGATGCCGAACCTGTCGGTGAAGCTGCCGTAGCCGGGCGACCAGAAGGTCTCGCCGAACGCCATGCCGACCGTGCCGCCTTCGGACAGGGCGTCGAACACGCGGCGGGCCTCCTCGGCGTCTTCGGTGTGGAAGGAGAGGTCAAAACCGTTCTTGGGCTTGTCGATGTTGGGCGCAAACTCGGGCGGCATGTCGGCCCCCATGATCGCCTGGTCTCCGACCTGGAGCCAGCCGTGCATCAGCCAGCCATCGTACTTCTTGTCGACCGGCATGCCGGGAGGGGCCTCGGCATAGGCGAAGGCCTGGATCTCGCCGCCGAGGACGGACTTGTAGAACTCCAGCGCCTCGCGGCACTGGCCCTGGAAGCTGAGGGCGGTGACCAGTTTCATGACGGCGTTCCTCTCTGTCGCGTTGGGGTTTGGGTTCAGTCGGGGTTGGCGAGCAGCCAGGCGTCCAGCCGGTCCATGGTCGAGGTCCAGCCGTAGGTGTGGCCGGTGACGCTGCGTTCGGACTTCAGGCCCTCGTGGGTGAAGTCCATCCGGGTCCTGCCGTCGTCGGTCTCGTGCAGGTCGACGGTGACCAGGGTGTCGGCGGGGGGGCCGTCCTCGTGGCTCTCGTCCCATTTGAAGGTGAAGACCAGGCGGCGAGGCTCGTCGATCTCGCGATAGTGGCCGCCCTGCCAGAGGTCCTCAGCCGTCTCGACCGAGCGCAGACAGGCCCGCCACTCTCCGCCGACCCGCAGGTCGTTCGTGCCCGACACCATCGGCCATTCGACCGGACCCATCCAGCCGACCCGCATCTCGGGCCGGGTCCAGGCGGCCCAGACGAGGGGCCGGGGCGCGTCGAAGGTGCGGGTCATCTCCAGCCGACCCGGCAACAGCGGCGGCAGGGGGCTCAGGGCGGGGGCGACCTTCGACATCTCAGAGCGTCGGCAGCAGGGCGTTCAGCTGGTCGGCGACCGTGCCCCAGCCGTCGTGGAAGCCCATGGCCTCGTGCTGCTTCATCGTTTCCTCCGACCAGTGGCGGGCGGTGGCGACATAGCGGGTCCTGCCGTCGGGCAGGGGGGTCAGCTCGATCTCTGCGGCCATGAAGGGCATGCCGGCCGGCAGCCAGCCCTTGATGAAGGCGTCGGTGGTGATCCAGCGCCGGTTCGGCTCGACCAGCAGGAAGACGCCGTCGTTGGGCATGACCTCGCCGTCCGGGCCGTTCATGGTGACGGCGAAGCGGCCGCCGACCTCGGGCTCGATGACCGGGTCGGTGATCCACCAGGGCTTGGGGCAGAACCACTGGGCCAGGATCTCGGGCGTCATCCAGGCCTTCCAGATCTGCTCCGGCGTGCCGTTCAGGATCCGCTCCAGCACCAGCGCGTGGCCGTGGGCGCCGGTGGCGTGGCAGGGATCGATTTCAGTTTCTTGGGCCATCGGGGTCTCCCTTCTGGATTTTCTTCAGATACGCATCGAGGCGGTCGAAACTGGCATCCCAGTATCGCCGATAGTGCTCCAGCCACTCGGCCATGCCCTTCATGCCCATCGGCTCCAGCCGTGCAGGCCGCCACTGGGCCTCCTTGCCCCGGCTGATCAGACCTGCCTTTTCAAGCACCTTCAGATGTTTGGACACGGCGGGCAAGCTCATGTCGAACGGCTCGGCCAGATCGCCCACACTGGCCTCGCCCTCGCACAGCCGCGCCAGGATGGCCCGACGGGTCGGATCGGCGAGGGCGGCGAACTTGGCGGAGAGGGGGTCGGGGGCGGGCATGGCGGGTTTCGTGTTGAACTGATGGGTTAAGTACGAGGCGTGTGAGCTGTTGTCAACCGGGCGGTTAAATGAGCTTGGCTCTCCTCCCTGTCGCGCAGCGATGGGGAGGTGGCGCGGCCCTTCTTCAGGGCCGTGACGGAGGGGGCGACATGGTGGCGAAAAGGGGGGCTCCAAAATCCAACCCGGAAAGACCTCGTCGCCCCCTCCGCCACGGCGCAAGCGGCGCCGCGCCACCTCCGCATTCGCCAAGCGGCGAACGGGGAGGAGAAGGAACGTCTCGTCTTTCCAACGGTTTGCCCCTTTCAACTCGGAGCATCCCCATGAAGGCCGTCGTCCTCAACTGCACCCTCAAGCCGTCGCCGCAGACGTCGAGCACCGAGGCGCTCGCAAACGTCGTCATCGCCGAACTGGAGAAGGGCGGGGCGGAGGTGGAGATGGTCCGGCTGGTCGATCTGAACATCATGCCGGGTGTCGAAGGCGACATGGGCGATGGCGACGACTGGCCTTCGGTGGATGCCAAGCTGAAGGCGGCCCAGATCGTGGTGTTCGCCACCCCGACCTGGCTGGGTCAGATGTCGAGCGTGGCGCTGCGGGCGCTGGAGCGGATGGACGCCTGGTTCGCAGAGACCGACGACAGCGGGCGGCCGGTGGCCTTCGGCAAGGTGGCGGGCATCGTCGTCACCGGCAACGAGGACGGGGCTCACAACATCGTGGCGACCATCTCCCAGAGCCTGATCGACATGGGCTTCACCATCCCGGGGCAGAGTTGGACCTACTGGCACTTGGGGCCAGGGCCCGGGCCGGACTATGTCGAGACGGATCAGGGGCACGAATACTCCGACCGGGTCGGGCGCAATGCGGCTCGCAATCTGGTGGCCCTGGCGAAGGTGCTGACTCCGGAAACCTATCCCGTGCCGGAGAGCGGGGGATAGCCAACGCCAGCGACATTCCCGGCACCCGTGCTAGGCTCGGCGGGTCACGCCACCTCTGAGACCGTCCATGATCGCCACCGTGTCCCAGGGACTTGTCGTCGCGGCGGGGGTCTGGCTGATCGGCCTGGGCGCCTTCATGCTGGTCCGGCCGCGTCAGGCGCTTGTGGCTCTCAGTCGCATGGGTGGGTCACCGGGCGTCCATGTCGGCGAGATGGCGGTGCGTATCCTGGTCGGTGCGGCCATGGTCCTAGCCGCCGCCGGGTCTCGATACCCGCTTGCGGTGATGGTGATCGGCGGGTTTCTGATCGTCTCGGCTGTGGTCCTGTTGGTCCTGCCCCGACGCTGGCATGCGGCCTATTCGACGTGGTGGGCGAGCCATATTCCGGTCCCGGCCGTTCGCCTGATCGCGCCGCTCTCCTTCGTCATGGGCGGGGCGTTGATCTGGGTCGTCACCTAGAACACGCGGGCAGCCGCCTTTCACAGACGGACTCATGCGGTGTTGGCGTCTGCGATCCGGGCCTCTATGACGGAGGCGTACAAACCGGGAACTTCTGATGTCGATGCTCGCCCTGGGCTTGGCCCTCGCGCTCCAGACCGCGACCACACCCGAGGCGGAGGTTGCCGCCGTGCTGGACCGGTTGAACGTGGCGTCGAGCGCCGCCGACGGGCCGGCCTATTTCGCCCTGTTCACGCCGGATGCGCGGTTCATCGGGACGGATGCGTCGGAGCACTGGTCGCGGGCCGAGTTTCAGGCGCTGTACGAACCCTATTTCGCCTCGGGCAAGGGCTGGTCCTATCCGGCGACGGCGCGGACTATCACCCTCGCGCCGATCGACTGCCGCTGCGTGGCCTGGTTCGAGGAGAAGCTGGTCAACGCGAAGTACGGCGAGACGCGGGGGTCCGGCGTGCTGAGGTTGGTCGATGGCCAGTGGAAGATCGAGCAGTATGTGCTGAGCTTCTCGGTGCCGAACGATCGGTCGGACGCGGTCATCGCGGCGATCAAGGCCGATCCGGCGCCCTGATGGATTTCCACGAGGAGGCCTTCGTCCTGTCGGCGCGGGCGCATGGTGACACCGGGGTGGTCGTCGACCTGCTGACCGAGACCCATGGGCGGCGCGGGGCCTATGTGGCGGGCGGGGCGTCGCGCAAGATGAAGCCGTTCCTCCAGGCCGGGTCGCGGGTGATCTGTGACTACCGTGCGAGGACCAGCGACCATCTGGGCTCGGCGCGGCTGGAGGCGGTGGGCGAGGGGGTCGCGGCCCTGTTCGACGACGCCGTCGCCCTGACCGGACTGAGCGCGGCGGCGGCGGTGGCGCAAGGAGCCCTGCCGGAGCGGGAGCCGCATCCGGGAGCGTTTCTGGCGTTCGAGGCGCTGATGTCGGCGTTCCAGATCCCGGCGGTCTGGCCGGCGATCTTCGTGCGGTTCGAGGCGGGGTTGCTGGAGGATCTGGGGTTCGGGCTGGACCTGTCGCGATGCGCGGCGACGGGGTCTGTCGATGACCTGATCTATGTCAGCCCGCGCACCGGCCGGGCCGTGTCGCGCGAGGCGGGCGCCCCCTATGCCGACAAGATGCTGAAACTTCCGCCCTTCATGCTGGGGGCGCAGGCGGGTCTGGGCGAGGGGGACGTGGGGGCCGGGCTGGACCTGACGGGCCATTTCCTGGAGCAGTTCGTCTTCCATCCCCAGAACCGGCCGATCCCCGAGGCGCGGGTGTGGATGGTCGATCGGCTGAGAGAGTCGGGTCGGCTGTAAAAGACGCGCATTGGCGCAATGACGGATTAACCCTGACGTGTCATGACAGACCTGTCGTTGTCAGCGACGCGTAACAGGCAGTTCCACGCATGACCCACGTGCCGTCGGCCGAGACCCGTGATCCGGAACCCTCCGACGGCGTCGTCGTGGCCTTTCCCGACCGCGCCACGCCTGCGGACGAGATCAGCAACTTCTTCGACGTGTCGCTGGACCTTCTGGTCGTCCGCGACCTGGATGGACGGGTGATCAAGGCCAGCCGGTCCTGGCACACGGCCCTCGGTCACCACCCGCACGAGATGGAGGGCCAGCCCCTGCTGCGCCTTGTCCATCCCGAAGACATGCCCGGAACCCTGGGCAGCGTCGCCGAGGTCACGAACCGCAAGGCGGGCGATCCCGTCCTGGGCTTCATCAACCGCTATCGACATGCCGACGGCCATTACCGCCTGCTGGAATGGCGGGCGCAGCGTTTCGGCGACCGGATCTACGGCGTGGCGCGCGACGTCACCAATCGGGTCGCCGGCGAAAAGGCGTTGCGGGAAGCCAAGGCCGCCGCAGAGGCCGCCAGCGTGGCCAAGTCCGATTTCCTCGCCAATATGAGCCACGAGATCCGCACGCCCCTGAACGGGGTCATCGGCATCATCGACGCCCTGTCGCGCACCGAGCTGACCCCGGAACAGCGCGAGATGGTCGGGCTGGTGCAGTCGTCGGGGGTGACGCTGGAACGGCTGGTCTCCGACATTCTGGATGTGTCCAAGATCGAGGCCGGGCAGCTGGCGCTGGAGGCGCGGCCGTTCGACCTGGACGAGGCCATCGCCGCCTGCATCGACGTCAACCGCGCCAAGGCCGAGGACAAGGGCCTGACCTTCGAGATCGAGCGCCACGAGGCCGCGCGCGGCGCCTTCGTCGGCGACAGCACACGAATCCGTCAGGTGCTGGGCAATCTGTTGTCCAATGCCGTGAAGTTCACGGCGCGGGGCGGGGTCAGCGTCCACATCCAGGTCACCGACGACACCCTGACCGACGACGGACGGCACACCCTGACGCTGGAGGTTCGCGACACCGGCGTCGGCTTCCCGTCCGAACACGCCGAGCGGATGTTCGAGCGGTTCAGCCAGGCCGACGGCTCGATCACGCGCCGGTTCGGCGGGACCGGGCTGGGGCTGTCGATCTGTCGCTCGCTGGTCGAGATCATGGGCGGCGAGATTTCGGCGACCTCGACCCCGAACCTGGGCAGCCGGTTCACGGTTCGACTGCCGCTGGAACGGACCGAGCCCGTGGCAGCGCGGCCGAAACGGCCTGAAGTCCTTTCACCCCGCCCGGCGGACCGGCCGCTGCGCGTCCTGCTGGCCGAGGATCACCCGGTCAACCAGCGGGTGGTGCAGATGATCCTGTCGGACCAGGACGTCGATCTGGTCACCGTGGACGATGGGGCCCAGGCGGTGGCGGCCTTCGCCGGCGGCGGCTTCGACCTGGTGCTGATGGACATGCAGATGCCGCTGATGGACGGGCTGACCGCGACGCGGGCGATCCGGGCGCTGGAGGCCGAGCAGAATGCGGTGCCTACGCCGGTGATCATGCTGAGCGCCAACGCCATGGCCGAGCATCAGGACGCGGCCCGCCTCGCCGGTGCCGACCTGCACGTCGCCAAACCGATCACCGCAGCCAGCCTGTTGGCCGGGATGCAGGCGGTGGTGGATCACCAGTCGTCGTCGGTGGGCCTGGCGATCTGAGCGCATTCCATCTGGACGCCCGTGTTCAGACGGCGGACGGAAACCTTGTAGCTCGACAACAGGTATCGAACCTCGGGCAGGTCGCAACGCAGGCTGGTGTCCGTGTTGGAGCAGGCCACCCCGGCTCTTGCCCGGCCCGCCGCGACGGCTGTGTCCCAGTCGGCATTCACGATCAGCCGCGACGTCGTGAGTACCTCACCCGAGCGCGTGCGCACCTCGATGACCAGGTCGCGGAGCGGCAGGCCATAGGCGGTGACGCTGGCCGGCACCTGATAGTGTTCCGTCGTAACCAGATCGGACCCGAAGCCCTGAACGGTGTCAGGCAGCCGGGGAAAGGATCGGTAGTGGCGCTGGATGTTGGAACAGTCGAAGTCGGTGGGTGCCTGGATCGGCAGGACGAGCGACGCCGCGAGGACGATGACGAGCATGGCGAACTCCGCTGACGGGACTCAGCAAAGCTATGATGAGGGGCAGTGAAATCGACTGACGTAGCCTGACGGCGCGGATTTGGCCGTCATACCCGCTAGACTTCCTTCTCCGCATCACCGATTCGATCCCGCATGACCATCCACACCCCCCCGCCTCCCGAAGGCGGTCGTATCGTCGATGAGCCGATGAGCGAGGCGTTGAGCCGTCGCTATCTGGCCTATGCCCTGTCGACGATCACCAACCGGGCCCTGCCGGACGTGCGCGACGGGTTCAAGCCGGTCCACCGCCGGATCATGTACGCCATGCACCAGATGCGGCTGAACCCGCAGGCGGCGGCGCGCAAATGCGCCAAGGTCGTCGGCGAGGTCATGGGCGGCTATCACCCGCACGGCGACGCCTCCATCTATGACGCCCTGGTGCGACTGGCGCAGGATTTCTCGCAGCGGTATCCGCTGGTCGACGGCCAGGGAAACTTCGGCAACATCGACGGCGATAACGCCGCGGCCATGCGCTATACCGAGTGCAAGCTGACGCCGGCGGCGGTCCTGTTGATGGACGGCATCGACCAGGACTCGGTCGATTTCAAACCCACCTACGACGATCAGGACGAGGAGCCGGTGGTGCTGCCGGCCGGGTTCCCGAACCTGCTGGCCAACGGCTCGTCGGGGATCGCGGTGGGGATGGCGACGTCCATTCCTCCGCACAATGTCGGTGAGCTGATCGACGCCTGTCTGGTGCTGCTGGAGAACCCCGAGACGACGACGGCGGAGCTGGCGCAGATCGTGCCGGGGCCGGACTTCCCGACCGGCGGGGTGGCGGTCGAGGGCCATGCAGCGATCCTGGACGCCTATGAGACCGGGCGCGGCGGGGTACGGCTGCGGGCGCGCTGGGAGCGGGTGCCGCTGGAGCGCGGCGGGTATCAGGTCGTCGTCACCGAGATGCCGTACCAGGTCGGCAAGTCCAAACTGGTAGAACAGCTGGCCGAACTGATCGAGCAGAAGAAGGCGCCGCTGCTGGCCGATGTGCGCGACGAGTCGGCCGAGGACATCCGGCTGGTGCTTGAGCCCAAGAGCCGCACCATCGAGGCCGAGGCCCTGATGGAGAGCCTGTTCCGGCTGTCGGATCTGGAGGTGCGGTTCCCGATCAACATGAACGTGCTGGACGCCACGGGCACGCCGGGCGTGATGGGGCTGAAGGCGTGCTTGCAGGCCTTCCTGGATCACCGACGGGTGGTGTTGATCCGGCGGGCCAATTGGCGGATTGAGCGGGTCGAGAAGCGGCTGCACCTGCTGGAAGGCCTTCGGATCGTCTTCCTGAACCTGGACGAGGTCATCCGGATCGTGCGCGAGGAGGAGCAGCCCAAGGCGGTGCTGATCGCGCGCTTCGGCCTGAGTGAGATGCAGGCCGACTATGTCCTCGACACCCGGCTGCGCCAGTTGGCGCGGATCGAGGAAATGGCGATCGAGAAGGAATACTCAGAACTGGCCGCCGAGCTGGCCGGGCTGAAGGCCATGATCGGCTCGCCGGCGAAACAGAACAAGCTGATGATCGTGGGCCTGCAGGATGTCAGGAAGGCGATGATCTCGCCGCGCCGGACGACGATCGCGGAAGCCGTGGATGCATCGGCCTTCACCGCGCCCGAGGCCTATATTCCGCGCGAGGCCATCACCGTGATCCTGTCGGAACGGGGCTGGATCCGGGCGACCAAGGGCAAGGTCGAGGATCCGTCGGAGCTGAAGTTCAAGGAAGGCGACAGCCTGGGCTTCCTGGTGCCGGCGTTCACGACCGACAAGATCCTGGTCGCGGCCTCGGACGGGCGGGTCTTCACGCTGACGGCTGACAAGCTGGCCGGCGGGCGCGGGCACGGCGAGCCGCTGCGCCTGATGATCGAGCTGGAGGAGAAGGCCGAGATCGTCGCCGTCATGGCGCATCAGCCGGGGCAGAAGCTGCTGGTGGCGTCCAAGGACGGATACGGTTTCGTGGCCCCCGAGGACGACCTGATCGCCTCCAAGCGCGGCGGCAAACAGGTGCTGAACGGCGAGCTCAAGGCCCTGCTGCGGATCGGGACGGCGGACCATGTGGCGGCGCTGGGCGAGAACCTGAAGACGCTGATCTTCCCGGTCGCCGAACTGCCCGAGATGGGGCGCGGCAAGGGGGTCAGGCTGCAGGCCTACAAGGGCGGGGGCCTTCAGGACATCACGGTGTTCAGCGCCGAGACCGGGCCGGAATGGGCGGACGGCGGCGGACGTCGCAGGAACTGGCCGGACTGGAAGGACTGGCTGGGCAAGCGGGCCCAGACCGGGCGGATGGGGCCGAGGGGACTGCGCAAGTTCCGCTAGTCGGCGGCTTCGACGGCCTCGGTCGCTTCGCGGGCGATGCGCTCGGACAGGGCGCGACAGACCCGCTGGTCGCCGTCCATGGCCTGGAGGGTGATCGGCGCGCGACGGTTCAGCCCGGGTCCATAGAGGGCGATCTGGCGATCTACATCGGTACGGATGGCGGCGTCGGTGTCGGCGTTCAGGATGCCCAGCGGCTCGCCGTACAGATAGGCCAGGTTGTCGTAGGCCACGGCGGCCGTCACTCCCGCCTGACGCAACTCGGCATCACCGGCCAGACCCGCCGCCGCCGAGGCCATCCGGAAGGTCGCCGCGCATCCGACCATCTGGTCGTAGGTGATCCGGTCCGCGGCGGGGGACGCCTGAACCGTCGCCGACAGCAGGAAGGCGACAAGGCTCATTGCAGTGTGAAGCCGCGCCGGGCCGCCATGTCGCGAAGGCTGTCGGTGCAGCCCTTCTGTTCGCTGTTCATGTAGTCCAGCGTCGCCCGCCGGCTGTCGGGGTTGGCGAGCGGGACGTCCCAGGCCATGCGTTGCTGCCTGAGTTGATTGGCCAGGGACGTATCGGTCGCGGCGCGATCGTATCCGACCGGAGGCCCGAAGATGTAGGCCAGATCGCGCCAAAGGTCGGCCGCCTCGTTCGACGGCTGGGCCGAGCCGCCGCCATAGCGGACGACGACCTCGCCGGCGTGGCGAAAGACGCCGCCGCACATCAGGGCGGTCATATAGTCGGCCCGGTCGGCGGTCGACTGGGGCGTCAGGGCCAGGACGGATGCGAGGGTCAGGGCGATCATCGGGGCAGTTTGTCGCGATCGACGCGTCGAGGCGACTGACGCGATCTGACGCCGATTTCGCTATTCGACGGCCGGTGTTCGCGCGATAATCGCCGGATCGAATTGGAGGGTCGTCATGATTGCCTTGATCGTCGTCGTCGTCATCGTCGCTATCGTCGCCTTCGTGGTGATCGGGGCCTATAACCGGCTGGTGGCCCTGGACCAGAGCGCGGACCAGGCCTTCGCCGACATCGACGTGCAGCTGAAGCAGCGCAACGACCTGATCCCCAACCTGGTCGAGACGGTGAAGGGCTATGCCAGCCACGAGGCCGGGACCCTGGCCGCCGTGACCCAGGCGCGCGCGGCGGCGGCCGGTGCCACCTCGGTCAACGACAAGGTCGCGGCCGACAACATGATGACCGCAGCGCTGGGCAAGCTGTTCGCGGTGGCCGAGGCCTATCCGGACCTGAAGGCCAACACCAACTTCCTGGAGCTGCAGCGCGAGCTGTCGGACATAGAGAACAAGCTAGCCGCCGCGCGCCGGTTCTTCAACAACGCGGTCAGCGAGTTCAACGCGGTGCGGGCCCAGTTCCCGACCGTGCTGTTCGCCGGCATGTTCGGTTTCGGATCGGAGAAGCCCTTCTTCGCGGTGGACGCCGCAGACCGTGCCGCCATGACCGCCGCCCCGCCGTCGGTGAAATTCTAGGGCCCAACCGTGATGGGCGCCGTCGGGCTCAAGACCCACATCTGGGCCAACAACACCCGGTCGATCGTGCTGCTGGCCGGATTTCCGGTGCTGCTGGTGCTGATCCTGTACGGGTTGCAGCTGATCCTGATGGGGTTCGGCTTCCTGCCCAACTCCGGCGGGTCGCTGGGCGACGACATGGGGATGGCGGCGTCGATGCTGGCCGGGACCATCCCGCTGGCGCTGGTGATCGCCGGGGTCTGGTTTGCCATCGCCTGGGTCGGCAACCAGGCGATGATTGACGCCATGACCGGGGCCCGCAAGGTCACCCGAAGCGATCAGCCCGAGCTCTACAACCTGCTGGAAAACCTGTGCATCTCGCGCGGGATCAAGACTCCGACCCTGCGGATTATCGAGACCGACACGATGAACGCCTACGCCTCGGGCCTGTCCGAGGGGCACTACAGCGTGACCGTGACCTCGGGCCTGATGCAGGCACTTGACCGCGACGAGATGGAGGCCGTGCTGGCCCACGAACTGACCCACATCCTGAACAAGGACGTGCGGACCATGGTGATCGCCTCGATCTTCGCCGGGATCATAAGCGTGATCGCCCAGCTGATCTTTCGCGGTCTGTTCTATGTCCGGGGCGGGGGCAGAAAGAACAAGAACGCAGGCGCGCTGATCGCCGTCGGCCTGATCATCGCCGCCATCGGGTTCGCCCTGTCGATCGTGATCCGGCTGATGCTGTCGCGCACGCGCGAGTTCGTGGCGGACGCCGGGTCGGTCGAGCTGACCAAGAACCCGGATGCGATGATTTCGGCGCTGAGGAAGATTTCGGGTCGCTCCTATGTGCGGGCTCCGGACGACGTGCAGGGGATGTTCCTGGATAACGAGCCCGAGAAGGGGAACCTGGTCGACGAGATGTTCGCGACGCATCCGCCGATCGAGAAACGGATCGCGGCGCTGGTGGAGTATGCGGGCGGGCGTGATCAGGGGCCCCGGGATCCCGACGCGCTGGAGGCGGGCGTACCCGTGACGGCGGTTCCGACCACGACCTATGGTACCGCAGTCCCGACAAGCTGAAGGCGTTCGTGATGGCCAAAGACAAGATTGAAGTCGAGAATTTCACCAGCCCGGGGCACGTACAGCGCGTCGACGCCGACAAGTATCTGGCGATGCGCGCCGCCTACCTCGCGGTGCTACCTGCCGATGGTGAGGGTGCCACGCCAGCCGAGATCAAGAGCGCGCTTTTGCCGAGCCTGCCCGAGGCGCTCTTTCCTGGCGGCGACACGGCCGGATGGTGGGCGAAATGCGTCCAACTTGACCTCGAGGCCAAGGGTCTGATCGTCCGTGGACCGAAGCCCCCCGTCAGGCTGCGTAAAGCCTAGACGTCCAGCCGCGTCCAGCCCAGCGGCTTGAGCACTTCCATCGGCCGGAAGCCGGCCTTGTAGTCCATCTTGGTCGAACCCTCGACCCAGTAGCCCAGGTAGACGAAGGGCAGGGTCACCGCTGCCGCCTGACGAATATGGTCGAGAATGGCGAAGACGCCGAGCGACCGCTTCTCAAGCGCCGGATCGAAGAAGGAATAGACCATCGACAGGCCGTCGCTCAGCAGGTCGGTCAGGCTGACCGCGACCAGATCGCCGGGGCCGCCGTCGGTGGATGGCAGGCGGTATTCGATCAGATGGGTGCGGACCGCCGTATCCTCGACCATGGCGACATAGTCGGCCCAGGTCATGTCGGTCATGCCGCCGCCCGGATGGCGGGTGGCCAGATAGCGCTTCAGCAGCACGAACTGCTCCATCGTCGCCTCGGCCTCGACCAGGTCGCGCGACAGGTCGGCATTGCGCGAGATGATCTTGCGCTGGGTGCGGGTCGGAGCGAACTCCGGCACCGGCAGGCGCACCGAGATGCAGGCGTCGCAGCCCTCGCAGGCGGGGCGATAGGCGATGTTCTGACTGCGGCGGAAGCCGGCGTGGGTCAGCTCGTCGTTGACGTGGGCACCGTCGCTGAACGGCAGGTTGGCGAACACCTTCCGCTCGGTCATGCCCGGCAGATAGGGGCAGGGCGCGATCGCGGTCATGAAGAAGCGCAGCTGACGGGTCGGGACGAACTGGGTCACGGCGTCAGGTCCGCACGCGTTCTGGCCGATCGTATGGCGTCGCAGAAATCATCGTCGGATTTGGCCATGGTTCGCACAGGGCTCGCAAGAGCGTTCGCGCCACAGTGGACGTCGCGCGTTGTCAGGTCGTTAACCCTGGGCCGCTTGGGCTCGGGCCGCGAACCAGGGACGCAGACGGGCCAGCGCCTCTTCGATCTGCGGCGTCGAGACGGCGAAGCTGAAGCGCATGAAATGCGGCCCATCGACCGGATCGAAATCCACGCCCGGCGCGGTGGCGACGCCCGTGTCGCGCAGCAACTGCTCGCAGAAGGCCACGCTGTCGTCGGTCAGATGCCCGATGTCGGCCCAGATGTAGAAGGCGCCGTCGGGCGGGGCGATGGTCTTGAGGCCCAGGGACGGCAGGGCGTCCAGGATCAGGGCGCGGTTCCGGCGGTAGGTCTCGATGTGGCCTTCCAGCTCGTCGATGCAGTCCATGGCGATCAGGCCGGCGTGCTGGCTGAGCGACGGTGGGGTCAAGAACAGGTTGCCGATATAGGCCCGGGCGGTCTCGACGTGGTCGGCGGGGACCAGCAACCAGCCCAGCCGCCACCCCGCCATGCTCCAGTATTTGGAGAAGGAGTTGATCACCATGGCGCCGGGCGCGAACTGCAGCATCGAGGGCTGCGGGCCGACGTAGCTGAGGCCGTGGTAGATCTCGTCCGAGATGACGGCGATGCCGCGCGCGCGGCAGACCTCTGCGATAGCGGCCATCTCGTCGGGCGCGATGACCGAGCCGGTGGGGTTGGCGGGGCTGGCGATGATCACCCCGGCCGGAGCGGGATCGAGGGCTGACAGGGCGGCGGCGGTCAGCTGATAGTGTTCGGCGGGACCGCAGGCGATCTCGACCGGGGTCATGTTGAGCCCCTTCACCGTGTTGCGATAGGCCACATAGCCCGGCCGGGCCATGGCGATCCGGTCGCCCGGCTGGAACCGCGAGGCGAGCGCCAGCACGAGCGCGGGCGAGGCGCCGTTGGTCAGCAGCAGCCGGTCGGGATCGACGGTGACGCCGTATCGGTAGAGGTAAAGTTTCGCGATGCGGGCCTTGAGGGGGGCGCTCTCCCAATAGCCCATGGCGTCGGCGTCGAGGACGCGGTGGGCTTCGGCGATCGCCGCGGCGGGGGCGCCCGTCGAAGGCTGGCCGAACTCCATATGGATCACGCTGCGCCCCTCGGCCTTCAGGGCGTGGGCAAGGCGGCTGATGGTGATGGCGCGGAAGGGTTCGATGGTCATTTGACGGCCTCCGCCAGTCGCAGGAACCCCGCCAGGTCGATCGTCTCGGCGCGGGCATCGGGGTCGATGGCGGCGGCCTCGCACAGGGCAGCGCCGCCCAGGGTCTTGAGGCTGGAGCGGAGCATCTTGCGGCGCTGGCCGAAGGCTGCGGCGGTGACGGTCTCCAGCCGTTTCAGGGTCTCGCGATCGGGACGGTCCGTCTTGGGGATCAGGTGGACGACGGCGGAGGCGACCTTGGGCGGGGGGGTGAAGGCGGCGGCAGGGAGGTGCATGACGATGCGGGCCTCGGCCACGGCCTGGGAGATGACGGCGAGACGGCCGTAGGCGTCGTCTCCGGGGGCGGCGACGATCCGCTCGGCGACCTCCTTCTGGAACATCAGGGTCAGGGCGTGGGGCGTCCACGGTCCGGTCAGCCACTTGATCAGCAGGGCCGTGCCGACATTGTAAGGCAGGTTGGACACCAGATGGGTCGGGCCGGTGGTCCGCTCGGCCTCGGTGACCTTGAGCGCGTCGGCCTGGACGATGGTCAGGCGGCCGGAGTCGTCGTCGAGTTCGGTCAGCAGGGGGACGAAGCGGGGGTCCTTCTCGACCAGCACGACCTGGCCAGCGTCGCTTTCCAGGATGGCGCGGGTCAGGCCGCCGGGACCGGGGCCGACCTCGATCACCGCGCGGCCCTCGAACGGGCCGGCCAGGCGGACGATCTTGCGCGTGATGTTGAGGTCCAGCAGGAAATGCTGGCCGAAGCTTTTCTTGGCCAAGAGGCCGTGGGCTTCGAGGGATTCGCGCAGAGGGGGGAGGTCGGTCACACCGCTGTCTAGCCCGCCGCGCGCGTCGCCGCCATCTCGGTGGCCAGGCGGATGGCGGCGATGAGGCTGTCGGGGCGGGCGATACCCTTGCCGGCGATGTCAAAGCCGGTGCCGTGGTCGGGGGAGGTGCGGACGATGGGCAGGCCCAGGGTGGCGTTGACGCCGCCCCAGAAGTCGAGGGTCTTGACCGGGATCAGGGCCTGGTCGTGGTACAGGCAGACCACGGCGTCATAGGTGGCGCGGGCCTCATCGTGGAACAGGCTGTCGGCGGGCCTGGGGTCTGTGATGTTCAGGCCTTCGCGGCGCAGGATCTCGACGGCGGGTTTCAGGACGGTGATTTCCTGAAGACCCAGGGCCCCGCCTTCGCCCGCATGCGGGTTGAGGGCGGCGAGGGCGATGCGGGGCGAGGCCAGGCCGAAATCACGCTTCATCGATTCATGGACGACGCGGGCGGTGCGGGTGACGCGCTCGGTGGTGACCAGTTCGGGCACCTGGTCCAGGGCGACGTGGATGGTCACCAGGCAGGCGCGCAGGTCCTTGGCCGTCAGCATCATGACCGGGCCGCGCGTGCCCTGCATCGGCGTGTCGGCGGTCAGTTCGGCGATGAACTCGGTGTGGCCCGGAAAGCGGAAACCGGCGGCATAGAGGGGAGCCTTGGCGATCGGGGCAGTGACCAGACCGGACGCCTGACCGGACAGGCACAGGTTGACGCCGTATTCGATCCAGTCGGCGACCATGCCCGCGTTGGCGGGGTCGGGACGGCCGGGCGTGACGGGGTCGGGCAGAGGCAGGTCGATGACCGGCAGGGCGCGGGCGAAGACGGGGGCGGCATCCGACGGTTCGCTGACGGTCTGGACCGGTGCGTGGCCGGCAAGGAGCCGGGCGTCGCCGATCACGGCGAAGGGCGCGCCGGAGGCGCTGAGCGCGCGCCAGGCGGCGGCGACGATCTCCGGACCTACGCCGGCCGGTTCTCCGAGGGTGAGGACCAGGGGCGCGGGCATTGGCTCTCCGGGCTTACTTCAGTTCGATCAGGGCGTCCGCGCGCAGGTCGCGAATGTAGCGTCGCGCCAGCATGGCCAGATTCTGGTTCTGAAGGCGACCCTCGACCTGCTGATACGTCGGCGCATCGGCACCGCCGACCCGGCGGCCACAAACGGCGACGAGGTGCACACCCAGGGGCGTGCGGACCGGGGTCGAGACCGTGCCGACCTCGGCGGTCCGGGCGACCTGCTGGAACTGGGGTGCAAGGTTGGCGACGTCGGCCTCACCCAGGTCGGAGCCGAGCAGGCCCTGTTCCGAGGTGGCGCGGGCCAGCATGGTGTCGCAGGTCAGCTGGGGCCGTAGGGCCTCCAGCCGGGCCGTGGCGGCGGCGACGGTTTCCGGTGAGGCGGTTTCGGGTGCCTCGATCATGATCTGCTTCAGCGTAACCAGGCTGGTGGCCGCACCCGAGCGCTTGTCGCGCATATAGATGATGTAGACCCCGCCCTCGACGGGGATCGGACGCGAAAGCTGGCCGACCTCGAGCTGATCCAGGGCGACCTGGAGCGCAGGCTGGACAGTGCCCTGGACGACCCAGCCGGCATCGCCGCCGCGCGGGGCGGAGGGGGCGGCCGAGAACTGGCGGGCGACGGCCTGGAAGGGCGCACCGGCGACCATCTGCTGGACCAGTTGGTCGGCACCGGTCACGGCGGCCTGCTGGCCACCGACGCGGGCGGCCTCGATATAGATTTCGCCGATCAGGTATTGGGGCTTGGAGGCGGCTTCGGTGACCTGGCGCATGGCCTGGTCGACGGCGGCGCGGGACACCTTGGCGCGGTTGTTGAAGCGGCCGCCGACCAGGGCGCGCCAGCCGATCTCGGTGCGCAGCTGCTCGCGCATGTTGCGGGCGCGGATCCCGCCCTGTTCGAGGAACTGCATATAGTTGGCCGGGGTCGTGCCGGCATCCTCGGCCATTCGGGCCACCTCTTCGTCGACCTCGGCGTCGCTGATGACCAGGTCAGGGTATTTGGCGATCTCCTGGACCTGGAGACGTTCCTCGATCAGGGCGTTCAGGGCCTGTTGCTGGATCGCCGGGATGTTCTCCTCGGTCGGCTGGACCTGGCTCATGGCGATGATCATCAGCATGCGCTGACGCAGGTCGAAGGAGGTGATGATCTGGTCGTTGACCGTGGCGATGATGCCCTCTGACAGCTGGAACTGCGGCGGGGCGGCCGGCGCGGTCGCGGGCGTCTGTTCGGCAGCGGGGTTCAGCGTCCCGGCGGCGGCGGGCGCTGGCGTCTGCACAGGTGCGGTCTGGGCGAGCGCGCCCCCGGCGACGAGCGCGGCCAGGGCGACGCCGGTCGAACAACGAATCAAACGCATGGTCAGTCCTGGTTCCTCAAAGCGGCGCGGTCTCGACCCCATATTCGGGGAGGTCGCGCCCCATCAAGCGCCTTGCTCAGCGCCTGTCGTCTCGCTCATAGCCTGTACCGCCAAAAGTGGCGAGGTTTAGGCGCACATAGACCCCCTCGGACGGCCCCGACGGCCTGACGCGGGTGTTGTCCTGGCGGAATCCGATCTCGAAGCGGAAGCAGTCGTCGTCGAACAGCAGGCCGACCTCCGAGCGGGTGATCAGGTCGCGCTCCAGATCGGCGATGCCCGTGACCGCCACGCCCCAGTTGCCATAGACGAACTGCTGTCCCGCCAGCTGGACGAATTCGTAGTTTCGGTTGAGCGGCCCCGATTGCGGGTTGGAGCGATCGACGATGTAGCTGACGGCGGCGACGTTGCGGCGGCCCCAAGTGGCGTCGACGGCGGCCTCGGCACGGCGGACGTTGCCGGAACTGTCGAGCGTGGCGTGACCCCAGCCCCTGATCCCCTGGGTCGGGGCGAAACTTCCCTGGACGACCCAGTCGGAGGTGGTCGAGGCCAGGCCGGAGGGGTCATAAAGGCGTGAGGGGGCGTCGGGCACAGGAATGCGGAAGGCGGTTTCCTCGTCGGAGCGGACGCTGCGGCCGATGAACAGGCTGGCGGTGCGACCCTCGTCCCAGCGCAGGGTGGCGCGCGCCCCGGCGGTCAGACGGCCACCGCCCTCGTAGACGTCATAGCCCGGCAGGCGGTCGACGCGGAACAGGGAGGTCTCGTCCAACTCGAAGGTCTGGGTGTCCTCGATCGGAATGCGGGGATCCAGGTTGGGCTTGTTCGAGATCGACAGTTGGGCCAGGGGCTCGATGACGATATCCGAGGTCGCCGAGAGGCGCTTGATCAGCGGATATGCGACGTCGATCCCGGCCGTGACCCGACCGCGCGTGATCGTCGTGTCCTCAAGGCTCAGGACGGGCGGCAGGTCGGAAACCGAATAGAAATCGGCGCGGGCGTCCAGGAACGGCTCGAACCGGATGCCGCCGGGCGAGATGATCACGCGGCGCCAGTCCGTCTGGAACGTGAGGCGGCGGCTGTCGACTCCGTCGGTGATCGTAGGGACCGCTGCCATGGTGGGCAGGCGCAGCACCGGTGCGCCGACATAGGCGTCGCGGGTGAGAGAGACGGCCGAACTCTTGAGTCTCAGGCGGCCGCCCAGGATGCGCTCGACCGGCTCCCAGCGCGCGTCGACGAGCGGCGCGACGACCGGCAGGGTGTTGTCGTCCTCGAAGATGTTCAGCGCCGGGGTGATCGGGTTGAACTGATCGACGCGCAGGCTCTGGATCGAGAAGGCGGCGACCGAGACATAGGACCGCGCGGTCTGGCGCTCGGCATAGAGCTGGCTGATCAGGCGGCGCTGGTCGCCGTAATACAGGCCGTTGTCCTGATACGGATCGCGGACGTCGTAGCGGTCGAACAGGGTCTTGTCCGAGACCCGCTCGGCCGTGAAACCGGCCCGCCAGGGACCGGCGGGATCCCAGCGGCCGTGGGCCAGCAGGTAGCTGCGGCTCGTGCGATCGCCGAAATCGACGTTGCTTTCGGCGTCGCCGTCGCCGTCGAGGTCAAAGTCGCCGAAATTCTGCGCGTAGGTATAGCCGCCGCGGGCCACGATCGACGCGTCGGCGAACCGCCTGCGCCACTGGAGGTTCAGCAGGGGCAGGACGTCGGTATTGAACTGGGGGCTGATCAACCAGTCCTCGGACGGAGAGACGACGTGCAGATAGGGCACCTCGACCGACAGGCCCCGGCCTTCGTCATAGTTGACCGAAGGCACCAGGAAGCCGGAACTGCGCTCGACGGTCGGGTCCGGCACAGCAAAGGCAGGCAGCCAGAAGACCGGAACGCCGCCGACGCGAAACAGGGCGTTGCGGAACAGGATGGCGCGCAGTTCCTCGTCCTGAACCACCTTTTCGGCCTGGATGGAGATCGAGGGGGTCTTGGGGTTCCCCTCGGCGTCGCAGATCGGGCAGGGGGTGAAGAGGGCGTAGTTCAACTCGTTGACGTTGGCCGAACGCCGCACGGCCGTCGCCGCCATCAGGCTGGCGCCGTTCGACAGCCGGGTCGCGAAATCGACGGCGACCCCGGCGTTGAGGTCGGAATCGAGCTCCAGATGGCTGGCGTAGACGACGTCGCCTTCGGGGCTGGTCAGCTCGACCCGCTCGTCTGCCGTGCCCGCACCGGAGGTCATGTCGTAGGTGACGCGACCGGCGCGCAGGGTGTGGGACTGGAAACGGGCCAGGACGCGTTCGCCGTCGCCGACCGCCGAAATGACGTCACCCTCGCGGGTCGCGGAGCCGGCCTCGATATAGACGGCGCGGGGCGGCAGGCCATCGGGGCCGGGCTGGTCCGAGGCGGGCGTGTTGGCGGGCGAGGTCTGGGCCTGGGCAGACGCTGCGAAAGCGAGAGGCAGGCAGGCGAACAGGGCCGCGCCGGCCAGGAGCCGTGTGCGAGACCCCTGCCGCTGGGAGGCGCTGCCGTTACGCTGCTTCAAGACCGGTTTCCGCTCGTTCGTCGTCAGGCCCCCGCCTGGAGGGTCGCTTAGCCGTCTTCGGTATAGAACAGCAAGGTGAAGGCGGCGAGCGCCGTCAGCACCGCCGGCAGCCAGGCCGCCAGGAAGGGCGGCACCACCTCGGCCGATCCGAAGGCGGCCGAGGCCTGGTTCAGGAAGAAGAAGGCGAAGCCCAGCACCACCGCGCTGACCGCCATCTTCGCCAGGTCGCCCAGCCGCATGAGGCGAAGCGAGAAGGCGGCGGCCAGGATGGACATGGCCGCGAACATCAGGGGCGTGGCCAGGAGCTGTTGCAGGCGCAGGCGATAGGCGGTGGACGAAAATCCTGCGTCCTCGATGCGCTGGATCTGGCCGGGCAGGGACCAGAAGGGCGTCGACTGGGGGCGGGCGAATCGCTCGAACGCCTCTTCGTCGGCCAGGCTGGAGGGCAGGTCGAGGGTGGCGTAGCGCATCGCGCGCTGGCCCGTCTGGGCCCCGACCGCGTCGACCAGCCGCCAGCGACCGGCGCTGAGGGCGGCGGATTTCGCGTCGATCCGCTCGGAGAAGGCTCGGCGGCCCTCGGGATCGGTCGCGTAGGTGAAGAAGGTCACGTCCAGCAGCCGCGCGTTGGCCCGGTCCTGACGACCGGCGCGGATGACCATCTGGCGCTGACCCTCGCCCTCGCGCAACCAGACCGCCTCGCGGTCGGCGGACCCGGCGACGGAGCCGGAGATGCGGGCCCGTTCACGTTGGAACAGGCCATCGGCGGAGGCGGCGAGGGGGCCGATGGCGGTGACGGTCAGGATGCCGAGCACGAGCGCGCAGGCCGCCGCCGGCAGGACGAACCGCCAGGCCGAGACGCCGGCCGCGCGCATGGCGATCAGCTCGGACCTGCGGTTCAGGCCGACGAAGGCGGACAGGGTGCCGAACAGGAAGACGAACGGCAGAAGCTGCACGATCACCGCCGGCGACTTCAGCATCATTAGGCCCAGGATGCGCAGGCCCGAAAGGTCGGTGTCGGAGCCGAGGCCTCGCGAAATCTCGACGAAGTCGATCAGCATCACCAGGGCGGCGATGACGGCCAGCGCCACCCCGAGGGCCCGCAGCTGCTGGATCAGGACGTAGCGTTCGATACGGCCGAGTCGCAGGCGGATCGGCGTGTGGTCGCCGCGCAGGGAAATCCTCATGCGAACCTCGCCTTCAGACGGTCGAGCGCCGGAGAGCGTCGGCCGGGCTTGAGCGCACGGAACAGCATCCGCAGGGCCAGGGCCGCTGCGACCAGGGGCAACAAATACTGGAACACATTGAGCCAACTATTCCACGCGCTGGCCGCCACGATGCCGTAGCCGAAGACCCTGACGACGAGGAATATCCCCGCAGCCTTGGCCATGCGCCAGCCATAGCCCGTCCGGCTGAAGGCTCCGCCCATGATCGCCGACAGGGCCAGGGCCATGGCCGTCAGGGCGTAAAGCGGCGAGGACAGTCGCGAATGCGCCTCGGCCAGCAGTTCACCGCGCGATCCACTGGCGGCGACGAGGTCCGGGGTCGGGTCGAACAGCTGGCCCATCCACAGGTCGGAGGGCTTGTAGCGGATGGTCTCGCGGCTGTCGGTGAAGGGTGTCAGGTCGAAGGGAAAGCGGGCGAAGGAAAACTGGTTGAGGACGCCGTTGGAGGAATATTCCTGCATTGAGCCGTTGGTCAGGGTCAGGAAGGGCTGGCCCTGGACCTGTTCGAACCGGGCCTCGGCCGCGTCCCAGGTGCGGACCCCGCCCTTGCCGTCGTCCAGATAGACGAACAGGTTCTTGAGCAGGCCGTTCTGCTCGATCTGCTGGACATAGACGGTCAGGCCGTCGGGGCCCTGGACGAAGCGGCCTTCCTCGACCAGCAGGGCGGCCAGGTCGGTACGGATGGCGTAGGCCTGTTCGCGCGCGGTGCGCTGGGACCAGGGCTGGATCAGAACGGTCATGACCAGGGTGACGACAGCGGCGATCGCGGCGATGCGGGCGGCCGGCGAGATGACCTTCCAGCGCGTCATGCCGCTGGCGAAGGCGGCGGTCAGTTCCTGTTCGCGCTGGAGACGGGTCAGGGCGATCAGGGCCCCGACAAACAGTCCGATGGGCAGGATGACCGAGAACAGCTGCGGCAGGGCCAGCAGGGTCAGCTTGACCATAACCCAGACGCTCTGTCCGCGTTCGACGATCACCTCCAGTTGATCCAGGCTCTGCGACAGCAGACCGATTCCCGCCAGCGCGGCGCAGGCGGCCACGACGGGAACGCCGATCTGTCGGAAAAGATAGCGTTGAATCAGGGTCATGGAGCGAGAAGCGATCACCCGTGTTGCGGGCGCGGGCGATGGGGAGCATCTAATACACACCCGGGAGGCTCGCGGACAACCGCCGGCCGACCCTTCAACAGTATCAACGACCGGGCCCCAAAGTCCGGCTGGAGTCGCGTTTCATGAAGATCGAATTCGTCGCCGTTTCGGGCGTTACCGATGTGCTGGCCGTATTGGTCGGCGACGGCCGTGTCCTGGCCGGCAAGGGCCCCGAACACGATGCGGCGACCGGTGGGGCTCTGGGCCGCGCCATGTCGGCCGGCCGGTTCACGGGGGCGGAGAATACGACGCTGGTCGTCGCCGGACCCAGCGGGGTCGAGGCCAAGACCGTGCTGCTGGTCGGCACGGGCAAGGACGAGCTCACCGAGGCCGGCATCGAGACGGCAGCCGGCGCGGCCTATCATGCGGTCAAGCTTTCGGGGGCCGAGACCCTGACGCTGGATTTCGGTCATCTGACGCCCGAGCAGGCGGCGAGGGCCGCGTTCGCGGTGCGACTGGCCGCTTATACGTTCAACAAGTACCGCACGACGCTGAAGCCCGAGAAGATCGCTTCGGTGACCACGGTGCGGATCGTGACCTCGGACCTGCGCGCCGCTGAGGCCGCCTACGAGCCGATGTCGGCGGTCGCCGATGCGGTGGTGTTCGCGCGCGACCTGGTCGCCGAGCCCGCCAACGTCCTTTATCCGGCCGAGTTCGCCCGACGGGTCAAGGATCTGGAACGACTGGGCCTCAAGGTCGAGATTCTCGGCGAGGCCGAGATGGAGGCGCTTGGGATGTGGACCCTGCTCGGCGTCGGCCAGGGCAGCCGCCGCGAGAGCCAGCTGGCCGTGATCCAGTGGAACGGTGGCGAACCCGGCGCCCAGCCCCTGGGCTTCGTCGGCAAGGGCGTCTGTTTCGACACCGGCGGTATCTCCATCAAGCCCGCCGAGGGCATGGAGGACATGAAGTGGGACATGGGCGGCGCGGCCGCTGTCGCCGGCCTGATGCACGCGCTGGCCGGCCGCAAGGCCAAGGTCAATGCCGTCGGCGTTCTGGGCCTGGTCGAGAACATGCCCGACGGCAACGCCCAGCGCCCAGGCGACGTGGTCATCTCCATGTCCGGCCAGTCGGTCGAGGTGATCAACACGGACGCCGAGGGTCGCCTCGTCCTGGCCGATGCCCTCTGGTACACTCAGGACCGGTTCAAGCCGAAATTCATGATCGATCTGGCCACCCTGACGGGTGCCGCGATCGTGGCCCTGGGGCTGGACTATGCGGCGCTGTATTCCAACGACGAGGCCGTCGCCGGGCCGATCTTCGCGGCAGCAGAAAAGGTCGGCGAAAATTTCTGGCGGATGCCTCTGCCGAAGCAGTACGAAAAGCACATCGACAGCCCGATCGCCGATGTGAAGAACGTCGGCAACGGACGCGCCGGCGGTTCGATCACGGCCGCCTTGTTCCTGCAACGCTTCGTCAACGGCACCCCCTGGGCGCACCTGGACATCGCCCCGACGGCCTGGGTCAACAAGTCGACGATCAACACGGTTCCGGACGGCCCCGTCGGCTTCGGCGTGCGCACGCTCGACCGGATGGTGGCGGATTCGTACGAGGGCTGATGTCCGAGGCGTCGGGTACGGAATTCTGGTTCTACCACCTGGAGCGATCGTCGCTGGATCAGGTGCTGCCGGAGTTGCTGGACCGGACGTTGAAGCGTGGCTGGCGGGCGTTGGTGAAGGTCGCCGACGCCCATCGGCTCGAGGATATCGACGAGCGGCTGTGGATCTGGCGGGACGACAGCTTTCTGGCGCACGGCCGGGCCGACGAGCCCCATGCCGATCGCCAGCCGATCCTTTTGACGTCCGCTTCGGAGAACCCGAACGGCGCTCAGGCGCTGTTCATCGTCGATGGCTCTGAACTGGGCGAAACGGAAGGCTACGCGCGATGCTTCATCATCTTCGACGGTCGGGACGAGACGGCGCTGCACGGCGCGCGGGAACGTTGGCGGGTGCTGAAGGGGCAGGGGGCCGAACTGGCCTACTGGAAGCAGACGGACGAGGGCTGGCAAAAGGCGGCCTGATCGCGGTCATGTTGCTGGGCGCGTGTTCGACGCCGGCCGCTGCGCCGCCGCCCGCTCCCGCTGTGGTCGCCGAGGCTGAGGCGACCCAGCCCGTGGGCTCCAAGATGCCCGATGGTGAGCCCGACCTGTGCAAGGCGTCCGAGCTGCAGTGGCTGGTGGGGCGGAACAAGCGGGAGATCCCGGTACCGGTCGATGTCGTCAACCGGCGCGTGGTCTGCACCACCTGTGCGGTGACGATGGACTTCTCGCCCTATCGCCAGAACATCTTCTTCAACGCCGAGACGGAAGTGGTGGAGCAGGTCCGATGCGGATGAGAATTGTCGCAGCGATCGCCGGCCTCGCCGCGATGGCGGCGTGTGCAGAGGCGCCCGCTCCCGGCCCGACGCCCGGCGGGCCGCAGCGGTGCGATGCCGAGGCCGCGAAGTCGCTGATCGGCTCTCACATGGGCGCTGTGGATTTCGCGCCGGGTGCCAATGTCCGCATCGTCTGCACGACCTGTCCGACCACCCGAGACTATCGCCCGGACCGGCTGAACGTCCGCTTCGATGAGGCGACGGGCATCATCAAGTCGGTGGACTGCGGATAGTCTCAGCCGGCGGGCGTCGTCGACGGATTGATGGCCAGCAGTTGGACCCGGAAGAGCAGGGTCGAGTTGGCCGGGATGTCCGATCCCATGGCGCGGGGGCCATAGGCCAGGTCGGCGGGGATGACGAAATCATAGGTCTCGCCCACGCGCATCAGGGCGACGCCCTCGGTCCAGCCACGGATGACGCGGCTCAGAGGAAATTCGGCGGGCTCGTTGCGGGCGTAGGAGCTGTCGAACTCCTGGCCGTTGATCAGGGTCCCGCGATAGTGGACGCGGACGACGTCGGCAGAGGTCGGCATAGGAGCATTGGGCTGGGCGCGACCGACACGCTTGTACTGCAGGCCCGACGGGGCGACGGTCCAGCCGCGACGAGTCGAGGACCAGGCCAGATAGCCTCGTTGCGCCGGAACCCAGGACGACGCATCCGACGGCGCGGCCATCAGCAAGGTCTCGGGCGGGCCGGAGGCGCAGGCGGACAGGGCGGCGGAGAGAGCCAGGGCGGCGGCGAGGGCGATGCGTTTCATGGCGGTGAAGCTAGCAGTGGTTTCCATCGGTGCGAAGTCGGCTTCTCGCGAACCGGGCGACGGTTAAGCGATCGTTTGAAAAAGACGCAAGTTCCTTGTGGATCGGTCTTTATTTCGCCGTCAAAGCGAGTATACGTCCGCGTTCCGCAATCACCTCCATGATTCCGCGCGAAAGCGCCGAGGCCCGGTCCGTCGCCCTCCGACCGAGCGAAGGCGTGGCTCCTTCTCCCAAGGAGCTCACAGATTTCAGGCTTCCTGGACCGTTTCGCGGTCCGAGGGTGGGAGCCGAAACCGATTGTCACGGCCGCCGAGAGGCGCGTCGTGCCACTGCATTTCTCGCACGGGTCACGCCGTGTCGATTGGGAAACATTGAATGACTGACGTCCTGAACGGTCTCGCCATCAACGGTCAGATCGCATCGGCTACGACCTTCACCGGCAAGAAGCGGATTCGCAAGTCCTTTGGACGCATCCCCGAAGCCGTCGAGATGCCAAACCTGATCGAGGTTCAGCGCGCCTCCTACGAGCAGTTCCTGCAACGCGAAGTGCGCCCCGGCGTCCGCAAGGAGCAGGGCATCGAGGCGGTGTTCAAGTCGGTCTTCCCGATCAAGGACTTCAACGAACGCGCCGTGCTGGAGTACGTCTCGTACGAGTTCGAAGATCCCAAGTACGACGTCGAGGAATGCATCCAGCGCGACATGACCTATGCCGCGCCGCTGAAGGTCAAGCTGCGCCTGATCGTGTTCGAAGCGGACGAGGAAACCGGCGCCCGCTCGGTCAAGGACATCAAGGAACAGGACGTCTACATGGGGGACATCCCCCTGATGACGGACAAGGGCACGTTCATCGTCAACGGCACCGAGCGCGTGATCGTCTCGCAGATGCACCGTTCGCCGGGCGTGTTCTTCGACCACGACAAGGGCAAGACCCACTCGTCGGGCAAGCTGCTCTTCGCCGCCCGCGTCATTCCCTATCGCGGCTCGTGGCTCGACTTCGAGTTCGACGCCAAGGACGTGGTGTTCGTGCGTATCGACCGTCGCCGCAAACTGCCGGCGACCACCTTCCTCTATGCCCTGGGCATGGACGGCGAGGAAATCCTGCGCACCTTCTATGAGACCGTGCCGTACGAGAAGCGTGGCGAAGGCTGGGTCACCCCCTACAAGCCCGAGCGCTGGAGGGGCGTGAAGCCCGAGTTCGACCTGGTCGACGCCGACACCGGCGAAGTGATCGCCCAGGCCGGTCAGAAGATCAGCGCCCGCGCAGCCAAGAAGCTGGGTGACACCACCAAGTCGCTGTCGCTGGCCGCCGACGCCCTGGTGACCCGTTACCTGGCCGCCGACGCCGTCAACTATGAGACCGGCGAGATCTACGCCGAGGCCGGCGACGAGCTGGATGCGCCGACGATCGAGCTGCTGGAAGAGCGCGGCTTCACCACCATCGACGTGCTGGACATCGACCACGTCACGGTCGGCGCCTACATGCGCAACACCCTGCGGGTCGATAAGTCGGCCGGTCGCGAGGATGCGCTGTTCGACATCTATCGCGTGATGCGCCCCGGCGAACCGCCGACCCCCGAAGCGGCCGAGGCGATGTTCAACTCGCTGTTCTTCGACGCCGAACGCTACGACCTGTCGGCCGTGGGTCGCGTGAAGATGAACATGCGTCTGGAGACCCCCGAGGTTTCGGACGAGATCCGCGTCCTGCGCAAAGACGACGTCCTGAAGGTCCTGCAGATCCTGGTCGGCCTGAAGGACGGCCGCGGCGAGATCGACGACATCGACAACCTGGGCAACCGCCGGGTCCGTTCGGTGGGCGAACTGCTGGAGAACCAGTACCGCGTCGGCCTGCTGCGCATGGAGCGCGCCATCAAGGAGCGCATGTCGTCGGTCGATATCGACACGGTGATGCCGCACGACCTGATCAACGCCAAGCCGGCCGCCGCCTCGGTGCGCGAGTTCTTCGGCTCGTCGCAGCTGTCGCAGTTCATGGACCAGACGAACCCGCTGTCCGAGATCACCCACAAGCGTCGCCTGTCGGCGCTTGGCCCGGGCGGTCTGACGCGCGAGCGCGCGGGTTTCGAGGTCCGCGACGTTCACCCGACCCACTACGGCCGCATCTGCCCGATCGAAACGCCGGAAGGCCCGAACATCGGCCTGATCAACTCGCTGGCGACCCACGCTCGCGTGAACAAGTACGGGTTCATCGAGAGCCCCTACCGTCGCGTGAAGGACGGCATCGCCCAGAACGAGGTGGTCTACATCTCGGCCATGGAGGAGTCGAAATACACGATCGCCCAGGCGAACATCGCCCTCAAGGACGGCGAGATCGTCGAGGATCTGGTCCCCGGCCGGATCAACGGTGAATCGCAGCTGCTCAACAAGGCCGACGTCGACATGATGGACGTGTCGCCGAAACAGGTCGTTTCGGTCGCCGCCGCCCTGATCCCCTTCCTTGAAAACGACGACGCCAACCGGGCCCTGATGGGCGCGAACATGCAGCGTCAGGCCGTGCCCCTGGTGCAGTCCGATGCGCCACTGGTCGGCACCGGCATGGAAGCCGTGGTCGCCCGTGACTCGGGCGCTGTGGTCGTGGCCCGCCGTGACGGCGTCGTCGAACAGATCGACGGCACCCGTATCGTGGTGCGCGCCACCGGCGAACTGGACGCCGCCCGCTCGGGCGTCGACATCTATCGTCTGTCGAAGTTCCAGCGGTCCAACCAGTCGACCTGCATCAACCAGCGCCCGATCGTGCGTGTCGGCGATGAGGTCAAGTTCGGCGACGTCATCGCCGACGGTCCGTCGACGGACCTGGGCGACCTGGCCCTGGGCCGGAACGCGCTGGTCGCCTTCATGCCGTGGAATGGCTACAACTTCGAGGACTCGATCCTGATCTCGGAGCGCATCGTGCGCGACGACGTCTTCACCTCGATCCACATCGACGAGTTCGAGGTGATGGCCCGCGACACCAAGCTGGGGCCTGAAGAAATCACCCGCGACATCCCCAACGTCGGCGAGGAAGCGCTGCGCAACCTCGACGAGGCCGGCATCGTGGCCATCGGCGCCGAGGTCCAGCCGGGCGACATCCTGTGCGGCAAGGTTACGCCCAAGGGCGAGAGCCCGATGACCCCGGAAGAGAAGCTGCTGCGCGCCATCTTCGGCGAGAAGGCTTCGGACGTCCGCGACACCTCGCTCCGCCTGCCGCCCGGCGTCGCCGGCACGGTCGTCGACGTGCGGGTGTTCAACCGCCACGGCGTCGACAAGGACGAGCGCGCCATGTCGATCGAGCGTTCGGAAATCGAACGCCTGGGCAAGGACCGCGACGACGAACTCGCGATCCTGGAACGCAACGTCTACGGCCGCCTGAAGCCGCTTGTGCTGGGCAAGAACGCCACCGCCGGTCCGAAGGGCATGGGCCGTGGCGAGGTCACCGAAGAGAAGCTGGGCGAGGTGTCGCGCGGCCTGTGGTGGCAGATCGCCCTCGACGACGAAAAGGCCATGGGTGAGCTGGAAGCCATGAAGGCCCAGTTCGAGAACGCTCGCAAGGCACTGGACCGTCGCTTCGAGGACAAGGTCGAGAAGCTGCAACGCGGCGACGAACTGCCCCCCGGCGTGATGAAGATGGTCAAGGTCTTCGTGGCCGTGAAGCGCAAGCTTCAGCCCGGCGACAAGATGGCCGGACGTCACGGCAACAAGGGCGTCATTTCCAAGATCCTGCCGATCGAGGACATGCCGCACCTGGAAGACGGCACCTCGGTGGACGTCGTTCTGAACCCGCTTGGCGTGCCTTCGCGCATGAACATCGGTCAGATCTTCGAGACCCACCTGGGTTGGGCGGCTGCGGGCCTCGGCAAGCAGATCGCCGGTCTGCTGGAAGCCTGGCAGCACGGGGGCCAGAAGCAGGCGCTCGTCGATCGCCTGACCGAGATCTACGGCAAGGAAACCCCTCTGCCGCAGGACGAGGACGACCTGATCGAGCTGTCGCGCAACCTGTCCAAGGGCGTTCCGTTCGCCACCCCGGTGTTCGACGGCGCGCACATCTCGGACATCGAGGATCTGCTGGAATCGGCCGGTCTTGAGCGTTCGGGTCAGTCGATCGTCTATGACGGCCAGACCGGCGAGCAGTTCAAGCGTCCGGTCACGGTCGGCTATATCTACATGCTGAAGCTGCACCACCTGGTCGACGACAAGATCCACGCCCGTTCGATCGGACCGTACTCGCTCGTCACCCAGCAACCGCTGGGCGGCAAGGCGCAGTTCGGCGGACAGCGCTTCGGGGAGATGGAGGTCTGGGCTCTGGAAGCCTACGGCGCCGCCTATACCCTGCAGGAAATGCTGACGGTGAAGTCCGACGACGTGGCCGGCCGGACCAAGGTCTACGAGGCCATCGTCCGCGGCGACGACAGCTTCGAGGCGGGCATTCCCGAGAGCTTCAACGTTCTCATCAAGGAAATGCGTTCGCTGGGCCTGAACGTGGAGCTGGAGAACAGCTGACCGACCGAATGATCCCTCCTCGCGCAAGCGGGGAGGGACGGTCCTCGCTCTCTCCATCTGTATAAATTTCGCGGTTAGTCCGCAGAAGGAACAAAGATGAACCAGGAAGTCCTGAACATCTTCAACGCGGTCCCGGTCACTCCGACCTTCGACCAGATCAAGATCGCCCTGGCCTCGCCTGAAAAGATCCGCTCGTGGTCGTTCGGCGAGATCAAGAAGCCCGAGACGATAAACTATCGCACGTTCAAGCCCGAGCGTGACGGCCTGTTCTGCGCGCGCATCTTTGGCCCGACCAAGGATTACGAATGCCTGTGCGGCAAGTACAAGCGCATGAAATATAAGGGCATCATCTGCGAGAAATGCGGCGTGGAGGTCACCCTGGCCCGCGTTCGGCGCGAGCGGATGGGCCACATCGAACTGGCGTCTCCGGTCGCCCACATCTGGTTCCTGAAGTCCCTGCCGTCGCGCATCTCGCTGATGCTCGACATGGCGCTGAAGGACGTGGAGCGGGTGCTCTACTTCGAGAACTACATCATCACCGAGCCGGGCCTGACCCCGCTGAAGCAGAACCAGCTGCTGACGGAAGACGAGTTCTATCGCTACCAGGACGAGTTCGGCGATGACGGCTTCACCGCCGAGATCGGTGCCGAGGCTGTGCGCCACCTGCTCATGAACATCGACCTCAACGCCGAGGCCGAGCGTCACCGTGGCGAACTGGCCGACAGCCCCTCGGAAATGAAGGCCAAGAAGGCGTCCAAGCGCCTGAAGCTGATCGAGGCCTTCCTCGAGTCCGGCAACAAGCCCGAGTGGATGATCCTGACGGTCGTTCCGGTCATCCCGCCGGAACTGCGCCCGCTGGTGCCGCTGGACGGCGGTCGTTTCGCGACCTCCGACCTGAACGACCTGTATCGCCGGGTCATCAACCGGAACAACCGCCTGAAGCGCCTGATGGAGCTCCGTGCGCCGGACATCATCATCCGCAACGAAAAGCGGATGCTGCAGGAATCGGTCGACGCCCTGTTCGACAACGGCCGTCGCGGTCGCGTCATCACGGGTGCCAACAAGCGTCCGCTGAAGTCGCTCGCCGACATGCTGAAGGGCAAGCAGGGCCGCTTCCGTCAGAACCTTCTGGGCAAGCGCGTCGACTATTCGGGCCGTTCGGTCATCGTGGTCGGTCCCGACCTGAAGCTGCACGAGTGCGGCCTGCCCAAGAAGATGGCGCTCGAGCTGTTCAAGCCGTTCATCTATGCGCGCCTCGACGCCAAGGGTCTGTCGGGCACCGTCAAACAGTCCAAGCGCATGGTCGAGCGCGAACAGCCCCAGGTGTGGGACATCCTCGAAGAGGTGATCCGCGAACACCCGGTCATGCTGAACCGGGCGCCGACGCTTCACCGTCTGGGCATCCAGGCGTTCGAGCCCAAGCTGATCGAGGGCAAGGCCATCCAGTTGCACCCCCTGGTCTGCGCCGCCTTCAACGCCGACTTCGACGGCGACCAGATGGCTGTCCACGTCCCGCTGTCGCTGGAGGCGCAACTCGAGGCGCGCGTCCTGATGATGTCGACCAACAACATCCTGTCGCCCGCCAACGGCAAGCCGATCATCGTGCCGTCGCAGGATATCGTGCTCGGCCTGTACTACATCTCCCTGGTCAAGGACGGTGAGCCCGGCGAGGGCAAGCTGTTCGCCAACATGGGCGAGATCGACGCGGCGCTCGACGCCGGTGTCGTGACCCTGCACACCCGCATCAAGGCGCGCTGGACCGAGGAAGACAAGGAAGGCAACGCGATCACCCGCGTGATCGACTCGACGCCGGGCCGGATGAAGTTGGGCGCGCTCCTGCCCAAGAACCCGAACGTCGGTTACCGCCTGCTCGAGAAGAACCTGACCAAAAAGGAAATCGGCAACCTGATCGATGTGGTCTATCGCCACTGCGGTCAGAAGGCGACGGTGATCTTCGCCGACCAGATGATGGGTCTCGGCTTCAAGGAAGCGGCCAAGGCCGGCATTTCCTTCGGCAAGGACGACATCGTGATCCCGGCCAAGAAGGTCGAGATCGTCGCCGCCACCCGCACCCTGGTCGAAGAGTACGAGCAGCAGTACGCCGACGGCCTGATCACCAAGGGCGAGAAGTACAACAAGGTCGTCGACGCCTGGGCCAAGGCCACGGACAAGGTCGCCGACGAGATGATGGGTGAGATCGCGCAACCGCGCGTCCTGGCCAGCGGTCGTACCGCCGAGATCAACTCGGTGTTCATGATGGCCAACTCCGGCGCCCGTGGTTCGCAGGCCCAGATGAAGCAGCTCGGCGGGATGCGCGGCCTGATGGCCAAGCCGTCCGGCGAGATCATCGAGACCCCGATCGTGTCGAACTTCAAGGAAGGCCTGACCGTCCTCGAATACTTCAACTCGACCCACGGCGCCCGCAAGGGCCTCGCCGACACCGCGCTGAAGACCGCCAACTCGGGTTACCTGACCCGTCGTCTGGTGGACGTGGCACAGGACTCGATCGTTACCGAGGAAGACTGCAAGTCCACGCGGGGCATCACCCTGCGGGCCGTGGTCGAGGGCGGAGACGTCCTGGTCTCGCTGGGCCAGCGCGTCCTGGGTCGCTACAACGCCGAGGACATCAAGGCCCCGGGCACGGACACCGTCCTGTTCCCGGCCGACACCTATCTGGTGGAGGACGTGGTCGAGGTCATCGACCGCGAGGGCGTCCAGTCGGTCAAGGTCCGTTCGGCCCTGACCTGCGAGGCCGAGGCCGGCATCTGCGGCATGTGCTACGGCCGTGACCTGGCGCGCGGCACCAACGTCAACATCGGCGAAGCGGTCGGCGTCATCGCGGCGCAATCGATCGGCGAGCCGGGCACCCAGTTGACGATGCGGACCTTCCACATCGGCGGTACGGCCCAGGTGGCGGAAACCTCGTTCTACGAGGCGACCAACGCCGGCGAGATCAAGATCGTGGGCCCGACCGTCACGGCCGCGCACGGCGATCTGGTCTCCATGAGCCGCAACGTCGTCGTCACCGTCATGGTCGATGGCAAGGATCGCGAAAGCTACAAGATCCCCTACGGCGGTCGTCTGCGGGTCAAGGAAGGCGAGACGGTCAAGAAGAACCAGCGTCTGGCCGAGTGGGATCCCTACACCACCCCGATCCTGACCGAAGTGGGCGGCATCGTCCGCTTCGAGGATCTGACCGAAGGCCTGTCGTTCCGCGAGGAAACCGACGAAGCGACGGGTATCGCCCAGCGCGTCGTCATCGACTGGCGTGCATCGCCGCGCGGTTCAGACCTGCGTCCGGCCATGGGCATCACCCTGGGTGACGCCTATGCCAAGCTGGCCTCGGGCTCCGACGCCCGTTACCTGCTGCCCGTCGGTGCCATTCTCTCCGTCGCCAACGGCGATGAAGTGAAGCCCGGCGAGATCCTGGCCCGTATCCCGACCGAGGGTGCCAAGACCCGCGACATCACCGGCGGTCTGCCGCGGGTGGCCGAGCTGTTCGAAGCCCGTCGTCCCAAGGACTGCGCGGTCATCGCCGAGATGGACGGTCGCGTCGAATTCGGTCGCGACTACAAGAACAAGCGCCGCATCAAGATCACGCCGGAGCCGGATGCCGATGGCAACCAGGGCGAACCGGTCGAGTTCCTGATCCCGAAGGGCAAACACATCTCCGTCCACGACGGCGATCTGATCCAGAAGGGCGACTACATCATCGACGGCAACCCCGATCCGCACGATCTGCTGCGTATTCAAGGGGTTGAGGCGCTGGCCGAATATCTGGTCAACGAAGTGCAGGAGGTCTATCGCCTGCAGGGCGTGCCGATCAACGACAAGCACATCGAGGTGATCGTTCGCCAGATGCTGCAGAAGGTCGAGATCCTCGACTCGGGCGAAACCACCCTGATCCGTGGCGACACGGTCGAGGTCGCGGAAGCCGTGATCGAGAACGAGAAGGTCGAGAAGCGTGGGGGCCGCATCGCCACCACCCAGCCCGTCCTGCTCGGCATCACCAAGGCGTCGCTGCAGACCCGCAGCTTCATCTCGGCGGCGTCCTTCCAGGAAACCACGCGCGTCCTTACCGACGCCTCGGTCCACGGCAAGAAGGACATGCTGGAAGGCCTCAAGGAGAACGTCATCGTCGGCCGGCTGATCCCGGCAGGCACCGGCGCCTATCTGCGGAGCCTGCAAAAGGTCGCCAACGAACGCGACGCCATGCTGACTTCGACGCGGGAAGCCGCCGTCGAGCCACTGCCGGCCGATCTGCAACTGGAGCTGGCCGAGAGCGAGTGATCGCTTTCAGCGGCTGAATGAATTAGGGCGGCCCCGGCGACGGGGCCGCCCTTTTTCTTTGGGCGCTTGACGGAGGGGCAGGGCAGGGGTGACCCTCGTCTCATGATTGTATCGGCCATCGTCGCTGCCGCTCTTCTGGTCGCACAGCCGGACCAGACGCCGCCGACGCCGCCGGTGCAGCAGGGGCCGACCGTTGCGCTGGACGACATTGTGGTGACAGGCCCCAACCAGGCGGCGGTCGAGACCTTCGTCGGTCGTCTGACCGATCCGGGGCGGCGCGGTGCCAACCGGGGCCAGATTGCCCGATGGGGCGAACCCCTCTGTCTGCGGGTCATCGGCGGGGTTCACGAGGACAACGAGCGACTGACTGCGGCGATCGAGGCCGTGTTCGTCTCGCTGAACATCCGCGTCGATCGTCCCAGGTGCCGACCCAATGCGATGGTCGTCATCGCCGACGATGCGCCCGGTTTCGCCCAGGTGTTCGCGGCCCGCTACCGCAACCGGTTCTTCCAGAACCAGCGGCAGGAGCAGTCGGAGTTCGTCGCCGCCTCGGCCCCGGTGCGATGGGAGCATCGAACCCGGGTAGGCTCAGCGGGGCGTTCGCCCCTGATCGACGAGCGGGTCAGCCGGACCAGCGGCGAACCGATCGAACTCCCCGACAGCCGGATCACCCAGAGCACCGCCGAACGGATCGAGCGGGCCGTGGTCGTCGTCGACGCCGATCAGGTCGACGTCGTGCGACTGGACGCCCTGGCCGCCTACATCGCCTTCGTGACCCTGGTTGACGCGCCGGTGCAGGCGAGCTGGCCGGGCCAAGACAGCATTCTGAACCTGTTCGCTGTGTCCGGCAAAGCCCCCTGCGGACTCACCGACTGGGACCGCGCCTTTATCGAGGGTCTTTATTCCATCAGGACGGACCTGCTGTTCGCCATGCAACGGACCGAACTGGAACTGCGCATGGCCGCTCGGTTGAACGCCACGCCGTGATCCGGTTCGTCGGCCAGGGAGTTATTCTCGCCGGGCGTGGTCGATCGGACGGTCTTCCGGGTGCTGGAATTCCGGTCGGAGATGAGCCCCGGCGCAACTTCCGCTGAGGTTGCCGCCTGGGCAGTCCGGAGACGAAAGGCCGATTCCAGGCCCGGGCCGTAGCGGCGCACGACGCGCTTCATAGCGTCTGAGGGCGGCCTCGCCTTCGCGGGCGAAGCCCTCGTCGCGGCGTTGTACGGAAGCGGTGCGGGTGCGGTCGCCGAGGGGATGGCGCGCGGCGGCGGCGGCAGCCCCGGCATTGAACCGCTCGTCGCACAGGGCCTGTTCGGCGGCGCTCAGATGCCCATCCATGATCCGGCAGCCGCCCGTGCCGGTGCGCAGGGATCGGCCGATCGCGGCACCTTGGGTCTCTGGCGTGAAGGCCCAGGGGTTGGCGGCGGCGGGCGGCGCGACGCCTGGGGCCCCGGCGGCCATGCGGGGTGCGGGCGGGGTGGGGCGTTCGTCGTCCTCGGTCAGGCGCGGGGGCGTGGCGAGGTCGGTCCGGTCCCGCGTCAGGGTGCGGGTTTCGTTCGGCCGGACACGAGCCGGGGAGGGGACGCGCGCGGTCTCGCCAGGCAGCAGTGGCCGGGGCTCCATTTCCAGCACGATCGGCTCGTCCAGATTGACCAGCGGGTCGGGCAGACCGTAGGTGCTGATCCCCAGGGCCGTCAGGATCAGGGCGTGCAGCGCCACAGATCCGGCCACGATGGCCAGCCGGCGGTCGCGAAGGTTCACCGACGGACGGGTCCAGATCATCGCCATCAGAATTTGCGCCTTAAGGTATAGGTGACCCAGACGTCGCACTGACCCCTCAGGTCATAGTCGTGCGGACAGGGACGGGCGCGGCTGTCGGGATTGAGTGGCGCGCGGCGGCGTTCGTAGGCGTCCAGAGCCGCGTCGCCCTCCGCCGCGAACCGGGCGTCGCGCTCCGGGTTACCGGTGCCGGCGATGCGGGTGGCCCGAGCGGCGGTCTGAGCAAACTGGTTGTCGCAGGCGGCCTGTTGCTGGGCGGTCAGCAGGTCGAGACGGCCCCGGCACAGGGCGCGTAGCGATGGCGCGCGCAGCGATGGGGCGGGCCTGACCACTGGCGTCGCGGTCGTCGCAGCAGCCGGTGTGGGCCGGCCCACCTCGCCGTTCTGGACCGGAGCGGGGTTCGTCAGGGTGGAGGCAGTCGAGGGCTTTTCCGTCACCGGGCCCGGGGTTCGGCGCACCGCGACCTCGGTCGGCACAGGCGGAGTCGTCGGACTACGGGTCCGTGTGATCCCGGCAATGGAGGGGGCCGGGTCGATCTCGAGATAGATCGGAACCTCGGTTGAGGGCACGAACCGCGCATCCGACAACCCCGCCCCGATCACCGCCAGCACGGCGACGTGCAGCAGGACCGACCCGAGCAGGATCGCCGCCCGCCTGCGGTCCGCCGGGCCTGGACCCGGACTGCTGAATACCCCCGCCTCGCCCATGAATCCCCGCTGTCGAAGCGCGACTGGAGCGGGAAACCATGGCGAAGTCGCGGCGGGGTTAGGCTGTCTGATCCAGAAGGTCCTCGCGTGCGCTCGGCAACCTCGGTTCGCCGACGTCCCAGACCAAGCCCAGATGGCGAAGTGTCGAGATGACGAGCCAGCCGGGATCCTGCTGTCCCGCTTCCAGCCCGATACGCGCCGACTCTGGAAAGGCATGGTGATTGTTGTGCCAGCACTCGCCATAGGTCAGCATGCCGAGGCCGGGCAGGTTGGAGGCCTGGACATAAGCGTCCTGCACGATCCATCGCCGCTCACCGGGGTTGTGGCAGAAGTAGGTGATCGTCCAGTGACCCACAGTGCTTACGACGACCCGCGCGCAGACGCCCCAAACGACCCAGGGCCATCCGCCGATCAGGTAGAGGCCGGTAGCCAGCGGAACCTGCTGCCACCGCCAGGTGGTCTCAAGAAATCGATAGAAGGGATCGTCCGCGATCCGGGCTTCGATCGTCAGACGCGGAGGTCGGTCGAACCGGAAGCGGTAGAACAACTGCCAAGTTAGGTCGCGGGCCAGACTTCGCCTGTGGGCGAAGAAGTCGTGGCATTTCGGCTGTCGTTGGGCCCAATCGCGAAGGTCATGGACCCGGATGATTCCGAATGGTCCGACCACGCCGACAATGACGCCAATGTAGATCAGGGCCCGCTCCAGGACCTTGCTGCACTGGAATGTCCGGTGGATCAGCATCCTGTGCATGCCGACACTGTGGCCGATCAGGAGCGTGAGGTAGGTCAGGCCCAGAAACATGACGAACGCGGACCAGGTGAAGAAGACCGGCCCCGCGATGAGTGTGGTAGCGATCAGCCCGCCGTTCCAGATCGCCTTTGGCCAGTCCACGACCGGCGTGCCTCCGCAGGGCGTGGCACCCGCCCCATCGACGCGGAGAACCGGCTTCATCATGGTGACGCTGCCTTTCGTCCTTGAGGGGACTGCGAGCCATAGCCTAGCATAGGTCGCCGTTGTCGCCGCTACCGGCCACGAAACGGGGCCAAAGGCCGCTCCGCTTGACCCGAAGCCCCCTTCCAGCTAAACGCGCCGGACTTTCGAGGCTGTGGGATTCGTCCTTCGCCGGGATCGTGACAATTGAACGGACGGGCTGTGCCCGCCGGAACGCCCGAAGCGCGCGTTCCGGTTTTTTCGTTTGGTCGCACGACCTCACCTCAAAAGACCCCGGGCGAGGCCGTCAGGTCGCGTTCAAAAGAAGGAAACCGAGGCGCTTCGGCCGACAGGCACACGCTTCCATCAAAAGTCGAGACGAGACCCTAAATGCCTACGATCAACCAGCTTATCCGCAAGCCCCGCAAGCCCAAGCCCGTGCGCAACAAGGTGCCGGCCCTGGAAGGCTCGCCCCAGCGCCGCGGCGTCTGCACCCGCGTTTACACCACGACCCCCAAGAAGCCGAACTCGGCTCTGCGTAAGGTCGCCAAGGTCCGTCTGGCCAAGTCCGGCTATGAAGCCGTGTGCTACATCCCCGGCGAGGGCCACAATCTTCAGGAGCACTCGGTGGTCCTGATCCGCGGCGGCCGCGTGAAGGATTTGCCCGGCGTTCGCTACCACATCCTGCGCGGCGTTCTCGATACGCAAGGCGTCAAGGACCGCAAGCAGCGCCGTTCGCACTACGGCACCAAGCGTCCGAAGTAAGCCGAACCGCACTCACAGATTCAGCCGGTTCCATCTGGCTTCCCAAGAACGATTTAGAAGGCCCAACCCATGTCACGTCGTCACCGCGCCCAGAAACGCGAAGTCCTGCCGGATCCCAAATACAAGGATCTGACCGTCACCAAGTTCATGAACTATGTCATGTACGAGGGAAAGAAGGCCGTCGCCGAGAACATCGTCTATGGCGCCTTCGAAATCCTAGCCGACAAGAAGAAGGACTTCGAGCCGGTCCAGACCTTCCACACCGCCCTGGAAAACGTCCAGCCGTCGGTTGAAGTCCGTTCGCGTCGCGTCGGCGGCGCCACCTATCAGGTGCCGGTCGAGGTTCGTCCCGACCGTCGCCGCGCCCTGGCCATCCGCTGGCTGGTGAACGCTGCGCGCAAGCGTGGTGAGAACACCATGACCGAAAAGCTGGCCGCCGAGCTGCTGGACGCCTCGAACAACCGCGGCACCGCGGTCAAGAAGCGCGAAGACACCCACAAGATGGCCGAAGCCAACCGCGCCTTCAGCCACTACCGCTGGTAACGCCTGCGGGGGACGCCTTCAAAGCGTCACCTGCCATGACTATCTAGGACTATCCGGCGCGGGCGGTTTCAGCTAAATCGCCCGCGCCCGCTTATCCGCACAGACCGATCTTCCCGAGGGCGCCGACCGCGTCCTGAAAACTTTTCCAAGGCACGCTTTCATGGCCCGCACGCACAAGCTCGAGGACTACCGCAACTTCGGCATCATGGCCCACATCGATGCGGGCAAGACGACGACGACCGAGCGGATCCTGTATTACACCGGCAAGAACCACAAGATCGGCGAAGTCCACGACGGTGCCGCCACCATGGACTGGATGGACCAGGAGCAGGAGCGGGGGATTACGATCACCTCGGCTGCGACCACGGCCTTCTGGCAGGGCAAGCGCCTGAACATCATCGACACCCCCGGCCACGTGGACTTCACCATCGAAGTCGAGCGTTCGCTGCGCGTGCTCGACGGTGCCGTGACGGTGCTGGACGGCAACGCGGGCGTCGAGCCGCAGACCGAAACCGTCTGGCGCCAGGCCGACAAGTACAACGTTCCCCGGATCGTGTTCGTCAACAAGATGGACAAGATCGGCGCCGACTTCGACGCCTCGGTGCAGTCGATCCGCGACCGCCTGGGCGCCAAGGCCGTGCCGATCCAGTTCCCGATCGGCTCCGAGTCCTCGCTGTCCGGCCTGGTCGATATCGTCGCCATGAACTCGGTGGTCTGGGACAACGACGCCCTGGGCGCCAACTTCACCGTCGGCCCGATCCCGGCTGACCTGGTCGACAAGGCCAACGAGGCCCGCCAGTACCTGATCGACAACGCCGTCGAACTCGATGACGAGGCGATGGAAGCCTACCTCGAAGGCACCGAGCCCTCGATCGAAGTGCTCAAGAAATGCATCCGCAAGGCCGTGCTGACCGGCGCCTTCTATCCGATCCTGTGCGGCTCGGCGTTCAAGAACAAGGGCGTTCAGACCCTGCTCGACGCCGTCGTCGACTACCTGCCGTCGCCGCTGGACATCCCGCCGACGCCGGGCATCGACTTCAAGACCGAAGAGCCCGTCGTGCGTCGCGCCTCGGACGACGAGCCTCTGTCGATCCTGGCCTTCAAGATCATGGACGACCCCTTCGTCGGCTCGCTGACCTTCTGCCGCCTGTATTCGGGCAAGATGGAAACCGGCCAGAACCTGCTGAACTCCTCGCGCGACAAGAAAGAGCGCGTGGGCCGGATGCTGCAGATGCACTCCAACAACCGCGAGGACGTCAAGGAAGCCTACGCCGGCGACATCGTCGCCCTGGCCGGCCTCAAGGACACCCGCACGGGCGACACCCTGTGCGACCCGATGAAGTCGCCGGTCATCCTGGAGAAGATGGAGTTCCCGGCACCCGTGATCGAGATCTCGGTCGAGCCCAAGACCAAGGCCGACCAGGAGAAGCTGGGCGTCGCCCTGGCCAAGCTGGCGTCGGAGGATCCGTCCTTCACCGTCTCGACCGACCACGAGTCGGGCCAGACCATCCTCAAGGGGATGGGCGAGCTTCACCTGGACATCAAGATCGACATCCTGAAGCGCACCTACAAGGTCGAGGCCACCATCGGCGCGCCGCAGGTCGCCTATCGTGAATCGCTCGGCCGCAAGGTCGACATCGACTACACCCACAAGAAGCAGACCGGTGGTACGGGCCAGTTCGCCCGCGTCATGATCACCTTCGAGCCCGGCGAACCCGGCTCGGGCTTCGTGTTCGAGAACTCGATCGTCGGCGGTGCCATTCCCAAGGAATATATCCCGGGCGTGGAAAAGGGCCTGAACTCGTCCAAGGACAATGGCCTGCTGGCCGGCTTCCCGCTGATCGACTTCAAGGCGACCCTGACGGACGGCAAGTTCCACGACGTCGACTCCAGCGTGCTGGCGTTCGAAATCGCGGCCCGCGCCGCCTTCCGCGAACTGAAGGACAAGGGCGCGCCCAAGCTGCTCGAGCCGATCATGGCCGTCGAGGTCGTGACGCCTGAGGATTACCTGGGTTCGGTCATCGGCGACCTGAACGGTCGTCGCGGCATGATCCAGGGTCAGGACATGCGCGGCAACGCCACCGTCGTGAACGCCTTCGTGCCGCTGGCCAACATGTTCGGCTATGTGAACACGCTGCGTGGCATGTCGCAGGGCCGCGCGGCCTTCACCATGCAGTACGATCACTACGAGCCGGTGCCGCAACACGTCGCCGACGAAGTCATCAAGAAGTACAGCGCCTAACCCAAACCAATCCCGGCGGGCGCCGCCCGCCGGACCCCTGAAAAATCTAGGATATGCCCCCTCAACTCAGGGGACGGAGAGAAGAGAATGGCCAAGGAAAAGTTCGAACGTAACAAGCCGCATTGCAACATCGGCACGATCGGTCACGTTGACCACGGCAAGACGACGCTGACGGCGGCGATCACGATGACGCTGGCCAAGGCCGGCGGCGCCAAGGCCATGGCCTATGCCGACATCGACGCGGCTCCGGAAGAAAAAGCTCGCGGCATCACGATCAACACGGCGCACGTCGAGTATGAGACGGCCAACCGTCACTATGCCCACGTCGACTGCCCCGGCCACGCCGACTATGTGAAGAACATGATCACCGGTGCCGCCCAGATGGACGGCGCGATCCTGGTGGTGTCGGCCGCCGACGGCCCGATGCCCCAGACCCGCGAACACATCCTGCTGGCCCGTCAGGTCGGCGTGCCCGCCCTGGTCGTGTTCATGAACAAGGTCGACCTGGTCGACGACGCCGAGCTGCTGGAACTCGTCGAGATGGAAGTGCGCGAGCTGCTTTCGTCCTACCAGTTCCCGGGCGACGACATTCCGATCACCATGGGCTCGGCCAAGGCCGCGACCGACGGCGTGAACCCGGAAATCGGCGAGAACCAGGTTCTCAAGCTGATGGAAACCGTCGACGCCTACATTCCGCAACCGGAACGCCCGGTCGACCTGCCCTTCCTGATGCCGGTCGAGGACGTGTTCTCGATCTCGGGTCGCGGCACCGTGGTCACGGGTCGTGTCGAGCGCGGCATCGTCAAGGTCGGTGAGGAAGTCGAGATCGTCGGCATCCGCCCCGTCCAGAAGACGACCTGCACCGGCGTGGAAATGTTCCGCAAGCTGCTCGATCAAGGTCAGGCGGGCGACAACGTCGGCGTGCTGCTGCGCGGCACCAAGCGTGAGGACGTCGAGCGCGGTCAGGTCCTGTGCAAGCCGGGCTCCATCACCCCGCACACCAAGTTTCTGGCCGAGGCCTACATCCTGACCAAGGAAGAGGGCGGCCGTCACACGCCGTTCTTCACCAACTATCGCCCGCAGTTCTACTTCCGCACCACGGACGTGACCGGCATCGTTCACCTGAAGGAAGGCGTCGAGATGATCATGCCCGGCGACAACGCCGAGCTGAACGTCGAACTGATCACGCCCATCGCCATGGAAGAGAAGCTCCGCTTCGCCATCCGTGAAGGCGGCCGCACCGTCGGTGCCGGCGTCGTCGCCAAGATCATCGCCTAACAGCGACGGTCTGACCCGAACTGAGAGAGGCCTCGCCGGAGCGATCCGGCGGGGCTTTTCTTTGTCTGATGAGCGGTGATGATGCGCGGATGAATAGCCCTGTGCCCGCAGAGGGGATCGTCCGTGTGCTGACCCGACGTCCTTCCATGGCCGATGGCCTGGACCTGGTGTTGGCCATGGTGGCGTTCGGTGTCGCTGCGATTGTACTGGGCCGTGATCTGCTGGCCTTCGACCTCATCCCGTTGGCCACGTTTCTTCCGATGGCCGTTTTGGCGCTGCTGACCCCGGCCGTCGCCGAGGAAGTTGTTTTTCGCGGCCTGTTGATCCGGAATGGATCCATCTCCTCGGCAAGCCTGACGCTGGCGGCCTCGACAGCCTTGTTCGTCGTTTGGCACGTCGTGGAGAGCCTGACCTTTCTGCTAGGTGCACGCCTGTTGCTTCTGAGAGGCGACTTTCTGGTATTGGCCGCCGTCCTTGGCCTGCTCTGTGGTTTGCTGCGTCTTCGCTCCGGCGGGCTGTGGACGGCGATCGCCCTGCACTGGCTTGTTGTCGTGATCTGGAAGGCGATGCTCGGCGGTCCGATCCTCACCAATCTTGTGGGCTGAAAATTGCGACTGGGAGAGGCGCTCTGCGGTCATCGTGACAGGTCCGTGGGTGTGGCCTACGCTAGGGCCACCGCCGATCACGGACGGGTACCCGGAGAGTCACATGGTCATTTGCAATCTCTGCATCGTCGGCCTGTCCGCTCTGGCGCTAGTGGCCTGCGAGAAGCCCGCGAGCGAGCCCGCCAGCGCGGCGGTGAGCCCGTCAGCGACCGTCACCACGCCCACCGCCACTGTGCCGGTCATCCTGGACGGTGAGGGGTTGAAGGCCGGCTCGACCCCGACCCTGGTCGCCTTCGGTTCGCCGCGCGCGACGGTCGAGGCGGCGGTCAAGGCGGCGCTGGGGTCCGATCCGGTCGTCAGCGAGAACCCGGACTGCCCTACGGGATCGGCGACGGTGCTCGACTGGGGTGACGCCATGCAGGTGGTGATCCAGAACGGGGCCTTCGTCGGCTGGCGCGCCGATGATGCGACGGCCAGGACGGCGTCCGGCCTCCACGTCGGTTCGACCCGGGCGGAAGCGCAGGCTGGCCCTGATTTCAGCCTGCCCGAGACGACGCTCGACGCGGTCGAGATTTCGGTGGATGGCGTCGGGGGTTTCCTGACCTCCGCCGGGCCGGACGGGACGGTGGAACAGCTGTTCGCCGGTGACATCTGCATGGCACGCTAGCCGCGCGGCCCGTCTGCCAGACGCGCGCATTCACCACGTCCTGCCCGTCTCAGGGGAGGGGGCTTGCATGGAACCGCCGATTGCCGCCTACGTTCGCACCACGGACGTTAAGGATTTGGTAACCCATGCGGCGCGCGCTTCACATCGGCCTGTTCATCGGCACCCTGATCGGGATGTCGGCCTGCGCGGCCCTCGACAGCGGCGACAATGGCCGCTCCGGTGCCTATGGCGGTATCGACGCCGGTCGCACCGGCGGCTGATCGCCTCGTCGTCCAAGGAATCCGTGGCGAAAGTCCGCGTTTTCGGCTAGAAGCGAACAGCGGACGCCGACTGTCGCGCCGCGCCGGTTCCAAACCCCCCTAGATGTTACTGATCGCCATCGTCGTCGTTCTGCTCCTCGTGGTGCTCAACGGCCTGTTCGCCATGACCGAGTTGGCGGTCGTTTCGTCCCGCCGATCCAAGCTTCAAAGCCGTGCTGAACGGGGGGACCGAGGCGCGCGTGCCGCCTTGAAGCTGTCCGAGAACCCGACTCATTTCCTCTCTGCGGTCCAGGTCGGCATTACCCTGATTGGAATTCTGGCCGGTGCGTTTGGTCAGGCCGCAATCGCGGGTGAACTCAACCTCATCCTTGAGGCGACGTTCCCGGCGCTGGCCGCCTACACGGAAATCTTTTCGACGTTGCTGGTCGTCATCTGCATCACCTATGTGTCGCTGATCGTCGGCGAACTGGTGCCCAAGCGGCTGGCGCTCATCTTTCCCGAGACGATTGCTGCCAAGATGGCGGCACCCATTTCGACCGTAGCAATCGTTCTGCATCCCTTCGTCGTGCTGCTGACCGCTTCAACCTCGGGCATCCTCAAGCTGATGGGCGTCAAGGACCGCGACGGGTCCGACGTCACCCAGGAGGAGGTCGAGACCATGATCGCCGAGGGTACGGCCTCGGGTCTGATCGAGCCCGAAGAACAGACGATGATCGAGGAGATTCTGCGTCTGGGCGACCGGCCGATCCGCGTCGCCATGACGCCGCGCCATGAGGTCTTCTGGGTCGCGCTGGACGATTCGGAGGCGGTACTGCGCGAGGAGGTCCGCACCTGTCCCTATTCGCGGATCGTGGTGGCCAAGGAGAATGACGTCGATAACCCGCTGGGCGTGGTCCACAAGAAGGACTTGCTGGACAGCCTGCTGGACAACGGCGAGTTCAATATCGAGAAACACGTCCAACTCCCGGCCTTCATCCCGCAATCGACCTCGGTGCTCAAGGCGCTGGAAATCCTGAAGGCCTCAAAGGTCCATATGGCCTTTCTGGTCGACGAGTTCGGTGCCTTCGAGGGCGTGGTGACGGCGACGGACCTGTTGGAGATGATCGCCGGCGACTTCGACGAAGGCCACGACGACGCCGACGTCAGCGTGCGCGAGCGCGAGGACGGCAGCTGGCTGGTGGACGGCCAGACCGACCTGGATGAACTGTCCGACGTGCTGGGCGAGGATTTCGGCGAGACCGAAGGCTTCCACACCGTTGCCGGACTGGTCCTGCACCACCTGTCGCGCGTGCCCGACGAGGGCGAGATCCTGCAACTGGGCCGGTTCGAGGTCGAGGTCGTCGATATGGACGACCGCCGGATCGACAAGCTGATCTTCAAGCAGGTCGTCAATCCGGAAGACGAGAAGAAGGCGGTCGCAGAACACTACGAGGGTTGAGCCTCGGTTCTTCTATCCCGCTGTGTCGGGACTCTTGGCGGCGACCGCGGGTTGGCTGACGATCGCGCGCACGCCGATCTGCTGGGCGTGCTCGAAGCTGAGGGTCAGGGACACCTGATCGCCGACGGACAGCGGCTGGGTCAGCGCCATCAGCATGATGTGGTTGCCCCCTGGTGCGAGCGACACGGGTTGGCCGGCGGGCAGGGGCAGGCCGTCCTTCAATTCGGTCATCTTCATCATGCCGTCTTCGACCTTCATCTCATGGATCTGGGCGGTACCGGCCGCCGGCGAACTGACCGAGACCAGCCGGTCGTCACGCTCGGCGGTCAGGGTCAGGTAGCAGCCGGTGACATCGCGACCATTGAGTGTCGGTCGACACAGGATGTCGGCCACAGCGACCTTGGACGGAATCTTGGGTGTGGGCGTGCAGGCGGCGAGCGCGAGAAAAACGACGGGGAGGAGCAGGCGATTCATGTTGGTTTTCCTTGTTGTCTTCAGGGACGCACGGATGCGGATCGGAGACGACGCACGGTGACGTCGGCGAGCAGGGCCATGACCAGGCTCAACCCCGTCAGCGGAAAGAGAATGCCCAGCGGCAGCACGATGCCGAGCACCGCCGCGCGGGTGCGGGGATCGGCCGGAGCCTCGGGCGCGCCCAGCCGGCCCTTGGCCAACCGGGGCGGTCGGCGTTTCCACCACATGACGACACCGCTGATCGCCAGAAGCCAGACGGCGATACAGCCGCCGAGCATCACATAGCGATTGATCCAGCCATACTGGCGGCCTTCGTGTACGGCGATGCCCCACTCGAAGGCCTTTGCGCCCACGCCGAACTGGCCATAGGCGACGTCGGCCTGAACTGTGCCCGTTCCCGGCTGGATATAGAGGATGCGGGTATCCTCGACCCGATCCACGACGCGCGCGGCGGTCCAGGCGACGGTCGGGTCGGTCGGGATGGAGACGGTATAGGGTCGCGCCAGTTCTCTGCTGTTTGCTGCGTCGATCACGGTCGACAGCGTGGCCGGGGCGGGGGCGGGCATGACGTGGTCGCCATGCATGACCAACCCCTCCATGGTCCAGCCGACACCAACCGGCGCGTCTTGGTGCTCGGCGTGGGCGAAGGCACCGGCGGGTGGCTTGGGCCGGCCCAGACCGTGTTCCTTGACATAGGCCATGTATTGATCACCCCAGAAGGCGGACCAGGGCATGCCGGTCACCGCGAGGAAGGCAATCACCGCCCCTGCGTACAGGCCCGTCACGGCGTGCAGATCGCGCCAGAAGGGGCGGCGTTTCGGATCGGTCGCCTTGAGGGTCGTCACCCCGACCTGATGCCCGCGTGGCCACCACATGAAGATGCCGGTGGCCACCAGGATGATGGCCCAGCCTGCGACGATCTCGACGACATAGTTGGCCCACGATCCCAGCAGGACCAGGCTGTGGAGCCGTTTCACCGTCTCCATCACGCCGCCGAACGGCGTCACGCCGATCAGGCGGGCGTCGTGAGGGTCGACGAAGGCGGTGCGCTTGCCGCCGTCCGGCAGTTTGACCGTCAACCGGGCCGCCTCGTCGGGTCTGGCGGGAACCAGAACATTGGCGACCTTGCCGCCCGTTCCCGTCTCCGCGGCGGCGATCCAGCGGTCGGGCGATGCGGTCTGGGCCCGCGCCTCGACATGGGACAGGGACCGGTAGGCCAGGCCGTCGATCTCGGTCTTGAACAGATAAAGCCCCCCCGTCAGGGCCATCAGCATCAGGAAGGGCAGGACCAGCAGTCCGGCGTAGAAATGCCAGCGCCAGACCGCGCGATAGGCCCCCGAGAGGGGAGCGGCCGAAGCCACTCCCGAGGTATCGTTGCCGGACATCAGTAGTCGATCCGCAGACCGATGAAGGCCGAGACGCCTTCGCCCGGCCAGAAGACGGCGGTGGAGGCGACGCGGGCATCCGTCACCGCCCCGAAGTTGGAGACATAGCGCTCGTCGGTCAGGTTGCGTGCATCGACGAACAGGCGGGTCTTCTCGCTGACCGTCCAGCCGAAGCCGAGGTTCAGGATGGTATAGCCGGGGGCCTTCAGCGTGTTCTGGTAGTCGACCCAGCTGTCGGAGGGGGTCGATTCCACCGACGGGGCGATGAACCAGCCGCCCCATCTTCCTTGAGCTGGGTGGTCATAGCGCAACTCGGCCCGGTACAGATGCGGCGGGACCAGCGGCAGGTCGTTGTTGCCGTACGCCTTGTCGCCGTCGAAGAAGAAGTTCGAATAGCTGTAGGTCTGGCGCAACCGCCAGCCGGGCGCGAACCGCCAGTCCAGCCCCGCCTCGATGCCCTGATGCACCGTGGGCCCGGCGTTGAAGGTTGCCGCCGGGATGCCAAGGGCGGGATTGACGATGAAGGTCAGGAGTTCGTTGTCCAGCTCGGCGCGATAGACCGCGACGTCCCACGAGAACTGCGTGTTGCGACCCCGAACGCCCGCCTCGTACGTCCAGGCCTCTTGTGCCTCGATCGCCGCGAAGCCGCCGACGGTGGGGGACAGGGAGCCGAAGTTGGGCGGCTCGATCGAGCGGGTGACGTTGGCATAGGCCTGGGCCCCCGATGTGCCTTCCCACAACAGTCCGACGCGTGGCGCGAACCACTCATAGTCCTTGCCCGTGGTCAGGTTGAAGGTCGAGGCGACGCCGGGCAGGGCGAAGCTCTGATAGTCCCGTTCAGCCCGGCCAACGGCCCCGCCGGCGACCAGGGCGACGCTGTCGGTGACGAATAGGCGGCCCTCGCCGAACACATCCAGCGCCTCGGCGTTCTGGCGGGCCTTGGCGGTGCGGGTGCCGCTGGAACCGCGCACATTGACGAACTGCTGGGCGTCCAGGTCACCGACCCGGTACCAGGCCCCGCCGAAGGCGTCGGCGCGCAGGCCGAACAGCCGGCCCTCCCAGTCCAGCCGACCAAAGGCGCCGTAGTTGCGGCTCTGCTGGTCGATGACCTGGAAGATCGGATGGTGCAGATCCTTCCAGGTGCCGTAGACGGCCCCCTCGAACAGCAGGCCGGGCGACAGCCGCCACTTCGTCGACAGGGTGGTGCGGGCCGAGGCGTAGTCGCGTTGATAGTCGTTGGCGACGTTGGCCGCGGCGGGCATCACCGGGGTGCTCAGCGCCAGGGCCAGGGTCAGGGAGCCGGGGATCTGCTGGTGGATATAGGCCCCCTGGACGATCAGCCGGACCTCGCGGTCCTCGCCGAAGCTGCGTCCGACATTGGCGGTGATATATTGCTGCTGGCCGTCCGAATTCTGGCGCCAGCCCTCGGCGGTCGCGCCGGTGACGCCGAGATAGCCGTCCCAGTCGCCGCGAACACCGCCGACCTCGGCGTGAACCCGTGCGGTCTGCCAGGAGCCGTAGTCGGCACGGACGCTGGCCGTGTGGCCGATGCTGGCACCGTTCGGCGTGACCAGGTTGACCGCCCCGCCCAGCAGGGACCCGCCGAAGCGCAGGGCATTGCCGCCCTTGTAGACCTCGGTGTAGCGGGCGAGCAGGGGATCGATCATCTGGACGTCGCCATATCCGTCGGCTTCGTTGAACGGAATGCCGTCCTGCGACACGAACAGGCCGCGCAGGTGGTTGGCGTTGCCGATGCCGGACCCGCGGATGGAGATGCGGACATCGCCGCCCCATTTCTTCTGGGCGTAGACGCCGGGCACGTCGCGCAGGGCGTCGGCGATGTTGGGCGCGTAGCGATCCTGGAGGCTTTCGGCCGAGACCACGGCGACGGCGCCGGGCGTGCGCGACAGGCGGCGACGAGCGTCGGCGACCACGGGCGGATCTTCGGGGTTGCGGGCTCCGGTGACGATGATCTCGTCCAACTGGGTGGAGGGGCCCTGAACGACTGTCTGGGCGGCGGCGGCGGCGGCGGTGGGCAGGGCGGTCATGCCGAGCGCGGCGGCACCCAGCGTCATGAACAGCGCGCGTGGCGCTGCGGTGGTCTTGAGAGACATGGAGTTTCTGGTCCTGAACAGGGATGAGCAGGCGCGCGCGGGTTCGCGCTGCGCCGGGGTGCGTCAGTCGGGGCTGTTCAGGCTTGGGGCGGTGCGGTCGAGGGCGGCCTAGGCGGCGCACGCGCGGGCGGACGGGGCCGATCATTGATGGCCACGAAGACCTGGGCCGGGCGGGTGATTCCCGCCGACAGGGGAGCCACGACGGGGGCGTCGGGCAGGGCCGCGGGGGCGACCAGCAGACAGGCGGCGCATTTGACCCCGGCCAGTCCCTTGGACCCACCGTGCTCGCCGTCCATACCCACGGCAATGGTGTGGACGCCCTCCGCCGAGCAGAACACGATGGGCTGGCCCGGCACCGCCGCCGCCAGGGCCGCGAAAGGCATCAGGCTGGCGAACGTGATCGCGAACGTCGCGGCCAGGAAGGCCAGCGAGCGCATGATCGACCAATTGTCGGCCTGGGAGCGGGTCACGCGGGGGCCATAGCGGGGCGGCGCGGGTTTGGGAAGCGCGGCATTATGCCTTGGACGGCCGTGGCGCCGCCTCGACCTTGAGCGTCCCCGCCGGGGGTGGTGCCAGCAGGTCCGCCGCCGGTCGCCGCGCGAACAGCCAGTCAGCCCAGTCGGCGGGAGCGAGCGGCAGCACACCGCGATCGTGATAGGGGGCGACGTCCGGCCCCGGCTCTGCGGTCAACAGGGAGAAGGCGGTGCCGTCCGCCCCTGATCTCCAGACGGCGGCGAGGCCGAGCACCTCCTGGTTCGCGCCCGACAACAGCCAGCGCGTCTTGGGATATTTGTCGCCCGTGAACTCATAGAAGCCCGTCACCGGCACGATGCAGCGGCCGCCCGAGGCGCGGTTCTCGAACTCCCGGCCTTCGGAGCGGAAATTGATGATCGGCGGACGCTTGGGTGCCGGCGGCGGGAAGCCGAACCGCATCGGCGACAGGACCGTTGCGGCCTCGCTCATGGCCCGCACTGCCATCGCCGAATCGGTGGGCCGAACCTCGTCCAGCGGGGCGATGTTGGGCAGGCCGTCCGAGAACTCGATCGGGGCCCCCGCCGCCTCGAAGATGCGAACCAGTTGGGTCACGTTGGCCCTGGCCTGAAACGAGGCGCACATGGCCTATTCGCCCCGCGCCTGTTGCCTCGGGCTGAATTTGGGTGCCGGGGCCAGGCGCAGCACCTCGCCCTGATAGCGTTCGTCTTCGCCTGCGATGGCGAAGGGCAGGGCGTCGGCGCAGGCGCGCAGCAGGGCCTCCAGCCACGGCTGCTCGACCTTGTGGAAGTCGCCGAGCACGTGCGGCATGACCAGGTTCGCCTCGCCCGGATGGCCGATCCCCATGCGGGCGCGTCGGAAGTCGGCGCCCAGGTGGCTGATCAGCGACCGCACCCCGTTCTGGCCCGCCGCCCCGCCGCCGGTCTTCATGCGGAACCGGCCTGGGGCCAGGTCGATCTCGTCGTGGAAGACGATGATGTCCTTGACCGGGATCTTGTAGAACCGCGCGGCCTCGCCGACCGCTTTGCCGCTCTGGTTCATGAAGGTCTGGGGCTTCATCAGCAGCACCTTGGCGCCCTCGACCTCGCCCTCGGCGATCACTGACTGGAACTTGGCCCGCTCGGTCCCGAACCGCCACCGACGCGCGATCTCGTCGATCGCCATGAAGCCGATGTTGTGCCGGTTGTTCTGATATTTGGCGCCCGGATTGCCCAGGCCGGCGATGATGATCATGCGTCAGGTCCGGATATGGAAACGGCCCACTCCCGAAAAGGAATGGGCCGTCCCGCAATCGATACTCGTGGGGCGATCAGCCTTCCGACTTGTCGCCTTCGTCGGACTGTTCCGAGGCAGGAACTTCGTCCGCACCGGCTTCGGCGGCGGCGATCGCGTTCTCTTCGGCGATCGTCTCTTCGTCATGAGCAGCCGAGATGGCGGCCGACGAGGTCTTGATCGAGGCGATGACGAAGTCGCGGTCGGTGATGGTGGGGCTCACGCCTTCGGGCAGCTTGATGTCCGAGAAGCGGATGGTGTCACCCAGCTTGTGGCCGGCCAGGTCGACGATCAGGTCTTCGGGGATGTGATCGGCGGCGACCGAAATCTCGACGGTGTGACGCACGATTTCCAGCGATCCGCCCTGACGGAAGGCGCCGCACTTGTCTTCGTTGATGAAGTGAACGGGCACTTCGATCTTGATGGTCTGGTGCTCGTCGACGCGCATCAGGTCGAAGTGCAGGGGACGGTCCGACACGGGGTCGAACTGCACGTCCTTGGCGATGACCGGCTGGGTCTCTTCGCCGTACTTGAGCGTGATCAGGTGGCCCAGCAGCTTGCCGGTGTACAGGTTCTTGCGGAAGTCCTTCTCGTTGACCGAGATGGCGACGGGGGCCTTGCCGCCGCCGTACAGGATGCCAGGAACCGCGCCGGAGCGACGGGCTGCGCGCGCGCCGCCGGTGCCGGTGTTTTCGCGGACGTCCACGTTCAGAATGATCTCGGCCATCTGGCTCGCCTCAACAACAAAAACGCCTGCGCCAACTGATGGCTCGCGCGGCGGGGTCATCAACCCTCGAATTCAAGAGCGCGGGTCATTACACGCAAGACGGCCCACACGCAACCGCCTGACGACGATCGGTGTCAGCTGGAGGGCGCAGACACGCTGATCACCGGCACGCGGGTCGCGCCGAAGGTGCAGGTGCCCAGGTCGCGGACGATGTGGCGGCCGACGCAGAACATGTCCTCATAGCTGGGGCGCGAGGCGGCCAGGCACTGGAACAGGTTCAGTTTGGACATCGACAGGCAGAACTCGCTGCCGCTCTCCTGCATCAGGGCCTGGGTGTTGGGCCGGGCCTCGTCACCGGCGGCACCCAGCGCAGCCAGGGCGGCCATGGCCAGGGCGTTGGCGATGACGGGCGTATAGGGCGGACGCGATGTGCCGCCCGGGACATTGAGGCCCGACCCGCTGTTGGCCGCCGCATACAGGCGTGCCGTATCCTCGGCCGGGGGCATCATGCGCCGTCCCGAGATCTGCTTGATCGCTTCCAGGCGTTCTGCGCGGTTCGGCAACGGGGCGACGGCCCAGCTGCGGCGGGAGTCGCCCCGCGCCTGGATGGTATAGGCGTCCTGTTCGACGGCGTCGGCGATCGTGACCATGTCGGAGATGTCGCGGCCCAGGGTCGCGATGATCAGGCCCGCTCCGGCCTCTGCGCCCGGCAGGGTCGCGGCATAGGCGGGGTTGTAGACGATGTTCTCGATCACCTGGCGGCGCTGGACCGGGTCGACGCCGTACTGACGCACACCGGCGACGAACTCGGGCGATTGCAGCGCCACGATGGAGGCATAGGCGATCATGCCCTGCGACAGTTGGATGGGGTCGTAGGCGGCACCCTTGCGCATCGCGGCCTGGATCGATTCGGCGTCGGGAAAGCCGCCCCGGATCGTGCCGACGTCGCGCAGGAAGCTGACGTAGATGGCCGCCGATTCGGCGACACCCGAGTTCATCGAAATCGGCGGGGCCACGCGGACCGCGGCGGCGGCAGCAGCGGCGGCGGCCTGGGCCTCGGCCAAGCGTTGCGCTTCGAGCTCGGCCTGTGAAGGGCCGGTGGTGCAGCTGGCCAGGACGGCGGCGGCCGCGATGGCGGCCACGGCGAGGCTACGGCGCATGAAGGCCAGGGTCATGGTCGAACTTCCCACGGAGACGCGATTGTACAAGGTCGGCGTCGACACTGCGTCGCCGTTTCGACCCTTATAAGGCCGCAAGCAGGGTTATCGCACTGTTAATCAAACAACTTGGAGACGGACTCCTCATTGGCGATTCGGCGGATGGCTTCGCCGATCAGGGGTGCCACGGGCACGGTGCGGATCTTGGGGCAGTTCAGCACTTCGTGAGGCCGGTCGATCGAATCGGTGATGACCAGTTCCTTCAGCGGCCCGTCCGTGACCCGCTGGACCGCCGGTCCCGACAGGACGCCGTGGCTGATATAGGCCGACACGCTGGTCGCCCCCGCTTCCATCAGCGCCTTGGCCGCGTTCACCAGGGTGCCGCCGGAATCGACGATGTCGTCGAACAGGATGCATTCGCGGCCCGAGACGTCGCCGATGATGTTCATGACCTCGCTCTCGCCCGCCTTGGGGCGGCGCTTGTCGACGATGGCGAGGTCGACGTTCAGCCGCTCGGCCAGGGAGCGCGCGCGCACCACCCCGCCGACGTCAGGCGACACGATCATCAGATTGCCGCGCTGGTAATTTTCCTTGATGTCCTGGGCCAGCACCGGCGTGGCCACCAGGTTGTCGGTCGGAATGTCGAAGAAGCCCTGGATCTGGCCGGCATGCAGATCCATGGTCAGGACCCGGTCGGCACCGGCGCGCGTGATCATATTGGCCACCAGCTTGGCCGAGATCGGGGTGCGGCCGCCGGTCTTCCGGTCCTGACGCGCATAGCCGAAATAGGGCATGACCGCCGTGATCCGCCGCGCCGAGGCCCGCACCAGGGCGTCGATGCAGATCAACAGCTCCATCAGGTTGTCGTTGGCCGGATAGGAGGTCGACTGGATCACGAAGACGTCCTCGCCGCGGACGTTTTCCTCGATGACGACGAAGACCTCGTTGTCGGCGAACCGCTTCACCTGGGCCTTGGTCAGCGGCATGTCGAGGTGGTCGGCGATGGCCTGGGACAACAGCCGGTTTGAGTTGCCGGATAGCAGCTTCATCGACCGGTCATCCTTTCGCCGTCATCGGACCGCCAATGACGACTGTTCAGTTCTCGCGCTCTTTACCAGCGCAACGGCCGGGGGCAAGCCACAGCTTCGAGGATTCGCCGATCGGCGTGCCCTTCGATCGCATTGGCTTGGACCCGACCGCTGGTGTAGAGGTCGCGGATTCTTCGGGGCGGCGACCATGCGCGGCGTCCCTGTCGCCATGAGGTCCGCCTTGCCTGCTGCTCCGGTGTCCGTCCTGTCCTCGCGCACGACCCTGCGTCGGATCGCCGTCGCCACGGCGGTCATCGTCGCCGCGGCATCCATCGCCGCCTGTGGCGCGCGCCCGCGTCCGCGCCTGGCCTATGAAGAACGGCCGGTCGAACTGCTCTACAACACCGGCTATGACCGGCTTCAGAGCCGCCGCTGGGCCGACGCCGTCGACTACTTCCAGGAAGTCGAGCGTCAGCATCCCTATTCGGAATGGTCGCGTCGCGCGATCCTGATGCAGATTTACGCCTACTACCAGAACGGCAATTACGTAGAATCGGTCGCCGCCGCCGACCGGTTCATCCAGCTGTTCCCGGGCAGCCCGTCGGCTGCCTACGCCTACTACATGCGGGCGACCTGCAACTTTGAGCGCATCGTGGACGTGGGCCGGGACCAGGCGTTCGCAGTCGCGGCGCTCGAAGGGCTGCGGGATGTGGCGCGGCGGTATCCGGGCTCGGCCTATGCCACGGACGCCTCGGTCAAGATCGACATGGTCAACGACCAGCTGGCCGGCAAGGAAATGAACATCGGCCGCTACTATCAGCGCGCCAACCAGCCGCTGGCCGCCATCGGCCGCTACAAGTCGGTGATCGACAGCGACGCCTTCCAGCGCACCTCGCATACGCCGGAGGCCCTGTACCGGCTGGTCGAGGTCTATCTGGGCCTGGGGCTCAAGGATGAGGCGACCCGCAACGCCGCTGTTCTGGGCTTCAACTATCCGGGCAGCCCCTGGTATGCCGAAGCCTATGCCCTGTTGAGCGAGAACGGCCAGCAGCCCGAGGCCGCCCCGACCGGACAGCGCGAAAGCTGGCTGCGCCGGATCATCCCGGGCTGAGGTCCGAGCCGCTCCGCCGTTCCCGATTGGTTCAGGGTCGCCTATAGACTGACCTTGATGTCGAATCGCACCCGCCCATGCTGACCGCCCTTTCCATCCGCGACGTGGTGCTGGTCGACGCGCTCGACCTTGAGGTCGAGGACGGCCTGACCGTGCTGACCGGCGAGACCGGGGCGGGCAAGTCGATCATCCTCGACGCCCTCGGCCTGGCGCTGGGCGGGCGAGGAGAGGCGGGGCTGGTGCGGTCGGGCGCGAAACAGGCGAGCGCCACGGCCGTCTTCACCGCGCCCGACGACGATGACCTGATCGCCCTGATCGCCGAGCGCGGGTTCGACGTGTCGCCGGGCGAAGACCTGATCCTGAGGCGCGTCCTGTCGGCCGACGGCCGCAGCCGGGCCTATGTCAATGACCAGACCGCCGGGGTCGCGGCCCTGCGCGAGATCGGGGCCCGGCTGGTCGAGGTCCATGGTCAGCACGAGACCGTCGGCCTGCTGGACTGGAAGACCCATCGCGGGCTGCTGGACGCCTATGGCGGCACCGCGCCTCAACTGTCGGCCGTGGCGCAGGCCGCCGAATGGTTGAAGGCCGCCGAGACCCGTCTGGCCGCCCTGCGCGCCGCCGCCGCCGACGCCGCGGCACGATCGGAGGAAATCGCGCTCAACCTGGCCGATCTCGATGCCCTTGACCCGCGCGAGGACGAGGAGACCGAACTGGCCGGAGAGCGCGCCATCCTGGGGGCGGCGGAAAAGGCCATGGCCGATCTGGCCGACGCCCGGACCCAGCTCGGCGGCGACAAACTGATCCAGAAGCTCTCGGCGGCCCTGCGCGCCGTCGAACACGCCCGACAGCGCGCGGCCCAGGCCCTGGGGCCTTCAGACGCAGAGCCGGGAACCGACGCCGCCGCTCCGACCGGCGCAGAACACGTCGTGCTCGCCCGCCTGTCCACCGCCGCCGAGGCGATCGATCGCACCATCGTCGAGGCGCTGGAGGCCATCGCCGAGGTGGATGCCGCCGCCAACGCCTTCGATTTCGAGCCCGGTCGGCTGGACAAGGCCGAGGAGCGGCTGTTCGCCCTGCGCGCCGCCGCCCGCAAGCTGAACACCACCGTCCATGCCTTGCCGGCCCTGCGCGTCTCTCTACGCGAGCAGCTTCGCCTGATCGAGGACGGGGCCGAGGCCCTGACCGCCGCACAGCGCGAGACGACGGCCGCGCGCGAAGCCTACGATCTGGCCGCCACCTTCCTGACCTCCGCGCGCGAGGCGGCGGGCGACCGGCTGACCCGCGCGGTCATGGCCGAACTGACCCCTCTGAAGCTGGACCGCGCCCGCTTCCGCGTCGCCTTCGAGCCGGTCGGCGAGGACCGGCGTGGCCCGCTCGGTGTCGAGACCGTCCGCTTCCAGATCGCCACGAATGCGGGCGACGGCTTCGGCCCCCTGGACGCCATCGCGTCGGGCGGCGAACTGGCTCGCTTCGCCCTGGCCATGAAGGCGGCGCTGGCGGGGCGCGAGGACCAGCGTCAGCCGGTCATGATCTTCGACGAGGTCGATCAGGGCGTCGGCGGCGCCGTCGCGGAAGCCGTCGGCCAGCGCCTGAAACGCCTGTCGTCGGGCGCCCAGGTCCTGGTCGTGACCCACAGCCCTCAGGTGGCGGCGCGCGGTCACACCCACTGGAAGGTCATGAAGTCGGACGCCGATGGAATGACGACGACGACGGTGGTCCCGCTGGATGACGATCGTCGCCGTGAAGAGATTGCGCGGATGCTGTCCGGTGCCGTCATCACCGACGAGGCCCGTGCGGCGGCGGCTGTGCTGATCGGCTAGGGAAAGTTCCAGTCGGGGTTGTGCCGATGGAGTCGAATGCTACCGTCGTTTGGTCAGAACGTTGCGAGTCGGGAATTGCAGATGGCGGTCTTGAGATGGGCGGCGACACTGGTAGTGGGCGCGGGCTTGCTGACGCTGACGGCGGCCACAAGCAAGGCACCAGATCCAGTTCGGCCATTGGCGTCTGCGCCTACCGACATGATCTTGCTCCCGGTCGCTACGCTCACTCAGGATGTTGGCGAGAGCATCAGGGTCTGTATGTATCACGGGGCAAGCCCTCGCGATTATCCGGTCGTTCACGCGACCTGTCGCGGCGGTGGCGACAAATGTACGGCGTTCGTGGCTGTAACGAAGGAAGAAGCCGATTTTCTGCTTCTAACCTACGATCTGTCAAATCCGCCTGTCGAAGCCAACGGAGCCGTCTGCGACCGGCCATTGTTTCTTTCCAGCGGTGTTCTCGGGCAGAGCCGTTGACATCCATTCGACTGAGGAAATCGTCTACCGAACGCTGACCCATCCCCCCGCCGACGCATTCCGCGCCGCGTCGTTCGCAGGGCGCGCGATCAGGCCCGACTGGGTGATCCAGACCTCGTAGCGGGCACCGTCAGCCATCGGCATGTAGGTGGCGCCGCCGTACAGGGTATCGACCGCGTCGACGTATTTGCGATAGCGCCGGGCTGCGTCCCAGACGCTGACGTTCCAGGGGATGACGACGTCCAGGATCCGCCCGTTCTGGGGATCGCCGCCCGACAGGGCGTGGACGCTGCGGGCGCCGGTGCGTTCCTGTTCGATGTTCTGATAGCGGCCCGACAGCCGATCCAGTCGGTATTGGGTGTCCAGACCCAGGACGTTGGCCCATGGCTTCCACTTCAACACCTGGGCCTCGATCCGCCAGTCGTCGCCGTTGACCGGATACATCGCCGATCGTGCCGGGCCGCCCTCGGTCAGCGGCGGTTGGATCACAGTCACCTCGAAATACTGCGGGGCCAGCTGTCTCAGCTGGATCGTCGCCACCGGTCGTTCGTGGGTCAGCCGGGCATAGGTCTGGATGTTCTGGGCCAGCAGCACCGCCGCCCCGGCTGCCGCGAGCACCGCCCCACCGCCGATCATTTTCAGCGGCCCTGTGACCCAATGTCCCCGGAAAAGCGAGATCAGGCCGTTCAGCACGAACAGCGCCGCGATGAAAGCGATCAGGGCCGGGGCGATCCACCAGTATGAAATCAACATCGCGGGCCTCCCTTCGCTTACGGCTTAGCTTGCACAATCAAACGCTTGGCTGACGTTTCGGCGGCACGACGCTGGACAGGACGCACAGCCCAGCTAACCTTGCGTCATGACCTCAGACACCGCCAGCGACTTCTCCTCCGAGGGGCCGTCCTCGCCTGCGAAGACGACGACACCGGCAGGGGTGTCGAGCCTGATCCGTTTCCTGCGCGTGCCGTCGCTGGCTCGCTCGGTGGTGGCGCTTCTGGCCGGCGCGCTTCTGCTGCTGCTCGTCGTGAACGGCAGCACCTTCCTGATGATCCAGCGGACCGCCGGCCTGAACGCGGAGGTCGATACGACCTGGCAGGTCCGCCGGTCGGCCCGAAACCTGATTCTCAACATCCAGGGGGCGGAGACCGCCCAGCGCGGCTTTCTGCTGACCGGCCAGCCCGGCTTTGCCGCCGCCTACGAAAGGGCCCGGGTCCGCAATCCCGCGCTGCTCGATGCCTTCCGCGAACAGATGGGCACCGATCCGGTGGGGGTCGCCTCGGCCGAGTCGCTTACGCGCCTCAGCGCCGACAAGTTCGACGAGATGTCCGCCACCCTGGCCATGGCCCGCCAGGGGCAGATCGGTCAGGCGGTCAGCCGGGTGCGCACCGGCGACGGCAAGCGCATGATGGACGACCTGGACGCCGAGATGGTGCGGGTCGACGCCTGGGTCAACGCGACGCTTGAGGATCGACGCGAACGTTCGCGACAGGCGGCCCTGACCACCATCATCGTCAATGCCATCGCCGGCTTTCTGATCCTGACCCTGGGCGGCATCATCTTTCTGCTGGTGCGGCGTTATCTCCAGGACATGGCCTCCGCCCGTGCGGCGGTCGATGCGGTGAACGCGGGGCTGGAAGCCAAGGTTCGCGAACGCACCGGGGCCCTGATCCGGGCCAACGAAGAGGTCCAGCGGTTCGCCTATATCGTCAGCCACGACCTGCGTTCGCCCCTGGTCAACGTCATGGGCTACACGGCCGAGCTTGAGCAGGCCGGCAAGACCATCGACGCCCAGATGACCAAGGTCGAGACCCTGGCCCCCGACCTTGTCGAACGCGACGCCCTGACGGCCGTGCGCGACGACATCCCCGAGGCGGTGGGCTTCATCCGCGCCTCGACCGAGAAGATGGACCGGCTCATCAACGCCATCCTGAAGCTGTCGCGCGAGGGCCGGCGCAACCTGGTCCCGGAGACGATCGACATGGCGGCCATGGCCCAGAAGGCCGCCGACGCCGTCCGTCACCAGACCGAGGCCGCCGACGCGGAAGTGATCGTCGAGCCCATGCCGACCCTCGAGAGCGACCGGCTGTCGGTCGAACAGATCGTCGGCAATCTGATCGACAACGCCGTCAAATACCTGGACCCGAAACGCCCCGGCCGGATCGTGGTCTCGGGACAGGACCGCCCCGGAGGCTGGGTCGAGTACACGGTGGCCGATAACGGGCGCGGCATCTCGGACAGGGATCACGAACGCATCTTCGAACTGTTCCGCCGCGCGGGCCGCCAGGACCGGCCGGGCGAGGGTCTGGGTCTGGCCTTCGTGCGAAACAGCGTTCGGCGACTGGGCGGCTCGATCGACGTCGAGTCCGTTCTGGGCGAGGGCTCGACTTTCCGCCTGAAATTCCCCAAACGCCTGATCCTAGTGGATTCCGGAGACGCCCTGTGACTGCCCCCGTCAAGATCGTGATGGTCGAGGACGACCATGGCCATGCCAAGCTGATCGAAAAGAACATCCGGCGCGCCAACATCAACAACGAAATCATGCATTTCGACCACGGCCAGGCCGCGCTCGACTATCTGTTTTCGGAAGAGGTCCGGCTGAACGGCCCGATGCTGATCCTGCTGGATCTGAACCTGCCCGACATGCAGGGCACCGACATCCTGGCCGAGGTCAAGAAGGACGAACGCCTGCGTCGCGCGCCTGTCGTCGTCCTGACGACCACCGACGACAAGACCGAGATCCAGCGCTGCTACGACCTGGGCTGCAACGTCTACATCACCAAGCCGGTCGATTATGAGAGCTTCGCGGGGGCGATCCGACAGTTGGGCCTGTTCCTGTCTGTCATGCAGGCGCCCGAGATCGAATGACGGATACCAAACCGGCTGTCAGGCTGCTCTACATCGATGACGACGCCGGCCTGTCCCGTCTGGTCCAGAAGGAACTCGGCCGTCACGGCTATGAGGTGACCTGTGCCCCCGACGGCGACGCGGGCCTGGAAAAACTGGAGCAGGGCGATTTCGACGTCTGCGCTCTGGATCACTACATGCCGGGCCGCGACGGCCTGGATGTGCTGCCTGACATCATGGCCATGCCCGAGCCGCCGCCCGTCGTCTATGTGACGGGAGCCCAGGAAGGCCGGATCGCGGTTGCCGCCCTCCGCGCCGGTGCCGCCGACTATGTCATCAAGGATGTGTCCGAGGACTTCACCTCCCTGTTGCGGTCCGCGCTCGAGGACGCCCTGTTGCGCCGCCGCCTGCAGCGCGAGAACGACGAGGCCCAGGAAGAGGTCCGGCTGGCGCGCGACCGCGCCGAGGCCATGCTGCGCGAGGTCAATCACCGGGTCGGCAACTCGCTGCAACTGGTCTCGACCTTCATGTCATTGCAACTGCGCCACCTCGCCGACGAGGGGGCCCGCAGTGCGGTCAAGGAGGCCCAGGCGCGGATCGAGGCCGTGGCCCACGTCCATCGCCGTCTCTACACCTCGGGTGACATGTCGACCGTGGCCATGGACGAATATCTGGCCGGACTGATCGACGAACTCTCCAAGTCCCTCGGCCCCGACGAGGGCTCGCCGACCCTGTCGCTGGAGGCCGAGCCCATGCGGGTCTCGACCGACCAGGCGGTGTCGCTCGGGGTCGTGGTCACCGAACTGGTCACCAACGCCGTGAAATACGCCTATGGCCCGGGTCAGGGCGGCGAAATCCGCGTCATCCTGAAGTCGGGCGGCGAGGGCAGGGCCTTGCTGACCGTCGAGGACGACGGCCCCGGCATGGGTGACGGCAAGCCCAAGGGTACTGGTCTGGGCGGCAAGATCATTGGTGCCATGGCGTCGGGCCTGCGTTCGGCGGTCGAGATCGATCCGGAGCACCGGGGCGTCCGCGCGCGCCTGGCCTTCGATCTGTAGCGACGGGCCCCAAGCTCTGCCGGAGGAACGTTCCCGGGCCTAACCCGTTGATCCTGCACGAGACGCCGCCACTCCGGCGACACCGTGAACCAGGAGATATTCATGCCCGATCATGACCGTATCGAAGGCGCCGCCAAGAACATCGGTGGCCAGATTAAGGAAGGCGTCGGTAAGCTGACCGGCGACGAGAAGCTGAAGGCCGAGGGCAAGATGGATCAGGTCGAGGGCAAGACCCAGAACGCCGTCGGCGGCATCAAGGACACCCTGCGCGACGCCGACAAGCGCAACTAGACCGCCTCATTATCGCATGCGACGCCGCTCCCGATCGGGGGCGGCGTTGTCGTATCGGCCTCAGTCGCCGCCCAACCGGAACGACAGACCCTCTGTCGTCGTCGCACCCGTCGCCGGTCGGCATTCCCGGCCAAAGGCCACGACGCCGCTCGCGGTCCGCGTCGGCCGTTCCTCGCAGATCTCCGCGACGGGTGCTGCGGTGGCCGCCAGAGTCCGTTGAACGGGGGCGCAGGTGGTTTCGTAACCGCCCTTGCCGTCCGACACCTGCCGGCAGCCTTCGATGCCGTCGGGGGCCAGACCGCCGGGCAGGCGATCGCCCAGCGCCGCGGCGAGGTCCGTCCGCACCCGTACCTGGCACGCCTCCATGGTGGCGTCCTTGCGGATCATCGGACTGCACTGCGATCGCTCCCAGCCATAGGGGTCGGCTTTGGCCCAGTCGGGCACGGTGGATACAGGCTGTGCCGCCTGCGCCGGTGCCTCGGGGTCGGGTGTGACCGGCGTGTCCCAGGCTATGGTTCCCGCAGACTGTTGCAGCAGCAGGGCGGCGAGGGCGGCGATGAGCATGGCGAACTCCCGAACGACCCGTTGACCCTGCCACGGAACGATGGTGCCCGGAAATCACGATCTCGGTGCGGAGCCTCCGTTCAGCGAGGGCGATCGCACCGCGCCATCCACGCCGTCGTGTCCTCTCCGCTCAAGGGGCGACCACAGTCCGTCGCGGGCGTGGCCCTCAGCTCGCGCAGCCTCGCCTCCGTGCTGTCGAGCAAGGCGTCTGCGTTGCCGGTGCTGCAGACCGTCGAGGTGCTCGATGTCGTCGTGCCGAAGGCGTCCGCGGGGGTCCGGGTCGAGACCTGGCGACAGGGGCCGGTCGCCGCATCGGAGGTCCAGGACCGTGCCCTGGCCACGGGGCGGGGTTCGGAGCCAGCCGGCGGTCCTGCCGCCGCCTCGGCGCGGGCGATGGCCAGGCGGTTGCGGGCACGGCGCCGGCAATCGGCCTCCGCCGTCTCGATCTGGCCGGCACACTGCTCCCCGATCCATTTGTCCGGATTGGTGAAGGCTGTTTGAGGCAAGGTGTTGTCGGACGCCGGAGTCGGCGACGTCCGCGAAGTCCCGTCCGCATTGTAGTCGGCGGCGGCATAGCCCTCGGTGCCCCGTGTCCTCGCCGACCAGTCGAAGCGCCCGGCGGGTTGCGCGGCCGTTTCAGGCGGCGATTGGTTGGTGGTCGTGCTCTCGAACCGGGCGTCACGGACGATGGCCCAGGGGTCAGCGTTCTCCTCAGGCTCTGCAGCCGGTGCAGTTGGCGAGGCCTCGGATACGAAGACGCGCGGCGGCCCCGGCGGACAGTTGGGGCTGCTGATCCGACCCCGCCCAAAGCGGCACGGGTCGGTCGCCGCGACCGGCTCGACCACACCGGGCGCCGTCTGGACGATCCCGTCGGCGGACTGAACCAGTATCAGGATGAGGAACATCAGCATGGCGGTCGCCTCCCAGCCCGGTCGTCATAGCAGTGTGCGCCCCGACCGGCCCTGACGCGACCTGACGTCCCTCAGCGTGTCAGGGTCCGCATCGCCCGGTCCAGCCCGTCCAGCGTCAGGGGGAACATCCGTTCGTCCATGACCTCGCCGATCAGTTTCACCGAGGCGGTGTAGCTCCAGTACCGCTCGGCGACCGGGTTCAGCCACACCGACTTGTCCCACTGCAACCGCGCGCGTCTCAGCCAGACGGCACCGGCCTCCTCGTTCCAGTGCTCGACCGACCCTCCGGGCATGGTGACCTCGTAGGGGCTCATCGTCGCGTCCCCGACGAAGATCGCGCGCCAGTCGCCGTTGTAGCGGTTCAGCAGGTCCCAGGTCGGAATCTTCTCGGCGTGACGCCGCCGGTTATCCTTCCACACGCCTTCGTAGAGGCAGTTGTGGAAGTAGTAGAATTCCAGGTTCTTGAACTCGGTCTTCGCGGCGGAAAACAGCTCCTCGCAGAGCTTGATATGGCCATCCATCGACCCGCCGACGTCGAGGAACAGCAGAACCTTGATCGTGTTGCGCCGTTCGGGCCGCATATGGATGTCGAGCCAGCCCTGACGCGCCGTGCCGTCGATCGTGCCGTCCATGTCCAGTTCTTCGGCCGCCCCGGTCCGGGCGAACCGGCGCAGCCGACGCAGGGCCACCTTGATGTTGCGGGTGCCCAGTTCGACCGTGTCGTCCAGGTTCCGGTACTCGCGCTTTTCCCAGACCTTGACCGCCCGGCCCTGTTTGCCCGGCCCGCCGATGCGCACGCCTTCGGGGTTGTAGCCGCCGTGGCCAAAGGGCGAGGTGCCGCCGGTGCCGATCCATTTGGACCCACCCTCGTGGCGTTCCTTCTGCTCCTCCAGACGCTGTTTCAGCGTCTCCATCAGCTTGTCGAAGCCCCCCATGGCCTCGATCTCGGCCTTCTCCTCGTCGGTCAGGAACTTGTCGGTGAGCAGCTTCAGCCAGTCTTCGGGGATGGCGGTGGTCAGGTCGTCGCCGATCCCGACGCTTTCGATCCCCTTGAACACCGTCCCGAACACCTGATCGAAACGGTCGTAATGCTTCTCGTCCTTGACCAGCACCGCCCGCGACAGATGATAGAAGTCCTCGACCCGGCCGCCGGCCACATCCTTGTCCATGGCCTCCATCAGATGAAGCCATTCCTTGGTCGACACAGGCACCTTGGCCTGACGCAGGGCGGTGAAGAAGGGGAGGAGCATCAGAGGGTCTTCAATGCTGCGGCGAGCTTGGGAACTTCATAGGCCGCTATGACCCAAAGGACCGAAAAGTTCGCAGACCCATAGTCGTGAGCAAGTCGATTGCGCAGGCTGATCATACCCTTCCAGTCGAGGTCAGGCAGCCGCGCCTTCAAACCCGCCGACATCTGGTTCGCCGCCTCTCCGATCATCAGCAGCCGAAACGCCGTCGCATCTCGCCGCAAGGGATCGCTCTCAAAGGTCGCTTCCGATAGCCCCTCAATGTAGCGGGAGATCAACGAGATGGAGTCGTTGATTTCGGCCAACAGAGCTGTGTCTGATCGATCAGACCGCAACGCAGTCTCTCAAGGCCGTCGCGCGAATGTGAGCGTTGCGAAGGCCATCCGTCGTCAACAGATCAACGTCCCTTCCCAACATTGCCGTCAGGTCTTCCGCCAAGCTGTAAAATCTCCAGCCTAATGGCTTGGACAGATCCACCAGCAGATCCACATCGCTGTCCGGTCCGGCCTCGTCACGTGCGTAGCTACCGAAAAGGCGCACGTTGACGATACCCTGCTCTTCCAGCCAAGGCTTCAGTTCGCGCAAGCGTATCAGCAGTTCGTCGCGGGTCATGGGAAGATCATAGGCCGAGCCAACGGGAATCGAAAATCTGCCTCATGGTTTTGTCGGTGACCGCCCGCCCGGCAAGCTGAGGATGAACGACATTCCCGCCATCAAGGCCAAGGTCTCATCGGCGATCGGTCCAGTAGCCCGGTGTTTGAAACTCCAGTCTCCAACCTTTGAAACAAGGATCAGGCTCAGTTTCGGCTGGTCCTCGATCTCAACGTCATAGGCAGCCAGTAGGATGTCCGGCCCACCTTCGCGACTGACGAGAGCGACGTCACCAGTATGTGGCCGCGCGTTCGGCAGCCTTTGCCGGAATGCAGCGATTGCAGCGTCGAGGTCTTCCCGAGCGGAATGACGATCAGGATACCTGGTCGCATAGATGGTGTGTTCGGAGCCCAGCATCCACATTCCGCAGGCCACGTCGTCGCCGCGTTCAACCCCGCCCAAGCTGGCCGGGAAAATTCGGATGTAGTCGTGTCGGTCACCGGAGAAACCGCAAGTCAATCCGCTGGCGGGGTGCAGAACCGTTGGCGTGCCGTCCTCGGTTGCGTTCTCGAACACCCCCCGCGCGCCTGCTTCGGAAATCAGCCTGTCTGCGATGACGCGGGCCGCAGCGATCTCTGCGGGCGTGGCGGGCTTGACGGGCGCCGACTGCGAGATTGGCAGCAGTAGCGCCGCGAAGAGTGCGATAGTGGCAAACATGGCGTCCTCGATCCTTGGTCGATCAAGCCACGGTTGCGCGGGTTCGTCTATCCCCGCCGCAGGATGAACTCGTCGTCCATCCAGGCCCCGACGGGATACTGATATTCCCCGGCCTTCTCGAACCCATAGGCGGCATAGAGCTTCTGCGCTTTCAGGTTGCCGCTCCAGACGCCGATCCACAGGGGGCCGTCGGTATTGGCCTCCATCCAGTCCAGCGATGCCGTCAGAAGCTTGGTGCCCAGGCCCAGCCCCTGCGCAGACTTGCCGACATACAGCCGGCGCAGTTCCATGTTGGCGGGCGACGCCTCGGGGTGGGGCAGGGTGTTGGGCCCGGCGTTGGCGAAGGCCAGCAAGTCGCCGTTTCGCTCGGCGACCCACCAGGCCGCGCCGGGTTCGGACAGCTTCCTGGCTGTGCCCTCCGGGCTGAAGCTGGCGTCCAGGAAGGTGGCCAGGTCGTCGGCGGGGTAGGGGATGGCGAAACCCTCCGCCGAGACGAAGGTGTCGATGAAGGTCTGGCGGCCCAGGGCCCCGAGGGCTTCGGCGTCCTCGGGTCGGGCGGCGCGGATCAGGATGGTGTCGGTGGTCGAGGTCATGGCCGGGCGATTACACCCAAAGGCCGCACGTCGTCATCCGCGACAATCCCTGTCGATGCCCCTATCGTGCTTATGCAATGACGACCCTGTTCACCCATCCCGACATGCTCGACCACCGACCGGGGCTCGGTCATCCCGAGCGACCCGAGCGGCTGCAGGCCGTGCTGGACGCCCTGGCGTCGGTCGGTCTCGACCGCGATCGCCGCGCGGCGACCGAGGCATCGGTCGCCGATCTGGAGCGGGTTCATCCCGCCGACCACGTCGCCCGGCTTCTGGCCGCCTCCCCGGACAGCGGCTTCGCCCAGCTCGATGCCGACACCATCCTGTCGCCCGGCAGCGTCCGCGCCGCGCGCCTCGCCGCCGGGGCCGTGATCGACGCCGTCCGCGCCGTCGCGGAGGGACAGACCGCCCGCGCCTTCGCCGCCGTCCGTCCGCCCGGCCACCATGCGGAGCCGGACCAGTCGATGGGCTTCTGCCTGTTTTCCAACGTCGCGATCGCCGCCCGCGTGGCGCAGTCGCTGGGCCTGGCCCGCGTCGCCGTGGTCGATTTCGACGTCCACCACGGCAACGGCACCCAGGCCGCCTTCGACGCCGACGACAGCCTGTTCTTCGCCTCCATCCACCAGTCGCCACTCTATCCCGGCACCGGCGCGGCGTCGGAGACCGGGGTCGGGAACATCGTCAACGCGCCGGTCGTGCCCCATGCGGCGCGCGAGCACTGGCGCGGGGCCTTTGCCGGGACGCTGATGCCGGCGTTGGACGCCTTCCATCCCGACCTGATCCTGATCTCGGCCGGATTCGACGCCCACCGCCGCGATCCCCTCGCGCATCAGTCGCTGGAGGCCGAGGACTTCGCCTGGGCGACCCGCGCCGTGCTCGAGGTCGCGCGCCAAAGGTGCGGCGGCAAGGTTGTGTCCTCCCTCGAGGGCGGTTACGACCTTGAAGGGCTCGGCCGCTCCGCGGTCGCTCATGTCACCGCGTTGGGGGAGGATTGAGGACCGAAGACGACATCGCTGTCGCCACATCTCCTCGCGCTATGACCCTGCCCGCCGCCTCTTCAGACCTGTCTCCCGCGCCCCGGCCGGGGGCGATCATCCTGACCCGGCACGGCGAGCCGGCGCTGTCGCGCAAATGTCGGCTGACCGCGCGCCAGTATGGCGAGTGGTGGGGCCGTTACGAGATCGGTGGCCTTCTGCCCGGCCAGACGCCGCCGCCGGAACTGCTTGAGACCGCCGGCCGGGCGGGTGCCATCTATTCGTCGACCCGCCTGCGGGCCCGCGAAAGCGCCGCCGCCGCCGCCGCCGGCCGCGACCTCATCGTCGATCCCATGTTCATCGAGGCTCCCCTGCCGCCGCCGCATTTCCCCGACTGGATCAGGCTGCCGCCGAAATGGTGGGGCGGGGTGTCGCGTTTCTGGTGGCATTTCTTCGACCATCACGAGGGCCAGGAAACCCGTGCCGAGGCCGAGGTCCGCGCGGCATCCGTCGCCCGCCTGCTGATCGACCGCGCCGCCGAGGGCCCGGACGTGCTGGTCTTCGCCCACGGCTATTTCAACCACATGGTCGGGGCCTGCCTGAAGGCGCAAGGGTGGACGCTCGTCCAGAACCAGGGGTTCCGATACTGGTCCCAGCGGCGCTACGAAAAGCGCGGATGACATCATGCGGCGCGACGCTTTCCGCCGTTGAAGCCTCGCCCCCGGCCCTCTAGGGTCGCCCCGATGACCGACGCCGCTTCTCCCCCCGCCGATCTCAGCTTCGAGGATGCGCTCGCGCGTCTGGAAGGCATCGTCTCGCGCCTTGAATCCGGCCAGGCCCCGCTGGAGGAATCGATCACCCTCTACGAAGAGGGTGCCCGCCTGAAATCCCTGTGCGAAGACCGGCTCAAGGCGGCCCAGCTGCGGGTCGAGAAGATCGTCGTCGGCGCCGACGGCCAGGCCAAAGGCGTCCAGCCCGCCGAGTTCGGCTGATGGCCGCACTCGCCTCATCCCCCGCCGCTGACCGCATCGCCTTCGATGATTTCATGAAGGTCGACATCCGCATCGGCCAGGTGATCAAGGCCGAGACCTTCCCGGAGGCGCGCAAGCCCGCCTACAAGCTGACCATCGACTTCGGCGATCCGATCGGCGTCAAACGATCCTCGGCCCAGATCACCCGCCACTACACGATCGAACAGTTGACCGGCCGCAAGGTCGCCGCCGTCGTCAACTTCGCCCCGCGCCAGATCGGCCCCTTCATGTCGGAGGTGCTGACTCTCGGCTTTCCCGACGCGGACGGAGAGGTGGTCCTGGCCGGCGTCGATCGGGACGCCGTCATCGGCGGGAGGCTGTTTTGACCGGCTCGCTCAAGCCCCATGCCGCCAACTCGCCCGAACAGTCGGTGATCGACCGGGTGGCCGAGGTCGCCGATCTGGTCACCGTGGCCCTGGATCAACTGCTGCCCCGCGCCGATGGCCCCGAATCGCGGCTGACCGAGGCCATGCGCTATGCGGCGCTGGGGCCCGGCAAGCGTCTGCGTCCCTATTTCGCGATGGAGGCCGCAAGGCTTTTCGACATCGAGGAACGCCCCGTGCTGCGCGCCGCCTGCGCCCTCGAATGCGTCCACGCCTATTCCCTGGTCCACGACGACCTTCCGGCCATGGACAACGATGACATGCGCCGGGGCCGGCCGACGCTGCATATCGCCTATGACGAGGCGACTGCCATCCTGGCCGGTGACGCGCTCCAGACCGCCGCCTTCGACATCATCCTGCACCCCGACACCCATGAGGACGCGGAGATCCGCTGCGAACTCGCCGCCCGCCTGTCCCTGGCCAGCGGCGCGCGCGGCATGGCCGGTGGCCAGATGATCGACCTGCTCGGCGTCCGCGACGACCTCGGCGGCGTCGCCCGGATGCAGCGGCTCAAGACCGGCGCCCTGTTCACCTACGCCTTTGAAATACCCCTCATCATCGCCCAGGCCCGTGACGCCCATGTCCAGGCCCTGACCAATTTCGCCCACGACATCGGCCTGGCCTATCAGATCGTCGACGACCTGCTGGACGTCGAGGGCGACGAGGACATCCTGGGCAAGGCGGCGGGCGGCAAGGACGCGGCCCAGGGCAAGACCAATTTCGTCACCCTGCTGGGCGTCGATCAGGCGCGACATCGCGTCGCGCACCTGGCCGATCAGGCCCGTGGCCACCTCGATGTGTTCGGCCACGACGCCGAAAACCTGAAAGCCAGCGTGGACTTCGTGCTAAACCGGCGGTCGTAGGCGGAGCATTCCTCCGCCCTCCGAGTTCAAGCAAAGCCGCTCCCCAAGGTCCTCGCCGTCCATGCCCGAAACCCCGCTTCTCGATACCGTCACCGTCCCGGCCGACATGCGCGACTTCTCGATCGCCCAGCTGCGTCAGCTGGCCGACGAACTGCGGGCCGAGACGATCGATGCGGTGTCGGTGACGGGCGGACATCTGGGGGCTGGGCTCGGCGTCGTCGAGCTGACGACGGCGCTCCACCACGTCTTCGAAACGCCCAGGGACATCCTGATCTGGGACGTCGGCCATCAGTGCTATCCGCACAAGATCCTGACCGGCCGCCGCGACCGCATCCGCACCCTGCGCCAGCCCGGCGGCCTGTCGGGCTTCACCAAGCGCAGCGAGAGCGAGTACGACCCGTTCGGCGCCGCCCACGCCTCGACCTCGATCAGCGCGGCCCTGGGCTTCTGTGCCGCGCGCGATCAGAAGGGCGAGACCAACAAGGTCGTGGCGGTCATCGGCGACGGCTCCATGTCGGCCGGCATGGCCTATGAGGCGATGAACAACGCCGCCGAGACCACCGGCCAGCTGACCGTCATCCTCAACGACAACGACATGTCGATCGCGCCCCCGGTCGGCGGGATGAGCGCCTATCTGGCCAAACAGGTCTCGGGCGGCGCCTACCAGAACTTCCGCCAGTTCGGAAAGAAGGTCGCCGAACACATGCCGCGTCCGTTCCGCGAGGCGGCCCGCAAGGCCGAGGAATACGCCCGGGGCATGGTCACCGGCGGCACCTTCTTCGAGGAACTGGGCTTCTACTACATCGGGCCGATCGACGGCCACGACATGGACAACCTGGTCCCGATCCTCAGGAACGCCGCCGCCATCACCGACCGGCCCGTCGTCGTCCATGTCGTGACCCAGAAGGGCAAGGGCTACGCCCCGGCCGAGAGCAGCGCCGACAAACTGCATGCGGTGGTCAAGTTCGACGTCGTCTCGGGCAAGCAGTCGAAATCGGTCTCCAACGCCCCCAGCTACACCAAGGTGTTCGGCACTGAGCTGATCAAGCGGGCCGAGCGCGATCCGACCATCGTCGCCATCACCGCCGCCATGCCCAGCGGCACCGGCCTCGACCTGTTCGGCCAAGCCTTCCCCGACCGCACCTATGACGTCGGCATCGCCGAACAGCATGCGGTGACCTTCGCCGCCGGCCTGGCCGCGGACGGGATGAAGCCCTTCTGCGCCATCTATTCGACCTTCCTTCAGCGCGGCTACGATCAGGTCGTCCACGACGTGGCGATCCAGAAACTGCCGGTCCGTTTCGCCATGGACCGGGCCGGTCTGGTCGGGGCCGACGGCGCGACCCACGCGGGATCGTTCGACATCGGATACATGGGCGCGCTGCCGGGCATGGTCCTGATGGCCGCCGCAGACGAGGCCGACCTGGCCGCCATGATCGCGACCGCCTGCGAGATCGACGACCGGCCCAGCGCCTTCCGCTATCCCCGCGGCGACGGTGTCGGCGTCGAGATTCCCGAACTCTCGGCCCCGCTGGAGATCGGTCGCGGCCGCATCGTGCGCGAGGGCACGGCCGTCGCCATCCTGTCGCTGGGCACCCGCTTGCAGGAATCGCTGAAGGCCGCCGACCTGCTGGCCGCCCACGGCATCTCCGCCACCGTCGCCGACGCCCGCTTCGCCAAGCCTCTGGATGCCGAGATGATCCTGCGCCTGGCCCGCGAGCATGAGGCCCTGATCACGGTGGAGGAGGGGGCCATGGGCGGCTTCGGGGCCTTTGTGCTGCAACTCCTGGCCGAGAAGGGCGCACTGGATACGGGGCTGAAGATCCGCACCCTCCACCTGCCTGACGTCTTCCAGGACCAGGACAACCCCGCCGCCATGTACGCCACCGCCGGCCTCAACGCCGACCAGATCGCCGCCGCCGCGCTCAAGGCGCTGGGTGTCGATGCGGCACGGGGTGCGGTTAGGGCCTGATTCCTGGGCCGTCGCTAAAGCCAGCGACTGCGGCGTTTCTTCCCTTCTCCCATTGGGAGAAGGTGGCCGCGAAGCGGACGGATGAGGGTCGGGCCTGTCTGTCGGCGAAGCCGTCGCACGGACGGTGACACGGCTGGCGCCGACTGAACCACTCACCCCTCACCCTTTCGCGCAAGAACGACGGCTGCGCCGCCGTGCGCTCAAGCCCTCTCCCCATGGGAGAGGGACAGCCTCACGGCGTCTCCAGACTCCTGTCCTGGCGGAATGAGCAGAGGAGACGGCTTGTCCAAGGCCTCCAACTTGCGAATCTCGCCCGACCCAACCCCTTGCCGGACCAAGGGTACGACCGCTTCTGACGCCGAGCACCGGCGATCTTCGCGCCCAGGTCCCCGCATCGGCTATGCTTCACCCTGTCCCGTCGCGGAGGGGAAGGCGTCCTGGGCCCAGGACCCGGACGTCGCGGCGGGAGCGATCGAGCGGGTATACCGTGTCGTTCAACGGTGACGGACCCTGGCCCGGCGATGACCTGGAGCCTGTGGAGAGCGAACCGGCGACGATGCGGCTGTCCACGGCGAAACCGTGGAGCCCGGGAGGCCTGTATCCTCCCGCCCGCCTCGGGCTTCGTTTCGACCGGGTCTAAACGGCGACAAGCGCAGGGGATTGAAGACCCCCGGCAGGCTGTACGAAACCCTCCCCGAAACGCTCGAGCGAACCGGTCGCGGCGGAGCCTCAGGCGAAAGCCGAAAACATTTCAGCCCCTACGGCGAAAGCACGGGGCATTCCTTCGGTTCCGGGCGATCGCCCAGGCTCCGCCCACTTCCCCATCACTTCAGCGCATCGGCGCGTGAGGGCGTAGAGCCGTGTGTGGCGGGTGGTTAGTGGTTGGTGATTTGTGATTGCCCTATCGGGCAGCGGTCTCTGCCGCGCGCCATGGGCCTGCCGTCGATGATGCGACAATCACAAATCACCAACCACTAATCACAGTCCACAGACATCTCTCGCTCTAAGCCTCCAAAATCGCCTCCCCACGCGATCACGAACCACACCCTCAACCACCAAATCATGCTTTCCACGGACCAATCCGCAGTCACGCTTGAACCTTGGTGCGATGCAACCACATACTCACCCGAACGCCGTCACACTGGACGGGCCGTTTCTGAGGGGTCGCTGCATGTCGCGGGGCCTTTCGCTGCGGCGGGCCGGAGATCTCCAATGGCCCGGGAGTAACCGAGAATGACTGACATCAAGACCCTGCCCGTGTTGCCTCTGAGGGACATCGTGGTTTTCCCGCACATGGTCGTGCCCCTGTTCGTCGGACGCGAGAAATCGGTTCGCGCCCTGGACGAGATCATGAAGGGCGAAAAGCAGATCCTGCTGGCGACCCAGAAGAACTCCGTCGATGACGATCCGACGCCAGACGCCATCTATCCGGTCGGGGTGCTGGCCACCGTCCTCCAACTGCTGAAACTGCCCGATGGCACGGTCAAGGTGCTGGTCGAGGGCAAGAGCCGCGCCCGCCTGACCCGCTTCACCGACCGCGAGGAGTATTTCGAGGCCGAGGCCGTCGCCATCGCCGACGAACCGGGCGAGCCGGCCCAGTCCGAGGCCCTGCTGCGCGCCGTCGTCGAGCAGTTCGAGAACTATGTGAAGCTGAACAAGAAGGTGCCGCCCGAGGCCCTGAGTTCGATCCCCCAGATCACCGATCCGTCCAAGCTGGCCGACTCGGTCGCCGCCCACCTGTCGGTCAAGATCGCCGACAAGCAGGGCCTGCTGGAAACCATCGACGTGCCCAAGCGGCTGGAGAAGGTCTACGGCTTGATGGAGGGCGAGATTTCCGTCCTGCAGGTCGAGAAGAAGATCCGCTCGCGCGTGAAGCGCCAGATGGAGAAGACCCAGCGCGAATATTACCTCAACGAACAGATGAAGGCGATCCAGCGCGAGCTGGGCGAGACCGACGACGCGCGTGACGAGGTCATGGAGCTGGAGAAGCGCATCCGCAAGACGCGCCTGTCCAAGGAGGCCCGCACCAAGGCCGAGGCCGAGGTCAAGAAGCTGCGCAACATGAGCCCGATGTCGGCCGAATCGACGGTGGTGCGGAACTACCTCGACTGGCTGCTGTCGATCCCGTGGGGCAAGGCCAAGCAGAAAGCCATCAACCTAGACGCCGCCGAGGCCATCCTGGAAGAGGATCACTACGGTCTGGAGAAGGTCAAGGAACGGATCATCGAGTATCTGGCCGTGCAGGCTCGCACCAACTCGCTGAAAGGTCCGATCCTGTGCCTGGTCGGACCTCCCGGCGTCGGCAAGACGTCCCTGGCCAAATCCATCGCCAAGGCGACGGGCCGTGAGTACGTCCGCATGTCCCTGGGTGGCATGCGCGACGAGGCCGAAATCCGGGGCCACCGCCGGACCTATATCGGCTCCATGCCCGGCAAGATCATCCAGTCGATGAAGAAGGTAAAGACGACCAACGCCTTCATCCTGCTGGACGAGATCGACAAGCTGGGCGCCGACTGGCGTGGGGACCCGTCCTCGGCCCTGCTCGAGGTGCTGGATCCGGCACAGAACAATGCGTTCGGCGACCACTATCTGGAGGTCGACTACGACCTGTCCAACGTCATGTTCGTGACCACGGCCAACAGCCTGAACATGCCCCAGCCCCTGATGGATCGGATGGAGATCATCCGGGTCAGTGGCTACACCGAGGACGAGAAGGTCGAGATCGCCAAGCGTCACGTCCTGCCCAAGGTGACCAAGGACAATGGCCTGACCCCGGCCGAGTTCGTGGTGCCGGAAGACACCATCCGCGACCTAATCCGCTACTACACCCGTGAAGCCGGTGTCCGTTCGCTGGAACGCGCCTTGGGCGGTCTGGCCCGCAAGGCCGTGCGCGAGATGTCCAAGGAAAAGACCCTGTCGATCACGGTCGATGCCGAGAAGCTGGCCAAATACGCGGGCGTTCAGAAGTTCCGCTTCGGCGAGACGGACGAAGAAGATCAGGTCGGCATCGTCACCGGCCTGGCCTGGACCGAGTTCGGCGGCGAGATTCTGACCATCGAGGCCATCAAGATGCCGGGCCGTGGTCGCATGACCGTGACCGGCAACCTGAAGGACGTGATGAAGGAATCCATCTCGGCCGCCGCCTCCTACGTCCGGGCGCGGTCGCTGACCTTCGGCGTCAAGCCGCCGGTGTTCGAAAAGACCGACATCCACGTCCACGTGCCGGACGGCGCCACGCCCAAGGACGGTCCGTCCGCCGGCGTCGCCATGACGGTGGCCATGGTCAGCGTCCTGTCGGGCGTGCCGATCCGCAAGGACATCGCCATGACCGGCGAGATCACCCTGCGCGGTCGCGTCACCGCCATTGGGGGCCTGAAAGAGAAACTGCTTGCCGCCCTGCGCTCCGGCATCAAGACGGTGCTGATCCCTCAGGAGAACGAGAAGGATCTGGCCGACGTGCCCGACAATGTGAAGAACGCGCTGGAGATCGTGCCGATCTCGACGGCGGACGAAGCATTGAAATGGGCCCTGGTCGGAGCCCTGACCCCCGTCGAATGGGACGAGGTCGCCGAGCCCCTGACCCCGGCCCCGGCTCCGAACGCTCCGGACGGCACGGTCGTCAGCCACTGACGCTGTCCCGTTTCGGGGCATTAAGTACGAAAAGCGCGGTCCGGGCCCTCCCGGGCCGCGTTTCCCTTTTGACGCGAGCCCAAAGGCGCCCTTTAGTTTCCTCGGGGGCAGGGATCAGTGCGGTGCTCCGAGGCGCCGAACAGCAAGGGCATTCGCATGACCAAGACCGAGTTGATCGCGGCCATGGCCGCCGCCGCCGACATCAGCCGCGATCAGGCCAAGCTGGCGCTTGAGGCCTTCACCGACGGCGTCACGGATTCGCTGCGCCAGGGTCATGACGTCCGCCTGACCGGCTTCGGGGCCTTCGTCGCCGTCGATCGGAAGGCCGGCGTCGCCCGCAACCCCCGCACCGGCGAGGCCATCGCCCGTCCGGCTTCCCGAACGGCCAAGTTCCGCGTCGGCGAAGGACTGAAAAGCGTCTTGAACGGCTGACCCGCACAGGGCACAAGGCCGGTTCCCGACGGTAAGGGCGGCTAGCTCAGCTGGTCAGAGCATCTCGTTTACACCGAGAGGGTCGGCGGTTCGAACCCGTCGCCGCCTACCGTAATTTCCTCTCAATATCAGCCAGTTATCCTGATGTTAGGGAGAAAATATGCTCCGTAAACGGAGCGAGTTCGGTCTACTGGGGCAGTACTGGGGCAGTTTCTGCGCATTTCGCTGAAACGTCCTGCATCGTCCTGAACCGCGTTTCCGGACTTTTGTGCTGATTGCCGCTGAGGACCCAGCCGTCGTCAAGCACTTGAATCTGCCTTGGCCATCCCAGGTTCGACCGCATGAAGGCCAGGCTTGGGGATCAAGTCCTGAAGTCCAGATATCCCGTAAGTCCACATCGGACGTCAGGGCGTTTCTCGACCTCCGACAGCTGCTCTTCAGGACTCATTTTCCGCAGGCGTCTCGGTGTCGATGACATCGGCCCTTCCATCGCACAGGGGAGGCCCAGCGACGGTCGAAACGATGAGTCCCGACTTAGGCTCTGGTAGCGGCACGTGCGATATCGCCTCAACTCGGTGAGCGGATGGTGGCCGCCCGTCTGATGGGCCGGACCGTGGTTTTACGCGAACGGGCACCTCAGGACCTCAAGGTCCAGTTGGCCACCCTGCGGCCCGACCGCGCCGTCGCCCTTTCCGCCTATCTTGGTGCCGTGCTGGGCCGGGCGCACAGCCGTCAACTGAAGCCGTCGGACGCGTCGTTTGGGCGCGCGAGATCGCCTCGACCTCGGGCGCACTAGACGCGCCGGGCTGGCTTTGGCGCTCGGTCGTCGACCTGCTGTCAGTGCACAAGGCGGCGTACCTCGAACATTGCCGCCGCTTAGCCCTTGATGGCAAGGAAGCCGCGTGAGGTCGGATCGCTTGAGCTAGCCGAGCGCGCGCGGCGCGCGGATTCGTCGAAACCGAGCCTCTACGAAGGCGAAGCCGCCGAATGCGATCAGACCCGCGGCACATGCGGTGAGGAGGATCGACCCGCCTGGCTGATTTTGCAACGCCTGGAACGAGCCCGCCATGCCGGTGACCTCGGCTGCCCGCGTGTACCAGCCCGCCAGGCCGACAAGTACGGCCAGCGGCAAATAGGCGAAGCCGCGCGCCACATACCCCGCCCTGGCCAAGATCGATAGCCGGTGATACCATTTCGGAGAGCAGGCGAGGGTGTCAGCGAAGTCGCTGTGAACACCCTTCAGGATATTGCCAACACCCACGCCCGCTATAACCACCGCGACCGCCATCAGCAGCAGGTCGCCGAACGGAAGCGCGAGCAGGGTAGCCGCCTTCTCTCGGTTCTCAGCGACATCCTCAGATGCAATGTGAGAGCCGGCTTCGTCGAGCAGCTCGAACACCCCGCCAGCCAACAGGCTATAGAACAGGCCGCTCAGGGCCTGGCCGGCGCGGGTCAGAAGGGCGCGCGAGGAGGTTCCCTCCCTGTCAGCGTCGAACACGGACTGGACGATGCGCCAGCCGACGAAAGCCCACAGACCAAGGCCCAGCGCGATAAGCCACACCCGCCCGAACGGCTGTTGCGCCAGCCAGATCGCGACGCCCTGCGTGCCGACCAGCCGCCCGCCCAAATCGAGAGCTGAAAGTAGGGCAAGGCCTCCGACCGAGGCTAGACGAACCCCCGCGCGCCGTATCCGAGGCGCGCTGCAAATTCGGCGGCACCCGACACTGCGTTCGGGTTCGAAATGCTCGGGACCAGATTCTGAAAACGTTGCGCGGCGACTTTGGCCGCGTGCGAGAGCGCGGCGGGAAAAGCGAGCTTGGCCATCGCCATTGCAACGTTCGACCCAGCGACAGGCTCCGCCGGCCAAATGCCGAAACTGCGGAGAATCCACGCGGCCTGGGAGCCGCCATCCGCCACCTGTGTTTGTTTCGGACGGAGGCAGTACGCATGGTTAAGACACCCAACGACACGATCATCGGCGAAACCGCGCTGATCGATGCTCCCGCCGTGAAGGCGACCGATAGGGGGGCTTCGAGGCGGCCGGGTCCAGCCCTGACGGCCGCAGTTGTCGCGGCAAGAGGGGCGACGGCCGGGCTTACCGTGGTTATCTCTACCAGCGAAACCCGAGCCGATGAACTCGGCCGGGCGCTGGCAGCCATGGCGGGCGTCGAGGCCGAGGTAATGGTCCTGCCGCCCTGGGACTGCCTGCTCTACGACCACGCCTCGCCGTCGCGGGACTGTCAGGGCCGCCGCCTCGAGGTCCTTGTCCGGTTAGGACGCGACGGCGCTGGCGTGCAGATCTTGGTGGTCTCGCCGGAGGCGGCGATGCAGCGCCTGCCGCCCCTTGCGGCGCGCGACGCGGCCTTCGTTCTGACAGCGGGCGACCGGCTCGATCGCGAGGTGCTCGAGGCGTTCGCCCGTCGCACCGGTTATGTCGTGGACGACCGCATCGACGAGCCGGGTGAGATCGCCATCTTGGGCGAGGTCGTCGATGTCTTTCCCGCATCGGCGGCCCGGCCCGTGCGCGTGACGCTCGTCGACGACCGGATCGACACCATGCGGTGGTTCGATCCGCTGTCGCAACGGTCCGACACGGACGTCGAAACCTTGACGCTCAGAGGGGCTTCTGAGCGCTACCTTGCCGACGACGAAACGCGCGAGCCGGGTTGCGAACACCGGCTCGGCCATACCGACGGACCGCTGCAGACGCTGTTCGATCTCTGCGCCGACGCCGTCATCCTCGCCGAGGCGGGTGCCGGCGACCGATGTATCCAGTTCCTCGATCAGGTTCGCGAGGCCTATGTCACGGCGCGCACGTTCGGCGACAGCACCGGACTGCCCACGCCGACCAGCCTCTACCTTGCGACCGAGGAGGCCGAAAAGGCTCTTATACGTGCGACCTTGGTCGATACCGGTGCCGAAGCGGCCGCGGCCGAAGTCTACGCCCTGCGCAAAAGCCCCGGCCGAGCGCTGAAGAACGCCATCGAGGAACGGCGTGAACAGGGTCGGCGGGTCGTGATTTCGGGACTCGGGCCTGAGCTTAAAATGATCCAGCGCTTGTTGAAGCGGCAGGGGGTGGACCTGCCGCCAGCCTCCTCGTCGTGGCACGACATGACCGAAGCCGCGTCGGAGGAAGTCCTCGCACTCGAGGCCGACCTGGGCGTCGGCTTCGACGCGCCGCAGTTGGGCATCACCCTAATCACCGCCAGCGACGTCCTCGGCGGCCGGGTGGCGCAGGGGACCGCCGCCGCCGAGAGCGTCATTGGCGAGCCCGAGCTCAGGCCCGGCGACGTGGTCATCCACGAGGACCATGGCCTTGGTGTTCTCCAAGCGCTCGAGCGGATCGAGATCGACGGCTTCGAGCGCGACGTCATCCGGCTGGGCTACTACGGGGGTGCCACCGTGCTAGCGCCGGTCGAAGAGTTCGGCCGCATCTGGCGCTATGGGTCCGAACCCGCCGCCTTGACCCTGGACCGGCTCGGGTCCGATGGCTGGCTGCGGCGTCGCGCCGAGGTCAGCAGCCAGATCGACCGCACAGCCGCGCGCCTGGTCGAGGTAGCGGCAGAGCGAGACGCAGAGCGTCTGGAGCCCATGACGCCGCCGCGTCAGGCCTACGCCCGGTTTGCTGCCGGCTTCCCCTTTCCGGAATCGGTCGATCAGGCGGCGGCGATCGCTGCGGTGATGGAGGACCTTTCCGGCGGCCGGGCCATGAACCGGCTGGTGTGTGGTGACGTCGGCTTCGGCAAGACCGAGGTCGCCCTGCGCGCCGCCGCCGCCGTGACCCTCGCGGGACGCCAGGTCTTGGTCACGGCCCCGACAACCGTCTTGGCCCGCCAGCATTTTGAGACCTTCCGGCGGCGCTTCCGGGATACCGAACTTCAGGTCGCCCACTTGTCCCGTCTCGTGGAACCGGCCGAAGCCGCCGCCGTCAAGGCCGGCCTGGCCGACGGCTCGATCCGCATCGTGGTCGGCACCCAGGCCTTGGCGGCCGAGACGATCGCCTTCGCCGATCTGGGCCTTGTCGTGATCGACGAGGAGCAGCGCTTCGGCACAAAGTTGAAAGACAGTCTGCGGGCGCGCGCTGCCCACTGTTTGACGATGACCGCCACGCCGATCCCGCGCACGCTCCAGAGTGCATTGGTTGGCCTACTGGATGTCAGCGTGATCGCCAGTCCGCCGGCGCGGCGGCGGCCGATCCGCACGACGCTCACCGAGTTTGACGGCGCGTCCCTGAGAACGGCCCTGCTGCGGGAGAAGCGTCGCGGCGGCCAGAGCTTCGTGGTCTGTCCCCGGATCGAGGATCTGGAGCCAATGACCGCACGCCTGGCCCGGCTTGTTCCGGAACTCAGCGTGCGCACGGCCCATGGTAGAATGCCGGTCGCTGATGTCGACGCCGCCATGGTGGGGTTTGCGGACGGCGAGGGTGACATCCTTTTGGCAACCAACATCATCGAGAGCGGCCTAGACGTGCCGCGCGCCAACACCATCGTAGTCTGGCGACCAGACCGGTTCGGACTCGCGCAGTTGCATCAGCTACGCGGCCGCGTCGGTCGGGGTCGGGCCCAGGGTTTCGCCTATCTTTTAACCGAGCCTGACGACGCGGTGGGGGAGGGGACCCTAGCCCGACTGGCAACGCTCGAGGCGTTCGACCGTCTCGGGTCCGGCTTTGCAATCAGCGCACGCGATCTCGATCTCAGGGGCGGCGGCGATCTGGCCGGCGATGACCAGGCCGGACATATGAAGCTGATCGGCGCGGCTCTGTATCAACAGGTGCTGGAGCGCGCTGTACGGCTCGCGCGAGGCGAGACGCCGGTCGAGGCCCTGCCGCACCCCCGCGTCGACGCCGCTGCCTGCTTACCAGTCGAGTACATCCCCGACGCGACCATGCGCATTAATCTCTACGCCCGCCTGGCTAGGGTCGCGTCGGCGGGCGAGGTCGAGGCGCTGGAGGATGAGATCGCCGATCGGTTCGGGCCGTTGCCGGACCCTGTGGCAGGCCTGCTGTCAACAACCCGGCTGTCGGCCCTGGCCGCCGAGGCTGGCGTCACCCGTATCGCTTCAGGCCCTAAGGCAACGGCTTTCGACCTGGCACCGGCTCGTGCCGCTGCGTTGCGCGACCGTTTGCCGGCCAACGAAGCTCGTCGATGGGTCGAGGATCGTCTGGTTTATGCCGCCCGCAAAGACGTGACGCACGATCAACACTTTATCGCAGCCGTTCTGTCGGATCTGGCGGCGTGAGCAGCCGGCGCTCGTAGAGAGTATGAGCGTAGCGGCGGTGTCGGGCTCGACATGGTTCATCGAGGCGCGATCTGAGCGGTTCCCCAAACGCGAACGCCAGCCCACCCCAGGGCCGGCCAATCCATTGTGCGGGCTCCTACGTGGCGCTTTCAGAGAGTTATGTTGTCGAGCGGAGAACGGCTGCGACAACTGCGGCCGATGAGCTCAAGGTTTTGAGACAGGTTCATCCATTGGTCAGTTCGGAATCAGGGCCTGTGCGAGCGCATTGGCCAAGTCGCATAGAGTGTAGGGCTTCCTGATCACTACGTGCTCTAGCGTCTCGCTGTCAGCTAGGGCAGAACTGTATCCGCTGGCCAGCACGATACGAAGGTGCGGGTGATCGCGTCCGATCTGCGCCGCGAGTTCAAGGCCAGTCATTCCTGGCATAACGATATCGGAGAACACAGCGTCAAAATCATCTGCCCCTTGCGCTAGCCGGGCCAAAGCAGAACGCGCGTCGATAAACCACTCGGTCGTGCAGCCCAAATCGTGGAGCATTTCTGTGGCGAACGCACCCACGTCTCTGTTGTCTTCGACAACGAGAATCCTGAGCCCCTTGGCTAAGGCAGCTGGCTCCTGTGTGCCGATGGGCTGGTCATCGTCGTTCGTTCGATCGACCAAGGGCAAGAGGAGCGTAAAAGTGGTCCCAACCGAGACCCGGCTTGCGACACGAACCTCGCCACCCGATTGCTTGGCGAACCCGAAGACCTGACTAAGTCCAAGGCCTGTCCCCTTTCCCACCTCCTTGGTCGTGTAAAAGGGTTCGAAAATAGACTGCAGATTTTCCTCCGGTATGCCACAGCCCGTGTCGGTCACCGACACGCCGACATACGGTTCGTTAGGTTCGCCATTCCCTGAGCGGTCTTCAATCGCGACAGCGAAGATCAGCGTGCCCGCGCCCTCCATTGCGTCCCTGGCATTCACGGCCAGATTTACGAGCGCGGTTTCGAACTGCCCCCGATCCGCCCTGATGCAATGAGGTCGTTCGTAGGCCCCCGGGGGCCGGATTTCGACATTGGGTCCCACAAGGGGGCGGATAAGGTCGATAATCACTGCGACCTGGTCATGGACCTCGAACAGCTCTGGGTTCAGCGGTTGCCGGCGAGCGAAAGCAAGGAGCTGGCTGGTTAGCCGTGTCGCGCGCTCGACGGTTTGGACGATGGCGTCGAGATACTTCAGGCGGCGGTCTTCCGGCAGGTTCGGCCGCTGCAGGAAGTTTGCTGACGAACCGATGATGGTCAGCAAATTGTTGAAGTCGTGGGCCACACCACCCGTGAGTTGTCCGACGGCCTCCATTTTTTGAGCCTGGCGCAACTGCTCCTCGGTCCGGGCCAGCTCCGCCGTCCGTTGCTCGACCCGCGCCTCCAGAGTGACGTTCAGCTCTTGCAGTGCCCGCTCGGCGGCCTCGCGTTCGATCGTCTGGCGGGTCCGCTCTGCCACGTCCTGCATGAAAACCATCTCGGCGGCCGTCCAAGACCGAGGACGGGCGTCATTCAAATAGACAATAGTCCGGAGCCGCCCATCGCGGACGAAGGGCACGACCAGAATGGCACGAGTATCAACGTCGTTGGCCGTCTGTCGCGTTACGGCCTCATCGCTGAGCGGGTCCTCCAGCAAATCCTCGACCACGACGGTGTGACCAGCCATCAATCGAGCAACGATTTTGGCTCCGAAGGCCTACGCCGGAAACCGGCCCAGCAACGGAGGAACTTGGCCGTCTGTCCAGCAAACGTCGTAATCGAAGGTGTTGTCCACCGGATCTAGGTGCCCGTAGCCCACTCGGCTCACGCCAAAATGGGCGCCTAACAGCTGACACGCGCCCTGTAGGGTCGCGGTCGTGTTGGGCAGGCGGAGCAGTTCCGTAAGTTCCAGCATGAAACGATCTCTCGCCTCAGCCGCGACCCGTGCAGAGATATCCCGCAGAAACCCGATAAAAACAGTCTCGTCATCCAGCTGTAGAGCCACGATCGACAGTTCGATTGGAAACTCGCGGTCGCCCCGATCGACGGCGGAAATCTCGATTCGTCGACCAATCACATGGGCGATCCCAGTGTTCAGGAAGCGCGCCATACCTTGGGAATGGCCCTCCCGGTGATGGGGCGGGACGATTAGGTCGCTCATGGAATGACCTACTGCTTCCGAGGCGGTCCACCCAAAAGTCGCCTCGGCGATGGGGTTCCAGGCGAGAACGTCGCCGTGACGATCGATAACCACCACGGCGTCGAGCAAGGAGTCGAGCGCCAGCGTTAAAAGATCGATATCGCGTGCCCTGGGATTGGTCATTCGAAAGAATAACCGCTAGCGCGCAGGCATGTCGAACGGTGTGTTTGGCTCAGCTGGCACTGGCAGCCGAGGCAATCGTGAATGTGGTGATTGACTTGCACGTTGGACACGTGGGCTGGGGCCCGTGCCTTTTCGCCTGGCGGCGCGTAAGCCGGGTGCTCCACGGTTGCAAAGTAAAACAGACAGCAAGCAAGGAAAATGAACGACATGCTGGAAGCTGGATCGACCTGCTGGCGCGTGGAGAGGGCACCCCGGGCTACGTTGCTGTTGGATATGGAACCCTATTTGGCTGCCGCCAAGGGAGCCATGCTCCGGGCCACGCGCACGATCCACTTCCTCAACTGGGCTTTTGACCCGGATACAGTCCTAGACCATGCGCCGGACGGACCCGACTCCGAGCCGGAATCCATAGGTAGATTCCTGAGGTCGATGTCGGAGCTCAGGCCGGAACTCGATATCCGTATCCTCTGCTGGAAATCGCCACTTCCCGTGGCGGCGACGCAGAGATTCTTTCCACTGCGCAGCCACCGGTTCTTCGCGGGGACGCGTGTCGACTTTCGTTTGGATGGGACTTTGCCCCTGGGGGCATCGCACCACCAGAAAGCAGTCATCGTAGATGACTCCGTCGCCTTTTGCGGCAGTTGCGACATCGGACCGGATCGCTGGGACAGCCCCGAACACCTCCATCCCGATCCGCGGCGCGCCAAATCCCAGCGAGGTTCGCCCTGCTATGACTGTCGCCACGAGGTGATGGCCATGGTCGATGGACCGCCGGCCGTCAGCTTGGGCCAACTATTCCGTGACCGCTGGAAGCGAGCAACCGAGTTGGCGCTTCCCCTGACCTTGCCGGTAGCCCACGACGCCTGGCCCGCCGGTGTCGTGCCTGACTTTCGAGACGTTCCGGTTGGACTTTCCAGGACCCAGGCACCATGGCGCGACTATCCGGAAGTCCGGGAGGGCGAGACCGCGACCCTTGCCGCCATAGCCTCGGCAAAGTCGACGATTTACCTCGAAAACCAGTATTTCACATCTCCAATTGTCGCCGAAGCGCTGGCCCAGCGGCTCGGGGAACCGGACGGTCCCGAGGTGGTACTTGTTTCGACCCAGCACTCACCAAGCTGGTTCGATCAGATGACGATGGACAAGACTCGATCGGTGTTCCTGAAGCGGCTCGAGGACGCCGATGGGTATGGGCGATTTAGGGCTTACAGTCCGGTTACGGCCAACGATCAGATCATCATCGTTCACGCGAAGCTCGCCGTCATCGACGACCGCTACGTCCGGGTCGGCTCCAGCAACGTCAACAATCGTTCGGAGGGGTTTGATACTGAGTGCGATTTGACGCTGGACGGAGGGAAAGCCGCGGACGGGAACGGTCGCGCCTGCGTGTCCCAATTTCGCGATCGTCTGGTAGCCCACTGGCTGGGGTGCGAAGGCGACGAAGTGGGAGACGCCGTCAGCCATGCGGGAAGCCTGGGTGGAGGGATTGAAGTTCTTCGAGCTAAGGGACGAGTGCGCCTGCAACCTCTGCGCTCGCGCTCCCATGGGGCCTTGTCCAACTTCATCGCGATGCACCACCTGGGTGACCCTATCTCGGCGGCGGACAGCCTGAGACCGTGGCGACGCCCCGCCCAGATGCGCCACAAACTCGCCGCCGCGATCCATCGGCTCGATCGCGCCGAGATTGCAGCGCCGGAGGTTCCTCTAGGGGGACCAATCGAACCCGAGGCCAGCGCCAGCTCAGGCAACGATGATCATCCGGAAGGGACATCTCAGTGACGTAGCGTGCCAGCACCTGGATTGGTCTGAGTGGGCAGGCCTTCGGATACCGTTTGCACAGTCCTGATGGTGGGCAAACGCAAGCCAGTCCTGCGGAGCTCCATCTGGCATGCCCTGATCATAGCTTGGCGCTATGTTCGCTCCGAAAAGGCGAAAGATGCCCCGACCTGTCTGAGCGTGACGGATGAGGCAGGCAGCCCTTCCTTATCACGCCCGATGATGGCGGCTGCCTCTCTTGGCCCTTGCGACCTACACGATCGCTACCGCCCCGCCAGAAAAGCTGACGGGGCGGAGGGCATGTTGGCTGGCCCTAGCCACCATTGCGCAATGTCGTTCGATTACTGAACGCTACCGGCACGACCCGAAGCGTTGGTCGCCAAAGAGGCTGAAACGCCGTGCCGACTTGCAGTGGCCGAGTTGCTTGCCGCAGTGTCACTGGAAGCGCTGCGGTTGGCGGGCGGCGCAGCGTCGTTGTTAGATTCACTCGCAGTGGGCGCGGTCCGCATCAGGCCGCCCGAACCATCGGCGGACCCGGAAATCAACAGACCGTTTTCACCGGGCCAGCCCGCACCACTGGACGCGCTGGTTGCTTCGCCCGAGGATTGCCCGTTGGAGCTCGAGGTCATTCCAGACGTCGAGCCCGAGGCTGCAGCAGTGCTCGAGGACGCCAGACCCTCCATAGTCGACAAGGCCCCCGCTCCGCGGGCCCGGGTCCGCTCAGCCGCCGCCGTGGCGCGCGCTTGAGCGCGCTGAGCCCGGGTCTGTACCCCGGAAACTGCACCGGTCGCCCGGTCCCGGATCATTGAGCCGTCCAGCGAGCCGGTCAGCCCGCCACTCGCGCCGAGGGTGCCGCCCAGACCGTTGCCCAGGCCTCCACCCAGAGCGCCAGTCAGGCCACCCCCGCCGCCGAGAATCTGGGCTTGGGAGGTGCTTGCCAGAACTAGGGCTGCGGCAATCGTCGCGGTCATCAGAGCCGATTTCATCTTGATGTCTCCTGCGTCAAAGTTGCGGGCGATGCGCCCTCACAGGTCCAACGACCGGCCTGGCGGGTATCATCCAGCGGCCCAAACTTTTTCTACAAACGGCCGCGTGCGCCCATAGCCGCGGGTGCGACACGGCGGTCGCCGGCGACCATGCCCCGCCCATAGACGGGATCCGTACCAGGGGTTCCCAGGTCGCGTGCGCTTCGAGCGACGATTTCAACTCCGGCGACCCCGCCTCCCTCATGTGCGATCAATCCCGCGACCAAGGGCGACGCGAACGAGGTGCCACGCACCGTTATCCAGCTCCCAGCGGCTCCCGCTGCGGCCATGTCGGCACCTGGGGCAGCGAAGTCGACCTGTGAGCCTCTGGCGGCTTCAGGCAAGGGCCGGTCTCGGCCACCAAGGCCCGTCACTCCGATGACGCCTGGATAGGCGGCGGGATAAAGAGGTGGAGCAGCCGGGCCGTCGTTGCCTGCTGCAGCGACTACAATGACGCCCCTCAACTGGGCTGCGGCAACGGCCCGTTCCACCAAGATGTTGCGTGGTCCGACCAGGCTGACGTTCACGACCAGGACGCGTTGTTCCACCATCCAGGCCAGGGCCTCGGCCAAAGCGGTCGAAGATCCGCCTGCTGGTCGGCCGCCGTAAATATCGGCGATCTTCAGGGCCGCGCCGGGATCCCCACCTCGAAACGCGCCGAAGCGGCCGACCATAAGTGAGGCGACTGCAGTGCCGTGACTGCCCATCCGAGCCGGCCCCGCGAACCCCCGCTGCTCGATGCTTGATCCCGCAAGGGCCGGATGCGTTGCTTCAACGCCTGTATCGATGAGGCCGAGGCGGGCGATGCCGCTTTGTGCGGTTGAGGTGAGCAGGGGAGCCGCCGGCGGGTTTGCGGTGGCGGTTGCCATCCCTGCTGGGGCGTAGACGTGATTAAGGGTCGCCTCCGCGCCGGGCGCGATCTCGCGCAGACGGCGCAGGGCGCGGTGCAGAGGCTGGCGGCGTGGCGGGGCAAAGACAACGGAGGAAAGATTCAAAGCCTCCAGCCGATCCTCTCTAACGACCGTGAAACCGGCTGAAAAGGCCCGGGCGCGGGCCGCATCGCTCAGGCCGACGACCACGATTTCATCTGACACCACCGGCCAGCCTTCGGGGTCTGCCTGTAGGGCACCGCGCGATTGGCGCACAAGCCGACCCAGCCGTTCCGGGGCCTTAAGCGCCGTATCGATCAGTTCGCCCGCCAAGCCATCAAGCCGGCCCTCTCCCAGCGGCAGCCGATCGGTCACTCGGGGCAGGACCTGCGCCAGGCCGCCTCCGCCTGGCAGGGCGATTTGCGCCACTGCGGGCGCTGCGACAGCCATAGCGGCGATGGCGATCCATCCGGCGATGGGTATGGGTGAACGCAAGAGGCCTCTCCAATCGGGTGCTTGCATAAAAGCGCGTTCGGCGTGCGTATGCGATGGATGAAACGACCGGGGCCGCTCGTTTCATCCCCATGGACGAGGCAGACGCTTGGACGATTTTCAAACGGGGCTTGTGGAGCTTCTCCCGCGCCTTCGCCGCTTTGCTCGGGTGCTGCAGTCCCAGGATGCGCAGGCGCAAGATCTGGTCCAGCAGACGGTCGAGCGGGCGCTGGCTTCGCGCGCACGGTTCCGGGTCGGAACGCGGCTCGACAGCTGGACCTTCACCATCATGAGACGTATCGCCATAGACGAGGGGCGCTCGGCCCAGCGTTGGGGCCGGGTGGTCACGCCAGAGGACGACGCCACCGCACGTGTGGCCGACACAGGCCGGGCGGATGAGGCCCTGATCGCTGATGCCTGGGCAGTGCGCGACGCGATCCACGCCCTGCCTGACGACCAGAAACACGCGGTCGCCTTGGTTCTGATCGAAGGCCTCTCCTACGCCGAGGCGGCTCAGGTTCTGGGCGTTCCGGCCGGAACACTGACCAGCCGCCTGGTCCGCGGCCGCCAGACCCTGATTCAAGTCTTGGCCGAACAAGGGATAACGGGATGACCCGATACGACGACGACATCCTGATGCGCCGGATCGACGGCGATCTGTCGCCCGACCAAGCTGCGGCGATCGACGCGGCGGCTGCAGCGGATCCGGCGCTTGCAGCGCGATTGGCGGTCGCGGCGCGGCTGCGCGGCGTCGTTCGGGACGCGTTCCCCATCGTGTCCGACCCTCGTGATCGCGATCTGGCGCGGTTGATTCGGGCGGGTCCGCCGAGTTCGCCGGGTCTGACCGCGCGGTTCGCGTCAGTCCTGACCGAGGCGTTCGCGCCGCGCCGTGCGGCGCTGTGGGGCGGACTGGCGACCGCGGCCTTCTTCGGCGGGGTGCTGGTCGGGCCGCTGATGTCTTACGGCGACTCCGGTGCTGTGACTGTAGGCCGCAACGGAACGATCATCGACGGTAGCCTTGTCCATGTGCTGGACGAGCGGCTGGCGGCCGAGGGTGACGATCCTCAGGGCCGGGCTGTAGGCCTGACGTTTCAGGACGCCGATGGCCGCTGGTGCCGCACCTTCCGTGCGGGCCAGGCTGGGGTGGCTGGGTTGGCCTGCCGCAGCGGGGCCGGCTGGGGGATCAATGTCCTGGCTCCCCTGACGAAGGACGGCGACGTGCGAACGGCGTCCGTCGACACCCCCGAGCCCGTACTGGCGGCGGTAGATGCGCTGATTGAGGGCGGGACTGCGGACGGCGCGGTCGAGGCACGGGCGCGGGACGCCGGGTGGTCAATCAAACGGTGATGTCGCGCTTCGAGTATTCTTTCTACGTTCCGCAAAGACAGCGGATACTTGACGTCCATTATCGCCGTCCGGATCGCCTCCCGCGAGTTGGCAAAGTATCGGAAAGGGTTGCTGGTCCTGGCCATCTGGGGGCAACCAAGGCGGTAAGCGCCGCTCCTGTGGTGGCTAGATCGCTTGTGAGAGCAGACAGATGCGGGTTCGGGCGCGATGCTCGACCTGACGCCTAACCCCGCGCACGTTGAGCTGGCACCTGCGCCCCGCTCATAGAACGCGCACTGAACGACAGACGCCGGCTTCTCACGGGGGCCGGCGTTCTGCTGTTTTGACCATTGGGAGGCAGATGCGGCTTATTACTCAGCGACCATACCAGAGGCTTATTTCCCCCTCCACTCCGAAGGCACGTTACACCAAGGCCTCGAACCACTCTGCATAGACGGTGTTCTTCGCCAAATGACGGTTGAGGTCTGGTGCGCCGTCATCCCACCAGACTGGTCCTCGCTCACCCAGAGCGACCTTGGTACTGTTCACTCTGCGTCGGGCATCAGCCATCCCTCCGCCTGTTTCCTTAGCCGTCCTGACGGCCCTTCTTGCCGACATCAGCTCATCGACCCGGTGCTGGCGCTCTCCAGGATCCAAGTCAGGCCGTGAGGTGCGCCATAGGCGGCTGCGAACAACGAAGTACCGGCTGTCTGGCGTGATGGGGTAACTCACCTGCAGCGCCACTCCCAAGGCTTTTGGAACTCTCCAGACCACATGCCAGCTTCGTGCTCTTCAGCCAGGGCTTCATGGATCAGGTAGGCACCACCGGAGTAGAGGGGCCAATCCTGCGCATATCCCGACAACACCTGCCACGCGCCCAGATCATGGGTGTTGGATGACCCGGCCAGTTGTCCGGGACCTTCTCCAGGGGGAACGGTGACTGTGCAGGTTGCGATGATCCTCCGGTAGCGATCAGGGCGCGCCTTGGGTACGCAGGTCACTGGATAGTTCTGCACCAGGTCTGTGAGGTTGGTCGCGCTGGCTTGTCCACACCGGTAGATCTCCCCGTCTTTGGTACAGGTCTGCCGCCTTTCAGGCGCATCGATGCCCCACAACCGAATCCGCCGGCCGCGGATCTCGACCGTGTCACCATCGATGACCGACGCGCGACCAACGAGGGGATCGGTGGTCGACGCCGGGGCAAGGACGGCGAGTGCACAAAGAGCGTGACAGAGCATCGGGGCAGGTTACCCGGCAAATCCAAGTGGTGGGGTCTTTGGGCTAAATATTGGTGAGCGTCGTGCGGCTCCGGACGGTATGCGATTTTTGGAGCGGCCGAAGAGGTCAGCCATGATCCAGCATTGCTGGCCGCTTGGCGTCTCAATCCTGAGAGGTCGCTTTTCGTGTCTGCCACGCCCTCGCGACCTTCCTCACGACCTTTTCGTCCATGTGCTCTGACCGAGTTTGTCCTAGCGCGTGAGGGACGACCGCCACGTCGAGCTGAGTCTCTTCAGTGTCTTTTGCCATCGGCTTTTTGTAGCTAGTACGGAGGTCAGGTGTCAAAACCTCACGACCAGGACACTGTCATAGTGTGCGGGCCGGCCAGCCTTGGAAAGGCGACGTACTCGGTCCCGGCCTGTTTCGGGATGCTACGCACCAGGTCGTCGCCTCGTGACCTCAGACCCCAAAGCACACTGTTCACGAACAACCACTGCCAGCCCAACCGTTGTGTCGGGAAGCTTTGGCTAGTTGGGCAAAGAGCCGGGTCGTATCCGAGGTCGGACGGCCGGAAGCGGATCTTGCGCCACCGGGGCGGTTGCCGGTGTGGGTACAATGACAGCCTCTTGGGGTTCGCCGCAGCCCTTTCCAGCATACAGGCCGTTCAGGTAGTTCCAGCGGTCCCTTTCACCATCGGCCTTGGCATCCTGACGCTCTCTGCTTGATGCGGCCAACGCATCGGCCCCCGCCATTGCCAAGCCTGCCGCCGGCACAGCCATCGCCGCTCCGACACGCGCGACGCCCACGATCCTCCCCAGCAATCCGCCTCCGCCAGATTCGCCCATGTTGGCACTCAATGTGGCCGCTTCATCAGCCATCTGATCGCAGGTCAGGGCTTCGTCACCCGCCCGCACAACGGTCGGAGAGCCGGCCTCTGGGGACTGGGCATTTCCAGGGGCGGCCACTGCTACAGTAGCTGCCAAAACCAGGCCAATTGAGATCGCGCGCATTTTTTTCTCTCCCGCCGCCCATGGTGGAACAACGGAACGCGGTCCTGTTTGTTGCCCGAATAATAGCTGCCGCTATTCGGCCAGGGTTTTTGCCACGCTCGACCAACAGCGGACGTTGGCAACGACATTCAATGAATAAGGCCGACCCAGTTCTATCAGGGCTTATGCACTGTGACCCTGAGGAACGTCGCGGGGATTTCGGTGTCGCTCTCTCCACCAAGGTTGTGCGCGCTGAACAGGCGGATTAGTTCGGCTTCAAGCGCATCGGCGCGTCCGGCCTTGTCGGCAGCCTCGAAGGCATTCATCGTCGGCCCGTAGTAATGCTTGAAGGTGTGTAAAAGCTCCTGCGGCGGACCCTGGCGTCGGAATATGTAAGTCCCGCGTTCGCAGGTGATGTTCTCGGCGGGTACCCCGGCGGCTTCGAACCGCTCGCGGACGGTCTCCTCGGTCCCCCAGGTCATCGGGCTGATGAATCCTTCAGGAGGCGGTGGCGTGTAGGCCGCGCTGGTTTTCAGAACCTGTGCGACCAGGGTCGGATCACCGGGAATCCAGTTGCCCATGACGATCCTGCCGCCGCTGCGTGTGACCCGCGTCATCTCCTTTGCGACGGCCAACGGCCGAGGCGCGAACATGGCCCCGAAGATGCTGACAACCAGGTCGAAGCTCTCGTCGGCCAGATCCGTCAGATCCGAGGCGTCGCCCTGCTGGAAACGCAGGTTGGTTAGACCGGCCGCTGTTGCCCGAGCATTGCCGGCCGCGACCAGATTCTCGGCGATGTCGACCCCGAGGACATTGGCTCCCCGCTCGGCCGCCGGCAGAGCCGTGGTGCCGTCGCCGCACCCAAGGTCCAGAATAGCCATTCCCGGCACCACATTTAGGCTATGGACCAGAGCATCACCGCTTTCTCGCATCGATTGGGCAATCCGGGTAAAGTCTCCCTTTTCCCAAAGCATCTTGTTGGGGTTCACAGCGGTGGTCCCTGCCGACCCGGACTGTTGCGTACTCATGATGAGGCTCCCTGTTTCGGTAGGCGAATTTCGCCGACCGTTGGATCTGCCTAAACGACGGGACCGGCCGACAACAAGTTCTGAAACTGTACCGATCAGGTAGAGAATCTGAACTGTTCGACCCGGCGGCGTAGGTGTAGATCAAGCTTTACATTTCGAGAGGAACGGTGATGGCGGCCAGTGGGCATAGGCAGTTCTGTCCCTTGGCGATGGCGTCAGATCTTCTCTGCTCCCGATGGACGATGATGCTGCTAAGCGAGTTGCTCAGCGGGACGACCCGCTTCAACGATCTACGCCGTGGACTGCCCAGAATGTCGCCCGCCTTGCTGTCCAAGAGGCTTAAGGATCTCGAAAGTGCCGGCATCGTATCGCGAGGTCTGGCAGCTGACGGGATCGAACTTCACGAGTATTCCTTGACGGAGGCGGGCCGCGCTATCGAGCCCGTCATCGACGCGATGGGTGACTGGGGGCACCGCTGGATCACCACCCAGGCGACGCTCGCCCACCTCGATGTGAAACTTCTGATGTGGAATATGCGCCGCAAAATCAATCCCAATCCCCTTCCGTCGGGCCGCAGCACCATCCAATTCATCTACCGGGATCTCCCGACCGCGACGCGCAATTGGTGGCTACTCGTTCAGCCTGGGAATGAGGTCGATCTCTGCTCGGTCGACCCGGGTTACGATGTGGATCTCTACGTCACGACGGATCTGAGAACGCTGACAGAGGTCTGGATGGGCTACGCACCGATAGGCGCGGCGATGGACGACGGTCGACTGGTTGTGGTCGGCAATCGAGAGCTGGAAAGCAGCTTTCAGACCTGGCTGGGCTCCAGCCGTTTCGCTAGCCTCCAGAAATGCGTCGCCTAGTCGATCCACGCGACGGCCGATTAGAGTTAACCGCGAGATAGCCCCAAGGCATGTTCGCAACCCTAGGCGCATCCTGCGGGAACACCTGAAGCGTGAGGCTGGAGGGGCTGATTGCAGGGAAGCCCTCTCGCCATCAGTGGCATTCCGCTAGCCGGACAGGTGGCTTTACCTGCTTCCGACACCACACTCTCTGTCTCGATTCACAGGGGAAAACCGTCTCGGGGAACATGGCGGAGCATCGATAGTTCTCTGTGTCCCTTCAACAACGGACAACCCTCAATGCACACCGACAATGATCGCGCCATCAAGACCCTCAACGATCTGATCGAGACGACGCTGGATAGCGCAAATGGCTATCGTCATGCCGCCGACGGGGTCAGCAATCCGGAACTGAAAACCCTGTTCACAGAGCGCGCCGGCAAGCGTGAAGAACTCAGCCGTCGGCTTCAGGCCGAAGTCCGCAGCTTTGGTAGCGAGCCCGAGGATGACCAGTCTCTGCTGGGTCGCATCCACAACAAGTTCGCAGAAATCAGAGGCGAACTCATGGGTCGTGACGACAGCGGCGTGATCGACGAGGTCGAGCGTGGCGAGGACGTGATCAAGGCCCGGTTCGAAGATGCGACCAAGGACACCGATCTTCCCGACACGCTCCGCCAGCGCATTGCCGAAGAATACGTGTCGATCAAGGCTGATCACGATACTATCAGCGCTCTGAAGCATAGCCGCAACTAGGGCATAGTATCCCGTCTAACGATTGAACGACGCGCCTGACTAGTGTCTCCGGCGCGTCGTTCTATGCTACCTACTCTGTTCGGGCTGCGGCATCGACAGCAGCATCGGTTTTCCGAGCCGCAGTGCCGGCCGCTGCATCGACATTAGAAGCCGCCTCGCGGGTCGCGGCCGCGGTGCTGTCGGCAGCGGCCTCTGCATTGGCTGCGGTGTCACTCGCAGCAGAAGCAACTGTGGCCCCTGCGTTATCAGCCGTGGCGGCCGCCTTGTCTTCCGTATTCTCAGAACAGGCTGTCAATGACATGCTTGCCGCGACAGCGGCGAAAAACATGGTACGCATTTCGTATCCTCCGGACTTGGCGGCTGATCCGCCTTCAAAGTCAGTTGATGGAGCCTAGCGGGTAGTCCGTCCGCTGGCGACTGGATTGATCGAGAATCCTGTGTTGGAACGTCGCATCTATGGGCCGTGGCCCAGACAGCGCTCCCCTCCATGACCGAAAGGTAACTCGACATCTCTGGGTCACTTCCCCCAACAGCGAGACAAGGGAGCGAAACCATGCGAAACATCAGACCGGTCGCCGCTGGCTTTTATGGTTGGCTCGCGCTTGTCGGCGCAGCGACCTACGTCATCCACGAAGCGGCGCATTGGATCGCAGGCGCGGCGCTCGGCTATCCTGTTTCATACGGGATCAACAGCGTGATCCCCGGCTCGCACATGACGGCTGGTGATCATATGCTGATGTCTGCGGGGGACCGGCTCTTACCGTCATTACAGCGCTGATCGCCTTCTACTTCGTCGTGCGACGCGAAAGCCTCTTTGCCTACGCTGTTCTTTATTTCGCTCTGTTCATGCGAGTGATCGCGGCCGGCGTCAGCGTATTCAACCTTAATGACGAAGCGCGGATCAGCGATATGCTGGGCTTTGAGCCTTGGCTGTTGCCTGGCCTCGTTATCGTTGCGCTCCTGATTCCAACCATCGTCGCCAGCCGCCGTTTGCGCCTTTCCTGGAAGATCAACGTCTTGGCCTATGTGGTTTCAAGCATAGTCGCAGCGGCGGTAGTCGGTCTCGACATGGTTCATAGAGGCACCATCTAGCCGACTAACGACCGCCGCCAGGCGGAAGGTCAACCTGTCGGCGTGGTGGCTTTGACGGATATCGACGCGAGGGAGACATCCACAATGGTTGCTTGGCCAACAGGCTAGATCATTCCAGGCGGGGCTGTTTCGTTTTCAATCAGCCTCAAAAATTCGCGCCAAAATGATTGCCGCCACCATGAACAGTGCCACGATGACCCCCACCGCGATCAGGCTTGGGGCAGCACGCCGCGCGCGTGGGACCTCTGGCCAAAACGGATTCTGTCGCTCAGGCTTCATCGGCATCTCTGCACTTAAGGCTGCCCAGCTGCCGAATGGGTCGGTCAGCCAGTCTTTTCGCGCTGACCGCTTTTCGCCCACACCCAATTCGACGTGCAATTTCACCGGTTTAGTATCGCTGGTGCTTCGTGAACTATTTGGCCTGCACCAGAACGCCATCGATCGGCTGGACCACGCCGTTGGACGCCACCGTTTCTTGGCCCGTCAACCGTGCGACCGCGCCGTCGCCTCCCGTAACCACCACTACGTCACCGTCTTTGGAGAAGGTGAGTAGGCCGTCCGCCATCGTGCGCATTTGAATGCCGCCCCCACCACCGCGCTCGATAGCGGCGATAATATCAGTGCGGGTAATGGCACCCGGCACGATGTGAGCGCGCAGCAGGGCTGCGCTCTGGGCCTTCATCGCCTCGCCCGACAGGTCCGCGCCCGACGCGCCCAGCGCGGTGTTGGCTGGGGCGAAGACGGTGTAGGGGCCCTTGCCCTCCAGAACGTCGGACAGGCCGGCATTGGCAATCACCGCCGCCAGTAAGTCGAGGTCGCCTTCGTCGCCGATGGCGACGGCCAGGGTTTTTGAAGACGCCGCGGGTGTCGCGCCGGCCTTTGCTGAGTTGTCGGCCTCACCGCCGCTGCAGGCGGCGAGGCTCAGGATCATCACGGGCACCAGCGCCCAGCTGTTAGCATTGCGCATCAGGTCTATCCTCAGGTCAGCAGCTGGATGACGGCCTGCACCAGCTGGGTGGTGGGATCGACTTGATAGACGTAGCCGTCATTGTAGCGATATTGGCTCTGGGCACTGTCGGCGTACTGGTTCCGATAGTCGTAGGGCACATTGTAGACATCATAGCCCGCCGGCAGAGGCTGTCCGACATTGAACTGCTGCCCGGTCAGAAGTGCCGCGACCTGACCGATTGACGAGGTCTGCGGATCGACGCGGTAAACCACCCCATCGGCATAGCGGTACTGATCGGCATCGTTCAGGCCATAGTAATCTGACAGATATTGGGTCGGCCGCTGATAGGCGTACTGCGTGGGCCAGGCGTTGCCCGGCGACAGAATCCCGCCCAGTACGGGCAGATAGCCCAGCAGGCCACCCTGTTGGCTAGTGCGATACACATAGCCATCGCGGTAGCGGTAGTCCCCGTCACCGCCCAGCGTGCGCCACACGTAGTTGTAGCGATTGTACGGATCCTGGGCCCGCTCGATCTGGCGCGCCTGACCCGGAGGCAGGCAGCCGTTGTCACGCTTGGCGAGCCCGGGCGGGCAACCGTTCAACAGCCCACGATTTACGTCACGGCGCAGAATTACCGCGCCATTGTCGACAACCCGCTGTTCTACCTCACGGTGAACGTCGCGTTCTATCCGGTCTGAGCCCCGCGTCATATCGCGCGCGGCTTGGGGTATACGGACCTCGACCTGCCGGTTGGCGCGGTCGTTGCCGCGCCCGCTATTGCCGCCCCTGCTATCGTTGCCGCCGCCCCGGTTTGCATTTCCGCCACCGTTGCCCTCACCGCGTTCGTGCTGACCGTTGCCCCCACCGTTTCCGTTGGCCCGGCCATTGCCGTTGCCGTTCTGTGCCATCGCTCCACCTGAGATGGCCAGGCTCAGCGCGAACGCGCTCGTAAGGGTCAGTGATCGTTTCATGTCAGAATCCTTGTCTCGAAGACCTAACGGCCTACAGCCTTGGCTGTTCCGCCAGTGTTATAGGAGGCGTTACGAGCGGACCTTGGGCTAACGCCCCTAATCCCCATGGCAGACCTTCGGATAGACCGGTTATGGGGAAGGGTTCGCAAGATCGCGCTTAGACTCATAGGGGCCAGACGAACAGCAGCGAAGGTTTCGAGCGAGCCTATGCTACCAGCCTTGCCGGGCGTTTCGCTCCCTCTCCGCGACGTTCTCTATAGGCCCCGTGCCCTCAATAGAGGGACACCTGATCTATTTGGCGCGTCTAATGGCGGATCGAACTGGGCCCAAAACTGTCGGCCGCTATTTAGTCAATCCTCCCGGCCCTCACGATGCCGCCTGGGGCAATGCCGAACTTCTTCTTGAATGCGCGATTAAAATGAGATTCGCTGACGAACCCGTGCATATGCGCGATTTCGCCGACCGTGGGTCTGTGTCCGCTTCTGGCAATCAAGGCCAGTCTAGCGCGCTCAAGCCGGGCTGAACGGATGTGCAAAAGGACGCCGCCAGTCGCGGCGAAAGCTCTGAACAATGTCGATCGGGACACGCCTAGATTCGAGACTAGGCTTTCAATACTCAGGTCAGCGCTGAGCAGGTTCTCGTCGATAATCTGTGCGGCGCTCGACCGGAGGCTCGTCATGGGCAGGTCGATTTGCCCTGTCGAGGACGGTTCCACGGGTCGCGTAAAGGCGCGCTCGGCAAGTCTTAACAGCATCTCGATCGCGAGAATTCCATCGCTGACGCTGACCTCCCAGGCTTCGTCTGCGATCACATTGAGGCATTCAGCGACGATCCGGCCAAGGCCAAGCGTTCCGTCGATGCTGGCTCCGTGGAGCGCGGGGCTGAGCAGCCATCCCGGACATGCGTCGCGATCGATAACGAGAACGATCGCGTCCGGTGACTGAACCCGAACGCTGGCCGGGCGCTCGAGGTCGCGAAGGCGAAGTTGGCCGAGCGGGTGGTTGCGATCGGACACGTCCCCGACGCGCGCTGAAAACAGGCTCGACGCCTGAGGTGCCTGCGCGGCGCTCAGCGGTTCATCGCGATCTCCGCGGCCAAGAAGATAGGAGCCGAAGTTCCGGAAGGGGAAAATGTCCCGTTCCGTGTCGAAGGATGCCGCTCGAACCGGTGCCTCGTACCACAGCGCCAGTCCGCTTTTGTAGCCCGCCGCGGCCGCGTTGGGGCCATGCAGCAGCTTGTTGTCAGATCCAGGTCGGCCCGTTCTGGCGACGGGTGTTCCGACGAAAGGTACGCTCATCCAACTCTCACGCAACTCAGACCGGCCCGCTTACCCGCAGGGCTTCACAAGGGCAAACAATGTTCTGAGAACGTGACCGGTGGCAAGTCCAATCGCCGCAAACCCTTCCCGCGACAGGAGATTTTTTGCTTGCGCTTGATCTGTACGAGCAAAAGATTGAGACGTCTGGGCCTATCGATCCGTGCGCCGAACACTAGTTTCCGGCGTGGGGGGCCTTCCTGTCGCTATGCGTCGGGGGCTCATAAAAAATAGCGGCCGACAATCCAGCTGGCCGCGCGGGGGTAACGAGAACTCAGCAAACGAGCACGGGCGGTTTCGGTGGGTCCGAGGCCGGTTTGCTTCGCGATCATGACGATCGCGGCTGCCTATCGTCATGCCTGAAACAGTTCAGAGGGTAAGACACATGGCGGCATCGCAATCCAAATCCGGTCCCAACGTCGTCAACGGCGGCGCGGGCAACGAGCACCTGAACGGCGGCTCGGGCAACGACAGCATCTACGGCATGGGCGGAAACGACCGGATCAACGGCGGCTCGGGCGATGACTGGATGGACGGCGGTTCCGGCAACGACATCGTCAACGGCGACGCCGGCGACGACACCGCTGTGTATGTGATGAGCGAGAACGTCGGCTCGACCGATACCTATGACGGCGGTTCCGGCAAGGACACGCTGCATCTAGTTCTGACCCGGGCCGAATGGCAGAGCGCGGCCGTGCAGGCGGACATCGCCCGCTTCCTGGCCTTCCTGGCCGACGTCACGAACCCGGCGAACGGCGAGGCCAAGAACACCAACTTCACATTCTCGTTCGGCCTGACGGTTTCCAAATGGGAATATCTGACTGTCTCGGTTGACGGCGTCGCCTTTGATCCGCGCGATCAGGCCGTGACCCTCGTCAACGACGTGATGGCCGCCGGCGAGGAAACGCGCAGTGTTGCGGTGGATGTCCTGGCCAACGACAGCGTGCCCGATCTGGTCGCCGCCCTGACCTACACGAACCCCAGCCACGGCAGCGTGACCCTGGTTCGCACCACAGGGGCCCCCGGCGCGCGCGACACCGCCAGCTTCGTCTACACGCCTGATTCCGCGCATTGGCAGTACCTGGCCGCAGGCCAGACGGCGACGGACACCTTTACCTATTCGGTGCGCGACTCTGACGGCGACGTCTCGACGGCGACTGTCACGGTCACCATCACGGGCGCGAACGACGCCCCGGTTCTCGGCGCGGTCGTGACCAACGGGGCCGTCGTCGAGAACGGCGTCCTGGCGGCCGAAGGTTCGATCGCCTTCACCGACGTCGACCTGCGCGACAGCCACACCGCGACCAGCACGGCCAACGGCACGGGTTACCTCGGTCTGTTCACCGCGACGGTGACGGACAACGGCGCGGGCGACGGTGCCGGCGCGGTGCGCTGGAACTTCGCCGTCGACGACGCGGCGATCCAGTACCTGGCCGCAGGCGAGACCCTGACCCAGACCTACACCGTCACCGTCTCGGACGGCCAAGGCGGGACGGTCAGCCAGCCCATCACCGTGACCCTGACCGGGACCAATGACGCCCCTTCCGTGACCGCAGCGGCCACGACAGGTATTATCGTCGAGGACGGTGCTCTGACAGCGACCGGTGCGATCACCTTCGCAGACGCCGATCTGCGCGACGGCCACACCGTTGCAACCAGCGCGACGGGAGCGGGATATCTTGGCGTGTTCACCGCCACCATGACGGACGACGGCGCCGGTGACGGTGCAGGTCGCCTCATCTGGAATTTCTCAGTCGACAACGCGGCGACCCAATACCTGGCTGCCGGTCAGGTATTGACCCAAGTTTACAACGTTACGGTATCGGACGGTCAGGGCGGATCGGTGGTGCAGCCAGTCACCGTGACCATCACTGGCACGAACGACGCCCCGACCATCACGGCCGCCGTCGCCGGCGGCACCGTGTTCGAGGACGGGACCCTGGCGACCAACGGAACGGTGGCCTTTGCAGACATCGATCTGCGGGACGTTCACAGCGTGTCCAGCACCGCCGACAGCGCCGCCTATCTCGGCACGTTCACCGCTACCGTCACGGATGACGGCGCAGGCGATGGCGCGGGCGCGGTGAGCTGGGCCTTTTCGGTCGACGATGCCGTCGTCCAGCACCTGGCCGCCGGCCAGGTGCTGACTCAGAACTACACCATCACCGTCTCCGATGGTCAGGGCGGAACCGTGGACCAGCGTGTCGCGGTCACCATCACGGGTGCCAATGACGTGCCCACGGTGACGGCGGCGGTCTCGACCGGAGCCACGTTGGAAGACGGCGTTCTGGCGGCCACGGGCTCGATCGGCTTTGCGGACGTGGACCTGCGCGACGGTCACACGGTGGCGACCAGCGCCGCTGGCACCGGCTACCTTGGCACGTTCACCGCAACGATGTCGGACGACGGCACCGGCGACGGCGCGGGCGAACTTGTCTGGAACTTCAGCGTGGACAATGCGGCAACCCAGTTCCTGGCCGCTGGTCAGGTTCTGACGCAAATCTACAACGTCACGATCTCGGACGGTGAGGGCGGTTCGGTCGTCCAACCTGTCACCGTCACAATCACCGGTGCCAATGATGTTCCGATCATCGCGACTGCGATCGGTGGCGGCAATCTGGTCGAGGATGGTGTGCTTGCCGCCACGGGCTCGATCACCTTCGACGACGTCGATCTGATCGATACTCACTCGGTGACTGCGACCGCCCAGGCAGCCGGTTATCTGGGAGCCTTCAGCGCGATCGTCGCGAGCGCCGCCACGGGCGTCAATGCCGGCCAGGTCGCCTGGACCTTCAATGCGACGGCCGCAGAGTTTCAGTTCCTCGCAGCTGGCGAAACGCGCGTTCAGCAGTACACGGTGACCGTGGACGACGGCAATGGCGGCACTGTCGACCAGATTGTGAACGTCACGATCACCGGCACGAACGACGTCCCGACGATCACGACTGCCGCGTCCTCGGGCATCGTCGTTGAGGACGGCGCGGCCGCGGTTTCGGGCGTCATCGCCTTCGCCGATGTGGATCTGCGCGATGCTCATACCGTCACGAGCTCGGCCAACGGTGCCAACTATCTGGGCGTCTTCACCGCCACGGTCGACGACAACGGCGCGGGAGACGGCGCGGGTGCAGTGACTTGGACCTTCTCGGTCGATCAGGCCGCGATCCAGTATCTGGCCGCCGGTCAGACGCTGACCCAGACCTATAACGTCACGGTCTCTGACGGGCAGGGCGGCACGGTCACCCAGCCGGTTTCGGTCACCGTCACGGGGACCAACGATGCTCCGGTCGCCAACGCCGATGCCGCAACGACCAACGAGGATACGCCGGTCACTTTCGACGTGCGCACCAATGACACGGACGTCGATGGGACGGCCCGGACTGTCACCCACATCAACGGTGCCGCCATCGCGACGGGGACCCCGGTCGTCCTGTCGGACGGCGCCCGGGTGGCGTTGAACACCAACGGTACGCTGACCTACACGCCGGCGGCCAACACCAACGGCGCCCAGACCTTCGACTACACGATCAACGACGGTCATGGCGGTACCGCCACCAGCACGGTCAACTTGACCGTGAACCCCGTCAACGACCGACCCGTCGCCGTTAATGACTTCGGTTCCGCGACGGAAGCCGGCGGCGTGGCGAACGGTACAGCGGGGTTGGCCGCGACCGGGAACGTCTTGGCCAACGACACGGACGTTGATGACACCGTCTTGGTCGTCTCCGCCGAACGGCGGGGCGCGGAAACGGGCTCCGGTGTCGCCGGGACGGTCGGATCGCCTCTCAACGGCACCTACGGGACGCTCACGCTTAACGCCAACGGTAGCTACAGCTATGTCGTCAATGACGGCAACGCGACCGTTCAGGCCCTGGCACCAGGTAGCACCCTGACCGATATCTTCACCTACACGGTACGGGACGCGGCCGGGTTGACCGACACGGCCCAGCTGACGATCACGATCAACGGGGCCAACGATGCGCCGGTGGCCCGTGACGTCACCCTTCAGGTCAACCAGTTGGGTAACGGCGGCTTCGACGCTACCCCCAATTTCCAGGGCTGGACCGTCAGCACCGCGACCAGCGGGCTGAATGCCACGAGCAGTTCGACGGCTGTGGTTGATCGGACCGGTGGCGTCATCGCCGGTGATGCGGCCGTGGCCGTCCTCCAGTTCACCGGCCAGGTGCCGACGGGCTATGGAACAGGCTTTGGTCCATCGATCACCAGCACCACCTTCGCAGGTCAGGCCGGCGACACGGTTCGCTTCGTCTATCGACTGTCCTCGGGCAGCGACCAGGCCATCGGCACCGGCTATATCCGTGACGCGGTGACGGGGGCGATCGTCCAGACGATTTTCAACTACCAGACACCGTTCTCGGGCTCGACCGGCGTGGTCACCCAGGACGTCGTCCTGGCTGCCAGCGGCAACTATACGATCGACTTCCGCATCGGCTCTTACGACGCCACAGGTGGTCGTGCGGTCGGTGCGCGCATGGATCTCGGCTTTGCCGGCATTCTGCGGAGCGGCGTAGGCGAGGACGAGAGCTTCACCTTCGCGGGTACGAATTTCACCTCCACGGCGATCGATCCGGATGGCGGTGCCCTGTCGGTGGTCTCGGTCGGCGCAAGCGCCAACGGCGCCGTCGTGACGCTGAACACGAACGGCTCGGTGACCTATGACGCTGCCGGCCACCTGGACTTCCTGACGGCCGGCCAGCAGTTGGTAGATACCTTCGAATACACCATCAGCGACGGACGCGGCGGCTTCAGCACCGCCATTGCCAGCGTGACGGTTATCGGCCGCAATGACGGCCCGGTGGCCAACGCCGACGCGGTGACGACGAATGAGGACACGTCGACGACATTTGATGTGCGGTCCAATGATACGGACGTGGACAGCACGACCCTGACCGTCACCCAGATCAACGGAACGGCCATCGTGGCTGGCGGTTCAGTGACCCTGGCTGATGGAGGCGCGGTGTCGATGAATGCCGACGGCACCCTGACCTACACCCCGCCGCTGAACGCCAACGGCGACCGGAGCTTCAACTACACGATCAGCGACGGCGTGGGCGGCTTAGCGACCAGCACGGTCAATGTGGCGGTCACTCCGGTCAACGACGCACCTGTCGCCCATCCGGACACCTTTACGACAAGCGAAGACGGCTCGCTGACCGTGACGGCCGGGCAACTGACGGCCAACGACACCGATGCCGACGGCGATACCCTGTCAATCCTCTCCGTCAGCGGAGCCGGCTCGCTCGGCACCGTGCAACTGGTCGGTGGTCAGGTCGTCTATTCGCCGGGCAGCGCCTTCCAGTCGCTGCGCGTCGGCGAGACGGGCCTCGATCGTTTCACCTATACGGTGCGTGACGCCGCCGGCATCGTCTCGACGGCCACGGTCGATGTGGTCATCGAGGGTGCCAACGACGCCCCGACCGCTGGTGACGACAGCGCCTTCTCGAATTCGGGCGGCTCGGTCGTGATCAATGTGCTCGCAAACGACAGCGATCCGGAAGGCGAGACCATCTCGATCGACAGTGTCGGGACGGCCGCCCACGGCACCGTCCTGATCAACGCCAACGGGACGGTAACCTACACGCCGACCGTTGGTTACAGCGGCAGCGACACCTTCACCTACGATGTGCGCGATGCGTCCGGCGCGGTGGATACGGCAACTGTTTCTCTGGTCGTCGGACTATCGGACCACGACACGATCGGCGGCGACGTCTTTCTGCAGGGCAACTTCATGGAGATCGGAGTTTCCGCTTCCGGCTCCCTGGGCACGGCATCCGCTGCGCCATCCAACTATCACCCTCAGGGCCTGTCCAACATCTCCTACGTCGTCGACACCGACGGGTGGACCTCGGGGGCTGCTCCACGAGCCGGGGACTTCACCCTGCCGGGTTCGCCGGTGGACACGATCGTGCTCGGCTTCAACGGAACCAGCTATGCCCAGGACGAGCGGAGCGGCCGCCGGGGCATCACGACCACGACGACCGACATCTCGACGTCGACCTTGCTCGGTGCCCAGACCGTCGGCGTGGCGGGCGGTGCAGTCCGGATGACCCAGACGATCACCCTGGATCCGGGCGCGACCTACTACACCACCACGATCACCGTGACGAACATCAGCTCGGCCACGGTCAACGACGTGCGCTTCCTGCGCAGCTTCGATCCCGACCAGGATCAGTTCCGCTACGGCAACTACACCACCAACAACGACGTTCTGTCCAACCCGACCGCCGGGAATAGTCTCGCCGTGTCTCGCGCAGCGGGGCCCAACTCGGGCGTCTCGGTCAATCTGGTGTCTTTCGACGCCGACGCTCGAGCGTCCAACTACGGGTTCGGCAACTACGACGCCTATGCCGCAGCATCGTTCACAAGCCCGACCGATCGAAATGGGCAGTTGGTTGATGAGGCCATCACCATGGCCTTCCGCTTCGGCGACCTCGCGGCCGGCCAGACCATGACGAAGGTCTTCTACACCTCGCTGAACGGCTCGTCGCAGGCTAATGATATGCTCATCGGCGGAACGGGTGCCGACAACCTGAACGCGGGCGCCGGCAACGACATCATCATCGGCCTGACAGGCAACGACGTCCTGACCGGCGGCACTGGAGACGACAAGTTCATCTTCACGCGGGGCTCGGGCGGCGACACCATCACCGACTTCAAGGCCGGCGTAGGGACCGACGATGTCATTGAATTGCGCGGCTATGGTTTCACCAGCCTGGCCGACGTGCGCGCGGTCTCCATCCAGAACGGCGCGAACGTGGTCATCAACCTCGGTCAGGGCGCGAACGTCCTGACACTGGTCGGCGTCCAACTCGCGGATCTGTCGGCCGACGACTTCATCTTCGACACAACCGCGCCGTCGGCGGCCATGGTGATGACCGAGACGGTCAAGAACGCCGCCCCCGCAACCTCGCCGATCGATGGTCCTTCGGTGTTTCCCTCCGAGGCTCTGATCGCCAAGGTCGTCGGCCCGGAGGTCCTGCCGGTGTTCGAGGACGACGCCTTCCTTACCACCCTGTCCGATCAGCCCGTCATCGACGACGCGATGAGCGGGTTCGAGGATCTTGTGTCTGACGTTTCGACGATCGGCGGCGGCGATGGCCAATGGATCCTGACCCTCCTGCCCCATGAACTTAATGTTCATCTCGGAGGTACCGGCTTCGGCGGCGTGCATCCGGGCGCGGATTTTTGGGCTTAAGACCCGGAAGTGATAGTTCCTGTTCGCTGACCAAGGTCGGCGGGCAGGAGGCCCCGCTCGCGTTGCAGGTACGGGCAAGGTGCCGTCATTTGGCAGGCGGTCCGTCCTATGTCGCGGAACGGCAAGTGCCGGCCCAGTACGATCGGGCACCCGCCTTGCGGTTGAATGCCGTGGACCGGTTTCCTCCCGAAGCGGACGCTCCGAAAGACGGCATCGGGGCGAATGCAGTCAAAGGCATCCAGCCAGAAAGCAGACGTTGGTGGCTGGCCTGAGTGTCGCGTTTCCGGCGATCAGAGAATGATCGTTCCTGGCGCTAAAGCCTTCCTTGCCAGCGGCGTGGCCGTGGAGGGCCTCAATGTCGCACCGTGCTGACTTCGAGGGCCGCCTTCCCATATCCAGCCCATGGCAAAGCTGTTGATCGGTCGCAGTCGGCAAGTTCGATGTCATCCCTGAGTTCGTATGTCAGATCCTCCCCCGATCCTGTGATGCCGGGTCGGGAAAGCGTGTGGGCCTATCCGCGCCCAGCGATCGCCCAGCCGACCAGAGCGCACGTTCAGATCGTCCACGCCGGCGTGATCGTGGCCGACACCCGCTCATCGGCCCGGACGCTGGAGACCAGCCATCCGCCCAGCTACTATATTCCACCCTCGGACATCTCGCCGCGGATGTTGCAACGCGCAGGTGGCGGTTCGTTCTGCGAGTGGAAGGGCGACGCGACCTACTGGGATGGCGTGATCGGCGACCGCGTCCTGCCGCGCGTCGGCTGGAGCTATCCGAGGCCGACCGCTCCGTTCGAATGTCTGCGCGATCACATTGCCTTCTATGCCGGGCCCTTCGATCGCTGCAGCATCGACGGCGAGACGGTCGTGCCTCAGGCCGGCGGGTTCTACGGTGGCTGGATTACCTCGCGCCAAGCGGGACCGTTCAAGGGCGGCCCAGGGACCATGGGCTGGTGAGAGCGTGAGCAAGGGCCGAGACCTATCCTTCGGACGTTCGGTGCCGCGCGGCCGCCTGTCGCGGCTGAGCCAGTTCGGTCAGCTGGCGGGATCCGTCGCCGGAGGGATGGTCGCGGAAGGAGCTCGACGGCTCTCGAACGGCGAGCGGCCGCATCTGCGAGACCTGCTGCTGACGCCGTCGAACGTCGGCAGGGTCGCCGACCGCCTGTCCCATCTGCGGGGTGCGGCTATAAAGCTCGGGCAGATGATCTCGATGGACGCCGGGGATCTGCTGCCCGCCGAGCTGACGGCGATCATGGCGCGATTGCGCGACAGCGCCCACCACATGCCGCCGGCCCAGCTGCAGAGCGTTCTGGCCCGCGAATGGGACCCGGACTGGCGCACCCGGTTTCAGCGGTTCGACCTGCATCCGATCGCAGCGGCCTCTATCGGCCAGGTTCACCGGGCGATCACGCGAGACGGCCGGGATCTGGCGATCAAGGTGCAATATCCTGGAGTCCGCGAGAGCATCGACTCCGACGTCGACAACGTCGCCGCCCTACTGAGGATGTCCGGTACCTTGCCCAAGGGCCTCGACATCGCGCCGCTCCTTTCGGAGGCCAAACGCCAACTCGCTGAAGAGGCCGATTATGAGCGTGAGGGCAGGCAGTTGATGCTGTTCGAGCGCCTGTTGGCCGACACACCCGGGGTCGTCGTCCCCACGCTCGATCCGCAGCTGACGACCTCCCGGATTCTGGCGATGACCTTCCTCTCGGGACGTTCGATCGAGACGCTCGAAACCGGCTCCCAGGAGGCCCGCGACGGGGCCATGCAGACCCTGATGACGCTGGTGCTGCGCGAACTGTTCGAGTTCGGCGTGATGCAGACGGATCCGAACTTCGCCAACTATCGCGTCCAGCCTGAGACCGGCCGCATAGTTCTCCTTGATTTCGGAGCGGCTCGTCCGGTGGAGCCGGCCACGGCCGTCGGCTATCGCCAGCTTTTGCAAGCGGGCCTCTCCAGTGACCGTGCGGCCGCGCGGACGGCAGCGCTTTCGGCCGGCTTCCTCGGCCCCGCCGCTGTCGCGCGACATGGCGCGCACGTCGACGCCATGATTGATGTGATCCTAGGCGAGCTTGAACGCCCCGGCCCGTTCGACTTCGGTGATCGCGGCTTTGTGGCGGCGTTGCGCGATCCGGGGCTGGAGATCGCGGCGGACAGCGCCGCATGGCATGTGCCACCGACGGACATCCTGTTTGTCCAGCGAAAGATCAGCGGCACGGCCCTGTTGGCGGCCAGGCTGAAAGCCAGGATCGATATCAGGGCCCTTGTTCAAACCTGGCTTTAAATTGCTTGCTGTCGCCGAACCGACTTGGCGCCCTCTCCGGGCGTGTGTCTGAACCTACACCGCTGCGAGCGACAGCCGTCCGTCTGATGATTGGCCATAACGGCGTCAGCCGTCGTCATGGTTGGCCGGGCTCGCCAGCCTTGGGCTCTGCCTGCGGCGTGTTGGCGGTGGCGAAGGCGCAGGTGGCGATGAGGGGAATGAAGGGGTTCATGACGGGGTCCTTGGAAGCGGGTCCCGTAGCGACCGGCGAATGACCTTTGTTCCTTGGGCCGCCTATCGCAGGGCGCGTCCCAGGAGTTCGATCAGTTCGCCTGCCTTGGCCTTTCGCTCGGCCATGTCGTCTCCGGTCATGGCCTGCATGACGCAGTGATCGAGGTGGTCCTTCAGAACCTCGCTTTCAACCCGCGTCAGCGCGGCGCGCACGGCCTGGAGCTGGGTGAGAAGGTCGACGCAGTAGCGATCATCCTCGACCATCCGGCTGATCCCCCGGACCTGGCCCTCGATCCGGCTCAGCCGATTGAGCACCTTGGGTTTTGTGTCTGCCTGCATAGGTCGCCTCTGGTTCAGGCGCGTTATACCCCATGACGGTATCTTGAGATATACCCCCATAGGGTATATGTCCCGCGTTCGCCGTCAGGAGACGTTCCATGTCCCATTCAGAAACCCCGACCCCCGCCGACGCCCCAGAATCCTGCTGCTGTTCGGGCGCGAAACCCGCTGGTGATGCCAAAACAGCCATCGACCCTGTCTGTGGCATGAGCGTCGATCCAGCGACGACGCCGCACCGCGCGACACACGAATACACGGATTATTTCTTCTGTTCGGCGGGCTGTCACACCAAGTTCGTTGCCTCCCCGCAGACCTATCTCGGACCGAAGAACGCGCCCATCCTGACGGCACCAGGCACGATCTATACCTGCCCCATGCATCCTCAGATTCGGCAGGAAGGCCCGGGGGCCTGCCCTATCTGCGGCATGGCGCTGGAGCCGGAGACGGTGACGGCCGAGGTGCCGGTCAACCACGAACTCATCGACTTCACGCGACGGTTCTGGGTGGGGCTGGTGCTGACGCTTCCGGTCTTCGCCCTCGAAATGGGGGGACATCTGACGGGCCTGATGATGCGGATCCCGGGCCAGACCTCCAGCTGGATCCAGTTCGCCCTGGCGACGCCCGTAGTGCTTTGGGCCGGCGCGCCCTTCTTCCAACGGGGCTGGGCGTCCCTGCGGACCCGCAATCTGAACATGTTCACCCTGATCGCCATGGGTGTCGGCGTGGCCTGGACCTATAGCGTCGTCGCTGTCTTGGCCCCCGGCGCGTTCCCGCCCGCCTTCCTGCGCATGGACGGCAGCGCCCCGGTCTATTTCGAAGCGGCGGCGGTCATCACGGTGCTGGTTCTGGTCGGCCAGATTCTGGAAATGCGCGCCCGCGAACAGACCTCCGGTGCCATTCGCGCCCTGCTCGACCTGACGCCAAAGACGGCTCGTCGCGTCAGAGACGATGGTGCGGATGAAGATGTGACGCTGGATCTAGTCATCGTCGGCGACCGGTTGAGGGTCCGTCCAGGCGAACAGGTGCCGGTGGATGGAGTCATCCTCGACGGCCGCGTCTCGATCGATGAGTCGATGGTCACCGGCGAGTCGATGCCCGTGACCAAGGAGGCCGGTGCCGCCGTCGTCGGCGGGTCCCTGAACCGCACCGGCTCGTTCGTGATGCGCGCCGACAAGGTCGGGGCCGACACCCTTCTGTCCCGTATTGTCCAGATGGTGGCCCAGGCCCAGCGCAGCCGTGCCCCAATCCAGCGGCTGGCCGACACGGTCTCCGGCTGGTTCGTGCCGATGGTCATCGCCATGGCCGTGCTGGCCGCCGTCGTCTGGGGCCTGGTCGGTCCTGAGCCGCGCCTGTCCTATGCCCTGGTCGCGGCGGTCTCGGTCCTCATCATCGCCTGCCCCTGCGCACTCGGCCTGGCCACGCCGATCTCGATCATGGTCGGGGTGGGTCGGGGGGCCCATGCCGGCGTCTTGATCCGCAGCGCCGAGGCGCTGGAACGGTTCGAGAAGGTCGACACCCTGGTGCTGGACAAGACCGGCACCCTTACCGAGGGGCGTCCGTCGGTCACGGCTATCCGCACCGCGCCCGGCTTTGATGAAGACGAACTTCTGCGCCTCTCAGCCAGCCTTGAGCGAGGCAGCGAACACCCGCTGGCTGACGCTATTGTGGCGGCGGCCAACGAGCGGAAACTGGCCCTTTCAGAGGCGACCGACTTCGACAGCCCGGTTGGACGGGGGGTCTCAGGTCGTATTGACAAGCGGTCCGTGGCGCTCGGCAATGCGCGCTTCATGGACAGCCTCGGCATCAATGTGTCGGCGCTGGAAGCCGAGGCCGAGGCGCTCAGGGGTGACGGGGCCACGGCGATCTTCGCGGCTGTTGACGGAAAGGCTGCCGGTGTTCTGGGCATCGCCGATCCGATCAAGGCCACGACCGCCCAGGCCATCATCGAACTGAAGGTAGCCGGGCTGAGGCTGGTAATGATGACCGGTGACAATCGCACTACCGCTGAGGCCGTCGCGCACCGGTTGGGCATCGACGACGTTCAGGCCGAGGTTCTGCCCGAGGACAAGGCCTCGGTCGTCCAGCGCCTGCGCTCTGAAGGGCGGGTCGTCGCCATGGCGGGCGACGGTGTGAACGACGCGCCTGCGCTTGCCGCCGCTGATGTCGGGGTCGCCATGGGCGCGGGGTCGGACGTCGCCATCGAAAGTGCAGGCGTGACCCTTCTCGGCGGCGATCTGCAGGGGATCGTGCGTGCTCGACATCTGTCGAAGGCGGTTATGGGCAACATCCGCCAGAACCTGGTGTTCGCGTTCGGCTACAACGCCCTGGGTATCCCGATTGCGGCGGGGCTTCTGTACCCTGCGTTCGGCTTGTTGTTGTCGCCGGCCGTGGCGGCGCTGGCCATGGCCTTGTCGTCGGTCAGCGTCATAGGCAACGCGCTTCGTCTTCGGGCCGTGCGGTTGTGACGGCTCGTCGCAGAGAAGCGGTGAGGGGTGACGCGCCCGTCCGCGTATCGGATGTAAGACCCGCTTTCGATCGAGGCCCATGCCTAATTTAATGATCCGTCTGGCCGAAAAGACGCGGCTGCCGTGCCGTGCAGCCATGCGCCCGATTTTGGCCTTTGGTCTCGTTGCGACCCTCGCCGCCTGCGCGACCGTCGATCCGATCCAGGACACGGTAGAGATCAACCAGCTGCTGACCGCTCGCGGTGCGCCCGGCCTGGGTTGGGAGACGAACGGTGCCGCCCAGGATGAGGCGTCGGTTCGGGCTTGGCTGATCGAGCCCATGACCGTTGACCGTGCCGTCCAGATGGCAGTGCTCCGCAGCCCCGGCTTCAGGAGCAATACGGCGAATTGGGGCTGGCCCGCGCCGACATCCTCGAGGCGGTGCAGATCGCCAATCCGCGCCTCAGCGCCTCGCGGCTGGCGGTCGAAGACGGGCCGGGATCGCAACTTTCCTACGGCCTTGCCATGCCCCTCGTCGATCTGCTGGTGCTGCCGTCGCGGGTGCGGTTGGCCAGGACCGAGCATGAGCGGGCGCGCTACCAGATCGCTGCGGCGGTGATGGACGTGAGTTTTGATGTCGAGGCCGCCTGGTATGCCCATGTCGCCGCCCGGCAGGTTGCCGAGATGCGTGCGGCTGTCGCCGAAGCCCTCGATGCGTCGGCCGATCTGGCGCAGCGCTACTTCGACGCCGGCAACATCTCCGAACTGCAGTTGAGCCGCGAACAGGCCGCCGCCAGCGAGGCGAGGATCGACGCCGCGCGGGCGGCGGTGGACGCCCGGATGGCGAAACTGGAACTGACCACCCTGATCGGCCTGACCGGCCCCGAGGCCGACTGGCAGGCGATGACGGTTCTGCCCCTGCCGGTCGCGATTGAGGACGATCCGGCTGAACTCAGGCGCATGGCGGCAGAGAGCAGCCTGACCCTTCTGGCCGCGCGACGGGAGGCCGAGATCAGCGCCAGCGCGGCGGGGGTGACGCGCGCCTTCCGCCTGCTGGGCGACACCGGCATCGGCTATGAACGCGAGGAGGAGATCAACGGCGGCCGGATCAGTGGACCGACGCTCGATCTTGAACTGCCGATCTTCAGCCAGGGCCAGGCGCGGGTGGCGCGGGCGCAGGCCCAGCTTCAAGTCGCACGCGCGCGACTGGCGCGGATCGAGTTGAGTTCCGCCAATGCCGTCGATGCGGGCGCGGAACGGGTGCGCGTCATGAGCGACATCGTGCGCATCCACCGCGAGGCACTTGTGCCTCAGCGCGAGATCGTCGTGGCGCGCAGCCAGGAGCAACAGAACTACATGCTGATTGGCGTTTTCGATCTGATCCGGGCCAAGACCGAGGAATATGACGCCTACCAAAGCTATCTGGAGGCGGTGCGCGACTATTGGCTGGCGCGGATCGATCTGATGCGCGTCGTGGGGGCGCGTCTGCCGAGTGAGCGTCAGGCCAGCGCGCCGACGCCAAGCGTGTCGGACATACTGACGCCGCCAGCGGGCGGAGCGATGGAAGGCATTGATCACTCCCAGCACGGTGCCGCGCCCGTCGCTCCGGCGCCCGTCCTGGCTCCCGATCACAGCAATCATGGGGGCCGCTCGTGAGCTTGAGCCGCAGAGACATCATGCTGGCGACGGGCACCGTGGCGCTTGCCTCGGCCGCCGGTCCGGTCAGCCGCGCGGTGGCACAGGATCATTCCGGCCATGCCATGCCGATGCCGGCCGAGGCGGCTCCGGCCGCTACGCCGGTTGTCGAGGGGCCTGCGCCGACGAGCCCTCGCGATGGACGCTACACGCCTGTGCGGACGCTGAACGGGTGGACTCTGCCCTACCGGATGAACGGCGGCGTAAAGGAGTTCCATCTGATCGCCGAAGAGGTCCAGCATGAGTTCGGGGCGGGATCTACCGCGACCTGCTGGGGCTACAACGGCTCCACGCCCGGTCCGACCATCGAGGCGGTCGAGGGTGACCGGGTCCGCATCTTCGTCACCAACGCCTTGGGCGAACACACCACGGTCCACTGGCACGGCCTGATCCTGCCGGCCGGAATGGACGGCATCGGCGGGCTGACCCAGCCGCCGATCCAGCCCGGCGAGACCTATGTCTATGAGTTCACCCTGCGCCAGCACGGCACCCATATGTATCATCCGCACGCCGACGAGATGACGCAGATGGCCTACGGCATGATGGGCCTGTTCATCATCCATCCGCGCCAGCGGGAGGCGATTGACCGCGACTTCGCCTTCCTGCTGCATAATTGGGCGCTGCACCCGGGGACGTGGCGGCCCGACCCGGCGGTCATGGTCGATTTTGATCTGTGGACCTTCAACTCCAAGGTCTTCCCCGCGATCGAGCCGCTGGTCGCGCGGACCGGAGACCGCGTCCGCATCCGCGTCGGCAATCTGTCGATGTGGAACCATCCGGTCCATCTGCACGGCGTCGAGTTCCTGGTCACCGGCTCGGACGGCGGGCGCTGGCCCCAGAGTCAGTGGCGACGCGAGGTGACCGAGACCGTCAGCGTCGGCCAGATGCGCGACATCGAGTTCACCGCCGTGCCCGGCGACTGGGCGCTGCACTGCCACATGGCCCACCACACCATGAACGCCATGGGCCATGATGTGCCCAACCCGACAGGCGTGGACCAGACCGGCGTCGAGGCGCGGGTGCGCAAGATGCTGCCCGGCTACATGCCCATGGGGCGCGAAGGCATGGCCGAGCACCAGGACCACACGGACGCGGGCCATCAGGGGCCGGTCAACACCATGCCGATGATGACCGGCCGGGGGCCGTTCGGGAACATGGAGATGGGCGGCATGTTCACTTTGGTGAAGGTCCGCGACGACGTCGCCCCCGGCGATTACGGCGACCCCGGCTGGTACGACCACCCGCCCGGCACGGTCGCCAGCCGGGTCAGCACCGACCGCAACTTCGGCTCGCCGCCCCGCCGCCCGGCCTGAGCACGCATCAGCGATTTCATCTCAAGGAGACACCCATGACCAAGACCCTCACCTTTGCCACTGCCGGCCTGTTCGTCGTCCTCGCGGCCGGTGCAGCCAGCGCCCAGACCGCTCCGGCGGCCGACCCCCACGCGGGTCACACCATGCCGGCGGCGGCACCTCAGGTTGCGCCTCAGACGGCCGCGCCCGCCGATCCTCATGCGGGCCATTCCATGCCTGCCGATGCGCACGCGGGTCACGAGATGTCGGCGATGGGGGGCATGGCCGTCCCGGCCCCGACCGGAACCGCTCTGAAGGCCTCCACGCCCGCCGGCGGGGCCATGCTGAACGCCTCGCCGACCGAAATATCCATGACACTGCCGCACGCGATGACGGTGCAGTCGGTCAGTCTGACCAACTCCGCCGGGCAGCGTATCCCGCTGTCGGAGACCCTGTCCGACTCCGCCGTCGACACTGTGACCTCGCCTGTCCCGACGCTGCCGGCCGGCACCTATACGGTCGCCTGGACCGCTGCCGGAACCGACCACACCATGACCGGCACGTTCGGCTTCATGGTCCACTGAGTGTAGCGTTCCAACCTCAACATCACGGAGACGACCATGACCCGAACCCAGAAGACCCTCGTCCTCGCCGGGTCCCTGACCTTGCTCAGCGCTGGGACGGCCTTCGCCGCCGAGGCGTGCTGCTGTGAAAAGATGAAGTCAGAAGGTGCGATGGACCACACCATGACGATGCCCGCACCGGCACCGGCACCGGCACCGGCACCTGCTCCGGAGCCAACTCCACAACCGGCCCCGGCTCCCACCGTCGACTGAGAGACGTCAATCACGCTGAACCGTTCGTCGCGGACGTCGGCGGAATGACCCACCGATCTGGAGTTTCCATGCCTCGCTCTCTCGTCGTTGCCGCCCTCGCTGCCATGCTGCTTTCATCCACGGCAGGCGCGGCGGGAGCCCAGGTCGGTTCTGGGTCGGCCGGTGCCGTTTCATCCGAAGCGTCCGAAGCCGCTGCGGTCGTCGATGCCTTTCACGCTGCGTTGAAAGCTAATGAGACGGACAAGGCTCTAGCCTTGCTGGCCGAAGATGTGATGGTCCTCGAGGAGGGCGGCGCGGAACGTTCGCGCGATGAATACGCTGCCCATCACCTTGAGGCAGACGCCTCATTCGCTGCCGTAACGGAGGCGAAGACAACACGCCGCGCGGGCTGGGCCGACGGCGCGGTAGCCTGGGTGACGAGCGAAGGCCGGACCACCGGTCTGGCCGGTGATCGAACCATCGACCGCCTGACCGTCGAGACCATGGTGCTGAAGCGCGGACCCGACGGCTGGCGCATCCAGCACATCCACTGGTCCTCGCGCGCCGCCCCCGCCGCATGAGGCATCACGCCCTTTCGAAGAACGCTTCCATCTGTGCGACTAGCGCCTTGCGCGCGCGATAGAGGCGCGTCTCCACCGCCTTGGGCGAGACGCCCATGACGGCGGCGGCCTCGGCGGTGCTCAGGCCGTCCAGCGCGGTCAGGATCAGGGGCGTCTTCAGCGCATCCGACAAGGTTGAAAGTGCGCGGTCGAGCGCTCGTAACGCCTGAGTGTCCTGAGCCTGGGTCTCGGCGGACGGGGCGTCACTGGCAACCTCAATCAAACCGGCTTCGGTGCCGGGCCTCGTCCCGAAGATCAGCCGTCGAACGGTGGCCCGGCGTCCATGATCCCGGCATTTGTTCAGGGCGATGGCGCGAAGCCAGGTGGTGAAGGCGCGGTTCGGGTCGTACCGGCCCAGCGCCGACCAGGCCGAGACGAACGTCTGTTGCGTCAGGTCATAGGCGTCGTCGGCGTCGCCGACATAGCGACGACAGAAGCGGTAGATGCCGTCCTTGTGCCGCCGCATCAGGACCCCGAACGCACGCGTGTCGCCACTCGCCGCCGCGACAGCGAGCCGGGCATCGTCGTCGGTCCCCGCCTGATCGACCTCGGACGTCACCGCTCCTGTTCGGTCAGGGACGCCGTCACCGTCCGATCGAACCGGACCTGCTGCTCGGGCGTCAGCACGTCGCGCATCTCGAACACATGCAGGATAGTCTGTTCCTGGAGTTCGCCCATCGCGCCGTGAAAGCGGTTGATCGCGGCTTGGGCTTCCGGTCCATAGGACTTGTCGGCCTCGATGGCGCCGGCCAGTTGGCGGTTTGCAGCCTGCATCTCCTGCTCCAGCGCCACGCGGCGGATGGCGAACCGGGCCTCGGCGGCATCGATGCGAGTCAGCTGCTCCGCTGTCAGGCCGAGTTCGTCGTGGACCAGCTGATGCAACGACGACGTCTGTTCGCGATGGGACAGCCAGTGCACCGCGCACGCTGCGCCGATCGCCCCGGCGATGACCGCCAGCACGATGCTGAGGATCAGATACCGCTTCGTCGCGCTCACGCGTGGTCCGCCAGCAGGGTCGAGGGGGCGAGGGGAGAGTGTGCCGAGAAGACCGACATCTCGCTCGGCCGGTCGAAGGAGGCCATGGCGAAGGTGCCCGTGACCACCCCTACGACCAGCGCGGCCGAGACGGCGGCCCACTGGATGGGCCGGAGGCCTCGCGTGGACATCGCGGGACGCGCGTCGATCATGCGCCAGACCTCCCGATCCAGACCGGACAGATCGCGACCGGTCGGCGCGCCGGCCAGTGCCGTCAGATGTCGATCCAGAGGTGTCATCGTGTTGGTCCGCGCGTCCTCGCCCCGATCAGTATACGCAACATCGGTGTGAGACCCTCACCCGCCCGACAGGGGCGCGATCCGGCCCATGGCTGCGACCGCCAGAAGAACGAGAACGCCCAGCGCGGTCTCGACGCCGACGCTGATCTTCAGCCTGGACAGGGACGGGGCCGATGCGAGGTCCAGCCGCTCCAGACGCGGTACCAAAACGAACCGGTTGGCGGCGGCGAGCCCGAGCATGGCAGCGAACAGGGCGATCTTTGCGATCAGGATTTGACCATAAGGATGGCTCGCCGTCTGCCCGATCCGATCCACGCCGACGAGGAACGCGCTGTTGATCAGGCCGGTGATCACGATGACCAACACTGATGCTGTGCCAAGGGCGGAGAAGGCCTTGAGGTCGGCCCCGACCAAGACTGCTTTCTGAGCGGCTGATGCGTGCGCGAGGGCTCCGGTCAGGGCCACGAGGGCTCCGATCCAGATCGCAGCGGCCACCAGGTGGAGAACGTCGGAGATCAGATGAGTGAGTGCCCACAACCCCTCAGTCGCCGCGCCATGGCCGGACCAGGCAAAACTGGCGACGATCACACCCCCGATGAGGGTGAGCGCCAGTTGCCTCGTCGTCCTGTCGGGCATGAAGAGAAGGACCAGCAGGCAGACGGCCGTCAGCACCAATCGAGCCCCGAGCGCCACGCCGACCTGGAGACCGGTCAGCACTGACCAAACGGCTTCGACGTCCAGCGCGTCCGCCAGGGTGCCGTACATGTTCACGGTCAGGGCCACGGTCGCCGCCAACGCCGCGATCAGAAGACCCAGCGCGCTGGTAATCAGGGTGAGCCGAAAGGGTGTACGAGTCCTTCCCGACGCCTTCCATGCCTTGCGGCGATAGACGGCGAAAGCGGCCAGGCCGAACAAGACAAGGCCACAGCCGTACTGAGCCAGGCGGATCAGAACCTCCACCCAGGCGGGCACCATGATCAGCGTACCGTGAAGCCGTAGTCGCCCTGCATCCTGTGGCCATCGGCCGACACGATCCGCCACTCGACGCGGTAGGCACCCGGTGTCAGCGGTCGGGTCAGCGTCGCCGTCAGGGTGCGGCTGTCCGAGCCGACTGCGCTCTCGCCGGCGACCGTTTGCCCCGAGGCGGAAACGACTTGCACGGTCGAGAAGCGGGTCTCGACATGGGCACTGAACGTCAGCTGGACGCGCTGGAGCGGCGCGACCGTCGTATCTTTGGCAGGGTTGGCGCGCACGAGGGCGGCGTGAGCAAAGGCCGGGGTCGCGGTGGCAGCGACGATGGCCGCGGCGCTCACAAGGCCCAGGGCTGTGCGTGTGAAATCGACCATCAAACTCTCCTCGGGTAGCGAAGTCCGCCGCTCATGGTGGATACGTTCCAAACGCCATTGTCCCTCGGCGATATCTCCATCGCGTCCGTGACTGGATCCTCGCCGCCATGACAAGGCATATGCCGGGACCCTCGGATGTCCGCAACGGGTCGGAGAAGGTCCTAACGTGCCGGCTTTCGACCGGATTTTTCAGCCGTGATTAGGCGTGATGAAGTCTGTATGAATGTCGTTTTCCGGCACTCAGTGAGTGAGCGCACTTGCCCCGGAACCGAACTTGGAGCGATCGATCCTCGCGGCAGCGTAGGGTATGTTGCCGCCACACATCGGGGGCGAAACTGGATGCCGACATTTACGGTGCCCAGGCAATGGCTGTGGCGTTGGCTGTATTAGGCCCCTCGACCGAGACGTGCGTGCCCACGCCGTCGATCTTGCCGACCAGGCCAGGCACCTCGTCGGGTTGGCGAAGGCTGGTGAAGCGACCACGCTGCCCGCGATAGCGAACGATCTCGAAGCCATGGCCACGCAAACCAGGGGATGCCATTGAAGTCCTCGGCAGTCGCGGTGTTTAGTCGATCATCCTTGCCTTTCCTCGGCGGAGTGGCCGGGCAGTGTCCAAGGGCGAAATCGATGGCGTCGATATCGACCCTCGCATTGCGAAAACTAGTCACGGCAACCGACCAAATACAGCACCCGCATGGCCTCTAAGGGCATCGGCCAGCCTCAAGCCGGGGCGACCCACCCCCTTCGCAGTCTGGGCGGATGGCGCTGTTTGAGCTGAGGTGATGGTGTGGACGACCTCCACCTGACTGGATTTTCTGGGATGTCGTCATCCAGGACATGACGTCAGGGCCTTTCCAACTTTGCGCGCTTTGACGTGGGACGCGTCGAAAGTTCGACCTGCGCCATACCTGCATGACGAGCCGGGTCGAACCTCCACACGAGTGACGACAAAGGGCACGACCTTGGCTGCTACCAGCGCAGTGCCGCTGTCGGGAGGCCGTGGCGTTTCACCATTCTGGCTCCCCCATTCGTTGGCGTGGACGAGCCTCGCGCTTAATCCGGCTCGGAATGCTGAGGACGGGAGACCGGGTCGAGGGCCAAGATGATGTCGGCTTCGAACCCGGTCGTTGGGTATCTAAGCTCAGCCCTTTGGGCCGTCGACGCAATCAGGCGGGATCCGAACCCCTGCCGGTCAGGGGATGAGACAGGGGGGCCGCCCGACTCGCGCCAAGACACCTTGAGAACAGCCTCGCTGACCGACCATGTCACTCGCACGCACCCTTCGCTGGAACTGAGGGCACCGTACTTCGAGGCGTTCGTTCCGAGCTCGTGGGCGACGAGGCCCAGCGCAAGCACTGTTTCAGGGGGTGCCCAGACGTTGGGACCTTCCAGGACGACTTGGGCTGGATCGAACCGCCCGAACTCGGCGTCCAGCACGCTTCTAACGTCAACACTTTCCCAGCCCTCTGCAGTCAGCAGATTGTGCGTGGCGGATAGCGACAGGAGACGCGCTTCGAACGCTGATACGAACGCGTTTGGGTCGGCTGCTCGTCGCGCCGTCAGACGCGCCATAGATAGGACAGTGGCCAGCGTGTTTTTTACTCGGTGATTGAGTTCATTGACGAGGATTCGTTGCCGGGCCTCGCTCTTTGCCAAGGCCACAAAAGCCTGTCGGTGCATTGTGACGTCTTGGATTGTACCGACCAATCGCTGGGCTGTGCCCCGCGCATCCCGCAGCATCTGGCCACGCACTTCGAGCCATCGTCCGTCACGCATTTCATAGTCGGCGCTGTAATCTGTACCGTCAGCGATGGCCTCATCCAGCAGTCGGCTTCGGTTTGCAGCACTGTCCGGCGTCAACAGCATTGGCACTTGGGCCTGACTGAACGGTTCATCGGGCGCTAGCCCAAGCAGACCTCGTCCCTCCTCCGATAAGCGCAGGCGGCGGCGGACGACATCCATCTCCCAATAGCCCAGTCGCCCCCCCCCGTAGGGCGAGGCGAAGCGCTTGCTTCTGATCCACCAGGCTGGCACCTATTCCTAGGAAGAGCAGCAAAAGCGTCAATCCGGCGACGCCAAAAGCGAGCCACAACGGCTGAATGCCCTGCGGCCCGGCCGCGCCTTGGATCGGGGTCAGGCGAACCGCCGCCATCGCCGTATAGTGCATAGAGACGATGCCAGCGCCCAGCACTGCAGCTGCGACGACCTGGAGCCGGTGCCGGTAGTCATTTCTGGCGAACCATAAGGCCGCGATCGATGCCGTAAGCGCGACGGCGATCGACGCTAAGACCCAGACCGGGCTATAGCCAACTACGGCCGCCGTCCGCAGGGCCGCCATCCCGACGTAATGCATCCCGCCGATGCTTAGCCCCATGATGACGCCGCTGCCGGTCAAGCGGGTGAGGGCCTTTCCGGGCTGCGCGCAGACGGTAAAGGCAACAGCGGTTCCTGCCATAGCCAAAGCGAGTGAGCCGAGGGTTAGGCCGAAATCGTAGGAGACCGGCGACCCGGGATCGAAACCCAGCATCGCAACGAAATGCATCGACCAGATGCTTACGCCCATGGCCACCGCCGAGAGCGTGACCCACTGCGCCTGCACGGTCCCGTCGTGGAGTCTCGCCCTGCGGAAGAGGTCGAGCGCAGTCCACGAACCGAACACGGCAAGGCCGGTCGCTAGCAGCAGAAAGATATGGTCGTTATGGTGCGGCACGCGGAACCTGTCCCTGAGAATCCACGAGTTAGCGGAGGCTCCAGGCAAAAACCACCTCCGGATTCGTGGTTGTACCGCAAGACCGACTCCGGCTGGCTGACCACCCTTTCCTGCTGCCCAGATAGTCCGCTTGGCACCAGCGACACCAAGGTCCGATTTCAGGCCCGTGAAAGACCGATGCCGGGGAAACTCGGCTGCAAGCGAAAAGCAAGGTGAGAAGATCAGCCGTCGGCCGCCATTGGGTTGCTATCCGGCGACGCCGCCTGATCTTGCCCTCCGCAGAGGTCCGAGAGCATTTCGAATAACCCCGCCGCATTGATCGGCTTGGCGAGATGGGCATCGGCACCGGCATCAAAGCTTGCTGCGACGTGATCGGGCAAGCTGTTCGCGGTCAACATCAAAATGGGAGTTGGGACGAGGCGTCTCGCGACTTCGATGCGGCGAATGGCTTGAGTTGCAGCTAGCCCGTCCATCACGGGCATCATCATGTCCATCAGGATCACATCGAAACGCCCGTTAAGAAACGCATCAACCGCCTGCTCACCGTCCTCGACAGACACAACGTCGGCTCCGACAGAGTTTAGGAGAAGTTCGGCAACGCGGCGATTTGTGGGATTGTCGTCAACAACCAGGGCGCGGCCCATGCCTAAGTCGGCCCCTCCTGTAGGTTCAGGGGTCGGCGTAAGCTGCTCCGCCGCGCGGAGCGGCAGGGTGAACCAGAAGGCGGCACCGCTCCCGGGTTGGCCCTGGCAGTCCAACTCGCCGCCCATTGCGGTCACGAGTTGGCGTGATATGGCCAAGCCGAGGCCCGTTCCACCGAAGCGGCGCGTGATGCTGCCATCAGCCTGTTGGAAGCGCTCGAAAATATTGGCCCTTTGTTCGTCGGTGAAACCGATCCCTGTATCGACAACCTCGAAGCGGTAGCCGGAACAAGACTGACTTAGACGAAGAGTGACCGATCCCGTCTCGGTGAATTTCACCGCATTTGACACCAGATTGGTGAGCACCTGCTTGAGGCGCAATGCGTCCCCCATGACCAGCCCCGAAACGTCGGCGGCGACGTCGGTCACGAGCGACAGACCCTTCGCTTGCGCCATGACGGACGAGAGATTTTCGACATCACTGACGACGGCGGACAAGGACATAGAAGTGTCCGCCAACTCGATCTCCCCAGACTCGATACGAGCCAGATCAAGGATATCGCCGATCAGACGACGCAACTGATCGGAAGATGACTGGATGATTGAGGTAAGTTCGGTCTGGTGAGGTGTCAGGCCCGTCTTGGACAGAAGGTCCGCGACGGCGACAACCCCGTTTAAAGGTGTCCTCAATTCGTGACTCATATTTGCGAGGAAGGTCGATTTGGCCAAATTCGCTGCTTCAGCCTCCAGCTTTGCGGCCAGCAGCTCCGTCGCTTGTCGCTTCCTCGTCGATATATCTCTGATATTGGAATGGATATGGCGTACGCCATTGATATGGGTGACCGACATCCAGAGCTCGATGTCCACCGGACTTCCATCTTTTGCCTGGGCAGTCAGTTCTATACGACGACCCAATCGGGCGTTGCCGCTTTGGTGCCAGTGTGCAAAGCCGTGCTCATGGGCCTCGATCCGGTCCGGCGGGCAGATGATATTCACTTTGCGGCCCAAGGCTTCCGCTTGACTGAACCCGAAGAGACGCTCGGCGCCTTGGGACCAGTCCGTGATCGAGCCGGTATCATCGCAGTCGATCAACGCGTCTGCGGAATCCACGAGAGACTTTCGCAGCGTCTGGACTTGGTGTCGTGTCGCGAGATCAGCCCCGACGATTTTAGCAAGCCCAGCAAGACGCGCAGCGAGAACAGGGTCAAGAGGCCGGGGTGTGCTGTCCAACACGCATAGGGAGCCTACGGCATAGCCGTTCACAAGAATGGGGATCCCCGCGTAGAAGCGCAGATACGGTTCCCCAACCACGTAGCGGTTATCGGCGAACCGGAAGTCGAGTTTGGCATCTTCGACCCACAGAGGCCTATCTGGATCGGCTACGACGTGGGTGCAGAAGGAAGTCCAGCGGCATTGGTCGGAATGAGGAAAGTTGGCGGTCCCGGCGAACCAGTTTCGGTCGCTGCTCACCAAAGAAACAAGTGCGGTATCGACACCGGCCAGATCGCGAGCAAGTGCCGCAACTTCGTCGTGCAGCGCCGCCCTCGGCTGACCGACGAGCCCAAAGGACTGGACCATTTCGACCCTGCAGGCCTCGCGGTCTGAAACGGGTAGTGTAATCAACGTACTGGATCCTCAATCAAGGATAGTCTGAGCTGTACTAGTTAAAATTCTTGCTTGGACGAGAGCGGAGATCGACCACGACGGACCACCGGACTCGACTTCCTGCGATGCACCTTCGATAGATCGCTGGTAGCCGCGCTCTCGCGCCTGCGGGGATTGCATGCATCAGGATTTCTTTCGACGCGCCGCGTGGCGCGGCTACCTGCTGGCCCTCCTCGCCTGGGGTGTCGCTTTTGCCGTGCGCTATGGGCTGGCGCACTGGTTCCCGCCGGGCTTTCCCTACTTGACCTTCTTCCCAGCCGTCGTGCTGGTAGCTTACTATGCCGGTCTTCGACCTGCTGTCCTGACCGCCACACTGTCCGGCGTGACCGCGTGGTGGTTCTGGATCGGCCCACAGGGTTTCGACATCGGCGTCGCCACCTTGGTCGCCTTGAGCTTCTACGTCTTCGTCGCAGCGATCGACATCTTCTTCATCGTCGGCATGGACGGCGTGTCACGCCGGTTGGCCCGCGAGGTCGAGCGCAACGCCGCCCTCGCGGAAAGCAGAGACATCCTGTTGAGGGAAGTGCAGCATCGGGTGTCCAACAATATCCAAGTGGTAAGTGCGCTGCTGAGCCTGGAAGCACGAGCTGCGGTCAATCCGGGTGCTCGCAAGGCCTTGGCCGATGCCTCTGCCCGCACCGCCCTGATTGCCCGCATCCAAAGAAGCTTGGTTGACGCGGAGCGTCAGGCCACTGCCTTCGAATCATTGGCACGCTCGATCGTGACTGACGCACTCACCGCCGCCGCCCGCGACGATGTGGCTGTCTCCATCTCTAGCGGCGAGGTGGCTTTGTCGGCCGAGGAAGCAACGCCGGTCGTCCTAATCATGCTAGAATGCGTGAACAACGCCTTGGAACACGCCTTTCCGAACCGTCCGGGCAAGATCGTTATTGAGCTTTGCGACGACGGAGCGGTTCGCAACTTGGTGATCACCGACGACGGCGTGGGCGTCTCCCAGGCTGCGACCGGTGAAACCGGGAGCTTGGGGCTCAGGATCATTACCGCCCTAACCCGACAGTTGGGTGGGCAGTGGTCACTTCGGTCGGCTGAACCCGGCGCAAGCGCCCGGCTGAGCTGGCCGAGCGCCACCGCGTCACACCCGATCTTGCCGACTTCGGCAAGTCCGTTGTCTTAGACGAGCCGGCGAGGTCCGCGTGCCGATTAGGCCTTCTAAGGTCCGTAGTCTGGCACGTCGCGTTTAGCCGCTTCCAAGCCAATCAGACCCCGACGAGCGTCCACTTTCCGTTTTATCCAAGGCCCCCAACCTTGGCCTTTCGGAACGAACTGGCGGCCAATCTCTTCCGGCTGGGCAACCTTGGAAGGGAATGCACTCATGTTGAAAACCATCCTCGCCCTATCGGCGACATCCATCCTGCTGACCGCTTGTGGAAACAGCGACACCGCCGAAGCGCCCGTCGAAGGACCTGCGGTCTCCAGCGCAGAAGCGCCGGCAAACCCGGCCGTCGATACGCAAGAGACTTCGGAAAAAGCCGCTCTAACGCCCGGTGCCAACTCCTTTACCGAGGAGCAGGCCAAGCAAGCTATGGAGAAGCAAGGCTATATGGTTTCCGGACCGCTCACCCAGGACGAGCAGGGCATCTGGAAGGGTCAGGCCACCCGTGAGGGCGGTGCCGCCACGACCGTGTCGGTCGACTACAAGGGCGTCGTGACGCCGTCTTAGGCCACATCGACTCCACTCTCAGTTCAATTTCATTTTTTAAGGAGCCATCGCATGGCCACCGTCACACGTCTGTTCGATACCCATACCGAAGCCTTGAAGGCCGTCGCTGACCTCGAAGCCGCCGGCGTTTCTCACGACAAGATCAGCATCGTCTCAAACAATTCCGACAACTGGCACTCCGGTGAAAAGGGTGGCTCTAATGGCCCACTGGGCGACCGCAATGGCGACGGGGAGAACGACGTCGCCGATGGGGCAGGCAAGGGTGCCGCCACTGGGGGTCTTCTCGGGGCCGGAGCTGGTGTCCTGGCTGGCCTGGGTATGCTCGCCATTCCCGGCCTGGGTCCCGTCGTCGCCGCCGGCTGGCTGGCCTCCACTGCCGTCGGAGCTGCCGTCGGCGCAGTCGCTGGTGGTGCCACGGGCGGCTTGCTGGGCGCGCTGAAGGAAGCCGGTCACAGCGACGAGGAGGCCAACGTCTATTCCGAAGGTGTCCGTCGCGGCGGCACCTTGGTCAGCATCAAAGCCGCCGGCGACGAGAAGGATCGTCTGGAAGCCATCTTGAATGGACAGCGTGGTTATGACGCCACGACCCGCGGCGAGGCCTATCGTCAGTCGGGCTGGTCGCGGTTCGACGCGGAGGCCCAGCCCTATTCGACCGATCAGATCGCTGAGGAACGCGCGCGTTATCGCTAGGACACGCGGGCCGGACGTTCGCGATCGGCTGCGATAATCTTCCCTTACGGCTCGGCGTCGATGGACGTCGAGCCGTTTTGGTGTCTGAAGGCCAGCCCCCGGGCCTGGATAATTCTGATCGCCATCGGGGCCGCTCGGATGGCTACCGCAAGGTCTCCTTGACCGGGTACATTCGGCTGTTTCGGTTCAATACCGGCGTTTCAGCCTTCCTTGGCGCAGGTATCTCAATCCAACACGGCATCAGCCGTGTCGGGCCTCCATCGCTTTGCCTGTTTTAAAGACTGTGACTGCCACCACGGCCATGATCGCGCTGGTGTCGCACGGGGTTGAAACTGGCGGCTTTATCACGATCTTGCTCCTGAAGCTGGCCTCTGGCCGACATCACTGGCGAAAGCTGGTGGCCGGGCACCGCAAGACCCCGGCCCATTTTCCAAGCTCAATGCGCATGATCCTTGTGGACCATCAGGGACGAACTGGATCCGAACTCAGGCCGGGGTGGGCGAAGGCTCTGACGCTGGTCCGGCCGTCACGCCGGAGGTAACCCGTTCGCGTGGCCTACCGATGCGACCTCGGACACGGTCGTAAAGCAGGTCATCAACGGTTTCGAGGAAGGTGTTCAAGCGGAGCGGCTTCTTCAGAACCGCATCCGCTCCGAGAACCTTGGCCGTATGCAGAATGTAGTCGGCTCCGACAGATCCCCCTCCGCTGATCGCGAGAATCTTCAGGGAAGGATGCTTGATCCGCGCCTCCATCATGACCTCGACCCCGTCCATCTTGGGCATCAGCATGTCGGTGATCAGCAGATCAACGTGCAGCGCACTGAGCAGCTTCAGGACTTCCAGGCCATCCTCAGCCATCACCGCCGCATGGTCCGTGGACCTGAGCATCTCGCACGCGATTTCACGAACTATGGGATCGTCGTCGGCTATCAGGATAGTCGCCATCTTGCACCTCTTTCGACAGAAGTCGCAGCGCAGTCCTTAGCTTTCGTCAAAGAGTATCACTGACGTCTGTCTCGCCTCGGCCTCCACAAAGTACATTTGGTACGCTAACAGACACTATAACGGCAACGCTTGTCAGTTGACCTTGGCGGGTACTAGGTTCCCGACGGGCAGGACGTGGGCGCATTGGTGATCAGCTTCATGAATGGAAAGGGCCGCCGCGCGCGCCCGGTCGCGCGGAAGGCAAACGGCGGCTGGCCGTTTCGTCTGTTCATGGCGTGGTTCAGCCGGGGGCAGAACTGGCCAGATCCCGAGATTGTCGCGCGAGTCCCACGGTCTCGTGCGACGGGCGGCCTGACCTTGACGCCCCACTTTCGGTCAGGTCGCCACCCCAGCTATCGGCGTCCGCGATGCGTTGGCCTCGCGAGATGTCGGTGGCGGACTTCTAACGCCGACCTTGGGACGGGGTTTGCTTAGGGTTTTGCGACTGCGTCGGTCCTGGTTTGCGTATCTTCTGTGTAGCGTTGAGTTCAGTATTGACTTTCACGACCCTCCTGCCGGGATTTTTTGGAGACCGGAGGGGCAACATCGCCATGATGTTCGCGCTCGGTTTGCCCGCAATCGGCCTCATCTCCATAGGCGCTGTGGACCTGTCCAACGTCCAGTCCTCCCGCGTGAGACTTCAGGACATTTCGGATGCCGCGGCGCTGGCCGGGGCGAATGAACTCGGTCTGGCGATCGACGACAAGGCCGCCATTGCGCGGGCCGAGTCTTTCGTCAGAGCGCATATCGCGGACTGGCGAAGCCCGCCGGAAGTCCAGATGTCTATCACTGTGGTCGAGCGGGAAGGACGGCGCGTCATGGAGGTGATCCTCGACGGCCACAACGACTCCTTCTTCGGCAATCTGTTGCCGCCGGGAGGCTGGAACTATAAGGTCAAGTCCCAGGCGGTCGCGGTCGGGATGACGCCGCTCTGTGTCCTTGTGACGGGAACGTCGAAGTCCAAGGCCCTGAACGTCAAGGATCAAGGCACGCTGCAAGCCCCTGCCTGTCTTGTCCATTCCAACCGGGACATCCTGGTCGAAGGAGGAAGTATCGCAGCGTCCATGGTTCAGGCCGTCACATCGGCCCGTGGCGTCATTTCCCCGAAGCCGGGGACTGGGGCGGCGCTGATCGAGGATCCCTTCGCCAGCATGGTCATTGACGACAATCAGGCTTGTCCGGCGTCCCCACCAAAGGAGGATGTCAAAACCGGAGCTATCGCGTCGCACCCGGTGTTCACTGCGGCGGCTACAAGATGGCAGGCGATGCGGTTCTGATCCTGGAGCCCGGCGAACATTATTTCGTCGGAGGGCACCTGGAGATCAAGGAGAACGCCCGGTTGACCGGGGAGGACCTCGTTCTCTTTTTCGACAAGGACTCCAAGTTCGAGTTCAAGGACCATGCCTTGGTCAACCTGGATGGGCGTCGGACGGGTCCTTACGCCGGGATGGTGATGGTCGCGACCCGTGGGAACACCAACGACTTCATCATTACCAGTGACAACGTCGAGACCCTGCTGGGCGTCATCTACGTCCCCAACGCCCTTCTCATCGTGGAGGGTGGAAAGGCGGATGTTGCACGGGACAGTGCGTGGACGGTTATCGTTGCACGAATGGTCGAGCTGAAGGGCTCGCCATCCCTCATCATTAACGCCAACTACTCGACATCCAACGTCCCCGTGCCGGCGGGGGTTGGTCCTCGAACCGGCGGCGCGCAGCTCATCCACTGATGTCGGGATGGCCCACAAGTTTCCAGCCCGACTTCCCCTGATGGCCACCGTGCACCTGCCCTTTTACGACTGGAGGCCTGACGTGATGGTGTGGACGACCTCCATCTGACCAGGTTTTCTGGGGTGTCGTCATCAGGGACGTCACGTCAGCATCGGGGACGCCGAGAAGCTGAAGGTGCTGCAGGACGAGAACCGGCGGCCGAAAAAGTTGCTGGCGCAGTCGATGCGGGACGTGTCGGCGTTGAAGGATATCCTGGGAAAAGACTGACTGGGCCCGCTGTTGGCCGGGCAGCCTTCTGCTGATCGTCGGAGACAATGGGACGGAGGTGACGTCGTGGGCGATGCTGGATGGGCCAACCGGGCGGGCGTTGGCGGGCACGACATCGATCCCGGCAAGCCGCGGCAGAACGGCTTCGTCGAGAGCTTCAACGGCAAGTTCCGTGACGAGTGCCTGGACGAGGAGGTGTTCACGACCCTGGCGGATGCCCGGGCCGTGATCGACCGGTGGCGGCACGACTACAACCACGTCCGACCGCACTCCGCCCGGCGGTTTCGCGTCGGAGACTGTGCGGCTGAACCACTTGGCAAGGCGGCTGCGCGACGTGAATAGCTGCGCCGCCCGGCCGCTCCCACCGGAGCCCGAGATCAGCTATGAAGCCTGCGGGCTCCCATTCCGGCCGCAGCACCAACAGAGGCAGATTAACTACGACCATCCGGGGACGGCCAGGGGGCAAACGGGCCGTGATCAACGCCTGTCGGATCGATCGGCACTTGTTATTTGGCACCTTGGTGCAGGACGAGGCCTACCCCGCCTTTGGGGTCGAGGCCAAACCTAATGCGATCACGCCGTCGACTGCGAAGATTGGCACGTTCCACTTGGTCGATTCTACCGAGTCGGGCACGCCGATCCGGACGAGCGCTCTGAGGGCGTCGATCATTTTGCGCGCGTCGTCAGCGAGTGCGTCGAGGTGGGTTTTTGTGACGGCTGTCATTGGATCCTGTGGCGACGACATGCCGTGATCGGTCTACTCTCAGCAGAGTGTCCGGTTTCCAGCAGCCGAGCAAAGCCGCCTCCCAGGGCCTAGGGACAAGTTCGGAACGACTTCCGCGACTACGGCTTGGTCCAGCCTGTCGCTTGAAAGTTGACGGTGCCTGGGTCGCCCTGGAAGGATAAGGTTGCCTCGCGATGCGAGTGCCCCGCGACGTAGTCAAGACTGACCTGACTGGTCTCGTGAGCAGCTGTGAACCCTTTTACCTCGACCGCGGAGGCAGCCTCGCCGCCTAGGTTGCGCACCTCGATCTCGACGCGGGTGACTCCGGCGATAGTGTCGCGGCTCGTCTCCGTGACGCGGAGATACGGCGGTGTCGCTCGGTCGGTCGCGTCGAGGGCAACGATAACGATCGAGGCCACGATAACCAGCAGGCCGAGTCCGGAAACGATCCAGGTCAGGGGGCCCTGCCTGTCCGACGCCGATGTCGCCGGTGTCTTTGCTTTTCCTTGGGGCATCAGACCACCAGCCTCGCCAGCGCCGCGCCCAGGGCGGCGGGAAATCCGAGCACGATCATCGTCGAGACGATCTCATGCGGCGACAAACCGTCGGTCCGGCCAAAGGTCCACAGGACGTAGAGGCTCACCAGCAGGGCGATCGCGTAGCCGGGAATCGTGAACTGGGCGAGGGCGCGCAGTTGCCCATCATGCGATTCCTGTCCCGCAAAGCCCAGACTAAAGACCACTAGATGCAGGAGGGCGATCGACAGGGCGGCGAGCAGGAGGGTTTGCGGCAGGTCCATCTGGAAGCTGATCAGGATCATTTCCTCCGTTGGAGCGACGTTGAAGGCAATGAAGAGGGCGCCTGCGCTCATCAGGAACAGCTCCCCGGCGTAGGTTGAGCCGGCGGCTGTCGAGGCCTCGTTGGTCTGTGAGCCCATAAGTTGATGCCGCGCGAGGACTGCGCCCAGGGCCGCAGGGATGGCTTGCAGCGCGGTCTTTCCGACCGAGGCACTGAACGGCTCGTCGAGCGTGTAGACGCCGAACAAGGCGAGCAGCACGATGCTGACCAGGAAACCGATGGCGATGGCCGCGAAGGTGTCGACGGCGTCATTGAGCAGGCCGCGTGTCTCGCGAAAGCCGGAGTAGTAGGCGAGACCGAAGATGAGGCCGATGCCGACACCCAGAAACAGGAGCAGCCGCAGGCGATCCATCTGGAAGCCGAGTTCCCACATCTCCATCGTCATCAGCAGCGGGAAGGCAAAGAGGATCGCGCCGACAACGGCGCGGCCGAGAGCCGTTGAAAAGGGTTCTGGCCGGGTTGCCGTCATACCGCGCTAACGCATCGGCACGGGTATGGCTGCGCTTGTGCCTGCTTACTGCATCGAGCGGAACGTCACCGAATAGCGCAACTGATCGCCGGGCGTGATGCTGTGCTGCCATTCCCGGCGGGCAGGACCATCCAGCAGGTAGGCGGAGCCGGGCCGCAGAACCTGAGCGGCGCGTCGCCAGCCACCCGCTTCGGGATGGCGGAAACGCAGCACGCAGTCGGAGCCGAAGGACATGCCGACGATCTTTCCGTACTCCGGCCGATCGCGGTGCCAGCCGATACCGGCACCAGGTGCATATTCCGTGATCAGGGCCTGCGCCAACTCATCCTCCGGAATGTCGGCGAACCACCCGGCGATGCCGCGGAACGGGAGCAGCCAGTCCGGCAAGGGCTCGGCGACGTCCACGCGGCTCCGGCTAAAATCGTAACGCGAGCCGAACGCGACCGTGCGGCGATTGCCCTTGAAGCCCCGAAAGTCGAAGGGGGCGAAGTCGAGCGTCCTGGCGCGACCGATCAGATCGGCCTGCATATCCTGCGGAATAACCTTCTCAGCATAGCATAGACCGTCAGGCCGAGCGTCCGGACCCGTCGCGACGGGTTCGGGGAAGAGAGAGGTGACCATGCCGTCAGCGCAGCTGACTGTCCTTGCTGCCGCGCCGGTTGATGCCGGCGACGACGACGCGGCTGTCGCGACCTGACTGGCACGGCACGCAAGTGATCACGCCGGGCAGGGCCTGGCGGCGCGCGGCGGGAATAGGGTCGCCACATTCGATGCAGTCTTCGGTTCCCTCACCGACGGGCATGCGCGCGCGGGCCGTTAAAACCCCATCCAGGACGGTGTTGTCGATCTGATCCAGAACCGCGCCGTCGCGGGTCCATCCTCCGGCCATCTGAAGCTCCCAAAAGCAAATGGTGTCAGAGGGACAAATGGGACTGGTGATACGATAGCCAAGCGTAGCCGCTGCTGTCTTTGGACGTATAAGACGTCCGTTGGAACAGTCTAGCTCCGGCCATCGCGTCCGCTGCAATGCCTGGATTGCCTTGGCTCTGCCGGGCATTTGAAAACGTATCGCCCGATTTAGGGTATCCGCCAGCATGCAGGGCATGATGCGACCGACTTCTGCCTCTGTAAAATCGCTAAAGGCCGCTTCAGTCGACAGGAAACCGATAGCTTGCCTCCGCGAGACGCCGCGCGGATTTGCAGGGTCGGTCATTTGGGCGAAGGCGACGAAAGGCGGAAAACCGCTATCCGAACCATACGCCACCGTGATGCCGACTTCACGCCAGATTCGGCTTGGGGATGTCGGCCGAGGCTGACCCATGATGCCGTTGCCGTGCTCGATGGGGTGGCTTCTTCCGAGCCTGCTAGTGGCCCTTCTTCGACTTCAGGAGGGCTCGCACCACTAGAGCAATATCAATGGAAGACACGAGCGCGGGCGAGCGGCGTCGCTCGTCCAGTTTTCGCTGCCGATCATCACTCGGACCGAAGCATCTTCGCCATGTGAAAGTTTCTGAACATCTGCCCGCGGAGGAAAACCTCTTGTTCCGCGATCAGATCGAAACCATATTTCTGGAAAACAGCCGCGCGGTGATGCTGGCCGCAGTGAACAGGCGACTGATGCCCTGGTCCCGAGCGCAGGCCTCGATGTGCTCCAGAAACCTGCGCGCAACGCCACGACCTTGATGCGAGGGCTCACAAACATCAGGTCGATGTGTCCGTCTGGCTTGAGATCGCTAAAGCCTGCAATCTGAGAGGCCACCTCGGCCACGAACGTCGGCCGGCTCTCCAGCCTCGTGCGCTATTGCTCCCGGTTAACCGCCGCCAGTCCCCAGGCCGCGATCTGATCGGGGCCGTAGTTACGGCAGGCTACCCGATGCACCGAGTCCGTAAACAACTGGATCAACTCACCGAGGTCCTCACGCCGATAAGCTCTGATCAGGATCGTCATCGCCGTCCTTTGCCATTGCACGGACCCGTCACAGGAACTCTTTCGAAGCGCCTGTCGACGCCTCTCCGATTCCCGGATGAGGCTCCAGTCAGCGGGGTTGGGAGACCCTGCCGCGGTTGCCGATGTGATCCGCCTTCCGCTCCTGTTTGTCAGTGTATGCGGACTTGTCTCCTCGCGGCATGTCGGATACTCTCTTTGCGCCGCGACCGGCGCACGGCTTGCAGTTCAATGCAGCCCTTACTGTTCAGGTCCGAAGGTCGGGCGGCGAACACATCGCTCTCTGCTCAACAGCGCGGGTCGTGTGTGAAGACATTGCAAGCCTCAGCGCCAGGTCCCCAGCCCGAAACGGCTTTGCGCCATGCGGTCTGGACTTCATTCATAGGGACGCCCCAGCCCTGACCGATCAAACCAACGTCGGCGTCGCGCTTCCCGGGCTCAGCAGTGCGATGTCGTCCATGGAACGGGCTGGATGGATTTCGGCCGACGTCGGCGACGACATTGCCGGCGAGAGCAAGGGAAGCCTCGCCGAAATCAAGCTCTGGGTGTGCCCGATCAAACGATCGAACCAAGCTCGCTTGTAGCCGAACTCCGGCCCGGGTGCCGGGTTGCCCTTGAGCAGATACAAGCATCGATCAGTGTACCCTGCACGGCCGCCTCGATGGATCGGGCCTGGGCGTCGGACGGATCCCAGGCCGCCTGATCAGGTGCCTCTCGTCAGTAAACCGTCGGTGCCGTTGGGCGGAATGCCGTCAGGCGCGATGAGAAGGGCTGATGTCTGCTCTGCGACTGAGGCACCTTGACCGCCTGCTTGTGGGGTCCGCGGCGCGAGCGGCGAGGATCATGCTTCAGATTACGTCCCAGACGCCGAGAATATTGCTCTGGGCTTCAGCCTTGGAGGGGCTGCTGTCGGGAAGGGCGGAGCCAAGTGGGAACTTGGCCGTTTCCATGCCCGAAGATGTTCGAGTGAGCTGAGGAAGACCCGTGACTCCAGTGCTGCCGACGACCCGCCGCGTGTCCACCGGCATAGGCGATCTCGACAATGTTCTAGGCGGCGGCCTGACGGCCAACCGCTCCTATCTCCTGGAAGGGACGCCGGGATCGGGTAAAACAACCATCGCGCTCCAGTTCCTTTTGGAAGGGGCAACGCAGGGCGAATCCGGCCTTTACATAACCTTGTCCGAGACAACGACGGAACTGCGTGAAGTGGCCACCAGCCATGGGTGGTCGCTGGAGGGCATCGAACTGTTTGAACTGATTGCCGAGGCGGGCCTAGATCCCGACAGTGAGCAATCCATTCTCGAGCCGTCCGAGGTTGAGCTGGGCGAGACCCTGAGAGGCGTCCGTGAATGTGTCGATCGCCTGCGGCCCGCGCGTGTGGTCTTCGACAGTCTCTCGGAGATGCGGCTGCTGGCCCAAAGCTCGCTGCGCTACCGCCGCCAGATCCTCGCTTTGAAACAGTATTTCTCCACCCGGGACTGCACGGTCCTGATGCTCGACGACCGCAGCTCCGACCCCGGCGATGTCCAGCTCCACAGCATCGCCCATGGGGTTATCACCCTGGAGCAGGCGGCGGAAGATTACGGCTCGGCGCGGCGGCGGCTGCAGGTGGTGAAGATGCGCGGCGTGAAGTATCGCGGCGGCTATCATGACTTCGCCATTGAAACGGGCGGGGTCGCCGTATTCCCTCGCCTGATCGCCGCCGAGCATCACCGCGACTTCAGCGACATTCTGCTTTCGACAGGCATCGCAGAATTTGACGAAATGCTGGGCGGCGGCATCACGCCCGGCACCAACACCCTGCTGAACGGCCCGTCCGGCGTCGGAAAGACGACCACTGCAATCCGCGCCTGCTTGAGTGCGATCGAGCGCGGGGACCGGGCGGTTTACTATCTGTTCGACGAGGGGATGGCGACCATGCTGGCCCGGTCCAAGGCCATGGGCATGGACCTCGCTCCCCACATCGCCAGCGGCATGCTGGCCGTCCAGCAGATCGATCCGGCCGAGGTGTCGCCAGGCGAGTTTGCGAGCTGGGTAAGAAAGGCCGTCGAAACAGACGGCGCTCGGTTTTTGGCGATCGACAGCCTCAACGCCTTCCTGCAGGCCATGCCCGGCGAGAAGTATCTGCTGCTGCAGATGCACGAGATGCTCTCCTACCTGAACCAGCAGGGCGTGGTGACCTTCCTGATTTTGGGTCAGCACGGCATCGTCGGCGACATCCGTTCGGAGATCGACCTCAGCTATCTCTCCGATACCATCGTCCTGTTTCGCTATTTCGAGGCGCGCGGGATCGTTTTGAAAGCACTGTCGGTCGCCAAGAGCCGGACCACAGCCCACGAGGCCAGCATCCGGGAGTTCCGCCTGACGCCGCGCGGCATCGAGATCGGCGTCCCGCTCAAGGACTTTGAAGGGGTGTTGACCGGGCTGCCGACCTATCACGGAGCGACGCCGATGATGTCCTCCGAACCGGCCGCCGGCACCAAGTGAGCGTTGAAACCCGTATCCTCATCCTGGCCCTTCGCGGGCGGGACGCGGAGGTCATGCAGACGCTGCTGAGGAAGCAAGGCGTCGATTGTCTGATCTGCGCCAGTCTCGACGAGGTGGCTGAGGAACTGGTCCTTGGGGCCGGGGCCGTCATCGTCACCGAGGAATCCCTCGGATCGGTTCACTCGCCCTTGGTCGCTTGGCTGGAAGGGCAACCGGCGTGGTCGGATTTCCCTTTCATCCTTTTGGCGACCAAGCGGGTCGGCCGGCGGCCGCCAGCGGCCCAGGAGTTGCTGGAACGGATGGGAAATGTCGTCGTTCTCGAACGGCCCATTCATGGAGAGACCCTGGCCAGCGCCGTCAAATCCGGCCTACGCGGACGGTCCCGCCAGTACGAGACGCGTCGATTGCTGTCGGAGTTGATGTCAGCCGAAGGTCTGCTGACCCAGGCGAACGCAGGTCTAGAGGCGGGAATCGCCCAGCGGACGATCGAACTGTCCAATGCCAACAACCGGCTGACGGAGGAGATCCTGGAACGCGAATCCGCGCAGGCGGCGCTCGCCCAATCCCAGAAGATGGAGGCTGTCGGACAGCTGACGGGCGGAATCGCCCATGACTTCAACAATCTCCTGACCGCCATCTACGGCAATCTCGAACTGATCCTGGGACGGACCCAGGAGCCTCGCACGGCCAAACTCGCTGGTTACGCCCGGGAGGCGGCCGAACGCGCGGCCAAACTGACGCACCAGCTGTTGGCTTTCTCGCGCAGTCAGCGGCTTGACCTGCGTCCAACCGACCTCAACGCCCTCGTCCTGGGCATGAGCGATCTTCTGGTCCGAACCATCGGACACCAGCTCGTCATCGACATGAGGCCAGATTGCGCCGCACCATGGGCCATGGCCGACAAGAACCAACTGGAGCTGGCGATCCTCAACCTGGCAATCAACGCGCGTGACGCCATGGGCGAACACGGCCGCCTGGAGATTGCGACCCGTCTGGACGTCAGCGACGACCCCGCGCTGGGCGCGGGTCGGTACGCCGTGGTCAGTGTCGAGGACACCGGAACGGGCATCCCGCCGGCCCTCCTGAGCAAGGTGTTCGATCCCTTCTTCACCACCAAACCCGTCGGCAAGGGCACCGGTCTCGGGTTGAGCCAGGTCTTCGGCATCGCGCAGCAGTCCAGCGGAACCGTGACGATCGAAAGCGTGGAAGGCCGGGGAACGCGGATCGAGATCCGGCTGCCGGCCGCCGAGGCTCAGACTGAGCGCCCGACGTCGATTGAGCTCGAACCCTCGATGACAGTGGGCGGGCGACCGAAGGTCCTGGTGATCGATGATGACGAGGGGGTGCGTCGCTATGTGGTCGAGGGCCTCCAAGCTCTCGGTTACGATGTTGCCGCCGCTGCCGCCGGGGTGGACGGCCTGTCCCAGCTTGAGACCCGGCCGCCTGACCTGCTAATCGTCGATTATGCGATGCCCGGCATGAACGGCGTCGAGGTCATCCGGGAGGCACGGCGACGCCGACCCGAATTGCCCGTCGTCCTCGCCACGGGGTTCGCCGACATGGCCGCCGTCGAGTCGGTCCTTTCGCCGGACCAGATACTTCGCAAACCGTTCCGGCTCGCCGAGCTGGAGACGGCGGCGCGCGTTGCGTTAACCGCGGTGCCCCCTGTTCGCGAGCCCCTTCCCCTTGCGCCGGATGTCATGCGCGAGACGACGCCTTGACCGAATGGGCTTCGTCTCGGACGCTGGGTACGGCGTCGAGAGACGGCGGTTTCGTCTGCCGCCTGACCACAACCGAGGCCAAGGCCGGTAGGACCGACGGTCAACAACAGAGCTCGCCTTGTCTCTGGGTCGAGTGACAGGCCACAGATGGGGTTTCTCGCCGACGCGGCGAGATGGGAGCGGCCAAGCCCGACCATGGTTGGGTGGCGTCCCCGCTGGGCCCCCTGACAACTGGCCGAATGGCTGCGGGCCCTGGTCGCCCTGCCGATCAACTCCCGCTATCCCCATGTCCTCGCCTGGGAGCCTGATGTGGGATTCTCTACAACGCCGCCTACGCGCCGCATCGGTATCCCCCAGTTCAGCCGGTGAGATAGTGCCACTCCCAGGTTGACCGATGGCTAGTTGGGGCAATGCCCGCCTGATCCTAGGCTGAGCGCTGGACGTCGAAACCGGTGGAACCGGGGCCGTAGCTAACCGCGACGGGCTGGTGGGTTCCTGGTCTCGCCGTATCCGTTCCCCGCGTAGAGCCTTTGATCTAGTTCCAGCGGTCCCTCTCGGCATCCACCTTGGCCTCGCGCCGTTCTCGATGGGGCGCGGCCAAGGCGTTTTGCCTGCCATCGCCGGTCCCGCCACAGGGAGAGGCACGGCGGCCCCGACGCGCGGAACGCCACTCAGCCGCCCCGGCAACCCGCCTCCGCCAGACTCGCCCATCGCAGCCCTTAGGGTCGCTGCTTGGTCAGCCATCTGACCGCCGGTCAGAGCCTCGTCGCCTACCCGACCACTGTTGATGAGGCAGTCCTGTTAAAGACCGTATCCAGGTCCGGCTTCTGCGACCGTCATCGCGGTCACCAGCGCGCCAGGCGTATCTTGCGGGAACACCTGATGCGCGAGGCTGGAGTGGCCTGATCGAGGGAGCCACCCTTCACCATCGAGCGGCATGTCCGCTGTCCGGCCAAGTGCCTCCGACGGATTTCGACCCCTTGCAGACATAAGACTGTCGCGGGACAACCGAGGTCATGTTGTCGCGGATTAAGTCATGGGCCGGAGACTTGCAACGCGATGTCGTCGCTCTCTGGATCGCTGCGCGAAGCCCGCACACACCGATTGCTGCAAAACTGGTGGCCGGCGCGGTCGCTGCCTATGCCTTGAGCCCAATCGACTTGATACCAGACTTCGTGCCGGTCCTCGGCTATCTCGACGATCTCGTGATAGTCCCGCTGGGGATCGCGCTCGCGGTTCGGCTGATCCCGCCCACACTAATGGTCGAGTTTCGAGCGGAAGCGGTGGCAATGGCGAAACCTATCAGCCGTGCTATGGCTGCGGCGATAGTCGTTCTATGGCTCGTGATCTTCATCATCGTTGTTGGTTGGTGGTCGAGGCAGCGGCGCTGACCAGCGCGTGCCTAAGTTCGGGTCAGGGTCATTTAGGTCGTCAGCCTTTTACTGCGATGGTCTTGGCGGGTCCGACCGTTGGCAAAGGCTGCCCTCGTCACGATGGGCCGAAATCGCGGCCCGATCCTTGCTGAGGCTAAAGTCGATTGAACCCGCGTCTTTCTATTCGGACATCCCAGTTCGGCAAGAGTTATCAAATGGCACTCACCTTCGATCATGACCAAAGCCAAACTGCCGCGTCCCAAACCCACAAAGGGTTCGGACGCCAGCAGTTCGTGACCAAAATCTGCCCTGACCCAGACATCATGGATGTCAATCGGCGTCTAAAAGGGACCCCTTATCGGCGTGCAATAGGGACCCCCTTTTGGGGTTCGTGATGGACGTCACGAGCGCACCGCTTGCGAGGGTTGGGGCGTAGGGAGGGCGTAGCCCGACCGGAGGCTCAACCCTCGCTTGGCGTTCTTCGTGGTGGGTCAGCTGCGGTGTTTGAAGCGCCAGCTGTCGTTGCCGGTCTCGACGATGTCGCAGTGGTGGGTGATGCGGTCGAGCAGGGCCGTGGTCATCTTGGGATCGCCGAACACGGTCGGCCATTCGCCGAAGGCGAGGTTGGTCGTGACGATCACCGAGGTCCGCTCGTAGAGCTTGCTGATCAGGTGGAACAGCAACTGACCGCCCGAGCGGGCGAACGGCAGGTAGCCGAGCTCGTCGAGGACCACGACGTCGAGGCGGCAGAGGTGAGCAGCCAGCGCACCGGCCTTGCCCAGGCGGGTCTCCTCCTCGAGGCGGTTCACCAGGTCGACGGTGTTGAAGTAGCGGCCACGCGCCCCGGCGCGCACGACGTTGGCGATGATGGCCGTGGCCAAGTGGGTCTTGCCCGTGCCGGTCCCGCCGACCAGCACGATGTTGCGCCGGTTCGCCAGGAAGGAGCCGCTGTGAAGCGAGCGCACCAGTCCCTCGTTGATCGGCGTGCCGTCGAACACGAAGGCGTCGAGGTCCTTCACGGCCGGCAGCTTGGCTGCCGCCATCCGGTACCGGATGGAAGCCGCATGCCGGTGGGTCGTCTCGGCGCGGAGCAGGTCGGCGAGGATCTCCATGGTCGTACGCTTGCGCTGCAGGCCCGTGGTGACCGCTTCGTCGAAGGCGCCGGCCATGCCCTTGAGGCCCAGGCCGGTCAGGGCCGCCATCATCTCATGCCGCTGCATGCAGGCCTCGCAAGCTGTCGTAGCGGTCGCAGTCCGCCAGAGGCGGATGCCGCAGCGCCAGGTCGTCCGGTGTGACGATGCTCAGCGGCCGGGGCGGTTCGCGCCGGCGCGCCAGGATGTTGAGGATGACGTCGTCGCTGACGGTCCCGGCGGCGAGCGCCTCGCGCGCGGCAGCCTCGACCGGCTCCAGGCCGTCTTCCAGCACCGCCGCCAGCACCCGCACGAACCGGCGATCGGCCTCGTCGCCTGAGCCCAGCTTGCGGCGCAGGCGCGCCAGCGCGGGCGGCAACTCCCAGTCCTGGAACGGCGCGCCATTGCGCAGGGCCCCGGGCTTGGTCGCCAGCACCGGCAGGTAATGCCAGGGATCGTAGAGGGTCCGGTCGCGACCGAAGAACCGACGATGGTCGGCGATGACCTCTCCCTCGCAGCGCACGACGATCCGGTCGGCATAGGCGCGGACCTGCACCGTGCGTCGCCCGGCTCTGGCCATCACCGAGTAGCGGTTGCGGTCGAAGCTGATCAGGCAGGTCCCCGTCACCGCGTGTTCGCTCTCGTGGAAGCCGTCGAACGGGCCCAGCATGGGCTGCAGCGCCGGACGCTCGGCGGCCAGGGCCTGAGCGACCGTCAGGTCCTTCTGCTCGGGATGCTGGCGCAGCTCGCCCCAGCGACGGCATTCTGCCTCCAGCCAGCCGTTCAGCTCCTCCAGGCTGGTGAAGCGCAGGCGCGGCTGGAAGAACCGTCCCCGCGCCGTCTGGACCTGGTGCTCGACCTGGCCCTTCTCCCAGCCGGCCGCTGGCGAACAGGCCGTCGGTTCGACCATGTAGTGGCTCGCCATGACCAGGAAGCGCCGGTTGAACAGCCGGTCCTTGCCCGTGAACACCGTCGTCACCGCCGTCTTCATGTTGTCGTAGATCCCGCGCGTCGGCACCCCGCCGAAGAAGGCGAACGCCCGCGCATGCGCGTCGAACAGCATCTCCTGGGTCTCGCGCGGGTAGGCCCGAACATAGATCGCGCGTGACGCGCACAGTCGCATGTGCGCCACCTTCACCCGCATCGGCTTGCCCGCGATCTCCACGTCCTCGTGGCTCCAGTCGAACTGGTAGGCTTCGCCCGGCTGGAACATCAGCGGGATGAACGTCGGCGCATCGGCTACGCCCCGGCGTCGCTTCAGCCGCCACCCCGCCGCGTAGCGCCGGACCGCGTCGTACGACCCGTCGAACCCCTCGCGCACCAGCAGGTCATGGACCCGCGTCATCCGCAGCTTCTCGCGCCGCGGCCGCGCCTCGTCCTCTTCCAGCAGTTCATCGAGCCTGGCCTGGAACGGCGCCAGCCTCGGCAACGGCTGCACCGCCCGCCGATAGGCGAACTCCGCATCAGGCTCCCGGATCGCCTTGCGCACCACCTTGCGCGACAATCGAAGGTCACGCGCGATCGCCTTGATCGCCTTCCCGGACGCAAACTCGCGCCGGATCCTCAACACCGTCTCCAACACCAACATCCCGAACTCGCCGCCTGACATCCGCCAAGCCGCCACCGTTAGACCTCAGGGATGAGGGGTCCTTATTCGACGCCGATCACACCGCTAACGGGGTCCCTTTTCCACGCCGATCCACACATCATGGACATCGTCCACGCCTTTCTCAGGATCGATGATGCCAAGCTTCGGCAAGCGGCCATTGCTGCCGTGCGTGCCTTGGCTTCATCTCGGGATTAATGATGCGACCATTGGGCACTATCAGCGCCGCAACTACTGGGGTCGGCTTCTCCGCTATCCGGCGTAATGCCTTTGGCCGGTTTCGACCCGAAGCAGCCTTCGGCATGCTGCCCTGATACCAAGGCCCTAGTCGGCTATGAGACGTTGGTCTAGCGGTTGGCTATGAAGCGCCAAGAGTTCGGGGATTTGTTTGTATTTGTCGCGGTCGCGGACGCATCGAGCTTTACCCAGGCGGCTGAACGCCTTGGCACAACCCAGCCTGTCGTTAGCCAAGCCATCCGTCGGCTAGAGGATCGTTTTGGGCCATTGGCTGAACGAGGCCCGGCCGGGGTGACAGGGCTGACCGTCGTTGGAAGAGGGCTTGCCGAAGAACTCCGGCCTGTCTTGGCTTCCATTCAAGCCATAGTCGATCTGCGAAGCGAGTAGGCCGCTCTGCATATGACCGCTTGCCACCCCTGATGGCTGCTCGATAGGTCCGCCTACGGGCCGGTTGCCAACATCGTAAACCGACCAGCGCGGACTTTGACCCATGTCGGTCGCGAGGGCCTGGAACGCAACTTCGCTAGACGAAAAGTGTGCCGCTGACTGGTGCGGGTGGGATTGGTGCTCTGGTCGAGGATGTGGGCGCCAGCGAAAAAGCCAGCGGCTCCGGGTCGTTGTCGATCAGCCTGAACCAGACCGACTTGTAGCGGCCTTCGGCGTCGCGACCGGGCCCGCTGAACGCCGTGAACGAGACTAGGCACCCGTTGGCTGGTGAGAGCCCGGGACGCCAGTGCGCCGACTTGGTGTTGCGGGCGTTCGTCGTGCCGGCGTCAGGCTCCAGCTCAAGCAGCCGGTCGAAGTCCACGGATTTGCCCTCGGCGCGCAGCTTGTCCGTACGCTTCGACGCCGCGTCGAATAGGGCCTTGCGCGACAACGGCATGCCCCACCGGGAAAGCGCCAGCTCGGTCTCGCCATTGGCATCCAGGCGCACGATCGCCGCAAAGTAATCGGGGTAGGTGTCGCGCGGCTCCAGATTACCGATGTTGCTCGTCATCGCCCGTGGCGAGGTCGAGGATTGAGGCTGGGCCTTTGCGGAGGCTGTAGAGGTTGCACATGGCGGGAACCTACACCGGTAATCTGGATCCACCAGATCGACTGTGAGCGAGCAAGCCGCACGACACCAGACGCCGGCTAATTGATCTGAACCAGATTGGGTCAAGGAGTCCGGGGACGGCCCGGCGACCTTGGCCGTCCGGATGACGGCGGGCCTGCTCTGCCCGATCCATTTCGGTCACAGCCTGCTTGTCGTGCGCCGATGCATCCGGAGCTCCGTTGTTGTCCTGGTCCGAGAACTGTGGTGAGCCGCCCGGGCCTTTAAAAGCGCGCGACCAGAGATAGATCACGACGACGACGCCAATGGCAATCTGGACAAGCGACATGATAGGCTCCTTCTGGACCGGGCAACGCCCCCGCCCCACCACAGTTGCTCTTTCGGGTCTCAACGCAGGAACATCACGGCCAACAGCCCGGCAATGGACCAGACCACAAGACGGGGGTGGCGATAGACAAAGGTCAGGATGTGCGCGGTCATGTGGGGTAGGTCGTGGCGATCCTTCAAAATACAAGGCGTTGCGGCAACACGCCCCGCTTCTCGCGAGCCGTCTGACACCTGCCCTGTGGTCGATCCGAACTCCGGAAAACGACCCTGAGTGTCTCGCAGACGTGGAAAAGCCCAGCACGGTGGCCGGGCTGATCATCAGGCTATTCTGATGTTGGTGCCTTTGCGGCTCTAGGCTTTTTCGCGGTTGGCTCTGTCTTGGCCATTCTGCCCTTCGAGCCCAGCCCAATGCTCTTAGCCAACTCGGACCGTCTGGCGCTGTAGGCCGGATGGGTCATGGGATAGTCGTTCGGAAGCCCGAAGGTACTGCGGTAGGTTTCCGGGGAATAGCCGTTCGTGGTGAGGTGACGCTTGAGGCTCTTGTAAGGCTTACCATCAAGGAAGCTGATCAGGCTTTCAGTTCCGATGGACTTTTTGATCTCTGCCTTGGTTTTGGTGTGGTCTTCGACGTCTTCGACGGGTGGACCAGCAACCCCCTCCAGCCCTTTCAGCGTGGCAAAAGTGTCTTTGATGAGGGTCTGCAGGTCATCGGCGGAGAGCCTATTGTTGGCATTGGATGCGTAGGACGAGACAAGTTCGATCGTTGCGCCAAAAATATCGTTGGTCCCGTCGTAGTTCTCATCAGCCAATGTCACTCTCCCAAGTTGCTTAACAACGGGATAGACGAAACTCACTCAACGGGAAAGGACAGAAATTCCGATTCGTCATGCCGTGGTCTGCTTCTGTAACTTAGTTGCTGAACGACGGAGACTATCTCGGATCGCGGTGGTTTGCGCTTCTAATCGCTGAAACAAGCCTGGTAACTCTACTCCCGGGCCTTGGCTGCCGCGTCCAGGAGCCGGATTGCAGAGATTTCGGCTGCGTCGGGAGTCAGCTTCAACTTGCTTTCGGGCGGGTCTACGGCTTCGACGTAGCCGTCCACGGCTTCCGGGGCGAGTGGGTCGGCGACAGACGGTTTTGACGGCTTGGTCATTCCGAACAAATCGCCAATCCTCGCGAGATGTTCCCTGCCGACCGCACGGCCTTTACCGTCATGACAATGTCGGTCGTCGCGCCGTGAGGCCGAATCACCAACTGAACCCTGCCCAGACAGCCTACACGCGGCGTTAGCGCCCCAAAGGCTGTAGTGCCGACCCTTGGCCTGGATAATGCGGTGCAAGTCGGCCCAGATGCGCAGGTCACACACTGTACAGTGTCCAAAGGCCGACCAGCGGTTCTCGACGATCACGCCGACGTTGACGGAATTCCTTCGCCAGTCGTCGTTTGCGTAGGCGTGAAGGCCCTTGCGGCCCACGTAATACCAGAGCGAGACCGCGTCGGCGAGATCGGCGTCGGCAGGGCTGGCGTTGCGGGTGTAGCTGACCACCGCCTCCCGGTGACCCACCGGCAGCAGAAGCGCCCGGTCCGGCCCTCCGCCGGCCAGTTGTGCCGAGCGCCGAAGAGAGGGTAGGGGTTGAGCAAGGTCGCGTGGTCACAGCTCGACCGATCGCAGCGGACGATGAGGCGATGCCCTCGGCAGGGCACGGCGACCTCGCGCGGTAGGTTGCGGTTCGCTTCCGGCATGGCGTCACCAGCGAGCGTTGGTGGCGCAGCCGAGTTGGAGAGCTGGATACCAGCGGCAAGACGCTGGACGGACCCTGGCGCACGGGTCTCGACGCAGGTCAGCACCTGCCTGGCCACGTCAGGGCCGTTGCGGTGAGCCAGCTCGGCGTCCAGCCCGGCCAGCATGTCGGCAAGGGATCGATCGTTCATGTCTCTCACCAGGTTGCTGGCCCGAGCGCGATCTAGACTCATGAGATCAGACCCCAAAAGCCAATTGTTCCTGTAATGTTCTCGCCGCTGTGGATCGCGACCGGCGGGCACGCTCGCCGGCGGAATGCCCAGACCAGATCGGACAGAGCGGTGACAAGGGTGGCGACTGCGGCGAGGAGTTCGGGGGTGATGTGCATGGGAGCGTCCTTTCCCGAGCATCATGATCGATTACCGAATCTAGGCGCGTCGGATGGCCCGACAATCGCAATGCTTACTGGCCTTGGGATTGATCGGTCGAGGTTGCGGAGTTGAGGGTCTTGAACGAGCCGAGATTGGCAACCCCACAGGTCCGATGATGGGTCAGTCCACTGCCCGCCCGCCGTTAGGGACGTCTCTTGACGAAAGGTAAGGCTCCACCTGCGACACCCTCTGAAGAGGTGCGCGATGGCTACGATCCTGATTGCAGACGACGATCCGGTAATCCGGGAGATCGCGGGCGAGATGCTCCGCTCCACCGATAACGCTGCCTTACTGGCGGAGGACGGCCTAGAAGTCCTCGACCTCCTGGGCTCGCTCCAGATCGACCTCCTGATCACCGACATGCTCATGCCGAACATGGACGGGGTTGAGGTCATCATGCAGGCGCGCACAATGCAGCCGGATCTGAAAATCATCGCCATCAGCGGCGGGGGCGGTGTGGGTGCCGACTACATCCTGCACACGGCCAAGATGCTCGGTGCGGACGCTGTCCTCAAGAAGCCTCTTCGCCTGGACACCTTCCTGAAGACCATCGACGACCTTCTATATGAACAGGGTCGCAACGGATCGACTAGCCTCGCCCCAGGCCGAGTAGCCTCTAGGACCGGCCGCTGAAGTCAGCCATAATCCAGCATTGCTGGCCATCTGGCGTCTCGATCCTCACGGGTTGCTTGTCATGCACCTGCCACGCCCTCGCGACCTTCAAAACCGACTTCTCGTCCATGGGCTCTGACCGTCTTCTATCCGCCATCGCCCTCGCCGCTACAGCGCTGTTTTGGTCATGAGTCCTGAGCCTAAGCCCGCGCGCTCGTCGGCACTTGCGACTTAATGTGACAGCACCATCCTGACAGAGCCCGACTCTACTCTCGGTGATCGGGCGCATATCCGGGCGTAGGCGTCAAAGGTATCGCAGCGGCCAAGATGGCCACCGCGCCCAGCCAACTGGCTAAAATCTTGACCCCCAGCGAGATCTTGGTTTTGCGGACCCACAAGGCGGGCAGCACCAACAGGATCCACGGCAGTGCGATGGCCAGGTCCATCGATCGGCCAGCGACCGAAAGCACAGCGCCGGCCCAGACGCCGGCGTTGGCGGCCAGGACGACGGGCCAGGCGAATCCCGGCCCCCCGCGAATGTGGATGGAGGCCGCCATGACAACGATGCTGGCCCAGCATCCGAAAAATGCAGCCTCCTCCCAGCGAACCGGAATGCCGACGGCGAAGACGACAAGGGCAAAGATGACAAGCGCAAGAACTGCGGGGGCCAGCGCCTTTCGCGGGGCGTAGGCCAGCAGGAGTCCCAGAGCAGCGCAGAGAAGGGCCGCAGGAAGCGCACCGTCCCGCATCAGGCGACGGCTCGGAACAGGAACCACAGACCGGCCGCTGCGGTCAGACCGCCCAGAACGCGGAGTATGGGCAATCCTCCGAACCGGAACGCGCCGTAACCGATGATGATCCCGACGATATGCAGCAGACCGGTCGATGCCACGAACCCGACACTATAGCCGGTCGGATCGGCGGCTGATGGCAGTTCCTGGCCATGGGCAAAGCCATGAAACAGCGCAAAGACCGCAACCAGGACGATGGCGATCCAGTCGGCGGGTTTCCAGCTGAACGCAATCGCCGATCCAAGAACCAGTACCGAGAGGCCGATGCCGAGTTCGACGGGCGGCATCGGGAAGCCCAGTATTCCCAGAACGCCGCCCACGGCCATCATGAGCGGAAACACGACCGGCAGGGCGATCACCAGCGGTCTGCCAAGGATCGCGCCCCACAGACCGACGGCAACCATGGCCAGCATATGATCGGGGCCATTGAGCGGATGCAGGAAGCCTGAAATGAAGCCGCCGGCTAGGCCGGTTCCATCGTGTGCCGAGGCTGTACCCGCGGACAGGGCAACGATCACGATGCCCAAGGGGACGGGCACAGTCTTCTCGGTCGGCGGCACGGACCAACAGGCCGATCGGGATATTGTTTTGTAAGTCAAACCGCGTCCTTTTCCGACGATGGATCGTACATTCGCAGAAGGCACCAACGCTGCCTTAATCACATACGTCTGGCCGTTGGCCGCAGATGTCATGACGTTAGCGAAATGGAGGCGTGTCTTGCGCAAAATCTGGCTCGGCGTGCTTGTCGCCTCTTTCGCCCTTCCGGCGACCGCTCATGACTTCTGGGTGCAGCCCGACCCGTTCTGGGTCGCGGCGGGTCGTCCGGCCGCAGTCAGCCTTTGGGTCGGTCATGGGGTGAACCGGGAGCTGTGGGATGCCGATATCGCCAAGGTCACCATCTTGCGTAGCGTCGGTCCCAACGGCACCACCAATCAGCAGGGCTCCATCCGTCAAGGCGGGGTGGGACGGATGACCTTCACCACACCCGGAATCCATGTGATCACCTTGGAGACTGGACATACACCCAGCGAACTCCCCTCGATCAGATTCAATGACTATGTCGATACCGAAGGGCTGACGCTGATACGGGCGCAGCGCCAGCGTTCTCGTCAGAGCGATGCTCCGGGACGGGAAATCTACAGCCGACGCGCGAAAGCGTTGATCAGGGTTGGAGCCGGAGCTGGTACGGAGGCCCCCTATGTGACTCAGCCCATGGGTTTGCGGCTTGAACTGGTGCCAGTTCAGAACCCCTACACAGCTGCAGCCGGGCAACCTCTTGGTTTTCAGGTTCTGTATGAAGGACGACCTTTAACCGGAGCTCTGGTGAAACTCGTCAATTTGGCTGCGGACGAACGCCCTGTTGCGACCCGGATCAGCGACCGTCGCGGCAACGTCAGTTTTTCGATCCCGCGTTCGGGCGACTGGCAGTTGAACGTGGTCTGGGGCGAGCCGTTGAGCGGCAATCCGGCCGCCGATTTCGACACCACCTTCTCAAGCCTGACCTTTGGATTCGACGCTCCGCCGGCGAGCTGAGGGTCGTTCAATAGACTCCGTCGATCTCGGCAGGCAGTCGCTGGCCGGGCGGATAGGCGAGCAGGCTCCAGCCCCGCGTCGGGACGGTCTCTTCGGTCCGCAGCCGGTCGAACTGGGCCCGTGCCGCCGCCGCTGCGTCGGCGGGATCGCGCAGAATGGTCGGGCGCAGGAAGATGAACAGCGTCCGTCGCGACGTGCTCTTGCGGGTGGTGCGGAACGCCCGGCCCAAGATCGGGATATCGCCGAGTACCGGCACCTGGCTGTCCGCCGACAGACGGTCGTCGCTGATCAGGCCCCCCAGGACGATCGTCTGGCCGTTGTCGGCGAGGATGGTCGTCTCGATGCTGCGCCGGTTGGTGATCAGGTCCGCGGCCCCCGCGAGGTTGGAGTTGACCAGGGACGACACCTCCTGCGCGACCTCTAGCCGGATCACGTCGCCGTCGTGGATGCGCGGCACGACCTTCAGGGTGATGCCGACGTCCTGCCGCTCGATGGTCGTGAAGGGGTTGATGGTGTTGCCGTCGGTGGCGAAGCTGCCGGTACGAAACGGCACGTTCTGGCCGACCACGATCTCGGCCGGTTCGTTGTCCAGAGTGGTGATGCTGGGCGTCGACAGCAGGTTGGCGCGGGCCGAGGTGCCGAGCGCCTGGACCAGCAGGCTGAAGTCGCTGCCGCCCCGGATGACCGCCGACGCGCCCTCGGGTGCCAAGGCCGAGGCGGCCGTGACGCCCAGCGCCAGCAGAACCTGCCGCAACGATACGCCTGTCGAGGAGAAGGACGTCCCGCCCGACGATGGGGAGTCGATGGCCGCGCCGCCGAAACCGAGCTGCACGCCCAGCTGTTCGGCCTGGTCGCCGGTGATCTCGACGATCGCGGCCTCGATGGTGACCTGGGGCCGGCGGATGTCGAGTTCCGCGATCAGGGCTTCCATCTCCGCGACGGCGGCCGGCGAGCCGCGCAGGGCGATGGCGTTCAGCTCGGGCGCGGGCTGGATGGTGATGTCAGTCAGTCGAATGCCGCCCGCGCCGGTGACCTGAGGCGCGGGAACGACGACCGGACTTGCCGCCTGACCCGCCTGCCCAAGGACTCCCGTCGTGCCTCCCTGGCTTCGCGCCGCGATCAGGGCGGCCGCGTTGAGCTGCTGACCTTGTTGCGCCGTCGATCCCAGCGCGCGAGCGACGGGGTTGGTCGCCTCCTGCGGTGCGCCGAGCAGGCCGCGCATGACGTCGGTGACCGTTTCCGCGTCGCCGTGGCTCAGCCGGACGACACGGGTGATCGGTGCCGATCCGCCCGGAATGTCGAGCGCCTCAGCGACCTTGCGGGCCTCGCGGATGCTGTTGGCGTCCCCGCGCACCAATACGATGTTACTGCGCTCGTCGACGGCGACACGGATGCCCGCGCCCTCGCCGATGGGGGCCAGCAGGCTGGTGATCGACTGGCCGACGTCGGTCGCGCTGGCGTAGCGCAGGTTGATGCTCTCGAAGGCCTGGCCGCTGCCGCTGTCCAGGGCCTGGGCTAACTGTTCGATCCGACGGACGTTCTCTGCATAGTCGGTGACGATGATGGCTGGCGGCGCGTTGACCGATTCCAGGCTGCCGAAGGAGGCGACCAGCGGCCGCAGCACGCGGACGGCCTGATCGGGGGCAAGGTTCCGCAGGCGGATCAGGCGGGTGACGATGTCCTGGGTCCGGGCCCGACGCAGATCGGTCGAGCCGTTCTGGATCAGGGCCGCTTGGGGGACGATCCGCCAGGCGTTGCCGCTGCGGACCGCGCCGTATCCCTGGACACGAAGCACAGACAGGAACAGGTCGAGGACGCCGTTGACGCTCAAGGGCTCGGCCGAGGTGACGTTGACGACCCCCGCCACGCTGGGGTCCAGGATCAGGGTCCGGCCGGTGATGCGCGAGATCTGTTCAGCGACATCCTTGATGTCGGTGCCGCGAATATTGACCACAACCCCGCCCGAAACGTCGGGGGGAGGCGTCTGGGCCAGACCGGGCGTGGCCAGCAGCAGGCTGGCGCTCAGCGAGAACGTCAGGGCCGTGCGCCAGAACAGTACCGTGTTGATCTCCGATCTCCTATCGAAGGGGGAAGGACAGTGTGATCGTCCTACCACCCCTGATGATGTCAACTCTGGCTCCACCCGACTGGACGGCCTCGTTCAGAATCGCCTGGGGATTGGCGTTTCCGGCGACCGTCTGGTTATTGACGCGGGTGACGATGTCGCCGGGCTGTAAGCCTAACGAGCGTAGAGCAGGGGGAAGGTTGTCGCCGACCCTGTAGCCCTGTTCGGTCGGAGTCAGATCCATGTCTTGAGCGAGGCCCGTAGCGTTTCCGGCTAGCCTCTGGCGGTAGGCATCGACAACAGACGGAATGGTGCCCGTTGAGGGCGGGCTGGCCAACGGAGCGGCAGGGGTAGAGGCTGGCCGGGACGTTTGATTGGCGGGCGCTATGATCGTCAGCCCGTTTGCAGGCGCGACCGGGGCGTCGATCAGGGCGGCCGGTGCGGGAAAACCCAATCGCGCGGCTTGACCACTGATCTCCAGGATGACGTGATCGATCTGAATTGATTGAACGACTGCTCCCGTGGAGAGCGCCTGTCCCGGCCTGACCGAAACCGGCGGCGCGTCGCCGACCGCGATCACCGCGCTCGACGCCTCGGCCGGGATCGCCATGAAGATCGCCTTGAGGAGCAGTCCGCCCCCTGCTTCTTGAGCGGCGTCCTCAGGGCTGCCGAACGGCGACCAGGCCAGGATGGCCGTGAGGTCCGTTGTGGTGGCGTTTGCGCCGGCCGGCGGAGCAATGACGGTCCTGTCGCGTCCGTCGTCAAATCCGGCAATCCGCCACAACACCGGCGCGGCGGCGACGGCGACCGAAATCACGACTGCAGCCCTCAGCAGTTGAAGCGCCAGTGGTGCATCCAGTCGTCGAATAAGGATCAGAATGCGCTGGATCACGTCTGGATACCCAAGCGATCGACGAAATTCTTCATTCGTATTTCGCCCTCCACGCGGTTGTGCGCTTTGGAGCGCCAAGGCCTCGGAGACACTGCAGTCGCGGGCCATCTCATTCTATTCCCGCAGGCCACTCGGAGTGTGTCGCCGCGACGAACGCGGTATCGTAGCGCACTTATTGACATTCAGACGCGCCGCATTCGTCAGCGATCCGCAACGAGGTCCGCGGCCAGTCCTTCGCCGCCGATCTTTCCATCCTTGCCCAGGCTCATCAGATCAAAGGTGCGCACGCTGCCCGGGCTCTCATAGACATAGGCGGCACCCCACGGATCTACTGGAACCTCGGACAGATAGCCTTCCTCGGACCAGTTGCTCGCGACCGGCGGCATGGTCGGCCGATCGACCAGTGCGGCCAGTCCCTGACCTGTCGTGGGATAGTCGCCGTTGTCCAGGCGGTAGACCTTCAGGGCCGCCGAGATGGTGCGCAGATCGCTCTTGGCCACGGTCACCCGCGCCTGATCCGGCCGTCCGATGATGTTTGGCAGGATCATCAGGGCGACGACGGCGATGATCGCAAGCACCACGATCATTTCGATCAGGGTAAACCCGGACCTTGGTGTGATGGATTTGCCTAGCTCAGGGCAATCCTTGCTTCGCCGACGCCCTGATGTTCGTAACATTGTGATCACTGTGAAAAGCCTGCACCGACGCGTCATAATCCGACCGAAACGACTGCGGCGGGACTCGGTGTGAGCCCCGCCGCAGTGCCGTCTGAGGTCGTAATCAGGGCACTTCGATCGGATCAGACGTCAGGCTCAACGCAATGATATCGTTCACGCCTGGATCGCGAGGATCAGAGTTCGACGACGCCCCGAAGCTGGTCGCGAAACCGGCTCCGAACCTTTGCGCGCCCTGCGGCGTCATCGTCGGCGGCGGGGGAGCCGTGGCTCCATTGCTCCCGCCTCCGCCACAGGCCGCCAGCCCCACCAGGGCTGACGCAGCGGCCCCACCCAACAGCACGCGGGCGATGAGCCGCGGCGAGTGCCTGTGCGATTGCGCGCTCATCGGCTGGCACCGGGCAGAGGCGTGTTCAGGTAGGGGAAGGCGTTCTGGAGTTCAGTCGCCCGGATCGGTGCCCCGTCCGTGAAGTTGACGTTGCCGACGGGCGCGTTGGCCGGCTGGCAGAGCCCTAAAGCGGTCTGGACGCCGTTGATAGGCACCGGATAGCAGAGGCGACCCATGGCGACGCGGAGTGTGATGTCCACCGTATCGTCGCCGGGACGCCGGCCGTTGGGATAGCCGGCCAGGTCGTCGCCGACCACGCCGAACGTGCTTTGCGTCGCCCGGGGCGTCGGGGCGATGCCCGTATTCAGTCGCATGATCTCCGCACCGCGCACCGTCTGCTGCTGGTTCAGGGTGGGGATGCCGGTCAGAAAGGTGGCGATAAGGTCGTTGCGGGGGAAGTTGTTGGGTGCCAGGTCCGCGATGTTGGTTCCCAGCGTTGCGTTGACCGGGGCCCGGAACAGGGCGTTCAGGATTGCCGGGAAGGTCGGGTTGGTCACATAATCGGCCAGGGCGGCATCGCCGGTCGGCTCGGCTGCATTGAACAGGTCTTTCTGCGGCAGGCCGATCACCAGTTCGTTGACCAGCGGGTGCGACAGACGCGACACCTGCACGTAGGCGCCGCCATTCACGGTCGGATTGGTGAAGGTCGGCGTTGGGTCGCGCAGCGTGGCCTGCGGCAGGCTGGCCGTTGTCCAGCCGCCGATCACACCGTTGCCGGTGCCGGTCAGACAGCTGACCGGCACCTCGAGCGCAATCGATGTGACGTTCAGGCTGCCGACGAGGTCGTCATTGGCGCGGTTCTGGGTGATGCCGCCGGGGAAGCCGCGACCGTCGCCTGCGCCCGGCGCGCTGTCGCCCTCGATCGGCACATAGTTCACGAGGTCGAAGGACTCACCCAGGTTAACCGCGAAGGCTTCGGCCCGTTGGCCGACGAAGGCTCGACCCGCCGTAGCGCAGCCTGGAATATTGACCGCCTGAATGAAGCCATTGGCATAGGCAGCGTAGTTGGGGATGGTTTTTGGGCCGACATTGTCGAGCGGCTTCAGAATGGTGACGTTCGTTCCGCCGGGCGTGGTGATCGGCTGGATCGTGCCGGTCCTGCGGTCGCCTCGGATCACATTGATCGTATAGCTTTCTTGTTCGCCCAGGTCGGGATCGTTGCCGCCAGTGACCTGGCCAATGGCGCGCAGCGCGATAGGCAAGGTCTTGCCGCCCACGGTGATCGTCGCGCCATTGCCGCCATTTTGCAGCGTATTGGTGAACTTCCACTGGAAGGTGATGTCTTCGGCCGCGTCGCCGTTGTTGTCGATGTGGATCTCATAGATCGCGTCGGGATCCAGGGTGAAATAGTTGGGGCCGTAACCGGGACCCTGGAGAGGTTGATAGTTCGCGATCAACGTGACGAAAGCTTCGCGCCCGGGCTCATAGCTGCGGAACATATAGAAGTCGGTGCCGTCGACCTTCGGGGAATTCGTGATGGCGGCCGCTTCCCGGTGGCTCGATGCCAATGTCGGTGCGGCGCCAAGCGCAACCATGGATGAAAGGGCGGTGGCCATCGCAAGACGATGGCGGCGAGTCGGGTGCATACGGGCTCTCCTGGAGCATTGACGTTGTTCGACTGTTCGTCGGACGCCTGCCGCCTGCACAACGGACTTCCATGTCCAGCAACGCTGTTCGCCACATTCCAGATGCAGATGCGGCGAAAAAAAGTTGATATTGGCCCCGCGCAGGTGGCTCTAGAGGCCGAGCCAGCGCAACAGCCGCGGCTGACGCCTGGGCAGGACGTCGACCCACCGCCACTCCCCGGAGCCGATCACGACAACCATCGTGGCCCCGTCCCGAAGCGGCACAATCACGAACCGTGGACCGCGCAAAGGTTGGTTGCGGCACCGGGGCGGAGCGTTCTCGACGACCGCGATCGTGATGGCTCTGACAGCGGCCAAAGGATCGCCGGCCAACGCTTCGGACGGAGCAACCCAGTCGCCGTCCCACAGCTGTATGGCGTTCGAGACCGATCGGGCCGTTGACGGAATGGCAGTCAGGGCTGCCTGGACCGCTTCGTCACGGCCGTACCTGTCCTGTAGCAGGGCATCGATTGCACAGCCCCCGCTTGAGCCGAAAGCCGCAGCCTTGAGACGCTCCACCTGCTCATCCGACAGGGCGGCGATCTGTGCCGGAGGCGTGTTGAGCGCCGTCGCGTCGGCACCCGTCAATTGTTCGACCAGAGCCAGCACATCGGGGCTTTCAGTCGATAAGTCTGCGCTTTCCTCAGGGGGCTCACCTTGAACCGGCGGTCCAGCAGGGGTTGTCGGAGCAGGATCTCGCGCTTCGGTTTGCGGCGCGGCCTCTTCGACATGTGCACTGGCCTCCTCCGCCGGTTCCAGGCGCGGCTCCGGCTCCTGGATGTCGTGCGATTCCGTCGGTGGCTTTGGCGCCGATGCGATCGGGGAGCCAACCCCGCGGCCGTCCGCCAGCGAGACGTCTATGTACCGGCTCAGGTCGGGTGCCGGTGGAGAGGGGCGAATGGCGAGCGCGGACAGAATGACGATGTGAAGGAGGACGATGGCTGGAAGCGCCACCCGGCGGGGACGCTTCCCGATGCTGGACGAGATGCGACGCGCCAACGATCGCAACCGCAGAGGCAAGACTCCCCAGAGCCCACGCAGAACCTGCGTCGTGGGATCTGTCAGCCTGTTGATCAGCGTCGCCCGTTTCACCTCCCAGCTACGCCCGATCGGCTTCTAGGATGCAAACGGCACCGCTCAGGGGTTTGTGGCCCAGAGACACGTCCACGGTTCCGACACGGCCATACCGCGTGTGACCGCCGCGACCCGAGCAGCGGTCGTGCCGTGGCTTGTGCGATCGACGGGGGCTCCTGGGGCCGATCGCGTCTGAACCGCCTCGAGCATGTCCAGGGTTTGCGCTAGCCGAAGATCAAGGTCGATCGCGGGATAAGCGGGCGCGCGATGGTCGGCCTGCGCGCGGCGGCCGGCCGCTGCGATCCACCATCCTGCCAAACAATCGGCCTGAAGTTCCCGCCGGGGTCCCCGAACCTCAGGATCGTCACCCATGAGGTGCTGAACGTGGTGACCGACCTCGTGGGCCACCAGGAGTGCCGCCATGGAAGGGCCGTCGTCGCCCAGACCCTGTGCGACCGCGTTCAGGTCGCCCAGGTCCAGCACGACCCCGACATCCGCCGAATAGCCGGCACCGCGAGCCGGGTGGCCCACCGGAGTCTCCAGGAAAACGATGCGCGGTGGGGCGTAGAGCGATCTCTTCCCCTCGAAGGCAGAGGTCCACTCCACTGTGGTCGACCGAACCATGGCTTCATAGATCGTTTTGCGTATCTCTGGGCCGCCATTGGCGTTCGCCGATTGCGATAGGGTGAGGAGGATCAAACCAAGGTGAGAGAACATTGGAATACCAAAACACCAATCGGGGTAGGTCACAGTTTCTTTGACGGTCGAATGACTGTGGGGCCATCTTTGCAGCGATAGAACCGCTAGGATCTGAATAACTACCGCACCTTGGAACGTAAACTCTCGGGTGCTTTTCATACTGGCCGTTGTGCGCGGCCGGGCGGATTGTTCCCCGGCTTGGGACTGAGCGATGGCCGGGCTAAACTCCTGCAATGCCGATCAAACCAGAGAGACAAAACCCGTTCTGGCCTGCAGTGCCAAAAGCGCGGCGAGGACCAGCGCGTTTCATCGCCATTGTGGTCGTTGTTGTGCTCGTGCTCATTGCCGCCAGGTTTGCCGCACGGATCCTGCTGGGCTGACCTGCAAGAGCATGGTGTTGGCGTTTCGCATACGGGTCATGGATCGCCTTCTGGCGTCTCCCTCGGTCCCGCGAGATCGGCGCGCCCCGGCGAGCGAGTCATGTAACTATTCCAGTCCCAGAAGGGGAGGGGCGAATGACCGATTTTGGCTCCACGCGGCGGTGCGGAAGGTCTGTTATTGGACTAGCCGTCCAGCAGAGCCGTCTGGACCTGCATTTTTGTCCCCGAACGCCGGCGACGAAAGCAACCGAGCAAAGGCACTGGTCGGGGCGCGACAACAGCGCGACTTGTTAGCAGCCGCACAAGTCTATATGCGAGCGGTTCTCATTCACAGGCTGCCTCCCGAATGTTCCGTACGCTCGCCCTCACCACCACCGCCTTCTTCGTGATCGCCGTCTCCGCCCAGGCGCAATCGACCCCCGGGATGCAGGAGTCGGACCGGTTGGAGGATGTGATCGTTACGGGCTCCCAGGTCCGCATCCCCGGTGCCCATGAGGGCGGCCAGGTGGCGCGCGGGGCCCGCGTCGGCATGTTCGGTGCCCTGTCCCAGCTGGATACTCCGTTCGCAGTGACTGCCTACACCGAAGAGCTTGCCCGCAACCAGCAGGCCCGCAGCGTCGGCGACGTGCTTCAGAACGACCCGGCTGTCCGTGTGTCCAAGGGATTCGGCAACTTCCAGGAGCTGTACGTCATTCGGGGCTTCCCGGTTTACTCCGACGACATGACCTACAACGGCCTCTACGGCATCCTGCCGCGTCAGTTCGTGGCGGCCGAGTTCCTGGAGCGGGTGGAGGTCTTCCACGGAGCGACGGCCTTCCTGAACGGCGCGGCCCCTGGCGGATCGGGCATCGGCGGTGCCTTCAACCTGACGCCCAAGCGGGCCGGTAACGAGCCCCTGACCCGCCTGACCCTCGGCCTGGAGGGCGGAGGGGAAGGCTATGCCGCCGCCGACGTCTCGCGCCGCTTCGGCACCGATGGCGGCACCGGCCTGCGCCTCAACCTGGCCCGTCGCGACGGCGAAAGCGCCATCGACGACCAGTCCCGCACCCTGAACGTCGTCGGCCTGGGCCTTGACCGTCGCGGTGCCCGTGCCCGATTTTCCGCCGACCTGGGCTGGCAGGATCACCGCATCGATGCGCCGCGCCCGACCGTCACCCCGACCGGTGCCGTCCCTTCCGCGCCTGACGCATCCGGCAACTTCGCCCAGCCCTGGACCTACACCGACGAGGAACAGCTGTTCGGCGTGGCGCGCGGCGAGTTCGACCTGACCGCCGACGTCACCGCCTGGGCGGCCTTCGGCGGCCGCGGCGGTCAGGAAGCCAATGTCCTGGCCAATCCGACGACCCAGCCCGACGGCACCATCAGCGCTTACCGTTTCGACAACGCGCGTGAGGACACGGTCTGGTCCGGCGACGTCGGCGTCCGCGCCGAGCTGACGACCGGCTCGGTCGGTCACCGGCTGGTCGCCTCCGCGTCGCAGGTCCAGTCGAAATCCGAGAACGCCTATGCCTTCTCGAACTTCGCAGGCTTCGCCTCCAACCTTTACAACCCCGTCGCCGTTACCCCGCCGGCCCCGACCTTCTTCATCGGCGGCGATCTGGATGACCCTAATGTCACCGAGCGGGTCAAGACCTCCAGCCTGGCCATCGCCGACATGCTGTCCTTCATGGACGGCCGACTGCTCGTGACGGCCGGCGCCCGCTATCAGGAGATCGAGACCCGGACCTACGAGTACAACACCGGCGCGTTCGGTTCGGGCTATGAGGGTGACGCGATCACCCCCGCCTTCGCCGTCGTTTACAAGCCGATCGAGCAAATCTCGGTCTACGCCAACTATGCCGAGGCGCTGATCCCCGGCCAGACCGCGCCCGCCGTTTCCGGCGGCGTACCGGTGACGAACGCGGGCGAGGTTCTGTCGCCCTTCCGCGGCGAGCAGGCCGAGATCGGCATGAAGTATGACCTGGGCACTTTTGGCGGATCGGTCAGCCTGTTCCGCCTGACCCTGCCCAGCGCCTATGTCGAGAACAACCGGTTCGTCACCAATGGCGAACAGCGCAATCAGGGCATCGAGATCGCCTTCTTCGGCGAGCCGCGCGAAGGTCTGCGTCTGCTGGGCGGCTGGACCCTCCTGGATGCGGAGCTGACCCGCACGGCCGGCGGCGTGCTCGACGGCAAGGCCCCGATCGGCGCGCCCGAACTGCAGGGCAACGTCAATGTCGAGTGGGACGTGCCCCAGGTCTCGGGCCTGACGCTGGAAGGCCGCGTCGTCTACACGGGCGAACAGGAGGTCGACGCGACCAACACGGTCCAGCTCGACAGCTGGACGCGCTTGGACGCCGGCGTCCGCTACGCCTTCCGGGCGGCGGGTCGCCCCCTGACCGCCCGCGCCCGCATCGAGAACCTCGCGGACGAGGATCACTGGGTCGCGGTCGGCGGCTTTCCCGGCGCCAACTATCTGACGCTCGGCACGCCCCGGACCCTGTCGATCCAGATCTCCGCCGGGTTCTGATCCGGTGAAGCCGTCGACGGTCCGCGCCTGGTCCTGGACGCACAAATGGTCGAGCCTGGTCTCCACGCTCTTCCTTCTGATGCTGTGCGTCACCGGATTGCCGCTGGTCTTCTCCCATGAGCTCAACGAGATTCTGCTCGATGAGCCATGGGAGGCGGCCAGCCCTCAGGGGCAGAAACTCGACTTGGACCGGGTGCTGGACACGGCCCTGGCCCGCCACCCCGGCGACGTGCCCGCCTTCATGAGCTTCGACGAGGACCGGCCGGTGGTGAATGTCACCAGCCGCGCGCCCGCCGCGCCCGCCGGACAGTTCAACTTCCAGCCGATCGACCAGACGTCCGGCGACCCCGCGCCGCTCGTCGCCGGCCATCCCGTGGTCGAGTTCCTGCTCCAGCTGCACACCGACATGTTCCTCGGCCTGCCCGGCATGCTCTTCCTGGGCCTGATGGGACTGCTGTTGATCGTGGCGGTGGTGTCGGGCGTCGTCCTCTATGCGCCGTTCATGCGCCGACTGCCGTTCGGGACCTTGCGCATCGACAAGGTCGCCCGCACGCGGTGGCTGGACTGGCACAATCTTCTCGGCGTCGTTACCTTGGCCTGGGTGCTGGTTGTCGGGGTGACGGGCGTCGTTAACACCCTGGCCACGCCCCTCCTGGCCGTCTGGAAGGCCGACGCCCTGGCCGGGCTGGCCGCTCCACACGCGACCCCGACCCCGCCGACTGAGCGCGCCTCGCTGGACGCCGCCGTCCGCCGCGCTCAGCAGGCCCTGCCCGGCATGCGGCTCCAGTTCGTGGCCTTCCCGAGGACAGAGTACACCACCGACCATCACTATGCGGTCTTCTTCCACGGCGACACGCCGCTGACGACGCATATGATCACCCCGGCCCTGATCGACGTCCGTACCGGAGCGCTGGCCGCCGTCGCCCCTATGCCCTGGTATGTGAAGACCCTCAGCCTGTCCCAGCCGCTTCACTTCGGCGACTACGGCGGCCTGGCGTTGAAAATCCTCTGGGCGCTCCTGGACCTGGCGACCATCGTCATCCTCGGGTCGGGTCTCTATCTATGGCTCGCCAAGCGGTCTGTGCGCTGATGATGAAGCTGGCGCACCGTCAAAGCCTCTGGTCGATCTTCCGATGGCCGCTGTTGCTCGGCGTTCTCAGCCTGACCGGCCTGATCGGCGCGCTGCTGTGGGACGGCTTGTGGGACTGGCTGGGGACCGCCTTGATCGCAGTCTCAGCGGGGACGGTCATGTGGGTGCGCATCAGGGTGTCGACGAAAGCTGAGCGGTAACCGCATCGCTTACGAAGAGTACGGCCGATGGCGACTGATCTTGGCCGTCTGGAAGGTCCACCCATCAGCGGCGGTTCGGGATCGATCCGTGCTGCAGCCAGCAAACTGACGGTGCCGTTTCGCGGAATGGCCCGTAGGCGCAAAAGGGCAGGGGGCCAAGGCCCGAGTCTGAGTCAACGCGGCGTTTGGTGATGTCGGCTTTCTAGCCATCATTCCCGAAAGCGCATGCCTGGGTCACCTTGGCCGTAGCACTTTTCGACACCGAAATTCTCTAGTCGTCAGAGCTTGTACGGCCTACCTCACCGGAGTCATTGCGGGCATTCCGGCTGCAATAGCCAGTCAAAACAACGAAGGAGCCAGACCCGATCCTGACCGCGGTCAGCTCACAGCCTTAGCCAGGGTTGTCGAGCACAGCCGGCTCGTACAACGATTGACGGTCATGGTTCAGGAGAAAAAGCGGCCTGCAGCATAGCGCATGGCGTCATTCAGTGACTGCATGCATGGCGATTCGGTCCAGCCCGGTTTTGAGAGCGCGGAGTGAAAGCGGTTTTGGCACGATGCCGACGACGAGGTCGCGGAGTTCTTCTGCAAGTCGCTCTTGGCCTGTGACGAAAAGAGTGGCCACTTTCCTGTGGGCGAGCCACGACGCCGCGTCCGGCCCGGTTCGGCCGTCGGCGAGGTCGATGTCCACCAGGACGCAATCGACAGTGAGGGCGTCGAACTGCTCCCTCAGATCCGCGAAACTTTCCAAAGACCCGACGAACACGTGACCACAGTCCTCGATCATCTGTTCCAGGTGCATGACGATGAGGGGATTGTCCTCCAGGCACAGGACTTTGAGGGGACGAGCGGGCGTGGATTTGGAAGGCATCAGGCTCGAAACGTGGCTCAGTCACCCGAGTTGCGGGTTATGCGCGAAAGGTTGCCTTTTGCCTCCACAATCAGTCCCTTGGGATCAAATGTCAGGACAGGCGGTCGACCGAAGAGGCTGCCCAGCGCCGATCGCAGATACCGTGTGCCGTAACCCGTACGGGAGGGCGCGACGACCGGCGCGCCGCCCCTTTCCTGCCACCGCGTCCAGAGGTCGTCGTCGGACAGGCCCCAGGTGAAGCTGACGTGACCGTCTGGGGTCGAGAGCCCGCCGTATTTGATCGCATTGGTCGCCAGCTCGTGAAGACACAGAGACAGGGTGGTGCCGCCCTCCCGGTCAAGCATGACCCGGGGCCCATCGGTCAGCACGCGTTCATCGCCGGAGAGCCGGTAGGGTTCGAACGTGAGATCGACGATCTCCTGGATGGAAACGGCCTCACCCTCGGCCTGGAACACGGCGGAGTGAACGTTGGATAGGGCGGTCAATCGTCCCCGAAAATCTTCCGCGAATGTCTCGAGCGTGTCCGCCCGCCGCTGCGTCATCTCGAAGATGGAGACGACGCTGGCCAGGATATTCTTCACGCGATGGTTTAGTTCGCGACGCAACTCGATCTCGCGGTCGATGTGGTCACGCACGTCGCGCTGACGCAGGCGCGCCAGAAACGCGGCCTGGACGCCGCTGACCAGCTCAACGGGTGTGACCGGCCGTTGGTAGAAGATCTGACGCGCGCGAGGCCAGCTGGCACCGAGAGCGCCCTTGATCTTGGCCTGCTGCGACCGGCGGTCCAACAGGACGATGATCGGCATCTCCGACCAGCTCGGCTGTGTTTCGAGCCAGTCCGCGACGGCCGACACGACGTCCGGCGTCAGGGCCTCATGCGTCGCCACCAGAACGCCGGGCGACGCCGACAGATAGGGCGCGACGGAATCTCCGGTCGAGCAGATGCGGACTTCCAGATCCTGCTCGGACAACAGCTGGCGCAGATAGTCCGCATCGCGCCGATAGGGCGCGAGCACCAGGACATGGTCCAGGCCCGCGTGATCCTCCGGCGTCTCGGTCAAGTCTCGGGAATCGGATTGTAGGGCACCACGCTGACGCCCTCACTACGTATAAAGAGTTCGTGGACATCCAGGTCGTGCGGTCCGTGACGCTTCTTGACCACGGTGATGTTGCGACGAAGACGTCCCTCATGCTCGGCGATGCGCAGCAGCAGGACGGTGTCGCCCAGGAAGCTGACGTCCACATCCAGGCTTACGTTCTGACCCAGCAGCCCGTGCTGAGCCACGATCAGCATGGTCAGCACGCCCGCACGCGCCAGGTATTTGAGGAGGGACTGGATGTCCCGAACCGCTTTCTCGCGATTGGGCAGCGAGTTCAGATAGCCGGTGAAGCTGTCGATGACGACGACGCGGGTCTTGTTCTCCTCGACGATAGCCTGAACCACCTGGGCGAACTCGCCGGGCGAGATTTCGTTGGGATTGAAGTCCCGGATGATGAGCCGGCCGTCCTTGTGGAAGGTCCGCAGGTCCATGCCGAGGCCCTCCGACCGACGGAAGAAGGTCTCCAGCCGCTCTTCGAACAGGAACAGGGCGACGCTCTCGCCGCGCTTGAGCGCGGCCGTGGCATAGAGAGAGGCCATGGTGGACTTGCCCGTCCCCGCTTGGCCGATCACCAGGGTTGTGGTCCCGCCCTCCTGGCCGCCCCCGAACATATCGTCGAGCGCCGCGACGCCGGACTTGATCAGGTCGGGCTTGGCAGAGGCGCGTTCCTCGCCGGGCACGATCCGCGGGAAGACCACAACGCCCTCGCCTTCGCGGATGGCCATGTCGTGATAGCCGTCGGCGATCGGCACGCCGCGCATCTTGCTGACTTCGATGCGTCGTCGCACAGGGCCAAAATCCTCCAGGTGCTTGTCGAAGCGGATGACGCCGTGGGCAATGCCTTCGACCTCCTCGCCGTTCATCGCCGCGCCGCTCTGAGTGTCCAGCAGAAGCGCCACCACGTCGCGCTTGGCCAGGAAGGCCTTGAACCCGAGCAGCTCGCGTCGGAAGCGGGGCGTGTCACCGGTGATCAGGCGGATTTCCAGCAGGGAGTCGTAGACCAGTCGGCTGGGCTTGTGCTCCTCGATCGCCTGCTCGATGGCCTGGCGGGTCTCGTCCAGTCGTAGTTCGGCGGTCTGAAAGATGGTCTGATCGGCCGCGCCGCTGACAGCGTCAGAAGCCGACAGCTCCTCGACCCGAATGCCGTCGAGCGACCAGCCGTGCGAGCGCGCGATGGATTCGAGCTCGGCCTTCGTCTGTGAAAGACTGACGTAGATGCATTTCTCGCCGTTGGCGACGCCAGCCAGGAGGAACTGCAGCGCGACAGTGGTCTTGCCGGCACCCGGCGCGCCCTGAAGCATATAGAGATTGGCGGGAGGCAGGCCGCCACGGAGAATTTCGTCCAGGCCTGCGACGCCGGTGGCGACGGGTTTGGTTTTACGCTTGGTCACTCATCACTCTCCGAACTGGATCGACGAAGTGCCACAGAAGGGCTGAGCCAACCAGTGGCGAATCCGCCGCGAAGCCTGCTGGGGTCGGTGTGAATAGCATGTGATCGGCTTTGAGCGAGTAACCGCTGCTGACCCATATCGACCCCCGACTGGACCTCCCGCTCTGGTCGAGCGGTAGTCAGCGCAGGGACGCACAAGTCCTGCCGAAACCATGTTCGATATCCAAGACGCGCTGGAAGCCAAGCTCAGGCTCGGGGTCCTGCTTCCTCCATTCTCGAAGGCGTTCACAACGCCTGCATCGACGTCAGCCTGTTAGAGAAGGCGCGAGTGACAGGCGACGGCCATGACAGACCTCGTATGCCAGCAGGGCGACACAGCCGCCCGACGGCTGATCGTCATGCTCCACGGGGTCGGATCTTCGGCGCGTGACATGGCACCCCTAGGCCAAGTCCTCGCCGAGGGGTTGGGCGACACCCGCGTCGTCGTGGCGGACGGCTTCGATCCCTTTGACCTCGGAGGGAACGGTCGCCAATGGTTCAGCGCCCGGGGCGTGAGCCCGCAAAACAGGACTGACCCGGGACAGGCTGAGTCATTCGAAAGGGCTCTGGCTGGCGGTGAGGTCGGGCCGACGCCATCGGCTCGATGACGAGATGGAGCTCAAGCTGAGGACGTTCCAGATCCGCCGTGACGTCATCCGGACGCTGAACCAGCGGCGGCTCGAGGGCGCAAAGGATGTCAGGGCGTTGGGCAAGGGCGTGGTCGCCGGGCGGGTTGTTCGAACATGCGCCAGGATCAGGGGGCGATGCTTGAACCTGAGGCCTGCCCAGGCGAAGGCGGGAAACAGCAGATAGGCCCCCCATTCCGCGGATTGCGACCATGATGGCCCGTTCCACTCGTTTCCGGCGGTGATGGGAAACCAGGCGTGAATCAGCAGGGCCGCCGCGAACAGACCCTCCAGCCCATAGTCGAACGGCTCCAGCCTCTGACCTAGGCCGATTGCCACGGCCGCCAGGACGACTATGACGGCCAGCATGGCGATATGGGCCGGATAGATGAGCGCGAAACGCGCGACCAGGAAGCGCCGGTGACTGTATCGTCCCTGCTCGACCTGGCGCGAATAGACATGGGCCAGCACGAGGCCGGACAAAACGAAGAAGACATCGACCGGCAGCCGGGCACGTTCGATCAGCCCCCATCCTGCGGCGTCAGGTGCGAGCATGTTGAGTTGGTAATGGAACAGCACGACGCCCAGGGCCAGGAACCAGCGGATGCTGGTGAGGGACGGCAGGTCCTGCGGCATGCCGACCCCTGACCCGGCCGAAGCCGCGTCTGGGGTCGATACCGTCGCTTCTGGCACCGTCGTCACGGCCGCCGCCCCTACGGACGGAACGGCAGGCGGTCGAGCCAGGCCGGGCGCTGCCGTTCCGAGCCACCTTCGCGTCCGTGGACGAGGCTAAAGAGGGCGGGCAGGACGAGCAGGGTCAGCAGGGTCGAGGAGATGATCCCTCCGATGACCACCGTGGCCAGCGGACGTTGGACCTCGGCGCCCGCTCCAACATTCAGCGCCATCGGCACGAAGCCGAGGCTGGCGACGAGCGCCGTCATGAGCACCGGGCGAAGACGGGTCAACGCCCCCTCCCGGATCGCCTCGCCGAGCGGCTTGCCCTCGGCGAACAGGCTGCGGATGAAGGTCACCATCACGACGCCGTTGAGGACCGCGACCCCCGACAGGGCGATGAACCCGACGCCCGCCGAAATCGACAGGGGTAGCCCGCGCATCATCAGGGCGGCCACGCCCCCGGTCAGGGCCAGGGGCACGCCGGAGAAGACGATGGCCGAGTCCTTCACCGACCGGAACAGGGCGAACAGCAGTCCGAAGATCAGCAGAAGCACGACCGGCACGACCAGTTGAAGCCGCTTGGCCGCCGAGATCAGCTGCTCGAACGTACCGCCGTAGCTGATCCAGTATCCGGCGGGGACCTCGACCTCGGCTCCAACCTTCTCCTGCACTTCGGTGATGAATGACCCCAAGTCGCGGTCGCGGACATTGGCGGTCACGACCACTCTCCGTTTTCCGTCCTCGCGGCTGATCTGGTTCGGTCCCTTTTCAAGGGCGATGGTGGCGACCTCTTCCAGCGGAACGAAGGCCTGACCGCCGCCTGATGACGGCAACGGGATCTGAAGCCGCCCAATCGCGTCGGTATTCTGGCGCAGGGCCTCCGGCATTCGAACCACGACGTCGAAGCGACGGTCGCCTTCGAAGACCTGACCCGCAACAATCCCGCCGATCGAGGTCGCGACGACCGACTGGACGTCGTCGATGCTCAGACCCAGGCGCGACAGGGCCGCGCGGTCGGGCGTGATCTGAAGCACCGGAAGGCCTGTGACCTGTTCGACCGCAACGTCCTGGGCGCCGGGAATGGCGCCGACGACGCCTTCGACAGCCTGACCGACCTCCAGCAACTGCTCCAGGTCGTCGCCGAACACCTTGATCGCCACATCGGCGCGAACGCCGGAGAGCAGCTCGTTGAACCGCATCTGGATCGGCTGTGTGAACTCGTAGTTATTGCCGGGGATCAGTTCGACGGCCTCACGCATCTCCTCGATGAGTTCAGCCCTGGGCTTCCTTGGGTCAGGCCAGTCGGAGCGATCCTTCAGCATGATTAAGGTGTCGGCGACGGACGGCGGCATGGGGTCGGTGGCGACCTCCGCCGTGCCGATCTTGGCGAAGACCCGTTCGACCTCAGGGAACTGCGCCAACCGGCGTTCAAGCGCCGTCTGCATCTGCACGGCCTGGGTCAGGCTGGTGCCGGGAATGCGCAGGGCGTGCATGGCGATGTCGCCCTCGTCCAGGTTCGGGATGAACTCCGACCCCATCCGCGATGCGCCGAAACCGGCGATCGCGACCAGGGCCACGGCGACGCCCACGAAGGCGACCCGCAGCCGCAGGGCCACGTCCAGCGCGGGTTCGTAAAACCGGCGCGCCCCCCGCATCAGGAAGCTGTCCTTCTCCTCGACCTTGCCCGTGACGAACAAGGCGACGGCGGCGGGCACGAAGGTGAGCGACAGGATCAGGGCGAACGTCAGCGCCATGACGACGGTGATCGCCATCGGGTGGAACATCTTTCCCTCCACCCCGGTCAGGGCGAAGATCGGCACGTAAACGAGCGTGATGATCAGGACCCCGAATAGCGACGGCCGAATGACCTCGCTGGAGGCCGAGGCCGCCAGAGCGAACCGTTCGTCGCGCGAAAGGAGGCGTCCGTGGCGATGCTGGGCCTCGCCGAAGCGACGCAGCACATTTTCGACGATGATGACGGCCCCGTCGACGATGAGGCCGAAGTCCAGCGCCCCCAGGCTCATCAGATTGCCCGAGGTGCCGGTCTGGACCATGCCAGTGATTGTCATCAGCATGGTGACGGGGATGACTGCCGCCGTGATCAGGGCGGCGCGAATGTTCCCGAGCAGGAGAAACAGCACGACGATGACCAGCAGCGCGCCTTCGAGGAGGTTCTTCTCGACGGTATGGATGGCGCGATCGACCAGGTCGGTCCGGTCATAGACGGCGACCGCATCGACGCCGGCGGGAAGCGACCGCGCGGCGATCTCCAGCCGCGCAGCCGTCGCTTGGGACACCGTCCGGCTGTTCTCGCCGACCAGCATGAAGACCGTACCCAGCACGATCTCCTTGCCGTTCTCGGTTGCTGCCCCCGTGCGGAGTTCCTCGCCGAGGAGGACGTCGGCGACATCGCCGATGCGGATCGGCGCACCATTCCGGTTGGCCACGGTGATCGCGCCCAGGTCTTCGACCGAGGTGGCCTGACCCGGCACCCGTACCAGATACTGTTCCCCGAACCGCTCGACATAGCCGGCACCGACGTTGGCGTTGTTGCGTTTCAGCGCCTCAACCACCTCGCTCAGGGTCACGCCATAGGCGGCCAGCCGGTCGGGATATGGGGTGACATGATACTGGCGCTCGAACCCCCCGATGGTGTTGACCTCGGTGACGCCCGGCGTGTTGCGAAGCTGGGGCCGGATCACCCAGTCCTGAAGGGTGCGCAGGTCTTCGGCGCTGTAGGGCTCGCCGTCGGGCCGACGTGCGCCCGGCTCGGCCTCGACCGTATACATGAAGATCTCGCCGAGACCGGTCGAGATCGGCCCGAGTTCGGGGATGATCCCCTCGGGCAACTGGGCCCTGGCGGCCTGGAGCCGTTCGTTGACCAACTGTCGCGCGAAATAGATGTCCGTGCCGTCCTCGAAGACGACGGTGACCTGGCTCAGCCCGTAACGTGAGATCGAGCGGGTGTATTGCAGACCCGGCACGCCGGCGATGGCGGTCTCGACCGGGAAGGTGATCCTCTGTTCGGATTCCAGCGGCGAGAAGCCGGGTGCCTCGGTGCTGATCTGGACCTGGACATTGGTGATGTCCGGGGTGGCGTCGATGGGCAGACTCTGGAAACTCCAGACGCCGACCGCGCAGGCCAGAAGGACAAGGGCCATGACGCCCCAGCGGAACCGGATCGACAGCGCGATGATGCGTTCAAGCATGCTCAGCGCCCCCTAGTGGTCGTGGCTCGCGCCGGACTTATCGATGTCCGCGCGAATGAGGAAGGCGCCGTCGACGACGTATTCGGTTCCGGGTTCGAGTCCGCCCAGGACCTCGGTCCATTCCGGCGTGCGGCGACCGAGTTCGAGCATCCGCACCTCATAGGTGTCGCCGACCTTGGCGTAGACGACCTGGAAGTCGCGGAAAGGCTGGATGGCCTTGGTTCGGACGGCCAGCGGCGTCTGCGTGGTGCCGACCTGCACCGTCCCCTGCACCCCCAGCCCCGGCCGCCAGGCCCCGTTCTGGGACGGCAGATGGACATGGGCGATTAGTGTCTGGCTAGTCAGATCGGCGGTCGGCAGGACGGCCTCGATCTCGGCATTGATGCGGTGATCACCGGCGAGGCTGCGGACCTCCACGCGCTGGCCCACGCGGACGCGTTCCGCATCGCGGGGATAAAGGAAGAACTCGGCATGAACCTGGTTCGGATCGCCGATGACCAGCATGGGTTCATTGCCCGTGATGGCCCCGACCCCAACGTTCTTGGCCATGACCACGCCCGAGATCGGCGCGGTGACAGAATAGGTCTGGAGGCTTTCACTGGACTCGACCCGCGCGACCACCTGTCCACGGCGCACGCGGTCGCCGAGCTGAAGCGACAGCATCATCACCCGGCCGGGGTAGCGCGCATGGACGTCGGCCTGGCCCTCCGGCGTGATCTCGATCCGGCCGTTCAACGGCAGCGACTCGCCCAGCCAGGCGGAGCCCGCCCGCTCGGTCGTCACGCCTCCATCGCGGGCGGCGTCGGCGGTGATGACGGTCCGGCCCTCGTAGGATTGGTAGGCCCAGGTCGAGGCCTTGCCGGCATGGGTCGCGTTCACGGCGACGTCGAACGAATGCGGCTCCGACACGACGCCAGGACTGGCCAGATAGTCATCGATCGCGGTGAAGGCGAAGCGATCGATCTTGCCGCCAAGACGCGTCAGGTCGATGGTCGCCTGGACCTGACGCGGGTCCAGCGGCTTATCCTTCACATAGGGATAGAGCCTGAACAGGGGCTCCGGTCCTTCCTCGAATATGGTCAGTTCGAGGGCGAAGTCGCCGTCGCGGAGCATCCGGCCACGGTGCGGACCGCGTTCATAGTCGGCGGCGGCGGCCTCGGCCTGTTTGCCGGCCTTTTCGGCAGGCTTGTCCCCGCAGGCGGCGGCGGCGAAGGCGAAGAGGATCGCGGACGCCGCGATCCATCGCCGGGAGGGGTTCAGGCGGATCATGGTTGAGTCTCCAGGGCGAGGATCAGGTCGCCGTGCGCGCCGGTCAGACGGTCGAGGCGGGCGCGATCGATGTGGAATTGCTTGAGCACCGCGACACGTCGGGCGCGGGTCTGCAACAGGGCGGTCTGGGCGGAGATGACGTCGTTGTAGGTGAAGCCGCCCCGATTGAAGCCGTCGCGCACCAGAACGACGGCGCGTTCAGCCTGGGGCAAGGTTTCCTCCCCGATCCGACGGGCTTCGCTGGCGCGAGCCATGACCTGGACCTGCAAGCGGGCGATCTCTCGTTCCCGGTCGATGCGGGCGGCGGCGAGATCACCCTCGGCGGCCAGACCCTCCGCCCGGGCGCGGTCGATGGCACCGAGGTTCTGGTCATAACGACCCAGGGGGATCGAGCCGCCAATGACGAACCCGAGATCGTTGCCGTCACCGAAATGACGGAGGCCGGCGCTGATCGTTGCGTCGGACCGGGCGCGGGCGGTCTCCATCGCCACGCGGGCGATGGAGATGTCCCGCTGAGCGACGAAGATGTCGAGGTCCGGCTGGGCGACCCCGTCTGCGACGACGAGCGCCGACCGGGTGTCGGCGAAGGCGTCTGCGCCAAGGATGAAGTCGGCTGAACCCTCCCAGAACCGGGCCAGCGAGATGTTGGCCACCCGCAGGGCGATCTCGGCCTGGTCGAAGTCGATCTGGGCCTGGGCCAGTTCGGCTTCGGCCCGTGCGCCGGCGAACAGGGGATCACGCGCCATGTCCACGCGGCGACCGACCTCGGTCTGGAACCGTTCGGCCAGGTCGAGACGCTCGCGGGCGATCTCCAGTTCGGCCTGGGCCGCCAAAGCGTCCGCCCAGGCGCGCTGCACCTGTTCGAGCCGATCCAGTTGGCGGATGCGTGCCGTGGCGTCGACCAGCAAACCTTCGGCTTCGGCGAGAGAGACGCGCGCCTGACGGTCTCCGCCCCGCTCGAACCTCTGCTCGACACTGAGGGTGGTCTCGGTCCGCCGGAAAAGATTGCCCCCACCGATGGTCGGGAAGTTCTCGACCACGACGCCCAGTGTGGGGTTGGGGCGAACATCGGCCTGACGCACGGCGGCCTGTGAGGCTTGTCGCCGGGCCTCGGTCGGTGCCAGCGCCGGATCGACGAGAGCGGCGCGACGCAAAGCCTCGACCAGAGACAGGACAGGCGTGGTCGTAGCCCCCGCCGCATCCTGCGCGGAAGCGAGGGTCGGCGGCACTGAGGCCGCCAGAATGAGCGCGAGGGCCGACACGGCCGTGAGTCGCGCCCATGGTCCGGCGAGGCCGGACGATGGGGTCTTCAAGGGATTCTCTCCGGGAAACGGGTTGCGCGCGACCGATGGGTCGCGTCGGATCAGATGATCGTCTGCAGCCGTTTGGGAGGGTATTCAGGCCCGTCGCCCGTGCGGCCTGGACGCGCGCCATCGACTGCCGGTTGCAGCACCATGGCGCTCGTGGCGATCAGGGGACTTACGTCACGGCCAAGGACAGGGATGGCGGTGTGGTTGTCGCCGCCGCTGTGATGGTGATGGTTGGACGGTCGCCCGGCGTTGCCATCTCCGTCAGTATTTTCGGTCTGATCCAGCGCGTCATCGACCGGTGCTTCAAGGTAGACATCAATGACATGCGAGCCGTGATCGGACATGACCCCCTCGGCGTGATCGCCCTCGGTGATAGCCGCCGTCTGCCAATCCGACGCATGGGCGATCTGGTGCTGGCCGTCCTGCACCCCGTGCAGGCACAAGACCGCCACAAGGGCGGCGCACAGGCTGACGCAAAGGGTTCGAAACAGGCGAGGCAAGATTGGACGGCTCCTCCACGGGCCATAGGGCGACCCGCCCGCAATGGCAACGCCGAGGTTCCGCTGGCGCGATCCTAGAGCCAAGCGTGGGCATCCGTGTCTGGCTTTCGTCTTGGTGCCAAAGACGGCTCATAGCGCAAATCCGCCTTCCGACTGGACTTCCCGCGCTGGTCGAGCGCAGGGATACGCCAGAGCCTGCCGACACCATGTTCGATATCCAGGACGCGCTGGAAGATAAGCTCAGGCTCGGGGTCCTGGCTTCATCCATGCTCGAAGGTGCTCGCATCGCCTGCAGCGACGTCAGCCTGTTGACGTTGGGCGCTGTTGGCAGCGTGCTCCGAAGAAGTGCCGGTGACTTCCAAGCTCCTGGCTGCGGATATTGAGGTGTTTGAACGACGCATCGTGTATATCACGGCTCGAAGGTGACCAACTCCGCCGGGGTCACGCAGCACAACACTTCGAGCCGCTTCACTCTTCGCCACTCATGATCAACACAGCCACCCGAATCATCCTGCCAGGGTTGCTGGAAGCCCGGAGAGTCACCTCTCTACTTTGGCTGCCGGTGACATTTGCACTTGGCTGCCAAAGTGCCATTTCGCGGAATGGCCGTTAGGCACGGCCCGTCAAATCGTTCCTCCATTTGTGGGTGAGCGCAGGCGCGGTTAGACTGTCGCCATGCCGATCAAACCAGAAAGACAGAACCCGTTCTGGCCCGCAGTGCCAAAGGCGCGGCGATTCCCACTGCGTTTGATCGCGATCGTGTTGCTTATCGTGTTGGCACTCATCGCTGCGAGTCGCGCTGCGCTCATCCTGCTGGGCTGACCTGCAGCCTTCACCACGGCTGTTACGCATACGACCCCTTTGGCGCGAAAAGCCGGGTCGAATGGCCGAGGCGGCCACGTTTCCGAAATCCGACAGACTTCCCGTAGGGGGGCGAGCGGTAGCGATCGCATGGTCCTTGATGACCCGACCTCCGCCCGATTCGGCGCCGAATACGCCCAGCTCCGTCTCGCTGATTTTGGCGTTATCGACCCTCAAGCGCACACATATCTGTGTCGAGCCGTCGATGATTAGCCAGGGCCCGGTTCGCGGCTTGACGGCTGAATGCTCTCAGTCGAGTCGACCTTGCGCCGCGAAAGCGAGGAGTCGGTCGACGACGTGACGGACGCGTGGGCTCAAATGGGCCTGTCGCGGCCAAACCGCGTGGATGTCGACGGGGACCGCCGAGTAGGGATCGAGCACCGTGTTGAGCGCGCCCCGCGCGATCAGGTCGCGCACCATCGAGATCGGCACCTGGCAAAGGCCCAGCCCGCCGACCGCCGCCGCTACCATGGCCTCGCCGTCGTTCAACTGATGCGAGGTCGGCGGAGCGATACGCCGGACTATCCCGTCTTCTCGCACGACCCAGCTTACCGGGGGGCCTTTCGCTGCACCGACGACGCCGCGATGGTCGCGCAGATCTTCCAGTGTCTGAGGAATGCCGTGCTCTGTCAGGTAGGAGGGCGCAGCGCAGATTACCCGGGCCTGGGTCGCGAGATGGCGGGCGATCAGATGGCTGCTGTCCTTCAGATCCCCGAAGCGGATCGCCAGATCGACATTCTCCAGCAAGGGATCGATCGTCTCGTCGGTGAAGCTCAAGGTCAGACGCAAGCCCGGATGGGGACGCACGATTTCGAGCAGGAGCGGAAGCAGCACGCTGCGGCCGAACGCCACCGGCATATCGATCCGCAATCTGCCCGTCAGGGTCTGTCGCGCCGAGGTGAGGGCCGCTTCAGCCCCGGTGATCTCTTCCAGGGCGGCGGCGCACGCCGCATGGAAGGCTTCGCCATCGACCGTCAGGCGGTTCATGCGGGTGGTGCGGTGGAACAGTTTGACCCCGAGCCGGGTCTCCAGCCGGGCGATCGATTTCCCAACCGCAGACTTGGTGATTCCAAGCTGGTCCGCAGCCTGGGTGAAGCTGCCGGCGCGCGCGGCGGCGACGAAGATGCTGACACCGGCGAATGGATCAAGATCGGCCATGGGCGCTCGCGAGTCGACTTCAAGTCTACAAAGTTGCTCTTCGGAGCGGCTTTATCATCTGCGTGGCTCCGGTCAAATGACTCATCAACTGCAGCGACCACCCCGGCTCGCTGGATCGATTTACAGGAGAGCCCCATGCCCGTCGTTCGCGTGAGCTGGTTTGAAGGCAAGGACCACGAAACCAAAGGCAAGGTAGCGGCCGAGATCACCGAGAGCATCGTCCGCAACACCCAGACCGACCCCGCCAATATCTACGTCATCTTCGACGACGTCGCGCCGAGCGACTGGGCCGGTGCTGGCAAGCTGTACGGCGAACCGGCAGAGGCCAGCTGACCATGCGCGGACATCTGGCCGGGGCCCTGAGCGCCCTCCTCATGATCATCGCTCCGGTCGAGGCCCTTGCAGAACCGGCGACCGAGGTCCTGGGGCGGGACTTCACCTTCCCCAACCGGATCGAGGGCATGCCGGCCAGGCTGTCGGACTTCCCGGGGCTGGAGATCAACAGCTTCACCACCAACGACGGCGTCAAGCTGGCCTACTGGGAAGCGGGCCAGGGCGAGCCCCTGATCTTTCTTCCCGGGTGGTCGGCGAACGGAGCGGAATACATCAATGTGATGTACCTGCTGAGCCAGCGCTACCACGTCTATGTCCTCGATCCCCGCAACCAGGGCCTGTCGCAGGATGTCGCCTACGGATCGCGGATCTCGCGCTTCTCGATGGACCTCAAGGAGTTCTCCGACCACCTCGGCCTGGAGTCGGCGAACTACTGCGGCTGGTCGATGGGAGCCTCGGTGCTGTGGGGCTATATCGACCTGTTCGGCACGGGCGGTATCCGCAAGGCCATCTTTGTGGACGAGCCGGTCTCCATCTATTCCCACGCGGACTGGACCGAGCAGGAGCGGCTGGACGCCGGCGGCATGACCACCTCGGCCGAGCGGATGGTCGCCGCCTTCACCACGGGGGCGCCGAGCAACAGCCTGATCGTCGATCCCCGGGCAATGCAGCGGTTCGCGGTCCGGGACTCGGCCTATTTCGTCAACTCCCAAGCCTTCGCCGAGGCCTCCGTCACCGACGATCCGGCCGCGATGGGTCGGGTGCTGTTCGATCACGCGACTAACGACTGGCGCGACGTCATCCACAGCAAGATCGACGTTCCAGCGGCGATCTTCTCGGGAGCCTTCAGCAACAACCTGCCCAGCCAGCGCTGGATGGCGTCGATCATTCCGGATGCGACCCTCTACGACTACACCGAAGCCGAGCAGGGCGATCACTTCCTGATGTTCAAGAACCCGGTGAAGTTCGCGGCGGACGTCGAAGCGTTCCTCGGGCGTTGACGGTGATGTCCCTCGGCGGAGGTGGGATCACCCGGCCAAGGGCCTCGCCGACGCTGTCGGCCATCGTGCCGGTAGCGGCGCCCTGGCCGCAAGTCCGATCCCTGCTCTGAAGACCGGTTTTCAGCGCCAAGCCCCAGGGCAATCGCTCCGCCGTCGCGGAGGCCAGGCACCCCTCTACGACATGACGGAGCTGGCGACCAGGGTGAGCCTGCCGGAGCTCAGGCGACATGGATCTCAACGGCGGTTGGGGGCGGGTCTGTCATCGTCGTCAGGACGCCGCTTGGGAACGGGGGCTCCTTCAAGGCCGGCGTCTGTCATGGCGACCTTTCACTTCGGCGTCTTCAACAGGCAGCACTGCCCCCCTGCGCTGGACCTATTGCATCGTTTGGCATTGGCACGCTCCCAAGGCAGCGAGGATGAGGCTTGCGAAAGACGAGATGCTGAATGCGGCCTGACGCGGTCGGCCCGCCTCGCGGGCTGAAGGTGACAAAGGAAGGGAGGAGGCGATCGCCCTGATCCGGGGTGTGCAACTCAGGAGCCCGTGATGGGACCCTTGCCTTCGTCGACGCCCCAGCCCTCGCAAGGGGCCTCGGCGTCTCTCCTTGAACTTACAACGGGCGTCGATCCCGAGTTCGACGATGCAGCCCTGCTGGCCCTGTTGATGACGCGGACCATGCGCCCGTCGGACATCCCTCGGGCCGTTGAGATTTTGTTGGAGGTCTTCGGCACCGTCGCCGCCGTCGTCGCGGCCGATTCTCCAGAGTTGACGCGCGTCGCCTCGCTCGATGCGATCACGATCACGGACTTCCAACTGTTGCGCCGGCTGAGCGTGCGATTGGCCCGGTCTGAAACCTGCCGTCGCCCCGTCATGTCGTCGTGGGCCTCGCTTGTGGCCTACGCCCGCGCCGCACTGGCTCACGAGCCCCGGGAACAATTCCGGACCCTCTACCTGGATCGCAGGAACATCCTGCTCCGCGATGAGTTTGTGGCGCACGGAACGGTCGACCACGCGCCGGTCTATCCCAGAGAGATCATAAGGCGGGCGCTCGAGCTCTCGGCCTCGGCGCTCATTCTCGTCCACAATCATCCGTCCGGTGACCCCACACCGTCCCACGCCGACATCCAGATGACCCGCAAGATCGTCGACGCCGCGCGCGTCTTCGGGCTCCAGGTCCACGACCATCTCGTCATCGGTCGCCAGGGCACGGCGAGCTTCAAACAGCTCGGCCTGATCTGAGGCGGACATGACCCTTCACGCGATTGTCGCCGCACTGGGCGGCGACCTCTACAGCGCCGGCGCGCGAGCGAGCATCCCAGCGCCGGGCCACAGCGGGCGCGACCGTTCCGTGTCGCTCTGGCTGACCGAGGGCCGGGTGGTGATCCATGGGTTCGGGGGCGCCGACTGGCGCGCCGCCCGGGATGATCTGCGCGACCGGGGTTTCATCGACGACGCGGGTCGGCTGACGGGGGGCAGTTGCGGCCGGTCGTCGACGCCGCGCCCCGACCAGCGCGTTCGCGTCGAGACCGCGTCCCGGCTCTGGTCCGGTGTCCGCAGTCTTGAGGCCGGGGATCCGGCGCATCTTTATCTCGGGCGGCGCGCCGTGCAGTCCGCCTTCCGGGCGCTCAATCTCGGCTGCCATCCAAGGGCGCCGCTTTCGGTCTACCGGGAGGGCCATCGAACGCGGCCTGCGATGGTCGTGCGGATCAGCGATCCAGACGAACGTCTGACCGCGGTGGAACTTACCTATCTTGAACCCGGCGGGCGGCCCGCCGCCGGGTTGCGGCTCGTCAGAAAGACCGTCGGTCAGGTTCCGGCGGGCTCTGCTGTCCGGCTGTTCCCCGTCGCGGAGGAGATGCTGGTGGGGGAAGGCGTCATCACCACCCTGTCCGCCATCGAGCGGTTCGCTCTCCCTGGATGGGCGCTGATGGCCGCCCACAACCTCGCCGCCTGGACGCCGCCGCCGATGGTTCGCCGGGTACTGATCGCCGCCGATCGCGGGCCCGCCGGCGAAAGCGCCGCGGCCCGGCTGTACCGTAGGCTGGTCCGGGAAGGTCTGGGCGTTGAGGTGGTCTCGCCTGAGCCGCCGTTCGGGGACTGGAACGAGGTGGCGATCGCAGCCGCACCGGGAAGGGAGGAGGGAGGGCGCTGACGGGCGCCGGAGCGGCGGGGATGGGCCTCGTCGACCGGCAGGAGTTCCCTCATGACCGATCTCGTTCCCGTCATCACCCCCGCCTCTCGTCCAGTGGCTATCGTCCAACGCGACGAACGCACGATCCGCCTCGGCGACCTCGGCATCGCGCACGAAAACCTGCGCCATGGCGAACCGCCGGATGAGGACATTCCCAACCTGGCTGCGACCCTGCGCGCGGCCGGCCAGCTGCAGCGCCTGACCGTGCGACCCGGCCGCGGCAAGAAGGAAGATCCCTGGATGGCGCTGGACGGTCGCCGCCGGTGCCTGGCGTTCGGTTTACTGCTGGAAGCCGGAGAGATCGACGACGACTATCCGGTCGAGGTCTATGTCGAAACCGACCCCGCCCGCCAGGCGGCGGCCGTCCTTTTGACCAACACCGCCGTTCCGGTCCATGTCGCCGACGTCATCGCCGCCATCGGCCGGATGCTGAAGTCGAAGCTGACCATCCCCGTCATCGCGACGGCCCTGGGGTATGCGGAGGTCGAGATCAAGCGCCTGGCCGCCCTGGCCGGGCTTCCGTCCGCCGCTCTGGGCGCCCTGAAGTCCGGGAAGATGACGCTGAAGCAGGCGAGGCTTCTGGCGCGCCTGCCGGACAAGGCCGAGCAGGAGGCGATGGCTGAAGCGGCGATGGAAGGCCGCGGCTTCCAGGACTGGCGGATCATCGAGAAGCTCGATGACAGCCGGGTGACGACCCGCGATCGTCGCTGTGCCCTAGTCGATCCTGGGTCCTACGGAACCGCAGGCGGGCGCACCGAGGCCGACCTGTTCGGCGAACTGGCCCCGGTTCTGCTCGATCCGGACATCCTGACCGGTCTGTGGCTGGCCCGCGCCCGCGGCATCGCGGCCGTATTCGAAGCCGAGGGGATGGTCGTCCATGTGACGGCCGGGCCGGAGCCCGACCTGCCCGAGGACCTGGAGGCGCTCGGCTATGTCTACGGCGGGTCGCTGCCTCCCGAGGAGATGTCGCGCTACCGCGCCCAGCGCGAAGTCTACAACGACCGGGCCGAGGCGGTGCGTCTGGCTCTGCAAGCGACCGCCACGCCCGACGTCGCCGATCTGGCCATTGTCGACATGATCCATGCGCGGATCGCCGCCGACCAGACCGGATGCGGAGGCCGGGGCGTCACCACAATGGTTCTTTGGCCGGCCTCCGGCACGGGGGTGGATATCCGCTGCTACACGCCAGAGGAACCGGAGCCCGAGGTCGGACCTGAAGACGAAGGGGCTACGCTGCGCCTCTCCGCGCCGCCGGCCTATGTCGCGCCCGCTGTCGAAGCGGCCGATCCCGACACGGACGGGGTCAACCACGCCCTTCACGGCGTGCGCACCGACGTCGCCACGCGAGGTCTCATCCGCGCGCTCGCCGACGACCCCGGCGCGGCCCTGACCGCCCTGATCGCCCGACTCTTCACGGTCCTGGTGCTGCGCACGCGGATCGCGCGCTCGGACTCCGCCCTGGCCATCCTCGCAACCGGCTTCAATCCGGCGGGAGGGCGGGTGATCGAGAGCCTGGACGGCGAGGTCCGCCGGAGGCTCGACGACCGCCGGGCCGCCTTCGAGGCCTCCGGCGACACCGTCATCGGCTGGATCCATGGCCTGCCGCACGGCGAGAAGATGGGACTGCTGGCGGAGCTGACCGCGATCAGTCTCGACGTCCGGGAGGAACGGACCTCCCTGATCCGCGGCGCCGCGCGGTCCGAGGCGACGGAGCTGGCGGCGCTCTGCGCTGCCGACATCACCCTGCACTGGACGCCCGATGCGCCCTTCCTGCAGCCCCATTCCAAGGGGCTGTTGCTTGGGATGCTGGAGACGATGGGCGCCGGGGACGAACGCGCGAAGTCGCTCAGGAAGACCGAACTGGTCGATTGGGTGGCGGAACAGGCGGCGTCCCGGACCTGGGCGCCGGCAAGCCTGTCGTTCGCGGCCGCCCCCGGCGATGAGGCCGGCATAACGCCCGACGGTCCGGATGAAAAGGACGGCGCCGAGGTTGCGGACGACTGGTCGGAGGACGACGGGGTCGGCGCCTTCGCGGTCACGCCTGCCGGAGAGGCGGCGCTCGAACCTCACGCCGCCTGATCGTCCGGTGATCTGCGCACGCCGCCCTGGTCCTCGCCGGGGCGGCGTCGTCATTCGGCCGTCGCGACCGTGTCGGGAAGGCCGGAGGAAGGGCGGGGCGACGCGAGCCTGGAGGACCGAGAGGGAGGCGCCCTCCGCTCCAGGCGACCGGAGTCTTTCTCATGCCCTCGACCCCCACCCTGTCCCTCTTCGCCGACGCTGCGCCGATCGACGCGCCCGCCAACATCCTGGCGGCCGCCCGGGCGCTGGCGACCCATCTGGCCCGATCCCGCGCGCTCGACCGCCGTCTGGTCGCCGATGTGATGACCACCGCCTTCGGCGCTTCGGACGCCGAGGGCGGATGGGCCTGGCGCGACGCCTATGACGCGATCGAGGCGGCGACCGTGCATCAGATCCGCAGGCTCGCGCCGCAGATCGCCCGGCTGGAGGACGCGCCGGCCGAGATCGTCGCCGTGCTGGCCGGCGTCTCCGTCCTGGGGCTGCCCCACTCTCGGCGAAGCGAGGAACAGGTCGCCCTGGAGCAGTTCTCGACCCCGCCCGAACTGGCGGCGCTCGCCGTCCTCGCCGCCCAGGTGCGGCCGCAGGATGCCGTCCTGGAGCCTTCGGCGGGAACCGGACTGATCGGCGCGGTGGCGGAGGCCTGCGGCGGTGTGCTGTCGCTCAACGAGATCGCACCGACGCGCGCGGCCTTGCTCGACGGGCTGTTCCCGAAGGCGGCGCGGACCCGTCACGACGGTCGCCGTCTTCACGATCTGCTGCCGTCCTCGGGCACCTTCGACGTGGCGCTGTGCAATCCGCCCTTCTCCGATCTGCAGGCCCATCTGGTCGCGGCCCTGAAGGTCCTCGCCGACGGCGGCCGGATGGCGGCCATCGTGCCGCTCACCGCCTTGGCCGACCGCGGTCTGCGGCACGGCCTCGAGCGCCACGGCGCCATGACGGCCGCCGTGGCCTTTCCCGCCCGCGCCTTTGCCCGGCACGGCACCTCGGTCGAAACCGGCCTTCTGGTCATGGATCGGGGCGAGGACACCCGATGGGACGGTCTGCTTCATCGGCCCGAGGATCTGGCGGCGGTCGCCCGCCTGGTCGCGAGCTTGCCCGGGCGGGCCACCGCCCGACCGAGGGTGCGTGTGGTGCTCGACGCCGCCGCCGTCCTCGCGCCGCGCGGACGCGGCCTGGCCCTGCCGTCCGGTCGGCCCGCCTTTCTGAACGGCGCGATGCCCTTGGCTTATGCGGCGCGGGACTGGACCGGGGAGGGGCGCGACGTCGGCCTCTATCAGGCCCACGCCCTGGCGCGCATCGACCTTCCGGACCCCCGGCCGCACCCATCTCCTCTTGTCGAGTCCGGGCCCATGGCCTCGGTCGCGCCGCCGGCGCCGACATACCGGCCTGTTCTGCCGCCGGCGTTGCGAGACGAGGGCCGGATTTCCGACGCCCAGACCGAGACGGTCATCTATGCCGGCGAAGCGCACGGCGCGGTTCTGCCGGGCCGGTGGCGCCTCGGGGAGGCGCCCCACGAGATGACCCTCGTTCGGGAGGACGCGGAAAACGCGGTCTCGCGGCGTCGCGGCTTCTTCCTCGGCGACGGCACCGGCTGCGGCAAGGGCCGCCAGATCGCGGCCGTCGTCGTCGACAACATGGCGCAAGGCCGGGTCAGGGCCCTCTGGCTGTCCCGCAACGACGCCCTGCTGGAGGACGCCCGGCGCGACTGGGCCGCGATCGGCGGCGGCGCTCACGACATCGTGCCGCTCTCGAGCTGGAAACAGGGTGACGCCGTCCGCCTCGACCGCGGGATCCTGTTTACCACCTACGCTACCCTGCGTCAGGCGGCGCGGGGTGGGCGGCAATCGCGCCTCGACCAGATCGTCACGTGGCTGGGCGAGGATTTCGACGGCGTCATCGCCTTCGACGAAGCCCACGCCATGGCTAACGCCGCCGGCGGCGGCAAGGGCGCGCGCGGCACCAAGAAGGCGTCCCAGCAGGGGATGGCCGGACTTGCGCTGCAGAACCGCCTGCCCGATGCGCGGATTCTCTACGTCTCCGCCACGGGGGCGACGACGGCCGAGAATCTCGCCTACGCGGCCCGGCTCGGTCTCTGGGGCGGGCCCGAGGCGCCGTTCATGTCCCGGCCCGACTTCCTGGAAGCCATGGATCGGGGAGGGGTCGCGGCCATGGAGCTGGTGGCCCGTGAGCTCAAGGCGCTCGGTCTTTACGTGGCCCGCTCCCTGTCGTTCGAGGGTGTCGAATAACCATGCAAACCCTGACCCTCGAAGGCTATATGGCCGCCGATCCCTCGATCCTGTCGGCCCAGGGCTCCAGCAAGAAACGCGCGAGCTTCCGCGTGCTGGAGACCACCCGCTACCGCAAGGCCGACGGCACGCCGGGCGAACGGACCACGGGCTTCAACTGCATCTGCTTCAATGAGGCGACGACCGAGAATTACATCGAGCCGTTCGCCAGGAAGGGCAGCCGCGTCGTCATCCAGGGCCATGTCGAGAACGACACCTGGACGGGCAAGGACGGCGTGGAGCACTACGACCTGCGGCTGATCGTTGGAGACATCCGGTTGAAGAACCGGCGCGACCGTGTCGGCCGGGAGGACAGCCAGATCGACGCCGGCGTGCAGGAACAGAGTGGCGGCTACGACCTCAACGACGATATCCCGTTCTGATCACGGGAGGTTCCAGGACGGCCCGGCGCGCACGCGCCGGGCCGATTCTCGTCCGGACCGGAGGGGAAAGCGAGGGCGGAGCGAGGCGAGCCGATGGGGCTCGTTGGCTCAAGGAGATCCTGCCATGACCGCCTCTGGTTGGACCGAAGACCGCATAGATCGATTGAAGACCCTTTGGCGCGAGGGCAAGACCGCCGATCAGGTCGCGCGCGACCTGGGGCACGGGATCTCCCGCAGCGCCGTCCTGGGCAAGGTGAACCGGTTGGGTCTGTCGAACAGCCGGTCCCGCCGATCCGTCCTGGCCCCGCCTGCCGGCGTCAAGGCGGTGAAGGCCCGGCCGATCCGCGCGCTCGACATCCCGTCAGTCGCGCCGCCGCCGCCTCCGGCCGCCCAGCCCGGGCTGGCGACGCTGCTCTCGGTCCGCCGTTTTCAATGTCGCTGGCCGATGGATGCACCGGGGGCACCCGACCTGAGTGTCTGTGGTCGACCGGTCGAACGCGGAGCGTTCTGTGGTCCGCACGCGCACGTCGCCTACCGGCCGGCCCGGGACCCGGCGCGCGGTCTCGAACGCCTTGCCAGGCTCGACTGACGATCGACACGCGCTGGCGGCAGACAGCTCCGATGGACTATAACGGCGGCCTCGACGAGGTCGCCGTTTCCGCATTGCTCGGATCGCGAACCGCGCGGTCTCTTAACCGATCCCCTTGCCACATGAGGTCCGCATGGCAGCTCCGGCCGCTGAACTGAAGATGGCCCGTCAAATCCTCGGATGGGACGCCCTGACGACCGGACGGGCGCTGCGGCTGGCCGGGACGCCTGAAAAAATCGAGGCGCGCATCCATGCGATGGAGGCGGGAGACCGCGACATCAGCGGTCCCGTCCGGGTCGCCATGGAAGCCTTTCTCAGCGGCTGGAGACCGGCCGGCTGGAGCGAACCGGGGTTTGGCTGATCGAGACCGTCAACGGTCCCGGCCCTAGTGGACGGTCGCCCATCCGGCCAGGGGCGTCACCTCCCAGGATCCGTTCTCCTGGACGAGCAGTTCGACCTCGAGCCCGGCCAGATGGATCTGGCGGGTCAACTTCAGCCCGGCGTCCTCGGCGTCCACGCGGCAGTCATATTCGCCGATCTGCCGATCGTCTTTCATGACGCGCCAACCGCCCTCGGTTCGCAACACGGCGACGGTGATCTTCTCCATCCTCAGGCTCCGGTGTTGAAAGGCGGTATTGATTCCAAGCCTGGCGCCGCCAGCGTGAGGCGCAGGACTGCCTGCGGCGCGGGACGATGTCCGCGACGGCGTAGCGCCGTCGGCTCGCCGCCGTCGACGGACGGGAAGAGCGTTGTCTTGTCTTTCGCATCGGCGCGACGGCGCCGAACGGGGTCCTCGCCCTGAAGGAGGGCGAGGACTTGCCCCCACACAACGCCCTCCGATCTTGTCATATCACCCCGGAAGTCAACGGCTGCGCCGTTCCCCTCCACGGTCGGCTAAGCGGCCGCCCGCTCCGGTGACTGCCGGGGACCCCGATATGGCCAAGACCGGGGTCGTTGCGCATGGGGCGCTCGACATTCTCAAGGAATGTTCCAATGACCCGCTTCAACACTTCTTCCTCCGCCTTCAGCCCGAAGTCCGACTCCGCCTTCGATGACCTGTCCGCCTCTCTTGGAGACCCGCGTCCGCATCCGACCGAGGCGGCGCTGGTCCAGCTCGGGCGCGCGCTCATGACCGAGCTGGTGGATGTGATCTCGGACACGGCGCTGGAGGACTATCAGACGATCATCGGGGAGGCCCTGATCGGCGCCTTCCATTCGGCGGCCGGGCGGATCGAGAGAGATGCGGACAGGGCGCGCGACACGGTGCGATCGCTCGACCGCGACTTCGACGGATCGGAGGCGGCCGACACCGAGCTTCAGGAAGCCACGGCCAAGGCGAGGGCGGGCGATGCAGCGACGCAGGCCTGCGAACTCATCCGGGACGCGGCCTCGGAAACCTGGACGGTCGCGACCGGGGAGGTCTGGACGGCCTGGCGGGGATCGCGGCGCGGCACGCATCTGACGGCGGCCCAGCTGGAAGCCAAACAGGCGATCCGGGCGATCAAGCAGCGGAAGTCTGGAGAAGCGGATCCGGGCGGTCCGGTCATCGCCTTCCGGGGCGCGCCCTCGGCCGACACTTCGGAGGATGCGGGTCGGATCTTCGACGCCCTGAACTGGGCGAAACAGGAATGGCCAGACATGGCTCTGGCGACGACGGGGGCGAAGGGATCCGAGAAGCTCGCAATCAAATGGGCCCAGCAGAAGGGGGTGAAGCTGATCCTCGCCCGGGCGGATTTCGATACGCACGGCAAGGCCGCTCCCTTCCGGGCGAACGACGAGCTGATCGCGCTCGAGCCGGAAGTCTGCTTGACCCTGGTCCATTCGGTGGTCGGGATGAGAGAAGACCCGCGCCCATTCGGACCCGCGCTCAACCTTGGACAGAAGGCGATGGAGTCCGGGCTGCGGCACGTCTCCATCAAGGCGCGCGCGGCCTGAAGCATCACGACTGAGATCAACGACCCGCTCGGCTTCGGCCGGGCGGGTTTTTCTCTGTCGTCTGCGGTCTACTTGGCGATCCGACGGCCGCACTACGCTTCAGACGACACCGTCGGCGGAGATTTGCGTGCCTTTGCTGACCTCTGATCGGCATTGATGAGGATATCTGGAAATCCGGGAAAAAGGACTTAGGGCAAGATAAAAGGGGGTTTGGGACGGTTCCCTTTTCTCGTATCTTGTCAGCATGTTACTCGGCCCAATTCTGGTCCTGGATGACTTGGAATGAGTTGTCCTGGTTCGGTGTTCTGGCCAGCCCGTGGAGGTGAGGCGATGCTGATCCGTGAGGCCATCGAAGACCGGGTTTCGGCCGGTGCCGGGGGTCGGACCGATGCGGTCCATGTCGGCCTTCCGCTGCGGCTGAAAACCGAGCGGATGAGCGTCAAGAACGGCCTGATGAAGCGGCTAGCGAGTTCGCGCGTCTTCGCGCTGGGCGATCGTTCAGGGGTGCTCAGGGCGGCGCAGAACCGGTCCGGTCGCGCCTTCCGGCTCGACGTCCGTCAACGCGTGATCGTCAAGGCCCTGGTCTCGCGGCATGTGGGCAAGGGCGCGGATCGGGCGGCGGCTCTGGCCATGCATGTGTCCTATCTCGGCCGGACCGGCGCGGGCGTCGAGGGTGCCCGTCCGGAGTTCTTCGATCGCGAAGGCGACGCTCTGTCGCCCGTCGCCGAGACGAGCGGCTGGAGCGACGACCGCCATCATTTCCGCTTCATCATTTCGCCCGAGCACGGCGACCGGATCGACGATCTGAAGGGCTATGTCCGGGAGGTCATGTCCCGCGTCGGCGCGGACCTTGGGGAGCCTGCCCTGAAATGGATCGCGACCTGTCACTACGATACCGATCAGCCCCACGCCCATGTGCTCATCCGGGGCAGGCGCGGCGATGGGCGCGATCTCGTGATCCCTCGCGACTACATCGGCTACGGCTTCCGGGCCCGGGCCCAGGAAGTGGCGCAGGAGCGGCTGGGCGATCTGTCGCGGGTCGATGCCGAGAGGCGGATCTGGAAAGAGACCCAGGCGGATCGGCTTACGGGGTTCGACAAGCGGCTGCTGGCCGCCGTCGACGCCGGCGGGATGGTCGATGACGGGGTTGGGGCGAGCGACGCCTGGGCGGCGTTGACCCGAGGCAGGCTCCGTCATCTGGAAGGGCTCGGGCTGGCGGTGAGGTCAGGCCGACGCTACCGGCTCGACGGCGAGATGGAGCTCAAGCTGAGGACGCTCCAGGTCCGCCGTGACGTCATCCGGACGCTGAACCAGCGGCGGCTCGAAGGTGCCAAGGAGGTCAGAGCGCTGGGGAAGGGGAGAGTCGCCGGGCGGGTCGTTCGCGCGGGCGCGCATGATGAGGCCGGGGCCTCGCCCTGGGTCATCGTCAAGGACAAGGGCGGGGTCGAACATTACGCCCGGCTGGGCGCCGGGGCTGCGCTGCCCAAGGCCGGCAAGGAGGTCGAACTCCACGGCGGCGAGAACGGCGTGGCGCGGCTGGTGCTTGGGCGGGGTGCGGATATCGGTCTGTAGAGGCTGGGAGTGCTTGCGGGTCTCATGTCTATGCAGAGTGGGCCGTCAGGCGGCGGTGAACTGGTGAGGAGCGGTCAGAGCGGAGACGTCATGAGCGACCTGACGAAGTAGGAGCAGCTATTGGCCGCGCTGATGTTGCACGAAGCGGCCTACGCAGCTAACGCGAAAAAGGCGCCTCCCAGGCCCGTCAGAACCTTCGAACGGCGGGACGAAAACTCCGGGATTGCAACGTTGAGATCCGCCTCGACGATCGCGACCCGGCTAGTTTGGAGCTGGTCTTGGCGATGAAGCGCAAGCAATATCGCCGCACCCGCCAGATCGACATCTTCGGCGCCCGGTTGACGCGTGCCTTGATAGACCGTCTTTTTTTGACCATGCCGACCACGCCTGGGGGTACCCGTGGGTTACTGTCCACTCTATGGATCGACGGAGCACTTGCGGCCGGGCACTTTGGATTGCTGGGCGACGCCACTCTCCATTACTGGTTTCCGGTCTATGACGACAGATTTGCCAATCTGTCTCCAGCCATCGCTTTGCTCCATGAGATTGCGAAGGGCTCTTCACTACTCGATATTCAACGCATCGATCTCGGAGACGGAGGCTACAGGTTCAAGCGTGAGTTCGCTAACCGGCACCTGCCCCTAATCGCAGGCACGGCACGGGTCTCCAACGGCGGTAATCGGATGCGCTTATCGTCACGGCACACCAGCGCCGTGGGAGTCTCCCCGCCAGCCAGTTTACTGCTGCGGATCCCGCATGCAGTGACCCGGCGGGTGGAACTGCTCGCCAGCCTCCACAGCGCGTCATCAGCGAGACCGTCGGGCATCCAGGGCATTGCGGTCGGGCTGACAAGGGTAAGCGAGGATAAAGATGCATTCGGTCATACTGAATCGCCGTATGCTCGGCGTGAGTGCAGCCGGCTCCCGGAGGGGATAGCCACCCGGCCTCAAAGGGGGGGCGGAGTGTCCGGGCCGCAGTCGACGCCTGGGAGGAGGATCAAAGGTGCCGACGCGAACCTGCATCACATCTATCAAAGTGCTGAGTTCATCCGATCAGTGCATCGAATGCTTTAGCTGGCTGACCGAGTCATGATCGCTCTTGATGCGGCTGTACCCCGACTCGATGAGGTCCAACACGGAAGACGGAAGGCTCTCGTCTTCCTTAGCAAATTCGAATTTGCCCTTGACGACGTCTTCGCCCCGCTCGACCTCGTCGACGACACCCTTGTCGTCCCGGCCCATGATCTCCCCACGGACCTGAGCGAATTTGTTGTGAATGCGGCCGAGCAGGGACTGATCGTCTTCCGGTTCTGCACCCAGACTGCGAACTGCATTCTGCAAGGTCCGGCTGAGGTCTTCGCGATGGCCAGCCCGTTCCGAGAACATCGCCTTCAACGCTGGATCGGTAACGCCGTCAGCGGCATGTTTGTAGCCCTGCGCGCTATCGAGTGTAGTTTCGAACAAGCTGTTCAGCAGCTTCACCGCGTGGTCGCGGTCGTGGTCACTCATATGGACACTCCGTTTCAGTTAAGTGTCATAACCCGTCTCGTAGGGAGCCGTTCCCTTGCTTGAACCCAACGCTTGAGGCCGCACTCTCCCAGGTCGCCACTCGTCTATATTCATTGACTTTCAACCCACTCCCCGGAACCTCACTGACGGGGCTGTCGTTGAAGCCTTGTGCACGGGGAGGTGCACATGTTCGGGTCTCGGCTTACGAGCTTCGGACGAATTGGCACCCACTGTCGGGATGCGATGCGTCGACTGGCTCTTCGAGACGCCCTGAGTTCCTTGGGCGAGCGGCCTGAGATCGATTCCCCCGATCTCAGGCCTCTACCGCCTTTGGGATTTGTGCGAAACCAACAGCCACGCTCGAACAGCAGGCGTGCCGGTGCATTCCATGGATATGTCTCTTTCATCCGACACGCTGCGTGCGGAGGCTGCCCGGCTTCGGCTCCTCAAGGCCTTCATACTCGATCCCCTGGCCGCCAGGGAAATCGACGACTACGCCCTCGATCTTGAACGTCGGGCAGCCATCATCGAGGGGAATGCCGGGTTGAAAGGACGACTTCCCAAACACTGAGCCGATGTGTCGTTCGAACTGCCTCGCTTGACTGGAGAAAAAATCGGTGTTTTTCTGCTTGCATGGGACAGCTTCTCGACCGGTTGATCCACGGCAGCCCAGCGTTTTCGGTCAAGCCGGAGGGGGATGGCTTTACCCTCGTTGGGAATCTTGATCGTCTGGACGAGTTCAGCGATCTGGTCCGCGAAGCGGCAAATCACGCAGGTGATGATTTTGTCGTCTTCACGACCAGCGACGGGGGGAACCGCTACAGCCAGATGTTCGTCTTGCCCTTGGATAAGATCGACGCGCATGCATGTGGCGTACTTGGATGAATCAGACTCAGGTTGGCTGAACCGGCTCGACCGGTAAACGTGGCCAACAGCCCAGTGATTCAAGCCGGAAAGCTGACATCCACGCAAAGGCCGGTGGGCTCCCAATGGCGACTGAGCGTTCCGTTGAGTTGCCCCACGACCTTGGCCATCAGCTTTGATCCGAAGCCTTGCCTTTCTGGGGTAGTAGTGCTGGGCCCTCCGATCTCTCGCCATTGAAGATCAATCCGCCCATCGTTGATCTGCCAAGACACGGAGACAGTCCCGTGCTCTTGGCTACAGGCCCCATATTTGTTCGCGTTGGTCGCAAGCTCGTGTAGCAGCATGCTGAGCGGCTGAACCTTGTCTGGGCTCAGGGTAGCGGCGGGTCCGCTGGATATCACCTGCTCCTTTGGACACAGAGCCTCCAGTTCCTCCCGAACGATGTCCTTGAGGCAGCCATCCTCCCAGCGGCGATTGGCCAGAGATGTCTGGGCACGGGCAAGCGCGTTTATCCGACCGGTTAAGACGGCCTTGTAGGCGTCCAAGTCGTCGGCGCGCGTAAGTTGGGTCAGGGATTGAACAATGGCAAGAACGTTACGGGCGCGGTGATCCACCTCGCGCATAAGGAGGGTTCGAGCCTCCTCACTCTTCTTCTCCTCAGTGATGTCGCGCGCCTCGATGATGGTGCCCACCACCCTGGCCTCATCATCATGAACCGGGCTGGCCGTGAACGCGACGGGGTAGAAGTGGCCATCCTTGTGAACAAAGACCTCCTCGCCCTGGGTGCCTGCGTTCTCCGGGAAAGCCCGGTCGATGACGCAGTCGCAGAGCAGGAATGGAGAGCCGTCAGGACGGGTGTGATGGATGACATCGTGCAGAGGACGTCCAGCCGTTTCCGCCAGCGTGAAGCCAGTCAACCGTTCCGCCGCCGCGTTCATGTAAACGCAGTGCTGAACGTCGTTCATGAGGAAGATCGCGACACTGGCGTTGTTCAGAACCGCGTTGAGACGCCGGTCGGTCTCACGCAGCTTCGCCTCGGCAGTCTCCCGCCTGCTGATCTCCGCCTTCGCCGCGCCGTAGAGCCGAGAGTTGTCGATCCCTACGGCGGCGTGGTTGGCGATACCGACGACTACGCGTTCATGCCAGTCGACCAATTTACCCGTGTCCGCGTGCCCAAAGAACAGGCCGCCGATCACTTCACCGGATCGTGAAACCACGGGCACAGCGAGATAGCTACGCACGGGAAGATGTCCGGCGGGCATGCCGTGATAGGGCGCGGACTGGCCATATCGCGGATCGGCCATGATATCGTCGGATCGAACCACCCCTTCGCCGTTGAAGGTCGGGGAGAACACGGCGGTGGCCCTAGGGTGCGGGTAGCTCGCGAACGCGCTGCGATCCGCCCCCGATAGGGCATAGAGGCTTAGAGCTTCGCCCTCTTCCCCGATGACGTTGTAGAAGAAGGCCCCGAACTCCGCACCCGTCAGTTCCACGCCGATGTCCACGACGGACTGGACGAGGACGTCGAGCTCGAGCCTGGAGGTAATCAGCGCGCCCGTCTCGTTGACGACGCGAATGGCTCGAAGTTCTTCAGAGAGCGAATCCACGGGCGACATGACCGGTTGACCGAAACTCACGACGTCCCTCGACGGCCTGCGTGGATCTGCCTTCGGAACGCCATACGCACTCCGACTACCCTAATCGGTACACATTGCCAAAGGAACCAGCTTAAAAAAGCTCCTGCGTGGTGCTGCAACGGGCACACTGCCACCGCTACGCGTTGGCGGCGCGTCCAACGTTGCCAATGTCATAGGGTCAAGCGGACTGTAGTGGGAATGGTTGCGGTCCAAACCAGGCCGTCTGATGCGAACATCAAAACAGAACTTCCGCCAGTCGCGCTGTCAAAAACCGTTGTAAGCAGCTTGGATCCGAAACCACTGTCGCGTCGTGTAGCCGTGCTCTCGGCTTTTTTCGGCGAAGGACCGTCGCGTTCTTCCCAGCGAAGCTGGAGGTTCTGTTCGTCCACCTTCTCCCACCGGACGAGGACGCGCCCGCCCGGCACGCTTAGACTACCGTATTTCAGCGCGTTTGTGCCCAGCTCGTGCACCGCCAGAGAAACATAAGGTGCCAGTCTGCCGGGCAAACGGATTTCTGGTCCGGAGATGTCGACTCGGTCGAGATGCGAGAGCTGGCCGTTCAGCAATGTATCCAGCTGGAATTGGTCGTTTCCCATTTGCAGCAGCGCATTCTGGGCCTCTGATAGGGCCACCAACCGCCCTTCTACGGCCTTCACGAAGGTGTCCGGCACCCCTACCGTCCGGGCCGACTGACGGATGATCGCCTGCACTACCGCGAACACATTCTTCACCCGGTGGCTGAGTTCCTTTGCCAGCACCTCGAGCTTCGACTCGTTCAGCTTGCGCGCGGTTACATCCATTGCACTGGCGATAACACCCGCTTGACCGTCTGGAAGCGTGGTCGGGGACGACTGGATGTCGACCCACATTCGCTGCTCGCCCATTAGGAACGACAGTTCTTCGTTCTGACTTTCGCCGGTTTCGAGTGTGCGGCGGAGCAGGCGCTCCAGCGGTTGTCCGACCTCTGGTCCTACTATTTCGCTGGGCGTCTTGCCCAGGCTATCGGGCACATTGTGGGCCCAAGTATATCGCAATTCCTGATCATGCTCGGACATGGCCAGACCAGATATGCTGCTGGCCAATGCGAACCGGTCCGCTGTCGACTTGAGCGCCCCGACACTCGCGGCGAGTTCCATGTTGCGCAAGGATAGTGTGTGCTCCACCGCACGAAGTTCGGTGATATCTTCATTCACGCCCACCATGCCGGCGAAGGCACCGAGTTCATCGCGATAGGGCTGGGCACGTGTTCTTAAAACCCGAACTTCCCCATCCGCTCGTCGGTACCGGCCCTCGCAGATGAAGGGCTCTACCGTTGCCATCGCCTGACCAAGGGGCCCAAACACTGCCGGGTGGTCTTCGGGTAGAACGCTGGAGGACCAGTCGAAATTGCCGCAGTCCTGAAGCTTCAGGCCCCAAAATTCGCGCATTGCTAAATTCAGATATACACAACGGCCCTGGTCGTCGCCTCGCCAAAGCATGGCTGGCGACATTTCAGCCAGTGCTGCAAGGCTTATTTCCTGGGGGTCCGAGCTGCTCAACGACGTATGCCGCGCCTTGTAGGAACTGCGATTTCTGCGACCTGGAGGGACATGGCGATGACGACGGGGCCGGCACAGGGAAGGATGGGCGACGAGCTTAGGGGATACCTCGTAGAATGACGGTAGGCAAACGCAAGCCTCATCGGCGCTAGCATGCTGCCCAGTTGGTGAACGTTGGTTGTGGCCTTTACCGAGGCGACGCCGGAGGACTTCAACGCACACCCTCGGTTGGATCCATTTCAGAGAATAACGCTAGGGCCGAGCGGTCCGGCAGCCCCTTGGTCTCCTAAACCGGGGCGGCGGCGTCCATCTGACCCTTATAGCCCCTACAACTCTACCACCCCGTAAGTCCGCTGGCGGGGTGACGAGCGAATTGAACTGTGGCTGCAATCTGGTTTTTCGGCCAGCATGTCGGCAAGGGATCGATCGTTCATGTCGCTCTCCAGGTTGCCGGCCCGAGGGCGATCTAGGCTCCGGCGGCCGGGCGCGGCAAGCCAGTCGTTCTTTTTCTGTTCTCATTGCTGTGGATCAGTACAAATCGCGGGACCACAAGCCCCGCTCGCCGTCACGCCGCGCCGAATCTCGGCTCGGGAACCGTTCGCCTCCGCTGAAGATTGAACTGCCCTGAAGTTTCTGGAGGGAAGCCATGACCGACTATCTTGATCGAAACGCCCAAGCCCATCCCCTTCACGCGCTGGTGTCCTGGCCGGCCGTGATCGCTGGCGCAATCGTAGCGGTAGCCGTGGGGGCCATGCTCAATCTGCTGGGACTCGCTCTCGGAGCGGGGGCCTTCAATCCCTATGATGTCGACGGTGGCGACGCTGAAGGCTTTGCAGCCGCCGCCGGCATCTGGGCCGTGATCGCCAACTCCATCGCACTGTTCGTGGGCGGCGCGTTGGCGAGCCGCGCGGCCAAGTATGCCGATCACCACAAGGGTGCGCTTCATGGCCTTAGTGTCTGGGCCCTCGCGTTCCTGCTCGCCATCCTGATCGCCGCTGGGTCCGCCGCCGTGAACACCGCTGGCGTCGCTGGAGGTGAAGCCTCACGCGCCGACGCGGGTGAGACCGTGATTGGCGATGCACTGTCACCGGATCGACGCCTGGGTGACGGGCAACTGGCTATCCCATCGATCGAGCGTGTCGAAGCCGAGAACACAGCAAACAATACCGCGACCCTGGCTCTCTGGGGATTTCTGACCATGCTGCTTAGCGGAATTGCGGCGGTGTTCGGTGGCCTGTACGGCACCCGTAACCATCGTTGGATGGCAAAGGCGGGCCTGGAGGGGCGAACGTCCCCCGAGGTGTCACGTGAAGCTGCTGATGTTTCGACTGAGCCCCGAAAGGTCTATCCGACACCTAGGTCCTAAAAGACTTGTGCCGGCCGGTAAAATGTCGCCGAGCGATAGTGGTTGAAACCACCCGAAGGCGACTGCATAACTTGGGCCTTCGCGGAAGGGCTCGTATTTCGCGAACGGCGACCCGTCCGAGGCCCAACGTCGGACGGGTCGCCACCACGTTGCAGGGCGCGTGACCCGCTAGCCCCTTCGCCTGGACACCTTCCTAGAGACCATCGACGACCTTCTGTATGATCAAGGTCGTGGACGGATCGATAAGCCTCGCCACAGGGCGAGTAGCCTTTAGGGCCGGCCGATGAAGTCAGCCATGATCCAGCATCGCTGGCCATCTGGCGTCTCGATCATCACGGTTTGCTTCTCGTGTACCTGCCACGCCCTCGCGACCTTCAACACCGCCTTCTCGTCCATGGGATCTGACTTGGTCCGTCCCATTACGTGGGAGATGACCGCGACGTAGAGTTCGGTCTCCTGCGTGCTTTTCGCCATGACGGCCTCCGCTTTGGTAGCGAGGTCTGGTGTCGAACCCCACGACGAGGATGTCGTCATAGTGGTGCGGACCAGCTGGCCTAGGAAAGGCGACGTACTCGATCCCGGCATGGTTGGCGATGGTTCGCACGAGGTCGTCGAACTCACCTCATGCCCTTCCACCGGGTAAAGGTTGAGCCCCTTCCCATCGTGAACCTGTCGGACGGGTACGCCTATCAGCAGCTTGTCGAGCATCCTTCCCATGGCGGGATTGAAGCTAATCCCGCAGCTCAGATCAAGCTCGCCGTAATGGCGGTACCCGGTCCCGTGGAAGCTTGCTCGACACCTGTCTCTGAGATGTGAGACAGCAATGGTCCAAACCGGCAAGAGAGGAAGTCAGAGAAACCAGTCCGCTCGACCGTCAAAGCGCGCCCCAGTCGCGACATCGAGGTCCGGTGCGAAGCGCCCGTTCGTGCCGTCCTCACTTACCCAGACGCCGGTGAGACCCTCGTCCTCGCGGGGAAGAGTTTGCGGCCCAGCCTCCTTGACGGTCGGTTCTTCGCTTAGCGATCCAAGGGCCCACAGGATGTCGCTAGCCCGAAGAGTGGTGTTGGCTAAGCCGATCACCATGTCGTTTGTCCCGTTGCCGCCGAGATCGACGAACAGGAACGATCCCCCCGAAAGGTAGGCAATGCCGTAGCTGTCGCTCGCGCCTGTGCGAACGGCGCGCAGATCGATCCGATCCTCGCCCGACACGAAACCGAAGATTCCGTCTGCCGCCGCCTGTGTGGAATCGGAAGCCGCCGCGTAGACGAACGTGTCGAACCCGGCATCGCCGAACATCGCGTCAGCGCCACCGCCGCCGGTGATGTAGTCATTGCCTGCGCCGCCTGAGATAGGGTCGGCCAAGGATGAGCCCTGGAGGATTTCGCTTTGGGAGGAGCCGACCAGATAGACGCCAAACCCGTTCGAATAGATGAAGTCGTTGCCATTGATCGCCCGGCCGGCAGACGTCGTCAGGAACACTCCGCTAGGGGTCTCGGCAAAGACGAAGCTGGACCCGTTGTCAGTGCGGATGACGCTGATGGATGTCGCCCCTATCAGGCTGAGATCGATGCGATCCTCGCTGGTCGTGAAGTCGTAGAGATTGTCAATTCCCGATCCAGTATCCTGGTTCGAATCCGCGCGAGACACATATCGGTAGACGTCGCGTCCCGCCCCGCCTGCGATGGCGTCAGCGCCCGCGCCGCCGGTCAGGACATCGTCTCCGGCATTTCCGACTAAAGGATCGGCCCGGGCTGTTCCCACCATGATGTCGGCCTGGTCAGATCCGATCATGTAGACGCCGAACAGGCCGCCATGCAGAATGTCTGTTCCGTTGACGGCCCCGATGGCTTGCGTCTGGAAGGAGCCTCCGGGGGTTTCGGCGAAGATCACGCTGATCCCGCCGGCCAAACGCGCGACGCTGATCGATGTGGCAGAGAGCGGGGCCAAATCGATCCGATCACCGACCTGGAAATCGTTGATGACGTCCGATGCCACAGCGGTAGAGTCCGAGGTTAGAAGATACCGGAAAATGTCCGCATCCGTCCCGCCGAAAAGTTGATCCGCTCCCGCGCCCCCGATCAGCACATCGGCTCCTGCGTCACCTGTCAATCGGTCCGCTCCGGCCCGACCGTCGATCGTGTCCGCCCCCGATCCACCGCGCAATTGATTGATATTGGCATCCCCGACAAGAGTGTCGCCGCCCGTGCTGCCATCGATATTTTCGATCCCTGTGGCAAGAACTGAACCGTTTGGAACGTTTTGACGCAGGCCCTGAAATTCAAGGTTGAAGACAACGCCGCTGACCGTTCCCGTAGACGAGAACCATAGAGTGTCAGTTCCCGACCCACCCTCGACCGTCTGCGACCCGGCCGACACCCCATTTTCAAGGCTAACAATCAGGACGTCATTGCCGCCCTCTCCAAACAAGCTATCGTTGCCCCGACCTAAGCCCCATAGCTGATTGGCCGAATTGTCGCCGCGCAATGTGTCGGCGTAGACCGTGCCGTACACGTTCTCGACGCCCACGAAGGTGTCCATGCCGAAGTTGGTGTTCTGCGATCCCTGGATCAGAAGTGAGACGTTGGCTCCGATGCCTTGATAAGCGAGCAGAATGTTCTGGAAGGTGACGATGTCGACGCCATCCCCGCCATCGAGCAGGTCGTTCCCCGGAAAGCCCAAGAGGATGTCGTTGCCCGCCCCACCAAAGAGGCGATCATCGTTCAGTCCTCCATTCAAGGTATCGTTGCCACCCTCACCATAAAAGGTGTCGTTGCCGTTCAGGCCGTTGAAGGTGTCATTGTCGCCGAAGCCGTGTAGGACGTCATCAAAGTCCGAAGCGCCCGTGATGACGAAGCCGCCGGCGTCTTCAAAAACTATTTGGGTGAAGGCGGCCAGATTGTTGCTGTTGGCCGCGCTGAACAAGGCGGCAACCGAGACGTTCAGGCCACGGACCTGAACCGATTGCCCGGCCGACGATACCCACCACATCGAGGTGATTGTCCCGGACGTTGGGTAGCCATTGACGAAGCTCCCGAACGTGCCCTCGAAAGTAATTCCCGCGTTGTCGTCGCTGATGATGAACTCACCGCCGGAGAACCGGGGATCACCATTCCTCAGGTTCTGGAAGATTGCGGCGACTCGTGCCGAGTCGAGGAAACTCGCGGCAATGGTAGGCATCGTTCAAACTCCTGACCAACTCGCACTGGACGAGACACAAAACGGACGAGAACTTTGAGAACGGCTCCGGCGGCTGTCAATCTCCCTTGCGACGAGGTTGGTGGCAGCTCTCTGGTTCGGTCTCCCTATTGGTGTCGAGGTGATGATTGACCTTCGTTTCATGAGCCTGTCGCGGGATTTGCCCAACCGAGACTCTCTGCGAGCTCACATCGATGACGTCGCGGCCAGTGGCGTCCGCACACCCACGCTATGTCCTCTCGATTGACATGCTTCGTTCCGTCGGAAATCTTCGTTTCAAAACCGCGAAACCGGGAGGGCCAAGTGCCGACTTTTGACACCACTACTCCGAACGGCGTGGACGGCGTTGGCTCTGGAATTTTCGGCGGAACAGGAGGTTCGACCCCGCCACGTTCGAACGGCGGCGACGGGACGATCTCGTTGGCTGCAACGCAGCGATTGACGGGCACGGCGCTGGCCTTCGGCGAATCCTACAACTTAACCGCTACGTCCGGGCGCGGCGGGTATGGCGGCATGGCAGCAGGGAGCATTTTCGAGAATGACTACGTCTATTCCTGGAGTGGGGGGTCGGGAGCCAACGCAGGCGCAGCCTTGGCTGAGGCCAGCGGCCTGGTCGGGGGTCAGAACTACGTGTCGGTGGTGGCTCGGGCCGGAGCCGGAGGCCATGGCGGACCCGGCAGCAATGCGGTCGGCAACGTCTCTGTAAATGGCGCGGCGACCTTCGGCGGCATCGGCGGCAACGGCGGGCGTGCTGGCAACGGCGGCGAGGCCACCGCACGCCTGATGGATTCGCGCTTTGAAGGAACCGGCGGCGAGCGGTTCTCGGTCGCCATCTACACCCTATCTCAGGGCGGCAGCGGCGGTGTCGCAGGATTTGGCGGCGCTGGCGGCAACGGCCAGGTTCCCGGGCGATCCGGTCTGAACACCCAGGCGGGCGTTGGCGGGAGCGCGCGGACCGTGGTGTCGGGAAACAGCGTCACCGGCAATTTTTCCCAGAGCTACATCCAGGTGAATGCTTCGGGCGCGAGCGGTGGTTCCGGTGCCGCCACGGCCGAGAGCGGCACAAGCCCCAGCGGTTATCGCGAGGAAAGCGACGCGGCGACCGCAGGCGGAGCTGGCGGCAACGCCTATGCAACCTTCACCGGCAACACGATTACCGGGTCTGCCGACGCCAACCAGTTGAGCATCCAAGTTGGAGCCTTCGCGCCCGGCGGCGGACAGGGCGGTTATGTCGGCAGCAACCTGCCCCGGATGCCGGACGGTCGGCCGGGCGAGGGCCGGGCGGAGATCACCGGCAACACTATCGACATGGGAGGCGGCGATGACGTGCTGACCTTCGAGATGGTGGCGCAGGGGAATGTGGACCTAGTGTTCTCGGGCAACACCCTGCGAGGCGGCGACGGGATCGATACTCTGAACTTCTCGGCCCGCCGGCATGATCTGGCCGGGGCCATCGTCGGCGGCGTCGCGCTGGACTTGGGCGCTAACACAGTCAGCGGCTTCGAGAATGTGGTGGGCTCGGTCTATGCTGACACCCTTCGCGGCGACGCCGCGACGAATGTCCTGGCTGGCGGCGACGGTGCCGACGCCCTGTTCGGACAGGCGGGCGACGATATCCTGAACGGGGGCCAGGGCGACGATACGCTGGATGGGGGAGCAGGCCTCGACCGCGTCGTATTCAGCCAGGACCGGGCCGCATATACGGTCACGATCTCGAGCGACGGGCGGACGGTGACGGTCGACGGTCCGGAGGGACGCGATGTCCTGACCCGGGTCGAACGTCTGCAATTTCGCGATCAGGTCGTTGAAGTTGCCATTCCGTCAGAGACCCTGACGGGCAGCGCGGGCAGCGACACCCTGGCCGGGGATGTAGGAGACGACGTTCTGATCGGCGGCGGCGGTGCCGACACCCTGACCGGCGGCGCAGGTGCAGACGTGTTCCGCTATCTGGCCGCCTCGGACTCGACCGCCGCCGCCTCCGACACCATCACCGACTTCGTCGCCGGCATCGACCGGATCGACCTGACGGCGCTGAACCCGAGCTCGGTGTCGATCGCGCGGCTGGCGGGTGGGGGGACGGTGGTGTTTGCCGAGACGGCGGGCGGGGCGTTCCAGACCTTTGTCGCAGGGGCCAGCCTGAACGGCGGGGACTTCGTCTTCAACGGCGGGTTCGGGGTGTTCGTGATCGGCTCCGAGGGTGCCGATGTGATCCAGGGCACGGCGGTGCCCGACCCCCTGGTCGGCAACGGTGGCGACGATGTGATCACCGGCGGGGCCGGAGCCGACGCCATCGCGGGCGGGGCCGGACGGGATGTGTTCCGGTATGTGTCGCGCGGGGATTCGAACCAGCAGACCGGGTTCGACAATCTGTACGACTTCACCTCGGGCGAGGACAGGCTCGACCTGACGCTGCTGAACGCCTCGTCGATCTCGATCCTGAGGACCGACAACGGATCCAGCTTCATCTATGCGGAGACGGCGGCCGGGGTGTTCCTGACCACCGCCGCGAACCGGACGGTGCAGGCGACCGACATCACCTATGGATCGGGGCCCAACGGCGTCGGGGGCTTCGGCATCTATCTGGTCGGGTCGGGCGTCGATGACGTTCTGGTCGGGACGTCGCTGGCCGATCCGATCGCGGGGGGTGCGGGCAACGACACCATCACCGGCGGCGGCGGGGCAGACGCCATGTTCGGCGACGGGGGCGCGGATACCTTCGTCTATCTGAGCGCCTCGGACTCGACGGCGGCGGCCTCTGACGGGATCTTCGGGTTCGTGTCGGGGACGGACAGGCTGGACCTGAGGGCGGTGCGGACGGGGGCGGCGGATACGTTCGGGATCGCTTATCTGTCGGGCGGTTCGTATCTGTTCGTCGATCTGGGCGGGAACGGGACCAGCGACCTGGTGATCGGGCTGGCCGGGACGACTCTGATCGCCTCCGACATCCTGTGGAACACGGGCGCGATCGGCGAGGAGCCGGGGGTCAAGGCGGCGGGGCCAGAGGTGCTGCCCGTTGGGGATGACGGCGAACTGTTCGACGGCGAGATGTCGCTGGACCCGTCGCCGATGACAAGGGGGTGGATGCTCGATCTGGAGGGGGCCCGGATTTCTCACAGATACGACTGGTGTCTCTGACACGGGCACCGGCCTGCTTGACCATGTGTCGCAACCCTGCAGATTGTCACTTTTCGCCTGTCCACGCCATTTAGAGATGTCACTGGCTGGGCAAGATAAAGATGTCACTCACTGATCGCTCACACGAGGGCGAAGCGGAGCGCAGCACCGCCTCGGTACCAGGGTTATATCAGCGAGCCTCGATCTCCCGCGATGGGTGAAGGTTGCGGCGAGGCTTGGACACAGCGTCCCGCTTCAGCTGATCCTCCCGGATATGCGCCAGCAACAGCCCGAAGAACTTGTTCTCCACCACGGCGGTCTAGCTGACGCGCAGCTTCTTGTCGAACAGACGATAGGGCAGGTTAGCGCCCTTGTGGCGGAGGCCGATCTTGCCATCGGGGTACTCGGCGACCTCGATCAAAGTTCGGAGAAGAGCAGATCATCGGGATCCTGCGCGAGCAGAAGGCCCATGTTCCGGTGGCGGACCTGTGCCGGAAGAGCTGTAGAATCTTGCTCGGCTAATGTGGACTTCGGCTAAGAGAAGTTGGCCTTGGCGCTTCGACGAGCTCACGATCGTCAGGTTGCGGAGGTATCCAGTCCACCTCATTCATGGAACGTCCAACCCATGGTCCCGCTGGTTCGCCTCGCAATTTTTCTTGCTGTCGTGATGCCCGCCGCGGGGGAAGCTTCGGCCGCATTTGGAGCGCAGGTCATGGCGTCGACTGAGTCTGACAGATCTCGAGAAGCGATGTGGCGACAAGCGATCTCGCTGCAGAGTGCCGACCGTCCCGCTGAGGCAGCCGCGCTCCTTCGCGAACTCTTGGCGTTGGAACAGCGCGATCGACCCGGTGAAGGTAGCACCTTACGCATCGAGGCACGCCTGATGTCCGTACTGATGGAGCTGGATGCGACGACCGAGGCTCTAGGCATCGCAGAGAATGGCTACACGGGGTCATTGGCACGTTTAGGCCCTCAGGATCCGACGACGAGTGACTTCCGCAAGGGCTTGTCTCGTCTACTTGCTGTCACAGGCCAATACGAAAGAGCTGAGCCGCTGCTACGCGGTGAACTGGAGACCGAACTCGCGGCAGGGCGGTTTGAGGACGCACGTTCCACGGGCTACATCCTGGCGAGGGTGTACTCGGGTATGAACCGAGCCGCCGATGCTGAAGCTGTGCGTCTCCGAGTAACGGACGGGGACCTTGCCGATCCTGACACGCTGGAGAGCCGAATAGACCTTTTGATGGCCCGCGATGACAAAGCTGAGGCTGAGCCGTTCGCACGTAGGCTCGTCGTTCTACGTGAAGCTTCCGGCAGACACCACGACGTGAAGATGGCCAGGGTGCGTCTGGCTCGCTCGCTGTTCTACTCTACCAATGACGTGGCCGACGACCCGCGCATCGTCGAGGCTGAGGCCATTTATCGATCTCTCTACGCCGATGAGCGGATCGGCGGTCAGACTCCAACTCCGGTCGTTGCCGCTGAGCTTGGGGAACTCCTTATAAAAACCGCTGACCCGGACACCGAGCGCCAAAACGAAGGACTTCGCATCAATGAGGAAGCCTTGGATCTGATGGGGCGCAGTCTTGGAGCCGACCATCCCGAGACGTTGGCTTGGCTCAGTCAGGTTGCCGTTTATCAGTTCGGGATGATGCACTTTGACCGTGCTGCCGCGAGCATGGAGCGGTTTGATCGCGCCCGCACCGATGGCGCGCGGGTATCTTTCGCTGCAACCGCAAACGCATTGACAGTCGCCGCCGGGCTGGCGCTTCAGGAAGACAATCTGCTCGCAGCCCACCGGATTCTTACTCGCGAAACAAGCCGTATCCACGAGCACCTGATTTCCGCCGGCTACCGCAACGACGCTCGAACCCTTCAGGAGCAGACCGCCTACATCGACCGGCTCAGCGTCTCTGTCGCTTGGCGTGCTTCGGCAGAAATCAAGGCGGCCTCAGGAACCTGACTCAAGCGGTTTCGACGGTGTTGTCAGGTAAAGCCACAGTTGCTCCAGAAAACGCCATCTTCTATCTCTGGGACCATCGCCCGAGTCATCCAGAACCACTCGCCGCGCGAATGCGAAAATCACTGCGCAGCCGCAGGCTATAATGCCCAGTGATCGAAAAATGCTCTAGCGTCGAGACTTCATGACGATTGCGAGAATGATGATTATGAAGGCGCTAGCGCGGATCACATGGAATGGGCTCTGCTCTTCGCGGGGAACCGAGAAAACGAGAGTGAGCAACGGGGTGGCAGCGAGCAGCAGGAAGGCGATGGCGAAAGCAAAAAACAGACTGTCCCCTGTACGTCGCCAGAACTTCAAAAAGAACAGGCTGGCGACCGTGTATCCCATGATGATTGCACCGGTGAGCGCTTCGGACCCGCTCATCGATCAACTTCCCAAACAAAGCCATAAATAAGAACTCCAACCGCGCTTAGCGCCGTCAACTGGCGTGCAAGGGTAAGATCCAGGTCGGGAAGCACGATCATGTCCAGGACGACGGCGGTGTTGTTGAGCGCAAGAAGGCAGAAGCAACCCGCGCTCCACAACAGCAAAGGCTGACGCGATCGAAGGTAAGATCGGATCAAAAGGACGGCGCATGCGGAGCTGGCAGCAAGGCACAGGGAATAAATGACTCCTGGGGCGAATACGCTCACGGTTTCCTTCTCCCAAGTTTGAATGAATCGGCAAAGCCCTTCAAAGGATCAACCCGTCTTGACGTTATCACGCCAATGACTGTGAACGGCCGTTCGCCATACGCGGCTTGGAGATCGTCCGCCAACCGGCCGAGGGCTATTGAGGCCGGCTGGTATCGGTATGTACCGTTGATCGAGGCGATCAGACCTGCACGTTCCAAGTGGCCAAGACAGTCCGCCACAAGAGACGTGTTGGCGCGCAGCTCACTGACCAAACCGTCCACAGTCCACGGTGTCTCCGTGTCCCGCTTTAGTGCGAGGAAGGTTTCAAGCGCCCAGACCGAGGGGAGCGCTCCTTCAATAAGGGCGCGCAGCTCCGGGTCGATGCCAGGCGGATTCGGATCCGTCACGGTTCGACGCGGGCTTTGTTGGAAAGCGACCCGAGCAAGAACCGGGCGGATCCTTTGCAGGAGGCAATGCCGGCAGCTCTGGCTGCCTGCGGCATGGACGCCGCGCAGTGTTTAACTGGGCTTGGGTTCGGGCGTTTCGTGCCAATGGTTTGGGAGCCCCTCACGCCTGCGTACGGGCCCCTCACTGCCCAAGTGCCTTGCGCTCGAAGACAGGCTGGTTCCCTTCGCTCAGGACCTGTCTAAGGCATTGGGCAAGTTGTGCGCGCTCGTAGGGTTTGTCGATCAGGGTAAACTCATGCGTAGACGTCTCGACACCTTCGCCCAGATATCCGGAGGTGAGCAGAACACGCAGCTGTGGCCGGATCTGGAGAGCCTGACGTGCCAGTTCTATTCCGTTCATCCCTCCCGGCATGACGACGTCGGAAAACAGCAGGTCGAACCGACTTTCGCCCGACAGGCGGTGCAGGGCACCCTGAGCGTCCGAAGCGACCTCGCAGGTGTAGCCAAGGCTGGCGAGCATATCGAGGCAGACGCTGAGCACCGCAGGATCGTCTTCGACGATGAGGACCCGCTCGGTGCCTGTAAGATCGTCATCCGCCCGAGAGCTCCGCCCCTCTGTCGCGAGCGGCTCCGTCGTCACCGGGAGGCGGAGCTCGAAACTTGCGCCCTTGCCGGGCTCGCTTGCGACACTCACCTGACCGCCCGATTGAGTGACGAAGCCGAACACTTGCGACAACCCCAAGCCGGAGCCCTTCCCAACGTCCTTGGTGGTAAAGAACGGCTCGAAGATTCGCGCGGCGACGTCCGGCGGCATCCCCGGCCCCGTATCGTCGACGCAAATCCGCGCAAAAGCGCCGGCTTCATCCCAGGCAGGTGGCCCGTCCGAGCCGATCATCAGTCGGCCCCGTCCGCTCATGGCGTCACGCGCATTGACCGCAAGGTTGAGGAGCGCCGTCTCCAGATGAGTCGGGTCCACCATAACGCGAATTGGGTCGGCGGACAGCTGGGTTTCGATTTCGACGCCGTCGCCCACGGCCTGCTGAAGCAGGGGAACAAACTCAGTGATCAGCTGATTGAGATCGACAACCCGAGGATTGAGCGTCTGTCGCCTGGAAAACGCCAGGAGCTGGCGTGTCAGGGTCTGGCCTCGCTCTGTTGCGGCGCGGATCGCCGCCAGATGCTTGATCAGCCCTGCCTGGCCTTCAGCCCGCCGCAGCAGGATGTCGGCGTTGCCCAGCACCACCGTAAGAAGATTATTAAAATCGTGGGCGACACCCCCGGTCAACTGGCCGACCGCCTCCATCTTTCGCGCCTGGATCAACTGTTCTTCCAGCTGGCGACGCTCGGTGACGTCGAGCAGCGTTCCATGGATATGGCCTTCTCCACCGATCTCATCCGGAACCCACACGCCTTGGTCGAGGAAGGTGCGATAGGTTCCGTCGGCGCACTGCCATCGATACTCGCAAGCGTAGGCTCCAGTCTCCGAAGCCTTCATGAGGCAGTCCGCGACGCTGGCGACATCATCGGGGTGCAGACGGCCCAAGCCGAGCTCCGGATCTTCTATAAAGCGTTCAGGGGTGAAGCCCGTTAGCGGCATAATGCTGTCGCTTACGAACAGCGCCTTGAAGGGGTGGACCGTAGCCCGCGAGGTGAAGACGACGGGAAGTGACTTCAGGATCGCGTCCTGGCGCTCGCGCGTGGCCCTCAGCGCGCGTTCGGCCGCCAGCTTTTCTTCGCTGATCCGCGCATGGTCTTCGAGCAGAGCCTGACGCTCCTGGTTCTGGTGGCGCAACTCCAGCGTCTTCAGGTGAAGGTCGGCTAGAATGGCGACCTTCGAGCGCAGGATGAACGGATCGGCCGGCTTGAACACGACGTCCACGGCCCCGACGGAATAGGCCTGGAAGATGTGCGGCTCGTCCCGGAATACGGCGGTGACAAAGACGATGGGCGTGTCGCGTGTGCGCGGGTGTTCCCGGATCAGGCGAGCGGTTTCGTAGCCATCCATGCCGGGCATGTGGAGGTCCAGCAGGATGACAGCGAACTCCTGCACTAACAGGATGCGCAGCGCTTCCTCGCCGGAGCGGGCGACGACTAGGTCATGGCCGAGGATCTCGAGCGCCTCCGTGGCTGCGAAGGCGTTGCGTTCGTCATCGTCTACAATCAGCACTCGCGCCCTGGGTGGACCGGGCTTCATTCTGGTGGCGCGGACCATCACAGCACCGCCGGTTCGCGGGGCGTTTCGAGCGTGGAAGCGGCCAGCCGTGTGGCATCCGTCCTCTGGATCGAAACCCGCATGACGGAAATCAGATAGTCGATGTCGACTGGCTTGGAGACATAGTCCGAAGCCCCGGCCTGGATGCATTTGGCACGGTCGCCCTTCATCGCCTTGGCGGTGACGGCGATGATCGGCAGATCGGCGAACTGGGCGATTGAGCGGATCTCGCGCATCGTCTCATAGCCGTCCATGTCCGGCATCATGATGTCGACCAGGATGATGTCGATCTCCGGATGCTGACGCAGCAGGTCCAGCCCCGCCCGGCCGCTCTCGGCGTAGAGAAGCCCGACCCCAAACTCCTCCAGGGCGCTGGCCATGGAAAAGATATTGCGGATGTCGTCGTCGATGACGAGCGCGGTGCGACCCGTCAGGATGGCGTCGTCCTTGCGGGTCTGGGCCAAGGTCGTGCGGGCCTCTTCCGACAGGGTCTGCGTCGGCTGGTGCAGCAGCAGCGTCGCCTGTTCAAGCAGTTGCTCTGGCGTCCGCGCCAACCGCGCATGGCCTGCGAAAACCGCCAGCCGCAGTCGTCTTTCGTCTGCGGCAGCCAGAGCGTCCGCGGCATAGACTATCGCCGGGCGTTCAGCGGCCCTCAGCCAGTCGACCAGGGCCGGCACCGACGCACCGGCTGCGTCCATGACCAGACTGTCGGAGGGTTTGATCTTGGCCCGCGAGAGCGACTTGAGAGACTCTACACGCGTGACGGTGCCGAACGCCGATTTCAATACCGTCACCGCTTCGCCTGCAGGGCCAACGAAGACCAGCCGGCGATTTGTTACCGACACGAACCGTCGCACGTCGTCCAGGCTGGCGACCACGCCTTCCCGATCGATGGGTTTGGGGGTGAAGCCGAAGGCTCCGATCGCCAGGCCCAGCCCGGCCTGATCATCCGCCGAAATGACATGAACCGGGATGTGGCGAGTCTCGGGCGTTCGTTTGAGCAGGTCAAGAAGTGCCAGACCGTCCATGTCTGGCAGGCCGACATCCAGCATGATCGCTTGCGGCCCATAGCGTCGCGCCAAAGACGCCGCTGCCACACCCTGTTGCGTGACCACGCCCTTGAACCCGCAATCGTGAACAAGGGCGAGCAGGATGGAGCCGAACCGCGGATCGTCCTCGACGATCAGGATCACCGGATCGCCCGGCGCGATCGCATCGCGATCGTCGATGACGGCCTCGACGTGTTCCATCTCCTCCTCAACCGGCGTGGAGCGTACGGTGATCAACTGCCCCGGTTCGCGGGCCGAGGCCCCTGCGGCAGGCACGGCCGGGCTGAAGTTCAGGGGAAGGAAAAGGGTGAAGGTCGAGCCCTTGTCGATCTCGCTCTCTACCTTGAGTTCCCCGCCGAGCGTGCGGGTGATCTCGCGGCTGATGGAAAGGCCCAGCCCCGTGCCGCCGTATTTGCGGCTCGTCGTCCCGTCCGCCTGCTGGAAGGCTTCGAAGATGATCCGCTGCTTCTCTTCGGGGATACCGATGCCGCTGTCGTGGACGGAGAAGGCCAGAACCTGACCCGCCTTGCCGAGGTGCTCATTGGCCGAGCTCCAGCCGTGCTCCACCTTCTCGACCTTCAGGCTGACGCCACCGGCGGCGGTGAACTTGAACGCGTTCGAGAGCAGATTCTTGATGATCTGCTGCAGTCGCTTGTCATCGGTATACATAGACGTGGGTAGCGCGGGGTCCAATTCGATCCGGAAATCGAGCCGTTTGTCCTGGGCGATCTGGGCGAAGGTTCGCTCCATCTGGTCGCGAAGATCGGCAAAGCTGGTTTCGCCAATGTCCAGGGTGACCGTGCCTGACTCGATCTTGGACAGGTCGAGAATGTCGTTGATGAGGCCCAGAAGGTCTGAACCGGCGGCATGGATGTTCTTGGCGAACTCCACCTGCTTGCCCGTCAGGTTGCCCTGGGTGTTCTCGCTAAGCATTTTGGACAGGATCAGCAGGCTGTTCAGCGGCGTGCGCAGCTCGTGGCTCATGTTGGCCAGGAACTCGGACTTGTATTTCGACGTCAGGGCCAGCTGTTCGGCCTTTTCCTCCAGCGCGAAGCGCGCCTGTTCGACCTCGATATTCTTGGCTTCCACCTGTTTATTCTGCGCGGAGAGCAAGATGGCCTTGTCTTCCAGTTCGGCGTTGGACTGCTGGAGCTCTTCCTGCTTGGCGCGGAGCAGTTCCTCGGACTGGCGCAGGGACGCGGCCTGCTGTTCGAGACGATCGTTCGTGGATTTCAGCTCGCCCTGTTGGGCCTGAAGCTCCGACGTCAGCAACTGCGACTGGCTCAGCAGGCCCTCGGTCCGCATGTTGGCCGCGATAGTGTTCAGAACGATGCCCACGGATTCCATCAGCTGGCTGAGGAAGGATTGGTGGGTCTCGGAGAACTCGCCAAAGGTCGCCAGCTCGATCACCGCCTTGACCTCACCCTCGAATAGCGCCGGCAGGACGATGATGTTGAGGGGGGCCGCGCCACCGAGGCCCGAGCCGATCCGCACATAGTCGCGCGGGACGTTGGTCAGCAGGATGCGCTCCTTCTCCTTGGCGCATTGACCGATCAGGCTCTCTCCCAGTCGGAAGGTCGGCGACAGCTGCTCACGCTCGGTTGTGGCATAGGTCGCAGCCAGCACCAGAACCGGTTCCGCCTCGATGTCCGCATCGGCGGCATAGAAGACGGCGTGCTGGGCATTGATCAGGGGCGCCAGCTCGGAAAGCACCATGTTCGACACCGTGGCAAGATCGCGCTCGCCCTGCAGCATGCGGGTGAAGCGCGCCAGGTTGGTCTTCAGCCAGTCCTGCTCGGTGTTCTTCAGCGTCTGATCCTTCAGATTGCGGATCATCTCGTTGATGTTGTCCTTCAGCGCCGCGACCTCGCCCGAGGCCTCCACCGTAATGGACCGCGTCAGCTCGCCCTTGGTCACGGCGGTGGACACCTCGGCGATAGCGCGCACCTGCGTGGTCAGGTTACCGGCTAGCTGGTTCACATTGTCGGTCAGATCGCGCCACAGGCCGGCGGCACCCGGCACCCGCGCCTGTCCGCCTAGCTTGCCCTCGATCCCCACTTCCCGCGCCACGTTCGTCACCTGGTCGGCGAAGATGGCCAGGGTCTCGATCATGCCGTTGATGGTGTCGGCCAGCGACGCGATCTCGCCCTTGGCGTCGAGCGTCAGCTTTCGCTTCAGATCCCCGTTGGCCACCGCCGTCACGACCTGGGCGATTCCGCGCACCTGACCTGTCAGGTTGGCGGCCATGGAGTTCACGTTGTCGGTCAGATCCTTCCAGGCCCCGGTGACCCCGGCCACTTGGGCCTGACCGCCCAGTTTGCCTTCGGTACCCACCTCGCGCGCCATCCGGGTCACTTCTGACGCGAACGCGTTCAGCTGGTCCACCATCGTGTTGATTGTGTCTTTCAGCTCGAGGATCTCGCCCTTCACATCCACGGTGATTTTCTTGGACAGGTCGCCCTTGGCCACAGCGGTGGTGACCTCGGCGATGTTCCGTACCTGGCCCGTCAAGTTGCCGGCCATGAAGTTCACGTTGTCGGTCAGGTCCTTCCAGGTACCGGCGACGCCGCGCACATTGGCCTGCCCGCCCAGCTTGCCCTCGGTGCCGACCTCGCGCGCCACGCGGGACACCTCGGAGGCGAACGAGTTCAGCTGATCCACCATCACGTTGATGGTCGATTTCAGCTCCAGGATCTCGCCTTTCACGTCCACGGTGATCTTCTTGGACAGGTCGCCGTTGGCCACGGCGGTCGTCACCTCGGCGATGTTCCGGACCTGACCGGTCAAGTTGTCGGCCATCAGGTTGACATTGTCGGTCAGGTCTTTCCAGGTGCCAGTCACGCCCTCCACCTGGGCCTGTCCGCCCAGCTTTCCGTCCGTTCCGACCTCCTTGGCCACGCGGGTCACTTCCGAAGCGAAGGCGTTCAGCTGGTCCACCATGACGTTGATGGTATCCTTCAGCTCCAGCACCTCCCCCTTCACATCCACGGTAATCTTCTTGGACAGGTCACCATTGGCCACGGCGGTCGTCACCTCGGCGATGTTGCGCACCTGACCCGTCAGGTTGGCGGCCATGAAGTTCACGTTGTCGGTCAGGTCCTTCCAGGCCCCGCCGACGCCCTTCACATTAGCCTGCCCGCCTAGCTTGCCGTCTGTGCCGACCTCGCGCGCCACGCGGGACACCTCGGAGGCGAACGAGTTCAGCTGGTCCACCATCACGTTGATGGTCGACTTCAGTTCGAGAATCTCGCCCTTCACGTCCACGGTGATCTTCTTCGACAGGTCGCCGTTGGCCACGGCAGTGGTCACCTCGGCGATGTTCCGGACTTGACCGGTCAGGTTGTCGGCCATCAGGTTCACATTATCGGTCAGGTCCTTCCACGCCCCGGTGACGCCCTCGACCTGCGCCTGGCCGCCCAGCTTGCCGTCGGTGCCGACCTCCTTGGCAACCCGGGTCACTTCGGAGGCGAAGGCGTTCAGCTGGTCCACCATGACGTTGATGGTGTCCTTCAGCTCCAGCACCTCGCCGCGCACTTGCACGGTGATCTTCTTGGACAGGTCGCCCTTGGCGACCGCAGTGGTCACCTCCGCGATGTTGCGGACCTGACCGGTCAGGTTGTCGGCCATCAGGTTGACGTTGTCCGTCAGGTCTTTCCAGGTCCCGCCGACGCCTTCCACCCGCGCCTGGCCCCCTAGCTTGCCTTCAGTTCCGACTTCCCGCGCCACCCGGGTCACTTCGGAGGCAAAGGCGTTCAACTGGTCCACCATGGTGTTGATGGTGACCTTCAGCTCCAGGATCTCGCCCTTCACATCGACGGTGATCTTCTTGGACAGATCGCCCTTGGCCACCGCGGTGGTCACCTCGGCGATGTTGCGGACCTGGCTGGTCAGGTTCGCAGCCATGAAGTTCACGTTCTCGGTCAGGTCCTTCCAGGTGCCGGTCACGCCCTTCACCTGGGCCTGTCCGCCCAGCTTGCCCTCGGTGCCGACCTCGCGGGCCATCCGGGTGACTTCGGAGGCGAAGGCGTTCAGCTGGTCCACCATGGTGTTGATGGTGTTCTTCAGCTCCAGCACCTCGCCCTTCACGTCCACCGTGATCTTGCGACTGAGGTCGCCGTTGGCCACGGCGGTGGTCACTTCGGCGATGTTGCGCACCTGTCCGGTCAGGTTGGCGGCCATGAAGTTCACATTGTCGGTCAGGTCCTTCCAGGCCCCGGCCACGCCCTTCACGTTCGCCTGACCGCCCAGTTTGCCCTCGGTGCCGACCTCGCGCGCGACGCGGGTCACTTCCGAGGCGAACGAGCCCAGCTGGCCCACCATGGTGTTCACCACCTTGCCGATGCGCAGGAATTCGCCGCGCAGCGGCCGCTCCTCGTTCTCCAGGTCCATGGTCTGGCTGAGGTCGCCCTTGGCGACGGCACCAATCACCCGCGCCATCTCGGCGGTCGGGTGCACCATGTCCTCGATCAGAGTGTTGACCGCGTCCACGCTCGCGGCCCAGGCACCAACGGCCGCGGGAACCCGCGCGCGATTTCCGATTTTACCCTGGCGTCCAACCACCTCGCCGAGCCGGCTAAACTCACGGCTCATTCGGTCGTTCAGTTCGACGACGTCATTGAAGGCCTCGGCCAGCTCCCCATCCATGCCGGTCAGGTCGCCGGGCAGGCGAACCGAAAAGTCGCCACGGCGGAAAGCCCTTAGAGCCGCCAAAAGCTGACGATTATCCAGCGCGGCCTCAGGGGCCAAAGCAACCAAAGACATTTTTGAACTCCGCGCGTCTCAATCCCGTGACTGAGGCAGCGGACGCCGAGCGGGGGTGTTGGTCTTAAAAACCTGCAGCTCCCCCACCTTATCCCCCGCTAAATCGTCCCCCAGAATCCGGACTAAACCGGTAACGCAGCGCTTGGTTCCATCGCCATTAAAGCTTGGCACCCAGCGCTGCGGGAGGCGCTATCAGTTCGCGTAATGCTGTGCTCCCTCACATAGTGACTGTTAGGTGTAGAATGGCAGGGGAAGGAACGGCCGAGGCCGACACCATCGCGGTGTTTCATAGCGTCTGCTTCTCTGCGGCACGCTGCTCTTGCTGCTGGCGCTTCAGAAACCGAATGCTCAATTTCTGCCGCGTTATGACGGTTCACTGCGCCATCGCTTGGCGGAAGCGGCCTATCTCCTTAGAATCCGATGAAAAGGGAGGCGATCACCGCGCCTGGGGTGAGATCGCTATCCGTCCAAGCAAGTCCTAGTGAGGCTGGTCCCACGTCTCGGCTGACACCCACCTCCCAGTCGGTCTTCCCACCTGTCGCGAATGCGCCGTCTTCATATCCGAGCCGAGCGTTGAGCCCGACCGGCCATCTGTGTGGAGCGTAACTCAGGCTCGCCCAACCATATCGATTGTCATCATCGCCGAGAGCCTCCTGATCCGGCGCATAAGCGAAACCCAGTGTGCCCGTCAGGGCATCGAATGTGCGGCTCACCTGAACCGGAAGCTCGTAGTAGTTGACGTCATCACCGTCCGGGTACCGGTAGACTGCCACCGAGGCATCGATGTCGTAGCCTGAGACGGATCCGTTCCATCCCAAGGAGCCAGTGATTTCCACCTCGGCCCCGTCCCCATCGTCTCCGATGCCGTATTCCTCGATCGTAGAAACATAGGCGTCTGCGTAGAAGCCAGAGCTATGGGTGAAGGTGAGGCCGCCCTGCAGAGCAGAATCGTTGCCTGACAGGGAGTAGCCCCGGTAGCGATAGTCGCTCACGACCCCGACCGTCGCCTTGGACGTCCATGTCCCGGTTTGGGCGAGGCTCGGCCCGGCGGTCAGCAAGCAAGTGACGAGGACAATCGATCTCAGCATTGGTTTCCGTTCAGGCTGCGACAGCAGTGGAAGGGGCGGGGGCGCTCGCGTCGAGGAGGCTCTCCATGGCCTCAATCAACGCGGCGGGACGGATAGGCTTGGCGAGATGCATGTCGGAGCCCGCGTCCAAGCTTCGGCGAATGTCGTCCGCCATAGCGTTCGCCGTGAGCGAGATGACCGGCGTGCGAGGCAAACCCGCGGCCGCCTCATGCGTGCGCAGGGCGCGGGTGGCCGTCAAGCCATCCATCTGCGGCATCTGGACATCCATCAAGATCAGATCAAACGGTGCGGCCTTGAAGAGGTCGAGGGCCTCCACGCCGGTTTCGGCGAGGGTCAGGTCCACGCCGAGCGGCTCCAGGATCATCGCGACGACCTGCCGATTAATCGCGTGATCGTCGGCATACAGAACCCGCAGGCTGACCTGGCTCGGCATGCTGTGAGCTGCTGGAGCGAGGTCGGCCGGGGTGGCGGCGACGTCCGTCAGCCGGCGAAGCGGAAGGTGGGCGAAGAAAGTGGACCCTTTCCCGGGAACGGATCTAACCGTGACCGAGCCGCCCATCATCTGGGATAGTGAAGCGCAAATCGATAATCCCAGCCCGGTTCCGCCGTATTGGCGGCTGACCGAGACATCGGCCTGTTCGAAGCGCTGGAACAGCCGTGCCGCCGTCGCACGGTCAAAGCCGATGCCGGTGTCACTGACGCTGATGCAGAGCTTTCCGCCGTTATGGCGGCGCGCCGTCAGTTGCACGCAGCCGCTTTCCGTGAACTTGACGGCATTCCCAACGAGGTTCGTCACAACCTGTGACACGCGGGTCTTGTCGCCGGCGTAGACACCCTCCGCGTCCGGGTGAATCGTCAAGCCCAGTGAAACGCCCTTGGCCGCAGCGGAGGCACCATGCAGGGCTGCTGCCGATCGCAGCACTTCAGCCAAGTCAAAGGGGGCGATCTCGAACTGAAGTTGGCCGGCCTCGATCTTGGCGACGTCCAGTATGTCGTTCACCACATGTTCGAGCGTTTGACCGGACGCCACGATGGTGCGCGCCATCTCGCGACCCCGTTCGTCGATCTGATGCGCGTAGAGCAATTCGGTCATGGCGATGACGCCGTTCAAAGGCGTTCGCAGCTCATGGCTCATATTGGCGAGGAACTGCGACTTGGCGGCGTTGGCGGCTTTGGCTTCGCCGAGAGTTCGGTCGAGAGCTTCTTCATTATAGGCGAGGTCGCGGATCAGGCGGTAAACTCGTAGTCCTCCGACCCCAAGGGCAACCAGCAGGAGCAGGACCAGTACGATAAGGGCGGGAATCGCGCGAGACAGTAAAGACGCGCTGGGATGATCAGGGGTCCATTCGATGGCGCCGAGACTGCGGCCTGCGCTGTCCTTCAGGACCACCCACGCTTCGCTTTGCGGTGCCTCCGGTCCGATCAGCCGCGGATGATCTAGCATCAGGTCGGCGTCCAGGGTCGCGACGAACGTCCGGGCAGAGAGCCCGCTGACCACGATTGGGTCAGGCCTGTTCGCAACAGCGTGCGCTGCGTCTTCCGGGACGACCGTCGAGACACTGACGAAATAGGGCTCTGCTCCCACCATCACCGTGGCTTGCCGCGTGACTACAGTATCCAGTCCATAGGCCGAACGTAGTCCGGAACGGCTTGGTGCCGGAGCAGAGGTCCGAACGGCGTCGACGAGGGGCTGGACGGCTCTTGTGAGCGCGGCCTCGGTCCGTGGATCAACCGCCTCGCTGTCGCGGGAGGCGTAGGTGACCCGGCCGGCTCCATCGTAGGCCAGGGACACCTCGTGGTTCATGTAGTCCGCGAAATAGTCGCCGTAGTTGATCTGCATCCAGTCGGCGTCGCCGGCAAGCGTCTGCGTGTAAGCCTCGTTCCACACGGTCGCAGAGATGACGTCCTCGCGAAGCCCTTCCAGGCGGCGTTCGACGCGGCGCTCGGTCAGCGCCGTCTGGGTCTCAAGGTTCATCCTGTCGAGAACGTGGGCGGAATACGCGATCATGCCGCCGACGGCGAGCAGCACGGTAGCGACGGCAAGCAGCCCGACCAGTATGAGCCGCAGCAGATGCGCGCGTGTGAGTGCTGAAGCTTCCGACATTGTCTCCTCTGGAGACAGGCCTAAGCAAACACCCTGAAAAGTTTGATAACCTCGCCGCAGCCGTTCCGCTCAGGACGAGCATAGTCAAAACGAAACATGCTGCTTGAGCCGCCCTTGGAGTGACCTGAAGACTGAGTGCGGCAATCCAGATTGAACAGAACATTCGGGTGACGGCCTTGGGCGGGGAGTGGTATAGTCCCGATGGCCGCCTTTATCCGGTTTCCAGACTTCCATCAGGCAAAAGGAGCAGACTCCCGACCGTGACCTATCCGCGACTCGCCGAAATCGGTTACTGGACCCCGGCTCCTTGCTTCTTAAGATCCAAGTGTAGAGCTCGTCGGCAGATCCCTATCTACTCGTAGCTAACAAGTGATTTCCACTAAAGTTTAAGTAATTTCAGCGTTCAAGCGCTCAGGATTTGGTCCCGCTGCTCCTGAAGGCTCCGCGCAGCACGGCTTTGAGGTGGGCAGTCATGATTCTTTGGCAGTCGCCACGACGGCTTGGCAGAGAATCTGTGATAGCCGTACTGTTTGAGCGGGATGATGGGATCAGACGCGGACATGGCGGCTCCTCGGGGCGAAACTGAGGAACGCACTGGTCTCGCATTGGTGTTTCAACGGCCGTTCACAGTGTCGTGCGAACATCGCCGTATCACCGTTTGCTGGTCGATGCCGGCTTGTGCGTCTTTCCTGCTGATTGTTCCCCGTTCGTAAGCGCAGCAGGACAACTATCAATCGCAATGTCGCGGTCTCGCTAGTCGGGCAACGAACCGGCGGCAGGCCCCTGCTAATCAACCATCTCGCCCAGTGTATAGCCGGCCCTTCACATACTGGCCGTTAGGCGCGGGGAGGGGGCCTGAAAGGTCCGCTTTTCGGCTGGATGCCTCTGACTGGTTTCGACGGTGGGCTCAACTGATCGCTGCAACACACTCGGCGAAGGTCTCAGTGGGCGTCCGGTAGAGCAAGGTCTTTCTGGGGCGTTCGTTGAGCTGTCGGGCGATAACGCTGAGCTGCGCCTGGCTGTGCAAAGACAGGTCAGTCCCGTGGGGCAGATACGGTTCGCCGCGCGTCCACGCCACCCTGCGTCGGCACGGGCGACGGGTTGGCCGGTCCCGCGTGGAGCGGCTGATGCGCCGCGCCGGCCTGCGAAGACTGGCGGCCCTGCCGCGTCGGGCTAGGACGACGAACAGCCGCCACGGCTATCCGATCTCGCCCAACAGGCTCGCTCGTAACTTCGAGGCGGCGGCTCCCAACCAGGTCTGGCTCGCCGACCTGACCTACATCCCAACGGGCGAAGGCTGGCTCTACCTTGCCGCCATCCTGGATCTGCACACCCGCAAGGTCGTCGGCTGGGCCATGCGCCAGACCCTGCACATCGAGATCGCCCTGGACGCTCTCAACATGGCCGTCGAACGTCAGCGGCCTGCGCCGGGCCTGATCCATCACTCCGATCGGGGAATCCAATACGCCGCCGAGGCCTATCGATCAGCTCTGGCCCGATCCGGCATCACCCCGTCGATGAGCCGAAAGGGCGACTGCTGGGACAATGCGCCCATGGAGAGCTTCTTCCACACCCTCAAGACCGAGCGCGTCCATCACCGCGTCTACGCCACCCGGGACTAGGCCCGCAGAGACCTGTTCGGATACATCGAGGGCTTCTACAATCCCCGTCGCCTGCACTCAGCACTGGGCTACATCAGCCTTGCCGAGGCCGAACGCAGAGCGGCTTAACCCCGTCCACTTTTGCGGGGGAAGATCACCTTAAGCGTCCTTGGCCTGTAGGTTGACCGTCAGCTCCGCGAGCTTGGTCATGTACTCATCGCTTTCGTAGATATCCTTGGTCGCGGCCTTCAGCTTTTTGTCGTCGGCCTTGAGGCCCGAGCCCGCCGCGAAAGCCGCTGCGGTCCCGAAACCCGCGATGCCGTAGTGGGACATCCGCTGGTATTGCGCGATGATCATGGCGTCCAACACAGGGCCCTTTTCAGGCCCTTCTTCGAGGACATGCTTGGTGGCTTCGGCGACGAGGCCTTCCATGCCTTTGCAATGTTCCTTGGAGACTTTCTCGTCCTGCCCGGCGAGCAGCTCCTTCAGCAGCTCGGTATGCTTTGAGATGCCCTCGACCGACTTGCTAAGCATGTCCTTGAGCGACGGATCAGAGGCTTTCGGGGCGATCTTCTTCAGAACGCGCTGCATCTGGTCGTTGGCAGACCACAGGTCCTTCAGCTCGTCGGTGTAAAGGTCTTTCAGATCTTCTGGCGTGGACATGGATGTTCCTACTGGATGAGTTGATCGGATGTCGTGCGGAGGTTCAGAAAGCCGCGCTGGACCCGTAAGCGATTAGCCAACCATCCGTTCCGGCCGATCGTTTCGTTTGTGGCCGGAACAAGACAGGCCCCATCTTGTTAGGCCCGCTGTAAACCCGCGCGATTTGCGTCAGGGAGAGGGCTGCATGCAAACACCAAACTATGAGTTCATCGGCTGGGATGCGCTACTCTATGAGTGGGCGCCCAAGGTGATCGGCGCCGTGCTGATCCTCATCGCGGCTTGGTTCATCGGCAAGGCCGTGAAATGGGCACTGGCCAAGGGGATCAACCGCATCCCTGGCGCTTCGAAGGCCACAACCAGTGAAAATCCTAAGCACTCGATCGGAGCGAGCCTCGGTGATGTCGCCTTCTGGCTGATCTTGCTTTTCGGCGTTGTCGCCGCTCTCGGCGTTCTGAACCTTGGCCAGGTCGTTACTCCTCTGAACTCTCTGCTCACGCAGGTCGCGTCATTCGTGCCGAGCGTCCTTGGCGCAGTCCTGATCTTCTTCATCGGGTTCGTGGTCGCCACCCTTGCCAAGCGTGTCGTTGAGGCCGCGCTGCAGGCCGCCAATGCGGATCGCTGGCTTGAGAAAGCTGGTCTAACCAAGGCGACGGGCTCGACTGGCGTCAGCACCGCTATCGGCACCCTAGTATTCGTCCTGATCATCATCCCCATCACGATCGCGGCGCTGGAGCAACTGGGCATTGAGTCATTGACGGTCCCAGCGGTTGCCGTCCTGTCGACCGTACTGGCTGCGATCCCGAACGTTCTCGCCGCCGCCATCGTTTTGGCGGTGGGTTGGTTTATCGGTCGTTGGGTCGCCCAGCTGATTGAACGCATCTTGCCAGCGACTGGGTTCGATCGCAGCATCTCCAGCCTGACGGCGCTGACCGCCACGACGCAGGCGTCGGCCGCGCCGAAACCGTCCACTGCGCCTTATGCCGGCGACGTAACACCGGCCACGGCGCGCGTGCTTGGGGGCGAGGTGCCTAGGCCAATGACGCCGTCCAGCATCGTGGGCAAGATCGCCATGGCGGCGATCGTCGCCTTCACTGCGGTCGAGGCTGCCAAGCTGCTGCAGTTTGGCACGATCGCGGTGACCTTGCAGGAGATCCTGTCGCTGGCAGGCCACGTCATTGTCGGTGGGATAATCATCACCGCCGGCGTCCTGATCGGCGGCGTCCTCGCCAACCTTATCAACAAGGGGACCGGCGGCACCGACGGCTTCGCTTCGACACTGGTGAGATGGGCTACGATCGCCTTGGCGACGGCCATGGGCCTGCGCTTCATGGGTATCGCCGATGATATTGTCCTGCTGGCCTTTGGTCTGATCCTGGGTGCCGCAGCGGTGGCCGCCGCTCTGGCCTTTGGACTGGGCGGACGCGACGCCGCGGGCAAGGTGGCTCAGACTTGGGCCGACAAGGTCACCAAGACCCCGACTCAGTGAGACCCGGCGGCCGACTATCGTCGAACTAGTCGGCCGCATTCTTTTCCCTTTAACGATGAGTTCGACCTGACCGACAACCGCAATCGGGACCCCGCATGGTTCCACTGGCCTTGCCGAAAACCGCCGCACGGCACTGGTCGTCGTCAGCGCTAACCCTCCAGTCCAGGGCTCACCGCCCGGGCCATTTTACCTTCAAGAGACATGATGAGCTTTTTCGGCAAAATCTGCGACAAGATCACCGGCCAAAAGGCGCATCCAACGACGCCTCAGGCCCAAGCGCCTACGAGCACGCCGGTCTCAGCACACCCCGTTCCTGTAGCGCCCGCCACTCCCTTCACGCCTCAACCGGTCCATGTTGACCAAGTCCTGTCCCAGATGGCCGAGATGAAGGGTGGCGGCGGAAACTGGCGGACATCGATCGTCGATTACTCAATCTGCTCGACCTAACTCCAGCCTCGACGCCCGCAAAGAGCTCGCCGAGGAGTTGGGCGTAAACGCTGGCGCTCATGGCTCGGCGGAACAGGACATCGCCCTGTCGAAAGCGGTCTGGCGGAAACTTGCAGAGAACAGCGGCCAGTTCCCCGCCAGCCTGCGCGACTAGCGGGTCGGGCCGATGTCGGCTGAGGAAGAGGCCGCAGTTATACTGCTCGCACGTCACCTTGACGTCCATGCAGCCGGCCATGGACCGGTCGCTTGGCCGGATATCAAGGCCGCTGTCGAGGGGCTAAGCGATGACCGACTTGACGCATCCATCCGCTATTTCGGCCAGGCGGGCTCGCCGGTCACCGCACGTGCGGCCGATATGCTGACGGAGTTGATGTTGGAAAGGATGACCGGCCCGTTGGGGACGTCGCGGTTGAGCAATGGTAGCGCCTCGGATTAGGGCGAGACAAAGGGTGTCAGGATGAGCCGCGTCTTGCGAGACAACGGCTTGACCCTGGTGCTGGGTCTGCTGTTCCTGGCCAGCCTCTTGGATCAAGCGTTCACAGGCCTCGTCAGCGAGAACGCCGACCGAGCCCAGCACGGCGGGTTGGCCCTGCAAATGATCGCCTGTCCTAGCTGACGATCTTGGAACCAGAGCGGCCATGAGGACTTAGGCTCGGATCTACACCTGGATATCCCTCCAGGCGTAGACGGCGGCCCGGCCACTCCAGCCCCCCGTTAAGGCCGGGTCGCTATCCTCTCAAACCGCCGCTCGCAGTGACGGCCAGAGACATTCCTTTTCAGAATGACCGCCCGCCTCTTCACCTTCGTTCATCGGCATCCGCGCATCGTTTTGCTGGCCACCGCCGGGCCGCTCGCGATTCTGTTGGCGGGCTCCATACTTGAAGGCGTAACCGGGATCAGCCTTTTTTAGCCGAAGGGCGGTTAAGGCTCCGAGAGTGCACTGGATTGAGCACAGTTGTTGACACGCTGAAACTACCCAGAGGGCCTTTAGCCTTTACCGGGACATCTGTCACAGGATTGGCCCCTTGGCCATGCCCTCAAAGAAGTATCCAATATCGACCTCTAGTGCCTCTGAAATACTCCATAGCTTAGACGCCGAGATGCGATCATTTGCCGTCTCGTACTTCTGTATTTGCTGAAAAGACACGCCAAGTGCGCGAGCCAAATCCGTTTGGGTTTGGCCGAGTTCCATCCGCCGAAGACGCACTCGACCCCCGACATGACGGTCAACAGGGTGCACGACTTTACCCGTCGAGGCTCGAGCAGATTGCCCTGCTTCCGGCGGGATCATTTTGCGGCCGGCTTGCTTTTCTGTTGACATTGAAAGACCCCTTGAGCTTTCTCGACGCCTTACAACCACAATGGCAGCCCTGCGCAGATGCTCCATGGTTTTTGATGGCAGTTTTCAGTAATGTGCCAGCGCGGCTACAGGTCGCGCGAGGGGCCAGCGGCAAGAACGCTGCTCCATCGTAAATGTCGCTTGCCGGACGTCACCGCTTCGATCACTTCATTCTCAACCAGCGTGCCGTCTTTGAAAGAGGTGTGCTGCTTGCTCACCGCGAAGACAAGGCAGATCAAATACCTTACATGACCGTCCGCCAACGGGCCTGTCTCGATTGAAGGCGACGCCCGTTCCGGACATGAAGGGCACGCGAAGGTCGATGGCGAGGTCCAGCTCAGCGCGACTTTGAACATTTGTCACTCCAGCGGCTATGCGGCGCCTACGATAGTCGGCGGAGTGGCTGGCAAATCTGCGGAGCGTTTGCAGTCTGACATCGGGCACCGCGTCGGGTAGCGCCAGGGTGACGCTCACTACGGCCCGGTCCGCCAGCTGCGTAACCTCAAAATCCGGGTCCCGGACGCAGAGGTCGATGGCGCAGAACTGACTGGCCAGTGAGCTGCGGATTGCGGTCAAGGCTTGAAAGGTTGGCGCTCGCGGGACGTCATACACCGTGACCGCGAGACGACCCCAGGTTGCCGGCGGTAGAACTTTGGCGAGGTCCGTCCAGACTTCACGCCGGCTGGAGCGGACGAAGGTTGCAAAGCATACCGGAACATAGAGAGGCGTTACGATAGGGAATTCAGTCAAGAGCCGAAGAGCCGTCGTGACGCACGCTTCGTCAAAGGAGTCGGTATCATCCGGCCAATGAGCAGCGCCATCAAGAACGCTGAAGTAGCTCGCGGCCGAAACGGGCGTGCAGTTGACCACGTCTCCGATGAAGGCACCTCCTTTCGGGAAGTAGACTCCTTGGACGCCGTCGATCGTCGCCCCAAACTGGAAAGCCTCTGCGGTTGCCGCACTGCGTGACTGTTCGGGAACGTCGCTCAGGGTCCCGTCTGCCGCGATCCGTCGCAAGCGCCCTCCGGCGGGAAGGCCGCTAGGATCCTCCATTGCCGCCAGAACTTCCTCGGTGGAGTAAGCGGAAAAACGGGCCATCGCATCGGCATCGCCCTCGAACAGGACGAGTTTAACGGCCTCTTCAACGCCTGTGCCGAAGAGGCGCTCCTGCAACTGGTGGGACAACTGAGCGAGCTCGACGGTGTCGAGCCCCTGTGTGGTGGGATCAGTCAGCAGGTAGCTGAAATGACTGAGCGACTGGAAACGGCGAGGAAGCGTCCAGCGCACCTCCAGAAAGATGTTGGAGTATTTTGCCACGAGCGGACCGAGGCGGTCCGCGGGCACATCAGTGCGGCTGCCGTCGACTAGAACTCTCAAGCATGCAACCGCCGACATACGCTGACCTCACTCTCCCAAGCGTGCAGGATTGGAGTGAAGATTGACGTAACGGACGGCGGGCGGGCACCCAAACAACCCTGCTCGGCGAACAGACATTTGAGCCCGCTATGATGACTGGGCGTCGCGCTTTTCAATGATCGGGCCCAGAGGGCATCTCGTCGATTTCCGTGCCGACCGATCAGGTCCGACTGCGAAGCCTGTCGCAATCCGGCGTGCTGCGCGTTGGCGTGAATGGCTAACCTTGAGACGGATCAGCTGTCGCGTCACTCCGAGGAGACAAACATGCGCATCACCTATATTGCTACCGCCGTTGCTGCCCTTTCGTTGGCCGCCTGCTCCGATAGGACGGAAGACAAGGCAGCGGCCACCGCTGATAATGCGGGTGCCACCGTGGCATCAGCTGCAAGTGATACCGCCGCCAATGCGGACGCGGCCGCCGACAGCGCCGCCGCCGCGACCAATAGGGCCGCGGAAAACGTCGATGCCGCCGCTGACACCGCCGACCGGAAGACCGACGCCGCGGCAGACGCTGCAGCGCGGACTGAATAACATAGGAAAGCGACGCGCCCATTGAGTGGGGGCGTCGCTAACTTTTTTTTAGGCCGAGTTTGTACCGGGTGTCAGTTGAGTCGGTGTTTGAGGCCGCTGACGGCGTCGTGGTCGGCCTTGATGGCCGGCCTTGCCACCGAACAGGCCCTGCATCATCCGGATGAAGACGCCCGCCTCACTCCACCCCTTTCAGCGATTGTACAGGGTCTGGTGGGGCCCATAGGCGCGGCGCGTCACGCCAACGAAGCCCGTTGCGATTGACGAAGATGATCCCGCTCAGCACGAGGCGATCATCGACATTGAGCCTGCCCTGGCTCCTGAGGAAGTGCGGCTGAAGCTGCGCCATCTGATCGTCCGTCAGGCAATCAAGTCGCTCATATCCAGTCTCCTCGCAGAGCCTGGATCAGATCGAACGCATCACATCAACGGTTCTGAGCCTAAAGATCGCCATTCAGGCCACCCTTTAAGTGAACGCTCAAAGAACTACTCGCCCGAAATGAAGGTGTCGTTCTACGTAGAATGTTGACAGGTTCGCCAGTTTTCGGATTGCGACCCAGATACGGCCCTCTAACCCGGACGCTGAACGCTCCAAATTTTCGCAACTCCGTACGCCCACCTCGCGCGAGCTGATTGGTGATGTTGTCGAAGATCGCAGTGACTGTGCGCTCGATTACGGCAACCGGAATGTCAGGCCGCTCTTCAGCAAGCCGGCGCACAAGCTGAGATTTAAGCACTGCAGCTTCCCACTTCTGCGGAGCCTGATACACCCCTCTGTAACTTGAGACACAGTCTCTGCTGCACTGCAATGCACCTTGTGGTCCGGGCAACGAAATCCCGGTTTATGGCGATCCCCTGAAAGGTTACTAGATTTGCCATGACCCCCTTTATATCTGGCTGCCGGACACTCCGGGCTGAAGGTGCTCGAGATGCTGAGCATTGAAGCTGCTCAAGCAGCTATTTCACAACCCGCCGGTCGAGCCGTAGACTATCACTACAGACGGCTGGGCCTTATACGGCGCGGCTTGGATCAGCTAGATTTGAAGTCTCTGCATCGACCCGGCCGGCTTCGGGAGAACAATCGGACGAGAAAGTCTTTCCCCCAGGCCACTATTCATGCAACGCTGTCACCCATGCGGCGTCTCACCTTGGAGAAGTTTCGCTCACAAAGCCACCTAGAGGTACCAATCCTGGCCGTGGAACCCGCGGGCCCCTTCTAAGTCTAGCATGAACCGCCCACTATGGCCGGCCAGTCCGGGTACTTCGCCAAAGTCGGTGAACTCTCCCTCGTCCTCTAATGGCAGCACCTCCGGCCGCTCGTGCTTGACCTCCGGCGCGTTTCCGATTGCGCTTGTTCCCCAGATTATGTCGGAAGCCACCAGCGTCGTGCCGGCCAGACCGATTACTAAATCCGAAGTCCCATTCCCACCCAAGTCCACGAATAGGTAAGACCCGCCGCTGAGGTAGGCGATGCCAAAGGTGTCGCTCGCGCCGGTGCGCACCTGGGTCAGGTCTATCCGGTCCTGGCCCGAGATGAAGCCGAAGATGCCGTCGGACGCCGCAGCGGTTGAGTCCGACGCCGAGGTATAGACGAAAGTGTCCAGCCCACCGTCACCGAACATCGCGTCCGCTCCGCCACCGCCGATGATGTAGTCGTTGCCGCCTCCCCCGGCGATCGGGTCCGCCAGCGAAGTCCCGATCAGCAGGTCCGCGACGCCCGAGCCGACCATGTAGATGCCGAAGCTGCCGCCGTAGTCGATGTCCGTCGCCTGCACCGTCCGGTTCGCTGCCGTGGTGAGGAACACACCCTGCGCCGTCTCGGCGTAGATGAAGCTCGAGCCGTTGTCCGTTCGCAGTATGCTGACCGAGGTCGGGGCCATGGGCGCGAGGTCGATCCGATCCTCGCCGGACGAGAAGTCATACAGGTTGTCGAACCCTGTAGTCTGGTTGGAGTCCGAGCGTGCCAGATAGCGATAGATGTCCCGGCCCGCCCCACCGGCGATCGCATCCGCGCCGGCGCCGCCGACGATGATGTCGTCCCCTCCATTGCCGACGAGGGGATCAGGCCGCGCGCCGCCCAGAATGATATCGGCGGAGGCGGATCCGATCATGTAGACGCCGAAGGCGCGACCGAAGTTGAAATCCGTAACATTCAGGTTTGCGCCTTGGACGAACAGCTGAAACGCGCCGGACGCCGATTCTGCGAAGACCACGCTTCCGCCGCCCGCTACCCGGCCGACACTCACGCTGGTCGGGTCCATGGGGGTCAGGTCGATGCGATCGACGCCGATCTGGAAGTCGGTGATCACGTCCTGAGCCGTCGGACCGGAGTCCGAGGCCGTGAGAAAGCGGAAGGTGTCGGCTCCTGCGCCGCCCGTCAACGTGTCGGCACCCGACCCGCCGATCAGCACGTCATCTCCCGCGTCGCCGAACAGCTGGTCCTCGGTTCCGGTCGTGGTGGGCGTGGTCGGTTGGTTCAGACCGCTGGTCAGAGAGACGTGCAGGGTGGCGGTTGCGCCTGTGGCGATCGGGTTCCGGCTGTAGCGCGCCAGCTCGATGTAGTAGGCCCCTGCGGTGGCCAGGATGACGTTGAGATAGGAATCCGTCCCGGCCGTGCTTCCTCCGGCACCGTTCGCAGTTGACGAGTCGTCGTTGGCGAAGACTTGGGTTCCGGCGGCGTTATAGACCCTGATGTAGGTGTCGAAGCTCCCGCCGTCGACGTCCAGGATCAGTCGGTCATTGGCCTGAGCGCTGACCGAGAAGACCCGTATCGAGTTGTCGCCGGTGATGTTCACGGTCACGTGGGGGAAAGTCGTGGCGCTCTCGATGTTCGGGTCGGCCTGGGTGTTGAAACCCGTCAGCCGCACGGCATTCGGAAACTGGGTTCCGCTGCCGGTTGCGAGGGACTGTTCGCCATAGAGGATGTCGTCTCCGTCGCCGCCGTGAAGGGTGTCTCGCCCGTTGCCGCCGCTCAGCAGATCGCGAGATCCCAGACCGTTCAGGACGTCGTCGCCGTCGCCGCCCGACAGCCAGTCGCGATTGGCTGTTCCGTTCAGGGTGTCGGCGTTGGCCGTACCCAGGGTCTGGGCGACGTCGGTGATCGAGCCGGCGATGTTCAGCACCGCCAAGCCCGAGCCGAGGTAGACACCTTCGGGCGAGAATAGCTTGAGCGTCAGGGTCTCAGCGGTCTCGGCCACAGTGTCGATGTTCAGCGGGATCGTCACGCGCGCCCGAGTCTGGCCCACCGCGAAGGTCACCGATCCGACCGTATCGGTGAAATCGTCAAGACCGGCCGTGCCGCCCAAGGTGGCGTAGGTGACTGTCACGGCCTGGGTCGGGGCCTCGCTGAGGACAAGTTCAAACACGATCTGTCCGTCCAGTTCGACGGCGCTGACCGCCGTGGCGCTCAGACTGGGGAAACTGGTGCGTACAAAGGTGTCCGGGTCGTGCAGAGAAAAAACAGTCGTGCGATTGAGACCCAGCAGCTGCATGTTAGCGTCGCTGTCAGCACTGAGCGTTCCGGCCGCCAAGCTGATCACCGCGACCTCGACGCCTTCGTTCACCCCGTCGGCAAGGGAGGTAAAGTCGACGGTGGCCGACGTCTGGCCGGCGGCAAAAGTGATCGTCCGTGTCAGTCCACCGGAAGCGAAGTCCGCACCTGTCACGTTCGACCCGTTCTGGGGCGTCACGGTCAGGGTGAAGGTTTCCGCGCGAGAAGTGTTGCCTATCCGATAGACGGTCAGGCTGCCCTGTCCGGTCTCGTCACCTTCCATCGCAGTCAGGGAACGCTGTCCGAAATGCAGGACCGAGGTCGTCATGCCTGTGACGTCGAAGATCTCGACACGGGCCTGACCGGCCTCGTTGCGATCGGAACCGACGACGATATTGCTCACACCGTCAGTGGTCGCCCGGATGAAGCCGTAGGGCTGAGATCCAAAGGCCGCCCCGTGGAATTCGGCGCTGGGCGTGGATTGCCCGGCGTCAAGTATCCGGACCCAGCCGTCTCCGATCCAGCCCGCTCCGTTTTGCTCGGAGCCGACCAGGCGCACAAGGTATTCATGCCCCGCCTGGAGCAGGGCGGTGGCTACCGTGGCCTGGCCGCCTGCCGCCAGGGTGACATTCGCCGAGGTGTGCGTCGCGATGGTCGCGCGAGCGGCAGGATCGACGGAGGCGTCCTGGAAGGAGGCCAACAGGGCGTCGATCGCGTCATCCGGGTCCCCGTCTGCATCGCTGCCGTCGTCGTCAGGACTCTCCACAACAGGCGCCGAGGGCTGGTTGATCGATCCGCCGCTCAGCGAGCCGCCGTTGCTGAGGTCGGCGATGATGAAGTCCCAAGCCGTGCCACTGGATCCCCCCACGACGGTGACGACGATGGTGTCCGACGTCGCGGTCATCGTCGCGGTCCGATAGCCGCTGATCATCCCCGTGCTGATCGGTGGTGACACCCCCGAGATCGTCAGGCTGTCGAGGATCGTATAGGCCTCGAAACTGTATTGGATCTGGTCGCCGACCGCCACGTGATAGGTGCGGGTGAAGGTCTCGAAACTGCCGCTGCGGGAATCGCGGACCAGACGGTCTTCGGGTTCGATGGCGACGTTCAAGTTTATCGGGCTGCGCAGGAGGACGCCGCCCGGATCGACCTGGGTATCGGAGTATCGCTCTCTTTCGGTCCCATTCGCATTGGTGCGAACCGCGAAATAGTCGGTGACGCTGACGTTGATGTTCTCGGACTGCTCGGTCAGGGCATCCCGAGTGGCGACGATCGAATAGGTGACCGAGGTCTGCCCAGCCGGGATTTTCACATAGAGTCCAGCCTCCCAATGGCCTGTCGTGGTGTTCTTCCCCGGTGAACTGACCTCAAGGCCCCCGATCCCCATGGTCTTTGGAACGATCTTGTAGTCGGCGCCATAGATCGCGGTGCCATCGCCCACGTCCAGCCGGACCCAAATGTCCTTGGAGACGCCTCGCGTTAGGCCGTTCAGGGTGATAGTGATCTCTGCTGTCTCGCCCTCTCCGATTGAGGTGTCGTTCACTCGCGCGCCGATGGTGAATTGGGTGCCGCCGGTGACGTTCATCGCGATATCGGCGGTCGCGTTGTTGTCTGCCGCCAAGGTGTTGGAGATCGCCTTCAGGAAGGTCTCGTTCGCTCCAATGCAACCGGTGACGGCCTGCGACGGTCGCGCCATGTTGCCCAGGTGAAGCTGAACGCCGAGGCGATCCGTGGGGTCTTGTACGAAGTTGAATTTGGGTGCCGGGTCGCCGCTTGGGCCGGTGAATCTTGTGCCATCCTGGCGGATGACATAGCTGCCGGCAGCCCAGGGAATGGCGTCGTCCCAGCCGCCATTGTTCTGGGTCGCCACGACTACGCCATTTCGTAGGAATTGGAGTTGCGCAGTGCCGTTTCCGTCGTCGAGCCTGGTGACACGAACCTCATAGGTGATGTTCGTGTTGGTCGGTCCACCGCCCGTATTGGCACCGGATGTCACGGTAGGCATAGTTCATCTCCCCGATCGACGAACAATAATATTCTAGATTGTGCTGGGTCAAGCTCGCTGCAGTGACTCGGGCGCAAGCCGATTATCACCGGGGATTCGAAGTTGGGCGGTTTGCTCGCTCAGGAGCTGAGCGTCGCGGCCTGACGCCGGCCGGACTAGCGGCGGCCCTGATCGGCGTGCCCTTTGCGGGGTTCGGATCCTGATTATGGCTGAGTCGCGAGACGCGGGGACGTCACTGCGAGCTCGAAGAAACAGAGCGTCGACACAGATGGGTTCTGGCATCAGGCAAAGAAAACGCTGGATGGCCCAGAGACACGCCATCTTGAGGCATTCCCCAGCGGACCTCAGGAATTCGGCGTGCAAGCTTCGCATACTGGCCGTTAGGCGAAAAAGGGCAGGGGGCTTAGGCCCGAGTCGGACTGCAAGCTGAAGTTCGCGAGGTCCGCTTCCGGGCTAGGGGCCTGCCGCAACGGAAGAGGGTAGCGAGATGCCACTCTGACTCAGATAAGCCAATGGTAGGTCAGCTTCTTGGATCGCAGTCACCTGGATCGACACCACGATAGACGTGCTCGGTCGGACGGGTTCTTCGGATTCGTGAAGCCAAACAGAACGTCGGATGCGCTCCATCAGTCGTTATCAAAGTCACTCGCTCCACCTATTCGCCCTATATCGGGGGGCGCGAACGCGCAGGACGCTACGGCCAAATCGCCCGCAATAGCGATTGGTTTACCTGAAGCCCGCATGATTGACTCTCTTGGTGGGGCCGAGATCATGACTGGGTCAACCGATGGCGCGTATTCTGATTGTCGACGATGACGAGCTCCTCAGGGCTCTGCTTACATATCGTCTATCCGCCGACGGTCATGACGTGCTGGCCTTGGAAGATGGCTCGCGTGTGCTTTCCGTCATTGAAGAATGCCGCCCGGACCTGATCGTGCTTGATGCGATGATGCCGGTAATGGACGGCTTCGAGATCCTGCGCCGCCTGAAGACCGGGGCCAGTCCGGACTCCACGCCCGTGATCATGCTGACAGCGCTCAAGCGGGAGGCCGATATTGTCGGGGCCCTTGAGCTCGGCGCGGCCGATTATCTGGCCAAGCCCTTCATTCCCGACGAACTAAGCCAACGGATACGACGCGTTCTGGCTGCCAGTCCCCACAGCGAGACCTTAGATGCCCGTGCACGCCGTCCCGGTTGAACCTGCGGCCATCGTCGTACAGGCTCAAACCCAAACCGTATACGATACCGCAGTCGCAGATCGCCGAGCAGGTCGTTACGCGGCTGCCCTGGCTGGCTTTCAAGCCGTACTCAACGCCGAGCCGGCCAATCTGGACGCCAGGCTGAACCTTGGACTGACTCTGCTGGCGCTGGACAGGCTGGATGACGCCGAAGCCGCGCTTGAAACGGTTCTCGAGGCCGCGCCGGAATATGTCGACGCCCGCCTTGGCCTCGTCCAGGTGGCGCGTCGGCGCGGCGACGCCGCTGCGGCCCGACGCCAGCTCGATCTGGCCACGGCCGTCGCGCCGGACCGTGACGACGTTCAAGCGCTCTCGGCCGCCATGGACGTGCCGCTCTGGCGATTTGACCTCGATGCTTCCCGCAGCCGGCTGTCGCAGGACCTCCCGGACTGGAGCAGCGAGCGTCTTGGTATAACAAGACGTCTCAACGAACGCACGGCAGCGGGGCTCTCCATCGAGCGGACCGAGCGGTTTGGCGATGAGGACGTCTATCTGGAAGGCCAGCTCGATCGGGAATGGGGGCGCGCATCCGTCTTTGTGGCCATCGGCGGGGCGCCTGGAGCCGACTACCGGGCTGAGCGGGCTGTGCGGATCGGCGGGGCGACGCCCTTAAGCAACCGCTTCGCAGCTTCGATCGAAGCCGGTGCTGCGCGCTACGCCACAGGCACTGTTCGCAACTTCCAGCCGGGACTGACGGCGACCATGGCCTCAGCCAGAATAGTGCTGGCAGCCCGTTGGATCCTCGTCTGGGATGAGCAGGACCGCCGTCGATCCGGATATGCGATACGCGCCAGCGCCGCCGTAACGGATCGGTCTCGTGTGACCCTCAGCTATGCTGCCGCGCCTGAAACGTCCGAGGGGGTGACCGTGGACGTGCGGGCAACGGGCATCGGTCTCGAAGTTGATCTGGTCGAACGGATCACTGCTCGACTGACCCTGGTTCAGGAGGACCGCGCCAGCTATCGACGGGACGAGATCGCGGTCGGACTCGGCGTCCGGTTCTGATGACGCTTCTTGCCTCCCTGTGGTGGGGATCTCTTGCCCTTGCTCTCAGCGCCTTGGTCTGGATGTTCGGCCTGGTGCTGGCCCGCTTGGGCCGCGAGCGAAGCGGCCGGGCGCGCGATCTGGACCGCAAGCGCCTGCGGGAGGTCTGTCTGGCGATCGTGAGCGAAGCCGGCGAGACGGCCGAAGGTTTGCGACCATTTCAGCATCGGGCCCGGTTGATGGCGGAAGCGCTGCTGGAGTTTGGAGCGATCGTTCGGGGCGCTGAGCGGGAGCGCTTGATTGCGGCCTATCGGCTGATGGCGGCGGATTCGCGCTTCCGCGAGCGGCTGTTCGCTGGAAGCAAAGCGGGGCGTCTGGCAGCGGCGGAGGCCCTCGCCTTGTTTCCGTCAGACGAGACCGAGCGCGCTCTCAACCGGGTCGTCAACGACCCGCGCGACGCCGAACTCGCTGCCGCGGCCGTCCGTTCCCTTGTCGAACTTGATCGACCCCCGCCGCTGGGTCGGCTGCTAGACGAACTCGAAGCTAGGAAGATGACCGACTCGCTCGTCTACCTTCCGATCGTGCGCCGTCTGGTCGCCTTGTCGCCAGATGAGGCCATGAGCCGGCTGGACTCCTCCGCCACCTCGCCCGCCGCGCGCGTGTTGCTCGCGGATGCCGTCGCCGTGAGCGGAGACTATCGCGCCGTCGCGCCGCTTCAGCGGGCCGCGCGGGCCGATCGGCCGGATCTTCGGATGGCTGCCATAAGGGGGCTAAGCCTGCTCGCCCACCCGGCTTCGATCCCCACCTTGACGGAAGCCCTGTCGGATCCGGACTGGGAAGTCCGCGCCGCTGCTTGCGAAGCGATGGGGCGTACCGGCTTTGGCGAGGGCGTCGCCGATCTGGCAGAATTGCTCGCCGACAGCGTGTGGTGGGTGCGATTCCAGGCGGCCGAGGCCCTGGGCCGCTTGGGCCCGGACGGTCTGGAAGCCCTCCTGCACGCCTCGCGACTCTCCGATGACCTCCCGCGTCGAGCCGCATCCCTCGCCCTGGCTGAGAAGGGCTTTGCCGCTCCCGTGCTGGAGCGCGGGTCGTGCTGAACATCGAGCCCGGGCTGTTCCTCGCTGTCGCCGCTGCCGCAATCGCCTGGTTCGTGATCGGAACAGGACTTCTGCAGAACCTCATCTATCTGGTGCAGCTCGGGCTGGCCGCCACAGCCCTTGTGGAACGCCCGCCTACGTCCCAGGCTGGGGTAATGTGGCGTCGATTGTCCGAAAGCGCCCCGCCGATCGCGCTTCTGGCCCCGGCATACAACGAGTCCCTGACAATCAGCCAATCCGTTCGGTCGTTGCTGTCGCTGCACTACCCAAACTTCGAAGTCGTGGTCATCAACGACGGTTCAAGCGACGACACCTTGGCCGTATTGATAGAAACCTTCGATCTTGAACCGATCGAGCGGCACTACGATCTGGAAATCGCCCATGCGGCGATACGCGGTCTCTATGGAGCGGTCCATCAACCGCGGCTGATCGTGATCGACAAGGTAAACGGCGGTAAGGCCGACGCCCTGAACGCCGGGATCAATGTCTCGCGCGCGCCCATCTTCTGCTCCATGGACGCGGATTCTCTACTGGAGCCTGATGCCTTACTGAGGGCGGTGCGCCCCTTTGTCGAGGACCCCGTTCGCACGGTAGCCGTCGGGGGGACCGTGCGGATCGCAAACGGCTGTGTGATCGCCGACGGGCGGGTGGTCGAGGTCCGCGCGCCGCGCAATCTTCTGGCCCTGCTTCAGACGGTCGAATATCTGAGGGCGTTCCTGATGGCGCGCCTTGCCTGGAGCCGCATCAACACCCTCACAATCATTTCTGGTGCTTTCGGCCTGTTTCGCCGCGCCCGCGTCATCGAAGTCGGCGGGTACACCCATGCCACCGTGGGTGAGGACATGGAACTGGTCGTAAAGCTGCATCGGCTGATGCGCGACAACGGGCTCCCTTACCGCATCGCTTTTGTACCCGAGCCGGTGTGCTGGACCGAAGCACCGGAAAGCCTGAGCGTGCTCGGCCGGCAGCGGTCGCGCTGGCACCGCGGCGCTCTGGAGACGTTCGAGCGCCATTGGCCGATGCTCTTCATCCCTCGCTATGGAAGGGTCGGCGCGATCGGTTTCGGCTATATTCTCCTGGTCGACGTCCTGGGACCGATCGTTGAGGCATTGGGCTATCTGTTGATCCCTCTGTTCTGGATGTCCGGTCTGCTCTCGGTCGAATATTTGCTGGCGTTTGTGGCCATGAGTTTCACCTTTGGCGTCGTCATCTCGGTGGGCTCTCTCGCGCTCGAAGAGTCCGAGCTGCGACGCTTCCCCCGCGCCCGCGACCTTGTCTTGCTGACCCTTGTCGCCGTGCTGGAAAACTTCGGGTACCGCCAGCTCAACACGTTGTGGCGACTGCGGGGCGTCTTGCAGTATCTGAGGCGGAGCCAGTCATGGGGGACCATGACCCGCAAGGGCTTCGGATCTGCGAGCGTTACGCGTGGGACCTGAGCGCGACCATCGCGGGGTCGATTACGCCGCTGTAAGAGCTATCTGCAGTTCACTGGCCGAGAACGGCTTCACGAGCGTCCTGTCTGCTCCGAGCCCGGCCGCCATGCCCAGAACCGCGTCAGCCCCCAATCTTCCTCCGCCGCTGATCGCCACGATCCGAAGGTCGGGATGGACGCGGCGCGCCTGCATGATGAAATCGATCCCGTCGCGCTCAGGCATCAGAATATCGACGACCGCTGCTTCGCAGTGTTGGGCGGCTATGAGCTCGAACGCGCTGTTCACGTCGGGAGCACTCACGACTTCGAAACCAAGTCCGGCGACCATGTCTTGCAGATGCTGCAACATCAGTGGATCGTCGTCGATGACGCAAACTTTCACCCGGCTGGCTCCCACGGGTTGTGCTGACACTGGCAAGGATACGCGACCTTGAGGGGGGCGCGTCAAGTCTGGCAGGTCATATATCGCTGGCCCGTGGTCGTCGCGGCCGTGCTGGCGCCGGTGCTGCTGGTCTTTTCAGGTTTTGAACTGGTGAACGAGTTTAGAAGCAACCGGATCGTCCGCGCCGAGATCGACCGATCGTACGAAACCCGCTCACAAATTCAGAGTGTATTCTCCCTGCTGCAGGACGCCGAGACCGGGCAGCGGGGTTTCGTCATTACGGGAGACGAGCGCTTTCTTGAGCCGTACGAGCGCGCGACCAGCGATCTCGACCGGCAGATGCAGACCTTGGGCGTGCTCTTCAGGCGCCACCCCGAACAGGCCGACGACTACGCGAGGCTCAATGATCTGGCTGTGCGCAAGGTCGCGGCGATGGAGGTCGGGATCGACGCGCGTCAGACCCAGGGGTTGGAAGCAGGAATCGCCGTGGTGTCCGCGGGGGAGGGCAAGCGCCTCATGGACGAGGTTCGCGCAGTTGTTGCCCAAATGAATGCTGTGGAGGCCGAGGCTTTGGACGCCTACGCGCGCACGGCCCAGATGCGCACCGCCCGGACAGAGATCCTCGTCGGCGTACTGTTCCTAGCGTTGATCGCAGCGATCGGCGGCGCATCGTTCCTGATCTGGCGCTATATTCGCACCCGGCAGACGATGCTTTCGGCCATCGAAGCCACCGCGGCCCGGCAGAGCGCGATTTTCGACAGCGCTATCGACGGCATCGTCACCCTGAATCCTAGCGGCACAATCGAAACGGTGAACGCCGCAGCTGCGCGCATGTTTGGTTACGACGCTCGGGAGATCACCCGTCGGGACGTGTCCCTGCTGATCGACATCGCGCCTGACGGCGACGGGGAGTTCCTCAAGCGGTTGGGTGCATCGCAGGGCGCGCTGGAGGGCGGCCTTCTTCGCCAGATGGAGGCCCGCCGCAAGAACGGCGACACCTTCCCGGTCGATGTCGCCCTGGGCCCGATGCGCTTGCCTTCCGGCATCCATATCGTCGCTATCGTCAGGGACATCTCTGAACGGCACCGGATGGAGCAGATGAAGAATGAGTTCGTTGCGACGGTAAGCCACGAACTGCGAACGCCCCTGACGTCCATAGCGGGATCACTGGGACTGCTGGCCGGCGGTGCGGCGGGAGCCTTGCCTGACAAGGCCGCGCGGTTGATCCAGATCGCCCACGCCAACAGCCAGCGGCTCGTGAGGCTGATCAATGACATCCTTGACATCGAGAAGATCGAATCCGGCAAGCTTCGGCTCGATATGGCTCCCCTGGACCTGCGCGAGATCGCCGAGCGGTCAGTGGAAGGCGTCGGCGGCTATGCCGGCGATCTGGAGGTCACGCTCACCCTGACCGGACACGGTCCGGTCCCTGTTCGCGGGGATGCGGACCGGCTTATCCAGGTCGTGACCAACCTGCTGTCCAACGCGCTCAAGTTTTCGCCTCGAGGCGGCGAGGTCCGGATCAGCGTCGATCCCGAGACCCGGCTGGCGCGACTGAGCGTCGTTGACCAAGGACCCGGTATCCCCGATGCTTTCCGTGCGCGTATTTTCTCGAAGTTCGCCCAGGCTGACGGCTCCGACACCCGGGCCAAGGGCGGCACGGGTCTCGGGCTCGCGATCGCCCGCGAGATCGCGGAACGCCATGGCGGTCGTCTTTGGTTCGAGTCCGCCGAAGGCTTCGGCGCGACCTTCCACCTCGACTTGCCGCTGTTCGAAGTCCCTGCAGCATCGGCCGACATGGGGGGGCCACGCCTGCTGATCGTCGAGGATGACGCGGACGCAGCCGAGGTACTGCGAGAGATGCTGGAACGTGACGGCTATGCAGCGGATGTGATTGCGACCGGCCGCGAGGCTCTGTCCGCGGCGCGGACCGGTGCCTACGCCGCCCTGCTGGTCGATCTTCAGTTGCCGGATGCCGACGGGATCGGGCTGATCCGGGCCCTGAGGGCAAGGCCCGACACGCGGGATCTCCCTGTGGTGGTGGTCTCAGGGGACACGGCCCGGGGTATGGCGCGGGGGCGGTCGCTGGAGGTTGTGGACTGGCTTGAAAAGCCGTTCGACCAGGCTCGACTCCGCACTGCCGTCGCCGCTCTCCATCAGCGCACCAAGGACCGGAAACCGCGCATCCTGCACGTCGATGACGATCGCGACATTCTGGAGGTCACCGCCTCTGCCCTTGGTAGTGGCGTGGACGTCACCTCCGCCGAAAGTCTGGCTGCGGCGCGGGTGTTGCTGTCGGGAATGAAGCCTGACCTCGTGATCCTCGACCTCGGCCTGCCTGATGGGTCGGGGCTGGAACTGCTGACTGACCTAGGAGATGGCACCGGGAAGACGATCCCTGTGGTCGTCTATTCGGCGCAGGAGATGGACGGGGCGTTAGCGGACCGGGTCGAGGCGGTCCTGACCAAGTCGCGCACGTCTCTCGCAGGCCTGGCGCGAACGGTGCGTAGACTAACGGATGCCAGTGGAGCTGGAAAATGATCTTGCACGTTCTGCACGTTGACGACGAATCCGATATCCGTGAAGTTGCGGCGCTGGCGCTAGAAATGGACCCGGACGTCAATGTTCGATCCGCCGCATCCGGCGGAGAGGCCCTGGGCGTTCTGGAGTCAAATACTCAGATCGACGTCATATTGCTGGATGTCATGATGCCGGAGCTGGACGGTCCGGGCACGCTCGAACGACTACGCACAATCCCCGCCCGTGCCGACACGCCTGTGATCTTCATGACGGCCCGGGCCCAGTCCCATGAGCTGGAACGGTTTCTCGGCCTTGGTGCCCTCGCAGTGATTTTGAAGCCGTTCGATCCGATGACCCTCGGTCAGCAGATTCGCGACCACCTGGCCAGCGCATGACCGATCCCCTCGCAGCTCTCAGGGCCCGCTTTCGCGATCGCGCATTGGCGGATCGTGAGGCGCTCGAGTTCCTGGCGCGGGAGAATCTCGCCAGCGACGAGCTGCGCCGCCTAGTGCATAATCTGGCGGGCACGGCGGGCACTTTCGGTTATCGATCCCTCAGCGAGGCGGCGATGGAAATCGACGATCAAATGGCATCCGGCATGGCGGCGGATCCTGCGAGCATGGATCGTCTGAAGGCCGGCTTGAACGAACTGGCGCAGTCCCCGGAATGACGGACGAACGAGGGTTCCCCGCTCCGTTGCAACGGAGGAAATATCTGTGACCCAGCGCGTGTTTGTGGTCGAGGACGATGACCTCCTACGGGAAGCCGTCGATCTCATCCTGACCCATGCCGGTTATTCACTCGCCAGCACCGCAGTTGGAAACGGCGCGGTCAATCTGGTTGCACGCTTCAAGCCGCACCTCGTGTTGCTTGACATCAGGTTGCCGGATATCTCCGGGCTAAAGTTGCTAAGTGCGCTTCGCTGGAGCGGCTACAAGGCCCCGATCCTTATGATGACTACCGACAGCAGCGCCGAGACGGTCCGCGACGTCCTGGCCCTGGGTGGTAATGGATATCTGTTGAAGCCCTTTGAACCCAAAGATCTGATCGGCCGCGTCCGAGCACCCCTCAAGCCGGCAAGCGGTGCGATCCACTATCTCGACGATTAGTGGGTTACAAAAGGGAAGACGTCGGCCGCAGTTTGGTATGACGACAGCCGTGAAGGCGTGAACCGCCGGGTATCCGACGCAGCGCGGAATGTCGTGTTTGCCGCGTTGTCGTGACCGCTATTCGCCGCTTGGCCCGTGTGCTTCTTGGAATGGCCGTTAGACGCAAGCAGATGAACCGGTTCTCGATTTGAAGCTTAACCGTGGCGCGACTAGACTGCCGCCGTGCCGATCAAACCAGAGAGACAAAATCCGTTCGAGCCTACGGTGCCAAAAGCGCGGCGAGGTCCAACGCGTCTGATCGCGATCGTGATCGTCGTCGTGCTTGTGCTCATTGCCGCTAGATTTGCTGCGCGAATCCTACTGGGCTGAACTCAAGGCCTGCAGTCGCGATCTCGGCTACGGCCCCGTAGGCGCATAGCGGGTACCTCGGTGAAGTCACCATGCGGGCCGTCGATGCCGGCGTTGTTGAACGCCATGTCGAGGCGGCCGAAGGTTTCGACGGTCCGCGCAACCAGCGCCGCGACCTGGGCTTCGTCGGAGACGTCGCAGACAACCGCGAGGACGTTGTGACCGGCGACGGCAAGGCCTTCGGTAGCGGTGCGCAGCTTGTCTTCGTCGTGGGATGACAGAACCACCGTCGCCCCCGCTTCGGCGAAGGCCTGGGCCGTCGCCAGCCCGAGGCCGGAACTGGCGCCGGTGACGAGGGCGATCTGACCGGTGAAGTCATAGGTGGGGTTCATGTCGGTGATCCTGTCGAGAAAGGTGCCGGCCGCGCGCTGACGCGGCCGGCTGGGCACTAGCGCTGGACGAGCGCCATGTTGTCGGCGTCCATACTCGCGCCATGGACGGTGAGCGGCGCGAAGGCGGCCTGCATCTCGGCGAGGTCGGCGGCGGTCAGTTCGACGTTCAGGGCGCCGTGGTTCTCGGCCAGGTGATCCTGGCTGCGAGTTGCGGGGATCGGGACGATGAACGGCTTCTGCGCCAGCAACCAGGCCAGGGCGACCTGAACGGGCGTCGCGCCCTTCTCGGCGGCCTTGCGGCGGACGATGTCGAGGATCGGCAGGTTGGCGCGGATGTTCTCCGACGAGAAGCGCGGGAAATTCGCGCGAAAGTCCGTGGCCGGATCGAACTTGGTCTCCGGTGTCATCCAGCCGGTCAGGAAGGCCATGCCGACCGGCCCCCACGGCACGAAGCCGATGCCCAGTTCCTCGCAGACGTCGAGGACGCCGTTGGCCTCGGGCGCACGCTCGACGAAGGAGTATTCGGTCTGGACGGCGGTCACCGCCTGGACGGCGTGGGCGCGACGGATGGTGGCGGCGCTGGCCTCTGACAGACCGAAGTGCAGGACCTTGCCCTCGCGGATAAGGTCGGCGACCGTTCCAGCGACGTCCTCGATCGGCACGTTCGGATCGACACGGTGCTGATAGAACAGATCGATGCGATCCGTGCGCAGGCGGCGAAGGGAGTCTTCGGCGACCTTCCTAATATTGGCGGGCGTACTGAGCGGGCCGCCCGAGCCTTCGACGTCGAATCCGAACTTGGTGGCGATCTTCACCTCGTTGCGGATCGGGGCCAGCGCTTCGCCGACGAGCAGTTCATTGGTGTAGGCACCGTAGACTTCTGCGGTGTCGAAGAAGGTGACGCCTCGCTCATGTGCGGCGCGCAGGGTGTTGATGCCCATGAAGCCAGGGGCGGCCGGGCCGTAATTCGAACTGAGGGACATGCAGCCGGCGCCCAGTTCGGACACCTCCATCTGGCCGAGTTTGCGGGTCTTCATGTTTGAGGTTCCTGATGAGGGTGAGGATGGGTTGGTCTGGCTGGCGGGGCGTGAGCCCGCCCAGGCGGATGGCGCAATCGCCATGACCGAGGCGCCCAAGGCCGATCGGACGATGAAGTCGCGGCGGCTCGACGAACCGGTGGATTGTGAGGCGTTGCTGTCAGTAGGCGTCATCATCTCGCTCCTGCGGTGATCAGGAGTCCAAGATAGCGAACCGCCATCCATGGATAAGACGTAGGTTTCGCCTAGGGGTTATTCGTCCAGCGAATGAAACCCGACCAGCGATGTCAGCCTTTGGGACTGCGATAGCGAAGCGCGGCGATCAGAGCCGACAGCGCGGGCGGCGTCTGGCGCCGGCTTGGGTGATAGAGATAGTAGCCTGGCAACGCCGGGCACCAGTCTTCCAGGATGCGGACCAGCCGCCCGGCGCGGATGTCCTCGGCGGCGTCGTCTTCATACAGATAGGCCAGGCCATGTCCCTGGATGGAGGCCTGCCGCATCAGGTCCGTGTCGTTGAAGACCAGCGGGCCATCGACTCGAACCTGCAACGGCCGCCCGTTCTCCTCGAACTCCCAGGCGTAGAGGCTGCCGGTCTTGACCATCCGATAGGCGATGCAGGCGTGGGCGCCGAGATCGTGGGGCGAGACCGGCGCTGGATGTTCGGCGAAGTAAGCTGGGGAGCCGACGACGGCGCGGCGCATGTCGGGACCGATGCGGACCGCGATCATGTCCTGCTCGACGATGTTGCCGAAGCGGATGCCGGCGTCGAAGCGATTGGCGACGATGTCGGTCAGGTTGTCATCGACGATGCTCTCGACGGTGACATTGGGATGGGCCGCGAGGAAGCCCGGCAGGGCCGGCATCAGGATGGCGGTGATTGCGTTCTTGGTCGAGGTCAGCCGTATCGTGCCGGAGGGCGCGCTGCCGAGCGCTCCGACCTTGGCCAGGCCCGCGCCGATGTCTTCAAGCGCCGGTCGCAGGGACCGCAACAAGGTCTCGCCGGCCTCGGTGGTCGAGACGGATCGCGTCGTGCGCGACAGGAGCCTGACGTTCAGCCGAGCCTCCAGCCCCTTCATCGCCTGGCTCAGAGCGGGCTGCGACATGCCCAGGCGCGCTGCGGCGCGGGTGAGCTTGGCGTCAGGGATCGCTTCGATCCGGTTGAAAACCTCACGGGAGGGGCCGACTATCTTGCCCGCCAGCTCCTTCGCTTTGGCGATCTGAGACTGGCGCTCGCCGCCTACAACGCGGGCCCGTCGCGGGTTGCGCGACTGGGACGCGTGCCCGACATCGCCGAGACCCGGGCGTATGTCTCGACGGTCATTGAATGCTATCTGGCCCTGAGCGCCGGACGGAGCGTTCGTCGTTCGACCCAGTGTCGGCCGGCTGGAGATGCGCCATGATCGCGCCTGGTGACGACGGCTCGGCCGGCCCGGATGGTGGAGCCCTGCTGACCCGGGCCGAAGCGGCAGCCCATCTGGAGCAGTTCGGCGTGCGGCTGAAGCCCGCGACCCTGGCGCGCCTCTGGTCAACCGGAGGAGGGGGGCCGCCGTGCCGCCACATCAGAGCCAAACCCTTCTATCCCCGCGACCTTCTGGAAGCCTGGGCGGCGTCCCAGATTTCCGACCTTCGGACGGCGGCGCCGGCGGCTTCCCAGGCGCGCCGCCGTGTCTGAGTCCGGTCGCCGAATTCCATGGCCCACGGCCGATGCTATCCTCGCCGATCCCGCGGCGAGCTTCGCCCTCAAGGCCGTCGTTCGGGACTGGGCCGCTCGCGACCCGGTCGATGCCGCCAACGACGCGGCGATCCTGCAGGCAGTGTTCCAGGGTGCCGTCCTGGCGGTGATGGCTGTCCAGAAATGACGGAGAAGGGTCGGATTGAGCCCGGGGGATCGGACGACCGCCTTCTGGCGTGGCCCCGGGTCCAGGATATCACGGGACTGAGCCGAACCACGGCATGGCGGCTGCAGCGCGCCGGGAGTTTTCCGTCGCCGGTGCGGATATCCGTCAACCGGGTCGCGTGGCGCGAGAGCGAACTGCTGGCCTGGTCGGCGGCGCGAACGAGGGAGGCCCCGCCTTCGGTCGCGGCGCGTGCGCTGACGCCGGCGCGGGCGCCGAAGCTTCCGGGTCTGAACACGGCCCGCTGTCCGGTCCGTCCAGCGAAGCGACCGGTCGAGCCGGCCGCAATTCTCCAGGACATCTCGCCTCCGGAGCGGGTTGATCCGTCCCTGGTCGCCGGACGGCCGAAACGGCGGCGCAGAACTTCAGCCTCGCTCGACCAGATCGATTTCGGCTTCTGAGCGTGGCCGCCCGGGGGTGGTCAGCAACGGGCGACAGCGATCAAAGCTTGGGGACCTTGGCAGCCTGATCGAGGCGCGCGAGCCGATCTGGCATGTCGAGCAGTTTGAGCGCGGCTGCCGCGAGCGCTTCCGACACGGTCGGGTAGGTCTCCGCCGAACTCATCGAGACGCCGTTCGGGAAGCTCACGGTCGACTTGGCCCTGTTTCCATGCGGGGCCTCGGACAGTCTTACCTCTGTCATGTCGGTCTCCAGATCATCCCATGAAGCGTCGAGGAGCGATCGTGACCAGCGCCGCCGTCGGCCTTGCTGGCACCAGGGGAGGCCCAGCGACGGCAAGGACGGCGAGCCCCGATCTCAAGCTCCGGTATCGGCAGCCCGCAAAAAGCTGGGTCGAAACCGTGCCCATCGAATGCTTTGGTATCGTTGAATGTCTATGTCGCCCCTTCATAGTCATGAAGGGGGTCGCGCCGCGCGGACCGCCTTCTCTGGCGGCGGCTAAAAGGACGAGACTGATCGACATGGTTAGGACTCTCTCATGGATCGCCAGGGCGTCAATCAAAATGCGCAGCCCGTTGGGCAGTGTCGGATCCAAGGCTCAAGAAGTCGCTGTCATTCAGGTGTTCAATCCTTCCCACTGAATAGCCGAAAGGCAATGTGAAATCAGCGGGATATGTAGAGATTGTCGTTCAGAGGGCACCGGAACAAGCCCGACGTCATTCGGCAGGCGGTTTGAATGTACTGCCGCTTCTCGCTGAGCTTGCGTGACATGAAGAAGTCCTCGCAGAGAGGGGCGTGGACGTGTCGTACGAAGCCATAGGGTTAGCGAATTGGCAGGGCGGTAGTCATTTTGACCGGGCCGAGCGACATTGTCGAGTTGATCTCCTGGACAGTCGGAAGGGTCAGCAATCGGCCAAAGGCTAGCTCCCGGTAGTCCTCCACATCGCGCGTGATAATCCGTAGCAAGAAGTCAAAGGGGCCCATGGTCGGATGGACTTCCAGAACCTCAGGAATCCGAGATACGGCTTCGATGAACTCATTAAGATTGGTTCGACCGTGAGCTGACAGTTTGACGTTGGCAAATACATTCGTGCGCAGGCCCATCTTGTCTGCTGACAGGCGCGTGACCTGATCGATGATATAGCCATCATCTTTCAATCGTGTGAGACGACGCCAGCACGGCGATTGGGACATACCAACTCTCTCGGCGAGTTCTGCCGTCGTCATTGGCGCATTGCGCTGGACGACGTCGAGGATCTTCAGGTCTGTTTCGTCGAGATCGGCTAGGGAAGCCATGTCTGGTCCTTCGTGCAGCGAGGGGGTGGGCGGGTTTGATCCAAGGGCATCGAACAAAAAGAAATGAAAGTCCATGATTGGTTGATTTGACGGATTGATGAATGCGCTGCGTCTTAAATTGCGTTCCATATCGAGTACGTTATTTCTGATATCAGACGATAAGTTGGCACCTCCCTTCGCATCGGTCGCTTGTCATGAAGAACCGTCCCGCCCTTCGACTTCATATTCCCGAGCCCGAGGCCCGGCCGGGGGATACGCCAGCCTTCGATCGGGCGCTGATCCCGGAGCCCGGTGACACGCGTCGGCCCGAGACGACGGCCCTCGAGGCCGAGATGCGTGACCTGCCCTTCGGGTTGGTGCGCGTTCTGAATGACGCGGGCGAGGCGTCAGGACCCTGGAATCCGCATCTACCGGTGGAGACCTTGTTGGCTGGTCAACGGGCGATGCTTCTTACCCGCGCCTTCGACGAGCGGCTGTTTCGCGCGCACCGCCAGGGCAAGACCAGCTTCTACATGAAGTCCACCGGCGAGGAGGCGATCGGCGCAGCCCAGTCGTTGTTCCTCGACCGCGACGACATGTGTTTCCCGACCTATCGAGTGCTCAGCTGGCTGATGGCGCGGAACTATCCGCTGATCGACCTGTGCAACCAGATCTTCTCCAACGCTGACGACCCCCTGAAGGGGCGGCAGTTGCCGATCCTGTATTCGGCGCGGAAATACGGCTTCTACTCGCTGTCTGGAAACGTCGGCAGTCGGTTCGGCCACGCGGTCGGATGGGCCATGGCTTCCGCGTTCAAGGGAGGTGACTCCATCGCGCTAGCCTATATCGGCGAGGGCACGACGGCCGAGGGCGATTTCCACGAGGCCCTGACTTTTGCTAGTGTTTACAGGGCCCCGGTGATCCTGTGCGTGACCAACAACCAGTGGGCCATCTCGAGTTTCTCGGGCATCGCGGGCGCCAATGAGACCACCTTCGCCGCCAAGGCCCTGGCCTATGGCCTGCCGGGGCTGCGGGTCGACGGCAACGACTTCCTGGCTATCTGGGCGGCGACGGAATGGGCGGCGGAGCGGGCGCGGAACAATCTCGGCGCGACCCTGATCGAGCTCTACACCTATCGGGCATCCGGCCATTCGACCTCCGATGATCCGAGTAAATACCGTCCCGCTGACGAGGCCGAGGCCTGGCCGCTGGGCGATCCGGTTGAGCGGCTGAAGACCCATCTGATCGGGCTTGGAGCCTGGGACGAGCAACGCCATGCGGCTCTGATCGCGGAACTGGACGCCGAGGTTCGCGCGGCAGTCAAGGCGGCCGAGGCGGTCGGCACGCTCGGTAAGTCCAAGCCGAGCGTGAAGGAGATGTTTGAGGGTGTCTTCAAGGACCCTGACTGGCGCGTCACTGAACAACGTCGCGAATTGGGGATCTGACGCCATGCCGACCATGAACATGATCCAGGCGCTGAACTCGGCGCTCGATGTCGTCCTGACCGAGGATCCCGATACGCTGATCTTCGGCGAGGACGTCGGCTATTTTGGCGGCGTTTTCCGGGTGACGGACGGATTGCAGAAGAAGCATGGCCTGACCCGCTGCTTCGACGCCCCGATCTCGGAAGGGGGTATTATCGCCACGGCCATCGGCATGGGAGCGTTCGGTCTGCGGCCGATCCCCGAGATCCAGTTCGCCGACTATATCTTGCCGGCGTTCGACCAACTGGTGTCGGAGGCAGCCCGGCTGCGCTACCGGTCGAACGGGGAGTTCTGGGCACCGATCACGGTGCGGTCTCCTTATGGCGGAGGCATCTTCGGGGGGCAGACGCACAGCCAGAGCCCGGAAGCGATCTTTGCCCATATCACGGGCCTCAAGACTGTGATCCCGTCCAATCCCTATGACGCCAAGGGCCTGTTGATCGCCTCGATCGAGGACGACGATCCGGTCATCTTCCTGGAGCCGAAGCGGCTCTACAACGGGCCGTTCGACGGGCGGCACGAGCAGGCGCTGAAGACCTGGGCCGGCGATCCGATGGCCGAGGTTCCAGCGGGCCACTACACCGTGCCGTTGGGCAAGGCGGCGACGGTGCGCGAGGGGACCGAGGCAACGGTGCTGGCCTATGGCACCATGGTTCACGTCGCCTTGGCTGGGATCGAGGACAGCGGGGTGGACGCCGAGCTGATCGACCTGCGCTCCATCGTGCCGCTGGACGTCGACGCCATCGTAGCCTCGGTGAAGAAGACCGGGCGGTGCGTGATCCTGCACGAGGCGTCGCGGTTCGGCGGCTTCGGCGGCGAGCTGTCGGCCCTGGTCCAGGAGCGCTGCTTCTATCACCTGAAGAGCGCGGTGCAGCGGGTTGCGGGCTGGGACACGCCTTATCCGCACGCCTTCGAATGGGACTATTTCCCCGGGCCCGCAAGGCTGGCGGCGGCGCTCAAGCGCGCAATGGAGGACTAGGTCATGGGGCTCTATCTGTTCCGGCTGCCCGATGTGGGCGAGGGTGTCGCCGAGGCCGAGATCGTCGCCTGGCTGGTCAAGGTCGGCGACGTCGTTGAGGAAGACCAGAACATTGCCGAGGTCATGACCGACAAGGCCACGGTCGAGATCAGCTCGCCGGTGGGCGGCACGGTCACGGCGATCCACGGCGAAGTCGGCGGTATGCTGCCGGTCGGTGCCGTCCTGGTTGAGTTCGAGAGCTTCGAGGGGAGCGACGCGGTCGCCGCGTCCGCTCCCTCAGCGCCAGCTGCGCCGGCCCCGGTCGAGGTGGCGGTCAAGCCGGAGCCCGTCGCTCAGGCTTCCGCTCCACCTCCCTCGGCCCCGGCCAAGGCTGCGACGATGCCGGCACCTGCGTCTCGGTCGACTTCGGGCCGCTCTACCGGTGAGGCACCGCTGGCCGCGCCCTCGACCCGGCGACGTGCCCTCGATCTCGGCGTGTCGTTGATTCAGGTGCCGGGTAGCGGGCCGGCCGGACGGATCACGCCCGACGATCTCGACGTCTTTCTGGCCCAGGACGGCAAGGCTCCGACGGGCGGCACGTCCCGGGTGGCCCGCACCGGCGTCAACGACACCCGCATCATCGGCCTGCGCCGCAAGATCGCCGAGAAGATGCAGGAGGCCAAGCGCCGCATTCCGCATATCAACTATGTCGAGGAATGTGACCTGACCGAGCTTGAGGCCCTGCGGCTGGACCTCAACGAACATCGGATCGCCGACCAGCCCAAGCTGACCCTGCTACCCTTCATCATGCGGGCCATGGCCAAGGCGCTGCCGGATTTCCCGCAGGTCAACGCCCTGTACGACGACGACAACGGCGTGCTGCACGCCCATGAGGGTGTCCACATCGGCATTGCCACCCAGACCCCGAACGGTCTGATCGTGCCGGTGGTGCGCCACGTCGAGGCACTGGATGTCTGGGACTGCGCCCGCGAGGTTTCGCGACTGGCCAAGGCGGTGCGCGACGGCACGGCGGGGCGCGACGAACTGTCAGGCTCGACCATCACCCTGACCAGTATGGGGCCGCTGGGCGGGATCGTCTCGACGCCGGTGATCAACCATCCGGAGGTGGCGATCCTCAATCCCAACAAGCTGGTGAGCCGGCCGGTGATCGACGGGTCTTTCATCACGGTACGCAAGACAATGAACCTGTCGTCGGCCTTCGATCACCGGATCGTCGACGGCTATGACGCCGCCCTGTTCGTGCAGCGGGTCAAGCGGCTGCTCGAACACCCCGCTCTGATCTTCATGGACTGATGCGATGACCGAGACCCTGAGACCCAAGGTCCTCGTCGTCGGCGGGGGGCCGGGCGGCTATGTCGCCGCCATACGCGCCGGGCAGCTGGGGCTGGACACGGTGCTGGTCGAGAGCGGGCGGCTGGGCGGCACCTGTCTTACGCGCGGCTGTATCCCGTCCAAGGCCCTGATTCACGCGGCGGGCCTGTATGAGGAGGCGGTGCTGGCGTCGAGCGGGAGCGGGCGTTTCGGCATCCACCTGAATCAGGCACCGGAGTTGCGGTTCGACGAGACCCTCGGCTGGAAGGACGGCATCGTCGATCGGCTTAGCGGCGGCGTTGGCGGCCTGTTGCGCAAGGCGAAGGTGAGAACGGTCACCGGCTGGGCGAACTTCTCCGACGCCAAGACCTGCACCGTCGAGACGGCGGATGGCGTCGTCACCATCCGGCCCGAGCATGTGATCCTGGCGACGGGATCGACGGCGGTGGAGCTGCCGTTCCTGCCGTTCGATGACAGGGTGATTTCCTCGACCGAGGCCCTGTCGCTGCCCGAGGTCCCGGCGACCCTGGCGGTGGTCGGCGGCGGCTACATCGGGCTGGAGCTCGGCATCGCCTACGCCAAACTCGGGTCGAGGGTGACAATCGTGGAGGCGCAGGATCGCATCCTGCCGCTGTACGATGCGGCCCTGACCATGCCCGTCCTGCGCTGGCTCGAGAAGCATGGCGTCACGGTTCATTTGGGAGCCAGGGCGCTTGGTCAGGACGCGGAAGGCCTTCTTATCGAGACGGCGGGCGGCCAGAGCCGGCTGACGATCCCGGCCGATCGCATCCTGGTCACCGTGGGCCGCAAGCCCCTGACCGAGGGCTGGGGGCTGGATCAGATGGCGCTCGCGATGGATGGCCGGTTCGTGAAGATCGACGACCGCTGCGCGACCTCGACCACCCATGTCTGGGCCATCGGTGATCTGGTTGGTGAGCCCATGCTTGCGCACAAGGCCTCGGCCCAGGGCGAGATGGTGGCCGAGATCATCGCGGGCCATCGGCGGCGGTTCGACCCCGTCGCCATCGCCGCCGTCTGTTTCACCGAGCCCGAGATCGTCAGCGTCGGTCTTACGCCCGATCAGGCTCCCGAAGGAATCGACACGCTCGTCGGTCAGTTCCCGTTTCAGGCCAACGGTCGGGCCCTGTCTATGCAGGCGGGCGACGACGGCGGTTTCGTCCGGGTACTGGCGCGGAAGTCCGATCACCGGATACTCGGCATTCAGGCCGTGGGCCGTCACTGCTCAGAGTTCGCCGGCGAGTTCGCCACCCTGCTGGAGATGGGGGCTGTGCTGGAGGATGTCGCCGGTACAATTCACGTCCATCCGACCTTGGGTGAGGCCATTCACGAGAGCGCCCTGAAGGCGCTCGGTCATGCCATCCACATCTGACGCTGGATCCAAAGCCATGAGCATTCCCTTCGCCCCGCAGTCCATGGAGTTCGGCCTCGGCGAGAACGCCGACATGATCCGGGAGACGACCGCCCGCTGGGCCGCCGACCGGCTGGCACCGCGCGCCGCAGAGATCGACGAGACCAACAAATTCGCCCGCGACCTGTGGCCCGAGATGGGTGAGTTGGGGCTGCACGGGATTACGGTCGAGGAGGAGTACGGCGGGCTGGGGATGGGCTATCTCGAGCACGTCGTGGCGATGGAGGAGGTGTCGCGGGCCTCGGCCTCAATCGGGCTGAGCTACGGGGCTCACTCCAACCTGTGCGTCAACCAGATCCGGCGGTGGGGCAATGAGGAGCAGAAGGCGAAATATCTGCCCAAGCTGATCTCCGGCGAACATCTGGGGTCGCTGGCCATGTCGGAGGCCGGCTCGGGCTCCGACGTCATGTCGATGCGGACGAAGGCTGATGCGCGGGGCGACCGCTACATCCTGAACGGCACGAAATTCTGGATCACCAACTCGCCGACCGCCGACACCCTGGTCGTCTATGCCCGTACCGGCGACGGTAACGGCGGGGTCACCGCCTTCCTGATTGAGCGCGGGATGAAGGGCTTCAGCGTCTCCAAGAAGCTGGACAAGATGGGCATGCGCGGGTCCGACACGGCCGAGCTGGTGTTCGAGGATTGCGAAGTCCCGGCCGAGAACGTCATGGGAGCGCCGGGCCAGGGGGCGGCCATCCTGATGAGCGGTCTGGACTATGAGCGGGCGGTGCTGTCGGGCGGACCGCTGGGCATCATGCAGGCGGCGCTGGATGTGGTGCTGCCCTACCTGCGGGACAGGAAACAGTTCGGCAAACCCATCGGTTCGTTCCAGCTGATGCAGGCCAAGGTCGCCGACATGTATGTCGCTCTGAACTCGGCCCGCGCCTATGTCTACGCCGTCGCCCGCGCCTGCGATCAGGGCAAAACCACGCGGTATGACGCGGCGGGAGCGATCCTGCTGGCGTCCGAGAACGCGGTGAAGGTGTCGCTGGAGGCGGTGCAGGCTCTGGGCGGCGCAGGCTATACGAAGGAATGGCCCGTCGAACGCCTCGTCCGCGACGCCAAGCTGTATGACATCGGCGCGGGGACGAATGAGATCCGCCGCTTCCTGATCGGCCGCGAATTGCTGGGAAGCTGATGCCCCGCCTGACCTCCTCGATCGATCCGAACAGCGCGGCCTTCAAGGCGCTCGACGCCCACAATCGCGCGCTCAACGCCGAACTGCGCGAGAAGGTCGCCAGGGCCGGGCGGGGCGGATCCGATGCGTCGCGCGACCGCCACGTCTCGCGCGGCAAGCTGTTGCCACGGGACCGGGTCGAACGGCTGCTGGACCCCGGCTCGCCGTTTCTGGAGATCGGCCAGCTGGCGGCCAATGGCATGTATGGCGATGCGAAGGACCCCGACGGGGCTCCCGGCGCCGGGATGATCTGCGGCATCGGACGGGTGTCGGGCCGCGAGGTCATGATCGTCTGCAACGACCCGACGGTGAAGGGCGGCGCATACTTCCCCATGACGGTGAAGAAGCATCTGCGGGCCCAGGAGATCGCCGAGCAGAACGAACTGCCGTGCGTCTATCTGGTCGATTCCGGTGGGGCCAACCTGCCGCACCAGGCCGAGGTGTTTCCCGACCGCGAACATTTCGGGCGCATCTTCTTCAACCAGGCCCGGATGTCGGCGAAGTCGATCCCCCAGATCGCCTGCGTCATGGGGTCGTGTACGGCCGGCGGGGCCTATGTGCCCGCCATGTCCGACGAGACGGTGATCGTCAGGAATCAAGGCACCATCTTCCTGGCTGGCCCGCCGCTGGTGAAGGCCGCGACCGGCGAGGTGATCTCGGCCGAGGACCTGGGCGGGGCCGAGACCCATTCGCGCAAATCGGGCGTCGTCGATCACGTTGCCGAGAACGACGAGCACGCGCTCCAGATCGTGCGCGACATCGTGGCGTCGCTGAACACCGTCAAGACCGTCTCCATCGACGTCCGCGAACCCCGTGCCCCCGCCTTCGATGCGGAGGAACTGTACGGCCTGATCCCCGACGACGTGCGGGCTCCCTATGACGTGCGCGAGGTCATCGCCCGGATCACCGACGGCTCGGAGTTCGAGGAGTTCAAGGCCTTGTACGGCACGACCCTGGTGTGCGGGTTCGCGCGCATCTGGGGCTATCCGGTCGCCATCCTGGCCAACAACGGGGTTCTGTTCAGCGAGAGCGCGCAGAAGGGGGCGCACTTCATCGAACTGGCCTGCAAGCGCAAGATTCCGCTGCTGTTCCTGCAGAACATCTCGGGCTTCATGGTCGGCGGCAAGTACGAGGCCGAGGGCATCGCCAAGCACGGTGCCAAGCTGGTCACCGCCGTCGCCTGCGCCGCCGTGCCCAAGATCACCGTCCTGATCGGCGGGTCGTTCGGTGCCGGCAACTACGGCATGTGCGGCCGGGCCTATTCGCCGCGCTTCCTGTTCACCTGGCCCAACAGCCGGATCAGCGTCATGGGCGGCGAACAGGCGGCGGCCGTGCTGGCCACGGTCCACCGCGACGCCGACAGCTGGACGCCTGAACAGGCCGAAGCCTTCAAAGCGCCTGTCCGCCAGAAATACGAGGACGAAGGCAACCCCTACTACGCCACCGCCCGCCTGTGGGACGACGGCATCATCGACCCCGCCCAGACCCGCGACGTCCTCGGCCTCGCCCTCTCCGCCACGCTCAATGCGCCCATACCGGACACGGTGTTCGGCGTGTTCAGGATGTAATGGCCATGTTCAAATCCGTCCTGGTCGCCAATCGTGGCGAGATCGCCTGTCGCGTCTTCCGCACCGCAAAGCGGATGGGTATCCGCGCCATCGCCGTCTATTCAGAGGCGGACGCCAAGGCCCTGCACGTGCGCGAGGCGGACGAGGCGGTGCTGATCGGACCGGCCGCCGCGCGCGAGTCCTATCTGGTCGCGGACAAGGTGCTGGCGGCGGCCAAGGCCACGGGGGCCGAGGCCATCCACCCCGGTTACGGCTTCCTGTCCGAGAACGCGGAGTTCGCCGAGGCGGTCATGGCGGCGGGGATCATCTGGATCGGCGCACCCCCGGCCTCGATCCGGGCCATGGGTCTGAAGGACGCGGCGAAGAAGCTGATGGTCGCGGCGGGCGTGCCGGTGACCCCCGGATACATGGGCGAGGACCAGAATCCCGACCGGTTGAAGTCCGAGGCCGACGCCATCGGCTATCCCGTGCTGATCAAGGCGGTCGCGGGCGGTGGCGGCAAGGGGATGCGGCGGGTCGAGACCTCCGACGCCTTCCTCGATGCCCTGGCGTCTTGTCAGCGAGAGGCCGCGTCCAGCTTTGGCGACGACCGGGTGCTGATCGAGAAATACATCCTGTCGCCCCGCCACATCGAGGTTCAGGTGTTCGGGGACTCAAACGGCGAGGTCGTCCACCTGTACGAACGCGACTGCTCCCTGCAGCGCCGCCACCAGAAGGTGATCGAGGAGGCACCGGCCCCGGGCATGGACGCGGCCACCCGCGCGGCGGTCACCGACGCGGCGGTCAAGGCGGCGAAGGCCGTGAACTATGTCGGCGCGGGCACGATCGAGTTCATCGCCGATGCGTCCGAGGGCCTGCGCGCCGACCGCATCTGGTTCATGGAGATGAACACCCGGCTCCAGGTCGAGCACCCCGTCACCGAGAGCATCACCGGCGTCGACCTGGTCGAATGGCAGTTCCGCGCGGCGGCCGGCGAACCCGTCCCCCTGAAACAGGCCGACATCCCCATGAACGGCTGGGCCATGGAGGCGCGGCTCTATGCCGAGGACCCGGCCAACGGCTTCCTGCCGAGCATCGGCAAGCTCGAGCATTTCCGCCTGCCCGACGACATCCGGGTGGATACGGGCGTCTTTCAGGGCGGCGAGGTCAGCCAGTTCTACGACCCCATGATCGCCAAGCTGATCGTCCATGAGACCAGCCGCGAAGCCGCCGCCGCCCGCCTCGCCGACGCCTGCGCCGAGGTCGAGGTCTGGCCGGTGAAGACCAATGCTGCGTTCCTGGTGAAGTGCCTCGAGCATCCGAGGTTCGTGGAGGGCGACGTCGATACGGGCTTCATCGGGGCTGAGGAGGAGGCGCTGGTCGCGTCCTCCCTGTCAAAGTTCGGACTGGAGGGTGCCGCGCGGGCCCTGCGTGAACACGGTGTCGTCGCCGATGGTAACGATCACTGGGCTCCTTGGGATACCTGGAACGGCCCGCAGGGCTTCCGCCTGAACGGCCCGTCCGAGAGCCGCCAGACCATCGTCGTCCACGGCGAGGCCCACAGCGTCGCCATGACGCCCGACGACTATCCGCCGGCGACCTACAGACCCCTGACCGCCCATAACGGCGTCTGGTTCGAGGACGGTCTCGCCTTCGAGATCTCGGCATTCAAACAGATGGGCGCAGGCGGCGGCTCCGCCTCAGACGGCTCGCTGCGCGCGCCGATGCCCGGCAAGATCGTTGCCGTCTCCGCCGCCGTCGGCGACGCCGTGGCAAAGGGCCAACCGATCGTGGTGCTGGAGGCCATGAAGATGGAGCATGCGCTGGTTGCCCCCTTCGACGGCAAGGTGTCCGGGGTCGGAGCGGCGGTCGGCGATCAGGTCGCCGCCGATGCCGTTCTGGCAGTCGTTGAGGCGGGTTGAGACGAGGGTGGACTTTCACCGGAATAAGGAATGATCGAATGAGAGTCGGTGTCAGCGGTGCGAGCGGGAAGCTGGGCGGGAGCGTCCTTGACCATCTGGCGGGACAGGCTGGCTTGGAGGTCGTCGGCATTTCGCGCACACCCGATCCGGCCGCGGCGTACAATGCCCGCTTCGGCGACTACGATCAGCCTGAGACCCTGGATGCCGCCTATGCCGGACTGGATAGACTGCTGATCATTCCGACCGTGGCTCTGGCTCCGGGCCAGCGGGCGCGGCAGAATCTGGCGGCGATCGACGCCGCGAACCGAGCGGGCGTCCGACACGTCGTCTTCATGTCATCGGCAGGGACTCGGTCCCGGGCCGAGCCCGATGTCTGGGCGTCCTATTTCGCGGCGGAACAGCATCTGATGCGGACGGCGGCGCAATGGAGCATTCTGAGGATGAACTACTACGCCGAATCCTTTGCGGACGAGGCCAAGGGCGCGCTCGCTCAAGGGGCGCTGGTCGGCCTGGGCGAGAACCGGGTGGCCTTTGTGTCGCGCGCCGATCTGGCGGCAGCGGCAGCGGGGCTGCTGGCCGGAAAAGGCCATGAGGGGGCGATCTATACAGGCACGGGGCCGAGAACATGGTCAGGCACCGAACGGGCGGAGCTGGTTGCCAGACTGAGCGGCACGCCCCTAAGCCACGTCGTCATGACGACCGACGACCTGCGCGCCCGCTTCCTGCAAGCCGGCCTGCCACCTCACATCGTCGAGGTCGTCCTGTCGATCCGTCAGGGCTTTGTCGCGGGAGGCTTCGACATCGTCACCGGCGATATCGAACGACTTTCGGGTCGGACGCCCCGGTCGCTCGAGGATGTGCTGGCCGAGGCCGCGTTCGGCGAGGGCTGATCGGACACCGGCCGTCAGGCGTCGGAGCCCGGGTCTCTGAACCCTGACATCTGAGCCTGATGGCGGTCGAAATGGTCCGGTCGGCGTTCGACCCAGACGCCGTGTGCCGTGGCGCGGTCACGGTCGTCTCCTTCCAGGCGCAGGCTTCCCGACATGAAGCGGCGGCGGCCGTCCTCCTTCTCTATGCGGACGGTCAGGATCAGCGGTCGTTCGACAGGGACCGGCATCAGGAAGTCGATCGTCAGGGTCGCGGTCACCGTCAATAGTCCACGATGGGTCAGGAAACGGCCCAGGGCATCATCGAAGACGCCCGATATCCATCCGCCATGGGCGACGTCGGGTCCTCCCTGAACGTCGAACGGGCAGGTCAGACAAACCCGTCCCTCGTTGAGGTCGATCGCAACGAAGTCGTCGGCGCCGAACCGGCAGGCCCGAGCGCCGACGCGGCATCCTCGGCACAGAGCAATGTGATCCACCATCGGTTTCTCCCCTCCAACGCCGCCGCGAGACGCAACTGTATGGAGACGTGGTTTCTCGCACCAGAACCGCTCGCGCAAGGCGGGTCGGCGCGGTTCTTTTGCCCCGGATGCCGCGCCGCTTGGGTTTGCGGGCCCTGGCCGACATCGTTTCCAGTTTCGCTTGCGCGCCAATGCCTGCTAGGCAAAACAGGTTATTGCGGCCATGCCGCACGAATTGACGGAGTGCGCATGGCGCGATCAGCAGCAGGAAGGGCCCTCCGCGAAGAGGCCAGCGCCTCCGATGGCGCGGAGTCTGCGACGGCGAACGATGCCGGCGAGAAGATGGTGATCGTCAAACCGGCGGCCAACGCGATTCGCATTCTGAAATTTCTGGTCGAGGCGGGCGGGCCGACGCGGTCGGTAACGATCTCGCGCAGCCTGGGCCTGAACGCCAGCACCTGTTTCAACATCCTGCGCACCCTGGTGCTCGAGGACGTGGTCGAGTTTGATCCGGTGGCCAAGACCTATTCCGTCGGCGTGGGACTGACGACCCTGGTCGGGAACCTGCTGACCGAAGGCCAGCGTGTGGCGGCGGCGACGCCGCAGATGCGCGAACTGGCCGACCGCTACAACATCACAATGACCCTGTGGAAACGGCTGGGGCCGGACAAGATCGTGCTCGTCAAGAGCGTCGCCAGCCCGGCCAATGTCCGTATCGAGATGGCGGAGGGTCAGCGGCTGCCGGTCTTGATGGCATCGACGGGCCGGATCATGGCGCCGCATCTGGGCTGGTCGCGCAAGGATCTGAAGGCGGCGTTCAAGGCGCTGCGCTGGCAGACCCCGCTGACGTTCGAGGATTACTGGGAGCAGGTCGAGGCGGCGGAGGCGCGCGGGTGGGCCAGCGATCAGGGCTATTTCACCAAGGGCGTGCAGACGATCGCGGCCCCGGTGTTCGACCGGGCGGGCGATGTGGCCTTCAGCATCGTCGGCGTCATGCTGCTGGGTCAGTATGAAGACGGCCAGCTCGACGAGATCGGCGCGGCCCTGCGGGATGCAGGTCGCCGGCTGACCAACGCCCTAACCTGATCGGTCCTGGTTTCAGCGGCCGGCGCGGGATTTCCAGTCGGCGGGCGGGGTCTCTTCGGCGACGAAATCCAGTTCGACCTCCACACCGTTGGGATCGAACAGGAACATCTGCCATCGACTGAACGGTCGTGGTGTGCGGATCATTCGATAGTCCAGGGACGCGGCCGTGATCCGGTCGGTCGTTCCGATCAGGTCTTCGGCGAAGAAGGCCATGTGATCCAAGGCACCACGGCGGGGCTCCGGCATCCGGTCCGTCTCGACGACGTGCAGCACCGGACTGTCTGCGACATAGAGCCATGCGCCGGGAAAGCCGAAGTCGGGGCGGGGCCCCGGGCTCAGTCCCAGAATCGCATAGAAATCCAGCGTCGCGGCCAGTCGATCGGTGACGATGGTAAAATGGTCCATGCGGCGGATCATGGGACCCCTCTCTTTTGGTATCCGGCGTCCAGATGACGCATCATATTTTCTAGACAGTTTTTGCGTTTTTGTTATAGAACGGAATTCTGAATGACGCAGCCCTTACGAGACTGCGCCCGGATTAGAGGCGGCGACAAGCCGCCCTTGGAAATGAGGAAGAGCCACATGACCGTCGATGACCTGATCCTCGTGAGCGTGGACGACCACGTCATCGAGCCGCCCAATGCGTTCGACCGACACTGGCCCGAGCGCCTCAAAGGCCGTCAGCCCCATATCGAGCAGCGCGACGGACGCGACGTCTGGATGTTCGAGGAAAAGGCCGCCGGATACATGGGCCTGAACTCCGTCGTCGGTCGTCCGAAGGAAGAGTACGGCATGGAGCCGCTCAACTACGAGCAGATGCGTCGTGGCACCTGGGACATCAAGGCGCGTGTCGAGGACATGGACGCCAACGGTATCCTGGGCTCGATCTGCTTCCCCACCTTCCCCGGTTTCGCCGGTGCCCGGTTCCAGACCGCATCGAAACAGGACCCGGACGTCGCCCTGGCCGCAATCCGCGCCTATAACGACTGGCACGTCCATGATTGGGCTGGCGCTGCGCCGGGCCGTTTCATCCCGCTAATGCTGACGCCGTTCTGGGACATGCAGGCGGCCGTGGCCGAGGTCGAGCGCATGGCCCGGCTGGGCGTCCACGCCCTGTCGTTCTCAGACAACCCGGCCCTGGCCGGCTGGCCCTCGCTGCACGACGACTACTGGGATCCGTTGTGGAAGGCCTGTGCCGACAACAAGGTCGTCATCTGCTGCCATATCGGCACCGGTTCGGCCGCTCAGCACGCCTCGGACCTGTCGCCGATCGACGCCTGGATCACCTCGATGCCCATCTCGATCGCCAACTCGGCGGCCGACTGGATCTGGGGTCCGATGTGGAAGAAATTCCCGGACCTGAAGATGGCCCTGTCCGAGGGCGGGATCGGCTGGATTCCGTACCTGCTGGAACGCGCCGACTTCACCCACGGCCACCACAACGCCTGGACCAACTCGAACTTCGGTCCCGGCAAGATGCCGAGCGACATCTACAAGAAGCACATCATCAGCTGCTTCATCGAAGACAAGTTCGGCCTGGCCAACCTCGACTACATTGGCGAGGACATGGTCATGTACGAATGCGACTATCCGCACTCGGACTCGGTCTGGCCGCACTCGGCCGAGAAGCTGTGGGCCGACGTCCAGCATCTGTCGCGCGAGACGATCGACAAGATCACCCACATCAATGCGATGCGCGAGTTCTCCTATGATCCGTTCTCGGTGCTCAAGAAGGAAGACTGCACCGTCGGCGCGCTGAAGGCGGCGGCCGCGGCCGTGCCGGTGCATACCGATCCGCTGCTGAACCTCGGCGGCGCGGCGCCCAAGCGTGAGGCCGGAAAGCCGGTGACCTCGGGCGACATCAACCGGATGTTCGAGAACGCCTCGGCGGAATCGACGGTCTCGGGCCGCCGCTAAATCGATCGAAGACTGAGGCGCCCGCCGGGTTCGACCCGGCGGGCGTTTTCATGTCCGCTATGTGCGTTTGCCTTCGATCCAGCGTCCGGCGCGGCCGAGCAGGCGAACCGCATTGCCGTGCAGCCGTTCGCCGATCTCCATCGGAGCCTTGCCGGCGCAGGCGCGGGCGTAGGAGCCTTCCAGGATCAGGGCCAGCTTGTAGCAGGCGAAGACCCGGTACCAGTTGAGGTTCGACAGGTCGGCGCCGGTCAGACGGCCATAGACCTCGACAAGTTCCTCGGCCTCGGGGAAGCCGTCCCAGGGCTGGACGACGATGGTCGTCTGGCTCATGTCGCCGCCAGGACCGGGCCAGGTGGCGAGTAGCCAGCCGAGATCGACCAGGGGGTCGCCGATGGTCGACAATTCCCAGTCGATGATGGCTTCGAGCGCGGGGGCGTCCTGGTGGAACAGCACGTTCTTGAGGTGAAAGTCGCCGTGCATCAGCCCCGGGCGGAAGGTCGTGGGGCGGTTCAGGTCCAGCCAGTCGCCGATGGCGTGGACGTCTGGCAGGCCGCCCGGGCCGGGCCAGTTCGCGAACTCGCTGTAACTGTCGAGCTGTTTCATCCAGCGACGGGCCTGACGATCGAGAAAACCCTCCGGCCTGCCGAAGTCGCCCAGACCCACGGCCTGGTAGTCGATCAGGGCGATGCGCGAGAGGCCCTCGATCACCGACAGGCCCATGGCGTGACGCGCCTGTGGCGATCCGGCGTGGAGCGCCGGCATGCCCACGGCGGCGTTGAATCCGTCCAAGGGCTCCATCAGATAGAATGCGGCTCCCAGCACTGACCCGTCGTCGCAGGCGGCGATCAGGCCGGCGTGGGGCACGTTCGATCCGGCCAGCGCCTTCAGCACCCGAGCCTCGCGCCGCATGGTGTCGCTGCCGTCGTGACGCGGGTTGAGTGGCGGGCGGCGCAGGACGTATTCGCGACCGGCCCGCCTGAAGCGCAGCAGGACATTCTGGGACCCGCCGGTCAGCTGGACGACATCGACGATGGGACCCGTGCCGAGCCCCTGGGCGTCCATCCAGTCGGTCAGGGCGCCGAGATCGACGAGTTCCAGCCCGTGCGGACGATCGATGGTCATGCGACCGCCGCCTTCAGGCCGACCTCGTCGCCCGAGAGGCCGTATCTGGCCAGGGCGGCCTCGCGCCGGGCGGGCAGGTGGTAGTCGGGGAACAGGCCCTGGGAATGTTTGCGGCCGCGCAGCAGCTGTTTGGCCAAGGTCACCTTGTGGATGTCAGTCGGACCGTCGGCGAGGCCGACCTGGAACGAGTCCAGCACCATGGCGGCCAGAGGGGTCTCGTTCGACAGGCCCAGGCTTCCGTGGACATAGACGGCGCGGGCGGCGATGTCGTGCAACACCTTGGGCATGGCCGCCTTCACCGCCGAGATGTCGCCGCGGACCTTGTTGTAGTCCTTCTCGCGATCGATCTTCCAGGCGGTGCGTAGGACCAGCAGGCGGAATTGCTCGAGCTCGATCCAGCTGTCGGCGATCTTCTCCTGAACCATTTGTTTGTTGGCCAAGGGCTCGTTGCGGGTGACGCGCGACAGGGCCCGGTCGCACAACATGTCAAACGCTTGGCGCGCCTTGCCGATGGTGCGCATGGCATGGTGGATGCGCCCGCCGCCGAGCCGGACCTGGGCCACGACGAAGCCATCCCCCTGACCGCCCAGCATATGATCCAGGGGAACGCCCACGTCGGTGAAACGCAGATAGGCGTGGCTTGGATCGCGATCGCTGTAACCGACGTTGCGCACGATCTCGAGCCCGCGCGTGCCCTTGGGTATGATAAAGACCGACAGGCGACGGTGCGGTGGCGCGTCCGGATCGGTCACGGCCATCACGAGGAAGAAGCTGGCGTAGCGGGCGTTGGTGGCGAACCATTTCTCGCCGTTCAGAACCCATTGCTCACCCTTGAGCACGGCGCGTGCGGTGAAGGTCGTGGGATCGGCACCGCCCTGGGGTTCCGTCATTGAGAAGCAGGAGACGATGTCGTTGGCCAGTAGGGGTTCTAGGTACTGGGCCTTCTGGGCGTGGGTGCCGTAGACGGCGAGAATCTCCGCATTGCCGGAATCGGGCGCCTGGCAGCCGAACACGGTCGGGGCGAAGACCGAACGGCCGAGAATCTCGTTCATCAGGGCCAGCTTGACCTGACCGTAGCCGGGCCCGCCCAGTTCCGGACCGAGGTGGCAGGCCCACAGGCCGCGATCCTTGACCTGTTGTTGCAGGGGCCGGACGAACCGGACGTTTAGAGGATTGTCGACGTCGAACGGGCTTTGCAGGATCATGTCCAACGGCTCAACCTCGTCGCGCACGAAGGCGTCGATCCAGGCCAGCTGTTCGGCGAAATCGGGGTCGGTCTCGAATTCCCAAGCCATCGGCGTTTCCGTTCGTTCTTGTTTTTCAGGACAGTGTTCGGCCGCCATCGACGACGATGGTCTCGCCGACGATGTAGGCGGCCAAGGGCGAGGCCAGGAATAGCGCCACTCCGGCGATCTCCTCCGGCCGACCCAGGCGGTTCAGGGGGATGGCCTTCAGGCGTTCGTTCAGGCGCACGGGGTCTGAGGTCGTGACCTCGGTCATCTTGGTGGCGATCAGGCCCGGCGCGATGCCGTTGACGCGGATGCCCCGCTCGGCCCAGGCGTCGCCGAGTGTGCGTGTCAGGTGGATGGCCCCCGCCTTGGACGCCGAATAGGCCGGGTTGCCGCGTGCGGCCCGAAAGCCGCCGACCGAGCTGATGACGATCAGGCTTCCGCTGCGGGTCTCCAGTGCCGGTGCCAGTTTCTGGGCGCAGGCCATCAGGCTGTTGAGGTTGACCTCGACCACTTGGCGGAACGCCTCGGCCTGGAACTCCTGGCGGCGGTACTGGACCGCGCCCTGGGACAGGATCACGACGTCGAGCGCCTCGAACGGCGGGACCCAGGCCTCGACCGCGCCCGGCGTAGCGACGTTCAGGGTCGAGAAGACGAACGCCTCCAGAGCCACGGCACCCTCGCCATAGGCAGCCTTGTTCGCGCGGGTGCCTGTCACGGCTACGGATGAGCCGCGCGCGGCGAAGGCCTGAGCACACGCCAGGCCGATACCGCTGGTGCCGCCGACGACGAGAACATTCCTGTCGGTGAAGTCGAGGTCCACGGCATGCCTAAAGCGAAAGAATGAAACAGTTGTTTTATTTTGCATGGTCGGGTTAGACCGTCAATCCATGAAAGCCGATATCGCCCGGGACGCGATCAAGCGCGCCGCACAGAGCCTGTTCGCCGCACGGGGCGTCGATGCCGTGTCGGTGCGCGATATTCTGATGGCGGCGGGCCAGAAAAACGGAGCCTCGCTGCACTATTATTTCGGGTCAAAGGACGACCTGGTGGCGCAGCTGGTCATCGACGGGGCCAGGCTGATCGACGAGCGCCGCAATGCGAGACTGGACGCGCTGGAGGCCGCCGGTGGGCCCGGTTCTCTGCGCGAAGTGATGGAGGTGCTGATCTTGCCGTCCACCGACCTGGGGCGGAATGGGGGGGAGGGCGACTATCTGCGCTTCATCTCGACCTTCAGCCTGCAGAACCGCGTGGCGTTCGACGCCATCGTCGGGGACGGCTGGAATCGGGGCTACCAGCGGTGCCTGGACCACATCCGGCGCCTGGCCCCGGCCGCTCCCGAGGTGCTGGAGCGGCGGCTCGTGTTCCTGAGCCTTGGGTTGCGGGCTGTGATGACGGCGCGGGAAGCCGCGCTGGCCTCGAACCCGGAACATCCTTTCTGGCATCCCGACGCGACCCTGGACGATCTGGTCGCGACGCTCGTCGGGATGGTGGCTCCCGCGTCCTGAGGCGTCCGGAGGTCGGCGTTTGGCCGCTCTGAATCCAGTGTTTATTCTTATATCAGAACATAATTCGGATACTGTTCATAAGTTGGCTGAAATTCGCGGTCGTTCAAAGACTTGATAGGACCGGGCGGGTTCGGATCACAGAATGTTATTCCAGTATCAGATTTCTTGTTGCTCCGGCCGCCGTCCCTGACTAGCATCGGGGTTGGATCAGAGTGTCAGCTGGTCCTTTGGCTCTAACGGATTCCGCCACAGACGCGGGGACGAGGGCGGGGAGAGAGCGGAATGAACATCACCAAGACCGGAGTATCGTGTGTGGCCCTGGCCTGGGCCCTCGCATGCGTTTCCATGCCTGCCGTGGCGCAGACGCAACCCGATCAGGACGAGGCGTCGGCCATCGACGAGGTCGTGGTCACGGCGCGGCGTCGCGACGAGGTGCCGATCTCGGTGCCCGTTTCGGTCACGGTTCTGGGGTCGGAACAGTTGCGAACCCTCGCGGTCGACAGTCTGCAGGATCTGCGCGCGGTGACGCCCGGCATCTCCGTGGGCGAGGTCGCCGGTGGCGTCGGTGGTACGGTATCCCTGCGCGGCGTCGGCACGACGGCCGGCTCCAACCCGACATTCGAGCAGACCGTCGCGGTCAACATCGACGGCGTCCAGCTGTCACGCGGCGGCGCGGTGCGTGTCGGTCAGATCGACATGGAGAAGATCGAGGTCCTGCGCGGACCCCAGGCGCTGTTCTTCGGCAAGAACAGCCCGGCCGGGGTGATCTCGATCACCACCGCCGACCCGACCAGAGCCTTCGAGACCGAAGTGCGCGGCGGCTATGAGTTCAATGCTCAGGAACGCCAGATGGAAGCCACGATCTCGGGTCCCATCACCGATACTCTGGGGGCGCGCCTGGTGGTCTATGGCGCGGACATGGAAGGGTGGCGCGACAATATCGCCGACACGGCGGCGGCCGCGGCCAATGCGATCCGGCCGGGATCGGTGTCGGGCTCGACCTCCGGTGGACCACAGCAGCGGTTCTTCTTCACGCGCGGCACGTTGAAGTGGGAGCCGAGCGCGGCCTTCGACGCGCGCCTCAAGCTCAGCTACGCCGACAACGAGGGCATCGGCTACAACCAAACCGGCGGGTTCCAGCGGATCTATTGCCCTAATGGTGCGCCCCAGCTGGCCCCGCAGGCGACGGCCCTCAACGGTAACGTCGCCAATCCGGCGCTGGCGACGGCCCTGTCGGTCGATAACTGCCGGGCCGATGCGACCTATGCCAACGGCAACATCAATCCCGCCTTCCTGGTCGGCTCGCCCGAGGGGTTCACCGATCCGGACGGGGCCGGCAACTACAGCCAGCAACTGCACTCGCTGGAGCTCAACTATCGGCCGACGGACTGGCTGAAGCTGACCTCGGTCACCGGCTGGGCCAAGAATGACGACTTCCGGGTCGACACTTACGCTGTCGCGCCGTCTGACGCCGTCGGCGCCAACGATTTCACCGGCAACACCGGCTATACCCAGTTTACCCAGGAAGTTCGGATCGCGTCGGACCTGTCGGGGCCGTTCAACTTCCTGATGGGGGGCTTCTACGAGAGCTCGGAGCTGGAGACCTATACCCGCAACATTCTGGCAGGAGCCCCGCTGTTCCTGCACTTCATCGACGGGACGACCCAGTCGGTGTTCGGCCAGGCGCTTTGGGACATCTCCGACAAGCTGGAGCTGGCCGGTGGTCTGCGCTGGAGCAAGGAATCCAAGGACTTCGCCGTGGCGCGCAACGGCGTCTTCCAGCCCGTCGCCCCCGGCTCCGCCGATTTCGAGAATACCTCGCCCGAGGTCACCCTGACCTGGCGGCCGACCGATCGGTTAACGCTGTATGGTGCCTACAAGGAAGGGTTCAAGTCGGGGGCTTCGCTGCCGCGACCAACACCGGCGCGGCCTTCACGACGCCGCTGAACGCCCTGTACCTGCCTGAGTCGGCTGAAGGTTTCGAGGGCGGGATCAAGGCCCTGTTGTTCGACGGTGCCCTGCGCCTGAACACCGCCGCCTACAGCTATGATTACACGAACCTCCAGGTGAACTCGCTGGACAACTCCAGCGGGGTGCCGGTGATCCGCGTCAACAACGCGGGGGCCGCGACGGTCAAGGGCTTCGAGGGCGACTTCACCCTTCGGCTGCCGGCCGTGCCGGGCCTGACCATTCGCGGTGCGGCCAACTTCAATGACGCGACCTACACCGATTTTCTGGCCACCTGCTATATCGGCCAGACGGTGGCAGACGGGTGCAACCTGCTGCTCAACCCGACCACCAACCGATTCACGGGCCAGCAACTGGGTGGCGAGCGCCTGGTCAATGCGCCGGAATGGACCGGCTCCGTGGGCGGAAGCTACACTGGTTCCACGTCCATCGAGGGCGTCGATTGGGGCATGAACGTGGATGCCCTGTTCAAATCCGAATACAACCCTCACCCCGAACTGCATCCGGGCGCGGCACAGGACGGCGTGACCTTCCTCAATGCTGGCGTGCGAGTGTTCAGTAGCGATCGTCGCTGGGAGCTGGCCGTCATCGGGCGTAACCTCACCGAGGAATACCGCGTCGACGTCGCCTCGAATGTGCCCCAGACCGGCACAGCGACCCGGACCGGATCGAACACCGTCGGTGGGCTCGCCGACCTGAGCGGCAACGTCAACCGGGGCCGCGAAGTGATGCTCCAGCTCACCTTCCGTCCGTTCTGATCTGCCGGGAAATGCCGGCCTGTAAGGGGTAAGTCGTTGCGTCTGGTCACGTTCGAGTTCGAGGGTCGTCGTCGGGCCGGGGCCTTCATCGACGGCGATACCCGCATCGTCGATCTGGCCACCGCCCATCAGCAAAGGCACGGGGCCCACGCTCCGGCGCTGGCAGACATCCTGTGCCTGATAGAGGGAGGCGACGACGCGCTGGACATGGCGGTGGAGGCGGTGAAGTCGGCAGCCGAAACCGCGATCCTGAGCCGGGCCGACGTAAAGCTGAGGGCACCGATCCAGCCGCCGCCGCAGATGCGGGACTGCAGCACCTTCGAGGCGCACCAGCGTCAGGCCTATGCCGCCGGGCGTGCGATGCGGGCCAGGGCCAAGGGCGTCGAGGTCATCGAGGACACCGGACCGTCGGAGGCCGAGCAGCGGATCCTGGACCTCTTTGTCAAACAGCCGCTCTACTACAAGGCCAACCGGTTCTCGGTGATCGGGACCGAGGAGACGGTCATCTGGCCGGCCTATTCGCGGATGATGGATTTCGAGCTGGAGTTTGGCTGCTACATCAAAAAGGCGGCCAAGGACGTGCCGGTCGAGAAGGCCCACGACTATATCTTCGGCTATACGATCTACAACGACTTCAGCGCGAGAGACGCGCAAGCCGTCGAGATGATCGGTCAGCTGGGGCCCTCGAAAGGCAAGGATTTCGATACGGGCAACGCCATGGGGCCCTGCATCGTCACCGCCGACGAGATGCCAGATCCCTATGACCTGACCATGATCGCTCGGGTCAACGGCGAGGAGTGGGGCCGAGGGAACTCGGGGACCATGCACTGGAAGTTCGAAGATTTGATCGCCTTCATCTCGCGGTCCGAGACCCTGCATCCAGGCGAGTTCCTGGGGTCGGGGACTGTCGGCAACGGCTGTGGCCTGGAGGCTCAGCGGTTTCTGAAATCCGGCGACGAGGTCGAGTTGGAGGTGTCCGGGATCGGCATCCTGAAAAACCGGATCGTCCGGGAAGCTTAGACCAGGCCGGAATAGGCACCGCCGTCCAGTTGCAGGTTCTGGCCGGTGATATAGCCGGCACGGTCCGAACACAGGAAGGCGCAGGCGTCCCCGACCTCGGACGGGCGACCAAAGCGGCCGGCGGGAATGGACGCGACCAGTTCGGCGCGGGCATCGGCCGGGTCGATCTGACGGACGCGGGCGAGGGACCTGGTCATCTGGGCCAGCCGTTCGGTCTCGACCTTTTCGGGCAGGATGCAGTTGATGGTGACGCCGTCGGCCGCGACCTCTCCGGCCAGGGACTTGCAGAAGGCGGTCAGGCCCGCGCGGGGTCCTGTGGACAGGGCCATCGGAAACTTGGGCGTCTTGACCATGGCGGAGGTGATGGCGACGACGCGGCCGAAGCCGCGCTCGCGCATGCCGCCGATCACCGACTGGATCAATAGGATCGGCGAGATCATCTTGGCGGCGACGACTTCGGACCAGGCGGCTTCGGTCCAGTCCTGAAGGCGGCCGGGCTTGGGGCCGCCGCTGTTGCAGACGAGGATGTCGGGTGAGCGACAGGCAGCCAGAGCTGCGGCGCGACCCTCGGCGGTGTCGATATCGGCGAGGACCGTATGGGGGCGTCGGCCGGTCAGGGTCGTGATCTCGGTAGCCGCGGCCTCAAGCCGCTCGGCGTCGCGGCCGTTGATCCAGACCTCGACGCCTTCGGTTGAGAGAGAGATGGCGCAGCCCTGGCCCAGCCCTGACGAAGAGGCGCAGATCAGGGCGCGCTTGCCGGTGATGCCGAAATCCATCCTGAGCCTCCTGGGCCGGCTTCTGATCGTCGCCTACAGGGTGCGGGCGATGATTTCCTTCATGATCTCGGACGTGCCGGCATAGATGCGGGCAACCCGCGCATCGACCCAGGCGCGCCCGACATCGTATTCGCTCATAAAGCCGTATCCGCCGTGAAGCTGGAGCAGTTCGTCCAGAAGCTGGCCGTGCAGTTCGGCGCTGGTCAGCTTGGCCATGGCAGCGGCCTCGGGCGTCAGTTCGCCGTCCAGCAGCTTCTGCAGGCAGTCGTCGATGAAAACCCGCAGCATCTGGGTCCGCGCCTTGACGTCGGCCAGTTTGAACCGGGTGTTCTGGAACTCGAACAGGGGCTTGCCGAAGACGACACGGTCCTTGGTGTAGGCGACCGTCTTGTCGAGCATGGATTCCAGCGAGGCGGCGGCGCGGATGCCGATGACCAGCCGCTCCTTGGCCAGTTCGGTCATCAGACAGGTGAAGCCGCCGCTTTCCTCGCCCAGCCTGTTCTCGACCGGCACCCGGACGTCGGAGAAGAACAGTTCGGAGGTGTCCTGGCCGCGAAGGCCGATCTTCTCCAGTTTCTTGCCTTTCTCGAAGCCGGGCGTGCCCTCCTCGACGCAGAACAGGGTGATGTCCTTGGGGTTGGCCTGGCCTTCGACCTTGGCCGCGACGATGGCGAGACCCGAGTTGATGCCGTTGGTGATGAAGGTCTTCTGGCCCGACAGGACATAGTGGTCGCCGTCGCGGACCGCCTTGGTCTTCATGCCGCGCAGGTCGCTGCCGATCTGGGGCTCTGACATGGCGATGACGGCGATCAGTTCGCCCGTGATCAGTCGCGGCAACCAGCGGGCCTTCTGGTCGTCGGTGCCATAGTTGACCAGATAGGGGACGGCGATGTCGGAGTGGGTGGTGAAGCCCACGGCGGTCGCATTCACCCGCGCCAGTTCTTCGATCAGGACGGCGCTGTGGCCGAAGTCGCCGCCGGAGCCGCCGTATTCCTCGGGCGCGGTGACGCACAGCAGGCCTTCCTCGCCCGCGCGAAGCCACAGGGATTTCGGCACAATGCCGTCGCGTTCCCACTCGCCGTGGTGCGGAACGATCTCGGTCTCGACGAAACGCCGGACCTGATCCCGGAACATCTCGTGGTCGTCGCGGAAGACCTTGCGGGTGGTCATGGCGGGCTCAGCTGTCCGTGTAGTTGGGGGGGCGTTTCTCGATCATCGCATTGACGGCCTCTGCGTGATCGTTGGTGTGGTGGGCCAGCGCCTGATAGGCGGCCGACAGCTCCAGCAGGGGACCCAACCGCATGTGCTGGCCCTCGCGCAGCAGCCGCTTGGTCAGGCGGAGAGCATGGCCGGGGCTGGAGGCGACGCGGTGGGCCAGGGCCAGGGCCGTGGTCATCAGATCCTCGGGCGCGGTCAGCTGGGTGACCAGGGTCCAGTCCAGGGCGATCTGGGCGTTCAGGGCGTCGCCGGTCAGGGCCATATGGCTGGCGCGCGGCATCCCGACGATACGGGGCAGCAGCCAGGCCCCGCCGTCGCCGGGGACGATGCCCAGCTTGACGAAGCTTTCAGCGAAGGTCGCGGTGGTCGAGGCGATGCGGATGTCGGCCATACAGGCGAAGTCGAGGCCGGCGCCGATAGCGTGGCCGTTGACGGCGGCGATCACCGGCGTCTCGAGTTCGTACAGGGCCATCGGAATGCGCTGGATACCGTCGCGATAGCGGTTGCGCAGGCGATATGGGGAACCTTCGAAGATGCCGGTGCGAGTCTGCATCGCCTTGATGTCGCCGCCTGCACAGAACGACGCGCCCGCGCCGGTCAGGAGGACGACGCGAACCGAGGGGTCGGCACGGACCTCCTCGCAGGCGTCCTCGATCTCGAACATATCCTCCGGCTTGGAGAAGGCGTTTCGGCTCTCGGGCCGGTTCAGGGTCCAGACGGCGACAGGGCCGTCGCGGGTCTTGAGCAGAAAGTCGGTCATGGGTTCGTTGTTTCCGCGAACGCGCCGGTGACCAGGGGCCACAGGCCGTCGTCACCGGCCGCAGCTATAGTCCGGCCCAGCCGCTCGGCCCAGAAGGCGTCGGAGCCGTATTCCGCGCGCCAGGCCCACAGGCGGCGAGTCAGGAAATGCAGGCTGTGTTCGTGGGTGAAGCCGATGGCGCCGAAGACGGCGTGAGCGATGGCGGCACCCTTGCCGGCAGCCTCTCCCGACACGGCCTTGGCCGAGGCGGTGGTCAGGAGGTCAGGTGCGGGATCGGCCATCAGGAAGGCCGCTTCGGCGGCGGCGACGGCGGCGGCGGCCTGGGTGGCCAAGACCGCCAGCTGTTGCTGGACCGCCTGGAACTTGCCGATCGGGCGGCCGAACTGGACGCGTTCATTGGCGTAGTCGGCGTTGACCTCGGTAAGTCGGCCCAGCGCCCCGGCCATCTGGGCCGACCGCAGCATGGCCCCGCCGAGCAGGACGGCGTCGGTCGCGGCCGAGGTATCGGCGTCGGCGATCAGCGAACCCGGAGCCAGGGTGACGGTGTCGCGGGGCTCGCCGGCGACATTGCTGTCAGGCGCGATCCGGGCGTCGGTCAGCGAATACAGGGCGATGCGGCCGGTGGTGGTGTCGCGAAGCGCCAGCCATTGGGCGTGACGGGCCCAGGGCACGTCGGCGATCGGCGCATCGGCGGAACCGGCGGCGAAGACGATGACACCGCTCTCGGGCGGGGCGAGGCCGGCGGACGCCAGCAGGCTGTTGGCGAGGATGGCCTCGGGCAGGGGCACCGGCGCGGCGGCGGCTCCGCAGGCGCGGACCACCACGAAGATGTCGCTCCAGCTCGCGCCCGTCCCGCCGAGGTCTTCGGGCACGGCTGCGAAGGGCAGGCCCAGGGCCTCGATCTCGGCCCAGAGGTCGGCAGGCCAGACGCCGGTCTCGGCGGCGCGCAGCAGGTCGGGCGTGACCGTATCGGCCAGCAGCCGCTCGATCGTCTCCTGAAGCAGGGTTCGCATCAGCGTACTCCCAGGCCGCGGGCGAGGATGCCGCGCAGTATCTCGCGCGTGCCGCCGCGCAGGGAAAATGAGGGTGCCATGCTCTGGACGATGGCCAGGACCCGCCGGGTCGTCGCGGCCTGTTCGCCGGGGGGCAGGGAATCGATCAGCCGCATGGCCACCTCGACCGTGTCCTGTTCATAGCCGGTGCCCAGATCCTTGACGCAGGAGGCGGCCCAGACAGGATCCTCGCCGCTCGCGAGCTGGGCCGTGACCGAGATCGACATCGACCGCAGCGAGATTAGCCAGGCGGCGAGGCGGCCGATCTCCATGGCCTGGCGCGCGTCCGGCGTCGGGCCGACCGCGCCGACCAGACAGCGGAACAGGGTCATGGCGCTGAGGAACCGTTCCGGACCGCTGCGTTCGAAGGCCAGTTCCGAGGTCGCCTGGGCCCAGCCGTCGCCCTCGACCCCGATCAGGGCGTCGGCTTCCAGGCGTACGTCGTCGAAGGTGACCTCGTTGAAATGCTCATGGCCAGACAGATCCTTGATCGGGCGGATCATGACGCCGGGCAGGGTCAGGTCGACGATGATCTGGGACAGGCCGGCGTGGCGCTCGCTGGCGGGGTCGGTGCGGACCAGGGCGATCATGAAGTGGCAGCGGTCGGCATTGGTGGTCCAGACCTTGCGGCCGTTCAGAACCCACGATCCGTCAGCCTGACGGTCGGCCTTGGTGCGAACTGAGGCGAGGTCGGAGCCGGACGCCGGCTCGCTCATCCCGATGCAGAAATGCAGTTCTCCCGCGCAGATGGCGGGCAGGTAGCGCTGCTTCTGCGCCTCCGTGCCGTGACGCAGGATCAGCGGCGCGCTCTGGCGGTCTGCGATCCAGTGTGCGGTGACGGGGGCACCGGCGGCCAGCAGTTCCTCGCTGACCACGAACCGTTCGAACGGCGAGGCGTCGTGGCCGCCATACTGTTTGGGAATGCTGAGGCCGAGCCAGCCCTTTGTGCCCAGCAGACGGCTGAAGTCGGCGTCGAACCCCATCCAGGACAGGGCGCGCTTCTCGGGCGTCGAGGTCGGCGTCCATTCGGCGACGAACTCACGGACGGCGGTGCGAAGAGGCCCCAGACCTGTTGGCAGAACAGGCGGGCCGAACTGGTCGAGCAGGTTCACGAAGGCTTCCCGGACGTTTGAATCGGCTCTCTAGCGGAGCGTTTCGTTCTATACATTCCAGAATATCGTTCTGACCAGAGAATACTGTTTGCTGCGACATCCTGTTTTCCGTTAGGGTCGGGCCAACGATGACGACGGCCGGTCCGTTGCGCACGGGGGAGGCTCCAGCGTCCGAAGCAGCCCGGTTTTACCGGCCTGCACGGCGTGCCCGGCACCCGCGGCGACGCGGCGATCCTGCCCAGCAAGAGGATAGTGCATTGGCCAAGGTTGCAGTGGTGGGGGCCGGCCTGATGGGCGTCGGGATCGCGCATGCGTTCGCGTCGTCCGGCCATACGGTCTGTCTGATCGATGTCTCGGGCGAGCAACTGGCCAAGGCGCAGACGACGATCGCGGGGATTCTCGCAGATGGGGTCAGGCTGGGCAAGGTCGAGCAACCGGCAGCGGACGCAGCCCTGGCGCGGCTGACGACGTTGCAGAGCGTCACCGACGGGGCGGCGGGTGCCGACCTTCTGGTCGAGACGGTGTCCGAAAACCTCGCGATCAAGATCGATGTGGTCAAGAAGGCCGAGGCCGTGATGGCCCCGACCGGCCTGCTGGCGACCAACACTTCGGCGCTGAGCGTGACCGAGATCGCGGCCGCCTGTGTCGACCCGACGCGCGTCATCGGGATGCATTTCTTCAATCCGGTCCAGAAGATGAAGCTGGTCGAACTGGTGCGGGGACTGGCCACCACCGACGAGGCTGTGGCCGTTTGTCGGGACTATGTGGCGCAACTGGGCAAGACGGCGATCGTCGTCAACGAGACGCCGGGCCTGACCACCAGCCGGATGTCGGCCATGGCCGGCAACGAGGCCATGTGGATGCTCCAGGAAGGCGCCGCGACCGCCGAGGATATAGACACGGCGCTGAGGCTCGGTTTCAACCACCCGATGGGGCCGCTGGAGCTGGGCGACCTGACCGGCTGGGACACCCGGCTGTCGGTGCTGCACTATCTGCACGCCACCCTGGGCGACAAGTTCAGGCCGTGCCCGCTGATCATCAAGATGGTCAAGGCCGGGCGCTACGGCCGTAAAGTCGGCTGGGGCGTCTACAGATACGAGAACAGCGTCAAGGTGCCGGGGTCGGGCCTGAAGGGGACCAACCTGTGAATCCCGTCTATGTGGTCGCGGCGGTTCGGACGCCGATCGGGAAGTTTCGCGGGGCGCTGGCCGGTGTGCGAGCCGACCATCTCGGTGCCCATGTCCTGAACGCGCTGCTCGCGCGGGCGGGGGTCGAGGCCGGCCAGATCGACGACGTGATCTTCGGCAACGTCACCCAGATCGGTGAGCAGTCGGCCAATATCGCGCGGACATCGCTGTTGGGCGCGGGCTGGCCGGTGACGATCCCGGCCATGACCGTCGATCGCAAATGCGGGTCGTCGGAAGCGGCGATTCATATCGGCGCGGCCCAGATCGCGGCAGGCCTGAGCGACCTTGTCGTCGCGGGCGGGGCCGAGGCGATGTCGCGGGTGCCGATGGGCTCCAATCGCGCCATCCATGGCGAGGCCTTCGGCTGGATGGTGTCGGACCGGTACGAACTGACCAGTCAGGGCGAAGCGGCCGAGCGGATTTCCGACAAATACGGCTTCGACCGCGACGCGCTGGACGACTTCGCGGCCGAGAGCCACAGACGCGCCGCCGTAGCGACCGACGCGGGCCATTTCCGCGCCGAGACGGTGTCCGTGCCGGTCGGCGACCTGGCCGAGAAGGACTGGGAGGGGCCACGCGACGCGTTGGACACCGACCAGACCATCCGCCGCGACACCAGCCGCGAGAAGCTGTCGACGCTGAAGACCAGCTTTCGTGAGAACGGCCGCGTCACCGCCGGCAATGCGTCTCAGATTTCGGACGGGGCGGCGGTCGTGTTGCTGGCGTCCGAGGCGGCCGTGAAGAAATATGGCCTGACGGCCCTGGCGCTGGTCAGGTCGGTCGCCGTCGTCGGCGCCGATCCGGTGATGATGCTGGAAGGCCCGATCGCGGCCAGCCAGAAGGCGGCTGCGTCGGCCGGGCTGTCGTTCGACGATATCGCCCTGTTCGAGGTCAACGAGGCCTTTGCCAGCGTACCCCTGATGTGGATGCAGCAGACGGGCGTCGGGTCGGACCGGCTGAACGTCAACGGAGGCGCCATCGCGCTGGGCCATCCTCTGGGCGCCACGGGGGCGCGGCTGGCCACCAGTCTGATCCACGAACTGGGCCGGACGGGTCAGAAATACGGGCTCCAGGCGATCTGCTGTGCCGGCGGCCTGGCCACGGCGACGGTGTATGAGAACCTGATTCCAACGCCGACGACCTGAAGGCGGAGGCGTGACCATGCCTGAGCTGACTTATTTCTATACGCCAACGACCTGTTCGCTGGCGTCGCACATCGCGCTGGAAGAGTCGGGTCTGGCGTTCGAGGCCAGCCGCATCCGCCTGCACGACCCGGACGCGGTCGCGGTCTGGCGTCGGACCAATCCGTCAGGCGGGGTCCCGGCCCTGATTGCCGACGGGCGGCTACTGACCGAGAATGTTGCCATCCTCGACTATGTGGCGCGGCTGGTGCCCGCGGCGGGCTTGTTGCCCGACGATGCGTTCGACGTGGCGCGCGCCCTGTCGCTGACGGCGTGGTTCGCCAGTACGGTTCACATCACCGGCCGGATGGCGCGAGCACCGTTCCGGTTCACGGCGGACGAAGCGGCCCATGAACCGCTCAGAGCCGAGGGCCGCATCCGGTTCGAGGCCAACCTGCGCAAGGTCGACGCGATGCTCGCGGGTCGCGATTGGTTGGTCGGAGACTGTCTGTCGGTCGCGGACGCTTATGCGCTCGTCTTCTACGCCTGGGGCGTGGCGGGTGATTATCCGATGGTCGAGATGACGCACTATTCGGCCTTGGCTCAGCGTATGGCCGAGCGGCCCGGCGTTCAGCGGGCCATGGCGCGCGAGAAGACGCCGCCTTTTCCTGTCTGGGCCATCAAGGGAGACCTGTCGTGTCCAGGATCGTGATCGTTACCGGTGCCTCGGGCGCGCTTGGCCGTGCCGTCGTCGCAAGATTGAGGGCAGAAGGCGTTGTCGTCGCGGCTGTGGATGCGGTGGCCACGGTCGAGATCGACGCGGATCTGGTCCTCCCCGGCGTGGACCTGGCGGATGCCGCGTCGGTCGCCACGGCGTTCGAGACCGTAGCCACGGCCCTCGGTCCGATTACCGGACTGGCCAATATCGCCGGAGGCTTCGTCTGGGAGCCCGTCGTCGGCGGTGAGGCGCAGACCTGGGATCGCATGTTCCGGACGAACCTGCTGACCGCAGCCCTGGCCAGCCGGGCTGCACTGCCGCATCTGCTGAAACAGGGCGGGTCGATCGTCAACGTCGGCGCAGCGGGTGCGGTGGACCCGGCAACGGGCATGGCCCCCTATGCCGCGTCGAAGGCGGGGGTCATGGCCCTGACCCGCAGCCTTGCAGACGAGGTTCGCGGCAAGGGCGTTCGGATCAATGCGGTCCTGCCTACGATCCTCGACACACCGACCAATCGCCGTGACATGCCGGACGCGGATCCAGCGGGGTGGATTCGTCCGGCCGACGCCGCCGAAGTGATCGCCTTCCTACTGTCGGACGTCTCCGTCGCGGTGAACGGTGCAGGGATCGCGCTCGCGGCGTCGTGAAAAGATCGATCAGGGCGTCCGATCGGCCTTGGTGTCCAGCCCCAGCGGCGTGGCAGCATCCGGCTGACCCGCGTCAATGGCCAGGGTCTTCGCGCGCTTGCACTGGATCTCTCGGATGGTGATGTAGAGGGTCGAGACTACGATGACCCCAGCGCCCAGCCAGGTGAAGATATCGGGCCATTCGCCGAACACCAACAGGCCCGCGACGACCGACAGGACCAGCCGCGCATAGTCGATGGGTGCCAGGACGGCGGCCTCGCCGACCGCCATGCCCTTGATGAACAGCACCTGGTTGGCGGCGCTGAGCAGGCCGATCAGGAACAGGGGTACGAGGTCCCCCGGGCTGGGCCAGCGCCAGTCCGCCAGGGCAAACGGCAGGGCCAGCAGTTCTCCGATGATGCTGGACCACACCAGGATGGAACTCGCGGACAGGTTCCGGGTCAGGGACTTCACCCCCGTGATCGTACCGGCGAGGCAGAGCGCCGAGACCAGGGCGGCAAGGTGCGACCAACCAATATCGACGCCTGACGCCCAGGGCCGCATGATGATCATCACGCCAACGAAACCCATCAGGACCGCCGCGATCCGGCTCGGGCCGATGACTTCGCGCAGGAAGATCGCTGCCAGAAGGACCACCCAGAGCGGGCGAGTGAACGACAGGGCATTCGCCTCGGCCATGGGCATGGCCTCGTAGGTATAGAGCAGCAGGATCATCCCGATCGTGGCCAGCAGCGATCGCAGGAACAGCGCAGGCATGGTCGAGCGGGGCACGAACAGCACCTGTCGCGGGCTGCGCAACATGAAGGGGATAGCGACGATCAGCGAGCCGGTCTGGCGATAGAAATTCTGGACATGGGACGGGTAGTCGCCGCTGAGATGCTTCACCAGGGTCGTCATGGTGACGAAGGTCACACCGGACAGCAGAACCCAGATCGCGCCCTGCACATTGGGCGAAAGGCGCGAGAAATAGGCCTTCAAGCGGGCGTTTCCCCGGAACTCGTGTCTTCGTAGCCCTTGAGGACATAGGTCATCCGGCCGCCGGCCAGCATCAGACCGCTGAACAGATGCAGTTCGACGATCTGTTCCTCGCTGAAATGTTCGCGCAGGTGGTCGTAGACCTCGTCGCCCATGGAGAAATAGTCGCCCGCGAACAGCTCGGCGAAGCGCAGGGCGGCCTGTTCAGGTGGGCTGAATCGCGGGTCGGACCAGTCGCTGCACGCGACGATGTCGGCCTCGGACACATCGTCGGACTTGCGTGCGATCTGGCAGACGGGGCAGGTGGTGATCGAGGCGATCTTGAGCCGGACCAGTTCACGCAGTCGTTCGGGCAGGACACCGCGCTCGTGAATTTCCGCCATCGTACGGAGCCAGGCGTTTGCGGCGGCCGGACGCCGGGCCCAGATCTGGACCGGCAGTGTGTTGGACAGCATCCGCGTCGCCGTCCCCTGGGCGATCGAGGCGCGCAGGGGATCCGACAGGCTGTCGAGGGGGAGGGGGGCGACGCGGGCCATTTCGCTAACCCTGGTTTTCGCAGAACTCGAAGATCGCGCCGCCGAGTTCGGCCGGATCGACGCGCAGCAGGGTGCCGTTGACGGCCTCGCAGTCCTCGATCCGCTCGAACTTCACGCCCAGGGCGGCAAGACGTTCGGCCTTGGCGTCCAGGCCGTTGACCGAGATGCGGATATAGTGGGGACCTGGTCCCCAGTTGTGGAGATAGCGGCCCGACGGGCTGTCCCATTTCGTCGGCTGGATGACATCGAGCGTGGCGCTGGTCCCCAGGTTGAAGCCGATGCGGGCGACCTTGTAGCCCTCGCCGTCCAGTTGCTCGACAGCACTGGCGGGCTGGAGGTCGAGGTTGGCGTCGAGGCGGCGCAGGACGTCGTCGAGATCGCGCACGAGGTAGCCCCGGCCCACGACCCGGACCATGTCGCCAGGCTTGAGATCGCGGGGCCGGGGCGGAGGATTGCTGAAGGCCTCGGCGGGCATCTGGATCGCTGCCAGCGGAATGACCTCGATGCACAGACCGCCGTCGACCGACGGCTCATAGACCGGGTTCTCGGGCGTGCAGCCGACCCAAAGGCGGTCAAACGGCATCTCGGGTGTCAGTTGGGCCAGACGGAAGGGCTGGTTCTTGCTCAGCAGGTGTTCGACGACACCACCGATATCGTCGGAGACCAGGACGGTGGCGTGGGTCTTGATCGGGCGGAACGGACCCTGGAAGTCCTCCAGGCTCTTGAGAAAGCCCGGGAACATCGGGTCGCCGTGGTTGGGGAAGTTCAGATGGCCCTGCGGCTCGACCCGCGTCGGAGAAACGGCCAGCGACTTATGCACCCGCAGGAAGTGGGCGACATAGGGATGCCCGGGGAAGGCCTGACGCCAGTTGGGGTGACCGTGGATCTCCAGCTTGGAGACGATCTGTTCGGCCGTATGGTCGGCGTCGTGGACCATCAGGTCGCCGCTGAGCAGCAGGTCGTAGAAGCTCATCTCGTTCTCCTTCTCGTCGGCGGCGCATGGGCGCTCCCCGAATGATTTTCAGTCCTTGGCCAGCAGCAGACTGCCGGCGAGCGGTCCGCCGCCGGCGGCGCAGACGGCGACGCGCGGCTCGCGGATCTGGCGTTCGCCACCGCGTCCCCACAACTGGGTGCAGGCCTCGTGGACATAGCCCATGCCGTGGGTGCGTCCGCCCGACAGTTGGCCGCCGTTAGTGTTCAGGGGCAGTTGGCCGTTAAGGGCGATGCGGCTTCCGCCCTCGACGAAGGCGCCGCTTCCGCCCTTGGGACACAGGCCGAGGCCTTCCAGCCACATCATCGTCAGGATGCTGAAGCCGTCATACAGTTGCGCCGTATCGACGTCGGCGGGTTTGAGGTCGGTACGGGCCCACATGGCGTTGGCTGCGTCGGGCATGGCATTGGCGGTCAGATCGACCTGATCCCACAGATAGGGCTGGTTCATCGCGGCCCCGATCGCCTCGATGCGGATCGGGGGCTGACGCAGATCCTTCGCCATGTCCCGGCGCGACAGGACTATGGCGGTCGAGGCGTCGCAATGGACGTCGCAGTCGAACATCCGCAAGGGGGTGGAAATCATCTTCGACGCGAAATAATCGTCCATCGTCATGGGTTTGCGCATGACGGCCTTGGGATTCAGCTGGGCGTTGCGGCGCGTGGTCAGGGCGATCTGGGCCAGTTGTTCCGGCGTGGTGCCATAGGTCTTCATGTGCAGGGCCGCATACATCGCCGTGATGTTGACGACCGACAGCACGTTGAACGGCGTACACCACTGCCACATGAAATTGCCGTCGCGAGGGCCGGACTTGGCCGCCAGGCTCTGGTCCTTCGAGCCGCTGGTGCGGTTGCTGGACTCGGTGATGGTGCGAAACACCAGCACATGGTTGGCCATGCCCGAGGCGATGGCCATGACGCCGTTCATGACCCCGGCGAGCGGCCCGGCCGCCTCATAGCCTCCGCTGAACCAGTTGCAGTTGAGACCCAGCATGGTCATAACCGACAGGGGACCGACCGGCGAGAAGCTGGAGCCGTTCGAGTTGTCGCCGGGCCACGAACAGACGCCGTCGATGTCCTTGGGGTCCAGGCCCGCATCGGCGATGGCCTCGAGCGCCGCGTCCACGGTCAGTTGCATGGCCGAGCGAGACGAGGGGCGGCCGACCTCGGACTGGCCGATGCCGGTGATGGCGACGTTCTTTTCCAGGAACCGGGTGTCCATCAGGCGGCCCTCTCGAACAGAGGAATCCAGACGTCCTCGACGTTCTCGAACACGACGGTCACGGGCATGCCGATCTCGACGGCCTCGGGGGAGCAGTTCACGACGTTGGACAGGAAGCGCAGGCCAGCCTGTTCCTCCAGTTCGACGATGGCGACGACGTAGGGCTCGGTGAACTCGGGCGTCCAGGCCTGATGATTGATGGTGAAGGTCACAACCCGTCCACGCCCCGAAACTGGCGTCGGTGTGACGTTCAGGCTGCTGCAATGGCGACAGATCGGGGCGGGGGGGTGGAAGAACCGGCTGCAGTCTTCGCAGCGGTGCATCCGCAGCTCGCCGACCTCGCCGCCGGTCCAGAAGGGGCGGGTTTCCGCGCTGAGCAACGGAAGCTTTCTCATGCGACGGCCCCTCGACTGCGACGACGACGGTCCATCTAGCGCCCCGTGAACGCCGGTGGGCGCTTTTCCTTGAAGGCGGCGGCGGCCTCCTTGCGGTCCTCGGTCGACATGAGCAGGACGAACAGGTCCTTCTCCAGCTTGAGCCCCGCGCGCAGGTCGAGTTCCAGACCGTCCCGCGCCGCCTCCTTGACGTAGGCCGAGGCGGCCGCGGGTTTCGAGGCGATGCGCTCGGCGATCGCCTGGACTTCTTCGACCAGGCTCTCGGGCGACGCCGACAGGCGCGAGACCAGGCCGATCCTGTGCGCCTCGGCGGCGTCGATCCGGTCGCCGGTCAGCAACAGATCCAGCGCGCGGCCCAGACCGACGATACGCGGTAGCCGCTGGGTGCCACCGCCGCCAGGGATCAGGCCGAGGCCCGTCTCGGGCAGGCCGAACACCGCGCTGGGTGCCGCGATACGGATGTCACAGGCCATGGCGATCTCTATCCCGCCGCCCAGACAGAAGCCGTGTATGGCGGCGATGACAGGCTTTCTGACGCGGTCCAGAACCTCGATCCAGCCCGGCGTCATGCCCTCGCGAAGTGCGGGCAGAGAGGTCGCATCGCTCTGGGACTTGATGTCTGCTCCGGCGCAGAAGCCGCGCTCGCCGGCGCCGCGGATGACGATCACGCCGACCTCCGGGTCCCGGTCCAGAAGTTCCAGCGCCTGCGTCGCTTCGGTCCGGAGCGCAGGGTTGATCGCATTGATCTGTCCGGGGCGGTTCAGCACCACCCAGCCCACGCGATTGACGCGCTCAATCTGGACCGCGCGTTCGATAGATCCATCCGCCATGGTCAGGCTCCGTCGGGTGCGGCGGTCGTTCGACGGCCGCTCTGGGTGTTCAGGGATCGGGCCGGTTTGCTGGTCACGCGGCAGCTCCTTCTACGAATCGCTCCGATTTGCGCGCCGCAAACCAGGCGGCCAGGAAATGCAGGCTGGACCACAGGCTAAAGATCATGACCGCAGCGATGCCGAACTTCAGAGAGTTCGCCCCGCCTACCCGGTCGCTGACGACACCCACCACCAGGGGCCCGACCCCGTATCCGATCAAGTTGGTCACGGCCTGGACAGAGGATACGACGACGCCGCGCATCCGTGGCTCCACGCCGGTGACGAGGATTGCATAGGCCGGGGCGGTGAAGGCGCGCGAGACGATCTCGAAGACGATGAAACCGATGGCCACGACGATCAGCGATGATCCCAACGCGAACACGAGACCGGACACACAGGCCATGGCGCAGGCCGCCATGGGGACGGCCGGTAGTGTCTGGACACCCCATCGTTTCGACACGGCGTCACCCAGAGGGCCGCCCAGCAGCGATCCCATCGCGCCGAAGATCCCGACCCCCAGCCCGGCCATGAGACCTGCCTGTGGCAGGGTGAAGTCCTGGGTCCGCACCAGGAAGGACGCAGCCCAGACGGGCACGCCCGACATGGCGAGGGAGGCCAGGCCGATACCCGCGAAGGGATGGAACACGGTCGGATTGGCGCAGACGAACTTGAGCGTCTGGAACATCGACGGTGCAGGGTCGCCCGCCTTGTCGGCAAGGCCGCGTTCGCGGATCGGTTCGCGGACGGTGAGCAGGATCAGTACTGCCAGGATGAGCCCGGGTACACCGGCGACGAAGAAGGCGGCCCGCCAGCCGTAGTTGGCCGCGATCACACCGCCTAGCACCAGGCTGATGGCGGTGCCGAAGGCGGTGCTGGTCCAGAAGATGCCCATGGCGGTAGACCGGCGGTTCTTCGGAAACAGATCGGCGATCATCGACATGGCCGTGGGCGCCGCCGCAGACTCCGAGGCACCGACCGCAAGCCTGGCCATGACCAGGGCCGGATAGCTCTGGGCGAAGCCGCACAGGGCGGTACACAGACTCCAGGTCGCCACGACGGCCGCCAGCAGCTTGGTTCGATTGACCCGATCGATCAGCCACCCCATCGGAATGCCCGCCAGCGCATAGGTCACCCCGAAGGCGAGGCCGGTCAGAAGGCCCAGCTGGCTGTCGGACAGGTCGAACTCGGCCTTCACCGGCTCGATCAGGATCGACATCGCCGTCCGGTCGATCGAGTTCGAGATATAGACCAGAGTCAGGATGAAGAGAGTGTACCAGGCACCCTTGGCGAGCGGCGAAGTCGAGGTGGTGGGCATGTCTACAGACCCGCCCTGCAGCCTGAATCCGGCGTCGCCGTGGTGCGGAAAATGACGGGCACTGCTATCCTCCGGGCGCGCTTGGAGCGGCGTCTGTTTCGGAAAGGCTAGAACGGCGATCGTAATTCGGCAAGCGAAACGACGTTCTAACACCAGAATATATTTGCTTGTCCAAGGTCGCGCCGGCCGATAGGGCGAGAGCGGGACCTGCGAGTCCTGCGGCGCGATGGGAGATTTGCGGTGCGAGCCCTTCAGAGTGTGACGCCGGGCGGTCCGGAAACGTTGTTGGTCCGCGAGATCGATGAGCCGGTCCCGGGCGCAGGTCAGGTCGCGATCACCGTCCACGCCTGTGGTGTCAATTTTCCCGACGTGCTGGTGATCGAGGATCGATATCAGCTCCGGCCGCCCCGGCCATTTTCGCCTGGCAGCGAGTTGTCGGGTGTCGTGCGCACCGTGGGGTCCGGCGTCACGGCGCCGATCGTAGGGCAGCGGGTGTCGGCGTCCCTGCCGTTCGGTGCCATGGCCGAGGTCGTGGTCGTGTCCGCGGAGCGTTGCACCGTGATTCCGGACGCCATGCCGTTCGATGAGGCGGCGGCGTTTCAGGTGACCTACGGCACCGTCTACTATGCCCTGGTCGGCCGGGCCTCAATCCGCGCAGGCGAGACCCTGCTTGTGCTGGGTGCCGGGGGCGGGATCGGGCTGGCGGCGGTCGAACTGGGCAAGGCTCTCGGTGCCAGGGTCGTCGCCGCGGCATCGTCGCAGGAAAAGCTCGATGCCGCCCTGGCCAGGGGTGCCGACGCCGGGGTGCTGTATGATCGCGACCTGTCGGATGCCGTGCGGGCCAAGGCCTTCAGCCAGGCGTTGAAGGCCGCGTGTGGCGAGGCGGGGGCCGACATCATCCTGGATCCCGTCGGCGGTGCCTATGCCGAGCCGGCGTTCCGGTCGATCGCCTGGGAGGGGCGTCATCTGGTGGTAGGGTTCGCGGCAGGCATTCCGTCCATCCCGATGAACCTCATCCTGCTGAAGAACGCCCAGATCGTCGGCGTCTTCTGGGGTGCCTGGATGGCGCGCAACCCGCTGGCGGGGGCCCAGGACATGCGCGACTTGATGGCACTCTATGCCGAGGGGAGTATCAGGCCGCTGGTCTCGGAACGCTATCCGCTGGAGCGGGGCGGAGAGGCGATCGGGCGGCTGGCGTCGCGCGGCGCGAACGGCAAGATCGTGGTCGGGATCGTGAGTTCTGAAAACAGAATGGATGACTAGTATCAGAATATTGCTGGACCGGCCGGGGCGACCCGGCTAGTTTCGCTTCCATGATCCTACAGCGCGGGGTCCGGTTCCTGTCCGGCATTCAGGTCAACTGAGGGCGAGACGGCAGGGCCGTAGGGACGAGGAAGGCGAGGCGTGTCGCCGGCGTCGTGGGTCTGGCCCGGGGCGACGGATTGACCCGTCCGGGCCAAGGGTGGACGAATGAACGCGATGAACAGCAGCACGCAGGCGGGTTGGCGCACAGGCCCCCGGGACACGCCGATCGCCGCCCTGCGCCGCGCGGTCGAGGCCCATCCGGACAAGATCTTCCTGGATTTCAGCGGCGAAAAGCACACCTACGGCGCGTTCGACCGGACCAGCAACCGGTTCGCCCATGTGCTTCAGGACTTCGGCCTGATCGCCGGCCTGCCGATCGTGTCGATGCTGGACAACAATGTCGATGCGATCACGACCTGGATCGCCGCCAACAAGATCTCGGTCATCAGCGTGCCGCTGAACACCGCCCTGATCGGCCAGTTCCTGCGCCACCAGATCGAGGACGCCGGTGCGACCCTGCTGGTGTGTGAGGCCAAATATCTCCAGCGGGTGCTCGACATCGAGGACCAGCTCACGACCTTGACGACCGTTCTGGTCCGGGGCGCGTTCGAGGAACCGACGAGGTCGGCCTTCACCATCGCCGCCCTGGACGACCATCGCGGGACCGACGACAGCGGCTTTGCCGAACTGCCCGATCCCGGCGCGCTGAACGCCCTGATCTATACCTCCGGAACGACGGGCCCGTCCAAGGGCTGCATGATCACCGGCAACCAGATGTGCCATTTCGCGCGGATGCTGACACGCTCGGCACCATTCGGACCTGACGACATCTACTGGACCCCCTTGCCGCTGTTCCACATGAACGCCCTGGCGACGGGGGTGGTGTCGGTGATGCTGGTGGGGGCGACGATCTCGTTCGCACCGAAGTTCTCGGTCTCGGGCTTCTGGCCGGCCATCGAGAAGTCGGGGGCGACGGTGGTGTCGATCCTGGGCTCGCTGGGTACCATGCTGGCGCGCGCCGACGAGCACGAGGCGATGGCGCGCTGTTTCGGCCAGGTCCACACCGTCAAGGGCAACCCCTTCCCCGAAGAGATCAAGGCGATCTGGCGCGAGCGGTTCGGTGCGAAAAAGATCGGCTCAAACGTCTACGGCCTGACCGAGGGGCTGCTGACCTCGATGCCGGATGACGGATCCTATGCGGAAGGATGTTCCGGCAAGGCCGCGCCCGAGCTCGATGTCCGCATCTTCGACGACAACGACAACGAGGTTCCTGCCGGGACGTCGGGCGAGGTGGTGTGCCGGCCCCTGCTGCCCGACATCATCTTCAAGGGCTACTGGCGTCGGCCCGAGGACACGCTCAAGGTCTGGGGCAATCTGTGGTTCCACACCGGCGACATCGGCAAGTTCGACGAGAACGGCTTCTTCTACTTCGTTGACCGCAAAAAGGACTATCTGCGTCGGCGGGGCGAGAACATCTCCAGTTTCGAGATGGAGACCTCGATCCTGACTCACCCTGAGATCGAGCAGGTCGCCGTCCACGCCGTACCGTCGAACATGCAGGAAGACGACCTGAAGGTGACGGCCAAGCTCAAGCCGGGTGCTGCACTGACCGAAGAGGATCTGTGCCGATGGCTGATGGGGCGCGTGCCCTATTATGCCGTGCCCCGCTACATCGAGTTCAGGCCGGAGTTGCCCGTCAATCCGCAGGGGCGGGTCCTCAAGTTCCAGCTTCGCGACGAAGGCGCAACGCCGACCACCTGGGATATCGAGACGACCGACATCAAGCCCAGTCGGTAACCGCGCGGTTCGTGCGGCTCGATGTGTCGTTCGCATCTCAAAGCAAGAATGACATTCGGATATCAGATTAAAGCAGTTGACTTAGTTTTCGCTGTGGTGTCCTTTCCCTAACGACAAGAGACCGTGCGGACCGTCAGGGGTCGCTCAGGTTGCGGACGCGCGAATAAGGCGCACGGGGAGGAAATACATGTCACGCTCGATGAAGAATGCCGCGATGTTCGCCGGCGCATCGCTGGTCTGGCTGCCGACCCTCGCGATGGCGCAGGCCGTTGGCCCGCAGCCCGACCCCGAGGTGGCGACGGGCCTGGAGGAGGTCATCGTCACCGCCCAGCGGCGCGAGGAACGACTTCAGGACGTGCCGGTAGCGGTCACTGCCTTCAGCGCGCGCGAGCTTGACCGTCGTCAGATCACGGACGTTCGTTCCCTGACCGAGAATGCGCCCTCGATCACCTTCACCGCCACGCCCTATGGCAACAACGACCTGATCCTGGCCATCCGCGGCGTCGCGCCCGGCGGCGTATTGCCGAACGTCGACCAGGCAGTGGGCACCTATGTCGACGGCCTTTACTACGCCCGGCCAGAGGGCAGCAATTTCGCCATGGTCGACGTCGCCTCGGCGGAGGTTCTGCGCGGTCCGCAGGGCACCCTTTTCGGCCGCAACACGATCGGTGGCGCGCTGAACATCACGACAAACAAGCCGTCCTACGACTTCGGCGGATCGGTGAAGGTCGGCTACGGCAACTACAATGCGATCACCGCGACGGGCATCGTCAACCTCCCGCTCGTGGACGACAAACTGGCGGCGCGCTTCGTCTACAGCCACGTCGAGCACGAAGGCTACGGCTATAATCCGACGCTGCGCAGCGACGTGGCGGACCAGAACGATGACTTCCTGCGCGCCAGCGTTCGCGCCGACATCTCGCCCGACCTGCGCGTTGACCTGAGTTTCGACCACTATTCCGGCTCGAACCATCAGCCCTTGTGGGTGCTGAACTCCTATCAGGCCGGACTGTCGGCGGCGGTGTATGCGCCGTACGTCGCACCCGCCGAAACACGGGTCAGCCAGGCGGGCTACAACCCCGTCAACGATTCCGAGGTCTATGACTTCACCGGCACGATCACCGCGCAACTGGGCTCGGCGACGCTGAAGTCGATTTCGGCCTATCGCAACGTCAATTTCGAGGGCGCGTCCGACCTTGACGGCACGCCGATCCCGACCGCCGACGTGCGGGTCTTCGAGCTGGACGGCCATCAGGTGTCGCAGGAGCTTCAGCTCACGGGCACGGCCTTCGCCGACCGTCTGAACTGGACCACCGGCGCCTATTATTTCCGCGAGCAGATCCGCAACTCGCCGATCACCCGGGTGCCGACAGCGATCCAGGACAACACGATCCGGCCCGACAACGAATCGATGAGCGTCTTTGCCCAGCTCAGCTACGAACTCCTGCCGCGTCTGCGCCTCACCGGCGGCGTTCGCGCCGTGAAGGACACGCGGGGCATGACCTATACGCCGGCACGCTTCGCCGTCGCCGGAGCGGCATTGGTCGCAGAGCCGGCGGCGACCGCGATCACCCCGGCCGCCTGTCCGTTCACCGCGATCGGCCTGAACGAAGCGCCCGGCAGCTGCCTCTACACACCTGCCGACATCGAGTTCAACACGGTCCCGTTCACGGTGGGGCTCGACTACCGCCTGCCGGGCGACGGCTTGTTGTTCGCGAAATTCTCGAAGGGCTTCCGCTCGGGCGGCTTCCAGCAGGCCAGCGGCACGACCGCCGCCTTCTATCGCCCGTTCGACGAGGAAAGCGTCGCCAGCTATGAGGCCGGCGCCAAGCTGACCTTCTTCGAAAACCGTCTGCGGATGGGGCTGAGCGGCTATTTCTCGACCTTCGAGGACATCCAACAGAACGCCATCTTGTCGGCCAGCCCGGTCATCATCGCCGTGCTCAACTCGGGGACGGCGGAGATCTACGGCGGCGAGTTCGAGGCGACGGCCCTGCTGGGCGATCTGCGCCTGAACGCCTCCCTGGGCCTGATCCATCCGGAGTTCACCGAGGGGCCTTACAAAGGGTCGGAAATCCCGACGGTGGCAAAGACCACCTACTCATTCAGCGCCGACTATCCGATCGAGCTCTCGGCCGGCCGCCTTGACCTGCACGCCGACTACAACTACCGGTCCGAAGTCTTCTTCCTGAACACGGTGTCGATCACGGGCACGGGGCCGGTCCCGCTGACTGATTTCCAGCGCCGCTCGATCAGTCAGGAAGGGTATGGTCTGCTGAACGCCCAGCTGTCCTTCACCTTCGCCAACGCACCGATCACTCTGGCCGCCTACGGCAAGAACCTGACGGACGAGTATTTCGCGGCGCGGTCGGGCTCGTTCGCGGCGGCCAACTTCAACTCCATCGTGGTGGGCAGCCCCCGGACCTATGGCGTCAGCCTCCACTACGCCTTCTGAGGTTTCCAGCCTGACCCGCGCGTTCGGGTCGTGACGACGGCGCGGTTCCTCCCGGACCGCGCCGCTTTTTTTCCAGCGTGACGATGGAGCATCGGGATGTCGATCGTGTCACTCGCGGGTCGCCGCATCATCGTCACGGGCGGGGCCAGCGGCATGGGCCAGGCTCTGGTGCAGGCCTTTCCCGGTCTGGGGGCGGCGGTCGTCTCCATCGACCTTTCGGCCGAGGCGGGCGCTAACATCGCGAACGAGGCGGGCGCTGCCGGGTTCGAGGCCGCCGACGTCGCCGACGAAACCTCGATCCAGGGTGCCGTCGATCGGGCCGCCGAACGGTTGGGTGGCCTCGATGTTCTGATCCATGCGGCGGGCGTCGCGACCGGTGGGGCTGCGGCGACCACGACCCTGGACGTCTGGAACCGAGTCATGGCGGCCAATGCCACGGGAACCTTCCTGGTCAATCGGGCTGCCTTCCCGCACCTGAAGGACGATGGCGGTGCCATCCTGAACTTCGCTTCCGCCGCCGGGGTCCGGGGCCATCCGACCAAGGCGGCCTATGCGGCGGCCAAGGGGGCTGTGGTGGCCTGGACCCGCACCATCGCCGCGGAATGGGGGGGCTACGGCATCTCCGCCAACTGCATAGCGCCGGCGATCTGGACTCCGATGTACGACCGGACCCGTGCCGACATGACCGCCAACGACCTCGCCGACCACGATGCGACGAAGGCCAGGACGATTCCGTTGGGCGGACGACTGGGCGACGTGGAGCGGGACTTGGTGCCGGCCATGGCCTTTCTGGCGTCACCGGGCGCACGCTTTATCAGCGGCCAGATCATTCCCATCGACGGCGGAATGTTGATGGTCCGCTGAGGCCGATGAACGCAAAGGGAGACGTCGATGCGACTGCTGTCGTTTGAGCTGAATGGCGTGGCGACCACGGGGGTCCGCCTCGGCGACGAGGTCGTCGACCTGACTGTCGCGGCACCCGACCTGCCACGCGACATCCGCTCCCTGCTGGCGGCCGGCCCTGACGCCTTGCTCGCCGCTAAGAGGGCCGCCTCGGACTCAGGCGCGGATGCGCGTCATCCACTGGAGGGATTGCGCCACCTGACGCCGATCGCCCGGCCGGACAAAATTATCGGCCTGGGCAAGAACTACATGAAGCACGTCGAAGAGATGAAGGCCGACACGCAGAAATTCCCCGGAATGTTCTTGCGGACGCATGACTCCATGGTGGCGCACAACCAGCCGATCTGGCGGCCGGAGGCCTCGGACACGCTCGACTACGAGGGCGAACTCATGATCGTGATCGGCAGGGGAGGGCGGATGATTTCCCGCGACGAGGCCCTGTCTCACGTCGCCGGTTACACCTGCCACAACGACGGCAGTGTGAGGGCCTACAACTACATCCCGTCGGCGGTTACGGCGGGCAAGAATTTCCTGAACACCGGCGGGTTCGGCCCCGAGATCGTGACGGCGGACGAACTGCCGCCCGGGTGCAAGGGCTTGCGTCTGACGACCCACGTCAACGGCGATCTGCGTCAGAGCGCCGACATCGCCGAGATGCACTGGGATGTGGCGCATCTGGTGCATCTGATGTCGACGATCTTCACCCTCTATCCCGGTGATCTGATCGCGACGGGCACGCCCTCGGGCGTCGCCGCCGGCTCGCCCAATCCGAAGTGGCTCGTGCCGGGCGACGTCGTCGGGGTCGAGATCGAGGGGGTCGGCGTGTTGACCAACCCGATCATCGACGCGCCCCGAATCCGCACCGACCTGGATGTGCGGCTGGTCTAGCGCACCATCATCAGGCCGCCGTCGACCGCCAGGGTCTGGCCGGTGATGAAGCGCGAGGCGTCGCTGGCCAGGAAGACCAGTACTGGTGCCATGTCCGTATCGGGGTCTCCGAGCTTGCCGCCCAGCGGGATCATGGTCGCCATGCCGCGATCGTGAGCCTCGAGTTGTTCGGGCGTCATGCCCGCGCGCGTCGTGTCGTACATGGGCGTCCACATTCCGGGCGCGACGGCATTGGCAGAAATCCCGTAAGGGCCCCACTCCTGGGCGATGGTGCGCGTCCAGGCCAGGACCGCACCCTTCGAGGCCGCATAGTGGGCGCAGCCGCGCAGACCGAGCGCCCCGGCCGCCGAGGCGAAGTTGACGATTCGTCCGCCCCCGTCCTTCAGGTGGGCGAACGCTGCCTGGTTGGTGATCATCGTGCCGCGCGCATTAACGCCGACCACCAGATCCCACTCGTCGTCGGTGATGGCCTCAGCAGGCGTATAGCGTTGAACGCCGGCGACGTGGACAAGCACATCCAATCCACCCATCGCCCCGACGGCCCGGTCGAAGGCCGCTGTGACTGAACTACGGGAGGAGACGTCGCACAGGTCCTGGCTCAGACGCCCGTCATGAGTCGTTTCGGCCGGACGCTCCTCGACGTCGAGCGCGGTCACCCGGGCACCTGCAAAAGCCAGGGCTCGGGCTGCGCTGGCACCGATACCCCGGGCTGCACCGGTGACGATGATTCGCTTGCCCGACAGGGCGGTCGTGTCACTCATGGGATCATCTCCGAGGGCTCGGCCCACTTCACATCGACGGTCGGTCGGCGACCTGGGTCGGAAGCGCGCGGTTCATGCCACGCGCCCGATCATAAGGCGGAATCATTCTTACCCTAGATTTTTATTCTTGCGACAGATTTCCAAATCTGTTTAGTTTATCCTCAACGCAGCGCCTTCCGGCAGCTGTGAAACGCGGGGCGATAGACCCCACCGGGGAGGTTGCGATGAGAGTCTCAAACAGCGTACGTGTGTCCAGAATGGTCCGTCGAAGCGGGGCTCTGGGTCTTCTCGCCTGCACAGCCCTGACCGCTCCGGCCTTCGCCCAGAGCGCGGCATCGCAGCCTCAGTCGGACCAGCTCGATGAGATCGTCGTGACCGCGCGTCGGACGGAAGAAAACCTGCAATCGACACCTGTCGCGGTGACGGCCATCAACGCCCAGGCGCTGGAGCGGGCCCAGGTATCCGACGTCACCGACCTGCAACGCACCACACCCAGCCTGTCGATCGCCACCGGCGCGCCGTCCTCCTCTGGCTTCGCCTTCGTCGCCATGCGTGGCCAGGGCAATCTGCAGGCGCTGGTGTCGAACGATCCGGCCGTCGCCATCTATGTGGACGGCGTCTACATCGCCCGCCCGTCCCAGGGCCTGACCGACCTGTTCGACCTGCAACGCGTCGAGGTTCTGCGCGGTCCGCAAGGGACCCTGTTCGGGCGCAACACCATCGGCGGTGCCGTCAACATCCTGAGCGCCGATCCCAGCCAGGACTACAGCGGCCTGATCAAGGTCGAGGCCGGCAGCTATGACCAGGTCGGTGCCAGCTTCGTCGCGAACGGTCCTCTGACCGACCGGTTGTCCGCCCGCGTCGTCGCCAGCACCAAGGGCCGCAGTGGCTACGGCCGCAGTATCCCTCTGGGACGGGACGTCTGGGACCAGGACAGCGACTTCGTCCGCGCCAAGCTCAAGTATGAAGACGATCGGCTGGAGCTGGTCTTGTCCGGTGACTACAACAAGATCGAGGACAACGGCCAGTTCACGGCCCTGCACGCCTATGCGCCCGAACTGTTCGGTCCGGCTGGATCGTTCGGCGCGTTCGGCCTGGCCACGACGCTGAACAACTCGCTTCATAACCGGAACGGCTTCTACAGCAGCTATGCGACCGGCTTCCTCGTGCCGAACACGCCGACGTTCGCGACCCTGCCCGCCGAGGTGCGCGCCCTGTACAGCCGACCGCTCGGCAACCAGCTGGAGGCCTATGGCTTCAGCCTGAATGCCTCGCTGGATCTGGGCAACGCGACCCTCAAGTCCATCACGGCCTACCGCTTCAGCGACACCGACGGCATCATCGACACGGACGGGACGCCCGTCCCGATCCTGACGACCTGGGCCGGCTACAGCTCTGACCAGTGGTCGCAGGAGCTCCAGATCAGCGGTTCGGTCGGTGATAAATTCACCTATATCTCAGGCGTTTACTTCTCGAATGAAGAAGGCCTGGAGTTCAGCCGTTCCCAGAATTTCGGCTTCCTGCCCTACAACGCCGTCTCGCGTCCCAATGCCGGACTGGCGGGCCAGAACCTGGCGGACGTCCACAACCAGTCGGCCGGCGTCTTCGGCCAGGGCTACTACCAGCTGACGGATTCGGTGCGCATCGCCGCCGGCCTGCGCTGGACTTGGGACAGCCGCGACACCGAGCTGCACAACTTCACGGTCTGGGGCCTGCCCGGCACCTGTAACGTGCCCACGCCCGACGTCGTCGGCGTCTGTACCCAGACCCAGGAGGTCAAGTTCGACTACCCTGCCTGGACCCTGGGCGTGGACTGGCAGATCAACGAGGACGTGTTCGCCTACGTCCAGACCCGCCGCGCCTCCAAGTCCGGCGGCTGGAACACCCGCGCCGGCGGCCTGCCGGCCTTCGAGCCGGAAACCGTCAAGGACCTGGAAGCCGGCCTCAAGGCGACCTGGCTCGAGAACCGTCTGCGCACCAACGTCGCGGTCTTCCATTCGTGGCAATCGGACGTTCAGCGCAACGCCGCCGCCCTGACACCGGCCGGCGCGAGCACCCAGTTCATCGTCAACGCCGGTAACGCGCGCGTCTATGGTATCGAGCTGGAAGGTGCCTATCGCCCCTGGTCGGGCATGGAACTGACCTCGAACGTCAGCCTGATGGACGGAGAATACGAAAGCGGATCCTTCATCGAGCGGCAGGCCGTTCCCGGCGTCGGCTTCACGGGCTGTACGCTGAACCCGGCGGGCACGGCGTCGATCTGCCCCGTCGATCGCAGCGGCGAGGAACTGCCGCAGCTTCCCAAGATCCAGTTCAACCTGGGCGCCACCCAGGTGTTGCCGACGTCCTTCGGCGCGGTGACCCTGCACGTCGACTATTCGTACTTGGGCCGTCAGTTCTACAACCCGGTCACTCCGTCGGTGAACCAGTCGGCTGCGACCAAGGCGATCTATGCGGCGTCCAACGATATCACCCGCACTCCGGGCTATGGCCTGCTGAACGCCCGCTTCGCCATCGAGTTCGACGCCCAGAACGTCGAGTTCGCGATCTACGGCAAGAACCTGACCGGCGAGGAATACAACACTCGCCAGTTCGCCGATGTCTATGCGGCCGGCCTTGGCTTCGCGACCGCCTTCATCGGCGAGCCCACGACCTACGGTGCCTCCCTGACCAAGCGCTTCTAGACCCAACGTCTCCTGTTGAACCTTGCCGCCGATCGGGAAACCGGTCGGCGGCTTTTTCATGGGAGGGGAGGGGCGCGCCCAACCAAAAAGGCCCCCGCCGGATGGCGGGGGCCTTGGTCGTCATTTCGGCGGTGTCGATAGATCAGGGAACGTCCCACACCACATGGACCGCGTCCGGCCCGCGCAGGGACACGCCGCGCACCACCGGGCGAGGATAGTCGGGGTCGAGCCGCAGGTTGGGCATCAAGTCGAGAAGCAGGCCCACCGCCTCCTCGATCTCGACCTTGGCCAGCCACATCCCGACGCACATATGCGCACCGAAGCCGAAACCGAAGGCCGCCATCTGCTTGCGGTCGATGTCGAACACGTCGGGGTTCTCGAACACGGTCTCGTCCCGATTGGCCGAGCCGACGCAGGCCGAGATGATCGCTCCCTTGGGTATGGTGACGTCCTGGAGCGTGACCTCGGTCTGGGTCTCGCGCACCTTGAAGGTGGCGACGGCGTCGTGGCGGACGCTCTCGTCCAGCACCTTGCGCATCAGCGAGCGGTCGGCGCGCAGACGTTCCAGCACCTCGGGATGGTCGAACAGATGGGTCATCATGATCGCGAAGGTCCGCGAGGTCGTTTCCGACGCGGCCGGCAGCATCATCCGCACGAAATTGGTGATCTGGTGGTCGTTCAGGGTCCGGCCCTCGAACTCGGCGCGGATCAGGCGGCTGATAAGGTCGGACCCTTCGGCACCGGACGCGCGGCGCGCCTGAACGGCGGCCAGAGTGGGATCGTACAGTTCCTGGAAGGCCTGGAAGGCCGCACGCTTGGCCTCGGGATCATTGGCCATGCCGCCCAGCACTTTGAGCGCCTTGGTGGCGAAGGTCTCGAGCGCTGCCGGATCGTCGTCGGGGAACCCCAGCACCGCATAGACCACATGGATCGGGAACATCACGCCGACCGTCGATACCAGCTCGGCCTTGCCCTGGGGCACCAGCGGCTCGATGAAGGACTTCTGGATCAGCGGCCGGATATAGGTCTCGCGCCACTCCTCCATCACCGCCGGTGTGAACGACGGCTGCAGAATGCCGCGCAGCTGGCGGTGCTCGTCGCCGTCCAGGCCGGTGATCATCAGCCCGTCCAGGAACTGGCCCAGGCCCGTCTCCATCAGGATGCCGCTGGTATAGGTCTTGGTGTCACGCAACACCTTCATGACGTCGGCGTGCCTGAAGATGGTGTAGATCGGGCGGCCGGTGTCGCCTGCGAACGACGCAGCCCCGAGTTCAGCGCAGATGTCTCCCTGCATCACCGGCATGTTGGCGCGGTGATCGCGGTAGATTTCCTCGATGTTCCGGTCGTCGCCGGCGAACAGGGCACCGACCTGGGCGAAGCCTTCGGCAAGGTCCTTGTTGGGGGTCATCTGGGCGGTGCTCATCGGTCTTCCTTCCCGCGAAATAGCCGGCCTCATGGGCGCGATCTGTTTCAAATACAGAATAGTATTCTGATCAAATTGTCCATCGAACGGAGACGATCGTTGCAATCAATGGCCGTGGATCAGCGCAATGGCCGACGGGTCGGTGTAGTCGCGCCAGCGGATCAGCTTGCCGTCGTCGTCCAACTCGAAAATCCCGGCGATGGCAAAGGCGCCGATCTCGCGGCCGTCGGCGGCGACTAGCCGGTCCATGCGTTCGGTCAGCACGACATTGCCGTGGGCGGCGATATGCAGGGTCTCGACCAAGATCTTGGCATAGCCCATGGCGGCCTCGAATTTCGCGCCCATGGCCAGGGCCTCGCCGGCCCCGACGGTCTTCGACAGGCCCATGTTGACCCATTCGGTGTCGGGCCGGAACAGGGCGCGGATCGCGGCTTCCAGCGGTTCGGGCCCTGCGGACCAGATGTCGAGGAAGTCGCCGACGATGTCGATCGGAGCGCGTTTCATGGCCTGGATTTCCTTCGATTTCTGGCGCGGCGAGCCGGATTTCGAGCGCGGTCCGGCGGGCGATTTGCTAGGGTTTCCGGGCAAGGCGGCGACCGCCGTCCAGACCAGTTGGAGCCGACATGAGCGACGCGATCACCGCCATTCCCCTGACCCGCAACGACGGCGGTGCGGACACCCTGGCCGACCACGCCGGCAAGGTTCTGCTGATCGTCAATGTCGCGTCCAAATGCGGATTGACGCCGCAATACGAAGGGCTCGAGGCCCTGTACCGCGCCAAGGCGGCGGACGGCCTGGAAGTGCTGGCGTTTCCGGCGAACAACTTCAACGGCCAGGAGCCGGGCTCGGATGAGGAGATCGCGAGCTTCTGCCAGACCAGCTTCGACGTGACCTTTCCGCTCTATTCCAAGATCAGCGTCAAGGGCGAGGACATCCATCCCCTCTACGCCGGCCTGACGGCGGTCAAGACCGAGGCCGTCGGCGACGGCCCGATGCGCGAGCGGCTGAACGGCTACGGCATCGCCACGGGCGGACCCGGCGAGGTGGTGTGGAATTTCGAGAAATTCCTGGTCGGCCGTGATGGTCAGGTCATCGGCCGGTTCGCCCCGGACATCGACGCCGCCGATCCCCGACTGGTCGGCGCGATCGACAAGGCGTTGGCGGCCGGCTGACGCCTGCGAATGGCGATTGGCGCGGGGGCTATATGCATCCTCCGCGCCGATCATCAGCGCACCTTCGCCGTGATCTTGGCGTGGGGGCCGGAGACCTGGGCGGCCCAGGCCTCGGCGGAATCCGCGAAGTCATAGTCGATGTAATCGACCTCGATTGCCTGATCCTTCTGCATGGCCAGCAGTCGTCGCCAGATCTGCTCGCGGTCGGCCGCCGGGCGCTGGCCGGTGCCGATGCAGGTCAGGGTCCGGAACAGCAGGTCGCCGATGTTGAGCTCCACCGTACGACCCGCGCCGGTGCCGATGGTGATCAGACGCGCGCCCCATTTCGTCGCCTTGACCGCCGATAGGAAGGGTTTGCCGAACACAAGGTCGAGGACGACGTCGAACCCGTCCCCGCCCGACGCGACCTTGAGCGCTTCGGTGTCGTTGTCGCCGCCCATGGCCACGACGGCGTCGGCGAGGCCTCGTTCCATCAGGCGGTCAAGCCCGGCCTGGCTGCGGGCGGCGGCAACCACTCGGCCGGCCCCCAGAGTTCTGGCGAGTTGCAGGCCGATCTGGCCCAGGACTCCGGTGGCCCCAAGGATCAGCACGCTCTCGCCCGGCTGGATCTTTGCGGCCTCCAGCGGGATCAGGATGCCGGTGCCGGCGATGCCCATGGTGATGGCCGTCCGGTCGTCGATGTCGTCGGGCACGTCCCAGACTTCGGCGACTGGGACGACGGTCGTCTCCGCCCAAGCACCCCAGGGTGCGACCGACCGTTCCCCGAAATAGACGCGGCGACCGTCCTCGGCGCGGCCGACGCCTTCGCCCCGGATCACGCACGGATACTGGACGCCCAGGCGATAGGCCCCCAGCACGTCCCAGCCGCCGAGCCCTGCGGTATCGACCTCGATCAGGACCGATCCTTCCTGGGCCGTCGGTTCGGGGAAGTCCTGAAGGACCGGGGCGGCTCCGTTGCCGGAGATGACGGCGGCGCGCATAGGCGGCTCCTGATATCGGAAGTGTGAGGCACGCGTCGGCGCTCGCCCGCGCAAGCGGGCGGCGCTGACGTCAGCGGATCGTCGCCGTCAGAGGAAGATGGCGAGGTTCGGGAAGCCCAGGACTGTCTGATCGACGATGATCTCGCGCCGGGCCAGTTTGAAGCTGGCGCCGTGGCGACGCAGCAGGTCGTTGCGGACGCAGCTGAGCATCAGCAACGTCGTCTCCTCGAACCGGCTACGGCTGCAAAGCAGGTAGCTCTTCACCTCGAATTCGTCCGGATCCTCAGTCGATTCGACCAGGATGTTGGTCACCAGACGACGGGTACGCGAGGGCGGATCTTCGGCCCAGGCGCTCTTGGTGTCGGTGATGCGGCCGACCCGGCCCCTGATCGAGGCATAGGTCTCGTCGAAATGCATCACGGTGCGGACGATCGACTGAGCGTTCTGGGCCAAGGATCGCGTCTGGCGCACCGGGCAGGTATAACGCAGGTCGATATCGAGCCGCGCGACCCAGTCCTTGAGGCGGATCTCGTCCAGCAGCCAGGCCTCCTCGTACAGGAACTCGGCGATCTGGTTGTAGGCGGGTGACCCGACCGGGACGCGGTTGGGACGGAAGGGAGCCTCCTCGGCGACGCTGACGTCGGTGGGGATGACGGCGTTCATGGTCATGGCGATGGTATCCTGATGATGTCTGCGATGATCAAGCCGGGGCGTTCATCAGGTCGCGATAGGCCAGCCACCAATTCCACTGGGTGTCGTCCTTGGTGAAGCCTTCATAGACCAGGGCCGGGCCGGGCCAGTCGGGCCGGGGCGGGGTGGTGCAGACGGCCTGATACTTCATCGTGATGTTGCGGGCGGCGGCACCCTTGGCCGTCTGTGTGATGTGCGGCCAAGTGTCGGAATCGTCCTGTTCGACCATGCCCGAGGTGCCCAGCATCCGTACCGCGAACTGCAGCGCCTTCTGCTTGTGCTCCTCGGGGGCGTCCTTTTCAGCGAGGATGTAGTTGCAGAACTCCAGCTCGTCCGGACCCTTGGGGATATAGGTGTGCAGCGAGGTCAGGCCGATGATCTCGCCGTCCGGCTGGGGCACATAGATGAAGGCGATCAGGACGTTGGGGAACATGCCGCCGACCTGAGGCGGGCTATCGACCAACAGGCCCAGCTGTTCCGGCGTCAGGTTGCGGACCAGCTCGGGCAGCATTTCCTTGGTGATGCCGGGGGGGGGCACGATGGCCAGCTTCTCGGCGATCGTCAGGTTTCCGTCCCGGAAATCCTTGGCCTGTTTGAACTTGTTCGCTACGGGCATGCAGCGCAGGGAGTGACCCTGCAGGGAGCTCACTTCGGTGCCGTACATCGAGGTGGTCAGGTCGCCATCGCCGAATTTGGCGAACTCGCCAAGCCAGCGGTGGAGCGTCAGCGTGTGGAAACCGTCGGAGGCGGACTGCTCGCAGGCCGTTTTCCAGTTGGCCTTGATGGTGAAGCGCTGCGGCGGACCCAGGACCTCAAGGCCGTTGTCCGTCCGGCAGAACAGCATGTCGTAGTACCACTTCATCTCGCCGAGGAATTCGTCGAACGAGGGGCCTTCGAAATTCCAGGTGGCGAAGATCAGGCCGCCGTAGATGTGGACGCGCGCCTGGGTCAGGCCGAGCTTTTCCTTGGGCAGAATCGTACCATGCATCTGTTCGCCCGCCACGGGCGCGCCGATGAAGTCGCCGTCGTTCTTGAACGCCCAGCCGTGATAGATGCAGGTGTGGACCTTGGCGTTGCCGGCGTCGTTGACGCAAACGCGCATACCCCGGTGGGGACAGACGTTCAGCATGACCTTGATGGTCTCGTCTTTCTGGCGCGTGATCAGGACGGGGTCCGATCCCATCAGCCGGGTGATAAAGTCGCCCGAGGCCGGAATCTCGCTCTCGTGACCGAGCAAGAGCCAGGTTTTCCCGAACACCTTGCGCATCTCGATGTCGTAGAGTTCGGGATCCGAGATCGCGCGCAGCTGTACCTCTCGGGTCTGCACATTGATCAGGTCGTCGATCGTTGTCCCGTCCGAAAGCGTCGTCCGTGTCCGGTCCAGCATGGTTGTCCTCCGCGGCGACTTGCGCCATATAATTTTGAACAGAGGTGGCATTTCTGTATAGAAAATGCAACTCTTCGATTCAACGAGGAACGACGGGCCGAGCGCCCCCGGAGAAGTCCCCAAGGGACTCCCGGCACGGAGGATGACTATGAGTTCACAAGCTATCGCCCATCGCGTTGTCGCCGATCGCGGTTCGTGCTGCGGCTATGGGACGTGCGTCGAAATCTGCCCGGAAATCTATCAGCTCGAAGGCGGGCTGGTGGTCCTGACGATGGATATCGTTCCGCCGGAACTGCTGGAACGGGCCATCGAAGGTGCCGAGTCCTGCCCGCAATCGGCCCTGGTCGTGGAACCAGTCACGGGATGACCGCGCCCACCGTCGCCGCGAACCCGGCGGCCGCGCCAGCAGGCGGACGCAAGCTGCCGGGGCTGTTGTCGCTGTCGCTCATGGGTATTCCGCTGACGGCCCTGTCGCTGCCGCTGGTGGTGATGATCCCCGAGCACTACGCGACCGTGCTGGGCCTGCCGCTGGCCGTCATCGGGCTGATCTTCACCGGCGTGCGCATCTTCGACATCGTCGTCGATCCCTTGATCGGGGCGGCTATGGATCGGACGCGCAGTCGCTGGGGTCGCTACCGGCCGTGGCTGATCTTCGGGGCTCCGGCCCTGATGCTGGCGGTCTATCTGCTGTTCATGGCCAAGCCGGGTGTCGGGCCGATCTATCTGCTGCTGACGCTGACGGCGGCCTTTCTCGGCTGGTCGGTCCTGTCTCTTGCGCAACTGGCTTTGGCGTCGGGACTGGCGGCCAGCTACGACGGGCGATCGCGCGTCTATGCCTGGCTGCAGTTCGCTTCGCTGCTGGGAATCCTGACGGTCATGGGTTTTCCCATCCTGCTCAAGTCGCTCGGCGACACGGGCATGGCCCCGACCCAGATCATGGGTTGGATCATCATCGTCCTGATGGCCCCCGCAGTCGCGCTTGCGGCCTGGCGGGTGCCTGAGGCCGCCGCTTCCGCCCAGCGACACATCGTAGGTATCAAAGAGTATCTCGCCGTCGTCGGCCGCAAAGCTGTGTTCCGCATCGCGGCCATCGACCTGCTGTTCGGCCTGGGCTTCGGTACGGCCTCGGCCATGTTGGTCTTCTTCGTCACGGCCGCCAAGGGGCTGGATCGCAGCGCGGTCGGCGTCGTCCTGATCGCCCAGGTGGTCACGGCGATGATCACCGTCCCCGCCGTGGCCTGGTTGGCGAGGCGGCTGGACAAGCACTTCGTGCTGGGGATCACCGGCCTGCTGGCGGCGATCGTCAGCGTCGTCTTCGTCTTCCTTCCGGACGGCAACCTGATCGCGGTCTCATTGGGCATGATGGGCTGGGGTCTGTCGTTCGGGGCATTCAACCTTCTGCCCCGTGCCATGATGGCGGATGCCGGCGATGAACTGAGGCTGGACACTGGCTCGGACCAGACCGGCGTCCTCTATGCCCTGCTCATCAGCAGCTGGAAGCTGGGCGGTGCGCTGGCGGTCGGCCTGTCCTTCGCGGCGCTGGCCATGGTCGGATACAAGCCTGGACTGATGACCGCCAATACGCCCGAGGCCATCTCCGGGCTGGAGATGGTGTTCGCCGGTCCGTCGGCGGTGCTGTTCCTGCTTGGTGCCTGGCTGTCCTTTACCTATCCACTGACGCGCGAGAAACACGCCGCCATCCGGACGGCTCTCGACGCACGAGACGCCCAGGCGGAGACAACGGCATGACCTGTCGTCTGGACGGCCGTGTCGCCGTTATCTCGGGCACCGGGGGCGGGCAGGGAAGGGCGGCGGCACTCCGCTTCGTGGCCGACGGTGCCATCGTCGTCGGCTGCGACGTGAATGCCGAGGCCGATGCGGAGACCGCGCGTCTGGTCGCAGAGGCCGGCGGCGTCATGACCACTATGGTCTGCGATCTCGGTGATCCGGAGGGCGCTCAGGCCTGGATCGACAGGGCGGTGTCGGATCACGGTCGGATCGACATCGTCTATAACAATGCCTCGGCCGCGAAGTTCGGCTCCATCGCGGACCTGTCGGTCGAGGACTGGCGGTTCACGATCCGCAACGAACTCGACCTGGTCTTCCTGACCACCAAATACGCCTGGCCGCATCTGGCCAGACAGGGGGGGTCGATCATCAATGTGGCCTCGACGGCCGGCTGGCAGGGATCGCGCGGCAACGGCACCGTCGCCCATAACGCGACCAAGGGCGGCGTCATCGCCATGACCCGCCAGATGGCGCTGGAAGGGGCCCCGCTCGGAATTCGCGCCAACTCCATCAGCCCCGGCTTCGTCATCACCCCCGGCACTCGCGCCTTCGTCGAGAACCCTGCGGTGCGGGCCGGGCTGATCGCCGGCATTCCCATCGGCCGCCCCGGCGAGCCCGAGGACGTGGTCGGCATGGCCGCCTTCCTGGCCTCGGACGAAGCCGCCTTCATCACCGGTGCCGACATCATCATCGATGGCGGCACGACCGCCTGTTAGCCCACCGCAAGACTTGAGGATCTGACCATGGATATCCGGGGTATCGGCTATCTGGGCTTTGAAAGCCCCAACATCGACGCCTGGCGAACCTATGGCCCAGAGGTCCTGGGCCTCGCCATCGCCAAATCGCCCGAGGACGAGCCCGAGGCGCTGTACCTGCGCATGGACGACCGTCGTTACCGATTCGCCTTCCAGCCCGGCCCGATCGACAAGCTGGCCTATATCGGCTGGGAATGCGTCAACCGCATTGCCTTCGAGAAGGCGGTGAAGAAGCTGGAAGACGCGGGCATCGCTGTCGAGCACGGCAACGACGACTTGCGCGCCCGCCGCGCCGTTCGCGACGTGGTCCGATTCAAGGATCCGGTCGGCTATCAGTACGAGCTTTTTTACGGCCAGAAGGGTGAACCGGATTCCTTCGTGCCCGGCAGGCGTCACGGCGGCTTCAACACCTACGGCCGGGGCTTTGGCCATGTCGTGGTCATGACCCCGGAATACGGACCGGAGCTCGACGACTTCCTGATCAATATCATGGGTTTTCAGTGGTACGGTTCGGGCGCGGGCAAGGGCAAGACCGGCTTCTATCGCGCCGGGCTCAACAACCTGACCAGCCACGACATCGGCTATGGCCATGCGCCAGGCCGGATGGGCATCCAGCATATGGGTCTGCTGACCGGCGACCTGCGTGATGTGGGCGAGACCTGGGACATCGTCAACAAACGCCAGATCCCGGTGCAGATGACCCTGGGTCAGCACACCCAAGACCCGCATTTCTCCTTCTATCATTTCACCCCGTCGGGGTTCGCCGTCGAGGTGATCGCCGAGACCCACCCCTGGCCGGGCGACCCGTTCGAACTGAACGCCGAACGCCTCAGCTACTGGGGTCATGAACTGGTTGGCCCGATCCTGGGCACGACCATCCGTACGCCTGAGGAACTTCGCTGATGGGATTGCTCGACGGCAAGGTCGCCCTGGTCACCGGCGGCGGCGGCGGCATCGGTCGGGGCATCGCCCGCAAATTCATCCGCGAGGGAGCGACCGTCGTCGTCGCCGAGTTCAACGACGACTACTGCGCCTCGATCAAACAGGAGTTGACCGAGGAACTCGGCGGCCGCGCCGAGGTCATCAAGGCCGATGTCCGGGTCAAGGAACAGATTCAGGGCGCGGTCGAAAAGACGGTCGAACTGTTCGGCGGCATCGATATCCTGGTCAACAACGCCTTCACCCTCAGCCCCAAGGTGCTGCTGGAGCAGAAGACCGACGAGATGCTGGATGCCACACTGCATTCGGGCCTGTGGGCCGGCTGGTGGTCGATGCAGGCAGCGCGACCGCATATGGCGGCGCGCGGCGGCGGATCGATCATCAACTTCTATTCGATCGATGTTGAGACGGCCGCGTGGCTGAACTCCGACTACAACATCACCAAGTCGGCCTTGCGCGGCCTGACCCGCAGCGCAGCGCACGAATGGGGCCGGTTCAACATCCGGGTCAACCTGCTGTCACCTGCGGCGATGGGCACGGTCTTCCACCGCATGGCCGAGGCCACGCCGGGCTTCGCCGAGATGGCGGCCTCCAGGAAACCCCTGCTGCGAAACGGCGACCCGGAGGAGGACGTCGCACCCGTCGCGGTCTTCCTGGCGTCGGAGATGTCGCGATTCGTCACGGGCGAGATGATCAACGTCGACGGCGGCCTGCATATGCCGGGCTACCAGTCGCGGCCACCGAACGTGGCCGAGATGGAACAACAGGGCGGCTGAAGCCGACGACAGGGGAGAAGACTATGGGATTGCTGGACGGAAAGGTGGCGCTGGTCACTGGCGCGGCGGGATCGATCGGCTCGGAAACGGCGCTGGCCCTGGCGGAACAAGGCGCGCGGGTCGTGCTGACCGACCTGCGCGCGCCCGAGCTTCAGGCCGTGACCGAAGGCCTGAGAACTCAGGGATACGACGTCGCTTGCCAGGCCGGGGACATCACGTCCGAGGACGACATTCGCGCCGTCGTCGGGTTCGCTATCGAGACCTTCGGTGGCGTCGACATCCTCGACAACAACGCCGGGGCGACCGGATACTCATCCCGCGATCTCGACATCCCCGACATGTCCGTTGAGCTTTGGGACCAGGTTCTATCGATCAATGCCCGAGCGCCGATGCTGTTCTGCAAATACGCGATCCCGTCGATGCTGGAACGCGGCGGTGGCTCGATCATCAACATCTCGTCGGGCCAGTCCTTGTCCGGCGACGTCAGCAATTTCGCCTATGCGGCCTCCAAGGCGGCGGTCAATTCACTGACCCGCCATATGGCGACCGGCTACAGCCCTCGCGGCATCCGGGTGAACGCGATCGCCGCCGGACTGATCATCCAGCCCGGCATGGAGCAGCGGCTGCCCGCCCATATCCAGAAGATCTTCCTCAGCCACTGCCTTGTGCCGCGTCTGGGTACGCCGCGAGACATCGCCAACATGGTCGTCTTTCTGGCCTCGGACCTCAGTTCCTACGTCACCGGCCAGATTCTGTCGGTCGACGGGGGCTTCACGGCCCACCTGCCCAATGTCGCGGACATGCGGCCCATCATCGACGGCATGAAGAAGGCACCCGGCCAATGGAGCTGAACGGCAAGACCGTCGTCCTCACGGGGGCCTCGGCCGGCATCGGGGCGGCCACCGCGCTGGAACTCAGCCAGGCTGGCTGCAATCTGGTGATGACTAGCCGTCGCACGGAAAGGCTCGAGGCGCTGGCCGCAACCCTTCCGGGGCCCAGCGCCCTGCTGGCCGCCGACATCGCCGAGGCCGGGGTTCCGGAACAGCTTCTGGCTCTGGCGAAGGAGCGGTTCGGCCGCGCCGACGTCGTCATCAACAATGCGGGAGTCATGGCGGTCGGGACGATGGACACCATCGACCTGGACGCCGTCAGCTACATGATCCGCGTGAATTTCGAGGCGGTCGTGCGCAGCTCCTACGTCTTCGCGCGAGAATTTCGGGGCCAATCGTCGGGAGCCATCATCAATGTGTCGAGCATCAGCGCCTATCTGATCTCGCGCGCGGGCGGGGTCTACGGCGGGCTCAAACACGCGCTCGAAGCCTATACCCAGTCGCTGCGCATCGAGCTGGCCGGCACGGGTGTCAAGGTCGGCACCATCGCGCCGGGATCCACCTCAAGCGAGATGTTCGACAAGATGATGGCTGCCGCGAAAGTGGAGTCGCCTGTCGCGCTGGACCCGCAGGACGTCGCCCGCGCCATCCGCTTCATGCTGGAGCAGCCGGACCGCGCCAACATCGCTCGCCTGGCCCTCTACCCGCAAGGCGAGGCCTACTGACACCTGCGCGGCATGAGGAATCTATTCCTCATCGGGTCGTGTGTCTTGAAGCGAACTTTCCCACCTCCGGGGTATGGTCTTTGACAACCTGATAAAGGCGAACCGCCCAGGATCGCCGGTCGGGACGCCGAATATCGTGACGGCCGCCAACCTTCGGCTAGGCAACGGGTTGAAACTTGTCAGTTGTGTTGGCGATGTGGCGGTGTGGCGCTTTGGTGGTCTGTTTTTCACCGCCACCCTGGTCCGGCGCCCGCGCACACGGCTTGCGCCTACCCGGCCAGCGCCGCCTCCCGGTCGCGACCCATCTCCTGCATCTCGCGCTTCAGCGTGGGGTAATAGGCGATCGCGCCTTGCAATCCGCCGGACACGTCGATCGACGCCGCGCTGAGGAAGGTCGCCAGATCGCTGGCCAGGAAGACGCAGACGTTGGCGACTTCCTCCGGCCTCCCGAACCGACCCAAGGGCACGATCTTGACGACCATCTCCAGGAACTCCTCGCGCGTGATCGTCGAGGGCATTTCCTTGTAGTGGCGATCCCACTGGCCCGTGTCGATCCAGCCCATGTTCAGGCTGTTGACCAGGATATTGTCCTTGGCCAGTTGCTGACCCAGCAGTTTGGACAGGGCAATCCCGGCGGCGCGATTGGTCACCGATGGGATGCCGTCCGGCGTCGGCAGGGCCCCCGCCAGGGCGTTGATGTTGATGATCCGACCCCACCGCTGCTTGCGCATATGGGGCACGACCGCCTGGACGAAGCGGAAATGGGCGACCTGAATGTTGTTGGCGTGATCCAGGATGTCCTCGGGCTGCAGGCTCTCCAGACTGCCGCCCTTGCCTTGCCCGGCGTTGTTGACCAGCACATCGACACCGCCCCAGGCCTCGGCGACCTGGGCCACGAAGGCGCGAACGGCCCCTGTATCGCGAACGTCCAGCGCGACCGCGATGACCTCGGTGGCCCCCAGAGCCCTCATTTCGTCCGCGACGACCGACAGGGTTTTGGGGCTTCGTGAACAGATCGCCAGCCGCACGCCTTCGCGGGCAAAGGCCGCAGCGGTCGCATATCCGATGCCCCGGCTGGCACCCGTGACGATGACTCGCTTGGCGCTGAGATCGATATGCATGGTCTGATTTCCTCGTGGGCTTCTGGCGAGCCGATCCGTAAATATTTTCTAGTCAGAATTTGCATTTCTGTCTCGGATTATTTCGTCCGAAGCCTGCGCGGTTTGCGATTCCGACCCCCGCAAGCTACCCTTGAATCGAATCCTCGGAGCCTTCACCGTATGACCGTCAGCGCCCGAAAGGCCCGCCCAGAGGCGATGGCCGAGCGCCCGGCCAACCGCGCCGCGCCGGAGCCGGCTCGCACGCGCCGTCCCGATCCCCGCGCGGCCAAGACCATCGAGAACATCGTCAATGCAGCCCAGAACGTGATGATGAATCACGGCACGCCGCGCATCACCGCCCAGGAGGTCTGCGACGCCGCCGGGGTCTCGCGCGGCACCCTGTACCGCTATTTCCCGTCAATGGAGGCGGTGCTCGAGGCCGTGGTGCTGCGTCTTCGCACGGAGACCGACGAGGAGTTGAATCATGCGATGGAGGGGTGCGAGACCCCGACCGAACGCTTCGCCGCCTTCCTGAGATACAGCGTCTCGAACAACGAGACCCGTCGGGGTTCGCAGTTCCTGCATGTCGAACCCGCCTTCGTGATCCAGTATTTCGAATCGAACTTCGATCACTTCATCGCGCGGGTGCTGAATGCCCTGGACCCGGTCTTCGACGCCTGGGAGCGGGACATCGGTACGCCCGTGGACCGCACTGCCATCGCCGAGATGATGGTGCGTCTTGCACTCAGCGAAACGGTCGTGCCTCCCGCCGAGGGCAAGCCGCTGGCCCTGCGGCTTCAGACCACGATAGACCTTATCCTGCGGACTCTGAAGCACGGCTAGGACGAGGCTTCAGCCGGCCTTGGGCCCGATCAGGTTGCGAAGCGTACCGATCCCTTCCAGCGTGACCTCGACGACGTCGCCGGGGTTCAGATAACGACCCGATCCCTGACCGACGCCTTCTGGCGTTCCCGTGAACAGCAGGTCGCCGATGCCGAAACTGACGCGCGGCTGCACGAACCGGATCAGCTCGGCGACGTCCCAGGTCATGTCGGCCGTGGTCCCGTCCTGGCGGACCTCGCCGTTGATGGTCGTCGACAGTTTCAGCGCCGGACTGCCCGCCGGGAACTCGTCCCTGGTGACGATCCAGGGTCCGACCGGCGTGGCCCGGTCCTGGCTCTTGGCGGCATACAGGTCCATGCCGATACCCGGCGGCCCGCTGCGTTGCAGGTCGCGGGCACTGACGTCGTTGCCGGCCGTGTATCCCAGGACCGAGGCGAGGGGGTCGTTGAGATCGACGGCATCGTCCCCGATCACCACGACCAGTTCGCACTCATAGTCGAGCTGCTCGGTCAGGGGTGGATAGCGGATCGGATCGTTCGCGCCGATCAGGGCGCCGTAGGCCTTGAGGAAGGCGATCGGCTGGACCGGGGCGGCGACGCCGAACTCGACCAGGTGCTTGCTGTAGTTGGCACCGGCGATCACGACCTTGGAGGTGTTGTCGCACGGGGCGAGCAGCCGAAGCGCCGAAAGGAGGCGGTCAGGGCCGTCGAAGGTCAGGGCCGCTTCGCCGTCGCCGCGCGTCACGGCCGGTCCCCAGTCGGCGACCCAGCCCTTGATCGGCCTCGCGGTGTCGGTTTCGGGATCCACGACCGCCCAGAAGGGTGCGCCGCCGTCGGTGCATCGGGCCAGTTTCATGGCGTCGTTCCTGAGGGGCTGAGGGCGTCGCGGAGCCCGGCTGCGAGCGCGCGCGTGCGGTCGCGATCCTTGTCTGCGAACCGCGCCATGAGCGGGCTGTTGTCGAATATCGGTGCATCTCCGGGCTTGCGGCCCACGAGCATGAAATGGGTGTGGATCGCATTGTCGCCGAGATAGATCAGGGAGGTCTTCTCGAAGTCGCCGGTTGCCACCAGGCCCGCCGAAAGCGTCTTGATCATCGGACCGAACACGATGGCCGCCTGGTCGGAAACCGTCCCGATCCCGGCGTCGTGGTCGCGCGTGAAGGCCATGAGGATACCGGGCGTGTCCTGCATCGTTACCACGCCCCAATGCTCGCCGGCCAGCACCACGTCGTCGGGTGCCGCAGCGTCCAGCATCGAGCAGATCTTGCATCCGGGTTGTGCGGTCATGAACGTCCTCGCCGAGGCCACGAATGAAAACGGCGACCCCGCATGGAGCCGCCGTTCTCGATGACGAAGGATCAGGCGGCGAGCGGCTTGACGGCCCGGCCCATCTTGTTCAGGTCGATGTGCAGCAGCTCGGCCGCATTCTTCCAGCGGATCTTTTCCAGGTCCTCGGGGGACACCTTCAGGCCCGTGGTCAGGTCGCCCCGGATCGCGTCCGATCCGCCGAAATTCGTGCCATAGACCAGACGGTCCGCACCGATCACCTCGACCAGGGCCTGGCGCATCGGCAGTTCGTGCAGTTCCGGGTCGAACCAGAAATTCGGCAGGTACTCCTCGAGGTCCTTCTTGTTGTGGACGACATCGAGGTTCTTGATCGTCTGGGCCAGGCGACCCAGCTGGTAGGGCACGAAGCCACCGGCGTGGGTGATGTAGACCTTGAGGTTGGGGAACCGATCCAGCACGCCGCCGCAGATCAGATACCAGAAGCATTTGGTCTCGTCATAGTTCATGCCGACGATGGCCGTGGTCTCGTATTTGTCCGTATTGGCCTTGTCGCCCCAGGTCACGGACTGATTGTAGCCGTGGACGAACATCGGCAGGTCGAGGTCGCACAGGACTTCCCAGATCGGGTCCATGCGCGGATCGTCGAACTCCATGCCGCCGAAGTTGGAACCGCCGGCGCTGAGGCCTTTGGCACCCAACTGGGTACAGGCACGGCGGATTTCCTTGGCGGCCTCGACCGGATCCTGAAGCGCGGCCGTCGCCCACATCATCAGCCGGCCGCCCGAGCGATCGCAGTAGTCGGCAAGGGTGTCGTTGACCGTGGTCGAGAACTTGTTGGCGAACGCTGGATCGGCCCAATACATATAGCAGTGCGACGGCACCGAGAGCACCTGGGCGTCCTGGCTGAGCGCATCCATACCCGCGAGACGGTGCTTGGGGTCGTTCCATTTGGACATGAATTCGGAGACTTCCATCGTCTCGCCCCGCAGGACCGCCGCACGCCGTTCCGGCGATCCGAGCGTCAGGATCCATTCACCGACCCGCAGGCGGATATGGCCGTCGTCATGCTTCTCGAAGAACGGACCCCAGTGCGGGTCCTGATTGTAATAGCCCGGCAGCGGGGCGTGGGCGTGAAGATCGATCAGCAATTCGATGTCCTTCCTGCGTCGAGGCCCCTTGATGGGACTCTTCGATCCAAATGGCGTTCCCTGATGACCGATCATCGCATATTTTGAACGATCTGGTCGATAGTGTTCAGCTTATTCTGTACCGCGAATGGCATTCGCGTGTCAAAACAATCCTTGACACATCGCAGGCCGCGCCGGGTATCTTGTCGGCGCGTCGCGACCTGTGAGCGCAAGAGCAAGAGAGGCCCCGCCGGCTCCCCGGCGCAAAGCCCGGCGCGCCTGATCCAGGCGAACATGGATGGAGGTTGAGAATGACGGCCCAGGCACTACCCGGCGAGACTCCTTACCCACCCATTCGATATGCCTGGTATGTCATCGGCGTGCTGTTTGTGGCGACCCTGCTGTCACAGCTCGACCGGCAACTGCCGGCTCTGCTGGTCCGCCCCATCCGCGCCGAGTTCGGCATCTCCGACACGGCCTTCAGCTTCCTGCAAGGCTATGCGTTCGCCCTGTTCTACACCTTCGCGGGCCTGCCGTTCGGCTGGCTGATCGACCGGACCGTGCGCCGAAACCTGATCGTCGTCGGCATGGTTCTGTGGAGCGTGATGACGGTCCTGTCGGGCTTTGCCCAGAGCTACGAACAACTGGTGATGACCCGCATGGGCGTCGGCATCGGGGAAGCCGTCCTGGCACCGGCCGCCTATTCGATCATCGCCGACTATGTCGCGCCGGATCGGCGGGGCAGGGCATTCAGCGTCTACTATCTGGCCCTAGCGATCGGGTCGGGGGCGTCGCTCATCCTGGGCGCGTTGATCGCCCGGATCATTCCGGACGTGGGATTGAGCCTGCCGGGTGTGGGCCTGATGTCCCAGTGGCGTCTGACCTTCCTGATCGCTGGTGCGCCGGGGCTGTTCCTGGCCCTGTTGCTGTTCACGATCCGCGAGCCAGTCCGTCGCGACGCGGCGGCGGCGCTGTTGTCCAAGGCCGGAGCCAGCTGGGGCGACTTTCTAGGCCACTTGAAACGGCATTTTTCGACCTTCTCGCGCGTCCTGACCTATCCGGGGGTGGTGGCGGTGGTCGGTTATGGCAACCTGGCCTGGGCCCCGACCTTCTTCGATCGGCGGTTCGACATTCCGACCCAGACGTCCGGGATCATCATCGGCGTGCTGGTTGCCGTCGGTGGCCTGACCGGCACCCTGGTGAGCGGCTGGATCAGCGACCGGTGGGCCGCCAGGGGTGTGCCTGCGGCACGGTTGAGGGTCGCCATGCTGGCCTGGTTGCTGGTGCTTCCCACCGTGTGCGTCTGGTCGCTGGTTCCGATTCCCTGGCTGAGTTTCAGCCTGTTGACCGTAGTCATCACCGGCTTCGGCATGGCCCAGGCTGCGGCTCCGACGGCGGTGCAGGAGATCACCCCCAACCGGATGCGGGGCAAGGCCGTCGCCGTCTATCTGCTGATCGGCGGGCTGGTCGGGATCGGTTTCGGGCCCATGTCGATCGCGCTGGTCACCGACCACGTGTTCAAGGACGACTCGGCACTGCCCTATGCCCTGGCCATCGTCGGGGGGCCGATCTCGTTGCTGGGGCTTTGGCTGACCTGGTCGGGGCTGAAGCCGTACCAACGGACCGTGGAGGCCCTGAGGGCCCAGGCCGCGCAACCCTCCTGAAGGGACGCGGCCTGGGTCGGGGTCAGGCCGCCTGGGCGGCCCGGGTCATGTCGAGCTTGAGCAGTTTGATCGCATTGCCGCTGCGGATCTTGTCGCGATCGCCATCCGACAGGTCGATGCCGGCGGTCAGGTCGCCGTAGTCATAGGCTCCGCCGAAATTGGTGCCGTAGAGTAGCTGGTCCGCGCCTATCACCTCGGCGACGGCCCGCCGCAGGGCCGGGTGGTGGACATCCAGGTCGAAGTAGAAATTCTTCATATAGTCCATGACCGGGCGCTGGTTCTTCGAATCGGGCGCCATGACGCCGTTCAGCTCCGACAACCGGCCCAGCTGGAACACCGCCATCCCGCCGGCGTGGGTGACGTAGGTTTTCAGCGTCGGGAAGGCGTCCAGCGCACCGCCGCAGATCAGATACCAGAAGAACAGGGTCTCATCGACGCAGTCGCCGACGATGGAGGTGGTCTCGAACCGGTCCTCGTGGTGGCGCTCGCCCAGATAGATCGACTGGTTGAAGCCGTGGACCATGATCGGCACATCCAGCTCGACCAGCTTGGCCCAGACGGGGAACAGCCGTTCGTCATAGGTCTGGATGCCGTCGAAATTTGTGCCGCCGACGCACAGACCCTTGGCGCGCAGCACGCGCACGGCCCGGTCGATCTCCTGTACTGCCGCCTCGGGGTCGGCCAGGTTGGCATGGGCCCAGAAGTCGAACTTGTCGGGCATGACGCGACAGAAGGCGGACAGTTCGTCGTTGCAGATGCGCGCGTATTCCGTCCCGAACTCGCCCGCCCAATACATGAAGGCGTGAGACGGCGTGGACAGCACCAGTTTGTCGACTCCGCGCTGGGCCATGACCTCGAGCCGGGCGGCGTGGGTCATCCGGGCCAGCAGATTGGCTTCGGCCTCGGCGTCGTTCGCCGCCTTGGCGGGCTGTTTGGTGCCGAGCGAGAAATGGCCGACGGTCAGACCCTGGGGCTTCATGAAGGGCCCCCAGAACGGGTGCCGGTTCAGCATGCCGGGCGTGAAGAGGTGGGCGTGGACGTCGATCAACATGGGCTTCCTCGATATCTGTTATTAGATTGATATTCTCACTGTCGAATGATCTGTGGCAAGCGGTCCCCGTAGATTTGATCGACCGGCGGTGGTGAGGAGCCGAACAGGATGGCGTCACGACCGAAAGACAGGTTGCTGCTGGCGGCAGGAATCATCGGCACGGCCTTCTGCCTGAGACTGGTCTTCGCCAGCCTGTCGGTGCGGCTGCCCGAAGTCTTCCGGGCGACGGGAATGGAGCCCTGGCAGGTGGGAGTGCTGACGACCCTGCCGGTGCTGTGTCTGGGCCTGTGCGCGCCGCTGGCGCCACGACTGGCCAGGCGGTGGGGGACCGAGCGCAGTCTCTTCGGGGCGCTGTTGCTGATCGGGCTGGGCACGGCGTGCCGGGCCCTGGGGCCGGTATGGGCGCTGTTCTCGTTCTCGATCCTGGCGGGGGCGGCCATCGCCACAGCCAACGTGCTTCTGCCCACCCTGGTGAAGCGGGATTTCGAGGACCGGACAGCCCTGCTGACCGGGGGCTATGTCACGGCGATCTCTGGCGGCGCGGCATTGGCAGCTGCGGTCACCGTGCCGGTCGAAGCGATGCTGGGCGGCGGCTGGCAGGTCGGCCTGTCGATGTGGGCACTGCCGGTCGCTGCGGCCCTCGTGCTGTGGCTGCCCCAACTGCGCGGAGGAACGACGGCGGTCAGTGTCGTCCTGCCGGTCAAGGGCCTGTGGCGCGATCCGCTGGCGTGGAGTGTCGCGCTGTTCATGGGGCTGCAGTCGGCGCTGGCGTTTTGCGTACTGGGCTGGCTGGCCCCGATCCTGAGAGAACGAGGGCTGGACGCCGTGACGGCCGGCCTGGTCCTGTCAGTCCTGATCGTGGTTCAGTTGGCGACCTCCCTGACCATTCCCTCGATCGCGACACGCAGGCCGGCGCAGCGTGTGATCGCGGTGGTGTTGTCGGTATTCGGAACGGTGGGTCTTTTGGGACTGTTGCTGGCTCCGCTGTCCGGCGTCTGGGTCTGGGCGATCGTTCAGGGACTAGCGCAGGGCGGGCTGTTCTCTTTGGCCCTGACCATGGTGCTGCTGAGGTCGCCCAACAGCCATGTCGCGTCCCATATGTCGAGCATGGCCCAGAGCGTCGGCTATGTCCCGGCGGCCCTCGCCCCCTTGGCCATTGGCCTTCTGCATCAATGGACGGGCGGGTTCGAGGCCGTGGCGGGGCTGGTCGCGCTGATCGGGATCGGCCTGATCGCCACAGGCCTGATCGCAGGGCGAGCAACCGTGGTTTCAGCCAGGGCGGTCGATACATGAGCTTCATCAAACACAAGGAGGTTGACGCCATGCGCTTCGAGGACAGGGTCGCGATCGTCACGGGCGCGGGCGGCGGCATCGGCCGGTCCACGGCCCTGCTGCTGGCGGATCAGGGTGCACTCGTCGCGGTCAACGATCTCGATCCCGCTGCGGCGGCGGCAGTGGTCGCCGAGATCGAGGCAAAGGGGGGCAAGGGCTGTGTCATCGGCGGGGACGCTGCCGACGAGGCCGTTGTCGATGAAGCGTCAGCCCGGGTGCTCAATGCGTACGGCCGGATCGACATCCTGGTGAACAACGCCGGCATTTCTGTCGTCGCGCCGGCCGAGGATTTCGTCGCCTGGGACCGGGTGATCCGCACCAATCTGTATTCGCAGTTCTACTGGTCCCGAGTGGTGGCCAAGACGGCGATGATCCCGGCGGGACGGGGCGCGATCGTCAATGTCGCCTCGATCGCGGGTCTGGCGGCCGTGCCGAACCAGATCGGTTACGTCGTGTCCAAGCACGGTGTCGTCGGTCTGACCAGGTCTCTGGCGGTGGAGTGGGGGCGGTACGGCATTCGGGTCAACTGCGTCTGTCCGGGCATCACGGCGACGGACATGACGACCGGCCCCACCGGCATGGACCCGGAACGGCTCAAGGCCCGCGTGGGGCGTGTTCCCCTGGGCCGCATGGGCACTATTGAGGAACAGGCGGTGGCCATCGCCTTCCTGGCGTCGGACGCGGCCTCCTATCTGAGCGGGGTGATCCTGAATAACGACGGCGGTCAGTTGGCCCTGCATTCCGGCGTGATGATGTGATCGCTGGCCGTCAGGCCAGGTAGTCGAGCACCCGTTTCGACACCAGCCGCCCTGGACCGCCAGACACGCCGCCGCCGGGATGGATTCCCGCGCCGCCCAGGAAGAAGCCGGGGACCAGGGGTTCGGGTCCACCGAGACCGAAGGCCGGTCGTTTGGCCCCCGTCCGCTGGGCCCCGAAATCGACATGGGTGACGCAGCCCTTGGTCAGGCCTGTGCGGGCCTCGCGGTCAGGACAGGTCTCGAACCACCGGCCCAGTTCGCCATCGAAGCCGTCATAGTATTCCGCCGCCCGCGTGACGATGGCCTGAGCCGCCGGGGCCTTGACCGTGTCCCAGCCTGCGTTCACGTCGACCGGGAAGACCGGCAGATAGATATAGGCCACGCCCTGACCGTCCGGCGCCATCAACGGGTCCCAGTTTGTCATCGGCGACAGGGAGAAAACCGGCACCGTCGGGACCAATCCGCGCCGCGCCTGGACCAGCGCCTGCCTCAGTTCGTCAGCGGTGCCGATCAGGCCGACCGTCTGGTTCAGATCCAGGCCGTCGTCGCGCCGATGCCGCCTGAGCCGAAAGGGCCGGGACGAGGCGACGTTGATCAGCGACGGCCCGACGTTGGCGCGGTGAGCCGGGGCGTACTCCAGTCGGGTGCGCGTGACCCGGTCGAGTCCGCTTGGTGTTGCCAGGCGTGCGGCCGTGATCGGGTCGCAGGTGGCGATCACCACCCCGGCCTCGACCATCTGACCGTCGGTCAGGCGTACGCCCCGGGTCGCGCCGTCGCGGATGACGATCTCCGCGACCTTGGCGTTCAGCATCAGATCGCCTCCCGAGGCCGCATAGGCGCTGGCCAGCGCGTCTGCGAACATCCGCATCCCGCCCACGGCCTTGGACACCCCAACCCGATGCAGCAGTCCAAACAGGGCATAGGCGATGCCGTTGCCGTCGGTGTCGAAAGGGCCAGCGCCCGCCACGATGCCGAGCAACAGGGCCTGGGTCGCCGGATGTTCGAACCATTCGGCCGCCAGCTGGTCGGCGGGGGCGGTGCTGATGAGCTGAAGCTTGGACTTCAGCGCCCGATTTCGGATCGCGACTTTGGCAAGGTCCAGATAGTTGCCGGCCGTACGAACCCCCGGATCGCCCTTGCCCATGGCGCCGGCGAACTGCATCAGGCCGTCGATCAGTTCGATGAATTCGAGATAGGCCCGGGCATCTGCCTTAGAGTACCGGGCGATATCCTCGGCCGTCCGGCGCGGGTCGCGAAACACGGCGATCGAGCCGCCCTCGGGGTCGAGCCAGGCATAGGTCGGGTCGGTCTCGACCGTCTTCCAGCCGTGGCTGCGTAGGTCCAGTTCCTGCATCACCGGCGAGGCGCGGATGTGGATCAGCTCGGCCGTGCCGGTGTTGATCATGTGATCGGGCGCTTCGGGGATCACATGGTCCGACTGCGAAAGACCGCCCGCCATGGCAGCCTGTTCGACGACCAGGACCCGCTTGCCTGCCTTGGACAGATACGTGCCGGCGATCAGGCCGTTGTGGCCACCGCCGACGATGACGACGTCGTAGCGATCATCCATATCAGGCGTCGATGAAGTAGCGGATCGACAGGGTTCCTTCGCCGAAATCGTAGAGCTCCATCGTCTCGATCACGACATTGGCCGCGTCGATATGGTTGCGGTGGTGACAGGCCGCTTCGTGCCCGTTGATCACCGCCTTGACCGCCTCCAGCCGCATCCGCGCATTGTGGTCGGACCACATGGTTTCGAGGATTTCCATGGCGTCGCGGCGTGGCTTGCCGACGTAGTCGATGGTCAGGCCGTTCCGCCCGAACTCGCGATAGAAGTCGAAGAAGGCCTCTCGGTCATGAGCGTTCCACGAATCCAACTGGCCGTGCAGGAAGCGTTCGATCTCGGCTTTTGCGAGGGTCATGAGATGTCCGAGCCCCGGACGTTGCGCGATGTGCCGTTGCGCCGGTCCGTCTCGCCCCAGCCCAGCCAGTGCGACGGCTCGCGAGTGTCGCCCACACGCCGCCAGCGGCCCTCTTGTTGGGCCGTGATCGGAAATCCGCCGAGGAAGCTGACCATCCGCCCCTTGGGGTCAGGCAGGAACTCCCATTCCTCACTGTCGTCGAGAATGATCCGGGCCGTGTCGCAGAAATAGTCGCCGTCGGGATGGTGGGACACGCCCTCGATCTTGGTCGTGGTGCGGATCTCGCCCTTCTCGTTCTGGAAGATGGCGTAGCCGAGCATGTCGTGGCCGACGCAGAAGGACCCCACATCGAAGGTGCCGTCCTCGTATACGGTGGCGAAATTCCACCAGATGACGTGCATGCCGTTGTTGACGATCAAATCCTTCTTGTAGTGGATCGCGCCGCCCTCGGCGAGATAGGCCTGGTCCAGCGAGATGACGCCTTTGACCGGATGGCCGTCGCAGACGCCGCTGACCTCATAGATCTGGGCGGTGTAGAAGGTGCCCCAGTCAATACCGGGCAGATACCACTGCATCCCGACACCCAGCAGCTTGCCGCTGATCTCGAACAGCCCGTCCTCGGTCCAGGTGAACCGCTCGGCGGACGCAGTGACTCGCCACGCATTGCCGGCGTCGGTGTCGGGCGAGCGCCAGACGACAGTGTCGCCTTCCAGCGCCTGGACGGGCAGGGCGGTTTGGGCCTGGGCCGCCATGCGTGGTCGGTCCATCACCAGGGTGTCTTCGCCCTGCCGCGTGGACTGATAGAAGAAGGTGGTCGGATTGGGGGTTCCGGTCGGGGCCATCAGGGCGCGGACGGGGGCATACAGATGGCCCTCGGCGTCGCGCAACACGCCGTAGGGCATGGTCTTGTTCATCACCAGGCCGAAGAAGCCCCGTGTGTCATTCATGGCCGGGGCGCTGACCTCCATCGGTGCGACCAGCACCTGATAGTTGAAGTCGGCACGCGGCATCGTCCGGTTGAACGTGCGCATATCCTGAACAGTTTCCCTATTTTTGTTTAGTTAAACCGGAGAATGGTTCAGCCGTCCAGCAGGGAATCCCGTCGCGCCGTCCGCGCCGCGTTGAGGAAGCACAGCACCGCCACGACGTTCAGCGACATCCCGGTCATGATCGCCCAGCGCAGTGAATTCGGGCCGCCGTAGACGTCGCTGAGCACGCCGACCAGAAAGGGCCCCAACCCCGTGCCCACGACGGTCGCGACCGTCTGCAAGGTCGCCACCACGACGCCACGCATCCGGGGACGCAACAGGCTGAGCACCAGCGCATTGGCCGGTCCGTTGTGGGCCAGCATCAGTCCGCACCAAAGGCACATCATGGCCACCGCCATCACCGCGCTGCCCGACAGGGCGGCGGCGACCCCGCAGATGACCACGCCGGTCATTGTGGTGGCGCTGAGCAGGGCCAGACGCTCCGGCCGGTGGCCCTGTTTCGAGTTTGACAGCCGGTCTCCCATCAGGCCGGAGATCAGGGGGATGACGATCCCGAACACCGTGAAGGCGACGGCGATCGACACCCCGGCCAGGGCAAGGGGCATCTGATGGACGCGGACAAGGAACGACACCGACCACAGGGCGAAGGCCGAGCTCATCGCGGCGGCCAGCACGATGCCGGTCATCATGCTGAGAATGGCGGGGCGGCGGAGCACATAGGCGAACGCTTCGCTGAGCGTCGCGGCCTTCTCCGCCTTGTCGGCAGACGGCGCAGGGATGGCTTCGGGGCTGGCCTCTGGCGTATCGACGACGACGACTTCCGACCCCCCACGACGAGGTTCGCGCACGACGAGGAACAGGATGACCCCCATCACCAGTCCGGGGATGCCCGCGACCAGAAAGACGGTCCGCCAGCCGAATGACTGGGCCAGAATCCCTCCGACCAGGAAGATGATGCCGGTGCCGATGGCCGAACTCAGGTACCAGATGCCGATGGCGGTCGATCGCTGCTTGGGCGGGAAATAGTCCGAGACCATGGACATGGCGGTCGGGGCCCCGCCGGCCTCGGCGATGCCGACCCCCATCCGTGCCAGCAGCAACTGCATATAGGAATTGGCCGAGGCGCAGACCGCCGTCATGATGCTCCACAGCGCCAGAATGCCGACCAGCATATTCCTGCGATTCACCCGGTCGACGAGATAGCCCATCGGGATCGCGGCGACGGCGAAGGCCAGGGCATAACCCAGGCTGCCCAGCATCCCCATCTGGCTGTCGCTGAGCCCGAACTCCTGACGGATCGGCTCGACCACGACCGACAGGACGTTGCGGTCGATGTGATGCGTGGAATGGACGGCGGTCAGTACCGCTAGCACCAGCCAGCGATAGTGTTTTCCCGGCACCTTTGCAGGAGGGGCGATCAACGTGTCCGACATCAGTGACGCCCTTCCAGATACTGCGCGAGATCGTGGGTATGGGGCTGATGTGCGAGCGAGCCGCCGTTGCAGACGATGGTCTCGCCATTGATGAAGCCCGCGTCCTCGGACGCCAGGAAGGCCACCACTGCGGCCACGTCCTCCGGCGTGCCGAGGCGAGGTGTCAGGACGTGGTTCTGGATCAACTCGATCAGTTCGGGCACGCCCTCCCTTGCCGACTCGGTCAGGATCAGACCCGGCGCGACGGCGTTGCAGCGGATGCCTTGGCGGCCGTACTGGGTCGCGACCGAACGGGTCAGGGCGATGACCCCGGCCTTTGAAGTTCCATAGGCGATCCGCGACAGGTCGCCGACCAGGCCGGACCCCGAGGCGGTGTTGACGATCGCGCCGCCCCCGGTCTTGAGCATGGCCGGAACCGCGTATTTGCAGCCGGCCAGATAGCCCCGAAGGTTGACCGCCATGACCCGGTCCCAGGTCTCGAAGGCGATATCGACCGCCGTCGTGTCGTCTTTCTGGATCTGCGGCGTCGTGATGGCGGCGTTGTTCAGCAGGATGTCCAGACGATCGAATTGCGCCACGGTCGAGACGACCAGGGCCTCGACCGTGTCCATCTTCCCCGCGTCGTAGAAGGCCGCGGTGGCGCTGTGGCCAATATCGTCCGCCACGGCTTTCGCGCGCTCCAGATCGTGGTCGGCAATCACCGTGATCGCGCCTTCGGACGTCAGCCGGCGGGCGGTCGCGGAGCCGATGCCACCGGCCCCGCCGGTGACGATGGCGATCTTGCCTTCTAGCCGTCTCATGGAGTCACTCCGGCCCATAGAAGTGATTCAGGAATTCGCTGTGATTCACCACCCGCTCGCGCCGAAGGCGTCGTGACAGCATCGGATTGTCGTCGTTGTCCAGCGCGTCCAGGACCACGGTCGGCCCATCGCCGAGGTGGTCGAGCGCGACCCGCGCGACATCCTCGGCCAGGGTCAGCGGCACCGCGTCCGGCGACAGATTGTTCCTCTCGAACACCGTGCGCAGCTTGGGCGTATCGGTCGCGCCGATCAGGACGTTCAGGACATCGACCCCCTTGGGCTTCAGCTCGCGCCACAGGCTTTCACCCAGGTTCAAGGCATAGCCCTTGGTCGCGGAATAGAGCGCCAGCCGACCGGTTCCCTGGAACGCCGCCTCCGATCCGATGATGACGATCCCTCCGCGACCCTGGGCGACAAAGGCCGTGGCGAAGCGGTGACAGGCCTCGGTCAGCATGTCGATGTTGCGTTGAAGCAGTTGTCGCCACTCGGAATAGGGCTTGGCCAGAAACGGCCCTCCGACGCTGTCGCCGCCGGCGTTGAAGACGACGAGGCCCAGGTCGAGCCCGCCAGCGCAGGCCTGAAGCCTTGCGGCACCGTCCACGACCGTCAGGTCCAGGGAGTGCGCTACGACCTCCACGCCAAACCGGTCGCGCAATACCGTCGCCAGCGCATCCAGCTTGTTCAGCCGTCGCGCCACCAGCACCACATTGCAGCCCTTGGCCGCCGCGAGGGTCGCCAGCTCCGCGCCTGTGCCCTCCGAAGCGCCGCTGACCAGCACCCAGGGACCATATTTCGAGACAAAGGTCGGATCTCGCCGGCTTTCGTCAATCATGGCCGGATCTTTCAGTCGGGTCGCTTTCGCGAAAAAGAAAAGTCCGCTCCCGGCGGGTGGGCCGGGAGCGGAAGGCGGGGTGGTGGGGTCTAAAGCGCGTAGCGAACTTCGAAGCCGAAGGTCCGCGGGTCGCCATAAAGCTGGGACTGGAAGCCGAACGGGGTCGTCCGGTCGGTCGTGTTCAGCAGGTAATCTTCGTCGGTCGCGTTCTTGACGTAGACGCCCAGATCGATGCCGCGACCGCCGACATCCTTCCAGTCCAGACGCGCATCGATCAGGCCATAGGCCGGGGCGATGTTGCCGGGCGTGGTCAGGTTGTCGTCGGCGAAGGCAACCTCGCTGATGTAGGCATAGCCGATCTCGCCGACCAGTTCGCCGACGCTCAAGGGGTGACGCCAGGTCGCCGAAAGGTTCACCGAGTCCTGGGGTGCCTGGGCAAAGCGGTTGCCGCTGACGTCGCCGAGGATGGCGTTTTGATAGCTGTCGTACTGGGTGTGCAGATAGCCGTAGGACGCCTGGATTGTCAGGGACTCCAGCGGCCGCGCCAGAAGTTCGATCTGCCCGCCATAGATGGTCGCTTCGGCGGCGTTGAAATTGCCGGTCACGACCAGGTTCTGGAACAGCAGCGAGGTGGTGCGCTGGATGTCGGTGTACTCGGCGTAGAAGGCCGACAGATTGGTCCGGATCGGCATGCTGCCCAGACTCCAGTCCGCCTTCAGACCGGCCTCGTAGTCGGTGATGAACTCGGGCCGTACGACCTCCAGGTCGGGATCGTTGATGTTGGCGTTGAAGCCTCCGGCATTGTAGCCCTTGCGCGTGGTCGCATACAGCAGCACGTCGTCGGTGGCCTTGAAATCCACCGACAGGTTGTAGGTGACGGCGTCCGTCTGGGCGGCGATGCGCTGGGTGCAGGTGGCGATGTTCACGCTGGGCAGGGCCGCCGGAAGATTGCAGCGCAGGCCAGGGCTGAAGCCGAATTGGGCGGTCTTCACATCGTCCTCAGTGTATCGGATGCCCGCCGTCAGGTTCAGGCGATCGGTCACCGCCAGGGTGCCCTGCGCATAGACAGCCCAGGAATCGGTGGTGGTGTTCCCGCCGGTCTGCTGGGTCGTATTGACGTTGTGAGACGTGCCGACCGGGGCGAACAACAGATAGGCGTTGAAGTTGTTCACGTCGCTGGCCGACGAATACAGGCCGGTGACCCAGGACAGTCGCTCACCGAACGCGGTCCCCAGCAGCTGGGCTTCATGGGTGGTCAGGCTGGTCTCGTTGTCGTTCAGCCCGATGATGACGGGCAGAGGGATCGACAGCTGGCTGGTGAACTGGCGGTCCTCGTTTTTCTGGTAGCCGAAGATGTATTTGGCCGTGACCGATCCAAAATAGCCGCTCAGCACATTGGTGAACTGCCACGGCGTGGCGGTCTGGCTGGCGTTCAGCGGGATGGACACGGTTCGAATGCCGCGCGCGCGCTGGGCGGCCAGTTCGACGCCGTAGGCCGCGCCGTAGATGCAGGCCGGCAAGGCTGTCGGGCAGGTCGGCGTTCCCGGGCCGGCACCACTGATCTGGGCGTAGGGCGTATCGTCTCGATCCGCGAGATTGAAGGTCGTGACGTTGCTCAGATACTCATTGGGCGTGAATCGGGCCGAGAACCGAACCGACCGATGATCCAGCTTCTGAAGATCCGGGCCGGTCAGGTTGTCGATGAGGCCGTCGCGCCGGGTCACGCGGGCCCCGAAGCGCAGGGCGAGCATGTCGTTGACGGGCAGGTTTACGACCGCAGTGCCTTCATACAGGTTGTAACTGCCGACCCGCCCTTCGAGGTAGCCTTCGAATTCGTCCGTCGGCGTGTTCTGGACGAACAGGACGGCACCGCCGGTGCTGTTCTTGCCGAACAGGGTGCCCTGGGGGCCGGAGACGGCCTGGATCGAGGCCAGGTCCCACAGCATCTGATCGGCCAGGACGGCGTTGACGGGAACCTCGTTGAGATAGCTGACCACGCCGGTGCGAACACCCCGTAGCGAGAACTGCTGCGCCCCGCCGAAAATGCTGACACCGACGCTGAGGGTTGGAACCAGCTTCTGGAGATCGGTGCCGGTCGTGATCGTGCGGCTTTCGAGCTCCTCCGCCGAGATCCCCGTCACGCTGAGCGGAACGTCCTGGAGGCGTTCTTCGGAACGGCGGGCGACGACAACTATGTCTCCGAGTGCGGAGGCCTGGTCTTCCTCGGCCGGTGCCGGGCGGTTCTGGGCCTGGGCGGCACTCAGTCCGACCGACGAAGACAGTAAGAGTGCAAGCGCGCTCGCTCCCGCGAGCAGGGTATGTCTAGCCATGTTTCCCCCTAAGGAAATGATGTTGGCCAGCTCAGGACCGTCTATGCCGTCCTTGATGTTCGAGCTGGTTTGAATGTCGTCACGTGCGCGTGGACTGTCGTGCCTTCATCGAACTGGACGAAGCGCGGCGGGTCCCTGAAGCCTGGTAGCGAGCCCCGATCCCTTGGTTGCGATCTGACATGAGACTGATCTTCTAAAAAAGATAAGTCAAGTGACTTACGACGCGGTCTCGACGTGGGCGACTTCGGCCTTGACTCCGCGCTTCCGATCCAGATCGGCCATGTTGATGTATTCGCGCCAGCGGACGATCAGGCCCTCGTCATCCAGCTCGTAGATGGCGATCATCTGGTGCGGGCAGGGCCGCCCTACCAGCACGGCCCAGTCTGATCGCTCCTGTATGACGACGTGCGCATTCGACACCGCGCGGACGGTGTTGCACCGGTTGTGGCCCGAATAGGCGATCTGGCGGGTGATTTCGGCGGCCAGAGCTTCGCGTCCCTTGACCAGAGGACCACCCGGAACCCAGAGCCGCCATTCGGCGTCGGGTGCCATCATCGCGATGATGCGATCGACATCGGGCCGGCTGGTCGGCGTTCCGTCACCCCAGGCCCCGCAGAAGGCCTCGACGAACGCTTGCTGAGGCCCTTGCGGCGCATGCAGGGCCATCGACAGGCCAGTCCCGTCCGTCGCCTCCGGAACCGGCGGTCGGCGTTCCAGCCCAGGCCGCGCGTCCAGGCCTTCGAGGCCTGACAAGGTGTCCGGCGAGACGCCGGCCTGCCGTGCGAAATCCAGCCCGTCGAAATAATCGCGCCAGGCCGTGATGCGGCCTTCGGCACTCAATTCGAAGGCACCTGCGACCCATCGCTCGACAGGCCTGCCGTCCCGCATGAAGCGATCGTGTCGCTCTGCGATCACCATGTCATCGCTTGAGGCGACGAGCACGATCTCCGTCTCGATGGCCGAGATGTATGTCGCCTGCCGCTCGAGTTCCGCCCGGATGGCATGGTGGCCGACCAGCGTAGGCCCGTCCGGCATATAGAGGGTCCATCGTGCGTCGTCGGAAAAGCATCCGGCGATCCTGTCGATGGCGATTCCCCCATCGTGACTCCATGACGCCAGCATCCGACGGACGGCGTCTTCCTGTCGCGCACCCATCGGTCAGGCCTCCACCGGCATCGCGGCCGGCTTGTGCTGGGGGATCAGATAGTCGAGCTGAAGCTGGGCGAAGGGCAGGGGCGCGGTCATTCCGCCGTCGCATTTGTAGAGCCCGCCGTTCATGAAGGCCGCCTCATCGGACGCCAGATAGGCGGCCAGATTCGCGATGTCCTCGGGGCGACCCAGGCGGGGCGCATTCTGCAGCTTCATGAAGGCGGCATGCATCTCGGCGCTAGCCCAGGCCTTCATCGCCGGGGTCTCGATCACGCCCGGGATGACCGCGTTGCAGCGGATGCCCTGCTTTCCATAGTTGGTGGCGATCGTCTTGACGTACCAGTTCACCATCGCCTTGGATGCGCCGTACGAAAACTGCGCCACATCTCCGCCCAGCGAACTGGTCGAGGAGGTGAACAGGATGCAGCCGCTGCCCCGTTCCAGCATGTGGGGCAGGGCGTGTTTCGAGGCGAGCACCCCGCCAAGAACGTTGACCTGGACGATCTCGTGAAAGACCGCGGGATCGAACTCCAGGAAATCGACGTCCCGCTTGCGCTTGCCGGCCGCGGTGTTGACGGCGTTGTTGAACAGGATGTCCAGCCTGCCCAGGTCGGCGATGGTGCGGTCGATCATACCTCTCAGAGCCAGGTCGTCGGCGACGTCGACGGCGAAGCCGATCGCCTTGCCGCCTGCGGCCCGGATTTCGTCGGCCACGGCCTCGGCGGTGTCGCCGAGAATATCGGTGACGGCGACGGCAGCGCCCTCGGCTGAGAACTTCAGGGCGGAGGCGCGGCCGATGCCCGAGCCGGCCCCTGTGATGACGGCAGTCTTGCCAGCCAGACGTGTCATGCTGTTCTTCCGTTCACAGGGGTCGGTCGGGCGTTCTCGCGGAGCGGGCGGCTATTCAAACTTCTTGCCGTCCATGACGCCCTGGATCGGGGACTCGGCCGGTTCTGGCTGGGCGGCGCGGGCGGCCCAATAGGCCCTGAGCTGGCCGTTGGGATCGGCGACGACGCTCGGGCGCACATCGTAGATGAAGGTCTCGCGCGTCTGCGGCGTATAGGCCGGCCAGGCGGGCGCACCGGGGATCGACGGATTGCCGGTGCGTGCGAAGGCGGCGAAGGTCGCGCTCATCAGGTCCGCCATGGCGTTCTGCTCGGGGCCTGCACCAACCAGGCCTGCCGAGACATCGACATTGTCGAAGATGAAAGGCAGTTCGACCGCGTGGGGCGACCGCAGCTTGCCGCCGAGCACGGGCGAGTTCCAGTCGATCTTGTACATGTATACCGGCGCGGCCTGCTGGGCGTACTTGCGCTCGGCGAGGGTGATCGAGCTGGCCGTGAACATCATGTCCGTCATGACGCTGGTGTAGAGGTGCATCGGCAGGTCGTTCGGGGCTTGGGCGCGATACAGGGCGATGGTGTTGGCTGCTTCGGCTGGGCCGACGATGCCGCCGACGCGGGTGGTCAGATCGGCCTCGGTCATCGTCTGCCAGGTCGGGTCGCTGAGGACCACATTGGTGGCCTCGTCCTTGGTCGAGCCGACCATAATCGGGACGCCAGCCGACAAGGGCGAGCCGACGGGGTCGAAAGGGTTGGTGGGCAATGTCTCGCCATCGACGGCGGGCATATAGGCCAGGAGTCCGGCGCGGGCCCCGGCCTTCATGAGGGTGTCGGTCGGCAAGGCACGCAGAGCTGCGACATCCCCGACCTGTAGACCCAGCTGGGCGAACAGCTTGTCGCGTGTGGTGGTCGCGGCCTCAAGCGTGCCGACCTTCACGGCCGCGCCGCTCTGGATGATCGCCTTGTGGAACAGGCCCTGGGCTGACGGCATGGCCAGCAGGGTGCTGACCTTGGAGCCGCCGCCCGACTGGCCGAAGATGGTGACGTTGTCGGGGTCACCGCCGAAGGACGCGATATTGGCCTTGACCCATTTCAAGGCCGCCACGATGTCCAGCATCCCGGCCAGGTTCGAGTCGGCGTACTGCGGCCCCGCCTCCGCCCCGAGTTGAAGATAGCCGAACACATTCAGGCGGTGGTTCAGCGTGACGACCACGACGTCTTGGCCGCGCGAAAGGTTGCTGCCTTCATAGTATTTGTCGCCGCCGCTCCCCAGGAAGAAGCCGCCGCCGTGCAGCCAGACCATGACCGGGCGCTTGGCGTTGTCAGCGACCGCGGGGGTCCAGACGTTGAGGACCAGGCAGTCCTCGCTGGTCGGCAGATCGGAGAAGGACAGGACGCTCGCCATCTCGGGCGGCATGTTCACGGGCGGCTGTGGGCACCGATCGCCCATGCGGTCAGCGACCCGAACTCCGCCCCAGGCCGGTGGCGGGGCAGGCGGAAGGAAGCGGTTCGCGCCGCCTGTATCGGCTCCATAGTGGATGCCGAGGAACGACAATACGCCTTTGGAAGGCACGCCCTGAAGCTGGCCCTCGGGGGTCGCAACGATGGGTGCCGCGTCCTGGGCCTGTGCAGGGGGCGGGGGCAGGGCCACGGCCAGTACGGCGGCGAGGATGACCGCGGCCGCCGCCGATGCGGCTCCGCTGAATGCAAGGAGATGAGACATGCCGAACCTGTTTTCCAGAGACCCCGGGGATCTCGTTGCTGGTGGTCCGTCTCAGGCCTTGTCGAAGAGTCGGCATAGCCGACCGCGCCGCAAAGCGGGTGAGAACGGTGATGACTGCGTTTCCACTCACGGGTCGTACGGCGACGGGCCGACGACCGCTTTTTCGAGGTCTGATCAAGCGGCGTTTGCTTCCTCCGCCGCTTGAAATGCCCCGCTGCATCTGAGAACGAACGCCTGTATAAGTCAAGCGCCTTAAATCGGATCGGCAGCGAACTTCTCGAATTTCTTCGCGGGATCGTCTGCTTTTATTTTGTGCGGCAGTGGGGCAAGGACCGCAGATGGCAAGACTGTTTCACGAGTATCCTAAGACCGCCAAAAAGCTGATGCTGGCGGCGGAACGGCTGTACGGTCAGCACGGTCTGGATGGAGTGTCGCTGCGCCAACTGGCCACCGCCGCCGGCCAGGCCAACAACTATGTCGTCCAGCATCATTTCGGATCCAAGCTCGGCCTGATCCAGGCGGTGTCGGAGATGCGACTTCCGGCCATGGAGGCTCATCGCCAGAGCCTCCTCGACGCGGCCCGGGCCGAGAATGATTTCAGCGTGGCGCGAATGCTCAGCTGCCTGTTCTCCCCCTTGGTGACGGTGCTGGAGGCGCAGGACATGAAGGACTATGCGCGCTTCACCCTGGCCGTGATGCATCTGGACCCGGAACAGCATCCGTTCGTGCGATCGACCGACATATCGCCGGCCTCGACCGAGATCCGCAGCAAGCTCAGCGAATCGCTCTCGCATCTCGAGCCCGATGTGTTCCGCCGCCGGCTAGCGCTGAGCGCCAGCGTGTTTCTGAACGGCATTTCCGAGCTGGGCGGCAAGCTCAAGCTGTCGCCTGCCGGCTATGCCAGCACCGACCAGTATTGCAGTGACGTCTTCGAGGCCGCCCTGGCGGTCCTGACCTGTCCGTTCTCGACCGAGGCCCGCGCCGATTTCCGCAAAGCCGACGCAAGCTGATGTGGATACGAAGACGCCGCCCCACGCAGGTGGAGCGGCGTCCCAAGTCGCAACCTAGTCCTGTCAGGCGCGTGGCGGGGCCTGGCAGGTCCAGTTTGCGGCGTCATAGACGGCGTTGGGCACGCCGGCCTTGGAGCGATCAAACACGGCGACCTCTGGATAGCGGCACAGCATGAAATCGCGCGAGGTTCCCGTCGGCGGCGGCACGAGGACACCGGACACCATCCGGGTCGCGGGATCGGCGAACAGCAGCTGCTGACGGTCAACGCCTCGGTGCGCGACGACGGCACCGGGGGCCTCGCCCTTCTCGACCCAGTTGATGAGTTCGGTCATCAGGACGTCGGGCGCATCGCCCGGGCCAGTGCCCGAACCGCAGTGACCCATGCCCGGGATCTTATAGAAGCTGGCGAACTGACGCAGGTTGTTCATACCGTCGACCGAGACGGCCGCATCGGCGTAGTATTGCTCCATCTCCGTGTCGATGCAGCAAGGATCACTGACCCCGTTCCACATCAGCACCTTGCCCCCGGCGGCGCGATAGGGCGCGAGGTTGGCGCTGTAGGGCCAGCCGAAATCCAGCTTCTTGGTTGCCTCCCACCAGCGGTCGATGGTGGCCTGGTCGTTGAGGTCCATGGTCATCACGTCGAAGTCAGGGCCGAACAGGACCTTGGCCAGCGAGCTGCCGATCACATAGCCGGGCGATGAACGCGCCATGTTCCCGACAGTGGCGGCGTCCGACCATGGTGGCGGAACCTGACCCATGAAGCCGGCCCACACCGTCATGTTGGAGATCGGAAAGCCGACCTTGATCTGACCTGCCGGGCTGCGAGGCCCGGCTACGATGGCCTTGATGCTTTTGAGTTCGGGCTGGGTCAGGCAATCCGGCTTGTCACCGTCGGCGCAGGCTACCGTGTCGAAGTCGAACTGGCACTTTGTATGATCCTGGATGATGTCGTCCTTGGCACCGTCGATCTCGTCGCAGGCGGCGGTGACCTTGGCGTCCAGCATGACGAATTTGGCCGGCGAGACCCACGATCCCGGCTCGCGCGCCATCTGCTGGGCCGCGTTGATGAAGGCCAGCATGGTCGCCGAGCTGCGACCACCGGGGGCACCGAGCAGGACGCCGTCATAGTCCTCGGGGTGTCGCTCGATAGCTTCGGTCGTCATCCGCCCGCCACCGGAGCAGCCGGACGTGTAGCGATAGAAGGACTGGACGCCGTAGTAGAGACGCGTGATCTGTTGGGTCGCGACAGCGGTGACATGGGCCCCGCGGTCGATGTGGTCGCGGGCCTGAGCGGGATCGGCCAGGAAGCTCCAGTCCAGGATGTGCCCGGTGTGCCCCGTATCGGTGCCGGCGACGGCGAAGCCCTGAACCAGCGGATTGCCGGCGGGGATCTGCGAGTCGGACGGCACGTAGCCTGCGGCTCCGCCCATGCCGATGAAATAGTAGCGGTTCTGCCAGCCGGTGTCGGGAAGTTGCAGCCGGAAATTGACCTTGTTCGGCCCCGGGTTGGTCGTCGTCACATAGCCCTCGATTCGGCAGTGCGGCACGGGGGCCGCCGTCGAGGTCGCCGAGGTGATCGTGGTGTCGGCGGGTGCGCTGGCCTGGATCGCGGCGGTCTCGCACGTGCCTGCGGATGCGGATGACCCGTAGAATAGCGCCAGCGCCCCGACGGCACCGCCGCACGCCAGTAGTCTGGATTTCACAGATAGACTCACGATTGTCCTCCCTGGACGTTTCCGCCGGCATCGCGCCTCTTGATTGGACGCATCACCGACGCTGGAAAAAATCGGGGTCGCCTTGGACCCGGTCGGCGTTCTGAACTCAGGTGACCACGACCCTTGCCGAGGCGAGGTTTTCGACCTGTCTGCGGGCCGCTGGGTCACCGTGACGGTTCAGCCGCACCCGGCAGGTGACGAAATAGACACCGGGCTTGTCGAAGGCGGTCGTCGTCGACAGCGTCAGGTCGGTCTGGCCTGGCACCACCTCTGCCTTGAGCGAATAGGCACCGCTGGCGTCGAGATCCCAATGCGCCTGGGTGAAGGTCCCCGCGCCTTCCGGTGCCTCGGCATGGGCCGTCAGGGTGACCGGTTCGCCGACCTTGACGTCGGTCCGGACGGTGCCGTTGGCAGTGACCTCCACGACCGGCTGAATGCCGCCGCGTTCCCGGGCGGAACGAGGCAGGGTGACCTTTCCGTCCGAGAAGGCATAGGTCGTCTCGGCTGGTGGGATGCCCTGTTCGACCCAGGTCGCCAGATCGACCAGTCCCTGTTCGATCACGGGCATATAGTCGATCAGCCAGGTCGTCGTCGCGCGTTTGGGATTGGTCGGCAGCAGCATCGGCGGAACGTGCTCGGCGTTCTGGGTCCACTGCAGACGGAACCTCTCGCGCGCCTTTTCAGACCCTTGCGCCTCTTCGACCGCTCGCTTGTAGATGACGCCCTGGGGCGGCCACAGCGAAGCGTCGTGGGTGTGGTGGACCCACAACAGCTTGCCCTCGTACTGACCGGAATATGGCACGCCCATCAGGGGTGACTGAACCGGTACGCCGTGCTGCGGATAGATCGGCTGGCCGTCCACGCGCAGGAAGTCGTTCAGCGGGTCTTCGGAAATGTGGTGCCGATAGGCGTAGCAGAAGGCGAGGAAGGCATGGTTGTCCAGGTGGACGCTGTCACCGACCTCGACACCTCGGAAGCGCAGGATATTGGCGTCGGCCCGCCCGTCGCAGAACCATATGTCGCCAACCGCGCGGGTGCAGAACAATTGCCGTCCGGCGACGGCACCGCTGTCGATTTTGACGCCGCACCCGGTGCTGTAACCGCGGGTCAGGCCCTTGACCTCGACCGCGACCGGCAGATCCCAGGCACCGCTGCTGGATGCCATCAGCATGATCATCGCCTTGGAGTCTGCGTACTCGGCCCCGGCGAACTCCTCGCCCATCAGGTCCTGGGCCGTGATGATCCGTGTGATCGGCAGGGTGACGTCGATCAGGTCGTCCGAGACTACCTCGGGCCGGTCGTGGCCGATGTAGCCGGGGCGGGTCCAGAAGTCGGCGAAATAGTCCGAGTCCTCCTCCAGCAGCATGCTGGCGATCGAACACCACAGCCAGATCTGGCCCATGGGTTTGGCGATCATGAACTCGTCGCCCCGCGGGAATCCGAGCCGGTAGAGGTTGGCCAATTCCTCGCGTTCGTGCTGGCTCAGCCCGGTGAACGGATCCCCGCTGCCGCCGGGGGCCATGGCGTCGATGACGCCTTCCAGCTTGTCGCCACGCAACAGGCGCTGGACGTTGAACATGCTCCCGAAGGAGAAGGGCTGCTCGCTGCGGACGCGTGAGTTGGTGCCGTGCGGCTCGACATTGCCGCCGCCCATGAAGGGCAGGGCGCCGTCATAGACACCGTCGCAATATTCGAGACACAGTGGCGACCGCCGACCGCCGCCGCTGCCGCCCCAGACGTAGCTGTAGTCCGGCTCGCGGCCGAACACCTGTTTGCAGACATATTTGGAGAACCGTGCGCTCTCGACGCTGGCGCGATACCCATACAGTCCCGGATCGATGCCCGCGCGCGGGTCGATGTCGTCGCCGATATGGCCCGAGTTCGATTCGACCATATAGCCGCCCAGACCGACCATCATGTCGAGGCCACCCAGCAGCGCGCCCATGGCCCCGGCGAACGCTTCCTCGTGACCCGCGTGGGCCCCTTCGAGCGGATGATACATCCGGCCGCCCCACTCCTCCTTGGCCGGGAAGTAGAAGGTGAAACGGGTGTCGGTGTCGGCGAATCCCCCGTGAACGTTGCGGTGCGGGTAGGGCTTCTCGCGCCACTCATCACGATCGATGTACGGTGCCCCGAAATAGCTGTCCCCCACGACGTAGCCGCGGGTGTCCAGCGCCGGTTTTTCGACGACATCCAGCATGAGCGTTCTTCCCAATGTGTGACCGCATCCGGTCCCGGCTCTGCGGCCAGTGGCGTCATCTAGGCAGGCGTTCTGATATCGGTCAACTATTCTCTAGGGGAAATAACGTGAAATGCGTGACCGCAAATGTGCCGTTTTGTCGGGTCGCCGATACTGCGTTCTGATATCAGACGAATGTTCTTGCCGACTTTCTGAACATGTGAGACTGATTTGTTCAATGCACGGCGGGGGGATCATCCCACCAGCGCCCATCAAGGGTCTTGCCGGCACGGAGGGAACGATGAACGATCACGCTTTCGGCGCCGGTTTCGCGCGCCCACTTCGCAAGCTCGGCCTTGCCGGTCTGCTGTTTGCGACCTGTCTGACGGCTCCGACACTGGTCTCGGCTCAGCAGACCGCATCGCCATCCAGTGACCCGAATGCGGCGTCCGCCGTGGACGACGTGGTCGTCACCGCCCGTCGGCGCCAGGAACGCCTGCAGGAAGTGCCGATCGCCGTGACGGCGCTGAGCGAGGAAATCCTGGAAGAAAAGGGCGTCCGGGACGCCAACGACCTGGGTCAGGTCGCGCCGGGTCTCAGCGTTCAGAACACCACCGCCAACCGCAACAACATCACCTATTCGATCCGGGGTCAGGGCCAGGCCTTCGGCCAGAACTCGCCGGGCGTCGTGCCCTATTTCGCCGAAGTGCCCTCGTTCGGGGACGCCATTTTCGATCTGCAGGGTATCCAGGTCCTGAAAGGACCGCAGGGCACGCTGTTCGGCCGCAACACCACCGGCGGTGCCATCCTGTTTGCTCCCAAGGCACCGAGTGAGGATTTCAACGGCTACCTGCTCGGCCGTGTCGGCAACTATAGCCGCCGCGACGTCGAATTCGGCGTCGGTGGTCCGATCCTGGGCGAGCGGCTGCTGTTCCGGGTGGCGGGCCAGATGCTGCGCCGCGACGGCTATACCGACAATGTGACGACCGGCGATCAGATGGACAATGAGCATCGCCAGGCCTGGCGTGCCAGCATCACCGCACGTCCGTTCGACGGATTCGAGAACACACTGCTCTACCAAGACGTAGAGGTTGACGAGGCCGGTTCCGGCCTGCTGCTGTCGGTCATCACCCCGACCTTCTCCAATGAGCCGATCTATACCCAGTTGCAGACGGCTCTGACGGCCCAGAGGGCGCGAGGACCGCGATCCATCGCGACCAACTACGAGCCTGACTTCATCAAGCTGGACAGCCAGGGCTGGATCAATACGACCAGCTGGCGCCTGAACGATCATCTGACGCTGAAGAACATCTACAGCCAGCGTCGATTCACGGCCGGTCAATCGTATGATCTGGACGGCAGCCCGATCACGGTCCTGCACGTCACCAACCCGGTCGGCAAGAAGACCAAGACCACCAGCGAAGAGTTCCAGGCCCAGTTCAACTTCGGGAACATCGACGGGGTCATCGGCTATTTCACCGAGGATTCCAACACGCCGATTGTCTACGGATTTGACACGCGACAGTTCGTGCGGATCCCGGGCCTTCTGCCCAACGGCGGCGTGATCCAGGCCGTCAACATCGCCCAGGGTTCGTCGGGCAGTCGCGCCTTTTACGGCCAGGTCGACTGGTCGGTCACGGATCAGCTGACCCTGACCGGCGGTATTCGCAAGACCACCGATGAACGCTCCAGCGGTCCGTCCGAGACTTTCGTACTGTTCTCGCCGCTTCAGCCCTACCCGACCGGTCTTACTGCGGCGGCCGGTGCCAGGCTGTTCGCGTCGTTTGATGCCACGACATGGAACGTGGCGGCCAACTACCAGTTCAGCCAGGATCTCAACGTCTATGCGACCGTCCGAAAGGGTTTCAAGAGCGGCGGTTTCAACGGCACGGCGATCAACCCGGCGGACCAGTTCTTCCAGCCCGAGGAAGTCACGGACTACGAGTTCGGGATCAAGGGTCTGGCCGTCTTGGGCGACTGGCAGGTGCGGTATGCGGCTGACGTCTTCTACGACGACTACACCAACATCCAGCGGTTCGTGAACCTGGCGACCGTGCCGGCATCGACGGTGACGCGCAACGCGGCCGCGGGTTCCATCGCCGGGATCGATCTCGATCTGACCATTGCCCCGACCGACTGGTTCAGCGCCTCGGTGCAATACACCTATCTCGACGCCAAATACGACAGCTACAACGACGCCCTGCTCGGCGACCTGTCCAGTAGCCGATTCCCGAATACGCCCGAGCACCAGCTGAACTTCACGCCCCGGGTGGAAATCCCGCTGCCCGAAGGGATGGGCGATTTGTCGGCCCTGGCCAGCGTCTACTACCAGAGTGGCATCGCCACCGATCCGGCCAACGTCCCGAACGGAAACGCGCTGGTCGCCCTGTCCAGCATGGGCACCAATGTCGACGCCTACACCCGTATCGATCTGCGGGCTGACTGGCGCAACATCAACGGCACGGGCGTGAGCGCCGCTGCGTACGTCCGCAATGCCACTGACGAAGAGTATATCACCGGTACGAACAACCAACTGACGAGCCAGTTTGGGGTCGCCACCTATCTGTACGGCCAGCCTCGCTTCTTCGGGGTCGAGCTGCGGTTCGATTTCGGGACCTGATTTCAGGTCTGGTCTGTCGCGCGTGCGCCGTCGATCGGTATCTCTATTCGGGCCACCCCGGATCGCGTATCGATCGGCGGCGTCTTTGCGACAGTGACGGTTAGAACCATGTCCGCCGATCCGGCCGCCGTCCAACTCGCGACACAACTGACAGACCTGATCCGTGGATCGAACCTGAAGCCGGGAGATGTGGTCGCGTCGGAGCAGGATCTGCGCGCTCGCCACGTTGTCGGGCGATCGATTCTGCGTCAGGCGGTGCGTATTCTTGACGAGCGGGGTGTCGCGACCATGAAGCGGGGCGCGGGCGGTGGCCTGATCGTCTCTCCTCCCGATCCACGTTCAGCCGGCAGGGCGCTCGCCATCGTGCTGGAAAGCCGGATGAAGGGTCCTCACGCCCTCGAACGCCTTCTGAAGGCGACCGATACCCACGTCTTTCTGACATCGACGCCAAGACTCGAACTGGTCGAGTGCCAGCGCATCCGGAAACTTACGTTGCGGCTGAGGCGGGACAGTTACGCCGACCGGATGCCAGCTGGCGAGATCAGTCAGTTGATGGTCGCCATCAGGCGTCTGGTCAAAGACCCCCTGGCCGGCCTCGCCTATGAGGTGACGGCTGATTATGGGCAGGATCTGGTACCCTACAGCGTTGTTGCCGGGGGACGGGACTTTCAGCGCGCGTGGTGGGACGCCTTGCTGGAGATGGTCGAGGCGCAGATGGCCGGCGACGTCGCCGCTCTTTTCGATCTGCGTCGCCGCCAACTGGCCGTGATCCGTGACAGCCAGGACGCCTGGAGTGCGATTGACAGGGAGGGGCGCCTCCTGCCGCCCATCGAGACCGACCAGCCCCAGAGCGGTGGGGCCAGCCCGGCCGAGCGTCTGGCGCGCGAACTGCTGCGCGATGTTCGTCTGCTCGACTGGAAGCCGGGTGCTAGAATCGGCGGGGCCGGAGATCTTCTGGCGCGCTACAAGGTCACGGTAGGCACTCTGCGCCAGGCCGTCCGTATCCTGGAACAGAACGCGGTGGTCCGGATGGAGCGGGGGCGATCCGGCGGACTGGTCGTCACGGTACCTGAGCCAGCCGTGGCCCTGAAACGGGCGCTCGACTATCTGGCGCAGACGACGGTCGCGCCGGATGACCTGGCGTCATTCCATCGGCATCTCCTGCTTGAGGCGGTGAGCGCCGTCTGTGAAACGCCGGATGCGGTCCGCGCAGAACGTATGAAATCCGTCGTCGAGTCAGCGATTTTCGACCACCTCGGTCAGTTGTCCGGCGATGACGCGATCGAGATGTTCCTGTCGGTCGCAGGGGCCATCCCCGCGCAAGGTGCGGGCCCCGCCGTGGCGTCGGTTCCGGGTCTGCATCAGGCCCTGCTCAGGGGCGATGCACCGCTGGCGCGGCGAATCGTCCTTGAACGGACACAGGGCTTGCCCCAGCGTTAACGGTCTACCGCGTCGGCACCGGCAGACGGTTCCAGAACTCGAGGATCTCCGACCGAGGATCGTTCTCCACCCGCATCTCATTGTCGAAGATCATCGTGGCGCGCGTCTGGACGTCATAGGGAGGCCAGGCCGGGATCTGGTCGTTGTTCGGATTGCCCGTCCGGGCGAAGGCGACAAGCGTCGAGGCCAGTCGGTCGCACATCAGTCGACCCGAGGCCGCGCCGCATCCGACCATGCCGTCGCGGTAGTTATGGAACGAGGCCGAGACGTCGATCCCGTGGATCGCCCCGAACTTGCCATCATAGGCCGGAGTCTCCCAGTCCCACTGATACATCCACACCTTCCCGGGGCTCTGGGCGGCCTTGCGCTCGGCCTGGAGGATGGCGTTCTTGCGGAAACCGGCGTCGGTGGCGATCTGGGCCTGGATCAGGAAGGGCGACTTGTTCGGATAGCGGGCGCGGTACAGGTCGATGGCCTGGTCGCCGAGCGCGCCCATTCTTGCGGCCATCTGGGCCTTCAATCCGGCCTCGTCCAGATCCCAGTTGAAGCTGATGAGGCCGCCGTCCTCGAGCGTCGTCGAGATGATCAGGGGGATGTCGGCGGACTCGGCCGGACCGCCCGGATCGAACGGATGATGTGTGAGGTAGGTCCCGTCGAGGACCGGCGAGAACCGCCCGCCGGTCGGCGTGGCCGCAATCGCCGTCTGGGCCTCCAGCAGCGTCGTCCACGGTACCTGTTGCAGGTCCGTGACACGGCTCTTGTCGATCCCCAGATGGTTCAGCAGGGCCGCGGCGGTGCGGGCCGAGGCTTCGCGCTCCGTCAGCTTCAGCGCCGAGCCGCTCTGGATCATCGCCCGGTGGAACAGACCCTTGGCGGCGGGCGTGGCCAGCAGAACGGTCGTCTTGTAGCCGCCGCCGGACTGGCCAAAGATCGTCACATTGGCCGGATCACCGCCGAATGCCGCAATATTGTCGCGCACCCACTCCAGCGACAGGACCAGGTCCATGATGCCGGTCACACCTGCCGAGGCGAACTCGGCAGGCGCTCCGTTGTCGACAAGGTTGATATAGCCGAAGCTGGCTAGCCGATGGCTGACCGTCACCACCACGACATCGCCGTAGCGCGCCAGCTGGGCCCCGTCGAAGCCGGGCGCATTGCCGGATCCGCTCTCGAAACCGCCGCCGTGGATCGAGACCAGCACCGGCCGCTTCTTGCCGTCATCCAGACCCTGGGTCCAGATGTTCAGGTGCAGCGGGCTCTCGCCCATGCCGCCTTCCTGACGGTCCCACTGCACCAGCATGGCCAGGTCGGCGCGCAGATCGATCAGGGTCTGGGGACTGACCGGGCCGAAGCCGAGCGCGTCGCGGACACCGATCCAGGGCTCCGGCTTGCGCGGCGGCATGAAGCGGTCGCGACCGCCAGTCGGGGCACCATAAGGGATGCCCTTGAACTGACGCACATCGCCGTTGGTCTGGCCGCGTACCTTGCCGTGGGTGGTCTCGACGACCGGGAACCCCGGGCTGGACAGCGCATCGGGCAGCGACGGCGTCGTCGCTCCGGTCGATGCCAAGGCCTCGGTCGAGAGGGCGGCACCGGCGGCGAGCGCCGCTGCGCCGAACAGGGTGCGCCGGTTTGGAGCGGCAAAGGTGTCAGTCATGTTTCAGTCTCCCTTGAGCGCGCCGTGGGATGGGCCTTGCGCTTCCATTGATCCGCCGATGGCCGGCGGGGCCTGAACGCCGTCCTAGGTGCCGCCTCAGTGGCCGACAGGGTAGAAGATCGATTTTTCCTGGGTGAATTCCTTGAGCCAGTCCGGCCCGTATTCGCGGCCGACGCCGGACCGCTTGTAGCCGCCGATGGGGGCGAAGCTCATCTTGCCGGTGCCGCCGTTGATCATCACGCTGCCGGCCCGGATCCGGCGGGCCATCGTATAGCCGGTCGCGGCGTCGGCGGTCTCGATGCCGCCGTTCAGGCCGTAGCGAGAATCATTGGCGATCCGGATCGCTTCTTCGTCGGTGTCGAAGCCGATGATACAGCCGACCGGTCCGAAGATCTCGTCCTGTGCGATGGCCGTGCTGTTGTCGACATCGTCGAACAGCGTCAGGTCGGTGAAGAACCCCTTGTCCAGGCCCGCCGGTCGCCCGCCGCCGTAGATCAGCTTTGCCCCGGAATCGAGACCCAGCTGGATATAGTGTTCGACCTTGGCGCGCTGCGACTCGCGGATCAGTGGCCCCATCATGACGCTGGGATCGGCCGGATCGCCGATCTTCCACATGGCGGCGAAGGCCTTGACCGTCTCGACGAAGGCCGGGCGGATGCTGTTGTGGACCAGCAGGCGCGTCAGCAGGGCGCATCCCTGTCCCGCGTTGACAGACAGCATCCCGACTACGGTCATGGCCGCGCGCTGCACGTCGGCGTCGTGGCGGATAATCAGGGCCGACTTGCCGCCGAGTTCCAGATGCACGCGTTTCAGCGTAGGCGAGGCCTGGGCCATGATCGCGGCGCCGACGGCTTCGGAGCCCGTGAAACTGACCATGTCGACACGGGGATCGGTGGTCAGCAGCTGGCCGACCTCGGGCCCCCCATTGACGATGTTGAGCACGCCGGGGGGCAGGCCTGCCTCGTCGGCCGCATCACCGAACAGCAGGGCCGAGAACGGCGTGAAGGCCGACGGCTTCAGGACCAGGGTGTTGCCGGCCAGTAGGACAGGCGCGACCTTCGACAGGTTCAGCAGGAAGGGGAAGTTGTAGCCGGTGATCCCCGCGATCACCCCGACCGGTTCGCGCACCACGGTCGTTCCTCCGAGGATTTGTGGGCCTTCGGGATTCATCGGGTTGGGCGTCGCCTCAATCGGCAACTGAACCGTGGTGTCGCGCATGGCGTGGACCATGGCGTCGCGGAAATGGTCAAGCGGTGCCTGGACCTGCATGGCCCAGGTGATGCCCTGCGAACATCCGACTTCGGCGACGATCAGGGCTGCGATCCGGGTCTTTCGCGCCTCAAGTGCGGCGTGAAGGCGCGTCATAACCGCCACCCGCTCCGCCATCGACATCTGGGGCCAGGGTCCGTTGTCAAAGGCCCGTCGCGCCGCTTCGACTGCGGCGTCGGCCATGTCGACGCCGCCGACCGGCGCATGGCCGATGATCTGTTCGGTCGCGGGGTTCAGGACCGCCTGTGCGGGTTCATCACCCGGTACCCATTTTCCGTCGATGTAGAGGCTGCTGATGTCGGTGAAGGGGATGTCCACGTCAGGGGTCTCCGGAGAAAAGGGAAGGGGTCCGCCTTCAGGCGGCGTCTTCGAGGATCAGGTCGGCGGCGTGGAGGGCCATCGCCTGGGTCGCGGCATTGGTGTTGCCGGACACCAGGGTCGGCATGACCGAGGTGTCCATGACGCGCAGGCCGCTGACTCCCCGGACTCGCAACCGAGGATCGACGACTGACTGAGCATCCGATCCCATCCGGCAGGTTCCTGCGACGTGGAAGGCTGTGGTCCCAAGTGTCAGGAAGGCTTCGATGATTTCGTCATCGGTTTCACAGGTTGGACCTGGGACCAATTCCTCGACAATCAGAGGACGAACCGCCTCGGTCCGCATCAGCCGTCGGATCCAGCGGACCATGGCGATGGAGTGTTTTCGGTCGTCGGGATGAGAGAAATAGTTGGCGTCGATGATCGGCGGAAAATCGGGATCGGCCGACTGGATCCGCATCTCGCCCCGGCTCTTGGGCTGGGTGAAATAGCCACCCACCGAGACCCCAGGCGCGGAATCGACCTGCATCTTGGGCGGCTTGGGTGTCTCGCCGGGTTTCGGTTCCGGCGCGCCGTCCAGCGACAGGCCCATTTCGGCCATGGAAAACAGGCCGACGCCGATCTGGATGTCCGGGTGTTCCAGTGCGAGGTCGGTCTTGATGAAGCCCCCACCCTCGTAGGCGCCCCGTGTCATCGGACCCTTGCCCGCAAACAGATAGGTCAGGAGACTGCCTAGCATGGCCGGCCCCCGCAGCTTCTCGTTCTGGCTGGGAGCGCGGCTGCGATGCTGGATCGACAGATAGCGATGCTCGATCAGGTTCTTGCCGACGTTGGGGGCCTCGGCGACGACGTCGATACCTAGCGAGGTCAGAAGGTCGCGCGGGCCGATCCCCGACAACTGCATTAGCTTGGGCGTCTCTATCGCCCCGGCGCTAAGGACGATCTCGCGTCGGCACTGGATGTCATGCTCGCCGGTCTTGCCGCGCAGCCGGACGCCCACGACCTGAGTCCCGTCGAACAGGAGGCGCAGGGCATGAGTGTCGCTGACGACCGTCAGGTTGGCGCGCTTGCGGATCGGATGGATGAAGGCCTTGGCCGCGCTGAACCGCGAGCCGTCATGGATCGTCACTGGCTGATAGCCGAACCCGCCGTCATCGACCGAAGCCCGGTCATTGATGTCACGGGCACGGGGCACCCCCAGTTCGCCCGCGCCGGTGATCAGCGCCTCGCTCATCGGATCGCCGAACTCGGGTACGGTAATCTTCAGCGGCCCGCCCACGCCCCGATCTGGACCCGCACCCAGTTCGTGGTCTTCCAGCTCGATGAAGCGGCGACGCATCTCATCCCAGCCCCAGCCGGTACAGCCTTCGGCTTCCCAACCGTCGAAATCGCGCGGAGCGCCCCGGATATAGACCATGCCGTTGACCGAGCTCGATCCGCCGAGCGTACGACCCTTGACCCAGGTCTCGGTCTTGCGATTGCCGCCCTGGCGAGCCTCATAGGTGAACAGCCGCTCGTTGCCGGGGGTCAGCAGCACGCCGATGCCGCGCGGCATCCTGACGAACAGGCTGTCGTCCGACGGCCCACTCTCGACCAGCAGGACCGAATTGGTCGGGTCTGCAGACAGTCGGTTGGCGAGCACGCAGCCTGCCGACCCTGCACCGATGACGATGTAGTCGAATTGGTCCTGCACGGTTTTCGTCCCTTGTATGGTCCGTGACGCTTGCGTCGGTCGCGGTTCCAGACGACGACTATCCACCCGAAAAAACAGTACATCAATGTCCGTTTTGAACAAAAAGACGATTTCTGTTCCGAAGCCACTGCCGCGCAAGGATGTTGTCCGTCATCGGGCGGCCCTGCTGGACGCGGCGGCTCAGGTGTTCGCAGCGGGCGGCGTCGAGGCACCGCTGGGCGAGATCGCGAAACGGGCCGGGGTAGGGCGGGGAACCTTGTATCGGCATTTCCCGGAGCGGATCGACCTGGTCGTCGCCCTCCTGAACCGAAACCTCGACGACCTGGAAGCCCTGGCGGCCGATCTCGCGGATCAGCCGGACGGGCTGCTGACCCTCATCCGGACCATGATCGACCAGGACATCGACGTCGCACCTTTGCTGGACAGCGACCTCATCGTGCCGGCACCGCTGCTGGCCCGGTTCGTCGCCATCTGTCAGGTTCCGCTGGAGACCGCGCGCCGGGCCGGCCTCGTCCGTCCGGATCTCGACGAGACGGATCTTCTGGACCTGACCGTCATGGCGGGGTCTGCCTTGAAGCGGTGGGGACTGGAGGAGCGCCGGGTCCGCGCGCCGCGCATTCTGGCCCTGCTGCTTGAAGGCATCCGGTCCGACACGGAGGAGACACACCGAGGTTCAGGTCACTTCGGATAGCTCGCCGCCGCCAAGGCTTCGATCTCGGCGCGGTCCTGAGGCAGGATGAAACCGGCATTGATCGCAGCCGTCAGTGCCTCACGAAACTTTGCCAGATAATCGTCGTGCCCGGCCGGATAGAGCCGGGAAAGAACGGCCGGTTCCAAGGCGACGGTCGATCCGAACAAAGCCCCCATCCGGCTTTTCGCTACGGCCAGCCCGGACAGTCTGCACGTCGGGACGTCCATCCAGGGCGAGCGTATGCCGCCCACGGCGTTGCCGGTGTCGTCAAGTTTCAGCCTCGCCGGTCCGTCGGCTTCCAGCGTCAATCGCGGCGCGGTCGGCGGGGCTTCGCCTGTCGTGACCCACCGGTTCAGCGCGGACAAGGCGGCCATCATGACATAGTGGTGTTGCGGAGCGGCGTTGATATTGCCGGGCAGGGTCAGACCCAGAAGGTCGCAGGTCGGGGCCATGGCACGGGCCAACGCTTCCGAAGACGCCATGCCGCTGTCCATCGGGGATGCCCCCATGACATAGGTGTCGGCGTGAGCCGTGCCCGCGACCTCCCAGGTCCTGAGCCGATCATGGTCAGGCTGACGCGCCGGAAGATAGCCGAACCGCTTCATCATCAGGTCGGTCTCGGTGATGATGTTCAGGATCGGGACGGGCGTATCGGCGCGCATATGGATCGGCCGCAGCGCGGTCAGCAGCGACATCAGGATCGACGACTTGCCGAGGCCCGGTGCGCCGCCAAATCGAGAATGCACCAGATATCCGTCGAACACCTGTTCCAGCAGCGCGATGGCGTTGATATAGGTCGTCAACCGTCCTGCCGACTGTGACTCTCCGGCGGCGATCAGTGTCTTCGCTGCCTTGACGCCCAGGAGTCTCTCCGGCTCGGCCCGAACCGCCTTTGCGGCCTGGGTGAAGATGTCGTAGCAGAAGGCGTCACCGGGGTGGTTGAGCGATCCGTAGCGTTCCGGATCGGCCTTTTTCAGAGCCTCCATTCCGGGAAAAGCCATCAGTCCGCCGCCGTCGATCCCGGCCTTCTGAGCAGACACACCGATCCAGGCGTAGCCGCTCCGGATCAGTTCGCGATGCGTGTATCCCCACTCCGGCGCGGTATCGGCCCCGGCGCTGACATTCAGCCATTCAACGACGACCGTGCCGTTGAACAGAGTCGCATCGACGGGCCGCACGACAACCAGACGCGTCGCGTATTGGGCTGTATCTCGCGGTCTCGCAGACCAGCGGCCGTCGCGGCCGTGTGGCCCTGACGCCCCGTAGGCGGTGGCGTGCCCGGATAGGAGATGTTCATCGACCCGGTATCCGACCTCGGCGAGGTCAAAGTCCGTCAGGGTGAGCGCAGGTGGGCCTGCGATCGGCCGCATCACCGTCGCCCGGTCGGACGGCGGAGCGGATTTCGCCTTGTCGATGGAAGCTATGGTCATCTTCGAGCCTTGTCCGCCAACACCTGACGAGCCGATCGAAATCAGAATGTGTGATCGTATTTAGAATGACAACCGTATACGCATCGGCACGCGGAACCGCCACGATTGCGTTAGCAGCCTTGGCCATGGGAAGTGTTCAGGGGTGCTCGAGATGGCGCAGAATCGCTCAGGTCGAGCCTTCCGCTGGGCTCCCGCCGGCGGGTCACAGTCAAGACCCTGTCAGCCGCGAGCAAACGGCGCTGAAGCAGCCGAGCTCTGCCGCCTGCGCTACTCGGAACGGCGACCCGCTAGTCGCAGAACGCATGAGCAGCGCGAAGAGTTTGCCCTGACAGAGCCGCCCGCTAGAGATCACCGAGCACGGATCCAGATGTCCTCGTAGACCCGTCACGGAACACGTCATGCAACTGCGACTGCTCGAATATTTCGTAGTCCTGGCCCGAGAGGGGCATTTCGCTCGGGCGGCGGCGGCATGCAGTGTGACCCAACCCGCACTGTCGGCGGGTCTGCTGACGTTGGAAGATCTGCTGGGAAGGCGGCTTGTCGATCGGGACCGGCGCTTCATCGGCCTGACGGCGGACGGTGCGGCCATTCTGCCCTGGGCCCAGCAGATCGTTGCCATGCTGGATGGGCTGCACCAGACGGCCGAGGCCGATACGGGGCCACTGCGAGGCGACTTGCGGCTGGGTGCGATCCCCGCATCCATGCCGGTCATCGGCCCACTCGTGCGGGCGTTGAGGGCTGGGCATCCGGACCTGACCGTCTCTGTGCGCTCGCTGACCTCCCGCGAGATCGAGCGGGGCCTGGCCGCGTTCGAGCTGGACGCCGGGGTCACCTATCTCGACCACGAGCCGCCGGCCCAGGTTGTCAGCGTGCCGTTGTATTCCGAGCGCGCAGTGTTTCTTGCCCAAGCGGGCAGCCGCCCGACCGACGCCGCGGGCATTTCCGTAGGTGAGGCCCTGTCATATCCCCTGTGCCTGCTCCACGAAGGGATGCAGAACCGCAGAATACTGGACGCCCATCTCGCTGAACGGGGTCTGGCGGTACATCCCCGCGCGACGGCGGATTCATATGTGGCCTTGATTGTTCTGGTCGAGAGCGGCGTTTATGCGTCGATCGTGCCGGATGTCTACGCCAGCCTTCTGCCGACGGACCTGTGGGCGCGAGTGGTTCAGTTCGACGATCCATTGCCCTCTAGCAGGGTCGGCCTGATCATCTCGGATCGTTCACCGACCAGTCGGTTGGCCAAGGCCGCAGCACTTGCCGCGCGAGGCCTCGCCCTCGCGCCGAAATTTTCTCCACCATGATAGCCTTTGCTTATCATCGATTGGAAACCGCGATTTGACGGTGGTGTGCCGGCGCGGCAGTCCGGTCGGATGGGACGCAAAGACAGACCGATTGAACGACCGGCTGTTCAAGCGGACCCGATCTTCGCGCCGACGGTCGACCGGCTGAAGGCGACGCTGGGTGTTGATCGCGGCATGCTGCTGCCTTGGCTGCATGCCGTGCAAGCCGAGTTCGGCTACATCGACGACCGCATCGTTCCGGTAGTCGCTGATGCACTGAATTTGAGTCGGGCCGACGTCCACGGCGTGGTGACCTTTTATCACGATTTCCGCCGTCAGCCGGCCGGGCGCCACGTCGTTCGCCTGTGCCGGGCCGAAAGCTGTCAGGCGCGAGGGGGTAAGGCAATCGAGCGGGCGGCGGTGCAGAAGCTGGGCGTGGCGATGGGGAACACCCGGGCCGACGGGCAGGTGTCGCTGGAGCCGGTCTATTGTCTGGGTCTGTGCGCCACGGGTCCCAACGCCCTGGTCGACGGCATGCCGGTGTCCCGGATCGACGCGGCGCGGCTCGACCGGTTGATCGACCAGGTGAACGCATGACGCGGGTCTTCATCAGTCGTGATATGGCCTCGGTGGCCCTGGGGGCCGACGAGGTCGCGCGCGCCTTCGTCGATGCGGGTGTGGAGGTCGTGCGGACAGGCAGCCGGGGCCTGTTCCGTATCGAACCACTGGTCGAGGTCGAGGTCCCCGACGGGCGAACCGGCTATGGCCCCGTCGGCCCCGAGGACGTCTCGGCGGTGCTGGCCGGGACGCACCCCAACCGACTCGGCGATGTCGAGGCCATGCCGTTCTTCGTGGGGCAGCAACGGTTCACCTTTGCCCGGTGCGGGGTGATCGATCCGCTCGACATGGATGCCTATGCAGCTCAAGGCGGCTGGGTCGGACTGGATGCGGCGAGGGCGATGGTGCCCGCCGAGGTCGTCGCCGTGGTGCGCGACAGTGGCCTGCGCGGTCGGGGCGGGGCGGGCTTTCCGACCGGGATCAAGTGGCAGACGGTTCTGGCCGCGCCGGGACCTGAGAAATTCATCGTCTGCAATGCCGACGAGGGCGACAGCGGCACCTTTGCGGACCGGTTGCTGATGGAGGGTGACCCCTTCTGTCTGATCGAGGGCATGGCCATCGCCGGTCACGCGGTCGGGGCGGATTACGGCTATGTCTATATCCGTTCGGAGTATCCGTTCGCCGTCGCGACGATGCGGGACGCGATCTCCAGATCGGCGGATCGCGTCGCGCCCTTCCGGCTGGAGGTCCGCGTCGGTGCCGGAGCGTACGTCTGCGGCGAGGAGACGGCCTTGCTCGACTCCATCGAGGGCAGACGGGGGCAGGTGCGGGCCAAGCCGCCGCTTCCGGCCATCAAGGGGCTGTTCGGCAAGCCGACGGTGATCAACAACGTGCTCAGCCTGGCCGCTGCGCCCTTCATTCTGAGCCATGGCGCATCAGCCTATGCCGACGTCGGCTTTGGGCGGTCACGCGGCACCATGCCCATCCAGATTGCGGGCAATGTGAGGAACGGCGGACTTTACGAGGTCGGGTTCGGCGTCACCCTCGGCGAACTGGTCAACGGCATCGGTGGGGGAACCGAGAGCGGGCGACCGGTGCGGGCGGTGCAGGTGGGCGGCCCCCTGGGCGCCTATTTCCCGCCGTCGATGTTTCATCTGCCGTTCGACTACGAGGCCTTCGCTGCGGCGGGCGGTTTGATCGGGCACGCCGGACTCACGGTCTTCGACGACACCGTGGATATGGCCGGGATGGCGCGGTTCGCGATGGAGTTTTGCGCCGCCGAAAGCTGCGGCAAATGCACCCCGTGCCGCATCGGTTCGACGCGCGGCGTCGAGACGGTAGACCGCATCATCGCGGGGGATCGCATCGACGAGAATCTCGAGATCCTGCGCGACCTTTGCGACACCATGAAGTTCGGATCGCTGTGCGCCCTCGGCGGCTTCACCCCTTATCCGGTCCTGAGCGCACTGGAGCATTTCCCTGAAGATTTCGGCGGCGTGTCTGCGTTCGCCACGGCGGCGGAGTAGACCGATGGCCTATGCGCGCGAGATCGACCTCGGGACCAAGCCCGCCCCGCAGTCTGCGCCCCTGGTGGACATCGTGATCGACGGACAGACCGTCAGCGTACCCGAAGGTACGTCCCTGATGCGGGCGGCGGCCTTGATGGGCGCAACGATCCCGAAACTCTGCGCCACCGACAGTCTGGAAGCGTTCGGGTCGTGTCGCCTGTGTCTCGTCGAGGTCGAGGGTCGGGCGGGCTATCCGGCCTCCTGCACCACCCCCGCCGCCTCCGGAATGGTGGTCCGCACACAGACCGAGAAGCTCAAGACGTTGCGACGCGGGGTGATGGAACTCTATATCTCCGACCACCCGCTGGACTGTCTGACCTGCGCCGCCAACGGCGACTGCGAGCTGCAGGATCAGGCAGGGGCCGTGGGCCTGCGCGAGGTCCGGTACGCTCCGACGCCCGCCAACCACCTGGGCCAGGCCAAGGACACGTCAAACCCCTATTTCGACTTCGACCCGTCCAAATGCATCGTTTGCTCACGATGCGTCCGCGCCTGCGACGAGGTCCAGGGCACCTTCGCGCTGACGATCCAGGGCCTGGGGTTCGGCAGCAAGGTCGCGGCCAGCCAGGGCGAGGACTTTTTCGGCAGCGAATGCGTGTCCTGCGGTGCCTGCGTCCAGGCCTGTCCGACCGCCACCCTCATCGAGAAGAAGGTGGTCGAGGTCGGCACGCCCGACACCTCGGTGGTCACCACCTGTGCCTATTGCGGCGTCGGCTGCACCTTCCGCGCCGAGATGCGCGGCGAGGAACTGGTGCGGATGGTCCCGTGGAAGGAGGGCAAGGCCAACCGTGGCCATTCCTGCGTCAAGGGCCGGTTCGCCTGGGGCTATGCCAACCATCAGGAGCGCATCCTGAATCCGATGATCCGCGCCTCGATCGACGAGCCGTGGCGCGAAGTCAGCTGGGCCGAGGCCTTCACCCACACGGCGTCGGAATTCCGGCGGATCCAGGAGACCTATGGCAAGTCGTCGGTCGGCGGCATCACCTCGTCGCGCTGCACCAACGAAGAGACCTTCCTAGTCCAGAAGCTGGTCCGGGCAGGCTTCGGCAACAACAACGTCGATACCTGCGCACGGGTCTGTCATTCGCCGACCGGCTATGGCCTGAAAACGACGTTTGGCACCTCTGCAGGGACGCAGGATTTCGACAGTGTGATGGCCTCCGATGTGGTCGTCGTCATCGGGGCCAATCCGACCGACGGCCATCCGGTGTTCGCCTCGCGGCTCAAGCGCAGGCTTCGCGTGGGCGCGCGGCTGATCGTGATCGATCCGCGCCGGACCGATATCGTCCGGTCGCCGCATGTGGAGGCAGATCATCACCTGCCGCTGCGACCCGGCACCAATGTCGCGGTGCTGACCGCCATGGCCCATGTCATCGTCACGGAAGGGCTCAGCGACGAGGCCTTTATCCGCGAACGCTGCGACCTGTCCGAATACGCCGACTGGGCCGAGTTCGTGTCCGATCCGCGCCATGCGCCCGAGTCCACCGAGCCCCTGACGGGTGTCGCGGCGGCCGAGGTCCGTGCGGCGGCCCGGCTGTTCGCCACGGGTGGCAACGGTGCGATCTACTACGGTCTGGGCGTCACCGAACATAGCCAGGGCTCGACCACGGTCATGGCGATCGCCAACCTGGCCATGGTCACCGGCAACATCGGTCGCGACGGTGTTGGGGTGAATCCGTTACGTGGCCAGAACAACGTTCAGGGGGCCTGCGATATGGGCAGTTTCCCGCACGAGCTTTCGGGTTATCGCCATGTCTCGGACGACGCGGCGCGGGCGATGTTCAAGGACCTGTGGGGCACCGAGCTGGATCACGCGCCTGGCCTGCGTATCCCGAACATGCTCGACGCTGCCGTCGATGGCACGTTCAAGGGACTCTATATCCAGGGCGAGGACATCCTGCAGTCCGACCCGGATACCCGCCATGTCTCGGCGGGGCTGGCAGCGATGGAATGCGTGGTGGTCCAGGATCTGTTCCTGAACGAGACCGCCAACTACGCCCATGTCTTCCTGCCCGGCTCGACCTTCCTGGAAAAGGACGGCACCTTCACCAATGCCGAACGCCGTATCCAGCGGGTCCGCAAGGTCATGACGCCACGGAACGGACTGGCCGACTGGGAGGTGACGCAAGGTCTGGCCCAGGCACTGGGTTACGACATGGCCTATGATCATCCGTCGCAGATCATGGACGAGATTGCGGCCCTGACGCCGTCCTTCGCCGGCGTTTCCTACGACCGTCTGGAGACCCTGGGCTCGGTGCAGTGGCCCTGCAACGCGGCCGCGCCCGAGGGCACGCCGATCATGCATATGGACGGCTTCGTGCGCGGGCGCGGCAAGTTCGTTCGCACAGAGTATGTACCGACGGAGGAACGCACGGGGCCACGATTCCCTCTGTTGCTGACGACGGGCCGCATTCTCAGCCAGTACAATGTCGGGGCCCAGACCCGCCGGACCGAGAACAGCCGCTGGCACACTGAGGACCGACTCGAAATCCATCCCCATGACGCCGAACAGCGCGGAATCGTTGATGGCGACTGGGTCCGGGTCGCCAGTCGTGCGGGCGAGACCTCGGTGCGGGCCGAACTCACCGATCGGGTCGCACCGGGCGTCGTCTACACGACCTTCCACCACCCCGGGACCCAGGCCAATGTGGTCACGACCGACAATTCCGATTGGGCTACCAACTGCCCCGAATACAAGGTCACCGCGGTCCAGGTGGGCAAGTCCAACGGCCCGTCGGACTGGCAGGCGAGCTACACCGTGCTCTCGCACCGGTCGCGCCGCATCCAGCCGGTGGCAGCTGCCGAATGAGCAGCACGCTCGACAAGCTGATCCGCAGCGCCAACCAGATCGCCGCCGAGTTCGAGCACCAGCAGCCCGGCAATGCGACCGATGCAGTCTGGGATCACCTCTGGCATTTCTGGGACCCGCGGATGGTCGCCATGATCGTCGCTCACGAGGCTAAGGGCGGGGCCGACCTGTCGACCGCGGCCCGGGCCGCCGTGGTGAAACTCGCCGGGGGACGTATGCCGATTTCCCAGACCCAGGCGACCGCCTTCGGACCCGCTGCCGACGGAGAGGTGCCGGCTGATGCAGGGTGAAACGGGTGGATCGACAAATCAGAGTCCTCCGATCGATCGGTTCGGCCCGGAGTTGACCCGTCCACCGTCGATACCGGTCTATGAGACTGAACAGGCGTCGAAACCGACCCCGAGGGTATCGTGGAAGCGCCATGGCGTTGGCACGCCGGGCTTGCGATCCCTGCCGGAGGAGACCGCGATCGCGATCGTCCATGACGCCTCGACCACAGCGGTTATGATGGCGACCCCGGCCAATCTGGAGGATTTCGCGATCGGCTTCAGCCTGAGTGAGGGCGTGGTCGATCATATTGACGACATTCGTTCGATCGAGGTTGTCCCAAACGACCTCGGCGTCGAGGTCCGGGTCTGGCTCGTGGAGGGCCACAGCCAAAAGCTCTCGAGGCGGCGTCGAAGACTGGCAGGTCCGACGGGCTGTGGTCTCTGTGGCATCGAGAGCCTGGCCGAAGCCGTCCGGCCGATTCATCGCCTTGCCGGATCCGACATGGCCGTAGATGCCGATGCGCTGCTCGACGCCATGGACAGCCTTGCCCAGGCTCAGAGTCTGGGCCGAGAAACCCGGGCGGTTCACGCGGCAGGGTTCTGGAGGGCAGAGGGCGGCCTGGTCGCCGTGCGTGAGGACGTGGGGCGACACAACGCTCTGGACAAACTCGTCGGAGCTTGTGCGCGCGACATGACAACGGACGGGGTGGTTTTGTTGACCAGTCGCGTTTCCGTCGAGATGGTTCAGAAGGCTGCAGTCATGGGGGTCGCGATCTTGTGCGCCGTGTCCGCTCCGACGGCCTTGGCGCTGCGTACGGCGCAAGCTGTGGGAATGACGCTCGTAGCCGTGGCCCGGTCCGACGGGTTCGAAATCTTCTGCCACCCGGAACGGGTGCGTCTTCCGTGATCGTGGGCCTTGTGCTCTGCGGCGGCCGGTCGCGGCGCTTCGGCGCGGAAAAAGCGGTGGCTCCCTTTGGTGATGGTGTCCTCATGGATGTCCCCCTACGCGCGCTTGGTTCCGTCTGCGTTGCCCTGGCTGTGTCCGCCCGGGCGGGTTCAGGGGCAGAACGCCATGCGAGTAAGTTGGGCGTCGATAGTCTCAGAGACGCTCCAGGCGACGTCGAAGGCCCCTTGGCCGGCATCCGGCGGGGCCTTGAATGGGCCTCGGCCCGCGGCGCGCATCGACTTGCGCTGGCACCCTGCGACGCCGTCAGCATTGAGGGGTGCCACTATGAGGCGCTAGTGGATGCACTCGCAGATGACGAGACGGCGATCGTCGCGATATCCAGCACAGGCCTGGAACCGCTGGTGTCGATCTGGCCTGTTGCGGCGGGCCTCAGGGTGGTGGGTGAGGCGATCACTGACGGGCTTCATCCGCCTATCCGACATGTTCTGGATCGGCTTGGTGCCTCGCAGATGGGGCTGCGCGACTATGACGGCGCGAATGTGAACTTCCCACAGGATTTGCTCCAGCGGCGCGGCCCGGGAGTCTGAAGCGCTGTGGCTGAGGAGATCCGTGTGGAGCGGCTTATGCGACGCGCCGGCCTGCGAGAACCGCCGACCCCTCAAAACCGAACGCCTCCATCGGCCCCGCCACGGCCGATCGCAGAGCGGCCTGACCCCTTCCCCTTTTCCCGGAGAAGATCAGCACCCACTGAATCAAGTTCTCGCAACAGCAAGTCGAAACTGCGCGATAAGTCGCGAGACGACGTTGATTAAATTGGGGCACAATGCATGGCCGGTTCGACAAATCTTCTCGCGCCTTTCGCTACCCCTGTGTTCCGCCGCATCTGGCTGGCCAGTCTTCTGACCAACTTCGGCATCCTGATCCAGGGCGTTGGCGCAGCATGGACGATGAGCAAGCTGACTTCAGACGCCTCAATGGTCGCGATGGTTCAGACGGCGCTCATGCTGCCGATGATGTTGTTCGCTCTCCCTGCTGGAGCGATCTCGGACATGTTTGACCGCCGGCTCGTTTGTATTCTGGCGCTGTTGCTGGCCTTCGTGGGAGCGATGACTTTGTCATGCCTGTCATTTGCAGGACTGCTTACGCCGTGGATCCTATTGGGCTTCTGCTTCATCGTCGGTACCAGCATGGCGCTGTTCAGTCCGGCCTGGCAGTCGTCGGTCGCCGAACAGGTGCCGGTAGAGGCTCTAGCGCCCGCCATTGCCCTAACCGGGATCAGCTACAACGTGGCACGAAGCTTCGGTCCAGCCATCGGCGGGGTGATCGTCGCGGCATTTGGCGCGATTGGTGCCTTTGTGGCCAATGCGGTGGCCTATGTGCCGCTACTGATCGTGCTTTTCCTTTGGAAGCGGAAGCCTGAACCGGCTCGGTTGGCACCTGAGACTTTCTGGCGCGCCATCGTGTCGGGGCTCCGCTTCATCCGGTACTCGCCCTCGCACCGGCTGTTCATCTTGAGAACCGCCGCGTTTGGACTGATCGGCGGCGTAGCCCCGGCCCTGACGCCTCTGATCGCCAAAGACCTGCTCGGCGGTGGGGCAACTGTCTATGGCGTTCTGCTTGGGGCATTCGGACTTGGTGCCGTGGCTGGGGCTGTGGTCCTGCCCTGGATCAGGAAGCGGTGTTCGACGGAGACGGCCAGCCGCCTGTCGGCCGCGGCTATGGCGGGGGCCCTGCTGTTGGTCGGTTTGAGCCGAAACGAAGCGCTGGGCATTCTGGGGATGCTGGTCGCGGGCCTAGCCTGGACCACCGTGCTGACACTCTACAGCATTTCTGTACAGATTTCTGCGCCGCGCTGGGTCGCCGGTCGGGCGCTCGCCATCTATCAGGCCACGATCACTGGCGGCGTGGCGATGGGTGCCATCGCGTGGGGCCAGCTTGTCAATCTTATCGGTGTCCAGCAGGCGCTGGTCACGGCGGCGAGCCTGATGGCCGCTTCGATTGGGCTTGGCTTTATTTTTCGGCTGCCTGACCTGAGCCACGCGCCAGCCCTGACGTCGCTCAATCGTGCCGATCCCGAGATTGTGCTCGATCTTACCCTTCGTAGCGGCCCAATCGTGATTGAGATCGATTATGTGACGCCTGAGGCAAACGCCCGGGCCTTTTACGACGCCATGCAGAAAGTCCGTCGCTTCCGTCAGGGTATGGGAGCCTATGGCTGGTCCATCGCACGCGATATCGCCGACGCGACCCGTTGGACCGAGCGATTTCATAGCCCGACCTGGAACGACTATCTGCACTTGAGCCAGCGCGCGACCAGTGCCGGGCGCGAGGTTCTCGAGGATGTGCGGGGCCTGCTTGAGCCGTCAACGCCGGTTCGGGTCCGGCGGATGCTCGAGCGCCCTGCGGGTTCTGTTCGCTCGACTGACGACGTGCGCGATGCCGGCGGTTCCATGGTCACCCCGGTCGGCCCGCGCGCAGACGGCACATGACTGAGACAACAGGCGAATAATCCAAAGTCTTTCGCCTGTCTGGTGGGTTGATTTGTCCTTGAGCGTGAGAACTGACAGCAGTTCGGCCGCTGGGCCAGACGGACTCTTTGTGAGGCCAGGTCAGACATTGTTCACCCGGGCGGAGGCGCTTCATAACGACATCATTTGGCCGCTCAGAGTAAGCGCCCTGTCGGGGCCGCAGAGCAATGCCTGCGCTCTGCGCCGGTGCAGTCGGGGCGGTCGAAAGGCCTGCGACGCCGTCCTTGATGCTCCGTTCTCTGCAACTCCCTACGGGCTTTCACCACCAGCGCCGTCCCGGGAGACAAACCAGATCTCGCTAACATTGTCGTCCTCAGCTCGACGATTCCGACGATTGCGCCCCTCCTCCAGCCGCTTTGTGAGGGCCGACTCGGCGCTGTGTTCCTGCCTGCCACGGAACCCTCCGACCCACCGTCAGAATTGGCGAGAAAGGTCCGGCCGCCAAGGCAGGGAACGGCGTCGCTATCCGGGAAGGGCGTACAGCCGGATTGCGATGGCGTCGTCTTCGAGATCGAGTTCCATGGCCTGGTTCAACAGCGGATCGGGGCCTTGGCCCAAGGCATCGATCGCCGCTTCGAGAAGCTCGCGCTGCTGGTCGGGTCGGCACTGGGGAATGAAGATCACCAGGCCGGCGTGAAGCGGCTGGTCGCGGTAGAGCCGACGAAAGTCCTGGGCGTTGTTGGTGACGAAGACGAAGTCGTCGGCGACGATGCGGGGCATCAGGTCCCAATCGGCCATGCCGCTCAGCCCCAGCCAGTTCACGTGGCTCGCGTCATGGCCAAGGCCTCGGGCGACCGCGACGAGCGAGGTGTGCAGACATTCGTCGAAAAGGAAATTCACCGGCCGGGCGATGCGTCCGCGCGGGACCCATGGGTCGAGGCCGTCACACTCTTGCGCACGACGTGGCGAACCGAGGTGGGCGTCAAGCCTGACGCCTCGAGGCGCTTGGGACGTCCCCTTCGGGGGTGAGCCGCAACCCATATCCGCGCCAGCCGAAGCAGCCGGCTGTCGAGCTTGGGATAGCCGTCCAGCAGTTCGATCTCGCTCGCCCCGGCCTCCAGCATCGCCGCAATTGCATAGACGGGAATCCGTGTGCCCTTGAACACAGGCTCGCCCCCCATGATGGTCTTGTCCGCCACGATAGCGGCCTCGGCTTCGCCCAGGGTCCGGATCCTGGCCGTGACGTCGCGACGCGCAGCGGCCACATCCACCATCAGAAACTCACCCGCCGACAGGTGGCGAGCCTTCGGTCTGGCGGCCATGCGGCGAAACAGATCGAGGCGTCGTTCGATGGGCAACTTGCCGGCCAGTCCGTGTTCCAGACGCAGGCTGACGAGATCGGCGCCCGTGAGCACGCGAGGTTTCGACCGCCCCGTCTTGGGCGAGGGTGCGATTTCGACAAGCCCCTTGTCGATCGAGTTGTTGACCGCCTTCAGGGGGAGCCCACTGACGGCGGCCGCCTCCGACACGGTGTAAAGGCGGGTGCTCGACATAAAGATTCTCTCCAGAAAGACGATTTAGCGCTTTTCCGAACAAGGTTCAACCGTTCGAGGCCCTGGCGGGTCAGTACACATTTCGATCGCACGTGCGGGCTGACGCATGGGTTGACCTCGGCGTTTGAGCTTATGGCGGAATGGTTTCTGATCGCGCGCCGGCCCGACCCCGCCTACGCCCTGAAAGCCCTGAGCGGCGCCGTGATCGTTGTCGCGCGGGTCTGGCAGCTCACTCGCTACGAAAGCAGGCAGACCGTGGTCGCATTCACTGAACTGACGAACCCGACAGCCTGATGAGCCCGAGCGTCACCTATCCAAAGCCATTGATCCAGGCCTCGAGTTCGGACCAGTCGTTCTTTCCAGCAAGGTCGAGGCCGACGTTCGCCAGCAGATCCATATGGGCCGGCGAGACGGAACCGATGCGACTGGCCGCCATGCACATCGTCATGACCGCCTGATGAGACCGACCCTCGGCGCAGAAGTCGAGCGCCCGACGCTTGGCCTTCTCGAGATCGTCGGCGCGCTCGGCGGCGAGTGTGGTCGCGTCGGGCTCGGCCGGAGGCGCTTCGGCCTTCACGCCGGTCAGATGGTCGGCCCACTTCTGCAGAGCGTCCCGCTTCTCCGGAACATAGGTGTATCGATCGTAGACCGCAGTGACTGCGGCCCCTTCCTTGGGCGTATGGCCCAGGATCAGACCGACGATGAACCGTGTCACACCATAGCGGCCGGTCAGCGTCGTCGCCCCGGTTCGGCGCACATCGTGGGGCGACCGGAGCGGCAGCTTCCGCCTTTCGAACACGCGCGAAAAGGTGCGGGTGATCGCCTGCTCGTCGATGCATTGGTCGGCTACGCGGGGCGAGGGGAAGACGAAGGGACTGTCGGGATCGAGTGCATAGGCTGCGGCGAGCACCTCCAGGGCCTGCGGGCTCAGGGGGACCACGTGCTGATGGTTGGCCTTCGCCCTCTGCGAGGGGATCACCCAGACCTTGGCGTCGAGATCGATCTCGGACTTTTTGGCGCCCGCAACCTCGTTGCGCCGCGTCAGGGTGAGCATGAGCAGCTGGATGGCCAGGGCCATCACAGGCTCGGGCCGCGCCGCGAGACCGACGTTGAGATAGCCAGGCGGCCGAGGCTGCGCGCCGTCGCGTGCGATGTCCCAGACCAGCCTCAGACCGGGTTCGTCCAGCAGCCGGTCCCGGGACACGAGTGCCAGGGGACGAGCGAGGCCGACCATCGGATTGGCGTCGATCATTTCTTCCTGCACGCAGAACGCCAGGACGCTGTGGAGCAGTCCCCCGATCGAGGCGGCGCTGGCGGCTGAGAGCCGTCGCTCTGTGACCAGCGAGCGCATGAACGGCTTGGCCTGTGCCCGCCTCAGATCGCGCGGAGCCGTCTTGCCGAACGTCGCAGAGATGTGGCGTTTCCAGAGGTGGCGTTCGTTGGCGATCGTCCGTGGGCGTTTAGGGCGTCGGCGACCGCCGTGCAGTCCCAGTTCGGCAGCCGCCCAGTAGGCCTCCGCGACCTCGTCCAATGTGTCCTGGGGCGGGGCGGGAAGGGCGGCGAGCGCCCGTTCGGCCACTGGATCCACGCCCTTGAGGATCTGAAGCCTGAGTGCTGTCGCCTGTTCCCGCGCCTCAGCGAGAGACAGGGTGGGGTAGTCGCCAAGGGTTTGGCGCCGGCGAGGTCCACCCTTGACAGCGAAGCGGACTTCGAACTGTTTCAGCCCGGACGGAAAGATCCGCAGGCTCAGGCCGCGCGATCCTGACACTCGCCGCTCGAAGAGCTTGGCGTCTGGCTTCAGACTGGCGACCTGACGGTCGGTTGTGACGAGTGATGCGGCCAAGGCAGCGGCTCAGGAACAAATCAACCCCGCCAGCCTATCATCTACTGGGGCAATAGTGGGGCAGTTGGTGCAAGATTCGCTGCAAACCCGAGCAAAGCCATGAAACGATCAAATGCCGCATATTCAATGACTTGCGGCGTTATCAGAAAGCCCTGAAAAGCAGAAAAACTGCGTTCGGGGCCATTTACACCGAGAGGGTCGGCGGTTCGAACCCGTCGCCGCCTACCGTCAGAACCGGAAGCTGGCCCGCAGCAGCAGGGTGTAGCGGACGTAGTCCTCGATCATCTCGGCGTCGGCGCTGACCGAAAGCATGCCCAGCTCGTTGCCGACCGCCAGACGTATGCCCGCCAGCGGACCGCCACCCTCGATCGAGGCCGGCGACAGGGTGTATTTCGACGTTCCCGAGGTGAAGCGCGCGATCGTCTCGCCCGCATCGACCGAGACGTTCTGACGCCAGCCGAGGCGCAGCTCCGGCCGGATCCATCCGTTCTCGCCGAAGCCGTAGCCGACGTTGACCGCCGCAACGGTCGAGAAGATGTGGCCTGTCCGTTCGTCGATCTCAAGATCGAAGCCGGAACCGCCGCCGGTCTCGGTGTGGGCGTCCTCGCTCAGGCCGAAATACTCGGCATAGACCTCGGGCCGGATGTTCAGGCGCCCGAAGTTCCGCTCGTAGGAGGCACCGCCGGCCAAGGCCAGGGTGAAGCCGTTCCAGCTCGACTGGTTGTTCAGATACAGGTTCTCGGCGACCAGCGACCGGGTCGAATCGAAGGTGGCGTAACCACCCGCCGCCCGCGCCCAGGTGGTCCAGTTGCGGCCCTGGGCTCGCCAGTAGAGGCCCAGTTCGACTAGGCTGGCCGACAGGACTTCCTCGGCCTCGGACTCGGGGTCCTCGATGTCGGACGAGGTGAAGGCCAGGGACACGCCCAAGGCACCGAATCCGGTGCCGCGCTCGATCCCGCCCGCGACGCCGAAGCCCTCGGAGCGGAAGCCGTAGGTGTCGGTCTTGTCCTTGTCGGCGTAGAAATTGATTTCCTGCAACCAGGCGCTGGTCTCGCCGACGCCGGCCGAGGCGTTGCGCCCCGTCAGCGCCCGCGTCACCGCATCGACGCCCGAGGCCAGCGACAGCAGCGGCCCGCCCGAGTGATCGGGCAGCATCTGCTCGTACAGATCGATGAAGCCCTCGCGGGTCGTCTGGCCCAGGAAGGCGTTCAGCAGAGTGCTGTTGTCGTCGATCGAGCCGTAGATGACGTCAAAGGCCGAGGCTTCGACCGGGATCAATCCGGCCTCGGAGGCAGTGCGACGGCGCGCATCGATATAGACGTCGGCGGCCGCGATATCCGCGCCTGCGCTGACGACATAGAGATACGGCGAGTTGGTCTGGATGCCCGTCTGGTTCAGAGTGCCGATGGTCAGGGTGTCGGCGTCGATGATCGTGAATCGTTGCGGCGACTGCAGCAGCGACGTGAACCGGATGCCCAGGCTGGCGCCATTGGCCAGGTTGGCGGCGCCGTTGACGCGGAAGCCACCGTTCGCCCCGGTACTGGCGTTCAATCCGACCAGAAGGGTGCCGGTTGCGCCGACATTCAGGCCGGTCACATTCGTTCGCGACGCCTGTTGGGCCTCGAGCGTCCCGTTGCCGATGTCGATGGCGAGCCGGCCGTCGCTGTCGGTGATGGCACCGCGCACGATGGCCCCGCCCGAGATATTCAGCTGATCCGCGCCGGCACCGAACGAGATGTCGCTGTTGACCTGGCCGTTCTTGATATTGACGCCGTCGTCTCCGGACCCGAGCAGGATGGCACCCAGGGTAAACGGCTCATCGACGTCGTCGACGCCGTCATTGTCGGTGTCGTCTGCGGTGCTGTCCGTGGGGCTCAGCACGCCTGTCTGCGTGAAGTTGACCCCGGTCGTAGTGGCGCGGGCGTCGAGCGCGATCGCCGTCCCGGTCAGGGGCGCGCCGGCGGCATTGGCGACCAGGTTGGCTTGAAGCGAACCGGTGTTTAGCACCGCCGTCAGGGTGCCGCTGAGATCCTGGATCGCCGTCAGGTTGGCGGTGCCGCCGCCGGCGGTGGCCAGGATGTTGCCGTTGTTGGTCAGGGTCGCGACATTGGCACCGGCCTCGATGCGCACGGCGTTGACGCTGCTGACCAGTTCGGTCGCCGCAGCGGCCGTGATGAAGCCATTGTTCAGGATGGTCGGCGTCGTGACGCCCGACCCGACGCGCAGGGTTGTGGCATTGGCCGCATTGGCCAGGGTGCCGAGGGTCCCGTCGTTGCGAACGCCACCGGCGATCGACACAGCCTGGCCGCCGGTAACGCCGAGTCGTACCGCGTTGGAATCGATGTTGGCATAGACGCCGTTGCCGACGATGGAGCCACGGTTGATGAAGCCATAGGCCGCCTCGCCCGTGCCGACGGCACCGAGGGTCACCGTCTGGGTCGTCGAACCGACCGTTACGGCCGGTGCCGAGCCGAAGCTGGTGATCGAGGCCGAGCCTTCGGTGCTGTCGAGGCGGCCATCGACATCATCGTCGTTCGAGGTGCTGTCGGACTCGGTGGGTTGGGTGTCGAAGACCACGCCACCGCCGACGTTGCCGGCAACGATCACCGTCGATCCGCCCTGGAGCAGGTCCTCGGCATCCAGCTTGGCGACAAAGGCGTCCGTGCCGAGCGAGCGGTAGCGATAGCCCGAGGACGTGATCGCACCCTGAAGGGTCAGACGGCCGCTGACATCGCCCTGGATGGCGACCGCGCTGGTCCCGCCGCCGTTGGAGCTGATGGTGCCGTCGAGCGTGACCGAGCCCGTGATCGGGGCCGTCGTCCGGACGCCGAACGAGTTGTCGCCGAACGTGGTCAGCGTGCCGTAGCTGTTCAGATTACCGATCAGGGCGGTGTCCACCGCAATACCGGTCGAGTTGTTGCCCTCGACCTGCAGCGTGCCGCTGGTGTCCAGCAGGATGTTGCCTGTGACGGCGCCGGTTCCAGCCAGTCGGATGCCGTAGCGCCCCGTGCCCGTCGCCCATGGACCGTCAACGTCACCGTCGGTGTCGGTGTCCGGGTAGTCGCCCAGGCTGTCGCTGACCAGGATCTGGCCGGCAATGTTCACGCCGGTGGTCACGCCGCCGTTGACCAGAACGCCGATCGATCCGTCGGCCGAGTTCTGGATGTTGATATTGGTCCCGGAATCGACCGTCAGCGTGTTGTTGGAATCGATCGTGACGCCGGTTCCGGACGTCAGGTTCAAACCGCCACCCGTGCTGAAACGAATGTTGTCCGCCGCCGTGCCGGTAGCGTTCGAGGTCAGGATGGGCGTGGTGCGCACGGTCGAGATAACGACGTCCGCGCTGGCCCCGGAAGCGACCAGCAGCGGAGCGATCGCTGCGGCGGTCGCGAGCAGTTTACGCATTCGGAAAAAGACCCCTGTGGACACGACGCGCGCAAACGCTGTGGCCCCTCTAACAGGGGTCGCGTCGGCATGCTTCAAGTTTCGCGAATTTGAGGCGATTGCAAGGCCTGAACACTGTGTTTCAAAGCGCCGGGCCGGGTCGCCGCCGACTGCATCGTCTCAAGACACACCCTCTTGAGCTTGGCCGTGGCTGGGTCTAGGGGCGCTTATGGTCACGCGTAAATCATCCGGACGCATCCAAACTCGACGGTCAGGCGTTGCCCGGCCGACACCTTCGGAGATCTCCCCTGTGAGCATGATCGACCACGACGTCCAGGAAAGCGAACTGCGCCTGATTCCCGGGCTCGACGACGAGGTCGCCGACACCTTGCGGGCGTTGAAGGCGTCCAGCAACGATCCGCGTCCGCGGCTCGTCGACACCACCATGCTGTATGCACCGCGCTCCGGAGGCGTGAAGCGCTATCTGCTGTCCAAGAAATCGTGGCTGGAAGCGAACCGTCCGGGCATCGCCCATTCGCTGGTCGTGCCGGGCGCTTCCCATTCGGCGGGCGATGACGGCATCGTCAAGCTTCATGCGACCAAGCTGCCCTTCGGTGACGGCTACCGCTGGCCCACGTCGGTCAAGCGCTGGGGGGCCTGGGTCGCATCGCTGAAGCCGTCGATCATCGAGGCGGGCGATCCCTACACGCCGGGCCAGGGGGCCCTGGAGGCCGGCCAGCGCGCCGGGTGTCCTGTGGTCGGCTTCTGCCATTCCGATCCGGCGGGTCTTGCCGCATTGCATTTTGGCGAGTGGGCCAAGAAGCCGGTGGAACGGCGGTGGGCCAAGTTGTTCGGCCAGTTCGACCGGGTCATTTCGCCCAGCAAATTCATCGCCGAACGCCTGATCGAGGCCGGCGTCGGCAATATCGTGATCCGGCCCCTGGGCGTCGAGATCGACACCTTTCGCCCTGATCGGCGCGATCGGGACTGGCTGCTGAAGCGGCTTGGGCTCGGCGCGGATGCCCGTTTGCTGTGTTTCGCGGGCCGACCGGCCAAGGAAAAGAACATCGATGTCCTGATCGAGGCGGTCCAGAAGCTGGGCGCGCCATATCACCTGGTCCTGGTCGGTGCCGGCACCGGGATGCCGCCCGAAGACCGGGTCATCGCCCTGCCTTATGAGCGCGACCCGCGAGCGGTTGCACGGATCATCGCCAGTTGCGACGCCTTCGTCCACGCCAACGACAAGGAGCCGTTCGGCCTGATCGTGCTGGAGGCCATGGCCTGTGGCCGGCCAGTCGTGGGGGTCAATGCGGGCGGGGTCGCCGAGACCGTGAACGCCAGCGTCGGCCAACTGGCCAACTCGGCCGATCCGACCGAGTACGCCGCCGCCATCGAGGCCCTGTTTGCGCGGGATATCGAGGCGATCGGTGCGGCGGCGCGTGTTCACACGGTCGAGCGTTTCGCCTGGAACCGCGTCTTCGAGGATCTGTGCATGGTCTATGGCGACGTGAGCGGCGAGAGCGCTTTCGTCCAGCCGGCGGAGACCTGGGCGGTTCACTGAGCGCGGACAAAGTCCGGCGCGCCGCCAGCAGGGGGTGGCGCGCCACTTCTCGTTTCAATTTTCATGAGAAGTGGCGCGAGTGACGGGACTCGAACCCGCGACCTCCGGCGTGACAGGCCGGCACTCTAACCAACTGAGCTACACCCGCATTCCTCGCCGCGAAGACAGTGCGTCGCGGCGAGGGGCGTCGTTTAGGCGGGGGGTGCTTGCACTGTCAAGCGACCCCTCGTCATAAAATCGCGATCAGCGTTGTGCGGCCGCGATTGGGGGTACGGCAGCCGGTTGAGGCGGGCTTTCGGGGCCCAGGATTCCGCCGTCCACAGGGGGCTGGGCGGCGACGGCGGGGGCCGGCACGTCGTAGTGGACCCCCACGCCCGGCCCCAGGGGCAGATCCAGCGCCACCCAAGCCGCGACCATGATCAGACCCGCGACCAGGAAGGACCCCGCATAGGGCAGCATGGTGGCCATCAGGGACCCCAGGCCGAAACGAGGATCCCACCGCTGGGCAAAGGCCAGGATCAGGGGAAAATAGCTCATCAGGGGCGTGGCGATGTTGGTGACCGAATCGCCCATCCGATAGGCGGCGGTGGTCATCTCAGGGCTGATGCCCAGCAGCATGAACATGGGCACCACGATCGGGGCCAGCGCCGACCATTTGGCCGAGGCCGAGCCGATGAACAGGTCGAAGAAGCAGGATACCAGCACCACCGAAATCAGCAGCAGCGGCGTCGGCATGGCCAGTTCGCGAAGGCCGGCTGCCGCGTTGACGGCCAGGATGGGGCCCAGACCCGACCAGTTGAACATGGCCACGAAATGGGCGGCGAAGAAGGCCAGCACGATATAGGGGGCCAGCACCGATATGCCTTCGCCCATCATCCGCACCAGATCGCGATGGCTGCGGATCGTACCCGCACCCGCGCCGAAGGCCGCGCCGGTGACGAAGAAGGTCACCGCAAAGAAGGCGGCCAGCGAGCGGTACAGCGAATTGAATTTCTGGGCCGGCTCGGCTTCCGGGTCGATGAAGGGCGAGCCGGGCAGGGCGGTGATCAGGGTCCACAGGGCGATCATGGCCAGCAGCGCCAGACCGGCGAACAGGAGGCCGCGCTTCTGTAGCGCGGTGAGAGGTTCCCGCTCTTCCTGGGCGGGCGGGGCGACGCCAGCGGGCGGCAGCCATCGACCGAGGCGCGGCTCGATCACCCGGTCGGTGATAAACCAGACGATCGGAGTGAAGACCAGCACGACCCCGATGATGAAGAACCAGTTGCCCGCGATGCTGACCTGGTAGGATGGATCGATCAGGTGGGCGGCGGGCTCGGTGATCCCCAGGATCAGGGCGTCCGAGGCTCCTGGAAACAGATTGCCCGCATAGCCCCCGGAGACGGCGGCGAATCCGGCGGCCAGTCCCGCCAGCGGATGACGGCCGGCAGCGGCGAAGATCACGGCGGCCAGCGGGATCACGACGACATAGGAGGCGTCCGAAGCATGGTGCGAGACCATGCCGACGATCACGACGACGGGTGTCAGGATCAGTTTGGGCGCATTCAGCAGCGCACCGCGAATGGCGGTCGTGAACAGGCCGGTGCGCTCGGCCACGGCCGCCCCATAGATGATGGTGATCACGATCCCCAGCGGCGGAAAGTCCGCCAGGGTCCGGGGCATGCCGATGATCAGTTTCTCCAGGTTCTCTGAAGACAACAGGCTCTGGGCGATCAGGGTGTCGCCGGTCACCGGATTGACTGCCTGCCACCCCAGGCCGGCTCCGACGATGCTGAGCCCGATCAGCCCAACAATAAGCCACAGGAAAAGGAAGACGGGATCGGGCAGCCGGTTTCCCGTGCGCTCGACAAAGCCGAGGAAGCCCTTGTTGGGCGGCAGGACGTCGGAGGGGGTCTCGCTCATGGGGCGGGCTCGAACAGTTGATCCGTGAAGCGCTGGCGCGGCTCGCGCGGCATCGACGCCCGGGCACTATTCACGATCGGGCCGATCCGATCCAGTCGCAGCAGGGGCGTCGTCGCCGCAGGAATTTGCTTGCCCCAGGTGTCGAGTACCGGCGTTCTGGGTGTTGTAATTCCTGCGAACCATTCTCAAGAAAATCCCTTTTGCCGCATGGGTTTGAACGGCGGCGATCTTGGGTCTAGAAAGCGCCGAATCCGCCGTCCTCCCCAGCCTGCGGATCGCCGCACGAGGCCCCGTCGTCCATGAATGCTTTTCTGCTCCAGTACCTGCCGATCGTGATCTTCATCGGGATCGCGGCGATCGTCGGCGTCCTGTTCATCGTCGCCGCCCTGGTGATGGCACCGTCCAGTCCCGATTCCGAGAAGCTGTCGGCCTATGAGTGCGGGTTCAACGCGTTCGACGACGCGCGGATGAAGTTCGACGTGCGGTTCTATCTGGTGTCGATCCTCTTCATCATTTTCGATCTTGAGGTCGCCTTCCTGTTTCCGTGGGCTGTGTCGATCTTCGACCTGTCCAAGGGCGGGATGATCTTCGCCTTCTGGTCGATGATGGTCTTCCTGGGCGTGCTGACCGTGGGCTTCATCTACGAATGGAAGAAGGGCGCGCTGGAGTGGGAATAGTGGACAACAACCTGCCCATCATCGGCCGCGGCAACACCGGCGCGTCGCCGGTCCTGAGTCCCTATGGCCAGGGTGCGCGCTCGACCGTCGAGGGTTATGACCCCAAGCTGCACGACAAATTCTTCGAGGCGGTCAACACCGAGGTCACCGAGCAGGGCTTCCTGACGGCACCGCTCGACGACGTCATCCAGTGGGCCCGCACCGGCTCGCTGATGTGGATGACGTTCGGCCTGGCCTGCTGCGCCGTGGAGATGATCCAGGCCGCCATGCCGCGCTATGACCTGGAGCGCTTCGGCATGGCCCCGCGCGCCAGCCCACGCCAGTGCGACCTGATGATCGTCGCCGGCACTCTGACCAACAAGATGGCTCCGGCCCTTCGCAAGGTCTACGACCAGATGCCGGATCCGCGCTACGTCCTGTCGATGGGATCGTGCGCCAACGGCGGTGGCTACTACCACTACAGCTACAGCGTCGTTCGGGGTTGTGACCGGATCGTGCCCGTGGACGTCTATGTGCCCGGGTGCCCGCCGACGGCGGAGGCGCTGGTGTACGGCCTGCTGCAGTTGCAGAAGAAGATTCGCCGCACCGGGACGATCGACCGATGAGCGGGCATCTCGCGACCGTGGCGGCCAACACCGCCGTGCTGACGCCTCTGGGCCAGGAGATGGTGACCGAGCTTCAGGTCGAGGCGAGCGTCGCCTTCGGCGAGCTGACGTTGACCTGCCACCGCGACCGGATCGTCGAGGTGCTGACCGATCTGCGCGACCGGTTCGGGTTCCAGCAGCTGATCGATCTGTGCGGTGCCGATTACCCTGAGCGGCCTGAGCGGTTCGACGTCGTCTATCACCTGCTGTCGCTGACGCGGAACGCGCGCATCCGGGTCAAGGTCTCGACGGACGAGACCGCGCCGGTGCCCAGCGCCATCCCGGCCTACCCGTCGGCCGGATGGTTCGAGCGCGAGGCGTTCGACATGTACGGCATGCTGTTCTCGGGCCACCCCGACATGCGTCGGCTTCTGACGGACTATGGTTTCCAGGGGCATCCGCTGCGCAAGGACTTCCCGATGACCGGCTATGTCGAGGTCCGCTACGACGAGGAGCAGAAGCGGGTGGTCTATGAGCCCGTCAAGCTGACGCAGGAATACCGCAACTTCGACTTCCTGAGCCCCTGGGAAGGCGCCGACTATCCGGCCGCCGTCCTGCCGGGAGACGAGAAGGCGGTCGGTTCGGCGGGCACGCCGTCGGGAGGCAAGGTCTGATGGCCGACGGTCACGCTATCCAGAACGCCACGCCCGACCTGTCCTCGCTCGACGTGTTCGAGGACGACCTGGGCCATATCGACGGCCGGACCGCGCACGCGCGCGAGATGGACGATCGCAAGTTCACGATCAATTTCGGCCCGCAACACCCGGCCGCCCACGGTGTGCTTCGCCTGGTGCTGGAGCTGGACGGCGAGATCGTCGAGCGGGTCGATCCGCACATCGGCCTTCTGCACCGCGGCACCGAAAAGCTGATGGAGGCGCGCACCTACCTCCAGAACGTGCCCTATCTGGACCGGCTCGATTACGTCGCGCCGATGAACCAGGAGCACGCCTTCTGTCTGGCGATCGAGCGGCTGCTGGAGCTGGAGGTGCCGTATCGTGCCCAGTTGATTCGGGTGCTGTACTCGGAAATCGGCCGCATCCTGTCGCACCTGCTGAACGTGACGACCCAGGCCCTGGACGTCGGCGCCCTGACGCCGCCGCTGTGGGGCTTCGAGCAGCGCGAACAACTAATGGTCTTCTACGAGCGGGCCTCGGGATCGCGGCTGCACGCCAACTATTTCCGGCCGGGTGGGGTCCATCAGGACCTGCCGATGGCCCTGATCGACGACATCGCCGCCTGGTGCGCCCAGTTTCCGCAGAAGCTCAAGGACATCGAGGATCTCGTCACCGAGAACCGCATCTACAAGCAGCGCAACGTCGACATCGGCGTGGTGTCGAAACAGCAGGCGCTGGAATGGGGCTTCACCGGCGTCATGCTGCGTGGCTCGGACATCCCGTGGGACCTGCGCAAGTCGCAGCCTTACGAATGCTATGCTGACCTGGAGTTCGACATCGTGGTCGGCAAGAACGGCGACTGCTGGGATCGCTACCTCTGCCGCGTCGAGGAGATGAAGCAGTCGATCCACATCATGGAGCAGTGCATCCACAAGCTGCGCAACTGCCCCGGCGAGCCGGTCATGAGTGAGGACAACAAGGTCGTTCCGCCGCGTCGTGGCGAGATGAAGCGGTCGATGGAATCCCTGATCCATCACTTCAAGCTCTACACCGAAGGCTTCAAGACTCCGCCGGGCGAGGTCTATGCTGCCGTCGAGGCCCCCAAGGGCGAGTTCGGCGTCTATGTCGTGTCCGACGGCACCAACAAGCCCTACCGCGTCAAGATCTCGGCCCCCGGCTTCCGCCACCTCCAGGCCATGGACTGGATGAACCGCGGCCACCAGCTGGCCGACGTGTCGGCGATCCTGGGTTCCCTCGACATCGTGTTCGGCGAGGTCGATCGGTGAGCGACACCCCTATCAGCACGCTCGTCTCCCAGGGCTGGGAGATCGTCGGCTATTCGACCACGGACGCCTCGGGCACGACCTATCAGCACAGCGTGCTCCTGCGCCGTCAGGGCCAGCACAAGGTTCTGGTTCTGCGTAAGAAAATTCTCGGTGACGGAGTCGTCGTCGATTCGGAAATGGACGTCTGATGTCGGTTCGTCGTCTCGCCAAGGTCCAGCCCGCGTCCTTCGCCTTCTCCAAGGCGACGAAGGCCAAATGCGATTGGTGGATCCAGAAGTATCCCGCCGACCGTCGTCAGTCGGCGGTGATCCCGATCCTGTGGCTGGTTCAGAAGCAGGAGGGTTGGGTCTCGGAACCCGCGCTGCGCGCCATCGCCGACCTGCTGGGCATGGCCTATATCCGGGTGCTGGAGGTCGCGACCTTCTATACGATGTTCATGCTGGAGCCCGTCGGCTCGGCCGCCCTGATCCAGGTCTGCGGCACCACGCCCTGCATGCTGCGCGGCTCGGGCGAACTGATGAAGGTCTGCAAGGACCGGATCGGTGCGAAACAGACACTCTCCGCTGATGGAAAGTTCTACTGGGAAGAGGTCGAGTGCCTGGGTGCCTGCGTCAACGCGCCGATGGCCATGGTCAACGACTACTATTTCGAGGACCTGACGGCCTCGGACATGAACCAGATCATCGACGACTTCGCCGCCGGCAAGTCGCCCGAGCGGGGGCCGCGCGTCGATCGCGTCAACTCGGCGCCCGAGGGTGGGGCCCTGACCCTGACCGATCCGAAGCTCTATGACGGCTCGGCGGCCAAGCCGATCAGGAAGCTGCCGAACAGCGATCCGGTGCCGGCATGACCGAGCCCGTCGAACCCAAGTCCAGCCCGTCCTTGCAGAATACCGACGCCTTCTTCGCGATCGGGTTCGTGTTCTTTGTGCTCGGGCTGAGCGGCGACAATAACGCGGCCTTCCTGGCCATCGGCATCGTCTTTCTGGTGATCGGCCTCGGTGGTCGTGTTCGCTCGCGCAAGGGTGATCGCTAAGATGATCGACCCCCAAACCGAAGTCCAGGTCGCCGCCTATCGCGCGGAACTGCGCACCGTGGGCCGGAGCCAGCGCCTCGCCGGGTTCGGCCTGGTTCTGCTGGGCGCGATCCTGGTCTGGGCCGCGACCCGCGCGGGCGATCTGGCCGGCACGGTCCAGTTGGCGGGCTATGGCGCGCTCGCCGCCGGTTGGGCCCTGATGCTGACCGCCATCTTCCTGCGTACTCGCTATCACCGCCGCCGTCTGCGGGAGTTGAACTGAACCATGGTCGGCATTCTCGAAGACAAGGACCGCATCTTCACCAACCTGTACGGGCTCCAGGACTGGGGCCTCGAGGGCGCGAAGAACCGCGGCTGCTGGAACGCGACCAGGGACATGCTGGACATGGGCCGCGACTGGCTCATCACCAACGTGAAGAACTCAGGGCTCCGTGGGCGTGGCGGCGCGGGCTTCTCGACAGGTCTGAAATGGTCCTTCATGCCCAAGGAGCTGAAGGATCGTCCGCACTATCTGGTCGTCAACGCCGACGAATCCGAGCCCGGCACCTGCAAGGACCGGGAGATCATGCGCCATGATCCCCACCTGCTGATCGAAGGCTGTCTGATCGCGTCGTTCGCGATGCAGGCCCACGCCTGCTACATCTATCTGCGCGGCGAATATGTGCTCGAGCGCGAGCGGATGGAGGCGGCCGTCAAGCAGGCCTACGAGGCCAGGCTGATCGGCAAGAACAACGTCCACGGCTGGGACTTCGACGTCTATATCCACCACGGTGCCGGCGCGTACATTTGCGGCGAAGAGACCGCCCTGCTGGAATCGCTGGAAGGCAAGAAGGGTCAGCCGCGTCTGAAGCCGCCGTTCCCGGCCGGCGCGGGGCTCTACGGGTGTCCCACCACGGTGAACAACGTCGAGTCGATCGCGGTGGTGGGTACGATCCTGCGTCGTGGCGCGGACTGGTTCGCGGGCTTCGGCCGCGCCAACAACACCGGCACCAAGCTGATGAGCATCAGCGGGCATGTGAACAAGCCGTGCAATGTCGAAGAGGCCATGTCGATCCCGCTGCGTCAGCTGCTGGAAGAGCATTGTGGCGGCGTTCGCGGCGGCTGGGGCAATCTGAAGGCCGTGATCCCGGGCGGGGTTTCCGTGCCCCTGATCACGCGCGAGATGTCCGAAACGGCACTGATGGACTTCGACAGCCTGCGCGACATGAAGTCGGGCCTTGGCACTGCCGCCGTCATCGTCATGGACAACGATACCGACCTGGTGAAGGCGATTGCCCGCATCAGCTATTTCTACAAGCATGAGAGCTGCGGCCAGTGTACGCCGTGCCGCGAAGGCACCGGCTGGATGTGGCGCGTGCTGGAACGCATGGCCGTGGGCGAGGCCGATCCGTCGGAGATCGATCTGCTGCTCGACGTCGCGTCGCAGGTCGAAGGCCACACCATCTGCGCGCTGGGCGACGCCGCCGCCTGGCCGGTTCAGGGGCTGATCCGGCATTTCCGCCACGAGATCGAGGACCGCATCCAGACCTATCGCACCCGCCGCGCGAACTTCGCCGGCCACGCGATCGCGGCGGAGTAACGGGCTTGGGTTCGATCCTCGGACGGCTGGCTTTGACGGGGTGCCTTGTCGCCCTGTTGAGCGCGTGCGCCACCAGCGCACCGCCCGCCGCCGCTGCCGTTCAGGTCGTCGATCCCTTCGCCGCCCAGCGTCCGACCGCCGCTGCCGTCGGCGTGACCCAACCCAGCCAGTTCGCGCCGGGCAGCTGGATCAACGGCTCCTATGTGGATCATGTGACCCAGTTCGCCATACTGCCGTCCCAGCCCGGCGGCATCGCCATGGTAGGCGACAGCATCACCGACGGCTTCCGCTGGAGCGAGGCCTTTCCGGGTCGCAACATTCGCAACTGGGGCATCGGCGGAGACACCAGCTTTGGCCTTCTGGGCCGGGCCGCCCAGATCATCGCGACGCGCCCGGCCAAGGTCTTCATCCTGATCGGCACCAATGATCTGGCCAGCTATGAACAGACGCCGGCCGACATCGCCGCCAATGTCGATGCCCTGGTCACGCGATTCAGGACCGAGCTGCCGAGCGCCGAAATCTACGTTCAGTCAGTCATGCCGCGTCAGCCCGAGTTCCGTGAGCGGATCGAGGATCTGAACACTCAGCTGTCCGCGATCGCGACGGCGCGCGGTGCCCGATACATCGATGTCTATACCCCCCTGCTGAGCGGCGACCGGCTGAACCCGGCCTATACAATCGACGATCTGCATCTGACCGGCCAGGGCTATCAGCGGTGGCTGACGGTCGTCGGCGGATGCCTCACGGGCGAGGGGCGATGCGGATGATGCGCGCCCACGCCATGGTATTGCCGGTCGGTCTGGTCCTCGCAGGCTGCGAGGCTGCGCCCGAGCCCGCGCCGACGCCGTCCGAGCGGGTGTCGGCCAACGTGCCGGTCAGCGACACGGTCGCCAAATCCGCGCAGGGCCCGCTCTCCGCCACCGATTTGCGACGGGTGTGCCGGGCCGGGCTGGCGTCGGTCCACGGTCAGGATGTAGACGCGGTCCAGGTCGACAGCCTGGAAGGCTCGGTCGTCAACGCCTCGTGGCGCGCGCCGGTCGACGGCGGCCGGATGCGCGCGCAATGCCGGGTCGACGGCGACCTGATCACCTGGAAACCGGTCGATCGACCGGTGGCCGAACAGAACCGCTGGATGAACCAGTCCGGCGACCCCGTGGTCCGCTTCGTCCTCGACGACGCGGCGGTCACGGTCACGACAACCCTCCCGGATGGGACGACCTCGACGCAGGATTATGCCGTCGTGGTTCAGGAAGAGGCCCGCTGATGCCCGTCGCCAAGGTCAACGGCGTAGACGTCGAATTCGAAGCCGGCATGACCGTGCTTCAGGTCGCCGAGCGCGCGGGCGCCGAGATTCCGCGCTTCTGCTATCACGAGCGGCTGTCGATCGCCGGGAATTGCCGGATGTGCCTGGTCGAGGTGAAGCCGGGGCCGCCGAAGCCTCAGGCGTCCTGCGCCCTGCCGGCCGCCGAGGGCCAGATGATCTTCACCGACACGCCGATGGTGAAGAAGGCGCGCGAAGGGGTGATGGAGTTCCTGCTCATCAACCACCCGCTCGACTGCCCGATCTGCGACCAGGGCGGTGAGTGCGACCTGCAGGACCAGTCGGTCGGCTACGGCCGCGACGGCTCGCGCTATTCCGAGAACAAGCGCGCGGTCGAGGAAAAGGCCATGGGCCCGACCGTCAAGACCTTCATGACCCGCTGCATCCAGTGCACCCGCTGCGTACGCTTCATCAGTGAAGTGGCGGGCGTGCCGGACATCGGCATGATTTCGCGCGGCGAAGACGCCGAGATCACGACCTATCTGGAAAAGAACATCGACTCGGAGCTGTCGGGCAACGTCAACGACCTGTGCCCGGTCGGTGCCCTGACCCACCGGCCGTGGCAGTTCCACTATCGTCCGTGGGAGCTGAAGAAGACCGAGACCATCGATGTGATGGACGCCCTGGGCGCCAACATCCGCGCCGATGCCAAGGGTGCCGAGGTGATGCGCATCCTGCCCCGCGTCCACGAGGGCATCAACGAGGAGTGGCTGACCGACAAGAGCCGCTATGTCGTCGACGGCCTGCAGAAGCGCCGCCTGGACCGGCCGTATGTGCGCGAGAACGGCAAGCTGCGCGCCGCGTCGTGGGACGAGGCCCTGTCGGTCGTGGCGGGCAAGCTGAAGGCGGCACCGGCGAACCGGATCGGCGCCATCGCGGGCGACCTTCAGGACGCGGAGTCGATGAAGGCGACGCTGGACCTGTTCCGCGCCCTGGGTTCGGCCAATACCGATTGCCGTCAGGACGGGTCGTCACTGGGGTATGGCCCGCGCGAGAGCTGGCTGTTCAACTCTGGGCTCCGGGGCATCGAGGCGGCGGACTATGTGCTGCTGGTCGGGGTCAACCCGCGGACCGAAGCAGCGCTGCTGAACACCCGCCTGCGCAAGATCTGGCTGTCGGGCCAGGCCGAGATCGCCCTGATCGGCGAACAGGCCGACCTGACCTATCCGTACTCGTATCTGGGCGCGGGATCGAAGACCCTGGCGAAACTGCCCAAGGCGGCGCTGGAGGCCCTGACCAAGGCCGAGCGGCCGGCGATCATCGTCGGCGGCGGAGCGCTGGCGGGCGAGGGCGGGGCGGCGGTGCTGAACGCGCTCGGCGCCCTGGCCAAGAAGGTCGGCGTGATCGGCGAAGGGTGGAACGGGTTCAACGTTCTGCACCACGCGGCGTCGCGCGTGGCGGGTCTCGACATGGGCTTTGTCCCCGCTGAAGGCGGTCTGACGGTCGCCGAGATGCTCAAGCCCAACGCTCTGGACGTGCTGTTCCTGCTGGGCGCCGACGAGGTGAATGCGACGGCGTCGAACGCGTTTCGCGTCTATCTGGGCAGCCATGGCGACAACGGGGCCCACGGCGCCGACGTCATCCTGCCGGGCGCGGCCTATACCGAGAAGTCGGGGATCTACGTCAACACCGAGGGCCGGGTGCAGATGGCCGAACGGGTCGTCTTCCCCAAGGGCGACGCCAAGGAAGACTGGGCCATCCTGCGGGCCCTGTCCGAGCGGGTGGGCCACAAGCTGCCGTTCGACACCCTGGACCAGCTGCGCACCAAGCTGATGGCCGACCATCCGACCTTCGGCCGCATCGACTATCTGCCGACCCCGGCCGCGTTCGATCCGTCGAAGCTGGGCGTGAAGGGCGACCTGGGCGACACACTGTTCGTCTCGGCGGTCAGCGACCCCTACCTCAACAACCCGATCGCGCGCGCCAGCGCGACGATGTCCGAGCTGTCCGCCCTGCGGATCGCCCCGGCCACGGCGATGGCGGCGGAGTAAGTCATGGATTTCTGGTCCTCCCCCCTCGGCTGGTTCCTGATGACCACCGGCGCCGTGCTGCTGGTGACGGTCGGCGTGCTGATCGCCGTGGCCTTCTTGCTGCTCGCCGACCGCAAGATCTGGGCGGGCATCCAGATGCGAAAGGGCCCCAACGTCGTGGGTCCGTTCGGCCTGCTGCAGTCCTTCGCCGACATGATCAAATTCGTTCTAAAAGAAGTCGTCGTGCCGGCCGGGGCCGACAAGGGCGTCTTCCTGCTGGCACCGGTGATCACCGTGATTACGGCCTTCATCGTCTGGGCGGTGATCCCGTTCGCGCCGGGCTGGGTGATCTCCGACCTGAACGTCGGCATCCTGTACGTGTTCGCGATCTCGTCGCTGGGCGTCTACGGCATCATCATGGGCGGCTGGGCGTCCAACTCGAAGTATCCGTTCCTCGGCTCGCTGCGGTCGGCGGCGCAGATGGTGTCCTACGAGGTCTCGATCGGCCTGGTCATCGTCAACGTCATCCTGCTGGCCGGGACGATGAACCTGTCGGAGATCGTGATCCAGCAAGAGGGGTGGATCTGGAACTGGTTCGCGTTCGGTGGCGGGCTCGATACCCTGCCGTTGATCGTCATCATGTTCCCGATGGCCATCATCTTCTTCATCTCGGCCCTGGCCGAGACCAACCGGCCGCCGTTCGACCTGCCCGAGGCTGAGTCCGAACTCGTCGCCGGCTATCAGGTCGAGTATTCGTCGACCCCGTACCTGCTGTTCATGATGGGCGAGTACGTCAACATCATCTTCATGTGCGCCATGATCAGCATCCTGTTCTTCGGGGGCTGGAATCCGGGCTTCGACACGGATTTGATCGCGCTGGGCAGCTGGCCGGTCTGGCTGGCCAACCTGTTCTTCCTGCTGGTCCTCTGCACCAAGATCGTCTTCTGGTTCATCATCATCTCGATGGTGAAGGGCTTCGTGCCCCGCTATCGCTACGACCAGTTGATGCGGCTGGGCTGGAAGATCTTCCTGCCGACCTCGCTGCTGGCTGTGGTGGGCGTGTCCGCCTGGCGCGTCTTTGTGGTGGGGGCGTGATCCGGATGGTCGCCATTGCTACCCTGGGCCTCAGCGTCTCCGCCTGCCTGCCGGCACCCTATGAGGCCGACCCGACCTCGTCCTACCAGTGGCAGCGTCGCCAAGAGGACATCCAGCGTCGCGAGGCCGAACGCGTGCGCACCTGCGCCCTGATGAACAAGGACAGCGATCGCTTCAAACGCGACTGTACCCGTCCGGGAGACCCGAGCTGATGCTGAAACGCCTGATCCAGACGGCGAAGGGCGCGATGATGCTGGACATCGTCGGCGCAATCGGCCTGACGACGCGCGAGATGTTCCGTCCCAAGATGACGGTCAACTATCCGTTCGAGCGTAATCCCCAGTCGCCGCGTTTCAGGGGTGAACACGCCCTGCGCCGTTACGCCAACGGCGAGGAACGCTGCATCGCCTGCAAGCTGTGCGAAGCCATCTGTCCGGCCCAGGCCATCACGATCGAGGCCGAACCGCGCGAGGACGGCAGCCGCCGCACGACCCGCTACGACATCGACATGACCAAATGCATCTACTGCGGCCTGTGCCAGGAGGCCTGCCCGGTGGACGCCATCGTCGAGGGGCCGAACCAGGAGTTCAGCGTCGAGACGCGCGAGGAACTGCTCTACGACAAGCAGCGACTACTCGATAACGGCGACCGCTGGGAACGGGTGCTCGCGAAGAATCTGGAACTCGACGCGCCTTACCGCTAAGGCGCGTCTCGCTTAACGACACCGCGACTCAACAGCGCGGCTCAGGACGGAAAGGGGCGTCGGCCCACCATGCTGCAAGGCATAGCCTTCTATCTGCTGGCGACGGTCGCCGTGGTCTCCGGCCTTCTGGTCGTGACCGCGCGCAATCCCGTGCACAGCGTCCTGTTCCTGATCCTGGCCTTCTTCTCGTCGGCGGGTCTGTTCGTGCTGCTGGGGGCCGAGTTCCTGGCCATGCTTCTGGTCGTCGTCTACGTCGGTGCCGTGGCGGTGCTGTTCCTGTTCGTCGTCATGATGCTGGACGTCGACTTCGTGCGGCTGCGCGAGGGCTTTGCCAAATACCTGCCGATCGCGGTGATCATCGCCGGCATCCTGCTGTTCGAGATGATCCTGATCTCGGCGGCGGTGATCTCGGGCGGGGCGGCGGCCGATGCGACCGCGCCGATGACCGCGACGCCCGAGGCGTCCAACATCGAGACGATCGGGCGGGTGCTCTACACCGACTACATCTACTTCTTCCAGGCGGCCGGGATTGTGCTGCTGATCGCCATGATCGGGGCCATCGTCCTGACCCTGCGGCACAAGCCTGGCGTGCGTCGCCAGAACATCCACGTTCAGGTCAACCGCGACGCCAAGACCGCCATCGAAATCAAGGGCGCCCAGACCGGCGCTGGCGTCACCTCCGAGGATCTGATCTGATGGTCGTCTCGCTGCAATCCTATCTGATCGTCGCGGCCATGCTGTTCACCATCGGGGTGTTCGGCATCTTCGTGAACCGCAAGAACGTGATCGTCATCCTGATGTCGATCGAACTGATCCTGCTGGCTGTGAACATCAACTTCGTCGCCTTCTCGGCCTATCTGCATGACGTGCAGGGGCAGATCATGGCGATGTTCGTGCTGACCGTCGCCGCCGCCGAGGCCGCCGTCGGCCTGGCCATCCTGGTGACCTTCTTCCGTAACCGCGGCGACATCGCCGTGGACGACGCCTCCGTGATGAAGGGCTGATCGTGGACCTGCACCTGCTCGTCACCCTCGGCGTCTTCGCCCCTCTGCTCGGCGCAGCCATCGTCGGCTTCTTCGGCCGTCGCCTGGGCGACATCGTTTCCCAGACCATCACGACCGGCCTGCTGTTCTTCAGCTGCGCCGTTGCCTGGGTCATCTTCGGCAACTGGACCTGGGGGCATATGGAGGCCTTCACCGTCCAGCTGGCACCCTTCATCACCGTCGGCGACTTCCAGTCGGTCTGGTCGATCCGCGTCGATGCCCTGTCGGCGACCATGCTGGTCGTGGTGACCAGCGTGTCCTCGCTCGTCCACCTGTACAGCTGGGGATATATGGTCGAGGACGACTCGCGGCCGCGCTTCTTCGCCTATCTGTCGCTGTTCACCTTCGCCATGCTGGCGCTCGTCACGGCCGCCGACTTCATGCAGCTGTTCTTCGGCTGGGAAGGGGTGGGGCTGGCGTCCTATCTGCTGATCGGTTTCTGGTACAAGAAGCCCACCGCATCCGCCGCCGCCATCAAGGCCTTCGTGGTCAATCGCGTCGGCGACTTCGGCTTCGCGCTCGGCATCATCACCGTCTTCTGGATGTTCGGCACGATCCAGTTCGCCGAACTGTTCCCGATGATCGCCGCCAATGCTGGCACGACCTGGAACTTCATCGGCCACGACTGGTCGGCGATCGATCTGGCGGCCCTTCTCCTGTTCATCGGGGCCATGGGCAAGTCGGCCCAGTTCTTCCTGCACACCTGGCTACCCGACGCCATGGAGGGCCCGACGCCGGTGTCGGCCCTGATCCACGCCGCGACCATGGTCACGGCCGGTGTGTACATGGTCTGCCTGCTCAGCCCGATCTTCGAATACGCCCCTACGGCCTCGCTCATCGTGGCCATCACCGGCGCGATCACGGCCATCTTCGCCGCCACCGTCGGCATGGTGCAGAACGACATCAAGCGGGTCATCGCCTATTCGACCTGTTCGCAGCTGGGCTATATGTTCTTCGCGGCGGGCGTCGGTGCTTACCAGGGGGCGATGTTCCACCTGTTCACCCACGCCTTCTTCAAGGCCTTGCTGTTCCTCGGCGCCGGTTCGGTGATCCACGGGATGCACCACGAGCAGGACATGCGGAAGATGGGCGGGCTGTGGAAGCTGCTGCCCGTGACCTATGCCGTCATGGTCATCGGCACGATCGCCATCACCGGCCTCGGCCTGCCCGGCTTTGGTGGTTTCGAGGGTGGCGGCTTCGCGGGCTTCTATTCCAAGGATTCGATCATCGAGAGCGCCTATGCGGCGGCGACCAGTGGCCATTCGCCGGCCGGTTATTTCGCCTTCTTCATCGGCATCTCGGCGGCCCTGTTGACCAGCTATTATTCGTGGCGGCTGATTTTCATGACCTTCCACAACAAGCCGGTGTGGAAGGACGAGCACGCGCACGACGACCATCATGCGCACGACGACCACGCGGCCCATCCGGCGCAGATCGAGACCCATTCCGAGCCTGACGCCCACGATAACCACGCGCATGACGACCACGGCCATCATGGCCCGCTGAAGCCGCACGAGAGCCCTTGGGTCATGCTGGTTCCGCTGATCGCGCTGTCGGTCGGGGCGGTGTTCGCGGGGCTCGTCTTCGCGCCTCACTTCATCGGCCATCACGAGCACGAGTTCTGGCGCGGCGCGATATTCACGGGCGACCACAACCACGTCCTGCACGACAGTCACGATGTCCCGACCTGGGTGAAGTGGTCGCCGCTGATCGTCACCCTGCTGGGGGCCGCCGTCGCCTTCTGGATCTACGTCGCTCGCGAAGGTCTGGCCAAGCGCTGGGCCGACGGCAAGTCGCCGGTCTGGGCCTTCCTGTACAACAAATGGTATTTCGACGAGCTGTATGACGCGGTCTTCGTCAAGGGTGCCAAGGGGCTCGGCGACCTGTTCTGGAAGATCGGCGACGTTAAGCTGATCGACGGCCTGGGTCCGAACGGCGCGGCCTGGGCGTCGCTGAAGTCGGCGGCGCGGCTGGCCAAGGTCCAGTCCGGCTATGTCTATCACTATGCGTTCGTGATGCTGATCGGGGTCGCCGGTCTGCTCGCCTTCGCCCTCTATGCGTTCGGAGCGTGACCGTGCCGGCTATTCTGAGCATCGTCACCTTCCTGCCGCTGGTGGGTGCCGCGATCCTGCTGATCGCGCGGTTGATAGCCAAGTCAGCGGACGCCGCCGCCCCGGCCGCACGCTGGATCGCGCTCGTCACGACGCTGGCAACGCTGGCGGTGTCAGTCGTGCTGACGGCGACGTTCGATCAGTCGAACCCCGGCTATCAGTTCGTCGAGATGCACCAGTGGTTCGCGGGAGCCAGCTATCATCTCGGCGTCGACGGGATCTCGATCCTGTTCGTGCTTTTGACCGCCTTCCTGCTGCCGATCTGCATCGTGTCGAGCTGGAAGTCGATCGAGACGCGCGTCGTCGAATACATGATCGCCTTCCTGGTGCTGGAGACCCTGGTCATCGGGGTGTTCACCTCGCTGGACCTGTTCCTGTTCTACATCTTCTTCGAGGGCACCCTGGTGCCGATGTTCCTGATCATCGGCATATGGGGCGGGGCGAACCGGATCTACGCCTCCTACAAATTCTTCCTCTACACCCTCCTGGGGTCGGTCCTGATGCTGCTGGCCATGCTGTGGATGGCCTATGACGCCGGCACGACCAGCATTCCGGCGCTGAAGGAACACGTCTTCGATGCGCGCTATCAGCCACTGCTGTGGTTGGCCTTCTTCGCCTCGTTCGCGGTCAAGATGCCGATGTGGCCGGTCCACACCTGGCTGCCCGACGCCCACGTCCAGGCCCCGACGGCAGGTTCGGTGATCCTGGCCGGCATCCTGCTGAAGCTGGGCGGATATGGCTTCATCCTGTTCAACGTGCCGATGTTCCCGGTCGCGTCCCAGATGTTCCAGCCGCTGGTCCTGACCCTGTCGGTCATCGCCGTGGTCTATACGTCGCTGGTCGCTTTCCGGCAGACGGACATCAAGAAGCTGATCGCCTATTCCTCGGTCGCCCACATGGGCTTCGTGACCATGGGTATCTTCGCCGGCAACGCCCAGGGGATGCAGGGCGCGGTGTTCCAGATGCTGAGCCACGGCCTGATCTCGGGCGCGCTCTTCCTGTGCGTCGGCGTCGTCTACGACCGGATGCATACGCGCGAGATCGCCTTCTACGGCGGCCTGACCCAGCGGATGCCCTGGTACGCGGCCATCTTCCTGATGTTCACCATGGCGAATGTCGGCCTGCCGGGAACGTCGGGTTTCGTCGGCGAAATCTTGACCATGACCGGCGCCTATCAGGCCTCGACCTGGGCGGCCTTCGTGGCAGCCAGCGGTGTGATCTTGTCGGCGGTCTATGCCCTGACCCTGTATCGCAACGTCATGTTCGGCGAGATCAAGAACCCGGCCCTGGCCACGATCACCGACATCGACAAGCGCGAGCTGCTGATCTTCGTGCCCCTGATCGTCGGGACGATCTGGCTGGGCGTACAGCCGGACCTGGTGCTGAACTATACCGCCGCTTCCGTGGACGCCGTCGTCGGCGCCTATACTGCCGCGACGGGCGGGTGAGAGACTGATGCCTGATATCTTCACCGCAATGCACCTGGCCGCGCCCGAGCTGACGCTCGCGATCGGCGCACTGTTCCTGCTCGTGCTGGGCGCCTTCATCGGCGAGAAGTCGGCCCGGCTGATCTCGATCCTGTCCGTCGCGCTGTTGATCGCCGGCGCGGCCGTCGCCGCCAACGGCCCGCTGGGTGCCGCGTTCAACGGGGCCTATGTCGCCGATCCCCTGGCGGTCTATGCCAAGGTCCTGATCTATCTGGCCTCGGCCATCGCCGTCATCCTCGGCGGCGGCTGGATGCAGCGCACCCGGATCGCCCGCTTCGAATTTCCGATCCTGATCGTGCTGGCCTCGGTCGGGATGAGCATGATGGCATCGTCCGGCGATCTGATTTCGCTCTATGTCGGCATCGAACTGCATTCGCTGGCCCTGTATGTGCTGGCCGCCTTCCACCGCGACGACCTCAAGGCGTCCGAGGCGGGGCTCAAGTATTTCGTGCTCGGTGCCCTGTCGTCGGGGCTGCTGCTCTACGGGGCCAGCCTGATCTACGGCTTTACCGGGTCGATGCGGTTTGAGGACATCGCCGTCGTGGCCGCACAGGGCGATGTCGGCCCCGGCCTGATCTTCGGTCTGGTCTTCCTCATCTGTGGCCTGGCGTTCAAGGTCTCGGCTGCGCCCTTCCACATGTGGACGCCCGACGTCTACGAAGGCGCTCCGACGCCCGTGGTGGCCCTGTTCGCCACCGCGCCCAAGGTCGCGGCCATGGTGCTGATCGCGCGGACCCTCATGGGGCCGTTCGGCGAGATCCATGACCAGTGGGCCCAGGTCCTGGTGCTGATCGCCCTGATCTCGTTCGCGGTGGGGTCGTTCGGGGGGCTGGCCCAGAAGGACATCCAGCGACTGCTGGCCTATTCGTCGATCGTCAACATCGGCTACGCCGTGCTGGGCATCACGGCCGGGACCACGGTCGGCCTTCAGGCCATGCTGATGTTCATGACCCTGTACGTGATCGACCAAATCGGGTTCTTCGCCATACTGCTCAGCCTTTCGAAGGGCGGGCGGCCGATCCGCAGGATCGCCGATCTGGCGGGGCTCAAGCAGGACCGGCCGGTGACGGCGATCGCCATCACCGTGCTGTCGCTGTCGGTGCTGGGCATGCCGCCGTTCGCGGGTTTCTGGTCGAAATACTACGTCTTCGGCGCGGCGGCGCAAGAAGGCTACTGGATGGTCGGGGCCGCTGGCCTGGTCGCCTCGGTCGTGGCCGCCTTCTACTATCTGCGGATCATCAAGCTGATGTGGTTCGACGCGCCGGTGGACGCCGTGGCGACCGACCCCGCGCCGGTCGAGGCCAAGGTCATCGGCTGGGTCGCCGCCGCCTTCTCCTTCCCGCTGGTGATCGTGGCCCTGATCTGGCTCGAGCCCCTGACCAAGGCCGCCTCCGTGGGCTTCGGGGCCGGGTGAGGTGGCGCAAGCCCCCTCGATCCTGATCCTCGAAGACGTCGATTCCACCAATGCGGAGGCGCGGCGACGCGCAGAGGCCGGACAGACCGGGCCGCTGTGGATCGTCGCGCGGTGTCAGGGCGAGGGCAGGGGGCGTCGCGGCCGGGCCTGGGTGTCGGAGACCGGCAACCTCTACGCCACCCTGCTGACCACCACACGCAAGGCTCCGGCCGAGGCGGCCCAGGTCACCTTCGTCGCCGCCCTTGCTGTCGCCGATCTGATCTGCACCTTCGTGCCGGCGCCACTGGTCACGATCAAATGGCCCAACGACGTGATGATCGAGGCCGACAAGGCCGCAGGAATCCTGGTCGAATCCGGAGCGCACGATACGGGTGGCCTGTGGCTGGCGGTCGGAATCGGGGTGAATCTCGCGCACGCACCGTCAGGAACGGAACGACCTGCCACGGCCATCGGCGGGCATCTCAAGGGCGAGGTGCGCGCCGCGCCCACCGTCGCCGAAGCGATCGAGGTGCTGGCCCACCATTTCGCGATCTGGATGGACCGGTGGGATACGCTCGGGTTTCAACCGATCCTCGACGCCTGGGTGGCGCGCAGCCGAGGTCTGGATCAGGCCTGCACCGCGCGCCTGGGCCATGAAACGGTCTCAGGGATCGCCGATGGGGTCGCGGCGGACGGTTCTCTGCGCCTGAAGCTGGCCGACGGCTCGATGCGGCTGATTTCGGCCGGTGACGTCTTCTTTGGCTCGGACATCCCTGGAAAGGCCGCCTGATGCTGCTCGCCATCGAACAGGGCAACACCAACACCATGTTCGCCGTTCACAACGACGTCGAATGGATCGCCCAGTGGCGCACGGCGACCGAGGCCAATCGCACCGCTGACGAATACGCCGTCTGGCTGACCCAGTTGCTGCACATGAACGGCCTCGGGTTCGAGGACCTGGACGGCTGCATCATTTCCAGCGTCGTGCCGCAGTCGATCTTCAACCTGCGCAACCTGTCGCGGCGCTACATGAACGTCGAGCCGCTGATCGTCGGCGAGAACGCCAAGCTCGGCATCGAGGTGCGGATCACCAAGCCGACCGAGGCGGGGGCCGACCGTCTGGTCAACGCCATCGGGGCCCATCTGACCTATCCCGGCGACCTGCTCTTGATCGATAGTGGCACCGCCACCACATTCGACGTGGTGGCCGCCGACGGTGCCTTCGAGGGCGGCCTGATCGCGCCGGGCATCAACCTTTCCCTTCACGCGCTGCACGAGGCCGCCGCCAAGCTTCCGCGCATCGCCATCCAGAAGCCCGAACGGGTCATCGGCAAGGACACGGTCCAGGCCATGCAGTCCGGGGTCTTCTGGGGATATATCGCCCTCATCGAGGGGCTGGTGGACCGTATCAAGGCCGAGTGGGGTGCACCCCTGACCGTGATTGGCACCGGCGGCGTCGCCTCCCTGTTCGAGGGCGCCACAACAAGCATCGACCGGTTCGATCCGGATTTGACCATCCGCGGCCTGCTGGAAATCTGGCGCCGCAACGCAACGAAAGACTGAATGAAAAAGAACCCTAACGACGAACTCGTCTTCCTGCCGCTGGGCGGCTCCAACGAGATCGGCATGAATCTGAACTGCTACGGCTATGGGCCGGAGCATGCGCGCGAGTGGATCATCGCCGACGTCGGCGTGACCTTCGGCGATCCGTCCACGCCCGGCATCGACGTGATCGTGCCCGATCCGTCCTTCCTCGAGGGCGAGAAGATCCGCGGCATCGTCCTGACCCACGCGCACGAGGACCATATCGGCGCGCTCGGCTGGCTGTGGACGCGGATGAAGGCGCCGCTCTATGCCACGCCGTTTACCGCCTATCTGATCCGCGAGAAGCTTCGCGAGGCGGGCATCCTGAATCAGGTGCGGATCATCGAGGTGCCGCTGAACGGCAACGTCGATCTGGGCCCGTTCCAGATCCAGATGATCACCATGACCCACTCGATCGCCGAGCCGAACGGCCTGGCCATCCGCACGCCGCTGGGGACCGTGTTCCACACCGGCGACTGGAAGATCGATGACGGCCCCGTGGTCGGCGAAGTCACCGACGCGGCCGCCATCACCGCGCTCGGCGACGAGGGCGTGCTGGCCATGGTGTGCGACTCGACAAACGTCTTCTCCGAAGGCTATGCCGGGTCCGAGACGGGCGTGGCCGAGGAACTGGACACCCTGATCGGCAGCCTGAAGCACGGCCGGATCGCGGTCGGATGCTTCGCCTCCAACGTCGCCCGCATGGACAGCGTGATCCGCGCGGCCGAGAAGCATGGCCGCCGCATCTTCCTGGCCGGCCGGTCGATGAACCGCATCACCGCCGCCGCCAAACACGTCGGGATGCTGTCGGACATCAAGAAATTTCTGTCCGACGACGAGGCCCGTCACTGGCCCGCCGACGAGATCCTGTACCTCTGCACCGGCAGCCAGGGCGAACAGAACGCGGCCCTGGCCCGCGTGGCCTCGGGCACCCATCCGACGGTCAAGCTGGGTCGCGGCGACCACTGCATCTTCTCCGCGCGGGTCATCCCGGGCAACGAACTGTCGATCGGGCGTTTGCAGGACCGTCTCGCCGAACGTGGGGTGCGGCTTTATACCGAGAAGGACCACCCGGGCATCCACGTCTCTGGCCACCCCTGCCGCGCCGAACTGCGCCAGATGTATGCCTGGGCCCGGCCGACGATCGCCATCCCGACGCACGGGATGCGGCGCCACATCGCCGAGCACGCCTTGCTGGCCACCGAACTGGGCGTGCCCCAGACGGTGACTCCCCGCAACGGCGACATGGTCCGTATCGCGCCGGGCCCGGCCGTCATCATCGACGAGGTGCCCAACGGTCGCCTGTTCGTTGACGGCGGGATGCTGGTCCCCGAGATGGGCGAGGCCCTGCGCGAGCGTCGTCACGCCTCGACCAACGGCATCCTGGTGGTGTCGTTCGCCATGGACCGGAACGGCAAGATCGTCTCTGACATCGACGTGCGCGGCATTGGCCTGCCCGGCGATGACGAGAACCCGCTGGGCGACGCCCTGGACGATCTGGCCGAGCGCGCCGAACAGGCCGTCAACAGCCTGAAGGGCGAGGCCCGTTTCGATGACACGGCGGTGGAGATGGCCGTCGGCCGCGTGCTCAAGAAGGGCTCGCAGCAGATCTGGGACCGCCGCCCCATAGTCGAGACGGTCATCCTGCGCCTCTGATCCGCACATGGTGTCGCAGGACACCGGGGTGATGCTGGCCCACGTCCGGAAACGGGCGTAGGGCTGGCGCGCTCGTTTTCAGGATAAGCCCCGATGCCTATCGGCCCGATCACCATGATCGCTATCTACATCACCGTCTGGTGGACGGTGCTGTTCGCCGTCCTGCCCATCGGCATGGCCCAGCAGGATCAGTCGCCGCCGACGGACGGGTCCCAGTGGGGTGCCCCGGCCGATCCCAAGCTCAAGAAGAAATTCATCACGACCACGTGGGTTTCGGTGATCGTCTGGGCCGGGATCATGCTGACCATCTGGACCGGCTGGCTGCCCTTGCCCCGGATGGGATAATCTCTTCTCCCTTGGCGGGAGCAGGAAGGGTCTAACCCTCCACGCTCGTCTCAGGCCGGTCATGGCCGTCGGCGCGTTCGGTGATCCAGGTGCCGGTCGGGTCGGCATATTCGATGAAGGCGGTGCGGTCGGCGACGCGCTGTTCGCCGGCGGCCTTTACCGCAGCGGCGCGGGCAGCGTCGTGGCTGGGGAAGGTTTCCGAGAACGTGTCGCCCAGCTTGTAGGCCCAGCCGCCGTCATGTTCGACGATGCGATAGGTGACGTGGCTCATGGCGAACTCCTGTTGAACTCAGGCGGTAACCATAGAGGGCGTCTTGGGTTTCAGGAACCGTAGCTGGAAGAAGACGCCGACGACCAGGATGACCAGCAGGGTGAGCTGGAACGCGACGACCAGTGGGGCCTGGGGACTGTCGGCGATCGGACTGTCGGCGGGCAGGCGGGTCAGAGTCTCGGTGACGCTGGGCAGGAACAGGGTGAAGGCGCTGGTCGACAAGGCCGTGGTTTCGATCCACCAGCGGTGTCGGGCCAGGGCAGAGACATATCCGATCGTGGAGCCCACGATCAGCGAGCCGAGCGCGAGGATCGAGATCAGCACGCCCGGCGGGTCGCGGATCACGATGACGCCCGAGATCGCCCCGATGAACATGAAGACCAGATAGGCCTTGCCCATCGCGGTCCCGGGCACGATGCGGCCATGGCGGACCAGCAGGTACAGGGCCAGCGGGATGGCGGGCAGGCTGCCCAGGGTATGGAACCAGCCGATGGCGGAAAGCTGAGGCAGCAGCATCGCATTCTCCCGTGTTGGCGCATGGGCAGTAAGCGTTGCTGTGGCAGGGTTGTCGAGGCTCGGCGAACGGCTGTCGATGAAAGTGATCGGCACCTGCATCCACCGGGCGGGTCGGCGACGACTATCCTGTGAATGACGGGGCGATGGGCCCGGTCCTAAGGGGTACACGACGATGGAAGACCTGTTTCGATCCTATTGGTGGCTGCTGTTCCCGCTGAGCTGGTTTGTCATCCAGGCCTTCTCCAGCCTGATGAACTATTTCCGGCACAAGGACGTGCTGAAGACGATCAAATCCTATGCCGATCAGGGCAGGGAGCCGCCCGAGGCCCTGCTGGCCCAGCTGGAGCGTAACGAGAGCACCGAGCGCTGGAACAACGGCGACGGCTGCGGCACGCCCAACGGGGCGGGCAACCTGTTCTCGACCGTGCTCTTCGGCGTCATGGCCCTGGGCTTCGGCTATGCGGCAGCGACGGACATGATGGGGGCGGGCGAAGCCTTCCTGGTCGTGGCCTTCGTGATGGGAGCCCTTTTCGCGGCCTTCCTGGTCTCGACCCTCGTCGGCCGACGCCGCGACCCCTCGTGACGGGCCCGGTCGTCGGTGGGGGGGATGATGACGGACGCCGATCTGGTCCGGGCGGCCCGCGGCGGCTCGGACACGGCCTTCGCCCGGCTGGTCGAGCGTCATCAGGCACCGGTGCGTGGCTTCCTGAGGCGGACGCTGGGCAGTGGCTGGGCCGAGGCGGACGATGTGGCGCAGGAGACCTTTCTGGCGGCCTGGGCTTCGCTGGGGCGGCTCAAGGATCCGGATGGGGTGCGGTCCTGGCTGTGCGGCATCGCCTGGAGGAAGGCGCAGGATCGCATCCGCTCGGCGCGGCGTTCGGCGGCGCGGGACCATGCCTGGCTGGACGAGGCCGAGACGCCGGCCGGGATCTCGGCCGAGGACCGGATGGCCATGGCCGCTGCGATGGCCGAACTGGCCCCCGACGTCCGGGCCTGCGTGGCCCTGTGTCTGGCCGACGGGTTTTCGCACGGGGAGGCGGCCGGGGTTCTGGGCTTGCCACTGGGCACGGTGAAGTCGCATGTTGCGCGGGGTCGGGCGCGGCTCCTGAAAGCGCTCGGAGGATCCGATGACGCCTGAACAGAAACTGGCCCTGATGCTGGCCGCAGATACGCCCCGGACGCCCGACCGGGTGTTCGTCGCCGAGGTCGCGCGCAGGGTCGCCCTGCGCCGTGCGATCATGACGGTTCTGGCGCTCGTCCCCTGGGCGGTGGCCGCAGCAGCCCTGCTGTGGGCCCTGCGTCCGGCGGTGGCAAAGCTGTCCGGAGAACTGGCGTCCACCCTGGTTCCGGCTCTCGGGCCGGGTGTGGCGACGGTCGCCCTGGCAGGGGCGGCTCTGGCGGGGGCGCTGTTGGTCGATCCGGGCCTGAGGCGGCGGGTTGGGCGGGTTGCGTTCGGCGCGCGCTGAACCTTACGAAAGTTTCACGGCCCAGCCTGCATCCGCCGGAGCCCGTCGCCGCCTCTTGTCATCATAAGGCCGGAGCATCAGGCGTCGGCCAGGACATCAAAGGGGTTACACCATGGAAGAACTCATTCCGATCGCCTTCTTCGCCATGATCGCAGGCATCGCTATCGTTCCCGGCTATCTGAAGCATCGGGAGCGCAAGGAAATGCAGGCGACCCTGCGCGCCTCGATCGAAAAGGGTCAGCCCCTGCCGCCCGAGGTCATCGAGGCCCTGTCAAAGGAAGGGGTCAAGGCACCGCCAACGGCCCATAGCGACCTGCGGGTCGGGGTCATCCTGCTGGCCGTCAGCATCGGCGTCGCCCTGTTCGGCTATGCCTTCACCTTCATCAGCGGCTTCGAAGAGTCCAAGGTGTCGGTGCCGATCATGGGTCTTTCCGCCATCCCCGGCATGGTCGGTCTGGCCTTCATCATCCTCAGCGCCTTCAACAAGAACAAGGGCTGAGCCCGGTCTGAGACAGGGGGAAAGCTGTCATGACCAAACCTCTGCACGACCTTCACGATGTCGAGCTCGCCGCCCTTGCGGCGGCGGGCGGACGTCGCGAGTTCGGCGAGCTGGTGCGGCGTCACGGTTCGGCCGTGCGAGCCCTGCTGCGCCGGATGGGGGCCCAGGCCTCCGAGGCCGACGACGTCGCCCAGGACGCCTTCCTGACCGCCTTCCAGCGGTCGGCCGAATTCCGGGGCGAGGGCACCTTCGCGGCCTGGGTCAAGCGGATCGCGGCGCGTCAGTACCTGAAGCGCAAGTCCCGGGATGCCCGCTATGTCGCCGAGATCGAGAGCGAGGAAATGGCCCCGGCCGTCGATACGCCCGGTCTGGTCGACCTGGACGAAGCGCTGAAATCGCTCAGCGAAACGGAACGCCTGTGCGTTTCCCTGTGTCACGGGGCGGGAATGTCCCACCCCGAAATCGCGGCCGCCATGAATCTGCCGCTCGGTACGGTGAAGTCTCATGTCAAACGTGGTCTGGATAAACTCCGCGCCCGGCTCACGCCGGAACCGGCTCAGTACGGGAGGGCGGCTCATGTCGTCTGACGAGTTCGATCCCATGATCGAGCGGCTGTTCGCCCGAACGCCGCAGATGCCCGACGCGTCCCTGTTCGCCGCTGATGTGGAGGCGAAACTGGCCTCCGGCTCAAGGGTCAGGACTTTGGCGCTGACGGTGGCGGGGCTGGTCGGCGGCTGTATCGCGGTGCGCGAATCGCTGAACCTGGACTTCACCCTGTCGCCCGCCGGAGCCTCCAGCCGGGCGTTAGGCCAGGGGCTCCAGAACGTCAGTGCCGATGCGAGCGGGGCGATCCGGGGAGTCATGGATCAGTTCGGCCTGGCCGATCTCTCGCTTGGGTCCATGGGCGGGATGCAGCTGTTCTGGATCGCCACCGGTGCCCTGGTCGCCCTGGCCGCCGCCGGGGTGGTGAGGTTGTCGCAAGAGACCTGATCGGCGCGGGGACGGTCGACGGGGCGGGCCCCAGCCCCTATCTGTCCGCCGAAGCAGACGGGGAGGGCCGATGTCCAGCCAGGTTCAGGACACCATCAAGCGGATCACCGCCCCCGACATCCGGGCGAGGAAGGGCGGCGAGCCGATTGTCGTCCTGACCGCCTATGACGCGCCGACCGCCGCGATCATGGACCCGCACTGCGACGTCCTTCTGGTCGGCGACAGTCTGGGCATGGCCGTCCACGGCATGACCTCGACCGTCGGCGTCACCCTGGAGATGATGATCCTGCACGGCCAGGCCGTGATGCGCGGTGCCAAACGGGCCATGGTCGTCATCGACATGCCCTTCGGCAGCTATGAGGCGGGCATGGAGACGGCCTATGCCAACGCCGTGCGGGTCATGAAGGAAACCGGCGCACAGGCCATCAAGCTGGAGAGTGGCCCGACCGCGCCGGCCACCATCGAATACCTGGTCAAGCGGGGTATCCCGGTCATGGGCCATGTCGGCCTGCTGCCTCAGTCGATCAACATCGACGGATCGTTCAAGGCCAAGGGCCGCGACGAGGCCGAGCGCGCCCGCATCCTGCAGTCCGCCCATGACACCGCGAACGCCGGTGCCTTTTCGGTCGTCATCGAAGGCGTCGCCGAGAGCCTGGCCCGCGAGATCACCGAGGCGATCGACAAGCCCACCATCGGCATCGGGGCCTCGGCCGCCTGCGACGGTCAGGTGCTGGTGACGCCCGATATGTTGGGCCTGTTCGACTGGACGCCCAGGTTCGTGCGCAAATATGCTGATCTGCGCGGTGAAATCGACCGGGCAGTGGCCGGATACGCCGCCGATGTGCGCGCCCGCCGTTTTCCTGCCGAAGTCGAGACCTACTTCTCCAAAAAGCCGGCTTCGCCGTAGCGCCTTCCTTCGACGGGAGAGTCGTTGCGGGGAGGGGAGCGAGCCTCTAGGGTCCGCGCCGATTGGCTATCTGCGTATCTGGCCGGCGATGTGGGGCGACGTTTTTCGTGGTTGATGTCTTTGAAGAGGTCGAGGAGGAGCTTCGCTCCGCCCGTTACGCGCGTCTCGCCCGCACCTGGCTGCCCATCGTGGGCGGCCTGCTGCTGCTGGCCCTGATCGCTGCCCTGGCCTGGTGGGGCTGGGATTCGTACCAGAACTCGCAGGCCGACAAGGCGTCGCTGGCCTATGAGCGCGGCGTCGAGGCGCTTTCGTCGGGCAACAACGCGGGTGCCAAGGCCGCGTTCGAGGAATCGGCCAAGGTCGGCAACGGCGCCTACAAGGCCCTGGCACTGCAACAGCAGGCCGGTCTGGCCGAGGCCGCCAACAATCCGACCGAGGCCATCCGTCTGTTTGACGAGGCGGCCAAGGCCTCCAGCGATCCGATCCTGGCCGATGTGGCGCGTCTGAAGGCCGCCTATCTCGTCATGGACACCAATGCGCCCCTGGCCGACATTGAGGCCCGTCTGACGCCGCTGGCCGAGGAAGATCGTCCTCAGCGGCCGTTCGCCCAGCTCGCGCTCGGCATGGCCCGCCTTCAGTACGGCAAGACCGCCGACGCCCGTTCGTCCTTCGTCCAGCTGACGCTGGGCCAGGACGTGCCCGACGCCGTGCGCCAGCTGGCCCAGACGGCGATCGAGACCATCGATTCCGGTTCGGCCGTGAACATCAACGACATCACCAAGGCCCAGGCCGCCCTGCCGCCTGTGCCGCAGATGACGCCTGAGCAAATGCAGATGCAGGCCGCCATGGCTCAGGCCGCGCAACAGCAGCAGGCACCCGCCCAGTGACCACCGCGACCCCCTCGACCGGAGTGCGAATGCCCGCCCTGAACCGCATGCTCAAGATCGCCCTCGTCGGCGGCGTGGCGCTGAGCGTCGCCTCCTGTGCGGCACAGCGGGCGATGCTGCCGTTCGGGCTGGGTGGCAAGGAAGAGAACACCGCGATCGCCACCGAGGGCCAGCGGATCTCGGTCCTGGAGTTCGAACAGCAGCTGGCCCCGTCGGCCGCCCTGTCGGGTCGCGACTTCTTCCTGCCGGGTCCCCAGGCCGCGACGGCCTGGCCCGTCCCCGGCGGCACGATCGAGAACTCGGTCGAACACGTCATCGCCGCGCCCGAGTTCGCCGTCGCCTGGAAGCGCGACATCGGCGCAGGTTCGTCCAAGACCAGCCAGGTCATGGCCCCCATCGTGGCCGATGGCGGCAAGGTCTTCGTGCTGGACGGCGATTCGACCGTCACGGCCGTGGATTCCGGCTCGGGCGAGATCCTGTGGAAGCATAACGTCAAGCCGGACGAGCGCGAGCGCGGCGGCGGCATCCTGGGTTTCGGCATCGGGCGTGGCGGCGGTCAGGTCTCGGGCGGCTTCGGCGGCGGCGTCGCCGTCGGCGGCGGCAAGGTCTTCGTGGCCTCGGGCTATCGCACCATGTCGGCGCTGGACGCCGCGACCGGCGCGGTGCTGTGGACCGTGCGTACGGATGTTCCCCTGCACGGCGCACCGACGGTCGCCGGGGCCCGGGTCTTCGTCGTCGACATCGACAACCAGATCATCGCCTTCGACACCGCCACGGGCCAGCAGAGCTGGTCCTATCGCGGCATCGCCGAGCCCGCCCGGATCATGCGCGCCTCCTCACCCGCCGTCAGCGGCGACACGGTAATCGCACCGTTCTCGTCCGGCGAAGTCGTCGCCCTGCGCGCCTCCAACGGCCAGGCCGTCTGGAACCAGGTCCTGTCGCGCTCCAGCCGGACCAGCGCCCTGTCGGAAATCCGCGACATCGCGGGTCGCCCGGTCATTTCGCGCGGCTTTGTTTATGCGGTCAGCCACTCGGGCATGATGCAGGCGATGGACATCCGTTCGGGCCAGCCGAAGTGGTCCTTGCCGGTCGCCGGCGTCAATGCGCCCCTGCCGGCCGGTGACGTGGTCTATGTCGTGTCCAAGTCGGGCGAGCTGACCCTGGTCAATCGCGATACCGGCGGCGTCTACTGGACCAAGGATCTGAACGTCGGCCGGGTGCGCCAGGAAGGCGGCCTGTTCGGCTTCTTCGACCGCACCGTGCGGCCGGAATGGTCGGGTCCGATCCTGGCGTCCAACCGGCTGGTGCTGGTCAACTCGGACGGCGAGGCCGTGGCCTTTGATCCGAAGACGGGCCTCCAGACCGCCTCGATCAACCTGGGCGGTCCTGCCTATGTCGCGCCTGCGGCCTATAACGGTGCCCTTTACGTCCTGACGGACCGGGGCGAACTCGTCAGCATCCGCTGACGAACCCTGCTTTTTAAGTTAGAACCGCCGACATGGCATTGAAGGTCGCCATCGTCGGCCGCCCCAACGTGGGCAAGTCGACCCTGTTCAACAGGCTGGTAGGCAAGCGCCTGGCGCTCGTCGACGATCGCCCGGGTGTGACTCGCGACCGGCGCTATGCCGACGGCAACATCGGCGATATGGACCTGACGCTGATCGATACCGCAGGGTACGAGGACGTCAGCGACGACAGTCTGGAATCGCGGATGCGCGAACAGACCGAGCTGGCGCTGGAAGACGGCGACCTGATCCTTTTCATGATGGATGCGCGCGAGGGCGTGACCTCGCTGGACACCATCTTCGCCGATCGCCTGAGGAAACAGCACAAGCCCGTCATCCTGTTAGCCAACAAGTCCGAGAGCCGCGAATCGGGCGGCGGCGTGGGCGAAGCCTATGCCCTGGGCTTCGGCGAGCCCGTTGCCATCTCGGCCGAGCACGGCGAGGGGATGGCCGATCTCTATGCCGCCATCGTCGCGGCTAGCGCCGACATCTTCATCGAAGAGATCGACGAGCCCGACAAGCCGATCCGCATCGCCATCATCGGCCGTCCCAACGCGGGCAAGTCCACCCTGATCAATCGTCTGATCGGCGAGGACCGGATGCTGACGGGCCCCGAGGCCGGGATCACGCGCGATTCGATCTCGGTGGACTGGGAATACGAAGGCCACAATATCCGGCTGGTCGACACCGCCGGGATGCGCCGCAAGGCCCGGGTGCAGGAGAAGCTGGAGAAGCTGTCGGTCGCCGACACCATCCGCGCGATCAATTTCGCCGAGGTCGTGGTCCTGATGATGGACAAGGACAACGCCTTCGACGTCCAGGACCTTCAGCTCGCCGACCTCGTCGAGCGCGAGGGGCGGGCGATCGTCTATGTCGCGTCCAAATGGGACCTCGAAGAGGAGCCCCAGGCCAAGATGGCCGAGCTCAAGTCCCTGGCCGAGGAAAAGCTGTCGCAGCTGAAGGGTACGCCTTTCGTGGCCCTGTCAGCGCACAGCGGGCGCGGCGTCGAGCGGCTGATGCCGGCGGTGCTCAAGGCCTATGAGACCTGGTCGGTCAAGGTGAAGACCAAGGACCTCAACGACTGGCTGGCCCTGGCGACCCAGAGGCATCCGCCCCCCGCCGTGGACGGCAAGCGGATCAAGACCAAATACATGGCCCAGACCAAGGCCCGCCCACCGACCTTCGTGCTGTTCGCCAGCCGGGGCGGGGCCCTGCCCGAGCACTACATCCGCTATCTGACCAACTCCCTGCGCGAGAGTTTCGACCTGCCGGGCACGCCGCTGCGGCTGACCGTCAAGGGCGGGTCGGAGAACCCCTATGCCTCGGGCGGTGCCAAGTCCGGCCCCGAACGCTACAAGGGCGACGCCAAGACCGCACCGCGCAAGGTCCGCAAGAAGGCAGAGGAAGAGAGCCACCTGCCCGGCAAGGCTCTGGAGCAGAAGAAGACCCGCGTCGCCAAGCCGCGCGTCATCTCCGCCGTCAAGAACAGCGCCTCCAAGAAGGCCGGCTCCTCGGTGGCCATCCAGAAGGGCGCGCGCGGCGGCGCCAGGCAGGTGTCGCGGTCGGGCCGTGTGCGGACGGGCCAGAAGCACGTCCCGAAGAAATGACGAGGTTCCGTCTCGGGTTGCTGGCTCTGCTACTGGCAGGACAGGGATGTGCATCCGAGCCGACCGCAGCATGGAACCCGGCTGTCTGGGCTCGCAACATCACGCCGCAGGACGTCCGTGCCAACTACCCGGCCGCCGCTCGGGCCGAAGGAGTTTCAGGTGAGGTTGTCCTGCGCTGCCGCACCAATTCGATGGGTGAGATGACCAATTGCCGGATCATGAGCGAGACTCCATCTGGCCATGGATTCGGCTCGGTGGCGCTACACCTCAGCGAGATCATGGCGATGCGGACAGACGTCCCAACCTTTAAATCAGACACGACGTTTCAGTTCGGCGTGAGCTTCAATCCGCACCAAGAACGTTAGTCGCAGCGTCCTGAGCTCTGAATCCGGCCCGTTCACATCCATCATCGCCACGCCTTGCCCTTTCCAGCGCCGTCCTCTAGGGATCGCGCCCACTTTCGCGTGCCCCTCGGCCGCGTCCAGACCCAGTGATCCCATGGCGAAAATCAACGGCAACACCATCAAGCCCGGCATGGTGATCGAGCACAACAAGGGCCTGTGGGTCGTCACCAAGGCCAGCCACGTCAAGCCCGGCAAGGGCGGTGCCTTCGCCAACGTCGAGGCCAAGAACCTGGAGACCGGCAACAAGCTGAACGAACGCTTCCGGTCCGAGGACAAGGTCGAGCGCGTCACGCTGGAACAGAAGGAGTTCTCCTACCTGTACGAACAGGGCGACGCCCTGGTCTTCATGGACGACGAGAACTACGAACAGACCGAGCTGCAAAAGGACTGGGTCGGCGAGGATCGCGTCGCCTATCTGCAGGACGGCATGAAAGTCACCATCGAACTGCACGAAGGTCGCCCCATCGGCCTGTCGCTTCCCGATCAGGTCACCCTGACCGTCGCCGAGACCGAGCCGACCGTGAAGGGCCAGACGGCCTCGTCGTCCTACAAGCCCGCCATCGCCGATAACGGCGTCCGCATCATGATCCCGCCCTATATGGGTCCGGGGGAGCGCATCATCGTCGACACGACGACGGGCGAATACGTCCGCCGCGCGGAATAGTCCGAACCCCTTTTTACGACCGGAGGCGCATGTCGCGCCCCTGCCAACTTCTCCGACGGTCCGGGCGACAGCTTTTCAAGGACCGGCGGACCAGGAGATCCCCATGGCCCTCGCCTCCGCCCTCGTTTCCGTCATCATCGACGCGGTTCGCAAGACCGCCCGGCCCATGCTGCGCGACTTCGGCGAGGTCGCGCACCTGCAGGTGTCTCGCAAAGGCCCCGGCGACTTCGTCACGGCCGCCGACATCAAGGCCGAGGACACTCTGTATGAGCTGCTGATGAAGGCCCGTCCGGGCTACGGTTTTCTGGGCGAGGAGCGCGGCATGATGGAAGGGACGGACAAGTCCCACACCTGGATCGTCGATCCGATCGACGGCACCACCAACTTCATGCACGCCATGCCGCATTTCGCGATCACGGTCGGCTTGCAACGCTATGCGCCGGACGGCTCGTCCGAGATCGTCGCGGGCGTCACCTACAACCCGATCATGAATGAGCTGTTCTGGGCCGAGAAGGGCAAGGGCTGCTATCTGAACGACCAGCGCATCCGGGTCGCCGGGCGTCGTGATCTGTCGGAAAGCCTGATCGGCACCGGCCTGCCCTTCATCGGCAAGACCGGCCATGCCCAGACCATCAAGGACATCCACGCCATCAGCCAGCGTACGGCCGGCATCCGCCGTCTGGGCTCGGCGGCGCTGGATTTCGCCTGGGTCGCCTGCGGTCGCTACGACGCCTATTTCGAGCGTAACCTGAAGCCCTGGGACGTGGCGGCGGGCGTGCTGTTCGTCACCGAGGCGGGCGGCACCGTGACCACCATCGACAACGACGGCGATCCCAAGACCGGCTCGTCGATCCTGGCGTCCAACACCGAACTGCATCCGCAGTTGCGCAAGATCTTGCAGGCCGCCTAGATTCCTCTCGGACAAGTCGCGGGGAGCGGTCACCAACCTGTCGTGGCGCTGCGCTAGGCAAGGCCATGACCCGAGCCCTCGTGACCGCCGTCCTTCTGCTGTTGATGGGAACGCCCGCCCTGGCCCAGGTTCATCCCCTCGTGATCGCCCATCGCGGTGCCTCGGGCGAGCGGCCCGAGCACACGCGGGCGGCCTATGAGCTGGCCATCGACCAGGGCGCAGATTTCATCGAGCCCGACCTGGTAATGTCGAAGGACGGCGTCCTGATCGTTCGGCACGAGAACGAGATCGGCGGCACGACCGACGTGGCCTCGCATCCGGAGTTCGCTGACCGTCGGCGGACCCGTCTGGTCGACAGTCAGTCCGTCACCGGCTGGTTCACCGAGGACTTCACCCTGGCGGAGCTGAAGACGCTGCGGGCGCGGGAGCGGCTGCCAGAGCTGCGGCCAGGCAACGCCACGTTCGACGGCCACGAACCGATCCTGACCTTTCAGGAGGTGATCGACATCGCCCGATCCGGGTCGATCCGGACGGGTCGGACGATCGGCGTGGCGCCCGAGCTCAAACATCCGAGCCATTTCCGCGACCTGGGTCTGGACATGGTCGCGCCGTTCGTCGCGGTGCTTCAGGACAACGAGCTGACCGACAAGGATGCCCCCATCCTGATCCAGTGCTTCGAGGTCGGGGCGTTGAAAGACCTGCGACGGGCCGGGGTCGCCGCACCCCTGCTGCAACTGATCGCCGCCGGTCAGAGCCCGTCCGATGTGCAGACGCTGTTGCAGACCGTCATGACCTCGCCGTCGGGCCTTTCGGACATCGCGACCTATGCCGACTGGATTGGCGTCGAGACGACGCTTATCGAGCCGCGCGACGAGACGAGCGCTGCCCAGCCGGCGACGTCCCTGATCGCCGACGCCCACGCAGCCGGGCTGAGGATTGTCGGCTGGACCTTTCGGGCTGAGAACGTGTTCCTGCCGAAGGGCGATCGTCGCGGCGTCCTGTCCGCCCAGCACGGCGACCTGACCGGCCAGCTCAGGCGGCACTATGCCCTGGGGATCGACGCCGTGTTCAGCGACTTTCCCGGCCTCGCCGTCGCCGCTCGCTGAGCCGGACTACTGGGTCGAGGTCGGCGCCGCAGGGGGACCGTTGAGCAGGACCGCCACCGCGGCATCGAGCTGGGCGTCCACCCCGGCACCGGTCTCACCGAGCGGCCGTTCCACCACGATGTCCACCGGGCGGGGGTTCATCTCCATGTCGTCGCCGGCGATGCCCTGGATGCGGGTCCCGGGCGTGCGCAGGGTCGAGCCGTCGATCAGCCGCTCTCCGCCGGTGAAGATGATCCAGCCCGCCGTTGGCTGGCCGACCACCTTGCCGAGGCCCAGGGCGCGGTATCCTTCGGTGAAGTCCTCGGCGTCGGACAGGGACGATTCATTGGTCACCAGCACGGTCGGCAGGTCGAGCGCCCGCTGCCCCAGGGCCTGACGCCCCGGCATCGAGAACAGGTCCCGTGGCGTCATGGTGAGGAAGTTCCGGCGCGAGAAGACGTCCAGGGCATAGCCGTTGACGAAGCCGCCGTTGTTGTTGCGGATGTCGATGACGACGCCCTGCTTCGACTGGTTCTGGGCGTCCAGGTCCAGATACAGCTGGTTCAGCGACCCCTCGGACATGTCGGGGATGTGGACGTAACCGAGCCGCCCGCCCGAGACCCGCTCGACATAGGCCCGGCGATGGTTGACCCACTGACGGTAGACCAGACCCGCCGCCGCCGAGGCGGAGACCGGGCGGACCACGGCGTCGCGACGGCCCGTGGTGCCCTCGATGCCGAGGACGGTACGGCGCCCGACCTGATTCTGGAGCAGGGCGTCAAGGTTGGTCGAGGGGGTGATGGCCGTGCCGTTGACGGAGACCAGCCGCTCGCCGGTCCTGATCGTGCCCTCGATGAAGGCGGGGCCCAGGGTGACGACTTCGCGGACGACCAGACCACGTCCGGCCTCGGACGCCTCGCGGTCGTAACGCAGGCCGATGTCGCCGATGCGGTCGGAGCCGGGGCCGCCCGCAGGTCGGCCGATGCCGCTGTGCGAGGCGTTCAGTTCACCGATCATCAGACTGATGACCCGGCGCATCTCGTCCGACGTCCGCGCCCCCGCGACATAGGGCTGGTACTGGGTGCGCAGGGCGGGCCAGTCTTGGCCATTGAAGTCGGGGTCGAAGAAGACCTGGTTCAGGATGGTCCAGGCCTGGTCGAACACGGCCATCTTCTCGCGCGAGAAATCGACCTCCATGGACGCGGCGATGGCCGTGGCCTTGGGCCGGGGGTTCTCCAGCGGGCTGGAGATGACCGTACCGCCCTCCAGATAGACCAGGGTCTTGCCGTCCTTCGTCAGGGCGAAGTCGGCCTTGGGCCGGGTCGTGGTGGTGAGCTGCTGGGCCACCGGCGGTTCGGAGGCCAGTTCGTCGATGGAGTAGGAATACAGATTCTGCTGGCCGCGCTCGCTGGCGCGGAACACCAGCGTCTTGCCATCGTCGCTGATGACCGGGGTGTCTGCGTTCAGGCCCAGCGGCAGGATGGTGGCCCGCTCGCGGATGCCGTCATAGACGATGGCGACCGAAGGCTTGGCCGGCTGGGTCGAGGGGCCGGGGGGCGTGGCGGGCGTCGCGCCCTCGGCCGGGGGCGTCTCTTCGGGCTTCGCCGGATCGAACAGGCCGCGGAACTGGTCCTCGCGGTATTTGGGAACGTTGGGCAGGAGGTCGACGCGGACGATGCGCGAATCCTCGGTGCGCTGGGACGTGTCAAACAGGATGAATCTGCCGTCCGGGGACCAGGCGACGCCGCCCAGCTGGCCATTGGCGAGGAAGGTGATCGGCCGGGCTTCGCCGCCGGCGGCCGCGACGACGTGCAGATTGGTGAAGGAGCGGCGATCCACGACCGGGAAGGCGATGTTCAGGCCGTCGGGAGACCAGACCGGGCGGGGGCCGCGCTCGTCGGTGGCCAAGGCACCGGTGAACAGGACGCGGTCCGTGGCGGGCTTTGCGGGCGTCGGGAGGGTCAGCAGGCGCAGTTCGCGGTTGTTGAGCACATAGACGGCGGACTTGCCGTCGGGAGCCCAGGCCAGGGCCGAGGCGATGCCGGGGCCGGTCAGGACGGTCTCGGTCAGGGCGGCGACGTCGTAAGTGGCGACGACGCGGTCGAGGCCGCGCTCGGAGACGTAGAGCAGCTTGCGCGAGTCGGGCGACCAGACGACCTCGCGCTCGGCCGCCACGGTGGTGGTGATGCGCTGGGCGGGGCCGCCGTCCTTCAGCGAGGCGGCGAACAGTTCGCCCCGGGCGATGACGGCGACCTTCTGGCCGTCGGGCGACAGGGCCATGCGGTCGAAACTGGTCAGGGGCAGGATCCGCGAGCCCTCGGCCGCCGGGCCGCCGCGCAGGGTGATCGGCACGGCCGCCGCCAGGCCCGTCGCGGGGTCGAGCCGCCAGATGCCGAACTCCCGCTCGAACACGATGGCCGAGCCGTCAGCGGCGATCGACGGATAGAGGACGCGGCCGGCCTTGAAGTCGGTCACAGCCTGGGCCGCGCCGCCCGCTGAGGGGATGCGCCACAGGTTCTCGGTGCCGGACTTGTCGCTCATGAAATACAGGGTCTGGCCGTCGGGGGTCCACATCGGCCAGGCATGACGGGCGTCGTCGTCGAGCAGGCGGCGATAGGCCCCGTCCTGGGCCACCCCCTTCACCCAGATCTCGCTCTGGTCGATATGGGACGAGCCGTTGCGCCACCACTGGCCGTTGGAGAAGCCGCGCGCCATCAGGGCGATGGACTGGCCGTCGGGGGAGGGGGCGGCCTGGAACTCGGAGAGGTATTGTTCGCGGCTGACCTCCAGCGGGGTGCCGCCGGAGGCGGCGACGCGGAAGATGTCGGGCTGGCGGCCCACGTCGTTGATGGCCGAGGCGAAGTAGAGCCATTTACCGTCGGCGGACCAGGCGTCGAGCTCTTCGTTGGCCTCGGCATAGGTGACCCGGGTCACGACGCCGGTCGTCAGGTTCAGGACATAGATGTTGGCCTGGCCGCCCCGGGTCGAGGTGAAGGCCAGTGACTGGCCGTCCGGCGAATACAGGGGGCGGCCCTCGGTCGCCGCATCAGTGACCAGCAGTCGGGCGACGCCACCGGTGGCCTCGACCTCCCAGACGTCACCTCCGGAGACGAAGGCGATCATCGAGCCGTCGGCGGACAGGGACGGCTCGGCGAGCGACTGGCGGGCCTCGACGGAGGTTGAGGTCGGGGCTGCCGTCTGGGCCAGCGTCAGGGTTGGGCCCGCTGCGACGACACCCGCCATCACCCACGCCGCCGCGCGCATCGTCCAGTTCATCCGCCCACCCTCTCGAAAGCCACGACAATCAGCTTCGCAGGCGGGGCGCGGAAGGCAAGACGGTCAGGCGGCCATTGACCTAATAAAGACCTTCGAGGTCCTGGGCCGGGGCCTTGGTCGGGGGTGGGGGCGCGGACGGCGGCGGGGCGGTGGGGCCCTGGGGCGGGGCAGCGTTGAGCTCGTTGCGGATCACGTCGTCATAGGTCTGGGGGCCAACGGGGGCGGTGGGGTCGCGCGGGGCCTCTTCCTCGCGGGCACGCTCGGTGCCGGGACGGAAGGCCTCCTCCACACCACGCACGGTGCGGAAGATGGCGTTGCGCGGCCGCACGAAGGGGCGGGCGGGGCGTTCCTTCAGGGCCGCCTGCATGAACTGGTTGAAGATCGGCACCGGGGTGGTGGCGCCTGTCTCGCCGGACCCCAGGGAGCGGTTGTCGTCGAAGCCGATGAAGACGCCGACCACGATGTCGGTCGAGAAGCCGACGAACCAGGCCGAGCGGTAGTCGTTGGTCGTGCCGGTCTTGCCGCCGATCCAGCGGCCCAGGCCCCGGGCGCTGGCGGCCGTGCCGCGCTGGACCACGCCCTCGAGCATGGACGAGATCTGATAGGCGGTGATGGGGTCGATGACCTGGGTTCCGCGCGCCTGGAGGCGGGGCGATTCCTGGCCCGAGAAGCCGCGTCCGCACTCACGACAGTTGCGGCGATCGCCGCGATAGATGGTCTCGCCGTTCCGGTCCTGGATGTATTCGATCAGATAGGGATCGACGCGGCGGCCCCCGTTGACGAAGGCTGAATAGGCGGCGGTCAGGCGATAAGGCGTGGTCTCGCCGGCACCCAGCGACACCGACAGGTTGGGCTGGAGGTTGTCCGAGACGCCCATCTTCTTGGACAGTTCCACGACCTTGTTCATGCCGACGGCGTTGGCCAGGCGGACGGTCATGACGTTGCGCGACAGCTCAAGGCCCCGCCGCAGGGTCTGGGGGCCGTAGTATTCGCGGCTGTAGTTCTCAGGGCTCCAGCGGCCGCCGTTGGCACCGCCCGCGAAGCTGATCGGGGCGTCCAGCACGATCGAGGCGGGGGTGAAGTCGCCGCTTTCCAGCGCCGTGGCATAGACGATGGGCTTGAAGGCCGAGCCGGGCTGGCGCTCGGCCTGGGTCGCGCGGTTGAAGCTGCTGAGGGCGTAGGAATAGCCGCCGACCATGGCGAGCACCCGGCCCGACTGGGGCTCGATGGCGACCAGGGCACCGTTGACGGCGGGAATCTGTTTCAGGGCGTACTGGCCGCCCTTCTTCTCCACGAAGATCAGGTCGCCGCGCTTCAGGCCGCGGGTGGCGTTGGCCCAGGACACGTCGGCGCCGATCAGGCTGCCGGTCTCGCCAGTGCGGGCCGTGACGATCTGAACGCTGCTTCCAGCGGCGGCGGTAACGGCGGCGGCTTCCCAGGCGCGGCGTTCGGGCGGAGCGGTCTTCTTCAGAGCGTCGGCCTGCCAGCCGTCGGCGAGGTCGGTCGTGCCCCAGGCTCCGCGCCAGCCGTGGCGGCGGTCATAGTTCTCGAGCCCGGTCATCAAGGCGTCGCGGGCCGCCGTCTGGAGCGAGGGGTCCAGGGTGGTGCGCATATAGTAGCCACCAGCGTTCAACTGGGCACCGACATCGGGGTTGGCGGCGGCGATCCGGCGGGCCTCTTCGACGAAGAAGTCGGCGTCCTGGTACTGGGCGCGTTTGGGGGCGTCCTGGGTGACCAGGGGGCGGGCGCGCAGCTCGGTCAGGTTGGCCCCGTCCAGCCAGTTGCTCTGGTCCATCTCGCCCAGGACCCAGTCACGGCGGCCCTTGGCGGCGCCGGGATGGCGCTTGGGATGGTAGTTGTTCGGGCCCTTGGGCAGGGAGGCGAGGAAGGCCGCCTCGTCCGGGGTCAGCTGGGCCAGGGACTTGCCGAAATAGTTGTAGGCGGCCGAGGCGACGCCGTAGCTGCGGTAGCCCAGGAAGATCTCGTTCAGATACAGTTCGAGGATCTGCTGTTTCGACAGGGTGGCTTCCAGGCGGCTGGAGAGGATGGCCTCCTTCAGCTTGCGGCCGATGGTCGATTCATTGGTCAGCAGGACGTTCTTGGCCACCTGCTGGGTGATGGTCGATCCGCCCTCGAGCCTGCGACCAGCGACGGCGTTGAAGATGTTCTTGAACATCGCCCGGCCCAGGCCCGATACGTCGATGCCGCCGTGGGAGAAGAAGTTGCGATCCTCGGCCGCCAGGAAGGCGTGGATCACCGGCTGGGGGATCTGGTCATAGGTGACGTAGATGCGGCGCTCGTCCGAGAACTCGCCGATCAGGGTGCCGTCGCCGGCATAGACGCGCGTCGCGGTCGGCGGACGATAGTCGGCCAGGTCCGAGGCGTCGGGCAGGTCATGGAACAGCCAGGCGGCATAGATCGCCACCACCAGCCCGGCCAGCGCGATCGCGCCGAGCAGGCCGATGCCCGCTATCACGAACCAGCGTTCGGCAACCTTCACCATCGACTCCGGAATACCCTCAGTGGATCGGGTTTAGACCGCGCCGCCGGGCAATCAAAGGGGCGGTGAGACGCCAGTCCCAGGATACGGCGTAAAAAGCACTTCGTCGAACAGTGTTCTGCAAGCCATCCCCGGTTTCCGAGCGGTCGGCACCGCATGGCATCCCGGGAGTCCGGACTCAAAAAACAGAGTCCGAAGAGTCCGAAGGGTCCGGAGAGTCCGGACTCAAAAACAGAGTCCGGAGAGTCCATTGAGTCCGTTGAGTCCGGACTCTACCGGGAGCGGCAGAGGTGCGAGATGTCAAAGACCGAGAGGTGCATCCTAACACGGGTGGGACCCCAGGCTTGCCGAAGGGGGCCGATGTCGCATCAATCCCTTGCCGTGCAACGGATTGGGCGGTCGAAGTTTGAAACCTGGGGTCGCCATAGCAGCCAGATTCAGGCCTGTGCCCGCCGTTCGATCTCGGCGCGGGCGGCGGTCAGGACATCGGTGTCCATGTCGGACTGGCCGGCCATCCAGCGCAGATAGTCGTCCGGCACCTGGGCCCAGGGTTTGCGGCGGTGCTTGCCGAAGGGAACGGTCTCCACGTCGCGGGGGCGTTCGACCATTCGATCATCTGTTCGATCGAGGCGGTCTTCATCAGGTCGATCAGGGTGTGGGCCGTGACCCAGGCGTCGGGGCCGGCGCGGTGGGCGGGGTCGGCCAGGGCCGGGTCGTGGCGATGGCCGCGCCAGTAGCGCAGCACCTGGTTGGAATGGCCGGGCGCGTCGGGCCAGACCTGTTTGGCGCTGCGCAGGGTACAGATCCACGGCAGGCCGCCATGGGCCGTGTCGGCGATGAAGCCGCGTTCGAACCGGGCCGAGTGGGCGACCATGACGTCGGCCGGGCCGCAGGATGCGAACATCTCGCGCAGGGCGTACTCATCGCAGTGCGGATCGGCTTCGCAGAAGTGATCGGGCGTCAGGTGATGCACGGCCATGGCGTGGAACGAGATCTCGCCCCTGGGCCGGAACAGTTTCGCCACCGGGGGCAGGGCGGTCCAGCCACCGTCCGACCCTTGAACGACATCGACGATCCCGACCTCGATGATCTCCGAGGTCCGATCCCCGCCGGTGGTTTCCAGATCGACGACTCGCAGGCGCATGGTGCGGATATAGGCTGTGTCAGACGTTGTGCGACCCGTCAGGCCGCGCGCTCAAGACGGACTGCCATCCAGGGCCGGCCCGGCAGGGTGATCTTCGGCCGGGCGGGGTCGTGGAAGAAATATTTGGTGCCCTCCTTCTTCGACAGTGTGAGGATGCCGGGCTGGCGGGTGATCCTCATGTTCCAGGTGTCGATGACATCCACGTGGAACCGTTCGCCGCCGGTGATGCCGTCGCGGGGCACGTCGATCGCCCACTCCGTCGGGGTCTCATCGCCGAAATAGCGCAGGTAGTACTGGCCGGGCACCCCGCCGAGATGCTGGTCCCACCATTTGTCGATCGGCTCGATCCCGGGGCGAGGGCCGGCCTCCATGATCGATTTCAGGAAGGCCAGACGCGGCCAGCTCGCGCCGCGCAGGGTGCCGCCCTCGCCGAGCCAGAAGCCGCCGGCGACCGGGAAACATTCCGAATGGCCGACATAGGTTCCCGCGACCAGACCGTGCCAGAAGGCGCGGACCATTTGCTGACCCGTCAGATTGCCCCAGCGTTCGTCGAGCGATCCTTCGTAACAGACCTCGTCGAAGATCACCGCCTTCTTCCAGACGCTGCGGTATGTTTCGGCGGTCGCGTCATTGAGCACCGCCGAGCCGTTCTGGATGCTGGAATGGGTCACCCAGGGCTTGCCGTTGTCATACAACACCCTCCAGTTGTGGATCGAGCGCAGGCGGCCATAGGGGTCGTGGTCGCGGACCACCTGGAACAGCCGATCCCAGTCCGCCTCGGTCTTTGATTTCAGGATGTCGTATTCATTGGCCAGCGACCACCAGACATTGCGACAGGCTGCCAGTCGTGCGGTGACGTAGCGCACGTAACGATCGTCATCCTCGGCCTTCATCTCGTCCAGCCCGAACTTCCCGTCGTAGGGATGGAACAGGATCAGGTCGGCCTGGATGCTCAGTTCGCCCAGTGCGCCGACGCATTGCTCCAGCCGCCGGAAGAAGGCGGGGTTGAACGTCGCCGGATCCCAGTCGCGATCGCCGTCTCCCGTACGGGCAAAGGGGAAGAGGGCCTCGTTGGTGGTCAGCGAGGTGTTCGGAAACACCAGCATGCGGATCTTGTTGAACGGCGCAGTGCCAAGCGTCGCCAGCGTCTCCTGCCGCCTTGCCGGCGGTTGATGCGTCCAGCCGTAGCTGGTGGTGCCGACCTGTCGGAACGGGGTGCCGTCGGCGTGGGCGAAATGATAGCCGGCGGTCACGCCGACGGGGCCATGGTTCTCACCGGTGGCAGGTCCGACCTCGACGACGCCTTCCTGGCCGTCCAGGGCGGCCTGATCGCTGCGGGTCCGCCAGCGCCATTCGCCCGTCTCAGGCGGAGAGAACCGTATGCGCCAGACGTCTTCGCCATCGTAGAACCCCGGGTTGACGAGGGAGGTCGCGCCCTGGCTGAACACCGCCTCCAGCCGGACGTCGAACGGACGGGAGCCGGCGGGGGCCGTCAGGACGATCTCGTGCAGGCCCCAACGCTGGATCGCGATCGAGGCCACGGCGGCGGTTCCCCCTGCAAGGGCGGCTGCACTCGCGGTCATGACGGTCAGCGTCTCGCGTCGCGTGATCCCGGTCTTCATGGCGTTCCCCTGGCTCGCGTCTAGCGCGTTGACAACAAGGCTGGACGTCACGGGTCTTCGCCGCAAGTCAGGCACCGATATCGAAGAGGACAGAGCGCCTGAACGGACGACCGCAGGGCAACGCCAGGTCAGGGCATTGAAAACAGGTTGGAGGCCTGACCGGGAATCGAACCCGGGTGCAAGGATTTGCAGTCCTCTGCGTCACCACTCCGCCATCAGGCCGTCTCAATCCCGGGGCCCCGGCGGAGGGGCCCAAGTCTCGCAGGGCTGGGCCTCGCGAGGCGCGGTTGCTATCAGATCGGATTGTCGGCCGCAACGCGCGGACCTATAAGCGGCGCTGATTTTCAAAGATTCTCTCACCGAAGGCCGTCGAAGATGGATAACGCCCCCGTGGACACGGCTGCTGCGCGCAAGGTGATGGTGGATTCGCAGGTTCGAGTGAACGACGTCACCGACCGGGGCGTCCAGGCCGCCCTGCTGTCCGTGGCGCGTGAGAAGTTCTGTGCCCCCGACCGCGCCTGGGCCGCCTATGCCGAGGTCGAGGTCGAGATTACCGGCGACCGCAAGCTGATGATGGCGCGTGATGTGGCCAAGCTGTTGCAGGCGCTTCAGCCGCGCGCCGGCGAGACGGCCCTGGCCATCGCAGGCCCTTATGCCGCGTCGGTTCTGGCGGCGATGGGGCTGACGGTGACGGCCCAGGATTCGGACCAGGCGGTTCTGGACGTGGTGTCCGAGGGCCTGGCCGAAGCCGGTGTGACGACGGTGAATCAGCCGCTGAGCGAGCCTGCGGGCGGGGACTACGACCTGATCGTGTCCGAGGTCGGCGTGGCCCAGCGGCCCGAGGCCTGGATCGCTGCGCTGAAGGTCGGCGGGCGTCTGGCTGTCGTCGAGCGGGCAGGGCCGGCCGGCAAGGCGGTGCTCTACGTCAAGGGTCGCGAGGGGGTGTCGCGGCGCGAACTGTTCGATTCCAACCCGGGGGTCGTGGCCGAAATGACGCCCGCGCCGGCTTTCGCACTTTAAGGTAGCGGCGGCGCGACGGAGCCCTCTGGCGCCCGCGTGAATAAAACTTAACTGGCGCAGGGCGGTCGACCTGCGCTTTACGCCGACTGCAACAGTTTATGGCGCGCCCTCTCCGGCGCGATCATCGGGATAGGGTCATGCTGAAACGTTCGTCCGTGCTCGCCTCGGCCTGCGTCGCCGCCGTCATGGCGGGGATCGCCGCGCCCGCCTTCGCGGAGACCCTGCAAGAGGCCATCGCCCTGGCCTATCGTACCAACCCGACCCTGCTGGCCCAGCGGGCCAACCAGCGAGCCCTGGACGAAAGCGTGCCCCAGGCGCGGGCAGGGCTGCGGCCGACTATCGATGTCTCGGCCAGCGCCAACTACAGCCGGGTCCACGCGGGGGCCAACGAGACCGCACCGACGGCCGGCATCGACTTCAACGGCGACGGTATCGACGACGTTCCGGCCTCACCCGGCTCGGACGGTGTGAGCGAGGCGACGACGGGCTCGGCCTCGATCGGCCTGTCGCAGACCCTGTATTCCGGCGGCCGTATCGGCCACGCCATCTCGGCGGCCGAGGCGAATGTGCTGGGCGGGCGCGAGAACCTGCGCGCGATCGAGCAGCAGGTGCTGGCCTCGGTCATCCAGGCCTATGTCGACGTTCTGCGCGACATCGAGATCCTGCAGATCCGCCAGCAGAACCTGACCGTGCTGCGCCGCCAACTGGACGAGTCCAACGCCCGCTTCGAGGTGGGTGAGATCACCCGCACCGACGTGGCCCAGTCCGAATCGCGTCTGGCCCAGTCCCAGGCCGATCTGGCCAATGCCCAGGCCCAGCTGTCGGTATCGCGCGCGGCCTACGCCGCCGTCGTCGGCCAGGCCCCGGCGACGCTGGTGACGCCGCCGCAACTGCCCGGCGTGCCGTCCGACTTCGAGGTCGCCCTGAGCACCGGCCTGGCCGAGAACCCGTCGATCAAGGCGGCCGAATATCAGCTTCGGGTCGCCGAGAGCCGGGTCGCGGCGGCGCGGGCCGAATATCTGCCGTCGGCGCGGCTGACGGCGTCGTACGGCGGGTCGGGCAGCCCCGACGGGTTCGACCTGGCCGATCGCACGGCGTTCCAGGCCGGGGCCTCGATCTCGATCCCGCTGTTCACCGGCGGGCTGAACCAGTCGCGCGTGGCCCAGGCCCGTGAACAGGCCAACGCCGCCCAGATCGGTATCGAGGGCGAGCGCCGGGGTGTGCTCCAGGACGTGTCGTCGTCCTTTGCCCAGGTCATCTCGACCCGCGCCAGCCTGGCGGCGGGCGAGGAAGCCGTGCGGGCCGCCACCGTGGCGGCCGAGGGCGTGCGCCAGGAGGCCCAGGTCGGCCTGCGCACCACCCTGGATGTGCTGAACCAGGAACTGGAGCTCCGGAACGCCCAGATCCTGCTGACCAACGCACGGCGCAACGAATATGTGGCCCAGGCCCTGCTGCTGTCGGCCATGGGCCGGCTGGAAGGCGGCGATCTGGATCCGAACATCGAACTGTACGATCCGGCCGCCAACGCCGACGCCGTGCGCAACCGTGGGGCCCTGCCCTGGGACGGGGTGCTGGAAACCATCGACAGAATCGCCGCCCCGCCGGTCATGCCCGCGAACGATGCGGCCGACGCGCCCATCGACGAGCAGTTGAAGTCCGACGTCATCCGCACCGCCCCCGCCGCCTGAACCTGCGGGTCCACGGACATTAACCAAAGACGCGAAAAACGGCCGTTGATTCCGTTGGGCGTTGATGCGACGACAGGACCAAGGGGATGCGGGGCCAAGCTGTGCCGTGCGTCGCCGTTCGCTGATTGCCCCTGGACCTTTTCCGCCAGGCTCGCCCGAGGTTACGCATGACCGATCCGACCGCCCAGGAACCGACGATGGAGGAAATCCTGGCGTCGATTCGCCGGATCATCTCCGAGGACGACGCCCCGGCCGAGGCTGCGGCCCCCGCGCCTGCGCCCGAGCCGGTGTACACGCCCGAACCCGAGCCGGTGGCCTTCATGGCCGCCCCGGAACCCGAGCCTGCGCCTGCACCGGTCGAGCCGGAAGACGATGTGCTGGAACTGACCGACGTCTATGAGGCCCCCGAGGCCGAAAGCATCGGCGACCTCGACGTGTTCTCTCCCGAGCCTGAGCCCGCGCCGGCCCCGAGGCCTGCGGCGGCTCCCAGCTATGACTCGCTCGTCGGCGAAAGCGCCGCCGCCAGCGCCGCCTCGGCCTTCGCCGGTCTGGCGTCCAGCCTGAAGAAGCCCGCGCCGGCCGCTGCGCCGTCCGGGGGTGACCTGTCCTTCATGTCGGGTTCGACCGTCGAGGGGATGGTCGCCGAGATGCTGCGTCCGATGATCAAGGACTGGCTCGACGCCAACCTGCCCGGCATCGTCGAGACGGCGGTCAAGGCCGAGGTAGAGCGGATCGCCCGGTCCGCCACCTAGCCCTCGGCTTCATCCCCCGCTAGATCAACAGGGGCGGCTCCGACGGGGCCGCCCCTTCTGTTTTCCGGACCGCGTTATGCTCGACAAGACCTTCGACCCCAGGGCCGCCGAACCCCGCCTGTATGCGCAGTGGGAGGCATCGGGTGCGTTCGCGCCGAAGACCGACGGCGCGGCCGAGGCCTATTCGATCGTCATCCCGCCGCCGAACGTGACGGGGTCGCTGCACATCGGCCACGCGCTGAACAACACGCTTCAGGACATCCTGGCCCGCTATCACCGGATGTGCGGCAAGGCGGTGCTGTGGCTGCCGGGCACTGACCACGCAGGCATCGCGACCCAGATGGTGGTCGAGCGCCAGCTGGCGGCGGCGGGGAATGTCGGGCGGCGCGACATGGGCCGCGACGCCTTCGTGCAGAAGATCTGGGACTGGAAGGCGGAGAGCGGCGGCACGATCGTGCAGCAACTGCGGCGGCTGGGCGCGTCGTGCGACTGGTCGCGCGAGCGGTTCACCCTGGACGAGGGGCTGAACGCGGCGGTGAGGAAGGTCTTCGTCCAGCTGCACCGCGAGGGGCTGATCTATCGCGACAAGCGGCTCGTCAACTGGGACCCGCAGTTCCAGACGGCGATCAGCGACCTGGAGGTCGAGCAGCGCGAGGTCGACGGCTTCTACTGGCATTTCGCCTATCCGCTGGCGGACGGGGTGACGTACGAGCACCCGGTCGCGTGCGACGAGGAGGGTGTGGCGACCGAGTGGGAGACGCGCGACTATATCGTCGTGGCGACGACCCGGCCGGAGACCATGCTGGGCGATACGGGTGTCGCGGTGCATCCGGGAGACGAGCGGTATGCGGAGCTGGTCGGCAAGTTCGTGACCCTGCCCATCGTCGGGCGGCGGATTCCGATCGTGGCGGACGACTATGCCGATCCGAGCAAGGGCTCCGGCGCGGTGAAGATCACGCCGGCGCATGACTTCAACGACTTTCAGGTCGGCAAGCGGGCGGGGTTGCCCTCGATCAACATCCTGAACCAGTTCGCGGCCATCCTCGACTGGAAGGATACACCGACCGGCGTCGATGAGACCGACGACCAGTTCGAACCCGAGACGCCCGAGTTCGTCGTCGGCACGATCCCTGCCGAACTGCGCGGCCTCGATCGCTTCGTCGCGCGCAAGGCCATCGTGGCCCGGGCCGAGGCCGAGGGCTGGCTGAAGGAGATCGAGAAGACGAAGCACGTTGTCCCGCACGGCGACCGGTCCGGCGTCGTCATCGAACCGTGGCTGACGGACCAGTGGTACGTCGACGCCCATACGCTGGCCCAGCCGGCACTGAAGGCGGTGGAGACCGGCGCGACAGTGTTCGAGCCGAAGTCCTACGAGAAGATCTATTTCGAGTGGCTGCGCAACATCGAGCCCTGGTGCATCTCGCGCCAGCTCTGGTGGGGGCATCGCATCCCCGCCTGGTACGGTCCGAACGGCGAGATCTACGTCGCCGAGACGGAAGAAGACGCCCGTGAACTGGCCATGGACGACTATGATTCCGTCGTCGCCCTGACCCAGGACGAGGACGTCCTCGACACCTGGTTCTCCTCGGCGCTGTGGCCCTTCTCGACCATGGGGTGGCCCGAGAAGACCGAGGATCTGGAGCGGTTCTATCCGACGTCCGACCTCGTCACGGCGGCCGACATCATCTTCTTCTGGGTGGCCCGGATGATGATGATGGGGCTGCATTTCATGGACGGCGAGGCACCGTTCAAGCGGGTGATCATCAATGGCCTGGTCCGCGACGAGAAGGGCCAGAAGATGAGCAAGTCCAAGGGGAACGTGATCGATCCCCTGGTCATCATCGACGAACTGGGCGCCGATCCGCTGCGGTTCACCATGGCCATCCTGTCGGGCACCCGCGACATCAAGCTGTCGAAGGAAAGGATCGAGGGCTACCGCAACTTCGGCACCAAGCTGTGGAACGCCGCCCGCTTCAGCCAGATGAACGAGGCGCTTCGGGTCGAGGGCTTCGATCCGGCGACCGTCGAACAGACGATCAACCGCTGGATCCGGGGCGAGCTGGTCAAGTGTGAGCGTCAGGTCGCCGAGGCCATCGAGGGCGGGCGGTTCGACGACGCGGCGTCGGCGCTCTACCGGTTCGTCTGGAACGTCTTCTGCGACTGGTACGTCGAACTGTCCAAGCCGGTGCTGAACGGTGCCGATGAGGCGGCGAAGGCCGAGACGCGGGCGATGACCGCCTGGACCCTGGACCAGACGCTGAAGCTGCTGCACCCGGTCATGCCGTTTATCACCGAGGAGCTGTGGGCCGAGCTGGGACGGGAGGGTGCCGCGCGGGAAGAGCCGATGCTGATCGGCGCGGCCTGGCCCCGGTTCGACGACGGCTTCATCGATCCGGCAGCGGAGGCCGAAATCGGCTGGCTGGTCGATCTGGTCACCGAGGTGCGTCAGCTGCGGGCCGAGATGAACGTACCGCCGGGGGCCAAGCCGCCCCTGGCCTTCGTGGCGCCTGACACAGTGACGGCCGAGCGGCTGGAGCGGCATCGGCCCTTGATCCTGACCCTGGCGCGGGTGTCGGAGGTGGCGTCGGTCGAGGCCGCGCCGTCGGGGGCTGTCAGTTTCGTCTCGGGCGGGGCGACGGCCGCCCTGTCGCTGGCCGGAATCATCGATCTGGCCGCCGAACGGGCGCGGCTGGCCAAGGCGATCGCGGCGTTCGAGAGCGACATCGGCCACGTGAACAAGAAGCTGGGCAACCCGAACTTCGTCGCCAAGGCGGCCTCCACCGTCATCGACGAGCAACGCGCCAAACTGGCCGAGGCCGAGGAAGGCAAGGCGCGGATGGTCGCGGCGCTGGCGCGGATCGAGGCGCTCGGGTGAGGACGTTTCGGTGAGGCTGGATCACCTGCTGGTTTCGCGCGGCCTGTTCGAGACACGGTCGCAGGCGAAGGCGGCCATCGAGGCGGGGCGGGTAACGGTCGGCGGCACCGTGGCGACTCGACCTGCGCAGCCTGTGCTCGAGGATGTCGAGATCACCGCCGAGGCCGCCCACCGGTTCGTCGGTCGCGGCGCGCTGAAGCTGGATCACGCCCTGACCCTGTGGCCCGTCGTGGTCGAGGGGCGGGTGGTGCTGGACGTAGGGGCATCCACCGGGGGGTTTACCGAGGTCTGTCTGGAACGCGGGGCGGCGATCGTGTTCGCCGTCGATGTCGGTCAGGGCCAGATGCATCGGCGGGTGGCGGACGATCCGCGCGTGGTCAATCTGGAACAGACCGATGCGCGGATGCTGGATGTCGAGGTGATCCCCCAGGTGCCCGGTCTGATCGTCTGCGACGTCAGTTTCATCGGCTTGGCCAAGGTGCTGCCGGCGGCGCTGGGTCTGGCGGAGGCGGGGACCGACCTGATCGCCCTGGTCAAACCGCAGTTCGAGGCGGCGGGGCCCGAGGGGCGCAGCAAGAAGGGGGTGGTCAAGGACCCGACGGCCCATGCGGCGGCGGTTCAGCGGGTGTCGGACTGGCTGGAGGGCGTCGGCTGGACTGTCCGGGCGACGACCCAGAGCCCCGTCACCGGCGGCGACGGCAATGTCGAGTTCCTGCTGTGGGCGGTGAAGGGCGCGTGAAGCCAAAGCCCTCGTCGCTCAAGCAGCGAGCGACCGCGTCGCGAGCGATAGCGACCAGAATATAGAAAGCCGCCGGGGGATTTCTCCCTCGGCGGCTCCCGTCACATCATCGACCGACAGGGGGGCTGAAACTGATCGATGACATGATCTCTTGGCGGATCAGCGCGGGACCCAGCCGTATTGCGAATCATAGACGTAGCGGCCATCGGGGCTGACCTGGCGGTTGTCGCCATAGCCGCGGTCGTAGCGGTCATCGCGGCGGCGGTCGTCGTGACGGCGATCGTCGTAGCGGCGGTCGTTGGCCGCGTAGGGACCATAGCCGTTCTGGTCGTAGTAGACGTTGGCCGAACCGTAGGACGACGAGGGCTGGCTGTAGCCGTAGCTGTTCTGGCTATATCCACCCTGGCTGTAGCCGTTCTGGCCATAGCTGTAGGAGCCCTGCTCGTAGCAGCGATCGCTGGAGCCGCGACCGACGCTGCCGCCGACGACGGCGCCCAGGACGCCGCCTAGGATCGACCCCTCGGTGCGGCGACCGCGCGCGGCCAGTTGCGACCCGACCACGGCACCCAGGCCGCCGCCGATCACGGCACCCGCGCCGGTCCGGCCCGAGCGTTCGCGATCGCAGCGGTAGCTGTCGCCGTAAGCGGGCTGGCTGTAGTGGCCCTGCGATTGATAGCCGGGGCCATAGGCGGGCGCGCCGTAATAGGACTGGGCGGAGGCGGGCAGGGCGACCGCGCCGGCGGCCGCAGCGGCGGCGGTGGCCAGGGCGATGGAGCGAGACAGTCGGGACATGGTCTGATCCTGTTGAAGATGAAGGCTGCGGTCACAACGACCCGGGCCCCCGTCTGTTGCGTCCTGTTTACGACTCCGAAACTGAACGGCCTTTGAGCGCGTCGTTCATCTTCGTTCAGGATTGGGCTAAGGGCCCTCATGGATGATTTGCTGACGATCGACCGCATCGGGGCCCAGGGCGACGGGATCGCCGAGACGCCCGGCGGGCCCGTGTTCGCGCCCCTGACCCTGCCCGGCGAAAGGGTGCGGGCCGAGGTCAAGGACGGCCGGGCCGAAAGGGTCGAGATCGTCGAGGCCAGCCCGGACCGGATCGCGCCTGTGTCGCCCCACTATGGCGACTGCGGCGGGTGTTCGCTGCAGCACTGGGCGGCGGGGCCCTATCTGGACTGGAAGTGGGAGCAGGTGCGGCTGGCCCTGGCCCGCGAGGGGATCGAGACCGAGATCGAGGCGACGGTGGCGTCCCCGCCCGGATCGCGGCGTCGGATTGCCCTGCATGCGCGGCGAACGCCCGAGGGGCGGGTCATCCTGGGGTTCAAGGCACGGAAGTCGTGGCGGCTGGTCGAGGTCAGCACGTGTCCCGTGGCCGATCCCCGGCTTGTGGCGGCGTTTCCGGCCCTGGCCAAGATCGCGGCGGCCTTTCTGGAACATCCGAAGTCGGCGCCGACCCTGCATGTCACCTGGACCCTGACCGGGCTCGACGTCGATGTGACCGGGGTGGAGCGCAAGTCGGGCGGGTTGTCGGCCGATCGCCAGATGCAGGCTATCCGCGCGGCCAACGCAGCCGATCTGGCGCGGCTGAGCCTGGCCGGAGACACCTTGATGATGGCGCGCCAGCCCCTGGTTGCGTTTGGGCCGGCGACCGTGCCGGTGCCGGCGGGGGGCTTCTTGCAGGCGGTGCCGGAGGCGGAGGCCGCGATGACGTCGCGGGCGGTGGCGGCGGTAAAGGGCGCAAAGAAGATCGCCGACCTGTTCTGCGGGGCGGGAACCTTCACCTTTCCCTTGGCGACGGTGGCCCCGGTGCTGGCGGCCGACGGGTCGGCGGCGGGGATCGCGGCGCTGAAGGCAGGGGTGGGGTCGGCCAAGGGGTTGCGCCAGATCACGGCCGAGGCGCGCGACCTGTTCCGCCGTCCGCTGAGCCCGTTCGACCTCAAGGGCTGCGACGCCATTGTCTTCGATCCGCCGAGAGCCGGGGCTGTGGACCAGACGGCTCAGATCGTGGGGACCAAGGCGTCGGTGGTCGTCGGGGTGTCGTGCAATCCGGTGACCTTCGCCCGCGACGCGCGGACCCTGATCGATGCCGGGTTTCGGCTCGAGACCGTGACGCCGATCGACCAGTTCCTGTGGTCCGCGCACGTCGAACTGGTCGGGGTGTTTCGCAGGTAGTCACAAACGCCCTCAACACGGCGGCCGATACGGGTTAGGGAACGCCCGACTTCCCCATCCAGCCTGTCCAGAGATCGTCCGTGTTCAAGTTCCTGACCCATCCCGCGCCGACCGCAGCCGATGAGCGGGCCAAGCGCCTGATCGATCCCGGATTCGGGCGGGTGTTCACCGACCATATGGCCACGATCCGCTGGACCGAGGCCGACGGCTGGCATGACGCCCAGATCGGGCCGCGTCAGCCGTTCCAGATCGACCCGGCGGCCAGCGTGCTCCACTATGCCCAGGAAATCTTCGAGGGGATGAAGGCCTATCGGTCGGGCAATGGGGTGACCCTGTTCCGTCCGCTGGAGAACGCGGCCCGGTTCGCCCGTTCGGCCGAACGGCTGGCCATGCCGGTCCTGCCCGACGACCTGTTCATCGGCGCGATCGAGGCCCTGGTCCGCACCGAGATCGACTGGATTCCGGAGCAGGAGGGCTCCAGCCTGTATCTGCGCCCCTTCATGTTCGCCAACGAGGCCTTCCTGGGGGTGCGGGCGGCGACCGAATACATGTTCTGCGTCATCGCCTCGCCGGCCAGCGCCTACTTCAAGGGCGGGGCCAAGCCGGTGAAGCTGTGGGTGTCGGACGACTATACCCGCGCGGCGCCGGGCGGGACGGGCGCGGCCAAGTGCGGCGGCAACTATGCCTCCAGCCTGGTCGCCCAGCAGCAGGCCGTGGCCAAGGGTTGCGACCAGGTCGTCTTCCTGGACGCCGCCGAACACCGCTGGGTCGAGGAACTGGGCGGGATGAACATGTTCTTCGTGTTCGACGACGGCACTTTGCGGACCCCGCCGCTGGGGACCATCCTGCCGGGGATCACCCGCGCTTCGATCCTGACCCTGGCGCGCGATCGCGGCATGACGGTCGAGGAAGCCCCCTATGACATCGACAGCTGGAAGGCGGACGCCGCCAGCGGCCGGCTGACCGAGGCCTTCGCCTGCGGCACGGCGGCGGTGGTCGCGGCGGTGGGCGAGATCCGCTGGACCGGCGGCGAACAGGCCGTCGGCGGCGGAGTCGAGGGGCCGGTCACGACCTCGCTTCGCGCCGAACTGACCGGCATCCAGCGCGGTGAACGGCCCGACCCCCACGGCTGGAACCATACCGTCACCCTGGGCTGAGCCCTCGGGGCGGCCGAGCCTCAGCCGAACAGCTCCAACTGGGGCCGGGCGTCGGCGGGGACCCTGAACTTCGTCACGTCGAGCTCGCGCAAGGGGCCGTTCAGGCCGTAGCGTTTGACGGCGGCCTTGAAGCGGACGGCGATCAGGTCGGCGACGGGGCCGGTGCCCTTCATGCGCTGGGACCAGTCGGCGTCGTAGTCCTTGCCGCCGCGCGTCTGGCGGACCAGGGACATGACGCGGGCGGCGCGGTCCGGCCGGGCGTCGGCCAGCCATTCCTGGAACAGGTCCTTGATCTCGAGCGGCAGGCGCAGGGTGACGTACATGGCCCGCGTCGCCCCGGCCTTGGCGGCGGCCTCCAGGATGGATTCCAGTTCGTGGTCGTTGAGGCCGGGGATGACGGGGGCGAAGCCGACGCCGACGGGGACACCCGCATCGGCCAGCCGCTTCACCGCGTCGAGGCGGCGGGCCGGGGTCGCGGCCCGGGGCTCCATGGTGCGCGCGAGGTCGCGGTCGAGCGTCGTGATCGACACGAAGGCCTGGGCCAGGTTCTCGCGGCCCATCGGGCCAAGGATATCCACATCGCGGGTGATCAGGTTCGACTTGGTGATGATGGAGAAGGGCTGGCTGAACCGCTGCATGACCTCCAGCAGGCCGCGCGTGATCCGGTGCTCGCGCTCGACCGGCTGATAGGGGTCGGTGTTGCCGCCTATGTGGATGCGCTTGCAGACGTACCGGCGGGCGGCGAGCTCCTGTTCCAGGAGACGCGGGCCTTCGGGCTTGAAGAAGAGCTTGCTCTCGAAATCCAGGCCCGGGGATAGGCCCATCCAGGCATGGGATGGACGGGCGTAGCAGTAGATGCAGCCATGTTCGCAGCCTTTGTAGGGGTTGATTGAGCGGTCGAAACCGATGTCGGGCGAGGTGTTCGTCGTGATGATCCTGCGGGCGTGCTCGGGCGTGAGTGTGGTCCGCAAGGGGGCGGGGGTGTCGTCTTCGGCCGTCCAGCCGTCGTCGAAGGTCTCGTGCACCACGGGTTCGTACCGGCCGGTGGCGTTGGTCCGGGCGCCGCGTCCTTTCGTCTGCAATGGCTTCGTCGCCGGGACCATGGGACGACGATAGACGCGTGCCGGAACAAAGCAAGAACAAAATGGACGTAGGAACGACGCCGTCTGCGCCCCCTTGTCTCAGTCGCAGACGTCGAGGGGGATGGCCTCGGCCATGGCTTGATAGCCGGCGTCCGAGGGGTGCAGGCGATCCCCGCTGTCGGCTTCGGGCCGCAGGCGTCGGGGGTTTGCCGGGTCGCGGATTGCGGCGTCAAAATCCACGAAGCCGTGGATCTCGGGCGAGGTGCGGATCCAGGCGTTCGTGGCCACACGGATCGCCTCGCCCGTTTCGCTGAAATAGTTGGCCCCCTCGAACGGCGGGATGGTGGCGACGACGAGCTTGATCCCGGCGGCCCTGGCGCGCGCGAGGACCTGGCGATAGCCGGCGATCAGGTCGTCGGCGGTGACGGCTTCGTGGGCGTATTCGGGCCGGGCGGGGCGACCGAGGTCGTTGATCCCCTCCAGCAGGATCAGGCAGGTCGTGCCGGGCACGGCCAGGGCGTCGGCGTCGAGCCGTTCCAGGCCGGAAGGCCCCGATCCCTGATGCAGAAGGCGGTTGCCGCCTATGCCGGCGTTGACGACGGCATAGGGTCGGCCGGCGTCGACCATGCGGGCGGCGAGGCGTTCGGGCCAGCCGCCCAGACCGCCAGGCAGTGAGCCGGTGCCCTCGGTGATCGAATCGCCCAGGGCGACGACGACGGCGCTGGCCGCGTCGGTCTCGACCTCGATCCGGGTCAGCAGGGCGCCGAGGCGCATCCTGGGCGCGTCGGGCGCGAGTGGCTCGGCCGAGGCGTTGCCGTCGCGCAGGACCTGACGCAGGCGGTGGTTCGGCAGGGCGGTCGGGGCCGGGTAAAAGACGCTGACGGTGACGCGGTCGAGCGCGCGGACGGGCAGGGCGACCGGGTCGGACAGGCGAGGTGCCCCGGCCGGCAGGGTCAGGCCCGACGCGTCGTCGAAGGCGACGGGGATGGGGGCGGCGTCGCCGACGGCGACGGTCACGGCACCCACGACGATGGGTGCCGCGCCATAGAGATTGGACAGGCGGATGCGGATGCGGTCCCCGGCGGCGGCCACGATCGTGGTCTGGCTGACGGTCTGGTTCTCGACCATGACGGGGCCGAGGGGGCCGCGCACGTCATTGGGATTGGGCGGCGACGGCGGCGAGGTCGGACCCACGCTCGATACCGGCGCATAGGTCCATCCGGCGATCCACCGATCCTGCGCCGGGGCGGCGGTGGCGACGAGGGCGGATAGGAACAGGGGAAGGATGAACATGGAGGCACCTTATTCTTCTGCCGCGCAGCGGGGGAAGACGACTTCGCAAGGTTGCTCCGACGGTGTCGTGGGCGGTAAGGCGGGGCGTTAGAGGAGACCCACGCCATGCATGACATCAAAGCCATTCGCGAGACGCCGGAAGCCTTCGTGGGCGGCTGGTCGGCGCGTGGGGTGGGGGATGCGGATGGGCTGGTGGCGGAGATCCTGCGGCTGGATGCGGAGCTGAGGGCGGCGCAGACGGCGGGGCAGGAGGCGTTGGCGAAGCGGAATGCGGCGTCCAAGCTGATCGGGGCCGCCATGGGTCGCAAGGATGCGGCCGAGGCGGATCGGCTGAAGGCCGAGGTCGAGGGGCTTAAAGGCGAGATCGTCGCCACGGGCGAGACCGAGGCGCGGGTCGGCGGGGCGCTGCGCGACCTGCTGGCCAAGCAGCAGAACCTGGCGGCGGACGATGTGCCGGACGGGGAGGACGAGGCCGGCAATGTGGTGACGGCGACCTGGGCGGCGGAGCGGGACGGCGCGCCGAAGCCGGTCGTGGGGGCGGCGGCCAAGGATCATGCCGATCTGGGCGAGGCGATGGGGCTACTGGATTTCGAAGCGGCGGCGCGGATGTCGGGGGCGCGGTTCGCGGTGCTGAAGGGCGGGCTGGCGCGGCTGGAACGGGCGCTGGGCCAGTTCATGCTGGACCTGCAGACGACCGAGCACGGCTATCTGGAGGTCAATCCGCCCTATCTGGTGCGCGATGAGGCGATGTTTGGGACGGGGCAACTTCCGAAGTTCGAGGAGGATTTGTTTCGTACCGAGAACGTCGATGTCGAACGCCGAGATGCCGCTATCCGAGAGGAAGCGTTTCGGTTTTTTGATGCGAACTTTACCGAAGCTGCGCAACAGCTTTTGAGGCTTGGAGAGGAGTTCGACGAGGCAGACTTTAACCTGGCCAAGAAGGGGTTTGTTGATCAGATCGATGCTGCGGCAACTCAAGCATTTGGTGCTGATTGGGCTCGGCGGGATAAGGCCGGAGAGTTCTCTGATCGTCGCTACCTCATCCCTACCGCCGAAGTCTCCCTGACCAATCTCGTGCGCGAGCAGATCACGCCGGAGGAGGAGTTGCCGTTGCGGCTCACCGCCCTGACGCCCTGCTTCCGGGCCGAGGCGGGGTCGGCGGGGCGGGATACGCGGGGGCTGATCCGCCAGCATCAGTTCTACAAGGTGGAGATGGTCTCGATCACCCGGCCCGAGGATTCCGACGCTGAACACGAGCGGATGACGACCTGTGCCGAGGCCGTGTTGAAGCGGCTGGAGCTCCCCTATCGGCGGATGCTGCTGTGCAAGGGCGACATGGGGTTCTCGGCGCGGAAGACCTTCGACCTGGAGGTCTGGCTGCCGTCGCAGGGGACGTATCGCGAGATCAGTTCGGTCTCCAACTGCGGGGACTTTCAGGCCCGGCGGATGGATGCGCGGTTCAAGCGGTCGGGGGGGGGCAAGCCTGAATTTGTCCACACATTGAACGGCTCGGGGCTGGCGGTCGGGCGGACCCTGGTGGCCGTCATGGAAAATTATCAGGACGAGGGGGGCCGGATCGCGGTCCCTGAGGCGTTGAAGTCCTATATGGGGGGCGTGACCCACGTGGGCGGAAACACCTGATCCCGCTCATCCCGGCGAAAGCCGGGACCCAGTGCTTTTATGAGGCACAGGTGCGTGGGATTGGCGTTTGCTTCCTGTGGGCGATAGCCATCGCCCAAAGAACTGGGTCCCGGCTTTCGCCGGGATGATCGGAAAAGGGAAATGACCATGAGGATCATGATTGCCGCACTCGCCGCCGCCCTGATCGCGGGGACGGCCTCGGCGCAGCAGGCGGGGACACCGGATGCGCTGCCGGGGGCCGAGAGCTTTACCGGATGGGTCAAGGTCGTGAACGGCGAGATCCAGCTGTACCAAAGCCAGCGCGATATCCAGCAGCCCTTCGCCCGGCCCTGCACCTCGGTGGTCCTGCCGCGCGATCTGCAGCGGACGGCCAACCTGGGCGGCACACAGGTGCGGTTCAGCGGCAAGGCCGTGGCCTGGACCGAGGCGGACGGGCCGGTGATGAACTTCAAGGGTTCTCGCGTCGCCAACGAGTGCGGCGGGGCGACGGTGATCCAGGCGGATACCTTCCGGGTGCTGCGCGGAAGCTGAAGAGCGTTGATGGCGTGCCGGTTGTCGCGTCTCCGCCCGCACGTTAACGCCCGCAGCTTGTTGTCGCGCTATCGCCCTTCGGGCTAGTTGAGCGCCATGCGAATCCTCCTGACCAACGATGACGGCATCGACGCCGAGGGCCTCGAATGCCTGGAGACGATCGCGCGGACGCTGTCGGATGATGTGTGGGTCGTGGCACCGGCGACCGAGCAGTCGGGCAAGGGGCGGGGGATCACCTTGACCGAGCCGCTGCGCGTCAACCGGCTGGGCGAAAAGCGGTTCTCGGTGACGGGGACGCCGACCGACTGTGTGGTGCTGGCGTTCAGCGACATCATGGACGGGCCGCCCGGCCTCGTGCTGTCCGGGGTGAATCGCGGGCACAATGTCGGCGAGGACTGTTCGTACTCGGGCACCGTGGCGGGCGCCTTGCAGGGGATGGCGCTGGGGGTGCGGTCGATCGCCCTGTCGCAGTCGCTGGAGCGTTTCCATGACGAGGTGACTGCCCACTGGGACACCGCCGCCCATTTCGCGCCGGGGATTATCCAGAAATTGCTGGAACAGGATTGGGCCCCGGGCGTGGTCATGAACCTGAACTTCCCCGCCCGGCCGATCGAGGATGTGAAAGAGGTCGAGGTGACGGTCCAGGGTTTCCGGAACATCGGCGAGATGCACGCGGTCAAGCGCACCGACCTGCGCGGGCGCGACTACTACTGGATGAGTTTCCGGGGGGCGAAACAGGACCATGCGCCGGGCACGGATTTGCGCGCCATGGATGACGGCAGGATCTCGGTGACGCCCCTGCACATCGACCTGACGCACCGCGAGAGCGTGCACAGCCTGAAGGGCGTGATCGGCGGGGTTCCTCTAAAGGCCGGTCTGGGATGAACCTGCACAACGACCGCGCGGGTCGACTGATCCTTTCCCTGCGCCAGCAAGGCGTGACCGACGGCAAGGTGCTGGCGGCGATGGAATCGATCGACCGCGCCGTCTTCGTGCACGAAAAATTCCTCGATCAGGCGTGGGAGGATCAGGCCCTGCCGATCGACTGCGCCCAGACGATCAGCCAGCCCTATATCGTCGGCCTGATGACCCAGGCGCTGGAGGTGGAGCCGCGCCACCGCGTGCTCGAGATCGGCACCGGCAGCGGGTATCAGTGCGCGGTGCTGAGCCGGCTGGCGCGCTATGTCTATTCGGTGGAGCGGTACAAGTCGCTGCTGGTCGAGGCCGAGGCGAAGCTGAAGCGGCTCCAGATCGACAACGTGATCACCAAACACTCCGACGGCGGCCTGGGCTGGCCGGATCAGGCGCCCTTCGACCGGATCATGGTGACGGCGGCCTCGCCAACCGAGCCGACGGAACTGTTGAAACAGCTGAAGCCCGGCGGGGTGCTGGTCTGTCCGGTCGGGCGGACCTCGGTGCAGATGCTGCACCGCTATTCGGGCCAGCCGGACGGGTCGTTCCGCCGCGAAAGCCTGTGCGAGGTGCGGTTCGTGCCCCTGGTCGAGGGCACGGCGAAGGAGGGGTAGAAGGAAGGGTTTAGGTTCGAGGGGCGAGGGGCGAGAACGAACACCACCCACGAGCCTCGGCCCTCATCCCTCGCCCCTCGAAGCTCATCGCCCCACTTTCGTGCCGATTGGCGGCTTGGCTAATGGGGCGACGCGGGGCAAAGCAGAGCTTGGACGATCAGGAGAGCGGCATGGGTATGGGTGGCTGGACGAGGCTTTTCCTTATCGCCGGGGCGGCGCTGACGGCGGCGGCCTGTTCGAGTTATCCGGATGCGCCGCGCTATTCGACGAGGGCGGACGGGACGGTGGGCCCGGCGGCCTATCCGCCGCAGCCGGTCTATCCGACGACGCGGCCTGCCCCGGTCGAGGCACCGCCCCCCCTGACCGCGCCGATCGAACCGATCGAGGGTGGGGCCCTGCCTACGGCGACGATCACCTCGGGCCTCAACGGCGGACCGTCACGGCCGGTGGTGGTGCCCGCTCCGGTGAACGAGGTACCGTCCGAGCCTGCGTATGAGCCCTCGTCGAGCGTGAGCGTGCCGAGCGCATCCGAGGGCGGGCGCAAGGCCTATGTGATCCAGCCGGGGGACACAATCTCGGGTGTCGGACGACGGTTCCGGACGCCGGTACAGGCGCTGATCGACCTCAACAATCTGGGGCCCCGGGCGGCGATCACGCCGGGTCAGCGGATCCTGTTGCCGGCCAGTGCGACCGATCTGGGGTCGGACCCCTATGCGACGGGGCCGGGTCTGATCGTCGTCGAAGGGATCGTGGACGAGACCGAGATTCCCCCGCCGCCTGCGCCGCCGGTGGTCGCGGCACCGCGTCCGGTGCAGACGGTACCGGTGCCGGTCGCGCCCAGGCCGGCGCCTACGCCTGCGCCTTCGCCTTCGCCCGCGCCTGCCGCGCCTGCGACGGCCGGAGGGCTGGCGCTGCAATGGCCGGTGCGGGGCGACATCGTGCGGCGGTTCGGGCCGGTGGCGATGGGCGAGCGCAACAACGGCATCAATATCGGGGCCGAGGCGGGGGCCGAGGTCCGCGCCGCCGCCGCAGGACGCGTCGCCTATGTCGGGGACGATCTGGTGGGGCAGGGGCTGACGGTTCTGATCGTGCATCGCGACGGCTGGAGAACCGTCTATGGCCATCTGGGCTCGGCGACGGTGGCCAACAATGCCGACGTCCGCGCGGGCCAGCAGATCGGCACCGTCGGGCTGACGGCCGGCGACGGGCGACCCTCGATCCATTTCGAGACGCGGCGGATGCAGGGCGACAACCCCGTGGCGGTCGATCCGCTGACGGTGTTGCCGCGCTGAGTTTCAAGGGGTTGAGGCGCGATCGACACAGCGCCTGCGGCTGACAGCAACGGCTGCGTTGCAATGACGGGCGGCGGGCACTAGGTATCGCGCCTTCATTTCAACGGGCCCGTCAGCGGTGCCCGCGTTCGGGATTGTCCACACCATGCCTACTGAAGCCGGCGGCCTGACCGCCACGATCATGCAGTTCCTGCCGTTCGTGGCGATCTTCGTGCTGTTCTACTTCCTGCTGATCCGTCCGCAGCAGAAGCGCGCCAAGGAACACGCGGCGCTGATCGCGGCGGTCAAGCGCGGCGACACCATCGTCCTGTCGTCTGGCCTGATCGGCAAGGTGACGCGGGTCGAAGAGGCCGAAGTCAACGTCGAGATCGCGCCGTCGGTCAACGTCCGCGTCGTCAAGGGCATGATCGCCGAGGTGCGGAACCGCACGGCCATCGCCGCCAACGACACCAAAGCCGTCACCAAGGCCTGATCCTCAGCGTCGCCGACCCGTAAGGCTTTCCCATGGTTCAGCAGTCGCGCTGGAAGATCATCGTCCTGGTGCTGGCGCTCGTGTTCGGCGTGCTGCTGGCCTATCCGAACGTGCTGTCGCAGTCCCAGAAGGACGCCCTGCCGGGCTGGCTGCCCAAGAACGGGCTGAGCCTGGGCCTCGATCTGCAGGGCGGGTCCTACCTGCTGCTTGAGGTCGACGTGCCGGCCATGCGGGCCAAGCGAATCGACAACATGGTCGAGGACGCGCGGGTGACCATGCGCGAGGGCAATTTCGCGACCAATGCCTTCCAGCGCGAAGAGGGCGGGGTCGTCGTGACCCTGGCCAACCCCGCGCAACAGGACGCCGCCCTCGAGGCCATGCGCCTGCTCGCTGGCGGGCCGAACCAGCAGGGCGTCCAGGAACGCGCCGCCAGCCGGCTCGGCAACGACCGTATCCGCTATGCCTTCACCGACCAGGCCATGAGCGCCATGGCCGCGACCGCCGTGGACCAGTCGATCGAGGTGGTGCGTCGCCGGATCGATTCACTGGGTACCCGCGAAACCTCCATCACCCGCCAGGGCGCAGACCGGATCGTGGTTCAGGCCCCGGGTGAAAGCGACCCCGCCGCCCTGGAACGGGTCATCGGCCAGACCGCCCAGCTGACCTTCCAGATGGTCGAGGACGATCCCGAACTGATCAACCTAGCCCTGCAAGGCTCGGTGCCGCCGGATTCGGTGCTGATGGTCGATCAGGACGGGGTCACGCCCCTGCTGATCAAGAAACGGGTACTGGTCTCGGGCGAGCAGTTGACGCGGGCCTCGGTCGATTCCGATCAGAACGGCCGCCCGGCCATCGGCTTCCGCTTCGACGGCGTCGGCGCACGACGCTTCGCCGCCGCCACGGCGTCCGAGAACATCGGCAAGCGGTTCGCCATCATCCTGGACAACCGGGTCATCTCGGCCCCGAACATCATCGGGACCATCCCGAGCGGCCAGGGCCAGATCACCGGAAACTTCTCGATCGCCGAGGCGTCCGAGATGGTCAATCTGCTGAACGGCGGTGCCCTGCCGGCGCCACTGAAGGTCGAGGAGCGCCGCACGGTTTCGGCCGAACTGGGCCAGGACGCGGTCGAGGCGGGGGCTCTGTCCACTGCGATCGGCTTCGTCATCATCGTGGCCTTCATGTTCCTGACCTACGGCTTCCTGTTCGGCGGGGTGTCGGTGATCGGCCTGTTGCTGAACGGACTGATGATCGTGGCGGCCATGTCGCTTACGGGGGCCAGCCTGACCCTGCCGGGGATCGCCGGTCTGATCCTGACCTTCGCCGTGGCGGTTGACGCCAACGTGCTGATCTATGAGCGGATGCGTGACGAGGCGCGGGCCGGGCGATCGGTGATCGCGTCGATGGACGCCGGCTTTAACAAGGCCATGGGCACCATCATCGACGCCAACCTGACCAGCCTGGTCGCCGCGGGCATCATGTTCGTGTTCGGCGCCGGACCGGTGCGCGGCTTTGCCTGGACCCTGACCATCGGGGTGTTCACCTCGGTGTTCTCGTCCGTGCTGGTGGCCCAGGTGCTGCTGGCCTGGTGGCTGAAGAGCGCCAAGCCCAAGAAACTGCCGATCGCGGACGCGGAGACGGTGAAATGACCTGGTGGCCCCTCATCAAGGTTCTTCCGCAGAAGACCAACCTGCATTTCGTCAAGTACGCGCGCTATGCCGCCGTCCTGTCGGTGGTGCTGTGCATCGCGTCGATCGTGTCCTGCTTCTATCCGGGTCTGAACCTGGGTATCGACTTCCGGGGCGGGGCCTCGATGGAGGTGTCCAAGCCGGCCGGCCAGACGATCGATTTCGACGCCCTGCGCGGATCGGTCAATGACCTCGATATCGGCGACGTCGGGGTCCAGGGCATCGCCCGGCGTGACAACAACATCGATGACGGCTCGACCGCCATCGTCCGCTTCCAGGTGCCCGAGGGCCGCGACCAGACCCAGGTGGTGCAACAGGTCGAGAGTGCGATCACCCAGGCTGTGGGTGAGGTGAGATATTCGGGCGTCGAGGTCGTCGGGTCCAAGGTTTCGGGCGAGCTCTTCACCTCCGGCCTGCTGGCCCTGGGGTCGGCAATCGTGCTGATGTTCGCCTATATCTGGTTCCGCTTCGAGCCGCAGTTCGGCTTCGGCGCCGTGGCGGGCCTGCTGCACGACGTGATCCTGACCTTCGGACTGATTGTGCTGCTCCGGCTGGAGTTCAGCCTGAACATGGTCGCGGCCATCCTGACCGTCATCGGCTATTCGATGAACGATACGGTCGTGGTGTTCGACCGGCTTCGCGAGAACCTGCGCAAATACAAGACCATGCCGTTGCGCGACGTGATCGACCTGTCGCTGAACGAGACCCTGACGCGGACCATCATCACCGGCGTTACCGCCGTCATGGTGCTGGCGGCGCTTGCCGTGTTCGGCGGCGAGGCCCTGCGCGGCTTCTCCCTGGCCCTGATGTTCGGGATCATCGTAGGCACCTATTCATCGATCTACGTCGGGGCGCCGATCATCCTGTTGTGGGGCGTGAAGCGCGGCGAGATCGGCGAGGAAGCCAAGCCGGTGAAGCTGGGTATGGCGTCGCGGCCTTAGGTTTCCTTCTCCCCTTGCGGGAGAAGGTGGCAGCCGAAGGCTGACGGATGAGGGGTCACTCAGACGGTTGGAACAGCGTCCGGCAACCTCATCGTCGAAACCGAGCCACCCCTCATCCGTCACGCTCCGCGTGCCACCTTCTCCCGCAAAGGGAGAAGGACTAGGCTGGCGCTTTCCGAATCCCTGGGGAGGGCTTGATCCATGGCCAATCTGCTGACGAACTTTCGCACGACGATCCTGCTGAGCGTGGCGCTCGCGGTCCTGATGATGTTCGCGTTCGGGCGGGTGGCGCCGGGCGGGTTCGACCTGGGCTTCTGGCAGGCGGCGCTGCGGTGGGTCCACGTCGTCGCGGGCATCCTGTGGATCGGGCTGCTGTACTATTTCAACTTCGTCCAGCTCCGGATCATGCCGTCGATCCCGGCCGAGCTGAAACCCGCCATCGGCAAACATATCGCGCCCGAGGCCCTGTTCTGGTTCCGCTGGGCGGCGCTGGCGACGGTTGTGGCAGGTCTGGCCGTCATGTTCACGCGCGGTCACGCCTATGCGGCCGATGTGCTGAGCTTCGGGTTCGCGGGCGGGATGGTCCAGGGCGATCAGGGTTTCACCCTGATGGGCGTCGGCGTCTGGCTGGCCGTGATCATGTTCCTGAACGTCTGGGGCATCATCTGGCCGAACCAGAAGCGGGCGCTCGGCATCGTGGTCGTGGATGACGAGAAGAAAGCCAAGGCCGCGCGAGTCGCCATGCTGGCCAGCCGCACCAACCTGCTGCTCAGTCTGCCCATGCTGACCTCCATGGCCATGTACCAGACCCTGTTCGGCTGATTTGGACCAGGCGGCGCAGACTCGGGCCCCCGATCTGGATGGGCAGGTCCGCGCCGCCGATCCCGATCGCTGGCTGTCCAGCCGGTTCGTCTCCGATGCGCAGGCACGGTCTGACCTGATCGCTCTGTACGCGTTGGAGGCCGAGCTGATGGCCATCCCGACGCGGGTGACCCAGCCGTTGCTGGCCGAGATGCGCTATGTCTGGTGGCGCGACCAGCTGGACGGGGTGTTCGCGGGCGTGCCGAGGAAGGGCCATCCGGTGCTGGAGGCGTTGACGGATGTGGTCGCGCGATGGGGGCTGGAGCGCAGGCCCTTCGAGGCCCTGATCGAGGCTCACATCGGCCGGGTCCACGGCGATCCTCACGATCTGGACGCCTTCTATGTGGGGCCCATGCAGATGGCCGTCCATCTGCTGGCTGGGCCGGGACACGACGCGAAGGTCTTCGAGGCCGGTCGGCTGTGGGGCCTGACACAGGTCGGTCGACGGGATGAGGCGAGAGCGCTGCGAGGCGCGGCGAACCGGACGCTCAAGGGCCTTCCGACCGCAGCCTTCCCGGCGGTGGCCCACGCGGCCTTGTCCAATCCGGCACAGGGCGAGGGCGGCAAGCGGCTGAGGCTGGTCTGGGCGAACCTGACGGGACGAATCTAGCGCGGCGCGCCTGTCGGCCAAGCCAGGACGTCGGCGGACCAGACCTGGCGGTTGGGTGATCCCGTATAGACCCAGTCCAGGGTGCGCTGCATCGTGCGGGCACCGGCGCGGGTGATCGGCGAGGCGGGCGGCAGGCCGTGCATCCGGCGGGCCCAGTCGGGCAACAGGTCGGCACCCGCCGCCATGATCAGTTCGGCGGCGCGATCCTCGGCCAGACCGCCGACCTTCTGGCGCATGACCAGGGCGGCAACCTCTCGGGTGCGGGCGTCGGCTTTGAGCTGAGGCCGCATCGACTGGATCAGGGCCTCGGCCGAGACGCGGTCGGTGGGGACGGGATCGGCACCGAGGGCGCGGCCGATCCGGGCCATTTCCGCCAGATAGGCGTCCTGGTCCGCCATCGACATGCCGGGTTGGCCATAGCGAACCCAGGCGTCGAGGAAGCTGGTCGTCTCCGTCACATGGACCCAGGCCAGCAAGGCCGGATCACTGACGCGATAGGGGGTGCCGTCGGCCGTCGTGCCGGAGAGTTTGTCGTGGATCGAGCGCACCTTGTCGATCGCGGCCTGGCCGGAAACGGCGTGGTCATATGTGGTGACGGCGATGAACTTGGCCGTGCGGCGCAGGCGGCCGTGCATGTCGGCGCGGAAGTCGGAGTGGTCCCAGACGCCGGCCAGCACCGCCGGATGCAGCATCTGGAGCAACAGGCCCGACACCCCGCCGATCATCATGGTGACGATGTCGCCATTGACTCGCCAGGCGACGGAGTCGGCGGGAAACAGGGCGTCGGCACGGCGCAGGGCGGGTCGCTCGCCCCGCTCATAGTCGTTGAACAGTTCGTTGATCCGGCGACGGATGGCGACCTTGGCGAACTCCATGTCAGGTCGCGTCGCGCCACTGCTTGAGCGCCTCGATCGCCCGGATGCTCATCAACCGCTTCTTGGCCCGGCCGCGTTCCTTGAGCGGGATCTTCTTGCCGTCCTCGTCGATCTTGGGCGTCTCCAGCGGGGGCAGCAGGCCATAGTTGATATTCATCGGCTGGAATTTCGAGCCGGTCAGGTGGCCGCCGGTGATGTGCTCGACCAGGGCACCGATGGCCGTGTGGGCAGCGGGAGCGTCCAGCGGCTGGCCCAGCCGTTCGGCGGCGGCCAGGCGTCCGGCCAGCAGGCCCGTCGCGGCGCTCTCGACATAGCCCTCGACCCCCGTGACCTGACCGGCGAACCGAAGGCGAGGCATCGACTTCATCCGCAACTGCCGATCCAGCAGATGCGGGCTGTTCAGATAGGTGTTTCGGTGCAGACCCCCCAGCCGCGCGAACTGGGCGTTCTGGAGGCCCGGGATCATGCGGAAGGTCTCGGCCTGGGCCCCGTGTTTCAGCTTGGTCTGGAAACCGACGATGTTGAACAGGGTGCCCAGGGCATTGTCCTGACGCAGCTGAACGATGGCATGGGCCTTGACCAGCGGGTCACGCGGGTTGGTCAGGCCGACGGGCTTCATCGGGCCGTGACGCAGGGTCTCGCGACCGCGTTCCGCCATCACCTCGATGGGCAGGCAGCCGTCGAAATAGGGGACGTTCTCCCACTCCTTGAACTCGGCCTTGGGGCCTGTGATCAGAGCGTCGATGAAGGCCTCGTATTCGGCCTTGTTCATGGGGCAGTTCACGTAGGCGGCGGCGTCGCCGCCCGGGCCCTCCTTGTCATAGCGCGACTGACGCCAGGCGATGTCGAAGTCGATGGAGTCGGCGTGGACGATGGGGGCGATGGCGTCGAAGAAGCTGAGGCTCTCCTCGCCGGTCAGTTTCAGGATCGCCTCGGCCAGGGCGGGGGAGGTGAGGGGGCCGGTGGCGATGATAACGCTGTCCCAATCCTCGGGCGGCAGGCCGGCGATCTCCTCGCGCTGGATGGTGATCAGCGGGTGTGCTTCCAGCGTCGCCGTCACCTTCTGTGAAAAGCCGTCGCGGTCGACGGCCAGGGCACCGCCCGCCGGCACCTGATGGTCGTGGGCGCTGGCCATGATGATCGAGCCCAGCTCGCGCATCTCTGCGTGCAGCAGACCGACCGCATTGTGCTCCCAGTCGTCCGACCGGAAGGAATTTGAACAGACCAGTTCGGCCAGGCCGTCGGTGTGATGGGCGTCGGTCTTCACGCCGGGCACGCCGCGCATCTCGTGCAGGACGACGGGCACGCCGGCCTGGGCGATCTGCCAGGCGGCCTCTGAACCGGCGAGGCCGCCGCCGATGACGTGGATAGGCTTGAGGTCGGAAGGGTTCATCGGGGCCTTCTAGGGCCTTGGGGCGCGATCGTCAGCCTCCGTATGCTAGCGTCAGGCGGGGTGCGTCGTTACGGAAGGGGCATGACCGAGCGGCCGAGCCAGAAACTGAGCCAGAAACTGAATTTGCGCGAGACCTTGGCCGAGACCCTGCGCCGGCTCCCCGAGATGTGGCGGGGCGCGGGCGGGGCAATCGGCATAGCGGCTCTGGCGGCCGTGGTGCTGGCCATGCTCCCGCTGGCCGGGCCGATGCGCGCGGTCTGCTGGGTCTGGCTGGTGACGGCGTCGCTGGTCGCGTTCGGGGCGGTGACGCGGATCGGGGTGGCCCAGGATCTGCCTGGGGCCAAGGCTTTGGGGCTGGGACCGTTCGGATTCCAGCTGACCCGGACCGAGGCGCGGCTGGCGGGCGCGACCCTGTTGTGCGCGCTGTTCCTGACCATCATCCTGTCGCTGCTGGCGCTCGTAGCCTTGGCGCTGTTCGGCGGGGCGGGGCTGGACGCCGAGGCGATCCGGGCGCGGGACTGGGCCGGGGCGGGGCCGCTGTGGAAGCGGGTGCTGCTGGCCATCGTCGGGGTGATCGTCCTGGGCGCGCCGGTGCTGCTGGCCCTGCGGCTGTCGCTCTATGCCCAGGCGACGGTGGGGCGTGAGCGGATGACGTCGCTGACGGTCACCCGCCTGACCAACGGGTCGATGCTTCCGCTGTTCGTCGGACTGCTGCTCGTCGAGATGCCCAGGACGCTCTGGCTTGTGCTGATGATCACGGGCGTCGTGACCGGCCCCGTCGCCGTGATCGGCGGGATCATCGTGCTGGCGGCCGTGCAGGCTCCGCTGACGGCATCGTTCCTTGGGGCGGCCTATCGACGGCTGGAACGGCCGGGCGAGGACCTGGCCCCGCTTTAGGGCCTTCGCCCCGGTCGGCGACCCATGCTAGAGGCCGCAAATGAAATTCTCGGCAGGCGAAGCGGCGTTTGAAGGCTTTCGGGTCACCCGCCAGCACCCCAGGGCGGTGGCGGGCTGGACCCTGATCTGGCTGGTGTCCCTGATCGCGACGGCCCTGACGGCGCTGCCGATCCTGGGCCCGGTCATGGGCGAGTTGCAGGACGCGATGCGCACCGCCATGTCCGGTGGCGGGTCGGGCCTGCCCGCCGCCATCCAGAGCCGGGTCACCTATGCGATGCTGGCCACCATGCCGGTCAGTCTGGTGACCCAGGCGATCGTCATGCCGGCCCTGTACCGCGCCATGCAAAGTGAAGTCCGCGACCCGTTCGCCTTCGTGCGGTTGGGCCGGGACGAGTTGCGGGTTCTGCTGGTCCTGCTGCTGCTGGCGATCATCAGTGTCGTGCTGGGACAGGTCGGCGATACGGCCGTGCTCGCGACCCAGGGCGTCAATCTGAGCTTTGTGGGCGCGTTGATCGGGATCGCGACCACGGCCCTCAACCTCTTCGTGGCCGTACGGATGGTGCTGGCCGTTCCCGCAACCTTCAGCCGGGGGCGCATCGATCTGAAGGGGGCCTGGAGGCTGACCGAGGGCCGGTTCTGGCCCCTGTTCGGCATGGCCATCATCGCGGGGGTCATGGCCTGTATCGTCGGCCTATTGCTGTTGATCGTGTCCCTGCCGCTCTCTGCGATGATGGCAGGGGCCGCGACGTCGCCGGCGGGTGCTGCCGGTGCGCTGCTGGTTCTGTTGCTGATGGCGGTGGGCGCAGCGCTGGTCACGATCATTCTGTCGGCCCCCTTCATGGCCGCCTATCGCGATCTGACGGCCGGTCAGGACTGAGACCGGCTTGGCGACGGCGTCGGTTTCGTCCTAAGGTCACACCTGCCAGGGGGGACCATCATGACGTTTTCAGCCAGCGATGCAGCGTTCGAGGGCTTTCGGATCGTGCGGCGACGACCGCTGGCGATGCTGATGTGGGCCCTGGCCTATATCGTCTTCTTCGCGCTGACCTTCCTGCTGGCGGGGAGTTCCTTCGTCACCATCATGCAGCAGGTCGAGGCGCTCGAGAACTCAGGTGCGACTCCGACGATGGAGACCCTGGGGCCGCTGTTCCAGGCCTACGGCGTCATCCTGCTGGTGGTCGCACCGCTGTCGATCATCGTCAGCACCATGTTGAGCACCGCGATCGCGCGCGCCGTTGTGCGGCCCAAGGACAGCGCCTTCGGCTATCTTCGGCTCGGCATGGATGAACTCAGGGTCTTCGGCGCGATGGTGGTGCTGATGCTGCTGATCGCCGTCTATTATCTGGTCGTGTTCGGGGTGGTCTTCGGCGTCGGGGCCTATGCGAGCTCCAGCGGGCAAGGCGGCTGGTTCGCCCTGGCTCTGCTACTCGGACTGGCCGGATTTTGTGGCCTGATCTGGCTAGCGGTGCGGCTGAGCCTGATGGTGCCGATCATCGTCGCCGAGAAGCGGTTCACCGTCCTGTCCTCGTTCGGCCTGACCAAGGGGCGGTTCTGGCCGTTGCTGGGCATGGCCCTGCTGGCCTTCATCATGGCGATCGTGGTGGCCTTCCTCGGCTGGCTGATCTCCATGCCGCTGACCCTGTTGGTCGGCGGGTCCATGGCGTCCCAGTTTGCGGGCCTGGAAGGCCAGAGCGTGACTGAGATCCTGCCGAAGCTGGCGCCCATCCTGATCGTGTCCGGCCTGTTCAACGCCGTGGTCTCGGCCCTGCAACTGGCTATCATGTATGCCCCGTTCGCCGAGGCCTACCGGCAGATCAAGGGTCTCGAAGCGGGCTGACGCCGGTCAGCCCGCCGCGGCCTTCTTGCCGGCCCTGACCGGCTTCTCGACCGAGGCCGTGAGCGCGGCGACGCGAGCCTTGCGGCGGGTCTCGTGGCGGTCCAGGACTTCCTTCAGGTATCTACCGGTCCAGCTGGCGTCGTTGGCCGCGACCTGCTCCGGGGTGCCGACTGCGACGATCTCGCCGCCGCCGTCGCCGCCCTCGGGTCCGAAGTCGAGCAGGTAGTCGGCGACCTTGATCACATCCAGATTGTGCTCGATCACCACGATGGTGTTGCCGCTGTCGACCAGCTCCTGAAGCACCTCGAGCAGTTTGCGGGTGTCCTCGAAGTGCAGGCCGGTGGTGGGCTCGTCGAGGATGTAGAGGGTCTTGCCGGTCGCCCGCTTCGACAGTTCCTTGGACAGCTTGACCCTCTGGGCCTCGCCGCCCGACAGGGTCGTCGCCGACTGCCCGACCTTGACGTAGTCCAGGCCGACCCGTGAGAGGGTCAGCATCTTGTCGCGGATCGGCGGCACGGCCTTGAAGAAATGCCCGGCCTCCTCCACCGTCATGTCAAGGACGTCCGAGATCGACTTGCCCTTGAACACGATCTCCAGGGTCTCGCGGTTGTACCGCTTGCCCTTGCAGATGTCGCAGGTGACGTAGACGTCCGGCAGGAAATGCATCTCGATCTTGATCAGGCCATCGCCCTGACAGGCCTCGCAGCGACCGCCCTTGACGTTGAAGCTGAAGCGGCCGGGGCCGTATCCGCGCGCCTTGGATTCCGGCAGACCCGCATACCAGTCGCGAATCGGGCCGAAGGCGCCGGTGTAGGTCGCCGGGTTCGAGCGCGGCGTGCGGCCGATCGGGGACTGGTCGATGTCGATGACTTTGTCGAAATGCTCCAGCCCCTCGATCCGGTCATAGTTGGCGGGGGCGTCGGACGCGTTGTGCAGCCGACGTGCGGCGGCCTTGTACAGGGTCTCGATCGTGAAGGTCGACTTGCCGCCGCCCGACACACCGGTGACGCAGGTGAACAGGCCGACGGGGACGGCCCCGGTGACGTTCTTGAGGTTGTTGCCGGTCGCGCCGCTGATCTTCAGCATCTTCTTCTTGTCGACCGGACGGCGGCCGTCCACCGGCAGTTCGATCTCGCGCTCGCCGGTCAGGTATTTGCCGGTCAGGGATTTCGGATTGGCCATCACCTCTTCCGGCGTGCCCTCGGCGCAAATCTCGCCGCCATGGACGCCGGCGGCCGGACCCATGTCGATGACATAGTCGGCAGTCAGGATCGCCTCCTCGTCGTGCTCGACGACGAGGACCGAGTTACCGAGGTCACGCAGACCGCGCAGGGATTCCAGCAGGCGGGTGTTGTCGCGCTGGTGCAGGCCGATCGACGGCTCGTCCAGCACATAGAGGACGCCCGTCAGGCCCGAGCCGATCTGTGACGCCAAGCGAATGCGCTGGCTCTCGCCGCCGGACAGGGTGCCTGAGGCGCGGGACAGAGACAGGTAGTCGAGGCCGACGTTGTTCAGGAACCGCAGGCGGTCGCCGATTTCCTTCAGGATACGCCGGCCGATCTCCATCTGTTTCTCGGTCAGTTGTTCGGGAAGGGCAGAGACCCAGTCGTAGGCCTTCTTGATCGACAGGGTCGAGATGTCGGCGATGTCGGAACCGTCGATCTTGACCGCGAGGGCCTCTGGCTTCAGCCGCTTGCCATGGCAGGCGTCGCAGGGCGTCTCTGACTGGAAGCGACCCAGTTCCTCGCGGACCCAGGCCGAATCCGTTTCCCGCCAGCGGCGGTCGAGGTTGGGGACGACGCCTTCGAACGGCTTGGAGACCTCGTATTTGCGGGCGTTGTCGTCATAGACGAACTTGATCTTCTCCGTGCCCGTGCCCTGAAGAATGACCTTCTGGGCCTTGTCGGGCAGGTCGCGCCACGGCTTGTCCATCGAGAAGCCGTAGTGCAGCGCCAGCGCCTGCAGCGTCTGGGTGTAGAGCGGCGACGGCCCGCGAGACCACGGGGCGACGGCACCCTTGTGCAGGGTCTTGTCGCGATCGGGGATCACCAGATCGGCGTCGAACGCCAGCTTGACCCCCAGGCCGTCACAGACCGGACAGGCGCCGAAGGGGTTGTTGAACGAGAAAAGTCGGGGCTCGATCTCTGAGATCGTGAAGCCTGAAACGGGGCAGGCGAATTTCTCGGAAAAGGTGATCCGCCGGGGCTCCTGGCCCTCATCCGCATTGGCCCATTCCGCCACCGCGATGCCGTCGGCCAGACCAAGAGCGGTCTGGATCGAGTCGGCGTAGCGCGCCTCGAGCCCGCCCTTGGTGACGATCCTGTCCACGACGATGTCGATGTCGTGCTTGAACTTCTTGTCCAGCGTCGGCGCGTCCTCAACGGCGTAGAATTGGCCGTCGATCTTGAGCCGCTGGAAGCCCGAGCGTTGCCACTCGGTCATCTCCTTCTTGTACTCACCCTTCCGGCCCCGAACGACGGGGGCCAGCAACAGAAGCCGTTCGCCGTCGGGCAGGGCGACCAGCTTGTCGACCATCTGGCTGATCGTCTGGCTCTCGATCGGCAGGCCGGTGGCGGGCGAATAGGGGACGCCCACCCGAGCCCACAGCAGGCGCATATAGTCGTGGATCTCCGTCACCGTACCGACGGTCGAGCGCGGGTTCTTGGAGGTCGTCTTCTGTTCGATCGAGATGGCGGGCGACAGACCCTCGATCAGATCGACATCCGGCTTGCCCATCAGCTCCAGGAACTGGCGGGCGTAGGCGCTCAAGCTCTCGACATAGCGCCGCTGGCCCTCGGCATAGATGGTGTCGAACGCCAGCGAGGATTTGCCTGATCCCGACAGGCCGGTCATGACGACCAGCTTCTCGCGCGGGATATCGACATCCACGCCCTTGAGGTTGTGCTCGCGCGCGCCGCGCACGCGGATGAAGTTGTGCTTTTCGGTCATGGGTCCGGGGAACGCAGGGAGCCGGACAAGGGTCCGGTGCAACGCCACTATATGGGGACTGATCCGGCCGATTCAGCAAGAACAATGTGGGAACACTGTGACTTGCCATAACTTCGTAAAGTATGTATTTTTCAAACTTTCAGGAGTGCCCGCATGACTGATACGCTCCATGTCACGGCGACCCAGTTCCAGCGCGAGGTCAGTCGGTATCAGGACGAGGCGCTGCGCCGTCCGGTCGTGGTGACCCGCAATGGGCGCGAGCGGACGGTCACCATATCCGCGCAGGAGTATCACCGTCTGAAACGGCGCGACCGAGAGGTGCTTGCCCTGGAGGACTTCAGCAACGCCGATCTTGACGGGATCATGACGGCGCCGATGCATCCCGACGCCGCCGGGTTCGATCACGAGGTCGAGGGCTGAGCCGGCTGCCAGAACCCGCGGCGGGTCTGGTCATTCGATACGCCTACCTCTGGCAATCCGAGCACAAGGCCGGACGCGAGGAGGGTGTGAAGGACCGGCCTCGTGCCGTCGTGCTTTCCATGACGACCGCTGCGGGGGATCGTCAGGTGGTGGTCCTGCCGATCACTCATTCGCCGCCTCGGTTGCCAGAGCATGCGATCGAAATCCCTGCTGCCACCAAGGCGCGACTTGGGCTCGATGCAGAACGATCATGGATCATGGTCACGGAAGCAAACCGCTTCGTCTGGCCAGGACCTGATCTGCGGTTCCCGCCGGGTGCGGGTCCTGGCGGGGTGGCCTACGGTGTCTTGCCCGCCGCCTTGATGAACAAGGTCCGCGAGGCGTTCAGATCGGCTGTGCTGGCCCGTCGCGCCGCCCTCGTCGCCCGCTCGGAGTAGTCAATCCGCGCTCAAAAATTCCCCAACGTTGAGCACCACAGTGCAGCGGTAGTCGCCGGTGCCGTCGGTGGAGCAACTGTCGATGCCGACGGTGTTCTCGACGAGGCGCTGGCCGAAGCGTTCGGTGCGGCCGGCGACGACGTATTCCGAACCTTGCGATGCGCTCCACGGACCCAAAGCGTCGTAAAAGGCGCGGGCGACCCGGCCGGTGCAGGTGAAGCGCAGGAAGTTCTCGCCCGGCTCCTTCACATAGGATTTCGTGGCGGCCGCCGCGGCGATGCAGTCGGCATAGAATGCAGCCTGGGGCGGTGCGGGCTCGCCGGCTGAGCGGGCGAGATCCGGCTCGCCGGGCGGGCCGTCGGATTCGCCGCCCATCGAGGCGCAGGCCGTGGTCGACAGGGCGGCGGCGAGGCAGGTGGCTAGCGGAACGATACGCATGGTTGGGTCTCCTGACGTCAGCCTGTCACACAGCCGTGTTCAGAGCCAGACACCGTCGCGCTTGCATCGGTCGGCAGGTGAAGCCATCTTTGACCGATCGCGATCCTGCGAGGAGACCTGAGCCCATGATCATCGCCCTGGAAATCGGCGCCGCCCTTTCCGCATCCGCGATGTTGATGGTTCTCTATGTCTCGTCCCTCCCCAAGCCCAAGCGGGTCAAGGTCCACATCCAGGACAGGCGTACCCGCCGCTAAGCCGGGTGCCGTCCTCGATCGGGTTACCGTCCGCACGCCGGACGGGTCCACACTCCTCGACAATCTGAGCCTCGCTTTCAGCGGCGAACGAACCGGCGTGGTCGGGCGCAACGGTGTCGGCAAGTCCACGCTGCTGCGCGTGCTCGTCGGCGAGCAGCCGGTGTCCGAGGGGACGGTCTGGCGCGGCGGCTCGGTCGGCGTCCTGGCCCAGAGGGTCAATCCTTCTCCCGACGAAACGGTGGCTCTGACACTCGGCGTAGCAGATGGTTGGGCGGTGGTCGCTCGGGTGCTGGCGGGCGAGGGGACCGCCAAGGATCTGGCAGAAGCCGATTGGGGTCTGGATGCGCGGATTGAGGATGCTCTGGAACAGGTCGGGCTGGCAGGCCTCGACCTGTCGCGCGCGACGGCCAGCCTGAGCGGCGGGGAGCAGACGCGGGTACGACTGGCGGGCTTGTTGATCGCCGCACCGGATCTGTTGCTGCTCGATGAGCCGACGAACCATCTCGACGCCGAGGGCCGGGCTATTGTGGCGCAGGTTCTGGGGCGCTGGACCGGCGGGGCGGTGGTGGTCAGCCACGATCGCGAACTGCTGCGGCGGATGGACCGGATCGTCGAACTGTCGAGCCTGGGGGCGTCGGTCGATGGCGGCAACTACGACCTCTATCTCGAACGCAAGACAGCGGAGCGGGCTGCGGCGGAGCGGGAGTTGGCGACGGCCGGGCGCGAGGTCGAGCGGGCGCAGCGCGAGGGGGCTCGCGCAATGGAGAAGAAGGCGCGGCGGGATCGGGCCGGTCGGGCCTTCGCGGCTTCGGGCTCGGCACCCAAGATCGCGCTGGGGATGATGGCCGAACGGGCCGAAGGCTCCGGTGCCCGTGAAGGTCGGCTGGCCGAACGACGCCTGGAAGGGGCCGAGGCCGCGCTGGCTGAGGCCCGGGCGCGCGTCGAACGGGTCCGCGAGCTCTCCATTCCGATGCCTTCGTCGGGGCTGGCGGCGGGGCGGACCGTGCTGCGGATGGACGAGGCCGTCTGGGCGACGCCGCAGGGGCGACGGATCGTCGGGCCGCTCGACCTGTCGATCACGGGACCCCGGCGGGTGGCGATCACCGGTCCGAACGGGGCCGGCAAGACCACCCTGCTGCGGTTGGCGGTTGGGCTGCTGGAACCGACGTCCGGCAGCGTCGAACGACCGGTGCGCGCGGCCATCCTGGATCAGGATGTCGGCCTGCTGCATGCCGGCGAAACACTGGTCGAGGCGTTCCGGCGCCTCAACCCCGAGGCCACGGATCAGGACGCGCGTGCGGCCCTGGCGCGGTTCCTGTTCCGCAACGTCGCCGGCGACAAGCGGGTCGAGGGCCTGTCAGGCGGCGAGCGGTTGAGGGCAGGCCTGGCCTGTGTCCTCGGAGGCGCCCGGCCGGCGCAGCTTCTCGTGCTGGACGAACCGACCAACCATCTCGACCTCGACGCGATCGAGGCGGTGGAGGCAGCGCTCCGGGCCTATGACGGTGCCCTGATGGTGGTCAGTCATGATGCCGCGTTTGTGGAGGCGATTGAGGTGGATGAAGTGATCGGGCTCGACGGTGCGGAGGCGCGAGGCCGTGGAACAGCGGTGATTGATCCGAGTTGAGTTCGCATGACCAGGAATGATGATACACCGACCATCATTGAACCTCTGAAGCCGGAGGCTGTGGACGGCTATGTCGAGGCGGTCGATCCTCCGGAAGCCAAGCTGAAAATGACCCCGGATGCCGCCGAAATAAGCGGATTGAGGCTTATGGATGCGGCCACCAAGGCTCGCGACAAGCCCTGAGGCCACGGCGGGTCAAAGGCGTTTGTTGCACTCACCGAAGGCGGCGCTGTGTGCCCGCGCAGGGCCTAGCCCCAGGCTTCGACCGTCCCGCGTCGTCGGGCCGGCGCGGCGGCAGCGATCACCGTTCGGGGTTCGGGTTCGGCCTTGCCGAACAGCCAGCCCTGGCCGTAGTCGACGCCAAGGTCGCGCAGGATGTCGGCCTGGTCTTGGGTCTCCACAAACTCGGCGATGGTGGTCAGGTCCAATGATCCGCACATCTCGACCAGGTGGGCGATCAGGGTGCGGGCGCGGGCGTCGGATCCCAGCCCCCTGACGAACTTGCCGTCGATCTTGACGGTGTCGACCGACAGGCCGTGGATATAGTCGAACGAAGCGGCGCCGGCACCGAAGTCGTCGATGCAGATCTGGATACCCGCCTGGCGCAGGGCACCCAGCCGGCGATTGGCGGCTCCGATGTCGGCCAGGGCGGCGGATTCGGTGACCTCGACGATCAGGCGACGACGATCCTGAGGCATGGCGGCGGTCATGCGCAGCAGGTGTTGGACGTAGGCATCGTCGGCCAGGGAAGCGCCCGAGACGTTGACGGCGATCTTCAGCAGGCCCGAACCGGGCTGGCGCAGGCGCTGGATAGCCTTTTCCGCGACGGCCAGGTCGAATCCCTCGATCAGCGCGAGTTCCTCGGCCATCTGGATGGTCTGGCCTGGGCTTCCCCAGCCGAAGCGGGCCAGGGCCTCGAAATGGTGGACCGCCCCGGTGTCGAGGGCCACGATCGGCTGATAATGCAGAGCGAAATCGCGCCCCCGGACCATGGCGCGAAACTGGTCGGCCTCGCGCAGGGTGCGAGCCAGGGCGGCGTCGAAAGCCTCGTCGGGACGACTGTCGCATCCGTCGACCAGGCAGCTCTGGATGGCGAAGCGCAGGGCGCGAAGGGCGTTGACCGGTGACGCTCCCGACAGGTCGGCGATCGAGCCGGTGACATCGACGTCCAGGCCTTCGTCGCGTGCCAGCTCCCCGACCTCGCCGAGGATGTCGCGCGTGTCATTCTGGTCGCGCAGTACGGCATAGCGATCTTCCGTCAGTCGTGACGCCGCGCCGCCGACAGACGCCGATTGCAGCGCCGCTTCAATCCGGGCGGCGGCTCGCATGTTCTCCGTGCCAGACGCCTTCAGGCCGGCGACATCGACAAAGGCGACGGCCAGACTGGCGGGTTCGCCACCGGCCAGGACCGTCCTCGCGCGAGCGAGGAAGGCTTCCGCATCGATCAGTTCGGCGGGCCGTGCCTCTTCCTGGGAGGACGCCAAGGTGAAGGCCGGGCCTTCGTAGCGGATCGAACAGGAAATGCTCGGCGCGAGATCAGGCAGGACGAAGGCGGCCAGGGTCGCGCGACGGACCCTGCCTTGGCCGCACGCCATGAGGATTTCCATTGGGGCGAGCCGACCCCCGGGTTCCAGGGCGGAGAGGGCGGCGGCGACCGCTTCGGGTCGGTGTACGATCAGGGCGTCGAATGGGCGGCCATGAAGGCTGGCCGGGGTCACATTGCTGGTCGGGCCGGCCCCGAGCGCGAACGTGACGGACCCGTCCGGCTGCATCTCGATCAGCAGATCGCCCGATGCGAAGGCGAAACCCAGAAGGCGGTGGCGAAGCTGCATTCTCGAAATCTAACCCACAAAAGGTTTAGGCTTCGCCGTCCAGAAGGGTTAACCGGCTGGTTTGCCGTGTTCAATCTCCCGCATGGACCTCAGGCGCTGCGGTTCAATGTGATGGCGCGGCCGTCACCCTGATAGGCGCGGCCCGTCGCGCCGTAACCGGTGCCCATGGCGCGGGCCCCGGCGACCTCGGCGGCGATCGTCTGGATCAGGCCTTCGGAGATGATTCGGGCGGCCTCGACGGCGCGGGCGTGTCTGGCGAGCACCGCCTCGAACCGTTCGGTCGCGCGGATCAGGGCCATGCGTTCGCTGCTCGGGGCCTGAGACATCAGGCCGGGCGCGGCCTTCAGCTGGGCGGACTCTCGGCGATACTGATTGGTCAGGTCCTGGGTCTGGGGCAGGCTGGCCACGACATCGCCGGGACGCCGTTCGGCGAAGGCACGGGTCTCGGCCTCAAGCCGTTCAGTCAAACGGTCGGTCAGAGCGACAAGGCGTCGCGCATGGGCTGTTGCGGTGATGGGGTCCGAGGCGTTCACCGGCCCTGCTCCTGCATCTTGATCATCTCGGCCATGACCGTGTCGGTCAGGCCGATACCGCCGGCCTTGACGGTCTGTTTGGCCATGGCATCGATGAGGAAGCTGCGCCAGGTGGCCTCGGCCTCGCCGCCGCCGAACATGCCGTCGGTCGACAGGCCCTCGAACATCGGCTTCATCATCTGCGACATGAAGCTGGTCTCGAAGTCCTCAGCGGTGCGGCGCATCCGGGCGGTTTGAGCCAGCTGGGCCGGGGTGGGCGCGATGGCGGCGAGGGGAGAGGTGACTTCGATCATCACATCACCTCGATTTCGGCCTGGAGGGCACCGGCGGCCTTGATGGCCTGGAGGATGGAGATCATGTCGCGCGGCGAGACGCCCAGGGCGTTCAGGCCATTGACCAGGGTGGAGAGCGAGGTTCCGCCGTTCACGAGCCTGATCTCGCGGCCGAGTTCCTCCTCGACCGTCACGTCGGACTGGGGGACGACGGCGGTCTGGCCCTGACTGAAGGGGGCCGGCTGGCTGACCTGGGGGCTTTCCTGAACGGAGATGGTCAGGTTGCCTTGCGCGATGGCGACGGTGGAGACCCGTACCGCCTCGCCCATGACGATGACGCCGTTGACCTCGTCGATGATCACCTTGGCGGGCACGTCGACGGCGACGGGCAGGTTCTCGACCCGGCTGATGAAGCCCGCCATGCCGAGCTGGGCCGGCGCGCGCAGGGCGATGACCGAACCGTTCTCTGCCAAGGCCGTGCCGGGATAGGTCTGGTTGATGGCGGCGGCGACCCGCTGGGCCGTGGTGAAGTCGGGATTGCGCAGGGTCAGGCGAACCTCGGCCATGCCGTCCAGGTTGAAACCGGTCTCGGCCTCGACCGTGGCACCCGAGGCGATGCGTCCGGCGGTCGGCACGCCGCGTGTGACGGACGATCCCGAACCGCCCGAGCCGGAGACCGAACCGGTCTGGACCGACCCTTGCGCCACCGCATAGACCTGACCGTCGGCCCCTTGCAGGCTGGTGACGATCAAGGTCCCGCCCAGCAGGCTCTTGGCGTCGCCCAGGCTGGCGACAGCGACATCGATGCGGGCGCCCGGCGTGGCGAAGGGGGGCAGTTCGGCGGTGACCAGGACGGCGGCGGTGTTCTTGGTGTTGGCGTTGGCACCGCGGATATTGACGCCCAGCCGCTCGGTCATCCCCTCCAGTGACTGACGGGTGAAGGGGGCGTTACGCAGCGAGTCGCCGGTGCCGTTAAGGCCGACGACGAGGCCGTATCCGACCAACTGGTTGGTGCGGACGCCTTCGACCGAGGCGATGTCCTTGATGCGGGACTGGGCAAGCGCCCCGCCGGCGCAGGCCATCATCGCCAGGACGGCGAGGGGAGCGATCAGGCGGGTAAGCAACTTCTGCATCGGGCAGCGATCCTGGAGGACTGACGTCGCGTCTCATGCGAAGGCCGTGCCGCAGGGAATTTGATTATTTTACAGCTGGTTGATGATTTGGTCTGGTGTCGAGGCGGCAAAACTTGCCTGGCCGTTAACCAAACAGTGACGGTCCCCGGCGAGGGTGGCTCATGTCCCGGAGCGTGCTTTCATGAAGGTGACCGGCCCCTCGGCCCCGACGACCTCGACGCCGTCTCGTGCGGCGCGTGCGACGGGCGGTTTCAGCCTGGGATCAACGGCTGGCGCGTCTGCGTCGACGGCCGCACCCGCAGCCCCTGCCACGACCAATGTCGCCGGTCTGTCGGCCCTGATGGCCTTGCAAGGGGTCGAAACCGCGACCGAACGCCGGCGTCGGGCCATCCGGCGCGGCGGCGGTCTGCTGGACCGTCTGGACGAGCTCAAGATCGCCCTGCTGTCGGGGGAAGCCGGGGAGGGGGCGCTTGAACGGCTCGGTCGGGACGTGCGCGAGGCCAGGACCGACGACGATGAGCCGGGTCTGACCGACCTTCTTAACCAGATCGATCTGCGCGCGGCGGTGGAACTCGCCAAGGCGGAAGTTCGCCGCAGTGCAGCATAAATCCGTCGAATCGCTGGGTTATTTCGCCTGCGAGCACCGTCGGTGATGAAGAAATGTCACGCCGACGCCACGGACAACCAAACGGCGATCACGGACGCGCGACCTGTGTTGCTCCGACTCTGTCATCTGCCTATAGGCAGGACGACGCCGCAGGGGGGTGTTTAGTATGAGTGTGAGTGCGATGACCGCAGTTGCCTCTGTCGTTGTTCCGGAACCGGTCGCCTATCGGCCGTCCGACGACGAGCCGTTCATGAACGAACGGCAACTGGCCTATTTCAAACACAAGCTGATGGCCTGGCGGGACGACATCCTGCGCGAGTCCAAGGGCACGGTGGTCAATCTGAAGGCCGAGACGGAGAACCATCCCGATCTGCTGGACCGCGCGTCCTCGGCCTCGGACCGGGCGCTGGAACTGCGCACGCGGGATCGACAGCGCAAGCTGATCTCCAAGATCGAGGACGCCCTCCGCCGTATCGAGGACGGCTCCTATGGCTATTGCGAGGACACCGGCGAACCGATCGGCCTTGGTCGGCTGGAAGCCCGTCCGACCGCGACCCTGTCGGTTGAAGCCCAGGAACGCCACGAACGCCGCGAGCGGGTCCACCGGGACGACTGATCGTCAGGCGATCAGGCAGGAATGGCGGGGACGACGTCTGTTTCGCTGAAATCATTGCCCTTGAACAAAAGCGGCGCGTCAGTCTCCTTTGCCAGGGCGTAGGCGAAGCAGTCACCGAGATTGAGTTTCGCCGCCGTTCGCTTGCCGAAGGTCGCTTCGGCATCGCAAGCCAGTCTGGCCGTCTCCCGGGTCGCGGGTGCCACCCGGATACGAAGGTCGTGGATAACCGACTGCAACTCAGCAACGCCAGAATCTCCCCGCAGACTTCGTAGTCGGGTCGTCGCCTCCCAGTATCCGATCGGCGAAAGCACGAGGTGGGGTTGAGCCAGCAGGAACTCCCGAAACGAGATCGCCTCGGGTTCCTCGAGCAGAATGGCCACCAGGGCCGACGCGTCTACGGCAATCACTTCGGCAGGCCGTCTTCATCATAGAGGTCATCGTCCGTCAGCAGGGGACCAACGATCGGCAGGGCGTTGAACCGACGGACGGCCTCTTCGACGCCACGGCGACGCTCGGCGATATCGGCCTCGCGCGAGGAGGTCAGCCGCTCGTCGCGTTCGCGCACCATTTCCTCGACCAGTTCGGTGATGGACTTGCCCTCGAGGCGCGCCAGGCTTCTCAGCCGCTCTGCAACTTCGGGCTTTCGAATCTGGACGGGCGCGTTCATGACAAATGCCAGCCTATCATGACACTCACGGGCCTCCAACCTGCGCCTTGACTTCGCCACCCCTGTAACCGACCTACGCGCCTCGCTTTCGAGGTCGCCTGTCATGTCCGCCAACCCGCCCGTCAAGGTCCGTTTCGCCCCGTCACCAACCGGGAAGCTGCACGTCGGCAATGTGCGGACCGCCCTTGTCAACTGGATGTTCGCCAAGGGACAGGGGGGGGCGTTCGTCTTGCGCATCGACGACACCGATCTGGCGCGCTCGACGGCCGCGTTCGAGCAGGGGATCGAGGACGACCTGACATGGCTGGGGCTGGTCTGGGACGAGCGGTACAACCAGTCCAAGCGTTTCGATCGCTATGAGGAAGCGGCATCGCGGCTGAAGGCAGCCGGGCGGCTTTATCCCTGTTACGAGACGGGTGAGGAGCTGGATCGGCGGCGCAAGGTGCAGTTGGCACGCGGCCTGCCGCCCATCTATGACCGGGCCGCGCTGGACCTGACCGAGGCCGACAAGGCGGCGTTCGAGGCCGAAGGTCGAAAGCCCCACTGGCGGTTCAAGCTGGAAGGTCGCCGTGTCGCCTGGGAGGACCTGGCGCGCGGTCATGCCGAGGTGGACACGACCTCGATGTCGGATCCCGTGCTGGTCCGCGAGGACGGGTTGTTCCTCTACACCCTGCCGTCGGTGGTGGACGACATCGACATGGGGATTACCCATGTCATCCGTGGTGAGGATCACGTCACCAACACCGGGGCACAGATCGAAATCTTCGAGGCTCTCGGCGGCCCAACGCCGGGTTTTGCCCATATGCCGCTGCTGGTCGGTGCCGACGGTCAGGCCCTGTCAAAGCGGCTGGGCTCGCTGTCGATCGCCGAGATGCGAGAGCAGGGATATGAGCCGATAGCCATCACCAGCCATCTGGGCCGGATCGGCACATCCGATCCGCTGGAAGTCGGTGCCTCGGTCGACGCGCTGGGCGATACCTTCGCCTTCACCAAGATGGGCCGGTCTCCGGCGCGGTACGACACGGCCGATCTCGACCGGCTGAACGCCCAGGCCCTGCACGCCATGCCGTATTCGGCCGCGCAGGTGAGGCTGGCAGCCTTGGGCGTCGACCTGGGCGAGACCTTCTGGAACGCCGTCCGGCCGAACCTGGTCAAGTTCGGTGACGTGGTCGATCAGGCTCGGATCGTCCAGGGGCCGGTGACGCCGATGATCGAAGATGCGGCATTCGCCGAGGCGGCGCTGGGGTTGCTGCCGGCCGTGATCGACGAGACGGCCTGGTCGGCCTGGACCTCGGCCGTCAAGGAGGCGACCGGGGCCAAGGGCAAGACCCTGTTCATGCCGCTGCGGCTGATCCTGACAGGCCAGGCGCACGGGCCGGACATGGCGACTATCATTCCGCTGATCGGGCGCGATCGGATGGTGCAACGGCTCAACGGCGAGACCGCCTGATACGAAAAGGGCCGGACGGTCGCCCGTCCGGCCCTGATTTCAGCCTGATCAAGCGATCAGGCGGCGGCGGTGTTGCAGGTCGCCAGTTGGGCGTCCGTCAGGGTCACGCCCTTGTAGGTGAAGCTGGCCAGGGCCACGCCGACCTTGGCGACGACCCGGCGGCAGGCCCGCGTGGCGGGCTGGTTGGCGCCCACACCGGTGCCGACACAGAGGTTGTTGGTCCCGCAGCGCCAGTTGGTGCCGTCGATGATGACCGGTGCGCTCGGCGTGAAGGCGACGTTCTGGACCGTGAAGCTGGACGCGTTGGACTGGGCGAAGGCAGGGGCGGTGCCGGCCAGCATCAGGGCGGCGGCAAGAGCGAGTGCGCGCATGGGAGGTCTCCGTATGGCGTTCGGAGCCGCACGATGCGCATCCGATGCCCCACTGTCAGTTTCTTTAGAAAACTGTCAAGCCGTTTTCGCTGCGCTGCGACAATAAGTGATCGATGATCATCTATCTGGGATCGAACCGCAACACCGGGCCTTCGTGGTCCTGCTGCATCAGGGTGATCGCGTCTTCGACCGTGTCACAGACCGAATAGGCCTGGAGGAAGGATGCCGGCGTCATGCCCTCGGCGACGCTGTGGTCGACGAGGGTGAAGAAGGTGTCCCAGAAGCCCTTGATGTTGAGAAAGATGATCGGCTTGGCATGCAGGTCCAGCCGTTTCCATGACAGCAGTTCGACGACCTCTTCCAGCGTCCCGACGCCGCCAGGGGCCACCACGAAGGCATCGGAGTTGTCGTACATCAGCTGTTTGCGCTCGTGCATGGAGGTGACGACCACGGTCTCCACCTCGTCGAACAGGCGTTCGCGGCTGCGCAGGAAGCCGGGCATGATGCCGACGACGCGTCCGTCGGCTGCGTGGGCCGCGCGGGCCGAGGCCCCCATCAGGCCGACGCCGCCTCCGCCATAGACCAGCCGCCAGCCGACACGGGCCGTAGCGGCACCGAACTCACGCGCCGCCTCGAGATAGGCAGGATCCGCGCCGTCGGAGGAGGCACAGAACAGACAGACGGAACGGCCTTCGTAGGGGGCGACGGTCGCGGAAAGAACAGACATGGGGCCTCGGACGGAAATGCGAGACAGGCCGCCGCGCGACGGTCTATCTGGGGCGACAGTCCTATAGGGCCGGCGAGCGGGATGAAACGGGCGAATCTGTTGTCGAGGCGAGTCACAGCTTTGGTCATCGGCGTCGCCCTGGCGTCGACCGCGGCCTGTACCGCGCCGCAAAGCGCGCCGAAGTCGGCCGCTGCCGAGGCCTCGGCCTGGGTCATGACGCCTCAGGTGGAAAGCGTGGAAAGGCGTCAGGACGGCCTGATGCTGGGCGGCCGCGCCGCGCCGGACGGGCGGGTGGTCGTGCGTGGCCCGGGAGGCATCGCCTATGCCACCAGCGCCGACGCCAGCGGGCGTTTCTCGGTCCGTATCGACGCCCCCCGGGAGGCCGCCCTGTTCATGGTCGAGACCCAGACCGGTCAGGACGCGACGCCCGCGACTTACCGACTGCTGGTCAGTGCTGACATCGCGGGGCCCATCGCCCTTCTGACCCCCGGCGGGCCCAGCCTCCGGCTGGATCAGGCAGGACCGCTGGACGTGATCGACGGCGATGGGCGGAATCTGCTCGCATCCGGACGTGCCGCCGCTCAGGGGCCAACCGAGGTGACGACGGACGGAAGCCCGGTCGAAATCCAGGCAAACCAGGATGGGCGCTGGGTCCTTCCTCTGGCATCCGGTTCGCGGGTCGTCGTGGTCGAGGACCGGGTCTACTCCATCCCGTCGCCGCCGACCGGCAGCCCGGCCTCGTTCTCGGTCGAAAGAGGCCCCGGCGGGCGTATGGTGTCCTGGAACACGCCGGGCGGGGCGATACAGAACGCCTGGTTCCCGGACCCGGCCTGACGCCGTTAGCGTCGCGTTAACCCAATCGGCGTTCTCTGGGACTGTCTTCTTCTTGAGGACACCCACCATCACCAGACTGATTTCGCCCGGCGCTCGCGTCGGGCTTTTTTTGGCTCGAATGAATCCGACGGGTCCGGATCAACAGTCATCATCGCGATACGACAACTTCACACAAGCGCGCTGGAACCGTCATGGTTCGGCGCGGACGGCGTCACAGACCTTCCCTAGTGAAAGCGGCGGGCAGGTTGGGCGAAACATCGTCGGACGCGAGGCATGACGCCGCGCATCCATCCTGTCGCGACATTGATCAGACATGGTGGACATGATGACCGGCTTTCGACTGACAACCCTCCTGACGGTCGCCGCCAGCGCCCTGACCCTGGCCGCGTGCGGCTCGGCCGAAGTGGCTTCGCCCGGCGAAGGCGACTTCGGCGGCGGCACCACGCCGACCACGCCGACGACCCCCACCACGCCTACGACCCCGACGCCCGGCACGCCCGCTGCGGATTGCCCGACCGGCCTGTCGAACGTCGGCCTGGTCGCCAACGGCACGCTGCGCGCCTGCCAGCTGCCCGCCACCATCACCGGCTCCCTGACCCTGTCGGTCCGCGCCGGCACCATCTATTCGATCTCGGGCCGCACCGAAGTCGGCACCGATCGCGGCGCTGATCCGACCGCGCCCGTCGCCGGCAGTGTGCAGGGCGTCCTGACCATCGATCCGGGCGTCAAGGTCTTCGCCTCCGGCGGCACCGACTATCTGCTGGTCAACCGCGGCTCGCAGATTTTCGCAGAAGGCACCGCAACCAACCCGATTATCTTCACCAGCCGCCAGAACATCGAGGGCACGACGACCGCGACCTCGCAGGGCCAGTGGGGCGGCATCGTGATCGCCGGTCGCGCCCCGACCGCCGTCTGCCCCGTCGGCGTGACCGCGCCGAACGCGGCCTGCGTCGGTCAGGTCGAAGGCACCAGCGCCAACTACGGCGGCAACTCGCCGGCCGATAACTCGGGCCGCCTGCGCTATGTCCAGGTCAACTATTCGGGCTTCGAGCTGTCGCCGAACAACGAGCTTCAGGCCCTGACCCTGGCCGGCGTCGGCAACGGCACGGTGGTCGAGTTCTTCCAGTCCTACAACTCGTCGGATGACGGCATCGAAATCTTTGGCGGCACCGTCAACCTGAAGAACATCGTCATCAACGGCGCCGACGACGACGGCCTGGACACCGACACCGGCTGGCGCGGTGGGGCCCAGTTCGGCATCATCACCCAGAAGCCGACCGCCGTGACCAACGGCAGCCGTGGCTTCGAATGGTCGGCCGCTCCGTCCGGCACCGCCTTCTTCGCCCAGCCCAAGGTGTCGAACTTCACCATCGTCGGCCGTAACGCCGCCGTCGCCGCCGATGCCCTGCTGACCCTGAACACCGGCACCCAGCCCACGATCATCAACTCGATCGTGACCAACCCCTCGACCTCGGCCGCGGCCTGCCTGGACATCGACGACGCCCAGACGGTGACCAACGCCCCGATCTTCCGCTCGGTCTACTTCGCCTGCTCGCGTCCCTACGAGAACGATACCAGCGTCAACGGCGCGGCGACCGAAGCTGTCTTCCTGTCGGCGACCAATGTGTTCAACACCCCGAACGGCTCATCGACGGGTCTGCTGGCCCCGGCCGGTGCCACGATCCAGAACAGCTCGCTGATCTTCATCACGGGCGGCAATGCGGCCCTGGTGACGCCGACCAACGGCAACGCACTGTACTCGTTCTTCTCGAACGTGACCTACATCGGTGCCGTCCGGAATGCGGCGGACACCTGGTACCTGGGCTGGACCTGCGGCCTGGCTGCCGGCTCCAACTGCTGATGACGAATGGCGGAGGGCGTCCATGCGGACGCCCTCCGGTTTCGCCGTTCCTCGTCATTTCCTGCAAGGCGCAGAATCCCATGAAGACCCTTTCCCTGACCCTGACCGGGGTCCTCCTGGCTACCAGCGCACTGATCGCGCCGGGCATGACGTACGCCCAGACCGCTCCTGTCGAACAGACACCTGCTGAGCAGACCGAACCCGAGGCCGAGCCCGAAGAGTCGTCGCAACTGGACGAGATCGTGGTCCTGGGCCGCTTCATCCCGCAGCCGAACCGCGAGAGCCCCGAGGTCGCGGCATTCCTGACGGCCGAAGACCTGCAACGCACGGGCGACTCCAACGCCGCCGCCGCCCTGACCCGCGTCACTGGTCTGTCGGTGGTCGAAGGCCGGTTCGTCTATGTGCGTGGCCTGGGTGAGCGCTATTCGTCGGCCCTGTTGAACGGTTCGCCGCTGCCCAGCCCCGAGCCGCTGCAACGGGTCGTGCCGCTGGACCTGTTCCCGGCCGACATCCTGAAGGGCGTGACCGTCCAGAAGACCTATTCCGTCAGCTATCCCGGTGAGTTCGGTGGCGGCGTGATCGACCTGCAGACCATCGGCACGCCCAACGAGCCCTTCTTCACGATGAAGGCCTCCCTCGCCGGCAACACCGAGTCGACCGGCCAGGAAGCCCTGATCTATTTCGGCTCGCGCTCCGACTTCACCGGCTATGACGACGGTACGCGCAGCGTTCCCGATCCCATCGCCCTAGCCTTCTCGAGTGGCAACCGCATCCAGGCCGGCCCGAACTACACCGCCGCGCAGCTGCGCCTGTTGGGCCAGTCGCTGGAGAACGCGCCGCTTCGCCTGCTCCAGGAAGAAGTTACGCCCATCAACTTCAGCCTCGGCGTGACCGGCGGCTCGTCGATGGAGACCGGCATCGGCTCGCTCGGCGCCGTCTTCGTCGCCGGCTACGACAACAGCTGGAAGGGCCGTGAAGGCATCCGCCAGTCGGGCCGGATCGACAGCGGCAAGCTGGTGCTGGCCGACGACTACGACTTCCGGTCGAACGAGAACAACATCGGCCTGAACCTGTTCGGGTCGCTGAGCCTCGAAAACGAGAACAACACGGTCAAGTGGACGAACCTGTTTGTTCGCAACGTTACCAAGGAAGCCCGCTCGGTCGAGGGTATCGACGATCTGGGCGGCCAGGCCTTCCGCCGCACCGACTACACCGAATGGTTCGCGCGCCAGCTGTTCACGACCCAACTGGCCGGCGAGCATTCGCTGGGCGAGGCCTGGGACGTGTCCTGGCGTGCCGCCTTCGCCAAGACCTCGCGCGACGCGCCGTACGAGACCCAGTTCGGCTATGGCCGCCGTCCCACGGGCGAGATTATCCACAACATCCAGACCAATCGCATCCAGTTCAGCGAACTGGACGACCAGGTCATCTCGGGCGGGGCGGATGTCAGCTACACCCTGCCGCTGTCGGACTATCGCGAGATCGTCTTCAAGGCGGGTGTGGCCAGCTATGACAATGAGCGGTCATCGGAACAGCGCGCGCTTCAGTTCATCGCCCCGAACGGCCTGAGCGCCGATCAGGTCGAATCGCGGGTCGACTATCTGTTCTCCGACTTCAATATCGGGCCCTTCCTGCAGATCCAGGAGATCACCGGCTCGAACGGTGCCTCGGCCTATGACGCCCAGCTTCAGGTGCTGGCTGGATACGCCCAGGTCGAGGCCGAGATCATCCCCCTGGTCAACCTGAACCTCGGCGTCCGCTATGAAGACGGTGAGCAGTCGGTCAATCCGTTCGATCTGTTCGGCGCCGCGACCGGTTTCCTCCCGACGAGCATCGAGGAGCAGTACTGGCTGCCGGCCGGGACGATCACCTGGAACTTCGCCGAGGACATGCAACTGCGTCTGGGCGCATCCAAGACGATCGGCCGGCCCCAGTTCCGCGAACTCGCACCCCAGCAGTACACGGACGTCGAAAGCGACCGGACCTTCATCGGCAACCCGTATCTGGTCGACACCGAACTGCTGAACATCGACGCCCGCTACGAGTGGTATTTCGCCCGCCAGCAGTATGTGACCGCCGGCGTCTTCTACAAGGATCTGGAAAACCCGATCGAATCGAGCGTGATCGACCAGGGTGCCAACATCTCCCAGACCTTCCTGAACGCTCCCAAGGCCACGATCATCGGCTTTGAGCTGGAAGGTAAGAAATACTTCGAGTTCCCCGACAACGGCATGAGCTTCATCGCCAACAAGAAGTGGCTGGTTCAGGCCAACTACACCTATGCCTCTTCCGAGGTGAAGGTCGGTGCCGGGGACACGGTCACGACCCAGAACAGCCTGGGCATCGCCCAGCCGGCCAGCTTCTATGTGGTGGACGGCAGCCGTCTGCAGGGCCAGTCGGACCACGTCGCCAACGCCCAGTTCGGCTGGGAAGACGACACGGCCCGGTCCCAGGCCACGATCATCGTCAACTATGTGTCGGAGCGCACCTCGGCGCGTGGACGTCCGGGCGAGCCCGACCTGATCCAGGATCCGGGCGTGTTCCTGGACTTCGTCTATCGCAAGGACTTCGACGCCATGGGCCGCGACCTGGGCTTTGCCCTGGAACTGCGCAACCTGCTGCGCACCGACTTCGACGAGTTCCAGACCCTGGGCAACTCCACGATCGCGGTGAATCGCTATGAACTGGGCCGCAGCGCCTCGGTCAGCCTGACCGCGCGCTTCTAGCGATCAGACCGAACGACATCGAAGGGACCGACCGCAAGGTCGGTCCCTTTTTCGTTGCTGTCAGGGTGATTGGCGTGAGCGCCCGCGTCCTCTAGAGCATCCGCCAGCGGCGCGAGACCAGCGTCGAGGTGTCAGGCTTTGGGGGACGATCCATGACGACGGTGATCATCGGCGGGGGACACGGCGGCGGTGCGGTGGCGGGCCAGTTGCGTCAGTTCGGCCATCAGGACCCGATCGTCGTGGTGGGCGAGGAACCCCATCCTCCCTATCAGCGGCCGCCGCTGTCCAAGGGCTGGCTCAAGGGTGAGGTCGACGGCGATGGCCTGCTGCTGCGCCCGCGCGACTGGTACGCCGAGAACGACATCGACCTGCGGACCTCCACACGCGTCATCAAGATCGACCGTGACAAGCGTCAGCTGACCCTGTCGACCGACGATACCCTGGACTACGACACCCTGATCCTGGCCACAGGTGCCCGTGCGCGCCAGTTGAAGCTGCCGGGCAGCGACCTGAAGGGGTTCCTGGAACTCCGCACCATCGAGGACGCCGAGGCCATCAAGGCCTGGTTCCGGCCGGGCTTCCGCTTGGCCATCATCGGTGGCGGCTATGTCGGGCTCGAGGTCGCGGCTTCGGCCCGCAAGCTGGGAGCGGAGGTCGATCTGCTGGAACGCGAGGACCGGTTGCTGGCGAGGGTCGCCGGACCGGTCCTGTCCACCTTCTTCCAGACCCTGCATGAGGGCCACGGTGTCCGTTTTCATTTCGGCGTGAACGTCGAAGGGTTCGACGGTCTGGACGGCCAGGTGTCGGGCGTTCGCCTGGCCGGCGGGGATACGATCCATTGTGATGCCGTGCTGGTCGGGATCGGGGCCATTCCGAATGACGATCTGGCCAGCGACGCCGGACTGGCCTGCGACAACGGCGTTGTCGTGGACCACGAGGCGCGAACTTCCGACCCCGCCATCTTCGCCATCGGCGACGTGACGCAGCGCCCCATGCCGCTCTATGACCGCTCGCTGAGGCTCGAGAGCGTGCCCAATGCCCTGGAGCAGGCCAAGATCGTCGCCAGTGCCATCACGGGCCGCCCGCTGCCGGCACCCGAGGTTCCGTGGTTCTGGTCCGATCAGTACGAGGTCAAGCTGCAGATCGCGGGGATGCCGTTCGGCGTCGATCGCCAGATCGTGCGGGGCGATCCAGCCGATGGCCGATTCGCCGTCTTCCACCTGGCGGGCGACAGGATCGTCTGCGTCGAGGCCATCAGCGCCCCGCCCGAATTCATGGCCGGCCGCCAGCTCATCGGCCGCGCCACGCCTGTCGATCCGGTCAAGCTGGCCGACATGGCGGTCTCGATGAAGGCCGTCGCCGCAGAGGGCTGACGAACCGTCTCACAATGTCGGGAAAAGCCCCGAGCTGGCTCCGCGGGTAAGCGAATTTCGTCCGTGTGTGGTGTTTCTCCTTGTTTCAAGAAAGGCGCGATTTTTCAATCAGCTGAGTGTGATCGGCCATCAAGAACAGCGCGCTCATGGTGACGGTTTGATCAATCACAGGCTCGATACAGCCCTTTCCTAGTGCCAAGGATCGCAGACTCGCTCGGTTCTGAACTCATCGGCGGCATCAAATCCGGTTCAAAAGTGATGGCGCAACGCCTGATGGATATGTCGAGACATCCGGACCGGTCGACAGTGGGTCAGGAGTCCCGGCACAATGTTTCGGCTGCAGTTGAAGAATGGCTGCGACTATGCGCGTTGGCTCAGTGATGTTTGCGTCGGCGCCACTGTCCGTGACCCGGGCCGCGATCCAGATCTTTACCAACCAACCGAGTTGGCTCACACGCGGAGCCCCCGCGCATCATTGGTGAAGTCGTTGAACACGCCGGTTGCCATTTCTACTCGTCAACCACAAAGAGTCGCCGAAGCCAGTCGTACGGTCGCAGAATGGCCGGCAGCGCATCGGCGGGACGATCAGGCTGTGACGGGGGTCGTGAGCGGTTGTCGAAAGGGTGTCCTACGCCTAGACGTCATTGGCCCGTTTGGGCATTTCCTCCCAAGACTTTCGCCGCGTCCTCTTGGGCGCGGCTTTTTTTTGAGCGCAGAACGGCCAATCCTTTCCGCCCATAGCGGCCTTTAGTTGGCCCCCGATGTCAGCGGCGGAAGCAGGCCCAACTCGACCATTCGCTGCAGCCAATGCACGAGAGAGTGGCGGCTGTCCCTGAAGCCGAGGAATCCCGCCCGGCGGATCTTGTTGGTATCCAGCAGAACGGGCGAAGCCTTGGCGGCTAGGCGCTGCCCCAGCAACAGATCGACGTAGTGATGGGATTGGCCGAGAAGATCGGTCAGCTCGGCGAACCTGAGATCGTGCCGGGCGGCTAGCCGGCGCCAGGCGGACTGGACTTCCGGTTCGGCGAAGAAGGTCGATAGGCTTGACGGCGGTTCGCCTTCGACCGGCAGGTTCAGGCGCTCCGCCAGATAAGGCCACGCGTGAGCCAGAACGAGAATGTCGCCGTTGGTGATGTTGAAGGTCTGGTCCGCCGCCGCTGGATCGGTTGCGGCCCAAGCGAAGGCTTCCGCCAGCAGGCCTGTGTCCACCATTTCCAACAGCGAAGCCGACTGGCCTGGAAAGGCGAACGGGCGACCAAGTTCCCGGCAGAGCGCCGCATAGGCTCCGATCGGAGCTATGGGGTTCATTGCCGCGCCGGGTGCGGTGCCCAACAGGACCTGGGGCCGAAAGATCGAGAAGGTGAAACCGGCTTCGCGCGCCCGCAGTCGCAGGCGGTCTTCATGGAGCCAGTAGAAGTTGGGATGGTCATCGCGCGGTTGGTCTTCCCGGCACGGGACCTCGACGGGATGGTGGTGCGCGCCATAGGCTTTGGCGCCCTGAAGCAGGCTGACATGACGAAGCGAGCCTTGAACGCTCAGTGGATCGATCACATTGGCGAACATGGCACCGTTGGCCGCGATCAGCTCGGGGTCATACCATCCACCGCTCAACCCTGGGGCCTCGGCGACGGCCGCATAAATCAGATGGGTGACGGGTCGCAGGCCGCCGATGACCGTTTTGCATCCCTCCGGATCCGATAAATCGAGCGGGATATGTGAGAAACGACAGTCATCTGCGACGACCGGCAGGCGGCGCGAGGTGGCTGTGACCTCCCAGTCGCCCAGACCTGTGAAATGCTCGACCGCGCCGGTGCCGATCACCCCGCTCGAGCCGACGATGAGGATATGGTTGCGCCTGGTCATCGGCGGTTTCCTAGGCGCTGGTTCGGATGGACGCTCGCACCGTAGCGGCGAGCCAAGTCGGTCGGGAACCGGCCGGACCTGGTGTCATCCGGTGTCGGCCAAGGCCTGATCACGCCATCGTCGGGATGACGAACGAACTGTCCGCGTGTTCCAACTCCGAGTCCGGCCAGCGGGCGGTGACCGTCTTGACCTTGGTCCAGAATTTGAGGCCTTCCATGCCGTGCTGGTTGGTGTCGCCGAAGGCCGAACGCTTCCAGCCGCCGAAGGTGTGATAGGCGACCGGCACCGGGATAGGCACATTGATGCCGACCATCCCGACATTGACGCGGGCGGCGAAGTCGCGGGCCGCGCGGCCGTTCTGGGTGAAGATGGCGACGCCGTTGCCGTACTGGTGCCTGGACGGCAGGGCCAGCGCCTCCTCGAAGGAGGCGGCGCGGACGATCTGGAGCACGGGGCCGAAGATCTCCTCCTTGTAGGATTCCATCTCGGTCGTGACGTTGTCGAACAGCGACGGGCCGATGAAGAAGCCCTTCTCGTAGCCTTGCAGAGAGAAGTCGCGGCCGTCGACGACCAATTCGGCACCCTCGCGCACGCCGGTCTCGATCCAGCCGGCGATCTTGTCGCGGTGGGTCTGGGTGACGACCGGACCATAGTGGGCACCTGCGTCGGTGGAGACGCCGACCCGCATGGTCGGGATCTCGGCGACCATGCGTTCGCGCAGTTCGTCGGCGGTCTTCTTGCCGACCGGCACCACGACCGGCAGGGCCATGCAGCGTTCGCCGGCCGAGCCGTAGGCCGCGCCGGACAGGTCCTTGATCACCTGATCCATGTCGGCGTCGGGCAGGACGATGCCATGGTTCTTGGCCCCACCCATGGCCTGGACGCGCTTATGGTTGGCTGCGCCCGTCTGATAGACATAGTGGGCGATGTCGGACGAACCGACGAAGCTGACCGCATGCACCAGCGGGTGCTCCAGGATCGAATCCACGGCCAGCTTGTCGCCGTGGACGACGTTCAGCACGCCCTTGGGCGCCCCCGCCTCCATCATCAGCTCGGCTAGACGCACCGGCACGGAAGGATCGCGCTCGGACGGTTTCAGGATGAAGGTGTTGCCCACCGCGATGGCCACGCCGAACATCCACATCGGGATCATGGCCGGGAAGTTGAACGGGGTGATGCCCGAAACGACGCCCAGCGGCTGGCGCATCGAATAGACGTCGATGCCGGGCCCGGCACCCCAGGTATATTCACCCTTCAGTGCATGGGGGATGCCACAGGCGAACTCGATGACCTCGAGGCCGCGCTGGATGTCGCCCTTGCTATCGGCGACGACCTTGCCGTGCTCGCTGGACAGCAGCTCGGCCAGCTCGGTCATATTGGCCTCGACCAGCCGCTTGAACTCGAACATCACCCGCGCGCGGCGCTGGGGGTTGGTGCTCGACCAGCCCTCGAACGCGCCTTGCGCCGACTGCACCGCCCGGTCCATCTCGGCGACCGAGGCCAGCTGCACCCGCGCCTGCACCTCACCCGTGTTTGGATTGAACACATCGGCGAACCGTCCCGAGGCCCCGGTGAAACTCGCGCCGTCGATGAAGTGGTTGATGTCGCGCATGGCGGCGGTCCTTGAGGATTGTTACGCGATCGCTCTAACACCGAGAGGGAGGCGACAAATCTCCGAACAGGGGGCTGCCGTCGGAACGGAGCAGATATCACCACGGCGATCCGGCCTACGCCGTGCTTATGAGCGGCGCGAGGCAGCTTGGGGTCTCAGTTTGCCGGGCTACTCACCAGGTCGGCGTCCAGGGGCCTGAAGCGTCCCAAGGTCGCGACAAAGGCGGAAGCGATCAGGCAAAGCGGGACCGCAATCCACAACACCAGAGCATACGACCCCGTCCGGTCGAAGGCGTAGCTGATCAAGACGGGGGCCATCCCGACGGACAGCGCCATTGCACCCCCGATCGTGCCGAACAATGTGCCGAAGCTTTTCAGGCCAAAATGTCGACTGGTCAGATAGGCGAGGCAATCCAACTCTCCGCCGAGCGCCAGGCCCAAGGCGAGGATAGCGACGACCAGGATAATCGGCGAGCCTGGTACGCCAAGGAGAAGCAACAGGGCCGGGATCGGAATCAACGCGACCGAAGCTGCGACCATGTTGGCATTGAACCGGTCGAGCAGCATGCCGACCGAGAGCCGACCGACCATCGAGGAAAGGCCAAGCAACGCTGCCAGACCTGCCGCGCTCGTTTTGGAGGCCCCAAGGGACATCATGATCGGCACCATATTGATGGCGATGCCACCACCGACGCCGGCGAGGATGAACCCGCTGACGGCCAGCTTGACGAACCTGAGCGACCGTAGACCCTCACGGACACCGACACCGGACAAGGCGACCACGCTAGACTTGGCTGTTTCGGGACCCAAGCGATCCCGATCCTTGGAACTGGTGAAAAGAAGCATCAGCAACGGGATGATGACGAGGGCCCAGACCCCGGCCAGGCCGAGATAGGCCCCGCGCCAGCCAAGGTTCGTCACCAGGACGCTGCTCAGCATCGGGGTCACGGCCGACCCCACTCCGATGCCGCAAAGCAGAACGGCCAAAGCAAGACCGCGGCTTTTGAAGAACAAGCTCGAGACGGCAGCGGTCCAGACCGTGGGACCGACACCCAGACTGGCGATGGCCAGCAGGCCACTGACGGCCCACCAGGTCCAGATAGACGACTGAACAGTCGAGAAGAGAGCCCATGCCGCACAGAATGCGATCGCGCCGGCTATGCCTATGCGGCGCGGCCCGAAGCGATCGACGGCAAGACCGACGAAGGGCGAGCAGACGACGGCGGCCAGCGACCCGATCGACAGCCCGGCCGAAATTTCAGTTCGACTCCAGCCAAAGGTCTCCTGTAGCGGGCCCATGAAGACGCCTGTGGAGTATACGTTCGCCGTTGACAGCGCCATGCCGCCGGCTGCCGCCAGCACGACGGACCAGCCGCGCCGCCATTCCTGTGTCGAGCTACCCAGCGGATTTGTCATTTGTGACCCGGAAGGCAGTCAACGTCGCCGAGTTCGAAACTCACCGGGCGGCGACGACGCCGGTCCTATCGGTCATTTGCATCAGGGTTTGGGTGACCGTGGGCATGACGGTCGCGGAAATAAGGAACGCTACCGCGAGAATCCCTGCCATCGCGCTGCCGCCAATCAGGGCCTCGACGAAGCCGCACAGAATTCTTCCTTCGGACTTTGCGCCCTGCATTCTCATCTCCCTTGTCGGGACATTGAGGTCCCAAATTCGTTAGGTGAATACTGGCACAATAATGCATATCGTCAATGTCATTAATAGCCGGTCCATCGTGGTCGCCCGTGATGAAACGGCCGCGCCCGGCCCGGCCGTATTAGCGACGCCTTGGAGTTTGCGTCCCCGATTGGGCACGGAGTTCGCCGGGGTTCTCGTGCCTCGGCGCAGGATATCGCCCAGGCAATATGTCCTTGATTCCTTCGCGACGCGCCGGGCATTGGCCTTTACCGGGGCGGATCAGCGCTTCAATCGTGCGACACTCGCTCTTATAGGCCCTTTACGCGCGCTAGGACTGCGACGCCTCATCCGATTCTGAAGGAAGACACCTAATGCCGACGATCATCGTGACAACGCGGGAAGGTGACAAGGTCAGCGTCGAGGCCGTCGTTGGCCGCTCAGTCATGGAAGCCATTCGGGACAAGGGAATCGACGAACTGATGGCCCTTTGCGGCGGATGCTGCTCCTGCGCGACCTGTCATGTCATCGTCGATCCGGAGTTCGTCCCCCAGCTGTCGGCGATGAGTGAAGACGAGGACGACCTGCTGGACAGTTCGGAGCATCGTCAGCCGACCTCAAGGCTGTCCTGCCAGATCCGGATGAAGGATGAACTGACGGGACTTCGGGTCACGATCGCACCCGAGGACTGACGACATAGCGGTTTGAATGAGCGGGTCTCCTGTGACCCAGGGGCGCAGCAATTGATGAAGACCTATGATGTGCTGATCGTCGGGGGAGGCCATGCCGGCGCTCAGGTGGCCGCAGCCCTGCGTCAGAGAAAATTCTCCGGTTCCGTCGCCATTGTCGGCGCCGAGCCCGAACTGCCCTACGAACGCCCGCCTCTATCAAAGGATTACCTGTCGGGTGAAAAGACGTTCGACAGACTGTTGATCCGGCCCGAAGCCTTCTGGATCGAGCGTGAGATCACGATGCTCTTGGGGCAGACGGTGGTCGCGGTGGATGCGGCGGCGCACACGGTTCGACTCGCGACTGGCGACATCCTCGGCTTTGGCGTGCTGATCTGGGCGGCCGGTGGGGAGCCGCGGCGTCTGGCTTGTAGTGGCCACGACCTCGACGGCGTCCATGGCGTCCGTACACGCGCCGACGTCGATCGGATGATGGAGGAACTCACCGCAGTCGATCGGGTCGTGGTCATCGGCGGCGGCTATATCGGGCTTGAAGCCGCGGCGGTTCTCGCAAAGGCGGGCAAGGCCGTGACGGTGCTGGAGGCCCAGGATCGGGTGCTGGCCCGGGTCGCTGGCGAAGTTTTATCACGGTTCTATGAGGCGGAACATCGGTCTCACGACGTGGAGGTCCGGCTCGGTGTGACCGTGGAGTGTATTGAAGAGGTCGCGCGGAAGGCGACAGGCGTCCGCCTTTCTGATGGTGAAATCCTGCCAGCCCAGATGGTCATTGTCGGCATCGGTATCGTTCCATCCGTGGAGCCCCTTCTCGCCGCCGGCGCCGAGGGTGGAAATGGCGTTGCGGTCGACGCCTTTTGTCGAACCAGCCTGGCGGACATCTATGCGATCGGTGATTGCGCGGCCCACGCCAATGCCTTTGCCAATGGGATGACCATTCGCGTAGAGTCGGTCCAGAACGCCAATGACCAGGCTATGGTCGTGGCCAGGGCGATCACAGGCGACCCGGTCCCTTACCACGCCGTGCCCTGGTTCTGGTCCAACCAGTACGATCTACGGCTGCAGACCGTCGGCCTGTCGTTAGGCCACGATCAGACCGTCCTGCGCGGGTCCTTGGACGATCGCAGCTTCTCGGTCATCTATCTGAAGCAGGGTCGCGTCATTGCGCTGGATTGCGTCAACGCCACCAAGGACTATGTCCAGGGCAAGGCGTTGGTCACTGCAGCCGTGTCCCCGTCGGTCACCGATCTCGCTGACCCGGCGATCCCGCTGAAGACACTGGCACCGGTTGCCTAGCGTGAGAACAACCAGGTCCCGGTGATCGGTTCTTTCGATCCGGCAAGATTTGTTCTAGCGAGGCTCCGAGCCCTCGAGCGAGCGACAACCACGAGCGACAACCAATTGACCAAACGCGCCGCCCCCTCCCTGTCTAATCCGGTCGTCGGATCGGCGTCCGTAGAGTCCGCGTCTCCCGAACGGCTGGTCAATCAGGCAGGTCGACCAACGGCAGCCGAACTGGAGCGTCGCAAGGCCAAGGTCATGGAGGTCGCGACCGAACTCTTCGTGCATCACGGCTATGCTGCGACGTCTCTTGTCGATATCGCCAAGGGGGCCGGTGTCGCGACGCGGACGCTCTACCAACACTTCGGGGACAAGGAGGCGTTGTTTCGTGACGTGATCTTTGCGCGCGACACGGGCGCAGTTCTTCCGGCACCGGTCCTTGAGTCCGGCGAGACCCTGCAGTCCGCGTTGATGAAGACGGCGCGCTACATGCACACCTATTCTTTGCGGCCCCGCCCCATCGATCTGATGCGGCTCATGATCGCCGAGAGCAAACGGTTTCCAGAGCTGATGCGATCCGTCGGCACGGCGGCGTTCGCGCGGTTTCGTCGAAATATCGCCCGCATGTTCGAAAGCCTGGCGCGCGCAAAGCTGATTCCCGAAGGCGACTACGACCGTCTGGCTGAACTGTTTTCGGATCTGATCCTGGGCAGTGCGCCGATCATGACCTATGCCGAGTGGATCACCGCCCGGACCAGCGAACCGGACATCGAGGAGCGGGTGAAACTTTTCATCCTGGGGCATTCGGGCCGGCTGTAGCTCGAAAGGCCGATGTGAAGAAGGCCAGGCTGCCCAAAGTCGACGCCCGATAAGGCCGGGAGGGCGACGGTCGGGAAGCCCAAGCCTTCTCAGCCGCTCGTCTTGGTCCCGATCGTCGCCACATGGGCCCGCATGCCCTCCAGATATGCGGGCGCCAGCATCAATGCACTGTTAGCGAGGCGCTCTACGCTGGCGGCCTGGGTCACGCCGAGTTCACGCGCAATCTCGATCGCAACTTTTGCCGCCCCCATCTGGTCCGGATTGTTGCCGACGAGGTGCCGGCAGAATGCCATGGCGGCGTCGTCGAAGCCTTCGTCCGGGAAAACCTCGTGCACCAGACCCATGACGAGGGCCTTCTGCGCATTGGCCGGCAAGTTGGCCATGACGAGGTAGCGTGCCCAGTGTGCGCCAACGAGCCGTACCAGACGACTGATTCCATTGGTGGCGGGCAGCACGCCCATCTTGCCTTCGGGAAAGCTGTAACTGGCGGACGCGGCCGCCAGACGGAAGTCGCAGGACAGGGACAGCTCCAGCCCGCCTCCGACGCAAGGGCCCTGATGCGCGATCACGAAGGGCTTCTCGATCGCTTCCATCTCATCGTACATGCGGCGCATGCCGTTCAGGTGAAGGCGATGCATCTCGCGTATCTCCGTGCCCGACGTCGGCGGCGCGGAAACACCGGCTTCGCGCAGGTCCGCCCCGGCCGAGAAATAGCGGCCCGTTGCACGGATGAGCATAACCCTCAGGGATGGCGAGTCGCGAAAGCGGTAGACGGCCGACTCAAGGATTTCGAGGGTCTGGCGGCTCAGCGCATTAAGCTTTTCGGGTCGGTTGAGCGTGGCGACAAGGACGCCATCCGCTTCGTTGACAAGAACATGCGGGGCCTCGGTCATGCGGTTTCTTCGTCCTCGATGACGAAAATGATGCGTTCCGGGCAGGCGCGGGCGCCGCGACGGGCGAGATCCTCCTGGCCTGGCGGGACCTCAAAGCCTTCGGTTGCGATGTAACCTTCGTCGTCGAGGGGATAGAGGTCTTCGGCGACCGCGTTGCACCGGGCGTTCCCCGTGCATTGGGCCTTCTCGATCCGGATTCTCATGGCAATGACCTGCGCGGATGTCGTGGGCCGGGTCGGCCCTGGAATGTACTCAACGTAGAGCCAAGAGCGGTCGCCGGATCAATCGATCCGCAGGAAAATCGCGCGGGCGATCGCCCTGGCGCACGCAGGATCGTGGGGACGGTATCGGTCTTGTGCGCATTGCCTCTGCCCTCGGGTCGAATGAGGAATAGTGTCGCCAGATGCCTACCGCCTCCCCAGGAGCTAACGATTGACCGACCTCAGTCCTGCCGTTTCGAAGCCGACGCATGTCGCGGATGCGTCCGTGTACGATTTCGACATGTTCGTCGATCCGGCCTTGCTTCAGGATCCGCACGAACGCGTGCGCGAACTGCTGCGTGATGCACCACCGGTCTTCTGGACGCCGCGCAACGGCGGGCATTGGGTCGTCACAGGGTTTCGTGAGAACTACGATGCGTCGCGTGATTTCGAGACCTTCTCGAGCGAAATCTACCCCCGACCGATGATGGACGGGATGCGGGCCATGCTGGCGCAGCAGATCGGACACGTGCCGTTGCCGACCCCGATCAACCTGGATCCGCCGGACCACACGAAGTTCCGTCGGCCGCTGCAACTTGCGTTTTCACCCAAGGCGATGCTTGCGCGTAAGGAAGAGGTCAGAAATCTGGCCAATTCCTTGATCGACGCCGTGATCGAGCAGGGCCATTGCGACTTCGTCCCGGATATCGCCGAGCCCCTGCCCGTGCAGGTCTTCCTGAAAATGATGGGCCTGCCGCTCGAACGATCCGCAGAGTTCCGCGACCTGGTCCATGAATTCATGTCTCCGCCGGATACGGAACTCGCCCCGATCTATCGAATGAGGAAGGTCGCTAACGCGATGAAGGGCGAGATCGAGGCCCGCCGGACCGATCCTAAAGACGACCTGCTTAGCCTTCTGTGGACGTCGGAGTTCGACGGCGAGCCGATGACGTTCGAGCTGATGGAGGACTACGCCGTTCTCCTGTTCATCGCCGGACTGGACACCGTCATCAACGGCATGGGGTTTGGCGTGCGCCACCTGGCGCAGAATCCGGCGTTCCAGGAAGAACTGCGCGCCAATCCGAAGCGGATCCCCGAAGCGGCGGAAGAGCTGCTGCGGCGCTACACCTTCACTGTCCCGACGCGTCGCATCGCCAAGGATGTCGAGTTCGCCGGCGTCGAGATGAAGGACGGGGATCGACTGATGCTGTTTTTGCCCGGGGCCGACCTCGACCAACGCGAGTTCGCCAAGCCCGAGGCGTTCGACATCGATCGCGAGAACAATGTTCACATCGCCTTTGGGGCCGGTCCGCACCGTTGCCTGGGGTCGCACCTGGCGCGGATCGAGCTGCAAGTTCTCTATGAACAGATGCTCGCGCGGCTGCCGACGTTCCGACTGGATGACGCCAAGCCCACGGTGTTCCACGCCGGCAACATCATCGCCATCGACTCCCTGCCGCTGCGTTGGGACTGACGGTGGCTGGCTTTCGTTTGCTTCCCCGCCTGAATGCGGAGAACCGCTTCTTCTGGACCAGCGGATCGGATGGCCGGCTTCGCTTTCTGCGGTGCGAGGCCTGTGAGACCTTTGTGCACCCGCCCCGTCCGATCTGTCCCAATTGCCAGTCTGAAGCTGTCTCCCCCGCTACCGTGCCGGGGACAGGCGTGGTCGACACCTATACGATCAACCACCAGAAGTGGCAGCCAGTGCTCGAGGTACCCTATGTGATCGCCCGTGTGGCGATCGATGGGGCTCCGGGTGTCTATCTGACCACCAACATCATCGATTGTTCGGTCGAGGCGGTCGAAATCGGCGACGCCGTAAAGGTGGCTTTCGAGCAGCATGACGACGTCTGGCTGCCGCTGTTCGAGAAAGCCTGACGATGGCTAATCCAGACGCCTATATCACCGGAATCGGTCAATCGGAGGTCGGGGTCCGGCTGGCCCGCCATCCTCTGCTTCTGACCATCGACGCCATCCGGGAGGCGCTGGACGACGCCGGACTGACTTTGGCGGACATCGACGGCGTTTCAACCTATCCGGGCAAAACCGCACAGCCTCCGGGGTATTCGCCGGTCGGGACCGAGGACGTCATCGAGTCCCTGCGTCTCAATGTGCGCTGGTACAACGGCGGCTTCGAGATCACCTCTCAGCTCGGCGCGGTGGTCGAGGCCGTGGGCGCCGTCATGAGCGGCCAAGCGCGCCACGTGCTGTGTTTCCGCACGGTCTACGAGGCTGCCGCCCTGTCGCGGCCGGACGAATATCCCCGGCCGGGCCCAGGACGAGTCGACGGCATGATGGAATGGCTGTTGCCGTTCAACGCCTATTCGGCGTCCAACTGGATCGCTCAGTATGCGATGCGACACATCAAGAAATACGGCCTCAAGCGCGAGCAACTAGCCCAGATCGCCATCACCGGGCGCGCCCATGCAGCCCTGAATCCACGCGCCCTCGTCCGCGAGCCCCTGACGCTGGACGATTACATGTCCGCGAGGATGATCTCGGATCCACTGTGCTTGTACGATTGCGACCGGTTCACCGACGCCTCGACAGTGCTGATCGTGTCAGCGGGTGACGCCTTGGGTGACGTCAAATGCAGGGCCATCCGGATCGACGCCATGGCCTATTCGGTCGAGCGTCATAGCTGGGATCAGTCGGAATGGGTCGCAGCTTACCCGACCGGAGCGGAGCTGTGGAAGCGCACCGACTATAAGCCCAAGGACGTCGATGTCGCCCAACTCTACGACGGCTTCAGCTTTAACGCCGTGACCTGGTTGGAAGGTCTGGGGTTCTGCAAGCGAGGAGAGGCCGGGGATTTCCTCGGCGACGGCAAGCGGATCGCTCTGGACGGAGAATTGCCGCTGAACACCTTTGGCGGTCAGATCGGCGCCGGTCGGCTGCATGGCTTCGGCTTCGCCCATGAAGCGGTCGTCCAGCTCCGGGGGCAGGGGGGCGCGCGGCAGGTCAAGGGAGAGCCGAGGGTCGCGGTCGCAACCTCGGGTGGTGGGCCATTGGCGACGGCCCTCTTGCTTGTCCGGGACTGAGGTGTCGGCACCGGCCTTCAGGCGCCGGGTTCTCATAGAACCGTCGCCCGGTGTGGTGACGGCCGAGCTCGAGGACGACTGGCATCGGATGGTCGTTACCTTGACCCATCGCGACGGGGTCGTCGTCGATGTCGCAAGCGACATGAAGCGTTGGCCCTGGACGACCTGTCGGGGCGCGATTGCCCAGTTGAGCCAAACCTTGGAGGGGGCGGCGCTCGACCAGCTGGCCCGGCAGGGAGAGCGAACACACAACTGTACGCACCTTCATGATCTCGCCCTGTTTGCGGCTGCGCACGCAGCAGAGACGTCTGCGATCGCCTACGATGTGACGGTGTCGGATCCGGTTGATGGGCGGCGTGTCGCAGAACTGGTACGGAATGGGGTGCCGATGTTTTCCTGGAGGCAGGAGAATGATCTGTTCATCGCGCCGTCGGATCTGGCGGGGCTCAGTCTCAGCCAACTCGGGGAGTGGATTTCGACGCTCGACCGTGACCGACGCGAGGGCGCCCGAATTCTTCGATGGGCCGCCATCATGGCCTATGGACGGGCCATGGAGATCCCCGAGGGCCTTTCGGCGACAGCCTTCCCAAGCGGGGCTTGTTTCACTTTTCAGCCCGAACAGGCGCGAGACGCCATCCGGCGTCCCGACGTACCCAGGGATCTGAGCCGGGAAGGCGCGCTACCCTTGGCGGATCGGGCGCAGAGTTTTGACCTTCCACCCGGCTCCGACGGCATCATCGCTCATCAATGAACTCGGCTGCGAAGTCTGACGCAGCCAGCCGAACGACTCGAGAGCATTGCATTGAACGTACAGGTCGGGAGGCACGCTTCGATCGCCAAAGCTAAATAAGTGAGCCGATTCAATGGAATAACATAAAAACAGAGGCTATCTCATTTTTTGTTGACGAGTCGAGAATGTCGGCGGATAGTCTGGGGAAAAGATAAGAACACAAACCCAGGGAGACGACGGATGGCCACGGGACTGGATTCCAATCGCACCAAGATCGCCAAGCGCGTGATCGAGGTTTTCGACTATTTCGGGACGACCAACAAAAGCGCGACGGTCATGGACATCGTGCGTCGCTATGGCCGGCCGCAGTCGAGCACGTCCGAACTGCTGGCCAGTCTGGTCGAGATGGGCCTTCTGTACAAAGACCCCATGACCCGGTCCTACCTGCCGACTCCACGTCTGGCGACCTTGGGAGGCGCAGCCCAGCCCGAATTCATTCGCGATGGTCGCCTCTATACCTACATGGACCGTCTGGCCCAATCGACCCGTCAAACGGTAGCCCTGTTCGGCATGGTCGGGACGCACACCCAGGTGTTCCGCGTCTCGAACGGCGCCGACGATGGTGCTGTCGCGCTCGAACAGGGCGATTCCGAGGTCCTGTACGCCAGCGCGACCGGGCTGCTTCTTCTCTCGACGCTCGGCCAGGAGCAGACGAAGAAAACGCTCTGGCGCCTGAACTCCGAGGCTGCGCCGGATCAGAAATTTGGCCACGCGGAATACTGCGAGCGCGCGGCGACCTACCGCCAGCAGGGCCATGCCGTAGGTCAGGCAGGGTTTATCGCTGGCGCTCAAGTGACGACCGCGCTCGTGCCGGTCTCGGCTGGCGAGCGTCCGCTTGCGCTGGGCGTGCTCTATCCTGAGGGCTCGACAATCGGCGCCGAGGCTTTGCTTGAGACGTTGCGTTATGGCGTCAGTCAGTTCTCGCCCAACGCCATGCGTGACCTGTCCAACGACTTCGCGCCCTTCGCCCGCGCAGTCTGACCTTCGACGCCGGAGCGGCGGAGACGATCCCGCCGTAGTCTGGCCCTCGCGGCGGCGCGTGATCGCACTGGAAAATCATGACTGACACCTCTGCCGAAGACTATTTTGCGTCCTTCGGACCGGTTCGCGTCGTCGACCGGACGCGCGTACAGAAGTTCGTCGCCAAGACCATGACGACGAACGTGACCACCATTCCACACGTCACCCACTGCGACGACGTGGATGTCACCGACCTCGAGGCCTATCGCAAAAGCCTGACGTCGGACCAGAAGGTTTCGCCCCTGGTCTTTCTGGTCAAGGCGGTCGTGGATGCGCTCAAGGCGTTTCCTCATTTCAACGCATCGCTGGCCCCGGATGGCGGCTCGCTGATCCTGAAGGACTATTTTCACATCGGCATCGCCGTTGACGGACCGCTGGGACTTCTGGTCCCGGTGTTGCGGGACTGCGACCAGAAGGATGTCGGGCAGCTTTCGGCTGAGCTGAAAGACGTTTCCTTGCTGGCGCGCACCAAGGGTCTGTCCATGGACAGGATGTCGGGCGGCTGCATATCGATCTCGTCTTTGGGCGGCATCGGCGGGACCTACTTCACCCCGATCATCAATGCGCCCGAAGTTGCGATTCTCGGCGCCACGGGCATCCAGACACGGCCGGTCTGGGACGGGCAGGCGTTCGTGCCGCGCCAGATCCTTCCCCTGTCGTTGAGTTACGATCACCGGGTGATCAACGGGGCCGACGCCGCCCGGTTCGTGCGCCACATCGGAGCCTCTCTCGCCAAAGTCGGCGGTTAGGACATCGCCGCGACGATGGTCGATCGAGCGCTCTGACCCGGTCTCGACAACCGGGGAAATCGGTCTAGTCACAGAACACCCGGGGGACCATGCGTATGGCAGGAAAGCTGACAGGCAGGCGGGTTCTGGTGACAGGCGCCGCCAGCGGCATGGGACGCGCCATCGCCGAACTCTTTGTTCAGGAAGGCGCCGCGGTGGCGGCCGTCGATCGCAACGTCAATGGCACCACCGCCGTCGCGAGCGAACTCGGCGTGGCGGGGTTCGGCTGCGATGTTACTGACAGGGCGCAGGTCAACAAGACCGTTCAGGCTGCAGCCGAACAACTCGGCGGCCTGGATGGCGTCGTCAACGCCGCCGGAATCCTGGACATCAAACCGTTCGAGCAGCTCCTGCCTGAAAGCTTTGACCGAATGATCGCGGTCAATCTGACAGGCCCCTACAATGTCGTTTACGCAGCACTGCCGTTTCTGCAGGCCAGCCCGTCCGCGACCATCGTCAACATCGCTTCGATCAGCGCCCTGATGCCGATGGCGGGCACGGCGGGATATTCAGCGAGCAAGGCCGGACTGCTGATGCTGACGCGCTGCCTCGGGTTCGATCTCGGGCCCGACATTCGCGCCAACGCGATATGTCCTGGTGTGATCCAGACCGAGATGACGCGTTACCTCTGGGAGAATGCCGAGCATACGGCCCGTGCCGCGGAGCGCGTGGCGCTGAAGCGGCTCGGCCTGACCGAGGACGTGGCGCGGGCCGCGCTGTTCTTCTCGTCGTCGGATTCCGGCTTCACGACCGGCGCGCATCTTCCAGTGGATGGCGGCTTCTCCTGGCAATGATCGACATAAACTCAGACCAGGCTTTCAGGGAATAGACATGGCGCAGGCAGCACGACGCAAGGTTTTGATCACAGGCGCCGCTGGCGGGATGGGGCGAGCCTGCGCTCGCCTGTTCGGTGCGACGCACGATCTCGTGCTGACGGACGTCGTCGCGACGGCCCTCGACGGGTTCGCCGAAGAGCTGAAACGCGACGGTTACACGGTCGCTGCGAGTCTGGCCGGAGATCTGTCGGACGACGAGGTTCTGGCCGCTCTGGTCAGCGAGGTTTCGGGAGATGCGCCCTTTACCCTGCTGCACACCGCGGGGCTGTCGCCTGCGCTGGCCGATTGGCGCGCCATCATGAGCGTCAACCTGATCGCGACGGAAAGGCTGCTCAACGCGATCGAACCTGTCCTGGCGCCCGGCTCGATCGGCATCGTGATCGCCTCGGTCGCCGGCCACATGATGGCTGGCGTGCCGGAGGTCGATGCCCTGATGAAGGATCCATTGGCTCCCGACTTCCTGGACCTGATCCAGCCCTTCGTCGAACAGATGGGGCCCATGGCCGGCGGGACCTCGGGTATCAGCTACACAATGAGCAAGCGGGCGACTCTTGCGATCTGCGAGCGCCGGGCTGGGGCGTGGGGCCAACGCGGTGCCCGCATCGTCAGCATCTCGCCCGGCATGATCCTCACACCGATGGGTCGCCAAGAGATGGAAAAGACGGCTGGTGCTGCGCAGATGGCCGACATGGCGCCGGCGGGTCGCGCCGGGGTGGCCACGGATATCGCTGCCGCAGCCTGGTTCCTGGCAAGTGATCAGGCGAGCTACATCACCGGATGCGATCTGAAGGTCGATGGCGGTGCGACGGCCTTCGTCAAATCCATGATGGGTGGGTGATGACTATCCTTCGCTGGACGGCGATCGTGATCGGCGGCCTTGCCAGCCTGCTCATCGTTGTCGGGGTCATCGCCGTCGGCCTGCTCTTCGTCCAGGCCAAGCAGAAGCCGGAGGGGAGGCCGCAGTATGTCGCGCTCGGCAGTTCGTTCGCTGCGGGGATAGGCCTGGGGAACCGGATCAAGGGATCACCGATCGTCTGTCAGCGCAGCGACAGCGGCTATCCGGCCCAGCTTGCGCGATTGAGGAACCTCGAACTGGTCGACATGACGTGCTCGGGGGCGACGACGACCCACGTGGGTCAGGGCGGACAGGTGTTTCTGGGGCCCCAGATCGATGCGGTCGGTCCTCAGACGGAACTCGTGACCCTGACGGCGGGAGGGAATGACATCAGCTATGTCGGGGATCTGGCGCTGGGGGCCGGCAGCCGCTCGAAATCCATCGCAGGCTGGTTCATGCGGCGGATCTGGTCAGGCCCTAAGGCGGAAGGGGACCGTGACTACGCCAAGGTCCACGACGACCTGGTCTCGACCTTGCGCGAGATACGGCGTCGGGCACCGCGCGCCCGTATCGTCGTGCTGACCTATCCCCAGATTGTGCCGCCCGGTGATGCCTGTACCACGCTTCAGCTGCCCCAGACCGAGGTGGATGCGATGCGCGAGGTCGGAGACCGGTTGGCGACGGTCACCAGACAGGCGGGCTCTGACGCCGGCGTCGACGTCATCGATATGCAGGCCCTTGGCGCCGCTCACCACGCCTGCAGCGCTGAGCCGTGGGTGAATGGCTGGGTGGATGCCAAGAACACGCCGTTCCATCCCACACTTGAAGGCGCAAGGGCGATGGCGCAGGCGGTGAACGACCTCCTGGACGGGAAGGCGACGGCGTCGTGATGGCCGAGGCCTGCCCCTTCAGCTTCAACTTCGATGCGACGACGTTCCAGGCCGGAGACTGTGTCAGCTACCGCGTCACGGGCTCGCTTTCCGGAATGCCATTCGTTGGAACGCTGGTCGAAGTCCACCCCGAACATGTGCTTCTTCACGACGCGAGTGATCCGGGAGGGACCATGCGTGCCACGCGCGAGAGCCGGCCTGTCGTCGCCGAAGAAGACCTAGCCTGACAACCGACCGGCGCGACAGTTCGACGCGAAACGATACCTATCCTTCAGGCTGCTTCGGCACAGTCGCGAGCTTCGGGACGTTCGTCGGGTCCATGCCCCAGCCGAACAGGCGGAAGTTCTGTGTGTGGCAGAGGTGGTGCAGCGAGAAGGCGGCGTCGATGGCGTTGGCCTGGCCCTGGGTGTCCAGGGTCTTGTTGACGGCTTCCTTGGCCAGCTTCAGGGCGAAGCTGGGCTTGAGCGCGATCTTCCTCGCCATGTCGAGCGCGAAGTCGGGCAGGGCGTCGCGTTCGACGACGTGGTTCACCATGCCGAGCCGATGCGCCTCGTCGGCCGTCCAGGCGTCGGCGGTGAAGAGGAACTCCTTGGCCTTGCGCGCGCCGAGTTCCCACGGGTGGCCAAACCACTCGACCCCTGAGACGCCGAAATTGACGACGGGGTCCGAGAACAAGGCGTCCTTGGATGCGACGATGATGTCGCACACCCAGGCGAAGATCAGGGCGCCGGCGATACATTTGCCCTGGACCGCGCAGATCGTCGGCTTGGAGATATTTCGCCAGCGCCGGGCCGTCTCGAGGTAGCCTTCCTTTTCGGAAGCATACCAGCCGTGAGTGCCGGGCTCGTTGAATCCGCTCCAGCCGCTGACGCGCGGGCTGCGCTCCTGCATGTCGGCCTGGTACATCTCGACCGTTTCGGCGATGTCGTGCCCGGCCGAGAAATGCTTGCCGTCGGCGGCCAGGATGATGACCTTGACGCTGTCGTCGGCGAGGGCGCGGCCAAAGGCGGCGTCGATCTGGAAGATCATCGTCGGATTGATGGCATTCATCTTGTCGGCGCGCGCCATGACGATGCGAGCGACGCCGGGAGCCGGGTCTTCGTAGCGGATGAGGGGTTCGGTCATGCTTCGAGTTCCTTGGCGATTTTGGCCGCGCGCAGGCGCAGGACGTCCTTCTTGACCTTGCCGGAAGGCACGCGCGGCAGATCGTCCACGAGCACGAGATGCTCCGGAAACTTCTGTCTGGCGAGACCGGCGCCGGACAGGAATCGGCTGATGTCGGCCATGTCTACGTTCCAGTCTTCCTTGGGGATGACGAAGGCGCAGCCCTTTTCGCCAGTCTTGACGCTGGGCATGGCGACGATGGCGACCTCGGCGATGCCGGGATGGGTGTAGAGGAGGTCTTCGACTTCCTTGGGGCTGATGTTCTCGCCCGATCGGATGATGATGTCCTTCTTGCGCCCGGTGATGACGAGGTAGTCACCATGCACCCGACGGCCCAGGTCGCCCATGCGGAAGAAGCCCTCGTCGTCGAACTGGCCCTCATTGTCGGCGGGATGCAGATAGCCGACGAAGAGGCCGGGGCCGCGCGCGAGGATTTCGCCTTCCTCGCCATCGGGCACCGGTTCATTTCCGGCCGGATTGACGATGCGAATTTCGGTCGGATAGAGGATTTCGCCGTCGGTCTCGGCCCCCAGATTGGCCAGGCTCTTGTCCCTGATGCCGAGGGTGGCGCAGGTCATCTCTGTCGAGCCATAGACCCGGAACATCAGGCATCCGGGAAAGGCGTCGCTGGCCTCGCGGATCAGCCCCGGTGAGACCGTCGTGCCGCCGCAGAAGAACAGCCTCAGGGATTCAACGGCCTTGGGTCGCGACCGGGCCGTATCCAGCAGCTGTTGCAGGAACGGCGTGGCACCACCGGTCACCGTGCAGCGGTTGGTCTCGATGCATTTAAGGCCGTCGTCGGCCCCCCAGACGTCGAGCAGAACGCTCTGGCAGCCTCGGACCCATGGCATGTCAAAAGCCCAGAAGGCGCCGGTGATGTGGCTGATCGGGGAGGGCATGAAGACCACGTCGTCGGGCCCGATGCCCCAGGCCTCGCCCATCGACCGCACGCGGTGATCGAACCCATGATGGATGTGCAGGACACCCTTGGGTTTGCCAGTCGTGCCCGAGGTGTACATCACCATCATGACAGACGCGGCATCGACGACGGGCAGGTCCGCCTCTGCGGCCGGAGCGTGGGACACGACTTCGTCCCAGGTCAGGTCGCCGGCACCACGGACGACGATAACGTCTTGCAGCGCGGGCAGCAGTTCGCGCAACGCGCCGAGCATCTGTCGGTGATCGTGCTTGCGGAACACGTCGGGGATGAAGATCAACTTCGCGCCGCAGTCCGCCAGAATGTAGCCGAGCTCTGACTCGCGGTAGATCGGCGGAATGGGGTTGATGACGATCCCGGTCATCCGCGCGGCCAGAGCCAGAACGGCGGCCTCTGTCCAGTTGGGAAGCTGGAAGGCGACGACGTCGCCGGGTTTCAGGCCGCGCGCCAGGAAGAAACCGGCGACCCGCAAGGCTTCGTCCCAGGCCTGCCCACGTGTCAGGCGGCTGTCGCCTTCGATCAGAAGGGTGCGGGCCGGGTCTTCGGTCACGGCTGTCCGCGCGGCATCGACCAGGGTGGTCGAGCGCCAGGCCCCCTCGCTCAGATAGCGGTCGGCCTGGGCTTGCGGCCAGCGAATGGTCCAGCCGCTGGGATCGGTCTTCAGCACGCTCATGGGTGGGTCAGCCGCTCAACGTCCTGCTTGGTCATACGCTTGTCGAGCGGACGGAACACGATGGCCATCCAGCGATCGGGGTCGGCGTGGGGCAGGGTGGCCAGCGCATCGGTCAGGCTGGTCAGGCCCTGCTGCTCGTCGTCCAGTTCGATGACGAGGCCTTGGGAGTATTTGCGGCAGTTGCCCCGGATCTGCTCGTCGGCGAGCGTCAGGTACTGTGCTGCGCGGACGCCCGGCAAATCGGCCAGCCGAGCCAGACCGCCATGCAGAAGGGATTCCGCAAAGGCCTCGGTCTGGCCCTCGGCCGCATTGTAGAGCCCGAAAACGATCGTGTGGAGCGAGGTCGAATCCGTCGTCGAGCGAGCCGCGCTGCGCACCTCCGCGCGACGCCACATGGTCGGAGGCTGGACCGTGTCCATGTTGATGGCGGGACTGATCGGCATCTCGGCTGACCCCTTGACCTTTGCCAGTTCGGCCAGCGTGAAGGCTGGATCGTCGAGTTCCCAGATCATCAGATAGTCGTGGACGCCGGAAGGCCACGGTCCGCCGGCCCGGCGAAACCGCTGGCCCGACAGGACGCCGGGTGTTTCGACGCCGTGGATCAGGTGGCTGCCGCCATACCATTCGTCGAACTCGGCCTCCATGCCGGGCGTGGGGTTCGACAGGACGAGTTGGAGCGCATTGGACATGGCGGGACTCCCTATCGCGCTCGGGGCAGTTCGAGGAGACGATCCGCCGTGATCTCGCGCTGGATCTCGCTGGTGCCGCCCGAGATGGAGAAAACCCAGCTCCACAGATAGTCATAGGTCCAGGGGTGCTCGGTCCTGTCACCGTTGAACTCGAGGAAGGACCAGCCGAGGATCTCGCCGACCGTCTCGCTCAGCGCCTTGTGGGTGCCGGTGACGAGCAGCTTCATCAGCGAGCCCTTCGGGCCGGGATCGCCGGTGCGGTCGCTTTCAGTGATATGGGCCAGGGTCATGGCGCGTATGGCCAGAGAATCAGCTTTCAGGGAGGCCAGGCGCTGGGCGATGCCGTCATCTTCGATGGCGAAGCGGCCGTCCTCTAGGCGGGTCTTGCCGGCCAGGTCGATCGCCCTTCCGACGCGTTCATAGAGTTCCAGCTGATCACCGATGAAGCCCAGACCGCGTTCGAAGGACAGGGTGGACAGGGCCGTCGACCAGCCCTTGTCGATCTCGCCGACGACGTTGACCAACGGGATGTGGACGTTGTCGTAGAATACGGTGTTGACGTGTTCGTCCATCAGCATGGTGCGGATCGGCTTGATGTCTATGCCGGGCGCCTTCATGTCGCCGATCAGCCAGGTCAGCCCTTTGTGCCTTTCTGACGCGGGATCGGTGCGGATCAGCAGTTCCTGATAGTCCGCGTACTTCGCGTCGGTCGTCCACATCTTGGCGCCGTTCACGACGATGTCGTCGTTGCCGACGTCGCCCCGCGTCTTGAGCGAGGCCAGGTCCGAGCCCGCATTGGGCTCCGAGAAGCCCTGACACCAGAGCGCCTCGCCCGAGAGGATCTTGGGCAGATGGAAGGCCTTCTGCGCGTCTGTGCCGCGCGCGATCAGGGTCGGCCCGGCATGCATCAGGGCGATATAGGTGGTGTTGATATAGTGAGGCGCGCGGGCGCGGGCGAGTTCCTCGTACCAGATGACCTGCTGCAAGCCGGTGAGGCCCAGGCCCCCGTATTGCTTTGGCCAGGCAACGCCCGCCCAGCCGTGTTCATACATCTTGCGCTGCCAGGCGCGGTCGAAGCTCGCTGCTTCCGCGCCATGAGCCGGGCGGGGCTGTTTCGGCACGGCGTCCACGAGCCAGGCGCGCGCACGTTCGCGGAATTCACGGTCGGCCTCGGAGTATTGAAGGTCCATGCTTTAAACCTCTGCCTGGGCATGAAGCAGGTTGGCTAGCAAGGGACGTTTGGCGCCGAACAGCTTGGCCAGCAGCAGGGCATGCTTAAGGTAAAGGTGGGCCGTGTGCTCTTCGGTCACGCCGATGCCGCCATGAAGCTGGATATTGGTGTCGGCGTTGGCCACCGCAGCCTGGTTGGCGAGGTGTTTGGCCGCGTCGAGGTGCACGCCGGCATCCCCGCGTCCCTCCTTCAGGGCCGTTGCGGCGTACCAGAGTTGCGACCGGGCCGCTTCGATGCGCAGCGCCATGTCTGCACACGGATGGCGAACCGCCTGGTACGACCCAATCTTGCGCCCGAACGTTTCGCGGATCTTCGCGTAGGCGACGATCTGGTCCAGCGCCGCTTCGCCAAGGCCGATGAGCATCGCCGCCACGCCCAACTGGCCCATTCGCCAGACATGTTCGCCTGAGGCGGTGGCTACGGCGGTCGTCGGCAGGCTCGTGATCGATCGCATGGGGGTCGCTGGGTCCAGGGACGGCCGTTCGTCCGCTTCCGTCTCGCCCAGATGAAGAAGACGCGATCCGGTTGGAGAAACGTCCAGGGCATAGACCGCGTCAGGAGAGCCGAGGAGACGCAGTCCTTGACCGACCGCGAGCACGACACCGGTACTGCCTGAAAGCAGATCGGCGCGTGCGGTATCGTCCATGTCCAGGAGGACGGCGAGACATTGCGCGAGCACGTCAACGGGACCGCATTGACGTCCGACCTCCCGAAAAAACAGGGCAAACTCGACAGGCGAAAGGCCGCTGCCTGACTTCTCTTCCGACAGCGCCAGGGCGAACCAGCCCATTTCGCCGACCGTGAGACGCAGGGCCGCGCTCGATTGGGGGGCGGCGCCGTGCAGGCGTGCAATAGGCATCACCTCGGCAAGGAAGCTTGCTGCCGCATCCGCGATCTCGATTTCATGGCCGTCAGGCGCGAGGAACATACTGTGCTCCCGAACGCGCAAGGCGAAGTTCAGCCATAGATCCCTGTTCCCTCGTAGCCTCCCTTCCTAAGGAGGCGTCCAAGCTTAATGCAACAGCTGAGGTACATTAATCGAGGTTGGCAATGATCGGCGGCGAAATGCCCGCCCGAGCGATATCTGTCAGCCGGCGAAATATGTGTCCGGCACGCCTGCATAGCCTGGCCGCAATGCGAAGATGCCGCCGTTGGCCTGACGGCCCTCCTCGCCGATCCGAAGTTTGGTGGAGGTGACGTAGAGGGTCCTCATGTCGGGACCGCCGAACGCAGGCTTCGTCGGATTTGAGAAGGGCAGCGGTATCTCAAGATCCAGGGCTCCGTCCGGTGTGTAGCGTCGCAGGGCACCCGCGCCGACGACTGCCAGCCAGTAGCCGCCGTCCGTATCGACGGTCGCGCCGTCGACGAAGCCGAACCCGGGCTCCAGGGTCAGAAAGGTGCGGCGATTGGACAGTCGTCCCGTAGCGGGATCAAGGTCGAAGGCGTGGACCTCGCGCTTCGGCGACGGGTGGGCGTACAACGTGAGTCCAT